>CAVZUZ010000012.1:0-1511397 GCA_963778565.1 Thermoanaerobaculaceae bacterium | reverse complement strand
TGTAGTTTTCCGTCTTTTCGCCAGCGCCAGGCACCTTAGTCCTCAGAGAGGCGGCCGCGCGGCCATGGGGGCCGTGCCTGGGCCCGCCGCTCAGCGAAAGGAGCTGTCCCACTACTCGCTTCCCCGCCCGCCGGACATTTGCCGCTCTCCTCTTGGGCCTGTCCTTCGTCGCAGCCTCGGCTTCGGCCTTGGAACCACGGCTCCGGCCTGAGCCCGGAACCGCGACGCGGCCACCCAGCCCATGCGAAACCCTTCCATGGCCTGGGCATTCCTTCTCCAGCATCTGGGACAAGAACGGAGGCAGCCTAGATCCGAACGGCAGCCACCTCGGCCAGCCCCCCGGTCCCGGCGACACCTCAGATGCCGGAGCCTCGCTCGATCCCAATGGCTAGGAGTACCTCCACCGGGCCGGCATGCTGACGCTCCGGCCCGGTGCTTCACTCGCCCACCTCGAATCGGAGCGTGGGATTATGCTGCGCCCGGTACAGGTACTCGACGACTCGCCGGGCCAGCTCCACGGTGGCGGCCTCTTTCTCGGCGGCCTCGCAGAAGAGCTTCAGCGCTGCCAGGGCTCCGCGATGGACTCCCTGCGCCTTGAAGATCGGCGCCATCTGCCGCGCCAGCGCCTTGACCTCGCGGGTGCGCCCCGGCTCCAGGTGCACCACCGCCAGCTCCAGCGTCACCAAGGCGGCATCGTAGGCGATGCCGCGTTCCACGAACCCGGCCCGCACCTGAGACAACGCTGCCAACGCCTCCTCCGCACGCCCCAGGCCCGCCGCTACTCGTCCTTCCAACCACCGCAACCGTAACGAATCGAGCTTGTTATCGAGCTGCATCGTCAGCACCCGGATCTCCGGCAGCAGCGCCTCGGCCTCGCGTACCGCCCGAGATGACACAGGAGCAAAGCGGGATTCTGTCGTAGCATGGACGCTAGCCGCCGATCGTTCCTGCTCGGCATTCAAAGGCCCCGCCTGCCGGAGCGTCGCCAGCGCACCCTCATAGTCCCCCGCCCACTCCAGGACTCGCGCCCTCTGGATCAGAAGATTTGGCCGCAGGGCTCCCGGATTGGCCGCAGCGCGCGGTCGAGAAGGGCCGCCGCTTCCGGCAGACGGTCTTGATCCTGCGTAAAGAGGCCTCCAGGCTGAGAACCTGCGCCTCGGAAAGCAGCCCCGGATCGCCGGGCCGGCCCGCTCCTCCAGGCGCCCCCAGGGCACGGCGAAACGCTTCGTCGGCCCCCGGCAGGTCGCCACCGACGCGGCGGGCGTTGCCGCGATGCGCCGCGGCGAAGCCTTGCAGCCGCCAGCGCCACGACTCCTCGCCGGGCGCCAGCTCGGCGATCAGCACGGCCAGCTCCGCCAGCTCGACGGCGCGGCCCGCGTCGTCGGCCGCCGCCCTGGTGCTCTCGGCGCAGACCCGCTCGCAGAGCGCCCAATTCCGGTACTCCTGCGCGTCCTTCACCAAGCTTCGCCGGTCCAAAGGCTTCCACCGCTTCATGACCTCCCACAACCCTACGGCTTGCTGGCGGGCGGCGAGGAGCCCTGCCCTGCACCGTGAGGCGGTGCAGCAGCGATCGGGTAAATTCGGCCATGAGCCTTCCCGTTTCGGCGGCAATGGCTTCGACCTGCTGGCGCTCCGCTTCGGCAATCGCGTCAGGATAGCCGGGGGCTCGGGCTACTGCGTCCAGCGACTGGACGAAGCTGAGAGCCCAATCGACGGCCTCCGCCGGCAAACCCATGACACCGGCGAGTTCCTCCACCTTCTCGCGTGTCAGGGTTCTTTGGCCGCGCTCGTAATCGGAGATGACGTTCGGCCGGACGCCGACCGCCCTGGCGACCTCGGCCTGATCCCACCCCAGGGCCGAACGCAGAATGGTCAGGGTGCGGCTCAGCAGTGGCACGGGCTTGGACGCCATTCAGATCCCTCCCCTTTGTCGTGTTTCAACATTAGAGGGTGTGAAGCAGGACCATAGCGTGACATGCAAGAGATCGCCAAGCGGCAAAAGTTCCTGGCCCCGTGCCGAGAGTCTCCATGAAAGGTGCCGGAAGGTACCAACAACCCGGAAAACCACCCTGACCTTGCACTCCCTCGTTTGAATTCTGCCTTAAAAGATACCTCAACGCTTTCGCAACCGCAACGCGGTCTGTAGCCTCCCTTTCGCTCAGCGACAAATCTCCTCTCTACCGAGCGGAGAAAGGGAGATCTGGTGATGACTGACGGCGAAGCTGGCCCCCTGGAGAAGGTCCGTGCGCTCCCGAGAGCGGGACGAGACCACCACCCTGGAAGGGCTGAGCTGGAGTCCTTCATGCGGGGCGGGTTGTCAGAACCCGGGATGCTCGCAATCGTTCGCCACCTCCTGGCCGGCTGTCCGGAATGCGTGGCGGCGACGCGGCGGCTGTGGTTCGGCGAACGGGCATCCCGCATCCTGGAGGAGACGCGCAGTGCTGCCGTCAGGCGGCCTGAAAGAGGGCACCGGCGATCGAGAGCCCTTTGGAGGTGCAGGGTCGTATGACCGAAGCCGAGGCCGCCGCACAAGGGGCGCTGCGACAGGTCGTCGAGGAGCTGGAGGACGAGAAAGACGGCAGCGACGAGGGCTGGACGTAAGACGGTGGGCGAGCCGTCCCTGTGCCGCCTCAGGATTATGCCGAGTCGAGCAAATGAACGATTCAATGAACCATCGAAGAATCAGTGACTTATGACGAGCTACTTCGGCCTACTCGGCATAATCCGGGACTCGGCATAATGCCTCCGGCCCGCCATTCGCGACCTTGCGGCGGCGGCCTCGTATCGCCCCAAGGGGAGGAAGCCCAAAGGGCGGAAGAGCTGATGGCGGACTTCCCCCACGAGGAGCCTCACGGCGCCACCGATCTGCTGCACCTGCTGAGCTGCCCCACCTGCCGGAGCTGGGCCATCGGCCGGTTACTCGGCGAACGGAGCCCGCTGCCGGACGACGAAACGCACGAGGAGCTGCTATGCCGGAATGTGGGCGCGGCTGGAGGAACGGACGCCGGAGCTGATCGAAGAGACGCGTCTCCAGCGCGAGACCGCCGAGCGGCTTTTTGCGGAGCTGATGCAGACGCCGCCCGGCCGGCGGCTCGGGGTGATCCGGCAGTCCCGCTTTCGCAGCCTGGACCTGTTGGACCTGCTGCTGGAGGTCAGCCACGCTCGCCAGCTTGCCGATCGGGCCTGCGCGGCCGGGGAGGCTGTCGATACGACCACGGTCAACCTGCGCCGGATGTTCCGGACCTGCGGCCTACGGCTCAAGCCGCTGCCTTTTGCGTGAGGAGACGAGCGGCGCATGGTCCATTCCGCCTCGTCTCCGGCTCCGCAGTCCCTAGCGATCGAGGAGCTTCTCCAGAGGGTTCGTCCCCGCCTGAAGCGCATCCTCAAGGGGTACAACATACCCTGCCAGGACTGCGAGGACATCCTCCAGGAGGCGCTCCTCGACGCGCTCCGGCAGTGGAAGACGATTCGCAACCTGGAGGCGTGGCTGCTCGGCACGCTGCGCATCAAATGCTCGCATTACTGGCGGCGGCAGCGGATGAATCGAGTGTTCGCGGTGGACACCGCGGAGTTGGAGGATCTGTGCGAGCCGCAATCTCCGGCGCAGGATCAGGCCGAGATCCGCCTCGATGTACGCCGCCTGACGCGCGGGCTCAGCCAGCGGCACCGGGCTGCCCTCTGGCTCCGTTTCGGCCTCGGCATGAGCAGCGGCGAGGTGGCGCTTCGGCTCGGCTACTGCCCAGCCAGCATTCGCAAGCTCATCAGCCGTTCGAGGGGCAGGGTCCAGCGGTGGGCTGTCGAATGAACAAGATTCGCAACCGGCTCGAGCTCCATCGGAAGGAGGCCCTGCTGCTGCTGCAGGAGGTCAGTCATACCGCAACTCTGCATGACGGGTTCCGGCTGGCCGGCGCCGTCAGTCATCTCGCCCGCGCGCAGGTACTGCTCGCCGAAGAAATGGATGGTCTGGGCGGTGGGGCCAAACCAGAGCCGGCTCCTGAGACGAGCCCGATAGAACGATCATGAGGAAGCGCGCCCGTGACATCGCCCTCGGCCGGGGGTGCTGTCACACCATCGTTATCGCCGCCTTGTTGCACACCGCCTTTGGACCATGCTCCAATCCCGAATGGGGGTGGCGCCATGAGCACGTATCTTTTGATCCTCCGCCGGAATCAGGGCGAGCCGTTGAGCCTGCCGCAAGAGGAGATGTTCACCCATAGCCTCCAGTTCAAAGGCGAGGGCCGGGAAGCTGCCGAGAAGGCCATCCCCGCCGATGCGCTCAGGTTTGGAGACCGTGAGCCCTGGAGGCTCGGGATTATGCCAACTCACGTCCTCGGCAAGAACCGCCCGAGGCCGCCTCCCAGGGGGCTCGCTTTTCCCCATTTCAGGCACTAATGATAGAAGAAGTAACTTTGGAAGGATACAAGGAGGCATACACATCTAAGGAGGATTAGATCACGGGAGGTCGTCAACCCAATCGAACCGCCTTGCACAAACACCATCATGCGAAGCGGAGATCGCAGGAAGGCGAACCCGCCTCCGGGGGGCTGATGCCTCGGTGTCTACCTTTGGGACGAGCCGCCAGTGCGCACAAAAAGGGGCCGGTGCAACTCAACACCGCCCTTCAAAAGGAGGACCCATGAAAGAAGAGGAGAAGGAACAGGTCACAGCTACGAGCGGCCTCGGCCGCCGCTCTCTCACCCGGCATCGCTTCCTTGGCGTCGCCGGCGCGGTAGCCGTCGGATTGGTGGCCGGCCTGCTGACGGGAGGAGGACCGAAGTTGCTGGCGCATGGCTCCGGTGTTTCCGGCATCGAATTCGGGCCGCGCGTGGACGTGGCCGGATTGAAAGAGAACTTTGCGCCGCAAGAGGTCAAAGGGTTTACGGTTCCCCCGGGCGGCATTGACCATCTGGCTCTCCATTCGACGGACGTTTTCGAGATTCCCGGCCAGGGGGAATTCCAGGTTGATTTCCGAGGTTACTTCCGCGTCGCTCGTGCCAATCCAACGACCTATGATTGGAATACCGCCGCCATCCGCGTCAACATCACCGATTTGAGACTTCTTGGTCAGCATGAGAAGCTGGGAACGATAAGGGTTAGCCTCAACCCGGACATTGTTTCTTCGGGACAGATCTTCCCCACTTCGTTCAAGCCGGAGAAGGACGCCGCCAAGTCGGAGAAGGACGTCGTGGTCGAGCCGCCAAAGGACTGCAGGATCGCCACAGGGGCCATCTTTGAAATTCCTGCGCTGGGCGTCTCTGTCTTCAACAAAGAGGCGATTTTGCTGATGAACCAGAATGTGAGGAAAATTCCACCCGTGGATGACCCCAGCGGACATGCTCTCCTATTCAAGCTACCCCTGTATAACGTTGATGATCCGCAGGGTGAGCCAGTGGCCTATCTCACCAGCCTGAAGTACGGTGCGGACAACTACCTTACGAGAGCTGAGGTCCGGGCGATTCGGGAGCGGCACGAGGCGGCGGTCAAGCCGGCGGTCAGGTAAAACGGGCTCGGGAGGAGGGGCGTTGCGAGACGCCCCCCTATCCCGATTGGGTTAGAGCTCAATCCATTAGATGAATGGGGGTGGCGCCATGAGCACGTATCTCTTGATCCTCCGTCGGAATCAGGCCGAGCCGTTGAGCCTGCCGCAAGAGGAGATGTTCTCCCGATTCAAGCAGTTCACCCAATCCCTCCACGAGCGAGGGGCGTTGCGGGCAGTCGAGCGTTTGAAGCCGTCGGCGGAGGGCACGACGGCGAGAAGCCGGCAGGGCACGGTCGTCGTCGAAGGACCCTACGATGGCACGCAGGAGGGCGTGATCGGGTTTTATCTGGTCGAGGCCGCCGATCAGGAGGCGGCACACGCGATAGCCAAGGAGTGTCCCATCCTGGCGGTCGGAGGGTCCGTCGAGATCCGGGAGACGGAGTTTTTTCCCAAATCGTGACCAACAGCTGGGCTGCGATGAAGATCCTGATACTGGATTTCCGGTTCGCTGGCCGCCGGCTGCTGCGCAGCCCTGGTTTCTCTCTGCTGGTCGTGCTCACACTCGCCCTCGGGATCGGGGCCACTCTGGCAATCTTCAGCGTCGTCGACGCGGTGGTGTTTTCCCCTCTCCCCTACGCACAGCCAGACCGGCTGGTGTCGATCTGGGAGGCCAACCTTGCGGAGGGGTTGGAGCATGAGCGCATAGCGCCGCTCAATTTCGCCGACTACCGCGAGCTCAAGAGTGCTTTCGCGGACGCCGCCGCCTGGTGGTATCCGGACGTCAATCTCTCGGACGACGCCGGCGATCCGATTCGCGTGAGCACGATCGAGGCTACCGCGAATTTCTTTTCTGTGCTGGGAGTGCGGCCACGCCTCGGTGCAGGCTTCGAGCCTTCCTCCAGCCTGTACGACGAGAACCTGGCGGTTGTGATCAGCGACCGGCTCTGGAGAGAGCGTTACGGGGGCGATCCGCGGGTGCTGGGAAAGGTCCTCCGTCTCAACGGCGACTCCTACACAGTGGTCGGAGTGATGCCCGCAGGTTTCCATTTCCCGAGGCAGACCGATGTTTGGGAGCGGCTCCGCTGGGAGCTTTCCGAGCGGACCCGTTTCGCCCACTTCATGGAATCCGTGGGCCGCCTGCGGCCCGGAGCCTCCTTGGAGCAGGCACAGGCCGGTCTCACCGCCGTAAGCGACCGCTTGGCCAAGGAGCACCCGGCCTCCAATAAAGGCTGGCGCGCCCGCATCGTTCCCCTGCATGCCGAGGTCGTCGGCGCGTACGGGCCGGCTCTCTTGGTCCTCATGGGGGCGGTGGGGCTGCTTCTGCTGCTCACTTGCGCCAACGTGGCGAATCTGCTGCTCGCCCGGGCGAGCGCGCGGGAGCGGGAGGTGGCAATCCGAGCCGCTCTCGGAGCCACGCGTGCCGGCTTGTTGCGGCAGCTCTTCGCCGAGAGCCTTGTGCTGGGCGCGTGCGGCGCGGTCCTGGGTCTCGCCCTCGCCTGGATGGCCGTCCGGCTGCTGGTCGCTGCGCAGCCGGTCGACATCCCGCGCTTGGCCGAGGTCTCCTTCGACGGCCGGGTGGCCGGTTTCGGCCTGCTCGTCACCCTGTTGACGGTGCTTCTCTTCGGAGCGATCCCGGCGCTCCAACTCTCGCGGGCCGACCTTCGGAGCATTCTCCAGGAGGGAGGACGGGGCGCGAGTGCCGGACCGGCGGCGCGCCGCACCCGCGGCCTGTTGGTCGTCGCCGAGGTGGCTCTGGCCATGGTGCTTCTTGTGGAGGCCGGATTGCTCATCCGCAGCGTCCTTCGGCTCCTGGAGGAAGATCCCGGGTTCGTACCCGAAGGGGTGTTGACCGCCAATGTGGCCCTCCCCGTCTCGATCTATGAAGATTGGCCCCGAGTGAGCCAGTTTTACGGCGAGCTGCTGGAGAAGCTCGACGCCCATTCGGCGATCACCGCCGCGGGCGCCACCGGCTTCCTGCCGCTGGAGCCCGGCTGGGGTGTCGGCTTCAGCGTACCGGATCGGCCGCCGGAGGTCGCCGGCGAGGATCTTCGGGCGCAGTACATCACGGTCAGCGCCGGCTACTTCGAGACCTTGCGCGTTCCGCTGCTGGCCGGTCGGACTTTCGATCGCCGCGACACCGCCGACTCAAAGGCGGTCGTGATCATCAACCGGGAGATGGCACGCCGCGCTTGGCCGAACGGCGAGGCAGTCGGCAAGGTCATTACCGCCGGAACCCCGGGGTTCGGTCCCCTGGGACGCTCGCTCAAGACGAGCTTGGACTATGAGGTCATCGGGGTGGTCGGGGACGTCAGGAACACCACCTTGGAGGACGACGCCGAGCCGGCGCTCTGCTTCGTCCAGACACAATTCCCTTATCGCAACATGAACCTGGTGGTGAGAGGGCAGGGTAGGGCCGAGGATCTCGCCTCCTTGGTGCGCGCTGAGGTTAAAAGTCTTGACGCCGGTCTGCCGCTGGCCAAAGTGAGGACTCTCGACGAGATCCTCGCCGCCGCCACGGCGCGCTCACGGTTCGTGATGGCCCTGCTGAGCGGCTTCGCCCTCCTGGCGCTGGTGCTGGCGGCGGTTGGCATCTACGGTGTCCTCTCTTACGACATGAGCCAGAGGCATAGCGAGATCGGTGTGCGTCTCACCCTCGGAGCCTCTGCGGCCAACGTGCAGCGCTTGGTGCTGGCGGCAGGGATGCTCCCGGCAATCCTTGGCCTGGTCCTGGGGACGCTCTTGGCCTACGACCTCGGCCAGCTCATGGCGAGCCTGCTGTTTGGAGTCTCGGCAAGAGATCGGATCACCTTCGCAGCGGCTGTCGCCGTGATCCTCGCCGTCTCACTCACCGCCTGCTATCTACCAGCCCGCCGGGCGCTGAAGCTGGACCCGATCGAGGTCTTGCGGGCAGATTAGGGAGACGCACATGTGTCGAACCAACAGCCGGTCGCCATCGCTCCGGATCCTCTGCCTGTTGCTCGCCGCCGGGTCTGCGAGCGCGGCTGCTCTCGAGGAACCTTCCTCCTGGTGTGGCACCAACCCCTGGAGCTTGGAGATCGGCACGGCGGTCCACCGCGATAATCAACGTCGTCTGGACCGGCAGCGAGCAGAAGAAAAGGCAGCGCGCAGCTTTCCGGAAGCGTCCAGGGTCGGTGACGTGGCCGTGCTGGTCGACGACGGTTCCATCGTCGTGCAGCCTAACCCGCTCGACCTCAGCGGCTTCGGTGTACAGTACCTGCCGCAAAAAAAGGGCGGCCTGGTGGTCTCGCCGTCGGTGGATCCGGTCACCGCGGAGATCGGCGAGAAAATCGTCCTCGGCGACGATGACAGCCGGCTGGTTGCGTTTCCGAAGGGCTTCAAGTTCCGCTTCTACAACAAGGTCTACACCAAGATGTTCGTCCACTCGGACGGCCATCTCACCTTCAACGCGCCCGACGCCGCGGCAAACGCGCGCAGCCTTGAGCGTCTCCTCGGCGGGCCGCCGCGCGTCGCGCCGCTCTTCGCCGACCTCAACCCGGCGAGCGCCACCGGCGAGGGCGGCATCTACGTTTTGACAAGCAAGACGAAGGTCGTCATCACATGGCTCGAGGTGCCGCAGTTTGGGTCAACCGCCCGGAATACGTTTCAGGCCGTGCTCTACGCCAACGGCCGCATAACGTTCGCCTACGGCATGCTCCAGTCCCAGGCGGCGGTGGTGGGTGTGGTGCCCGGAGGCGGCGGTCAGGTCCAATTGGTCGACTATACCGGGGATCTGCCCGCTGCCGCCTTGAAGACAGCGGTCGCCGAACGATTCGCGACGGCTCAGTTTCTTGATGACCTGTCGATCGCCCGGGGGTTCTTCCGCGAGTTCGCCGACGACTACGACCATTTGATCGTCTTTCTCGATTTCCCGCAGATCCTGGGGCCCGGCGCCTTGGCCTATGAATTCACGGTCAAGAATGAGATTCTCGGCATCGGTAGCGAGGTCTTCGACGCCAGCGCGGGTGCCGGGAGCAAGGGGCGGCTGCGTAGCTTCGTGCAGTTAGGAACGCTGGCGAATTACCCCGATGACGTCAACGCCGAGTTCCAAGCCAGCTTCAGCAGTCTCGATATACTGGCTCATGAGAGCGCCCATCGCTGGCTCGCGACCCTCCACTTTGTCGATGAAAGCGGAGAGAGAAGCGATGCCCTGCTCGGGAACCAGTCGTCCCACTGGAGCTTTTGCCACAATAGCCTGGCTTCGGTCATGGAGGGCAACCGCTTCCGTGAAGACGGCGGTGATCGATTCACGTCGGTCGGTGTCACCGAGGGCTACAGCCCGCTCGACCTCTACGCGATGGGGTTGGTTCCTCCCGGCGGCGTGCCACCTTTCTACCACATCGACGGCTGCGTTGATCGGGCGCGAGAGCCCCAGATCGGTGTCACTATTCAGGGACATCGCATTGACGTGACGATCAATGATGTAGTCGCTGCCGAAGGAATGCGCGTGCCGCCGGCGAACAAGGCGCCCCATAGCTTTAATATGGCGTTCATCCTCGTCGGCCTCCCCGGCCAGTTTCCCTCGCAAGAATCGATCGCCAAGGTCGATCGTTTACGCGCCGCTTGGGAGCCCCACTTCACGCAGATCACAAACGGGCTCGGTACAGTGAACACCAAGCTCAAAGTTAAACCGCGTTGAGAGACTCCAAGGGCTTCATCTGCGGAGCTGCGGGATTACGTTTCGAGGCTAGTTCTCGGCGATGGCCCGATTGAAGGGGGATTCGAGGAGCGGGTCCCCCTCGTGCGGTTTCAGGTTAACGCGGAGACCCCACTCACGCTCCGGTCACGCGGGGCAGCACCGCATAGAACAGGCTCCCCTGGCCCGGCGTGCTCTCCACCCCCACCCGACCGCCCTGGGCTTCGACGAGCCGTTTGGTCAGAGCGAGGCCCAGCCCCGCCCCGCCGTGCTTTTTGGCGCGGCCCCCTTCGAGCTGCTCGAAGTTCGCGAAGAGGCGTCCGATGGCCTCGGGCGGAATGCCGATGCCCGTGTCCTCCACCTCGAGTCGGAAGTGCCGCTCACCCTCGGCGCGGACCCGTACCGTCACCCGCCCTTCCTCCGGCGTGAACCTCAGAGCGTTCGAAAGATAGTTGTAGACGACCTGCTTGAACCGGCGCGGGTCCAGCACGACTTCGCCGAGCCCGGGAGGCAGTTCCGTCTCGCACCGGATGCGTTTCTTCTCCGCCAAGGCTGCGAGATCCTCCTGGACCTCCCTTACCGCCTTCGCGACGTCCACCGCCTGCGGCACGAACCGCAGCCTTCCCGCCTCGACCCGTGCCAGGTCGAGCAGGTCGTCGATGAGCTGCAGCAGGTGGCGGGCGCTCCACAGCACGTCGCCGAGGTACTCCTTCTGAGTTTCGGAGATGGGTCCGGCCATGCCGTCGTGAACCAACTCGGTGAAGCCGATGATGGCGTTGAGCGGCGTGCGCAGCTCATGCGACATGTTGGCGAGGAACTCGGATTTCAAACGGCTGGCCTCGCGCGCCAGCCGCGCCTCCTCCTTCCATTCCCGCTCGGTCTCGCTCATAGCTGTTTCATCCCATTGCCATATGAACACGCAGGAGAAGCGCGCGCCACGTCCCATGGGGCGGTTTTTTCGAGAACGGAGGCCAACCCCACAGCATGGCGCGGAAGGAACCCTGACCAGCCCGAACGGGTGGGAGAGGACCCGTCTGTCGGGGTTCAGCGGGACTATCCGGAAGGCTGTTGGGCGAGCGGCGATTTCGCGCTGAAATGACCCAGCTTCAGGACAGGTTCCGGCCAGGTTGGACCCCCCGGAGCCGCTGGGCTCCCTGCTCTCCGAAGGCCGCCTCCCGGCGGCCTCTTTTTTTCAGGATGGCGCCGCCGCGCGGGGCAGCACCGCAAAGAAGACGCTGCCTCTTCCCGGCGTGCTTTCGGCGCCCACCCAGCCGCCCTGCGCTTCGACGAGCTTCTTGGTCAAGGCGAGTCCCAGGCCGGTACCCGCGTGCCTTCTCTCGGCGCCCGCTTCGAGCTGCTGGAACTCCGTGAACAGGAGCCTCCAGCTCCTCGGGACGGATGCCGAGTCCCGTATCCTCCACCGCGAGCCGGAAATACTGCGCGCCCTCGGCGCGGACCCGCACCGTCACCCGCCCCTCGTCCGGCGTGAACTTCAGGGCGTTCGAGAGGTAATTGAAGAGCACCTGCCGCAACCGGTGCGGGTCCAGCATGACCAGGCCGATGGTGGGGTCCTCTTCGGCCTCGAAGCGGATGCGCTTCCGCTCGGCCAGGGCGCGGAGGTTGTCCTGGGCCTCCCTGACCGCGGTCGCGATATCGACCGGCTCCAGGAACGTCTCGCGGAAGATGGGATAGTCCTCCCAGGCGGTCGGCTGGAACACGGGCGGGACGGCGGGGCGGTCCCTCTCGGGCGGGATCGGCGGATAGCCGGGCGGAACGGGGGGCGGGGCGGGCGCTGCGCTAGACTCCGGTGTCGGCTCGGGCATGGTGGCTCCTTGCTCGGGTTAGGTCCGGGCGGGGCGGTGACACGCCCCGTTCGGGCCGCTTGGCTGTGGTGAGGGAGGCGCATCCTCCCTTTCGGGAGGACGGTAACTCAGGCCGGGCCGCAATCCACAGGCCGTGCCAGTAACTTTCTAAGGGTGAGCACTACCTCTAGCGGGGGCGAGTCCCGCGGGCCCGGGGGACGGTCGTGGCGACCAGGCTGGCGGTCTCCGCGAGCTTGCGGGCGGTCTCGGGTATCTCCTGTGGGGGTATACTACGGGCACGGTTTCGCACGTAATGGCCGCCGGGCGATTCCGCCTGCGGCGTTCTGAATGGAGGAAGTTTCATGAGTGGCGGCTTGAGCTTTTGGCGTCTCGCCTTGAAGATCGTCTGCTGTCTAGGGCTCACCATCCTGATTCTGATCCCACCAGCTCTGGTACGGCCGGCGGCGGCTCAAGAGCCCGCCCCACCGGCGGACCAGGTGGAGGAGACCGAGGAGGAGCCCCAGGAAAGGGTGACGGAAGAAATCACTGTCACGGCGTTGCTGCGGGAAGAGAAGGTGCAGGACGTGCCGTTTTCGGTGGCGGCGCCAACCGAGGAGGAGCTGAGGCAGCGGGGCGTCGACTCCATCGAGGGCATTGCGCAGAGCACCCCGGGTTTCACCGTGCAGAACCTCGGGCCCGGCCAGAGCCAGGTGGCGGTCCGCGGCGTCTCGTCTGGGCAGATCGTTCGCGACCAGCCGGGCGTCAAGGAACAGGTCGGCGTCTATCTCGACGATGCCGGGATCTCCCTTTCGCTGTTCACGCCGGACATCGACCTCTTCGACATGTCGCGCGTCGAGCTGCTGCGCGGTCCTCAGGGGACCCTCTTCGGCGCTGGCTCGGCCTCGGGCACCCTGCGCTACATCACCAATCAGCCCAGGCTCGGAGAGCGGGAGACCGTGGTCGAGCTGACCGCCAACAGCATGACCGACGGCGAGCCCGGCGGCAGCGCCAAGGTCGCCGTCAATGCTCCGCTCAGCGACCAGGCGGCGCTGCGCCTCACCGCCTTCTTCAACAGCTTCGGCGGGTACATCGACGCCGTGCAGCCCGGCCTGAGCGTCCGGGAAGACGTCAACGGCGGAGAACGCTTCGGAGCCCGCCTGGCCCTGAAATACCAGCCCAACGACCGGCTGACGATCACGCCGCGAGTCGTCTTCCAGAAAGTGGAAGCGGACGGCTGGAACCGCGAGGATGCGTTCAACATCCTCGCCAACCCGTTTACGACGACGCGGCCGGCGGTCGATCTGGGCGAGCGCGAGCAGTTCATCCAATTCGAGGAGCCGTTCACCGACGATTTCCTGCTCACCGATCTCAACATCGGTTACTCCTTCGGAGACCTGGCCCTGACCTCGATCACGGCCTATACGGATCGCGACATCCTGGTCGTCCGTGACGCGACGGCCCTGAGCGCGAGCATCACCGGCGGCACCATCGGGCTGCCGGAGAACGTCTACACGCTCGACGCGCCCCTGGAAGATGCGACGACCGCGAAGGTTCTGACGCAGGAGCTCCGCCTGGCCAGCAGCCGGGAACGGCTGGACTGGGTCCTGGGCCTCTTCTACGGGACGATGGACCGCGATTACGGCCAGGAGGTCCTCGTGGCGGGCTTCGAGAGCCTGACCGGCATTCCCACGGCGGGCCGCTTCGGCGCCGGGCGCGACGTTCTCTTTTTCTCGGACCTCAGGTACGAAATGGATCAATTCGCGCTGTTCGGCGAGGCGACCTGGTCGCTCAACGACCGTCTCGACCTGACCGGCGGTCTGCGTTACTACGATTTCCAGGAAGATCGCGTCCAGACTTTCGACGGCATCTTCGCCGACCCCGGAACCAACGAGGGCTCGACCTCCGCGAACGGTTTCGCGCCGCGCCTCATCGCGAGCTTCGCCCTCCGGGAAGGGACGAAGCTGAATGCTCAGGTGTCCAAGGGCTTCCGGCTCGGCGGCATCAACGATCCTCTCAACGTGCCTCTCTGCACCCCGCAGGACCTGGTCACCTTCGGCGGGCGCGACGAATGGGAAGACGAAGAGGTCTGGAATTACGAGGTCGGCACCAAGTCCACCCTGCGGGGCGGCCGCGGAACCTTCAACGTTTCGGCCTACTATATGGACATCGAGAACCTCCAGGCGACGGTCACCGCCGGCTCATGCTCCTCCCGGGTGATCTTCAACGTCCCCAAGGCGCGCAGCACCGGCATCGAGCTCGAGTGGGTCGCTACGCCCAACGACAACTTCGATTTCTCCATTTCCGCCAACTATGGACAGTCAGAGCTGCGGTCCACCCTGACCTCGACGGACTCGGCCGGCAACGTTCAGGTCGTCGCCGGCATCGAGAAAGGGAACCGGCTGCCGACCGTTCCCGAATTTCAGGCCGCGGCTACGGCGACCTATCAGTGGTCGCTGCGGGAGAACTGGCTCGCCTATCTGACCGGTATCTATCAGTATGTCGGCTCACGTTTCACGCAGATCGGCGATCAGGCTTCAGGGTTCGGCCTCGTGAACCTCAATTCGTTCGGCGCGAACACGATCGGCGGTCCGTTGACCCAGGGCACCTTCCGGTTCAACCCTGAGCTGCCGGCCTACGACATCGCCAACTTGCGCCTCGGATTCCTGAGCGGTCGATGGGAGCTCGCGGCGTTCGTTAACAACCTGTTCGACGAGCAGGCCCGTCTCGCTCTCGACCAGGAACGCGGCACCCGGGCGCGCGTCGGCTTCCTGGTCAACCAACCCCGCACTTTCGGCATCTCCACGCGGATCAACATCCGCTGACGAGACTTCTTCGCGGGGAGCCCAGGGCTCCCCGCAATGCATCCCGTTGCAGGGACATCGCTTCTTCTACCGCTGCCAGAAGGAGGCCGGCTCTCGCCGGAGCCCTCATCTCAGCGCTGAATCTCGCCGCCGGAGGTCGTGGAGAACCGTAGCGACATCGCCGCTTCGGAGACGCCCCGCCGTCCCCGCCCGTGCCAGTAGTTTCAATCCGCGCCTCCCGCGCGGGAGGCGACCAAAGTGGGCACCTGCGCACTCGTTCGGGACTTGTTTCAATCCGCGCCTCCCGCGCGGGAGGCGACCTGGTAGTTCAACTTCTTTCGCAGCTCGGCAGTGTTTCAATCCGCGCCTCCCGCGCGGGAGGCGACGCAGGGAGGACAGCAGATCGTACGGCGCTTCCAGGTTTCAATCCGCGCCTCCCGCGCGGGAGGCGACTCAAGGCAAGCGAGCAACATCCGCCGCGTCATCAGTTTCAATCCGCGCCTCCCGCGCGGGAGGCGACACCCTGATGGCGTTCCTGCGCACCATGGAGAAGCCGTTTCAATCCGCGCCTCCCGCGCGGGAGGCGACATGAGCAGGGCGACAAGATCGCCCGCCAGCTCAAGTTTCAATCCGCGCCTCCCGCGCGGGAGGCGACCCGACGCCGCCATGCTGCGCCTGCACGATCTTCGCGTTTCAATCCGCGCCTCCCGCGCGGGAGGCGACACTTCCCCTCGGCGCTCCGCTCGCCGAGTCCGAGTTTCAATCCGCGCCTCCCGCGCGGGAGGCGACCCCGGCCCGGCCAGAAGTTATGCGCGGAAGAGCAGGTTTCAATCCGCGCCTCCCGCGCGGGAGGCGACCTCCTGCGGCGCGAGCAGGAGCTGTGGCAGAAGCTCGTTTCAATCCGCGCCTCCCGCGCGGGAGGCGACCTTCGCCGCCGTCTACTTCCCGGCGGCTCACAGTGTTTCAATCCGCGCCTCCCGCGCGGGAGGCGACGAAGAGGGGAGCCCCTCAGGCGGGAGAGCGAACCAGTTTCAATCCGCGCCTCCCGCGCGGGAGGCGACCCTTATCGGGTCCGATGAAGGTCCCGCGATCGAAGTTTCAATCCGCGCCTCCCGCGCGGGAGGCGACCAAGCGGTGGACGGCTGAGGCGTCGCTCCTGCAGGTTTCAATCCGCGCCTCCCGCGCGGGAGGCGACGCGGAGAGGATGGCTTGAGCTTCGGCGACGGTGGGTTTCAATCCGCGCCTCCCGCGCGGGAGGCGACCACCTCCTCGCGAACCAAGTCCCGGATACCGAATCGTTTCAATCCGCGCCTCCCGCGCGGGAGGCGACCCGTCAACCCGGACACGGCGGCGACCTCCGACCGTTTCAATCCGCGCCTCCCGCGCGGGAGGCGACGCGGGCCTGGAGATGACAAAAGCCATTGCGGAAGTTTCAATCCGCGCCTCCCGCGCGGGAGGCGACCCGGGGTCAATCCCAATCTGGTTGGAGTCCGTGAAGTTTCAATCCGCGCCTCCCGCGCGGGAGGCGACCACAGTCCGAGCGCCGGCCCGCCACCCACCTGGTGTTTCAATCCGCGCCTCCCGCGCGGGAGGCGACGGAGAGAAGGGAGAGGAAGGCGCGGCCGGAGTCGGTTTCAATCCGCGCCTCCCGCGCGGGAGGCGACGATCGGTGGTGCCACAGCGGCAGAGGGGAACGGGTTTCAATCCGCGCCTCCCGCGCGGGAGGCGACGCGCAGATGATCCCTTACGTCTCGGCGGCCATGAAGTTTCAATCCGCGCCTCCCGCGCGGGAGGCGACAAAGCTCCGGCGCTATTACGGTACGCTTCGGCGAGTTTCAATCCGCGCCTCCCGCGCGGGAGGCGACTTCGTTCACCACGACCTGCACGGCGCCCCTTTCAAGTTTCAATCCGCGCCTCCCGCGCGGGAGGCGACGTCGACGCGGCCTCGATCGAGTCCTCACTGAAGGTGTTTCAATCCGCGCCTCCCGCGCGGGAGGCGACCCCGCCTTCCTCGAACTCGTAGTTGGCGTGGTTGAAGTTTCAATCCGCGCCTCCCGCGCGGGAGGCGACCCCGTTCCCCGCTTGCCGCCCACGACGGCATGTTCAAGTTTCAATCCGCGCCTCCCGCGCGGGAGGCGACCTTCACCGCCGGCAGACCAGGCGCCTTCCGAGCAGTTTCAATCCGCGCCTCCCGCGCGGGAGGCGACTCCGTCCGCTTGCGAGGAGGAGTCTTCCCCTTGAGGTTTCAATCCGCGCCTCCCGCGCGGGAGGCGACGCAACGCCGTCCAGCTCCCCGCCGTAATCCATGAAGTTTCAATCCGCGCCTCCCGCGCGGGAGGCGACCACCCGGAGCGCAAAGGAATGATCGTTGGGGGCGAGTTTCAATCCGCGCCTCCCGCGCGGGAGGCGACCGCCTTGAGGAGGGCCTAATGGTCGGGCTCGGGGAGTTTCAATCCGCGCCTCCCGCGCGGGAGGCGACCCGCCGCCAGCCTGTCCTCAGTTCCGCTCGACGTGTTTCAATCCGCGCCTCCCGCGCGGGAGGCGACGAAGAGCGCGAAGGACGCCTTGTGCGCTCCGATTGTTTCAATCCGCGCCTCCCGCGCGGGAGGCGACTACGTCGGCGCGCAGGGAGAGGCGCCGTACGTCGTTTCAATCCGCGCCTCCCGCGCGGGAGGCGACGCCAGGCGTTCCACCTCCGGACGGCTTCGGCGAGTTTCAATCCGCGCCTCCCGCGCGGGAGGCGACCGAGCTTCCTGTCCACCTCGATCAGCTCCTTGGTGTTTCAATCCGCGCCTCCCGCGCGGGAGGCGACCTCTGCCCGCCCCACCTCCTCGACACGTGGACCGTTTCAATCCGCGCCTCCCGCGCGGGAGGCGACACCATGTCAATATAGCCGTGCAGTCGCGCTTTTGTTTCAATCCGCGCCTCCCGCGCGGGAGGCGACGCCGCGGTTCTGCGCCATCAGCCTTGCCTCGCAAGTTTCAATCCGCGCCTCCCGCGCGGGAGGCGACCGCGTTGGGCGCTGGGCCTCAGACGAGCCGGCCAAGTTTCAATCCGCGCCTCCCGCGCGGGAGGCGACTACACCATCGCCGAGCTGCAACCTCCTGGTGGTAAGTTTCAATCCGCGCCTCCCGCGCGGGAGGCGACTCCATGGCGGCCGTGGCGCCGTGGATCCTTGCTCAGTTTCAATCCGCGCCTCCCCGCGCGGGAGGCGACTCGGGTTCCATGGTCAATCCTCCTTCGGTCCAAGTTTCAATCCGCGCCTCCCGCGCGGGAGGCGACTGGATGAAGGCCGCGAACATCCACCAAATGGACGGTTTCAATCCGCGCCTCCCGCGCGGGAGGCGACTTCTTGAGGATCTTGAGGGTGTTCCGGTTGAACATGTTTCAATCCGCGCCTCCCGCGCGGGAGGCGACGCCGCCCTGGCTGCCTGTGGAGAGTACGCCCGAAAGTTTCAATCCGCGCCTCCCGCGCGGGAGGCGACTCGTAGCCTCTAAGTCCACGTTGCTCTAAGCCAATGTTTCAATCCGCGCCTCCCGCGCGGGAGGCGACCTCAATGTCCCTAAGTATAGGGACCCGGAATCCGGTTTCAATCCGCGCCTCCCGCGCGGGAGGCGACGCAAGTCCCCGGTTCATCCACGCGCCGTCGCCCTTGTTTCAATCCGCGCCTCCCGCGCGGGAGGCGACGGCGTTATGGCATGGTCGGCGGCATCGTCAATCCGGTTTCAATCCGCGCCTCCCGCGCTGTCGAGTCTCACGTAGTTTCGCGGTCGTCTTTTCGGGATGAGTGGTGGCGGTGATGCGCGGGAAGGTTACAGTCCCGGATTGGCTCGCAGGCGGTGCAATCCGGGACTGATTTGGTGAGGAGAAGGCTAATGCGCTAGTCAGCTTTTCGCGTCCAGGCGTTGGCGATCCAGCGGCGGAGTCCGACGCGGACATTTTTGAAGCGTTGTGCGGGTCGGTTGTTGTAGTACCAGCGGAAGGTTTTGGTTTCCTCCAAGATATCGAGGTCGTGGAAGTCTGCGATGAGCTCGTGGACAAACTCTTCGTCAAGCTGGGGGTCGAAGGGATAGGCCGGCAGGTGGTTTTTGAGGTAGCCGAGGATGTCTTGGGGCGCGTTCACGAGCGCAGCTCCTCGGCAGCGTGGAGGATGTGTTCGGGTTCGACGAGCTTGGCGCGGGCGGTGGCGGCGGCGGCCAGGGCGTGGTGAGCGAGGGTGTCGATTCTGCGCATGACACCCTGGGAGGCGTCGAAGAGGGCCTCGTTGGCGGGGGCGGTGAAGAGGGGTCGGTCGAGGCCGGCGATCTTGAGCCGGTGTTCGAGGTAGAGGCGGGTGGTGTCGCGATCGAAGCCGCGCAAAGCGAAGCGGATGGTGATGCGCTGTGCGAGGGCCTCGAGGTGAGACAGGCGCAGGATCTGTCGGAGTCCAGACTGTCCGGCCAAGAGCACGGCGAGCCGGCTTTGGGCATCCCAGTCGAAGTTGGCGAGCAGGGGAAAAAGGGCGAGGACGTCGGGGCGCAGGTTCTGGGCTTCGTCGACGAGGATCAAGACCGTGAGGTGTCGGTCGAGGACGAGGCGCTGGATCTCCTGCTGGATGAGGCGCAAGGTCATGGCCCGGGACCACTCGGGCTGGAGTCCGAAGCTCGAGGGCGAGCTGGCGGCAGAAGTCGGCCGGGTTGACCAGGGTGTCGTGGAGGTAGACGGCGCGGACCTGGTCAGGGTGGAGGTCCTCTCTGAGTCGCCTGAGGGCGGTGGACTTGCCGCTGCCCGGCTCGCCGGTGAGCAGGCCGATAGCTTTGGCGTCGACGAGATAGCGCAGGCGCGAGTGGAGCTCTTCGAGTCCCGGACAACGAAACATCTGGTCGGCGGCGAGGGGGCACAGGAACGGTGGATGGGAGAAGCCGAAGGCTTGGGTGTAGAGGTTCATTCGGGCTCTCCCTGATAGAACCGCTTGGCGATGAGCTCGAGGTAGCTGATGCCGGTGGTGGGCGCTTCGGCGGCCGGCTCGCTGGGGCGGGCGGTGCGGCGCAAGGTGGCGTTGGTGTAGAGGTCGAGGCGGCGCAGAGGCCGCTCGGCGGTCTCGCCTTTGCGGCGGAAATGGACCGGCCGGGCGGGGTCGTAGGGATCGTAGAGGACCTCGACGGTTTCCCCGGCGTAGCCGTCGGGGGCCTCGTAGAGTCGGCCGTCGAGGTGGACGGTGCGATCGCGGCCGACCCTTCGGGCGACCTTCATGCGCAACCACACTTCCAGTTGTTCCGGGGCCGGGCGGATCAGTGCCTGGTCCTGGAGGAAACGATCGAGAGGCGTTTGACCGTCGAGGCCACCGTGGGAGGTCTGATGGTATTCGCCTTCCAGCCAGGCCCAGAAGACGCGATTGAGCGCCGCCAGATCGGCGAGGATCTCGGCGGTGAGGTGGGGTAGGAAGGCGGTTCGGACATGGCGGAAGAAACGCTCGATCTTGCCCCGGCCGCGGGGCTTGTAGGGCCGGGAGTGGACCAAGGAAATGCTGAGAGTGGCGCAGACGACCTGCAGGTGATGGGTGCGAAAGGTCGGGCCGTTGTCGCAGTAGAGCCGTCGTGGCAGGCCGCGGCGCAGCAACGCCTGCTTGAGGGCGTCTTGAAAGCAGGCGGCGTTTTCGGCCAGGTAGAAGGCGGCAAACGGTACCATCCGGGAGGCGTCGTCGAGGAAGGCGTAGAGGTAGGTCTTGCCGCCGTCGCGCCGTCCGGGCACCAGCAAGCGGGGCCCGTGCATCAGGTCGGAAGTCCACAGGTCGTTGACGTGCGGGTAGGTGAAGGCCACCGCGTCCGGCTGCGCGGTGGACGCTGTGGCGGCCGGCGGCGCCTGGGCCGCGAAGAAGCGATAGACGGAGCTTCTCGACAGCCGCGGCGCCGGCGAGACGCGGCCCGACAGTTGCACGGCGCGAATCAGGCTGTCCAGCGAGGCATGGGGCCGCTCAGCCCGCAGCGCCAGCAGCAGGTCCTGCACCTCCTGCGGAATGGCCCGTGACCGTCCGGCATCGGCGCGCGGGCTCGGTTTGAGCCCCTCGAATCCGTGGGTCTGGTACAGCTCGATCCAATTGCGCACCGTCGTGCGGCCAATACCGCTCCGCTGGCTGCCCGGCACGTCCCACTGCCGCTCGGCAATGGTACCGAGCAGCTTCTCCTTCTCGCGCGGCGCCAGCGGCCGGTTGATCAACTCGGCGATGACACCGTAGCGAAACAGCGCGATTTGCTCCCTCAGCGTCTCATCCATGGGCGAAGCTCCCTGCGTACTCGGCTCAAGGCCCATCCCTGAGCTCGGGTGAAGCTTCGCCACAAGACCCCCAGGTTGGGCAGTTACCAAGGTGTGGAGAGCGCCCGGCGGTCGCAACCCGCGGTCGCCCGTGGCGGTACAAACCGCTCACCCCGCCGACCAAGCAGCGCCATCCTGACCAGACGAAGTGCCGGAGGCGAGTCAGCCAACCCGCCGCCTCGCCCACCACCTGCTGCGCCCGGCACCACCAGGGACCCGCGGCCGGCGCCAGCAGCGCCTGCAACGAAGCGGCAAAGTGCCCCTCCGCGCTGCGCCGCCAACGGCGCACCCGCCGCACACCCTGACGGCCACCTTGTTGCGCTGCCTGCGCGCCGGCACTCGGACCGCTCGCCGCCAGGGCCAACTCCACAGCGCCCAGCGTCGCATCGCGGTACGTGCACAAGTCCTCCGGCAGCAGCGCATGGCTGACCCGGCACCGCGGGCACCGCAGACGCCGCAACGGCTCCTGCTTGCCATCGATGTACCGCTGGTACCAGCCGTGGCCCCGCAGAGGAGTCCCTTGACACTGTGGATCCGGACAGCTCACCGCCGGCAGCGCTGCCGTCCTGCTGCCCACCCGCTCCCAGTACTCCTTGCAGCCCACCCCTGCGAGGCTTAACATGGCCTCCTCTCGGAAGCCCGTCCGGCCTCTCCCCCGGTCCGCCAAGAACGAGGGGGCCGGCGGGCTCCCTTTCCCCACCGATCCCATCGGCAAAGCAGCAGCGTCCCGCGCTGCCGCGCCGGCGAATCTAACCGACCACGATGAAATCTGGGACGACTTCAGGCTGCGGTCACGAAATAGCGTGGGTGTCTACACGCGCGGGAGGCGACGGGCTGGCTGGAGGTAGCCGGCAGCCTGCGGTTTGTTTCAATCCGCGCCTCCCGCGCGGGAGGCGACACCAGCCGTAAAACTCCGTAACGGATCCGAGCTTGTTTCAATCCGCGCCTCCCGCGCGGGAGGCGACAAGACGAGCTGGGCGATAGCATCAAGGCGGCGCTGTTTCAATCCGCGCCTCCCGCGCGGGAGGCGACGGAGCGCCGCCGTCTTGTCAAGTAGCAAACAGCGGTTTCAATCCGCGCCTCCCGCGCGGGAGGCGACGGCGCTGGTGCCACGGGGAAGGCCAGTATGAGGGGTTTCAATCCGCGCCTCCCGCGCGGGAGGCGACCCGGCGGGCATAGATCCATCCCGCTTTGTATTCGCTGTTTCAATCCGCGCCTCCCGCGCGGGAGGCGACTTCGTCAAGTTCGGCACCTTCGTGATCGTGACGGTTTCAATCCGCGCCTCCCGCGCGGGAGGCGACTCGCGAAAGAGTTCCGAGGCGGGCCTTCAGGATGTTTCAATCCGCGCCTCCCGCGCGGGAGGCGACCCCGGTAGCCGGCTACGAATTCAGCCACGTCAGGTTTCAATCCGCGCCTCCCGCGCGGGAGGCGACTGCGAGCAAGGCAAACGCCGACAGCCAGTGGATGTTTCAATCCGCGCCTCCCGCGCGGGAGGCGACCTGCGCTTCCTCGTCTCGGGTGATCTGCGTCCGGGGTTTCAATCCGCGCCTCCCGCGCGGGAGGCGACGCCATTATCGCGCAGCTCATCGCGGACTCTGGCGTTTCAATCCGCGCCTCCCGCGCGGGAGGCGACGCCGTCAAGCTGCTATCGTGGTCGGTGTCCCTCAAGTTTCAATCCGCGCCTCCCGCGCGGGAGGCGACTCCCGAGGTCCCGAGGCCAGCGGGGCGGCTCGATGTTTCAATCCGCGCCTCCCGCGCGGGAGGCGACCTGCGCCTGCCGCAGACGTGTAGCCTCCGCGTAGTTTCAATCCGCGCCTCCCGCGCGGGAGGCGACATGGGAGATGCACCCATGAGCCTGTTGTGAAATAGTTTCAATCCGCGCCTCCCGCGCGGGAGGCGACGAGCGGCGAGCGAATCGGCTGCACGGCAACTCACGTTTCAATCCGCGCCTCCCGCGCGGGAGGCGACCCGACGCGGGCGCATGAGTACGTCTTTTTGCTGTCGTTTCAATCCGCGCCTCCCGCGCGGGAGGCGACGGTACGCGAACCGCCGTCCCTGGACCGACAAAGAGGTTTCAATCCGCGCCTCCCGCGCGGGAGGCGACCATTCCGCGCAACAGCTCAAGTCGCTGACGGTGTGTTTCAATCCGCGCCTCCCGCGCGGGAGGCGACGCCGGGTCAACGCGATATACAGGTAGCCGTTCTCGTGTTTCAATCCGCGCCTCCCGCGCGGGAGGCGACGGCCGGTGACTTGCCGCTCGGGTGGGACTTCTGGGTTTCAATCCGCGCCTCCCGCGCGGGAGGCGACCATGGCCGGAGTGACTTCGGCGCCGGTGAAGTTGTTTCAATCCGCGCCTCCCGCGCGGGAGGCGACGACAATCGCATTGCCCCGGCGTCAGGGGCGGATGGTTTCAATCCGCGCCTCCCGCGCGGGAGGCGACGGGTCAGATCGACGCCACGTATGGGGCCTTCGTGGTTTCAATCCGCGCCTCCCGCGCGGGAGGCGACGGCAGGGGGTACGGCGTCCCTTTGCTCACGATATGTTTCAATCCGCGCCTCCCGCGCGGGAGGCGACGCGGACTCCGGCTCAGGCGAGGTGGGCTCGGCTTGTTTCAATCCGCGCCTCCCGCGCGGGAGGCGACTCGATCGAGCGCCGCTGCGTCCGCGTCAACGGTCTGTTTCAATCCGCGCCTCCCGCGCGGGAGGCGACCTTTGCTCACGATATGAACCGTTAGCATCGGGCAGTTTCAATCCGCGCCTCCCGCGCGGGAGGCGACGAGATTTACAACGTCCTCGACTGCCTCACGCCCGGTTTCAATCCGCGCCTCCCGCGCGGGAGGCGACGAGCCGGATCTTGTTTACGCGTCCGCCATCTTCACGTTTCAATCCGCGCCTCCCGCGCGGGAGGCGACGGCCGACCGCGATGCAATCATCCATGAGCTAATGGTTTCAATCCGCGCCTCCCGCGCGGGAGGCGACTCCGGCAATTCAAGCATCCAAAGATGAGCCGGAAGTTTCAATCCGCGCCTCCCGCGCGGGAGGCGACCGAGAACTGCTGTTTACGGCGGCCGAACGGCTAGTTTCAATCCGCGCCTCCCGCGCGGGAGGCGACAGGGACGGCGGTTCGCGTACCGCTCCCGTCGGCAGTTTCAATCCGCGCCTCCCGCGCGGGAGGCGACAGGAACAGGTCCACCTTGAGCGCCGGTCGCGGAAGGTTTCAATCCGCGCCTCCCGCGCGGGAGGCGACGCCTCATCCCCTTCCGGTTGGCGATTGCCCTACAGGTTTCAATCCGCGCCTCCCGCGCGGGAGGCGACCGAGCAGCGCGACCTCTTCGGCGATCGTGGCACTTGTTTCAATCCGCGCCTCCCGCGCGGGAGGCGACCCTGTTCCCCGGTCTCTTCCACGAGCATGCGCACGTTTCAATCCGCGCCTCCCGCGCGGGAGGCGACCCGTCGAGCCCGCAGCGCCCCGGCGGGAGAGCTTGTTTCAATCCGCGCCTCCCGCGCGGGAGGCGACGGCCAGCATCCGGAGAGATCAGGAACGGATCAAAGTTTCAATCCGCGCCTCCCGCGCGGGAGGCGACCGGATAACCGCCGCTCGCCATGATGCCGTGCGCTTGTTTCAATCCGCGCCTCCCGCGCGGGAGGCGACCGACGCTCATACGGGAGAACGTCGGCATCGAATTATTTCAATCCGCGCCTCCCGCGCGGGAGGCGACTCGGGGGGGGAGCTACCTCTACCCTCCGAAGGAAGTTTCAATCCGCGCCTCCCGCGCGGGAGGCGACTGCGTGCCGGGCGCGTACCTGGCATTGAAACCGAGTTTCAATCCGCGCCTCCCGCGCGGGAGGCGACGCCCCGCCCGACAAACACCACACGATGTCCGAGCGTTTCAATCCGCGCCTCCCGCGCGGGAGGCGACGCGCGTTCTGGCCTCGCGTGGGCCCGAGGTTGTCGAGTTTCAATCCGCGCCTCCCGCGCGGGAGGCGACGGCGATTGCGGCGCGGGCCAAGATGCGAGTATCGCAGTTTCAATCCGCGCCTCCCGCGCGGGAGGCGACCAGCCGGAGGCGGTGACGGACCCGGCGGAGGTGGTTTCAATCCGCGCCTCCCGCGCGGGAGGCGACGTACCGTAAGGGCCATGCCGCCCACAACAAAGGGTTTCAATCCGCGCCTCCCGCGCGGGAGGCGACGCGCGGGTCCACTCCTCAATCTCCAGGCCCGGGCTGTTTCAATCCGCGCCTCCCGCGCGGGAGGCGACGGGCACGGCGGTCCGCCCGGCGAGCGTCTCCAGAGTTTCAATCCGCGCCTCCCGCGCGGGAGGCGACCGACGCGGGCGCATGAGTACGTCTTTTTGCTTTCGTTTCAATCCGCGCCTCCCGCGCGGGAGGCGACCCGCGCCGGCTACGTGATCGCGCGCCCGTTCCCGTTTCAATCCGCGCCTCCCGCGCGGGAGGCGACGGTACGCGAACCGCCGTCCCTGGACCGACAAAGAGGTTTCAATCCGCGCCTCCCGCGCGGGAGGCGACGGGTGGAGGCGTCGATCGTGACGCCTGCCACGGTGTTTCAATCCGCGCCTCCCGCGCGGGAGGCGACGGTCAGTATCTGGACATGGGCGATAGCAGATTACGTTTCAATCCGCGCCTCCCGCGCGGGAGGCGACCGGCTGTGTCGGGGGCGAGCGCGTCAGTGAAGCGTTTCAATCCGCGCCTCCCGCGCGGGAGGCGACGATGCTCTGCTGCATCGTGGCGCGAACCGTCTCAGTTTCAATCCGCGCCTCCCGCGCGGGAGGCGACGCGCCGCCCTGGCGGCATACTGCTGCGCATGGGAGGTTTCAATCCGCGCCTCCCGCGCGGGAGGCGACGCCGTCCCGATCGGCTCGCCTTTCGAGGCATTCGAGTTTCAATCCGCGCCTCCCGCGCGGGAGGCGACCTTGACAACGCCAAGCCCGCCGACTTCGAGACGCTGTTTCAATCCGCGCCTCCCGCGCGGGAGGCGACTGCGTCGCCTTGTCGCGCTCGGCCTGACTCCGAGGTTTCAATCCGCGCCTCCCGCGCGGGAGGCGACCTCCCAGATGACAGAGGCGAAGCGGGAGCTTGTTGTTTCAATCCGCGCCTCCCGCGCGGGAGGCGACGGTCTGCGAGCCCTGTGCTTGGGCCCATGGATGGTTTCAATCCGCGCCTCCCGCGCGGGAGGCGACGTCGGAAAGAGATCATCGCCGCCCTGCGAGAAAGTTTCAATCCGCGCCTCCCGCGCGGGAGGCGACCGCATCGAAGGCGCCGAACGGGGCCACCGGGAAACGTTTCAATCCGCGCCTCCCGCGCGGGAGGCGACCGCAGGGACTTTCGCGCCAGGCTTGGCGGCTCACTGTTTCAATCCGCGCCTCCCGCGCGGGAGGCGACCAACCTGACGCCTCTTGATGGGGGAAGCTGCTCATGTTTCAATCCGCGGGAGGCGACCTGAGGGGGCAGCTTAATGGGGCAGTGGACCGCCGAAGCTGCTCATGTTTCAATCCGCGGGAGGCGACCCGCAGCCACAGTCAGCACAGGAGGTTCCAGCGGAAGCTGCTCATGTTTCAATCCGCGGGAGGCGACGTCACGTCGACGGTGAGTACCCCGCTCGCCAGCATGCGGAAGCTGCTCATGTTTCAATCCGCGGGAGGCGACCGCCCGTCTCAAACTCAACAAGCGCAGGAACTTAGGAGGCCAAATGCGCGAACCTCGCGACAATCTCGCCTCCAAGAGTGGCATTGGCCGCGACGGCCGAGGCCAAGTATGTCAGTTTTCAAAGACTTGGGTGCCGCGCGAACCTCTACTGGGGAACACATGATCGCTTGCGGTTCGCGGCACTCTCATGTCAGGCGATCAGGGGTCCGTCCAGATCGAGCACGGTCTTGATTCCGAAGTGCTCGACCCGGCCTTTCCAATGCCGGCCGAGAAAATAGAAGCGCAAGCTGTCCTCGGTCGGCTCGTACTCTTGGAGAAGGCGATGGCGGAGCTGGGTCCATTGCGTCGCATCGACCAGGCATTCGAACACCGAGTTCTGGACCCTCTGGCCGTAGTCCAAGCAGACCTTCGCCACGCGCCGCAGGCGTCGCCTTCCCGCCGGCTTGAGGGTCGAGACGTCGTAGCTGACCACCACCATCATTGCATCGTTCCTTTCTCGAGCCGTCTCGGGCGATGATCACTTCCACATGAACGCCGGATAATCGTCCAAATCCTTTCTGAGGTATCGGGCCAGGAGTGCAGCCTGAAGGTATGGCAGCAGGCCCACGGTCGTCTTTTCCTTGAGGAAGGGATGCTGAATCTCTTCCTGTTTCTTACGTTGATACGAGGTGAGAACGGTCTTTCGCGTGTCTTGGTCCATCTCGACCCCACCCGTCTCGTTGCGGACGAAGCCGGCGGGCCGGACCTGCTGCAGGTTGATGAGGGAGATGGCGAGCCGGTCGGCAAGATAGGCCCGCAGCTCCTCCATCAGGTCGAGCGCCAGGCCCGGACGCCCCGGACGGTCGCGATGGAGAAAGCCTACGGCCGGGTCGAGCCCCACCGCCTCCAGGGCCGCCTCGACGTCGTGGCGCAGAAGGGTGTAGAGAAACGAGAGCAACGCGTTGACGTTGTCCAGCGGCGGCCGCCGGCTGCGCTCACGGAAGAAAAACGCGTCCTTCTGCTGCACGATCAGATGATCGAACGCCTCGAAGTAAGCCCGCGCCGCGTTCCCCTCGATACCGCGCAACCCGTCCACGTCGGCGTCCGGGCGCAGGGCCTCCAGAGAACGGGCGAGTTGGCCGGTGGCGTTGCGTAGGACGTCCGCGCCGGATACCTCCGGGCGGTCACGCAGGGCACGGAGTAGGACCGCCCGACAATTGGCGATCTTGGCTGCCACGAACGACCGCACGAGGCGGGTACAGGACACGGGATCGTCGGCCATGCGGTACTGCTCGCGCCGTAGAAGCACGTTGCCGGTGGTAGGCCCCTGCATCCGCGCCAGGAAGCGGCCGTTCTCCGTCAGGAACGACACGCCGACGCCGCGCTCCCCGCAGAGGCCGAGGAGAAACGGACTGAAGCCCACCTGGCCGAAGCAGACGATGCCGCCGAGGGTGTGGACAGGAATCCTCATCAGGGTCTCCTTCTCGACGCGTACGGCCACGGCCTCGCCGTCCTTCGCCAGATAGGCGCCCTGGGTGGTGACGTAGAGCGTATTGAGATGGCGCTTCATGCCGACTCTCCCGGTACGAAGTCCAGGGCCGCCTGGCGCACGGCCCCTTCAAGGTATTTCCGAGCGGAACGCGACGGGGCCGCCGGCATGCATACCTCCAGAAGCGAGCATCGGTCGCATTTCGGCTCGTGCACCGGCGGCGGAGTGATGCCGGAGCGGATGAGGCGATGGAGCCGCGCCGCCGTCTCCTGGGTGAGCTCTCTCAAGCTGCGATCGAAACGGATCTCACGCCGGCGGCGGGTCTGGCCATAGAACAGCGCGCCAGCGGGCACCGCCGCGTCCAGCATCTCTTCGAGGCAAAGCGCCTGGGCGCAGAGCTGGACCTCATCGGCCCGATGTGTCTTCGGCCGGCCGCGCTTGTACTCGACGGGGAGCGGACGCCATGCGCCGGAACGTCCGGAAAGAAGCGCTCCCGCTTCGCCGTCGGCCAGACGATGGAACTCAACGAGATCGGTCTTTCCGGACAGGCCGAGCCGATAACTGCGCAAAGGCAGACCGCGGGCGAGGTGCACGCCGGCCCGGGACTCGCCATGGCCTGAGTCGACCCGCTCGTGCAGATGCCGGCCCTCCACGGTGAGCGGGTTCTCGACCCAGATCTGCTCCAGATGGATCAGAGCGCATTGCCGCTCGCAGAACAGCAGGTGCTGGAGGGCGGAGAGGGGGAGGAGGTCGTCTTCGGTGAAGCCCATCAGATCACGGCGCCTCCCTCGATCAAGAATCGTTCGTTCCGCAGGACGCCTGCCATGTAGCCCAGAAACTCGGGCTCGTAGATATCGTTCCAGGCGTAAAGATCGTGGTGCCCCGGCAGCTCCTTGAGCCCGAGCTTCTCGATTTTCGCCGCCCAGAGCTGAACGCTGCCACGAAGAAGCAAACGAAAGCTGATAGTGCGGCGCTCGGTCAACAGCGCCTTCAACCGCTCATCGACGACCACGATTCTCGTCTCGGCTTCGATCACGCGGCCGAGCGAACTCACCTCCGGGTAGTTTCGCGAAGCTTCCTCCTTGGACAGCGCATCCGCACCGAGACCTCCGCGTCTGGCAATCTCATCCCTCATCGCATTCGTGACGAGATCCCCCGGGCTGCTTTGGTTCAGCTCATCTCGAGCCATGAGCTCACGAAGGACCTGGGCGGAGACCTTGGCCGCGGGATGCTGGGTGATGCTTCGATCGGCGAGAGCGAAATCATACACAACCCCACCGCCGACCCGCTCGTACTCTCCATGGCGGTTGACACGACCGCCGACCTGGATCGTGGACGAGACAGCGAATCGTTCTCTAAAGCCACAGCGGAAGGAGAGATCGACGCCAGCCTCAACGCAGCTCGTGGCGACAAGCGTCCAGTCGGCTCTCTCCACCCTCTTCAGGCGCCGAACGATCCTCTTCAGAATGCGGCCACGGTCGCGCGGCGTAAGCGCCGTCGATAGGTGCATCACATCGTGGCCGGCTTTACGCATGGCATCTGCAACGACCGCTGCATTTTGTACAGTATTGAGAATCACTAATCTGGGACCGGCTGACTTAACGATCTCCTCGATCAGCTCCCCAACAGTCAATACCAGACCATTCCGGAGGGGCTCATATCGCACACGGCCTCGGTCGGCGGTAAGGACATCTTGCGCCTGGTTGGGAGGTAAAAGCTCTGGCAGCTTCTTGGGCTCGAGCACGATCTCGGAGTCCTCCCAGAATCTCGCCAGCGAGCCACTGGCGAACACGAAACGGCAGCCCCACCCTTCTGCAAGCTCTCGGAGCCATTTCCAGTTTTGACGCCACAACGTCGCCGGAAGCGCGGCATGGGCTTCGTCGAGAAAGACAGCACTGCCCGGCAAGGCGTGGAGCTTGCGCAGCGACGCGGGGCGATTGGCGGCAAGAGTTTCGAAAAAAGTGACGGCCGTCGTCAGGACGATTGGAGCACGCCATAGCACCGCAAGCTCACGGTCGTCTCGGTGCTCGAAGTCCGCCCGATGATGGTGCTCGACCACGACCTCATGCGGGCGCTCGCCTGGAAGCACCAACGCCTTACGCAAACGCTCCGCGGTCTGCGACAAAATGTTGGTATAAGGAGCGACGACCATAAGCCGCCGAAGCTCGGGATCTGTTTCGCTGGCGCGGCGAAGTAGATAGGCGGTCACCGCCGTGGTTTTGCCGAGGCCGACCGGGCCTTCGCAGGCAACCAATGGCTCTTCGATGTCTGCGTTGAGGCATGCTTCGAAGAATGCGGATCGGCGCCGGTTCCGAGAACGCTCGGCCTCGGATTGCCCAACCGGGAGTCCACTCACGAAATGCCGGAGAGCATCGAGTCGCTCGGCCCAGCGTGGAGCAGGTGGTATGGGGGGCGGTTGCCCTGTGTCGAAGAAGGCTGTATCACTGTGATCGGCGTCGACGAGGCACGAAAGCGCCAGCCGCATCGGGAGACCATGGGTGGGCCGCCGCCGGGCTGTCTCGCTTGGCGAGACCGCACCTTGATGGAGACGCAGGTATTCCGGAAGGTGTTCGTTCGTGCGTGCGATCTGCTGATCGTGGCGATGCAGGTCTTCGTCATCTCGGCGACGGCCCCGAAGTTTCCTACCAAGGTTGTCGCGGTTGAAGTGCTCCTGGTTTTCAGGCAGGCCAGGCGCATGATGCGCCTTCACCAGCCATGCCGCCATCCAGTCCTTCTCGGACGACAGATAGGCGACGCCAGCGTCGATGTGGTCCCATTGGAGCTTGCCGCCGCGTCCTCGCCGTAACACCGCCTGCGTGTCGGGATCGAGCTTGCCCAGGTCGTGGAAGGTTGCCGACGCGTCAATGGCATCGAGCAGGCCCTCCGGCGGCCTGCTGGCATAGCGGAGCATCGCCGCAGCCCGGCAGCGCGCACCTCGGCGGACGGCTTCGACGTGGCGCGCATACGGGTCACCTTCCGCCCCGTCGTGTGGCGGTGAATGGGCCAGAGGCACCCGCGGGTCACCTGGCCCTGGCACACCTCACTCCCACTGCTTCTCGCAAAGGTCCTCGAAGCCGGCTAGCCGCCGGCGTACCTCATCGGGAAGCTGCGTCGGAATGTCGTACTCGTCAATCGAAGTGGACGGCGTGTCCTCCCCGCCAGCGACCTTCTTCGGAGTCAATGCATCGAGGATGAGAGAGTCGGGGCAGGAGCCCAGGGAGGATTTGTGCTCCGCGTACCACGCGTGTCGCACCTCGACGAACGGCCGAACGGCGGAGGCGGTGCTGCGATAGGCATGCGGAATCAGGAACTTCATGAGAGCGATGTCCTTTTCGCCGCAGCCGCTTTTGCCTGCCATCATTGGATTTACGAAGAAGGGCATGACGTACAGGCCATGCCGCACTACGCGCCAGCCGAGCGGAGCCATGCCGCGATCCTTTCCCTCTTCGACCCCCGCCTTGTTCGTTGTCGTGAGTCGCTCGACTTCTACCGGAGCGACACTGATACCGGGTCCCCACTGCACAACGCCGGTGCTGATGAAGTGGTCCTTCTCGCCGGGTTTGAACTTGCCCTTGATATCCTCAAGGAAGGTGTTCCCGAAAACGCGACCATCCCAGAATGCGTCGGCGAATTCAGCTGCGCTCATCTTGAAAATTGCATCACGGTCGCGCCCTCGGCTTTCGAGGATGCCGAACTTCCGGCCGCCGTTGGAGCTCAGCTTCAGAGCTCGCTCCGCTTCGTGCCAGACCGGACCCCTTTGGTCGGCGATAAGATCGCGAAGCTTGCGCTTGAAAGATACCGGCGAGATCAGTCCCCGGCCGTCGGCATCGAGGGTTCGCGGCTCGCTCTCGGCGTCGGGGTCGCCGTTAGGGTTGCTGTGCCGGGCCTCGATGATGAGTAAACCGGTTGCACGATTGAACACGGCACCGTTGCTCTCAGTTGCGAGTGGCATGCTATTCCTCCTGTCCGATCGTATCTTCGATCTGATCGACAGACGTCGGTTCATGGCTCTGCGACTTGGGAAGGCCTGCGATATAACCCAAAAGCAGCTCGGCCCGAAACATATCGTCGACCTTGCACTCAACGAGAGATGTGGCAAGTTCCTCAGCCAGTGGCCTCATTTCACGTGCATGTCGCACGGCCCGTTTGATGTCCCATCCGCGCTGTTGCTCGTCCTTGCTTTTGCTCGCCACCAATCTAATCGCCCGGTCGCGTTCACGCTCAGCCTTCTTCACCCACCCGTCGTACGGCTTCCAACGCCGGGAGAGCGTAGCGAGCGCCTTCGCTGGGGCGGATTGAGCCATGGTGAACACTTGGTTGCCCAGCAAAGAAGGCGGCAGAGAGCCGCCGCGAATATCGGCACAGTAGCCGGCATGAACCACGTCCGCAGCGGCAAGCAATTGACCTAGCATAAACGCTGTATCGCTCATGTACTCCTCCTTTGCGCGGCCGAGCTTGTGCAGCAGTAGGCCGAGTATGGTGACCGTTCGCAGTGCCTCGCGGAGGTCGAGCTCCCCTGCCGTGCCCGATCCGCGCCACATCGCGTGGGCCGCACCGGAGACGAGCGCCGCCCGTCGGCTTAGCACCTGCCGGAGCACCCGCTCGACTCGCCGACGGGCCGAACCCGCGGTCTCATCCACCGGTTCGAGGAACAGAGCCAGGGCCTCGCCGGCAGGCAGGCCGACCACCTCTTGCCGCTGCTGCCCGCGGCGCAGGAAGAGCTGCCTGCTGAATCGGATCACCCCCAGCGGGGCGAGATGAGGCGGTGCCGTGGGGCTCGGCTTGCGCTCACCTTTGCGGAAGATCGGCAACGTAAACCACGCGGGTATGTTGCGCTCGCCATTGGCCCAACTGACTGCCGCCTGATACAACTCACCCACGCTCGCCGTTCCGGCATAGATCACTTTGCGGTTCGCGGGGTCGACCTTGCGAAAGATCGCTACCTGAACCGGTGTCCCTCTGAAATCTGCACCAACCTTTGCACGGACCGTTTCGATGACTCGCTCGGTACGCTTCTCGAACGCCGCTATCGACTCGGCGGCGGCCGCTTCCTCCGTATTGGGTACCTCCTCAGAAAAGTCCTGCTCCGCTTCCTCCTGCGCTAGGAGTCCAGCTGCGGCGACCTCGGGGGCCCTCTCGACGAAAGCTAACAAGAGATCGCTCTGCTGCGGAGCCTCGCCGGGAATCGACCGCCAGGTTATACCGCGCCGATCTTTTGAGGTGAGCGCCTCGAACGCAGCCGCCAAGCGAATCACAGTATCCTCCCCGGCGGCCATGGCTCTGGTGGCGAAGCGGCCATAACGGCCGTGCGCCGGGATGTCGGGGTTTCTCGCGAAGAGGAAGGTTTGGCCCAGAACAGGCAGGTTCGGTTGGGGGAAGGGGCCAGAGAGCAACCGGCCCTGCGAGCCGGTCAGAGCACACATCGCAACCACGCGCGCCTCCGCGTCAGCCCCCTCGGCTTGCCTCAGAACCCGGCTGACCTGGCTGACGACTCCCTTATCGGTGATTGGCAATTCTGCATGCGCTGCCTCGAAGAGAAGTGCGCCACTGCTCTCCCATGTGTTCTTTGTCTTCTGGATCTCCCCTATCAAAAGAGAGACCGCGACCTCGAGCCAGTCGTCTTGCGCACTATACCGGGAGCTCGCTGACGAGGCTCTCCGCAACAGCCCGCAGAAGCCGCTGCGGATCATCGCCTTTGCGCGGCTCGACTGCGCGGAGGAATCGATCGATGGTCTCCAGCACGACGGCACCCGAAGTGCCCTCAAGAGATCGAAGCTGTTGGCGGCGCTCCTGCAGGCGTTTGATCAGTCCACTTCCGGGCCACTCGGGAGAGGTGGCTGTACCAAGGCGCCCGATGGCCGTAAGCTCGAGCAGAGCCATCCTCCTGGCGCTGGTCTCCGTCTTCTTGTCGAGCGCCCTTGCTCGCGGTTCGTCATCCTGGGGGAGCGCCGCCAGCGCTAGCGGAGCTTTTTGCATGAAGGGAAAGCTGTTGTGTTGACCGTCACGAAGCGCCCACGGCGTGACCTCCGGCGAGAGCGGGTACATCGATTCGACCTGACCGTCTATGCCTAGACGTACGACGAGCGTCGGCACACGACGGACGTCTTTCAGCTCGGGATGGCGCTCGGTCATCTCGAGGCCTGCTTCCCGCGCACCGCGCTCGGCAATCAGCAGCTCATTGAGCATCGGTCACTCCCGGCGGACGGGCTTGTCCACGCCACGCGGCAGGAAGGTCGTAGTGCAGCAGACCGCCGCTGACCTTAATGTCCTGCCGGAAGCTGGGAGCGTAGCGGCCTCTCGTCGGGTCGTCCCAGACACCGAGGAGCATCGACGGCACCTCCACATTTAATGCCTCGTCAACCTCCGTAACGCCTTGACGGAAAAGCCCCCAGTAGGAGCAGGTGAATTCGCTCCAGCCCAGACACGGCGTGCGAAAACACCGGCCCTGCTTCAGCCGGCGATAGAACAGGTCCTTGAGATAGTGCCGCACGTTGATCCGGTCAGGCGACGGAGGGCCAATCACGGCGGCGTGCAGCCTGTAGCAGACGTCGCTTAGAACCGTGGCAAAGAGCTGCATGCTGCTGCCGCCCGGCGCCGTGCCTTTCGTGAAGAGGCTGGCCTTCCGCAACGGCCCACCGTAGTTGTTCGTGTATCGCTGAAAGCGGACTCGGCCGCCAGGGTCGCCTACGGGACGACAGATCGCGACCGACGTCGGGCATATCCATGCGGAGCCAGAAGCAAGGAAGGCGATCGACTCGAAGATACCCTTGGCGGCCGACCAGGTCGGTACCGGGTACGAGGTCGGAGTGCCGCCCGTGTCGGGTCTCGCGAACATCGCCAGCGGCCCGGCGACTTCAAGTGAAACTTCGTAGGGATGATCTGGGTGGCTCATAGCACGCCTCACTGCTCTCTTGGCGCCACGCGGTCAACCGGTCTGACCGGCAACCAAGTGGCTGCAGCACCGACAAGCGTACTACCAAGACAGAAACGTGCCCAAATAGCGATAGCCAAACATTCTTGGGTCCACCACAGTATCGGCACTCGTTTGCCTAGTTGAGACCGGCGCGCTAACATTCCCCGCATGTCAAAGGGAGATCTTATACTGCCCACCATACGGGTCGTCATCTTCGAGAGCCGGAGACGTTGGGTTGCTCAATGTCTCGATTACGACCTCTGTACGTCCTCGGCTGATCGCGAGCGGTTGCCACGGCAGATCCTGTCGCAGCTGCGGTGATGTACCGTCAGGCAACGCGCAACGAATTGCTTCGGCTTGAGGATGAGTCGCTGCTCAGGCGGATCCTTGGAGCCTTGCGTCTCGGACTCAACCGATTCTCTGTAGAAGTCTCCCTGGGCTTTGCCTGATCGTCATCCTCTCGGGGTCAGCCTAAGAAGCATCGCGAGAGCGGGCTCGGCCCCGCGGGCGTCTGCGGCGGACGAAGGTCCGGCCGGGGCCTTTGGGATCGTCCGCGAGGTCCAGAACCTCGAGGAACCCTGAGCTTCGAGGGCCGCCTGTCTGGCTTCGTTCCCTGGCCAGGGGCGGATCTCCGCGTGGAGCCGATAGCGCACGTCTTTGAGGGCCATGGTCTGGCGTTGGGTGCGCCCCTTCTCATCGGTTCCCAGCAGGTCGCGGTCACCGTCGGCCCAGATCGGCTCCGGCTCCTGCTTGGCGGTCATCCAGTCGAAGATGGCGTTGACGTTCGCCTTCTCCTTCACCTCGTTGCGGCGCAAGGCGATGTAGGACACTGGGCGGAGCACCTCGATCTCCAGGATCTGCCACCGGAACTCCGCCGGCTTGGCATAGATCGCGTCGAAGATTCCCCGCGCCGCGGACGGGGTGATGACCGGATAGCTGAAGCGCTCGACTTTCAGCTCCGGCCGGCTGAAGCAGGCGAATTCGCCCCAGGCTTCGAGCACCTGTCGGGTTGGCTGCATGACACCTCCTTTCGGTAAAGGCTGATGGGCAAAATACCGGCAGCCTGCGAGAACGAAGGATTGACAAAACCGGCCCATCGAGGCATACTCCCAACAGCGGATTGGGGAACCCCGGTCGGCGACAAGCCCTGGCGTTGCTGGGGCTTATTGCTTTATGGGAATATTTTAAGGCCCCATCCTCGGCTCCCCCTCCCGCTGCTGTAGAACTTCTTCTGGATGACCTCGAAGGCTCGGTTGGTCTCGCCGGGCCGCGTTCTCCTCGGAAAGCTCGCTCCTGTACAGACCGCTCGAATTCCTCGGGCGAGCTCTCGGGTCCTCCCCTCTTACCGCGGCATTCGAAGACAAAATGGGTCACTCGGGCGCCTTGCCTCTCCGCGTCCAGACAAGGCAAATGTGTGCAGCTGAGCCTGCTGGCCTCAGTCGAGAATGACCCACGAAAGCCAAAGGTGAGGGAAAGCGAAGCCTTCCCTCGATGAAAAACGGTGACTCCTGCATGTTTCAATCCGCTCCACCGCGCCCGTTGGAGAAACGTCAGAGCCCCTGCCGCCCCCTTCGGGGCTTGGGTTTTCTTAACCTCTGTTCCCCGGGCTGACGCCCGGGGCTACATGCCTTGGCCCCTCTGGGGCCGCTTGGCGAGGCAAGACCACCTGAAGAGACTCTGTCCACGCTTCGCAGCGACTCTGAGCATTCGGGCTACGCAATCCACACCTCTGGTGCCCCGGTGAGCCCCAACATTTCGCTGTCGTAGAGCTGCGGGCGCAGCAGCACGTGCCACTCCTGCCGCTTGTCCCCCGGCCTCCGCCTTGAAGGCGGGCTCGAGATAAGCCCCGATAGGATCACCCTCCCTCGGCCGGTAGAGGTTCACGGCATGAGGCCGGGCACGACGGAGCCAGCGCCGGGTGGGCTTGCCCGCCGCCGTCAGCTCCGTCCGGAGAGCTTCGAAGGCTTCCATGTCGTATGGAACGAGGACGCTGATGGCGTCCTGGTCAATCAGCCGGTAAAGCTCGGCGGTTTCCTGGAAGTCCAGCCGTTTCATGGCATCGAGGAGCTTCTTCGCCTTGCCCTGATCGCCTACGGTTACGCCGGTGAGGTCGTAGAGCGTCCGGTAGTAGCAGTCGAACAGCTCGGAGGACTGGAGATCCATCCCTTCTATACCGCGATCTTTCAGGAGCGACCAGGTCACGGACGCGGCCTTGTCGTACCCGCCCGACGGGTAGCTCTCGTCCTCCGGACGGAAGACGCGGACCCGTCCACCTTGAGGAAGGTTGCCATGCCGATTGCAGCGGCCGGCCGCTTGAGCGATGGCATCGAGAGGCCCGAGCGCGCGGTAGACGAGCGGGAAGTCCACGTCCACGCCGGCCTCGACGCACTGGGTGGAGATCAGCAGGCAGGGCTGCTTCGTATCGAGCCGGTCACGGACCTCGGCCAGGACTCGCTCGCGGTGGGCGGGGCACAGGTTCGTCGAAAGATGGAAGAGGCCGGGCACCTCACGCTTTCTGAGGAGCTCCGCCAGAGCCAGGGCATGACGTTTGAGGTTGACGATGCAGAGAGCGGATCCCGCGCCGGCGAGCTCGTCCGCCAGCTCCGGCCACGCACGCTGCCTGTCCACCTGCCAGTCGACTCGCGTGCGGCGGGCGCGCTCGAAGAGGTTCAGGATCTGGGGAACGATTTCCCTGGGAGACCAGCTGGAAGCCGCGAGGATGCGAACCCGGTCATCCAGGTGATCGAAAGCCGGTTGGGTGGCTGTCGCGAAGATAACGGAGCTGCGGTAGCGCGCCGCGAGATGCGAAAGCGTGGCCAGGGTGGGAACCGCGAGCTGCGGCGGAAGCGTCTGGACTTCGTCGAGGAGGATCACGCTCTCGGCCAGACGGTGGAGCTTGCGGCAGGCCGAGGGCCGGTTTGCCATCAGAGATTCGAGGAGCTGGACGCTGGTGGTGACGACGAGCGGCGCGTCCCAGTTCTCGGCCAGGCGCCGGGCGGTGAGGTCGGAGCCGCTCTGGCCATCTCCCTCGTCATCGTGAGTGCCCGCCAGACTGTGGTGCTCCAGAACGTAATGATCCCCGAACACCGGAGCGAACAGCTCGCGATAGACCTTCACGGTCTGCTCGATGATGCTGAGGAAGGGAACCGCGATCACGATTCGCCGGAGCCCATGAGTGGCGGCGTGATGAAGGGCGAAGGCGAGCATCGCGAGCGTTTTGCCCGTCCCGGTAGGAGCCGAGAGGGTATAGCGACCGAGAGGCCATTCCGCCGCTTCCCGGCAGGCCCGGAGGAGGTCGGCGCGGAGACTCAGCACCTCGGGAGAGGCCGGATTTTTTGCTGCCAGCTTCGCCAGATGGGCGTCGAGGACGGCAAGTGCTTTGCCCTCCTGCAGTTTCGGCCCGAGGGGGCGGTGGACCTTGCGGCCGACCGCATCGCGCCGAAAGTGCGCCTCGGTTTCGAGGAAGTCGGCATCCACGAGCGCCGAGAAGAGCATGCGCACGTCGAGCATCGAGGCGGCCTTCGGAGCGGCAAGATCGAATCCCGGGCCGCCGGGAGCTGGTAGAGTGAGGCCGTCCGCTTCGATCCGGGAGAGAAGGGCCTCGAAGTCGATCTCCGTGAGTCGAAGCCCCAAAGGGTGGATGCTCTCGAAGCGCACGGGATCTCGAAGCTCTCGCAGCGAGTCCGGGCTCTGCAAGCCGATGTGGTGACCCTGGATTGCCAGGGCCGCCGCGATGCCGTTCTGGCGAAATCGGGTGATCGCCGCCCAGGCCCCGGCGGACCAATGATCGAGGCCGCGCTCCAGGCCTTCCAGCCGGCGAGTGAACCTCTCGCTGTACTTCCCTAGATCATGAAGAAGGCCGGCAAGCCGTGCTTCCTCCTCTAAGGCGAGCTTGACGGAGAAGCCCGACGCGCGGTCCGCCACATCCTGGAGGTGGTCCCGAAGGGGTTCCCAACCGGCTCGCGTCGGAGCGGAATGCGCGAAGAAAGTACCTTGCTTGAAGCTGTCCAGAGAAGCAACCTCCTCCCCTGAAAGCCGGGATGGATCTCGGCTCTGACCGGGCCGGAAATCCATCCGGTTCCCTTTTCCGAATATGCGATGTCATTCTACCAGGGCGGTGTCGGCGGGCGGCCCACCGGCGGCGGTGGTCTGCTGCCGTCTGCCGACCAGGTCGGCACCGTCAGTTGCCCAAGGGAGGACGAAGAAGCTCAAGTCCAATCGGCCGGCCGAACCAGAGTCACGCCGCTCTCTTTCTGGAGAGGAGATGGAAGTTGACTGGAAGAAAGGGGCGATCGGCCGATAACGAAATAGGCGCCCGCGGCCGCCTGGAGGTGGCGGGAGACCCTCCTTGGCGGAAAGGCCACAATAGTCCGTTTCCCAAAGCGCCTGTCGATAGCTTCCAGCACCGGCACCAGATCGCTGTCCCCTGAAATGAGAAGAGCTGAGTCGAAGAGATTCTGATTGGCGTCGGAGAGGATCTCCACAGCGATCTTCACGTCGGTCATCTTCTCGCTAGGACAGTCAGACTCGGCGCCGCATCTTCTACACCGTTGCCGCTGGATCTGGTAGCGGCCGAAGTAAAGCGAGCACTTACCTAAAGTCTCGTTGGCTTCCAGGAAGTCTGCCTGGTTGAGGGCATCAGGTCCCGATCCGTTGAGTCGAGCGGTGAAATATTTGACTCCTGCCAAAGTCTGGTGTGGTTTGAGAAGGTTCTCAACAAGAAGACATAGGTCTAGCCAGAAGGTAGCGTTGCCAGCCTCTTTCCCTCAAGCCGTAATAGAGATTGAATCCGTCGATGTACCCCATCACTCGGTCACGCACATAACCCCCAACCCCCTGGATAAGGGCTTGACAAATGAGGCCCAACCTCATAGTATCCACTTGGAACAACCCCGGCGCGAGTAGCGTCGGCCTGATAACCCCTGACGCGAAATGCTCGGGGGTTATTTCTTTTTAGGCGAATGAGGTTACCGCTCACCCTCCCCGGCGGCGCGAGGTCAGAGGCGTGGAAGTGACTGATGAGCCAGCGGTCTTCCATGCGGCGCCAGACGAACGTGCGCCGGCGCACCAGGCCCGTGGCGGCGTCGCGAATGTTGAAGGTGAGCACGGCCAGCGATCCCGAGAGCTCCACCTTCAGGTCCTCTGGAACGAGCGCCAGCCGCGAGGTGGCGGGCCGTGTGCGTTCCACGAAAGCGCGGAAGATCCGGACGAAGGCGTCCTTGCCTTCCACCCGCTCCGCTTGGGCGGCGGGCACGAAAGCGGTGATATCCGGGGCGAAGAACGCCGCCATCCGGTCCGCGTCGAGAGCGTTGAGGGCGTCCATGAAGCCGGACATCGCGGCTCGCACTTCCGCGTCGGGCGAGGCGCTCTGAGCCCCAACCGGGCGGGCGGCGGCGGTCAGGCAGAGGAGCGCCGCGACGGAGAGGAATCTCGAACGTGTGACCATGAGCCGATGGGCCTCCTCGTACGGGAGTCTGGCCGTAGGGAGGGTGCTCGTCAACCGGTTTTTGGGATGGCCTCCCGGATTTCGACCGGGTAGTTGGTTCAGTTTGCCTGTGGGTCTCGGACGGATATGCCTTCGAGGCCTCACCCCCTATCCCCCTCTCCGTGACCGGAGAGGGGGCACGCCTGCGAAGGAACTTGCCGGATAGATGGCCTCCTATCAGCAAAATCGGCTTTGGATCTTCCCCTTTCGCCCGTCCGCTCCGTGGGGCGTCTCCGAATCGGAGAACACCGCCAGGTCCACCCTTGTCAAGGCCGGCGGCGGACAGCCCACCGGCGGCGGTGGAGAGTGCAATGGCGGCGGTGGTCCGCCCGCCGCCTCGGGCGGTCCGCTCGCCCCCGCCGATGTTCCGCTCGCCGGGTCCGGCGGTCCGCTCGCCCCCTCGGGCGGTCCTCTCGCCGGGTCCGGCGGTCTGCTCGCCCCTTCCGGTGGTCCTCTCGCCGGGTCCGGTGGTCTACTCGCCCCCTCCGGTGGTCCTCTCGCCGGGTCCGGCGGTCCGTTCGCCGCCTCGGATGGTCCGCTCGCCCCCGCCGGCGGTCCGCTCGCCGCCTTGGGCGGGACGCGCACGACTTCATGGAGAGCCTGGACGCTGCCACGGCGGGAGAAGCTCCAGATCAGCACCGATGGCTGGAACGGCTATCCCGGCGTAGCTCCCCCTCCTACCTGTTCGGCGCCGGCTGCTGACAGGCAGCCGCTTCGAGGAACGACTCCCACTCCCCCCAAGGATTGCAGGGCTCGCCGATTTCTTCATCCACGAGCATGGCGCAGTTTGTGTAAGGCCGCATACCCCACCCATACCACTGGCCATTGCAGGCGTGAGTCCACTCGCCCACCAAGCAGCCGTACCAGTCGCCGCCGGGGCCACACCCCACTACCGGCCGCCTCGGGCGGACGGCTCGCCGCCTCGGCTGGGCGAAACTCTCCCGCGCGAGCGGCGTAGAGGAAGGAAACACGGGAGGCGCCCCATGAGCCCACGGCGCGAGATCCTGGTCTTCCTCAGCCTCACCCTGCTCCTGAGCTCCGGCTTCTATCTTTATCTCTGGCTGGCGGAGAGACCCGTCTGGAACGACGCTCTGTCGTTCGGCTTCATGTGGTGTCCGGGCATCGCGGCGATCCTCACCCGATGGATCGCGAGCCGCGGCCTGCGGGGGCTCGGGTGGGGCTGGGGCGGCACGGGACGCGTCCTGCTGCCGGTCTTTATCTTCCCGTTCCTCCTCGCCGGCGTCGTCTACGCCGCGGTGTGGGCCCTGGGTCTCGGCGGCTTCGACCCGGCACGGGTGACCGCGGCCATGGAGCGTCTCGGCCTGCGCGGCGCCCTGGGGCACGTCGCGGTGCTCGGCCTGATCCCCGCCGGCGTGGTGCTCAGCATGGCGTCGACGCTCGGCGAGGAGCTGGGCTGGCGGGGCCTGCTCTCGGACCGGCTGCTGCGCGAAACGAGCTTCGTGCGCACGAGCCTGCTGGTCGGCGTGATCTGGTCCGTCTGGCACTATCCCCTGGTCTTCGCGCTCATTCCCCGCTTCCGCCCCGGGCTGCCGGTGCTCTACGCGACGGCCTGTTTCACCGCCTCCGTCGTCGGCGTGAGCTTCTTCTACACCTGGCTGCGGCAGACGACCGGCAGCGTATGGCCGGCCGCGCTCCTCCACGCCGCCTCCAACTCCGCCCAGACGCTCTTCGAAGGCGTGACCCGAGACACCGGCCCCACGGAGTACTTCACCTACGAATACGGGATCGGCTTCGTGGTGGTGATCTGGGTGTTGGTGGGGGTGTTCTGGAGGAAGATGCGCTCCCTTCCCGGGCCTGCGGTTTGAGCCGGGCCTGAAGGAGGGTTTGGAAGCGCGGCGTCCTACTCCAATGCGCCTCTGGATCTCCCAACGTTTCACCGTTTTGTAGTTTCTCTCGCCGTGCTTCTGTCCGCCTGATCCAGGCGCTCCCCGCCGCACATCTCTGCTTCTCCGCCCGCCGCAGATCATCCAGACTTAATTCAGGCAACGGGAAAACGTTGCGTCCGCGGGCGCCATGGCGGCGCTCCGCCGTTCCGCGGCTGAGGAGAAGACATGAACAGGAATTGGAAACGAAACGTCGCAGTCGCGACCGCCCTGTCGGCGGCGCTCACCCTGGCAGCCCCGGCGCAGGCCTCCGGCTGGACTCTGTGGGCTCCAGGCCCCGACTTCGCTCGGACTGCCTGGCAGTGGATCGCGCGGCTGTGGCCCGCGGCGGAGGGTACCGGCCGGCCGGGTTCGTGCCGGCGCAGGAGAAAGGCGGCGGTTGCGTGGATCCCAACGGTGTATGCAAGCCGACTGCGCCCCCCCAACCACCACCAGCCAGACAGCGGGTGATGCGGACGGATTTTAACGATCCGAACGGTAGCGTTCCATTCGGGTGGGGGCGACCTCATCCCAGCCCCTTTCCTTATATAAGGAGAGGGGCTTTTGTTTTGGCGCTGGTGCTTCAATACCGCTTATGAGAGAATGATGCCCAATGGAGACCACGGCGTGACCGGCCGCCAGGGCCGCGGCGAGCCCGCTTCGCGGGCAGGGCGATTCCTCGGCCGCTTTCTGTGGCTCTACGAGAGCTTGCGGACGGCGGTGCGGGCCGCGCTCGGCGTCCAGCCTGGCGCCGCTCCGGCGGCTGGCCTGCCTGCCGCCGCTCCATTGTCGTGCGAGCCCGCCGCCGAGCCGCGGGAGGCCGACTACGACGCCGCCATCGAGCAGGCGTTCCAGGTGGCCCGGCGCCACCACCGGCACCTGCGCAGCCAGGAGGCGCAGGCGCAGCGGATCCTCCAGCGGCTGGAGGCGGAAGACGAGATGGAGGCCGTCGGCAAGCTCCCCCACGCCACGGGGACCCTCGCCAAGTACATGGCCCTGCGCGACCGGAGCTGGGCCCTCCGCCACGAGAACCCCTACCGCATGGTGCAGCTCGCCCTGCTCGCGCTGGGGTGCGCCCGGCAGCTCGACGCCGGGCTCTATGGCGCCGAGCTCGTCTCCGACTTTCAGTGCCGGGCCCAGGCGGACCTGGGCAACGCTCTGCGGGTGGCGCAGCGGCTCGACGAGGCCGAGGCCGCCATGGGACGCGCCCGGCAGCTCTTCGCGCTGGGGACGAAGAGCGCCTCCGTGGAGATCCACCTTCTCGACCTGGAGGCCTCGCTCGACGCGGACCGGCGCCGGTTCAAGGACGCCATCGCGAGGCTGGAGAAGATCTACCGCTACCATCGCATGTCTCGCAACCCTCACCTCGCCGGCAGGGCGCTGCTGATGCAGGGGTTCTATACGGACTATGCAGACGATCCCGTCAAGGCCCTGGAGATCCTGCAGCGGAGCCTCGACCTGATCGACGCGTCGCGCGATCCCGGCCTGGCCTATATCGCGCTGCACAACCAGATCTGGATCCTCTGCGATTGCGGCCGCTTCCGGGAGGCGGAAAGGCAGCTCGTTCTCCTCCGGCCCCTGCAGCAGCACGGGAGCGGACGCATCACCGAGCTCAAGCTCCGCTGGACGGAGGGGCGCATCGACGCCGGCCTCGAAAGGTTGGAGAGCGCGGAAAAGACGCTCGTCGAAGCGCGGGAGGGGATGCAGAAGGCCGGCCGCCCCTACGACGCCGCGCTCGTCTCGCTGGACCTGGCGGCGGTGCTGCTGGCGCGGCGGAAGTCCCGCCCGGCCGCGGACGTGGTCGCCGTGGCCTACGAGACCTTCATGGCCCTGCGCATCGAGCGCGAGGCGGTGGCGAGCCTGCTCATTCTCAAGGCGGCCTTCGAGGCCGGACTGGCCGACCGGGCCATGGTGGAAGAGGTGGTGGGCTCCCTCCGCAGGCAGCGGCGCGATCCGGCCGCCCCCTCACCTCCCCGGCCCGATAGGCGTTAACCTAGGCCCGCACGAAGGGGTACCCGCTCCTCGAGTCCTCTTCAATCGGGCCATCGCCGTGCCGTCGGGGCCCCTCACCTCCCCGGCCCTCTTCTCCCACCTCACACCCACCCTTCCGGGAGAGGAGGGAGCTGAAAAAACAAATCAAGATAGTCTCCCCTCTCTCCCGGTGGCAGGGAGTGCGGTGGGAGAGAGGAGCTGAAAAGGCCAAGCAATTCTTTGTTTCTACAGTCTCCCTCCTCTCCCGGCGGGGCGGGTTCCGTCCACGAGCCCCGTGAAGCTCTACCCCACCACCGCCGTCGCCTCGATCTCCACCTTCGCCCGCTCTTCGATCAGACCGGCGACCACCACCACCGACATGGCCGGGAAATGCCGTCCCATCACCTCGCGGTAGGCGAGCCCGATCTCCCGCTGCGCCGCGAGATAGGCCGCCTTGTCGGTGATGTACCAGGTGAGGCGCACGACGTGCTTGGGCTCGGCTCCGGCGGTGCGGAGGACGGCGACGACGTTGCGCAGAGCTTGAGCGGTCTGGGCCACGAAGTCGTCCGAATCGAACTGGCAGGTCTCGGGGTTCCAGCCGACCTGACCGGCGACGAAGATGAGGCGGCCGCTGACGGCGATGCCGTTCGCGTAGCCGGCGGGACGCGGCCAGCCCTCCGGCAGGAGAATCTCGGGCTCGCCGCTCACCTCCCCCGCTCCCGCAGCTTGAATCGCTGCAGCTTGCCGGTCTCGGTGCGCGGCAGCGAGTCGACGAAATCGATCGCCCGCGGGTACTTGTAGGGCGCGATCTCCGCCTTGACGAAGTCCTGCAGCTCTTTGACGAGCTCCGGGCCGGGCTCGAAACCCTGGCGCAGCACCACGTAGGCTTTGACGATCTGGCCGCGCTCCTCGTCGGGCACTCCCACGACGCCGCACTCGGCCACCTTCGGATGGTCGAGGAGCACGGCTTCGATCTCGGGGCCGGAGATGTTGTGGCCGGCCGAGATGATCATGTCGTCGGTCCGTGCCTGGTACCAGAAGTAGCCTGCCTCGTCCTGGATATAGGAGTCGCCGGTCAGGTTCCAGCCGTCCTGGACGTAGGTGCGCTGCCGCTCGTGGTTGTCGAGATAGCGGCAGCCGGTGGGACCCCGCACCGCGAGCCGTCCGATGGTGCCGGGCGGCAGCTCGTTGCCGTCGTCGTCGATCACCTTCGCCTCGTAGCCGGGCACGACCTTTCCTGTCGAGCCCGGTTGAACGTCGTCCCCCGAGGAGCTGATGAACATGTGGAGCAACTCGGTGGCGCCGATGCCGTCGATGATCTTGATGCCGGTGGCCTCGCGCCAGAGCTCGAAGGTGGGCTTGGGCAGGGTCTCGCCGGCGGAGACGCACTTGCGCAGGCTGGAGAGATCGAAGCCCTTGGCCGGTCCGGCCATGGCGCGGTAGGCGGTCGGAGCGGTGAAGACGACGGTGGCGCGGTGGTCCTGGATGCCCTGGAGGAGCTGCGGCGGCGAAGCCTGCTCGAGCAGGAGCGCGGAGGCGCCGATGCGCATCGGAAAGAGCAGCAGGCCGCCGAGCCCGTAGGTGAAGGCGAGGGGCGGCGAGCCGCAAAAGACGTCGTCCGCCTCGGCCTTCAACACGTTCGGCGGGAAACAGTCACAGGCGGCCAGCACGTCGCGATGGAAGTGCATGCACCCCTTGCCCTGGCCGGTGGTGCCGGAGGTGAAGGCGATGAGGGCGGTGTCGTCCGCCGCGGTGTCGACGTTGTCGAACCAGGCGGGCTTGCCGGCCATCAGCGATTCGAGCGAGCCCGGTGTGGCGCTGTGGAAGTGGACGACGCGGCCGCCCTCGCGCGGGAAGCCGCCGGCGGTGGTGGCCATGGCCTGCTCGCACTCGGCCGCCACGCGCCCGTCGCAGAGCGCGAGGCGGATGCGGGCCACGTCGGCGATGTAGGTGAGCTCGCGCACGCGCAGCAGCGGCATGGTGCAGACGACGACGCCTCCCACCTTGAGCACGGCGAACCAGCAGGCGGCCATCATGGGATTGTTCGGGCCGCGCAGCAGGACGCGGTTGCCGGGCACGACGCCGAGGTCCTCCACCAGCACGTGGGCGATCCGGTTCGCGGTCTCCAGCAGTTGGCCGTAGGTCCACTTGCCGCCGGGATAGTGGAGGAGGGTGCGGCCGCCCCAGCCGCGCTCGACGGCGCGGTCGAGCAGCTCGGCGGCGCAATTGAGGCGCGGCGGATAGGCGGCGAGCTCGGGCAGGCGCGTGTAGTCCATGTCCGGCCACAGCTCGCGCGGCGGCAGGTTGTCGCGGCAGAAGGTGTCCACGTGGGCGCTTTCAGCCACTGTACCCCCAGTCTTGGGCTGAGAGATGAAAGAACCCTCAGCCCGGATTGCGAATGGAGTCTAGCTCATCCGGGGAGTCTCTTGGCACCCCCAACGACCGAGCTCGTGCACTGCAAGAATCCGCCGAGTGGGCTAAGCAATTCCAGTCTGTAGCGGCAGACGTTCCTCGATAAACCTGCGGATCGAATCTTCCGGGCTTTGGGGAACCCGGTTGAAAAGCGGAATATCCAGCTCCCCCATCGCCCGGCTCACGTCGTCATCATCGCGGACGGTAAGGCAAGCGATCGGTAGCTCCTGGGGAGAAATTCCAAGCTCTTTCCGGGCGTATCGGCAGAGGCGGATCCCGGTGTCTCTAGACTCCTCAAAAAACTTCTCGTCCAAATCCACCAGATCCTCGATCGGATGCGTCGACATCATCACATCAATGATCGCCAAGGAGTAGCTCTCCTCCCCCGCCTTGACGGCCTGCAGCCTCTCCCTACCCTCCTTCTCATTGGTGGCGGTGACTACTCCGTAACCCCGGCTGCGAATCAGGTCCAGCAGCCACAGGAGGTCTCCTACCTGGTCGTCGATGGTCAAGACCTGATTCATGCCGATCTCCTAAGAGCCGACGACTGGTTCTGGTGATGAAAAAAGATACGGAAGACCGTACGCTTCGCTCCGTGCTCGAGAAGCTCGTCGCAATGAATAGAGGCCCCATGTGCCTCGAGGATGCGGCGCACCAGCCAGAGACCCAGTCCTGTACCGTGGGGTACATTGGCTTTCGCCTGGGCAGTACGGAATCCGCGCTCGAAGATTCGTTCGCGAAATTCCCGAGGAATAGAGAGTCCCTGATTACTGATCTCCAAGACAGGTCCTTGCCGCCACTGCAGACCGCGAATCAAGATCTTCGATCCCGGCACCGAGTATTTGATGGCATTGTCCAATAGATTGACCAGAACCTGCCGGAGCATTTCCTGGTGGCCTAGGACCCGCAGGTACCGGTCGAGGCTGCCGCCTTCAATTTCGACATCAAGCTTCCTCTCTTGGATCAAGTGGAGGAAATCGAGCTTGGTCTGGATGGCGAGGCGGGCCAAACCCACCTCGCCGCGCTGGAAGCTCTCTCCGCGCAAGATCTTGTCCATGTACGAAAGGTTACGGACCAGGCGCGCGCAGACTCCAGCCTGGCCGACGACATAGGACAGACGATCCGCGATATCTCGTTGGCTCAACACTCCTTCCTTGATGTTTCGCAGGTTCTCGACCAGTGAGGAGAGAGGTGTCTGAAGCTGGTGGCTCAGGCTGTTCACGTAATCCAGGTGAAACTCGGCATTGGCCTTCAGCCGCGTGAACAGCTCCTCCTCCTGCAATACGCTGCCGGTGTTGACATCAACGAAACTCTGAAGCTGTATGCGATGAGTGATGTCTTTGTAAAATCCCTCAAGAATTTCCCTTCCTTCAGCATCCCTTATCAGCTGAAAGTCACCTTCGACCCAAAAAAGGGAACCGTCCTTGCGGCGCCCTCGCAGCGGTTCGCTGATCAATAAGCCGCCATTGTTGCGCAGCTTTCTCAGCAGCTCTTCCCGATCCCGGGAATCCTCGTACAGGCGATCTCTGCTGAACTCATCAAACTCAGCGGCGCTGTAACCCGTGATTCGCTCCTCTGCGGGCGTCGACTCGATGGTCTTGCCGGCGATATCAGCACGAAAATAAGCGATGCCCATCTTGTCAAGGAGCGCAAGCAAGCCTTGATGACGCGCTTCCGTATCTCGGGCGATTCCAATCATATAAAGACTCGGTGGAATTACGAGCTTATTGGAGAATGCATGAAATGAAATCTCGACGGGCCGAGGGGAACCCTTTACGTTAAGGTGCACCACCACCGGGCCGTACTCACTTGGTCGGCTCTTGAGGGCCTCGTCACGCATCTTTTCCAGATTGTGGTAGATCTCCTCATAGGCTCCCGCGGCGTAGAGATCTTCTGGCATCCCGCCCGAGCAGCTCGTCACCGCGCATTCCCAGCAGCCTCTCGAAGCCACGATTGATCTTGACAATTTTCGGCCAGGTTTCCCCTTGATCGTTTCGCTGACGGCGCGAGACAGCAATCGCTTCTGAAGTTGAATCGAAGATCCCGCTGGCTAGCAGTAGCTGCCAGGAGCGGATCAGAGAGTTCCCCAGAAGGTCCGCAAAAAACTGCAGGGCCGTTTCATCATTCTTGGTGAATCTGGCTATGCCACCCCGACGCGACATACGGAGAACACCTATGCATTTATCGCCGGAGCGCATCGGAACGCCCAGGAATTGGCAAGTCACCAATCCTTCGTCATCATGCTCCGGGTGAAGCGGTTTCTCCCTCCTCAAGCCACAGAGGCAATACACCTCGTTGGGGTCATTGGCGTTGGTGAGTCGAAGCGCTCTCCTCTCCTTGAAGACCGTTCCCGTGAGCCCTTCTCCAGAGCGGTAAACAACCGGCTGATTGACGTCCCTGCCGAGCTCGGGGTTGGTACTCGAAGCCAGCAGCAACTCGCCACCGTCCTCCAGCAGAAGAGTCACGGCGTCGGCTTGAAAAAGGTCTTTGAGGCTTTGCACCACCTTGTGCAGATCCGGCAACCCGCCTTCCGGTTGGTTCAGTGAATTGTGAGCTAACTCCTGTAAACGCTTGGCCCGGGCCCAAGCTTCGGCGACAATCAACGTTTGCAGAGCCCCTGCCAGAACATTGGCGCTCTCCATTAAGGCAGCAAGCGAGCTCGGCTGGGGCCAAGCGGAGGATGCGAGAAGTAGTCCGCAAGAATGGCTCGCGGCGGAGCTCTGGATGGGCAAAAGTTGCAACTCTCCGGCATCCATCGGAAACAAGGGTGACCGGATTGAATGCCAAGAATTGTTCTTATCCTGGTATGAAGGCAGAGCCTTGACCAGTGTTGAAATCCCCTGAATCTTCGCCTTAGCGCCTTCGACTTCAAGGTGGTAAGATCCATAGGTCAGAGGTGAGCCCTCATCATCGTATGCGATGATCAAGGCTCCCATTAAACCCGTCAAATTAGCAATTTTCTGCGCCAACCGGCTGAGATTCTCAGTAAGCGAATGATCTGCGGCCGACAACGTGAGGAGGGCAGTCTCGCGCGCGATCTGCAATGCTACTGTATTTCGTTTCCTGAGCTCTTGAGATTTTTTCACACGCCTAACCCTCCTGCGCCGGCATCGAACGTCCAGGTCTCTTGGATCGATGTAACCAGCTTCTTTGTCTTTTCATCTGGAGCGTAGCCCGGCAAGACTCGCGCACGGAGGAGACTTGTCGTTTCACGGTTGCGGACATTGCCGAGAAGTCCAGCGGCAATTCGTTTCCAGTCGAAATTGGTGTTTTGGTCGTACACACAGGTGACAGCCTTGTCGAGAACTACTGGAGACGCTTCGGCACCGAGAACCTCACCTACCAGCGGACCGTAAGGGCTCTGCTCGATACGTCCGGCGAGTTGGTCCTCGTGACCGACGACCGCAATCAGATAACGCTGATCTCTTCGTGTCAGGCCGTATCGGGAAGGCTTGACCTCTAACAGATGGCGCTCGACCCAAGACCTCAGCTCTGCCTCATGGCCGGGACGGACCGGCACGAAGAGCACACCTACATTCGAAGCGCTCTCCCCGACATCCTCGGCGCGCCGTCTAAGAAAATTCCCCATGACGGCGCGCAGCAGGCGAGGATCCGGCTCCGTGGGACGGATACAGAGAACCAAGGCGTCGGCGAGTTTGAGGATGGCCGCCCAAGCTGACAGCCCCATGCCCGTTCGCGGGTCGAGGAGCACTCGGGCATAGGCTTCCTCCAAAGCGCTTCGCAGCTCCGGAAGAAATGCGGTTCCAACCGATTCGCTCTCCCCTCTCTGGCCGGTAGCTTCCGCTTGCGCTTCGGCTTCCAGGCGGCGCCAGGCTTCGGCTCTCTCTTCGTCGGAGTCACTCGCACCATCGGGTCCGAACCCGGTAGGGAGGTAGAACAGATTCGGACACCTTTCCGGCAAAGGCTGCAAAATGTATTCCCCAACTTGTTGCAGCGCCTGTCGGAGCCAAGGTGCCCGGTCGTTCTGTGAAAGACGGTAGTAGTCGACCACCAGCCCGCGGAGACCGCGGCACGCCCCAAGGCCCCGAGACGCGAAATGAACGTCGAGCCCCGGGGCTTCGAAGTCAAAGTCGGCGACGAGTAGCTTCTCTTCCGGGGCCCGCCGCGTGCGATCGGCCCACACGAGGGCGGCTCCAGCCACCGTGGTCGTTCTGCCCACACCTCCGCGATGAGACCAAAATGCGATGATCCGCCCGGGTTCAGGAGGCCGCCGGCGCGGTGCAGTGATCCGCTCGGCCGTGACATAGACCTTCCAGTCCTCTTCTTTGGTGGAGAAGTAAGGCTTTCGCTGCGAGATCAGGTCCAGCCGGCGGCAGATCTCATGGCCTTGGGGCGACAGGGCATAGAAGGTGGTCCTGGGGTTTCCCTGCGCTCGTCCCGGCATGTGGACGACCAAGTCCTCCGCGTCGAGCTGCACGAGGATCTGGCCGACCCGGGCCGGGGTTGGACGTTTAAGCAGCTTCAAGAGTTTTTGCACCTCGCCTCGCCGCAGATAACGCTCCGGGTTCGCAGAGAGCACGCGCAGCACCTCGCGCTCCGTCAACGAGCGTTCGCGGTCCGCCAGCACGCTTTCGACTCTTGACTCTTCGAGCGCCTCATCGGCGAGATAGAACGAACGAAAGACGAAGGAGAGGTTCCGTGCCGCTTCGACGCGCGGGTCGGAGTCGTCCTCCGGAAGGTAGGAGTCGATGAAGGGTTGGGCCGCCAGCAAGCGGTCCAGCACTTCGCGCGGCACGGCGGGCCGCCGCTGAGCCACGCCGCGCCAGGCGAGCGCCTGAGCGTGATCGAGGTAGGCGAGGTAAAGGTCGGCCTCGTCGGTTCCGCTTCGTGCTTTCTTTAAGCGGGCGAGCGCCTGCAGAAGTTGCTGAACCAGCTCCTCCAGTTCATTGGATGGGCGCCGGGGCAATGCTTTCTTAGCCATGAGTAAACTTTCGGTCGATGGGTGGGGGCCGGCACCCAGGCGATCCGCTCACCCGAGGCCGCTTACTGTTCTCTAACGCATCCTAGCATACTTTCTCTTCCCTTTCGCTTCAGGGAGTCTCCCAGTGGATTCCGAGATCGAGGATCACGCCCAGCCTCTTCCGAGAGCCTCCGAGCCAGGCAAGACCGGTCGGGGTCAGCGCCTCCGTGGCCGGCTGCCAAGCTCGCCAATCCCTGGGCGGACCGGCACCGGCGCCCGCCTTGGGAGGGTTGAAATAGCAACAGAGAGCCTCTCCTTCGCCAAAACGCCAGCACAGACGGGTTGGGGCGGCCCCCATGGGCTCGAACAGAGCAAGGTCCACGGCGGCGAGGTCAGGAGCCTTCTTCGCGGCAGCTCCCGGGAGGAGCTCGCAGAGGCAATACGCGTTGACGAAGAGGGTGCCGACCCAATGGTCTCTCATTTCCTCGGCGAAACGCCCGAACCTCTCCGTCTCGGGAGTCATGGCGACCACGAACAGGAGGTCGGGGCGCAGGCGCTCGATCAGCGGGCGGTAGCCATGGGGGTCGGCCTTGATCGCGTCGGCGCAGATGAGGACGGCTACCCGTCCAAGGGAGGTATCCAGCACTTGCAGCTCCGAGCCGGGCTCGATGCCCTCATCGATTTCGGCGGCCAGCGCTTCGGGCCCGCGGGTCTCGCCCGGGAACCAGTCGGGTGCGGAGGTCACGAGCTCAGCGGGGATCAGGAACGGCCCCCGCTTGCGGTGGCGCGAGAAGCTCGGCACCACGCTGGTCGAGGATGACGGACTCGTTGCACGGACGGACGCCGGGCCAATCCGTCGAGGCTTCCTGCGGCCAGACATGGAAGCTGCCGGCGATCACGGCGTAGGGAAAACGCGAGCCGGACTCCCGAAGCAGCCGGCTCAGGAACCGACGAGAGTGCGGATCCACGGTGAGCTCGGGAAACACGAGCAGATGTACTTCCTGACGGGCCGCCGCGGAGCAGATCTCGGCGAGGCGTCTGTGCAGGCGATCCGCGCCGTAGATGCCCGCCTGCGGGACCGCCCGAAAGGAATCACCCTTCTCGGGATGGATCTGGAACTGTGGGTGAAAGGGCCCCCGCAACGGACAGAGGGCGATGCGGAAGTGCTTTCGCTCCGAGGCATCGCGGCCGCTTTCACGAAACAATGGCTTGGGATGACGTCCAGGGTTGACCCAATGGACCGCCGGCAGGAGCCCGTCTTCCTGATAGAAAGTGAGCCGCCAGCTCGGGTCGTTGAGATAGAAGGTGGGAGCGGGAGGCCGCTTGCCCGGCTTCAGTTCATAACGCCTCTTTCTTGCCACTCCCAGTGCCGGCTGGAGACGCAAGCCGAAATGAACCGTGCAGCCCAGCTTGCCGATTCTCTTCTTTCCCCGGAGAGCCTTGGAATCCCGCGCCGTGTCGCAGAACTCCTTTTCGATCCGCGACAGCGCACCGTGAATCACCTGAAAAAGGGTGTCGATATCGAGGCTGCCGGGAAGAGACTCGAGCTGGCTCAGGAGGTCGTCGAGCGTCTTGGCGGGTCGCAGAAGGGGGGCAAGCTCTGAAACCTTCGCCATCTGTGGGTTTTTGTGGTGGACCAGGATCTTCATGCCGATCGCATAAAGATGCGCGGCCACCTCGACAGCCTCGTAGTCGGTTCCGCCTCGCGCTCGTCGTGCTTGCTGTCGAATCAGCTCAACCGCCGTCTTCAAGAAACGCGTCACTCATCTCCTCTCAGAGGACAAGCCCTCCCCTCCCGAGGCGAGGCAAGCTGAGCACCCGTTCCAGCGCAGCATTCGCCGCGGCCGTGGTTGTCACAGATTCCGCAGAATCAATAGAATTGTATCAGGAAAGTGGGAGCTGCCTGAAGACCGGAGCCAGGCGGTCAGGCCTCCCGATGCATCACGCCGGCGAGCAGCTGGCCGGCGATGACGAGCCGCTGGATTTCGCTGGTGCCTTCGTAGATGCGCAGGGCGCGGACCTCGCGGTAGAGCCGCTCGACGGGAGCGCCGGCGACGACTCCGCGGGCGCCGAGGAGCTGCACGGCGGCGTCGGCCACCCGCTGCGCCGCCTCGGTGGCGTAGAGCTTAGCCATGGCCGCTTCGCGGGTGATGCGCTCGGCGCCGGCGTCGCGGGTCCAGGCGGCGCGGTAGACGAGCAGGGCCGAGGCGTCCACGTCGACGGCCATGTCGGCGAGCCGCGCCCGGGTGAGCTGGTGCTCGGCCAGGGGCTTGCCGAAGGTTTGGCGCTTTTGGGCGTGGCCGAGCGCCTCGTCGAGGGCGCGGCGGGCGAAGCCGAGCGCCGCGGCGCCCACCGTGGGCCGGAAGACGTCGAGCGTCGCCAGGGCCACCTTGAGCCCCTTCCCCGGCTCCCCCACCATCGCACCGGCCGGCACGCGGCAGCCGTCGAAGGCGACGGTGCCCAGCGGGTGCGGCGCCAGGACGTCGATCCTCCCGGAGACGCGGAGACCCGGGTTGTCCGCCTCGACGAGGAAGGCGCCGAAGGCCCGCTCGTCCGTTTTTTCCGGCAGGGGGGGCAGGAGGCAGAAGACGACGTAGAAGTCGGCGAGGCCGGCGTTGGAGATCCAGGTCTTTTCGCCGTCGAGCACCCAGGCGTCGCCCTCGCGCCGCGCGCTGGTCCGCATCGCCGCCACGTCGGAGCCGGCTTCGGCTTCAGAGAGTGCAAAGGCCGCGATGGCTTCTCCGGCGGCCACGCGGGGCAGCCAGGTGCTGCGCTGCGCCTCGGAACCGAAGAGCGAGAGCGGACCGGAGCCGAGCCCCTGGAGGGCGAAGGCGAAGTCGGCGAGGCCGGAGTACCGCGCGAGGGTCTCGCGGATGAGGCAGAGGGAGCGCACGTCCAGACGCTCGCGGACGCCGCCCCAAGGACCCGGCACGGCCCAGCGCAGCCAGCCGCCCGCGCCCAGCCGGCGGACGAGCTCGCGGCAGGTGTCATCGAGATTACCCTCCTCGAGCGGCGCGATTTCGCGCCGGCACCAGGCGTCGAGATCTTGGGCGAGCGACCGGTGGGCGTCCTCGAAGAAGGGCCAGGCGAGGAAGGTGGAGTCAGGCATGGAGGCCCCAGGTCCCTTTAGCATGCAGCGGATCGGTATGCCCTCCGAAGCCCTCACCTCCCCGGCCCTCCTCTCCCAGAGGGAGAGGAGGGAGAACAGTAAGAAATCGACCCGACGAATTTCTTCGTAGGGGCGGGGCTTGTTCCCGCCCTGAACCGTCGCGGGCGGGGACAAGCCCCGCCCCTACGAAAAGCATCCGGCAGATTCTTCTTCCGTTTCCCCTCTCTCCCCCCGGGAGAGAGGGGCCAGGGGAGTGAGGGCTTCGGAGGGCACACCGCTTTGATTTTGTCTCCACCCTTTCAATCCCCCTCGAACACCGGCTTCTCCTTCGCCGCGAAGGCGCGGAAGGCGCGGGCGAAGTCCTCGGTCTGCATGCAGAGGGCCTGCGCCTGCGCCTCGGCCTCGATGGCCTGGTCGATCCCCATGTCCCACTCCTGGTGGAGCTGGCGCTTGGTCATGGCGTGGGCGAAGGTGGGACCGTGGGCGAGCGAGCGGGCGAGGCCGCGGGCTTCGGCGAGGAGGCTCTCGGGCGGCACGAGGCGGCTGTAGAAGCCCCAGCGCTCGGCCTCCTCGGCCTCCATGAAGCGGCCGGTGTAGAGCAGCTCCGAGGCGCGCCCGTGGCCGATGAGGCGCGGCAGGATGGCGCAGGCCCCCATGTCGGCGCCGGAGAGCCCGACGCGGGTGAAGAGGAAGGCGACGCGGCTGCGCGGCGTGCCCAGGCGGAGGTCCGAGGCCATGGCGAGGATCGCGCCCGCCCCGGCGCAGATGCCGTCGACGGCCGCGACGATCGGCTGCGGGCAGGCGCGCATCGTCTTCACCAGCTCGCCCGTCATGCGGGTGAACTCCAGCAGCCGGTCCATCCGCTTCTCTTCGCGCATCTTCACCAGGGGACCGATGATCTCGTGCACGTCCCCGCCCGAGCAGAAGCTCTCGCCGGCGCCGGTCAGGACCACGGCCTTGACCTCCTCGACGTGGCGCAGCCGGCGGAAGGTATCGGCCAGCTCGCGGTAGGAGTCGAAGGTGAGCGGGTTCTTGCGCTCCGGCCGGTTGAGCGTGACCGTGGCGACGCGGTCCTCGACGGCCCAGCCGAAGTGGCGGGGTTGGAGGTCTTCTAGGGGGATGCGATTGTTCATGGGGTTGGTCCTTCAGGAGAGGATCTGCCCTTCGAAGCCCTCACCTCCCCGGCCCTCCTCTCCCGCCCCTCCCTCCCCCCACACCGGGAGAGGAGGGAGAAAAAACAGCCGATTCGGTCGGCGTCGTACATCGAACCGCGGGCGACGCCGCCGGGGCCCCTCACCTCCCCGGCCCTCCTCTCCCACCTCACGCCCGCCCGGCCGGGAGAGGAGGGAGACTGTAAAGGCAGAAATATGTCGTCTTTTCCAGTCTCCCCTCTCTCCCGGCGGGCGGGTGTGAGGTGGGAGAGAGGGGCCGGGGGAGTGAGGGCCGGCCCCGGAGGGGCGAGACATCGGCGAGGGACCACGGGTGAGGGCATCAAATCGTGCTCGTCCCCAGAAGCTCCGCCGCCCGCTGGCGCGCGAGGTTGCGCTCGAGCTGCTCCTTGCCGGAGAGGTACTGCACCGGCCAGGGCTGCGCGGCGTAGCCGAGCTGGGCCGCGGCGTGCAGCGTCCAGTTCGGATCGGCGAGGTGGGGCCGCGCCAGGGCGCAGAGGTCGGCGCGGCCGGCGGCGATGATCGAGTTGACCTGGTCGGGCTCGGTGATGTTGCCGACGGCGATGGTCGGGATGCCGGTCTCGTTGCGGATGCGGTCGGAGAACGGCGTCTGGAACATGCGGCCGTAGACGGGACGGGCGTCGGCCGACGTCTGCCCGGCCGAGACGTGGATGATGTCCGCGCCGGCGAGGTGGAAGGCGCGCGCGATCTCGACCGCGTCGGCGCCGTCGATGCCGCCTTCGATCCAGTCGGTGGCCGAGATGCGCACGGACATCGGCCTCTCGGGCGGCCAGACCTCGCGCATGGCGCGGAAGACTTCGAGCGGATAGCGCAGGCGGTTGGCGAGCGGGCCGCCGTACTCGTCCGTCCGCAGGTTGGACAGCGGTGTGATGAAGCCGGAGAGCAGGTAGCCGTGGGCGCAGTGCAGCTCCAGCATGTCGAACTCGGCCTCGACGGCCAGGCGGGCGGCGCGCACGAATTCGTCGCGCACCCGGTCCATGTCGGCGCGCGTCATCTCGCGGGGCACCTGCAGGTTGGGCTTGTACGGCACGGCCGAGGCCGCCATCACCGGCCAGGCTCCCTCTTCGAGCGGCTCGTCCATGCCCTCCCACATCAGGCGGGTGGCGCCCTTGGCGCCGGAATGCCCGAGCTGCAGGCAGATCCTGGCGCGGCTCCAGCGGTGGACGAAACGGGTGATGCGGCGCCACGCCTCGACGTGCTCGGGCTTGTACAGGCCGGTGCAGCGATAGGTGATGCGGCCCTCGGGCGAGACGCAGGTCATCTCGGTGACGACGAGCCCGGCGCCGCCCAGCGCCCGGGCGCCCAGGTGGACCAGATGAAAATCATTGGGCGTGCCGTCCTCGGCGCTGTACATGTCCATGGGCGAGACGACGACGCGGTTCTCCAGCGTCATGCCGCGCAGGGTGAAGGGCGTGAAGATCGGCGGCGGAGACGCCGGCTGCAGCGCCTGGCGATCCGCGTGGGCCGCGTGGGCCGCGTGGGCCGCGCGGCTGGCCCGGCTGGCGAACCAGCGCTCGACGCCTTCGAGGTAGCCTCGGTCGCGCAGGCGGAGGTTCTCGTGGCTCACCCGCTGGCTGCGGGTGAGCAGGCTGTAGGCGAACTGCTCGGGATCCAGGCGCGCGTAGCGGCGGACGTTCTCGAACCACTCCATGGAGTTGCGGGCCGCGTTCTGCAGCCGCAGCGCCTCGATGCGCCGCTCCTCCTCGTAGGCGGGGAGCGCCGCGCCGAGGTCCGGCTGCCCACCGACGATGCGGGCGAGCGCGATCGCGTCTTCCATGGCCAGCTTGGTGCCGGAGCCGATCGAGAAGTGCGCGGTGTGGGCCGCGTCGCCGATCAGCACGAGGTTGTCGTGCCACCAGCGCGCGCAGTGGACGCGGCCGAACTGCAGCCACGGCGCCGTGCGCTGGTGGGGCGGCACGTTGGCGAGCAGCCGGTGGCCGGCGAGCCAGAGACCGAACATCTCCTCGCACGCGACCACGGTGGCGTCCATGTCCAGACGGTCGAAGCCGGCGTTGCGCCAGGAGGCTTCGTCGCACTCGACGATGAAGGCCGAGAGCCGGTCGCTGAAGCGGTAGGCGTGGGCCTGGAAGATGCCGTGCTCGTTCTCGACGAAGACGAAGGTGAAGGCGTCGAAGAGCCGCGTCGTGCCCAGCCAGACGAAGCGCGCCTTGCCGAGGACGAGGTCGGGCTGGAACACCTCGGCGTGGCGCCGCCGGACGGCGCTGTTGACGCCGTCGGCGGCGACGATCAGGTCCGCGTCGCCGAGCCCCAGGCCTGGGAGGTCCGAGTCGTCGCGGACCTCGACGCCGAAGCGCAGCTCGACGCCGAGCGCGGCGGCCCGGCGCTGCAGGATCTCCAGCAGCTTGACGCGGGCGATGCCGGCAAAGCCGTGGCCGCCGGAGGTGATGGTCCGCCCCTTGAAATGGACGTCGACGTCGTCCCAGCGCGCGAAGTTGTCGCAGATCTCGCGGAACGTCTCGGGGTCGGCGAGCTGGAAGTTTCCGAGGGTCTGGTCGGAGAAGACGACGCCCCAGCCGAACGTGGCGCCCGGAGGGTTGCGCTCCAGCACGGTGACCTGATGCGCCGGGTCCGCCTTCTTGAGCAGCAGGGCGAAGTACAGGCCGGCCGGCCCGCCGCCGACGACGGCGACCTTCATGCCTGTCTCCATGCGGGAGGGAGGGCCGGGCTCACCGGGCGGATGCTAGCACGGGGGTCACCTACTCCCTCACTCCACAGTACCTCCTGCGCGAGCTGAACCTGACGTCGAAAGTTGTCGATGAGAGAGCCTCTACGCCGCTTCGGGCCCCTCACCTCCCCGGCCCTCCTCTCCCGCCTCACACCCACCCCTCCGGGAGAGGAGGGAGACTGAAAAAGCCAGCAAGAAAAGACTCTCCTCTCAGGTTTTTCCTCTCTCCCATCGCACTCCCGCCCGCCGGGAAAGAGGGGAGAGGTTCTGGAGGATTTGTTCTTACAGCTCCCTCCTCTCCCGGAGGGGTGGGTGTGAGGCGGGAGAGGAGGGCCGGGGAGGTGAGGGGCCCGACGGCGCGGACAACGGTCCGACCTGGAGAGGATTTCAGGAGCGGATCCGTCGGCCCAACCTCCCTCAGAGCGTCTTCAGGAACTCGAGCAGCGCCCGCTTCTGCTCCGGCGCCAGGTCCGTTCCCCACAGATGCCCCTGGTTGCTGTTGCCCCGCTGGGCCGTGTCGAGCCGGGTGCCCCAACTCGCCGCCTGCGGACCTTCGGCGATGAAGCCCATCCGCACGGGATCGTAGACGTCGTAGCCCCGGTAGAAGACCTTGGTGCGCTTCTCGGGCACCTCGAGCACCTCGGCCAGGTAGGGTACCGAGCCGTTGTGCAGGTAGGGCGCCCGGATCCAGATGGCGTCCAGCGGCACGTTGACGTAGCCGCCGGTGGAGCGGAAGTGGGTGAAGGCCCACGGATAGCCGTCGGTGTAGTCGTTCAAGGCCTGGGCGTCCGCCGTGCCCCACTCCACGACGCGGTGGGGATCGGTGTACAGCGGCCGCGGGGCGGTGGGGAACTGCCCGGCGCCCCAGAGCTCGTCGTCGAGCAGCAGCGGCTTGCCGGTCTGGCGGCCGCCGAAGGCGTGGCAGTCCGCGCACTGCTGGCGGTAGATCGGTTCGCCGGCGGCGGCCAGCGCGCGGTCCACGGGAAAGAGGCTCTCGAATTTCGCCGGCGGCAGGCCGAGGAGCCACTTCTCCACCCGGTCGAGCGCCGCGAGAGCGTCCGACATGTCCTTGCGGGCGGTGCCGTCGCCCAAGGCCGAGTTGCGGACCACCTCGGTGAAGTCGGTGTTGATCCCGCTCCAGTGAAAGGCCATGCCGCCTTTCACCCGCGGCCCCATGTTCCAGATCGGCTCCATGTCGGAGTTGCCGGTCGTATTCCCCACGCCGTGCCCGATCATGAGCTTGACCGGGTTCATGGGATCGATCCGGCCCCGTCCCCAGAGCGGCCGGCTCAGGGTCCACCTGAATTCCTCGCGCTCCTCGAGCAGCGCCTTGCGCGTAAACGGTATGTATGCGAAACGGTAGAGCTGCCGCTCGAACCACGGCATGTCATAGACCGCGGCGATGGCCTTGAGGATGTTGCCGGAAGTGAAGCGGGCATCGTTCGCGCAAGTCTCGAGGAACCGCTGGTAGGCCTGGATGTTCATCGTGTGGCCCGGCCCGCCCAGATACACCCTGGGCACCACCTCTCCCGCCTTGCGCACGGAGGCGGTATGGCAAAGGGCGCAGTTGATGCCCACCCGCTCGACGCCGATGGTCTTCCGGGTGAAGCCGATCGGCGTCTCGCGCCCCGGCTCCCAGACGAAACCCAGCTCGGCGTAGCCTCCCGGCGCCGGCAGGTACTCGGGAAACATCTTGGGCAGAATCAGCCAGAGCCAGAACGGCAGGCCGGTGGAGCCCTCCGTGCCCATGGAGCCATACTTGAAGAACTCTTCGATGGAGTCGTTGGCCAGCTTCTGCGGCTCCTCGCGGAACAGCCCGTACCATGCGACCCAGCCCAGGAAGCCGAGGAGGAGGATGACGATCAGGATCCGGATGCGCTTGGTTTTCCGGTTTTTTGCCATTCCTTGATTCCTCCCGCCACCACTTGGAACATCTTCATGGACCAGACGACCCTCGAAGTCGTCCTGCCAGCGTCATTCAGTCTTGTAGTCTGGATGATCCGGGAGCCGATTCTACCACCGGAATGGAGGAAGCGGAGGCGGGGCTCAGGGGGCGGCCGCGTGCCGGCGCCGCCCCCGGATTGGCAGGGAAATGTCCGAAGCTTCAGAGGGTTTTCAAGAACTCGAGAAGCGCCCGCTTCTGCTCCGGCGCGAGGTCCGTGCCCCACAGGTGCCCCTGGTTGCTGTTGCCCGGCGCCGCCGTGTCGTACCGGGTGCCCCACTTCATCGCTTCCGCGCCTTCGGAAATGAAACCCACCCGCACCGGATCGTACACGTCGAAGCCGCGGTAGAAGACCTTGGTGCGCTTCTCGGGCACCTCGAACATCTCGGGCAGATAGGGAACCGAGCCGTTGTGCAGGTAGGGGCCCCGGATCCAGATGGCGACCAGCGGCACGGCGTTGTAGCCGCCGGTGGCGCGCCAGTGCGTCCACTGCCAGGGATAGCCGTCGCTGTATTCATTGAACGCCTGGGCGTCGGCCGTCTCCCATTCCTCGACGCGGTGGTGATCGGTGTACAGCGGCCGCGGGGCGGTGGGGAACTGCTGGGCGCCCCAGAGCGCGTCGTCGAGCAGCAGCGGCTTGCCGGTCTTCTGCCCGCCGAAGGCGTGGCAGTCGGCGCATTGCTGGCGGAAGATCGGCTCGCCGGCGGCGGCCAGGGCGCGGTCCACGGGGAAGAGGCTCTCGAACTTCGGCGCCTTCAGGTCCAGGAACCACTTCTCCAGCCGGTCCAGCATCGGCAGAGCGTCGGACATCACCCCGCGGCCGGTGCCGTCGCCCAGCGCCGAGCCGCGGACCACCTCGGTGAAGTCGGTGTTGAGCCCGTCCCAATGGAAGGCGCTGTTGGTCTCGACGCGACGCCTCATTTCCCAGACCGGCGGCATGTCGGAGTTGCCGATGTCGTTGCCCGGGGGGATGCCGAGAAACTGCCAGCTTGGCCGGGCCGAAGGGATCGACCCGGCCGCGCCCCCAGATCGGGCGGCTCAAGGTCCACTCGTAGTCCGCTTTCTGCTTGAGCAGCGCCTTGCGGGTAAACGGTATGTATACGAAGCGGTAGAGCTGCCGCTCGAACCACGGCATCTCGTAGACCGCGGCGATGGCCTTGAGGATGTTGCCGGAGGTGAAGCGGGGGTCGCTGGCGCAGGCGGACAGGAACCGTTGATACCCCTGGACGTTACTGGTGTGGCCCGGCCCGCCCAGGTACAGCCTGGGCACCACCTCGCCCTGCTTGCGCAGCCGGGTGACGTGGCAGAGGGCGCAGTTGATGGCCACCCGCTCGATGCCGACGGTCCTGCGGGTGAAGCCGATCGGCATCTCGCGCCCCGGCTCCCAGGCGAAGCCCAGCTCGGCGTAGCCGCCCGGCGCCGGCAGGTACTCGGGAAACATCTTGGGCAGGATCAGCCAGATCCAGAACGGCACGCCGTTTTCGTTCTCGCCGTAGATGGAGCCGTACTTGAAGGCCTCCTCGATGGAGTCGTTGGCCAGTTTCTGCGGCGGCTCGCGGAACAGCGAGTACCACGCGAGCCAGCCCAAGAAGGCGAGGATGACGACGACGACGATCAGGATCCAGACGCGCCGGGTCTTCTGGTTGGTAGCCATTCCTTGTTCCTCCTGCACTAGAACATCTTCATGTACTCGACGATCGCGTCCTTGTCCTCGGGCGACAGGTTGACGCCGTAGACGTGGCCGCCGTTGCCGTTGGCCGGCTGCGTGGTGTCGAACCAGGTGAACGTCAGGCCGTTGGCCGCGGCGACGTTGGTGAGGAAGCCCACCTTTTGCTGGTCGAACACGTCGTAGCCGCGGTAGAAGCCCTTCGGCCGCGCCTCCGGCGGCTCCAGCAGGTCGCGCAGCGTGGGCACCGAGCCGTTGTGCAGGTAGGGGCCGCGCGCCCAGATGCCGTCCAGCGGATGGTTGGAGTAGCCGTCGGTCTTGCGGAAGTGCGTGAAGCGGAACTTCGAGTTCGGATAGAGCTGGTACTGGTTGAGGGAGAAGACGTAGGTGTAGGAGTTCAAGCGGTAGGGATCCGTGCCGATGTCGCGGATGTTCTCCACCTGGCCGACGCGCGGCGCGCCGTTGATGATCCCTTTCTTGAACTGGTCGTCGGCGTGGCACGCCTGGCACTGGGCGCGGTAGACCGCGCGCCCGCGCGCCGCCCGCGCCGGGTCGATGGCGAACGGATAGGGCGGCGGCGGCAGCCCCATGATCCAGTCCTTGACCCGGTTCAGGCGGTCGTAATCGAGGGTGACCGGCGTCACGCCGGCGCCCAGGGAGGCGCTGCGGTTGCGCTCGTCCACCGAGTCGTTGTCACCGTCCCAGTGGAGGTGCATCTTGGCCTTTTCCCGCGGCGCCTGGTTCCAGATCGACGGGAAGTCCGAGGACGCCGTCAGCTCTTGGCGCGACAGCCGCTGGAGCTGCCAGTTGAACTGCATCCCCTTGTAGGGATTGAAGGTGTCCACGCGGCCGCGGCCCCACTGCGTCAGCTCGGGGCTCAGCAGCAACTGGAGCTGCCGCTGGAGCGCCAGCGTCTTCGCCTGCGTCTGCGGGATCACCGCCACGCGGTAGAGGAGCTTGTTCAGCGCGCCGAGCTCGATCCCCTGCCGCTCCATGATGCCGAACAGGTTGTCGGCGGTGAAGCGCGGGTCGAGCGTGCAGTCGATGACGAAGCGGAAGAAGTCCTGCAGGGCGAGCTGTTGCGAAGGCATGCCGAGGATGATCTGCGGCGGGCTCTGGGGCGTCGCCCGCACGGTGCCGGCGTGGCAGACCGCGCAGTTGAGCCCCACCTGCTCGAAGCCCAGGCGGAACCGCTGCGAGACGCCGATCGGCAGCTCGTGCCCCTTTTCGCTCAACAGCCCGAGGGAGGCGTAGCCGCCCGGGGGGATCATGTCCCAGCAGACCTGCGGCAGCACCTTGAAGATCGGCTCCGGCGGCAGCAGGCCGCCGACGGTATTGAGCAGCGAGCCGCCGGGCTCGCTGCCGATCGAGCCGTACTTGAAGTGATCGGTGTCGGAGCTGTAGTCGACCGGCCGGTCGGCGGTGAAGCGGCAGATCGCCCACACCACGACCAGCAGGAGCACGATCGCCAGCAGCCACCACAGGCACCCGCGTTTTTTCGTCTTGCCCGAATCGTCGTTGCTCATGGGTTCTTTCCCCTGGTTGCCGGCGGATCCGCGCTCGGCGTCCGCCAGGATTACGTCGCTCGCCTTCTCGGCGATCATGTAGATCGCCGAGACAATGAACATGCCGGGAATGCGAGGGAACGCCGACGCGTCGACGACCCTCAGGCTCTTGGTTCCATAGACGCGGAAGTTGGTGTCGAGCACCGCATCCGGGTCGCTCCGCGGTCCTATGGCGCAGGTGCAGGAGGCATGGTGCCCCCAGGCCTCGTTGCGCACGTATTCGCGGATCTGGTCCACGGTCTGGACGGCGTTGCCGGGCTTCGTCTCCCGCTTGACCAGATGGGCGTAGCCCCGGACGATCTGGCGGGCGTACAGGATGCCCTGGACCACCGACTCGAGATCGTCGCCGTTGGTGTCGTTGCCCTCGTTGAAGTAATGGAAGTTGATGTACGGCACGTCCCGCGGATCGTTCGAGGTGATGGCCACCAGGCCGGCGGTGTTGAGGGTGTGGGCCTTGAGGATGGCCCAGGTGAAGAAAGAGTGGGCCGCCTGGATGACCTTCGCGTAGCCCGGGAAGTAGCCGTAGAAGTTGGTCAGCAGGCCGAAGATGTAGAGGTCGGGGATCGGGCGGGAGGGCACCGACTTCTTGATGATGGCGAGGACCGAGCCGTTGGTGGTGTAGACGCCCTTGCCCTGCAGCCACTGCACGAACTGGGGATCCACCGGCTTGCCCGGCTGCGGAGGGACCTGGGTGGCGCCGTTCAGGATCGTGAACGGCTTTTTCATCTCCAGCACGACCGAGGTCTCGTAGCGGTCCTGGAGGTGCTTGCCGACGCCGGGGAGATCCACCAGCACCGGAATGTCGTGCTTCTCGAGCAGCTCGGCCGGGCCGATTCCCGAGAGCTGGAGCAGTTGCGGGGAGTTGAACGCGCCGCCGGCGAGGATGACCTCGCGCGACGCCCGCGCCTGCCGCAGCACGCCCGGCTTGTCCGGATCGTGCAGCGGGTCGGCCAGGTAGAGGTGCTCGCCCTCGAGGTACTCGACGCCGACGGCGCGCATCTCGCCGTCGAACAGCACGCGGGTGGCCAGGGCCCCCGTCCGGATCGTGAGCTTGTCGGGGAACTCCTTCATGGTGTCCAGGAGCCGCTCCCGGGAGCTGTTGCGGTAGCTGCCGTTGACCGAGATCGGCGTCAGCCGCACGCCCTCGGCGTTCCTGCGTACCAGCAGCCAGGTGTTGGGGTCGAGCTTGGTGAGCAGGCCGGTGACGATGCGGTTGAAGATCCGCCGGAGGTTGAAGGTGCCGAAAAGGACTTTGAGCGTCGAGTCGATGACGATCTTCTCCAGCTCGTCGTCGCCTTCCATCAGCTTGGGGTCCGACTGGTTGTTGGCCATCCAGCCGCTGAAGCCGTGGCGGCTCGGGTTCCATCCCAGCAGCCGCTGGATGAAGCGCTGGACCGGACGGTAGTCGCAGCGCTCCAGCCGCTCGAAGTAGCGGCGCATCCTGCCGGCTTTCCACGAGTCGTCCTGCATCAGCTCGGCGACGTTGTTCCAGTCGCTGTTGCTCGGATAGAGGAAGACCATGGCGTTGTGGGCGGTGCAGCCGCCCAGGGTGCCGGCCCGGGGATAGAAGATGCCGTTCTTCTTCGCCACGAACTTGGTGTCCCGCTCCTGCTGCTCCTGGTCGGTGTAATGCCGGACGTAGTACGCCCAGGACATGTCGGGCTCTTCCGACGCGCCGGGATGGAACGCCGGCACGTCGTAGTTCCAGCTGTTGGGCGAGCCGCCGGCCTCCAGCAGCAGCACCCGGTAGCCCGCGCGGGCCAGGTTCGCGGCCACCGGGCCGCCTCCTGCCCCCGAGCCGACGACGATGTACTCCCAGCTCTCTTCCGCCACGGCTCATCTCCCTCCGTGCGCTACAGCGCCTTCAGGTACGCGATCAGAGCTTCCTTGTCCGGGTCCGACAGCTCGCTTCCGAACTCGTGCCCGCGGTTGACGATGAAGTCCGGGCAGGCGCTGATCTCGAGCAGGCTCGGGATCTGCTGCGTGAGCACGGCCGTGGCCTGGTCGTCCGGCATGTGCTTCTTGCGGATCTGCCCGAGGTCCCTGGCGACGCCCAGCAGGTTGGAGGCCAGCTTCAGGGGGCTCGCCGCCGGATCGTTGAAGCCGGCGTTGAGGTTGCCGATCAGGTTGACCGGCGTGCCCTTGGGGACGGGACCGAGCCGTATCGTGCCGTCGTGGGACAGCCCGATCAGCCGGGCCCCCGCGCGCAGGATCCAGGGCACCGCCGTGTCGACGACCTTGACGTCGGTCTTGGCGGTGGTCTTGTGATAGTAGGGCTGGCGCGACCCGGGCCACAGCATCTGCCGGATCGAATTGTCGAAGAGCTTCAGGCGGCCCTGGACCGAGGGATCGCCGGAGAACTGGCCGAGCTCGTTGTTGTGCAGGAACGGCGCGGTGGCCCACACCGAGACCAGCGACGGCGGCCGGATGTAGCCGCGGCCGCCGCCCGGCGTGGGCCACTGCGTGACCTGGCCGGTGACCGGCTCCTTGAGGTTGATCGGCCCCACGGACGGCAGCTCCTTGTAGCTCTGCGAGGAGAAGTCGCTCCAGACGTGCCCGGCGATGCCGTTGCTGGCCATCGAGCTGCAGATCTCGGTCTTGGTGTAGGTGACCGGGACGCGGACGTCGTTGGACATGTAATTGTTCACCGTGAAGTTCGGGTCCCGCACCATCAGCGTCATCTCGCGCTTGAACGCCGCCGTCCCCGTCCAATTCCAGTAGTTGTTCCAGCACTCGAGGTACTTGTCGCCGATGCAGTCCTTGTCGCCGAGCATGGGCCCCTTCTTCGGCTTCGGCTGCCGCGGCAACTTGCTCGAATGACAGCGGGCGCAGGTCTCGGCGAACACCACCTTGCCGCGGTCCGGGGCCGCGATGTGGGCCGCTCTCGCGGCGGCGGTCTGCGCCTGGGGACCCTGCGGCGCGGCAGGCTGTCCCGGCCCCCGCGCCAGCGTCAGCGGCATGGGGAGGCTGGCGCGGACCAGGTAGGAGGCCAGGTCCGCGGTGCGCTGCTGTGTGGAATTCCAGTAGGTCGATCTCGCCTGCGCCGACTTGACCGTGATCGGCGACTGCTTGCCGAACCCGGTGATGACGCCGATGTGGCGGATCCACTCCTGGTGATACTCGCCGATGTTGATGTAGACGCGCGTCAGGGCGGCGTCGATGCCCACCGAGTCGCCGCCGTCCCAGAGCACGTGGGGCACGCCGAAGACGTAATCTTGGTCCTTGTACTTCTTGACCTCGGGCAGCCGCAGGGAGCCGCCGGCCGCCCGCTCCAGCGCGAGCGCCTTGCCGATTTCGAGCCGTGCCCCAAGGTGGAAGATGGCGTTGACCGGCCGCGAGTTGACCAGGTTGTCGGACGGGATGAACGAGGTGTCCACCGTCCCCGGCCGCTGCGCGTCGAGCAGGTGCCAGACGAAGTTGTCGTACGTCACGTTGGCGCCGAAGACGCGGCTGAACCAGAAGTACTGCGCCCCGATGCTCGCCGACAGGTTGCTCATCTGCGGGTTCTCGGGATCGGCGGGCGGGCGCATCGGGTGCGGCGCCACGTGGCAGAAGGCGCACGCCATGCCCACCCGGTACGGCCGGATCAGCTTGCGGTCGCTGTAGAACGAAGGATCGAGGTAGAAGCGGTCCGACTTCATCGCCTCCATCCACCGCTCCTTCGCCTTGCCCTTGAACTCCGGATTGGGGAAGAGCCGCAGCGACATGATGCCGGACGGGTAGCCGTACATCATCCTCTTGTACCCCTTGTAGGGACCCTTCCTGTCCGTCGCCGAGTACTGCACGAAGGGGTCCGGGGGCGTGCCCGGCATGCGGCGGTCCAGGCACAGGCCGAACTCGTCCGGCGCCTGGGGCTTGGCGAAATAGGGCTCGTTGATCAGCCCCTGGTAGCAGAAGCGGGTGTCGCGGTTGTAATACCGGTAGGCCGGCTTCCCGGGCGCGGGCCAGATCTTGTCCTTGCACACCCCATCCCAGGGGTAATAGCTGTTGCCGTCGCTGTAGCCGCCGCCGGCCTGGCCATAACCGCCGGCCGGGCTGTAATTGCCGGCAGGCTGGGCGCCGGGCTGGCCGTAACCGCCGCCGGCTTGGCCGTAGCCACCGGCTGGGCTGTAGTTGCCGGCAGGCTGGGCGCCGGGCTGCACGTAGCCGGGCTGGGCATTGCCGCCATCGCCGCCGGACTGGTCGTCGCCGGGCGTGCTGGCGTAATCGCCGCCGGCGGCCGGGCTGGAATTGGCGGCAGGCTGGGCGCCGGCCTGGCCGTAGCCGGGTTCTCCGTAGCCGGGTTGGCCGTAGCCGCCAGCGGGGGTGCTGCCGTAGCCGGGCGAGCCGTAGGTGGACGAGCCGTAGGTGTCGCCGAAACCCTCCGCCTCCCAGGCGGCCTGATACTTCTTCTCGTATTCCGCCGCCCGTCTCTGCTGGTCCGGCGAGCAAGGGTAGGAGGAGAGCGTCTTCAGCAGGTCGAAGGTGCCGAAGCTGTTGTTGGCCAGCCAGTCCCAGAAGGCCTCGTCGCCGCCGCCCCAGACCAGCCAGGTGTTGCGGCCCCGCACCTCGCTCTGCTTGTACTCGCCGCTGTCGTCCATGCCCTTGAAGTAGTCCGCCTCGTCCTCCGCCTGATGGAAGTCTTTCGCCGTCAGGCCGGCCGCCATGGCCTCGTCCTCGGCCGGCCGGCCGCACCACCACAACAGCAGCAGGGCGCCAATCACCAACACGACGACGGCAGCGGTGGTCTTTTTCTTGCTCGCCATGCGTGACTCCTTGTCTCAGAAGGTCTTCATGAATTCGATCAGGGCCTGCTTGTCCCCGTCGCTGCCGATCCGCGCCACGAACGCCTCGTGGCCCTTGTTCTCGACGAAATCGGGAGCCGCGTTGAGGTCCAGCAGGAGCTTCCTGAGCTGGAGGCGGAGGGTCTCGTTGCCGAGGACCCGGCGAAGGATGCGTTCCTTGCGCTGGGACGGCTTGCCGCCGCCGTCGCCGAGCAGGGTCTTGGCGAGACCGGCCGGCAGCCGTTGCGCCAGCCCGTGCAGCGGCAGGTTGCCCAGCATTTTGACCGGATAGCGCGGCGGTAGCGGCACGAGCAGGCCGTCGGGCAGCGGCAGCCAGGTGACGTGGTCGCCGGTCCGCTTGACGTAGGGGCCGACCCGGCCTTGCGGATCGGTCCGGCGCTCCGGCCAGAGGAGCTGCTCGGAGGCGTCGGTGAAGGCGCGCAGCCGCGCGGCGACGCCGGGATCGTGGATGGGACGACCGAGCGAGTTGTTGTGGAAGAAGGGGGCGGTGGCCCACAGGCTGACCAGCGAGGCGGTGCGGTAATAGCCGCGCCCGCCGGCCGGGGCGCAGAGGCTCGCGGCTCTCGCCGGAACGGAAGGGGTCCGGCAGCGCGACCTCGCCCAGCGACGGCTGGTTGCGGTAGGTGAGCGACGAGAAGTCCTGCCAGACGTGGCCGTCCAGGGCATTGGTGGCCATGCTGCGGGTGAGGTTCACCCCCACCAGCGGCGCGGGATAGCGCCGGTCGTCGGCGAGAAGGTTACCCTCCAGGAAATCCGGCCGCAGCACGATGGCGCGCATCTCCTCCCGCCAGGCCGCGGCATCCTGCTCGCGGTCGGCGGACGGCTGCTTGCTCGAGTGACAGCCGGCGCAGTGATCGGCAAAGACGACCTTGCCGCGCTCCAGCGCGGCGGCGTCCACCGTCATGTAGGCCGTACCCCCGGGCGCCCGCGCCAGCTTCACCGGCGCCTGGCTGGCGAAGAACGCCGCCAGGTCGGGCACCCGCAGCTCGGTCTGGTTCCACCAATAGGTGCCGTCGTAGCCGGGCGTCCGCATCGCCTGCTCGACCCGGAACGGCTCCTGCGGCCGCGGCGCCCCGCCCAGCAGCAGATAGGCGTCGTGCTGGTTGAGCCAGTAGTTGCCGAGCATGCCGATGTTGACGTAGACGCGAAGGGCGGCCAGCGGCAGGCCCACCGAGTCGGCGCCGTCCTTCAGGATGTGGGGCACCGGCTGGCGCCGGCCGTTCGGCATCTCCTCGTCCCCGGCGTCCCCGGCCGCAGCGAGCCGGGCGCCCACCTGGAACAGCGCGTTGATGGCGCCGGGGTTGTCCAGATCGTCGGTGGCGATGCGCGAGGTGTCGCTGGTGCCGGGCGGCTGGACCAGCAGGTAGTCGGTGTAGAAGGCGTCCTGGCCGAAGTTCAGCAGCCAGGCGAAGAGCGGGCCCTCCTGGAAATAGACGTTGCCGAGCAGGCCCGCGACGTTCTCCCAGCCCGGCCGCGCCGGATCGGCCGGCGGGTTCTCCGGGTTGAAGGAGATGTGGCAGAAGCCGCAGCTCAGGCCCACCAGATACGGCGGCTGGTAGCAGTCGGCGTTACTCTGGCGCGCCGTGGCCGCCGGATCGCGGCCCTGCCGGGCGCCGGGCCGGCAACCGGGCGCCGGCCGGAAGGGAGTGGCCGCGTTCCAGGTTCCCGGCCGGTAGTCGGGGTTGTCGAACAGCCGCACGCCGAGAATGCCCGAGGGGCGCCCCATCCAGCGCTCGGTCGCCGGCGCATCGCCGGCGACGCGGTCGAGGCACAGACCGTACGCGTCGACGCGGCAGCGGCCCGCGGAATCGCGCTCCGGCGGCCGGGCGGCGGGATCGTTGATCAGGCCGAACCTCGCGAAGCGCTCGTTGCGGTCCAGCAGGTTGTTGTCGAGCAGCCGCAGCAGGTCCAGCTTGCCGGCGCTGCGCTGGGCGAGGTCGCGCCAGGTGAGCTGGTTGCCGCCGGTCCAGTGGAACCAGGCGTCCAGGCCGAGCCGCTGGTCGTCGGTGAGCCGCGGAAACTGCAGCAGGTAAGGATGGGTCCGCAGCTCCGCGAGACGCGCCGGGCGGAACGTCGCGTACTCCCGCCGGTCCCGATCCCACGCCTCCCGGGCGGCCGGATCCTCGGCCTCGGCGGCGCGGCGCAGGCTCTCCAGGTAGGGAACGCCGCCATCGAGCCCGGGCTCCGGCCCGATGCCGGCCGACGTCACCGTGCAACGCGCGCGGCAACCGCCGAGCAGCCCGGCCGTCAACGACAGCCACGAGAGCATGGCCGCCGCGACGCGCAGACCTCCGGCGCCCGGGGCGCGCCGGAGGGTTACCGCGGCGATGAGGGAGCCAAGATCCATAGCCTGCCAACCCTCCGGAGCGGGCGAGCGACCCCGGCTCTTACGAATAAACCGGGACCGCGCCACGACCGAGCATCGTGGCCCTTCGCGGGAGACTCTCAGAGATCTCATGCTGACTCCGGTAGACGGGATTCTACCGTAAGCCAGGGCGAAGTCAAGCGATCTGTAAACTGTCCCCGTCAGCTCCCGCCGGCGGCCTCGTCGCACAGCAGCGCGCGGTGCGTGGTGTGCAGATAGCGGGGCAGCCCGATCACATAGCTCAGGCCCCAGAGGAAGTCGGTGATGCCGACGAAATACGCCCACGGCCCGATCTGCTCCGGTCCGAGCGTCAGCATCAGGAAGGCGGCGGCGAAACGCAGAAAGGCCTCCCAGTAGACGAACGAGCCGCGGCTCTGCAGGTTCCGCGCGGCCAGGAACAGGGTGACCGACGTGAACCACAGGAAGGCGCACAACAGGTAGCCCCAGAAGGGATTCGGGAGCCACAACAAGATGGCCCGGTCCAGCGCCGGGCACAGCAGGATGGCGCCGAGCCCAATGTTCCACCAAGCCGAGGCGATGACGATCTTTCGCATGGAAGCCGTCTCCTTTCGCGTTTGCGGCGGTCGCAGGAAAACAACTACAAAAGGATGTGTCCGTGAAGCCGCCGGCCAAGCCCTGAACGGGACCCCCTGAAGACGGGACCCTCTACCCCGTCGCACGTTCGGCCTGCTTCCAGCGGTTTCGCGCGGGCAAGTATAGCGCAGCCGCTGGAGAAAGACACCCGTCTCAATACCTCACCCCAGGGCATCCGTCACAGCCGGCCGGAGCACCTCTTCTGCAGGGCGCCCCCGTAGGGTCGCTCCTACCCCTGCTCAGGACTTTGACGGCGTTCGCTGGAGCGACCGGGCTCGTCGGTCAGCCCTTGCTTGAATAGTAGCATGGTTGAGAAGGCTTGGCCGAAGGGCGAAGGATGACTTGAATCGAGACGGCAAAACCATAGATCTATTGCGAAGTGCTCACGGGTCGCGCCAGTCACCTTCTGCATAAAGACCAAACCGCGGCTGACCGCCTTCGCCCGCCACACATACTGCCGCCCGATCGGCCGCGAGCGCTCATCTCCGAGGGAGATCATGAATCCATGCCGATGCCTCGAACCAACTATCTTCACCGACCGTATGGGAGCGAGAGCTCGCCAAGCCAACCCTCTTGCCACGCGAGTTGACGGTGATCGACGATGGGGCTTCTGTAGAAAATGATTTTCGAGCCACCACGCGGCCCAGGAGACGGTCGATGATCGTAATGCTCGAAGTGCTCGATACACCAAGGTATGGCGTGTTTCCGTAGGTACCAACCGTTGCCGTCTTATCCAGGAGAATGACCGTTTGAACGTCCTCGGGTCGGATTGCACGGATGTCGGAATGAAGGGCTTGCTTGACGTGACCATTTTCGATGACGATCGCTCTACCCTGAATGTAGGGTCTTCCTGAGCCGTCGATCGAAGCTTGAGGAATCCGGGAAAGCTCGCTCAAGTAGGGTGCCCACGCAATGTCAAGCCTTTCCTGCAGGCTCGTTGGGGTGTACCGATCAAACGTCCAGAGTATCAGGAATCCAACGGCGTAGCCGACGACAGTCGTCACCAGGAAATCACGAAATCGCCGCGAGGAAAGAACAAGGTGCGGAAGGAACAACAGAAACAAGGACCCAACCAGCCACCTCCATGCTCGGCGTCCTTGCCGCTTCGCCGCCAGTCCCGCCAGCACTGCGCCGCCAAGCCAAAATACCAAAAACCACACTGGAATGAGGTATGGAGCCAGTCGATCGCTCAGATCACTGCTCAGGTAGCCTCCAACCTCGCCCGAGTGATAGCCGATAGCGACACCAATCCCGTAGCAAATGAGCGAGCCGAAGACGAAGGTCAACAAACCCCGACGCCACGCAGTTGATACTGGAATCAGCCCGGATTTCTGCATTCGCCCCTCCCAGGAGATCGCTGTGCTGACGCGTCCGCCCAACGGCAACACTAATTGCCGGCGAGCCCTCCGCGTGCGGAAAGGCGGCGTCGAACGCAGCCGGCTGGAAGACCGAATCCTGGAAGAAGCCTAGTCCGATTGCGTAGCCGCGTCAAGAATGGAACATGCGCCGAGCGGATCCCTTTCTCGGCGGACGACCGCTCCCGAGGCACCTGGATTCCTACAGGCGACACCGGGGATCGGGAGGCGTGTCGCTCGCGAAGCCTCTGCGGTATAATGGCAGGCGCGAAACCGCTGGCACCGAGACGCAGCTCGGGCTCCCAGGCACCGCCTGGGGATCTCGGGACGCCGTGCAAGAGGACTTCGGATCGACGCTTTTAGGTTCGGCGTACGCCAAATGCAAGGCCCTTTCGACGCATTCCAACGCGAATTGAAGCGGATCCACGCGCTCTCGGCCGAAGGCATCAAGTCGTCGGGTGAGAACGCTGGAACCACATTTCCATTCGATGCGATCTCACTCGGAGCCGAGGCCCTCACGCATCCCTTGGCGAGTACGATTGTGCATCTACGCGTGCGCCGCTTTACGAATCGCTTTATTTCGGTTATGCTCAGCGAAGTCGGATCACGACCCGGCCGAAAAGACTACGCTGCAGCTCGTATTACTTTCGACGTTGCACTCCTCAGTTACCTCTATCACGTCGTGCTCCAGGATGGGGCAATGAAAATGCCCGCTACGACTCTCCTGATGCTCGGTAAGGCCCTACTTCGTAAGGTGCGCGGCAAGGACGGCTTCATTGATGCAGAAGTTGAGCAGCGTTTAGACCGCTACGCACTGCCGCGGATACTCAAGACTATCGCGGCTTACCTTCATGCCAGCAGCGAACAAGGTTACGTGAAGTCGGCAGAGTGTCAAAGGTTGTTGAGCCATTATCGAGCAAAGAGCGCTCTTGAGTTTCGCGCTCTGAAGCCTGCGCCCCCCCATCCGCTGGCCTCACACAGCATATTCGAGTGCTTGGCAGATCGGGCTGGACCCAAGACGTTTGACTACTTTAATCCCGAGTACCAGATTCGTATCTGCGAGGGTACAGGATGGAATGTTGGCTTGACCCTTAATACATACTGGAGCAGCCCATTCACATTGGCAGATGGTTGATTGGATGGATCTTCCACCGGCGTGTCCCTGACCTTACCTGCACGGATGTCCTCCCGGGCCTTGGCTGCCAGCCGGCCAAGTTGCTCCTGCGAGCGCGTGAATGCCTCGTCCCAGCGCTCTTCGTCGGCCAATTCGTCCAGAATGACACCCGCGATGGCATCCTGCTCAGGGGTGGAGAGCTTCTGTATCTCTTCAATCGCACGTTCCAAGAGTGGCGTCATAGCTCGAATCCTCCCCGGAGCAGTTACGCGAGGATGATAGCACGGCAGTCGGCGGAGCCGGAGCTTGCCGCTCAGCAGATGCAGCCGATGCCGTGCTGCTTCAGCAGCTCGGCGACCGCGCGGTGGCTGTCGCCGAAGGCAGCCCAGACTCGCAGCGCACCAGGCATCGATGGCCGGAATAGGTGCCCAGCCGAGCAGCCCTTGGGAGACTGCGCAAACCGCGGGCAAGGCGCCCTCGGTCGCCTTCTTCTGAGCCCGCAGGATGGTCTGAAGGCTTCCCGAGCATACACTCGCTACAGCCTGTGTGGAAACGGCTCCGGGTTCGGCTGAGCTCCCCGGAGGAGCAGTTACGCGAGGGATGGTAGCACAGGCAGTCGTAGAGACTGGCCGAAGCTGCTATGATCAGCCGGTGCGCATAGGCACGAGGTGGCCTTCGTCCTTGTTAGGAGTTTGTTGGTATGGTCAGACATACGCTTCTCAGTGAACCGGACCTCGTGGATGAGCCGCAGGAGGTCCAGGACTATCGAGGCTTGGTGAGTCGGGTGGCCGCTACGCATCATCCTGTGATCGTCCGGCGGGGTGGGCGGGATGTAGCCGCCGTTATTCCAGTGGAAGATTTGAGACTGTTCCGAGATCTCCTGGCTCAGCAGGAGGCCGAGCAGCGCGCGTCCCAGATCGACTGGGCGAAGATGGCCCAAGACTCCCCTCCTTCCCAGCAATGGTTCGAAGGGGAGGAGCCCAAGCCGTTCTGAGACCACACTGGACGGGTATGGCTGAGCGACTCCAGCTCGGTCGCATTGTCTGGGCGGAAATTGCGGACGCGAACGGTATCCCCAAGCTGCGCCCGGTGGTGATTGTCACTCCGAGCGACCGAATCACTCCCTTTGCGCCGCTGGATGTCATCGCGGTGACGAGCCGCGTACCCGAGCCATTGCCCCATGACCATGTGTTGCTGCCGTGGCAAGCCCAAGGGCATCCGCGGACTGGGCTCAACCGCAAGTGCGCTGCCGTCTGCACTTGGGTAGCGCGTATTCGCCAAACGGACATTCGGGATATGGCCGGTGTAATACCGGGGGCGATCATGCTCGAAATCTTGTCCAAGGTCACGTCACAACGACGATGAGTGTCGGCCTAGGAGAGGAACGGGGGGCACTGAGCAGAAAAGGGGAGCCTCTGAAAACCCCGTATAAGGCGTCTCCGGCCGCCTCGCTGGAGCCTCTCCGAACCCCTGCCCCCCTCGTCTCCGTAGAGGAAACCGGCGCCTGCCGGCGGCAGTGCCTGCTCCTGGTTGCCGGCGCGCCGAGGCGGCCCTAGCGCTTGACGCTCTCCATCAGCATCTGCGGCTCGACGTTCTCGACGCCGCGCAGCGACGCCAGGGATCGCATGTCCCGGAGAGAGGAAGCGATGTCGCCGTCGCGCGAGCGGACCCAGGCGGCGTGGGGTGCATAGCCCGGGATCTTGACGATCTCGTAGCCGCTCCGCTCGATCTCCCCCCGGCGCTCCGCGGCGGCAGTGCCCTCCTTGAAGCGTATGAACAGCAGGCCGGTTGGCACGGCGAGGGGACCTTCCGGGAGCGCGTACACGGGTCCGACCTGCCGCCCTTTCGCCGCCGCTGCCGCGGGGTCGCCGCGATGGACCGCGATGTCTCCTCCCTTCAGCGTGAACAAAGCGTCCTTCGGCGGTGAGCCCGGCTCGCGCCCGTGCACCGCGTAGGTATCCTCCTGCAAACGGAACGGTTTCCCGTCCTGCTTTTGACTTTGTGAGAGTTGACGCGGATAATTAGGAAAACCCCCGGGCTCCGGCATACGTGGAGTCTACCAAGCTTTCCCAGGAGAGGCAGTCTACGATGTTCACGGTGACCTACGGCGGCAAAGGTGGCACGAAGCTGACTCTGGTGGAGAGCGACGAGCACCTGGTGGTGCGCACGGCCGACTCCGCCGATCTGCGACTGGAGCCGCTCTCCCTCGCGGCCCGCAATGTCGTCGATCAGTTCGAGACGGTGGCGAGGTTCAAGCGAGCCGGAGTGGAGGTGCTGTGCACGACGGCGCGCAAAGGGGTCCGTGCCTTGCGCGACGAGGCCCGCGCCGTCCTGAAGAAGGAGCCGGCGATCAAGTTCGCCGGCCGGGTGCTGCTGGACAGGGCCTCGGAAGAGCCGGTCGTCTACACGGAGAACTTCTTCGTGAAGTTTTACGACGACCAGAGCCCGTCGGCGTGCACGCGGCTCCTCAAGGGCTACGGGCTGGAGGTGAGGCGCCCCCTGCCGTATGCCCGCAACGCCTACTTCGTCTCCGCCCCGGAAGACACCGGCCAGGAGGTGTTCAAGATCGCCCAGCGGCTGCTGGACGAGGCCACCGTCGAGCCTCTGCCACGCCGAGCTGGTGCGCGAGGTTCGCCGCCGCGCCGCCTTTCCTGGACAGTGGCACCTCAAGAAGATGACGGTGGGGGGGAAGTCCATCGACGCGCACGCCAAGGTCGAGGCGGCGTGGGCCGTCACGCGGGGCGAGGGGACCACGATCGCGGTGATCGACGACGGCGTCGACATCGACCATGAAGAATTCAGCTCGCCCGGCAAGATCGTGGCCAAGCGCGACGCGTCGTTCGGCACGGACGATCCGCGCCCGGGGCAAGGTGACAATCACGGCACCTCCTGCGCCGGAGTCGCCGCGGCCGACGGGAAGTTCGGCGCCTCCGGGGTAGCCCCGGCGGCGAAGCTCATGCCGATTCGCCTGGTTTCGGATCTGGGCTCGCTGGAAGAGGCGGACGCCTTCGAGTGGGCCGCCGATCACGGCGCCGACGTCATCTCCTGTAGTTGGGGGCCGCAGGACGGCAAGTGGTTCGACCCGCAGGATCCCGTGCACACCAGGAAGGTCCCGCTGCCCGACTCCACCCGTCTGGCGATCGAGCACGCCCTCACCCATGGGCGCAACGGGCGCGGCTGCGTCATCACCTGGGCGGCCGGCAACGGCAACGAGAGCGTCGACAACGACGGCTATGCCAGCCACCCCGGGGTGGTCGCCGTCGCGGCCTGCAACGATGCGGGCAGGAAGAGCGCCTACAGCGACTTCGGCAAGGCGAACTGGTGCGCCTTTCCCAGCAACGACTCGATCCAAGCGCAGACGCCGGGCATCTTCACGACCGACCGCAGCGGCGCGCCGGGTTACAACTCGGGCCGGGAGTCTCTCGGCGACGTCAAGGGCAACTACACCAACAACTTCGGCGGCACCTCGAGCGCCTGTCCCGGAGCGGCGGGAGTGGCCGCGCTCGTCCTCTCCCGGAATCCCGAGCTGCGGCACGACGAGGTGAAAGACATCCTCAAGCGGTGCTGCGAGCAGATCGACCCGGCGAACGGTAAGTACGACGCCGGCGGCCACAGCGCCTGGTACGGCTATGGACGGCTGGATGCGAAAAAGGCCGTGGATCTCGCCCTGCCCGCTCAACCCCAAGCCGTCGTGGTCCACTCGACGGTCCAGGACGTGCCGATCCCCGATCTCGGGACGGCTCAGCTCGCCGTGCAGGTACCCGAGACCTCGCCGCTGAAAGCGATCAAGGTGACGGTGGACATCGAGCACACCTACATCGGCGATCTCGTGGTCAGCTTGCTTCCGCCCGCCGCCACGGGAGTGGCGCCGGTCATCCTCCACAACCGGCAGGGGGGCGGCACGGACAACATCAAGAAGACCTACGACGCCATCAATGCTCCCGGCCTCCTGACGCTCGTCGGCAAGGCCCCGAAGGGCACCTGGACCCTGAAAGTGCAGGACAAGGAGAAGCTGGACAAGGGCACGCTGCGGAGCGTGAAGCTGGAGATGAGCTTCTAGGGCGAAGGTTCATTCACGGTTCCGGGCCAGCGCCGCCGCTTTGACAAGGCCGTGCGGCGACGCTAGGATCAGCGCTCGTCCCGCATGGGGTGAGACGACTGATGGTTGACGGTTCTCAGGCTCGGCTCGCCGACGTACCCGCCTCGCGCGACGACAAGCTCGCGCGCATCCTGCGCCGAATCGCCCACGTAAGCCAACTGCGCGTGCCGAGCCTGACCGAACGCCTGTACATCACGCCTTCGACGATCTGCAATTTGAAATGCCGCTTCTGTGCGTATCCGAAGACGTCCATCCCGCGTCAGATCATGCCCGACGCGCTCTTCGCAGAGGTTGTGGACAAGGCCTGCGAGTACGGATTCACGCGGTTCGGCCTGACACCCATCCTGGGCGAGGCGTTCATCGACCCGCGGTTTCTGGACAAGCTCGAGCGCTCCTGGAGCGGCACCGAGGCGTAGCCGGCTTTTCATTCTGTACCAACCTGACCGTGCTGTCGCGGCCTGCCCGCGATCGTCTCAGGCGGCTCACGAAGCTGGGTTGGCTGTCGGTCAGCGTCTACGGACACGACGAGGACACGTTCGCGGCGATCACTCGGGCTCGGCCGGAGCTTTTCCACACCGTCTTGCGAAATCTCGAATCGCTGAGCGACTGGCCCGACGTGGCCGCGCGGGTCGAAGTGCGTTTGCGGACCGCCGCGTCCTTTCGCCCGGAAGACTGCCATCCCCGTCTGCGCGAGCTGCTCGAGGACCTCGAGCAACGCCGGGTTCGAGTGCGAATCCCACATGACCGGTTTTCGAATTGGGGCGGTCTCATCACGTCCGGCGACCTGCGTTCGCTCGACATCCATTTAAAGCCACAGACGAGCAAAGGAAGCATTCCCTGCGCCTTTCTGTTTCACAAGCACACGGTGCTGCCCGATGGCCGGTTGAATGCGTGCTACGCCGACGACGGCAACGCCACGATGGTCATCGGCGACCTCTCGCGAGAACGGTTCGAGCAGATCTATTCCCTCGACAACGACCGCTATATCGACCTGCTGCTCAGCCACTGCGAGGCGCGCTTCAGCGATGTGTGCCGGGCCTGTACGGGGTATCGCGGCATCCAGGAGCACAGGCAGGAGCACGAGCTGTGCGAGGAGCCCTTCTCGACGGTGGCAGAATTCTTCGCGAACCTTGGGAGGTCACCGTGCTGAGCCATTCGTTCCACGCCGCCGGCGGCACGGACTGAGCGAATGGCCGACGTCGATTACCTGATCGTCGGCGCGGGGGTCACCGGGTTGGCGTTCGCCAACTTCCTCGCTTCCGACAATTACCTGATCATCGAGAGAGACCCTCAGCCCGGGGGGTATTGCAAGACCATTCACCAGGCGGGATTCACCTGGGACTATTCAGGACACTTCTTTCATTTCCGCAACGCGGGTATCGAGAGCTTCCTGCTGTCCAGAATGCCCCCTGATGCCGTCGTGCGCATCCACAAATGCGCCGCCATCCATTACCGGGGCCGTTTCATCGATTATCCCTTTCAGAAGAACATCCATCAACTGCCCAAGCAGGAATTCATCGATTGCCTGTATCACCTCTATTTCAGAGAGAGTCCGCAGGGGGCCTGCGGGTTCAGGGCCATGCTCTACGAGCGATTCGGGCAAGGGATCGCTGAAAGATTCCTCGTGCCCTACAACGAAAAGATCCTGGCGACGGACCTTTCATCCTTGGCTCCGGAAGCCATGGGCAGGTTTTTTCCGGCGGCCGGCGTCGACGACATCATAAGGAACTTCAAGCGGCCCGATGACAAGTCCTACAACACCACGTTTACGTACCCGCGGGACGGTGCCTTTCAGTACGTCGAGGCCCTGTTGCGAGACCTGGATGGCGGCAGGCTCTCGTATGGGGAGCGCCTGGAGAGGGTCGACCTGCAAGCGCGCGTCGCCACCACGAACCAACGGGAGATTACATTTCGTTACCTGGTCTCCTCCGCCCCGCTTACGACGATGCTGGCCTGCGTCGGCGAGGCCGAGGCGGCGAGGCGCCTGTCCGCCAGCAAGGTCCTGGCCCTCAACCTCGGCTTCGACGCAAAAGGAAACGATCGCCTGCACTGGGTGTACTTCCCCGAGAAGAAGTACCCGTTCTATCGCGTGGGCTACTACGACAACGTCGTTCCCCACCATCGCATGAGCCTCTACGTGGAGAGCGGCTTCAGCGCGAAGGCCGAGATCGACTTCGCAGATACGCTTCAAGGCATCCTGGACGGGCTCGCCGCGACCGGCGTCGTCACGACGCAGAACCTGGTTTCACATCATCATGTCGTGATGGACCCCGCCTATGTCCACATCACTCCGGAGTCCCGGGCGCTGTACGAGCGCTTCCACCGTGAGTGGTGCGCACGGGGTGTTTACAGCATCGGCAGGTATGGAGGCTGGAAGTACTGCTCGATGGAGGACAATATCGTGGAGTCACGGTCGCTGGCTGCCGAGATCGGCCCATGATCGGAATCCATATGCCGAGAATCGGTCTCATCGGGGACTACAGACACGATACGTGCCAGGCCCCGCAAGTAGCCAGGTTGCTGCGCCACGAGGGCTTTCAGGTCATTGAAGCTCAGAAGAACGTGCCGCTTTCGGTTCAGAGCCATCTGCTGGAGGCCGCCGACGTGTTGTACAACCTCGGCCGTAACAAGCACGGCAGCGAGTACCTGCGATTCGCAGCTCTGACGAAGAAACCGTACGTCAATCACTGGATCGGCTCCGATGTGCTCGAGCTCGGTCCTGTGAATGAGGATGCGGGTTACGAAGCCATCACCAGGCACCTGGCGTGCGCCCCCTGGATCGCCGCCGAATTGCGGGACCATGGGATTCACGCGGACGTCATCCCCCTCATCTCTTTCGACCAGGACATGGCGTTGGACCGGCCGCCCGCGGCGCATGCCGTGGTGAGCCTTCTGCCCACGGGCAAGTCGCGGTTCTACGGCATCGACGGCCTGGTTGCCGCCGCCAGGGGGTTTCCCGGGATTCCCTTCTACATAACCGGCAACGATGGGGCCGGAGAGCCGACGCTCGACAACATTCACTACCGGGGCTGGCTGTCGGGGCCGGAGATGGCTGCGCTGTACGCCAAATGCAGCATCTTGCTGAGGACCCCGGAACATGACGGGCTCTCCATGATGGTGATCGAGGCCATGGGCAAAGGGAAGGAAGTCATCTACAGCTACGCGTATCCGCATTGCCGCCTGGCGGCATGCGATGACGACATCCTGGAGGCCATGAGGCAGATTACGTCATCCGCTCCGCAAGCCAACGTGGAGGCGCACGATTACGTCAACCACGAGCTGTCCAGGGCGGTGGTGGGGACCGCGTTGCGGTCAGTGTTCGCGAGCCTATGAGCAAGCTGATCGTAACCATAGACACCGAGCATTTCACCCAGGCGCCCGGACCCCTGGTGAAGTACCCGAACGGTGCCTGGTGCACGTGCGAGGGCGTGCACTGCGGCTTTCCGCTGGTGATGGAGATCTGCGAGCGTTACGGGATCAGGGCAACGTTCTTCGTCAATGTGTTCGAGTACAAGGTCATCGGTGAAAAGCTGATGGCCGCCATGTGCGACGAGATGCTCGCGAGGGGCCACGACGTTCAACTGCACACCCATCCGTCGTTCGTGACGGGAAAGCCGTTCCTGTGCGACAGCCCGCTGCAGGAGCAGACCGAGCTCATCGGCCATGGCAAGGAGAAGCTCGAGGCGTGGACGGGCAGGAGAGTGGTCGCCCACCGGGCCGGGTATTACGCGGCGAACGAGGAGTCGATCGTGGCGCTGAGGGAGAACGGGATCCATTTGGACAGCTCGAGCCTCTACGGCCACAGGTACTGCCATGTCGATTGGACGAAATTCGAGCTGGCGGAACGCGATGGCTCATGGGAGTTGCCGATCTCATGGTTCAATGTAGCGGACGCAAACGGTGCACCCCGCAGGATGAAATTCGATATCGACAAGGGGCCTGCCGAATTGCTGGCGGCGTTTGCGGACGAAGCCCTGAGCATCGGGTATGGATACCTGACCTTTGCGGCCCACAGTTTCTCTTTTCTGAGGGTGGGGAAAGACGGACCGTCGTCCGCGAAAGACGGCGGCAAGGTGGAAGGCTTCGATCGGCTGCTTCGACATCTCACCTTGTCGAGAGGGATAGAATCTCAGACCCTGGGTCAATTGTGGCACGATATCGAAAGAAAGGCCGCCCGCAGCAGGCAGGATGGCAGGGAGGTCTGTCTCCCATGAGCCTTGAGGACGAAGCCGCGTTCTTCCAATGGCCCCGGATCGGCAGCCGGGCTCTCGAACGGGTGGCCGGGCTCCTGCAGGCCGGAGCCACGTCCTGGCATCCGGAGACGCTCGAGGCGTTCGAGCGGGACGTGGCCGCGCTCTTCGGCGTCCGCCGTGCGCTGAGTTGCGTCAACGGCACGTCGGCCTGTTTCTCGGCCCTGAAGGCGTTGGGCGTCGGCCCGGGCGACACGGTGATCGCGTCGGCGATCGGGCACTGGGCCTCCGTGCTGCCGGCCGTGCAGTGCGGAGCGCGCGTCGCCCTGGCCGATGTCTTGCCCGACACCTGCCACATCGACCCGGAAGCGGTGCGCCGCCTGCTGGACGGCACGGTGCGGGCCGTCGTCGTGACGCACATGTTCGGCGAAGCGTTGCGCCTGGACGAGCTGCGGGCCCTGTGCGACGAGCACGGCCTGGCGCTGGTCGAGGACGTCTCGCACGCCCACGGCGCCGCTTTCGGCGGGCGGCCGGTCGGGAGCTATGGCGACGTGTCCTTTTGCAGCTTCCAGGCGGCGAAGCTCGTCTCCGGCGGCGAGGGAGGGGCCCTGCTGACCGACCGCGACGACCTGTACTATCGGGCCATGGAGCTCGGCCATCCGCGCCGGCTGCTGGCGGCGCCGCCTGAAAGGAGGGCGCTCGCCGGCGTCGGCCGTGGCTTCAAGCTCATCCCTTCCCCGATCCTCGTGGCCCTGGCGCATGAGTCCCTGAAGGACCTGCCGGAGCAGGCCGCCGTGCGCAAGCGGGCGTGCGAGCACCTGCGGGCTCGCCTTCGCGAGCGAGGATGCTTCGCCAACCTGGATCGCCCGCCCGCCGGCCGCGTCTACTTCCGCAACGAGCTGCTGCTGGCCGCTGGCGCGAGCGGCGCCCTCCGCGACCGGCTCGTGGACGCCTTGCAGGCCCGCGGCGTCCGCGCGCGAAGGGTCGCCGGCTACCTCGCCGATCTGCCTTCGCTGGCCGGCCACCTGCGGCCGGGCGGGCCGTGGCTCACGGCCGAGGACGTCATGCGGCGGGTGTTCTTCCTCGACGCCTTCACGGCCTACGAGCCGGAAGCTCGTGGACCGGTATGCCGGCGTGATCCTCGAGACGCTCGATCGGCTCCGGGAGGAGAGCCGCGCTTGAGCGAGCCCATTCGGACGGGACTCGTCGGCTGCGGAGCGGCAGGCAAGCTCCACGCCCAGGCGATGCGGGAATCCCCGCGGGTCGAGCTTCCGCATGGTTGCCGACGCCGAGCCGAGGGCCGCCAAGATGCTGGGAGAGCGTTTCGGCCTACCTTGGACCTCGGAGCCCGAACGCCTGCTCGAGGACCCGGCGATCGAGGCCGTCTCGCTGGCCGTGCCGCACCACCTTCACCTGGAGATGGCGACCCGGGCCGCGCGCGCCGGCAAACACGTTCTCCTCGAGAAGCCGTTCACCCTGAACGTCGGCCAGGCCCGGGAGCTGGTGGAGGTCGGCCGGGAGTGCGGAGTCAGCATTGCGCCCTGGCTCGAGCGCCGCTTTCTTCCCTCTGCCGAGCGGGCCCGGGAGATCCTCTCCGAGGGGACGCTGGGCAGCACCGTCTTCACCCGTGTCTCCGCGCTCGGCTACAAATCCAGGGCCTACTGGGAGCACGGCATGCGCTGCGAGGAATATCCATCGTCCTGGCGGAGCAGGAAGGAGACGAGCGGCGGCGGCGTGCTGCTGATGAACGGCATCCACCAGGTCGACCTGATGGCCTGGGTCACCGGCCTGGAAGTGGCGGACGTCTTCGCCCGCACGGCGACGCTGCACCACGAGGTCGAGGTGGAGGACATTGCCCTGGTCGATCTCCGCTACCGCAGCGGCGCGCTGGGCGTGATCGAGGCGGCCTGTTGCGCCTACGGCGTGGGCCGGTTTCCCATCGCGGGGCCGAAGGACGTGGTGATGGGCACCGACGGTTTTCTCGAGCTGGGCAGCCCGCTGAAGTGCTTCGACCGCATCCGCTTCCTGCGGGAATACGAGCTGCCGCGGCTCAGCGTCGCGGACATGAAGATCCGCCTGCTCGAGAACTTCGCCGACCATCTCAGGGCAGGGGCGCCGCTGCGGGCCGGTCCCGCGGACGCCATTCGGGCCCTGGCCGTCATCGAGGCCGCCTACGACTCGGCCGCCCGCCGGCAGCCGGTGGAGCCGGCGGCGATCTGATGATCGGAGGCTCCCGCCAGCTCGTCGAGCCAGCGGGTGGCGAGCGGCATGCCGAGCCGTTCCTCCGTCCAGCGGGGGTCGTACCGTTGCCCGGTCCACCGCTGGCGGACCGTGGACAGCCCCCTGGCGACGGCCTGCCGCGGCGGACGTCCGCCTCGCCGCAGCTCGCGGAGGAGAAGGCGGGCGATCCAGACCGGAGCGGGGCGCGAGACCGCGCCGGTGCCGCTTCCCAGGAGCTCGCAGCAGGCCTGAAGGTACTCCATGCACGTCGGGGAGTTCCGGTCGACGAAGAGGAGAACCTCGTGGCTCCCCACCGGAGGCGAAGAGACGAGACGGCCGAGAGCGCGCTGCAGGACGCTGCGGCCGATCACCGGCCGCTGCCGGGAAGGCCTGCCCAGCACCAGCACCTTCCCGGAGGCCAGGCGCTCCCCCACGCTGCCCAGCGGGTGGGGCATGTCGGCGCTCAGGATGCACGCGGGACGGATGAGCGTCAGCCGCGTCCCGGCGGGGAGGTTGTCGCGCAGGCGAGTCTCGCCGGCGAGCTTGATCGCCGCATAGGTGGCGCTCCCGGCCGGCGCGGGCTGCGTCGCCGCCCGTTCCGTGACCAGGCGCACCGAGTCGCGGTACACGCTCATCGAAGAGATGTGGATCAGATGCCCTACCCGGTGGCTGCGGCAGAACCGCAGCACCGCGTCCAGGTAGGCGAGATTGCGGTGCCGGCTCTCGAACCTGAGGACGACGAAATTGATCAGGGTATCGAACGTCTCCCGGAGACGCGGATGGCGATCGAGCCCGTCGACCGGGCCGGTCGCCGTGAAGTCCTGCCTTTCCACCGGCCCCCTGCTGAAGCCGACGACCTCGTGGCCCTGCCGGCACAGGAGCTCCCTCAGCCCCCGAGCGGAGTAGGCTCGGTGGCCGGCCAACAGGACCCGCCGCCCCGCAGTCGTCTCGCTCACCTTGCCGAACGTCCTCTCGCGGCGCGCTAAACGTGCGCCGTGGGCTCCCGCTCGCCCGCGTCCTCGTGGTGCAGGTAGCCCGGCAGGCGGTTGCACTTCAGGCACGGGTCGCCGACCTCCGGGTCCCTCCCCGTATGCCATCTCCTGACCGTTCGCATCGCGTCGCCGTTCCAGATCGACTCGAAGTCTTCATCCGTGCTGCCCAGGGTCACGACCTGATGGGGATCCCAACTGCAAAGGCCGAGCTTCCCCGTGCACCCGAGGTAGACCGAGTGCCACGGATGGGCGCAGGTGACGTGGGAGAAGCCGAGGTCCTCTCGCCAGCTCTCCAGCCTTCGCCGCTGCGTGATCTCCAGCAGCTTGTCGACGGACAGCACTTTGCTCCTCTCCTCCTGCCCCGGCATGGTGTGGTGCCGGCGCTTGAACTTGACGTGATCGACGCCGAGGTCGAAGGCCCACTTCGTCAACGGCTCGATCTCGTCGACGGTACCCTCGTTGACGATGAACTGGCCGTGAATGACAGGATGGCGGCAGCCGCGGCGGTCCTTCGCCTGCCGCAGCCGGGCGACGCCTTCGATCACCCGCTCGAACGGAGCGGCCTGCGTGTAGACGTGCGTGCTCCGCGAGACGGCGCCGTCGATGGAGACGTTCACCAGGGTCAGCCTGGCGTCCAGGAGCTCCTCCACTCTGCCGGCGAGGACCGTCCCGTTGGTGTTCAGGAAGACCGGGACCGCGTGGCGGGTCGCGTGGGCGATCATCGCCGTCGTCGCCGGGTTGAGGAGCGGCTCTCCCCAACCGCTGATGACGATGTTGCAGAGCCCGTCCGACAGCTCCGAGAACAGCTTCTCGAAAACGTCGAAGGGGAGATGCCCGGTGCGTTCGATGTGGCCGCGGCCCCGCGGGCAGATGGGACAGGGCAGGTTGCAGTCTCCCGTCGCTTCCAGGTGAAGGTGGACCGGCCGGCCCTCGCAGCGCTCGTCCCGCCGCAGGAAGGAGCGCTCGACTCGGCGGAAGTTCTCGACCTTCCGCGCGTACTGGGGTGCCGAGCAGAGCGGTTTCGTGTAGGTCTCGAGATCGTCGAGCGTCATCACATGCATGGAGATGCCTCCCGGGATGCCTCCGGCGCCATGGCCTTGGGCGTGCCGATCCAGGTGCAGAGATAGTCCCGATGGACGAGGACCATATCCCGGGGCAGGCGGGGCTCGACCGGGAAGGGGTCTCCGGGAGCGATCTCCACCGGGCAGTAGGGATCGCGCTGGAAAAGGGAGCGCTCGCCGGTCGCGTGCGCGTGATGGAGGTAGGACCGGGCAGCGCATCCTCCCCGGCAGAAGTCGAGCACGGGGCAGCCCTCGCAACCGGGGATGACGTGCGGGTTCGCGTTGCGTTGCCGGAAGGAGCGGAACTGCGGTGACCGGACGATGTCGTACAGCTCGTCCGTCGCAAGGTCGCCGACCTTGTAGTCGTGCAGGTAGACGCAGGGCGAGACCGGGACCCGGCCTTCGGGCGTGATGGAATGGATCCGCAAGGACGTCCGGCCGCAGGGGCAGCCGCGCGCCCCTTGAAACCGCATCATCGTCGCCAGGGGCGGCTCGCCGAGGTCGACGGGGTCGCACAGGTCCATGAGCAGCGAGAACCCGGCGTAGTACTGGCCGGGCTCGAGGGCGGAGGCGGCGTGGCCGGGCTCGACGGGCTTGAGCGGATTGATCCGGACGTGGGCCTGGTGACGGCGGGCCACGCTCACCAGGGCCCGGAGGTGGCGAGGGGTGAAGTTCCAACTCATGCCGCACATGATGATCGAGCGGTCCACGCCCAACCTGCCGCAGATCTCCAGCGCCTCGATCGCCTGCGGATAGAGGCGAGCGCCGCGGTTGCGGTCGTGCTCCTCCGCGAAGGGGGAATCGAGGCTGACGTCGACGTCGTTGAGCCGGCGGGCGGCCTCGGGATGGTGCCGGACCAGTTGGACGAGCGTGATGCCGGCCGTGGTGAGGCCGACCTTGATCCCCGCGCCGGCCAGCCTCTCGATGATGTAGTGAAGCAGGCTGTGCCGGGGATCCGGCCCGTTGGTGAAGAGCGGCTCATTGCCCCCCAGGTTGACCGTCTCGACGCCGTTGCGGGCCAACTGGTCGACGATCCGATCGACGAGCGGCACCGACAGATCCCTGCCCTTGCGCCGAGCGGACATGGAATAGCAGTGCGTGCAGCGGTAGGGGCACTCGTTGCCGAGGGTCCAGCCGATGTTGCGGATATCGATCCCGCATTCCTGCAGCTCCGGGTGCTCGATCGGCCCGACCTCGCCCCGGAAGTGCTCGGTGGGATCGATGGCGGGAGTGGCGGCCAGGATCGAATCGAGGGCCGGCACCACCCAGCGCTCCGCGATGCCCGGCCAGGCGTACGCGGCCGCCCTCGCCTTCCCCCGCCGGGCAATCTCCTGCCGCCGTCGAGAATCCAGAAGCACCGATTCCAGGACTTCCTCGAGGTCCGAGAGGTCGGGCCGGTAGGTGAGGTATTCCAGGCCCCGCTCGAACAGCGTCTCGACCCGGCAACGGAGCGGATCCGTCAGGAAGAGCGCCCCGAGCGCGGTCGTCTCGTACATCCGGAACGGGACTTCCCGCAGGCCCGAGAGGTGGAGACAAACCTTCGTCTCGCGGATCTGGCGGGCGTAGTCGTGCCCGTAGCGGCCCTCGACGAAAAGGAACGTCCAGCCGCGCCGCCGGCAGATCCTCTCGGCGGTCTCGACCAGGCGCCGGCGCCGCGGATCGTCGCGCAGCTTGAAGTAGCACCCGACGTCGACGGACCGTTGCAGCTCGGGGAAGCTCCGGATCGAAAACCGCCGGGTCGTAGCCGTAGGGGCATGGCGCGACCCGGGTCGGCGCCAGGGCCCGCGCGATCAGCTCGACGTCGTCCAGGGTCTGCACCAGAACGAGCGAAAACCGGGGATCGCAGGCGAACGCGAACCAGTGGCTGAGGGCGGCCAGCTCCTCCCGGGCCGGTGCCGGCCCGCCGCTTCCCAGGCGCGCCGCGAGCACCGTGTTCTGGCAGCGATAGACCCGCGGTACGCGGGCCAGCGAGGGCACGCGCGGCGCGAGCCGGTCCAGGAGATCGAGATACTCTCCGGGTCGCTTGCCGATGATGGCGACCACCTGCGGATCGTGCCGTCTGACGGCCTCCAGCACCCGGCCCTCGAGGTCCTCCCCCTCCATCAGCACTCTGACCAGGTCGATCGAAGGTGACGGGCAGGCCCAATGCCCCACGTGCCGCTCGATCGGGTAGATCATGGCCAGGACCCGGATGGGCAGGGCCCTCATCGCGCGTCTTCCACCCTCTCCGCCGCGCCGGTCCCCGTCGCCGCGTCCTCCCGCGGCGGCACGCAGACCGGAGCCCAGAGGCCTCGCCGGACCTCGTCCCGGAGCGCTCCGAGGGTCGTTGCCAGCGTCTCTTGCGTGACCGTCCGCCGCAGCGGCTCGAGCCGCCGGGAGAGGAGGCAGGGGGAGAGGTTGAGATTCGAATCGAGGCCTACGATCGACCTTCCCTGCTCGCACTCGCGGCAGACGTCGTCGCCCCAGAAACCGATCGTCCGGACGGGGAGCCGGGCCTTCTCCCGCAGGGATTGGATGGCCAGCCGCAGCTCGTCCTCGGGCGGCGAGCCGAAGCCGTCGACATGGGCGCCGAACCGGGTCGCCGCGAAGACCCTGCCGTTCTCGGTGCCGGCGAGCCCGATGACGCGGAAGAGGGTGAGGCTCTTGGCGCCCATCGAGCACGCCAGGTCGTGGATCGTTGCCGCGAAGCCGAGGTTACCGGCCCAGACGGGCCCGTGGACGTCGAGATCGACGCGCCGCTCACGCAGCCGGTGACAGGCCGCGAGCGCCTCGTCGAAGGCCCCGGCGCGGCGCACGAACCGGTCGTGGAAGTCCCGATCGCCGTAGAAGCTCACGCTTGCCTCGCCCAGGCCCGCCTCCACGAGCGCGTCCGCCCGTCGATCGTCCAGGCCCAGGAGGTTGCTGTTCAGGTCGACCCCCATGCCTGCGCCGGCGGCGGCGCGGATGATCTCCTCGAGGTCGGCCCGGAGCAGGGGCTCGCCACCGGTCAGGATGACTTTGCGGCCTCCGAGCCCGGCGAGGGCGCCCAGCACGCCCAGCAATGTCGGGAGGGCCGGATCGCGCGGCTCGTTGGGCACGAAGCAATGGAGACAGGCGAGGTTGCAGCGGCGGGTCACTTCGAGGGCCACCCGAAAGCCGCCGGCCTCGATCGGCCGGAAGCGGCAGGTGCGGTCAGCGCCCTCGCGGATGGAGCCTGTCGAGGCGGGAATCGTCATTTCAGAGATCCTCCAGGCCATAGCACATCCGTGGCGAAGCCAGCGCTCGCAGGGATTCGCCCACGGCCGCGACGGCCGCGGCCAATCCCACCTCCTCGGGCTTCGGCACTCCCCGCGGGTCGTCCCGGGAGAGGGGGCACGCCGCGAGCGTCCCGTCGGCGCGAATGCCGATCAGGGTGCGCCCCTGTTCGCATTCATGAGGTCCGGGGGCGCCGAGAAGCCCGACGCAGCGGACGGGAATGCCGCATCCCCCGGCGCGGGCCGACGCCAGATCGGCGTGGAGCGCGGTCAGGCTCTCCTGCGGGACACGGGGCCCGACCCAGCTGAGCCCATGTCCGACGGGCATCATCCGCGAGACCGTGAAGGAGGCCAGGCCCATCCGCGCGGCCTCCTCGATCATCGAGGCCACGTGAGGCAGGTTCATCGGCGTAACGCACATCGAGCCGTCCACGATCGAGCCCACGTCTTGCAGCATCCGCACCCCGGCCTTCAGACGAGCGCAGGCGCCGGAGCGCCCGTGCAGCCGATCGTGAACCTCCTCCGGCCCCTCCAGCGAGATCGACGCCTCCGTCAGGCCGGCCGCAGCGAGACGCCGGGCCAGACGCGGAGTCATCGACCAGAGAGTGCTGTTGAGATCGGTGCTCACGCCCTGTTCGGCGATGTGGGCGGTGAGCTCGACGAGGCCGTCGAAGAGGAGGGGCTCGCCGCCGGTCAGCAGTACCTTGTGGGCGGCGATCCCGCGGAGCCCGGACAGGATGCGCTGCCAATCGCCGAGGCTGCGGTCGCTGGAACGGACGTTCCCCGCCGCGCTGGCCAGGCAGTGCTCGCAGAGGAAGATGCAGCGAGCCGTCAGCCTGGCGACGATGCGGACTCCCGCCACCGTGCTGGGCCGGAAGCGGCAGCGATCGTCTGCCGCGAAATCTCTCGCGGAGACGGAGGAGGCGCCTCTGCCCTCGGAGACACCGCGCGTCATCGGTTCGACGTCGGGACGCTTCGAATCCTGAGACATGTCACGCGGCTCCGGTGGTGCCCGAATGGAGAGATTATTCTACGTCATAACCCCCGCGCCGCCGTCGAGAGCTCCTCCATGTAGAGTCTCTCCAGTCAGCTCCCGGCAGAGGCAAGGCTACAGCAATGGGAAAACCCAGCAAGCGTCGCGAGCAGAAGGCCGCTGCGCGCCGGAAAGCGAAGCGCCAAGCGGCGGGCCCGAACCTGCCGCAGGTGCGTTTCCCCACGGTGCCGGCGGATTCTCCCATCTACGAGTGCCTGATCCCACGAAGCCTCTTCGAGCCTCGGGCTCGGCAACGTCGTGGTCGCCCGAGAGCTTGGGGCCGGTCGAATCGCCATGGCGACGTTTCTGTTGGACGTCTTCTGCCTCGGCGTCAAGGATGTGGTCTTCGGCGTCTTCGCAACCGCCGAGTACCGTCAGAGAACCCGCTTCGCGGCAGATGGTTCATTCGCAGCTCTCTCAGCGGCGAACGCGCGAGCTCTGGTCGAGGGCGCTGTCGCGTACGCTCAGCAGTTCGGCCTGTCACCGCATCATGATTATCCCGTGGCGAGCCGGATCTTCGCCGGCGTCGACCCTCGCCTTGGCGACCGCGTTTTCCCGTACGGCAAGGACGGCAAGCCTCTCTACATCTCGGGGCCTCGTGACACGGCGGCCAAATCCAAACGCGTGCTCGCTGCGCTCGAGAGAGTCTGCGGCCCGGATGGGTACGACTTCATGGTTGGCATCGGGTCGGCCTAGCCTGAAAGACCAAGGAGGGATCGTGAGCACCGATGAGCCCCTGATCCCGAAGCACGGCGGATACCGGAAGCTGAGGAGCTTCCAGTTGGCTCAACTGACCTACGACGTTACGGTACGTTTCTGCGAGCGCTACGTCGAGCGCCGAAGCCGAACCCGCGACCAGATGGTGCAGGCTGCCCGTAGCGGGGTGCAGAACATTGCCGAGGGGAGCCAGGCGTCGGGCACTTCGAAGAAGACGGAGCTCAAGCTGACCAACGTGGCGCGGGCCAGTCTGGAGGAGATGCGGCTCGACTACGAAGACTTCCTGCGGCAACGGGGGCTGCCCCTTCTTCCACCGGATCACCCGGCCCTGGTGCGTTTCAAGGCGAGGCGTTGCGCTACGGTGGAGGAGGTGCGCCTTTGGGTTGAGGACGAGCAGGGACGGACACAGACGAGCACGGACGGGAGAGAAGTCGCCGTGTCCGTCCGTGAAGGTCCGTGTCAGTCCCTGAGCTCTTCCACCTTGGTGGCCAATGCGGCCCTCTCTTTGTTGAACCTCTGCTGCTACCTGCTCGATCGCCAGTTGGCAGCTCAGGCGCAGGCCTTCGAAGCAGAGGGTGGTTTCACGGAGCGCCTGTACCGGATCAGGAACCAGAGAAGACGGAGCTGATCACGCCATCGCCGCCAGCATCTCCCGCACCGCCGCCTCCATGCCGACGACCACGGCGCGGCTGACGATGAAATGGCCGATGTTCAGCTCCTCCATGCCAGGCAGAGCGGCGATCGGGCCGACGTTGTCCGTGCGCAGCCCGTGGCCGGCGTAAGCGTGGAAGCCGGCCGCCCTGCCCTGCTCCACGCTCTCGGCGATCTGGCGCAGCTCGCTCCCGATCGCCGGGGCGCGGGAGTAGGCGTCGGTATTGATCTCGAACCCGGTGACGCCGTGGCCGGAGAGGCGCGCGAGAGCCTGGAGCTGCAGAGGGTCCGGATCGATGAAGAGCGAGACGGCCATGCCGCCGGCCGCCAGGCGCTCGGCTACCTCGGCGATCCGCCGGGCATAGAGGAGCAGGTTGAGACCTCCCTCGGTCGTCACCTCCTCGGGCCGCTCCGGCACCAGCGTCACCTGATCGGGCTTCACCCATAGAGCGATCTTCACCATGTCCTCGGCGCTCGACATCTCCAGGTTGAGCTTGCCCCGCACGCTCGCGCGCAGCCTCTCCACGTCGGAGTCCTGGATATGGCGGCGGTCCACCCGCAGGTGAGCCGTGACGCCGGAGGCGCCGGCGTCCTCGGCGATCCGCGCCGCCTCGACCGGGTCCGGATCATCGGCCTTGCGGGCCTGCCGCAGCGTCGCGACGTGATCGACGTTGACGGAGAGCTTAGCCGACTGTCCCGAGGCGTCTATCGCCGCCATCAGCGCTCGATCTCCGTGTCGGGCGCCGTGGTGTCCTCCGGCTCGCGGCAGATCAGCACCGTGCCATGGATCGGGAAGAGCGTACGGTGGACCCGCTCCCCGAAAACGCAGTTCACCTCGTAGTAGCCGTCGCCGCTGATCTGGATCAGCACCCCCTTGCCCCCCTTCACTCCCAGGGTATCGTTGTGGATCAGCACTTCGGTGTGGAGCTCCATCGTCCCTCCTCAGTCCTCCTGAATGTGGCCTTCAACCTTGTACTCCTTGAGCTTGCGCTGCAACGTACGCAGTCCGATGCCGAGGAGGTCCGCCGCCCGGGCGCGATGGCCGCCGGTGCGCGCCAGAGTCTCCAGGATCGCCTGGCGCTCGATGTCGGCCATGGTGCGCGGCTCGCCGACGACCGACTGCACCGGCGAGCCGGAGGTGGAGACGGCGGAGGAATCGCGTACCTCGACGGGCAAGTCGGCCGCAGTGATCTCCTCTCCCTGGCTGAAGACCACGGCCGACTCGATCACGTTGCGAAGCTGGCGCACGTTACCCGGCCAGGGAAAGCGCGACAGCATCTCCAGGACTCCCGGGCTCAGACGCTTCGGCGGTTTGCCGTGCTCCTGGCAGAAAAGGCTCAGGAAATAATCGGCGAGCTGCGGGATGTCCCCCGGCCGTTCGCGCAGGGGCGGGATGCGCAGCGTCACCACCTTGAGCCGGTAGTAGAGATCCTCGCGGAAGCGGCCGTCGGAGACCTCCTTCTCCAGGTCGCGATTGGTGGCCGCGATCAGCCGGAAATCGACCGGGATCAGCTCGCCGCCGCCGACGCGCATGATCTGCCGCTCCTCGAGCACCCGCAGGAGCTTGACCTGGAGCTCGGGGTAGAGCTCGCTGATCTCGTCCAGGAACAGGCGTGCCGCGATGAGCCAGCTCGAACTTGCCGATCTTCCGCGTCACCGCGCCGGTGAAGGCGCCGCGCTCGTGGCCGAACAGCTCGCTCTCCAGGATGTCGCTCGGGATGGCGCCGCAGTTGATGGCCAGGAACCGCTCGTTGCGGCGAGGGCTCGCACGGTGGAGCGCGTTGGCCACCAGCTCCTTGCCGGTGCCGCTGTCGCCGACGATGAGCACGCTGGAGCGCGTGGGCGCCACCAGCCGCATCTGCTCGAAGAGGTGCTCCATGGGCGCCGAGCGGCCGATGATGCTCTCGAAGCCGTAGCGCTTGTCGAGCATCTCGCGCAGGTTCGAGACCTCCTCCTTGAGCTGCTGCTTCTCGATCAGGTTCATCACCCGCTGGCGCAGCTCGTAGAGATCGACGGGTTTGGTGAGGTAGTCGTCGGCGCCCACCCGCATGGCTTCGACGGCGGACTCGATGGAGCCGTAGGCGGTCACCAGCATGACGCTGAGATCGATCTTCCTCTCCCTCACCTCCTGCAGGAAGCCGAGCCCGTCCATGCCGGGCATGCGCAGGTCGCAGACGGCGAGGCGGGCGTGATCGTTCTCGTCGAGGAACTCGAGGGCCTTCCTCGCGTCGTCGAAGGTACGCACGGTGAGCCCCGCCTTCTCGAGGGCGATGGCCATCGATTCGCGGGAGCCGGTTTCATCGTCGATTACCAGAATCAGGGGCTTCTCGGGCATGCGCGGCCATTTTGGCACAGACGGGGATGGGGGTCACCTCCTGTCATAAACTATTGCCGCTCCGGCGGATATGACCCTCCCTCTCACTCCCCGATCCGGTCCATCCGGCGATGCCTCGACCACCCTGGAAGGGGTGCTCGAGCGGATCGTCTTCACCAACGAGGAGAACGCCTGGAGCGTGGTGCGGCTCAACGTCTCGGGACGGCACGAGCCGGTGACCGCCGTCGGCAACCTTCTGGGGGTGCAGCCGGGGGAGCACCTGCGGCTGACCGGTTCCTGGATCAACGACCCGAAGTACGGCCGGCAGTTCCGCGTCGCTTCCTACTCCACCATGGTGCCCGGGACGCTCAAGGGGATCGAGAAATATCTCGGCTCCGGCCTCATCCGCGGCATCGGCAAGGTGATGGCGGCGCGGCTGGTGAAGGCCTTCGGCCTGGAGACGCTGGACGTCATCGAGAACCGCCCGCACCGCCTGAAGGAGGTGGAGGGGATCGGTCCCAAGCGCAGCCGCGACATCCTTCGCGCCTGGACGGAGCAAAGGGAGATCAAGGAGGTGATGATCTTCCTGCAGTCGCACGGCGTCTCCACCCACTACGCGATCAAGATCTACAAGACCTACGGCCCTCAGGCCACGAAGCTGGTGCGGGAGAACCCGTACCGCCTGGCGGCCGACGTCTACGGCATCGGCTTCAAGACGGCGGACCGGATCGCCGCGGCCCTCGGCGTACCGCCCGACGCGCCGCAGCGCATCGAGGCCGGTACGCTCTACCTGCTGGGGCAGGCCGCGGACCGCGGTCATCTCTACCTGCCGCGCAAGGCGCTCCTGGAGGAGGCGGAGAAGCTCCTCGAGGCGCCGGCCGAACGGATCGATCAGGCGCTCGCGGCGCTTGCCGAGGCCGAGCAGGTCGTTCTCGAAGCCCCGGTCGATCCCGCCGAGCAGGCGGTCTTCCTCAAGGCGCTCCACGCCGCCGAGTCCGGGGTGGCCGCGCGCATCCGCGCCTTGCTCGTCCAGCCGCTCCTGCCGCTCGAGATCGACGTCGAACGGGCCCTGGACTGGTTCGAGAAGCGGGAGCGGCTGGCGCTCGCCAGGGAGCAGCGGCAGGCCATCCGCTCTGGGCTCACCCGCAAGATGCTGGTCATCACCGGCGGTCCGGGGACCGGCAAGACGACGCTGGTGCGCGGCATCGTCGAGATCCTGGAGAGGAAGGCCCAGAAGGTGTCGCTCGCCGCCCCCACCGGCCGCGCGGCCAAGCGCTTGGCCGAGGCCACCGGCGCTGAAGCGACCACCCTGCACCGGTTGCTCGAGTTCAACCCCAAGACGCGGCAGTTCGACCGCAACCGCGAGCATCCGCTGGGCTGCGACCTGCTGATCGTCGACGAGACGTCGATGCTCGACACCGTGCTCGCCTACCACGTCCTCCGGGCCGTGCCGGACCACGGCCGCCTGATCCTGGTGGGGGACGTGGATCAGCTCCCGTCGGTCGGCCCCGGCCGCGTGCTGGCCGACCTCATCCGTTCCGAAAGCGGTCGAGGTCGTGCGGCTGACCGAGATCTTCCGCCAGGCCGAGCGCAGCCTGATCGTGGTCAACGCCCATCGGGTCAACCAGGGACAGATGCCGGTCCTGGAGTCGGTGGACAGCGACGGCGACTTCTTCTTCCTGGAGCGCAAGGAACCCGAGGAGATCGTCGAGACCATCGGCCAGCTCGTCGGCAAGCGCATCCCGGCCAGGTTCGGCTTCGATCCCGTCGAGCAGATCCAGGTGCTGACCCCGACGAACCGGGGTCCCCTCGGCACGAACAGCCTCAACGCCGTCCTGCGCGACCTGCTGAACCCCGAAGGCCCGATGGCCGTCCGCGGCGGGCACAGCCTGCGGGTGGGCGACAAGGTGATGCAGGTGCGCAACAACTACGACCTCGAGGTCTTCAACGGCGACATCGGCCGGGTCCGCGCCGTCGACGAGGTCGATCAGATCCTCAAGGTGGCGGTGGACGGCCGGGAGGTGGTGTACGACTTCAGCGCGATGGATGAGCTGATGCTGGCCTACGCCTGCACGATCCACAAGTCGCAGGGAAGCGAATACCCCTGCGTGGTCATCCCGCTCCACACCACCCACTACGTGATGCTGCAGCGGAACCTCCTCTACACGGCGCTCACCCGGGCGAAGCGGCTGGCGATTCTGGTGGGAGAGGAGCGAGCCCTGCGGATCGCCGTCGGCAACCGCCGAGTCCGCGCGCGGTTCACCCGGCTGGCCGAGCGGTTGACGGGTCCGGCGGAGGGTTGATCGCCGCAGAATCAAGGACGAAAAGGACAGCAAAGACTTCAAGGACGAGGACCATGCGATTCACCTCGAGTCCTTGGCGTCCTTGCTGTCCTTTTCGTCCTTGATTCAACTGCTGCTCACAGCAAAAGGGCGGGGACAAGCCCCGCCCCTACCAAAAACCACGATTCACAGTTCGCCTACCGCGACTCGCCCTCCTCGGGCGGATAGGAATCCGCAGGATACGTCCCCGGTTCCTCCCACCGCGGCTCGGTGAGCGGCAACTGGTCAGGCGCCGGTGGCGGAGGCGTGTAGAGCGGCGGCGGAACCGGCGCTCCGCGCCGCGGCCAGTAACCGGGCTCCAGCCCGAAGCGAGCCAGGATCACCGCACCCAGGCCCACGATCCAGGCGGTGGCCTGGACGAGGAACCCGAACAGCCCCACCAGGAAGGCGAAGAATCCGAAGGGCCCGGGGATCAGGTCGAGCAGCTCGCCCAGCACGGACCAGACCTGGATCATCAGCACGCCGACCAGAGCCACCGCGTAGGGCCCGCCGAAGCTCCGGTTGAAACGGATCTCCAGCCAGCGTCCCAGGCGGTAGGCGGCCGCGGCGTAGCCCAGCAGCAAGAGCAGCGCCAGATAGAGGAAGAGGAACGGGTAGAGCAGGAACAGCACGCAGCCGACGATGGTGATCGCCAGCAGGACTGTCACCACCAGGAAAAGCGGCCAGAAGAAGATGATGCTCAGGAGCCCGGCGAGCGCCGACGGCCAGGGCCGGGAGGCGAGCTGCCGGTCCACCCTCTCCAGCGGACGCCTCGCCACCAGCAGCACCAGGCAGGTCAGCAGGCCCATCAGCACGAGCCACATCAGACTGCTCATGACGTCCGAGACGCCCCCCCAGAAGGGCCAGGGCTCCCAGCCGTCCCAGTCCCAATCCCAGTCTCCCCAGTCGCCGCCGTCGTGGCCGAAGAACGGAAACGCCACTTCGGAGGTAGGACCGTTGATCACGGCGCCCGGCGAGCGATGGATGCGGCCGCCGACGCTGGTGACGGCTCCCTCCACCACGGCGTGCGGACCGAGATAGACACCGCTGCCGACCGAGACCACCTCGCCGCCGACCTTGCCGTCGATCCGCGCGGAACCGCCGATCGCGGTGGCGCCGCTCATCACCTCGGCACCCTCTTCCACGACGACCCTGCCGCCGACAGCCACTGCCTCACTCACGACCTCGCCCTTGGAAACCGTGACGCTGCCACCGACGTTCACCCGGTCGCCGGTGCCATGGCGAAAGGGTCTTTCCGGCTCGGCGGGCTCTGCCGGTTCCGCGGGCTCAGCCGGTTCCGCGGGCTCGGCCTGCTCATCCGGTTCGGCCTCTTCGGCGACCTCCTGCTCCGCGGGCTCGCCGTCATCCTGAGCGGTCCCGGCCGCGGCCTCATCCAGACCGAAAATCTGGCGCTGCTCGACGGCGGACAGCCCCTGGAGGCGCAGGATCGAGCCGGCGTCGTCCCCCAACCAGTCGCGCAACGTACGAGGGCTGACCCGTTCGCCATTGACCGCGATGTCGTCTCCGGTCACCTCGATGGTACGGACCCCCGCCAGGACCTGACGGGGCTTGAGCGCGATGCCGCCGCTGACCGGCAGCACCTCGTAGCGGCTCTCGATGGTCCGCCGCAGCTCGCCGCGCTCCTCAGCCGAGACGGGCGAGCCGGCGGCGGACTGCGGCGCGGCGTACGCCGCCGCGGAACCGAGGACGAGAAGGACCGCCGCGATCCGCAGGGCTCCCTTCCCGAAAGAAAGATAGGAACGTTCAGATGGGGTCGACATAGGTCCAATTCCTCTCACCTGTGATTTGGTCACGGAGAAACCGAAAGGCGAGGCTGGAGGCCAGCAGGCAGACCACCAGAACCGCCGTGACCTGCGGCAGCGTCAGCGGCTGGGTGATCGCCCGGCCGATGGTGAGCAGCAGATCCCAGAGCCGTAGCGTCGAGGCCAGCACCTGGCTGGCTTCGACCAGCGCCATCACCCAGCCCCGCACGAGACCGCCGAAGGTCCAGAGCCCCGCCAGGAGGCGCAGGACCGGCGGCAGCCACAGCGCGCCGAGGCCCGTGGCCACCAGGCAGAGCGCCAATACCAGACGCACCCCGCGCGAAGCGAAGACGTCTCGCCTGGCGGCCTGAATCCCGGCCCGCGCGAGCACCCGGCCGGCGAAGCCGGCGGGGGGCGCGATCAGCGGCAGGGCCTCGAACACCTCGAACAGCGCGGCCTCGGCCTCTTCCACGCGATCGTCCCGCTCGGCTGCGAGCCAGCGGTCCAGGGCGTTCTGATGGGAGCGGCGCATTCCTCGTTTCTCCTCTGTCCCGCCCTACGAGACCGGTGTCCCCTCGGTTTCACCCGCCGCCCTGCCACCTTCGGGACCCCACCCGAGAGCGGCCATCGACTGGGCGAGCTCCTTTCTTGCCCGGTGGAGGTTGGTCTTCACCGTCCCCAGCGGCAGGCCGGTGACCTCGCAGATGTCCTGGTACGAGGCGCCATGAGCGTAGAACATCAGCACCGCCTGGCGGTAATCGGGCCGCAGCCGGGCGATGGCGCGCTCGAGCGAGCGGGCCAGGTCCCGCCGCTCCGCCATGGCGTGGGGATCCTCCGCCGCGCCGTCGGCGAGGACGGCGCCGAGCGAGCCTTTGTCGTCCCCCTCCGCCTCCAGCGGCACCGTCTCCGGCATTCCCCGGCGCAGGTGGTCGATGGTGGAGTTGTGCGCGATCTTGAACAGCCAGCTCGAGAACTTCCACTGCGGATCGTAGCGGTCGAGGCGGCGGAAGGCCTTGACGAAGACCTCCTGCGCCAAGTCCTCGGCCGCCGCCGGATCCTGAACCATACGCAGAACCAGCGAGTAGACGGGACGCTCGAACCGCTTGACCAGCTCGCGGTAGGCGTCCTGGGAGCCCCGCAGGGCCCCCGCGACCAGCTCGGCATCGGTTTTCATCTCGGGCTCAGCGCCTCGACGCCCAGATACGGCGGTACAGGCGCCCGGGTTGCGGCGCCGGGGTATCGGATTTCGGCTAGACTTGCCGCCGGACCCAAGCTCGACTTCGCAGGAGGAAACCCGATGCGAATTCTATACGCCGCTCTCTTGTCCCTGCTGCTCGCCATGCCGGCCGGCGCCGGCACGCTCGCCGGGGTCACCCTGCCCGACAAAGCCGAGGTCAAAGGCCAGACCCTGGTGCTCAACGGCATGGGCCTGCGCAAGAAGTTCGTGATCAAGGTCTACGTCGGCGGACTCTATCTGCCTCAGAAGGAGAAGAGCGCGGCCAAGGTCCTGGGTGCCGACGCGCCGCGCCGGATGGTCCTGCACTTCATCTACGACGTCAGCAAGGACCAGATGTGCGAAGCCTGGAACGAGGGGCTGGAAGCGAACACCCCCAACGCCTCGGCCGACGTCAAGAAGGCCTTCGCAACCCTCTGCGGCTGGATGGACGGGGTCGGCGAAGGGAACCAGCTCGCCATGACCTACCTCCCCGGAGAGGGCACCACGGTCGAGATCAACGGCAAGGCCAAGGGCACCCTGCCGGGAAAAGCGGTGGCGGACGCCATCCTCGCGACCTGGATCGGGCCCGACCCCGCGCCCGGCGAGGACTTCAAGAAGGCTGTGCTTGTCGGGTAGTATTACGGCACTGCGGAGATAACCTGACGATTGAAGTTGATGGCTGCGTCCCTCCGTAGCGGTCTGGCTTTGAAGCCGCTGGCGCAGAGGAGACTCGGATGCGAGGACTTGAAATTTGGCCCTCATCGAAGAGGCTCGGCTACCTGGCCGGGCTGGTCGAAAGGGAGGGCTACGAGGCAACCCGCGCGGGGCGGGTGTTCCGCTCCGGGGGTTTCAGGCGGCGCGTCGTTCGCCTCGCCGCCTGCCTTTTTCTCCTCGCGAGCGCAGCCCCTGCGCAACGGCCTGCGCGACTGTTCGGCCCGGAGGTCTACGTACCGGGCTGGGAGCTCACCGTCGTCCGGGGTCTGCTCTACGTGCGCGCGGAGCACGGCTGGACGCTCCCGGACGGGCGCGTCGCCAACTGTATAGGCTTGAAGAAGATCGACTGCAAGGTCAGCTCCGGCCGGTGCCTCGGCAGCATAGAGGGAGACAAGCTTTTCCTCGTCCAGTTCGACGAGCCCGGCCGGCAGACAGCCTCGTTCCTGTACCGCGAGGGGCGGTGTCGCGGCTGGGAAGTCAAGATCGAGGTGGTCGTGAAGGAAGGATCGTGACCGGTGGCCCACCCGGTCCCCACAGGAGTCAGGGAGAAAAAAAGAAGGAGCGCCTACGCGCTCCTTTTTGGGAGGGATGAGAGGAGGATTTGCCTCCCCGCATCCTTGATCCTAGACGATGTATTTGCTTTTGTCAATATGAATCTTCCCTCTCTTTAGCGCAGGACCAGAGTCGCCACGATCACCGCCGCCAGCAGCACACGGTAGACCACGAACACCGCCAGGCTTCGCCGGCGCAGCCACGCCAGGAGCCAGGCGATCACGGCATAGCCCGCTCCCGCCGAGACGATGGCGCCGAGTACCATGGGGAAGAGTTGCCCGGCCGTAGTCCCCGTCACGGCCAGCTCCCCGAGCTTCAAGGCGGCGGCTACGGCGGTGATGGGGATGCTCAGCAGAAAGGAGAAGCGGGCCGCCGCCGGCCGGGTGAAGCCCAGCAGGAGCGCGGCCGTGATGGTGATTCCGGACCGGGAGGTGCCGGGGACCAGGGCCAGGGCTTGGGCGATGCCGATGAGGAGCGCCTCTCGCCAGCCGAGCTCACCGATCTCCCGCGACTGTCTGCCGATCCGATCCCCCAGGAGAAGAAGCAGGCCGTAGAAGATGGCCGTCGAGGCGATGAGGAGCGGATTGCGGGCCTGCCCCTCGATCATGTCCTTGAAGGCGAGCCCGGCGAGCCCTGCCGGAACGGTGCCCAGGGCGATCCACCACGCCAAGGCTCGGGGGGAATACTCGCCGGTGGCGGCGGGCCGGCCGGTGAACAGGCCCGCCATCAGATCGCGCAGGTCGCGGCGGAAGTAGACCACGACCGCCAGCAGCGTGCCGGCGTGGGTGGCGACGTCGAAGGTGAGGCCCTGATCGGGCCACCCGAGAAAGAAGGGCACCAGGATGAGGTGCCCGGAAGAGCTGATCGGCAGGAACTCCGTGACGGCCTGTACGATGGCGAGCACGACGATCTGGAGCAGGGTCATAGGTCGAATATACTTCCCCGGCTGCGCGGCCCTCGGGGTCTGAATCCATGGCAGACATCCTCCTCGTCACCGGCGGAGCCGGTTTCATCGGCTGTAACTTCGTGAGGCTCGCCCTCGCGGATACGCACGCCCGCGTGCTCGTGCTCGACAAGCTCACCTACGCCGGCAGCCTGGAGAACCTGGCGGACGTGCTCGACGAGCCGCGCCTGACCTTCCTGACCGGAGACATCGCGGACCGCCCGAAGGTGCGGCGGATCTTCGCCGAGCACCGCCCCACAGCCGTGGTCAACTTCGCCGCCGAGAGCCACGTGGACCGCTCCATCGACGACGCCAGCGCCTTCATCCAGACCAACATCGTGGGGGCTTTCGAGCTGCTCGAAGCGGCCCGCCACCATCTCACGGGCCTCGGTGAAGAGGCCCGCCGCGCTTTCCGCTTCCTCCACGTCTCCACCGACGAGGTCTACGGCAGCCTGGGACCCACCGGCGCCTTCGCGGAGATCACGCCCTACGCGCCCAATTCCCCCTATGCCGCCTCCAAGGCCGGCGCGGACCACCTGGTGCGGGCCTACCATGAGACGTACGGACTGCCGACCCTCCTCACCAACTGTTCGAACAATTACGGCCCGTACCAGTTCCCCGAGAAGCTGATCCCTCTGATGGTGCTCAACGCCCTGGAGGGCAAGCCGCTGCCCATCTACGGCGACGGCGGCAACGTCCGCGACTGGATCTACGTCGAGGACCACTGCCGCGGCGTCCTGGAGGTGTTGCGGCGCGGCCTGCCGGGGGAAAAGTACAACCTGGGCGGCCGCAGCGAGCGGACCAACCTGGAGATCGTGGACGGCATCTGCGACGCCCTGGAAGGCGAGCGGCCGGCGGCAGGCAATCCCGCCCTCGCCGCAAGCGGGATCGCCGCCTACCGTCAGCTCAAGACCTTCGTTGCCGACCGGCCCGGACACGATCGCCGCTACGCCATCGACGACACGAAAATCCGCAGCGAGCTCGGCTGGGCGCCGCGGCACGACTTCGCCTCGGGACTGCGCGCCACGGTGCGCTGGTATCTCGACAACCGCGCCTGGTGCCAAGCCGTGCAGACGGGCAAGTACGGCCGCGAGCGTCTGGGGCTCATCAAGGGCTGAGCGAATGGAGTTCCAGCGTCTCAGCCTCCCGGACGTCATCCTCGTCAAGCCCGACGTATGGCCTGACGATCGGGGATTCTTCCTCGAGACCTACCACCTGGAGAAATATCGTCAGGGGGGCATCGGCGAGCCCTTTGTCCAGGACAACCATTCCTACTCGTCCCGCGGCACGCTCCGCGGTCTGCACGCCCAGCTCCGCCGGCCCCAAGGCAAGCTGGTGCGTGCCGTCCTCGGAGAGATCTTTGACGTGGCGGTCGACATCCGGCCGGACTCCCCCACTTTCGGCAAATGGGTGGGCGAGATCCTCTCGGGGGAGAACTTCCGCCAGCTCTACATCCCGCCGGGCTTCGCCCACGGCTTCTGCGTCCTCTCGGAAACGGCGCACGTGCTGTACAAGTGCACCGAGCTCTATGATCCCAAGGACGAGATTGGCATTGCTTGGAACGATCCGGAGATCCGGATCGAATGGCCGGTCGAGGAGCCCCTGTTGAGTGCCAAGGATCTGGCGGCTCCGAAGCTGGCGGAGATCGTGCAAGAGCTAGGTGGAAACACCGGACTGAGTAGGCGGTAAGTCCCGAGGACCAGGGAGGGCTCAGCCGGCAAGCCAGCGGGTGTAAGTGTACTTTCGATTCTTATCTTGATCGTTCGTCAAGGTGCGCACGAGACCCAGCCGTGGCGATGCCTGATCGAGGTGCCGCCGCACGGCACCCGCGTCCAGCGCGAAGCCTTGAAGGCTCAGAACCGGTGCATCTTGCGCCTTTACTTCGGTTTCCGTGATCTCGAGGGTTTTCATCAGCTCAAGCCGATGAACCATTTCGATCACGCGCTTCAATCCCTCCAGGCGTTTCTGCCGGAGTAACTCGAGCCCTCCGGCAAGAGCAGCGCCCAAAGTACCGGGATCGTGTTTAGAGGTGGAAGCAGGTGAATCCTCACCGTCCAAGAAACGGACTCCGAGGTTCCCTGCCAGATCCACTGACCACGCGTTGATTTCGTTGTATTTGTTGAGCCGCTCAATGGCCGCTTCGCGCGCGATGAGACCGGTGGTCTGAGCGAGCACACCGCCACCCAGCACTGCATACCTCATCCGGTGAGTGTAATAAAGCAACGCCAGAAGATCGCCGATGTAGCTTCCCAGTTTTCGTATGCTTTCCTTGGCTGCCTTGGCAGTGTCGTTGAGTTTCGCTAAGGTTTCTTTCACCTGCTGATCGTCGCCGTTGCTTTCCTCGAAGAGCTGACTGATGAGTTTCCGCGCGTTGCTTCCGGCGTCCAGCAGCAGAAGTAACCTTTGTTCTCCATAAGCCCGAATCCGTTCACGAAAAGCCGCCACTCCATCCTCGTCGCCCGTGCAGCCCAGGGCCAGATTCTGAATCACCTTCTCACGCAACGCTTGGTGAGAGTCCGCCGACCACCGGGAGTTGAGCTCCTCGAGCGCCACCACGTCGAGCTCAGGATCGATCTTGCCAAGAAGCGCAGCCACCGCGATCTTTCCTGAGTCCCAGATCAAGTCGCTCAGCACCTCACGAGCTTGCTCTAAAGACTCATCCTGGAGTGCCTGGGACACCTCGGCGAGCCTGCCGACCTCGACGCTCTCGACGGGCGGCTCGAGCTTCTCGAGATGCTTCAGCCGATCCTGCATCAGCGCCGGGAGTGTTTTTTTCGAACAGACTTCATTAGCGACCCCCTTTGGGTACTGAGGCGTCGAGACGCATTCATAGGCGAGATTCGCCACCAGCTTGCCGAACTCCATCAAGCCGGGCGCCGGCAGTCCATTGAGAATCAGAGCGCCGGCAGTTCCAGTCCCCGCCTTCAAGACGACTCCGAGCTCCGCGTCGCCACCGCTTCTGAGCCTACGGCCGACGTAAGCTTCGGCCAGGATTCCCAGAGCATGGGCATTGCCGTCATTGATGAGCGTGACGGTCCTGCGAACGCCGTCCTTGGCACCGAAGATCCGGGATGCCAGGCCCCCTACGATATCCATCTTCATGATCAGCCCGATATCGTTCCTCGGGATATCGCGGGAGAAACCCAGTTGAGCGAGGAGGCCGCTCGTTCCCTGCACCCGTTGCCGTCGAACCGGCCCTGGCCAACTCACACCGACGGCATCGACCTCCGGCAGGTGCAACGCCTTGATCTCGGCTTGAATGCGGTCGCCAAGGCGATCCAGAAAGCTGCTGAGGTTCACCAGCGGATCTTCGTCCGGCCGGCTGGATGGAGCCGCCGTGAGCATGCGGATACCTGGATCCCATGAACTCAGCCGGCTCTCGCCCTCCTCTCCTTCCTCGAGCTGGTAGAACTGTATCTTGACGAAGGTCCCGCCAATATCGACGCCAGCGATTACGGATCTCGACTTCAGTCCTGCCGTTGCCTTGAGGGCCTCGAGGAGAGCTTGGACCTCCGATCCCGGATCGGCTGAAGCCGATTCGAGCGGCGGCAACAGATCGGCGTGCCCTTGGTCCAGCAGGACTTGACTGGGTTCTGCGAGATAATGACTCAGGTACGGATGCAGGAGAATCTTGAAATGGTTCTCGCCGATCGCCTGCTCAATCTCCTCACGCCAGAATTCTCCTTCCGGGCTTTCCTGCAAGTCCTCTAAGGCAATCTGACAACTCGTGACCTCCTGCATCATGATTTGGTTCAACACCCAGGCTGGTACGTAGCGAGCCGCTGCTTGGACTTCTTGGCGGCGAGGGCGCAAGTCTACAGGCATCTTGGGCAGGTGGAGGAAAAGAGATTTTTCACCATTCAATCTGATCGGGATCGAAACGCAGTCGGCGGGACGGAGCCGATAGGCGACCTCCAGGAATCGACCGATGAGCGCCGTCGGGCAGTACCGAAGAGGTTTCTTATCTTCTGGCTTCCGGAGTCCTACCTTGCTTACGCGTATGCATGGCATGTGTATCAATGGCGGTCCAGTCGATCAGGTGCTGCCTCTCCGCCATCGCAAACAGCATGGAGTAGATCTCCCACGCGCGAGCGGAAGTCTTCGTCAGTCGCTTGCTGGGTTCCATGTCGCGGAAAACCATGGCGGCGGCGGTAACACCATCCGGTAGGCGGATCTCGATAAGCGTTTCCTGATGCTGCTCTTGCAAGCAGTCTGGGACAAAGATGGGATTGAACGTGAATACCTTCTCCAGGTCTTTTCGCGATCTCAGAGTCTTGTGAATTGCCTTTATCAAGCCCTCCTGCTGCGCCTCGCTGCGGTAGTCACGACCGAAGGAGAAGGCTGTAACCTCTGGTCTTTTCTCTTCGACAAGGGTCTGAAAATCAGCCAATTCGCGGGGAAGCAGAGAAGGGAACAGCCGACGTGAATAGGACCAGGTGCTCCTGCGCTTGCAGGAAACTGGAGATCCGCGAGTCCAGCCGTCCACCAGCTCCCAGAAATCCCCGAGGCCGGTAGGCGCTTTTCGATGCGCATGGCGAGCTACAATCTTTCGCTCCTCTTCCAAGGGTCCCTGGATAGGGGCTCTGCTTGGTGATTCCGCCTCCAGAATCACATTGCGGAGCTCTTGGGCATGGGCGAGGATTCCCAGGGCAGTGAGAAGCAACTTCGGCTCAAGCTGAACACGATCCGAAATCTCTTGAGCTTTCTTGAGAAACAGCGTATCGCCGGTGTTGCGGACGTACTGGCCGGGGGCTGACTGAAAGCGCACGAGGTAGACGAGCAACTGTCGCCCAGCTCTCTCCAGCCAACCCTCTCTCTCGTGAGCCTGCCTGGCATGCCACGCCGAATAGGCCTCCCATAGATAGGGTTGACGCCATCCGGTCTGGGACCAAGCCGCGGCACGAATCAGCAGCAGGGGAAGAGAAACCTGCCAGGCCGGATCTTCGAAACCGCCCGGAATCCTTGCCGGTGGATCGAGGAGGGCGTCCATATGGGGCTTCAGGGCTGCCATCGATCTATTGATAAGTGGATAGAAGGAGTTGGATCCCTGAAGCGCGGCTTCGATGCCACGGAGAATTCGCAGTGTCCGGGCGACGCCCGGTTCGTCCAAGTCGCCAAAATCGGTGCGAAAGACGGACCCGAGGCCCTGTCGCTTCTCAGGTCTCACCAACTGCAGGCAAAGACGCAACCAATGATCCAGCTCCATGTCCAGTTTGAGCCCGAACTCGACTTCCTTCAGAGCGCCCAACCTGCCCGGCCAAGCGGCGAAGACTCTGGGTGGATCTCCATAGACGTGGCAGCTCAGGAATGGTCGGGGATTAGCCAGTTTCCCGACTTTGGCGGGGAGAATGGGATCTGTGCTCACCATGACCTGGCTTGAGCTCTCTGGTTATGAGTCTAGCATATGCGAAACCATATCCTTCCGCAAGGGAAGGGCGGATCACCAGAGAAGGAACCCGCCTCTGTTTCCTTGTCGAGATCGTCACCGTCGGACCTGGAGCAAGGCTTCCAGGTATGAACCAGACTGCCGCTGGCTAGCTCAACCCGCCGAAGCTTTCGTCGCTGAGCTCGATGAGCAACAGAACGCGACCCTTCGGCCGGAAGTTGGGGGCCCGCAACAGAGGGACGATTGGACCGGGCCAACCTTGAGGCAGGAAGGTCGGCATGACCGAGCCGGAATTTTCCACACAGACCGCGCGCCGGCAGCCTCGAGCAGCAGCCATGCGCCCGAGATCCTCGAGGCGGCCGTAAGCAACGGCGTTGACCAGATGGCCTCGCCGGTCGACTCCCAAAATCGAGTGAAGGTAAGTATCGCAACGCCCGAGAGCGCGAGGAAAATCGAGCAAGGCTTGCCGCATGGTGCGAGCGGCGACCCTGGTCTCCTCGTGGAGAGTGGAAAGGAAGGCATCATGAAGAGCCTGCCAAGCGCCACGGCTGGCGTCAGAGGCGAGTGGATGGTTGCCGCGGGGCAGATTGAACACGTGGGAATGGTCTGCTGCTTCAACGAGGATTCGCTCGAAGAGATCCTCGCTTCCGAGATCGTCCCACAGCACTGGAACCCCGGAGCAGAAGAAGCCTCCGTCGGTCGCAAGATCTCCGAATTTCGACCGCTCCACCATTTGGAATCGGTCCTTCGCGTAGAGAAGCCCGTAGTAGGGCCGCCGGCTGCGGGCGGGGTTCTCGTCCTCGATCGCCAGGATCGATCCCATCGTTTGGATGATCGCACGCGGATTGACGAGGCTATTGCGCAATCCCAGAATCAGAAGCGGAACTCCTGGGGAAATCCGTCCGCGATCCAGCGCACCTTGGAGATGCTCCTCAAGAGTGAATTTTCCACCGGATTCGACCGGTCCGGAGCTCACCAGATCTTTGGTATGCCAACGCGTTTCCCCCCGATCGAGAGCGGGGATGGAGAGCATCGCTCTCCGTGGTCGGCCAATGGCGATCTCCAGAAACGACCGGATTGAAAACGAGGGCAGCGTTTGACTCCGCTCATCACGACCGGGTTGGACCAGCGGCGCGGGAGACCGCTTCTCTCTGGAGGCGGATGGGTAAGGGGAACGAAGGATACTCATCGCTCAGGAATGGCGGTGGGTTCTGGGTAGTGGCAGAGTATCAACCGCGGTCAGGAGCCCGTGAGGGAAACTCCAGGTTCCAGCAGGAGAATATCAGAAGTGACCCGATCCTAGAAGACGGGAGCCACGGCGAGTCGATTCGTGTAGGCTCTTGCCCGCCTGATCCAAAGTGACCATAGGAGCCCTTGCGTGCCCATCCAATTCGACCCCACCTTCTGGCAGCGCTCCTGGACCTACCAGCGAGGCGTCCAGAACGACCTCAAATGCGCCATCCTGGCCGCGGGACTGGGCAAGCGCATGGACCCGCTGACGGCCCAGCATCTCCCCAAACCGCTGTTCCCGCTCGGCGGCAAGGTCGCCATGGCTGAGGTCTGGGTGCGGAGAATGGTGGATTCCGGGATCACGGACCTGTCGATGAACCTCTGCGTGCTCAAGGACACGATCAAGCGCTACTTCCGAGAGGGGATCAAATTCGGGGCGAGCATCCAGTACGTCGAGGAGGATATTCCGAGCGGCACCCTGGGCGGAGTGTGCAAGCAAGCGCTGGGCGTTAAAGCCAAGCAGGTCTTCCCCGGTGAGACCATGCCTACCGGTCGGGAGTTTCGGGGCTCGACAATGATCGTCCCCAGCGGCGACATCGTCTCCAACTTCGGCTCCGAGCTCCTCGAGGAGATGTACGACATCCACAAGCGAGTTGGCTCCGCCTTCACCGTGGTGCTCGTCCCCGTCCCTTGGGACCGGCGAAAGGACTTCGGCACGGTTCTCCTCGATCATCCCGAGGAGCTCGCCGGAAAGCTCTCGAAGTCGGGGCGCATTCAGGAGTTCCGCGAGAAGGACCCCGACTCGCCCAGCAATCTCAACAACGCCTCGATCTACATGATCGAGCGGGAGCTGCTCGAGATCCTCGATCCCCTCCGCACCGAGGCCCGGTCCGACATCCCGGAGCCTTTCTACGACTTCGGCAAGCACGTCTTCCCGGCCATGCTCGGCGGCCTGCCTTACGTCTCGCTGCCGAAGGACTTCCTCCTGTGGGGGTTGCAGTACGATGGCGCCTGGTTCGACGTCGGCCAGAAGCGGGACTACCTGCGGGTCAACGAGTTCCTTCTGGACGGCGAGCTCAGGATCGATCTGCCTTACGAGAAGCTGCCTTGGGGCTATCTCGGCAGCAACGTCAAGATCGACTTCTCGCGGGTCAACATCATCCCACCGGTCGTCATCGGCAATAACTGCATCGTCGGGCGGAACGTCACGCTCGGCCCCTACGCTGTGATCGGGGATGGCTGGATCCTGGAAGACCGGGTCTCCATCCGCCACACCGTCCTCTGGGAGCGCTACTCCTTTTTCACCGAGGACGGCGTCGAGATCTCGTCCGAGGACCGCCAGCTCGTCGACCGGCACGAGGTGCGCCGGGGGGTCACCATCGACGAGAGCATTGTCGCGGGAGGGGCCATCCAACAGGACATCCACGAGCAAACCGTGGACGTGCTGGAAGATGGCGAGCTCGGAATCCTGCCGATCGACTACGTGCCCACAGGTCCGCGAGCCTGAACAGGCGAAACCCCCTCTCTCCCGGGGAGGTGGGGAGGGAGGGGGCGGGAGAGAGGGGGTTGGGGGAGTGAGGGCTCAATACTCCGCCAGATACCGCTCCTGCTCCCAGGGATGGACGTGCGAGATGTAGTCCGCCCACTCCTGACGCTTGGCGCGCAGGTAGTTCTCGACGATGTGGTCGCCCATGGCGTCTTTGACCACCTCGTCCTTCTCCATCTCGTCCAGGGCCTCCGACAGGTTGGCCGGGAGCTGACCGATCCGCAGGCGCCGCTTCTCGCGGTTGCTCATGGTGAAGATGTTCTTGTTCACCGGCGCTCCCGGATCCAGCTTGCGCTCTACCCCGTCCAGGCCGGAGGCCAGCATCACCGCCAGCGCCAGGTAGGGATTGCAGGACGGATCGGGCATGCGCACCTCACAGCGGGTGGACATGCCGCGCTTGGCCGGCACCCGCACCAGCGGGCTGCGGTTCTTCTCCGACCATGCGACGTTGATCGGCGCCTCGTAGCCCGGCACCAGACGCTTGTAGGAGTTGACCAGCGGATTGGTGACCGCCGCGAAGCCGGCGGCGTGCTCGAGGATGCCGCCGATGTAGCCCATCGCCACCTTGGAGAGCTGCCACTCCGCCTCTGAATCGTAGAAGGCGTTCTCGCTCCCCCCGCTGAGCAGGCTCTGGTGGCAGTGCATGCCGGAGCCGTTGACGCCGAAGATCGGTTTCGGCATGAAGGTGGCGTGCAGGCCGTGGTCCAGGGCCACCTTCTTGACCACGAAGCGGAAGGTGGTGACGTTGTCGGCGCAGGCCAGCGCCTCGGCGTACTTGAAGTCGATCTCGTGCTGGCCCGGCGCCACCTCGTGATGCGCCGCCTCGACCTCGAACCCCATGGCCTCCAGCACGATCACGATGTCGCGCCGGCACTCCTCGCCCTTGTCCACCGGCGTCAGGTCGAAATAGCCGCCGACGTCGTGCGTCTCGATCTTGGGATTGCCCCACTCGTCCTTCTGGAACAGGAAGAACTCCGCCTCGGGACCCGCCACCATCGTGTATCCCATCTTCCGGGCGCGCTCGACCTGCCGCTTGAGGGTCATGCGCGGGCAGCCCGGGAACGGCGAGCCGTCCGGCAGGTAGACGTCGCAGATCATCCGCGCCACCTTCGAGCCATCCGGATTGACCCAGGGATTGACCCGGAAGGTCTCGTAGTCGGGGACGAGGAGCATGTCCGACTCCTCGATGCGGGTGAAGCCCTCGATCGACGAGCCGTCGAACATGATCTGGCCGTCCAGCGCCTTCTCGAACTGGCTGCGCGGAATCTCGACGTTCTTGATCACGCCGAGGATGTCCGTGAACTGCAGACGCATGAACCGCACGCCATCCCTGTCCGCCGCCTCGAGGATTTCTTCTCTGGTCATTCTGCCTCCCATTTCCTTGCCGTTTGGCGGATTGTAGGACCGTAAGCGCAACAGACAAGGCTTGACTTTGCAGAATGACTGTGGAAGTTGGACGCTTCTGCACAGTTCACGGTGCATCGCGGCGTCGCCAAAAAGGCCGCGGGACGTGTGCTATCCTTGCCGCGCTTTTGTGACCTCAGGAGATGGAACCGTCATGGGAGAGGCCGTGAAAATGCCTTGGTTGAAGCTGCCCAAGCTGCCGCGACCGACGCGTTGGGATCTGTATGCGATCGGGGTGTTCGCCCTCGGAGTCATCCTCGCCGCCGTGAACCTGGGCATCGGTCTGAACAAGCCGGTGGGCGAGCCCTATCCCTCCGGGCTGACAGCCCTGTTCGTCTTCGGCCAGCTCGCGGTGTCCTGCGGCGGCCTGATGCTCCTCGGCAAGACGTCCAAGGAAGGCACCGGCTGGGGCAACGCGGCCTCCCTGCTCGCGACGTTCCTCGGCATCGTCGGCGTGCTGCTCGCCGCGGCGCTCTGGGCCGCGGCCTGACCGCCTGACTCTTTCTGCCTCGCGTGCCCAGGTGATCCGGCCGCGTCCCGCGGGCCGTAGTGTCTTCGGAGACTGCCCCGCCGCCGGCTCTTCCGGAGAGGAATCGACGCCTTGAACAGCACCGCCGACCCCGCCAACCCCGCTGACATCGCCACGCCGCCGCAGCCCCGGTCCAGGGGCAAGCTCATCCTGTACGCCCTGTACGCCGTTATCGGCCTCGCCGTGATCGCCGGCCTGATCCTGGGCGGCAAGCAGCTCGCGGCCTACATCCCTCGCTTCGCGCAGTGGGTCGAAGGGCTGGGCTTCTGGGGTCCGGTCGTCTTCATCCTCGGCTACGCCGTCGCCACGGTCGCCTTCATTCCGGGCTCGCTCCTCACCCTGGCGGCGGGCGCCATCTTCGGGCTGGTCGAGGGGACGATCTACACCCTGATCGGCGCCACCCTGGGCTCCTCCGGCGCCTTCCTGGTCGCCCGCTACCTGGCGCGGCGGAAGATCGAGCGCAAGATCGCCGGCAACGCCAAATTCGCCGCCATCGACAGAGCGGTCGGGCGGGAGGGGTTCAAGATCGTGGCCCTGCTGCGCCTCTCGCCGGCCTTTCCCTTCAGCCTGCTCAACTACGCCCTGGGGTTGACCCAGGTCACGCTTCCCGCAGTACGTCGCCGCCTCGATCGCCATGCTGCCCGGAACGCTGCTCTACGTCTACTACGGCAAGGCCGCCGGCAGCCTCGCGGCCCTGGCGGGAGGTGCCAGGACGGAGAAGGGCCCCGGCTCCTGGATCGTCCTGGGTCTCGGCCTCGTCGCCACCATCGTCGTCACGACGTTCGTCACCCGCCTGGCCGGCAAGGCGCTACGCCAGGAGATCGACGCTCCGGCAGCCGCGGAGGACCGCCATGTCTGAGCCCGCAACTGATCCCATTACTGATCCCGTAATAAGGCCGGCGCCGGCCTTTCCCGTCGAGCCCGAGGACGAATACAACCTGAAGCTCATCGAGAACGTCCATCCGCCGGCGTGGATCAACCCCAGGCCGAAGGAGCGCTATCACATGGTGGTGATCGGCGCCGGCACCGCCGGCCTGGTGTCAGCAGCGGGAGCCGCCGGGCTCGGCGCCAAGGTGGCCCTGATCGAGCGCCACCTGATGGGTGGCGACTGCCTCAACGTCGGCTGCGTCCCCTCGAAGGGAGTCATCCGCGCCTCGCGCGCCTGGCGCGATGCCCGCGAGGCTGCCGCCCGCTTCGGCGGACCGGCCGTCGCCCGTGACGCCGCCGGCGACTTCGGCGTGGCCATGGAGCGCATGCGCCGCCTGCGAGCCGGCATCAGCGTGCACGACGGCGCCCGCCGCTTCCAGAGCCTCGGGATCGACGTCTTCCTCGGCGGCGGCCGCTTCGTCTCTCCCGACACCGTCGAGGTGGGAGGCGAGCGCCTGCGTTTCCGCCGCGCCGTCATCGCCACCGGCGCCCGCGCCGCCGAGCCGCCCATCCCCGGGCTCGCCGAGACCGGCTTCCGCACCAACGAAACGATCTTCAACCTGACCGAGCTGCCCCCGCGGCTGGTGGTGATCGGCGGCGGCCCCATCGGCTGCGAGCTGTCGCAGTCCTTCGCCCGCTTCGGCAGCCGCGTCACCCACCTCGACCAGGAGCCCCGCATCCTGCCACGCGAGGACGCCGACGCCGCCGAGATCGTTCAGCGGGCCATGATCGAGGACGGCGTCCGCTTCGAATTCAACATGAAGGTCGTCGAGGTCCGCCGCCGCCGTGCTGAGCGTGCTGAGGATATCGAGAAGGTCGTCACGTTCGAGCGCGAAGGTCAGCGGCACGAGGTGGTGGCGGACGAGATCCTGATCGCCATCGGCCGCGCGCCCAACATCGAAGGCCTGGGCCTCGAGGCCGCCGGCGTGCGCTACGGCGAGCGCGGCGTCGAGGTGGACGACAACCTCCGCACCAGCAACCAGAGGATCTTCGCCTGCGGCGACGTGGCGTCGCGCTACCAGTTCACCCACGCCGCCGACGCCCAGGCGCGCATCGTCATCCAGAACGCCCTCTTCTTCGGCCGCGCCAAGGCCTCGGCGCTCACCATGCCCTGGTGCACCTACACCACCCCGGAGATCGCCCACGTCGGCCTCTACGAACAGGACGCCCGGGAGAAGGGGATCGGGATCGACACCCTCACCGTTCCGATGTCGGGCGTGGACCGCGCCATCCTCGACGGCGCCGACGAGGGCTTCCTCCGCGTCCACGTGGAAAAGGGCTCGAAGGACGGCCGCATCCTCGGCGCCACCCTGGTGGCCGAGCACGCCGGCGACATGATCGGCGAGCTCTGCCTGGCCGTCACCCACGGCATCGGCCTGGCGAAGATCGCCAGCGTCATCCACCCCTACCCCACCCAGGGCGAGGTGGTGAAGAAAGCGGCCGACACCTGGCGGCGCGGCAAGCTGACGCCGACGGTCAAGAAGATCTTTGACGTGTGGTTCCGGACGTTCAAGTGAGAAGCCGCTCGATGGCAGCCCCCCACCTACCACCAAGGCGGAACATCGGCTGCAATCATGTAACGAGTCAAGACCATCGCCAGCATCTCGGCAGTGAGTTTATGGGCTTCCAGGTCCGCATAGCATTCCGGCTCCAACTCCCTCAGCAAATCAATACCATTGTGGAATCCATATATGGCAGGCAAACGGGACAAGCCGAAACGATCGTCGAACGCCTTGAGGCAGATGAAGTCAGCACCGCGCTCACCTCGAAGATCAGGCCATCCATGCCCATAACGCGCATCATGAAAACGTAGATCCACAATCGACTCTCTGCGGCCGAAGAACATGGCCGTGTCCACATGTCCGGCTTCGACCCTCAAGGGCGGCGGCCAAAGATGGGATTCACCCTCCGCCAGAACCAAAAGACCGAAAAGAAGCCCGGCATGATTTCCAGTCTCCAGATAAGGGATCAGAAGGTCGGCGAGCGTCGGTAACATCAGATTGTCATCGTCCAAGAAATAGACAAAGGGACGCGTTGCTGCTTCCAGGCCCATCTGCCGTTGCACATCACCCCATTGCCTGGTCTTCGGACCTTTCAAAAGAATGTGTGGCCGCAGGCCGCGGGGAATCTTCTGAGGACCGTCGGTAACCAGAAGCCACTCTGCCTTGTCCGGTACCGACAAAGCAACCATGGGCAGGAGGGAAGGCCGCGAAACCGGCGTTATGACACTCAGCTTCTCGGAGAAGTCCATGGTCGATCGAAGTGGACGGCGCTCACTCTTCTGCCTTCCGCGCCGAAGTCTAGCGTCTTCGTCGTGGCTTCCGCAAAGGAGGCCGGGGTGACGGGCCGGGCGACCTCGTGTGAGATCATCCGGACCGGCATGAAGGATTCCCCTGCCCGAAGCGGCGCGGATGGCATCGGGGAACCGATAGGAGGCTCGCATGACCGCCAACTTCAATCAGAGTCTCGGCCTGCGTGGCGGAGACGAGCCCGGGACGGTGTTCCTCGACCCGCGGCCCGAGCATCAGGTGGCCACTGACGTGATCCATTTCGCCGTCTTGACGACCCTGGCGGAGGTGTCCGCCGCGGGTGTCGTAGGCGCGCCGGTCGTGCCAGCAACGGTCACTGTTCATCTCCTCACGCGTGCGACCCTCGCACCCCTCATCGGCCGCGGCCGGCTGCTGCGCAAGGGAAAACGGCTCGCGGTGGCGGAAGGAGAGGTGACTCAGGAGGGCCGGCTGGTGGCGAAGGCGACGGTGCAGTTTGCGGTGCTGGACTGAGACGAAAACGCCCGGCTTACGCCGGGCATCTCGGTCTGCAGAGAAAGTCTCGCGACCTACCAGAGTATCCGCAATCCCACCTGCGCCTGCCGCGGGTCGCCGTTGCCGCTCTGCACGGTGCCGTCGAAGTTGAAGATCAGGTTGGTGACCTCGGGACGCCGGAAGTTGGGGCTGTTGAAGACGTTGAAGATGTCGATCGCCGGCTGGATGGTGAACCTCCCGGCCGTGAAGTCGCGGGACAGCCGGAAGTCGAGGGCGTTGAACTTGTTGTCCTTGCGGCCGAGGTTGCGCTGCGTCACCGTGCCGTCGGGGTTGATGCGGTCCGTCGGCAGGGCGACGTCGGCGCCGGTCAGCGGTGATCGACTTCGGCTGGGCCGAGCGGTAGGCGTAGCGGAAGTTGACGTCGAGCCCCAGCGGCGCCTGCCAGAGAAGCCAGGCGTTCACCCGGTGGCGCTGGTCGCGGTCGGAGTAGCTGTACTCCTTGTCCAGGTCGGTGATTCGGGCGTAGCGGAACGAGAAGGGATCGCGCTCGTTGTCGTCGTCCGACTTGTCCTTGGAGTAGGTGTAGTAGACCTGGTACTGGACCTTGCCGTTGAACCGCTGGTTGGCGCCGACCGTCACTCCCCAGTAGCGGCTCTTCGCCTCGGACTCGACGACGGTCAGAGTGTTGATGCCGTTGGCGCCGCCCGGCGGCAGGCCGGTGCTCCAGGGCGAGCCGAGAAGCGGATCGTTGCGGTTGACGAAGCGGGTGATGTGGTCGCCCCGGGCGTAGTTGTACTTGACGAGCAGGGCGAGGCCGTTCCTGACCTCGCGCTCGTAGGAGAGGCTCGCCGCCGTCGTCCGCGGGTTCTGGAAGTCCTTGTCGAAGACGAAGACGTCGGGCAGGAACGGATCGCCGATCTGCGACTGCGGGATCAGGCCCGGGTAGGCGGGTACCGGTCCCAGAATGCCGGTCAGGGCACTGTTGCGGAAGAGCGTCTGGCCGATGGTGCCGTTGGTCGAGCGGGTGGAGGCGAGCGCAAGCCCCGGAATCCGCGCATAGAAGATGCCCGCGGTGCCGCGCACGACGCTCCTGCCGTCGCCTTTCGGGTCCCAGGTGATCCCCAGCCGCGGCTGCCACATGTTGTAGTCCGACGGGATCTCGCCGTCCGACGGGAAGGTCTGCGGACCGGCAGCCGTCGTTACCGTGCGGCCAATGAAGGGAGCGAAGAACACCTGGTCTGGCGGGGTCTGGACGTCGGCCTGGATCTGCGCCTCCCAGCGCAGGCCGACCTGCACCGTCAGGTTGGCGTTCACCTGCCAGCTATCCTGGAGGAAGACCGCCGGCTCCTTCTGCGGGATCTTCTGAGTGCCGGCCTGCTCGACGGTTCGCCCGCCGGCGCCCGCCTGCTGCAGGTATGTCAGGACCGGACCGGTGACCGAAGTGCCCGGCGGGCAGACACCGGTCTCGGAGGAGTTGCCGTCCGAGCACTCGACGTAGTTGGGGTTGCGGGCGAAGTTGAGGAAGCCGTCCGTCGAGCTGAAGATGTAACGGCCGTTGGCGAAGCCGATGAACGTCTGGGTGGAGCTCACCTCGTTGTACTCGACTCCACCCTTGATCGAGTGATTGGCCTTGAGGAGCGAGATGTTCTCGTTGACCTGAACGCGCTCGTCGTAGTACTCGACCGGAATGAAGAACGGCATTCCGAAACGGTAGGTGCGGCCGAAGTCGAAAGCGGTGTCCGGCAGCGGCCGACCCGTGCTCGGGACGATGGGGCCGTTGTACGGCCGCGGCCGGTTCTCGCGCGCGTACTGGAAACGCAGCTCGTTGAGCACGCTGCCCGAGAGCGTCGAGATGACGGAACCGGTACCGGAGTACGAATCGTCCTGCTCGGTGGCGTTGGCGCTGCGGCCCCAGGAGTCGACGTCGAAGGTGCCGTTCTCCTGTTCGGCCCAGGTGTAGGTGTAGCGCAGGGTGGCCAGGTGCTTCTCCGAGGCCTGCCAGTCCACCTTGGCCAGGAACACCCGGGCGTCATTGCTCCGCTCGATGGGACCGTTCTCCGCCGGCACGCCGATGCTCGCGAAGTAGTCCACCACCCGCTGCTCGATGCGCGACGGATCGGTCTGCTTGGTCGAGGTTGCGCGCTGGTAGTCGGCGGAGAGGAAGTAGAAGACCTTGTCGCGCACGATCGGGCCGCCGAGGGTGAATCCCGTCTGCCCCTGCTCCTGGTCGAACTTCTCGGCCTTCGAGCCGTCGGGCTTCTCGGCCTTGGAGGAGAGGCTGTCGTTCTTCCAGAACACGTGGCCGCTGCCGTGGATCTGGTTGGTGCCCGACTTGGTGACGACGTTGACGAACCCCGACGACGACCGGCCGAACTCGGCGTTGGCGCCATCGGCCACCACCACCACCTCCTTGACGGCGTCGAGGTTGAAGGTGAACGCCGGCCGCTGGCCGCCCCGCTGCTCGCCGAAGAAGGGGTTGTTGAAATCGGCGCCGTCCACGGAGACGTTGTTGTGGATGCCCTTCTGCCCGTTGATCGACAGCTCGTCGCCGTCCGGCCCCTGGACGATGGTGACGCCCGGCGTCAGCTTGGTGTAGTCGAGGAAGTTGCGGCCGTTGTTGGGCAGGTTCTCGACCGACTTCGAGTCGATGCGGACGGCTCCCTCGGCACGCGTCGTCTCCACCACCGGCGCTTCGGCGGTGACCGTGATCTCCTCCTCGACGGCGGAGAGCTGCATCGTGAGCTTCAAGTTGATCGTCTGGCCCACCGCCAGGTCGATGCCCTCGCGCACCAGGCGCGCGAAGCCCGCCACCTCGACGGTGATGCGGTATGGCCCGAGCGGCAGCAGCACCGCCCGGAAGCGACCGTCGCCGCCGGTGGTGACCACCTGCTCGAAGTTGGTCGCCGTGTTTCTCAAAGTGACCGTGGCCCCGGGCAGGACGCCGCCGGTCTCATCCGCAACGGTCCCTTCGATGACGCCGGTGGTCGCCTGGGACTGGGCGAAAGCCCCCGGTACCCAGGCGAGCAACAGGGTAAGGCTCAGCAGACGCACGCTCCATCGCCGTGACATCCCGACCTCCTTTGGGTGACGAACAGGAAACAGACCTGGGACGGAAAATATCGCCGGGGTCGAAGGGAGTCAAGGAGGCAGGAGGTGACAATTTGGAGGGGGATAGAGTCACTGCGCCCACGAGCTTGGCTCCTCTTGGATCGCCTCGGGTGTCCAACCTGCTTGCGGATGCACCGTATCACATTTCATTATATGCCGCATTTTGTGGGTCGTGACGGCGCGGATGGATGGGCATTCGGTGTCGGTTTTACGAGCCCCAGTAGAGACGCGGCCTCATACCATCGTGTACCATCCGCCATGCGGCAAGACCGGCAGGGGGCTGCCTCGGGCCAAAGGCATCGACGAGGATCCCGGCGCCGGCGGCGCCCATTGTGCGCTCGCCCCTTTCTGGACGGCATGGCTGGGCAAGCCGGAGATCCGCGCCTTCCAGGCTTCGGCGCGAGGCGGCAAAATGGTCTTCTACATGGAAAGTGAGGCGGAGGTCTGATGCTCTCGACCGAGCTGGCGTCCCTCTACGTTCGCGATCTCACCCGGCTGACACAGGAGCTTCGCGCCTTCCCCGACACGCCTGCGCTCTGGAGGACGGCGCCGGGCGTGACCAACGCGGCCGGAACGTTGGCGCTTCACCTGGAAGGCAACCTGCGGGAATACATTGGCCGGCAGCTCGGACAGATCGACTACCAGCGGGACCGGCCGCTGGAATTCAGCGCGCGCGGCATCGCGCAGGGCGAGCTCATCCGTCGAATCGAGGCGGTGCGCGACACGATTCCGCCCGTGATCGCCGCGCTCACTCCGGCGATCCTCGATGCGACCTATCCGGAGGCGTACAACGGCGCCGCCATTTCGACCCGGCAGTTCCTGCTCCATCTGTTGGGACATTTCAACTATCACCTTGGGCAGATCGACTACCTGCGTCGGGTCACGACCGGCGACGGGGCTATCTCGCTGGCGACTCTTTGATGGGTGCTCCCGGCTGCTGGAGGAAGAAGAGGATGGAGGTGGGAGAAGAGTATCAAGGCGTCCGGGATCGCTCCTCGAAGTCCTTCAGCATGCGTCCGAGCAGTCGACTACACCAGTTCGTCAAACGCAGCCCCAGGCTCTCGCTGATTTCTGGATGAACGTCTTCGAACCGTGCCTCGAGCTCGTCGTCGCTACCATCCACTTCAAGCAGACAAAGGGGGAAGGGATCGGCCATGTCGCGGGCGATCAGGACGGTGATCTCCCTTTCGCTGGTGGTCTTGTGCTCCCAGTCCTCTATGTCGACGGCCAGGCTGGTGGAGCCCATCACCTGCCGGTAGTCCTCGCTCCCCATGTTCAAATTGTCCCTCAGCTCGATGTCGAGGTCGAAGTAGTACGGCAGCTTCAGATTCCCGAACTCCGCCTTGATCTGTTCCCCCGCCGCGTTGAGGAGCTTCAAGGCGACTTCGTCGATCAGCCGGAGCCGAGCGGCGATAGTGTCCGGAGCCGGAGCCTCGACCGTCAGGAGGTGGTCGATCACGAGCTGAAGCGTATCGATCCCTCGGTCGCGGAAAAAAGCCAGAAGGGGCTGCGTCTGGCCCAGGTCGGCCTGATGCAGCGCGTCGAAGTAGGGCTTGCGCTGGTTTGCGAAGACGAGGAACGGAATCGAGTGCGCGCGCAAGAAGAACACGGATGCCAGGGCGCGGGCCACCCGCCCGTTGCCGTCCGCGAAGGGATGGATGACCACAAAGGCATAGTGGATGTAGGACGCTTGTGTCACCGGATAAGCGTTCTCGAATTCAGGGGTCCGAATCTGCTCCAGGAGGCGATACATCTCAGAAGGCACCCGATCCACCGGAGCGTAAGGATCAAAGGACCCGTCAGTAAGGCGCACGTGGTTGGGCTGGCTCTTGTAGCTTCCCTTGGGAAGGTCCTGCTCCTGGTATCCTTGGTCGGTCAGGACGCGATAGGTCTGCTGCCGGGCGCAGACCTTCTGGTGCAGCGCCCGGATCCACGCCTCCGAGATCGGCAGTTTGCGGGTTACCCCGTCTATGACGAGCTCGTAGGCTTCGAGCTGGGCCTCGAACAGCTCCCGCACCTCCTCGCCCTTCTCTTCGAGGGCGTGCTCCCAGGCGATCGCCTGGGTAGCCACGGTCATCGTGAAACCGCGGTCGACCGAGCGAAACTTGCGGACCGGCATCAGTTCTCCTGGAGCTTGAACTCCTCTTTGATCGCCTCAGCGTCCAGCCTGTCCTGCGGACGAACGGTATCCCGTTTCATTCTATACAGCATACGAGGGGTCGCGACGGAGATCTGGGTTCCCTCAGCCGTCGTCAGGATCTCCGACTCCACTTCCGGGTAGCTGAAGGCTGGCCGACTCTACCCACTCTTCTCGGGAATCTTCACAACCGCAGGCGCTCGATCGCCAGGTCCACGATGGTTTGTGCGACAAACAGGCTGCTCACCGTCTGGAGTTCCGTGAGGTGGCGCTCAGCGGCGTCAAGGCTGATCCGGCCCATCCGGTGTGCTCTCGCGATGACGCCCAAAGAGCCGACCGGAATCAACCCCAGGTCCTTGGCGACTCGCCGTACTATGAGGTCATCGGTCAGAAGAACTTCGACCGCAAGCTGCGAGCAGAGTAAGAGGCTCTCGCGCTCTCCTGCTTGAAGCTTACTCAGCCCATGCTGCAATGTGAATCTTGCGACCACCTCTTGGTCGAGAGTATGCCGCTTCGCGAAGGTGAGCTGTTCTCGGATCGCTGCTGGCCGATCTGCCTCCCTCCAGACGCCCTCGGGGATATGAAGTTCCGCAAAGATTGCGAGCAACTCCAGACATTTGATTTCCGCGAGATGGATCAGTGGGCCAGTGTCCGCGACCGCGGCTAATCGCTCCGTGCCCACGCCAAATCCTCGGTCATCGCGGCGTGTTGTTGGTCCGCCAGCTCCACCCAGTCGATTCCGACGCGCTCGATCGCCTGCTCCCGGGGAATCTCTCCCCGCAGATACAGCCCCAGGGTGCGCTCGCGCCAAAGCTGGCGGAGTCCTGCTTCGAAGGCCATTGTCATGACCTCGGCTTCCGGCTTACGGAGCTTCCCGTGCGAGGCTTTCGAGGTAGGTCAAGGCGGTGGCCATGGGGTCCTCGCGTTCGCTTCCGGCGGAGGCTCCTGTCGAGCAAAGTGCCTCAGCCTGAACGCTGTGGGTCAGATTCTAGCAGAGCTCGGCCCATCCCATGAGGTCTTGGAGCGGGGTCGGGTCCTCTATGGATGAGGCTCGGTGCCGTTTGGTCGAGGGCCGGGCTCAAGTGTTCCCGTTTCATCCTATACAGCATGCGAGGAGTCGCGACGGAGATCCGGGTTCCCTCAGGGCCGGCAGGGATGCCGGCGCTCCCAGGAAATCTACGTGCTCAGCGGCGTCTTCATCACCCCGCCGGCCTTGGCCTTGAGGTAGTCGCGGTTCATGCGGGCGATGAAATCGATCGAGATCTCCTTCGGGCAGACGGCTTCGCACTCGGCGAAGTTGGTGCAGGCGCCGAAGCCTTCCTTTTCCATGGCCTCGACCATGGCGAGGGCGCGGTCGTAGCGCTCGGGCTGTCCCTGGGGCAGCAGGTTGAGGTGGGAGACCTTGGCGGAGGTGAAGAGCTGCGCCGCGCCGTTCGGACACTGCGCCACGCAGGCGCCGCAGCCGATGCATTGGGCAGCGTCGAAAGCGCGGTCGGCGAGCGGCTTCGGCACCGGAATCAGGTTGGCCTCGGGCGCGCTGCCGGTGGCCACCGAGATGAAGCCGCCGGCCTGGACGATGCGGTCGAAGGCGCCGCGGTCCACCACCAGGTCCTTGAGCACCGGAAACGCCCTGGAACGCCAGGGCTCCAGATAGAGCACGTCGCCGTCCTTGAAGTGCCGCATGTGGAGCTGGCAGACGGTGGTGGCCGGCAGCGGCCCGTGGGCCTCGCCGTTGATCATGAAGCCGCAGGAGCCGCAGATCCCCTCGCGGCAGTCGTGCTCGAAGGCGATGGGCTCCTCGCCGCTCCCGGCGAGCTGCTCGTTGAGGACGTCCAGCATTTCCAGGAACGAGGCGTGCTCGTTGACGCCTTTGACCTCGTAACCTTGCATCCGCCCCTCGTCCGCGGGGCTCTTCTGGCGCCAGACGTGGAGGGTGAGGTTCATTACTTGTAGCTCCTCTGGGTGGGCTTGACGAAGTCGAACTCCAGCAGCTCCTTGTGGAGGGTGGGCGGCCGGTCCACGCCGTTCCACCCCCAGGCCGAAACGTAGGAGAAGCGGGCGTCGTCGCGCAGGGCCTCGCCGTCGGGCGTCTGGTGCTCCTCGCGGAGGTGGCCGCCGCACGACTCGTCGCGGTCGAGGGCGTCGCGGCACATCAACTCGGCCAATTCGAAATAGTCGGCCACCCGGCCGGCTTTCTCCAGCTCCTGGTTGAGCTGCTCGGCGCCGCCGACGATCCGCAGGTTCCGCCAGAATTCCTCGCGCAGGGCGGGGATCAGCTCCAGGGCCTTCTGCAGGCCGGCGGCGTTGCGGGCGATGCCGCAGTAGTTCCAGACGATGCGGCCCAGCTCGCGGTGGAAGGAGTCGGTGCTGCGCTCGCCGCCGATCGACACCAGGCGCCGGATGCGCTCGGCCACCTCGGCCTCGGTCGCACGGAAGGCGTCCGTGTCCGTCGAAAGCGTCCTGCCGAGGTAGCCCGAGAGATCGTCGCCGATCGTGTAGGGGATGACGAAGTAGCCGTCCGCCAGGCCCTGCATCAGCGCCGAGGCGCCCAGGCGGTTGGCGCCGTGATCGGAGAAATTGGCCTCGCCCAGGGCGTACAGACCCTGGACGTTGGTCATCAGGTTGTAATCCACCCACAGGCCGCCCATGGTGTAGTGGGGCGCCGGGTAGATGCGCATGGGAACGACGTACGGGTCCTCGCCGGTGATCTTCTCGTACATCTCGAAAAGGTTGCCGTAGCGCTCCTCGATGGTGTTGCGCCCCAGCCGCCGGATGGCGTCGGCGAAATCGAGATAGACGCCGTTCTTCTGCGGCCCCACGCCGCGGCCCTCGTCCACCACCGACTTGGCGTTGCGGGCGGCGACGTCGCGCGGCACCAGGTTGCCGAAGCTCGGGTACTTGCGCTCCAGGTAATAGTCGCGGTCGCCCTCGGGGATCTGCTCGGGCGAGCGCTTGTCGTTCGGGTCCTTGGGCACCCAGATACGGCCGTCGTTGCGCAGCGACTCGCTCATCAACGTGAGCTTGGACTGATAATCGCCGGAGGCCGGAATGCAGGTCGGGTGGATCTGCGTGAAGCAGGGGTTGGCGAACAGCGCGCCGCGGCGGTGGGCGCGCCAGGCGGCGGTGACGTTCGATCCCTTGGCATTGGTCGAAAGGAAATAAACGTTGCTGTAGCCGCCGGTCGCCAGCACGACGGCGTGGCCGGCGTGGCAGTCGATCCTGCCGGTGACCATGTCGCGGGTGATGATGCCGGCGGCACGGCCACCGTCCACCACCACGTCGAGCATCTCGGTGCGCGGGAACATCTTCACCTTGCCGGAGGCGATCTCCTTGCACAGGGCCTGATAGGCGCCGAGCAGGAGCTGCTGGCCGGTCTGGCCGCGGGCGTAGAAGGTGCGGGCCACCTGGGCGCCGCCGAAGGAGCGGTTGTCGAGCAGGCCGCCGTACTCGCGGGCGAAGGGCACGCCCTGGGCCACGCACTGGTCGATGATGTTGAGCGACACCTCGGCCAGCCGGTAGACGTTGCCTTCGCGGGAGCGGAAGTCACCGCCCTTGATCGTGTCGTAGAACAGCCGGAAGACGCTGTCGCCGTCGTTGTGGTAGTTCTTGGCGGCGTTGATGCCTCCCTGGGCGGCGATGGAGTGGGCGCGGCGAGGCGAATCCTGGAAACAGAAGCATTTCACCTCGTAACCCAGCTCGGCGAAGCTCGCGGCGGCCGAAGCTCCGGCGAGGCCGGAGCCCACCACCAGGATGGTGAACCGCCGCTTGTTGTTGGGATTGACCAGCTTCAGATGTCCCTTGTGGTCCTCCCACCGATTCTCCAGGGGACCGCCGGGAACCTTGCCGTCGAGCGTCATGGCGGCGCGCTCCTAACGCACCCAGCCGGTCAGCACGGCCAGGGGAAACGAAATGTTGCCGAGGGTGATGATCCAGGCGAAGACATGGGCGAAGACGTTGCGCCACCGGTTGAACCGCGGATGGTTCCATCCCAGCGACTGAAACAGGCTCCAGAGCCCATGGTAGAGGTGGAACCCCAGAGCCACCTGCGCCACGACGTAAAAAAGCGATACGTACCACACCCGGAAGCCGCTCACCACGTTGTGGTAGACGTTCCCCTCCTGGAAGTCGGGATGGACCGTCCCGGTGGTGAAATGCAGGAGGTGATAGATCACGAAGAGCAGGATGATCACTCCGCCCCAGCGCATGGTGCGCGAAGCATAGGTGGTGTGGATCTTGGAACGCCTCACGTAATCGCGGGGCCGGGCCACCCGGCTCATCCGCGTCACCTGCCAGGCGGCCCAGATGTGAAGCAGCACGGCGACGAGCAGGACGGAGCGGAAGATCCACAGCAGCGTGTAGGCGGGGACGAGCGGCTCGCCGACGTGACGCAGGAAGAAACCGTAGGCATCGAGATACCGCATCGGCTGGTAGGCGCCGTCCCGGTAGACCTGGTATTCCCCGGCCTCGTAGATCTTGAGGTTGCCGATCATGTGGATCAGAACGAAGCCGAAGAGGATGATGCCGGTGACGGCCATCACCGCCTTCTTGCCCACCGCGGAGCGATAGAGATCAGTGAACCAGGACATGGGATTTCCTTGTGGTTGCGCGGACCGGGGGTATCCTATGCCAGACCCTCACTCCCCGACCCCCTTCCCCGCCCCCTCCCTTCTGTCGCGCCTCCGGCGCTGGCCCTCACTCCCCTGACCCCTCTCTCCCGCCCCCTCCCTCCCCACCTCACCGGGAGAGAGGGGAAACTGCCAAAAGCAACGTTGTAGAGGCGCAGCATGCTGCGCCCCCTTCGAGCCGTCTCCCTCCTCTCCCGGTGTGGGTGGGAGGGAGGGGGCGGGAGAGGAGGGCCGGGGAGGTGAGGGCCAGCGCCGGAGGCGCGACAGAGAAGGGCCGGGAAGGCGAGCCCCTTCACGCCGGCCCGCGCCGCCGTCGCCTGCGCCGCGGGCGTGGGCGCGCCGCGCTCTCGGCGGGCGCCTGGAGCGGCGGCCGGCGTCGCGCCGCGGCCTGCCATTCGGCCAGCGCCTCGAATCCCTCCCCCGTCGCCTGGACGAGGATCTCGAACAGCAGCAGCGCATCGTCGAAGTAGGGCTTGCGGGTGAAGCGCACCCGCTCGTGAGGAGACCAGCGGGGCTCGCACAGGCGCTGAAAACCGATCAGGGCGTGGAGCACCTGCTGGGCCCGCAGGTTGGAGAGCGTCAGGCGCGCGAAGAAGGGCGCGACCTCCTCCTGGATCAGGATCTCGATGGCCGCCCGGCTCATCGGCCGGTTGTTCATCGCCTCGACGTCGAAGCGCCGGAGCATGACCTTGGGCAGCAGCAGCGCCGCGAGCAGACTGGTCTCGGAGAGCGGCCGCTCGTCGCGCTCCTCGGCCACCAAGCGGTCGATCACCGGCAGGATCTGCCCGAAATCCCCGAGCCCCCGCGCGCCGGCGGTCAGCATGGCGTAAGCTTCCGGCAGGATGACTTCGAGGAGCCCGAGCTCCAGCATCCACTGCATGGCAGCCCCGGCCCGCCCGCACCTCAGGAGCTGAACGATTTCCTCCGTCAGCCGTGCCGGCGATGCCTTGTCCAGCTCTTTCCGGTGGCGATGGATCGCCTCCTGTGTGCACGCCTCGATGCCGAAGCCGAGCCGCCCCGCGAACTCGCAGGCGCGCAGCATCCGCACCGGGTCCTCCTCGGAAGCGCACGTCCGGATCGCCGATCGCCCGGACCAGCTTGCGTTCCAGGTCCTCGATGCCTCCGACGTGGTCTCGCACCGTGTAGTCGGCGATGCTGTAGAAGAGGGCGTTGATCGTGAAGTCGCGGCGGAAGGCGTCCTGCCGCGGAGTGCCCCAGGTGTTGTCGCTGGTGATCAGGAGCTCGCCGGGCTCGCCCCGCTGCTCGTCGGGGTCCGGATCGCGGCGGAAGGTGGAGACCTCGATGACGCCGCCGTCGTGGTAGAAGACGTGGACCAGCCGGAAGCGCCGGCCGATGATCCGCGAGTTCGAGAACAGACGCCGCACCTCGTTGGGCTTGGCGTTGGTGCCGACGTCGAAGTCCTTCGGCGTGCGGCCCATCATCAGGTCCCGCACGCTGCCTCCCACCAGGTAGGCCTTGTAGCCAGCGTTGTGGAGACGGTAGAGGACCTTGAGGGCGTTCTTGTCGATGAACCGGCGGGAGATGGGGTGCTCGGCGCGCTTGAGGACGCGCGGCTCCCCCTCGACGTTCGCACTCACGGCGCGCCCATTCATGGATCGCCCATTCACGGATCGCCCATTCATGGATCGATTATACGGGGCGTGGAGAACCATCGATGAGCAGCTATGCGCTTGGGAGGAAAGGAGCTTGGAGCGCCTTCCACGGCCGCGAGGGAACTCTATAGAGGCGGAGGGAGAGAGGCAAGAAAAAAAGAGGGCCGGGGCGGGCGGAGGGCTTTAAACCCGCCCCGGCACCGGAGGGAGAGGAGATTACCTTCTTCTCCGTTGCAATCCCCTGAATTCCACGAACCGTGCCAGCCAGGCCGAAGCTAGGCCCATCGTTTGTTTTCAGCGAGTTGGGAGCGGAAGCGCGGAATCGGCGCGTACGGAGGAGCGGACGCCTGTCATCTGCCGGAGACGGGGGTGTCACCCTAGGCCCGGCGCTTCCGCACCGGGGCCCCCGGGGTCGGGCGGCAAGGCTTGGCTGTCACGCTTGGGACCAGTGCGGCAACTTATTTAGTAGAGTTCCGCTTATTTGTTAGAGCTCCGCGAAAGGGGGGGGGTATGAGCGAGCGCTGGCCCATGCACCAAACTGGCATCGCCGCCCTGGTCGTCTGGGCGGTCGCCGCCGCTCCGGCGGCCGGACAGACCTGTTTCACCTACGTCAACACCCCGACGCCGACCCCCATCGAGTGCGTCCGGCAGGGCGATCTCACGACCCCCTGCTCCTGGGGAGAGGCGACGGATTGCCCCACAAATCCCGGCATTCCGGGCCAAGTTCGCGAAGAGTGCCATGAGGACGGCGACCCGAGCGACTGCTGCACCACGATTCCCGCGAGCTCGCCGCAGACGGTGCTCCAGATGCACTCGATCTGGCACAACTGCTTCGGCGCGATTGGGGATGTTTGCGACGGCAACAATCCGCCGCAGCGCGGCCAGCGCTGGTACGCCTTCCACCGTCAGATCGAGGCCGACTACAACCTCTGGCGCGAAGCCGGCAATTTCTGCAACCCGACGTCGGGACTGCCGCAGGGCTGCAAGATCGAGGCGGTTGACTGGTGCCCGGGCATGACCCTCCCCTACGGCTACGTCTGCGCCCAGGCCGCGCCCGCCGGCTGCGGCGATCCCGGGCAGCGCCTCGACGGCGTCCCATGCCCGACCTGTAGCCCCTTTCCGCCCTGCCTCTTCCTGAACAACGGAGGACCGCTCTCCTGCCCGAACGCGAACATGGGCATGCCCTGCAGCGCCGGCCCCAACAGCTTCCCATACGCCAAGCTCGAGGAGTTCAAGACGGTCGAAGAGGTGACGACGGCACTCGACGCCGCTTTTCACGGCAACATGCACGTCGCTGTGGGTGCTTCCGGCCCATGCAAGGACATCAATAACGCCGGCTGCTCGGTGCGCGACCCGATGTTCTGGCGCCTGCACAAGGCGATCGACGACGTCGTTCGGGCGTGGCAGAACGTCCACACCACCGACGTGATGCTGGTGCTCGACCGCTCGGGCAGCATGAACCAGACCGACTCGGCCGGCGGCACCAAGCTGGCGCGGGCGCTGGAGGCCGCCGACCTCTTCGCCAGCCTGATCGACGGCACGCCGCCGCCGATGCAGACCAACAAGCTTGGCGTCATCTCCTACGCCAGCAACGCGGCCGATGCGACGCGCAACATGTCGCTCGCGACCGTGACCTCGGCGTTGCGCAACGCCGGTGAGCCCTTTCCCAACACCCTGGCGGCGATCACCTCGGGGGGGGGCGGCGGCTGCACGGGCATCGGGGGCGGCATCCAAGCCGCCCTGGACCAGCTCTGCCCGAGCGGTGACTGCTCACTCCTTCCGGCAGACCCTCCCGCGGGCGAGAACCGCCGCAAGGCGATCCTCCTGTTGACCGACGGGGTCGAGAATGTGCCGCCCTGCCTGCAGCCTGCCGGCGCTTCCGGCGGCACCTGCGGCGGGAGCTGTTTCGGCGCCCAGATCGTCTACCAGCATCTTTTCGACGCCCAGGTCTGCGCGGTCGGCTTCGGCGACGCGGGGACGCTCAACGGCGACCTGCTGACCGTCTTCGCCGAGCGCCAGGGCGGCATCTACATGCAAAACCCTGCCGCCGATCCCGACGGCAAGTGGATCGACCTCAAGGACTTCTTCGCCAAGTGCTTCGGCCAGTTGAGCGACGAGTTCCTGGGCCTCGACCCCAAGGGCACCCTGGCGGCCGACCAGGGGGCGACCGAGATCGTCGAGTACACCTCCTGCGGCGACCAGCGCGTGACCTTCGTCTCGGGCTGGAAAGAGCCGGTGGCGAAGGGGGATCTACGCCTCCTGGTCAGCTCGCCCGCCGGCGACATGGTGCTCGCCGGCGGCCTGGTCGAGACGACGACCGAGCCGACCTGGGACTATGCGCGCGTCGGGCTGCCGTACCGGGGCGCCGCCCAGGGTACCTGGCGGGCGCAACTGGTGCGTCCGCACCGCCAGTTCGTCAACGGCTTCACCACCGACGCCTTCGTCGATTTCGACGCCGGGGTGGCGCTGGTGCGGCGCGAGCTTCCAGCGCCTCTGCCCCGAGGGCTGCCAACGGGTGCTCTACTTCGAGCACAAGGCGCTCGGGCCCTCGGTCTACCGCAAGGCGCTCGAGTTGGAGACCGCCGCGGGCCTCGTCGGCGGTGTCGAGGCGGTCGACGAGCCGGGCGAGCTCGCGCGGCGCCTCGAGCGTCCTTGGGACCTGCTCGTCTACGCCCGTCAGGGCGGCGACGATCTCCCTGAGCCCTACGACGACCGGCTCGCCAAGCGCCTGTGCGACGGCCAGCGGGCGATCCTGACCGACACCCGGCTGCGCTCTGCGGCCTCCATCCTGCGCTGCGCCGGCGCCGTCGTGGACGACAGCCGCGACCACCGGCAGTTGGTCGGCGGTCCGGCGCTCGTGCCGGCCCCGCTCGAGCTGCGCAACCCCGGCCACCCGGTCGCAGCCTACGGCCTTATCCCGGTGGCCACCCAGGCCCAGGGCTTCTTCGCCGGCGCGCGCAAGCAGGGCGGGCCGATCGCCGTCGTGGCGCGGGTGGAGAAGGGGGTCGAGCATGATTGGTTCATCGACGTCCTGGTGCGCGGCCTCACCCGCCTCGAGCCGCACAAGCCGGTCTCTCACGTACGCACCGGCGACGACCTCCTGCCAAGCGTGCGCGTCCTGCCGTCCTTCGTGCCCGCCGGCGGGTGGGACCGGGTGGATGCGCGAGTCGAGATCGAGCGCCCGTTGATCGGCTTCAACACCCTCATCACCCGCCACCGCGGCAAGGCGGACCCGCGCGAGCGCAAGCCCGACAGCGAGGACCCGCGCGCGCGCGTCCTGGTGGCCCTGGAGGAAAGCCGGGGCGGCCCGTTCATCCCTACCCACACCGAGACTTTCCCGCTCTTCGACGACGGCACCAATGGCGACTTGGTGGCGAATAACGCCTACTGGTCGGCTCAACTGAGCGACCTGACGACCGCCGACGGCATGTACCGTTACCGCTTCGTCCTCGACTTCGAGAAGAACGGCTGTACCACCCGCCGCGAGCTGGCGCAATCGGTTTTCGTCGAGGTGGGCGTCGACCCCCAGGCCTCCGACGTCAGCGTCGCGCCGGCTCAACCGGCCCCCGGCGGCCGGTCACGCTACGACGTGCGCATCGTCCCCCGCGACGCGCGCGGCAACCTGTGGGGATTCGGGCGCGCCGGCGCGGTCGCCTGCGCGCCCGAATCGAGCTGCGCCTGCACGGCCGACGAAGTGACGGATCACGGCGACGGCTCCTACACCGTGGCGGTCGTCGCCCCGCCGACGGCGTCACGTTGCCGCCTCGAAACCTTCGGCGCCCGATTCGAGCTGGCGCTCGGCGCCGAGATCCGCGCCTGCAGCGATCTCCTCAAGTCGGTGGAGACGGCGAAGATCGGCAGCCCACAACTACGCCACCGGCTGGTGCTGGCGGCGCGCCAGAAGCTGCGGCCCGCTGATCCTCCAACGCCAAGCGGCGGCGGCCTCCCTGGCGGAGGTCCTGCACGAGATCGAGTCCCACGCCGGCGCCGAGCTGCCCGCCGCCGACGCCAGGGCCCTGGCCGCGCGGCTGCGAGCCGTGGCCGCCGGTGTCGCACCGGGTCAGGAGGTGCGGCCGCACGACTAAGACGCACGACTGGCCTCGCGGACGGCCGGATCGGCGCCAGGCGACGAGGCTCCTACACCAACCGGCTGGAAATCTCAATCTCCGAGGTCAGCGTCCGGTGGACCGGACACTTGTCGGCGATCTCGAGCAGGCGCAGGCGCTGCTCGTCCGTCAGCTCTCCGAGAACCTCGATCTCCCGTTCGATATGGTCGAGCTTGCCATCCTTGGTCTCGCAGCGGGCGCAGTCCTCGGCGTAGATCTTGCCGTGGCGCAACCGCACCCGCACGCCTTCGAGGGGGAGCTTCTTGTGATTGGCGTAGATCCGCAGCGTCATCGACGTGCAGGCCCCCAGGGCGGCGAGCAGCAGGTCGTAGGGCGTCGGACCGGTGTCCGTGCCGCCGACCTCCTTCGGCTCGTCGGCGGTCAAGAGGTGGCGATGCGCCACGATCTCCTGCGCCAAGCCTGTAGCTCCGCCGATGACCAGCACCTCGCCCTGCCTGCCGATCTCCATGTCCGTCTTCACCTCCCGCTGCACGCCTTCGAGGTAGCGGCCCGACCAGGTGGCGAGGACCTCGCCGATATACCGAGCGTCCTGCTCGTTGGTGAGGAGGTGGTCCGCGGTGTCGAGGGAGACGAAGCTCTTGGGGTGCTTCGCCATGTCGAAGAGGCGCCGGGCGTGATCGATGCCGACGATGTTGTCCACCGGCGAGTGGAAAATGAGAAGCGCCTTGCGAAGCCGCTCCAGGACGCCCTGCAGATGGTCCTCCTCGAGGTCGGCGACGAACTGCCGGCTGATGCGGAAGACGCGGCCACCGAGACGCACCTCGGCCTCGCCTCGCGCCTCGAGCTCCGGGGCGAGATGGAACAGGGTCTGCCGCAGGTGCTCGGTATCGCTGGGCGCGCCGATCGTCGACACGGCCAAGGCTTCGGGAATCCTCTCCGACGCGGCCAGCACGGCGCACCCACCCAGGCTGTGGCCGACCAGCAGGCGCGGCGCCTCGCGCTCGCGGCGCAGGAAGTCCGCGGCCGCCACGAGATCGTCGAGATTCGAATGGAAGTCCGTGCCCGCGAAGTCCCCTTCGCTCTCGCCGATACCGGTGAAGTCGAAGCGCAGCACGGCGATCTCCCGCTCGACCAGCGCGCGGCTGATCCAGCCGGCGGCCTTGAGATCCTTCGAGCAGGTGAAGCAATGGGCGAAGAGGGCATAGGCGGCAGGCGTCGTAACGGGGCTGTCGAGGCGCGCCGCCAGCTCGTGCCCCTGGGCGCCGGGGAACCGTAAATGTTCGCTCTTCATTGCCAGATCCTAGTACACGGGCAAGCACCCCCGCCCGCCCCTCACCCCTGTCCCCTCTCCCATCGCCCTCCCTTCCACCGGGAGAGGGGAACGCAACACAATGGACAGAGCCGAGCAGGGTGCGCTGTGCGCACCATGATCGACCTTGACGGTGCGCAGAGCGCACCCTACAAGCTCCGCCCGTCTTGCATCGTTCCCCTCTCCCGGTGGAAGGGAGGGCGATGGGAGAGGGGACAGGGGTGAGGGGCGGGCGGGGGAAAGCCTCGACCAGATCACGCTGTGACATAGACTACCCGCCGTGCCTGCCGAGCCCATCCTCGAGGCGATCGGCGTCGCCAAGACCTATGGCGACGGCACGGCGGCGCTCGCGGGCATCGATCTGACCGTGCGGTCCGGCGAGACGGTGGCGCTCGTCGGCGAGAGCGGCAGCGGCAAGACGACGCTGCTGCGCACCTTCAACCGCATGGTCGAGCCCTCGGCCGGCGCGGTGCGGGTCGAAGGGCGGCCGGTGGCCGATCTCGATCCGATCTCCCTGCGGCGCCGGATCGGCTACGTGCCGCAGGACGGCGGCCTCATCCCCCACTGGCGGGTGGGGCGCAACGTCGATCTGGTCCCCCGCCTCCTCGGCTGGAGCCGCGAGCGCCGACAGGAGCGGTCGCGGGAGATGCTGGAGCTGGTGGGGCTCCGTCCCGACGCGCACGCCGGCCGCTATCCAGCGGAGCTCTCCGGCGGTCAGCGCCAACGCGTCGCCTTCGCCCGCGCCCTCGCCGCCGATCCACCGGTGATCCTGCTCGACGAGCCTTTCGGCGCCCTCGACGCCCTCACCCGCCTGGAGCTCCACCGCCAGTTCCTGGACCTGAAGCAGGCTCTGGGCAAGACCACCGTCCTGGTCACCCACGACCTCGCCGAGGCCTTCCGCCTGGCCGACCGCATCGGAGTGATGCGGGACGGCCGACTCCTCCAGCTCGCCCCGCCCGCCGAGCTGGCCGAGCATCCGGCGGACCCCTATGTAGGGGCTCTTCTGGAGTTGCGGCGTGGGTGAACCCTATTCCCCGGGCCCCACAGGCGATAACCTGACGTCGAAGGCTGTCGATGAAAGGGGTTTCTCCGCCGCCTCGGGCCCCTCACTCCCCCAGCCCCTCTCTCCCACCTCACACCCGCCCCACCGGGAGAGAGGGGAGCGAAAAAGCAGTTTCTTGTAGCCGTCTCCCTCCTCTCCCGGAAGGGTGGGTGTGAGGCGGGAGAGGAGGGCCGGGGTGGTGAGGGGCCCGGCGGCGCGTCATCGCTTCGATTCAGGTGTCTCTGGGGAGCGGCGTTTTTCATCCTCTCCGCCCTCCCCCTCCACGCCGCCGACTCCATCGTCGTCGGCTCCAAGAACTTCGAGGAGAGCCGGCTCCTCGCCGAGATCTTCGCGCAACTCCTCGAAGCCCGCACGGATCTCCAGGTGGAGCGCCGGCTGGGCCTCGCGGGAACACAGATCTGCTTCGAGGCGCTGCGGACGGGCGCGATCGACGTCTATCCGGAATACACCGGGACGGGGCTGGTGTCGATCCTCGGCGAGCCCGCGAAACAGGATCCGGCCCGGACGCTGAACCGGGTGCGCTCCGAGTTCCTCGCGCGCTGGAACCTCTGGTGGCTCTCCCCCCTCGGCTTCGAGAACTCCTTCGAGATCGCGGTGCCCAGCGAGCTGGCCGCGAGGGAGAATCTCAGCACGATCTCCGATCTGGCGCGGATCTCCAAGCGCCTGCGCGGCGGCTTCGGCCACGAGTTCGTGGGCCGCGAGGACGGTCTGCTCGGCCTGCGCAAGGTCTACGGCCTGGAATTTCGCAGCGTCGACCACCTGCAGCAGGCGCTCCAGTACCGCGCCGCGCGAGCCCGCGAGATCGACGCCCTCGACGTCTACACCACGGACGGCCGGCTCATCCTCTATGACCTGAAGGTGCTGCGGGACGACCGCGATTTCTTTCCGCCTTACGAGGCCGCGGCCCTGGTGCGCGGCGAAACCCTCGCGAGGCACCCGGAGGTCGGCTCCGTCCTGGGTCTCCTCGCGGGCGCCTTCGACGAGGACGCGATGCGGGCGTTCAACCTCCGTCTCCAGGAACGGCACGAGAGCGAAGCCGTCGTGGCCGGGGACGCCCTTCGCTCGATCGGCTTGCTCGCGAAGGGAAGCACCGCTCCGGCGCAGGCTCCTAGCAAGTCCGGGTTCGTCGCCCATGCCTGGCACCAGCGCGGACACCTCGCTCGCCGTACTCTGGAGCATCTCGGTCTCTCGGCGGCGGCCCTGCTGCTGGGAGCGCTCGTCTCGATCCCCCTCGGGCTCTGGCTGGAGCGCCACCGGCGCGGCGCGGAGGCGGTCATCCGCGTGCTCGGCCTCTTCCAGACCGTTCCGTCCCTCGCCCTGCTGGCCTTCATGATCCCCTTCCTCGGCGTGGGGATCTTTCCCGCCATCGTGGCGCTGTGGGTTTATTCGCTCTTCCCCATCGTGCGGAATACCTACACCGGCGTGCGGGACGCCGATCCGCGCGCCGTCGAGGCGGCGACGGCCCTGGGCATGACCCCCGGCCAGGTGCTGCGGCAGATCCGGCTGCCGCTGGCAGCGCCTGTCGTCATGGCCGGCGTCCGCACCGCCGCCGTTCTCACCATCGGAACCGCGACGCTTGCGGCGTTCATCGGCGCGGGCGGCCTTGGAGAGCCGATCGTCACCGGCCTGCAGCTCGCCGACTCGGCGATGATCCTCTCGGGAGCGGTTCCCGCGGCGCTGCTCGCGCTGCTGGCGGACGGCTTTTTAGGCCTCGTCGAACGGGCCGTGCGGCCCGCCGGCCTCACCTGACTGCGGAGGATGCCGTGAAAACCTTTCGTTTATCGAATCCAAGCTTTTTTGTCCTTCTCGTCCTTGTTGTCCTTTTCGTCCTTCTCCCGCCGTCTTGGTCCGCCGACCCCGAAACCCGCCCACGCATCCGCGATCTCGGCGTCGAGCCCGGGATCTTCCCCACCGGCCCGCTCAACGCCATCACGGACGTCGAAGGCGTTCGCGTGGGACATCGGACCCTCGTCCGCGGCGAGTCGGTGCGCACCGGCGTCACCGCCATCCTCCCCCACGGCGGCAACCTCTTCCAGAGCAAAACGCCCGCCGCCGTCTTCGTCGGCAACGGCTTCGGCAAGGCGGCGGGATTCCTGCAGATCCAGGAGCTCGGCAACCTGGAGACGCCGATCGTCCTCACCAGCACCCTCTCCGTCGGCACCGCGATCGAAGCCGTCGTGGGCTGGTCGCTGGAACAGGCGGGCAACCAGGACGTGCGTTCGGTCAACGCGGTCGTCGGCGAGACCAACGACGGCTTCCTCAACGACATCCGCGGCCGGCACGTGACGCCGGACGACGTCCGCGCCGCCATCGCGGCGGCCAGAACCGGACCGGTCGAGGAAGGCAGCGTCGGTGCCGGCACGGGGACGATGGCCTTCGGCTGTGCTGCTGGAGGCGGGGCGGGTTGAGAAGAGGTGAAACCGACGCCTACGCCGCCTTCACCCGATCCGCCCCCTCTGCCGTGAGGTAATACCAGGTTCCGGCCGTGTTCACCTTCAGCCAGCCTTTCTCGACCATTCCCTTCAGAACCGCGTCGAAATCGGCCCCTGACGGCTGTTGGAGCTTGATGGCCTTGAGGCGCATGCCATAGCCGGGCTGCACGCTGCCCGCGATGTGGCATCGTTCCCTGAAACGAGCGAGGATAACTTGCTCCGCCTGCGTGAGATCCATGGAGTCCTCCTGAAAGCGGATCGATTCTATCCCAACTGCCGCGAGGAGCCGGAAAAGGTGCGGTAGCCACACCGGGCCTCACCCACCCCGCAGCATCGCCAACAGCTCCTCGCGGCTGAAGATCTTGGCCAGGTGGGGATCGTCCTCCGCGACGACGCTCTCCATCATGCGGCGCTTGCGGTCGATGATGGCGGAGATCTTCTCTTCCAGGGTGCCCTCGGTGATCAGCTTGATCACCTGGACGGCCCTCTTCTGGCCGATGCGGTGGACGCGGTCCGTCGCCTGATCCTCGCGTGCGGCGTTCCACCAGCGGTCGTAATGAATCACCACGGAACCGGCCACCAGGTCGATTCCCGTGCCTCCCGCCTTCAAGCTTCCCAGGAAGACCCGGCACTCCGGATCACGGTTGAAGCGATTCACCAAGGCGCCGCGGTCGACGCTGCCGCCGGTCAGGGTGACGTGCTCCACCCCCGCCTCGCGGAGATGGCGCTCCATCAGCTCGATCATCCCCAGAAACTGGGTGAATACCACCACTTTCTGGCCGCTGCCGAGGGCCTCCCCGAGGACCTCGCGAAAGAGGTCCCACTTGCCCGAGGCGTAGGCGTCCGCTTCATCGAGCTTGCCCAGGGCCAGGGCGGGATGATCGCAGATCTGCTTGAGAAGGTTGAGCAGCGCGAAGACGTGAATGTAGGGCAAAGAGGCTCCTGCGGCTTCTTCGATCTGCGCCACCAGCTCCGCTCCCCGACCCTCCACCGCGTCGCGATAGAGCTTGATCTGGTCCTCCGACAGCGCGCACTTGCGCAGGTCTTCGATTTTCTCCGGCAGCTCGTCGAGGACGGAGGACTTGAGCCGCCGCAACGTGAACGGCGCGATCGCCCGCCGCAGGTCGCGGCGCCGTTCCTCCAGCGCTCTCTCCCAGTCCCGCTCCTCGACCGGCTCGCCGTAGCGCTCGACGAACGCCGCGTCGCCGCCGAAATAGCCGGGCAGCACCAGATCGAACAGGGCCTTGAGATCGCCGACGGCGTTCTCGACGGGAGTGCCGGTGAGCCCGAGCCGCACGCCCGCGGTCAGACGCGAGGCCGCCTGCCACGACTGCGTCTGCCGGTTCTTGACCTGCTGGATCTCGTCGAAGACCGCCAGCGCGAAGGGCAGGGCGGACAGCTCCTCGGCATCGCGGCGGAGGACGCCGTAAGAGGTCATCAGAACGTCGCCCGCGGCCAATCCCTCCTCCAGCCGCCGCTGGGGGCCGTGATGGAGGACCGGCCGCAGCCCCGGAGCGTGGAGACTCACCTGGTCGCGCCAATGCGGCAGGACCGTGGTGGGGCAGACGACGATGAAGGGCTCGGAGACGCTGCCTTCCGCCACCAGTCCGGTCATGAGCGCCAGGATCTGGAGGGTCTTGCCGAGACCCATGTCGTCGCAGAGCAGCCCGCCGAGCCGGTTTTCCCACAGGAAACGCAACCAATCGACGCCGAGCCGCTGGTACGGGCGCAACGCCGTCGCCAGGCCCTCGGAAGGATGGAACGGAGCCGCCGGGATCAGCCGCAGCAGGCGCTCGACGATCGCCGCGCCGCGCCCTTCCGCCTTGACCTCGACCGTCGCTTCGGACCCGGCCTGCAACCGCAGCAGCTCGGTAGCCGATAGGCGGAAACGGTCCTCGTCGAGCGCCCGGTCGCCGAGCAGCTCCTCCAGGTCACGGAACGCGGCGGTCTGAAGATCGACCCAGCCGCCGGGAACCTCCAGATACGGCATGCCCTGTCGGCGCGCCTGCAGCAGCTCGCCCAGCGAGATCCTCTGGCTGCCGAAGCCATATTGGATGGAGAGCCAGTACCAGCTCCGCTGCAGCGCCTCCTCCTGCTCGGCGGCGTCGATCTCGATCCGATCGAAGGTCTTGAAGATGCGGCGCTCGCGCAGCGGCGCGTCGAGGACCAGCTCGCCGGCGTCGAGAGCCTCGGCGAATTCCTCGAGGAACCCCGGGATCTGGCTGCGCTTCAGGGTGACGCGCGCCGGAGCGCGGAACTTTCGCTCCCTGCCTTCCCGCTCGAGCTCGGCCAGCAGCCGCAGATCCTTGAGCCACACCAGGTTGCCGTAGCGGAACTTGGCGACCTCGGCGAGCTCCAGGAACCGCTCCTCACCCGTTTCCTGCAGCGTGCGGATCACCGGCCGCACCTCCACGGCGTCGATCTCCGTCTGCTCGCTGACGTGAAAGACGGTGCGCAGCGGCAGGGGCCGGACCACCAGGTCCTCCTGGCCGGGATACGCCTCGGCGAGAAGGCCGAGGCAGGCTTTGACGCGGTCGCGCGGAATGGTGACGCGAACGCTGTCCCGAGGTCCATCCGCGCCGACAGCGCGAAACGTCAGCGTGAACGCACCGCTCGCCTCGTCGATGGCCGGATGGAAGGTGCCGATCTCTCCCGGCTCCAGCTCGCGCACACAGTGGTAGGCGAGGCGGTGCCAGAAGCTCTCCTCCCAGGTCTGGCGCTGCGTCTTCATCCCGCGCTTGAGCATCTCCCGTTCCGCAAGCGAGACCTGGAACAGGCTCAGGCGCTGAAGCAGCTCGGCGCGGTCGCAGATGCCCGCTCCCGGCGCCACCTTGCCGGTCCGTTCCAGAAACCGGATCTGATCCTCGCCGGTGCCCAGATACCGGGCGAGCTCCTCGCCGGAGCCGGAGGTCACGCGGATCGTGCCGGCGCCATCCCTGTTCACCAACCGCACGAGTACCTTGGACGCGGCGAGGGGATTGCCTTCAAAGAGCAACCGGGCGAGGCGGTACCAAAGCGAGGAGCTGAAGGTCCGCTCCCAATTCCAGCCGGCCTTCTCCAGCTCGGCCGCGGCGCCTGAAAGATCGCGCAGGTGATCGCACGTCTTCTTCTTGCTGGCCTTGCAGGTGCACGAGCGCAGAGGCTGCGACGTGCCGGAGACGACGTAGATGGCGGTGTCCTGCCCCGCGCCCTCGGGGATGAGACCGATGCCGGAGCGATGGAACTCGAGATGCGGAAACGGCGGCATGCTTCTGAAGAAAAAGAGACTCTGTCGGCGAAGTCTACCCGAACGTCTCCCGCCAGCCCACGCTCGCGCGCAGCAGCTCCAGCGCCCGGTCGAGCCGCTCCTGGTTCTGCGGAACGTTCAGCCAGGTGCTACGGCCCGAGGGGTGGGGCAGCGGAATGACGTCGAAGGTGACCTCCCCACGCGAGGCTGGAAAGCCCTTCCCCACCCGCTCGTGCAGCGGCGCCGGCTCGGGGAGGAACTTCTTGATGGCGAGCTGACCGACGGCGAGCACCGTCGCCGGGCGGATCAGGCGGATTTCCTCCTCCAGGTAGGGAGCGCAGTTGGCGATCTCCAGCGGACTGGGCACCCGGTCGCCCCCCTGCGGCGCGCGGCCCGGAAAGCAGCGGATGACCGCGCACATCCAGACCCGGCGGCGGAACTCCTCTTCGGAGACCCCGAAGCGGGCGAACCAGGTGAATAGCCGGGCCCCCGCCGTGTAGGCGAACGGCCGTTGCTCCACCACCTCGCGCGGTCCGGGCGCCTGTCCCACCAGCATCAGGCGCGGCCAGAGCTCGGGTCGGGCCGCCACCGGCGGCGGCTCCACCGTCGGGCAGATGCGGCAGCCCCGGACCTGCGCGAGATGGCGGTCGAGCGCCTCCCAGTCGGCGTGATCCTGAGTTTTCGGACGTGCCACGGCTACGGAGCCGTGCCCTTGCCGGGTGAGCCTGCCACGAGGTCTTCGGCGTGCTTCTCGACCGCCTCCGGCAGCGCCTCGACCGCGGGCTCCCACCAGGCCGCGCCCTCCTCGAAGATGTCGCCCTCATGAGAGCAAGGCGAGGCGATGTGATCACGGCCGTACATGGCCTTGCAGCGGTGCAGCCGCCGGTGCAGCGGATAGATGCTGCCGCAGACCTTGCAGAAGCGGCCGATCGTCCGCCCTCGTCGCTCCAGGGGGAGCTGGCTCTGCGGGGCCGCGTGAGGAAATCGATAGACCATGACCGTCTCCGAGCTTAGCCTACATCACCTCGATGTCTCCCTCCGCTCCCGCAATGCGGAAGGCGTCGCCCACCAGCTCCACCAGGCCCTCAGGACCCAGCAGCACCGCCGATCCCGCCGGAAGGCCCAATCCGAACGTGACGCCCGCGCCCGCCAGCATCTTCCGCAGCCGGCGGTCGTGACCGGGATCGAAGTTCGGCTCGACGACGCCGTCCGGCAGCCAGCCGAAACCGGGGATGAGGTCGCCTTTGAAGATGCTGCGCGCGAACCGGCCCGCGCACTGCGCCGCGGCGGCGATGGCCACGACGAGGCCGCCCTCGGCGATCTTCCGCGCCAGCGCATCGGCAGCCGGAGTCTCCCGGATCGCCTCCAGCAGGTGGTCCGTCACGCCGCCGCCGACGTAGACCGCCGCGACGTCGCGGATGCGCTCCGAGTTGCGCCCGCGCCGGCCGTCCCGCGCGCGGTAGATCGGGATCGTCTCCACCTCGCGGTCCCACTCCGCCTTCAGATACTCCGCAAAGTGGCGGGGATAGTCGTCCGACCCGCTCGCCGCCGGAATGAACCCCACCGGCCCCGGCGGCGCCTTCTCGATCCACGCCTGATCCGCGTCCGCCGTCTGGCCGAAGCTGAACTCGCCGCCGCCGAGCAGCGCCAGCCAGCCGGTGCCGGGGAGGCGGGGGATGGGTGCGGGCATGGCCAGTCGTTTTTCCTGACGTCGAGCGTCCTCTGCTACATCAAAGTGATCCGCCGCTTCGAAGCCCTCACCACCCCAACCCCTCCTCTCCCACCTCACACCCACCCTGCCGGGAGAGGAGGGGCTTGAAAAGACAAACTTGAAGAAAGTCTCCCTCTTCTCCCGGCGGTCGGGGGGGAGGCTGGGAGAAGAGGGCCGGGGTGATGAGGGCCCCGGCGGCGCCGCCATCGTACCGATGTTCGAGATCCTGAGGATCGGAGTCGATCGGTGCCTTACTGGCCCAGCGCCCGCGCCATCGTCTCCCCCATCGCCGCCGGCGACTCCACCACATGGATTCCCGCCCCCCGCAGCGCCTCCATCTTCTCCGCCGCCGTGCCCTTGCCGCCGGAGATGATGGCGCCGGCGTGGCCCATGCGCCGTCCCGGCGGCGCCGTGCGGCCGGCGATGAAGCCCACCACCGGCTTTTTGTAGTTCGCCTGGATCCACGCCGCGGCGTCCTCTTCGGCGTTGCCGCCGATCTCGCCGATCATCACCACGCCGTCCGTATCCGGGTCCTCCGCGAAGGCCGCGAGCACGTCGATGAAGTTGGTGCCGTTGATCGGATCGCCGCCGATGCCGACGCAGGTCGACTGCCCGAGCCCGAGGTTCGAGAGCTGCCAGACCGCCTCGTAGGTGAGCGTGCCCGAGCGCGAGACCACGCCGATGCGGCCCTGCTTGTGGATGTGTCCCGGCATGATGCCGATCTTCGCCATCCCCGGCGAGATCACGCCCGGACAGTTGGGACCGATGAGCCGCGTCGGCCTTCCGGATCCATCGCGCAGAAATGCCTTCACCTTCAGCATGTCGTTCACCGGGATGCCCTCGGTGATGCAGACCACCAGCTCGATGCCGGCCGCGGCAGCCTCCATGATGGCGTCGGCGGCGAACGGCGGCGGCACGAAGATCATCGACGCGTTGGCGCCCGTCGCCTCGCGGGCCTCCGCCACCGAGTCGAAGACCGGAATGCCCTCGACGCGTCTCGCCGCCCTTGCCGGGCGTGACGCCGGCCACCACCTTCGTCCCGTAGTCGCGGCAGCCGAGGGCGTGGAACGTTCCCTCCTTGCCGGTGATGCCCTGCACCAGCAGGCGCGTGTCGCTGTTGACCCAGATCGCCATGGTTAGCCCCCTCCGCTGATCGCGCCGGCCGCGGCCACCACTTTCTCGGCGGCGTCGGCCATGTCCTCGGCCACGATGAACGGGAACGGAGCTTCGCGCAGGATGCGCCGCCCCTCCTCGACGTTCGTCCCCTCGAGCCGCACCACCACCGGCAGGGTGACGTCGCCCGAGCTCCTCGATGGCGCCCACCACGCCGCGGGCGATGCGGTCGGTGCGGGCGATGCCGCCGAAGATGTTGATCAGGACGGCGCGCACGTTGGGGTCCGAGACCAGGATGCGGAACGCGTTCTTCACCGCCTCCTGCGACGCGCCGCCGCCGACGTCGAGGAAGTTGGCCGGCTCGCCGCCGTAGAGCTTGATGATGTCCATGGTCGCCATGGCGAGCCCGGCGCCGTTGACCATGCAGGCGATCGTTGCCGTCGAGCTTGATGTAGTTGAGGTTGAACTTGCTCGCCTCGACCTCCAGCGGGTTCTCCTCCGCGAGGTCGCGCATCTCGAGCGACGTCCTTGTGGCGGAAGAGCGCGTTGTCGTCGAAGTTCATCTTGGCGTCGAGCGCCATCACGTCGCCGTCCGCCGTGACCATCAGCGGATTGATCTCGGCGAGCGAGGCGTCGGTATCGAGATAGGCCTTGACCAGTCCGGTGACCAGCTTCGCGGCCTGGCCGGCCGTCTTGCCCTTGAGGCCCGAGCCCGCGCGGCCACGGCGCGGGCCTGGAACGGCAGGATGCCGAGGTGGGGATCGACGGCCTGCGCGGAAGATCGCCTTCGGGTCCTTCGCCGCCACCTCCTCGATGTCCATGCCGCCCTGGCGACGGAGGCCATGACGACCGGCTTGCCCTGGGCGCGGTCGAGGGTGATCGAGAGGTACAGCTCCTGGGCGATGTCGACGCCGTCTCCTCGATCAGCACCTTGCGGACGAGCTGCCCCTCGGGACCGGTCTGGTGCGTGACGAGCTGCATGCCGAGGATCTGCCCCGCCATGCTCGCGAGCCTCTCCGGGCTTTGGCCAGCTTCACGCCGCCGCCCTTGCCGCGCCCGCCGGCGTGGATCTGCGCCTTGACGACGCACCGTCCGCCGAGCTCCTCGCAGATCCGGCGCGCCTCCTCCGGATCCTCCGTCACCTTGCCCCGCGGGGTCGCCACCCCATAGCGGCGCAGGATCTCCTTCGCCTGATACTCGTGGATCTTCAAGACATGTCTCCTCCGGGAAAGCTCCCTGAGAACGTGGATTCGAGCTGGATTCGCCCCGCGAGCGAGGCTGGAGGACCGGGGGTGAGCCGGGCCGGGGGAAGTGTATCAGAGGGGATGGACCCGGCTGTCTCGCCGATGGAGAGACGCCGAGGCGGCCCAGGGTGGCCCCGTCCGCCGGCTGATATCAAACCGAAGATTTGACACTACCTTCCGCCGGCGCTAGGCTGCACTCATGATCAGGAAAGCCACCACTTACAGGATCGATCCCCACGTTCAAGCTGGCCTGTCCACGCTGAGCAAGATCTTGGGCCGGCCGCAGAATCAGCTCGTGAATGAGGCGGTTCGGGATTTCGTCGCGAGGCGGACCCGAGAAGTCGAAAGGGATCTCGAGGCCACCCTTGAAGCCTTGCGCGCCTATCGCAAGAGCGACCCCAAATTCGAGCGGGCGCTCGCGGACTATGTCGACGCAGAGGCCTCGCTGAAGGAGGACCCCGGAGAAGGGCGTAGAGCGATGGACCTCGGCCCCGCCCAGTCCAGAATCCTCGACGTGCTGAATGGTTAACTGGGACGACGACACGCCCCAGCTACGCAGCAACCTCGCCAAGCTATTCGGCAGAGTACGAGACGAGGCTCTACGCCGGGAGCCCTTGACGATCGAGACGGCTTGCGGTTGGCAGCGCGAAATGATGCAGGGGCTCATCCCGCCTGATCCGCAGCTCGTGGGGAGATTTCGGGGCGAGGCTGGCCTTGAGGACTACGACGTAGAAGTCGGTGATTTGCCCGGTGTCCGGGCTCCCGACGTGGCGGCCGAGCTGAGGGAATTCGATCGCAAGCTCCGGCTGGCGATCGCGGAGTTGGATGCTCTGATCGAACCCGGCCAGGAGCTGACCGGTGATCACTTGGAGGCCGTCCTTACCCTCTGCGCATGGGTCCATTCGGAATGGATCCGCATTCACCCGTTGACCAACGGCAATGGACGCACGGCGCGGCTTTGTGTCAACAGCATCGCCATGCGTTACGGCCTACCGCCGTTTCTGCGCCTCCGCCCGAGACCGGGTGACGGCTACGGCCCCGCCTGCGCCGCGGCGATGCGAGGAGATTGGAGCCTCACGGTTCTTCTATTCCGCCGGGTGTACATCAACTCTTTGCTCACCTGAAAGGAGTGGGGCCCTGTCGTTGGCTCCCCCAGCTCTCAGCGCCGCCCTCTCAACTCTTCCTCGACCCGCTCGGCGAGGAAAATCTTCAAGAGGGATTGGTAGGGTACATCCCGCTTGTTCGCCAGCATCTTCAGGTTCTCGAGCAGCGGATCGGGAAGCCGAAGGGAGATCGTCCGCGTCGTAGGCTTGAGTCGAGGGAAAGACGTGGGCTTCGCCCGCTTCCAGTCGATGTGATAGGTCGAGTCGTGGTGAGCCCAGTACTCCCGCTCCGCATCCTCCGACTCAAATCTCGGAATCGGCTTCAAGCTCTTGCGCCCTGCCACGTTCATACTCCTTTCGCTCTCTCGCATTCAGCCGGAGACACTCGGTGTCGGAGGGGTGAGCCGGGCCAGGGGGAGTGTATCAGAGGGGCGGAACCCTCTTGGCGGATTCCCGCCGGCGGCAATTCCATGTAGGGGCGGCCCTATGTGGCCGCCCTCCTTCCCAGGGCACCCACACAGGGGCGCCCCTACAGAAGAGACGCTTGTGCCGGCGCAGCACGGCCAGGGAGTCCGCCTGTCCGTGATCATGGCTAGGACTCTCTGGAAAAAGAGGTTACGCTTACAGAGTGGAGTTCGAATGGGACCCGGCGAAGGCTGCCAAGAACCAACGCAAGCACGGAGTCTCCTTCGCCGAAGCGGCGACCGTATTCGGAGAGACCTCGAGCGTGACGGCGCCAGATCCCGACCACTCCTTTGGAGAGGATCGGTACATTACTATCGGGAGATCGGGTCAGGATCGCATCCTGCTCGTTGCCCATACAGAACGTGGAGATCGCATCCGGATCATCAGCGCGCGTGAGCTGACGCGCCCCGAAAGAGAAGCCTATGAAGAAGAAACCTCGCGATGAAATGAACGACGAGTTGCGTCCCGAGTACGATCTACGGGAGTTGCTTCGTGCCGGGGTTCGAGGCAAGTATGCGAAGCGCTATCAAGCTGGAACCAACCTGGTCTTGCTAGAACCGGACGTGGCGAAAGCGTTCCCCGATGAGCAGTCGGTGAACGAGGCTCTGCGCCTGGTGATCGAGCTGACCAAGATTCCGAGCGCGAAGAGGCGCAGCGCGACCCCGAGACGTGGGGCTTGACTCATCGGGTCTTGAAGGCGGTCGAGGCGTTTCCATTCGGATTCCTCGCACCGATCTCGGTGCCTTCATCGCTCACCCCAACCTTGCAGCCTCCAAAAGGCGCATGAAATTGCGCTTTCGCTTGGTGGCGTCGCGCACGGCGGCAGGTAGGTGGCGAAATCTTCGGAGCGGCCCAGCCTCTTCATCAGTCCACCGACTTGCCGGAGCCGCTCGACAGCCTCCTGATACCCGGAGCCACTTGCCTGCTGCAGCGCCGATGCGACCCGCCGCTGATAAACGGGAATCGAATCCTCCGGATGCGCCTGTTCCCGCTGCTTTGCAAGGCTCAGCCAGAGGTTCTCCGAGCAGCCGAACCGTTGCGCTTCTTGCCAGGCGGCTTCTGTTTTTTTCTCCCATAACAGGATATCCACGAGAGTCGATCCCGGTCCCCACCCAAAATCCGAGCCGAAGCTCCGGCGAGCCCTGCTACTGTCCTTCTGTGCAAGATCGCGCAGGAGGCCAAGGGCTCTTTCCCGCCACCCAGGCCAGTTTTTCACCCGCCCGGCGTGCTTCTTCAATGCCTTGTAGGTTTCCAAGGAAGTTCGGTCGGCAAAACTCGCCCATGGCCCTCCTTCAGCAAGCCCTCCACCAAGTCGATCGCCTCGTCGAGCCCGCGCGCGTAGCCATAGACCTCGCGATACGGGATGTAATCTCCCGTGTCGAAGGCGACGGAGAGGCTCCGGCGGATGCCGGCAACGTTCGGCCGCTGTCCTCGCTGGCCTTTCACCATCTCGACCATGAGACTCCGGAACAAGCGGTCGTCGGCCATCGCCTGTTCCAGCAACAGCTCGACCAGACGGTCCTTTTCCTGGCGGGAGAGAAAGCCCCGCAACGAGTCCAGATCGAAGACACCCTCATCCCCAGCGGGATTGCCTTCCGGGTCGAGCCAAGCCAGACCGGCGGCGACGCAGTGCTTACAGAAAGCCCCCTCTTCTCCTATCGGACAGGTACAGGAAAAGTGGAGCGAGCCTCGCTCCGCCCAGAGCCTCGACGCGATACGTGTGGGTCCCGCGGACCTGGGCTCCCAGCCGCTTCTTCCGGCGGGTGAGAAGCGCGACCCGACCGCCGTCGAAGTAACTCTTCCCGCGCCCGTAGGAGCCTTCTCCTCCCAGGCGCTTCAACGTCTGTGGGGTCAAAAGCCCGTCCAGGAGCGAGACCGCAGGGCCCTTGTCCTTGGGTCGTCGTCTCGTCTTTCGTCCGTTGGGCATGGGAATGGTTTCGTCAGACCGGTACGAAGCCCGGCTCCTTCAGGAGATCACCATCGAAGGTGGCCACGGCCTCTGTCAGGTCTCCGGCGGTCTGGAAGGTGGGAGGCCGAGCCAGACGGACACGCGAGACTCCACCTCCGCGAGCTGAGCCGTGGTGAGCTTCCCCAGAACCCTCAGCAGTTTGGCGACCGGAACCGTGACGATATTCTGCGCATCGAATCCCCCTGGATGGAGGAAAGAAACGCGAAACGCCACCTCATAACGCGATCCACGGAGGCTGGTCGTATGAGGAACGAGCGCGACCAGAGCACGATCTACTTCGCCAGGTGGGCAACTCAGAACCAGACAGGGCCGAACCTTCGCGGCAAGCCCCAGGTCAACGAGCCAGACTTCGCCTCGCTGAGGCTCCTTCAATCGGAGCCTTCGCGGCGGTCGAGCTCGAGGAAGACCTGGTCGGCCGCCAGGACAAGGTCCTCATCCTTCAGCACCGGGTAAGCATCGGCTGCGGTCCGACGAAGGATCTCCACCACCACCGATTGCCTTTCCGACTCAGGGAGAGACTCAAAGCCTTCGATGACCTGTTTGGCTGCTCGGGTCATGATGGAATGTTTCCATACGCCTGCCGGCCAGTCAACTCAGAGCTCGCGGCTGCCTGCCGCAGGCCCAGCGCGCCCGCTTGGCGGCAGGCTTAACGACCTGGCGGAAAATCGCCTTCGGGTCCTTCGCCGCCACCTCCTCGATGTCCATGCCGCCCTGGGAAGACGCCATGACGACGGGTTTGCCCTGGGCGCGGCCGAGCTCCTCGCAGATCCGGCGCGCCTCTTCCGGATCCTCCGTCACCTTGCCCCGCGGGGTCGCCACCCCATAGCGGCGCAGGATCTCCTTCGCCAGATACTCGTGGATCTTCAAGGCATGTCTCCTCCGGGAAAGCTCCCTGGGAACGTGGATTCGAGACTGGGATCGCCCCGCGAGCGAGGCTGGAGGACCGGGGGGTGAGCCGGGCCGGAGTGTATCGCACTCAGACCGCTACGAAGCCCGGCTCCTTCGGGAGATCACTATCGAAGGTGGCCACGGCCTCACATCCGCTGGCCCGCGCATGTTCCCGGATCAGATAGTCCGCGAAATCACCGCTGCCCGCCTCATAGGCTTCGAGCGCACGGACGAGCCTTTCAGAGGAAGAGAAGGCCAGGTTGCCGGCACGCAGCAGACGACTGAGAACCTGTCTGATCTCTGCCCGCCGAACCTTATAGCTCCTTTCCAGAACCCAGACCAGCTCACACATCACGACATCGGAGACACAGCAGACGGAGTTGGAATCCACGGCCTTCTGGAGGAGCCGTCGGGCTCTCGCCAGTTGGGCTGCATCGTCCTCCACCAGGAATCGCACCAAGACGTTCGTGTCGAGGGCGATCACTCTTCGGCCGCTCCCTTGTGTACAGCCTCCTTCATATCCTCGACAGTCACCCCCTTGACGGCAGGCTTGAAGATGCCGCACAGAGACATCAGATCCACATTCTCAGCGTGCATCTCGACCACCCCAGTCTCCCGGAGGACGAAGGAGACCCGATGTCCGGTGTCCAAACCGAGGGCGTCTCTGACCTCCTTGGGTATCGTGATCTGGCCTTTGCTCGTTACCGTTGCCGTTGGCATGCTTTGCCTCCTCGAGCATTCCTTACCCAGTGTAAGGAATCTGGGGGCGCTGTCAAGACGCGTGAGTAGCTCGACCGCAAGGGGAAACACCTACCTCGATCTGAAATGGTCGGCTTCATGGCACGGTAATTGACGTGATGTCGGCGGCTGTCAAAACCCGCGTGATCCTGGCGGTCTAAGCGCACCTTCGGTCAGGGGTCAGCATCATCGTCGCGCGCGCAGACGCGCCGGCGGGTTGGCCTGGGGCAAGTCAGAGAGAGAATGGGGGCCGGAAAAGACGCGGGGGACGGCCACGTCTGGCAAGACCCACCGTCCCCCGCTTCGGAGCCTGGAGCTGGCGCTCCCGACGAGTTGATCTTCGCCGGTTTGGCGTTTGGAGTCCAGGCCCGGAGCGCCGGTCCTGCGACCCGACTGCCGCCGTTTCGTGTGTGATAGCTGCCAGCGGGCGGCCTACGTGTGCTCCTGGTGCGATCGTGGGCAGCGCTACTGCTCGCGGCGTTGCAGCCAGGAGGCGCGACGGCAGAGCTGCCGGCAGGCGGGCCGGCGCTATCAGCGCAGTCGCGGTGGACGGCTGATGCATGCCCGCCGCTAGGCCGCCTACCGCCACCGCACAAGCCCGCCGCAGAAAGTGACGCATCAGGATAGCCCGCGGTCGGCGCGCTCTGGCACCGTGGCGGCATGCGAAAGCACGCCGACTGTGTCACCGACCCTAATGTCCGTCCCCTTCGCCGCCGCTGCGGGCTCGCTGTCTTGTGTCATCTGTGGCCAGCGCCAGGCTGGCACTTTTGTCCTCAGGTAATCGCGTATAACGTTAGGGGAGAGAGAAACTTCCGGCTGTCTTGCTTAAGGCAGTTAGCAGGCTCAGCCAAGCCACGGCTCGATAGGGGCTTTGTCAGGGGGCAGGAGCTTCAAAGGCCAAGTCGAATAATTCCTTGTCTATCCTCTGATCGGAGCATTGCAATTCATCTATGTTACAGCCTGCCATTTACAAAGCGATGCTTGCATTTTGCGAGGACTCTTTGGTAACGTAAGCATGTCGTCATCAACAGAACACAATGACGTTTGCATACAATATGTGAATGTGCGCATAGATTCCTATGGTCCAGTCGCCTTCTGAGGAAGGGAGGAACGACTATGATCTCCAAAAAGGCCGAACTCAAGATCCCGAATCTAGGTATGGTCCTGATCCCCGCAGGCTCGTTCCTCATGGGAAGCGAATCCGGGGGAGAGTTCGAGCGCCCCGTGCATGAGGTGTACCTCGATGCATATTGGATGGATGAGACTCTTGTCACCAATCGTCAGTTCGCAGACTTCGTCGAAGCCACCGGCTACACCACAAAGGCGCAGCAAGCTGGTGCGGCTTGGGGATACCGCGCGGGTCGTTATCAACCCATCGCGGGTCTTTCGTGGCGCAGTTACGCGACCCCGGAACGCATGGATCACCCTGTTCTTCTCGTCAGCTGGGAGGACGCATCTTCCTATGCCCGTTGGGCAGGGAAGTCTCTCCCGACAGAAGCGCGGTGGGAACGAGCGGCGAGAGGTGGTAAGGAGCGGCAGACGTATCCCTGGGGCGACGAGCCGCCAAATGGCACGCAGTGCAACTTCGCACGCAATCCGGAAGAGATTCCTCGGACCACCATGGCAGCGGCGTTTCCTCCAAATGCCTATGGCCTGTACGACATGGTGGGGAATGTCTGGCAATGGTGCAGCGACTGGTATCAGCCCGATGCTTACGCTCTTGGAATCACCACCGATCCTGTAGGACCGAGTTCCGGCACTCATCGAGTCCGTCGTGGCGGAGCTTGGAATGTAATTCAACCCTTCCGTCTTCGTGTTGCGAACCGAGGAGCGCTCGATCCGCATGCTACAGCACCCAATGTCGGATTCCGCTGCGTTCGTCCCCTTGCTGAGACTCAGCGGTCCCAAGCTATAGATGCCCGATCTCTCGAGACGGAAAGAGTTCTCCAGATGCTTCGGCCCGCGATGGAAGCAGACGGGGGAGGGGTGGAACTCGTTGCCATTGCCGATTGCGTCGTCCAAATCCGTTTCTTAGGGACCTGCTTGGCCTGCCCGAGTGTCAGTCTGACCTTGAAGGAGGGCCTTGAGCGTACGCTCCGCCGTGAATTGCCGTGGGTCACGGCCGTCCAACCGATCTGATAGGCGACCGCAGGAGGCAAGGATGCCCATGGCTGAAAGGGGCTGCAAGCTGCTTCTTGATCGATCAGTGGGGAGAGTATGACAGAGAAACCTACCAGAATAGCTATAATAGATGATTCACCCGATGCGCGTACGATTCTGGACCGCCTGTTCGAAGGTATCCCGACAGTTAGCGAGCGGTTGCTTATCAACTTTACAGCTTGGGATGAAGGCCTCCGCAAGCAGCTTGAGACCTTTAATCCGAATCTGATTATTTCAGATTTACTTCTCGGTGAAAGCCGGGAAGAGGGGATGGACTTGATCAGGAAAATATCGAAAGTTGAGAGTCTGAAGTCTATACCGATTGCGGTCTGCTCAAAATTGATCAATGAGTCCGAGCCGGGGCGTTCGGTGCAACAGCTCTGCCTAAAGCTGCCCGGTGTGGTTGCCGCCGTAAAGAAGTTTCCTCCACCTGCTGCAGACTTCTTTCTCAAATTACTTACTTGAGGCTCACCTATGGCTCGCATCCCTATTCTTGACAATTCATGGTGTCGATCGGACAAATGTGGACTATCAAAAACTCCGAGCACAGCCGTGCGGCGCGCCAGCTACTGTCTCAAGCTGTCCGGTGCCGCCACCGCCTCGGGAGTGTTTCCTAAACTGTAAATTTCTACAATACAGCTAAGTGAAGAGCCTCCCTATGACTCGCATAGCTATCCTCGACGATTCATCGGATATCTGTTATCTGCTTACCAAAAAATTGAAACAGGAGCGAGCGGACGTGGATTGCCGTTGCTACTTCACTTCCGAAAGTCCGGTAGAAGAGGAGATCAAGGAGTACAACCCGAATCTGGTGATCGTTGATCTTTTATTTCATACTTCCCGTGAAGATGGCATTGGTTTGATCAAGAGGATACGGCGGGTTTCCAACCTCAGAGATGTCCCGATCGTTGTCCTGAGCAAGCTGATCAATCATAGCCCGAGTGGGGAGAGTGTTAGGAAGCTTTGTCTAGACTTGGGCGTTGTTCCATACGGAAAATTTCCCCCTCCCACCGCGGACCAACTCTTGCAGCATGCCAGGAGCTGTACGTAATGTACCGATTTAAGGTTTGGTGGGAGCGATGGTGGAAACCCGTGTTGCTAGTGACAATTTCTGTGGCGGCACTTGGCGGCGGAGGCGTCTCTTCCTATTGGATTACAGAAGCCAACGCGAACACACCTCCGGTCTGGGCACTCGTTGCTGCCGTTCTGGCAACTATAATGGGCGTTCTTGCGCTTGTTCAAATCGGATATATCCTTTATCCTCTTAGCCCCTTGAAGGACGAGCATCACGCGAATGGGGCGAGGGCCCTTCTCTTCTTCCTTGGGAAGGATAGAGAATACAGGGATTCGGTAGAATCTTTCGTAGAAGCCGTTAGAGAGGGTAGCATCTCACGTGAAGGCGAGGAGTTTCCATGCCTGTTCTCTGACTTAAGCGGGGAGCTGGAGGTGAGGCTGTGGGCACTGAAACGAAGAAGAATTCGCGACCTATTCATAAGCTTGTTGGTAGTTAGCCTTTCCATCATTCTGGTTTTTGGAGGTTTTTTTCTTATTAACTATACCCTAGAGTATAGCGGGCTTGGCTCAGGTGCACCAGGGTTCAGGACGACCATACCCAAGGGAACACTCTTCGATTGGATATTAGAGGGTTTGTATTATAGCACCGTAACCTTCGTTACGTTAGGTTATGGGGATGTAATACCGACCGAATCTCCTTGGGCGCGATCATTGGCCATACTCGAGGGATTATCATTCTTGCTCATCTTTACGATAGGTGTAAACTTTGCCTTTAATGTAGTCTCTTATAGTGAAGATCCGGAAAAACTTCGCACAGCTTTAGCTCAAAAAGTCGAAAGGGATCTAGCTCTTTGATATGAACAGAAAATCCCAGGTGCGAGCGCCCCGGCCTGATGCGTTTGACCGCATTCTAGAAATTATGGCCGACGCACGAGGTGCCTTTGCGGGTTTGCAAGCTGCTTTCTCGCAAAATCATGATGATTACTGTGAGTGGCTGCAACGAAGGATCAGAGAGAAGTTGCTGGCAGATAACGTTAAGGAGATCCTCAGTCACTTGGGTCTCGATTGGCTTACGTTACACTACCGAACTCGTCATCCAGTTCAGCCCTGGTCACGCGAGCGCGAGTGGATTCAAATGGGTCTTCCGCTAAAGTTATATTTGCAACGCTGGAGCAATGACCTGTTAACCTACCGTCAGTCGGGATCACCGTATATATCGGAATTCTCAGAGGAATTCTTGCGCAGTGGACAACCTCTAATCATTGCGCTGGGAATTGATGAAGCCCAGAGTGGTCAAGCCGCAGATAATTATTTGGGCTTGGCAAGCGGCCTCAGCAACTTTCTTGCCAGTATCACGAAGGGGAGCGAATCGCAAGGTGCCCTGCTTCCTGAGGAAATGAAGAAAGCCCGTGAAATGAGTCGCGAGGATGTAGAGCTGATTTGTTTCAGATTACAGGAATGGACAGGCGGAGAGCTAGAAGACAGAGTAGCTCTGGGCCTCCTGCGGGACACCTGTAGGGTAACATTCTTAGGACTTGGTCAGTTTCTGGTCTTCAAGCCGCCAAGGATTGTAGTGTTGGCGCCGGTGCATGTACGAGAAAACACGATAGGCGGTATTGCTTTCATTGGGCGAGCCCTCCCGGGAGTGCTCGAGATTCTCCTTTCTTCCCGCCCTAGAAGCTTTCTGCTTCAGCAGGTAGCGAATACCCTTTTGACAGGAATTCGCTTGCAGGAGGAGCCCGAGCGCGAGGCACAAACAGGCCGACTTGAGGAGCTAACCAGGGCGCGGGCAGATTTTGTTCAGCGGGTCGCTCATCGGCTGCAGAGTCCGCTCGATGGGCTGCTGCTAAGAGTAGGTGATGCAGTTGCTATGCTGGGCAGCACTCAAGCTGAATTGGAAAAGACCAAGACAAAATTGGCCAAGATTAAGGAAGAGGTAGATAATCTCCGGGCCGCAGCAGAAGAAATTATTAAGGCCTTTGGACGCGAAGACATTGACTCGTTTCTTAAATTTAAGATGTCTCGCGTGTTAGTGCGGGAAATTTTGGATACTCTACTTTTTGTACATGGGCGAGCGTTTCAAGAGAAGGGTACCCGGCTGGATGTCATTCCTATGATAGAGGATATACCGGCAGATTGGACCGTAGAGATGGATAAGACCTCCTTTTCGGAGGTCATGGCTAATCTTCTTACAAATGCCTTACGGTTTGCTAATTCGACGGTAACACTCTCGGTGGAGCGCGAGAAGGAGCATTACATATTTAGGGTGAAAGACGATGGGCCTGGTGTGCATGAATCGATTGTGGGTCGTTTATTCCAGCCTGGCGTTCGTGAGGCCAAGCAGGAGGGCGACTCTCAGGCGCATGGGTTTGGTCTATATCTTTCGAAGATTGTGGCTGAGAAGCACGGCGGAAGAATCCTGCTTAGCAGGACTAGCAAAGCGGGCTCCGAATTTGTTGTGGAGCTACCGATAGCCAGCGAGCCAAAATAGGAAAGGAGATTTAGATGAAGATGGGTCGTCGCGTAGTTGTTTTCGAAGATGAGGAGTCTTATCAGTCTCTCTTCCGGGAACGCCTTGAGGGGATGGGCTGCGAAGTACTCATGATCGGTCACGCCCAACCTGAGCTAGAAGCGCGAAGCGCTTAGCTCTTTTATGCCCGACTTAGCCATAGTAGATAGCATCTTCCAAAATGACACAGATGGCGTAGATATTGCCAAGTTTTTTTGGTCGCATTTCAAAGATTTGCCTGTTGTTATTTGTACAAGGCTGTTGGACGAGCCCAAGCGAGCAAACTGGGCCTACAACTTGTATCATAATCTTCCAAACGTCAAAGCTGTGCTTGGAAAACGCCCCTTCCCATCAGGTAAGGATCTTGTGGTGGTCTAGGAGACCGAGGAGAAGAAATGAGACCTAATATGAGGCAACTCAGAGAACTCGCACCAGTATTGTCATGCGCTGGACTGATCGTTTTCGCGTCGCTCGTCGCGTGCCGCGATTCCGGAGACCGGACTGAGCCCCCCTCAACCGAGGAGGCACCTAAAGCGCAGTTACCGAAGCTGACGGTGGGTATTCAGGTATCTCCCGCCATGGCGTTGCTGATGGTCGCCGAAGACAGGGGCTTCTTCGACAAAGCCGGCGTGGACGTGGAGTTTAAGGAATTTACCGCAGGGAAGTTCGCTCTTCAGGCTTTCCTTGGCGGCTCTCTGGACGTGGCTGTCTCAGGGGAGGTGCCGGTCGCCTTGTCGACGTTACAAGGCAGCAAGTTCTGGGTTATAGGGCAAGTTGTAGAGCGAACGATCAACGAGGTTCGCGTCGTAGCCCGCCGCGAGCAAGGTCTCGACGATGCCAGGAAGTACTTCAAAGCCAAGAAGCGCAAGCTCGCAACCTCGTTTGGAGGCGGCCCCGAGTTCTACACCTATAATTTCCTTAAAAGATATGGTATCGGTGCGACTGAGGTAGAGATCATCAGCCAAAAGCCCGAGGATATGCCAGCGTCGCTCGCGAGCGGATCTGTCGACGCAATCGCGGTCTTTGATCCCTTCGCAAGGTTCGCAGAGCGCTCCTTAGGCGATAAGGGAATAACGTTTGCCGATCCAGACATCTATTCAGAGCTTTATGTCGCCAGCGTAATGCCCAACACCATAACGACAAGGCGAGCGGATCTGGTCGCCTTCCTGAGGGGTCTAAGAGATGCCGCTGACTTCGTGGCACAGCATCCGGAAGAGGCACAGGTTATCGTAATCCGCTACACAAAGTTGGATCAGCAGGTGGTGGCCGATATCTGGCCGAACTTTGTCTTCCGGCCAGCGTTGACTCCGCTCCTCGTGGATCTGACTACAGCCGAGGCGAAGTGGGCGATTGAAAAAGGCACCGTGCCAGCGGGAACACCGATCCCTGACTTCCGCGCAATCATCGATGCCGACCTTCTACGCGAAGTAGACCCAGCGTTGGTTCAACTGAAGTAGGCACCGCACCTATAGGATATGGCCTTTCTCGCTCGGAGCAGACCCGCCTCGGAGGTAGAACCCTCACGCTTGAGCGTGACAAGGCACCTTCTTCTACGAGGGGTTCCGGTTGTCGTGTTGCTTGTGGCATGGGAACTACTCTCTCGTTTTGCCGTGAGTAACCCTGCGCTCTTTCCTCCACCGTCCAGGGTAGCCGTGGCTCTTCTAGCCTGGGCCCGCACGGGAGAGCTTTGGCGGGATTTGCAGGCCAGTACCCTTCGCTTGCTGGTCGGTTTTATCGGCGGCGGTTTGGCGGGTATGGCCGTAGGGCTTGCCACGGGGAGAAGCAAGATTGTTGATGCGGCTCTGGGGCCAGTGGTGCAGATTCTGAGGCCTCTGCCACCCGTAGCTATCATCCCTTTGGTAATAGTTTGGTTCGGAATCGGCGATGGGGCTAAGATTTTCTCTACAAGTTTCGCCGTGTTCTTCCCGACGTGGATCAACACTCATCTGGGAGCTTCAAGGATCCCGATTGAGTACTTGTGGAGCGCTCGGCTTCTTAGCCGGTCACGGGCGACGGTGGTGCTAAACGTCGTTCTTCCGGCGGCGCTTCCGGCTATTACTGCGGGCCTACGCACATCGATCGCGATCGCGTTCGTCATGGTCTACGTCAACGAGCTAGCTGGTGCCTCCTCGGGAATCGGCTATCAGATCTCCATTTCACACTTGGCTTATCGAATCGACAGGATGATCGCGGCCTTGGCAGTACTTGGTGCCTTAGGCGCGGTCGCCGATGCCACCTTCGCGACCCTTGTGCGACTCGCATTTCCCTGGATGAAGGCTAACAGCCGGTAGGCGCTTATGGAACCTGCTGTTGTCCGCGCCACCGATGTTTCCGTAGCCTACGGCGAAAACCAGCCCCTGCAGGATGTCGACTTAGTGTGCCGCGAGGGCGAGTTTGTAGCTCTCGTAGGCAAGTCAGGAACGGGAAAGTCGAGCTTCCTGAATGCGCTGGCCGGATTCATACCTTACGAGGGGATTATCGAGATTACGGGCACCATCGGCTATGTCTTCCAAAGCAATTCCCTTTTCCCCTGGTTCAGAGTTCAAGATAATGTCGCCTTCGGACTTCGCGAAGTCCCCGCGGATCTTCGTAGAGCCCGAGTGCTCGATCTCCTGGAGCGTACAGAGATGCGGGACTTTGCGAAGAGGTACCCCCATCAGCTTTCCGGGGGTCAGATTCAGCGCGTTGCGCTCGCAAGGGCTCTCGCTCCTGACCCGGCAGTCTTACTGATGGATGAACCCTACGCGGCGCTCGATCACCACACCCGAGAAAGGATGCAGAACTGGCTTCTCACGATCTGGCAGGATTCGCGCAAGACGATTATCTTTGTGACCCACTATATAGAGGAAGCCATTTTCCTAGCGGATCGCGTAGTGGTGCTAAGCGGTGGACGCTTCGTGACCGAGATCGCCGTCCCCTTCGCTCGTCCGCGAAGCGACGATCTGCGATTCTCAGAGCGGTTCCTCGATTTGAAGAAGGAGATACTTGATTATATGCAGTAGCCACTGGACTGGAGCGAAACCCTGCGGCACCAAGAATTATAATCTTTAATGATACCCGGGAAGCCCACGACTCCTTTTCAGAGATTGCGCCGGCCGGAGCTGTTCTTAAACCTTATGCACAGACTCCGAGGTGCTGCAAGAGATCCTGCACCGCTACCGATCCCTGCCTTCCAGTTCTTCGACGCCGTGAGCCACCTCGGCATTCCGATCCTTCCTGTCACGGATCGCGCCATGGCATACGCCCGCAGGTTTCTCGAGGACTACCCGGCCCTGTCCACCCGCGACGGCGTTCACCTGGGAGTGATGCGGGAACACGGCATCGAGGAGGTGCTCTTCCTACGACGGCGGCTTCTCGGAGGTTCCCTGGGTCAAGCGGCTCGAAGCGGAGCGCTATTACGGTGTCGAGCCGCTACCCCCTCGGGGCGAGGCGGTCTCCAACGAGCTGATCGACAGACTCCGCGACGAAGAGCCCGAGTGATGCTCCCTCCGAGGGGGGCGACCGGCAAGGAGATCTAGCATGGCCACCCTGACCATCCGGTTGTCCGACGAGAAGCACGAGCGCCTCCGCCAGTTGGCGGAGCGGCGCAAGATCAGCATGAACAAGCTCCTTGACGAGCTCTCGACCATCGCTCTGGCCGAATTCGACGCCGAGACGCGCTTTCGCGCCCGCGAGGCCCTCGGTTCTCCCGAAGAGGGGCGGAGGCTGCTGAACATTCTCGACCGGCATTCCTGACAGCGGCGTCGAGCGCGCAGGAATCCGACGTCCATGAGGCGGGCAACTGCCGCGGGCGCGACTCTCGAGAAGGCCCTCTCCAAACTTTACGTGAGAACGGCCGGCGGAAGGGACCGAGAAGCGAGTTGCCGATGCCCCTGCCCTGGGCTCCCAGATTGACGTCCGGCACAGCCCCATGTACATTCATAGGTGTATAGGAGGCGGACGGAATGGCACGCATGAATGTCGTCTTCGAGGACGAGCTGCTTCAAGAGATGCGCGAGCTCGTACCCGTGCGGCAGCGGAGCGAGTTCATCGAGGAGGCCGTTCGATCGCGCCTTGCGCAGTTGCGTCAGATCCGGGCGGCCGAGGCCGCGGCGGGTGCCTGGAGCCATGAAGGCCGCGGCGATCCTTCCCAAGAGATCGCGGAAGCCCGGCGCGCCTGGGAGCCCCGGCAGCGGCGCTCCAACCCGGATTCGAACGATGGCTGACTTCCTGCTGGATTCCGATGTGGTGATCTGGCATCTTCGCGGACACGCGGCCCCTCGTCGAGCTGGTCCTGGGCTTGGCCAGGAGAGGACGACTGGGGCTGTCGGCGATTGCCCGAGCGGAAGTCCTCCTTGGCATGCGGGAGCCCGAGAGGGAGCTGACTCTTCTGTTTCTCGACAGTTGCGAGACGCTTCCCGTTAACGCCGAGACCGCAGACCACGCCGGCGAAACCATCCGTGGATTCCGAGCGCAAGGCGTGACTCTATCCCTTCCCGATGCGCTGATCGGGGCCACTGCGGCGATGGCCTCGATTCCTCTCTACACATGCAACCCGCGGCACTTCCCCATGTCCGACCTCGATCTCCGCGCGGTATCGGCCTGAGAAGGCGCATCGCCCTAGCCGGAGGAAGTGCCAGCCGAACAGTGAAAGAAGTTATGGAATCTCGGCCCTCGCACTTGAATAATTGGAGCCCGCCGTCTTCAGGGACCTTGAGCCATCCTCCCGGCCGGATGTTGCTGAGTGCCTGATGGGCCGGTATCCTATGCACACCACTCGACGTCGCCAGGAGCTCCTTAAGCTCGGACGGAGCGCCTTAACTGTAAAAATGCCTGGAAGAAAAGGCGGCCCCATCAGTTCAACCCCAAGCCTTCTTCCTCTGTGGAGGCATCGTCTGATGACAGCACATACGCTATCATCTCCTGGATGGTCATCGTCCTCGACACCAACATCTTTGTGGCAGCCTTGCTTGGTCCGGGAGGTGCCAGCCGATCTGTCCTTAGGGCCTGCCTGGACGGCCGGCTCCAGCCGCTCATGGGTGAGGCGCTGTTCGCGGAGTACGAATCCCTGTTGGCGCGAGGACCTCTCTTTGCAGGCTGCAGTCTTGATGCCCGACAGCGGGACGAACTGTTCAACGCCTTTCTGAGTGTCTGCCGCTGGACGACCATCTACTACGGCTGGCGGCCCAACCTGCGGGATGAGGCCGACAATCATCTGGTCGAGCTCGCTGTCGCGGGGAGCGCCTCGGTCATCGTCACGAAGAACGTCCGCGACTTCCGAGGAGCGGAACTCCAATTCCCCGGCTTGCGAGTCCTGTCTCCCGGAGACCTCTTGCAGGAGATCTAGAATGGCCACCTTGACCATCCGGCTGTCCGACGAGAAGCACGAGCGCCTTCGCCAGTTGGCGGAGCGGCGCAAGATCAGCATGAACAAGCTCCTCGACGAGCTCTCGACCATCGCCCTGGCCGAATTCGACGCCGAGACGCGCTTTCGCGCCCGCGCGGCCCTCGGTTCACGGGAAGAGGGATTGAGGCTGCTGGACGTACTCGATCGGGAACCTTAAAGGGCCTTCGCCTTGAGAAGGCTGCGCGGAGGCAGAAAGCACGTCGGCAGTTCTTCGAGGTCGAGCCCCCGACAGCTCCGCGGGGATCTGGAGCCGCTGCCGTCGTGATCCATATACTCTTCCCCGATGCGGTTTCTCGATCGCCTGCTCGCGTCCCTCAGAGAGATGCAACCGGTCCTCGACGTCCCCGGCGTGATGGTCGGAGGCTCGCAGGTGCCGAACCTGCTCGAGCCAGGAGCGGCTTCGACGCTGGTCGTCTCGCAAGACGTCGATCTGGTCGTGCCCGTGAGCCGCCACGGCGAGGTGAAGCAAGCGCTCGACCGCATCGCCGGCTACTCACCTGCCCCCGAGGAGCCTTCGGTCTGGCTCGCGAGGGATCGCTGATGAAGCCCATTCCCGAGATGCCCGACCCCGCGGCCGGCCGCGAGGATGTGGCCAGGCTCATCCAGCGGCTGGAGGCGGTCGCATGAGGGGCTCCCTCGACTCGCTGCACGCCCGCGCCAGCGCGATCCGCTCGCGCGCCCGGGTCCGCCAATGGGAGATGCGGCAGCTCGGCCGCGCCGCAGGCGTCTGGTTCCGGCTGGGACGCCTGCTCGCCTTTTCGCGGAGCGCGTGGGCTTTGAGCGACAGCGACGCCGAAACGCTCGTCGCCGCCGGGCACTCGCCCCACCCGGTCGGACTGGAAGCTCGAGCCGCCCCGGAGGCTCTTTGTCATCGCCGAAGGGCAGCTCGCTTCGCTCGCCAGCGCCCGCGAGGTGCCGCTGAGGGCGACAACGGAGATCCTCGGATGCCGCAACCTCGCTCTCGTGCCGTTCGAAGGGCTCGACGACAAAGTGAGATCGGCCAGTGAGGGAAAAGCCTGAAATCCCGCCTGCGCCAGACAATTTTTGGTTCTCGCGACCTCTTTTGCGCCAAAATGGCTTTTTTCCCGTCCCCGAACAGGCTCGCGGAGCGGCGCCGCAGGATGGGGGAGCCGTAGCTGAGATGGCGGGCTCGCAAAGTCAGATGGCGGAGCGATGACGCAAGCCTGCGGCGAGATTTCTGAGATGACAGAGCGAGGCCCTCATCCTACGGCGAGATTTCTGATCCTGCGGAGCCCCGTCCCCATCCTGCGGCGCCGTATCTGAGATGACGGAGCTACGCCGCGAGACTGCGGCGGGATTTCTGAGATGACGGAGCGGCGCCGCGAGACTGCGGCGGGATTTCTGAAATCGCAGAGCCACGCCGCTGGCCTGCGGCGAGATTTCTGATCCCTGCGGAGCCTCGCCCCCATCCTGCGGGCCCGCACCTGAGATGACGGAGCGGCGCCGCAGGCCTGCGGCGAGATTTCTGAAATGGTGGAGCCACGCCGTAAGCCTGCGGTGGGATTTCTGATCCTGCGGAGTCACGCCTCCATCCTGCGGCGCCGCAATCTCAGATGACGGAGCGGCGCCGCGAGACTGCGGCGAGATTTCTGATCCTGCGGAGCCCCGCCCCCATCCTGCGGCGCCGTATCTGAGATGACGGAGCCACGCCGCGAGTCTACGGCGAGATTTCTGAGATCGTGGAGCGACGCCGCAAGCCTGCGGCGAGATTTCTGATCCTGCGGAGCCCCGCCACTATCCTGCGGGCCCGCATCTGAGATGACGGAGCGACGCCGCGAGGCTGCGGCGCGATTTCTGAGATGAGGGAGCGACGCCGCAAGCCTGCGGTGAAATTTCTGATCCTGCGGAGCCCCGCCCCCATCCTGCCGGCTCGCATCTGAGATGACGGAGCGCCGCCGCCATCCTGCGGAGCGCCGCCCTCATCTCAGATGCGGCTCCCACATCCTGCGGTGCGCCGCCGCGAGCCTGTTTTCGGCGCCGAGAGGCTAGGGTTCTTCCCGGGAGGTCCGCGTTGCTCGTCAGCGGGACGACCTGGACGCGGTTCAGGAACGGATTCGAGGCGCGAGAGTGGCTTCGGCCCATTCGCCTGCTTCCTCCTCTCGGCGCTCGTCCCCGGCCATCTCCCGATAGGCGGCTGTCAGATCCTCGGAAACAACATGGGGACGAACCAACGTCGCGATGAACTGGCTGATCTTCTGCCGGCCGACCACGCGATGAAGTCCGTAGTAGACCTGTTCGTCCACCGTGATTGTCAGTTTCTTGTGCATGGCCCCGGCCCTCTGCGTATGCTATACGAACTGTCTTCCCCACTTTCCTTTTCAGCTTGGTACTCTTGGTCCTGATGTCCGACACCATCAGCTTCCTCGAGCTTCTCGCGGAGCTGGGCGGGGCCACCCTGACGCTGCAGCGTAACGACGCCACGATCGCCGCAGCCGTCATCGCCTTGCCGGCTGGACGCCAGATCCTCGCGATTGAACGGACGTACCGAGAAGGGCTCTGCATCATCCTGGATCCGACGCCGGAGGAGCTCGAAACCGCCGGCAACGGCAATCTTTGGGACCTTTGGAACTCAGACCGCGCGAGGGATCTCTTCTCGATCGTCTGATGCTGCGGGGTGTCGGCGGAGATCCTCGCGGATCGCGACCCCGCCGGAACGCTCAACCCCTGAGCACGGCGAGAATCTCGTCCGGCGACTCGGCCACCGCAGCCTTGCCGAGGAGCCGCCTGAGGAGACCCGGATCGTTGATGCCGGCGAGCGCGGCTCGGAGGTCGTCGTCCACCGGAAGGCCGCGGGCGGACAAGACGTCGACGATAGCTGTTCTCAGCCCCTCCTTCCTCTCGAACGGCATCCAAGCTGGCGTAACCCTCCCGCTGGAGCAGATTCCGGAACACCACCTCCCGCCCGACCTCGCGATCGTAGAGAGCCTCGACCGGCACCGGGTTCGCGAGGACTCCCGGCGCTTGGAGCTCTTCGCCGAGATGAGCCACCGTCACACCTGCCCCAGCTTCGTGCACCTCGACTCTTCGCGGCCCGGTCAGGCGCACCACCCAGATATAGCGGGTGCCGGCGGCAAGGAGATCCTGGATCTTGGACGCCAGCTCGGCCTCGTCCTGCCCGGTATCGGCGTACTCCACCGCCAGGAGCGGCGCGCCTTGAACCCAACCCGGCTGGTCCGGGATGTCGCCGACGGCAAGATCAGGAGCCCGAAGGACGTCCGGGGAGGGAGAAAAACCCGTGTCGATACCCACGTTTTGAACCGCCGGATCGCTGGCGAGCACGTCCGCGCCCACGCCCGTCGCCTTGGCTCCCCGGCCGCCGGTGGGCAGACAGTAGACGGGATGGCCGTTCAACAGCTCGTACGGGTCGCCGGGCCGGATCTGATCGGCACGGAAAGGACCTGAAGAAGCAGGACGGCCCACGGTCCTTTTCACAATCGAAGGATAGCACGCGCTGCCCGGCGCGTCCCTCACCTCCCCGGCCCTCCTCTCCCACCTCACACCCACCCCGTCCGGGAGAGGAGGGAGACTGCAAAAAACACGGAAGCCTCTTCAAGCCCCTCTCTCCCGGCGGGCTGGGTGTGAGGATGGGAGAGAGGGGTTGGGGAGTGAGGGCCAGCCCCGGCGGGGCGAAATCGTGATCCCCATCACCCCGGCCCTACCGTCCCCTTCCCGCGCTTTTTCAGCGACAAGCGGAACTGCTACCATGCCCCGCCGATGTCTCTCGCTTCGAATCTCGCCTCCCGGATCAACTCCAAAGTCCGCAAGCGCGGCGTGCACTATTACCGCGGCGGACAGGTAAATCTCATCTCGTGCGACTCCGAGCAGGCCCAGGCGATCGTCGTCGGCTCCATCCACTACCAGGTCATCCTGACCCGCGAGGACCGCATCCTCCGGACCTCCTGTTCCTGCCCGTTTTCCGAGCGCGGCGAGCCTTGCAAGCACGTCTGGGCCACCATCCTGGCCGTGGACGCGAGGAACGGGCTGCGGGGGAAAGACGGCAGGCCGCCGCTCCGCCTGATCGCGGAGGCCGCGGTGGACGATTTCGACCTGGAGTATGAGGATCCGGAGTACGACGATCTGGACGGCGAGGGTTACGAAGACGACACCTTCGAGGACGATGAATTCCAAGACGAAAGCTGGGAACCGCTGCCCCCGTCTTCGGCCGCGCTCCTCAAATCCGCTCTTCGTGCTCCCACGGCTCCCCATGTTCCCAGTGCTCCCACCTGGCGCGAGACGATCGACCGGCTCGCGAGCGCCGGGCGGCACGTCCAGCCGCCGAAGGTTGGACCGGACGCGGAGATCCTGTACGTCCTCGAGCTGCCGCGGACCCTGGCGAGCCAGGAGCTCACTCTGGAGTTGGCGACCCGGCGGAAGAAGCAGGACGGCTCCTGGGGAAAGCTCCAGCGGCTGAGCCTGAAGCGTGAAGAGGTCCCGCGGCTCCCGAACGCCGCCGACCGGAAGATCCTTTCTCTGCTCTCTGGAGCGACCCTCGGTCCATGGCCGAGCTGGTATCTGCCCACTGTCACCAACAATTGCGAGATCCCCGCGGAGGCCGCCGGCATCCTGCTCCCTCTGCTCTGCGCCACCGGCCGGTTTCTGCTGCGCCACACCGCCGGGTCCGGCGATCTCGAACCGCTCGCCTGGGACGAGGGCGAGGCCTGGACGCTCTGGCTGGAGGCGCGCGAGGCCGAAAACGGCGGCTGTGTCTTGAGCGCTTCGCTGCGCCGCGGCGAGGAGCGATTTGCATCCCGCGAGCAGATCTGTCTGCTCGGTTCGGGATTCCTGATCGCCGGCGGCCGGATCTCGCGCCTCGCCAACGGGACCGCATTGCGCTGGGCACCGCTGCTGAATCATCAGGCGGCTCTCCGAGTCTCCTCTGACGACCGGGACGAGCTGCTCGCGCGCCTCCTGGTCGCACGCGATCTCCCGCCGCTCGATCTGCCGGAAACGATGCGCCTGGAGGAGACGCGCGCCGTCCCCCGGCCGCGATTGCGGCTCCTCTCGCCGCCCCAGCATCAATACACCTATCGCGGATGGCCGAGCGCGGTGCTGTCTTTCCTCTATGACGCACACGAGGTGCCGGCCGATACGGCGGATCGCGGCTTCTACGAGCGAGAGGAGCGGCGGTTCCTCCTCCGCGACTTCGAAGCCGAGCGGCGGAGCGCCACCCGCCTCGGCGATCTCGGTTTCCGGTCTTCCCACGACGCCTATTCCGGAGAGCCGGTGCTGCGGATCGCCCCTACCCGGGTGCCGAAAGTCGTGCGCGCGCTCCTCGCCGAAGGCTGGTCGGTCGAGGCCGAGGGGAAGCTCTATCGCTCCGCCAACCATTTCAAGATGGGTGTCTCCTCGGGCGTCGACTGGTTCGAGCTGCACGGCGAGGCGGAATTCGAAGGCCAGACCGTGCGGCTGCCGGAGCTGCTCACCGCCCTCCGCCGCGGCGAGCGTTTCATCACCCTCGGCGACGGCAGCCTGGGAGTCCTCCCCGAAGAATGGGTGAAGAAGCTCGCGACGATCGGCGGCCTCGGCAAGGTCGAAGGCGACCACCTGCGCTTCAAACCGGCCCAGGCGGCCCTCCTCGACGCTTGGCTCTCGGAAGAGCCGGAGGCCACCTTCGACGAAGCCTTCGAGCGCGCCCGCGAGCGGCTCCGCGGCTTCGCCGGGATCGCGCCCGTGGGAGAGCCGCCGGGATTTGCCGGCGAGCTGCGCGCCTACCAGAAGACCGGCGTCGGCTGGCTCCACTACCTGCGCGATTTCGGCTTCGGCGGCTGCCTCGCGGACGACATGGGTCTCGGCAAGACCATCCAGGTGCTGGCGCTCCTCGAGGCCCGCCGCACCCGGCGCGCCAAGGAAGGGCTGCCGCCTTCCCTCATCGTCGTGCCGCGCTCGCTGGTCTTCAACTGGCTCGCCGAGGCGGCGCGCTTCACGCCGGAGCTGCGCGTGCTCGACCATACCGGCGCCGGCCGCACCAAGCAAGGCGATCCGTTCGCCGGCTGCGATCTCGTGCTCACCACCTACGGCACGCTGCGCCGCGACGTGGCGGCGTTGCGGGAGTCGGAGTTCGACTACGTCATCCTCGACGAGGCGCAGGCGATCAAGAATGCCGACAGCCTGACGGCCAAGGCCGCCCGCCTGCTGCGCGGCCGCCACCGCCTGGCGTTGACCGGAACGCCGATCGAGAACCATCTCGGCGAGCTGTGGAGCCTGCTGGAGTTCCTGAATCCCGGCCTCCTCGGGACCTCGCCTCTCCTCGCCGCCCACTCCGAGGAGCTGCGCAATCCGGATCCCGAGACGCGGGAGCGGCTCGCCCGCGCCCTGCGGCCCTTCCTCCTGCGCCGCACCAAGGAGCAGGTGGCGCCCGAGCTCCCCGCCAAGGTCGAGCAGACGCTCTTCTGCGAGCTGCCGCCGAAACAGCGCCGGCTCTATGACGAGCTGCGCGACCACTACCGCAACGCGCTCGGCGCGCGCATCGGCGAGCAGGGACTCGGACGCGCCAAGATCCTCGTGCTCGAAGCCCTGCTGCGCCTGCGCCAGGCGGCGTGCCATCCCGGACTCTTGGACCGCGACCGCGCCGACGAACCCTGCGCCAAGCTCGACCTCCTGCTGCCGCAGCTCCAGGAGATCCTCGCCGAGGGCCACAAGGCGCTCGTCTTCTCCCAGTTCACCAGCTTCCTCGCCCTCCTGCGCGGGCAGCTCGACCGCGAAGGGATCTCCTACCAATATCTCGACGGCCGCACGCGCGACCGCCGCGAGCGGGTGGAGGCCTTCCAGTCCGATCCGGAGACGCGGCTCTTCCTGATCAGCCTGAAAGCGGGAGGGCTGGGTCTCAACCTGACCGCCGCCGACTACGTCTACCTGCTCGATCCGTGGTGGAATCCCGCCGTCGAATCCCAGGCCATCGACCGCACCCACCGCATCGGCCAGACCCGGCCCGTCTTCGCCTGCCGCCTTGTCGCCCGCGATACGGTCGAGGAGAAGATCCTGGAGCTCCAGAAGACCAAACGAGACCTCGCCGACGCCGTCATCCAGGCCGACCAGAGCCTCCTCGCCGGGCTGACGCGGGAGGATCTGGAGCTGCTGTTGTCGTGATCAACCCTTGAAGCCCGCGACAACCTCACCTGCCGACCCGGCCGTCGCCGCCCGGCCGAGCAGACGCCTGAGGAGATCCGGTTCGCTCACGCCGGCGAGGGTGGCTCGGAGGTCGTCGTCCACGGCAAGGCCACGTGCGGCCAGGACATCGGCGATGGCCGTCCGCAGGCCACTGACCTCTCCCTCGGCCTTACCTTCGGCCTTGCCCTCTTCCCGAACCGCATCGAGGCTGGCATAACCCTCCCGCTGAAGGAGGTTTCGGAAGACCACCTCCCGCCCGGCCTCGCGATCGTAGAGAGCCTTGACCGGCACCGGATTGGCGAGGACTCCCGGCGCCTGGAGGCTCGTCCCCGGGATGAGCCACCGTCACACCTGCCCCGGCCTCGTGCACCTCGACTCGTCGCGGCCCGGTCAGACGCACCACCCAGATATAGCGGGTGCCGGCGGCAAGGAGATCCTGGATCTTGGCTGCCAGCTCGGTCTCGTCCTGCCCGGTATCGGCGTACTCCACCGCCAGGAGAGGCGCTCCTTGAACCCAGCCCGGCTGGTCCGGGATGTCGCCCACGGCAAGATCGGGAGCCCGGAGCATGTCCGGGACTGGAGAAAATCCGGTGTCGATGCCAACGTCCCGAGCCGCCGGATCGCTGGCGAGCACGTCGGCGCCCACGCCCGTCGCCTTGGCTCCCCGGCCGCCGGTGGGCAGGCAGTAGATGGGATGGCCGTTCGACAGCTCGTAGGGATCGCCGGGCCGGATTTGATCTGCGCGAAAGGGCCCCTGGGAGGTGGACTGAGAAGGGCTCCTTTTCATATCGGAAGGATAGCATGTGCCGCCTGCCCGCTCATGGACCCACATCTCAGATCAGCTTGTAGTTGAGCCTCCGCGCGGCTCGATCCAGGTCCCCCAACAACGAGGGATCGCCCAGAGGACGATTGAAAATAGGCGCGGCAGGGAGCGCCAAGAGGGCGCGCTCGTAAAGAACAATCGCAGGCCGGTTCGCATGCATGGCAGGTGGCGGAATCAGGCGCCCAGGCTTTCCCGCAGCAGCCGCTCGAGCAGGGCTCGGCGCAGGGCCCGCAGCAGCGGCTCCAGGTCCTGCGGCTGCAGAGAATCGGACGCGTCGTCGAGAGGGCGGAGGCGGATCTGCGCGGCCGGGAAGAGCGCGTCCAGTGCCTCTTCGGGCATCCGGCGCACCTCCTCCATGGCGCGCGCCAAGGACCGCAGCAGCTCGTAGGCGCGCTGGATGCGGGCGAACCGCTCGGGGTTGAGCTCCGGCGGAAAGCGTCGCACCAGAGCGCGGTAGGCCTGGCCGATCCGTTCGCCGCCGGCGCCTGGCTCGAGGCCGAGAACCTTGTACGGGTCGTCCACGGCATTCCTCGCTCAAAGGAGATCGAAGCTGAGCTGCTTTCCGGCCGCCTCGCGACGGCGCTTGCCTCGCCGGCGGGCTCGAGCCGCCTGGGCGTCCTCTTTCCGCATGGCGCTGTCCAGCCGCTGCAGCTCCGCGATCCTCGTCCGGGCCTCTTCGAGGGCCAGCCGATCCTCTTTCTGCAGCCCTTCGCCGCGCAGCATCTGGCCGATTCGGTCGCGCAGCAGGCGCACCTGGGACCGGCTCGCTCCGATCATCAAGCCGGTCAGCGCGGGTCTCCACAGCCGCCAGCGGAGGTCGAGGCGGGAGATGACCGCGGCCCGCGCGAACTCGAAGGCTTCTTCGACCGCCGGCGGCGCCCACGGGGTGGACGCCGCCGCCAGCACGCGCAGCGCCACCAGGGCCACCTCCAGCTCCGGCGATCTCCCGAGCAGACTCCGCAACGCCTGGGTTCCGCCACCGTCCGGCTGCACGCAAGCGAGCGTCGCCTCGAGGGCGGCCATCTCCGGGCGCCCGTCCAGGGCGGGGCGATAGATTGCCAGCTCCCGAATCAGCACGCGAACGTCGGCCGCCTCGTAGAACCGGTCGAGGTCGCCGCAGACGAGGTCGATGACGTTGGCGAGCACGATCGCCTGGGCCCTCGGCCAGGCCTCTTCCCCCAGGAGGAGGCGCAGCGAGGGCAGCACCCGCACGAAGACCTCCGCCTTCTCCAGGACGATCTGAGAGACGAGCTGCAGGACGGTCTCGCGATCCGTGGTCCGCGCCTCACCACGGGCGGCGATGCGCGCCGCGAACAGGCTCTGGGCCCGGAAGTCCTTGGCGTTCGCCGCCGCGGTCAATGCGATGAGGAGAAGCCCCGGATCGTCCGGCAGGTGCCGCAGCAGGGTCGTGGCGGCCTCCAGCGAGTGGTTGCAGAGGAACTGCTCCTCCGACAGTTCGAAGAGCTGTCCCCGCAGGAAACGCGCGGCCTCGGGACGTTGCTCGCCGGGGAGGCGGCCGGCGACATCGCCGGCCATCCGTACCAAGCGCACGAGAGCCGCGTGCTCCGGCGGCTCGGTGTGCGCCAGGAACCGGTCCGGTTCTGCCTCCGCCAACGCCCGCTCCCAGGCCCACAGCTCGAGGCTCCAGAGCCGGGCGGTGCGCTCGGGCGCTTTCTCGGCGTCGCTCAGCGAGCCCAGCAGGCCCGCGAGCTGGCGGAAATCCCTGGCCTCCAGGAGCTGGCGGACGGCGGCCCGGTTCTTCGGTCCCTCCGGACCGCCGACGATCTCCAGGTCCACGGCGGCGAGCGCGGGCCAGGCGATGTGAAAGTCGGCCCAGGTGCCGTCGCCGGCCCGCTCCGCCACGAGCGCCAGGAGGTCCCGCCAGCGCAGGCGCAGGGCATGGTGGAGCGGGCGGAGCAGGTCGGCCGGCGGACCGTCGCGCAGGGCCGCGAGGAGCGAGGGGGAGAGGGCTTTGACCCGCTCCAGGAAAAGCGCCAGGAGGGCGGCGCCCCGCCGGCGCTGGAGCGTCTCCTCCAGACCGGCGAGCTCGGCCAGCAGCCGCAGCCTCTCCTGCGCCGCCGCCACCAGACGCTGGACCGCCGGATCGGCGGCAAGAGCCGTCCCCACCGCCGCCGCGGCTTGCCGCAGCTCCTCGACCTCGGCGGGCGACGGGCGAAACTCGCGGTCCTGAACGGCGGCGAGCGCGCGGTAGAAACGCTGGATCGCCTGCGCTTCCGGAGCCGCGGCGCCGTCGCCGATGTCGCCGGCGTCGACATTGCCTGACGGCGCGCCGGGAGCGCAGAGCGCCGCCAGGGCCGCCGCCAACCCCGGACGCCAAGGCGCGCCGTCCGCTTCCTGCCGGGCAAGGGCGGCAAGCCGGGCTCGCACCTCGTCCAGCCGCCCCTCGGCGAGGTGCAGGACGGTCTCGGCCAGCGCCATCAGGGGCCGCGGCCGCGCGTCGCGGGCGAGCCGGGCGAGCAGGCGCTGCACGCGCGGCAGGTCGACGCCGGCCAGGGCGCTGCGCAAGGCCCGGTCCGCGACTTGGCCGTAGAGCTCCGCCGCCGCCGGAGTGAGATCCCGCGCCTTGCCCTGGGCGAGCTCGAGGAAGCTCTCGTCGGCTCCCTGCCGGTAGAAACGTTCGAGCCGCCCCTCCAGCGCGTCGAGACGCGCGCGCTCCTTCTTGAGCTTGAGCGCTTCCTTACGGCTCATCGCTGGCGGGCTCCTCTGCCGCCTCCTCGAGCAGATCCAGGAGCTCGTTCTCCACCCGGTCGAGATCGTGCGGGTCGTCCGTCTCCCGCGCCAGCGCCGCTTCGTAGGCCGCGGCGGCCGCGCGCAGCCGCTCCTGCCGCGGGCCGGCGGCCAAGGCCTCGGCCTGCAGCCGGGCCTTGCGCAGGATGTAATTGTCCACCGGCCGCAGCCCGGCCGGCGCCGCCGCGCTCTCGCCGCGGGTGCGGGTGCTCAGCGTCACCTCCTTGCGCCGGTCCTTGTCCTTCTGGCTCACCACGACACGAATGATGCCGTCGAGGTCGTAGGAGAAGCTCCACGACCACCGCGCAGCCGGCCGGCGCCGGCGCCAGATCGAACGTGAACTGGCCGATCCGGGTGTTCCGGCTGCACAGCTCGCTCTCGCCCTGGTAGACCTCGACCCACACCTTCTCCTGGTCGTCCACCACCGTGAAATAGGCCTCCGAGCGGGTGGCCGGAATCTGCGTGTTGCGGCGGATGACGACCGAGAAATGGTCCGCCTCGGCGTGCTCGAACGGTTTCGCGAAGACGTTGTCCACGGTCTTGATGCCCAGCGAGTGGGCCGCGACGTCCACCAGGATCTGATCGAACACCTGGCCGCCCAGAATCGCCCCTTGCAGCGCCGCCCCCAGCGCCACGCCGAGGGCGGGATCCACGGCATGGTCGACCGGGCAGGGGAAGCGCTCCGCGAGCATCTCCGCGATCCGCGGGATGCGGGTCGAGCCGCCCACGAGGATCACCCGGTCGATCCGGTCGGGGCTGAGGCCGGCCTCCTCGAGAGCGCGGTCCACTTCTCCGAGAGTGGCGTCCAGGTGGCCCTGGATCAATCCCTCGAAGGTCGGCCGGTCGATCTCCAGATCGAGGTGGAGACCGGGAGCCAGGGCCTCCTCGATGACGCGGGCGTAGGGCTGCGACGAGAGATCGATTTTCGCCCGCTCCGCGGCGTGCCGCAACCGCGCCTGCGCGCGACGGTCCGCACCGAGGTCGCGGCCGTAGCGCTCGCGCGCCTGGGCCAGGAGGTGCTCGGCCACCAGCAGATCGAAATCGTCGCCGCCGAGCTGATTGTCGCCGCAGCTCGACCGCACTTCGTTGACCTCGCCGCCGATCTCCACCACCGAGACGTCGAACGTGCCGCCGCCCAGGTCGTAGACCAGGACGCGCTGCGAGGCCGCCGCCGCGCTCCGCCGCCCGGCGGCGCCTGCGGGCGCGACGTCCGGCCCGCTGCCGCGCATCACCAGCCGGTCGTAGATCAGGGCGGCCGCGGTCGGCTCGTTGAGGATGCGCGCCACCTCCAGGCCGGCCAGCTCGCCGGCGCGGATGGTGGCCCGCCGCTGGGCGTCGGCGAAATAGGCGGGCACCGTGATCACCACCCGGCGCACCTCGCGGCCGCAGGCCCGCTCCCCCTGGACCTTCAGGAAGCGGAGGATCTCGGCGGCGATCTCCTCCGGCAGGAGGGAGCGGCCACCGAAACCGATCCTCTCGCCGTGGCCCATCCGCCGCTTGATCGACTGCACCGTCGCCTCCGGTTCCAGGATCAGGCGGTTACGCGCCCGCTGCCCGACGATCACCTCGCCGCCGGCCGCGTCGAAGCTCACGACCGAAGGCACGATGGGCTGACCTTCGATCTCGATCACCCGCGGGCCGCCTGCCTCCATGACGGCGAGACAGGAGTTCGTCGTCCCCAGGTCGATGCCGAAGATCGTCTCGCTCATGGACGGACCTCACCCGGCGGTTCGCCCGCGTCCTGGCAGCGGTTGACGATGACCAGAGCCGGCCGCACGACCCGGTCGCCCAGCCGGTAGCCCGGCAGGACCTCCTCGGCCACCTCGCCTTCGGCCAAGCCGGGCTGGTCGCAGACGCCGTAGACCTGATGGCAGCGGTCGTCGAAGCGGCGGCCCAGGGCCGGAATCGGCTCGAGGCCGAAGGACCGCTGGAGATTGCGTACCCGGACCTGCAGCAGGGCCAACCCCTCGCGCATCGATTGCGGCGTGATCTCCAACGCCTCCGCGGGCGATTCCCGGGCGGCTCCCCGAGCGAGGTCGAGCAGGTGCAGCACCGCCTGGTCGACCTCCATCAGCGCCCGCTGCTGAGCGCTGTTGGGCACGGCGCCCGCCGCGCCGGCAGGATCGCGGTCCGCCGGCCGCGACAGGCGGCCTACCTCCTCTTCGATCCTCTGCTGGAACATCTCCTGGGCGTGGCCGAGCCTCAGGACCGTCTTGCGCAGCCGGGCTACCTCCTGGCCCACCGCCTCGAAGGCCGGCAGCAGATCCGCGGCGGCAGGACCGGCCTGGAATCCGTCGTCATCTCGCAGAGCCGTGAATCCTCCCTGGGAACACCGCCGGTACCTCCCGTCCGCACCTTTTCGCGGGCGACCGTAACCCGCGTGATTAAACCACAACAGCCGCCGAACGGAAGGCTCCCGGAGGTCATCACCCAGGGACTCGTCAAAATCGCGGGAACCTGGTGAGTCCGATCCCGCCGGTGGCTTCAGCTCAGCGTCACCGCGCCGTCGCCCCTCACTCCCCCGGCCCCTCTCTCCCGGCAGGGGTGGGTGTGAGGCGGGAGAGGAGGGCCGGGGAGGTGAGCGTGCTCGACATCATCGCCGAAGTTGTCAAGAACCCACTTGGCTTTCTCTGGATCGCCGCGGTTCTTCTCCTGTTGCTCGCGATCATGGCCCCTGTACGAACGAAGTGGGCCGAGGTGCAGCTCTCTCAGCGGCAACGTATCGCCGTCGTCGCCGTAGCGATCCTGTGTATGGTTCTGCCCCTCATGGCTCTTCGAAGCCCGCGGCAGGAAGCCTCCGCGGGCACGCAGCAGCCTAAGAATCCCGAAGAGAGCGCGGTATCACGCAGTTGCCTATTGACATTTGGAACTGCGCATCTAAGATACTTGGCATACAAGCGAGGCGGCAGATTGGATCCTGCATGAGCCCCCGAGGCATCCCTGATTCGGCGTGCCGATGACCGACGATTCGTGTCCCTCGAAGCGATGGCGCTCTCCGAGGAGACACCGATGGAAGGAGAGGAGTCATGAGAGTCCGTATTGCGCTGTTGATCTCCCTGTGCGCGCTGTTGATGGTCTCCGCCGTTGCCGGGGCGGGAGAGAGGATGGTCCTTCAGGCCGAGCCGAAGGTCGCTCAGGCGGCCCAGGACGACCCCTGTGACATCTTCTATGTCTGCAGCTATTGGCACGAGATCTCGCCAAACTATTGCACGGTCTGGCACGTCATCTACTGCGGACCGATCATCGAGGCTGCCGGGACCAACGACCTCGAGAAAGCCATCCTCGGCAGGCAGCTCACGATCGAGACCAACTCGGAGGTCCGGAACGTCAAGATCTCGCGGGTGGCGCCGCAATACCATCTCGCTTCCGGGGCGGTCGTGGAGCCCCAGGGGGACTGGAACCCGCAGGACGCCGGAGGCGAGCTGTGGGGCGAGATCAGGCCCAACGCCAAGCGGAGCTACCGCGTCGCCAACTGGGAAGACAACAACGGCGACGGCGTAGTGGGTGTCGGCGATCGAGTCGTCTTCGACAATGGCAGCCGGTCGCGGATCAAAGCCGTCCGCTTCGGCGTCCACGCCGACGTCCTCGAGATGCGGCGAATCCGGCCGCGCTCAAAACTCCGCGCACGCCGGCGACATCGGACGGCTCCGCAGGAAATCGCAGATTCACGGCCCCCGGAAGATGGCCGCGCTGGTACAGAGAGGGTGAACGAAGATCGACGGGGACGAATTCTTCGCTCTCGAGGCGTTGCGCCAGCCAGGCGCCATCGACGACGATCTCAGGGTACTCGGGCGGCCGCGACCCCTTGCTGAACCAGGGGAAGCGTTTCTCGAGATCCGGAATCTGCGAGGAGAGAGGCAGGCAGGCCGCGAGCCCGATCAGCCCGACCAAGACCCTCCAGCGATTACGCCGCGGCACGTCCGTCTCCAAGCGAACCCCTCAATACTGTACCGGACTCTTCCGGCTTATTGAAGGGTTCGCTGGAGATACCGAGGCCGGCTCAGCTCTTGATCACAGTCGTCCGGTCGCCGCGAGAGGCGAAGGCGATCAGCAGGATCACGAGGATCAGCACGACGACTCCGGCCGTGATCCAGACCGGGTTCGCGTACCAGGTGGTGGTCGTGGTAGTGGTCTTCGTCGTTGATTCACCGCCTCCCCCGCTGCCTTCGCCGCCTCCCTCCTGGGCTGCCAGCATCAAGGGCATCGGGATGAGCATCAAAAGCAACGCGACCAGGGCAACGAGCCTGACTGCAGGAATCGTGGTGGTTTTCATGATTCGTCCTCCCGGCGGGAGTTCTAAGGCAAGAAGCCTGCCAGGACCTACGTCCCGTGCCGAGAGTCAACCTCGAAAGAGAGCGCCCGCCAAGGATTGTCGATGAACGGAGGTTCTCCGCCGCCTCGGGCCCCTCACTCCCCCAGCCCTCTCCCGCCTACCCAGAAACTCCCCCGTACTTTCGTCCTCGCGGGTGCGCCAAAGGCCCATGGGCAACTCACACCCACCCCGCCGGGAGAGAGGGGAGCCCGAAGAAGCAGCTTCTTTTTGCTTTTGCTTTTCAGTCTCCCTCCTCTCCCGGTGAGGGAGGAAGGGAGGGGGCGGGAGAGGAGGGCCGGGGTGGTGAGGGCTTCCCCTACCGCATCGCCTCCATCGGCGACAGCCGCGCGGCGCGGATGGCGGGATACAGGCCGAACACGACCGCCAGGACCAGTGCGATGCTCCAGGCGGCGGCGAGGCCCATGGGGTTGACGACGAGCCCCCAGGGGAACTTGTCGGAGATGGCGCGGCAGAGCGCGCTGCCGGCCGCCGTGCCGATGGTGGCACCGATGGCCGCCAGCACCACGGCTTCGAGCAGGAACTGCATCAGGATCTGCCCGTCGTTGGCGCCCATCGACTTGCGCAGGCCGATCTCGTAGCGCCGGTCGGAGAAGGAGATGAGCATCACCGACAGCACGCCGACGCCGCCCACCAACAGCACCGTGCCGGCGAGGCTGAACAGCACCACGCTCCAGCCGCGCAGCTCGCCCTGGAAGTCCTCGTAGCCGCGCGCCAGCTCGGCGTCGAGATCCTTGACCTCCACGTCCTCGATGCCGTGATGAGCCTGCCGGGCGCGGGCGAGCATGGCGGCGGAGACCTCGTCGAGATCGCGATCGGACTTGAGCTTCACCGCCACCAGGGAGAGCAGGTGGTCGGTGTCCATGCGGTCCATGTAGGTCTCGAGCGGGATGAGCACGCCGTTGGCGTCCTGCCACAGCTCTTCGTTGAAGATCTGGCCGCCCGCCAGCACGCCGACGATCCGGTAGGGCACGCCTTCGATCACCAGGTCGCGCCCCACCGGATCGCTGCCGCCGAAGAGCTTCGAACCGAGGGTCGCGCCCACCACAGCCACCGTCGAGTGCCGCCGCTGATCGTCCTCGGTGATGCCGCGGCCGAGGCCGACGGGGCGGTCCATCAGGTACGAGTACCCGGCGGTGACGCCGTTGACGAAGATGCGCTCGCTGCCGCCGGTCACCTGCACGATGCTGCGCTTGCTGGCGCGGGGGGAAAACCCCAGCACCTGGGGATGGGGCGCGGCGATGCGCGTGAGGTCCTCATAGCGCAGGCCGGTGCTCATGGCGAAACGCTTCTGATCCTCGGAGGTCTTCGGCTCCCGGGGCACCAGGTAGAGCGTGCCGTCCCAGCTCATGCCGGCGAAGCCGGTCGCCACCTTGTCCTTGACGCCGTCGAGCACCGAGGACATCACCACCAGGGCGAAAACACCGAGCATCAGCAGCGTCAGGGTGAGGATCGAGCGCAGCTTGTGCGACCACAGCTCGATGAGGCCGCCGGTGATCACTTCCCAGACCAGGGCGATGCGCACGCCGAGGCTGCGGCGGCGCTTCTGCAGGGGCGCCCCTATGTGGGCGCCCTGCTCCGTTGACGCGCCCTGCCCGTCAGGGCGGCCACGCAGGGCCGCCCCTACATTCAAGGAGATTGATTCACTCATAGCGCAGGGCCTCCATCGGCGACTGCCGGCTGGCCTTGGCGGCCGGATAGAGCGCAAACAGGAAGCCGAAGACGATGGCCAGCAACGTGGCCCACAGGAAACTCATGGGGGCGAGCGCGAGCGGCACGCCGATCGACTTGGTGATCACCCAGGAGAAGGCGATGCCGATGGCGTAGCCGGCGGCGCTGCCGAGGAGCGTCAGCAGCAGCGCCTCGGTCATGAAGGCCTTGAAGATCTCCCGCCCCGGCGCGCCGATCGCCATCTTCACCCCCACCTCGCGCACCCGCTCCTTGAGCGAGGCGAGCTGGACGTTGACATTGACCATGCCGCCGCCGATCAGGGCGAGCACGCCGGACAACATGAAGATGATGTTGTAGACGTCACCCTGGCTCATCTGGCGCTCCAGGCGCTTGGCCACGTCGTCGAGGCGGTAGTCCTGCTGCAGGCGGTGGTTGGCGGTGACGAGCGACGACAGCTCCTTCGAGAAGTCGGCCGCCGCCGCGAGGTCGGGAATCCGGAAGGTGATGCGGTCCAGGCGATGGTACTCGTCGCCCTCCATGCGCGACGCGACGAGCAGCGACGGCACGGCCACGATGCGGTTGCGCCACGCGAAGATGTTCGACTGCCCTTCGCGGAAGCGGAAGTTTTTCTCGGCGAAGACGCCGATCACCGTCACCGGCACGTCGCCGATGCGCAGGGGCTTGCCCACCACGTCGCCGGTGGGAAAGAAGACGCTCACCGCCTCAGCGCCCAGCGCGGCGACCGGGGCGCCGGAGGCGAGATCCTCGGACGTGAAGCCGCGGCCCTGCTCGATCTCGTAGCCGTTCATGGCCACGTAGTCGGCGCCGATGCCGCTGACCTCGCGCTCCTCGTCGGCGAACTCCGAGCGCACGCGCGCCCGCGCCTGCCGGAGCACGCTGGTGGCGTTGACCGCCTTGGCGGTGGGGATCTTCTCGCCCTCCAGCGCGTCTTCCAGGCGCAGGCCGAGGTTGGCGTTTTGCAGCGCGCTCGGCGTGCCGTCGTAGACGGTGTCGGTCGGGAAGACGTTGAGCTTGTCGATGCCGCCGATGCGGGCGAAGATGCGCTCCGACTGCCGCCGCTGGCTGTCGGAGATCGAGAAGCCGCCGAGCACCGAGGCGACACCGAGCATCACGCCGAGCGCCTGGAGGAACGAGCGCCCGGGGTTCTCCCTGCAGCTCGATCCAGGACTCGCGCAGCCGCTCGCGGAAAGCGCCGCTGGTCTTCATGCCGCCAACTCCTGCTGTTCGACGTGGATGAGACCGTCGCGCAGCTCGACGCGGCGCTCCGCCAGAGCGGCGATCGCCGGGTCGTGGGTCACCAGCAGGACGGTGTTGCCCTGGGCGTGCAGCTCGCGGAACAGGGCGAGCACCTCCTGGCCGGTCTTCGAGTCGAGGGCGCCGGTGGGCTCGTCGGCGAGCAGCAGCGCCGGCCGGTTGGCCAGGGCGCGGGCGATGGCCACGCGCTGGCGCTGGCCGCCGGAGAGCGCGCCGGGCAGGGTGCTGGCCTTCTCGGGAATGCCCACGCGCTCGAGCAGCTCCAGCGCGCGCTGCTTGCGCTCGCGGCGCGGCACGCCGGCGTAGAGCATCGGCAGCTCGACGTTGCGCAGGATCGTCGCCTTGGGCAGCAGGTTGTACTGCTGGAAGACGAAGCCCACCTTCTCGTTGCGGATGGCCGCCAGGTCGGCGCCCGAGAGGTTCTCGACCCGCCGCCCGTCGAGGGCGTAGGTGCCGCCGGTGGGCACGTCGAGACAGCCGAGGATCGCCATCAGCGTGCTCTTGCCGGAGCCCGAGGGGCCGATCAGGGCCACGAACTCGCCGCGCTCGACGTCGAGGTCGATGCCGCGCAGGGCGTGAACGGCGTTGCCGTTGCTGCCGTAGACCTTGGTCAGACTGCGGGTCTGGATGATCTTCATGTTGATAGTCCTATTTCGTAGGGGGCGGCTGTCTTCGTCATGGAGACGGCCGTCCTGTCTCTGCGCCAGGGCGGCACCACACATAGGGCCGCCCCTACAGAGCTTCGCCTAGTTGTCCTCGTCCTTCTCGACCTTCTTGCGGGTCACGTCCTCGAGAGCCACCTGATCGCCGGCGCGCAGGCCGGCCATGACCTCCACCCGCTCGAGGGTGGCGATGCCGCCCTTGACCTGGACCGGCTCGAAGTAATCCTTCCAGTTCTCGGACAGCCAGACGAACTTGCTGCGGCCCTCGAGCTCCTCGCGGGCCTTGTCGATCTGCTTGGGATCGAGGTTGGGCTTCAGGCGATAGACGACCGTCTGCCCCTCGCGCCGCTGCAGGGCCTCGAGCGGGATCGACAGGGCGCTTGCCCGCCGCTCGCCGAGGATCTCGACGTTGGCGCTCATGCCGGTGCGGAAGGATTCGTCGAGCTCGTCGAGGGCGACCTCGACCTCGAACACCTTGATCTTCTCCACCACCTTGGCGGCGGGAGCGACGAAGCGCACCTTGCCGGTGAAGATCTTCTGCGGATAGGCGTCGAGGGTGACGCGCACCGGCTGATCGACGCGCACCTTGGCGATGTCCACCTCGTTGAGGTTGACGCGGATGATGAGCGATTTCAGGTCGGCGACGGTGAACATCACCGTGCCGTCGTTGAACGAGGAGACGCCGGAGGTCACGGTCTCACCCAGCTCGACGCCCTTGGTGATCACCACGCCGGACATCGGCGAGGTGACGCGCGCCTTCTGGCTGTGCGAGGCGCCCGGAGATCGGGATGCCGTGGTCCTCGACGATCTGGTAGCGCGACCGGGTGCTGGCCAGGGAGTCGGCGGCGAGGTCGCGCGAGGTCTGGAAGTTGCTCAGGGTCTGGCTGCCGATCAGGCCGGCGTCGAAGAGCGCCTGTCTGGGCCGCGAGCTCGCGCTCGGCGTCGCGCAGCGCGATGCTCGGCCTGGCTGACGGCGGCCTTGACGTCGGAGAGCGACTGCGCCTGATTGACGTCGGGCTCGACCTCGGCGAGAACCTGTCCGACCTTCACCACGTCGCCCTCGCGGACCCGCAGGCCGAGCACCCGGCCGGAGACGGCGGACTTGACGTCCACCTTGATCTCGGGGTCCACGATCCCCACCTCGCGCACGCTGACCTGCAGATCCTCGGCCTGCACCTTGCCGAGGCGGAACGGCGACTCCTGCGGCTCCGGCTTGGACTTGGTGGTAGCGCGGGCCACGACGAAGCCGCCGGCCAACAGCACCACTACGGTTATGGCTACGACTTTCTTCTTATTGCGCATGAGAAGTCCCTCTCTTTTGACGGCATCAAGGGCCAGAAGGCCTTGCTCCAAGTCGATCATCGGTTCTTGGCTGCCCTCCGAATACTCTTACGAGGGAGGGGGGCAAAAGGTTACAGGGGGGAGGGGGAAAAATTCCATGGCGGGCGGCGCGAGGGATGACCCAGGCCACAGAGGCCGAGTTGCCTGGGCGGATTCAGCGGCGGACTTGACGAATCCTGCCGCGTCGAAGGCACCGTCCAAGGCAAGGGCCTCAACCATCCGGCGGCTCGCTGCGGTTGGGTACGCGCACAGATTTTCCGGCAACAGCGCGTGGCTGACCCTGCACCGCGGATGGGCGGTCTAGCGAAGGGGGTCTATCCTACCGGGAGCCTCGAGGTTCTTTGCCCGTTGCCAGCATTCCCTCAGCTCATCTCGATGTATTGCTGCCGACTCGGCGATGAGCCCCAATGCGCGCGGAGGGATCTCTCCCGCGATGATCGCCAAGGTATTGATCTACAGCACTGCTTCGGCAGAACCGCATTCGGCGTGGAAATGTGGAGGGTTGTGATCGTCGAAGTACATCTTGATGACGATCCCGTAAAGCCGGCAGATCTCAGGCACCGACTTCCGTTCGCACGAGATTCGGGAAGACTTCCTCTGGAGTCTTGCCGGTGAGTTTAAGGTAGATGCTATCCGGACAAAGCTCCACGTCGGCGCTACATGCGATCTCCCCGGCGGGCCCGAGGTACACCTCTTGGAAAGCCGTAGGATCGTTCCAAAGAGAGAAGACGCCGCGCCCGGCAAGGTGGGATAGGTCAACTTGGCCTTCGGCTCCGTCGGCAAAACGAATCCAAATCCTGTAGTCGGGTAGCGCTCTGACCTCCACCGGCTTGAACATATGCCGAACCTCCAAGAGGAGTCTACCGTGAGCGGCTTCTAAGCTGGGACTCATCAAAGTCGGTGCAACTCCGCCCGATTCGGCCTCGGTTTTTTTGCGGAGGAGCTTCGCCTCTCGCTTTGCGGCTTTCTTCTTCGCTTCCCTGCGCCCCCGCTCCTCAATGGATATGACCTCGTCGGGACGCTCCTTGCCGAATCGCTTGAAGTACAGGTGCTCGATGAATTCCGGCAGGGGCGCCTTCCAGGGCTCTTGGCGGTGGTTGTCGAGCTTCCCGAATTTCTTCGGGTTCAGCCCGAGCTCGCGCGCCATCTGCACGTGAGCGTGCGAAAGGTGATGCCGCTTGCGCGCGTCGATCCACACCTGGAGCTGATCGGGAATTCGTTTGCGAGACATGGCCGATGTGACCTCCCCTTTCACCTTCGATCTGCTCTTCATTATCGCCGGATGTGCGGTCTGCCGCTATACTGCCGTACGCCGATGGACAACCCCTACCTCGAGCTGACCGAAGAGTTCAACCGAGGCCGCTTGCGGGCCCTTCTCAGCTCGGGTCAGGCGGTAGTGGTCCACCGGCTGGCGATCATGAGCAAGGACGGCGACTGGATCCTGCGCGAGGATGCCGAAGCCGTCGATCATGTCCTGGAGATTCTTTCTCTCCACGGGGCGCGCTACCGCTTCGGAGCGCCACTGGATTTGCGCTGGCTCGCAGGAGGCTGGAGCGCCCACTTCGAGTTTCGGCGCGAGTCTCTTCGGCTGCGCACCGACTTCGTCACCCGGCCGCCACGGATCGCCGCGGACCAGTTGGCTGGCATGTGGGAGAAGGCTGAAGCGACGGGCAACGAGGTCGTCGAGCCGGCACCTCTCGCCGCAATGAAGCTGACCAACCGGGAAAAGGACTACGCCGTCGTCGGTGAGCTGGCGCGGCTGATGACCGATCCCCGGTCGCAACTCCTGTACTCTCGCAGCAGCCGCGATCTGATCGAGCTCGCCGATGAGCACCCCGGGGCGCTGGCAGAGGCGATGCGGCAGCGGCCGCTTCTTACCCGGATCACCGAAGGGCGGGAGGCCCTGGAGGAGGCCCTCGACCGCGAGCGGCGCGCGCTGATCCGTGCCAATGAGGAGCGCCTGGCCCGGTACCTGTCTGCCTCCAGGGGTTGGGCAGAGATCTGGCCGAGCGTACAGAGGCAGGTCGGGAGCCTGCCGCTCCTCGACGCCCATCGCCTGATCCTTTCACGCGCCGAAGGGGTCCTTCCCTTCGAGCCTGCCGGAGGAACGGAACCGTGACCGAGATCCGCGACGAGTTCCTGAGTGAGGAGGACCTCGACCTGCGCAACCTGTCATGGGAGGAGCTCGTCGCCTACTGGAATCTGTGGCTTCACCAGGCCCAGGCCACGAACGACCTCGACGAAGATCTCTATTCCCACGGCGTCTTCGAACGCGATCCTTCTCCCAAAGAGACCGCATGAACGGAAGAGCAGGCCGGCGCGTCAGGGAGTAGGAGCTCGTAACACAACAACCCGGCTCTACCGGGTCTTGGGTGCAGACGCGCCGCCTACCCCTCGCCGCTGCTCTGCGAATTACGCGTCGGCGGGCGAGGGACCTTGCCTGTACGGGCGAAGACCTTGCCTGACCGGGCAGAGAGCTCGCCCCGATGGGCGAAGAGCTTGCCCGACCGGGCGAGGAGCTCGCCCCGACGGGCGAGGAGCTTGCCTGACCGGGCGAAGAGCTTGCCCGACCGGGCGAGGAGCTTGCCCGACCGGGCGAGGAGCTTGCCCCGACGGGCGAAGAGCTTGCCCGTGCGGGCGAGGAGCTTGCCTGACCAGGCGAGGAGCTTTTCTCTGCTCGCCCCGATGGGCTTGTATGACCAGTTTCGCTGGCATAGTCAATATGGACCTCTCATTGCCATGATGACGCCGGCAATGTAGACTTGCGGTTATGAATTCGGACTAAAAGAAGAGATCCAACGCCTTCTGGACGTTCTCCGTACCCTTCTGCGGATGCTCGCCATTTCCAACCGCGAGGTGGAGCGTCGCCTGGAGCTGAAGCACAGCGCCGTCACCCGCCTGTTCACCGGCGTGGTGGAAGCGAAGCTCGAGCTGGTGCTCGGCATCGTGCGGGCGATAGGGATGGGGTACGACGAATTCTTCAGCTTCGCCTATCCCGAGCGAAGGGCTGCCGGGGAGGAGACCGCCGCGACGCGCAGGATCCGTTCCCTGCTCGCGGACCTCCACCCCGCCGCTATCCGGTCCGCGCCGCCTGCCGCGGAGCCTCCGCCGCCCGCGCGGGCCGCTCCCGCCGCGGAGGCCGTGGATCGGGAAGAGTTGCTGCGGGACCTCCGGAAAGTGGTGCGCGAGGTGCTCGGCGAGATCGGCGCGGCGGGCGGGAAGGAGCCCGAGCCGGACGATGAGAAGAAGTAGGCTCCAGTACGGGGGACGGGGCGGGCGCAAGGGATCCTCTTATCCACATCTCAGCGCTGGATCTCGCCGCCGGAGGTCGTGGAGAACCGGAGCCGACATCGCCGCTTCGGAGACGCCCCGCCGTCCCCGTGACCTGCAGAGGGTATCGTGGAGCGTCTGGGGCGTCTCTACGAGACCGTGTCGCGATGGCAAAGGATGGCGATTGTGGGGGCAGCGCGAAACGAAATCTTCCAACGCCTCCGTAACCTCGATCTTCTGGCGGTGTCTCCGAGGTTCCGTAGAGACGACCCAGACGGTGTGCGACAACGGTTCGAAGGCGCACAACGGCGGGTCGTCTCCGAAGCGGCGAGGCCGTTGCGATCTGCGCGCACCTCCGGCGGCGCGATCCCCAACGTTGAGATGTGTAAAAGAGGATGGACGTAAGGTGGGGCGGCCGACCCTTACTCCAGCCCCAGCTCGATTTGCTTCCTCCGCAGATACCAAACCGTATTTTCCAGTAGCGCGAGGCTCCCTCGCCGCCGCCGGAATTCATGTTCGAGGAAGATCACCACGCCCAGCACCTCGCGGTGGATGCTCAACGCCTCGAACATGGCCGCCGCCTGGAGGACCTCCTCGACCGCCTCGTCCGCGCGGCCCTGGCGCATCAGAGGCATCGCCAGATTCAGGCCCTCGAGGGCACAGTGGAAACCCATTCCGGCCTCTTCGAAGCCCCGCTTGGCCTCGCGGAAGGCAGCCTCGGCGCTCTCGTACTGCCGCACGCCATAGGCGATGCGGCCCTCGATGTCGCGCAGCCTGAGCCTCACGATGCGACCCATGGCTGCGAACCGCGCCCGGCTCTTGAAGAGGATCTTCCTCGCCTCCCGGTAGCGCCCGCATTCCACGAGGAACAGGAGCTGGTCCTTGGACGCCACCGTCGCCAGCTCGGGCTCGCGGTGTTCATCGATCAAGCTCAGTGCCTCGGAGATGAGCCGTAGCGCCTCGTGCGCATTGCCGCTATGAAATGTGTATACAGCTTTGGAGATCAACGCACGACCGGCCTGATGCGGATCGCCGGCCTCGCGGTGGATCTCGGCAAGGGCGGTCAGCCTTGGCAGGGCGAGACTGAACTCGCGCTTGGTACCCAGGAACGAAGCTTCGAGGTCCAGTAGCTGCATCCGCAGGCATGGGTTTCCAGTGCCCTGCTGGGCCAGGCCGAACGCGGCGCCGAAGGCCTGCTCGGCTTCATGAAGCCGGTCCCCCACCCGATAGGCGTTGGCCAGCTCCCCCCAAGCCCACGCTTGGAAAGTCCATGGCCTCGCGCCAGCCGTGGACCTCCGGGTCCAGACGCTCGGCCACGTCCACGGCTACCCGCGCCAGATGGCACATTTCGCGGGGATTATCGAAGCGCACGGCCCAGCTCCGGGCGAGCAAAGCTTCGTAGACGCCGAGCCCCTCGACGTTCATGTCGCCGTCCTTCGCCAAGCCAAAATACCGCAGCCCGATTGCAGGAGCGCCAGGGCCTTGCGGAACCGCTCGAAGCTCACCTTCCGGGAGGGTGCCGGCCCGGCGGGCGAACTCCTTGACCTGCGACAATTACTTAGGCCGGCCTAAGTAATTGTCGCAGGTCAACGCCCGTTGACACATTGTGCCACAGGCGTTAATCTCTTACCATGGCTAGGAGCCTGTCGGCTTACTGGAGCCAGTTTCCAGAGTCCCCCCCGGGCGGGGTGTGGTCGCCACAGTAGTTCTCGGTTCTAGCGGTTGGCGAAGCACGTAGCGAAAGGAGCCGAGGGCGACTTGGGGGGTGTCTGCAAGGCGGTCTGGGCGCCTTCCAGGGCTTTTGGGGGGCGCTCCGCATCCTCCGTCACCGCCCTACTTCCGCCAACATCGGCCTCCATCCGCTCCGGAACAGCTTCAACAGGTTGTGGGTGGTACAGATCAAGCTCCATTCCGCCTGCACCGGCTCCAGGCCACGCAGGAGGAATCGTCGGAGGCCACGAGCTTCCTTGATTTGTCCGAAGACCGGCTCCACGATCTCCTTGCGTTTCGAGTACACCTTCTTGCCGTTTGAGCTTTGCAGCTTGGCAGCCATCCGCTCTCGTACCGTGGCTTGGTCAGGAATCACAACCTCGGCCGTCACCGACGGCGTGGTGCCATGCTTCTGGCGGCCCGTGGCCACATAGGCGTCGATTTGCTGGCCTTCCAGATAGCTCACGTTGTCTTCGCTGAAGTAGCCCGCATCCGCGCTCAGCTCGGCCGGCTTCCGGCCTCCCAGATTGGCCTTCATCTGCTCGAGCAGCGGCTTGACCTGTTGTTTATCGTTGGCTTGCTGGGTCACCTGCGCCGCCACGATCACTTGGGCTTGACTATCCACCACCGCCTGGCAGTTATAGGACTGTTCGAACGACTTGGTGGCACCATCTCGCATGATCCGCGAGTCGGGATCCGTGAAATTCCTCTGGGCTTTCTGCGCAGGTCGCACGACCTTTTCTGGCGCGGGCTCGCTTCCCTTCGTAGGTTTCTCAGCACCGCCCCCTGCCTGAGCAGCCTTCTCCGCCAGCTGCCTCTGCGCCTCGGCCTGAGCTTCAGCTTCCAATTCCGCTTTCGCTTGCCGGATCTTCTCCAAGCGCTTCTGGCGCAATTGCAGCTCCTCGGGCAACTCGTCCCCGCGCCGGCTCCCGTACTGGGCATCCTCGGCTTGATCTGCCGCTTCCGCTGCGGCCAGTAACTCCTTCACCTGCCCCTCCAACTCGCTGAGCTTTTCCTCCATCCGCCCGTAGCTCATGGCTTTGTGCTTCGAAGCATTGGCCCGCAGCTTCGTGCCATCCATGGCCACATGACCCAGACGCACCAAACCTGCTTTCTCACACAGCTGCAAGACCTGCACGAACAGCTGCGACAAAGCCCCCAAGTGACGCCGCCGAAACTCGGCAATCGTGGCATGATCGGGGTGCTGATTGGCCGCCAGAATCCGGAACGGAACCGACTCGTACGTCGCCCTCTCCAGCTTGCGCGAACTATGCACTCCGACACAATAGCCATACAGCAACAGCGCCACCAGCAGGCGGGGATCAAACCCGGGGCGCCCGCCGCGGGAACCGTCGTAGGAGGCCAAAATCGCGGAAAGATCCAAGACCTCCACCACATCCAGGATGAAGTAGGCCGGATGTCCCTCCTCCAGCCACTGCCGAAGGTCTGGAGGCATCAACAACAACTGACCGGGCTCGTAACTCTGAAAGCGCGTCGTCTCCATGACGCCATTTTACCCTCATCCGGAGACCCTTACGGGGTTTCCCGACAGGCTCCTAGGACCACTCTAAACATCTCCTTGACGCCTGAGCTAGAAGAATACGTCGCGGCTCGCGTCTCCTCAGGGCGCTACCAGTCCGCCAGCGAGGTCGTGCGACAGGGCCTCCGCCTGCTGCAGGAGCAGGAAATGACCCACGAGGCTCATCTCGAGCGCCTTCGGAACCAGATTGACCTCGGGCTGGACCAAGCTCGGCGGGGAGAGCTGGTGGACGGTGAGGCAGTCTTCGAGGAGCTGGAACAACGCGCCTCAAAGCTTGACCGCTCCCGATGAGCCGGTTCGTCCTGACCAAGGCGGCCAGGGCGGATCTCGACGAAATTTTCGATCACATCGCGCGAGACAATCCCGATGCGGCAGGCCGTGTCCTAGCAGCCCGTGGCAAAACACTATTTGGAAACAATCGTAGACTGATTCTAACGGGGTTACGGGCGCGAGATGACCGCAAACAGTATTTTTACCACGGGCTGCTAGGGAAGCTCCGTCAAGCCATGCAGTTGCTGGCCCGGTCTCCGGAAATCGGACACTACCGGCGAGACTTGGCCTCAGAGCCTGTTCGATTCTGGTCCGTCTACTCTTACCTCGTGATTTACCGTCCGGAGGCCCGCCCTATCCAGATCGTGCGTGTTCTGCATGGCTCCCGAGATGTTCAAGCCATTCTCGAAGAGAGCCCCAGGTAGATCGAGAGCACGGCGCGCCGCCTTCAGGTCCAGCCGTCCGATGCGCGGGTCCCGGTATTGGCTCCGCAGGTCACGGGCGTCCAACTCGCCGCGCGGGATACCGGCGGCGCGGGTCCGGCCGTCCGTGTCGCGGGTCCTACCGCGCGCGTCGCTTGGCCGCAGGCGCACGAAGCGAGACGTATGGTCCGGCTCGAGGCGAAGCATGCGAAGTCCGATCGACGCGTCGGAGTCGACGGACGGATATCATTCCGCCTTCCCGCGCCTCCGGATGCATACACGACCGCTGCCGTAGCAGCGCAACAACTATCGTCACGTACAGAAATACGTGCACGTAGCTCGCCACCCATCCTGGCTACGGAGTAGCCACGGCGTGTAGCCTGGCGGCGTCAGCCCCAGGAATCTGAGCAACTCACAATCTCAGAGCCCCGAGGGGGCGACGGCAACTCTCGCCACGCTGAGCTGCCGTCGCCCCGTCGGGGCTTCCGGGTTGTTTCGTGACCGCTTTCCTGGGGCTGACGCCGCCAGGCTACATGCCTCTACCCCTTCGGGGCAGGGGCCGGCTTATACGTTACCGAACCTCCGTGGAAAATACTAAGCCTTCTGTTTTCAGCCAAATAGCACTACCGACGAGCTTCCGACAACCGTGTCGGAAGAGCTGCCGAAGGAAGCGGCCGTTTCTGGAGGCTTATACGGCAGGTGGAACGGATTGACCGCAGACCGGAAGCGGCGTAGAATTCCCATGTTCTATAGAATGAATTGCATAGATCTTACTGGAAGCTTATGCGGTCTCATCGCCTAGCATGCCACCAAGTCACCGCAGAAGCTCACTTCGAGGCTATACACGAGCAGGCCCACTAGTGTCCGGCTATAAGTCGAATAGGGTCAACTGTTTACGCGAAGCGTTGTCTTCTATCGGATCGTGTGTGGCCGTAAGTAGTTGAAACAACGGGACTTTCTCGAACGGGTAGACGCTGATGATCTGTAGAATTGTGTAGAGATCGCGCTCGACCCCTAGGCGTTTGCGCATGATCGCAACGAGGACGTAGGCAGAGATAGCAATCCAAATCTGGGTTTTCACGGCGTTGGATGAGATGCGAAGGTGTTGCTTGATCCACTTGAAGAATAACTCCACTTGCCATCGGTTGCGGTAGAGCGTTGCGATCGTGAGGGCGGGAAGAGCGAAGTCGTTCGTGAGGAAGACCAAGCTCTGGTTCGACTCTGGATCGCGGTATCGAACGCGCCGCAGGGGGAGTGGATAGTGCGTACGGGTGGCCTTGCCGGTCAGCACGATCGTCTGGTCGCAGAGGATGCCCGTGGAGCGGTCGCACGGCGCCGAATAGCGTCGCCTGAAGCTGAGGTTCTTCTTGGCCCGGGTGACGAACACGGCGTGGGCTTGGTGGAGGCTCCAGAGGCGCTCGAAGTCTACGTACGCGCGGTCGAGGATATAGATGGAACCTGGCTCGGGAAGCAGGACATCGAGGACCCGAACGTCGTGTGGCTTGCCATCGGTGATCCAAATGAAGACGGGGATGCTTCCCCGCAGATCGAGCAAGGTATGCAGCTTGATGGCGGCCTTGGTCTCTCTGAAGCTCGCCCAGGGGAAGAGGGACAGGGAAAGGTCGATGGTCGTGGAGTCCAGGGCGTAGACCGTGCGATCGAGCTCCACATCCAGGGGTTCGTCAGCGTAAAGCCGCCTTGCCTCGGCGATCAACACCTGCGCAAAATCTGCGTAGATTCGCCAGTCCCGCTGTTCGTTGGCGTCGGCCAAGGTACTGCGAGCCACCGGGCCAGTGAACCCCATGTGGTAGATCCTCTCCGGTGCGGCCGCCAAGCATGCCTCGATGTCGCGGAGGCTCTCTCGATACGTGAGTTGGGCGAACAGCATCGCGAGAAACTGTTGCCAGCATCTGAAGCTGCGCACGCCATAGTCACCCCGGTAACGCTCCACCCGCCGGCGGAAGGTGTGCCGCGGCACGAAATCAACGATCTGTGAGAACACCGTACGGCCTTCGTGCATGCCCATCGCTCCTGTCCGCAGAGGTACCCTGCGGCAGGATGACGGAGTATGGATACGCTTTCAATCCGCCCCAAGCCGGCAGTCGCCGCCGAGTAAGGCCGGCCCGCTCCCGGCTTATTGAGATTGCCCGTCTCAACAAGCACGCCCTCAGAGTTCAAATCCATGACACCCCAAATTGGCCACCCAAGTGCCAACGCCACAACACCTTACGCTCCCGCTTGAAACCCTTCTACCGGACAGTAGTGAGGTGCGGCGCTTCTTCTCTTGGGCATTATTTCCTCGTCCCGTATACAGCCGATCCCGCCGTTAGGTTCAATCCTTGCTTGGCACCGAGACTTTCCATCTGCGGGAGTCGACCTGCCGGACGGATGGGTGGAATGCAATGGGCAGCGAATCAGTGATCCGATGTCGCCTTTCAACGGCGCCGTGTTACCGGATCTAAATGGAGAGCAACGGTTCCTACGCGGCGGCTCCAAGAGCGGGGTACCACAGCAGCCCAGTCGTGTCGCAGTGACCCTTGAAACAGACCAGAACGCACTTTACTTTAATGCCAGTGGCAGCAACATGACTACGTTCAACAGCGACTTTGACGCCGCTGACAAATTGGGGCCGTCCCAGCGAGGAGTAATCAAGATTACGAGCCGGGACAACGCCCCTGAACAAGTCTTCGCCGGAACAGTACGGCCGATTAACATGAGCGTAATATAGATCATTCGAATCAAGTAGCTAGCATGAGCATGCGAACGCCCAACACAGCTGCTCCAGCGGACCAGAAAGCTGCGCTTTCCGGCCGCTGAGCAGCAATCGCGTTGGCGGCAAGACCATGGATGTTGGCCATTTTCGCTGGGATAGGGTCTCCTGAGGACCTAGGTTCCTATTCAAGAAAGGAGCTTTTATGAGAACGCGTCAAACGCTTTTTATTCTTTTCTTTGCCGGGCTGCTCCTGTTTCCGCTGGCCGCCAGCGCTTCAGGCTTGCAAGAAGCCCTGGTGCTTCCGGATCTGACAAAGACTGAGAACGCGGAGGCACCGAGCGCTCAGAATCTAGACCTCGGTTTGGCACCGCTGTGGCTGAGCGAAGGGGGATGCAGCAATTGGGCCTGGTCTTGGTCATCCACCCATGCGGGTTACTGTGCCAACAGCGCCGGGCCAGATTGTGCAGGCGGCACTTGCGGGCAAGACGGTAACGGCCGCTTCCAATTCATCAGTGGAGATGGTGTCTGCTCCTGCTTCTGCTGTACCGACGATTATCTGGAATGATGGGCCTATTGGCTTCGACACTCATGTGTAAGTGGTAAAAGCGAAAGCGGCCTCAGAGGGAGTTCCCGCGCCCGCAGGCTGGTACGCCGCATGGGACCAGCCTGCCGGTCGGAACGATCGTTCTCCGGCAGGTTGCCGGCGAAGTCTGCGGCTCCGCTCGGTGTCGGTAAGCGGCAGGATCGATGCCCACTTCGAAAACCTTCTATGGGCTTTGAAGATCGGTACGGACTCGCATTGCTCTTTGGAGCGGCACTGCCTCAACCGTGGTACAATTCAAGCAAGAACAGACCCCGGAAATAGGAAATAGGTGCCACCCCAACCGCTGAATAAACACGAGCGGCGAAGGACCACGAACGGTACTTCAGGCGCTTTTCAAGGATATTGACGAGCTGAGGAGGACTTTCCTGCCACTTCGGCCACTTCGGAATCGTCCGCACTTCATGCAAGAGCTCTACGCAGGCCGAGATTCGCCGCATCGGATACAGCTCCTCCTTCTCCACGAACGCGTGGCTGAAGGAGAACGTCTGAAGGGCGGGGAGTGGCGGCTCTCGGTGCTACCCGCCGACGAAAGGTAAGGCGGGAGGAAAGCTTCCGAGCGGGAAGGGAGCGTTGCGATCTCCGGCTCGAAGCCTCTCGGCGGCCTCGCGGAACTGCGCCACGAATTCGGCATAGAGCCGGTAGAGGTATCGGCGCGCCTCCCGACTGGCAGCATGAAAGCGCGGAGCTGGCGATTTCTTGGACCGCACCGGCTGGCTATAGGGATGCTGGCTCAGGATCGCGGCCGGGCCGAGTACCGGAATCCCCGTCTTCTCGCGGTGCCGCGTCGCCAGCTTCGTCAGCTCGACGAACTCCGGGTCCTGGTGGAGGCTCGCGAACATGAAGTCGTCGCGGGTTTCCTGCAACTCCATGGCCTCAGGCCGTTCTCGGATCGACTAGATCGAGAAAAGGGAAGATCTCGAAGTCACGGCCGTTGAGGGTCGCTAAGCGGCGGACGCCGGCAGACGCCAGAGTCACCGCCAGCGCGGTGTCCAAGATACGCCGGCGTCCGAGCTGAAACCGGTGCATCAAGTCGCAGAGCCGGTCGTGGGCCTGGGCAGCGGGGAGGAGTCGCTCCACCCCTCGCCCGGTCCATAGCTCCATGCTGAGCCGAAGGGCGTCCTGCATGGTAAGGGGATGCTCGAAACGGCGCGCGTCGGTCGTCACGTGGAGGAGCTCCCAGAGCACTTGCACGGTCAGGCCGAGGCGGCCACCGCGCCGCACCTCGCGCTCGAAACAGCGCCGCACTGCCTGGTGGTGGGGAGCATCGGCCATCGCCCAGTGTACGAGGGTGTCGGTGTCGACGCCGAGCGTAGTTCCGGCCGGCTCCTCGGCGGGAGCGGTGTCAGTGGGGTCAGGAGGGCTACTCGCGGCCATCGAGCATCTCGTCGTACAGCTCGCTGCGGGTCCAGTCACGCAGCAGCCGGCCGCTGTCATGAGCGGGGATATCCAGGATCGAGCGCCCCGGCTGCACCTCCCGATCCAGGTAGTCGCTCATCGCCTCCCGGATCAGCGCTGCCACGGGCCGCCCCTCGAGACCCGCCAGGGACTTGAACCGCTGGTACTCCCCTTCCTCGACATAGACAGAGATTGCCCGCATGGAGAGAGCCTATATCGGAATCCTGTATAGGTCAAGGCGGGCGTAGAGAGGAAGCCCCGCGCATCTCTCGCTCGCGACGCGAGAGAGATCAGGAGAGCCCGGATCTCTCGGACTACATCCGGTGCCGCGTCGCCAGCTTCGTCAGCTCCACGAACTCGGGGTCCTGGTGGAGGCTCGCGAACATGAAGTCGTCGCGGGCTTCCTGCATCTCCATGGCGCGCACGGCGTCGAAGCGCTCGTACTCGTAGAAGTGCCGGCGCAGCATCTCCATGGCCTTCTTGCGGTCGCCGGACTGGGCGAAGATGGCCGCGAGGTTGTAGCTCGCCTCGAGCACGTCCGCATTGGCGGCGGCGATCTTGGCGGCCTCTTCCTTGTTGCCGGCGGCAGCCAGATAGACGGCGGCGAAGACCTGGTTGTAGCGGTCGTCCGGATCGAGCGCCAGGGCCTGCCTCATGAAGCCCGCCGCCTTTTCCGCCTGCCGCTCCGAGAACCAGTAGACGGCCAGGTTGCGGTAGGTGATGGGAAGCGGATAGGTGGCGATGGAGCGCTCGAATAGGGCCAACCCCTCGGCGAAGCGGCCGCCGTGGATGGTCATCTTGCCGAGCCCGTGCATTGCCACGGCCTGCGAGATCGGGTCGGCGGGCATGGCGAGCACGCGCTCGAACACGGTTCTCGACCTGGCCCACTCGCCGGTCTGGTGGCGGTACAGCTCGCCGAGGTAGCGCAGGGCCGTGGCGTCGGCCGGATCGAGCTCGGCCGCCCTGGCGTACAGACGCTCGGCGTCGAGGTAGCGCGCCGCGAGCTCGGCGTCGAGTCCCTGCCGCAGGATGGCCTCGATGGCTTCGGCCTGGCCGTTGCGTCCGCGCACGTCCGGATCCGCGAGGCCGTCCGGCCCGAGGCTCCGGAGCGCCGCCTCCTCGACCGTAACGCCCAGCTTCTTCAAGCCTTTGGCGGCCTTGCGCCCGAGGCCTGGAAAGAGGCATCGATGCTCCCAGACCCGCTGGTAGTCGGCGACGGCGGCTTCCCGGTCGGTCGCCGCCTTCTTCTCGGCATTCTTGACCAGGGCCTCCAGGGCGGACTCACGCTCGTCGAGCTGGCCGGCGAGGAGCTTCTCCACGGACCTGAGGTCGAGCTTGCCGTCCGTCGCCGTCACCCGCCCGAGATCGCTGCCGTCGGCGCCGGCGAGGACGACGAGCTGCTCGCCGGAGGGAGCCTTGTAAGCCTCGTGAAGCGCCTGGTTGTCGGTGGTCACGATGGTCATCGCCACGCAACGGCCGCCGGCCAGCGACAGCGAGCGCGACGTCTGCAGGGAGAAGCTCCGCGCCTCGGCGGCCGAGGTCGGAAACCAGTAGACGGCGAGGGGCGCCTGCGGCCGTTCGCCACCCGGCGGCAGGACCTTCCAGGCCACCCGATACACCACCGGCTCGCCGCCGACGTTCGGCACCACGCCGCCGGTTCCTCCTCCTCCTCCTCCTCCGCAGGTGGCGGACGCAGGCAGGGACGGCAGGAGCAGGGCGGCGGCTAGTGGGAAAAGGCGGTACAGGCGAGTCATGGTTTGGAGTTTCTCCTTCTGGGGGTTTGCGTACCGATGATATGCCACAGCGGGAAGCCCGATGTCTGGACGTATGTCCCACGGACTCCAGTCGCCGGTTCAATGGCGACCGCCAGCCGGCGCCCCATCTCCCCCGCAGGAACAAGGCGTACCCTGCTTTGCGTAATGGTACAGTTTGCCTGCAGAACTGCGTACGGTCCTGCCCTCCGAAGCCTCACTCCCCGGCCCCCTCTCCGTAACCGGAGAGGGGGAGAACAGCAAGAAAGACAGATGTGTTCCTCCCCCTCTCCCGTCAGGGAGAGGGGGCTGGTGGGTGAGGTTTCGGAGGGCAGGACCGGGGTAGTCCACGAGCAAACTGAACCACTACCGCTGCTTTGCAGCGGATTGCACCGGCCGGATTCCGGCGTTAAGATCCTCATCTCCAACAGCCGGTGGGCAGCCCTCGAGGGAAAGGGAGGTCTATGGCAGCCATCACGCTCACAGTGAACGAGAAGAGCCACGTCGCCGACGTGGAACCGCGGACGCTGCTCGTCGAGCTGCTGCGCGAGCACCTGGGGCTCACGGGGACCCACGTGGGCTGCGACACCAGCCAGTGCGGCGCCTGTACGGTCTGGGTCGACGGCAAATCGGTCAAGAGCTGCACGATGCTGGCCGTCGAGGCCGACGGCGCCGCGGTGACGACCATCGAAGGCTTGGCGCGAAACGGCGATCTGCATCCGATGCAGGCGGCGTTCAACGCCTGTCACGGCCTGCAATGCGGTTTCTGCACGTCCGGCATGGTGATGAGCGCCGCCGAGCTGGTGCGGCGCAACCCGGAGCCCAGCGAAGGCGAAGTGAGACACTGGCTCGAGGGCAACCTCTGCCGCTGCACCGGTTACCACAACATCGTCAAAGCTGTGCTCTCGGCGGCCGAAACCATGCGGGGAGGTGCCCGATGAACGGTCAACCGGGCGGCCAGGGGTTGGGCGTTTCCGTGACACGTAAGGAGGACCGTCGCTTCCTCCTCGGCAAGGGCCGCTACACCGACGACGTGAAGCTCCCGGGTCAGACCTGGGCCGTCTTCGTGCGCTCGCCGCACGCTCACGCGGCGATCCGGTCGATCGACGCCTCGCGCGCGCTGGCGGCGCCGGGCGTGCTCGCCGTGCTGACGGGTGACGACGTGGCGGCCGACGGGCTGGGCGGCATTCCCTGTGGCTGGCAGATCAAGAACAAGGACGACTCGGTCATGGTCGAGCCGCCGCACCCGGCCCTGGCACAGGGCAAGGTGCGGCACGCCGGCGATCCGGTGGCCATGGTCATCGGCGAGACCAGGGCGCAGGCCAAGGACGCGGCCCAGCTCGTGGAGGTCGACTACGACCCGCTTCCGGCCGTGGCGAACCTGCGCGCCGCCACCGCCGAGGGCGCGGCGCGGGTCTGGGACGAGGCTCCGGGCAACGTCTGCTTCGACTGGCACCTGGGCGACGCCGCGGCCACCGAGACCGCGTTCGCGAGCGCCGCTCGCGTGGTGTCGATCGACCTGGTCAACAACCGGGTCGTCCCCAACGCCATCGAGCCGCGCGCCGCCAACGGCCATTACGACCTCGCCGAGGACCGCTACACCCTCTACACCACGTCGCAGAATCCGCACCTGACCCGCCTGCTCCTCGGCGCCTTCACCCTCAAGGTGCCGGAGCACAAGCTGCGCGTCGTGGCGCCGGACGTGGGCGGCGGGTTCGGCTCGAAGATCTTCCACTACGCCGAGGAGCTGCTGGTGCTCTGGGCCTCCAAGCGCGTCGGCCGGCCCGTCAAGTGGACCGCCGAGCGCAGCGAGTCGTTCCTCTCGGACGCGCACGGCCGGGACCACCTGTCGCATGCCGAGCTCGCCCTCGACGCCGACGGCACGTTCCGCGGCCTGCGCGTGCGCACGCTCGCCAACATGGGGGCCTACCTCTCGACCTTCGCGCCGGCCATCCCGACCTATCTCTACGCCACGCTCCTCTCCGGGCCGTACGTCATCCCGCAGATCTACGCCGAGGTGAAAGCGATCTTTACCAACACCGTCCCCGTGGACGCGGTCCGCGGCGCCGGGCGTCCCGAGGCCACCTACCTTCTCGAGCGCCTGGTGGACAAGGCGGCGCGCGAGCTGGGAATCGACCGCCTGGAGATCCGGCGGAAGAACCTGATCCAGCCGGACCAGTTCCCGTACCAGACGCCGGTCGCGCTGGAGTACGACGTCGGCGATTACCCCGCCACGCTCGATTTGGCGCTGCAGGCGATCGACTACGACCATTTCGCCGACCGCAAGGCCGCGTCCGAGGCGCGCGGCAAGCTGCGCGGCTTCGGCGTCTCGACCTACATCGAGGCCTGCGGCATCGCGCCTTCGGCGCTGGTCGGGGCGCTCGGTGCGCGCGCCGGGCTGTACGAAGCGGCGTCGGTGCGGGTCCATCCGACCGGCAGCGTGACCGTGTTCACCGGCACCCACAGCCATGGCCAGGGGCACGAGACGACCTTCGCCCAGCTCGTCGTCGAGCAGCTCGGCGTGTCGCTGGAGAACGTCGAGATCGTCCATGGCGACACCGACCGCATCCCCTTCGGCATGGGGACCTACGGCTCGCGCTCGGCGGCGGTGGGCGGCTCGGCGATCGTCAAGGCCATCGACAAGATCGTGGACAAGGGGAAGAAAATCGCCGCCCACCTGCTGGAGGCGAGCGTCGCGGACGTCGAGTTCAGCGATGGGAAGTTCCGCGTCGTGGGAACCGACCGCGAAAAGACGTTCGGCGACATCGCCTTCGCCGCCTACGTGCCGCACAACTACCCCATCGACACGGTGGAGCCGGGGCTCGAGGATTCGGCCTTCTACGATCCCAAGAACTTCACCTTCCCCGCCGGCTGCCATACCGTGGAGGTCGAGGTCGATCCCGAAACGGGCGTCGTCGAAGTGACGGACATCGCCATCGCCGACGACGTCGGCGTCGTCATCAACCCGATGATCGTCGACGGTCAGGCGCACGGTGGCCTCGCGCACGGCATCGGCCAGGCGCTGTTCGAGGAGTGCGTCTACGACGAGGGCGGGCAGCTCCTCTCGGGGTCGTACATGAGCTACACCATGCCGCGCGCCTCGGACCTGCCGATGTTCCGCGTCGGCAACCACGTCACCGCGTGCACGCACAATCTGACGGGCATCAAGGGCGTGGGCGAGGTCGGCGCCATCGGCGTTCCGCCGGCGGTGATCAACGCCGTGCTCGACGCCCTGGCGCCGCTCGGAGTCACGGACATCGACATGCCGGCAACCCCGGAGAGGGTCTGGCGAGCCATCCGCGCAGCGGCGGGAGGTGGCGCATGAAGAGCTTCGAGTTCCATCGCCCGCAGTCGGTCGCCGATGCGGTGGCGCTGCTCCGAGCCAATGATTCGGCCAAGCTTCTCGCCGGCGGGCAGAGCCTCCTGCCGGTGATGAAGCTCGATCTGGCGCAGCCCTCGGACCTGGTAGCGCTCGCCGGGATCCCGGCCCTGCGGGAGATCCGCTCCGAAGGCGGCGATCTGGTGATCGGCGCGCTCGTCACCCACGACGAGGTCGCGAGCTCGCCCGAGGTGCGGCGGAGCATTCCGGCGCTGGCCGCGCTGGCCGCCGGGATCGGCGACGCGCAGGTGCGCAACCGCGGCACCCTCGGCGGCTCCATCGCTCATGCCGACCCGGCCGCAGACTATCCAGCGGCCGTGCTGGCGCTGGGAGCGACGATCGTGACCGACCGCCGCCACATCGCCGCCGACGACTACTTCACCGGCCTCTTCACGACGGCGCTCGCGGCGGACGAGATCATCACCGCCGTGCGCTTCCCGGTGCCGGAGCGCGCGGCCTACGCCAAGTTCCCGCACCCGGCCTCGAAGTACGCGGTGGTGGGCGTTCTGGTGGCGAAGACCGCGGGCGGCGTGCGCGTCGCGGTGACGGGCGCAGGGCCGCGGGTGTTCCGCCTCTCCGCGCTGGAGGCGGCGCTGACCGCGCGTTTTTCCGCCGACGCCGTCGGCGCGAGCGTCGTCGCGCCCGGGGATCTGCGGACGGACAGCGAGATGAGCCCGGAGTACCGGGCGCATCTCGTCTCGGTGATGGCCAAGCGCGCCGTCCAGGCCTGTCTGTAAAGAGTGTTTGGAAAGCGCACCGGTCTTGCCGTGGCGACCTCACCCCAACCCCTCTCCTGAAGGAGAGGGGCTTGAGGATTGTCGTTCTCCCCTCTCCTTCAGGAGAGGGGCCGGGGGTGAGGTCGCGCGGGCAAACCGGCCGAATCGGAAATGACTTTCCAGGCACCTCTTTCTTCCGACCTGCCGCGGAGCGTCGAGGACACCCGCCGGCTCCTGGCGTCGGGGCGCTACGTCGCCGATGCCAGCCTGGCCACGGCGGTCTACCTGGCGCTCAAGTTGGGCCGCCCTCTCCTCCTCGAGGGTGAGGCGGGCGTGGGCAAGACCGAGGTCGCCAAGGTCCTCGCCGAGACGCTGGGCCGGCGGCTCATCCGTCTCCAGTGCTATGAGGGGCTGGACGCGGCATCGGCGCTCTACGAATGGAACTACCCGCGCCAGATGCTCGAGATCCGGCTGGCGGAGCTCGGCGGCGAGGCCGGAGCCGAGGGCCGGGAGCGTCTCGCGCACGATATCTTCGACGAGCGTTTCCTGCTCAAGCGTCCGCTCCTGCTGGCGCTCGAGCCGGGCGAGGCGGGACCGCCCGTGCTCCTGGTCGACGAGCTGGACCGCACCGACGAGCCGTTCGAAGCCTTCCTGCTGGAGATCCTGAGCGACTTCCAGGTGAGCATTCCGGAGATGGGCACGGTGCGCGCGCCATCGCCGCCGATCGTCGTGCTCACCTCCAACCGCACGCGCGAGATCCACGACGCGCTCAAGCGCCGCTGCCTCTATCACTGGATCGGCTACCCGGACGCCGCCCGCGAGCTGGAGATCCTGCGCCTGCGCGCTCCCGAGCTGGCCGAGGCGCTCGCCGGGCAGATCGTGCGCTTCGTTCAGCGGCTGCGGACGGCGGATCTGTTCAAGCTGCCGGGAGTCGCCGAGACGATCGACTGGGCGAACGCGCTCCTCGCGCTCGACCGGGTCGCGCTCGACGCCGGCACCGTGGACGCCACGCTGGGCGTGCTCCTCAAATATCAGGATGACATCGAGAAGACGGCGGGCGCAGCGGTGGGGCAGATGGTGGCGGAGATTCTGGCCGAGTAAAGGCGGCATCCTCGGTCGTCCTCTGACTGTCATCTGCCCTATGGTAAATTCGAGACGAGGAGAAATCCGGCGATGCAGGCGCACAGAATGCACATCGTGGTCCCGGAGGATCACCGTACGACGATCGAATTCCCCGAGACCATTCGTTCCGGGCCGGTAGAGCTGATCGTGCTGGTGCCCGCGGAGAGCGAGCCGGAGGAGCTGAAAGCGGCACCACAAGGTCGTGGACGCCTGGCGGCTCTAGCCGCCGAGCTGGCCCAGGAGCCGAAGGCCTTCCGGGAGCTGACCCCCGAGGAGCGCCGGGCACGTCTGCGGCGCCTGCGGGGGGCCGGTCGCGGTCTGACTTCAGGGAGCGAAGAATTCGCCAGATCCAAGGATGCGGAGATCGATATCGAGGAGAGGAAATTTGGCCGTTGAGCCAGTTTTCGTTTTGGACGCTTGTGCGTTCATCGCTCTTCTGGAGGATGAGCCCGGTGCGAAGTGCTGCAAGAACCGGCGAATCGCTGCCTCATCCATGCCGCAGCGCCTGCGAGGTCTACTATGCTCGCCGCTTTGCGGATTCGTCTCTCAACCCTCGACTGCCCGAGCTGGCGCTGGGCAGAATGCGCCGGGTGTCTCTCGCCGATTGCTTCGCTCTCGCCCTGGCGATCAGCGAGGAGGTATCTTGTGACGAGCGACCACCACGAATTAGACCCAATCGCAAGCGCCGAAGTCTGCCCGATACGCTTCATTCGTTGACGCGCCGGGACCGTGACGACCAAGCTCGCCGAGAACGTCGTCCACTTCACCCGTCTGCTGCGCGGCGCCGGCCTCCGTGTGGGGCCGGCGAGCGCCTTGGACGCTTTGGCCGCCGCCTCGGCCGTCGACGTCCTCCACCGCGACGAGCTGTTCTGGTCGCTGCACGCGGTGCTGGTCAAGCGGCCGGAGGACTTCGAGCTCTTCGACCAGGCGTTCCGGCTGTTCTGGCGCGATCCGCAAGGCGGTGCTTCCGCCAGGGCTGCGCTGTCCCAACTCCTGGCGCATGTACGCGTGCCGCGATCGCCGGCGACGGCGGCGACAGCGATATCGCGCCGGATCGCCGAGGCCTGGCGCCGGCCGTCTCCCGCCGCCCCCGCGGCCGCCGATCGCTCCGAGCTCGACGCCTTGCTCACCTTCTCGGCCGACGAGGTGCTGCGGACGCGCGACTTCGATCAGATGAGCGCCGGGGAGCTCCGCCGCGCCAAGCGGACGGCCGCCCAGATGGCCGTGGCGCTGCGGCCGGTCCGCACGCGGCGGTTCACGCCGGATCCCCGCGGCTCGCGCGTCGACCTGGCACGCACCGTGCGCGAGAGCGTCAAGACCTTCGGCGACCTTGCCCCCTTGCGCTTCCGCTCGCGCGTTCTCCTGCCGCCGCCGCTCGTCGTCCTGTGCGACATCTCCGGCTCGATGGGACGCTACTCGGAGCTCCTGCTGCACTTCCTCCACGCCGTTCTCAACGCCCGCTCCCGCGTCCATGCCTTTCTGTTCGCCACCCGGCTCACCAACGTGACGCGCATCCTCCGCCGCCGCGACGCCGACGAGGCGCTCGCGCGGTGCGGCCGCGAGGTCCTGGACTGGTCGGGGGGCACGCGCCTGCGCGCCTGCCTGCGCGAGTTCAACCGCGCCTGGTCGCGCCGCGTCCTCGGCCACGGCGGCGTGGTGCTGCTGGTCACCGACGGGCTCGACCGCGATCCCGAGCCGGGCCTCGCCGCCGAGGCCTGCCGCCTCCGCCGCTCCTGCCGGCGGCTGATCTGGCTCAATCCTCTGTTGCGCTGGGAAGGGTTCGAGCCCCGCGCGCAGGGAGTGCGAGCCCTCCTCCCGCACGTCGACGAGCACCGCCCCGTCCACAACCTGGACAGCCTCGAGGCGCTGGGCCGCGCCCTGGGAGGGCCGGCAAAAAGCTCCGGCAGGCTCGCGCCGCGCAAGGGATTGGGAGGCATTGGGAAGTAGGGGGTTGCATCCAAAACCTTAAAGCTTTACTATAGGTGTACGTAGTAAGCGTTGTAAGTAGTAGCTGTCCGTTGTAAGACGTACGGTAAACCAGAAGGAGGTCCCGTGATGAAGAAGGGGTTCGTCCATGCAGCGCTATGCGCACTCACCTTGGCCGCTCCGGCCACCGCTGAAAGATTCTACGTACCGGTTCTGGGAACCACCGCCGCAGACGGCACCGCCCTTGCCACCAAGGTGTGGGTCGCCAATGCGGACGGCGTGGAACAGCCGGTCGCGGCGCAGTTCCGCGAGGCCCTGCGAGGGGACGTGGTCGGGGACGAGCGCGTCGCGGCAGGTGCCGGCGGCCAACTGCTGACCGACCTGGCTCCCGCCGAAAAGGCAGGCCTGATCGTGCTCGAAGCCGACCCGGACCTCAGCATCAGCGCCTGGACGGTCGGTCGCGGTGCCAAGGCCGTTGCGGAGGTGCCGGTGTTCGTTGACCGCGAGGTCTACGAGGCCCACATGGACGTGTCGCTCGGTGACATGCCGCGCGGGCGGGCCGCGGCATCGCTCTTGGTGGGTGCCGCCAACCTTTCCGAGCAGACCGCCTTCTGCAGCGCCACCCTCTATGACCGGAATGGCGGCCGTCTGTCCGAGGTCCCCTTCGAGGTGGCCCCGATGTCGCTGGCCCGCGAGAAGGTTGCGGGCCGCGCCGCCGAGGTTCGCGTCACCTGCAACCAGAGCTTCTATCCGTTCGCCGTCGCGGCGGACAAGAGCGGTCTGCAGCCGACCTTCGCCACCGGCATCGGCCCCAACGGTCCCTGCGACTACACGCAGACGCTGGTCAAGCAGCTCAACGGCGACTATTACCTCGAGCAGCTGGGCCCCTTCCACCTCGGGAGCAGGGCCAACCCCAAGGGCATCATCTGCGTCAAGGCCACGCAGGAGCTGCGCGTCGCCAAGGCGATCTATGATTGGGACGTGACGGTCGGGCCCTGGAGCAAGCGGGACAAGGCGGGCCTGCACAACATGGCCTACTACTTCCTGGACCGCTACCGCAGCGGTATCGTCGGCAACGTCAACGCGGCCGGCCCGAACAAGTCGATCGTCAAGTTCATGCAGAACCTTGGCATGGCGAAGGGCACGAATACCAACGCCAAGGTGGGTCTCGAGCTGGCGCAGGGTCAGACCTACCACTTTACCTACACCTTCGATGCCGCCAACAAGCTGGCGACGCTCCAGGTCTTCAACAACAGCGGCGTGGAGCTGCAAGAAGTTCAGCAAGGATACCAGGCCCGGCAACAACCAGACGCTGGTCATCCGGCCGTACGGCAGGGGCGCCCAGGAGGGGTTGGCCCACGTCCTCGAGTTCGGCAACAACAACGGCCAGCACATGCCCGAGGTGGAGAGCTACGACTTTACGTACCGCAACTTCAGGGGCAGGTTCATCCTGAAGAGGTAGGCGGCGTCTCCGCTCCGGTTCTTCGAGGGGCCGCGGCTGCCAGCCGCGGCCCTTTGCTCTTTGGCGGCCACACTTCACTCGGTCCGATTCGGCTCCTCCTCATCCTCCTCTCGTTCTTCCTGTTCTTCGACGAATTCCTGCAGCTCGTCAAGGGCGGCCTCGAAGTAGTTCTCCAGGGCGGCTTCGATGCGGGAGCGCACCTCCTCGGGGTCCTCGACCTCTTCGAGCAGGTCTGCCTCGGGGTCGGCCGGCAGGGTCTCGGCGACCTCCCGGATTTTCGTCCCGAAGGTGATCATCTTGGCGGCGATCTGCCGGATCCTCTCCCGATCGGCGGGCGGCAGATCCTCGGCGATCTCCAGCAGGCGGTCGCGGAGGCTGAGAGCGTGGCGAACGGACTGCCGGAGCTGGTTCAGCAAGGAGAGATTTTGAGGGGGCATCCTGGTTAGTCCTTTCCGATAGCGACGGTCAGCTCCCATTTTATCCGGTTGTGCGGCTCCGTCCTTGAACCCGCTCCCAACAGGAGATATCTTTGACGCCGTTCCGGGGCGGCGCGATGAACCACTGGAAGGAAACCGCGGAGATCCTCTCGCGGCTCGCCGAGGTGAGGGCGACGGGGCGGCGGGCTGCGCTCGCGACGGTGGTGCGCATCGTCGGCTCCGCCTACCGCCGGCCGGGCGCCAAATTCCTCATCGAAGAGACGGGTGACACCCTGGGCAGCGTCAGCGGCGGCTGCCTGGAGGCCGACGTGCGCGAGGTCGCCAAGGCCGTCATGGAGACGGGCAAGCCGAGCCTGCGGCATTACAGCACCGGCAGCGACGAGGACATCGTCTGGGGCCTGGGGCTGGGCTGCAACGGTCTGGTCGACGTCTTCATCCAGCCCGCCACGGAAGGCCCATTGGCGGAGCTGGCGGATCGCCTGCGGGAGCTCCTGACCGGAGATGCCGCGTTCGCGATCGCCACGGTCCTTGACGGCGACGAGACCGGCTCGACGGCCGTGGTGGAATCTGGAAGCGCCATTCCGGGCGTGCAGACGGTCGGCAGCGCCCAAGTCTTCGTCGAGGTACTGCCGCCGCCTCCTCACCTCATCGTCTGCGGCGCCGGCGACGATGCCAAGCCGCTCGTGGCCTATGCCGCCGACGCCGGTTTTCGCGTCACGCTCGTGGATCACCGGCAGGGCCTGATGCCGCCGTCTTGGTTTCCGCAGGCGGCGCGGCTGATCCTGGCGCGGCCGGAGGAGGAGGTCGACCTGCCTCCGGCCGGCCGCTCTCTCGCGGTGGTGAAGACCCATTCCCTCCGCCACGACCGCGAATGGGTGCGGCGGCTGCTCGCGGCGGGCGTGCCGTACGTCGGGGTCCTGGGACCGAAGGCGCGGACGGAGACGATTCTGCGCGAGATCGGCCGCGGAGGAGACGAGCGGGTGTACGGTCCGGTGGGGCTCGACCTCGGCGCCGACGGACCTCGGCAGGTGGCCGTGAGCATCGTCGCCGAGCTGCTCGCCTTTCTCGCCCAACGCGAGCCGCGCCACCTTTCGGAAAAGAGGGAGGCGATCCATGCCGAGTGACCGCAGTGACCGCAGTGACCGCAGGGGGCCCGTCGCCGGAATCCTGCTCGCCGCCGGCACGTCCAGCCGCATGGGCAGCAACAAGCTGCTCTTCGAGCTCAGCGGGGAGAGCGTCCTGCGGGGAGCGGTGCGGCGGGCGCTCGCGGGCGGTCTGTCGCCTCTGCTGGTGGTTCTCGGCCACGAGGCGGACAAGTCCCGTCGGGAGCTCGATGGCCTACCGTGCCTGACGGCGATCAATCCGCATTACGAACAGGGAATCAACTCCTCGCTCAAGACGGGCATTTCGGAATTGCCGGCTGAGGTCGGTGCCGCGATGGTGATGCTGGCCGACATGCCGTTCGTCACCTCAGAGATGATCGCCGCCATGATCGACCGGTACCGCGCGGCCGAGGCGCCCCTCGTCATCTCCGACTACGAGGGAGTCAACGCGCCTCCCATGCTCTACGACCGGTCGCTGTTCACCGAGCTCAAGCTGATGACGGGCGAGGGCTGTGGCCGGCAGGTCGTCAAGCGCCACCGCGACGAGGCGGAGGTGATGTCCTGGCCAGCGGCGGCGCTGGCGGATCTGGATGTGCCGGAGGATTACGCGCGGATCGCTAAGTCCTTGGATTCATAGCAGATCCCTGGACTCGTACATGATACGATCTGACGTATGTTGAAACGGATTTTCGCCGACAACTTTCGCGCGCTGGTGAACTTCGAGTTCCGGCCCGGACAGCTCAGCCTCTTGCTCGGCGGCAACGGCAGTGGCAAGACCAGTGTGTTCGACGTCCTGGGGAACTTGCGCGACCTAATCGTGCTGGGGGTCCCAGCAAGCGACTTGTTCGCGGTCACGCGAACTCGGTGGGATACCCGGGAGGTTCAGCGCTTCGAGGTGGACGCGGAGGGTAACGGCGGAACCTATCGCTATTCGCTGGAGATCCAACATCCCGTAGAACCGAATGGTAAGCCGTTCATCCGCTCGGAGAATGTCACTTTCGATGGTGATCCGCTGTACCGGTTCTCTGCCGGAGAGGTTCAGCTCTACCGCGACGATCATTCGGTGGGGCCTGTGTTTCCGTTCCGACCCGACCAGTCTTTCCTCCCGAATGTCGAAACTCCAGGGGCCAAACAGATGGCTCGTCTTGCTGGTTTCAAAGCGCTGATGAGCCTGCTCTGGATCGTGCAACCCAATCCGTTCGACATAGACCCGGATACGAAACAGGACCATGTTTACTTGGGTCGGCGGGGCAAGAACTTCGCGTCGTTCTTCAGCTATCTCAATAGCGAACGCCCCGAGGTTCGAGCTGAGCTCGACAGACTGCTGAGCAATGCAGTCCCGGGTTTTCGCAACCTGCACTTCCGGCGTCTGGGGGACGCGAAGCTTTTGGTAGCGGCTTTAAGCGAGGAAGAGAAGCCATCCTTCGAGTACGGTCTTCTGGAGCTGTCCGAGGGGCAGAGGGTCCTAGCGATCCTTTATGCCGCCGTTTGTGGCCTGGCTCGTCCTGGAACGGTGCTTTGCTTCGATGAGCCGGACAACTTTGTGGCTTTGCCGGAAATCCAGCCTTGGCTCCAGGTTCTGCGGGATACGCTGGAAACCCGGGGCGGGCAAGCGATGATCATCTCGCATCATCCCGAGGTCATGGACTACCTAGCCTGCGACTCCCTCTGGAGATTCGAGCGACCCTCTGGACCTGTAATAGCCAGGCCGGTTGAGGCCGATACCGCGTCCCCCTTGAAGCTTTCTGAGCTCGTCGCGCGCGGAGCGGCATAGAGTGCCGAGCAAGCTGAGATGTCTTCTGCTCTGTGAAGACATCGAGCAAGAGCGGCTCTTCCGTCCGATTCTTGAGCGCCAGTTTCGTCGTGTCTACGTGGAGCCCCGAAAGCCGCGCGGCGGAGCCGGTTTCGTCCTGCAGCGCCTCGGGCGCTCGAAAGGCGGCTGAAGCTTGGTTCGCGCCCCTGACCCGTGAGCAACAGCAGACTGAGGAGACCTGTCTTCCGGCTTTGGCCCACGGACGCAAGGAAGTGGCTCGTCTGCACCAATTTGCCAAGCTGTGATCGCGCTTGAACCCGCCGCGGCCCAGGGGTATCTTTGACCAGCCATGCGCGCTGACCTCCTCGAAACCGCCGCCGCCCTCGCCCGCCGGGAGGAGCCCTTCGTGCTGGCCCTCGTGGTGAGCCGCCGCCCCGCCAGCTCGTCGCAGCCGGGCGACATGGCTGTCATCACCGCCGTCGGGGGACTTCCACGGCTGGCTCGGCGGCAGTTGCACGCAGCCGACCGTGGTGCGGGAGGCGCGGCTGGCGCTCGCCGACGGCAAGCCCCGGCTCATCGTGCTGACGCCTGATCCGGAAGCCTCGCGGCGGCCCGGCGTCAACGTGTTTCCCATGACCTGCCACAGCGGAGGGAGCGTGGAGATCTATCTCGAGCCGATCCTGCCGGCGCCGCGCCTCGCGGTCTTCGGCGTCTCGCCCACCGCCCGGGCTCTCGCCAGACTGGGCAAGGCCATGGGCTATAGCGTCGTCGCCGCGGACGTCGCCGCCGAGCCGGAGATGTTCCCCGAGGCGGATCAGGTTCTCACCGATCCCGAGGATCCGGAGCTGCGCGCGGCGGCGTCCCGCACCACCTGCTTCGCCGTGGTGGCGACGATGGGCGAGCGCGACGAGGAGGCGATCCGCGCCGCGTTGAGCCTGGCGCCGTCCTACCTCGGCGTCGTTGCCAGCTCCAGGCGCTTCGCGCAAATGCGGGAGACTCTCCTGGCGCAGGGCGTTTCGGCGGCGGCGCTCGACGCGATCCGCAGCCCGGCGGGGATCGCGATCGGCGCGCACACGCCGGAAGAGATCGCCCTCGCGGTGCTGGCCGAGATCGTCGAGCGGCGTCGCGCCGCGGCTCCCGAGGCGGAGGAGAAGGAGGAGGAAGAGGCCTCGGCGCAGGCCATCGATCCCATCTGCGGCATGACGGTCGACGTCGCCACCGCCCGCCACACAGCCGAGCACGCCGGCCGTACCTGGTACTTCTGCTGTGGCGGCTGCCGCGCGCGTTTCCTCGCGGCACCGGAGCGCTTCGCCGTTGCGGGGAGCGCCGTTTGAGGGAGGAGATCGCCGCGCTCGAAGCGGCGATGGAGCGGCAGGGCTACATCGCCGATCCGGCCATCGCCACCGCCCTCTTCCTGGCCAAGGAGATGCGCCGGCCGCTGCTCATCGAGGGCGACGCCGGCGTGGGCAAGACCGAGATCGCCAAGGTGCTGGCGCGGCTGCTGGACACCGAGCTGATCCGCCTGCAGTGCTACGAGGGCCTCGACGTCGCGACCTCGCTCTACGAGTGGAACTACCAGCGCCAGATGCTCCGCCTGCGGCTGGCCGAAGGGGAGGGGAAGCGCGCGGAGGAGATCGAGGACCTCATCTTCGGCCGCGAGTACCTGCTCGAGCGGCCGCTGCTGCGCGCCATCACCCGCCGCGAGGGGCCGCCCGTGCTGCTGGTCGACGAGATCGACCGTGCCGACGACGGCTTCGAGGCGTTCCTGCTGGAGGTGCTCTCCGACTTCCAGGTGACGATCCCGGAGCTGGGCACCATCCGCGCCGAGCACGTGCCGTACGTGGTGCTCACCTCCAACCGCACCCGCGAGATCGGCGATGCCCTGCGCCGGCGCTGCCTCTACCTCTACATCGAGCATCCGACGCTGGAGAAGGAGGTGCGCATCCTGCGCGCCCGCGTGCCGGGAGCGAGCGTGCGGCTGGCGGAGGAGATCGGCCGCTTTCTGCAGGCCCTGCGGCGGCGGCGGCTCTCCAAGGCGCCGGGCGTGGCCGAGACGATCGACTGGGCCCAGGCCCTCCTTCGCCTGCACCGCGAGCACCTCGATCTCGAGACGGTGGAGCAGACACTGGGCTGCATCCTCAAGGACCATCACGACCTGCGCGAGCTGACCGGCGGCGAGCTGGAAGTGGCGCTGGCGGAGGCGTTGGCCCAATGATTGAGATGAGCCAGGCGGATCTCGTCGTTCACCTTGCCGGTTTCGCGCGAGCGCTGCGCGGGCGCGGCGTGGCGTCGACCCTGAGCGACGAGGCGGACGGCCTGACGGCCCTCACCCTGGTGGACCTCGGCGATCGCGAGGAGGTGCGCCTCGCCTTGCGGACGGCGCTCAAGATCCGGCCGCGCGATGCCGCGGTCTTCGAGGAGCTGTTCGCGTCGTTGTGGAGCGCGCGGGAAGAGTCTCTGGTGCCGGATCTTTCCGTGTCCCCTCGTCTCGCGCTGCCGAGCCCGGCGCGTCCCGGCCCGTGCCGCGCGAGCCAGCCGGACGGCGCCTCCGCGGCCGCCACGCTCGCCGAGGGCGACGAGCCGGGCTACAGTCCCGAAGCGGCGCTGCGCCGCAAATCCTTCGAGGAGTGCTCGGCGGCCGACCTGCAGGCGATGGAAAAGCTGCTGAGCCGCCTTTCCCTGCGCCTCGCCACCCGTCCCAGCCGGCGGCGCGTGCCGACGCGCGGCCGCGGCGAGGCGGACCTGCGGCGCAGCTTCCGGCGGGCGATCGCCCACGGTGGCGAGTTCCTCACGCTGGCGCGGCGGACGCGGCCGATCGAGGTGCCTCGCCTGGTGGTGCTCGCCGACACCAGCGGCTCGATGGACCCGCACACCCGCTTTCTCCTCACCTTCGTGCTGGCGTTGCGCCGCGTCGCGCCGCGCAGCGAGATCTTCGCCTTCAACACGGAGCTGGTGCGGCTGACGCCGTGGCTGCGGCCGGGCCGCATCGACCTGGCGCTGGAGCGCATGGCCTCCCGCGTTCCCGACTGGTCGGGCGGCACGAAGATCGGCGAGTGTCTGGCCGAGTTTGTGGAGTACTATCTCGACGAGCTGGTGGACGCAAGGACGGTGGTGCTCATCCTGAGCGACGGCCTCGATCGCGGCGACCTCGCGCCGCTTGCGGGAGCGATGCGCGCCATTCGCACGCGCGCCCGGCGGGTCCTGTGGCTCAACCCTCTGGCCGGCGACGCGCGGTATGAGCCGACCGCGCGCGCCATGGCGGCGGCGTTTCCCTACGTCGACCGTCTCCTGCCGGCGCACAATCTCGAGTCGCTGGAGCGGCTCCTTCCTTTTTTGGCGGCGTGAGGGTGCGACCATGGCCATGCAAATCGAAAAAACCTTTACCCTCGGCGCTCCCCGCGCCGCGGTTTGGGACTTTCTCACCGATCCCTACAAGGTGGCCCGCTGCCTGCCGGGCGCCGCCATCACCGAGAAGGTGGACGAGCGGAGCTACGGCGGCACGATCACCGTCAAGGTGGGACCGGTAACTGCCAACTATCGCGGCAAGATGCGTTTCGAGAAGCTGGACGAGGCGGCGGGGGAGGCCGAGATCGTCGCCTCCGGCCAGGAGACGCGCGGCAAGGGCGGCGCCGACATGAAGATGAGGAGCCGCGTCGTCGAGAGGGCGCCCGGCGAGACGGAGGTGACCGTCGTCTCCGACGTCAACGTCGTGGGCGTGCTGGCCCAGTTCGGCCGCGGCATGATCCAGGACGTCAGCGATCAGCTCTTCCAGAAGTTCACCGTCTGCATGCGCCGGGAAGCTGAAGCGCCGGCCGCGCCCGCACCGGCCGAAGGTGTTCCAGCGGCTGTGTCTACAGACAGGCCCGAGGTTCCAGCGGCCAGTCCCGCGCCGCCGCCGCCCGCACCCACGCCGGCGAAGGAGGACGTCCTCGACGTCGGCGCGCTGGGCGCCGCGGCGGCCGGCCGGGCGGCCAAGCGGACCCTGGGCCGGCCGGTCTTCTGGATCGCCTTGGTCGCCCTAGCCTTGCTTTTGTTCTGGTTTTTCTATCGTTAGAGGTTTTCTCGCGGCGGAAAGGAGCTATCGAAATGATTCCCGCGTCTTTCGATTACCACGCACCGCAGACGCTGGAGGAGGCCGTGGCGCTCCTCCAGCAGCACCGCGACGAGGCCAAGGTCCTCTCCGGCGGCCAGAGCCTGCTGCCGCTGCTCAAGCTGCGGCTGGGCGCGGCCGGCCATCTGGTGGACATCGGCCGCATCCCCGGTCTCGAATACATCAAAGAGGAGGACGGCGTCCTGAAGATCGGCGGCCGAACCCGCGAGTCGGCGCTGGAGCGCTCCGACCTCGTCCGCAGCAAGTACCCGCTGCTGGCGGACACCGCGGACGTGATCGCCGATCCCCTGGTACGCAACCTGGCGACGGTCGGCGGCAATCTCGCGCACGGCGATCCGGCCAACGACCATCCCGCCACCATGCTGGCGTACCGCGCCGAGGTGGTGGCCACCGGCCCCAACGGCGCGCGCACCATCCCGATCGATCAGTTTTTCCTCGGCCTCTTCACGACGGCGCTGGAGCCGGACGAAATCCTCACCGAGATCCGCATCCCGGCGCCGCAGGCGACCCCGCTGAAAACCGGCGGGGCGTACGTGAAGCTCGAGCGCAAGGTGGGGGACTTCGCCACCGCGGCCACCGCCGTGCAGTTGACGCTCGGAGCGGGCGGCGAGGTGGCAAGCGTGGGCATCGGTCTCACCAACGCGGGCCCGACGCCGTTGCGCGCCGCCGACGCCGAGCAGCTACCTCACCGGCAAGCAGCCGAGCGCCGACGTGATCGCCGAGGCGGCGCGGCTGGCGTCTGTGATCGCCTCGCCCAACGCCGACCGGCGCGGGGCCGTCGAATACAAGCGGCAGATGGCGCGCGTCCTCACCGGCCGTGCGATCCAGCGGGCCATTCAGTGGGCCAGGGAGCATTGAGCCATGGCGCAACATGAGATCCGAGTCAAGGTCAACGGCACCGAACATAAAGCGGAGGTCGAATCGCGCCTCCTCCTCGTCCACCTCCTGCGCGAGACCCTGAGCATGACCGGCACCCACATCGGTTGCGACACCACGCACTGCGGCGCCTGCACCGTGCTGCTCGACGGCGTGCCGGTCAAGTCCTGCACCGTGCTCGCCGTGCAGGCGGACGGGCGCGAGGTGACGACCGTGGAAGGCCTGGAGAAGGACGGCCAGCTCCACCCCATCCAGGAAGGCTTCTGGCAGGAGCACGGCCTGCAATGCGGCTTCTGCACGCCGGGCATGATGCTCACCAGCGCGGCTCTGCTGGCGCGCAATCCGAATCCCAGTGAAGCGGAGATCCGCCGAGGCGATCTCCGGCAACCTCTGCCGGTGCACCGGCTACGTCAACATCATCAAATCCGTGCAGTACGCGGCCGCCAAGCTGCAGCCTGCCACGGAAGGCCTGAAGGAGGAGAGCCATGGCGACACTTCGAACCAGTCCGGAAGTCTGCGGCATGGGCCACTCCATGAAGCGCAAGGAAGACCCGCGCTTCATCCGCGGCCAGGGCCACTACGTCGACGACATCAAGCTCCCCGGGATGCTCCACATGGACATCGTGCGCAGCCCCTATGCGCACGCCAAGATCGTCGCCATCCACACCGAGAAGGCCCTCGCCATCCCGGGCGTGCTGGCGGTGATCACCGGCGAGACCCTGAAGGCCTACAACCTGCACTGGATGCCGACGCTCATGTCGGACACCCAGATGGTGCTGCCGGTCGAAAAAGTGATGTATCAGGCGCAGGAGGTGGCGGCGGTGATCGCCACCGACCGCTACATCGCGGCCGACGGCGTCGACGCGGTGGAGGTCGAGTACGAGCCGCTGCCGGTGGTGGTCGACCCCAGGAAGGCCCTGGAGCCGGGCGCGACCGTGCTGCGCACCGACAAGGAAGGAAAGACGGACAACCACATCTGGCACTGGGAGACCGGGGACCGGGCGGCCACCGAGCGCGCTTTCGCCGAGGCCGACGTGACGGTGAAGCAGGACATCTATCTGCCGCGCATCCACGTCGCCTCGATCGAGACCTGCGGCTGCGTGGCCGACTTCAACAAGACGGACACGCCATCTCACCGTCTACATGACGACCCAGGCGCCGCACGCCATCCGCACCGTCTTCGCTCTCGTCGCCGGGCACGTCGGCCTCTCGGAGGAGAAGATCCGCATCGTCTCCCCGGACATCGGCGGCGGCTTTGGCGGCAAGGTGCCGGTCTATCCCGGCTACGTGATCGCCGTGGCCGCGTCGGTCGTCATCGGCAAGCCGATCAAGTGGGTCGAGGACCGGATGGAGAACCTTCAGGCCGACTCCTTCGCCCGCGACTACCACATGACCGCCGAGCTCGCCGCCAAGCAGGACGGCACGATGACGGCGCTCCGCATCACGACGCTCGCCGACCACGGCTACGCCGACGCCGCCGCCAACCCGTCGAAGTATCCGGCCGGCCTGTTCTCGATCTGCACCGGCTCCTACGACATCAAGACGGCCTTCACCGAGATGGACGCCGCCTACACCAACAAGCCGCCGGGCGGCGTCGCCTACCGCTGCTCCTTCCGCGTCACCGAGGCCGCGCACGCGATCGAGCGGGTTACCGACGTGCTGGCGGCAGGAGCTGAAGATGGACCCGGCGGAGCTGCGCTTCAAGAACTTCATTCCGGCCGACAAGTTCCCCTACAAGTCGGCGCTGGGCTGGGAGTACGACAGCGGCAACTACAAGGCGGCGCTCGAAAAGGCGATGGACGGGGATCGGTTACGCCGAGCTGCGAAAGGAGCAGGCCGAGAAGCGGGCGAAGGGCGAGCTGATGGGGATCGGCATCTGCTCCTTCACCGAGGTCGTGGGCGCCGGGCCGTCGAAGGACTTCGACATCCTGGGGATCAAGATGTTCGACTCGGCGGAGATCCGCATCCACCCGACCGGCAAGGCGATCGCCCGCTTCGGCACCAAGTCGCAGGGGCAGGGGCACGAGACGACCTACGCGCAGATCGTCGCCGAGGAGCTGGGCATCCCGGCGGCGCACATTCAGGTCGAAGAGGGAGACACCGACACCGCCCCCTACGGCCTCGGCACCTACGCCAGCCGCTCGACGCCGACGGCCGGCGCGGCGGCCGCCATCGCGTCGCGCAAGATCCGCGACAAGGCGAGGAAGATCGCCGCCTACCTGCTGGAGGCGAGCGAGGAGGACCTCGAGTGGGAGCCGGGCAAGTTCTTCGTCAAGGGCGCGCCGCAGAAGTCGAAGACCATCCAGGAGATCGCCTTCGCCGCCTACACCAACCATCCGCCGGGAATGGAGGCAGGGCTGGAGGCGGTCGACTACTACGATCCGCCGAATCTCACCTTCCCCTTCGGCAGCTACATCTGCGTCGTGGACATCGACCGCGGCACCGGCGAGGTGAAGGTCCGCCGTTTCCTGGCGGTCGATGACTGCGGCAACATCATCAACCCGATGATCGTCGACGGCCAGATCCACGGCGGCCTGAGCATGGGCCTGGCCCCGGCGCTCTTCGAAGAGATCAGCTACGACGAGAGCGGCAACATCTCGGGCGGCAGCTTCATGGACTACCTCGTCCCCACCGCCATGGAGACCCCGAGCTGGGAGACCGACAAGACAGTGACCCCCTGCCCGCACCATCCGCTGGGAGCCAAGGGTGTCGGCGAGTCGGCGACGGTGGGAGCCCCGCCCGCGATCGTCAACGCGGTGGTCGACGCGCTCTCCCACCTGGGAGTGCGGCACATCGAGATTCCGATGACGCCGGAGAAGGTGTGGAACATCCTGAAGGAGAAGGGGGTGGCGGAGTAGGGAGGTCCCCACAGCGAACAGAATTGGTAGAATCAGCTACTGAGAAGCGCTGAAGGAGAAGCTGCCTATGCCCGCCGAGACACCTTTTGCCCAAGTACTGGAGGCTGCAGATCAGCTAAGTCTGGAGGATCAGGAAAGTGTTCTGGAAATCCTCCACCGCAGGATCATTGATCGGCGCCGCGAGGAGCTCGCAAGGGAGGTCCGTGAAGCGGAGGAAGAGTGGCAGGCGGGTAAATCCGAGCCGCGCTCGGCTGAGGAGCTGATGAAAGAGATTCTCTGGTGAGGCGGCAACTCCTTCGTACGAGTGCCTTCATCAGGGCAGCACGAAGGGTCGCCAAGCGGACCCCCCAACTCGCCAGAGACTTGAGCACAGCTCTTGAGACACTCGAACAAGACGCTTTCCATCCCAGCCTGCGGAGTCACAAGCTCAAGGGACGCCTTGAGGGTTCCTGGGCGTGCTCAGCCGGCTATGATCTCAGGATCCTCTTCCGTTTCATCGACCACGAGGAATCCGAGGCAATCTTGCTCTTGACCGTGGGAGGACATGAGGAGGTTTATTGAACCACTGCCGAGGTAGCCGACAAAGACTCTTCTCTCGGTCGGCGACCGTGGGAGCACCGCCGGAGCGGTTCATGCGGGAATCGGGATTTCCCACACGACTTCGTTTTTCATCGTCTTCGCGGCGTACTGGAGGGCGGCTGTCAAACCCTCGGCAGGAATCTGGGGATAGGCTCGGAGAATCTCCTCGCGGGTTGCACCGCTGGCGAGCAGCTCGAGGATAAATTCGACGCTGATCCGTGTACCCTTGATGCACGGCTTGCCCGCGAAGATTTCGGGATCGGCCACAATCCAGTCGCTCATGCTCTCCTCCAACGATAAGTATAACCCTAACGTTGCATTGACCTGGAGCCCTCAGGCAGCCTGAAGGGATTGGAGATGGTGCAACAAGTCGCGTCGAGCGGCGGGATTTGCGCTGACAGTGAGCGTGAGGACACCGTGGGGGCGAGTCAATCGCCCGGCGCGCTGGACGAGTCGTTGGCGCACCGTGGCCAATTGCTCGAACGGCCACAGAGCCGCTCGCTTTTCCGTAGTGGTGCGCTGGGGTGCGCTGCTCTCCATCTGAAGCTCCCGGTTGAGGTTGTGAGCCAGGACTGCGGCAAAGAGATAGGTCTGGTTACCCAGCAGAGTTCGAGTGGGGACGTAATCCATCTGGCCTTGGGACTTCAGCTCGGCGAAAACCGCCTCCTGGTGTAACTCTTTTCCGGAAGCCGATGCCCGAGAAACGATCAAAATCATTTGAATTCGTAACCAAAATTTGTTGCAAGATCCATATTGACTTTTTCAGCCCCTCTCTTACAATGACTGCAACAGTGGCGCTGTCGCAGCAACAAGACGCCACGCGATCGAGCAACTGAGCTGAACGGAGATCGATCTTCCGAGGGCCATGGAGGCCGGCGCCGACGGCGCCTGAAGGTGACAGTAATCCGGCGTCGTAATCCGGCGTCCGCCAAACCGGCGGCGTAACTTCGGAAGAAAGGAGAACCGTATGTCCGCGAAAGACGACTTCATCGCCGACTGGGACAACCTGCTCGCGGCGATGAAGGCCCACGAGGCCGAGCTGGCTATGTTCGGTCCCTACACGGTCGCCCTGGAGGAGACCCTGGAAGAGATCCGCATCAGCCGGGCCCGGCAGATCAACTTCAAGTCGAGACACCAGCAGGCGACACAGGACCTGCGAGCCCAGGTGACCGCCGGCCGCGAGCTGGTGTTGCGGCTGAGAAGCCTGATCTGGGGCCACTTCGGGCCCCACGACGAGCGGCTGGAGGTCTTCGGGATCTCTGTCCGCCGGCGGAAGGTCAGGCCGAAGGTGGAGACGGGAAAAAGGAAAACTCCCCCGGATACCACTAGAAAGGCGGCCAGCCCTCAGTAGTTGACCGCCGGGGGCGTGCCGGAAGCACGCCCCCGGCGTTTCCGGGAGAGCCCGAAGCAGAGTATAGCTTTCCTGGCTTTCCCCCAAAAGGGGGAACCTGTGAAAAGGCGAACGAAGAGCGACCGGCAGGCTCCGGACCCGTCACCCGCCTCAGAACAGCACGCGCAACCCGATGCCGGACCAGAGGTCCGTGTCTTCCGCCACGAAATCGTTGATGAAGACGTCCGCGGACGCCAGCTTGTAGGTCAGCTCGAAGTCGAGGGCCACGTTGTCGGCGATGAAGACCTTGATGCCGGCTCTCGGTCCGTACACCAGGGCCGATTCCTCCAGTTTCCCGAAGTGGGAGCTGCGCCAGCCGAGGCCGACGCCCAGATAGGGTACGAGGCGAGAGTCGCGCCGGAGGTGATACTCGCCGGCGAGGCCGAATTCCGACGTCCGGTAGTCGGAGTCTTCGCCGGCCACGTCTTCCAGGATGGCATAGGCGAGCGTCGCCCGGGCCGCGAGCCCGTCGCGCAAGAACCAGCCGAAGCCGGCCCGGGCGTCGATCATGTCGCCCACGGCGCCCTCGAAGTCGGGCGAGACGTGGATGGAGAGCTCGCGGGAGCCCTTCCGGATCAGGGGCTGCGCCTCCGCGTAGGAGGCCAGCAACACGAAGAACAGGCCGGCAACCCGAATCCACAGCTTCGCCATCATCGCTCCTTTCCGAGATCGCGGCGCGCAGGCGCCCTCTCCTACTTGGATGCAGGCGCTCCGCCGATCCTTCGCTTCAGATGCTTGCCGGAAGGGACCGGATCGGGTGCGGAATGTTTTTAGCGCCCTGAACACACTACTTGGGAGAGACTGGACCCGAGATGCTGGCCCCTCCTTCCGACCCATCCGATGAAACGGCCGGCCCCTCCGGCATCCTCGATGGGAAGTACCGGCTGGACGGCCACATCGGCGAGGGGGCCGTCGGCACCGTCTATCGCGCGACTCATCTCGGTCTCAAGAAAGCCTTCGCGCTCAAGCTGCTGAAGCCCGGCCCGGCCCTTGACCCGCTGTCGGTGGCGCGCTTCGAGCGGGAGGCCGAGGCTCTCGGGCGGCTGCGACACCCGCACACCGTGGCCGTCACCGACTTCGGAGTGGATTCAGGGACCGGCGCGGCCTATCTGGTGATGGAGCTTCTCGAGGGGATCTCTCTCGCGCAGCTCTGTCGGACGGAAGGACCCCTGCCTCTCGACCGCGCGCTTCCCATCCTCGACGCGATCGCCGCCGCCCTCGACGCCGCCCACGACCAGGGGATCCTTCACCGCGACCTGAAGCCCGGCAACGTGCTGCTGTGCGGGACGGACGAGGAGGACCGGACGGTGAAGGTGCTGGATTTCGGCCTGGCGGAGATCTCCGCATCGCCTTCCGCCTCCGCGGCCGGAGACGGGCCGGCGCTCGTCAAGGGTGGAGGGGAACCGGCCCGCGAGCGCCTGACCGCAACCGGCGACCTCCTGGGCACGCCTCTCTACGCGGCGCCGGAGGTGATCCGGCGGGCCCGGGCCAGCCGCGCGTCGGATATTTACTCCCTGGGCGTGATGGCCTACGAGATGCTGGCCGGAAAGCCGCCCTTCGAGGGCCGGACGGCGGAGGTCCTGGCCGCGCATCTCGAAAAGGAACCCGTGCCGGCGGGAGCGCTCATCGGCCAGGTGTGGACCGCCCTGCGTGATTCCCTGGCGAAAGATCCGGATTCTCGTCCCGCGACCGCCGGCGAGCTCGTGCGCCGGCTCCGCGCCGCCGCCGCGCGCGAGGACCAGGCTCGCTGGCGCCGGAGCGAGACGCCGCGCCGGGTCTCGATCTCCGCCGCGCTCGCGGCGGCCGCGGGCCTCGGCGGTCTGCTCCTTCCTCCAAGTGGCCTGCCGGCCGTCGAGCGCTGGGCCTACGACTTGAGAGTCCGCACCGCGCCGGCGCGTCCGCCGGATCCGAGGATTCTCCTGGTGACTCTGGATGAGGCCAGCCTCGAGGGCTCCGCAACGCTCGCGGGCCGGGCGGACGAGATCGGCCGCACGCTGGACCGCATCTTCGCGGCGGGCGCCCGCGGCGTGGCCGTCGATCTGCTCCTGCCCGACCCGTGGAACGCGTCTCCGGGCTTCTCGGATCTCGTCCTGCGCCGCTCGGAGAGCCTCACCCTCGCCGCCTTCTCGGGCTCGAACGGCAAGATCCTCGGCACCGGCTGCGTGGCCGGCCTGACGGCGGCGGCTTTGGGTCCACGGCGAACGGACGCGATCTTCGGTTTCGTCAACCTCGACGAAGATCCGGATGGCGCCATCCGCCGCGGGCGCCTCGGCTTCCGCGACCGCAACGGCGGCAGGCGGCCTTCCTGGGCGGCGCGGACCGCGGGGTTGATCTCTCCTGCGCCGGCATCCGCCCTGAAAGAAGAATTCTGGATCGACCACCGCGTCGACGCCTCGGGCTTCGCCCGGATCTCCTGGCGAGAGGTCCCCATCGCCCTCGAGACGAGACCCTGGACCTTCCGCGATCGCCTGGTTCTGGTGGGCGGCGACGTCGTGGCCGCCGGAGACGACGTTCAGCGCGTTCCCCGCCGCCGGGGCGAGGCGGAGACGATCTCGGGTCTGGTGCTGCAGGCCCTCCTGGCCAACACCATCCTCACCGGACTGCCGGTGCGGGAAGCCTCTCGCGCTCCGTTCCTGGCCGGCGCCGCGGTGTGGGCCGGTCTCGCCGCGGCGGCGGCTCTCCTCGTCCGCCGGCCGGCTCCGGCTCTCGCCGCTCTCGCGGCAGCTTGGACGATCTACCTCGGTCTATCGATTCCGGTCTTCCAAAAGATGGGCTTACTCTTGCCTGTGACCGTGCTCCTGCCGGCCCTCGGCGCACCGGCCCTCGCGCTGATTCTCCGGCGAGCTTTGTCTCCGATTCCCGCGCGGAGTCATGAATCATGATTGCGACATCTCGAAGACTCTTCGTGTTTCTCGTCCTCGCCGTTACGTCCGTTCAGGCCGTCAAGGCCGCCGCGCCTGAGCCCGTCGCCATCGTTTACGAAACCTCCGGCGAGGCATCGCGTCTCGTCCCGGGACGCTCTCGGCAACCGGTGCACCTTCTCGATCGTCTGGCGGCAGGGACCGCAATAGAGCTCGCCGCCGGCTCCCGCCTCGCCCTGGCGTTCCTCAACGGCAGGCGTTACGAGATCTCCGGGCCGGCCCGCGCGACTCTCGGCAAAGACGACCTCGCGGCCCGCTCCGGCGGCGTACGCGCTCTCCCGTCCGTGCCGCCTCTCCCCCGCCTGGCTCCGATCGCGGAGGACGACCGCCCCGGGGCCAAGGCGGGAGCCGTGCGCATTCGTCGCGAGGAAATCGACAGTCTCTCCCCGCGAGATGGGGCCGCGACGCTCGCCGACGCCACCAGCCTTCGCTTCCAGACAGCCGATGGCGCCGCACGCCATCAGGTGGAGATCGAGGACGCCCGTGGCACGTTGATTTTTCGCGTCGTCACGGAAGCCTCCGCTGTGAATGTCCCGACCGGGATCCTGGCGTCCGGCGGCCGCTATCACTGGACCGTCAAGGCGCTGGACAGGCCCGGCCCGGTGGTTCGCGGTGAGGCGGAGTTCGTCACCCTTCCCAGGAAGACGGCCGAAGCCCGAGAGAGGCTGCGGAAGGCCGTCGAGGCGGCGGGGAACGACGGTTCGCGGGCTCTGCTCGCCGCCGTGGACCATGATCTCGGATTGACGAACGAAGCGCACGGCAGGCGAATGGCAGCCGGGGCCGAGGTGGAGAGCCTGACGCCGGGCTCGACGGGCGAGAGAGCAGGCTTGCAGCCGGGGGACACGATCCTTTCGTGGTCCTGCGCGGCCTCTCCCCCCGCCTTCCCTCAGCCCTCTGGCGGCACCGTCCGCTCTCCCTACGACCTGGTGCCTCTCGAGATCGAGGAGGCCCCGCGGCGCGCCGTCATCTTGCGCGGAACGCGCGGCGACCAAAAGATGACCTGGACCCTGATGATGGCGGAATGGGGGCTCGAGGTGCGGCCCGTCCTCCCGGCCGATCTCTCCGTCCTCTACCTCGAAGGAAGGGCGAGAACCGAGGCAGGCGACGTCACAGCGGCCGAGCGGAGCTGGCGGTCCGCGGCGGAATCTGCTCGGACTGCAGGCGACGGCCGGCTCGCCGCCTGGTTCCTGGACCGGCTGGCGAGGGCGTTGGCCGAGCCCGGGATGTGGCCCGAGGCGGACGCCGCCTACGGGGAGGCCCTGCGTATCCTGGAGCGGGAGTCCGAGTCTGCGGCGGCGGCCCAGCTCCTCCGTGCCTGGGGGAAGACGTTCTGGAGGCGTGGCGGCTGGGATGAGGCGGTCGAGCGCTTTCAAAAGGCCCTGGAGCTGGACCGCCGCTCGGCGTCGAAGAGCCTGGCCGAGGCGCGGACGCTCAACGGCCTGGGAGTCACGGCGGCGAGGCGGGGCGACTACTCCACGGCCGAAGCCTTCCTGCGGCAAGCCCTGGCGATCCAGGAAGAGCTGGTGCCTGGGACGGCCGAGATCACGGGGAGCCTCAACAACCTGGGGATCCTCGCTCGCCGGCGAGGCGATCTCACTGCTGCGGAGGAGTACCTCACGCGCGGCGAGGAGCTCCAGCGGCGGCTGGCTTCGGACAGTGCCGACCATGCCCTGTTCTTCCAGAACCTCGGCAACCTCGCCCACGACCGCGGCGACCTGGAGAGGGCGGCAGGCTTCCACCGGAAGGCACTCGCAATCTTCGAGAAGACCGCTCCCGAAGGTGACGGCGTTGCGGGTGGCTTGCACAATCTCGCCATCGTCGCGATGGAGCGGGGCGACCTCGCCGCAGCCGACGATCTGCTCCGGCGTTCCCTGGCTCTCAAGGAACGGGCAGCCGAAGAGTTGGAGGTCACCGACTCCCTGATCAATCTGGGTAATGTTGCCTCGCGGCGTGGCGACCTGGATGCGGCCGAGCTCTACTACCGCCGCGCGCTGGCGATCCAGGAAAAGCTCTCACCGGATGGCCCGGAGGCCGCTAACAGCCTGGCGAGCCTGGGGTTCCTGGTGGCCCTGCGGAGCGACTTCACCACGGCCCGTACCTACCTGCGGCGCGCGCTGGCGATCGACGAAAGGCTGGCGCCGGACAGCCTCGAGGTCGCGTTGGATGTCGAGAACCTCGGCCGCCTCGAGATCGACAGTGGCGACCTCGCCACGGCGGAGGAGCTCCTCCGGCGGGCGCTGACAATTTTCGAGAAAAAGGCACCCGAGAGTCTGCAAACCGCCGGCGTTCTGGTGGACCTGGGCGAGGTCGCCACCCGGCGCGGACATCTCACGAAAGCCCTCGAGCTCCATCGCCGGGCTCTGGATCTCCAACGCAAGCTCGCCCCGGGGAGCACCAGCGAGGCCGAGGCGCTCTACCTCATGGGCCGCGCCGAGCGCCGGGCCGGCCGGCACGAAGAAGGAACCCGCGACCTCTGCCGCGCCATCGACGTCCTCGACCGCCAGCGGATCAGGCTCGGCGGCACTCCGGAAGCGAGGACCTCCTTCGAGGCCTCCCTCGGTGACTATTACTACGCCTGCCTGGAGGGTCTGATCGAGCTCGGCAGGCCCGCCGAGGCGTTCCATGCGCTGGAGAGGGGCCGCGCCCGTTCCTTCCTCGCCCTCCTCGCCGAACGAGACCTCCGCCCCTCGGGCCTGCCTCCAGAGCTCGCCACCGAGCGCCGAAAGGTCAACGCCGACTACGACCGCGTCCAGTCGCAGCTCGCTCGCCTGAGCCCGGCCGAGACGACGCCGAGATCGAACGGCTCACGGGCGAGCTGCACGACCTGCGAACCCGCCAGGAGGAGATCCTCGCCAGGATCCGACGGAAGGCGCCCCGCTCCGCCGCCCTCCAGGACCCCGAGCCGCTCGATCTGGCGGGTGCCCGCGCAGCCCTCGACCCCGGCACCGTGCTCCTCGAGTACGCGGTGGGACCGGAGAGGACCTGGCTCTTCGTCGTTCATTCCGCGAGCACGGCCAACACCGGCCTGTCGGTTTTCCCGCTCGCCGCCGGGGCAAAAGCCCTGCGCGAGGAGGTGGAGAGCTTCCGCCGCCTCCTGAAGCGCTCCGGCTCCGACCGTGCAGCGCTCCAGGCCCGGGCGCGGCGGCTCTACGATCTGCTGGTCCGCCCTGCCGAGGGATCGATCACTCGGGCGCAGCGGATCCTTTTCTCTCCGGACGGACCGCTGCATACCCTGCCCTTCGCCCCGCTGCTGCGCGGGAACCGTCATCTCATCGAGTGGAAGCCGATCCATTCCGCGCTCTCCACCACCGTCTACGCAGAGCTATTGCGATCACGTCCGGCCCAGCGGAATCCCGGGGAAGAGCAGCTCGCGGCTTTCGGCGATCCCGTCTACCCACCGGCGCCGGATGGCCCCGCCGATCCCGAGGTCCGGGAAGCCGTCCGGCGGGGGTTGGCCCTCAAACCCCTCCCCTCCACCCGCCAGGAGGTGGAAGCCATTGCCGGCCTGTACCCGCAGGCCCAGGTGTATCTCGGCCGGGAAGCCACCGAGGAGAGGGCCAAGTCCCTCGGGCCGCAGTCGCGCCTCGTTCACTTTGCCTGCCATGGCCTGCTCGACGAGCGCTTTCCTCTCAACTCCGCCCTGGCCCTGACCCTACCCGAGCAACAAGCCGAAGGTCAGGGCAACGGCCTGCTCCAAGCCTGGGAGATCTTCGAGAGCCTGCGCCTCGACGCCGACCTGGTGACCCTCTCGGCGTGCGACACGGCGCTGGGCCGGGAGATGGGTGGCGAAGGTCTCGTCGGGCTCACCCGCGCCTTCCAGTACGCCGGCGCCCGTTCGGTCCTCGCCTCGCTGTGGAGCGTCGCGGACATCTCTACCGCTCGCTTCATGGAACGCTTCTACGGCTACCTCCGCAATGGCAAATCAAAGGACGAGGCCCTGCGGGCGGCGCAGATCGATCAGATCCGGGCGAGTTCCGAATCCTCCCACCCCTTCCACTGGGCAGCCTTCCAACTCGTCGGCGACTGGCGCTAGGAAGCGTCCGCCAGCGACGCGGACGTTCCAGACTTGGAACCGTGCTTGTCGCGCACGGTTCCAGAGATGGAACTCCGAGACGGGTCCATGGAAGGCCAACTCTTTATTCCCAATAACTTACTACTTTCCTCTCGGTTGGTCTGGGCTCTGCACTCCTTGCGATACCAGCCGGCCGAACGCCACGACGCATCTCTCGTCGCGGACTGGTGTCTGGCCTTCGCGCCGATGTCGGCGCATGCGGAAGATTACGGAACCCATATCAGGCGTGGACCTGAAAGGAGATCGCTCCAATGACCCAGAAGAACCGAATCTCGATCCGGATTCTGATTGGTATGGCCGCCGCCGCCGCGCTGCTGGCGGAGGCACCCACCGCCCAGGCCAACTGCGACTACATTGTTCCGAACATCCCGGACTGCACGACCACCATCACGGGCTCGAAGTACAGCGACACGCTCTATGGCGGCCCCGGCAGCGACTGTATTTCCGGCCTTGGTGGCAATGACAGTTTGTTTGGCGCCGGCGGTGACGATTTACTCGACGGTGGCCCAGGCGCTGACCATCTGGACGGCGGCCTGGGAAATGACATCCTGCTCGGATGGACAGGCAACGACCTCCTCGAAGGATCGACCGGAGACGACGACCTCAGAGGAGAGGACGACAACGACGAGTTGCTGGGAGGTTCCGGCAGCGACTTTCTCTGCGGCGATGCGGGGAACGATCGGCTCTTCGGTGGCAACAACCCGATCAATCATCACGACCACCTCGACGGTGGGGGCGGTTACAACGACCTGTGCCGAGAGGGCGAGAGCTATGAGGAGTGCGAGCTCTGATCCCAGGATCTCGTGATTACGGGGCTCCTCGGCTGGGTTGAGCCGGAGAGCCCCGGCTCGGAGTTCGAACTTAACCAGCGAGGTTCCAAGCAATGAGGTTAGGAGTAGCTCATCTGCTCGCTTCCGGGCTGCTGTTGACGGCTGTTCCTCTCTGCGCCCAACCCGCCGTGCGCGGGCAGGTTCTGAATCGGCTTGGGGTCCCGCTGGCGGGCGTCCGTGTCGAGTTGGTGGCGCTTCCTACAGGATACGAGCAGGGCCTTCGGCGGCTCGAGGGGCGAGAGCCTGTCCCGGTCGCAGCGGGAGGCACCGACGCGCTCGGCCGGTTTCTTCTCGCTGCGGACAAGCCAGGGATCTTTGCTGTGCGCGTCTCGGCGACGGATAGGATTCCGATGACCTTTGAGCCGTTGCCGCTCGTGGAGGAGACAGAGCTTCCACCTGCTGTGCCGCCCGAGGACGCGGGTATGGCCCTCTTGGCCCGACACGCCGCAGGCCTACCGGCGCCTGGGATCTGGGTGCTCGCCGAGGGCGAGGGAGACGCGCCGCGGGTCGGTGGCTGGCGGGCCGTACCCCGTATTGGCCGAACAGCGGCAGACGGCTCGCTGACGCTGCCGCGCCTGGCGAGCGAGAAGCTCCGGGTCCGCGTGTTCTCCGGAGCCGGGGGCGAGGAGGTGTGGGAAGGATTCTCGGGGGGCGAACTGCACCTCGGCAAAATCGCCGCCCCCGAGCGCAACCTCCGCGTCGTTGACCCTCGTGGGCAGGCGGTGGCGAGCGTTCTCGTTCGACTCGGCGAGGCAGCCTGGCCAGCGGGCCTGACGGATGGCGACGGCCGGCTCACGATTCGCACCCGTACCGACGGCGGCGCGCGTGTGCGCTTGACCAGCGCAGACGGCCGGCGGTTGGTGACGAACCTGGCGGCGCCGCGAGGCGCCGCTAGCCGAACCGAAGAGGAGACCCTGGTCCTGGAGGACGCCCCGGCTCAGACCGGGCGCGTGCGCCGGAAGGAAGATGGCCGTCCTCTCGCGGGAGCGCTGGTCTGGCCAAGCGCCGACCCCGGCGCCTTTTCCATCACCGATATCGAAGGCCGCTATCGCGTCCCGGTAGCCAAGGGAAGCTCTTTCCTGCTCGAGGCGAACGCGCCCGGCCGCCTGCCGAAGAGAATTCGCCTGGAACCGCAGCGATTAGGTGCCGGGTACGCTCCGAGCTTCGCGCTAGCGCGGACCAAAGAGATCTTCGGAAGGGTCGTCGACGCCAGTGGCGCGCCGATCTCCGGTGCCTGGGTGAGTGCTCAGCCCTCCGCTAGGGAGTGGGGATCGGCCCTCTCCCGGCAGGAACCGGTGTCAGGCGCTACCACTGGCCCCGATGGCGGCTTTCGCCTCAATCGGCTGCAGCCCGGCGAGCTTTATTCCATCCAGGCGACGAAAGCCGGCTTTCTGCCGTCAGCAGGTGAAGCTCTGGTGCCCGCCACCGCAGGCCGACCCGTGGCGTTGAGCCTCTTCCTCAACCCCGCCCGCGCGGCGAGCGGGCGAGTTCTCGACGAGAACGGCCGCCCGATCGCGGGCGCCGAGGTGCGCCTCACGGCGGCGTCTCCCCCAGCTCAAGCCGGCGTGCCGTCTGTCCATAGGTCCCGCCGCCGGGAACCCCCGGACGCGGTATCCGATCCGCGCGGGCGCTTCACCGTGGCGGCGATCCCCACCCTCGCGCTCGACGTCGAGGTCCTTCGGCCGGGCCATGCGCGAGCCATGGTACGGAATTTCAAGGTTCTGCCGGGAACCGGGCCGGTCGATCTCGGCACCATCATCCTGCGGCAGGGCGTCGCGGTCACTGGCGTCGTGATTGATGGCCAGGGCCATCCGGTCTCCGGCGCCCATGTCTTCCGGATCGAGGAGTTGCGTGCACCATCGGAGCTGGCCGGGAGTCTCCGGGACGAAACCCCGGAGGCGACCACCGGTACAGATGGCCGGTTCTCCCTCTCGGACCAGCCTCGGGGTCTGCCGGTGCACCTGCTGATCTCGGCTCGCGGGTTCCTTCCCGGAACCATTCGTGGAGTCAGGCCGCCCACGGCCTCGCCGCTACAGATACGGCTAGACATCGGCGCCCGCTTCGCCGGACGAGTGCTCGACCCGGAGAGGTTGCCGGTGACGGGTGCCAACGTTGCGCTCCACTGCCAGGAGCACTCCCCGGCCCGCGAGGACGTGCCGATCGGGCCGCCGGTGGTCAAGACGACCGCGACAGGCCGCGATGGGCGCTTCGAGCTGGCCGGCATGCCCTTGTGTCGGGGCACGCTCTCCGTTTCCGCCGCCGGGTTCGTGGCAGTGGAGGAGCTCCAGGTAGCACTGCCGCAGGCTCCGGGCGAGGAGAAGACGGTGGTGCTCGCGCGTGGCGCGACCCTCGTGGGGCGGGTTGTGACGACGGCGGGAGATCCCGTCGCCGGAGTGCGGATCGCCGCGGGCCCAGCGACCTGCCTCTCGGACGAAGATGGCGTTTTCCGCACTGAAGGCGTGCCCGTTGGGCTCCTAGTGGTCGAGGCCTTGCACCCGCACTACTCACGTTTCCGGCGCAAACTTAAGGTCGAGGAGGGTGTCAACCACCTCGAGGTGACGTTCGAGGCCGGCACCGTGGTTCGCGGTCGGGTGATGGACAACGCTGGCGAGCCAGTGGTCGGCGCGACGGCGACCCTCCAGGCCACAGCCCACAGAGAGGTCGCCCGCTCCTATCACGCACGCACCGATGCCGAAGGCATCTTCATGCTTAAACCCGTCGCGACCGGGCGCTATCGCCTGGGGGCAAGAGCCCATGGCTATGTGGACGCCGAGCTGCCGCGAGTGGTGACCGTCGGGAGGGAGACTGTCGAGAGTCTCGAAATCATGCTCGAACCGGGAGGCACGATCACAGGCCACGTCCTGGGGCTGACGAACGACGAGCTGTCGCGGGTCGCGATCCGCGCCGAGCACGAATGGGGCGAGTCCAAGGCCGCCGAGGTCGACTCGGCAGGTCGATATGCTCTCCGCCATCTCAACGCCGGCGGCTGGCTCATCGAGGCCTTCCTCCTCGAGGGGCAACGGCACGCGCGGGCACGGGTCCTCCTCGCAAGAGGTAGCGAGGAGACGCAGGATCTACAGTTCGGCGCGCGCCTGACCCTCTCCGGGAGGGCTCTCTATCGCGACCAAGCGCTCACCGACGCACTCATCTCGATCCGAGGCCAGCATCTCGCCGTCGAGCGCTCTGTGACCACAGACTACGACGGCGTGTTCCGCTTCGAGGATCTCGACGCCGACACCTACTGGCTGGGCTTGAATCAGACACGCGAGCTCCTGGTGCACAACGAAGTGATCGAACTCTCCTCCGACCGCGAGGTCACCATCCGGCTCCAGCGCCAGATGGTCGGCGGCACGGTGATGGACGCGACCAGCAGGGAGCCGATCGCCGGCGCTCTAGTCGCTCTCCGGCACTTGGCAGGAGACGACGGTCCCGAGTTCCTGATCGCCGACGCCAGCGGCACGTCCGGCGCCTTCCGGCTCGAGCGCGTGCCGCCGGGCCGCTACCACCTGCGGGTGAGTCGTGAAGACTTTTCGCCCGTGGAACGCGAGATCGAAGTGGCACACGGGAGCGATCTGCTGGACCTCGAGGTGCCGCTCCAGCCATCGTCGGGAGCCGAGCTCGTTGTGCGGCGCGCGTCCGGCGGAACACCGGCGCTGCTCCATCTGCGGCTGCTCTCGCCAGCCGGATCGCCAGTTCTCGCCGAGAGCCGGCCGGTCGGGAACGGCGGGAAGGTGCGGCTCTCTTCCGTGCCTGCCGGTTCCTGGGTGCTGCTCGCCGCCAGCACGGGCGGTGCCTTGAGTTCGGCGCCCCTGACGGTGCCCGGCGAGCCGGTAACACTCATCCTTCCCGACGCGGCGCAGCTCGCCGTCCATGTTCCCTCGCTGGCAACCTCGGACGCCATCGCTAGCGTCTCCATCGTCGGTGCCGACGGCCAGGCCCTTCAGACTTTGAGCCTGGGAGGCAATCTGGAGCAAAGGTGGCCGTTGGTGGCGGGGCGGGCCACCGTCGAAACAGTCCCTGCGGGAAGCTGGATCGTGTCTGCGAGGGCTCCCGACGGCCGAACCTGGTCGATGGCGGTGGCAACCGATGGGCGCACCGACGTTCAGGTCGACTTGGAGTGAAGTGGCGGAGGGCGGGCGTGGCGCATCACCGCTGGAGGGAACGGTATATCGGGGTCGGCGGTGCTCCATGCGGCGGTCAATCCTCCGTTCCGCCGCTCCCCGCCGAGATTCCCAGTCTCTTCAAATAACGGTGAAAGGTCGTCTTGGTGAGCCCCAGGCTCTCCCGGGCGGCCTTCACACTGGCGCCGTGTTGTTCCAGACGCGACAGGATCAGCTCGCGTTCGAAGGCCCGCACCGCCTCATCTAGCGAAGCTCCATCCCCAAGAAGCGGTCCAGCCTTGGGATTGGGTGTGCCGCGCAGCAGCTCGGGGAAACATCGCTCGATCAGTTCGCGATTGATCCATGCGCCGGCCTGAGCGTGGATGACGAAAAGCGAGCAGGCTCGCGCCAAATCGCGAACGTTACCCGGCCACTCGTAGGAAACCAAGGAACGGAACACTTCCCGGGTGAAGCCCAGCGTGCGCTTGCGGTGCTTGCGTTCGTGGTGACGGCGGTAATGTTCGAGTAGCGGCGGGATGTCCCACGGCCGCTCGCGCAGAGGCAGCAGGCGAACCGCCAGCGTCCGGAAACGGTCGTAGAAGTCCGCCCGCAGGGCGCCGTCGCGCACGGCTTGATCCAGATCGCGGTTGGTGGCCAGCACCACCGCCACGTCCACCTTGAGCTCGCGGGTCTGCCCCACCGGTGTCACCGTATGACTTTCGAAGACCCGCAGCAGGTGGGCTTGCGCCCGCGGCGACAGCTCGGCGATCTCGTCGAGGAATAGCACTCCCCCATCGCCGGCGCGAAAGAAGCCGGGCTCGTCGGTCAAGGCGCCGGTGAAGGAACCACGCTTGTGGCCGAAGAAGCGGGCGGCCGCGAGCTCGTCCGTGATCTCGGCGCAGTTGACCACCACCAGCGGCTTGCGGTGACGCGAGCTGTAGGCGTGCAGGTAGCGGACGACGAGGTCCTTTCCCGTGCCGCGCTCGCCGAGGATCAGGACCGGCTCCGGGTTCTCCACCTCCATCGCCGGAATGAACGTCTCATGGAGCACCCGCCGCAGCGCCTGCGTATGCGAGGAGTCGCCGAGGATCTCGGGCGCGTTCTCCGTCGCCTCGCGCGTCTCGCGCAGCTCCCGGAGCTCGCGCTCCTGGAGGGCGTGGCGAAAGGACAGGCCGCACAGCCGGCCCACCGCCGCGGCGTAGCCCTCGAGCCAGCCGCGGTCCGCTTCGCCGTAGGCCTCCAGGAGACCGTTGTTCTGAAGATAGATCACGGCGAGGACGGCGCCGCGAATGGGATCGAAGATCGGCGCGCAAAGCACGCTGTAGGGTCCGCCCGCCAGCGAGGGGGTATGCGACGCGTCCGCCCGCATCCGCGGGTCCTCGATCAGCTCGGCGCGGCCGCCGGCCACGACGCCCTGAATCAACGACGGGCTCACACCCCGCACCGACTCCCCGCGCTCGCACGCCGCGATCTGCTCCTTCGTGAGCTGGCCCCAGACGTGGACGGCGCGCAGCCGCAGCGGCTCGGACCGCTCGACCACCAGCAGCAGGGCCTTCTGCGCGCCAAAACCCCGCGCCGCGGCCTCGAACGAGGCGCGCAGCGCCGCCTCCTCGCCGTCTTCCCTCGACAGAACGGCCAGGAGCTCGTTCATCGCGCCGAGGAGCTGCGCGTAATCGCGCCCCTGCGGCGGAGACATGGGAGCTGGCATGCCCGATAGCGTAGCAGGAGCTGGTGAGGGTCTCAAATTCGAGACGATCCCGGACGCGCATGGCTCAAGATTGAGACTCCCCCACAAATCTACAGATATGTGATCCTTTTCTTTCAACACCTTACGACATCCTCCACACATGGCTCGGTGCCTGCAATGATCTGACGCAGGCCAAAGGAGGACTCTATGAAAACCAAGACCCCATCGTTCCTTTCGGTTGCCGTGCTGCTGCTGGCGGGCATCGCAGCTCTGCCCCATGCGGTTACGGCGGCAGCTCCCGGCGATCTGCTGACCGAGCTCAATGCAGCCCTTCGCAACCAGCCGTCAACGTTCCCCTGGAGCGCTGATCTCAATCCTAATTTCAGTGCCTGGCGGGTTGGCGGAAGCGAGAACATTCCGGTGATCGCCGCGGCCGTGGCTCTTATCAGGGCACCGATCGGGACGATGCCGAACGGCACTTCCTACAACATCTACAATTGGTGGCACAGCTTTCTCAACTGCCAGAACGGCTTCTCTTGCAACGTGACCGATCCCGGTTCGCTCATCTACTTCAAAGGCTCGGAGATGATGGCGGATACCTACGACTGGACGGTCTCAATCTCGGTGTCGGTGGTCAACTGGTGGGCGCACGCCAACCTCAACAACGCCAACGTCACGGTCAGAAACCACGCCATCGCGCTCACCAACGAAGCCCGGCTGTATCTGCGTAAAACCTGGGTCGTCTACGCTCTCTCTGCAGGCAGCAGTTACGCCCGCCAGTTCCGGGATCAAATCTCCGAGGCCGTAGACAGTAATTGTTCGGGTCTTACCCAGTTCATACACCGCTGCCAGATCAATACCGGCTGTGGCCCTTATTTCGACGGCCCGTTCCTCGCCTTGGCGAGCCCCCGCACGAATCGATCGTACTACTGTTCGGATAATCGCGGCGTGCTGCTCGCCAAGGCTATTGCCTGGCCGCTCACCAAAAACGGCCAAGAGGACCAACAGCAGGGGAATCTGCGCGCCTATATAGAGACGAACTGGCCAGGCAACTCATACACAGAGAACGTCTACGCCCTGAATTCGAACGACCGCACGCTGATCCGCAACCACATCAATGACATCACCCAATTGCCGGCATTTCTTTCCGTTCTGAACAACGGCAACACGCGGTTCAGGGTGAGAATGCACTTCCTGGGATGGTCGGGCGTGCGCGTCAGCATGATCGAGGAGAGCAGAAACAACAACACCAAGGGGCCTCTCTACGCGGCGAAATACGAACGGAGCACGCGCGAAGCCCACATGCTCTATCCATGGCGCCCCACTGCCTCGAGCGGTTACCAGAGGGGCTATGGACGGCTGCTGCCCTCGGAAACTTCTCCCGTGCAGGTCGAGGTATCGAACACGGCGGATGATGAGATTCCCCCGGCCAACCACGGCGGCGAGATCATCCTGATGTTCGACCTGCCGAGCCCGTCACCGCTCTATCATGTGGTGGTCGGCCCCGACTCGCCCGCCTTCCAGATGTAGCTTCAGGGCATCTCCCGCACCAGTACGACGGCCCACCGTAGCTCTACAACGGGTCGCCGTACCGCGACAACGTGCTGTGTCCGCGGAAAGCGTCTCCCCGTACCGCGACGGCGCTCTGTATCCGCGTACGGCGCGAGGCGGTAAGGGTACGACGGTCTGTATCCGGCGGCGCTGAGCGGCCGTACTCCCAATGCCGAACGCCGTACCGCGACGGCGGCCTGCCTCCGCGTACGACGATTCGCCGTACTGGTACGACGGCTTGTATCCAGCGACGACGGCTTTGTAGATCCCTGCGGCGGACCGCCGTACCGGGACGGCGGCTCGCATCGGAGTACGACGAGCCGCCGTACCGCGACGACGAGCTGTCTCCGGCGACGACGGCTCGTCGTACCTCCGGCCCGGCTGGTGTACCGCGGCAGCGCTTCGCTGTAGGTGTACGACGGCTCGTCGCAGCCGGATACAGCTCGTCGTCGCGGGAAGGGGGCTCGCCGCGGCCGGATACAGCTCGCCGTCGTGCTACGGCGGACCGCTGTACGGGGATATGAAGCGTCGTCGCGGTACGGCGGTTCAGCGCTTGCGGATACAGAACGGCGTCGCGGTTCGTCGGCTCGCCTGCCCGCGGAACCGGCACGTCTCGGCGGTGCGGCGGCCTGCCTTGTGGCACGGCAGATCATCGTCCCGGGACCCGGCCTGCCGTTCCTCCTGCGGCAAACCGGCGTGGCAGGATACAGACCGCAGTCGCGGTACGGCGGTGCGGCGCGGCCCGCCGCTCATCGCCGCAACCTGTAGATCACGAAACGAGCGCCTTCCTTCTTGTGGTAGTAGAGGGACCGTCCATCCGGAGAGAGGGTCGGCGCCTCGACGAAGCCGGCGGCCGCGGCGATCTTCTGCGGCGCGCCGAAAGGCTTGGACTTGTTCTTGCGGACGGCGCGCAGGATGAACGGCGCCGGAGCCCTCGCCGGATCGAAGCGGGTGAAGGACAGCTCAAGTCCGTCCGCCGAGATCGCCGCCGCGTACTCCAGAGCGGCCGTGTTGACCTTCTTGAAGATGGCGCCGCTGTTCGCCGCGCGCTCGAAGCTCAGGCCGCTGCGGTGCGCCAGCACAAGGTCGGCGGTCTGTGGAAGACCACCCGCCGGTCCGAACCTCCCGTCCACGAAGTAGAGGTCGTTGCCGTCCGGGCTCACCTCGACGTCGAAATTCACGATTCCCGGCTCCTGCCGGGAAACGCCGGGAACGAGCTCGACGTTCGAGACGAGACCCTCGGCGAATCGGCCGCGATAGAGCGTCGAGAGGGTGGCGCCGTAGCTCCTGGTCGAGACAAAGTAGAAGTTGCTATCGACGTCCAGGGTCGGCACGCCTTCGAGGACGGGCGTATTGACGCCCGCGATCTCGCCCCGGTATTCGAATGTCAGGTCGTCGAGCCGCTCCGCATAGTGCAGGTTCGTATCGACCGACGGATCGTTCGAGTTGTTGAACAGGAGATAGCGGCCGTCGCGGGTGACGAACGGCTCCATGGCGTCGCCCTGGTAGCCTTGGATGGTGACGCGGCGAGGGTTGCGGAAGGCTCCGGTTGCCTTTTCCTGCTGGAGGTCGCGTCCTTCGCTGGCGAGGGACGCTGCGGTCCAGACAAGAAGAAGGCACACTCCTCCGAGCCAACTCCCTCTCTTAAGCTGCCTCATCGTCGCTGTGCTTGCCCGGAGGCTTGCCGATCCTTCGCGGAGGGAACGTGACAAAGGTCCGCCCACTCTCCCGCTCCTGCCGCTTGAGATCCTGGAAGATCGCCTCCAAGTCGTAGTTAAACCTGGCCGCGTAGGCTTCGCGGGCCTTGCGTATTTCTTCGACGATCGGATCGTCTTGCATGACGTTACTCCTTCAACAACTCTTCGGATGTGCAGATCGCTACCGGTCTGCGGACCTGATCGTTTCGAGCTGGTCGAAGTGGCTGTCGAAGTGAATAAGACCAAGCCGGTGGTGTTCCGCACAGGCGGCAATCACGAGATCGGCCGCTGGCAAGGTGATTCCCTTGCCACGCGCCGACCGAGCAAGCTCGCGGGCGAGGGCCCAGACCTCGGGCGTCGTGGGAACAGTCTCGACCTGCGCTTCCAATTCCCGCAGCAGCCGGTGTTCATTGGTGCCTCGGGCGCCGTTCCACAGCTCGACGCGCACCATGTCGCAGAGCACCGCCCGATTGTCGGCTGTGGTATTGCTGACCCGGGCTCGGACGGCCGGATCGCCGCTCGGCCGCAGCGTCTCGATCCATGCAGAGGTATCAACGAGGAACCGTTGAGTTGTGCTCAGGGCTCCTCCCGCATCCGGCGTAGCTCCTCCTGCGTCATGAACCCGTCCAGAGTCCCGAACTTCTCCACCAGCTTCTGGAGACGCCGCCTGTGGTTGAACTCGGACAAAGCGATGGCCACCGCCTCCCGCTTCGTCTTGGCGCCGGTGTGCCGGATCGCCTCCCGCAGCTCGTTCTCGGGAATATCCAACGTCGTCTTCATGCCATCCAGTCTAGGCGTCTTTGGATTCCGAATCAAGGGGCTGCGTACGGCCTTGGGGCTACGATCTCCATCGCGTTTGCGACCACTCGCGGATCGCCCTCCAGGTCAAGACTCATCGACCGCCGATGCCGATGTAGAATTGGCGCGAATGGCAAGCCTCACGGACCGACACGCCTGCCGCGATCTGCTCCGGCAGGCCCTGCAGGACCCTGACGCCGACTTCAGGGACGGTCAGTGGGAGGCGATCGACGCGCTGGTGAACCACCGGCGGAAGCTGCTGGTGGTCCAGCGCACCGGGTGGGGCAAGAGCGCGATCTATTTCATCGCCACGCGCATCCTCCGCGACCGCGGGCAGGGGCCGACGCTGATCGTCTCTCCCCTGCTGGCGCTGATGCGCAACCAGATCGATTCGGCGGAGCGGCTGGGCATCCGGGCGCGCACCATCAACTCGGCCAACCGGGACGAGTGGGCGGATGTCACCCGCAGCATCCTCGCCGATGAGGCAGACGCGGTGCTGATCTCTCCGGAACGCCTCGCCAACGACGAGTTCGTGGAGCGGGTTCTGTTGCCCATGGCAAGCCGGATCGGCTTGTTGGTGGTGGACGAGGCGCACTGCATCTCGGACTGGGGACACGATTTCCGCCCCGACTACCGGCGGCTGGTCAACGTGCTCCAGCACATGCCGGCCAATCTGCCGGTGCTCGGCACGACGGCTACGGCGAACGATCGCGTGGTGAACGACGTGGTTCACCAACTTGGCGACATTCAGGTCATGCGGGGTCCGCTCATCCGGCACAGCCTGGCGCTGCAAACGCTTCGCCTGCCCGATCAGGCCGCACGGCTGGCGTGGCTGGCCGAGCATGTACCCGAACTGCCCGGTACCGGCGTCATCTATACACTGACCAAACGCGACGCCGACCGCGTGTCCGGATGGCTGAACCGGCAGAGTATTTCGGCACGCGCCTATTACAGCGACGTGGAAGGCCAGGGCGAGGCCGCTTCCGCCGAATACCGCCAGCAATTGGAGAGGCTGCTGCTCGACAACGAGATCAAGGCGCTGGTCGCCACGACGGCCCTGGGTATGGGCTATGACAAGCCGGACCTTGGTTTCGTCGTCCACTACCAGGCTCCAGGCTCGATCGTGGCCTATTACCAGCAGGTGGGACGCGCCGGGCGGGCCATCGACCATGCCGTCGGCGTGCTGATGTCAGGCAAGGAGGACGGCGAAATCCAGGACTACTTCCGCGGCACGGCCTTCCCCGACGAAGCTCATGTGAATGCGATCCTGGAGGCTCTGGCGAACAGCGACGGACTCTCCGAGCGCCAGATCGAACAGACCGTGAACTTGCGGAAGGGACAGATCGAAAAAGTCCTCAAGCTCCTTTCCGTGGAGAATCCGTCGCCGGTGCTGAAGGACGGGTCCAAATGGAAGCGAACGCCCGTGCCTTATGCCATGGATCAGGAGAGAATCCGGCACTTGATAGGCCAGCGCGAGACGGAGTGGCGGGAGGTTCAGCAGTACCTCGACACGCCGGACTGCCTGATGATGTTCCTCGCCCGCGCGCTGGACGACACCGACCCGCAGCGGTGTGGCAAATGCGCTCGCTGCCTTGGACGGCCGGTGATACCCGAGAGCTTCAGCCACAATTTGGCGGTCGAGGCGTCCCTCTTCCTCAAGCGCTCGGAGATGGAGCTGACTTGTAAGAAGCAGGTAGCCGCCGGAGCTTTCCCCACGTACGGCTTCTCCGGCAATTTCAAGAAGGACATGCAGGCCGAAACCGGACGGATTCTCTCGCGCTGGGGCGATGCCGGTTGGGGACGCGTGGTCGCGGACGACAAACATGCGGGCCGCTTCCGCGACGAGCTCGTGGAAGCCGTCGCGGAGATGGTCCAGGACCGCTGGCGCCCCGAGCCGGCGCCTGCCTGGGTCACCTGCGTGCCCTCGCGCAAGCGTCCGGAGCTGGTTCCCGACTTCGCCCGGCGTCTGGCTCAGCGGCTCGGGCTGCCATTCATGAATGCGGTCGAGAAGGTGCGCGACAACCAGCCGCAGAAGCTGCAGCAGAACCGGTTCCACCAATGTCACAATCTTGACGGGGTCTTCGAAATTGTCGATGGCATCCCTTCCGATCCCGTGTTGCTGGTGGACGACGTCATGGATTCCGGCTGGACGATGACGGTCGTCGCCGCCCTGCTGCGCCAGGCGGGCAGTGGACCGGTCTGGCCGCTGGTGCTAGCCTCGGCGAGCACGGGAGATTGAGATGAGCACCAGCCTGCAAACCCAGGCCGTCCTGCTGTTGACGGTCTGGTTCTCGAAAGCCGCGAAAGACGAGCCCAAGCCGCTCACGCCGACCGAATGGGGGCGCTTTGCGGCCTGGCTCAAGAGCCAGGAGAAGTCTCCGGAGGCGCTGATGACCAGCGCCGATCCCGCGGACTGCCTGGACGGCTGGCTGGATCGTTCCGTTACGCCGGACCGCATTCGCCACTTGCTGAGGCGTTCGGGCGCCCTGGGGCTGGCGCTTGAAAAGTGGCAGCGCGCGGGTCTCTGGGTGATGACCCGGTCGGACGCGGACTACCCCTCCCGGCTCAAGAAGCACCTCAAGATCGAGGCGCCGCCTGTTCTCTTCGGGTGCGGCAGCCGCCGGTTGCTCGATCAGGGCGGCATCGCGGTGGTCGGCTCGCGAGCTGCGCGGGCGGAGGACCTCGACTTCACCTCCCGGCTCGGAGCCGAGATCGCCGCGCAAGGATTCTCCGTCGTCTCAGGCGGCGCGGCCGGAGTGGATGAGACAGCGATGCTGGGCGCGCTCGAAAAAGAAGGAACAGCGGTCGGCGTGCTGGCTGACAACCTTCTGCGCGCCGCGCTCTCCGCCAAATACCGCAAAGGGTTGATGAGCAGGAATCTCGTGCTCGCCTCTTCCTTCAATCCGGAAGCGCCCTTCAACGTCGGCAACGCCATGACGCGCAATAAATACATTTATTGCCTGGCGGATGCCGGAGTCGTGATCGCCTCCAGTAAGGAAAGCGGCGGCACCTGGGCCGGCGCGATCGAAAACCTGAAGCAGGGATGGGTGCCGCTGTGGGTCAAGGAGCACAGCGATTCCGATTCGGGAAACGCCGCTCTGGTGGCACGGGGGGCGCGGTGGCTGCCGGCGAGGAATCTGGCCGTCAGCTCGCTGGTTTCCCAAGAGCAGATGCAATGAGGGCCTCCCTCCACGCCTCCGTCGTCCCTTGCACCAGTGCACGGATCTTTTCGGCCACCATAGCCGAGACGATCCGAACCTGGCATTCATTTTGACCCGCTTCCCGCCCTTCCTATATACTCTCCTTCATGGCCGAGCCCGTCCGCAAGCTGCCGGCCGACCGGAAACCGGAGCCGATTCCCAGCGAAGATCCCTTCCGTTACGGGACGCGCTATCGCACCGTCCGGCTGCCCAACGGTGAAACCGACATCGAAGAGATCCCTCTGACCGTTGAGGATCTGCTCGATCCCCAGCTCGGAGATCACGTGACCCAGAGCGATCAGCACGTCGAGTGGTTTCTTCGCCTGGGATACCTTCTGAAGCGGTATTATGAATCCCGCCAAGACGTCCTGGTGTGCGCCGATATGAAGATGCTCTGGGGCATCCCGGGTCTCAAATGCCCTTCTCCGGATATCGCGATCATCCAGGGAATCCGGGTCAAGAGGACTCCCCGCCCGAGCTTCGACGTCCGTAAGGAAGGCGTGCGTCCCTCTTTAATCATCGAGCTGGTTTCCTCCGATGACGACGAGGTCCGTGCCAACGACTATGTCAAGAAGGTCGAGATCTATCAACGGGGCGGTATTCCGGAGTACTTCATCCTCGACCCGCCGGCCCCGAAAACGCAGGACCGTCTCCTGCTGACGGGCTACCGGCTGGCGTCCAACGGACGATACCAGCGGATCAAGCCCGACGCCGACGGCCGGCTGCTCTCCGAGACCACAGGGCTGCTGTTCGGCGTCGAGAGCGACGGCAAGACGCTCTTCCTGGTGGACCTCAGGACGGACGAAAGCCCGCTTGAGCCTCCTGAGGAAAAGGCCCGCAAGGCGGCTGAGGCCGAAGTAGCCCGTCTACGGTCGGAGCTAGCGAAGCTCAAGAAGCACTAGGCGTCCTGCCGACGCTGGTTGCGCAAGGGCAGGCGCAATGAGAGCCTCCGTCCGCAAGCTGCCGGCCGGCGTAAACCGGCTTTCCCCTCACCCCCTCGCGCGCCGACCGCACTGGAATCTCCTACCCTTGCCAGAAGATTCCGCTTTCGCCTATTATGGAAGCATGAAGACGACGATCGATATTCCGGACAAGGAGCTGGAAGAGGTGATCCGCCACACTCGCGCCCGCACCAAGCGAGATGCGATCGTGACGGCAATCAGCGACTTCAACCGGCGCAAGCGTCTCGAGAAGCTCGCTGACCAGCTAGTGTGCCGTCTCTCAAATAGCTAGACATAACTACGGCTGGCGTGGTATGTTGTGGTATGCCACGGCCAGTCAGACCGCTTGTGATCACCGTCGAACAGCGCGAGGAGCTGAAACGCCTGATTGCTCGTCCCACGGCGCCGCAAGGAGAAGTGCGGCGCGCTCGCATCGTTTTGGCTCGGGCTGAGGGCTTGAGTCAAGAGGAGACGGCTCGGCGGTTGGGCGTCAATCGCCCAGTGGTGGCGCTGTGGGAGCGGCGCTTCCTCAAGCATGGCTGTACAGGGCTTTCCGACGCGCGGGGCCGCGGCAGGAAGCCTTCCATTGCGCCCGAGACCCGCGAGCGAATCCTCGTCGGCGCAACGACGCCCCCGAAGGGCCGTAGTCGGTGGTCGGCGCGCAGTATGGCGAAGGCCACAGGGGTTTCCAAGGATACGGTCCAGCGACTCTGGAAAAGCAACGACATCAAGCCGCACATCACACGGACCTTCAAGCTCTCCAACGATCCGCAGTTCGAGGCGAAGTTTTGGGACGTCATTGGCCTGTACCTCAATCCGCCGGATCGGGCGCTGGTTCTCTGCTGCGACGAGAAGAGCCAATGCCAAGCTCTGGAACGGACTCAGCCTGGGTTGCCCCTTGGGACTGGTCATGTACGCACGCGCACCCACGACTACTACCGCCACGGAACCGTTACCTTGTTCGCCGCCCTCAACTACATCGACGGCAAGATCTTCAGCCTGACCGCCCCGGTGCATACGCATCGCGAGTGGCTGGCTTTCCTGAAGACCTTGGACCGCGAGACGCCTTCGGATCTTACCCTCCACTTGATCGCCGACAACTATGGCACCCACAAGCACCCGAAGGTGAGGTCCTGGTTGAAGTGGAGGAACGCCAGACAACGTCGTGCCCAAGGGGCTGACCGGGTCGTGCTGCACTTTACACCCACCTCCAGCTCTTGGCTGAATCTGGTGGAACGGTTCTTTGGCGAGCTCACGGAAGAGGTGATCCGCGCCGGCAGCTTTCAGAGCGTCGGCGAGTTGGTGGCGGCGATCGAAGCCTATCTTTCGGAGAGAAATCTCGCCCCCAAGCGCTATGTCTGGAAGGCGTCCGGCGCGGCTATTCTGGCGAAGATCCAGAGCGCCCGAGCCGCTCTCGCCGCCAACAATTGTTGTGCATAGCCAATTGCGAGACATGACACTAGGGAAGCTCCGTCAAGCCATGCAGTTGCTGGCCCGGTGTCCCGCGTCAACTACTTAGGCCGGCCGCATTGCCGCATCCCTTCTGTTACTGAGAGGGGGGCCGTTGCCTCACGAAGTCTGCTACCAATAGCCGACCGAGGAGGCCACAATGGGAAGAAGGGTAAGCACCGAAACACGCCGGGCGTTGCTGCAGGCGATTGGGGACCGCTACCGGGCGGGCACGAAGGACGAGAAGCTTCGAATCCTGGATGAGTTCGTCGCTGTCACCGGCTATCACCGTAAACACGCGATTCGGTTGTTCCACGCAGCTCCACGAGCATCTGGGCCGGGTCGATGTCCGCGCCTACGTCTGTACGACGAAGCGGTGCGTGAGACGCTGATCGTCCTGTGGGAGGCCTCGGATCGGATCTGCGGCAAGCGGCTCAAGCCGCTCCTCCCGATTTTGATCCCTGCGCTTGAGAACCACGGGCGCCTGACACTGGAGGCCACGGTTCGTGCCCGGGTGCTCTCTGCCAGCGCCTCGACCATTGACCGCTTGCTGCGCGCCACCCGCGCGGCCATCTCCGGGCAGCGTTCACGCCCGAGGGCGATACCCGCAGTCCGACGAAACGTCCCGGTGCGCACGTTTGCGGACTGGAAGGAGCCGCAGCCGGGCTACATGGAGGCCGATCTCGTGAGCCACGGCGGCGAATCGGCGGCAGGAAGCTTCGTCCACACACTGACACTGACAGACGTCGCCTCCGGGTGGACCGAGTGCGTGGCGCTGGTCGTCCGCGACGGGGCGCTCGTCGCGGAAGCACTCGAGCGCCTGCGCACCGTCATGCCCTTCCCGCTACGCGGCTTCGACACCGACAACGGGGGCGAGTTCATGAACGAGACGGTGGCGGCCTACTGCGACCAGCACGGGATCGAGATCACTCGATCTCGGCCGTACCGCAAGAACGACCAGGCCTGGGTGGAGCAGAAGAATGGTGCCGTTGTTCGCCGCTTGGTCGGCTACCGGAGGCTCGAAGGACTGGTCGCCGCCGAGGCACTCTCACGGCTCTACGCAGCATCTCGACTGTTTGTGAATTTCTTCCAGCCTTCGTTCAAGTTGGCTTCCAAAGCGCGGCTGGGCGCGCGAGTCCGCAAGACCTACCACGTACCGGAGACGCCCCACGGGAGGCTCCTTACGTACGCAGCGATCCCCGAGGAGATGAAAGAGCGGCTTCGAGAGGTAGCAGCGAAGCTCGACCCGCTGAGCCTCCTGGAGGAGATTCGAGCGGTTCAACATCACCTTGCCGGACTTGCAAGTGGCCAGACGCTCCACCTTGCTCCGTGCCACGACGGAAACCTCGACGCCTTCCTCAAGGGTCTCGCGACGGCCTGGCAGCACGGGGAGGTTCGAGCCACGCATCGCACAGCACCGAGGCCGGCGCGTGACTGGCGAACGCGACGAGATCCCTTCGAGGCGGTCTGGTCGAGCGTTCACGAGTGGCTCGCGGTCGAGCCGGACCGCATTGGCAAGGAAATCTTTGAGCGCCTTCAGTCTGAGCACCCAGGCGTTTTCCCCGATGGCCAGCTGCGGACGTTTCAGCGCCGAGTCAGGGATTGGCGGCGCACCGCAGCGCGCAGGCTCGTCTTCGCGTCATCATCACCGTCGAGCGCGCCGCTTGATCCCCTGTGCCCTCCCGGGTTGGAAGGGGTTCCGGCCTCCCCCCAACCACCGCCCGGCCTCCACCCCTCCCAACCCGGGAGGCAGAGATGAAGACCGGCCGCCTCCATAGGCGCCGTGCCTCTCAGCGGCCAACATCAAGAAACACCGACCGCCTTCATGAGCCGGAATCGGGCTGGGAGAAGCCGCACCCTCCTGGTAGCATTCCTTGGTGAGGCAACACGGCGGCCAAAGTAGTTGACGCGGGACACTCCTCGGCCCGATCCAGCGCGGCATCGTAGGTGGCGCTGAGATCGGGGGTCAGCTCGCCCTCGGCTGAACGGCCTCTCCAGGTTGCAGGCCGGGCGCCGCGGAGAAGGCGGCGGACGACTCCCTTGGCCTCCCCGCCCGCGAGGCGCTCCTCCAACGGGTCCATCTCCTCCGGAGGCAGGTGGTTGCCCAAAGAGATCCTCCTGTCCGCGATCCGGTACTTCAGGGACGGCCGGGATTATAGTTACCGAAATGCTGTGAGGGAAGTGGGGTGATTCAGTTTGCTCGTGGACTCCCCCGGTCCTGCCCTCCGACGGGAGAGGGGGAGGAACACGTCTGTCTTTCTTGCTGTTCTCCCCCTCTCCGGTACCGGAGAGGGGGCCGGGGGGTGAGGCTTCGGAGGGCAGGACCGTGCGCAGTCCGCAGGCCAACTGAACCCTTACGCGCGCCTTGGTCTTCTAACCCAACTTCCACGGTTTTTCTGAGGATCTCTAGGGAAAACGGGGGTTTGGCGCAGTCTTTCGTCACTACATTGGCGGGAGGGTGACCTCCGCGACCGGCAGCAAGGTCTTGACGGGGGGCATGACCTCTTCAGGGACGGCGAGGAGGCGGTAGATGAGTCGATGCTGAGGCTCCGGCGTGGTGGAGCGGCGGATCTTGAGCAGGGAGCCGTCAGTGGTGGGCAAGACCACGGTGACGACCTGGTGGGTGCTCAGTTGCTTGCGCAACGTTGCCCAGGAGGTGTGAATATCCTGGTCGAGGAAGCTCTTCTCGATGGCCACGAGTAAGTGGTAGGCGAGCACGCAGAGGAAGCTGTTACCGCTCCTCCATATCCGTAGGAATTTGGACCTCGAGGTCGAGGCGGTTGCGTAGGTAGAGAAGGTAGTCAGGGTCAACAGGCTGGCTGAGGATCTCGTCGATGACGGGGAGAAAGTAGGCGAGGGAGCGGATGGGTTGCAGAGGAGCCGCTTGGGGTGGTCGTAGTAGGGTTCGGCGAGCGATGGCGAGGTAGAAGGCGGTGTGGAGGTGGGTCAAGGAGAGTTTTCGTTCGAAGAGCGCGGCGGCAATTCGTCGGTCGTGGGAGGAAGGCCGGCGGACTGCGATGTGAGGCAGTCCGCCGTAGAGCGCCAGCACGGCGCGGACGTATTGTTGGCGATTCACGAGGGGAGGGCTTTGCGTCGCGCCGCGGCTTCGCTCTCGCTCTCGCGGCGCCGGTAGCTGTCGCCGTCGATGAGGGTGACGTCGGCATGATGGGTGAGGCGATCGATGAGGGTGACGATGCAGGTGGCGTTGGGAAAGACGGCGTTCCAGTCCTTGAAGGCGAGATTGGTGGAGACGATGAGGGAACGGCGTCTTTCGTAGCGGGCGTTGATGACCTTGTAGAGCAGGTCGGCAGCGTGATCGTCGTAGGAGAGGTAGCCGATTTCGTCGATACAGAGGAGCTGAGGTCGCCGATAGGCGGCGATCTTGCGTCGTTGTTGTTCTGGCGAGTCGCAGTGGACGTCGTCGAGCAGCTCGGAGGCGGTGCGAAACAGGACGGAAAAGCCTTCGAGGACGGCCTGGTCGGCGATGTTTTTGGTCAGCAGAGTCTTACCGACGCCGTTGGGTCCGAGGAGGATGAGGTTTCGACCCTCGCGTACGAAGTCGAGAGTCAGCGCGCGTTCGATCAGGGGCCGATCGATTTTCTTGGGCCAGTTCCAGTCGAAGTCGGCAATGGGCTTGAAGGAGCCGAGCCGGCTGTTGATGCGGCGCCGTTCGAGGGATCGTCGGGCGCGGTCGGCAGCTTCGGTGCGCAGGATTTCCTCGAGGAGTGCTCTGGGAGCGAGCCGATACTGGGTGGCCCGGGCGAGCAGATCGTCGAGGGAGCCGGCGGTGGCTCGCAGGCCGAGGGCCTGCAATTGGGCGGCGAGATCACTCATCCTCGGAGTCCTCCGGTGCGGGCTGGGCGAGCAGATCGTCGGCGCTCAAGGGGTGAGTCGTGACGTGGAGCCCCTCGAGGCTCGGGGCGGTCGCTGAGGTCGACGGACAGAGGGGTTGGGCGGTTTGCGGCGCGCCGGTTCTTTTCGAGCAGGTATTCGACGGAGGCCAGAGTGGGGGTGGCGCGTTGGAGAGCCTCGGCGATGGCTGTATTGAGGGCGGCCGCGCCGTAGAGGTTGAGCAGCCGTTTGAGGCGAGGGATCAGGCCGGCCGCGCTTCGGGCGCGCGGAAAAGCGGCCTGGAGAAAGCGTTCGAGGCTCAGGTAGGGCGCAGTGCAGAGGCGAGCCGACCGCTGTGGTAAAGGCAGTGCGTTTGCTCTTCAGCAGGGCCGCGGTGTGGGCGGCGTCGGTGAGGTGTTGGCCTTGGTCGTAGGAGCGGTCGTGGCGGGCGATCTCCTCGACGCCATCGAAGAGTCGGATTTCGGTAGCGGTGGCGAGCAAGGAGAGGTCTCGGCCGACGGCTTGAGGGGGAATGGAGTAGTCGTTGCGGTCGAAGCGGATCCAGAGTGTCTTGGCGCTGCGCACCGAGCTGCGCAGGCTGGTATCGAGGCGATAGGCGGGCAGGGGCAGCAGCTGCAGCCGCTCGCAGGTGTTGAAGACCTCGGCCACGCGCACAGAGGGATCGTCGGGCCAAGGCCGGGCGTCGGCGACTTCGCCGATCCAGCGCTGGAGGCGGGCGTTGCAGTGGGCCAGGCCAGTAAAGCCCTGAGCCGCCCAGAACGATTCGCGCAGAAAGCGGATGGAGCGCTCGACGCGACCCTTTTCGTTGCCGCGCCGGACGTGGCAGGGGCGGGGTTGGAAGCAGTAGTGGCCGGCCCATTCGAGGTAACGGTCGTGGACTTCACACACGCCTCGGATTTGGGCGTACGGGTGGCAGGCCAGCCGCTGATCCACCTGCTGTTCGTTCTCAAGCTGAGCTTCAGTGGCTGGACTTGGCTGCGCATCGCCTTCGGCGAGACCTTTGAGGCCTTGGTAGAGGGTGTCCAGGGTGCTCTCTGGTCGTTGGGCGGGTCGCCGGAGGTCCTGCGCCACGACAATCTGTCGGCAGCGACGCACGAGCTGAAGAAAAGCGGTGGCCGGGCCCTGACCGGGCGCTTCCGCGCCGTGCTGGAGCATTACGGTTTGCGCTCGACTCGCATCCGGCCGGGAGAATCGCATGAGAACGGCGTCGCCGAGAGAGCCAACGGCCTGGTCAAGAGGGAGCTGGCGCAAGCCCTGCTCTTGCGGGGTAGCCGCGACTTCGACGATCTCGACCAGTACCGGGTCTTCGCGGGGGACGTGATCGAGCGGCGATTCAACCGCGGCCGTGCCGACAAACTCGCCGAGGAGCGCCAGCACCTGCGGCCTTTGCCGGCGGCTCCCGTACCGCTCTACACCACCCACCACCCCACGGTGCGGCGCTGGAGCACTATCCGGGTCAGCGGTCGGGCCTACTCGGTGCCCTCGCGACTCATCGGTCACCAAGTCGAGGTACGACAGTATTCCGATTTCGTCGAGGTCTACTACCACGACCAGAAGGTCGAGACCATGCCGCGCTTGCGAGGCGAGAGCGAGGCCCGCATCGACTATCGCCACATCATCTGGTCGCTGGTGCGTAAGCCGGGAGCCTTCGCACGCTACCGCTTTCGCGAGGAGCTGTTTCCCACGCTTACCTTTCGGCGCGCCTACGATCGGCTGCGCGGCTCGCGTGGGGACCGCGCGGAGGTGGAGTACGTCCGCATCTTGCACTTGGCTGCCAGCACTCTGGAGAGCCAGGTCGAGACCGCTCTGAGGCAGCTGCTCGATACCGACAGCGCCTTCGACTACGCCGCTGTCAAGGCCCTGGTCAACCCCAAGCCCATCACCGTCCCTGTGCTCACCCTTCCTCCTCCCGATCTCCAGGTCTACGACCGTCTGCTGGCAGGTGCGCGATGACCAGCCCAGCGATTGAGGCCGGCCCCCGGCTCGAGCATCTGCTGACCACGTTCAATCTCACCACCGCCGCTACCGAGATCGTCCCTCGCCTCATCGAGGCCGGCCATGACCAGCTACTGCCTCTCCTGCTCGATATCTTCGAGCTCGAACGGCAGGACCGCGACCATCGGCGCGTGGATCGGCTAAGGCGCGCTTCGAAGCTGCCGCCGGGGAAGACCTTTGCCACGTTCGAGGACGGGCACCTACCCAAAACCCTGGCCGGCAAGCTGAGGGAACTGGCCCGCGGAGCCTTCTTGGAACGTGCTGTCAACGTTCTTGCTTTCGGCCTACCCGGCACTGGGAAAAGCCATGCCGCTTGTGCTCTCGGCCACGCTCTGATCGAGGCCGGCCGCTCCGTCCTCTTCACCCCCACCTTCAAGCTGGTCCAGGATCTGCTCGTCGCCAAGCGCGACTTCCAGCTCCCCAGAGCGTTACGAAAGCTTGATAGCTTCGAGCTGCTCATCCTTGATGACGTCGGCTACGTCCAGCAGGCGCCCGAAGAGATCGAGGTCCTCTTTACCCTCTTGGCTGAGCGCTACGAACGGCGATCCCTACTGATCACCAGCAACCTTGTCTTCAGCCAGTGGGAGCGGATCTTCAAAAACCCCATGACCACTGCGGCCGCCATCGACCGCTTGGTCCACCACTCCGTCATTCTCGAGTTCGATCTGCCCAGCTACCGGATTCAAAAGCCAGGAGCGCTCCCGGCGTCGCCCGATCCGGCGCCGTGCTCCTCGAAGCACAAGTGACCTCATGGGCACGCGACCGATCTGCCCTTCTACCTGGACCGCACCGAGGTCGCCGGCGCGGCTCCTTCACCCGCCGGCCACCGGCCAAAGTAATTGTCGTCGGCCGGCCAAAGTAGTTGACGCGGGACAGCGACCGGCGGCGCGAAGAAGGGTCCGCCCAAGGGAGTCCAACGCTCCGGTGATGCAGGGACCAAGGGCACCGGCAGCGCGGGAATCGGCGGCGGAAAGCCGAGCGGCGCGAAGAAAGGCCCGCCGAAGGGGGTCCAGAGCGTCGGTGATCGAGGAACCAAGGGTACTGGCAGCGCCGGCTTGACCGCCACGAAGAAGCCGGGTGGCGCGAAGAAGAGCCCGCGATGAAAATGTAGGGGCGGCCCTGTGTGGCCGCCCTTCCTGGCGCTGTCAGGGTTCGAGCGCCCAGAAGCTCCGTGCCGTGGTCGCGGTCGTAGCCCCGGAAGAAGAGACGCGGACCGGCCGGGACCAGCTCCCGGAAGTCGGACTCTCCTGGGCCGGCTACGTCCTGGATTCCGGACGTTCCGGCCACTGTGCCGTCCGTCTGCCAGAGTCCGCCACCCAGCGTCGTGAAGACGACTCGCCCGCCGAAGATCTGGAAAGCCCGGGGTGAAGGGATCACCTGGCCATCCCGATCCAAGATCGGTACGGTGCCTGCCTCGGTACCATCGGTCTTCCACAGAACGTCGTTGTATCCGGATTTGGAGCCGGCGAAGAACAGCTCGCCGTCAAACAACACAGGCCGGCTCTCGCCGAACGGATTGCGCCTGAACTGGACGGGGCCGATCCGCTTGGGCGCTGCGGTACCGTCGGTGACCCAGAGGCTGCCGCTGCCGCTGCTCCCGCCCTCCCCGGAGAAGAACAGCCGTGTTCCCGCCGCCACCATGCCGGAGGGGGCGAAGTAATCAGAGCCGGGCGAGAGCTCGGCAAACAGGACGGTTCCCGCCTCGGTACCGTCGGTGGACCACAGCTCCCGGCCGTGCTCGCTGTCGAACGCGAAGAACCAGAGCCGGCCAGCGTGAACGGTCAGCAGCTCAGGGCTCGCAGCGAGCTGGGGGCCGATGTCCTTCAACAGGACCGTGCCCGCTTCGGTACCGTCGCTTACCCAAAGCTCGCGGCCCTGAAACACAGACTCGGCGGTGAAGTACAGCCGGCCTTGGAAGGTGGTGAAATGGGCGGGATTGGAGCCGATTACCGGCCCCAGCTCGATGTCCTTGACGAGCACCGTGCCAGCCGCCGTGCCGTCCGTCTTCCAGAGCTCCGCCCCATGGTCTCTGTCAAGGCCAACAAAGAAAACGGTGTCGCCCACCGCGTGAAGGTAGAGCGCTCTGACTCCCGGCGGAGTGAGCCGCAGGGTGCCGGATGCCGTGCCGTCGGTGCGCCAGAGCGTGCTCCCATCTTCCGTAGAGCTCAATACTACGAACAGCTTGTCCCCGACCCCGGTGGAATCGATGAGGGTGAGCGGATAGGCACGGCCCGGCGCGCCAGCAATGACGAAAGAGGTGCCGGCATCGGTCCCATCGCTCTTGAACAGGCCGCCGCGAGTGCCGTCATAGGCGAAGAAGAAGACCGTGTCCCCCACACCTCGCAAGTCAGTCGGATACGAGCCACCGAGGTCGCGGGTATTGATATCTGAGAGCAACTGAGTCCCGGCATCGGTGCCGTCGCTTCGCCACAGCTCGAGCCCATGCTCGGCGTCTCTGGCAGCGAAAAGAAGATCGGTACCGAAAGAGGTTCCCTCAAAAGACCGGCCGAAGGCGTCAAACGAGCTGAAGTCCTTCACCCGCATCGTGCCGGCAGCCGTTCCGTCGGTACGCCAGAAGATCGGGAGCACTGCTAGTCTGGTCTTGGGCCACAAAGAAGAACCGCCCGCCGGCGTCATGGGGCGCATAGGGACCAGAGCTGCAGCTTCCCCGACAGATGTCTCGGACGATGCGGGTCCCTTCGGGCGTGCCATCGGTGCTCCACAGCTCGTTGCCACGGACAGAGTTCGTGCCAGGGAAGTAGATGCGATTCCCGCTGAGCCAGCTCCAATCAGGGGCCCCCGAGCACGTCCCTGGACAGACGTCCCGGAGCAAGCGGGTACCTCGCGGAGTGCCGTCGCTGACCCAGGGCTCGATGCCATACGGACCGTCGTTAGCGAAGAAGACAGCCCGGTTCCCGAGAGGAGCCCTCGGAAGATATAGGGTGAAGACCCCGGAGCCCAACGAGCTGAAAAAAGCATCGGCTCGGGGAAAGCTGGTGACGGACCGGGTGCCGCGGGACGTCCCGTCCGTGGTCCACAGCTCCTGCCCTCGCGAGCCCACCTCGGCCACGAAGTAGAGCCGGCTGCCGATCACGCTGAGGTCATAAAACGAGGGCGACCCAGCGCCGCGGACGAGATCGATGAACGGTGCGGTGCCCTTGGTCGTGCCGTCGCTCTTCCATAGCTCGGTGCCGAGGCCGGGAGCCGGCGCAATGAAGTAAAGAGCGCCGCCTGCCACCAGCAGAACCGTGGGTCCGGCATGGGAGGCCGAAGCCGGCAAAGGATCACGGATTCCCAGGGTTCCCTGAGGCGTGCCGTCGCTCTTCCACAGCATGGGACCGCGCTGGCCGTCATCGGCCCTGAAGTAAAGGCGCCCTTTGAACTCCGTCAACTGCCGGGGGTTCGAGCCGATGGATCCCGGCCGGATATCGGACACCAGATGAGTCCCGGCCAGCGTGCCGTCGCTCCGCCATAGCTCGGTGCCATGGATGCCGTCGTCCGCCGCGAAGTAGAGAAGGCCCTGGCTTGCCACCCAGCGGGGTTGCAGTCCAATCGTGGAAGGAAAGAGCAGCTCTCCGGTCAACCGAAAGGTGCTGCCGGGTGTGCCGCCACTCACCCAGAGGTCCGTTGAGGCTGTTTGCCGCGGAGAGGCGAAGAAGAACACCGACCGATCCGTGAGGGCGACGATCAGCGGATGCGCAGAGCACTCTCCTGCGCAGGCGTCGGCGAGACGGTAGGTGCCGACCGCCGTGCCGTCCGTGCGCCACAGCTCCCGGCCGGTGTCTCCGTCATCGGCGACGAAGTAGGTGATCCCGCCGACCGTCATCAAACCGGACGGCGAGGAGTCGGCGGCCTGAGGAATGGGGTTGATGTCCTTGACCAGGTAAGGCGTGAGCCCCGCCGCGGCCGCGGGCCATAACAGTACGATGGCGACAAGGAGCAGGGACCACCATGAGCGCATTGCGATCCTCCAGAAGAAGCCGAATACGAGAAGATGCTTATGGTATCAGAAGATCCCGCCGCGCGCGTGCCCCGTAAGCTGCGGAGAGACACCGAAGCTGCGGTGAGCCTCCGCAGCTCCGGGCGGACGATTCCGAAGTGGCCGGAAGGTCCTGTCCGATCAATCGTACGCAAGAATACGCCGCCCGCCGCCGGCGGGAGGAGCACGACCCGCTGCGATTCGCGACCCGGGAAATCCTCACTCTCGACCCGCTACCCTGCTGGAAGCATCTCTCGGAAGAGGCAAGGCGTGTCCGCGTCGCTTCGATGGTGTCGGACATCGAAGGCGAGGCGGCTGCCCACCGCGAGAAGACGGGGATTCCGGTACTCGGCCCGGCCGCGATCCTGAGCCAGCATCCCTATAGCCAGCCGGTGCGGTCCAAGAAATCGCCAGCTCCGCGCTTTCATGCTGCCAGTCGGGAGGCGCGCCGATACCTCTACCGGCTCTATGCCGAATTCGTGGCGCAGTTCCGCGAGGCCGCCGAGAGGCTTCGAGCCGGAGATCGCAACGCTCCCTTCCCGCTCGGAAGCTTTCCTCCCGCCTTACCTTTCGTCGGCGGGTAGCACCGAGAGCCGCCACTCCCCGCCCTTCAGACGTTCTCCTTCAGCCACGCGTTCGTGGAGAAGGAGGAGCTGTATCCGATGCGGCGAATCTCGGCCTGCGTAGAGCTCTTGCATGAAGTGCGGACGATTCCGAAGTGGCCGAAGTGGCAGGAGAGTCCTCCTCAGCTCGTCAATATCCTTGAAAAGCGCCTGAAGTACCGTTCGTGGTCCTTCGCCGCTCGTGTTTATTCAGCGGTTGGGGTGGCACCTATTTCTATTTCCGGGCGCTCTTAGAGAAGCGCTTTCGGTGGCGCTCTTAGAGAAGTGCCAAATTGGCCGACCCGCGGCGGCTTCGTCTCCGCGAGAGGACGGTTTTCGCCCGCCAGGACTCGTGAAAGCCGCTTCACTCCCTTTGGAGAGTGTTTATTCCGTTTTTAGCCACTTCAATCCCTTTGGAGAGTGTTGATTCCGTTTTTAGAGTGTGTTTTCGGCTCGTAGAGTGTTTGAACCGAAAAAACACCCTATCGGCCGTTTTTTAGAGTGTTTTTTTCAAAAAAACGGCCTGAAAACAGAAAAAACACTCTGCGACGGGAAAAAACGCCCTAAAAATCCGCCGTAGCGTCTTCGAGCAGCTCGGAATGTCTTCAAACCGACCCTAGCATCTTCGAGCGGATTGGAGCTTCTCCGAGGGCCTTGGAGTGACTTCGAGCGGATGGGAGCGTGTTTTCAAGGGACCGGAGCGGGTTCGAGGCGTGGTGATCGCCGTCGCCGCGGCAATTCAACTCCGGCATCGCCAACGCCAAGCCGCCATCGACTCCGCCTCTCGTCGACAGAGCTCCGGGGCCTCTACAATGCTGGGGAATCTGACAGAGTGGAGCTAAGCGCCTAACAGTTTCAACAAATTAACAGTAATCTGGCACACCTTGTTCCATTCGCTCTGATCCCGTAAACCTGATATCCAATCGGTTGTTCCGCACGTGAAAACTTTGCTCTTGTGCTGGTTGGCGAATACGGGATTCCGGGTGAAGATCCCCATCGTCGCTGTCCCGACCGGGAACAGCCTGTCGTATGAATCCCAATCGGAATGCCACAAATCCGCCGTAGCAAGCACTTCAAAGTTGCTTTGAGCCGGGTTTTTTATTGTCGGGGGGCTATCTATCACTTTGTGAGGTGAGGCAAGCATCACGCGTCCACCCCCGCCCGTGCGGTTGATGAACAACACCTGGTCATAACCCTTCTTCATGAAGTCGCCCGCCAATGCTATGTCTTCAGGATCGTGCCAGCCATTGAGTAACTCGCTATCACCCCAATCTTCCCAGTAGTGCACATCCGCACGTTGCCGGTTGAAAGAGGCGACCAGGATCCGCCCGCCTCCACCTGTCCGGTTAATAAAGAGTACCTGGTCGTACGCCTTGCCCCTGAAGTTGCCCGGCAACTGGAGATCATAAGTATCTTGCCAGCCATCGAGCAAGCTGTCATCACCCCAATTCTCCCGATAACGTACATCCGCGGTACCCTTGCTGAAATCGACAATCATCACACGCCCTGTCCCGTTCCCCCGGTTAATAAAGAGCACTTGATCGTTTCCATTTCCTAAGAAATCGCCAACCAGCCGGATGTCTACCGGATCGTCCGAGCCATCGAGCCAGGATCCTTGCCCCCATGCTTCCAAGTACCACGGCCGTACAGGCGGTCCAAAGGAGAAGTCGGCTATAAGCACGCGATTGCCACTGGCCGTCCGATTGATAAAGAGCACCTGATCATGTCCGACACCCATGAAATCACCCACCAATTGCAGGTCTTCGGGGTCGTGCCACCCGTTAAGCTCGGCGTATTGACCCCAGGCTTCGAGATAGTACGGGCGGATCGGAGGACCCTGCCTGAAATCAGCGATGAGGACGCGGTTACCCCCGCCAGTCCGATGGATAAAGAGCACCTGGTCATAACCGACGCCCATGAAGTCGCCGACCAGTTGCAAGTCTTCGGGGTCGTGCCAGCCGTCAAGCTCGGCGTGGTCACCCCAGTTCTCCCAGTACAGCCCCCGCACGGGTGGGCCCTGGGAGAAATCGGCGATCAACACGCGACCGCCGGTGCGGCCAGGATCGCGGTTGATGAACAGAACTTGGTCGTGATCATATCCCATGAAATCGCCAACGAGCTGCAGGTCGTCGGGGTCGTGCCAGCCGTCAAGCTCGGCGTGGTCGCCCCAATTCTCCCAGTACAGCACTTGCATATGGCCCGCCATGTCGACGCCGTCACACTCATAGCCCACAATATTCAAACCGTTTCCGAATTGATCGCCGTCCGACAGCCCGGTTTCGGCAAAGACCCAATGCTGACTACCACGAACCGTGAAGCCTTCCGGCCGAGCCTGCCCGCTAAGCGCGGCGAACCGGGAGCTGACACCTGTCAGGCTCTCTTCAGGTCGACCGGGCGGATCCAAGAACCAGTACCCCGTGACCTCAGCGGGTGTACCCGCTTCAGGATCCGCAACATGAGGAGCATTATCGGGGTTGGGGCCCATGCGGTTTGCCTTAAAGCACACCATCGTCCGGTTGTTGTTCTCAAAGCGAATCTGCCACCAGCACGTGTTGGCGCTGAAAAAGCAGACGTTCCCACCGTTATCGACGAACATCTCGACGTTATCCCGCATCTCCTTGGACCAGTACTCGTCATGCCAGATACTGACTAGTAGCTTATAGCGATTGAGGAGCGCCTGGTCTGCGTGAAGATCAATACTCGTTGAGTAGTCAACCGATGGAGCGTGGGTTTCGACCCACTTGATGAAGCTCTCCCAGCCGTCAGCATCCCAACCCCCGGGACGATCAAAGGTTATCTTAGGGTTGAACACCACCCCAGGCAAGTAATAAAAGCTCCGGCCTCCCCAGCCGTTATAGGCCTGCAAGGTCGTCACGGGAATCTCAATCAGTATGGCAGACTCAGCACCCGGACTTGCCTTTACAACGAAGGAGGCCCTTGCGATGACATTACCGCCAACCTTGAAACGTGCGACATATGCGCCGCTTCGCCAATCGGCCGGTATGGTCAAGCTATATACGGTCGGCCATTTACAACCGACTTCGTAGGCGTTGGGGGGTGTTAGAGCCTTACCAACGCGCCCCTGCCCGGCGTGTAGTAACTGATCCTGTTGCCCTTTACGATAGATCTCGATGTCAAAGTGCACGCGACGAACTGCCGATTTAGCGTGAAATGTGATGGTTTCACCCGAATACACGGAGGTAGCCGACGCGTACGCTTCGACAATCATTTATTATCTTCCTCAGTCAAAAGTTTCGCGGCTACCCGCCATGGAGATTGAATCCTCCGCAGGGGCTTCGCGCGAAAGCCTTCCGGCGGCCACTTCCACTTCGAAAGCCGCTGGCATGCGTTGGCAATCACGTTCGGCTCCAGGTAAGTCCCCTGCGCCTCGGTGCCAGCGGTTTCGCGCCTGCCATTATACCGCAGAGGTCTCGCAAGCTACACGACTCCTGATCTCCGAAGGAGCCGACGAGTGAAAGAGCAATAGAGCTATGAATCTTCATGCTGGCGGCGGATCTCTGCCATGGGGCGGCATCGGCGCGAGGGGTTCGAGAAACCGCATAGCGGGCTGGCCACAAACGGTGCAGAGGAATGGATTGATGCCGGTGAGCTCCTGGAAGCGCGCCGGCCAACTTCGTGCCTCCAGCTTCGGCGAAGGCGGGCTAGGAAGGACACTGCGGCACAGCGCGACGATCTGCTCGTGATGACGGTTGGCGAAGAGCCCGAAGTAGCGAATACGTACGAAGCGGTCTGGGAGGACATGGAGGAGAAACCGGGAACGGTGCCACGCGCTTGGTTGAAGGGAGGCTTAAAGAGGGGTCTACGAGCGCCTTCGTAATATCCCAGAAAAGGTTCCACCCTAAGAGCGGATTTCGAGTCTGAGAGCCGATTTCTCTGCCTGAGCGTCTCTGTTGGAGATCTCTTGAGAGGCTCGGGGAGTAAACGGTGGGAGGGGCCAATCAGGCGGCGGAACCGAGCACCGGGAGACCGCCGTGCACGAAGGGAAGCCCGGGCGGGAAGCTTCCCTCGGGAAATCTCGCCCGTCGGTCGCCACCTCGGGCGCGGGCGCGTTGTTCCAGGCCTAGAACACGCTGCTCCGGCCCGCGGACACCGTGTTCCGCCTCCCGTGCGACGCGCTCCGGCCCGCGGACACCGTGTTCCGCCTCCCGTGCGCAATACGACGGGCGCCGGTGCACGGCCCCTCGCGTGAATTACCTGGCCTCTGGGTCGGCGACGAACCGCGCCCGGCAGCGTTGTTGTCCTCGCCGCAGCGAGGCTTCAAGGTCGAGCATCCGCTACTCGGTGGCGGACATCCAAGCCGAGGCGGCTGCCCACCGCGAGAAGACAGGGATTCCGGTACTCGGCCCGGCCGCGATTCTGAGCCAGCATCCCCACAGCCACCGCTGAGATCGAAGAAATCGCCAGCTCCGCGCTTTCATGCTGCCAGCCGGAAGATGCGCCAGTACCTATACCGGCTCTATGCCGAATTCGTGGCGCAGTTCCGGGAGGCCGCCGAGAGGCTTCGAGCCGGAGATCGCAACGCTCCCTTCCCGCTCGGAAGCTTTCCTCCCGCCTTACCCGGTTGACGGCACGAGATTAGGCGTCCCTCAGTCCTCATGCTCCCCCGCCCGCCGTCCCGCCGACGCTTCGACAATGACGGGGCTGGCGAGCGGCGGCTCGTCACCGCTGAAGAGCGGCGCGAACGGAACGGATGCGGCGGGGGCCTCCGCGGGGCGGCCGAAGGAGACGATCTGCTGCCAGTCGCGGTCGAGCTTGTCGCCGAAGATGACGAGCAGATCGCCCGGCTGCGCGGACTCCAGCGAGCGCTGGACGGCCTCCTCTTCGCGGTAGATCTCGGCGGAGATGCGGTCGGCGGGAAAGCCGGCGGCGAGAAAACCCTGGCGAAGCAGCGCGCCGGTCTCGCCGCGCTTGCGGCCGCGGCAGTCGGTCGTCCTCGCGCAGCACGACGAGGTCGAAGGCCGGAGCGGCGGCCCGCGCGAGGTCGAGGATGTCCTCGTCGCGGCGGTCACCCGGAGCGGCCAGGACGCCGATGCGCCGGCCGGTGACGGTCAGCTCGCGGATCATCCGCGCCATGGCTTCCATGCCGTGAGCGTTGTGGGCGTAGTCGAGCAGCACCCGGAAGGGATGCTCGTTGTAGAAATTCATGCGGCCCGGGGTCTGGAAGAAGTCGGTGGTGAAGGTGCGCAGGCCCTGGCGGATGTTCTCCAGGCTGATCCCCATGGCGTGAGCGATGGCGGTGGCGAACATGGCGTTCTGGACGTTGTGCAGGGCGTGCCCCTCGATGGTGGCCGGGATCTGCCGCGCCCACAGCAGCGGGATCTGCTCCTCGCCCTCGTAGAGCACGATCATCCGCCCGTTCAAGCCCTCCTCCAGCGCCACGGCCCGGCCCTTGCCGCGGATGTGCCGGCGCACCAGCTCGTTCTCGCGCTGCATGGTGACGTAGATGGGCTTGGCCGTGGCTGTGCTCCGCCATGCGCGCCACCCGCTCGTCGTCGGCGTTGAGCACGCACCACTCCTGCGCCACCTCGACGACCACCTGCTTGACCTCGGCCAGCTCGTCGAGGTCGTTGATGCCGCCCATGCCGAGGTGGTCGGCGGCGACGTTGAGCACCGCGCCGACCTTGCACTTGCGCCAGCCGAGGCCGGTGCGGACGATGCCGCCGCGGGCCGTCTCCAGCACGGCGGCGTCCACCGCGGGATCGCGCAGCACGAGATGGCTCGCCCACGGGCCCGTCATGTCGCCCGTCACCGTCAGCTCGCCGTCGATGTAGACGCCGTCGCTCGTGGTCATGCCCACCGTGAAGCCGGAAAGCTTGAGGATGTGGCCGACCATCCGCGTGGTGGTCGTCTTGCCGTTGGTGCCGGTGATGGCGGCGATGGGGATGCGATACGGCGTCCCCGGCGGGAACAGCATGTCGATCACCGGTCCGGCCACGTCCCGCGGCGTGCCTTCCGTGGGCGCCGTGTGCATGCGGAAGCCGGGCGCGGCGTTGATCTCGACGATCGCGCCGCCCGGCCTCCTTGTAGCTGCGGGTGATGTCCGGCGAAATGTAGTCGACGCCGCCCACGTCGAGGCCGACGGCCTTGACGGCGCGCTCGGCCATGATCCGGTTGTCGTAATGGATCACGTCCGTCTTGTCGACCGACGTGCCGCCGGTCGAGAGGTTGCCGGTGGAGCGCAGATAGAAGACCTGCCCCTCGGGAAGCACCGACTCCGGCGGTCAGGCCGGCCTGCTCCAGCAGGCGCTCGGCCTGATGGTCCAGCTCCAGGCGGGTGAGCACCTTCTCGTGGCCGATGCCGCGGCGAGGATCGCTGTTGACGATCTCCACCAGCTCGGCGACGGTGTGGCGGCCGTCGCCCACCACGTGGCCCGGCACGCGCTGCGCCACCGCCACGCACCTTGCCGTCGACCACCACGATGCGGTAGTCGTTGCCCCTCCTGAAAGGTCTCGACGATGACCACGGACGAGAACTCGTAGGCCTGCTCGAAGGCGGTCGCGCACCTGCTCGGCGGTCGTCAGGTTGATGGACACGCCCTTGCCGTGGTTGCCGTCGAGCGGCTTGACCACCACCGGATAGCCGATCTGCTCCGCCGCCTCGATCGCGTCGTCGGCGCCGCGCACCCGCACCTGGCGCGGCACCGGCAGCCCGAGGTCGGAGAGGATCTGGTTGGTCAGCCGCTTGTCGGAGGCGATCTCGACGGCGGTGTGCTGGGTCTCGCTGGTGACGGTGGCCTGGATGCGGCGCTGGTACTTGCCATGGCCGAGCTGCACCAGCGAGCGGTCGTTCAGGCGGATCCACGGGATGTCCCGCTCCTCGGCGGCGCGCACCAGGGCGGCCGTCGAAGGGCCGAAGGCGCGGCGCTGGGCGAGGCGGACGAGGTCTTCCAGCTCGGCTCGGAACTCGAACGGGCGCCGGAGTCGTGGGCCTCGCGCTCGGGCGGCAGCAGGTGGCGGATGAGGCGCAGCCCGAGCTCGGCCGCCTCCAGCCCCACCGTCTCCTCGTCGAAGCTGTAGATGACGTAGTACTGGCCCGTGGGCAGGTCGTCGCTGCGCGTCTTGCCGTAGCTCACCGGCGTGCCGGCGAGGCATTGCAACTCGATGGCGACGTGCTCGAGCACGTGCCCGAGCCAGGTGCCTTCGTCCTCGGTCATGCGGCGCACGAAGCCGCCCGGCTCGCCGTAGGAGCAGGTGTGCTCGCGCAGGGTGGGGATCATCTCCAGGAGCCGGTCCACGAACCCCGGCAGCCGGCTCGTCGGGTACTCCTCCAGCTCGCCCAGGTCGACCCGCAGACGGATCACCTTGCGCAGGGCGTAGAGGTTGGGACCGCGGTAGACGCGAGTGTCGAGGATCTTCATCGGTCGAGGATGACTCCCTCCGCGTTGGCGCGAATCACAGGGATGCCGAAAAGGCGCGGCGATCGTAGCACGGAGGCCCTCACTCCCCCGACCCCTCTCTCCCAGCCTCCCCCCCGACCGCCGGGAGAGAGGGGAGACGGAAAAAACAAGACAATCCTGCTTTTTACAGTCTCCCTCCTCTCCCGGCAGGGGTGGGTGTGAGGTGGGAGAGGAGGGTCGGGGAGGTGAGGGGCCTCGACGGCGCGGAAGCCCTCCGATTCGAGAGATCGTGGGGATCGGCTCCTAACTCCCCGCAGCCACCGCCTCCAGCTCCCTTTCGGCCGCGACGCCCTCCGCCGCCAGACCAACCCGCCGCTTGACGTCGTACCGGCAGCCGGAGGTGAGGAAGTCCACCTTGAGGCCCAGCATGGCGATCGGCTGGCCGCGCCGGACGTTGTGGCTGTCCGTGAAGCGCAGGGCCGAAGCGTCGATCATCATCACCGCTCCGGAGCCGAGGACGGTCATCACGCCGTCGCCGTCGATGATGGCCGCCGTGTCCTCGTCGATGCCGACGCCGAGCGGCTCGGGGTTGTAGGAGAGGGCCGTGATCAGGCGTCCCATGCGGTCGCGGCGGCGGAAGTGCTGATCGATGACGAGGTCCGGCGCGAAGCCGAGCCCCTGGGCCATCTGGACGAGCCGGCGCCGCGGTGTGCCGCCGCTCTCGCCCATCGAGATCATGTGCCGCGACAGCACGGCGGCGCCGGCGCTGGTGCCCGCCACCACCATGCCCTCGGCGTGACGGCGGCGCAGCGTGGCGGCGAGCGCCGTGCCACCGAAAGCCGAGGAGATGCGGAGCTGGCTGCCGCCGGTCACGAAGAAGCCGGTGGCGTTCTCCAGCAGGTCATAGACCTTCGGCGCGGTCTCCAGGGCGTCCTGGCGCGTGCGGATGCACAGCACCTCCACCGTCTGGGCGTGCATCCGCTCGAAGAGATCGGCGTAGCGCTCGCCGGTCTCGGGAATCTCCGAGGCGGTCGCCAGCACCACGACGTTGGCGTCCGGACCGCCGGAAGCCTCGAGGAACCGGCGCAGGATGACGCGCTCGCGGACCTTGTCCTCGGCGCCGCCGATCGCCATCAGCAGGCCCGGCCGTCGACCGGCCGGACGGGAACCGATTGCCATGCGTTCTCCTCCACCCCGCGCACCGGTGTTCGCGGGCTCCCGGACATCAAAAATCGGGTGCCTGTAGGCGGGGGAATCGTAGCATAGGGGCCGGTGGGGATCCGTGTAGAATCCAATCCATGAGGCTCGCCCTACCGTCGCTCGTTCCGGCCGATCGGCTTGCTGCCTTCTGTGAGCGGAATCAGGTGCAGGAGCTGGCCCTCTTCGGTTCGGCCCTCACCGGAGACTTCAGGGAGGATAGCGATATAGATCTCCTCGTCACTTTCCGGCCCGAAGCGCGCGTTGGATTTCTGACGCTGGCTCGTATGAAGCTTGAGCTCGAGGAGATGTCGGGACGAGAGTCGATCTCGTTCCCAAGGGAGGGCTGAAGCCGGCGATCCGCGACTCCGTGCTGGCTACCGCACAGGTGCTCTATGGGGCCTGAGCGACGCCAAGACGGTATCGAGCCTGGTCAGGAGCGTTTGGACCCGCCCAGGAACCAGGGTCTCTTGGACTGGCTGCTGGTCTGCCCTGAGAAAGGTTATTTCGTACCGATCGAGTCCGAGTCCACCGACACGCTCGGGCCGCTCGGCGGCTCGACATCCGTCAGTCGCAGCACATCGCCTTGGCCCGTGGAGGCCAACCGCAGGGCTTCGCGTCTAGCCATACCACTCAAGTGTAGCACCCGTCCGCCACGGCCCTCTGCCTGAGCGCCGGGCGCTTCGCGGTCGAGGCCTCGTGGAAGGATTTCTCGGGCGGCACGGGTGCCGGCACCGCGGTCGTGCTCAGCGGCGACACCGGCTACTTCTGGTTCTTCAACGAGGCCAACGGCGTTCTGAGCGGCCGGTGCTGGTATTCTCCGGCGGCGATAAACTCTCTTGATTGCCGTCGAATCGGAGGGACCGGCATGTTCCGAACCGAAGGTCTGGTCAAGCGGTACGGCGAGCTGCGGGCGGTGGACGGCGTCTCCTTCGAGGTGCGCAAGGGCGAGCTGTACGGCCTCCTGGGTCCCAACGGCGCCGGCAAGACGACGACCATGTCCATGCTCTCGGGCCTGCTGAAGCCCGACGAGGGACGCATCTTCTTCGACGGCGTCGAGCTGGGGTCCGATCCGATCCGGGTCAAGGCGCAGCTCGGCGTCGTCCCCCAGGAGACGGCGCTCTACGAGACGCTCTCGGCGCGGGAGAACCTGCGCTTCTGGGCGGGTCTCTACGGCCTCGCCGGGACGGACCTCGACAAGGCCGTGGACCGCGTCCTCGACCAGGTGGGGCTCACGGGCCGCGCCAAGGACCCCGTGCGCACCTTCTCCGGCGGCATGAAACGGCGGCTGAACCTCGCGCTGGGCCTCGTCCATGGGCCGCGCGCCGTGCTCATGGACGAGCCGACCGTGGGCATCGATCCGCAGGCGCGCGCCAACATCCTGGAAGCCGTGCGCGCCGTGACGGCCGTGGGCACCACGGTGATCTATACCACCCACTACCTCGAAGAGGCCGAGACGCTGTGCGACCGCGTGGCCATCATCGATCACGGCAAGATCCTCGCCGAGGGCACGGTGGACGAGCTGAAGCGCCGGGTCAGCGAGAAGCAGATCCTCACCGCTACCGGCAGCTTCGACGTCGAGGACGCCCGCGCCCGCCTCGCGGCCCTGCCCGGCGCACAGGTCCTCAACGCCTCGCCGGGCAAGATCGTCCTCTCGGTGGCCGGCTCCGGCAAGGCGGCCATCGAAGCGCTCTCGGGCGTGCTCGCCTCGGGGCTCGATCTCGACGGCGTCGCCATCCAGCCGCCGAGCCTCAACAGCGTCTTCCTCGACCTCACGGGCCGGGAGCTGCGCGACTGATGCGCGTGCTGGCGCTGCTCGTCGCCAAGGACCTGCGGCGCAAGATGCGCTCGCCGCTCGGGTTCCTCATCGTGCTGAGCTTTCCCGTGGTCTTCGCGCTGCTGATCGCCCTCTCCTTCGGCTCGGGGGGAGACCGGGTGCCGAAGATCCATCTGCTGGTCGAGAACCGGGACGACGGCATCGCGGCCGACGCGCTCGTCTCGGCCCTGACGTCGAAACGGATGGCGGAAAACGTGGCCGTGGAGATGGTGGGGGCCGAGGGCGCGCGGCGTATGGAGAAAGGGGAGGCCTCGGCGCTGCTCCGCATCCCGAAAGGGTTCACCCAGAACCTCCTGGACGGCAAGCCGACGGCGCTCGCGCTCGTCCGTAACCCGGCCCAGGGGATCATGCCGGAGATCGCCGAGCAGCTCACGCACGTGCTCGTGGACGTGCTCGACGCGGGCTCGCGGGTCCTGCGCGGGCCGCTGGACGAGATCCGCCCCTACACGCGGTCCGATGCGGTCCGCATCACGGACGAGACGGTGATCGACTCCGCGCTCGCCGTGAAACGGTCGATCGAAGGCGCGGAGAAGTACCTCTTCCCGCCGGCCATCACGGTCGACGCCGCGGCGCTGGCGCCGCCGAAGCCCGCGAACGAGGACCCCGAGAAGCTCGGGATCGAGCGCCTCGCCGATCTTTCTCCTCATCCTGCCCGGCGTCGGCGTCTACGCGCTGTTCCTCGTCGGCGATCTCGCGATGCGGGACATCATCACCGAGGCGGTGGCGGGCACGCTGCGGCGGCAGCTCGCGGGACCGATCGGCGCCGGCACGCTGGTGCTCGGCAAGGCGCTCTACACCGCCGTGCTGGCGCTCGTGTCCCTCCTCGTGCTGTCGGTCGTCGGTGCCGTGGTGCTGCGGAAAGGCGTGGATCCGGCGGGCTTCCTGCTGCTCTCCTTCGCGCTCGTGGTGGCCGTGACGGGGACCTCGGCGGCGGTCTACGGGCTGGCGCGCGACGAGCGCCGCGGCGCCACCATCGGCTCGATCGTGTACCTGGTGCTGGCGTTCGCGGGCGGCAGCTTCGTGAGCCTCGAAGCGATGCCGCGGGCGGTGCGCGCCATCGCGCCGGTTTCGCCGTTCTACTGGGGGACGATGGGGTATCGCAAGCTCGTCGAGTCGGCGGGCACCGCCGGCGACATCCTCCCCAATATCCTCCCCAATATTGCGATCCTTTTGGCCCTCGGTGCCGTCCTGCTGGCGCTGGGCGCCTTCCTGCTCCACCGCACGGCGCGGCGCGGAGGTCTGGCGTGAGAAAGATCCTGTTGCTGGCGCGCAACGATCTCCGCCTGACGATGCGGGACCGGGCGTCGTTCTTCTGGATGCTGGTGCTGCCGCTGGCGCTGATGTGGTTCTTCGGCCAGGTGGGCGGCGGCGGCTCGGGGCCGCCGAAGGTCACCCTCGCCGTGGTCGACCGCGACGGCGGCTGGCTGGCGCGCGCCTTCGTCAAGCAGCTCGCGGCCGAGAACCTGATCCTGCGCGAGATCGCTCCGGCCGACCTCGCCGCGGCGAAGGACAGGGTCCGCACCCTCACGATCCCCGCCGGGTTTACCGCCAAGGTCCTGGCGGGCGAACAGCAGAAGCTGCGGGTCGAGAAGCCGAAGCAGGCCGACCGCGAGTTCTCCATCGCCGCCGAGATGCACGTGCTGCGCGCCGTGGCGCGGACGCTTGGGCTGGTGATCGAGATGAACGCGGCGGGCAAGCTCCCTCCCCGGCTCGATGCCGCCGCGGCGGCGGAATTCGATCGCCTGGCGGCGCGGCCCCGGCAGGTGTCGCTCGCGGTCTCGACGGCGGGACACGGGCGGCCCGTTCCCGCGGGCACCGCGCAGAGCGTCCCCGGCATCCTCACCATGATCGTCCTGATGATGACGCTCATCTACGGCGGCGTGTTCCTGGCGGTCGAGCGGCGCGAGGGCATGCTGCGGCGGCAGGTGACCCTGCCGCTCTCGCGGACCCAGCTCTTCCTGGGCAAGGTCGCCGGCCGGCTGCTGATCGCGGCCATCCAGGTGGCGGTGCTCCTCGCCGTCGGCCGCTTCGTCTTCGCGGTGGACTTCGGGAGCTCGCCCGCGGGCCTCGCGCTCCTCCTCGCCGCCTACGCTTTCTGCGTCGCGGGGCTCGCCACCTTCTTCGGCGCGGTCATCCGGACACCGGAGCAGGCCGGCGCCCTCGGCTGGATCGTCAGCATGGTGATGGCCGCCCTCGGCGGCTGCTGGTGGCCGAGCGAGGTCATGCCGCGCTGGCTGTGGAGCGCCGCCCACGTCTTCCCCACCGCCTGGGCCATGGACGCCTTCCACGCCCTCATCAGCTTCGGGAGGGGGCTCGACGGCGTGCTCCTCCCCGCCGCCGCCCTCCTCGCCTTCGGCGCGGTGTTCAGCGTCCTCGGGGCGCGGTTTTTGAAGCCGGCGTAACGGGCGGGACCGGGAGAAAGCCCCAGGCGCAAATGCCCAAACTTTATGAATACTTCGGGCTGATGGTGCTCTTCTATTCCAACGAGCATGAACCCATTCACGTCCACGGTAAGCACCAGGGTCGTGAGAGTAAGGCTGAATTGATCGTTGAAGACGGAATTGTTGTGGATATCCGTTTCGGATCAGTGAAAGGCCGCCGCCCACTGGAAGGCACGGAGTTGCGAGACTTCGAGACTTTGACGCGGCATTTCGCCAATGATATCGTAGATAAATGGATCGACTACTTCGTCCTGCACAAACAGATCCCATCCGTGACCGTGAGTCGGAGGCTGCGATGAAACTCGTCGAGGGCGTCGACATTGACGTGGTGCAGGCTGAGCATGCGGGAGCCTACCGATTGCGGCTCGTCTTCAGCGACGGTACCGAGCGCATCGTCGACTTCGGGCCATTCCTCAATGGATCCGGGCATCCAGCCATCCGTGCATTTCTCGATCCGGAGAAGTTCGCGGGCTTCAGGGTCGAGCATGGCGACCTGCTCTGGGGCGACTACGACTTGTGCTTCCCCATTGCGGACCTGTACGAGGGCCGCATCTGACGTTCCTTCACTCCTTGTGGTAGCACGAGACTCCCTCTGCGTCCGCTCTGCAGGGCTCCAAATCCAGATGCGCAAACGAATGGGGCGTAGCGGCTCCACCTGGCCGCTTGGGCTGCAAGCGCCAAGGAGAAAGCACCGTTCGCAGCCTCCGAAGGCGGCCATCGTCGAGCACCTGCAGATGACAACGGGAGGATCGTAGGGGCGGCCCTATGTGGCCGCCCTGGGTGGGAGGGCGCCCACGCAGGGGCGCCCCTACAGAAAGGTTTTCATTATGGCCAAACGTCAAAAATGCGGAGGCGGCGGCGGCTGAATTGGCGCGTCTGCGGGCTCTGCTCGAAAAGCAACGCCAGGGCTGAGGCTGACCTTCTTCACTCCTTGACGTAGCAGGGATACTCCCTCTGCGCCCGCGCCACGAATTCGGTGTCGAAGATGCACTCGACCTGTCACTCCACCGCCAAGGCGATCTGATTGGCGAACGCCTCCAGCAGGTGGAGCCGCTCCGGCGAGACGAGCCACTGCGCGTCCGCGGGATGGACACCCAGGATGCCGACGATGCCGCGCGAGGTCCGCAATGGGAGGTACAACCCCTTGGCGGCCGGCAGAGTGTCGGTGGTCTTGCCGGCCATGCGGCCGTGGTCGAAGACCCACTGCGCCACCGCCTGCTCCCGGGGGTCGAGAAGGAACGTCACACTCTCCCCCGCCCGCTCGGTGACGTGGCCGCTCTCGTCCGGCAGCAGCAGCAGGACCTGACTCAGGAAGACCGAGCTGATGTGGCGGGCCGCCGCCTGGAGGATCTCGTCGAGATTCTTGGCCGCCGCCAGATCGCGGCTCATGGCGTAGAGCGCCGCCGTGCGCGCCTCTCGCTCGCTCGCCGCCTCCGCCTGCTGACGCAGGCGCACCGTCAAGGTGGAAATCACCAGGGCCGTGATCAGCATGACCGCGAAGGTCAGCAGGTACTCCACGTCGGTGACGGCAAAGGTGAGATAGGGCTCCACGAAGAAGAAGTCGAAAGCCGCGACGCTCAGCACCGAAACCAGGATTCCGGGGCCGCGCCCGAAGCGAGAGGCCACCCATACCACCGCGAGCAGGAAGAGCATCACCAGATTGACCTCTTCGAGCTGCGGGTGGACCAACGCCGAGATACCGGTGGCCAGAGCCGTCACCAGAACGGCGGCGACGTAGCCTCGCGCATCGCCACCCGCGAGTCGACGGCGCTCCGGCACCGGCCAGCCCGCCTCGGCGTCGCCGGCAATGACGTAGACGTCGATATCCCCGCTGGCGCGCTCGAGCTCGTCGCGCACGGAGCCGAAGAGCACGTCCTTCCAGCGCGCATGCAGAGGCTTGCCGACGACGATCTTGGAGACGTTGCGCCGGCGGGCGTAGCGCAGGATCTCCTCGGCGGGCCGATGGCCGCTGAGGGTGACCGTCTGGGCTCCCAGGCGTTCGGCCAGCCGCAGGGTCTGCCAGACGCGGTCCCGCTCCTTCTGCGGCAGCCGCAGCTCGGCCGGGGTCTCGACGTAGGCCACCACCCACTCCGCGCGCAACCGTTCGGCCAAGCGCCGTGCGGCCCGCACGAGTTGCGCGGCGTTGGGTCCGGAGCTGACCGCCACCAGCAGGCGCTCCGCGATCGGCCACGTCTCGGCTACGCCGTGCAGCTCGCGGTAGCGCTGCATCTGGGCGTCCACCCGCTCGGCCGTCTTGCGCAACGCCAGCTCGCGCAAGGCGATCAGATTCCCCGGCCGAAAGAAGCTCTCGCGCGCCCGCGCCGCCTGCTCGGGAACATAAACCTTTCCTTCCTGCAGCCGCTTGAGCAGCTCCTCCGGCGGCAGGTCCACCAGCTCCACCTGGTCCGCTCTCTCCAGGATCGAATCGGGCACGGTCTCGCGCACGACGACGCCGGTGATCTTGCCGATGAGATCGTTGAGGCTCTCGAGATGCTGGACGTTGACCGTGGTGTAAACGTCGATGCCCGCGGCGAGCAGCTCCTCCACGTCCTGCCAGCGCTTGGCGTGGCGCAGGCCCGGAGCGTTCGTATGGGCCAGCTCGTCGACCAGCAGCACGCTGGGCCGGCGGGCTTTGGCGGCGTCGAGGTCGAATTCCTCGAGGGTGATGCCCCGGTGCTCGACGAGGCACGGCGGCAGGCGCTGGAGGCCGTCGAGCAGCGCCTCGGTCTCCTTGCGGCCGTGGGTCTCCACCCAGCCCACCACGACGTCCACGCCGCGGTCCTTGAGCTCGCGGGCCGCCTCCAGCATGGCGTAGGTCTTCCCCACGCCGGCCGTGGCGCCGAAGAAGACCTTGAGCTTGCCGCGGCGCTCCCGCTCTTCCTCGGCCTGGGCCAGGGCGAGCAGGGCGTCGGGATCAGGACGGCTGTCGTCCATGCGGTCACCTGCCCTGGAACGCCAGCAACAAGTCCCTCTTCGCGGTCGCCCGCGGCGCCAGGCTTGTCATGTCGAGGTGGAGCTCGAAGAATTCGTTGTCGCTTCGGATGTCACATCCGGTACTCCGTTGACATCCTCAGGTGCGGCATTGGAGGCGAGAACTGGAACCACGGGCGGTAGAATGCTGGCGATTCGGTCTAGCATCTCTCGAACGTCATAGTGAACCTGCTCGGGAGTCGTGAGCGAGGCCAGCATGTATAAATCTCGCTTCTGAAGTGGTCTCGAGGTTCTCGAGAGCGTGTCGACAAGAAAGTTGCTCACCTTGAGATCCTTCAGTACTTGGGCATTGCCCAACCAGTCAATTCCGGCAGGAAAGTTCTCACTGAACGCCCGATTGATCTCCTCGCGATCGGTCTGCACGGCCGCCAGCTCAAACAAATTGGACGATCGATCCACAAATTTGAGTAGAAGATTCGGATTCAGCAAGTAGTTTTCGATCTCGTAACGCGGCCAACTCACGATCGTAAGGCCCGGAGGAGCATCATCGCTGATCGGTTGCCCCTGATCCCGATCTAAGATACAAAGGCCCTTGAGATCAGGATGGGCGAGGCGAAGGCAGGTGAAGTGCCGCTTCGCCTCGCCGACGTTACCTTTTCCTTCCAGCGACCAGACATAAGGGAAGGATAGAAATGCCCTTGCTGGATGATCGAGAATATTCGCCCACTCTCTCAGGAGCTTCGAGTCAGACTCATCCTCAACATAAAGCACAGCACCAACATGACTTGCTTGGAGCAAGTCCAAGCTAGTCAGAGTCTTGAGAGCATCGGTCAACGCACGCTTTTCGTGTTGAGTTATCAGCCGTTTGGGCCGGCTGCCGACGAAGGATACAATTGAATCAGGTTCCGCACCGCCCAGAAGAACTTCGGCATGTGTGGCCACGATGAGCTTGCACTCTCTCTTCTGGGCAACATTGCGGAGGTGATCAAAAATCTCGCGCTGAAGGATGAAGTGAAGGTGAGCATCGGGCTCATCGAGGAGGAGAACAGAAGTTGGGCGAGCGTAGAAGAAGGCTAGCAGTAACAGTACTTGATGAAAGCCACTGCCGGCATTGGCAATGTCGAGCCTAGGTCCTCGCTGTTGGCCGAAGCCGAGGCTGGTAGGCCGATACTCGCAAACGATGTAGGGTTGAGTATCGGAGAACTGGGGAGGTAGAAGCTCGTACTGGAAGAGCCGCTTCAGGTCGACCGAAAAGTCAATCCATGGAGAATGGTGCTCGGAGTTTCCAGATGCCTCCCAGATGTCAAGAATGAGATTCCGGACGATCTCGCCTGCACGCCCTTCACCGACGAGCTTGCTTTGAATACCCGCCGAGTGCCGAGGTTCCTGGGTACCGATGCCAGAGAAAGGAGGAACGTGAACGACATGGAAGTCCTTCACAAAGTGAGGAAGGGTTGTCAGGGTAGTCTGAGAGTCCGGGCTGGCTAGTGGCCGCACATACACCAACTTTTCGTTGGCATAGAGGAACTCCATCGTCAATGCCTGCGAACCTTGCTTAGTACTTACCGTAGCCTCAATGAAGATCGGAGCTGCCTTGGGAGTCTTGGCGTCAGGGACCTTTCGGGCGACGTGCCGATTTAGCCATAGGAGGTTCATCTCGCGAAGTGGCAAGGCGGTAAACTCATCGAGCACGACGCTGATGCGTCGTGTTCTTGCCGATTTGTCGCCGCTTTCTTGCTGCCAGCGGCGGAGCGCTAGACTCCATGCAGAGATCGCATGAAGAAGCGTTGTCTTTCCTGAGTTGTTGGGGCCAGCGAGCATCACCGACTGCCCAGTGAGATCAAAGACCTCATCTTCGAAGCGCTTAAATCGCGTAAGCCTCACTCGCGTTAGCATTCACGGCCCTCCTGTCAATGTCCCCGCGCTCCTAGATCCTCACCAAGTCCTCCGCCAAGAGTGCCACGCGTTCCTGGGTGACCCTCAGATATTCTGCGGAAGATCCTCGCCGGATTGGGTAGCAGCCGGCTCGAAACTCACCGTAGCGGACTCTAGCGCCCTGCGGCCTATTCCTGGTCCAAAGCAGCTAGGCTGACACCGGCCGTCCTCAAGTCTAGCCGAGGCCAGGCGGCTTAAGGAAGGGACGGACCCAGATTCGGCTTACGAGCGGCTCAACTTCTTCTGCTATCCGTACCAGCAAGGTTGGTCAGGACGAGCAGGGTGTCGGGATCAGGACGGTTGTCCATGTGGGAGAGCGTCCAATGCCAGATTCAGCCGCAGCACGTTCACCCGCGGCTCGCCGAGCAAGCCGAAGATGCGCCCCTCGACGTGGTCTTCAACGAGACGGCGGACGGCGGCAGGATCGAGGCGCCGCGCCGCGGCTACCCGCTCCACCTGATAGAGCGCCGCGGCCGGGCTGATATGCGGATCGAGACCGCTCGCCGAGGCGGTGACCAGGTCCACCGGAACCGTCCCCGTCCCTTGGCCCGGATGCGCCTTCCGAATCCGCTCGACGTCCGCCTTGACACGGTCGAGCAGCGCGGGGTTGGTCGGACCCAGGTTGGAGCCGGACGAGGCGGCGGCGTTGTACGGATGCGGCCCCGTGGCCGACGGCCGGCTCCAGAACCAGGTCGGGCCCGCGAACGGCTGCCCGATCAGCTCCGACCCTACAGTCTTACCGTTCCGCTCGATCAGGCTGCCGTTCGCCTGGCGCGGAAAGACGAGCTGGGCGACGCCGGTCACCACCAGAGGATAGAGCAGACCCGTCAATAGGGTCAGCATGACAAAGATCCGTAGCGCTGTAACGAGCTGTCTCATGATGTCGTCCTTTTCGTCCTTGTTGTCCTTGCCGTCCTTTTCAAACCAGTCCCAAACCCTGGAGAATCAGATCGATCGCCTTGATGCCGATGAACGGCGCGATCACCCCTCCCAGGCCGTAGATCAGCAGGTTGTCGCGCAACAGGCGCGAGGCCGAGTGGCGGCGGAACTTGACGCCCCGCAGCGCCAGCGGGATCAACGCGATGATGATCAGGGCGTTGAAGATAACGGCCGAAAGGATGGCGCTCTGCGGGCTCGCGAGGTGCATCAGGTTGAGCTGGTTGAGCACCGGGTAGGTGGTGGCGAAGGCCGCCGGAATGATGGCGAAGTACTTGGCGACGTCGTTGGCGATGGAGAACGTGGTCAGCGTGCCGCGGGTGATGAGGAGCTGCTTGCCGATCTCCACCGTCTCGAGGAGCTTGGTGGGGTTCGAGTCGAGGTCCACCAGGTTCGCCGCTTCCTTCGCCGCCTGGGTGCCGGCGTTCATGGCCACCGCCACGTCGGCCTGGGCGAGCGCCGGCGCGTCGTTGGTGCCGTCGCCGGTCATCGCCACCAGCCGGCCGCCCGCCTGGTATTCGCGGATGAGCTTCAGCTTGGCCTCCGGCGTCGCTTGTGCCAGGAAGTCGTCCACGCCGGCTTCGGCCGCGACGGCCGCCGCGGTCAAGGGGTTGTCACCGGTGATCATCACCGTCTTGATCCCCATGGCGCGCAGCTCGCCGAAGCGCTCGCGGATGCCGCCCTTGACGATGTCCTTGAGGTGGATCACCCCGAGCACCTGCGGCCCCTCGGCCACCACCAGCGGCGTGCCGCCGGACCTCGCGATCGTCTCGACCTTGGTCCGCACGTCCACCGGGAAGGTGCCTCCCTGAGCGATCACGAACGCCTCGACGGCGTCCGAAGCGCCCTTGCGGAGCTTGCGCCCGTTCATATCCACGCCGCTCATGCGCGTCTGCGCGGTGAAAGGCACGAAGTGGGCATGGAGCGAGTGGATGTCGCGCTCGCGGATCTTGTACTTCTCCTTGGCGAGCACCACGATGCTGCGTCCCTCCGGGGTCTCGTCCGCCAGCGACGAGAGCTGGGCCGCATCGGCGAAGCGCGCTTCGCCGATCCCCTCGGCCGGCAGGAATTCCGTGGCCTGCCGGTTGCCCAGGGTGATGGTGCCGGTCTTGTCGAGCAGCAGCACATCGACGTCGCCCGCCGCCTCCACCGCGCGGCCGGACATGGCGATGACGTTCGCCTGGATCATGCGGTCCATGCCGGCGATGCCGATGGCCGACAGCAGACCGCCGATGGTCGTCGGAATCAGGCAGACGAGGAGCGCTGTCAGCACCGTGACGGTGACCGGCGTCCCCTGCCCCGCCGACGTCACGCTGTAGATCGAGAACGGCAGCAGGGTCACGGTCGCGATCAGGAAGATCAAAGTGAGCGCGGCGAGCAGGATCGAGAGCGCGATCTCGTTCGGCGTCTTCTGACGCTTCGCTCCCTCGATGAGCGAGATCATGCGGTCGAGGAAGGTCTCGCCCGGGTTCGCCGTGATGCGGACGATCAGCCAGTCCGAGAGCACCTGCGTGCCGCCCGTGACCGAGCTGCGGTCACCGCCGCTCTCGCGGATCACCGGCGCGCTCTCGCCCGTGACCGCGGCCTCGTTGACCGAGGCGGCTCCCTCGATGACCTCGCCGTCGCCGGGAATCATGTCTCCGGCTTCGACGAGGACGGTATCTCCTTTTCTCAACTCGCTCGAGGCGACCTCGTTGCGGGCGGCGTCGAAACGCGGCTCGCGGAGCTTTTTCGCCGTCGTGATGCGGCGGGTCTGGCGTAGCGCCGCGGCCTGAGCCTTGCCCCGCCCTTCGGCCATGGCCTCGGCGAAGTTGGCGAACAGCACGGTGAACCACAGCCAGAGGGCCACCGCCAGGATGAAGCCGGCGGGCGCCTCGCCCTTGCCGATCAGGGCCTGGATGAAGAGGCCCGTGGTGAGAAAGCTCCCGACGTAGACCACGAACATGACGGGATTGCGGACCATCCGCCGTGGATGGAGCTTGCGGAACGAATCCTTGATCGCCTCGCGGACGATCCTGGGATCGAAAAGAGATTTTTGACGTTTGGCCATAATGAAAACCTTTCTGTAGGGGCGCCCCTGCGTGGGCGCCCTCCCACCCAGGGCGGCCACATAGGGCCGCCCCTACGATCCTCCCGTTGTCATCTGCAGGTGCTCGACGATGGGGCCGAGCGCCAGCGCCGGGAAAAAGGTCAGCGCTCCCACCAGCACGACGACGCCGATCAGGAAGACGACGAACAGGGGGGTATGGGTGGGAAGCGTTCCGGGTCCCGCCGGCACCAGCTTTTTCTTCGCCAGCGAGCCGGCGATGGCCAGCGCCGGAATGGCCAGCCAGAAACGGGCGAAGAGCATCGCGATGCCGCCGGTCGTGTTGTAAAACGGCGTGTTGGCACCCAGGCCCGCGAAGGCGCTGCCGTTGTTGTTGCCCTGGGAGGTGAAGGCGTAGAGCACCTCCGAGAAACCGTGGGCGCCGGGGTTGAAGATCGTTTTGAGACCGGGCTCGACCACCACGCCGACGGCGGTGAAGATCAGCACGACGAACGGCATGATGAGGATGACGAGCGAGGCCATCTTCATCTCGTAGGCCTCCACCTTCTTGCCCAGGTACTCCGGGGTGCGGCCCACCATCAGGCCGGCGATGAAGACCGTGACCAGGACGAAGACGAGCATGCCGTAGAGCCCCGAGCCGACGCCGCCGAAGATCACCTCGGAAAACTGCATGAGGAACAGCGGCACCAGGCCGCCGAGCGGCGTGTAGGAGTCGTGCATGGAATTGACCGAGCCGTTCGAGGCCGCCGTCGTCGCCGAGGCCCAGAGGGTCGAGTTGGCGATGCCGTAGCGCACCTCCTTGCCTTCCATGTTGCCGCCGGATTGCAGGGCGCTCGCCTGTTGCTCGACCCCGAGCCGGTCGAAGGCGGGATTGCCTGTCTGCTCGGCCCACACGCACAGCGCGAGAAACGCCACCAGCACGACCGTCATGGCGGCGAGCAGGGCCCAGCCCTGGCGGGTGTCCCCCACCATGCGCCCGAACATGTAACAGAGGGCGCCCGGGATCACCAGGATCGAAAGCAACTGCAGGAAGTTCGAGACCGGCGCCGGGTTTTCGAACGGATGGGCGGAGTTGACGTTGAAGAAGCCGCCGCCGTTGGTGCCGAGCTGCTTGATGGCGATCTGCGAGGCCGCCGGCCCCAGGGCCAGCACCTGCTCGGTGACCGCCTTGCCGTCCGCATCCGTCGTGGCCTCGACGAGAGGCACGGTTTTATATTCGGAGAATGTCTGCACCACGCCCTGCGAGACCAGGACGAGCGACAGGACGAGCGACAGGGGCAGCAGGATGTAGAGCGTCGTCCGCGTGAGGTCCACCCAGAAGTTGCCGATGGTCCTGGCGTTGCGGCGCGCCAGGCCACGGATGAAGGCCACCAGAATGGCCATGCCGGCGGCAGCCGAGACGAAGTTCTGCACCGTCAGCCCCAGCATCTGGGTCAGGTAGCTCATCGTCGTCTCGCCGCCGTACCCCTGCCAGTTGGTGTTGCTGACGAAGGAGACGGCGGTGTTGAACGAGGAGTCCGGAGTCACCGCCCCGAGCGTCTGGGGGTTCCACGGCAGCGCCCCTTGCAAACGCTGCAGCGCGTAGAGGAGGACCCAGCCCACGACGCTGAACAGCAGCATCGAGATCGCATAGACCTTCCAATCCATCTCCTCTTCCGCGCGCACGCCGGTCAGGCGATAGATCAGCCGCTCGAACGGACCGAGCACGCGGTCGAGACCGAACGGCTTGCCCTCGTACACCCGGGCCATGTAGGCGCCGAGCGGCTTGGCGAGGGCCAGCAGGACGACCAGGAAAAAACCGATCTGAAGCAACCCATTGGTAGTCATCAGAAACGCTCCGGTTTGAGCAAGGCCACGAAGAGGTAGACGGCCAGCAGCACCGCTACCACGAGGCCGAGGATGTAAAGGCCGCTCATTTCTTTTCCTCCTGCTCCGGCTCCAGGGAAGCGCAGGCGCGGACGAACCACCATGACGCCGCGAAGAAGCCGAGGGCGAGAGCGATGAAGGCGATATCCATGGGACGTCCTCCTATTTGTTGAACGAAGGCACGTTGATGTCGAGCTGGATCGTCCACTTCCACTTGCCGTTGATCGCCTCCTCGTTGAACCACACCGGTCCGGTGAGGAGAGCGATGTTTCGGGTGAAGTAGTAGTAGAGGCCGGCACCGCCGCCGCCCAGCGCGTTGTCGCCCGAGGCATAGTCCGCGGCGAACACCAGCCGGTTGAACTCGCCGTCGGCATCCTTGACCGGCATGAAGCCGCGGTCGAAGCCGACCATGAAACCGTCGTTCTCCTTCTCCCCCTGCGCATTCACCAGCAGCTTGGAGTTGCCGACGTACGGGCCCACGGAGAGCCTGCCCACGTTGGGAATCGTCTTGCCGATCACGCCATAGACGATGTTGTAATCGGTGACATCATTCTCCGTGCCGGCGTTGATGATGCCCACCTGAAGCGCGGGCGCTCCATTGAAGAGAGCTCCCTCGGGAGCACCTATCTTGGCGTTGAAGAGGATGGGATTGTCGCTCGGCTCGAGCACGTCGATCCCGATCTCCATCTGGAATTTTTCGAACGGCAGGATGCCGACGGTCAGCCCGGCGTCCGTCGGAAAGTCCCCGGCGCCGTCGTCCGCCTCCCTGAACACGGTGAAGTAGTTGTCAACTCCCCAGTGAAGAACGCCGTAGGACTGGATGTCCAGCGTCATCGGCGTCCACATGGTCGACGAGGAGGTCGCCAGCGCGGCGCCGGTCGATAAAGCGAGCGTCAACAGCATGGTTGGGATAACGAGCTTGAGTTTCATTTTCGTATTCGGTCCTTTCGCGACGGCCGCATGCCGTCCTTGTCGTACGGTGCGAGTTTCGCGAATCGGATCGAAAGAAGTCCGGAGGGAGATCGAAAAGGTTTCTAAAGATTGCCGGCGCTCTTCTTATCGATCCGCAGCCGCCGGAAGGGTGAACCAGAAGGTCGATCCTCGACCTTCCTTGCTCTCGACGTGGATCTCGCCACCGTGCGCCTGGACGATGTCGCGCGCGATGGTGAGGCCCATGCCGGCGCCGGCGGCGTCCTGCTCTCCCGGCACCTGATAGAGGGGTTCGAAGATCAGCTCGCGGTAAGCGGGTGGAACACCGCTGCCGGTGTCGGCGACGCTGAAGCGGGCTCGACCCTCCCAAGGCTCGGCCCGAACCGTCACCGAGCCGCCGGCGGGGGTATGGGCGAGCGCGTTGCGCAGCAGGGCCGGCAAGAGCAGTCCGGCCCGCTCCCGGTCGACGAGGGCGCGCGGCGCCTCCGGGTCCACATCCGTCTGCAGCTTGACCTGCTGCTCCCGGAAGCGGTCCAAGACTCCGCGAACGGCGGTATCCACGAGCTCGTCCGGCGGGGTCGGTTCCAGGTGGAGTTGCTGGCGGCGCTCCTCCAGGCGCGACATGGCGAGGAGGCTCGCAGCCACCTCGCCGAGGTGCTCCGCCTCGGTTCGCGCTTCCATGAGGCGCTGCTGCTGCCGGGGGTTGAGCGGCCCGAGGCGCTCCGCTTCCAACGATTCCAAGGCCGAGCGCAGCGGCGCGAGCGCCCGTTCGAGATCGCGGCCCGCATTGGCCAGCAGGCTCACGTGGACCTCACGTCCGCGCAACCGGTCCGTGACGTCGTCCAGGATCAGCACCAGGGCTTCCGAATGCCCGTGCCCGTCGCGCAGGACGACGGTGCGCGGAAGAAAAATGCGCTGGCGGCCTTCGCTGGAAAGCCGTACCGCCTGCTCGACACCGCCCGAGGGAAGCCGTCCGGACTCGGCGCGATCGAGGAGGGCACGAAGCCATGCGTCGTGCTCCTCCGGAAGAGGCTCGCCTGGCCGCAGGCCGAGAAGAGTGGAAGCGGCGCGATTGGCGAGCTCCACTCGGCGGTCCGGCGAGATGACGGCGATCGGTTCGGGAAGACTGTCGAAGGCGGACTGGGAAATGCGCCGGGAGCGCAGCAGCCGGACCTGGTCGGTCTCCCGCAGCTCACGCAGACCGCCGGCCATCGAATTGAAGGCCGCGGCGAGCTGCCCCAGCTCGTCTTTGGAGGTCACAGGGACGGTGATGTCCAGGTTGCCGCTCTCGATCTCGCCCGCCGCCCGGGTCAGCCGCTCCAGCGGCCCCATGATGGCACGGGTGAGGAAAAGCACGCAGAAGCCCGCCACGGCGATGCCGGCGAGGAGCAGCAGCGCCATGCGCCGGCTCGCGTCCGCCGCCAGCCCGCGGGCGCGGTCGTTGGCCTCCACCATGTTCTGCTGGTTCATCTGCAGGATCTCGTCCGCGGTGGTCTTGATCCGCTGGAAGGTCGGATAGAGCTGCTGGAAGTAGAGGGCGCGCCGCTCCTCGACGGGAACCTCCGGGGAGAGGACCCGCTGCAGCACCGGCACGTAGGCGGCGAAGAGCCGCCGCAGGCGCTCGGCCCGCTCGCCCTCGCCGGGCAGGGTGATGTTGCCCAGCTCCGTCTTCAGGGCCGCTTCGAACCGGGGGCGGTGCTCCGCGGCGAGCGCGCGCCCCTGCTGCGCCTCGCCGGCGAGAGCGAAGAGGGCGCCGCTGTCCATCCGCTCCAGCGATTCCTTCATCCGCCCGCAGGCGATGACGCTCCTGTAGTTCTCGCGCAGGATGACGTCGATCGAGCCGCCGAGCCGGTCGAGCAGCGAGATGCTCTCGACGCCCACCGCGACCAGGATCGCAAGCAGCACGACGAAGCCGAGAACGAGCTTGGTGCGCAACCCGGGACCCCGGGTGGACTTGGATGCGTCGTTTTGGTCTTTCATCGTCGTTTCCGTCCTCGGCAGCCAGCTTCGCCTCCAGCAGCCAAAGAAGTCCGGAGAGAGATCGAAAGGTTTTCTAAAGATTTCGCGGCGGCATGGGAAAACGATTGACGCTCGCGCCGTCGAGGCGTAAGGATTCGTCATCGAGATGACCGAACGCGAGCCGGACCCGCAACTGACGGAGGACAGCCTCAGGGATCGGGTCCGGCGGGCGATCCTGGGTGCGCCGCGGGACGTCTCCGACACCTCCCACCTCCACAAGATGTCGCTCATCGCCTTCCTGGCCTGGGTGGGCCTGGGGGCGGACGGGCTCTCCTCCTCGGCCTACGGGCCTGAGGAGGCGTTCCTGGCGCTCGGCGAGCACACCTATCTCGCGGTCGCCCTGGCGATCGCCACGGCGCTGACCGTCTTCATCATCTCCACCTCCTATACCCGCATCATCGAGCAGTTCCCGACCGGCGGCGGCGGCTACGTCGTCGCCTCGCATCTGCTCGGACCGAAGATCGGCGTCGTCTCGGGCTGCGCGCTGGTTGTGGACTACGTCCTCACCATCACCGTTTCCATCGCCGGCAGCGGCAACGCCATCTTCAGCTTCCTGCCGCCCTCCTGGGCGGTTTGGAAGCTGCCGGTGGAATTCGTGGCCATCGCCCTGCTGATCACGCTCAACCTGCGCGGCGTCAAGGAGTCGGTGCAGGTGCTGCTGCCCGTCTTCCTGATCTTCCTCGGTACCCACGCCCTGCTGATCGGCTGGGCGGTGTTCAGCCACGTCAACGACATCCCCGAGGTCTCGAATCGGCTCCAGCAGGGCTTCTCTTCGGGGCTCTCGACCCTGGGGCTGGGAGGCATGGCGCTGCTGCTCCTGCGGGCCTACGCCCTGGGCGGCGGCACGTACACGGGGATCGAGGCGGTGTCGAACGGCCTGCAGATCATGCGCGAGCCGCGGGTGTCGACCGGCAAGCGGACGATGGCCTACATGGCGGTCTCGCTGGCTCTCACCGCGGCCGGCATCCTCATCGGCTACCTGCTGCTGCGGGTCCGGCACGTGCCCGGCAAGACGATGAACGCCGTCCTCGCCGAACAGGTCTTCGGAAGCTGGCAGCTCGCGGGGCTCCCCATGGGCTACTGGCTGGTGCTCGTCACCCTCGTCTCCGAGGGGCTGCTGCTGGTGGTGGCGGCGCAGGCGGGTTTCATCGACGGGCCCCGGGTGATGGCCAACATGGCCGTCGATTCCTATCTGCCGCACCGCTTCGCCGCTCTCTCCGAGCAGCTCTCGATGCAGAACGGCGTGCTGCTGATGGGCCTCGCGGCCCTCGCCATGCTCTTCTACACCCGCGGCAACATCCAGACGCTGGTCTACATGTACTCGATCAACGTCTTCCTCACCTTCTCGCTCTCACAGCTCGCCATGACCCGTTTCTGGAAGCGGCACCGCGGCGCCCCGGACCGGAAACGGAACCTCGCGGTCCACCTCGTGGCGCTGGTGCTCTGCGCCAGCATCCTGGTGATCACGGTCTTCGAGCGCTTCACCCACGGCGGCTGGGTGACGGTGGTGATCACCTCGCTCTTCGTGCTGCTCTGCTTCGGCATCCACCGTCATTACCGCAAGTCCGCGGAGGGGCTGCGGCAGCTCGACGACATCCTCACCACGCTGCCGCAGACCGGCGAGGCGAAGTCCGGGAGCCTCGACCCCAAGCTGCCGACGGCCGTGCTGCTGGTGAGCTCCTACAGCGGCTTCGGGATCCACACCCTGCTGTCGATCCTGCGGTTCTTCCCCGGGCTCTACAAGCAGTTCATCTTCGTTTCGGTGGCGGTGGTCGACTCCGGCTCGTTCAAGGGCAAGGAGGAGATCGAGGACCTGCAGCGCAGTACCGAGAAAGATCTCGGCCGATACGTCGAGGTGGCGCGCCGGATGGGCTTCGCCGCCGACTGCGTCTGGAGCGTGGGCATCGAGGTGGTCGCCGAGGCCGCGGCCCTGTGCCAGCAGATCGCCAAGCTCTATCCCCGGGCGACGTTCTTCACGGGCAAGCTGGTCTTCCAGCGCGAGCGTTTCTTCTACGGCCTGCTGCACAACGAGACGTCGAAGATCATCCAGCGGCGGCTGCAGTGGGTGGGCGTGCCGATGGTGGTGCTGCCGATCCGGGCGAAGGTGTGAGCGCGGATTCGCCGGATCCGGCCGACTCCCCCGGCCCATCTCGCCCCTCCGGGGCTGGCCCTCACTCCCCCGGCCCCTCTCTCCCACCGCACTCCCGCCCGCCGGGAGAGAGGGGAGACTGAAAAACTACACAATCCTGCTTTTTGCAGTCTCCCTCCTCTCCCGGTCGGGTGGGAGTGCGGTGGGAGAGGAGGGCCGGGGTGGTGAGGGGCCCGGAGCGGTCGAAATCGCTCGTATCAAGCGTCCGCCCGACGTCACCCTCCCTCCGGCTCGGCCAGAAACCGGTATCCCACCCACGGCTCCGTGCCGATGTAGCGGGGATTGGCGGAATCGGGCTCCAGCTTGCGGCGCAGCGAGCCGACGTGGACGCGGACCGTATCCGTCGTCGTGGCCGGAGCGCCCTTCCAGACCGCGGCGATGATCTGGCGCAGGGTCACCGGCCGGCCGGCATGGCTCGCCAGCAGCTCGAGAATCGCCAGCTCGGTAGGCGTCAGACGCACGTCGCGGCCGTCCTGGACGACGGTGCGGCGGACGCGGTCGATTTCCAGGCCGGGGAAGCGGAGCACCTCGGGCGCGGATTCGGCGCCGCTCCGGCGGAGTTGCGTACGGATCCGGGCGAGCAGCTCGCGCAAGGAGAAGGGCTTGGTCACGTAGTCGTCCGCGCCGAGGTCGAGGGCGCGCACTTTGTCCTCCTCCTCGCCGCGGACGGAGAGCACGAGCACCGGCGTCGCGTCCACCCGGCGGACGGCGGCGAGCAAGGCGAGACCGTCCGCCCGCGGCATGGCGAGATCGGTGATCACCAGGTCCGGCGACCGCTCCTCGAAGAGGGCCTTCCCCTCCAGTCCGTCCACCGCGGAGATCGCGTCGTAGCCGGCGAGCGCCAGCTCGCGGGTCAGGGCCTGGCGGATCGATGGATCGTCGTCGACGACGAGGATCAAGGGAGTAGCGCGGGTCACGTTTCCGCCTCCTCCGGCTCCGGAGCGGCCGGCAGGTCCAGCCGTGCGACGGTGCCGCCGCCCACACGATCGAGCAGCGCGAGCGAGCCGCCGTTGGCCTCGGCGAAGCTCGAAGCGATCCGCAGACCCAGGCCGCCCGAAGCGCTGTCCGCCGAGCCCGATTCCAGAGGCCTCAGGTCACGGGAGCCGCCGAACATGCGCCGGATCGCGGCCGGCACGCCGGGACCCCGATCCCGCACCTCGACGCGCACCCGCCCCGGAGACTCGGGATCGGCCGACGCGGCCAGCTCCAGCGGCCGGTCCGCCGGCGCCGCCCGGGTAGCATTCTCCAGCAGGTTGACGACGATCTCCAGCGCCAGGGAAGGGTCCACCCAGAGATCCGGGCAGCGCGGCTCGACTTGCACCTCGACGGACCGGCCGGCGAGGATCAGCGCGAGGGTTTCCTGCGCGCCGCGGAACAGCGTGGACGGGGGAACGTCCTCGGGATGCGGCCGGGCGAGCCCCGCCTCCAGCCGCGCCAGGGCCAGGAGGTTGTCGATGCGGCGGGCGAGGCGCTCCTGCTCCAGAGAAAGACTCCGCAGGCTGGCGAGGGCCGCCGGCCGGTCCGCGAGCTGCCAGTCGAGGCTCTCGATCTCCAGCCGCATGGCCGTCAGCGGCGTACGCAGGTCGTGGGAGACGGCGCGCAACAGGGCCGTCTTGAGGGTGTCGCTCTCCCGCATGGCCGCGAGGTGCGCCGCTTCGCCGAGGAGCCGCTCGCGCTCCACCGCCAGCGCCAGAAGCCGTCCGGCGGACTCGAGGACGGCCGGCGGCGCGAGATCCCTCTGATCCCCCCGGGCCACCAGCACGCCGTTCACCAGCCCCCCGATCTCGACCGGTATGTAGACGGTCCCGTTCTCAGAGCTCGTTTCCACTATCCCTCGTCTGCGGCGCACGCGGTCGAGCGCCTCCTCGTCGAAATCGATCTTCTCCTCGCCAATCGAGCTCACGACTTCCCGGCCGCCGCCGTCGAGCAGGACCAACGCGCCCGAGCCGGCGCCGATCGACTGCAAGGTCTTGGCTGCGGCATCGCCGAGAACGCCCGGGCGCTGGCTCGTCGTGAACAGGCTGAAGCAGAGGTCGTAAAGGATCTCCGCCTCCCGCCGCCGCTGCTGCGCCTCCTCGGCCCGGCGGCGCGCGGCGGTCACCAGCCGGCTGGCGAACGTGGAGGCGACGAGGAACGACAGCAGGGCCACCCAGTTCGCGGGCTCGGCCACCGTCAGCGTGTGGAACGGCGGGAAGAAGAAGTAATTGAAACAGACCACCGCCGCGATAGAGGCCATCGCACCCACCGCCCCGCCGCCCCAGGCGGCGAGCCCCAGCACCGCCACCAGGTAGACGAACCCGATCGTCGGCGCATTGGCCCCGGCCGCCTTGCCGATGGCGGTGACGAGCGCCACCGCGAGCGGCGCCGCAAGCCAGGGGAGTAGGCGCGCCCCGGTTGTCAGCACCGGCCGACCCTATCACCCGGTCACGCTGACCTCGATGAACCTGACGGCCGGCATCTTGAGCCGGCCGCGGGCCGCCGCCGGCCGGTAGGGCTTCGGGCGGCACTTTACTCTACCCTGGCGATCGGGCTAGATTCACGTCCGACCATGGGACGCATCTTCGAAACCAGAAAGCACACGATGTTCGCCCGCTGGGATCGGATGGCGAAGCAGTTCGCCCGGATCGGCAAGGAGATCACCATCGCCGTCAAGTCGGGCGGGCCGGATCCCGTGGGCAATCCCCTCCTGCGGCGAGTCGTCCAGAACGCCCGCTCGGTGAACATGCCGAAGGACAAGGTGGAGGCGGCAACCTCGCCAACTCCGGCAGCGTCGGCTTCCTGTTCAAGAGGATGGGCGTCTTCCGCCTCGACCCGGCGGGCCTCGACCCGGAGGCGCTGGAGCTCGAGCTGATCGACCACGGGCTCGAAGAGATGGGCGAGAGCACGGGCGAGAAAGGCGACCCGCAGCTGGTGATCCGCTCCGCCTTCGCCGACTTCGGCCAGATGCAGAAGGCGCTCGAGGACCGCGGCATCACGCCGCTCTCCGCCGAATCGGAGTACATCCCGCTGACGCCGGTGGAGCTCAGCGAGACTCAAGCCACCGAGGTGCTATCCCTGGTCGACCGGCTGGAGCAGGACGACGACGTGCAGAAGGTCTTCCACAGCCTCGCCTGAGGGTAGTGGTTCAGTTTGCCTGGGATTCCGGACGGAACTGCCCTCCGAGGCCCTCACCTCCCCTACCCCTCCTCTCCCAGAGGGCGAGGAGGGCAAAAAAGAAGAAGCGTAGGGTTCTTCGTCTTTCTCCCCTCTCTCCCTTTGGGAGAGAGGGGCCGGGGGAGTGAGGCTTCGGAGGGCATACCGTCGAAAAACTCACGGACCTTCCGCCCGCTGGCGGATTCCCCGGAGCCACATGCGCCGGATGAGCGCGCTGCCGGGATAGATCACCCGCCAGTAGCGGGCGAACGTTCGGCGCGACCCGGCGTCCGTCGCGTACACGCGGGTCTCGGTGGTGATCCGGCAGGCGCCCGGACCCGCATCCTCCAGCCGGAAATTCATCGCCGCCAGCGCAAAGCCGGGCTCTTTGAGGCGTTTGAAACCCTCCGGCGTCGGGCGGCGCTTCGGACGCCATCCGCGAGGCGCCACCACCAGCGTCCCGACGACGATCTCGTTTCCAGGCTCCTCCGCCAGCAGCAGGAAGCCGGTGCGCGTGGCGACGTCGAGAATCGGCAATTTCTCGGGCGCGTTCAGGATGCTCTCCGGGCCGGGCCGACCGAAGCGCCGGATCGAGGTCAGCGTCCGAAACAAGAGGATCTCACCGGCGGTGACTTCCTTGATCGCACGGTAGGCCCGGTCTCTCGAAACCGCCACGCGGGTGGAATGGAATTCGCTGAACTGGTAAACGGGCACGAAGTCATCGAGGAGCGTCCGGGGCTCGGCGATCCGGGTCTCCTTCGCCGGCAGAGCCATGCCGGCAGCGACGACCAGGAGTCCCGCCAGGAGAACCAGAGCGCCGCGAGCCCGGCTGCGGATTCTCAAGAACTTGAGCGGCTTGAGGAGCGAGATGAATCCCAGGAAGACCAGGAGGAACCCGACATAGACGAGGGCGACGGGGATCATCTTGGCTTGGAGACTACCTCAGGTCGGGTCTCCCGGCGAGATCCCCAGATCGCGCAGCTCTTCCAGGTCCGCTTGGGAAGGCTCCGCCGGTTTCCCGTCCGGGTCGCATTGCGTCAGCACGGCGGCCGAGAGCCTGATCTCGTAGCCGCTCTCCAGGCTTGCCTTCCATTCCACGACCTGTGAGCTTCTGGCTCTCGAAGAAGGTACGTTGCGTTCGAGGCGACTCGGGTCCCCAGCTCCTTGCTGAGCACCGTCACCATACGGCGAGCGTACGCTTCGATGAGGCCGGGCTGAAACATGCCGTCCTCCAGACAGTCGAGATCCACCTGTCTGGTAATACGCTTTCCAGGAGCGAAATGTCGTCACCCCGCGCTTGGACCGCATTCATGGGAGACCATCCGCTCATGAATGCACCTTCTCCCCCCGCTCCAGCATGCCGATGAACTGCTGAATCCGCTTCGCCCGGGTCTCGGCCTTCTTAGCGGTGTGAATCCGGAACAGGATCGCATAGCGGTTGTAGCTCTCCGCTCGCGATGAGCGCTTCGGCCTTCTCGCGGTTGATCTTCGACCAGATGCTCCTGGGTCCGCGCGGGGCCCGCGTTGGATCGGCTTGACTCACGGAACCAGGGTTGTGTAGATTGAACATCGGAAGTTCAATCTGCATGCTCCGCCGCACTCTCGCGACCCCCCTCAAGCAAGCCGCACGGCAATATCCGGTGGTGACCGTCACCGGCCCGCGGCAGTCGGGAAAGACCACCTTGGTGCGGGCGGCCTTTCCTCGGCACGAGTATGCATCGCTCGAGGATCCCGACACCCGCGCCTTTGCGCTCGAAGATCCCCGCGGCTTCCTCGCGCAGTTCGCGGGCCGCGTCATTCTCGACGAGGTGCAACGCGCACCCGATCTCTTTTCCTACATCCAGACGATCGTGGATCAGGAGGATATCCCCGGGAGATACGTCTTGAGCGGGTCACAGAACTTTCTCCTGCTGCGGTCTATCAGCCAATCTCTCGCCGGGAGAAGCGCCGTCTTCCACCTGCTTCCTTTTTCTCTCGGTGAGCTCCAGGCGCGTCAGTCCTTTCCTCTGGAGAAGCTGGGAAAGGAGGTTCCCAGACCGCGGCGGAAGAGTCCTCCCGAGGTCATGGAGACGCTCTTTCGCGGATTTTACCCACGGATTCACGACAAGGGTCTCGATCCGCAAACGTGGTATTCGGCTTATTACCAGACCTACGTCGAGCGTGATGTGAGGGAGATCGTCAACGTGGGCGATCTCGAGTCGTTCGGGCGTTTCGTGCGCCTCTGCGCGGGCCGCAACGGGCAGCTCCTGAATCTCACCTCTCTCGCCAACGATTGTGGAATCACGCACATGACGGCCAGACGCTGGATCTCCATCCTCGAGGCCAGCTTTCTCGTGCTCCTCCTCCGGCCGCACCATGCCAACTTCGGCAAGCGACTGATCAAGAGCCCCAAGCTCTACTTCCTCGACACCGGCCTTCTGTGCTATCTGCTGCGGATCCGCTCCCCGCAAGATCTCCGGTTGCATGCCAGCCGGGGCGCCATCTTCGAGAGCTTCGTGGTTTCCGAGCTGCTCAAAAACTCACTTCACCACGGCCAGGAACCGGACCTTTACTTCTGGCGGGATGCCACCGGCCACGAAATCGATGCGGTGGTCGAACGGGGCCGCGAGTGTGTGGCGATCGAGATCAAATCCGCCCAAACGGTCGTTGATGGCTTCTTTTCGGGAGTGGAATTCTGGCGCAAGCTGGTGGGCGACGCCGAGGCCCCTGTAGCCCTGATCTATGGCGGGACCCGCAGCTTCCGGCGCCGCGGAGTGCCGGTCTATAGCTGGTCGTCTTTGTAGAAGAGACAGCGACGACGGCTTTCCAGCAGTAGCTGGCTCGCCAACGTCACCTTTGCCCTTCGAAAGCGGCTTGAATCTCCGGAGGCAGGGGAGCATCGAAGTCTTCGGAGATGCGCACCTACGTTCCCGCCGCCGGCTGGCGAGGCTGGACTGCTCAGGACCGACGCGGCCGGCGGCGATGTCGGCCTTGAAGTAGTTCTCGCCGCGAACGGGCGCGCCGGCCAGGCGGCGGAGCATCGCGAGCTGGCCGATGTGGGTGAAGGCGTCGGCGATCGGACCCTGGAAGAGACGCTCCGGAGGGAACCCGAGTGGCGCGTCCGAGGTCAGGTAAGCGTCGAGACGGCCGAGGCCTTCGAAGAAACGAGAGGTTCCCTCTTCCCAGGTTCCTGGAGACGCTTCGCGCCAGACGTGCTCGCCCCGCAGCAGGCCGTTCGCCCAGTCAAACAGGTCGCCGATGTGCGCCAGGATCTCCCCTGGCGTGCGGCTCGAATCTCCGATCCGGAAGGTGGCAAAGCCCGCGGGTGCATCCCGCAGGACCTTACCGCCGCGATAGGCCAGCGTCGCCAGGGTGTGACGGAGGATTTCGCGCTTTCCAGGATCTTCGGTGCTCACTCTATCGTCCGTCATCACCGTAGATCTCTTCACGTCGCCAAGTGGTCGACGGCGATGCTTTAGAGAATTTCAGGTGCAGGGGAGGAAAGGGAGGAGATGGCGGTGGAACGTCTCGGACCTGAACGGCTGACATACCAAAACGCTACCACAAGCAAGGATGGCGTTCAGCTCGCCGCCAGCCGCGCCTCCAGCCGCGCCTTCACCTGCGGCCACTCCTCGGCAACGATCGAGTACATCACCGTGTCGCGCATGAGGCCGTTGGAGCGCGCCTGGTATTGACGCAGGACGCCCTCGCGCGTGGCGCCGAGCTTCTCGATGGCGCGCTGGCTGTGGAGGTTGTTGAGGTCGGTCTTGAACTGCACCCGCGCGGCGTCCAGGTCTTCAAAGGCGTGGCGGAGCAGGAGGAGCTTGCTCTCAGGGTTCACCCGGGTTCCCTGCTGCGAACGCGCGATCCAGGTGCGGCCGATCTCGAGGCCTCGATGCTGCGGACGGATGTCCAGATAGCCGGTCATGCCCACGGCCTCGCCGCTCTCTTTGACGAAGATCGTCCACAGGAAAGAGGCGGGCATCGTGAGGCAGTAGCGCACCCACTCGTCGAAGGCCTCAGGGCTCGAATCCCGCGGCCATTCCAGGGTGTACCGGAAGATGTCGGGCTCGCTCTTCGGCCACAGCAGCGGAGCGTGTTCGGGTACGAAGGGCTCCAGGCGGATCGTGGGGCCTTCGAGGGCTACGGGGCGCACTTCCATGATCGGCCGCAGAGTGTAGCGGAAAAGCCGCCCGGCGCTCCCGCGCCGGGCTATCGAAACGTCGCTCAGAAGGGCGATGGGGTCGAAGCGGTCGTCGCTTCGGAGAAGCGACGTTTCGGTAGCCCGGTGCGGGAGCGCCGGGCGGCTGACCGGTCCGGTCCTACTTCGCCGTCTTCGCCTCCGCCTTCCCCTTCTCCACCCATCCCCGGACGTTCTTTTCCAGCAGATCGAGCGGCAGGCCGCCGTTGCCGAGGACCTGGTCGTGGAAGGCGCGGACGTCGAACTTCGAGCCCAGCTCCTTCTCGGCGTGGGCGCGCAGCTCCTTGATCTTGAGCTCGCCGATCTTGTAGGCCAGGGCCTGACCCGGCCAGACGATGTAACGGTCCACCTCGACCTCGATGTCGTGCTCGGCCTTGCCGGCGTTGGCCTTGAAGTAGTCGATCGCCTGCTGGCGCGTCCAGCCCTTGGCGTGCATGCCGGTGTCGACCACCAGGCGGATCGCCCGCCAGATCTCGTAGGTGAGCTGGCCGAACTTCGAGTACGGGTCCTTGTAGAGGCCCATCTCGTCGCCGAGGCTCTCGGCGTAGAGGCCCCAGCCCTCGACGAAGGCCGTGTAGTCGTCGTAGCGCCGCCATTGGGGGACGTCCTCGAGCTCCTGGGACAGGGAGAGCTGCAGGTGATGGCCCGGCACCGCCTCGTGCGCGGTGAGCGCCTCCATCTCCCACTTCGGGCGGGATTTCAGGTCATAGGTGTTGGCGTAGAAATATCCGGGCCGGCCGGCGGCGAGGGAGCCGTTCTCGTAGTAGGCCGTGGTCTGCGACTTCTCGGAGTAGGAGGGCACGGCGATGACCCCGTACGGCAGCCGCGGCAGCTTGCCGAACAGCTTCACCAGCTCCGGATCGATGCGCTTGGCGATGTCGCGGTACCCGGCCAGCAGGTCCTCGGACTTGTCGTAGTAGAACTGCGGATCGGTGCGCAGGAAGGTGAAGAACTCCTGCAGGGTTCCCTTGAAGCCGGCGGCGGCCATCAGCGTTTCCATCTGCCAGCGGATGCGCTTGACTTCGGCGAGGCCGATCTGGTGGATCTGCTCGGGCGTCAGGCTGGTCGTCGTCTGCTGTTGGACGTTGTAGGAATACCAGGCCTTGCCGTCCGGCAGATCGCTCATCGCGATGGTCTCGCGGGCGGCCGGCAGGTAGGTGTTCGCGAGATAGCTCTGGAGCTTGCGGAGCGCCGGAGCGACACGCTCGCTGAACGCCTGGACGGCAGCGCCCTTGAGCCTCTCCTGCTCGGCGGCCGGAACGGCGGCCGGGAACTTCTGGAAGGCCCGCAGCATGGGGCTCTGCATCGGATCGTCGACCAGCAGGTTGCCGACCTGGCCGGGAACGTCCCGCAGCGTGACGCGCGGCGGCGTGATCCCCTCCTGCAGCCCCTTGTCGAGGAGCGCGATCGTCTGGTCGATGACGGTCGGCAGGCCGCGCAGGCGGGCGAGGATGTTCTCGTAGTCCTGCACGCTACGGGCGGGCATGGCCGCCAGCACCTGCGGGATACCCTGCTGGACGCCGCCCACCTGGTTGACCACCAGGTACTCGCCGTGGAAACGGTCCCCCTCGATCCCCCTCTCCAGCCGCCGCCGCGCCAGGTCGTAGTTGACCTGCTCGGAGGGCTTGAGCTGCGATCGGTCCACCGACAGCAAGGCCTCCAGGATCTTGCGGCTGGTGGCGCGGCCGAATGCGATGGATTCGAAGGAGGAGTCGGACCAGCGGTCGTTCAGGCCGGGGTAGCCGATGAAGGTGGCGAACTCGGGCGAGGAGTGCATCACGTAGTCCCAGGAGAGGTCGAACAGCTTCTGCAGCCGCTCGCTCTCGCTCCCCTGTCCTTTGGTGGCGGGGAATTGGTCGAGCTTCTTGGCGTACTCCACGAGCTCGGGTGAAACGGCGGCCTGGGCAACGGTGGCCGCCAGCAGGAGGGCGGTGAATAACAAGGGCCATTTCTTCATGGGTCTTCCTTTTGAGGGTCGATGAAAAGGTGCAGAAATCCCTTCCCGTTATACGTAGAAGAGAGGGGGAAGGTTTACCTGGGAGCGCCGGCGTCCCCGCCGGCTTTTCTTCTTTCCAATTCTGCCGGCGGGGACGCCGGCGCTCCCAGGTAAAGTCTCCGCGGGCATGCCGTCAGTCTACCGTGCCGTCTTTTCCTCGGCGGTCTTCTTCTCCTCCACCCACGCCTTGATGCGAGTCTCCAGCAGATCGAGCGGCAACTGGCCGTTGCCCAGGAGATGGTCGTGAAAGGCGCGGAGGTCGAATCTCGATCCCAGCTTCGCTTCCGCGTAGGCGCGCATCTCCTTGATCTTCAGCTCGCCGATCTTGTAGCAGGGCGCGCCTCCCGGGTGGGCGATGTAGCGGTCGATCTCGGCCTCGATCTCGTGCTCGGTCCGGGCGGAGCTCGCCTTGCAATAGTCGATCGCCTGCTGGCGCGTCCAGCCCTTGACGTGCAGCCCGGTATCGACCACCAGGCGAATCGCCCGCCAGATCTCGAGGGTGAGCTGGCCGAACTTGGAGTAGGGGTCTTTGTAGAGGCCGAGCTCGTCGCCCAGGCTTTCGGCATAGAGGCCCCAGCCCTCCGAGAAGGCGGGATAGATATCCCACTTGCGCCACTCGGGAAGCTCCCCCAGCTCCTCGACGAGAGCGTATTGGAGGTGATGCCCCGGCACGGCTTCGTGCGCAGCCAGGGCTTCCATGCTCCACTTGGGGCGGGCCTTGAGATTGTGGGTGTTGACCAGGAACCAGCCCGGCCGGCCGGAGGCGAGCGAGCCGCTGTTGAAGTAGGCGGACGGCGCCGATTCCGCGCCCGGAGGCGGCATGGCCTTGACGCCGTAGGGAAGGCGCGGCAGCCGGCCGAAGAGCTTGATCAGCTCGGGATCGACGCGCTTGGTGATGTCGCGGAAGCCGGCGACCAGTTCCTCGGGCTCGTCGTAGAAGAAGCGCGGATCGGTGCGCAGAAAGGTGCAGAATTCCTCGAAGCTCCCCTTGAAGCCGATCGCGGCGATCAGCTCGTCCATCTCCTTGCGGATGCGGCGGACCTCGGAGAGGCCGAGCTGATGGATCTGCTCGGGGGTGAGGTCGGTCGTCGTGGAGCCGCGGAGCTGGTAGGCGTACCACTCCTCGCCATTCGGCAAGGCGCTCATGGCGATCGCCTCCCTCGCCCCCGGAACGTAGGTGTCGGCGAGGTAGTCGTGCAGCTTGCGGAGAGCCGGCGCCACCTGTTCGGTGAAGACCTGCGAGGCGGCGCGCCGGAGCCGCTCGCGGTCCGCCGCGGGAATCGTTTCGGGGAACGTCTGGAACGGCTCCAGCACCGGGCTCTGCGCAGGATCGGCGGGGAGCAGCGCCTCGAACTGGCCGGGCACGTCCCGCAGAGTCACGCGCGGCGGCGTGATCCCCGCCGCGAGGCCCTGGACGAGAAGCGCCATCGCCTGGTCGACGAGGGCCGGATAGGCGCGCAGGCGGGTCAGCATGTTCTCGTAGTCCTGAACCGTGCGGGCCGGCATGGCCGGAAGGAGCTGCGCCAGCTCCTGGTGGATGCCGCTCATCTGAGTGACCTGCAGGTATTCGCCCGGGAACTTCTCCCCGTCGATGGCCTGGCGGATGCGCCCGAGCGCCAGGTCGTAGCTCATCTGCTCGGCCGGCGTCAGCCGCGAGCGATCGATGGAAGAGATGGCGGCCAGCTCCAGATGCGGAATCCGCCGGGCGAGCGCCAGCGTCTCGGGAGAGAGGTCGCTCAGGCGGTCGTCGAAGCCCGCGATCCCCACGTACGTCGCAAACTCGGGGCCCAGGCGCAGCCCGGTGATCCAATAGAGGTCGAAGAACCTCTTCAGCCGCTCGCTCTCGCTGCCCTCGCCGCGGGCGGCGGGGAACTGCTCGATCTGCCGGGCGGATTCGATAAGGTCCGGCGGGACGGCCGCGGACAGAGCGATGGCGAAAAAGAAGGCGAGAACAAGGGGGATTGCCGGCGCGACCTCACCCCCGGCCCCTCTCCTAAAGGAGAGGGGAGAAAAACGACGATCTTGCTTTTCTGAGCCCCTCTCCTTAAGGAGAGGGGTTTGGGGTGAGGTCGAGTTGGCAAGACCGTTCCTCATCTGCGGCTGCTCCCGAACGTCACCTCCACCGTCACCCGCTCGCCCTCGCGCACCACGACCGCCGTGGCCTTCTCTCCCGGTTTGGCGCGCTGCAGCACGTACATGAAGTCATGGATGTCGCGGATGGGCTTGCCGGAGAGCTCCACCAGCAGGTCGCCTCGCTTGAGGCCCGCCTGCTCCGCCGCGCTGCCGGGCCGCACTCCCGCCAGCAGCACTCCCGGCCGGCCGTCGCCGGCGTAGTCGGGCACGGTCCCCAGGGAGGCGCCGAAGGAACGCGCGTCTCCCCGCGGCGCGGGAGCCGGCGCGCTCCTGTAGGTGGGCCGCTGCGGCCGGTCCGCGATCTCCCGGGCGAGGTCCGCCACCAGGCCGGCGACGCGGGCGCCGCCGGCGGCGTTGATCTTGTCGGCGTCGTCCGAAGGCTTGTGATAGTCCGGGTGGGCGCCGGTGAAGAAATGGAGCACCGGCACGCCCGCGGCGTAGAACGGGCTGTGATCGGAGGGACCGTAGCCGTCGCCGGAGAGCGTGCAGCCGAGGAGCTGCCGCTCGCAGGCCGGCGGCACCAGCTCCTTCCACTCCTCGGCCGACTCGCCGCCGAGGACGGTGACCAGGTTGCCGCGCAGGCGGCCCACCATGTCCATGTTGAGCATGGCGGTGACCTCCGAGGTCTCGAGGCCGCCGGGAGGCCGGCGGGTGAAGGCGGTGGATCCCAGCACGCCGGATTCCTCGCCGGAGAAGGCCACCAGGTAGACGTCGCGGTGCAGGCGGTCCCGCTCGCTCATGAGCCGGCGCGCCACCTCCAGCAGGGCGGCGGTGCCGGAGGCGTTGTCGTCGGCGCCGTTGTGGGGCTCGTGGGAGTCCGGCGTCAGCGAGCCGGCGCCGCCCCGGCCCAGATGATCGTAGTGTGCACCCACCACCACGGCCCCCGGAAGGCGGTCCGCCGCTCCGGCACGCACGACGCCCGCAACGTTGACGGCGGGCCGGGTGCGCCGCTCCAGATCAATGGTCAACGCGGCGCGGTGGCCGCCGGCGAAGAGCGCCGCTCCGGCGGCCCGTTTCACGATGGCGACCGGCAGGCCGGCGTCTCCCCCGCCGACCTCGGTGGTGTCGATGCCCAGAGCCGGCAGGGGTGCCTCGTCGCCGATTGTGCCTCCGGACGTGCCTGCGGGGAGGTCGACGACGATCAGCGCCCGGGCGCCGTGCTCGCGGGCGTTCCACGCCTTGTAGCGCAGGTCGCCGTAGCGCTGCTCGTTCGCCTTCTCGGCGAACGGCCCGCCTTCGGGGGTGAAGCGGCGGACGACGACGATCCTGTCGCGGGCCTCGACGCCTTGGTAGTCGTCGATCCCCAGCTCCGGGGCGGTGATGCCGTAACCGGCCACCACCACCTCGCCGGCCGCCTCGCCGCTGGCGGAAAAGGAGGCCGGACGGAAATCGTCGCGGCCGATGGGGGTACCGTCGATGGCGACCGCGGTGCCGGAACGGGCCTCGACCTCGACCGGCACGTCGAAGCGCTGAAACCAGCCGCCGTCGTCTCCCACTGGAGCAAGGCCGATCTCGCGGAAACGGTCGGCGAGCCAGCGCGAGGCCTCCTCCAGGCCGGCCGTGCCGATGCCCCGCCCTTCGCGGGCGTCGTCGGCCAGCCAGCGCACGTCGTCGCGGAAGCGGCCGGCCGCGGCCGTCTCGGGCGTTGCCGGGCCGGCGGGACGGTCCATCCAGCGGGCCACGAAGACGTTGGTCTCGCCCGGCGCGCTCTGGTTGCGGTTGGAGGCGAAGGCCAGACGCGTGCCGTCCGGCGAGAACATCGGGAAGCCGTCGAAGCCGGGAGTCCAGGTGATCCGCTCGAGGCCGGTGCCGTCGGCGTCGATGGCCCAGAGATCGAACTCCCGGCCCTTGGGATCGCCGTAGTTGGAGGCGAAGATGATGCGGTCGCCTTTGGGGAAGAAGCTGGGAGCGAAGGAGGCGCCGCCGAGGTAGGTCACCTGGCGGGCGTCGCTGCCGTCGGCGTCGGCCGTCCAGATCTCCAGCTTCGAGGGCCGCACCAGGCCGTTGGCGAGCAGGCGCTTGTGGTCCTCCAGCTCCGCGCCCGCCTTGGGCCGGGAAGCCCGCCAGACGATCTGCGAGCAATCGGGCGAGAAGAAGGCGCCGCCGTCGTAGCCGGGCCCGTCGGTCAGGCGGCGGACGTTCTTGCCGTCGGCGTCCATGCGGTAGAGGTCGAGATCGCCGTCGCGGGTGGAGGTGAAAATCAGCGAGCCGTCTTTGGGGCAGACCGTGGTTTCGGCGTCGTAGGCCTGGTTGTCGGTCAGGCGTGCGAGGTCCGAGCCGTCGGGCCGGGCGGTGAAGATCTCGTAGCCGGGCTCGATCGGCCAGACGTAGCCCTGGGAGCGGTCCGGGGGCGGCGGGCAGGCCTCACTGGCGAGATGGGTGGAGGAGTAGAGGATCCGCCGGGCATCGGCCGTGAAATAGGGGCAGGTGGTGCGTCCCTTGCCTGTCGATACCAGGGCGGCCTCGCCGGAGCCGTCCGCCGGCAGCCGGAAGATCTGGTCGCAGGCGTACGGGGCGTGGGTGGACTGGAAGACGAGCTGAGAGCCGTCGGGCGACCAGTAGGCCTCGGCGTTCTCGCCGCCGCGGGTGAGCTGGCGGAGGTCCGCCAGATGGACCTCCCGCGGCTCGAGCGCCGGCTCCGCGAGAGGTCGCCGGGCGTCCTCTCCGGTGGTCGGTGTGCCGGTCCCGAGCAGGCCGGCGAATACCAAAGGCAGGATGCGTGCGTTCATCGGTCCTCCCCGCGTTGGCGCGGCTCGAAGCGCCTGATATTCTGCCTGAAACGAGAGGAGACCTACCCCACCCATCCGGAATTCGGCAAGCTTCCCACCCGTTGAATAGATTCCCGGCATGATATTTTCAAGCGCTGCCCGCCCGGAGCAATGGCTCCAAAACCCTGAACCGTGAGACGTCCCGGGCGCGAGAACACCCGCACGAGCACCAAGAAGAGTGGAGAATTGGAGACATGAACGATCAGGACACCCAGGAGAAGAAAGACTTCGGCGAGATCCTGGCCGAGTTCGAGCAGGAAGCTCCGGCAAAACCCGAGGATCCGGCCGTCGGCCAGAAGGTGAAGGGCCGGATCCTGTCGCTCGGCGACGAGTGGATCTTCATCGACCTCGGGTCGAAGTCCGAAGGCAGGATCGCCACCGCCGAGCTCAAGGATGCCGAGGGCAATCTCACGGTGAAGGAAGGGGACGTTCTCGAGGCCACGGTCACCGGCACCGATCCCGAGACCGGCGCTCTGCTGCTGCGGCGCAGGACCGGCGGCAAGGGGAAGCGGCCGGCCGAGGTGGTCCCCGAGATCCGGCAGGCGCACGAGGCCAACCTCTCGGTGGAGGCCTTGGTGACGGGCCTGAACAAGGGCGGCGCCGAGGTACAGCTCTACGGCATGCGCGCCTTCTGTCCTCTCTCGCAGCTCGACCTGCGCTACGTCGAGGATCCGCAGAAGTTCGTGGGCCAGCGGCTCATGTTCAAGATCAACCGGCTGGAGGAGGGCAACCGCGGCGGGCGGGGCCCGAATATCGTGCTGTCGCGCCGCCAGCTCCTCGAGGAGGAGCAGCAGGCCCGCGCCGCCGAGACCCGCGAGAAGCTCCAGGTCGGCGCCGTCCTCCACGGCAAGGTGACCTCGCTGACCAGCTACGGCGCCTTCATCGATCTCGGCGGCATCGAGGGCATGCTGCACGTCAGCGAGATCGGGCACAGCCGCACCGCGCATCCGCAGGACGTCTTCGCGATCGGCCAGGAGGTCGAGGTGCAGGTGATCAAGATCGAGAAGGGCAAGGACGAGAAGCGTCCCGAGCGCATCTCGCTCTCCCGCCGCGCGCTGGAGCGCGATCCCTGGCGGGACGCCATCTCCCGCTTCCCCGAGGGGATGGAGACCACCGGTCGCGTGGCGCGCCTGGAGTCGTTCGGCGCCTTCGTCGAGCTGGCGCCCGGCCTCGAGGGGTTGGTCCACATCAGCGAGATGGGAGCCGGACGGCGGCTGAGCCACTCCCGCGAAGCCGTCCAGCTCGGCCAGGACGTGCAGGTGAGGGTTCTGGGGATCGACACCGCGCGGCGGCGGATCTCGCTCTCCATGGCGGCCGCCGGCGGTGAGGATCGCGACTCTCGCGACCGGGACCGCGACCGGGACCGCGATCGAGGAGACCGGGACCGGGAAGAGCTCGAGCCCGCGGGACGCGGCGCCGGCAGCTCCTCGTCCAACGCCGGCGGCTTCGGATCGATGGCGGACTTCTTCTCCCGCAGCAAGCGGCGGTAGAGGCCCGGCGCTTCCGCGCCGGGCTACCGAAACGTCGCCCTGAGGGCGATTCGCTCCAGCGGAGCGGCTTCTCGATAGCCCGGTGCGGAAGCGCCGGGGCGGACGATGGCCCTCACCCACCCTTCCGTTTCGGCTTGGCCGTGACCCGAAGCACCGGGTTCTCGCCTTCGTCGAGCCTCCACGTACATCCCACAGCTTGGCAGATTGCATCCAACGCGTCCGCTACCGGCGTTCGCTGCAAGTCGAAGGTGACCGGTCCCGAAACCTCGGGCTCGATCTCGATCCCGACGCTCATGATCTGAGCGAAGGTCGTCAGCACCTCGCGGGAGTCGGCGCCGGTGATCTTCAGGTCGATACGCTCCTGCAACGAGGCCCGGTGGTCCCGCTTCGGCTTGGCGTGCTGCTGCGAGGTCACCTTGAGAACCGGCGGCTTGCCGGCCTCGAAGGACCACCGGCAGCCGATGCTCTCGCAGACGGCGTCGAGCAGCGTGCGCACGCGGACGTTCTTGAGCTCGACGGTGACAGGTCCGCGGACGGCGGGGTCAACCAGGACGTTGGCGCTCATCAGCTCGGCGAAGCTGCGGAAGGTATCGACCGCGCTGGCTTCCCGCAATGCGATGTTGATCCTCGCTTCCAGCGGGTCTCCCTCCGCGAAAACGCCGTGGACGGCGGCCAACGACACCAGAAGGCAGCCGCTGAGGACTCTCTTCAATCCGCTGTTTCTCATGATTCAGTCTCCGTAGACGACGATGAGGGATCCGGACGGCGAGGGCCTGCCGCCGGGCTCGCGGCGGCTGACCAGCGATGGGCGCCTGTCGCGAGAGCGGACGACGAGCACATCTCCCACGTTTTCGATGGAAATCGATGCCTGGAGTGGGCCGCCGGCAGGAGAGGAGCCGCCACGAGAGGGATCGGCCGGCCAGGGCGCTTTGACCAGCAGCGCCGCCGCGGCCAGCAGCACCGCCAGCACGGACGCCACCGGCACCAGCCTGAGGCGGCGCGCCGGCCGGCCTCCGGCCAGCGCGGCGCCGACGATGCGCGCGACCGTCTCCTGCCGGGGCTCCAGCGCTTTGCGCAGCCGCAGATCGATCGCCTCTCGCGAGGCCGTTCCTTGGTCATTCCTTGCCATCGTCTTCCTCCAGGAGCTGCAGCAACCGTTTCCTCGCGCGGTGAATCCGCATCTTGAGCGCCGAGGGCGAAATGCCGAGGGCCCGCGCGCCGTCGGCCGGCCCCAGCTCCGCCACGCCGACCAGCAACAGGGCTTCGCGATCGGCGCCGGAGAGCCGGCGCAACGCCGCCAAGGTCCGGCCGAGCTCCGACCTCATGGCGGCGCGTTCTTCCGGCCCGGGCAGCGGGCTGTGTCCGTTGAACAGGGCGTGCAGGGGCTCGAGCAGGCGGCGCCGGAATGCGAGACGGCCGGCGCGCCGGCGGGCCACGGCGAAGGCGAAGGCCGCGGGGGACTCCGGCGGACCGTGGCGGCGCCACCGCTGGACGAGGGCGGTCAGGGCGTCCTGGGCGACCTCCTCGGCCAAGCCGGCCTCGCCCGTTCGTCCGAGCGAGTAGCGGAGGAGCTGGGGGGCCAGCTCTCTCACCACGGTTTCGAGCTCCATGACCTAGGACGTACCCGCGGTCCGGAAACGGTCACACCCGCGAACGAGGGCCCGCTGAAAAAATCTCCACAAGGTGGCTTGAAGTCGAGCTATTTTGTGCTATCCTCCACGAGCCGGAAAGGCGTCTATCTTACATTTCGCGCCGTAGGCGCATGGGGCCACAACTGGAATGGAGTCTCCGCCGCCCATGCAAAGATTGTGTATCTCCCGCCGCAGTCTCCGCCGCGCCGCGGCCCCCTCGTTCCTCATCCTGACTCTCTTCGCCGTGCCGATCCTCGGCGCCCAGAGCCTCGCGGGGTCGCGGAGCTCGCTGCTGCGCCAGAACGAGGCGGCGCGCGAGCACGACTTCACCTATCTGCGGACCTCGTCGGACGTGCGCGAGTTCGCCCGCCGAGGTCTGCTGGTGCGCCTGCGCGGCAATTCAGATTACCGGCTGGCCTCGGGCTACGTGTCCTTCCCCTACGCGCGGCCCGAGATGAAGCTGTTCCTCGAGAGGCTCGGGGATCAGTACCGCGATGCCTGCGGCGAGCGCCTGGTCGTCACCAGCCTCACCCGGCCCATCTCGCGTCAGCCGGCCAACGCCTCGCACCTTTCGGTCCATCCCACCGGCATGGCTGCGGACCTGCGCCGCAGCCTCCGCGCCTCCTGCCGGAGGTGGTTGGAGAGCACGCTGCTGTTCCTGGAAGGCAGGGACGTCCTCGAAGCGACGCGCGAGAACCACCCGCCGCACTACCATGTGACGCTGTTTCCCGATCCCTACATGCGCTATCTCGGGACCAGCAAGTCCGGCATCCAGATCGCCAGAGCGAGCGCCAGCAAGTCGAGCTCGAGCAAGAGATATCGCGTCGGGCGCGGCGATACCCTCTGGCAGATCGCCCGGCGTCACGGCGTCAGCGTCAGCAGTTTGAAGCAGGCCAACGGCATGCGCTCGTCGCGGCTGAGGGCAGGGCAGACGCTGTCGATCCCGACGCGGTGAGAGGACTATCTACCCACCAACTCCACAATGCCCTCGCACCGCCACGGCCGCCTTGGGTCCGCCGGCATGGACCAACGGGTCTCCAACCTCGAAGTGCCCTTCGAGCCAAAGATCCCCCAATAGCGCACCCTCGCTGAGGAACTCTGGGATTCCTTGCATGTCGGCCGCCCGGCGAGCCTGGGTGTAGCCCTCTTCATTGCGATAAAGAACCCAGACCTCCTCGGGCCGAAGCGCATTGACGAAAAACGGTGAATGGGAGCTGACGAGCAGCTGCGTGCGGACGGTGGCTTGCCGGCATTCTTCCGCGAGGCCTCCGGCAACAAACGCGGATGCAGATAGTTCTCCGGCTCCTCGATGCCGATCAGTTGTGGTGGATCGGGATCGTAGAGGATCGTCAAGTACGCCAGGAGCTTCAGAGTCCCGTCCGAGGCAAACCGAGCCAAGACCGGCTGATCGAAGGGAGCATCTTTGATCTGGAGCAGAAGCCACCCGTCCGGCATGACGTCCGCGGTCACTCGCTCCAGCCGGGGAACCCGTTCAGAGAGAGCTTTCAGGATTTCCCTGAGCCTGTCAGGATGTTGCTCCTTGAGATACTGAATGACATTGGGCAAGTTGTTGCCCGTCGGAGAGAGTCGCTCCTGAGGGCCCGCCTCCACGGAGGCGCGAGTGCTGTCGGCACTCAAGCAGGACAGATACCACCCCGTCACAAACTGCCGCAGCGCCGTAACGCGCGGATGCTTGGCGAGCTGTCCCAAGGTATTGACGGCGATCGTCTCCGGTGAGCTGCAGGCGTTCTTCGATCCGTTCGTCCTGCTCGTCCGGCATGTCACCGGAGACCACCCGTCCCTCGCCTGCGCGAAAATCCAGGAACCGGAAAGGTCTTCCATACTGGCCCCGCTTCCAGGCCAGCCATTCCTCGGAGATGAACGGCCCTTTGGTGCTTTCGTCGATTGCCAGATGGTACGTAATTACAGGTTTGGCCGGCGTTTCCCGATACTTGAGCCTCGATCTCAATGGGGCCGTCAACGCCGCGCGTCCGCAGCTCCTTGAACCGGCCCCGGCGGTCCCACGCCTTGCGAAGCCCTGTGCTGAAGCATTCGGAAAGAAACGCGAAGACGTCGAAGATCGTCGACTTACCGCTGCCGTTGGGTCCAAGAAAGACTGTCAAGGGGGTCATTCCCTTGAGATCCAGATCGGCAAGCGCGCGGTACCGCCTCACCCGCAGGGATTCAATCCGGGGAACGGCGGATCCTCTCGGCGGCCTCATCATCACCAGGTGAGTTTAGGGGAAGACTTTACCTTCGCACCACCCGGTACGCCAGAATCCTCTGCTGCAGCCCCTTTAAGGTGGAGCTCGCCGAGCCGCTCGGTGGGAACGGCGCCGTCGATCAGACGGTGGGTCTCGGGTCCGAGCACGACGTCGTCCGGCTGAGCGACCAGGGCTTCCAGGCGGGCGGCCACGTTGACGGTGTTGCCGAGGACCGTGTAGTCGACGCGGCGGGAGCTGCCGATGTCGCCCACCACCACGGGACCGCTGTTCAGGCCGATGCGGGCCTTGAAGCCGGGCAGGCCCTCGGCGGCCCGGCGGGCGTTCCAGGCGGCGAGGCCCTCCTGGATCTCGATGGCGGCGCGCACCGCCCGGAGAGCATGATCGGGCTGCGCCACCGGCGCGCCGAAGAAGGCCATGACGCAGTCGCCGATGAACTTGTCGAGCGTGCCGCCGGCGCGGAAGATGGCCTCCACCGAGAGGTCGAGGAAGGAGTCGATCGACTCCGCGACGCGCTCCGGCGGCGCCTTCTCGGCGAAGGCGGTGAAGCCGACGAGATCGGCGAAGAGCACCGTGGCCTCGGCGCTCTGCAGGCGGGTCATGCCCTCGTCGCCGCGGCGCAGGACCTCCTCGATCACGCCCGGCGAGTGGTAGCGCTCGAGCCGCGTGCGCACCTGCTTCTCGAACTCGGCCTTGCGCGCGTAGCGGATGCGCTCGACGGCGACGGCGACGTAGTTGGCGAGGGTGGTGAGCACGTCGAGATCCCGCTCGCCGAAGGCTCCCACCTGGAAAGGTGAGTCCACCTGGATCACGCCCATGATCCGTTCGCCCGACCACAGCGGCGCGCACATGGCGGAGCGGATCTGGTGCATGCGGATCGACTCGCCGCCGGAGAGACGCTGGTCGGCCTGAGCGTCGAAGGTGATGAGCGCCACCCGCTCGCGCATCACCGCCCGCAACATCGTGCGCGAGACGGGCACCTCGCCGGAGGGACGGAACTGCGACCGGTCCTTGACCCGGGCCAGCTCGCAGACCAGCTCGCCCGAGGAGTCGTCGGAGAGGAGGATGAACCCGCGGTCCACCGGGAAGGCCTCGAAGGCCAGATCGAGCACTCGCGACAGCACGTCGTCGACGGTCTCGGCAAGGGTGAGCATCCGCGCCAGGCGGGTGAGGAAGCCGAACATCCGGCGGATATAGTCCTCATCGCCGGCCTCCGGGCCGGGGCGGCCGATCGTCTGGCCGGCGAGCCCGTAGTCCGCCGCAAACGCGGCGAGGGGCCGGATGATGGTGGCGTTGCCGAACCCCTCCGGCTCTTCCGCCACCGCCGGCGCCGGCTTCGGCAGCACGGACACCGGCTGGCCCTCGACCCGGATCTCGAAGGCGCCGATGCCGAGGAGGTCGCCGGAACGCAGCGGCGCCCTCTCGACCGGGACGCGGTTGACCTCGACGCCGTTGGTGCTCTTGAGGTCGTGGACCGACCAGCCGCCGGCCTCGTAGAGAATCTCGGCGTGGTAGCGGGAGACGGAAACGTCGGAGAGCACGACGTCGTTGTCGCTGCCCCGGCCCAGCCGGATTCGCCCACCCGTCAGGGAGACGACGCGATCCTCACCATTGACGACGTAACGCAACCGCAGCATGGAAGCAGGGATGATATCAACTCACCCCGCCCCTACCACCTGAACGACGCCCGAAACCATCAGATCCTCCGCGGCTTCGAGGCGGAACCGCCCGCTCTCGAACAGCCGCCGGAACGCCGCCACGACGCGCGGGCAGAACTGCGTGCCGGCGCCGCCGAGGATCTCGGCTGCGGCACGCTCCGGCGGCAGACCGGTGCGGTAGGGACGGCTGGTGGTCATGGCGTCGTACGTGTCCGCCACGGCGATGATGCGCGGCGCGAGCGGGATGTCGGGATCTTTCAGACCGTCCGGGTAGCCCCTGCCGTCGACCCGTTCGTGGTGGTTGCGCACGCCGAGCAGCACCCAGGAGTTGGCGAGATGACCGACGATGTCGGCGCCGTCCGCCGCGTGCCGGCGCATGATCTCCGCCTCTTCCGCGTCCAGGGGAGAGGGCTTGCCGAGGATGCGGTCCGGCGTGGTGATCTTGCCGATGTCGTGCAGGGTGGCGGCGAGACGCAGGTCCCGCAGCTCCTCGCGCCCGAGCCCCATCTCGGCGCCCAGCAGGAGGGAGTAGGCCACCACGCGGCGGACGTGGCCGCCGGTATAGGGATCCCGCTTCTCCAGCGTCTCCGCCAGGGCGGTCACCATCCTGAAGAACTGCCGGCGCTGCGCCGCGTACAGGCGGGCATTCTGCAGCGTCGGGGCCAGGATGGCGGCGAACTGCCGCATGCGCCACAGGTCGCCCGCCGTGAAACGGTCGCGGTCTACCGGGTTGAGGAGTTGCAGGACGCCGATGACGGCGCCGCCGGCGAGCAGCGGCACGGTGAGGATGGCCCGGGTGCGGAACGCTCCAGTCGTATCACCGTGCCAGCGCGGATCGGCGGCCACGTCGTTGACCATCTCGGCCTCCGCCGACCGGGCGACGCTGCCGACGATGCCGTCGCCGATCGGCACCCGCAGACCCCGAATGTCTCCCGCCGCCTTCCCTCGCACGATGCGGAAGTAGAGCTCCCGCCGCTCCTCGTCGACTTCCCAGATCGAGCTCGTCTCGGCGTGGCACACCTGCTCGGCGTGCTCCAGCGCCCGCTCCAGCACGGCCTCGAGGCTCGAGGGTACCGGCGAGCTTGACGCCGATGTCGAGCAGCATCTCGTACTCGGCGAGCCGGCGATCGGGATCGAACGACGGCTTGGGACCCGGAGGCTCCAGATGTTTCGGCGATCATTCCCGGTTCTCCCTATGGGCCGGACGTTCAGCCGGCCGTTCAGGCGCTCAACGCCTCCAGGTCGCGCAGCAGCTCGGCGACCGAGCGGTAGCGCCGCTCGGGATCCTTCTCGAGGCACCGCAGGATCGCCGTCTCCAGCGCCGGCGGGATCTCGGGCCAGCGGGAGCGCGGCGGCGGCGGCTCTTCCCGCAGGTGCTTGACCATGATCTCCATCGCCGTGGGTCCCTCGAACGGCAGGACGCCGGTGAAGATCTCATAAAGCACGATGCCGCACGAGTAGAGGTCGGAGCGAGGGTCGGCCTCCTTCCCCTGCAGGATCTCCGGGGGCAGGTACTGCGGCGTGCCGATGACGAAGCCGGCCTGGGTCTGCCCGGGAGTGATCCGGTCGATGGGCCGGGCGATGCCGAAGTCCATGAGCTTGGCGTTGCCGGTGGGCTCCAGGATCAGGTTTTCCGGCTTGATGTCGCGGTGGAGCACCCCCACGGCGTGCGCGGCTCCCAGGCCGGCGCAGAGCTGCTTGGCCAGGCGCAGGCCGGCCGAATAGGGCAGCCGGCGCGTCTGGTCGAGCATGTAGCGCAGCGTCACCCCCCGCACGTACTCCATGGAGATGTACGGCACGCCGTCGATGTCGCCGAAGTCGAAGGTGCGCAGCACGTTGGGATGGGTGATCTTGCGCGCCAGCTTGATCTCGCTCTTCAGCCGGTCGAGCTGGCTGCGGTCACCCCAGAGGCTCCCGCTTCAGCATCTTGAGGGCGACGAGATCGTCCAACTCGCGGTCGCGCGCCTTGTAGACGACGCCCATGCCGCCGGCGCCCAGCACGGAGAGGACCTCGAAGCGCTGTCCCAGCAGGGCGCCCGGCGAGATACCGGAGAGTGTGGCGCGGTCGGCGCCTTCGATCTCGGAGCCCTTGGCGCCCCCGGCGCCGATACCGCGCTCGCCGGTCAGGCTGGAAGCCATGCGCGAGCTGACGACGAACAGGGGCTGCGGCGTGATGACGCCGCGCCGGGGAGCCAGCCGAAAGCCGGCCTGCTCGAAGGCGTCCTTGCAGCTCGTCGTGCACCTCGCGCGAGAGCAGCAGCTCGCCCGGGGTGGCCTCGCGCAGCAGGCTTTCGATCTGCTGCACGGGAAGGCCCACCAGAGCGCGCTCGGCCCGCTCGCCCCAAGTCACCGGGCCGGTGATCGCGCGGCCGGCCGTCATGGCGGCCACGGCCTCCTCGGCTTCCTCGGTTGACCCGGTTTGGCCGGAGACGCCGCCGCTCACGGCAGGCGCCAGCACCCCGGCAGCGACGGCCAGCGCGCGGTAGCCTCTCCCCTCCCCTTCGAAGCGCGCCAGCACGCGATGGCCCGAGACTCCCTCCAACTGGCCGCGGCCGCGGGCGATGGCGGCGGTCACGCGCTCGAGATCGGAGGCGAGCCGCGCCAGCGTGTCGCGGGCGTCGCCGTTGACGCCGGCGCGGGCGTACTGGCGCAGCTCGATGCCGAGCAGCAGCACCTCCCGGCTCTGCGCGTCCCCCAGGACGGCCCGCGCCTGGGCGGGCTCCGGCAGATTGCGGGAGAGCTCGGTGACGTACTCTTCCATGTCCCGCTTCTCGCGCAGGTCGGCGAGCAGCTCGTGGAAGGCGTGCGCCAGCCGGCCCACCTCGTCGCCGCGGTCGGAATCGATGTCGCGGTCGTAGTCTCCCTGCCGGGCCGCCTCGGCGGCGCCGACCAGTTGCCGCACCGGGCGCAGGGCGCGGCGCGCGAAGGCGAAGGAGAGGAACGGGGCGATCAGCACGGCCGCCAGGCCGGCGCCGAGCAGCACGTTCTGGATCTCCCGGTAAGCGGCGAGCTCCCGCTCGAGCGAGGCCAGGGCCATCATGGCGCCCACCGGCTTGCCGGCGGCGTCGAGCAGCGGCGCCTCCTGGACGAGCCAGGGCTCGCCGTCCAGCGACAGCTCGGCTTGCGCCATGGCGCGGCCGGCGCGCAGGGCTTCTCCCATCCCGTGCCGGCCCGAGGAGAGCGCCTTCGTCAGGCTGCGCGCCGTGGCCGGCGGCAGCGTGGTGGCCACGATCTCCGTTCGCCCCTGCTCGCCCGTGGCGAGGATGGCCTGATCGGCGCCGCTCACCTGGTTCACCTCCGACGCCGAAGCGTCGGTGATGGCGTAGCCGGTGACCAGGAATCCCAGGAGCGTGAACTGCTGCTGGATGGGCACCGCCACGGCGTAGTAGAGACGGTTGCCCTCCCGCCAGACTCCCGAGGCCTCGAGCTCCTCAACGGCCCGGGCGACCAGAGGCCGCTGCGAAAGATCCTGACCGACGGCGCCGGGATCATCCGTACGGGCGGTGACCCGGCCGCTCGGATCGAGAAGGATGGCAAAGTCGAAACCCAGCTTCTCGCGAGCGTCGGCCAGCTCCGACAGGAGCGAGGGGGTCTCCTGCTGGGCGGCGGCCTCGGCCAGGTAGGCGACGAGAAGCGGATCGGACACGAAGACGCTGGAGATCAGCTTCAGCCGCTCGTACCGTTCCTTCTCGTAGGTGGATTGAACCGCGGCACTGCTCTTCAGCGAGTCGGCCGCCGCCTGGCGGGCGATCCGCCGCAGGAGGACATAGGTGACCGCGACCGCGCCGCCCACCAGCAAGGCGATGAGCAGCGAGGTGACCAGGAAGATCCGGGTCTCCAGCGACAGGCCGGGACGGCGGCGGCTAGCGGTTGTTGTAGCGGTCACGTTGCGACCGGAAGTAGGACTGCCCGAGTTTGTTGAGGTGGGCGGGGATCAGCGGCCGGGCGACCTCGACCCGGGCCATGACGTTGCCCGGCGTCTTCTGCGGCAGCTCGACGTCCACCGTCCAGGGATCGGCCTGCTCGTGCCACACCGTCAGCTTCCCGGGGCCCCGAGGCAAAGCGGTGAGAACGAACTCGCCGGCGGCGTTCGGCGAAACGTGAAACGGTGTGTTCAGCACCAGAATGTAGGCGACCATGTCGTGGTGCACGTTACAGAAAACGCGCACCAGGCCGGCCTCCTCGAAGCGTTTTTCCTTGCCCGGTCCCCGCCGGTAGAGGCCGAGGTCGAACTGGTTGGGGGAAGAGACCGAGAAGACGTTGTGCAGGATGGGGTCCTGGTTGGGAAAGCGTACCCGGCTGCCGCGCGGGACGACCAGGAGCCGGGGCACCAGCTCCTTGCGCCGGGTCACCATCTCGAAGGGCTCCCCGGACGGGCGCGCCGGCGGCGGGCTCGCCGGTTCGAAGTAGACGACCGCCTGGCGGACGTCGCTACCCCGCGCCGGACCTTTTCCACCCTTGGCGAGAAGCTGGACGCGCCCGCGGAGCTCCTCGGCTTGGACGGGGAGGGCGAAGAGGAAGGTGGCCAGGAAAAGGAGCTTCAGCGGGCCTCCATGCTGGCTCGACCTCACCCCAACCCCTCTCCTAAAGGAGAGGGGCTCAAAAAGACACAGAACTCTTCCTCTCCCCCTCTCCTTTAGGAGAGGGGGCCGGGGGGTGAGGTCGAGCAGGCAAGGCGGCCGAATCATCTTCTACAATTTCCACCGCAAAGTCGCCAGGAGCTCGTTGTTCTCCCGCTCCGCGCCGGAGGCCAGGATGAAGCGGTTGTCCGCGTACTCCAGCGTCAGGTCGACGCCCGAGAAGACGCCGAGGCGCAGCCCCGCGTCGATCTTCTCCCAATCCCAGGCCAGGCTGGGGGCCGAGTTCGGCTTGCCGGGCGCGTTGCGGAAGTCGTTGTCGAGCTTCGACCAGCGCACCGCCGGCGCGATCGAGGTGAAGAGCTGGCGGTCGGCAATGGCCCATACCAGCGGCAGGTCGAACTGCCAGGAGACCTCGGCCTCGATGCCCGTGCGCGGCAGGCCCGCCAGCTCCTGGTCCACGAATTGCCCGAAGAAGCAGAACCCTCCGAGGTACAGCCAGACGTTGGCGCCGACCTCTTGTTTGTCGTCACCCTCGAGAGGCAAGACCGGGATGTCCAAGGGCCCATTGAGGATATCGATGTCGCCGCCGTAGAAGGTGCCCTCCAGGCTCACGGTCTTCGCCAGCTTCCGCCGGTATCCCCAGGCCAGCACGTCGAGGCCGTTGCGCCCCTCCTCGTCGGCGAGGCGGTAGCCGAGGCCGGCGCCCGTCTCGCAGCTCGCCGTCCACGTCGACGTCCTCGATTTCGGCGTCGTAGGCGATGACGATGCCGCTCTGGAATGCGGTGTTCGGCCGCGCCGGATTCTGCCGCCGCTCGGGCGTGCCGTTGTCGCCGGCCAGGGCGTTGGGATCGCGGATGAACACGGGGTTGCCCTGGGTGGCCGAGAGCTTCACGTAGACGTGGCGGCCCAGGCTCACCCCCAGCTCGGCGCCGGCGTCCTCGAAGCGGTTGAAGGCGGTGGAGACGAGGCCATAGCTCTCCAGATGCCGGTCGTCCTGGCGTTCGAACTTCGGGAGCTTGCCGACTTTGAGATAAACGCCGCTGCGCGGCGCCAGGACCGCGGGCTCGGGCTCGACGCCGAAACGGATCCAGGCTTCGTCGATATCGACCTTCTTGTCGGTGGAGGTCGGGTTGCGGTCGTAGAGGTCGATGAAGTCCACCTTGCCGTGGGCGGCGAGACCATCGCCCCACACGGCGTCCACGAGCAGGGTGATGGATGAGACCTCGAAGTGCGAGCCGGCGCTGACCGTTTCCTCGAAGACCTGCGTGCCGGGTGGGAGCAGTCCCGGAACAGGGAAGTCCACGAGGAAACGGTTGCGGTCGCTGTGCCGGAAGTGGGCCTTGGCCTCCAGGCCGAATTCCAGGCGCGGCCGCAGGCCTGTCGGAGCCTCTTCCTCCGCCGCCGCCGGCGCTTCCTGAGCCGCCTGGACGGCCGAGCCCCACAGCCCGGCGCCGAGCAGCAGCAGAACGCAGCACCCCTGACGAGATCTCCCCAGCGACATCATTCCCCTCCAAAAGCACTACGGAACTGGGGCGTAGCTTAGATGGATGCCGCTCGTCAGTAAAGGGAGAAATCCCGCTCAGCGGCGGCGGTCCCGCAGCCTGCGGGCCAGGAACAGCGCGCCCACCACCCACAACGGCACCGTCAACAGCCCGACCCGGACGCGCTGGTTCAGCAGCCCCTTCACATTGGATTTGAGCTCGCTCATCGATTCGGGTACCTCCTGGATGCGAAAACGCGTGTCCTCAAAGAGACCGCGACCGGCACTATGGATGTGCACGAATGCCATTGGCGAGGAGGGAGAACTATGGAGTCCATGGTTGTGGGAGAATCTCTGTCGTTCGAGGAGCTTGTTGAAGAGGAGAGTCCCTTGATCTCATCGGAAGAGTTCCGCAAGGCGCTGCGCCACTTTCCCGCCGGCGTCACGATCGTCACGATCCGGGCGGGCGAGCGCATTCATGGCCTCACCGTTTCGGCTTTCGCCTCGGTCTCGGCCGAGCCGCCGATGATCATGATCATCATCGAGAACCGCCACAAGGCCTATCCCATGCTGCAGGAGCCGGAGGCGGTCTTCGCGGTCAATATCCTGGGGGAGGACCAATCCGAGCTGTCCAACCGCTTCGCCTGGGTCAAGGATGAAGACCGGTTCGCCCTGGGCGACTGGTCCGCCGGCGTGACCGGGGCCCCGATCCTCGTCGATGCGCTCGCCTGGCTCGATTGCCGCATCCACGCCCGCTACCCGGCAGGCTCCCACACCATCTACGTGGGCGAGGTGCACGCGAGCAACGTGCCGGTGGAGGAGGCGCCGCCGCTCGTCTACTGGAATCGGGGTTACCGCAAGCTGCGGCTCCACGAGGAGCCGCCGGCGTAGGCGGACCCGGCACCGGGCATCCAGCCCAAGAGCGCCAGGGAGAGAGCTCTGACACCATCCCACGAGTTGGCCCGGACGGCCTGATTCCCGGCAGCGATGGCTCCATTGCGCATGCTGTTGGAGGATCTGCGGCTGGCCGCACGCGCTCTCGTGCGCCGGCCGGGCCTCGCCGCGATCGCTCTGCTGATGCTGTCGGTGAGCCTCGGCGCCAATACGGCGATCTACAGCATCGTCAATACCCTGCTCATCCGCCCTTATCCCTACAGGTCGCCGTCCGGCCTGGTGACGATCTGGACCGTCCAACCGGAGCGCGGGATCAGCCGCGCCAACCTCTCTTATCCCGATTTCCTCTTCCTCCAGGTGAGTGACGGGGCCTTCTCCCGACTGGCCGTCTATCACCAGGACTCATTCGATCTTCTGGCCGGCGGAGAGGTCTCGCGGATTTCGGGCGGCAAGGTCTCGGCCGGGTTCTTCTCGGTGTTGGGAGTCGAGCCGCTCCACGGCCGCTCGTTCAACGCCAAAGAGGATCAACCCGGCGGCGACAAGGTGGTCATCCTCAGCGAGAAGCTGTGGCGGGACACCTTCGGCTCACGTGCGGGTGTCGTCGGACAGAAGCTCTTCCTGGGGGGCGAGCCCTTGACGGTGATCGGCGTCATGCCCGCGGCGGCCGATATGCCGAACGGCGCCCTCCTCTGGGTTCCCTTGGCGGCGCGGTTCGAAAACGAGTCCTTCGCTCACACCCACCTGTCGGCCATCGCCCGCCTGAAGGAGGGCGTGAGCCTCGCGCAGGCCGAAACCAGCGTCGAGACCATCTCCCGGCGGCTGGCCAGGGAGTACCCGCAGATCTACGGCGGACGCAGCTTTCGCATCATCGATCTGCGCTCGTTGCGGGTCGGCAACTTGCGCCTGGTCTTCCTGGTGCTGCAGGCGCTGGTGGGTGCGGTCCTGCTGATCGCCTGCGCCAACGTCGCCAACCTGCTGCTCGCCCGCGACGAGCGGCGGCGCAAGGAGATCGCCGTCGCCGTCGTCTTGGGCGCGAGCCCCGGCCGCATCGTCCGCCAACTGCTGACGGAAAGCGCGCTGATCGGTCTCGCCAGCGGCGTCCTCGGGTTGCTGCTCGGCTACTGGGGAGTCCATCGACTGGTGGCGCTGGTCCCCGTCGAGATGCCATCCTGGGTGACCTTCGACGTCGACGTCCGGGTGGTCGCCTTCACCTTCACCGTCTCCCTGCTCGCGGTGCTGCTGTTCGGCCTGGTTCCCGCGCGGCAGGCCGGCAGGCTCGATATCGCCGAGCTGCTGCGCGACGCCGGCCCGCAGGCGACCTCGAGAAAGAGTGGACGCCGGCTGCGCACCGCGTTGACCGTGGTGGAGGTCACCCTCTCGCTGGTCCTGCTGGTGGGAGCGGGGCTCATGATCAGGAGCTTTCTGCGCCTGAAGGACACCGATCCCGGCTTCCCGGTCCATCGCCTTCTGACCTTCGAGCTCGACCTGAAGTCGGGCCGGGAGGTGCCGGATGCGGAGCTGCCGCAGCGGCTGGAAGCGGTCCTGGGCCGGCTGGCAGCGGTGCCGGGGGTGCAGGCCGTAGGAGCGGCCAGCGACCTGCCGATGATCCTTTCCGGAAACACCACCGATTTCACCGTGGTCGGCCAGACGCCCGATGAATACAAGACCAATCCGTTCGCATTGAACGTGGCGGTGAGCCTCGGGCTACTTCGCGGCTCTCGGCATCCCGCGGCTGAGGGGTGAGCCCCTCGGCCCTCCCGGCGCGAGCCAGGGAGCGGTTGCGGTCATCGATCAGAAGATGTCCCAGCTCTACTGGCAGGCGGGCAACCCGGTGGGACGCTGGCTGCAATTGGGCTCGCCCGACGCCCGTCTGCCCTGGATCACCATCGTGAGCGTGGTCGGTAACGTCAAGCACTTCGGGCTCGACCGGGAGTCCTACCCGACCATCTACCTGCCCTTCGACCAGTCGCCGCGCGGCAGCATGAAGATCGTCGTCCGCTCGGCCGGCGATCCGCTGGCCCTCATCGCTCCGCTGCGGCGGGCGTTGCGCGAGGTCGATCCGCTGCGGCCGATCTACAACGTTCGCACCATGAAGCAGTTGGTCGCGGAATCGCTGTGGCAGAAGCGCCTGTTCACCTTGCTCTTCTGGATCTTCGGCGCCATCGCCTTGATCCTGGCCGCGGGCGGGCTCTACAGCGTGATTTCCTACACGGTCTCGCAGCGGGCCCAGGAGCTGGGGATCCGAACGGCTCTCGGAGCGGACCGATGGGAGCTGGTGCGGATGGTGGTGCGGCAGGGTCTCCTGTTGGCCGCGGCCGGGCTCGCCTTCGGCCTGCCGCTGTCGCTGGCTCTGTCCGGAGCCATGCGCAGTCTGCTCTTCGAGATCAGTCCCATGGACCTGCCGACCCTCGCCGGCGTCAGCCTCCTCCTGCTGCTCGTCGCCCTCCTGGCCAGTTTCATTCCAGCCCGCCGCGCGACCCGGGTCGATCCGACCGCCGCGTTGCGTTCCCGGTGACGATGCGCCGGCTTCCCGCAGCGGTCCTGCCACGGGCCCTCGAGTTTCTCTGCCGCAGCCAGCTCGCCAGCGGCGAGCTGAGGACCTACATCGCCGCCAACCCCGCCCTGTCGGGTGAATGCGCCTTCGACAGCTCGCCCTTCGTCACCGCCATCGCCGTCCACGCCCTGAGCTTCGTGGACCAACCCGCCGTCCTGGACCTGCGCCGCAAGGCCGTCGCCTTCCTCCGCAGCGAGGGCGAAGCTCCCGGGGCCTGGCGATACTGGACGGCCCGCTCCGGCAAGTCCATCGCGCCGGACGTGGACGATACGGCCCTCGTCTCCCACGCCCTCCGCCACCCTGCGGCGGGTGGCCATCGCTATGACAACCGGGCCTTGCTGCTGGCCAACCGCAACGCCGCCGGGCTCTTCTACACCTGGCTCAAGGGCTACGGCGAGAAGAACGACATCGACAGCGTGGTCAATGCCAACGTCGTGCTGTATCTGGGCGACTGTGAAGAGACGGTCGCCGCTTGCGAGCACCTGACGAGAGCGGTTCGCCGCGCCGGCGAGGGACCCTCTTACTGGTACTACCTGAACGATCTCGCCCTCCACTACGCCGTCTCCCGCGCCATCTTTCACGGCGTGGCTCGACTCGCCCCTCTGCGCTCGGCGATCCTGGACGCGGTCCTGCGCCGCCAGGATGGAGATGGCGCCTTCGGCGACGAGCTGTCGACCGCCCTCGCCGTCTGCACGCTGTTGAACCTGGGATCCGGAAACCTGCCGGCCGCGGACCTGGGTATCGACCACCTCATCGCCATGCAGCACGAGGACGGCTCCTGGCGACGGATCGCTTACTACTGCGGCCCCGAGCCGCCGAGCCCCCGCTCGCGCTGGTTTGGCTCCGAGGAAGCTCACGACGGCGCTCTGCGTCGAGGCGTTGGCGCGATATGAGTCCTGCGGCTGAGACCGGCGCGAAGGCGCGAGAGCAGCGGGGGAGCCCTGCGGACGACCGCCTGGCGGCGGTGAATCCCGTCGTCTTCCACTTCAACGGCCTGGGCGACCGGCTCATGGCTCTGCCGGCGCTGCGCGCTCTGGCTTGCCTGTTCGCCGGCCGCCTGGCGCTGATCGGCGGCGCCGGAGATCGGGTCCGGTTCTACGCCGACGTGCCGTTGCGCGAAGCGCACGAGGTCTTCTGTCCGGTGGTCGACGGCGGACGCCGCTTCGACGCCGCCGAGCTCGCCGGAAAGGTGGGCGCGTGCGATCTGCTGATCTCCCTGAACACCTGGCCGTCGCCCGACTACGAACGGTTGCTGGCCCACTGGCCCGGCGCGGCGAGCCTGGGGTTCTCCCGGAGCTTTCGGAGCCGTCTGCGCGTGGATCACGAACGGCACGCCTGCGACAACTACTTCGACCTGGTGCAGGCCCTGTCTCCCAGCGCCAGGCTGACGGCCTTCGCCCAACCGCCGGCACTGCCGGAGCCGGAGGCTCCGGTGGGCGCGCTCGATCCGGGAACGCCTGCCGCCGTCGGCGCGCCTGCTCACGCTCCACACCGAGACCCTCGCCGAGAAACGATGGCCGGAGGAAAAATGGCAAGGGCTGCTCGACGAGCTCCTGGAAGGCCGCCCCGATCTCATCGCCTTCGTCCTGGACGTGGAGGAGTTTCCAACGGCAACGATGCGGCACGCCCGGCGGGTCTTTTCGTTGCCGGGGGTGCCGCTGAGCCGCGCCATGGCCTTGGTCGCGGCCAGCGATCTTTTCGCGGGAGTCGACTCCTGCCTTCTCCACGCCGCGGACCTCCACCGCGTACCCGGGGTCGGGCTGTTCGGTCCGACCAGCCCGCGGAGGTGGGGCTTCCGATTCGGCCCGCACCGGCACGTCATCGCCGAAAACGGCGCGATGGAACGGCTCGAGGTGGCCGCGGTCCTGGAGGCCCTGGGCCCGCTGGTCGCCTAGCTCAAGGCCCGGAGGAAGCTGCGGCGGCCAAGGGCTCCGCGGCAGCCTCGCGACGCCAAGCCCGCCGTCCCACCACCCGCCAGGCGCCGATGTACCCCTTGGCCTGCGCGCCGCCGTCGGGCAGGATGCCGATCTTCACGTGCCCCAGGAGCTGCTTGAAGTAGCTCTCGATCACGACCTGCCCGGGAAGCTCCTCGAAACAGTGGTGCCGGCCCGGCCAGGCCAGCAGCGCATCGCGCTTCTCGGCCAGGCAGAGGCCGGCGGCGACGAGAGCATCCAGAAACGTCCGCCAGCGCGGCTCCTGGGCCGGCTGCTTGCGGCCGTGGAACGAGCACTCCAGACCCACCGCCGGCAGGATCCGGCCGGCGACGTCCACGTCCAGGTGCATGCGGTCGACGAGGCCGGAGAGCATGGCGATTCTCTCCCGCAGAGCCCCTTCGGGTCCCATCCAGCCGATGGCCCGCAGGTAAAGAAAGATCTGCTCGGGCGTAAGACCCTTGACACAGAAACGGACGGCGTCGGTGCGCCGCGCCAGCATGGCCCCGATGGCGAACACCTGGGCGCCGGGCGGCACGGCGTTCAGGCAACGAGCGAGATTCTGCGCCAGATCCGGAGCGACCGGGTGCCCCCAGAGGAGACCCAGACCGCCGCTGATTCCCGCGCTCAGCCGTTCGCGCATCCTCGCCGCCTCCCAGCCCTCGGGAGGATTCTTCATCTCGCCGAAGCAGAAGAAGATGCTCGGCTGAGGCGAGCCCGTCGGTTGGCCCGCGAGGTCGAATTCGAACCAGAAGTCGGAGACGAGCCCGTGCAAGGCCGAGCCCGGAGCGCTCCACTCGCGGCAGAAATCCGCGATCCGGCGCCATTCCGGTACCTCCTCGAGGGCGGCGGGCACGGCGGCCCGAGACGAGAGCCCCGCCAGGATCTCCCGGCCGTCCTCCTGAGCGGTCACGCAGAGCAGGAGGTCGGCGCTGGCGGCGCGGTCGCCGAGGCGGCATTCGAGGCCGAACCCCGAGGTCAGGGATCCCGGCAGCCAATGCCCGATCTCCCGGAGGTGGCGGTAGGACCGTGGCGAGACGAGAACGGAGGGAACGCGGCCGCTCAAGGCCTCCAGGGTGTGTCCCATGCTTCCGGGCCGCGGCGGCTCGTCGGGATCGCGGCCGGGACCCGACCGGCCTTCGTGGCGCGGCGAGCTGCCGGACAACCGCCCGTCGTGGCCGACGCATAGGATCCCTTCGCTCACGGCCCGCTCGTATTTGCGGAGCCCCTCCAGGCACAGGGCCGTCGAAGCCTGGATGGAACCGTAGACGTTCCCTGCCGCATCGACGAAGAGCGGGAGGGCGGGCCACAGGCCCGACGGTCCCTGTGCCCGCATCACACGCTCGGCGCAGACGTCCAGCCCCTGCTGCCATCCGGGCTCGCCGGAAACGGGACCGAGGTCCACCTGGCTGCTCAGGTACAGCGCACACTCCAAGGGATTGGCGAGCGCCTCCTCGCTTCTCCAGACTCCATCCCAGACCACCCGTCCCGCGAGCTCCGCCGTTTCGCCTGCGGCGTCGTGGAGCAGCCAGCGGGCCAGGAAGTAGGCGAAAAGGAAAGGCGACGTGTAGGCCGGGCTGGCGATCCGGCAGTTGAGGCCGCTCTCGACCACGAAGGCGGCGACGCGGGCGGCGGTTTCCGGCAGCCGCCTCCCCAGCAGGGCCGCCAGAAACAACAGGTGGGTCTGCACCACGGGATCGGCCGGCTTACGCCGCTCGGGCCGCGGCTCGTTGCCCTCGACCAGCCAGGCCGGCAGGCTCCCGTCGGCGCGCCTGAATCCGAGCACCCGCTCCAGCGCCGCGCGGCGGTCCACCTGTGGGCAAACCCGCTGCTCGAGGGCGGCGAGGGCGCAGACGGTCGAATCGGCGTGTGGCGGGAGGAGGAGCCGGAAGGAGGGCGAGATTCCCCAGAGGCCCGGCGGCTCGGCCGCCGCCAGCAGGAACTGGAGCTGCTCCCGGGCCACCCGCTCCGCCGGCGGCGCGGTTTCGCGAGCCGCCGCCCCGAGAACCAGCGCGGCCACCAGCGGCGCCTCGTAGCGCTCCATCTCCAACGGGCCGGCGATGACGAGCTCGGGCGAGCTGGCGCGTGCCAGGGCACCCCAGCCGCTTGCCAGCGTCCGGGCGATCCGGCCGTCCACGAGGTCGCCGCAGCTCGCGGTCATCGCTCTGCCTCCAAAACCTTCGCCAGCGAAAAAAAGGGTGACTCCCCGCCTCCCCGCTCGGAGGCGACGAGGAGCTCACCCGAGGCCACCTACACCCAACCGTCGTTGTCGACGTGGCTGGTGTGATGGCCGCCGCACTTGGAAACGTCGGAAGGTGCGGGCTCTACGGGACAGGACGGCTCAACACCCCCGACGAACGCCTTGAGCTGCGCGCGCAGGTCATTGAGCTGCTCGGAATCGATCCCGGAAAAATCAGCATCGTGCTGCGGCATACAGTCCTCCTTTGCAAAAGGATTGGAGTTTGCATCGGCTCACCGACTGCAATTGCACGGGGACTTCAGGTTGCGCTCTGTGGCAGGGCACCTCCTTTCGGCAGCGCGGTCCGAGACCAGTCCGCGCAATACCAACGGAAGAACTGGAATTCCTCCGCCGTGCGGTCCAGCTCCAGGCGGAGCGGCAGGGCACCGTCAACTCCCGGGTCGAGATCGAGCGGATGGACCTTGGCCGGGCACCAGACCGGGTCGAGAGAGCCGAAATTGAAGGCTCCCCATTCGGCGATGGCGAGCCGGAAGAGAACCTCCGGCGGAACTTCGCCCGCCTGGGCGGCGGCGAAGGCCAGCACCGTTCCGGCCACCGGATCCAGGCTGACGACGAAGACCTGGCGCGGTGGACCGGTCGCGGCGCGAATCCAGGCCTTGTGAGAGGTGAAAGGGAAGGCGGCGGGCTCCGGCTTGGCGTCCGAGGGCTCGGCGAGAAGGGCCTCCAGCAGCAGCCGCTGCGAGGAGCGGATGGGGTAATCGCAACCCTTGCACAGCGGGCTGCTGCGCAGCGCGCCGTCGACGGCGGCGCGCCGGAGCGCGGTGAGCTCGGGACCGTTCCAGATCTCTGCGATGGAGGCGTGCCGGAGATTGCCGAACCGCCGGTCGTGAAGCCAGTCGTTGCAGCAGAGGATCACGCTGCCGTCCGCCAGGACGTTGAGCGTATCGACCGGATAGTGACAGTGGCCGTACTCGGGGTCCAGCTCGTGAACGGGAGCCTCGACGCTCAGGGTGTCCACCCGGGCGAAGATCGGGACGAAACGGATGGCGTAGCCATGCTCCCGCCAGTACGATTGAAAGGCGCGGCCGGCCGCCAGCGAGCGGGCGTCCAGCACGAAGGACAGGCGCACCCTTCTGGCGGCTCCCCCGCCAGGCGCTCAGCAAGCCGTGGACCCGGTCCCATAGATCCCGACCATGAACCTGCCGGTACCGTTCACGATCCGTGGCGTTGACCGAGATCGTGAGGTAGAACCGCTCGTATCGCATCAGCTCGTCGAGCAGCTCCGGCGTCAGCACGCTGCCGTTGGTCACCGTCGAGATCGAGGTCACGCAGTCGTCCTGGCGGTGGGCGTAGTCGAGAAGCTCGACGAACCGGCGGTCGAGCAGCGGCTCGTTCTGCAACATGAGGCAGAGCTTCACCTTGCGGCCCGCCTCCCGCACCTCCCCGAGGATGCGGTGGAACAGCGCCTCCTCCAACCCGACCTTGGCCTCCGCGGCGGTCACGTCCGGATAGGGGCACATCGGGCAGGTGTAGTTGCAACGGTTCACCGTCTGGACCTGGATCTTGCTGGGAAAATCCAGGAATCCGCCCGGCAGCGATGCGTCTTCGAGGTAAGGCATGGCTCAGCTTTCCCTGGAAGCCTCCCGCCCGGCCTGCCGCTGGCAGGCCGCGACGATGGCCTGGTCCATGCCGGGCAGCATGCGGAAGAGAGGGATGGGATCCTCGACCAGCCGCGCGAACAGCCAGTCCAGCACTGCGATGGTCTGCAGGCACTCTTCCGATTCGTAAGGCACCGGCGCCGGGTTCCCCGTCCGCGCGTAGTCGAGCACGGGCAGGACGCCGCAATATGGATTGAACGCGCATTCCCGGCATTCCGGATCACGATCGCGCAGCGACATGTTCATGCTCAGGAACGTCTCCTTGGCGCGGACCAGCTCGTCGTAGGTCTTCTCTTTGACGTTGCCCAGGGCGAAGGCCGGGCGCAGCGAGCGGACCTCGTCGGAGGGCAGGATCTCGCCGTCGAAGTCATAGGTCACGGCGCCGCTGAAGTCGCCGCAGGGGTTGCGCCAATCGACGAAGCCGATGTCCTCCGGGAGGATGACTTTCGACAGCAGAACCCGCAGCATCCGCTCGGAGTAGCTCTCTTGCAGCCGCTGGTTCTTCTCGTAGATGTAGTCGAGGGCCGCGAGGTAATGCTTCAGGAACTCACGGATGTCGAAGGCCAACCGCTGCTTGACCGCGTTGCCGAGGTGCTTGAGCTTGATGATGGCCACTCCCTTGAATCCCTGATCGTGGAAGAAGTCGATGGTTCGCAACAGGTCCTTGGCGTTGTCCGACCCGACGACGCAGAGCGGCGAGGTGCTGAGGAGGTCGCCGAAGCGGTCCTGGAAGTACCGCAGGCGCTTGACGACGGCGTCATAGGATCCCGCCCCGTTGCGGCTCTTGCGGAAGAGGTCGTGGATTTCCGGCGGACCGTTGAGGCTGTAGGAGACGGTGATGCCGTGCTCGCGGCAGAATTCCATGTGCTCGTCTTTGACGACCATCAGGTTGCTGACGACGGAGAAGTCGACCTCCTTGCCCGCCTCCGCCCCCTGCCTCTTGGCCTCCTCGACGAAGTACTTCATGCACGGGAAGTTCAGGAACGGCTCGCCGCCCTGGAACTCGAAGTAGACCGCGTTGACGGGGACGGAGAGGGCGAACCGGATCACCTCCCGGGCCACCTCGGGCTGCATGTCGAAGGTCTCCGCCGCAGCGCCGATGGGCTCGGGGTTCATGTGGCAATAGGTGCAGTTGAGATTGCACCGCTTGGTCAACACCACGATGTGGAGGTCCGGTCCGCGATAGCTCTTGGTATGCCAGACCTTGAGCGACTCCAGGACCTTCTGGGCGTTGCCGGAAGTGACGATGTGACCGGTCCTCTCGAGCCGCCGGTACAGCGCCTCGTCCATGAAGATCTCGCTCAACTGGCCGTCCTCGGCGGCGCTCAGGACCTGCGTCGTCCCGACGCGCGACAGCCGCAGGTGGTGGTCCGGTCCGACCTTCCGCGAGGGGTAGTAGTTCGGGATCCACTCGTCCCGGTAGCGCCGGCCCTCGATCCTCATGCCGCCACCTCGACGGTCTCCGCCAGCCCGGCGGCCAGTTGCACGGTTGCATCCCAGTCGCGGTATCGCGGCGCCGCGTTCAAGATCTTGTCGTGGCCGCCGGCCAGGCCGGCGACGGATTCGACGCCGGCCGCCAGCCGGGCGTCGATCTGCTCCGCCATCCAAGCCGTCTCGGCGGCGGTCCGCGACGCGATCTCCCGGTGATGCTCGACCAGCCGCTGCGCGGCCTGCGCCACGAGGAGCCGGCCGCCCGGCCCGAGCTTCCTCGTGCTCGAAAATGGTGCGGAAGGCGAACAGGTTCATGCGATGGGTCTTGAGCAGGTTGAAGAGGCGCTCCTGCGAGGGCGTTTCGCGGCGCAGCGCGCGCACCCGCAGCTCGTTGACGGCCAGGAAGGCGTGCACCCCGAGGATCAAGCCACGCAAAGGCCGGGGATCCTTGCGGTAGGGCGAGGCGTAGCGCTGGCGCAGGTCGTTCCAGCTTCCGAACGAGCCGTTGCGCAGCAGCAGGGCGAGCCGCTGGTGCTGCAGCTCGTGCGCGATGTCCTCGGCGTGCTCGAAAGGATCTCCGACCTTGGTCAGGAAGACCGGTGTGCCGGCGCCGTAGGAAGCCGAGCGATGGACCGACTTGCTCGCAGGACCTCCCATGTCGGCGAACGCCGGCAGTAGGAAGGAGGCCCAGTCCAGCACCTCCGGCCAGAGCTCGGCCAACACGCGCCGCGCCCCGGCCAGGCTCTCGAGCATCGGCAGCGGCTGCCAGTCCTCCTCGCCGCCGGCGTAGCGCGGATCGCCGGCCGACGGCCGGAACTCCTCCAGGCCGAGCGCATGCATGTCCTCGATCAACGGCACCTCCCATCCCGGGCAGCGAGGCAGCGGCACGCCCTCGCCGGCGTCTCCCGCGCCATTGCCGAAACGCAGAAGCCTGCCGCCCAGCAAGTCGTGGACCTCGCGTCCCTGGAAAGCGCTGCGGCCGCCGCCGTTCCGGCCGTGCAGCAGAGCGGCCAGGCTGTCCAGCAGACCCTCCAGGCGGGCTCCCTCGTCGAGGTTCTCGGCCAGGCGGCCGAGCAGGAACGACACTCCCCAATGGTCGACGATCTCGGCGAACCTCTCCGGCTCCCCCTTCGACAACGCCAGAAACTCACCAAAGAAGCTCTGCAGGGCCGGGCGCCGCGGCCCCAGCCGGGCCATGGCTTCCGCGCTCAACACCTCACCGAGCAGGCCGTCGACCAGGTTGGCGCGGCAGACGCGCAACGCCGTGCGCAGCTGCGCCCCCGACTCCTCCGTCAAGGGGACATAGAAGAAGCAGTCTCGAATCTCCACGACCTCCTCCTCCGTTCCAAAGAGTTGGCGCTGCGCCGGCGGTGCAAGGGAAGAATTCCCATTGCGCCGCGCTCCGGCTCAACGGCTCCAATCCACCAGCAGGACGGAATCTCTCGACAACCGGGCGAGAAAGCTGAACAGGGCCGCGTGAACCTCCTCCCCGGGCAGGCCCAGGGCCGCTTCGACCGCGCCGACGATCTCCCCGAATCGCCTGCCGTCGCACAGATCCAGGAGCTTCGCCTCGAGCACCGATAGCGGGCGCTCATAGACGCCCTGCGGGCTCGCATAGCAGAGCAGCTCGGCGGTTTTCGCGGCCGGCGGCTCGCCGGTGAGCAGGGGGATCTGCTCGCGGGACAAGCGGATGTGGTGGGGGCCGAGCACGGGGCGGCGGCCTTCGACCGTGCTCCGCAGGGCTTCCAGGTGCTGCTCGCGCAGGATCGAAGCCTCGTCCTCGCCGAAGCTCGTCAGGCCGCGCAGCCGCAGGTACAGTTGGCGAAGCTGAAACATCCTGCGATCGATCCAGGCACAGGCCCGCAGATCGTCGCGCAACGGCGGCGGCAGGTCCGGCGAATCCTCGATCACGGCCTCCAGCACGGCGAAGAAGCTCGCCTCGAGGTCCGCCGGGTCGGCCGGAGACTCGGGAACATGGCAGCACACCTGCGCCGCGACGTCCCAGGCCCCGTTGCGTACCAGATGCCGGAGCGTGGCGGGAGCGAGCAGTGACGCGGGGGTCTTGTTGATCGAGTCGCCGCAACGCTCCAGCAGGCCCCGCATCTGGGATCGCGAGTTGCGGACCACCTCCCGGATCGGCTGCAGCGCGCCGAGCCAGTCGCGCAACGAGTCGTCGGGCCAGAGCAGTCGCTTGGTCGGAAGCCGCGGGTGGTAGCCGGTGAAGAAGGTGGTGAGAACCGCCTCCGCGCGCACCGAGCCGTTGCGGCCCTCGAAACGGCTCGTAGGGGCCAGCGATTGCAGCCGGGCGAGGCGGTGCTCGCGAAAGACGGCACGAAAAGGCGGCCGCGGCGTCAACAGGCGATCCGGCTCGTAGCGCGAGCCGGCGGCGACCAGCCAATCCGCCAGGTCGTGGGGATAGCGCTCCAGCGTCTCGGGTCGGGCTCGCTCGGAGAGAGAAAGGGAGCCGCCGCAGGCGGCGATCTTGGCGGGCTGCAGCCAGTCACAGAACGCCAGGGCCTCCACGGTGTCCATCTGGTTCCAGAATCCCTGCCATTGCAACGCCGCGCCGGTGGGGATGAAAGCCAGGTCGATGCGGCCGCGGTAGCCTGCGAGCGCCTCACGGGTCACCGCGTCGTCCTTGATGTCAACCGCATCGAGAACGAGGGCGTCAGGCGTCTCGAAGAGGAAACAGCACTGCTCTTCCCCCTCCGTGGAGCTCTGGGCGGGGATGACGTGGACCACCAGGCCGCCGCCGAGCTCGAGCCGATCCCCGGGCCGGAACGGCCGCAGGTCCCGGAAGCCCAGGGCGGGCAGCAGCCTGTAGGGGTCCTCTTCTTCCGGGCAGGAACAGGTCTCGGGGTTTTCGGCCAGGAAGTGGATCGGGATCTCGGCCGGCAGCCCGAGCAGGCTCGGCGGGTGCAGGTGATCGTTGTGCCCGTGCGAGATGAGGACCGCCGAAAACCGGGAGAAGTCGCCGAAGAACCAGCGGGGAACCGTGGGCCGGCGAAAATCGAGGTCCTCGCGGACGACGATCGGATCGACGAGCACCTGGACGCCTCCCCGGGCGACCAGGAAGGAGGTATGCCCTAGGTGCTCGACGCGGGTATCTGGGCCCCCTGCCTCTACCACCACCCTGGACCTCCCGGATCGCGGCAAATTACTCCTGTTATTCTATCTGCTATACTAGAATTAGGCCAAAAGAAAGTCAATCTCAAGATGAATCGTTGAAATCGACGATGATCGCGAACCACGGCCCCCCGCGAGCTGGCACGCGGTTCACGAACTTGCTTCAAGCTGTTCTACATGGAAGAGTGCCCGAAATGGAAAAAATGAGGACAGTGGAGCTCCTTGGGCGGTTCATCCCCCACGTCAAGCCGTTCTGGCGCGACCTCTCGGTCGTCGTCTTCCTCATGCTGCTCGACCTGCCGGTCGGCATCCTGTCTCCCTATCTGATCAAGAGGGCGATCGACGATGCCCTGGAGCACGACAGCCTCCAGAGCCTGTATCTCTACGCCGGCATCCTCGCCGCGCTGACCCTCACCAGCGTCCTCTTGGGCTACGTTTCCGGGTACTTCGACATGCTCTTCCGCGTCAAGGTCAATCACCGGCTCCGCCTCCGGCTGTACCAGCACCTGCAGATCCTCTCCCGGCGCTACTACACCGACAAGGAGACCGGCTACCTGATGTCGCGCCAGCTCGACGACGTGGCGAGCCTCGGCGGAGTGATGCCCGACGTGCTGGCCGGCGCCGCCGTGAACGTCCTGAGGGCTACGGCGCTCGGCGCCATGCTGCTCTACCTCGAATGGCACCTCGCCCTGGGGGCGCTGGTCTTCGCCGGCATGACTTTCGGCTATCAGTACCTCATTTCCCCACCGCTGCGGCAGAAGAGCCGGATCTCCCGCGAGAGCTGGGCGGATCTCACCGGGGTCCTGCATCAGGGCATTTCCGGCCACTACCTGGTGCAGTCCACCGCCTCCGAGAAGCGCGAAGCCAAGCGCTTCGCCCGCTCGCTGCACCAGAGCATCCGGGCGAGCGTCGACCGCGAGATGTACACCCTGAGGACGGGGCGCAGCTTCCGCGCCGTCACCGGCCTGGTGCAGCCGGTGCTCGTGGTGGCGGGAACGTTCCTCATCGTCCGGACGGATTTCACCGTCGGCTCCCTGTTCGCTTTCTTTCTCTACCTCCAGCAGATGGTGGGAGCGGTGGGATCCATCGCCGGCATCAACCCCAACCTGCAGAATTCGCTGGCGGCGCTGGAACGCATCTATGAGGTCCTGGACACCGTTCCGGACGTCAGGAACCCGGAGGTCCCCCTGCGGGTGCCCAGGCTGGGCGGGGAGATCGCCTTCGAGCAGGTGAGCTTCGCCTATCTCGAGGACCGGCAGGTCCTGCGCGACGTGTCGTTCCGCGTCCCGCCCCACACCATGGTGGCGCTGGTCGGCCCCTCCGGAGCCGGCAAGACGACCCTCGTACACCTGATTCCCCGCTTCTATGACCCGAGCATGGGTCAGATCCTGGTCGACGGACGCGATCTGCGCACCTTGGATCTGCGGCGATACCGGCAGCAGATCGGCATCGTGCCGCAGGACGTCTTCCTCTTCGACCGGACCATCGCCGAGAACATCGCCTACGGCAGGCCCGCCGCCACGCCGCAGGAGATCCGGGCGGCGGCCGAGGCTGCCAACGCCCTCCAGTTCATCGAGGAGCTGGAGCACGGCTTCGGCACCCTCATCGGCGAACGTGGGGTGAAGCTCTCGGGCGGCCAAAGGCAGCGCATCGCCATCGCCCGCGAGCTCCTGCGCGACCCGTCCATCCTGATCATGGACGAGGCGACGTCCTCTCTCGACTCGGAATCCGAAGCTCTCGTCCAGGAGGCGCTCTATACCCTGCTCGAGGGACGCACCTCCTTCGTCATCGCCCATCGCCTCTCCACGGTCATCCGCGCCGACGTCATCTTCGTGCTCGACCATGGCCGGATCGTGGAGCGGGGCACGCACGCCCAGCTCCTGGCCCGGGGCGGCCTGTACACCCGGCTGTATAATTCCCAGTTCCTGCGACATGAGTCCTCAACGGAGGCGCTCGAGCCGACGGGCACGGCCTGACGGGAGTCACCGCAACCGCGCGACGCTGCACCCAGGACGTAACGGGCATGAAAACCACCCGACGGATCGACCGCATCTGGAATCTCAGGGCATTCCTGGACGCCTGGGACAACCCTGACCGCGAGCAGAATCGCGTCGCCGTGGACCTCCGGTTCACCGACTTCGGCAACATCAACAGCACCGGGCTCCCGACCAATTACACCAGCCCGTTGCTGCCCCGCTGGCATCCCCTCTTCGCCGCCTCTCTGGAGGAAGGGGTCAGGCCGCTGGTGCAGATGCTCGTCGGTACCTTCGGCTGGATCAGCTACACGAGCTGCGAGGGGCACCGCTACGCCGGCGAATCCCTGCCGCCCGCGCAACGCAACGTGGGACTGGTGGCGCGCTCGGAGGACGAGGCGAGGAGCATGGAATCGATCCTTCAGCCCTGCTGCGACCAGGCTCACCAGCGGTTTCCGAACGGGCCGGTGCACGTGGAGGTCCTGCGCCACGGCGTGGCCGGAGAGGACCTGATCGTGCCGGCGGTGGACCTCATCTTCCACCGTCTGCGGTCCCGCGGGTGGGACGAGTATTTCCTGGAGCTCGACCCCCTCACGGCGGCTCTCGTTGACGCCCTGGCCTTGCAGAGCGCCGCGGCGCCGATGGCCGATGGCCGGTAGTCACCGGGGCCGGACGCGGCGACCGGCTGAGGCTCCACGAAGAGTAGCCGGCGTAGGCCCTCACTCCCCCAACCCCCTCTCTCCCGCCCCCTCCCTTCCCACCTCACCGGGAGAGGGGGCTCAACAAACTGATCTGCTCTTCGCTGTTCTCCCTCCTCTCCCGGTGAGGTGACCCGGCGCGGATCGAAGCGGTCGCAGAGCCGGCCGCCGACGTACGAGGCGGCCACGGCGCCCAGACCGTAGAGGGCCAGCACCTGGCCGGCCTGGGTCGTCGTGAAACCGCGCTCCTCGGTGAGAAACAGGGCCAGGAACGGCAGCACCATCGTGCCGCTGCGGTTGATCAGCGTCGCGATGGAGAGCAACCAAACGGGCCGGCTCAAGCCCGAGAAGGCGTCGCGGTAGGCCGTGGTGATCGAGCGGAGCATGGCGGTCTTGGGGTCTTGAATCGAAAACCGATCTACACTTCCGCCGCGAGACAGCCCATGCGCAGGAAGACCGTCATCCTATCCCTCCTCGGGCTGCTCTCCAGGCCCGAACGGTTCCTGCTGGTGGCCGGGCTGCTGTACGGCCTGGGTCTCGCCGTCGTCACGCCTCCTTTCCAGGTCGCCGACGAGCCGGCCCACTTCTACCGCGCCTATCGGGTGAGCGAGGGGCGGCTGGACCTGATTCCGAGAACGGGAAGGGCCCAAGCCGAGCTCCCCCTCAGCGTCTGGAACGTCGCCACGAGCTTGCTGGGAGATCTGCCTTTTCAACCCGAGAAGAAGATAGCGCCGCAGGCGATCCTCGCAGCCTTCCGGGTGCCCTTGCAGCCGGAGCGGCGGGCCCCGGTCTGGTTCGGCAACATGCAACAGTATCCGTTCGTACCCTTCGCCCCGCAGGCGATGGGGATCGCCATCGGACGCGTCTTCGGCGCTCCGCCGCTCGCCCTGCTCTACCTCGCCCGCCTGGCCAACCTCATCGCCGGCACGCTCCTGGTCGTTTTCGCGGTCCGCCGCCTGCCGGCCTACAAGTGGCTTGCCGTGATGATCGCGCTGACGCCGATGGCCCTCTCGCTGCGCGCTTCGGCCTCGGCGGACGTGACCTCGACCGGCGCGGCGTTCCTCCTCGCCGCCGGCGTGGCGAAGCTGGCGTGGGGCAAGGACGAGCCGGCCCGCAGGAGCGATCTCGCCTTGCTGGTGGTCAGCTCGGCCGTAGTCTGTGCCGCGAAGGCCGTCTATTTTCCGCTGGCGTTCCTCGTCTTTCTGATTCCTTCGATCCGGTTTCCCCAGGGAGGCCGCGCGAGGTTCCTCTTCCTCCACGTCTCCGTCTCGCTCGCCGTCTTCCTGTTCGCCGTGGCGACCTACGGCACCACCGGCGTCTTCCGTTTCGACGTCGCCGTCGATCCCGGCCGGCAGATCAGCTCCGCCCTGGCGCATCCCTTGGATTTTCTGCTGCTGGTGGCGAAGGATTATGTGATCCATGCGCCCCGTTATCTCGTCCAGTTCATCGGCAAGCTGGGATGGCTCGACACGATGCTCCCCAAGCCCTTTCTCGTGGCGTATCTCGGGGTGTTGCTGGCGCTGGTCTTCGTGGACGCGAGGCCGGGAGTCGAGGTCCGGCCGTGGCAGCGGGGTGTCGTCGCGGCGCTGACCCTCTCGATCCTGGTGCTCATCAGCGCCTCCCAGTACGCCGCCTGGACCCGCCACGGCGCGGACTTCATCGAGGGCATCCAGGGGCGGTACTTCATCCCCCTGGCCCCCGCGGCGGTCTGGGCCTTCCACAGCCGGAGGTTCGCGGACCGTATTCCCTCCGAGCGCCTCGGCGCCGGGCTGGCGGCGTTCAGCCTGCTGTCTTTCGGGATCTCGGTGTGGGCGCTGATGAAAAGGTTCTACGGGTCCTGAAAACCACGCTCACTGCGGAGCCGGTCGATGTTCTCTTGTGTCACCCGCTCGCGAGCTTCCTGGGCTTCCTCGATGCTCCTGAATTTGAAAACACCCCGCGGGTAGACCCTGGCGCTGAAGGCGGAGGACCACGCCCAGAGAGCCGCGATCCGGCGCAGGCATTCCTCATCGAGGGCCTTGCACCGGGGTACCGGAGGCATCTCCTCCACGCTACGGAATTTCTGGACGGGCATGAGTCAAACCTCTCCGTCGTCCAAGCGGAATTCTTCCCTCAACCGTTCGGCATCGATGTGATCGATTTCCCGGACGGTTCCCTTCTTCAACCAATAGAGAGTCCGGGGAGTAGCGAGCCGGATCTTCACGCCGTTCGATTCGACCTCCCGGAATTCCAGACTGTCATAGGTGGCGAGCTCTCCGAGACGGGTGAAGATATCCAGGAACAACTCGCCCTCGGGAGGATAGTAACGGACCGACGGATAATCTCCCAGGAGGTCCTCCGTCGAGATCTCGTCGATGCTGGGGTCGTCATAGACGGCCCGCAACGCCTTCCGCAAGCGTTCTACGTTGTCGGCGGTCGGGCGCACGAAGAAGTCGAGATCTTCGGTAGCCCTCACCAGACCATGAAAGGTCATGGCCGCTCCCCCGATGAGGATGTACTCGACCTGCTCCTTCTCCAGGCTCGCCAGGACCCGCAACGCCTCTTGGAGCTCCATCGGCAGCCGCCCTACTTCACCAACAGCACCGGGCACCGCGCCACGATCGCGATGCGGTAGCTGATCGTCCCCCAGCCGAGGGCGGGGTGGTCGCGATCCACCTTGTGGGAGGAGAGGATCATCAGGTCGGTGTTGTGTTCCTCGGCGTAGCGCACGATGGTCTCCGCCCGCTTGCCATAGAGAATGTCGTGCCGGACGCGGGCTCCGCCTCCCTGCAATCGTTCCACCAGGGCAAAAAGCTTGGCGGTGGCCCGCGTCTCCAGGCCGCGGTAGAAGTCGGCCATCTCGTCGAACTCGATGTGCTCGATGGTCTCGATGACGTGCAGCAGGGTGATCTCGCTCTCCTCGCCATCGGCTCCACCGGCGCGGCCCGCGATCTCGACCGCGCTGCTCACAGCCGCTTCGTTCTTGTCCGTGAAATCGACGGGCACCAGAATCTTTCGGAACATGACGCCTCCCCTCTCGCCTGACCGATGATCTCCAGCCGCCGCGGGAGTGTCAACATCCCTCGCCCCACCCCAACGGGTAGAGCCAATCCGGTTCCCCAATGCTAAAGTGAGCCGCAATGCGGCGTTGGATCGTGCGGCTCCTGGTGATCCTCGGGATCGTGGCGGCAGGGCTCGCTCTGCGGGCGACGGTGTTCGCGCCCGAGCCGCTCGAGGTCACTGTGGCGGAAGTCTCCCGCGGCCGGGTCGAACGCACGGTCACCAACTCACGGGCGGGGACGGTGAAGGCCCGCCGCCGAGCCCAGATCTCGCCCGAGATCGGCGGGCGCGTCGCCGAGGTGCCCTTCCGGGAAGGGGAGCGGTTCAGGAAGGGAGACGTCCTCCTGCGGCTGGATACCAGCGTCCCGGCGGCGCGCATCGCGCTCTCCCGCCGCGAGCTGCAGGCCACCGAGGCCCAGCGCCAGCAGGCCTGTCTCGCCGCCGAGCGGGCGGAGCGCGAGCGCCAGCGGCTGAAGAAGCTCACCACCGAGGGAATCGTCTCGACCGATGCCTTGGATCAGGCGCAGACCGCCGCCGAGACCGCGGCCGCGGCTTGCCGGGCGGCACGAGCCGGCGTCGACCAGGCGCGGGCGGCGATCGAGCTCGCATCCCGGGAAGAGGGCCTCACGGTCATCCGCGCGCCCTTCGACGGCATCGTGGCGGACCTCTCCGTCGAAATCGGCGAGTACACGACCCCCTCGCCTCCCGGCCTGCCGATCCCGCCGGTCCTCGACGTCCTCGATCCGGGCTCGATCTACGTCAGCGCCCCCATGGACGAGGTGGATTCGGCCAACATCCATCCGGGCCAGCCGGCGCGCGTCACGTTCGATTCCTACCCCGGCCGTCAATTCGCCGGCCGCGTGACGCGGATCGCCCCTTTCGTGCTCGACCGTGAGGAGCAGAATCGCACGGTCGAGATCGAGGTGGAGCTGGACGATCCGGGCGCCGTGCGGCTGCTGCCGGGGACCTCGGCGGACGTGGAGGTGCTGCTCGAAGCACGAGAGAACGTGCTGCGCGTTCCCACCTCGGCCCTCATCGAGGGCGAAAAAGTCCTGGTGGCCGAAAAGGGCGTGCTGGCCGAGCGCAAGCTGGGAATCGGCCTCAAGAACTGGGACTGGACGGAGGTGCGCTCGGGGCTCGCCGCCGGCGACCTGGTGGTCCTCTCCCTCGACCGGCCGGAGGTCCAGGCGGGAGCCGAGGTGCGAGCGGTCCGGCAGAGCGCTCCACCCCAGAGCGGCGCTCCGTGATTCGCCTGGAGGGGATCTCCCGCACCTACCTGCTCGGCGGCCAGCCGGTGCATGCCCTGGACGGCATCACCGAGCACGTCAAACCTGGCGAGCACGTTGCCATCATGGGGCCGTCCGGCTCCGGCAAGTCGACCCTGCTCAACGTCATCGGCTGCCTCGACCGGCCCGATGCCGGCTCCTACTGGCTGAACGGCCGCGAGGTGGGCACCCTCTCCGACGAGGAGCTGACGGCGGTGCGCCGTAACCTGATCGGCTTCGTCTTCCAGTCGTTTCACCTGGTGCCGCGGCTGACGGCCGCCGAGAACGTCGAGCTGCCCATGGTCTTCGCGGGGATCTCCCGCGGCGAACGCCGGCGGCGCGTGGCGGAGGCCCTGGCGGCGGTGGACCTCTCCGGCCGCATGGACCACCGGCCCGATCAGCTCTCCGGCGGCGAGCGGCAGCGTGTCGCCCTGGCGCGCGCCACGGTGATGGGACCGCGCGTGCTGCTGGCCGACGAGCCCACCGGCAACCTCGACACCGCCTCCGGCCGCCAGATCCTCGACCTGCTCGACCGCATGAACGAGGAAGGAATCACTCTCGTGGTAGTGACCCACGACCCGTCCGTCGCCCGCCGGGCCGACCGCGTCGTCGTGCTGGTGGACGGCCGGGTCGCCCGCCGCCTGGCGGGCTCGGAGGTCGCCGGCACGGCGGACCTGTTCGCGCCGGCGGAGGGCGCATGACCGTCCCCGACCTCTTCGCCTTCTGCCTGCGGGCCTTTTCCGGCCATCGGCTGCGCACCGCTCTGTCGCTGCTCGGCATGGCCATCGGCGTCGCCGCGGTCATCACCCTGACGGCGCTCGGCGAGGGAGCGCGCCGCTACGTCATCGACCAGTTCGCGGACATCGGCTCGAACCTGTTGATCGTGATCCCCGGCAAGACGGAGACGACCGGCATCCCGGGCGTGGCGGCGGCGGCGAACGACCTGACGTTGGAGGACGCCCGAGCCATCGAGCGCCGGATTCCGGAAGCGGAGAAAGTCGCCCCGCTGGTGATCGGCACCGAAACGGTTTCGCACGGAGCGCGGCGGCGGCAGGTGGCCGTCGTCGGCTCGAACCGGGATCTCCTCGAGGTGCGCAGGCTCGTTCTCTCCCATGGCGAATTCCTGCCGGCCGAGGAGCTGCGGCGCGGAGCCCCGGTCGTGGTCCTGGGCATCAAGACGGCCCGCGAGCTCTTCCCCGGCGAGGAGCCGGTCGGACAGGTGGTGCGGATCGGCGGCTGGCGGCTGCGGGTGATCGGCGTGCTCGCTCCCAAGGGAGTCCAGCTCGGAGCGGACGTGGACGAGATCGCGACTCTACCGGTGGCGACGGCCATGCGGATGTTCGACCGCCGCTCCCTGTTCCGCATCATGATCCAGGTCCGGCAGGGCGCCGACCTCGAAGCGGTCAAGACGAAGGTCCTGCACCTGCTCACCGAACGCCACGAGGAGGACGACGTGACGGTGCTCACCCAGGACGCCGTGGTCTCCACCTTCTCCCAGATCCTCGGCGCTCTGACCCTGGCGCTGGGGGCAATCGCGGCCATCTCGCTGTCGGTCGCCGGCATCGGCATCATGAACGTGATGCTGGTCTCGGTCTCGGAGCGGACGCGCGAGGTCGGGCTGCTGCGGGCGCTCGGGGTGCGGCGCCGCCAGGTGCTGGCGGTGTTTCTCACGGAGTCGGCACTGCTCTCGCTGAGCGGCGGCCTTCTCGGCCTCGCCGCCGGCTGGGGAGCGGTGCGAATCCTGGTGCGGGTCTTTCCGGCTCTGCCGGCGAGCCCGCCGGTCTGGGCGGTGGCCGCCGCGCTCATCCTGTCGTTCGCCGTGGGCATCCTGTTCGGCTGGCTGCCCTCCCGCCGGGCGGCGCGGCTCGATCCCGTGGCGGCGCTGGCAGGAAGGTGAAGGCATGCGCGACGTCTGTGAATTCATCGAAGGAATGCCCTCCGAAGCCCTCACCACCCCGGCCCTCCTCTCCCAGAGGGAGAGGAGGGAGCAAGACGAAGAAGAACGGGCTAAGGGGTTCTTCTTGGCTTTGTTCCCCTCTCTCCCTCTCTGGGAGAGAGGGGCTAGGGGAGTGAGGGCTTCGGAGGGCAGAGATTTCTCATGAGGGATCTCATCCGCCTCGCCTTCGGCGCCGTTCTGGGTCACCGCCTGCGCTCCGCGCTGTCCATGCTGGGCATCGCCATCGGCATCGCCTCGGTGATCCTGCTCACCTCCATCGGCGAGGGGACGCGGCGCTACATGGTCGGCATGTTCACCCAGTTCGGCACCAACCTCATGGGAGTCAATCCGGGCAAGTCGGAGACGAGCGGCATTCCCGGCATGTTCGGCGGCACCACGCACAAGCTGACGATCGACGACGCCCTGGCCCTCGAGCGGCTGGCCGGGATCGAGGCGGCGATGCCCGTCGCCTTCGGCAGCGCCCGCGTCGAAGGCAACGGCCGCGGGCGCAGCGTCTTCGTCTACGGCGTCACGCCCCAGGCGCCACAGGTGTGGAAGTACCAGGTGCGGCAGGGAACGTTCTGGCCCGAAGGAGACCCGCACCGCGGCTCGCAGCTCACCGTCCTCGGCCCCAAGCTCAAGCGCGAGCTGTTCGGCGAGGCCAACGCGCTCGGCCAGTTCGTGCGCATCGCCGGCATGCGCTTCCGGGTGATCGGCGTCATGGCCTCCAAGGGGCAGTTCCTGGGCTTCGACATCGACGACTCGGCCTACGTCCCGGTGGCGAACGCAATCAAGATCTTCAACCTCCCCGAGCTCAACGAGATCGACATCGTCTACTCCCACGCCGGCCTCGCCGAGCAGGTGGAGCGCGATGTCCGGCGCCTGCTCACCGAGCGCCACGGCGGCGAAGAGGACTTCACCGTGACCACCCAGGAGGCCATGCTCTCGGTGTTCGACAACGTGATGAACATCGTCACACTCTCGGTCGGCGCCATCGCCGGCATTTCGCTGCTGGTGGGAGCGATCGGCATCCTCACCATGATGTGGATCGCCGTGGGAGAGCGGACGGCCGAGATCGGCCTGGCGCGGGCGATCGGCGCCAGCCGGCGCCAGATCCACATGCTCTTTCTCCTCGAAGCCGCGGCCCTCGCCACCACCGGCGGCGCGCTCGGCGTGCTCGCCGGCATGGGCTTCGCCGCCCTGCTCCGTCTGGCGATCCCGGGCCTGCCGGTGCACACTCCCGCCCTCTTCGCGTTGATGGCCGTGGCGGTGAGCGTCGGCACCGGACTGCTCTCCGGCCTGCTCCCGGCCCGCCGGGCGGCGGCGCTGGACCCCATCGAGGCGCTGCGGGCGGAGTGAGGGTAGAGCCGATTATCGGAGCGGTGTGCCCTTCGAAGCCCTCACCTCCCCGGCCCCTCTCTCCCAAAGGGAGAGAGGGGAGAAAGAATAAAAACTTGTGTTTTCTTTCTCCCTCCTCTCCCTCTGGGAGAGGAGGGCCGGGGAGGTGAGGGCTTCGAAGGGCACAGCGTCGAAGTGGCCTACGGCCGTCGCCGCGCTCCGGGCTCCTCCTGCCACTTGCGAACCCCATAGCGGAAAAGCTGCACCTCCGCCGACCAGAACGACCGCGGCAAGCCCGCCTTCCGCTTGAGGTGCATCAGGAAGTCGCGAGGCTCGGGCAACTGCTCCCAGACCTGCGGCAGGAAGGTGGCGCGGCAGGATCCGGCCTCGAGAATGACGCCGTCGACGCCGGGACGGAGGAGGCGCAACGCTTCCTCCTCGCTGTCATAGCAGAGCGGCTCAGGCGCCGAGAGCAGCGACACCTCGACGGAGATCTCCGGCAGTTCGTGCGGTGTGACCGGAGGGAAGCGCGTGTCGTTGAAGGCCGAAGCCCGGGCGTTCGACCACACGTCGTCGAAGAGCTGCCGGTAGGCGCGGACCGAGCCGACGCACCCGCGCAGATCCCCACCCCGGAGGAGCGTTACGAAGCAGGCTCCCGACTCCTGCAGCCAGGGCTCGTCGTAGGCGCCCGCGCCGCAGATCCCGAGGGCCTCGGCGACGCTCTCGCGGGCGATCCGGAGCAGCAGCCGTCCGCGCTCCGCGGTCCAGGGGCTGGCGCCCGGCTCAATTCCGCTCATGGAAGGCGAAGGCTCCGTAGCCCACCACTCGCGAGGGGTCTCCCGCGGTGTCGGCCGAGTTGCGCAGATCGAGGAGCTCGGGCACCAGGCCGCGCCGGCGAGCCGCCTCCAGCAGGCCGTTGATCGGCACGGCGCCGCAGGCCTGCCGGGAGTGGAGCGGACCGCCCAGGGCGAGGATCTCGTCCGCCGTCTCGCGGTCCACCTGCCGCGCCTTCTCAGAGGGAAGGTAGTGCGATAAATCCGAGCTGATGACCACCAACGTCTCCGGTCCTCCCCAGAGCCGCTCCAGCACCTCCGCCACCTCGCCGGCGTCCGCATCCCCGGCCACCAGTGGCACGATGTCGAAATCCCCGAGCAGCGCCTGGAGAAAGGGGAGCTCGACCTCCAGCGCGTGCTCGCGGACGTGGGCTTCGGGAATCACGCGGACCTGCGGCAGCCGCAGGGAGGCTTGAGCGCCCTCGGGCGCGACGCTGACCTCACCCAGCGGCGTCGCGAACCGGGAATGTCCCGGCAGGGCCAGACCGCGGATCGGCACGAAGTGAGCCGGCCCTAGGAGCACGACGCGGCGAATCGATTCGGCCGCCGGGAGGACGGCGCGGAACGCGCTGCCGGCGATGGAACCGGAGTAGGCATACCCCGCGTGCGGCGCGATGACCGCCTTGGGAGCAGGCCGATCGGCGGCGGCCTCCTCCAGCAGGAAGCCGTCCACCATGGACCTCAGCTCATCGGGCTCGCCGGGATAGAACAGGCCGGCGACGGCGGGAGGGCGGACGGTCGCCATGGAGCTGATCAGGTCCTAGGCCGCAGCGCGAGCGGTAATGACGTAGCCTCGCTCTGCCGCAATCCTGCTGAGCGCCTGTTCATTGTCCTGCTCAATCCAAGGGGCTGCAACGACAAGATCCCATAGATTCGGAAGGTCCGGATGCTCGAAGACCGCAAACAATGTGAACGGACCCTTCTCGCGGGAGAGCGAGATCTCGATTTCCTTAAGCGTATCAACGATCTTGCGGAGGGTCGAGGTTGGAATCACAGTGGCGAACTCTTCGTCGCTCGTTGTTAGCGAGCGGACAACCTCGTAATCGTACCACCTCGCCCTGGACTGCCCCCCTCCTGGCTGGCTTTGAGGCACTCTTATACACATCTCAGCGCTGGGGGATCGCGACGCCGGAGGTGCGCGCAGATCGGAACGGCCTTGCCGCCTCGGAGACGACCCGCCGTTGTGCGCCTTCGAACCGTTATCGCACACCGTCTGGGTCGTCTCTACGGAACCTTGGAGGCGCCGCCAGAGATAGAGGTTACGGAGGCGTTGGAGATTTCGTTTCGCCATGCCTCCCCAATCGTCATCCTTTGCCATCGCGACACGGCACCGTAGAGACGCCCCAGACGGTCTACGACACCCTTCTCAGGCCATGGGGACGGCGGGGCGTCTCTCCGAAGCGGCGGTGTCGCTCCGGTCCGCCACAACCTCCGGCGTCGCGATCCCCCAGCGCTGAAATGTGTATAAGAGGATGGTCCCAGGGTCGGGGCGAGTCTGGCCGGTGGGTGGAGGCTCGACCCGCCCTGGTACGGTCAGCGAAGGTGCCGCTTCAGAACCCCGCCGCCACCACCCCTGCCTCGTAGGCGTCGACGTGGCCGGCACCGACCTCGAACGCCGAGCGGCCCGCCATCGGGTTCGCGGTGGCGGCGAGGATCGCTTTGACTTCCGCCGGCGTCAGGCCAGGGTTCGCCTCGAAGAGCAGCGCGACGATGCCGGCCACGTGCGGCGTCGCCATCGAGGTGCCGCTCATGTGGGTGTAGAAAGGAATGTGCGCCAATTCCAGCGAGATGTCCTGCGGCGCACCCAGTATAGGGAGAACGCCGGTCAGCGTCCTCGTGGACACGATGTCGACGCCGGTTGCCACCAAGGTCGGCTCATTGACGTAGGTCCACTCCTCGCCGTCGGGCATGGTGAAGGTGCCGGACTCGCCGGGATTGCCGCGTGAGGAGAAGTCCGCCAGCGTGCCGTCCTTGTTGCCGGCGGCTACCGAGATCACCCACGGCGCCTGGGCGTAGGGGTTGTGGGTGTTGGCGCTCGGGCCCTCGTTGCCGGCGGCGAACACCGTCACGATGCCCTGCTTGTAGGCCTCGTAGCTCGCGACGTTGACCGGATCGGTGGGATCGAACGGCCCGGAGGTGCCCCAGGAATTGCTGATCACTTTGATCGGTGCGGCGAAGCGGTCCTTGTTGGCGATGGCATAGTCGAAACCGCCGATGGCATCGAGGATCGAGATCACCGCTCCGGAGCCATAGCCGATGAGCTTGGCGTCCGTGGCGACGCCGCGGTACAGACCGCCGGAGCGCGTACCGCTGCCGCCGACGATGCCGGCGCAGTGGGTGCCGTGACCGGAGCTGATGTCGGTGTCGAGCTGGCCCTCGAGATAGGTCGCCGGCAGGAAGGTGAGCACGGCGCTCAGATTGGTCAGCGCCTGGACGTTCTGGACCACGTGATCGCCGTACGCGAGATCGCCGTGCGTCGCGTCGATGCCCGAGTCGTTGACCAGCACCGCGACCCCGTTGCCGGTGTAGCCGTAGTTGGGATCAGCCTGCAGCTGGTCCACGCCGGAGAGCTGCCGGGCGTCGGCGTTGAAATACGTCAGCGTGCTGTTGGCGTGGATCGACAGGACATCGGCGCGCCGCGCGAGCTGGTTGATGGCGCCGGGCGTGGCGAGCGCGCCGACCACGGGCAGCCGGCGGAAAGTGATGCCGCGCAGGATGCCCAACCCTCGCAATGCCTGGATCTGGGCCGGCTGAACCGGACCGGCTTGCTTGTAGGTCACCACGATCTCGAGCTGCTGCAGCGGCAGCGCCGAGGCCAGCCTGGCGGCCAGCTCGCTGCCGATACGAGCATCGGCCATGGCACTGCCGGTTCCAAGGACGGCGGCGATGACAAGCGCCAGTGCGACGAACCCGGAGAAACGTCGGTGATTCATGGGGTCTCCTCTTTGTGGGGAAGATGGCCGGCGGCGCGCCCCCGATGAGCGCGGCCCCGGCCTCGAGGAGGATGGTCGCAGGGCGTCCGGATTCAAGACAATGAGGGAAAACCCCCACGCTTCCCCAGGAGTTTCGCTCAGGCTAAGAAGGCGCTGCTCACCCCTTCAGCACCTGCCGGCTGCGCCGCCGGGCCCGTTCGCGGTCGGGCAGCGGCAGGCTTTCGAGGATCTCCAGGCTCCGCTCGCGGCCGCTCGCGAGGAGGCTCAGGACCTCGCGGAACTGGTGCTCGGCGCGGGCACGGTCGCCGAGGCGCAGGAGGCAGTCGGCCAGCAGGGCGCGCACCTGGAAGAGAGCCGCGTCGAGATAGAGCGCGGCGCGATAGGAGGCGGCGGCCTCCTCGGTGCGGCCGCGCAGATCGTGCACGAATCCGGAAAGGGCATGCACCGCCGGCTCGGAGGGATCCGCGGCGGCCGCCAGCGCGATGCTTTGACCCGCCTCTTCGAGCCGGTTCTCCAGCAGTTCGCGGACAGCCGCCACCAGCCGCTCGTGGATGCCGCGGGCCTGCGGGATGGCCGCCTTCTCCGCAGCCACCTGGGTAGCAGATCGTCCCGTCGCAGCCTGAAGGTCCTTGCTGTCCTTGCTGTCCTTTTGGTCCTCGCCGCGGGCCGCGGCAGGCCGCTCGTTCCGCACCTCCGGCCTGGCTCGCGGCACGGCGCGAGCGGGAGCAGGCTTCTCCACCGCAGGCGCGGCGCGCCGGTGCCGGTAGGCGAAGCACGGCCCGAGGTCCACCGCCTCCAGCTCCTCCTGGATCTGCCACAGGGTCTCCGAGGCGCCCAGAAAAAGGCTGCCCTGGGGCGCGAGCAGCGGCGCCACCTGCGAGATCACCCAGCGCTGGAGCGGCCGGCGGAAGTAGATGAGGACGTTGCGCAGCAGGATGAGATCGAACTCCGCCGCGGGCAGCGAGAACGGCGCGTGGGCCAGGTTGAGAGATTGATAGAGGATGCGCGAGCGCAGCCCGTCCGCGAGCTCGAAGAGCTTGCCCCGCCGGGTGAACCAGCGCTCCAGCGAGGGCGGCGGCACCTGGGCCACCGCGCGCGCGCCGTAGAGCCCGAGGCGGGCGCCGGCGAGCGCCTCCTCGTCCAAATCGGTGGCGACGATGGACCAGTCCCAGCCGGCGAGCGACGGCTCCTCGGAGAGCACCATCGCCAGGGTGGCCGGCTCCTCGCCGCGGGCGCATGCCGCCGACCAGATCCGCAGGTTGCGGACGCCGGCGCGGGCGCGGATCAGCGCCGGCAGGACGTGCAGGCGGATGGCCTCGAACTGCTGCGGCGCGCGGTAGAAGTACGACTCCTTGATGGTGACGAGCGGAATCAGATTGGACCACTCGCCTTCGATCTCGCGCGCCGCGAGCGCTTCTACGTACTCGGCAACTCCCGGGAAGCCGCGGGCCTGCGACCGGCGCCGCGCCGCCTCCTCGAGAAGCCCGAACCGGGCGGAGGGGATCACATTTCCGGTGACCTCGCGGATGAGGATCACGAGCTGCTGCAAGGCCGGAGACGCGGGCTGGCTCATGGCCGGACGCAGTTCCGCCCGGCGGCCTTGGCCTCGTAGAGGCGGCGGTCCGCCAGCGACACCAGGAGGTCGCCGCTGGGAGAGCCCGGCAGCTCGTCGCGAGAGGCGGCCCCGAAGGAGCCGGTGATGCGCACCTCGAGACCTTCCGGCAGCCGCGCGAGGTGACTCTCCAGCCCCTGGCGCAGGCGCTCGGCAGCCAGCCGCGCCGCATTGAGATCCACCTGCGGCAGCACCGCCAGGAACTCCTCGCCGCCGTAACGTCCCAGCAGGTCGGTGCTGCGCAGGCAGCGCCGCAGCACCGCCGCGCCCTCTCGCAGGATGGCGTCGCCGGCGAGATGGCCGTAGGTGTCGTTGACTTCCTTGAAGTGATCGAGGTCGCAGAGCACGACGCTCAGCGGATACCTGTACCGGCGCGCCCGCTCCAGCTCCTCGGTGAGGCGGTCGTAGATGACACGGCGGTTGAGCTGGCGGGTCAGCTCGTCGAATGTGGAAAGCTCGTGCAGCCGCTGGGAGAGGCGGGCGTTGTCGAGCACCAGCGCGAGATGGCCGAGGAGGGCCTCGACCGAGGCACCGGCGGTGGGATCCAGCTCCCGGGGATCGCGGGGCAGGAAGGAGAGGACGCCGGTGGCCTCGCGCAGGGGAAGGGACAGCCAGACCATCCGCTCCAGATCGACGGCGACCTCGCCGCGCTCGCCGGCGACGTGCATCTCGATGAGCGTGCCCGGCACCAGCTCGAGAACCCGCGCCAGCCGGTCGTTCAGCCCGTCGACGTCGGACGCCCGCACCGCGTCCTGCAGCAGGATCTGGGCGATCGCCGAGCCGGCTTCCGCCACCGCCACGGCCAGCAACTGGGCATCGACCACCTGGCTGAGCGTTTCGAGCGCTCCCCGCGCCGCGCCGTGAAAATCGGCCGCGGCCATACCCTGCTCGAGGAGCGTGTTGACGATCGTGGCCTGGAGCAGAGACGTGTCGAGGTGGCGCGCCACCCGGGCCAGCACCTCGACCGGTCCGATGGCCTGAAGCTCCGCGGAGCCCGCGGCACGAGGCGGGTTGGCGGCGGCCTGCGCGGCGAGGCGCGAGACCACCGCCACCAGCTCGGCCGGGTGGAAGTCCTTGGTGAGGTAGGCGTCCGCGCCGGTGCGCAGGCTCCAGTAGCGGGAGGCCGCCTCGCCGTGGCTGGTGAGGATCAACACCGGAATGTGAGAGCTCGCCGGGTCGGCTTTGAGCAGCCGCAGCAGGGGAAAACCGTCCATGATGGGCATCTGGAGGTCGGTCACGACGACGGCGGGCTGCTCCCGCAACGCCGCCATGGCTCCCTCTGCCCCGTCGCGCGCCTCCAGCACCTCGAAGCCGGCGCCCCGCAAGGTACGGACGAGGATGGCCCGCGTCACCTCGCTGTCGTCCACCACCAGGACCCGGTTCACCGCTCCCCCTCGCTCCACAGGCGCGCCAGGGCGCGGGCCAGGGCGCGCGGCGGCAGCGCCACGTCGGACGCGCCCCGCTCCAGAGCGACGCGCGGCATGCCGAACACCACCGAGCTGGCCTCGTCCTGCACCAGCGTGATCCCACCGGCTTTTCGCAGCGCCAATAGCCCTTCGACGCCGTCCGCGCCCATGCCGGTCATCAGCACGGCGGCCACCTCGCGCGGGCAGTGGGCGGCGCAGGAGAGCAACATCTCGTCGACCGACGGCCGGTGGCCGCGGCGCGGCGGAGTATCGGAGTCGAGGCGCAACCGCCCCGCGGCCTCCAGCCGCAGGTGGACGCCGCCGGGAGCCAGGCGCACCGCGCCGCGCCGCAGCACCTCGCCGTCCTCTGCCAGCCGCACGTCGAAGGGGAAGCTCCTTGTTCAACCAGTCGGCGAAACCCAGCTCGAAACCGGAGGCGATGTGCTGCACGATCAGGAATCCGGCCGGAACGTCGGCCGGCATCTCGTCCAGGAGCTCGCGGATGGCGGCGGGGCCGCCCGTCGAGGCGCCGATCGCCACCCAGCGCAGCTCGCCCGGCGGCGCGAGGAGAGCCGCAGGCCGGCCGGCCGGCGGCAGCGGTGCGCGGAGAACGGCGCGGGCTTTGGCCACCGTGCGCACCGTCTCCGGCAGGCTCTCGGCGAGCTGCTGCCAGCTCGGCGTGTCCTCCGGCTTGGGGAGGACCTCCAGGGCGCCGCGGCGCATCGCCTCGAAGGCCGTCTGCATCTGGTTGCGGTTGGCGCGCGAGGAGAGGACGACGATCGGCGTCGGACGCACCGCCATGATCTGCTCGGTGGCCTGATAACCGTCCAGCACCGGCATCTGGAGGTCCATCACCACCACCTGCGGCTGCAGCTCGATCACCGCCTGGACCGCCTGCGCGCCGTCCGCGGCCTCGCCGACGACCCGGATGTCCCGCGTGCGCGAGAAGAACCGCCGCAGCACCGCCCTGACCGAAGGCGAGTCGTCCACCAGGAGGACGCGGATCAAGGAGCCACCTCAGCATCCGCCGACCTGTCGCGCCTCCGGCGCTGGCCCTCACTCCCCCGGCCCCTCTCTCCCGGCCTCCCCCCCATCCGCCGGGAGAGAGGGGAGAACAGCAAAACCAAATAAGCTGCGCTATGCGCACCGGAACCGGCATGGACGGCGCACACGGCGCACCCTACGACTGCATTTTCAGTCTCCCCTCTCGCCCGGCGGATGGGGGGGAGGCTGGGAGAGAGGGGCCGGGGGAGTGAGGGCCAGCGCCGGAGGCGCGACAGGCGGGAACGGCGGGGCGTCAGCTTCACGCGCCGCCTCATCGCCCCGAACCCCCCAACCGCCGGACGAGATCCACCAGCTCCCCCGCGTCCAGGCCCTGCTTGGTGAGATAGGCGTCGGCGCCCGCCTTGAGGCCGCGCAGGCGGTCCTCCGGACGGTCGCGCGTGGAGACCACGATGATGGGGAGCTGCGCGAAATTTTCCATGCTGCGGAGCTGCGAGGTCAGCTCGAAGCCGTCGATGCGCGGCATCTCGACGTCGGTGACGACGCAGTCGAAGCTTTCCTCGGCGAGGAGCCACAGCGCCTCCTCGGCGTCGCCCGCGGCCGCCACGTGGAAGCCGGCGTCCTCCAGCAGGCGCCGCTCCATCTCACGGGTGACCAGGGAGTCGTCGACCAGCAGCACGCGCACCCGCCGCGCCGGCGCCTGCGGCCGGGCGACCGGCAGCGCCCGCAGGTACTCGCGCTGGGAGAGCACCGACGGCGAGAGGACGCCCACCGGCTCGCCGGAGGCCAGGAGGGCCACGCCTTCGAGCAGCCGGTCCGTCGCCGCCCGCCGCGTGATCGGCCGCACCAGCACCTCCTGCTCGCCCTCGACCCCGTCCACCGCCAGCGCCAGCGGCTGGCCCGAGATCACCCCTTCCAGCAGCAACTGGCCCTCGGCGACAGGCTGGCCGTAGAGGCGGGCGAGCGGCACGAACGGCACGAGCCGGTCCGGAAACGAAGCCAGCGTCCGGCCGTCGCGCTCGACGACGGACCCGGCGTCGAGGCGCGTGGCACGGCGCACGACCGACGAGGGGAGCGCGATCTTGAGCTGCCCCACGCGCAGCAGCATCACCGACTCGCCGCGGCGGGCCACCGGCACTTCGACGGTGAACGTGGTGCCGCGCCGGGGCTCGGTCTCCACGAACACCTCGCCGCCGACGCGGGCCACGGCGTTGGCCACCACGTCGAGGCCGACGCCGCGGCCGGAGGTCTCCGAGACCTGCCTGCGGGTCGAGAAGCCGGGCGAGAAGAGCAGCCGCAGGGCCTCCTGCTGCCCCATCGCGGCGGCGGCTCCCGGATCCACGAGACCGGCGTCCACCGCCTTCTGGACGACCCGCGCCACGTCGATGCCGCCGCCGTCGTCGGCGATGACCAGACGCACCTTCGGGCCGCTGGCCTGGGCCTTGATCTGGATGCGGCCGGCTCGCGGCTTGCCGCGGGCCTCGCGGACCTCCGGCGCTTCGATGCCGTGATCGACGGCGTTGCGGATCAGGTGGATGAGCGCCTCCTCCAGCTCGTGGGCGATGCGCCGGTCGAGACGGGTCTCCTCGCCCTCCAGCTCCACCTCGACCTCCCGCTTGAGCGACCGCGCCAGCTCGCGCGCGTGGCGGGCGAAGGAGAGCAGAAAGCCGCGCAGGGGCTGGAGCTGCAGCGCGAGCATCTTCTCCAGTTGCTCCTCCGCGGCGCGGATGAGCCGGCGCTGCCCGCCCTCCAGCTCCACTCCCACCCGGCGCAGCATGGTGGCGAGCACGGCCAGCACCTGCTGCGGCGAGGGCTCGTGCAACCCTTCCTCCGCCAGCCGGGCGAGCTCGTAGATGCGGTCGATCACCTGCCGTCCGGCGAGCGCCATGATGCGCACCTGCGTCGCCCGCTCGGCGACGGCGTCGAGCGCCGCGGTGTCCACCCGCAGGTCGGCGCTGCCGCCGGGAGCCGGGATCTTGGCCGCGGGCGAGGCGGATTCCTGCCTGGTTGCTCCAGGAGCCTCAGGACCGGAAGGACTCAAAGGACCGGAAGGACTTGAAAGGACGGCGGGCTTCGCCTCGGGGACAGGAGGCGCGGGGGCCGCACCGTCGCCGGCCAGGCCCTGGAGCAGCTTCAGCAGCTCGGCGTCCACCGATGGCTCCTGGCCGCGGGAGATCGCATCGACGAGCGCCGTCAGCTCGTCCACCACCCGGGTGAGCACCGGAACCACGCCGGAGCGGGCGGTATGGAGCACCTCCTCGGCGGCGTGGCACAGCTCGGCCAGGGGGGCGATCCGCATCATGCGGCCGGCGCCTTTCAGGGTATGCAGCTCGCGCTTGGCCTCCACCACCGACTGCGGGTCGGACTCCAGGCGCGGCACGCTGGTGGCGAGCCGCTCCAGCCGGTCGCGGGCTTCCTCGACGAAGAGGGGAACGAGATCGGCGAACTCCGCGTCCAAGGCCGCCCCGCGGTCAGATCTTGGTCCAGCTGTCGACGTTCACGTCGAGCCCGAGCACGCCCGCCAGCTCCCCCCGCTCGTAGATCGGCGACGCGGCGGTGAAGATGGGATGCCCGGAGAGCAGCGAGTTGAACAGCGGTGTCAGCACGGTGTGGCCCTCGCGCACCGCCGCTTTGTACCAGGGCCGCTCCGTAAAGCCCTCGCCGTTCTTGACGGCGGACGGCACCTGCCGGTCGCCGAGGATGTGGCGATTGACGGTGAGGGCCGTCTGGCTGCGCCGGCCGTCGAAGAAGTAGAGGCACTCGATATAGGACGTGCGGTGCACGAGATCCTGCAGCAGCCGCTCGATCGACTCCCAGTTGCCGAGCCGGCGCCGGACCTCGCGGGCCCAGGTCTCGGCCAGGTGCTTCAGCGAGTGCGGCGAGTCCAGGTGGAAGGACTGGGCGAGCATCTGAATCACCAGCCCGAGGCGGTTGAGCCGGTCGGCGGTCTCGGTGAACTGCCTGAGGCTGTCGGCCATCCGTTGCACGACCTGGCTGACCTCCTTGAGCGTGAGCACGACCTCGTCCGAGGCGGCGTTCTGCTGCTGGGTGGCGAGCGAGATCTCGCGCGCCACGCGGGCCGTATCGCTGGAGGCGCCGCGCAGGTCCTCGATGGCCGCGGCGGACGCCCGGGCGCGCTCCAGCACCCGCCCGGCCTCCTTGCTCCCCTCCTCGGTGGCGACGACGGTGGTGCGGATCGAGCCGGCGAACTCGTTGAGCAGGTTGCGCACCGACTCGACCGACTCCTGCGAACGCTGGGCGAGGCGCCGCACCTCCTCGGAAACCACCGAAAAGCGCCGCCCGTGCTCGCCGGCCGCTGACGCCTCGATGGCGGCGTTGAGCGACAGGATGTGCGTCTCCTGGGCGATATCGGTGATCAGGTCGAGCACGCGATAGATCTCCTTGGAACGCGTACCGAGGATCTCGGCGCGGTTGGCGATGCCGCTGATCCGTTTCTTCACCTCCTCGATGCCGACGACCGCCTCCTCCACCGCCGCCTGGCCGGCGTTGCCGCTCTCCTCGGCCGCCTGCGCGAGGTCGGCCTGAGAGGCGGCGTTGCCGGCGATCTGCGACGCCGTGCGGGCCAGCTCCTCCATGGCGGCGGTGATCTCCACCACCGAAGCCGCCTGCTGCGAGGAGCCGGAAGCCAGCTCGGAGGCGATCTCGTTGACCGAACCGGCGGCCGAGGCCACCTCGATCGAGCTCGACTGGATCTGCTGCGCCAGCACGTCGAGGGAGTTGGTGGAGTTGGTGAGCGCCGAGGCCAGGCGGCCGGGAAGCGACTGTGACTGCTGCGCGCAGTTGACCAGATCGCCGTCCCGCAGGCGGTCGAGCGCCTCGACCAGCGTCCGCTCGATGCCCTGGCGCCGCCTCTCCGCGCCCTTCACCCGCTCGCCCAGACGCTGCTGGGGCCGGTAGACGAAGCGGCCATAGATCGCCAACGTCGCGACCGCCACCAGCAGGTAGGCGCTGAAGCGCCAGCTCGCCGCCCCGCCCGCCTCCGCCAGCAGCAGCAGCACGAGCCCCGCGACCGCGACCGCGACCGCGATCAACACCCCGATCAGGGCGTGGTTGATCGAACGGCCGATCGACCTATTGATCGAAGGTTTGATTGGATTACCGGCGTCCTTCATCCGCTCCCTCTCCTGCATCGAATTTCAACGCTGCGGGCGGACGTCGCGGGTCCACCACCACCACCGGCAGCCGGCCGTGCACCGCGAGGCCGCTCGGCGCCTCGGGCCAGAACCGCCGCAGCACCGCATCCGGCGGGCGCACCCGCAAGTCCACGATGCCCAGGATCTCGTCGGCCGCGAGCGTCCCCTCCCCCACCGTAATCCTGTAACCCCCGCCGCAGGCGGCAAGTCCGTCCACGGCGGCGCTGGCGATCCCCCAGACGCTGCCCGCGCGGCGCAGCAGCAGGAAGCCGCGGGCGTGCGGCACGCTCAAGCCTCCCGCCCCAGCGCCTCGAGGTTGAGCACGCGGACGACCTCTCCTCCTATGGGTGCCTCGCCCAGCAGGAGGCGGCCGTCGCCCGCGACCATCGATGCGGGCGCCACGTGCACCACCTCCAGCGCCGCATCGGCGGCGAGGCCGACCATCTCCCGCGCTCCTTCGGGCCCTCCCCAGACCACGACCGTCACCGGAAAGGCGGGGTTGGCTCCCGGCGGCGCGTTGACCAGGCGGGCCAGGTTCAGCACCGGCAGCGGCTCGCCGGCGAACTCCGCCAGGCCTTCCAGCTCGCCTGCGGCTCCCGGCAGCGGATGCACGGTCACGGCCCGCACCACCCGGCGCACCGCGGAAAGCGGCAAGGCGCACGCGTACTCCCCGGCCCGCACCAGCAGATGAGTGCCCTCGCGCCGCTCCGCGGTCTCAGAAGGCCCGGTCAAGGCTCATCTCCTGTAGGGGCGGCCCTATGTGGCCGCCCTGCCGCCGAAGGCCACCAAGGCCGCCGCCCTCCCACCCAGGGCGGCCACATAGGGCCGCCCCTACATCTCTGCCGGATCTGTATCGCCGGCGCATTAGATCCTCGTCCAGCCGGTCACGTTGATGTCGATCCCCAGCACGGCGGCCACCGAGCCGTCGCCGTTGCGCAAAGGCGTGCAGACGGTGAAGCAGGCCTCCGAGTTCTGCATCGACTCGTAAGGCGGGATCAGGGTGGTCCGCCAGTGTCGCGCCACCGCCTTGAACCACGGGCGGCTGCGCACGTCCGTCTCGCGCACCTTGGCGGCCAGGGCGAGCTGGCGCTCGTCGAGCAGCTTGCGGTTGAAGCAGAGGGCCAGCGTACCGCCGTCCAGCGCCATGAGATATCCCAACTCCACGAAAGGCGCCTCGCGCACCAGGTCGTCCAGCGCCTTTTCCTTCTCCGGCAGCGACTCCCGCCCCTCGAGCTGCCGCGCCCAGCCCTCGACCAGGTGCTTGAGGGAGCGCGGCGAATCGAGGTGGAAGGACTGGGCGAGGAGCTGGATCTCGAGCCCCAGCGTGTTCAGGCGGTCGGCCGTGCTCGAGAGGTTCTTGAGGCCCGTCGTCATCCGCTGCACCACCAGGCTGACCTCGCGCAGCGTCATCACCACCTCGTCGGAGGCGGCGTTCTGCTGCTGGGTGGCGAGCGAGATCTGGCGCGCCACACGCGAGGTGTCCGCCGAAGCGTGGCGCAGATCCTCGATGGCTTCCGCCGCGGCCCGCGAACGTTCGAGCACGCGGCTGGCCTCCTTGCTCCCCTCCTCCGTCGCGACGATGGTGGCGCGAATCGAGCCCGAGAACTCGTCGAGCAGATTGCGCACCGACTCGACGGACTCCTGCGAACGCTGGGCGAGGTGCCGCACCTCCTCGGCCACCACCGAGAAGCGCCGGCCGTCGGCGCCCGCCGCCGCGGCCTCGATGGCGGCGTTGAGCGACAGGATGTGGGTCTCCTGCGCGATCTCGGTGATCAGGTCGAGCACCCGGTAGATCTCCTTCGAGCGGGTGCCGAGAGCGTCGGCGCGGCTGGCAATGGCGCTGATGCGCTTCTGCACCTCCTCGACGCCGCCGACCGCCTCGTTCACGGCCGCCGAGCCGGCGTCGCCGCTCGCCTCGGCCCGCGCCGCCAGATCCGCCTGGCGCGAAGCGTTGTCGGCGATCTGCGAGGCCGTGCGCGCCAGTTGCTCCATGGCGGCGGTGATCTCCACCACCGAGGCCGCCTGCTCCGAGGACCCGGACGCCAGCTCGGCGGCGATTTCGTTGACCGCGTCGGAGGCGGCAGCCACCTCGATCGAGCTGTCCTGGATCTGCTGCGCGAGCCGCGAGAGCGCATCGCTTGCCGCCCGCGAGGTCTCGGCCAGTCTCGCCGGCAGGTTCCGCGTGGCCTCGACCGCGCGGACCAGATCGCCCGTCCCGAGCTGGTCAAAGGCCCCGATCAGCTCACCCTCCAGCTTCGACCAGTCCTGCCGGGCCTCGGGCAACCGGCGCTCCATGCGGTTGAAATATGGGAAGACCCAAAGGCTGTACGAGACGATCCCGGCGGCGCCGAGCGCCAGGAAAACGTGCCGCGGCCAGCCGGAGGTGGCGGCGAGCGCCAGCAGGAGATAGCCCGCCAGGACAAGAAGCGTCACCAGGATCCACCCGATCAGGGCGGTCTCGGTGTGGCGTTCCGCCGGTCCCGCGGCCGCGGGCTCCCCTCGGCGGTCGACGGCAAGGCTCTCTGCTTCCATCCTCTGGCTTCTCCTCGGCGGCCGGGCGAGCCACCGCAGCGGACGCCGGTCGAGGCGTCTAACTCCCGGCGCTATCAGCGCTTTCGTGCGCAACGTGCACCGTAGGATAGGCAATTCGCCCCCCTGCCGCAAGGCCGCGTTGGGCGCGCCGCAATCGCCCATCCGCACCAGTCTTGTTGAAAGTACACTCAGATTGGGCTATAGAATGCCCAGATTTAGTTTTCTGTACAGACGCAAGGGCTGTGTCCCCCGATCCGTCCTCGGGAGCTGCCGAAGTGCGTCACGTCCTTCTTCTCAGGGAGAATGTATGAACCGCAAAGGATCCGCTCTGCTCCTCGCCCTTGCCCTGGCCACGCCCGCCGCCTACGCCGGCAACGGCCACAACCTGCACGGCATCGGCGCCGTCAACAGCTCGATGGGAGGCGCCGGCGTCGCCCTTCCCAACGATCCGCTGGGCGCCCTGCTGCTCAATCCGGCCCTGCTCACCGACCTCGACGGCAGCCGGTTTTCCTTCAGCGCCGAGTACAACACCCAGAAAAACGCCGTCGAGAGCCAGGTGGGCCCCTTCTCCGGCCGCACCGAGGACGACAGCGATCCGGCGCTGATCCCCGCCTTCGGCTGGACGCGCCACAAGTCCGGCGCACGCCTGGCCTACGGCATGGGCTTCCTGGGGCTCGCCGGCTTCGGCGCCGACTACCGGCAGGACTCGACCAATCCCATCCTCTCGCCGCAGCCGCAGGGCTTCGGGCGGGTGTACTCGAACTACCAGCTCATGAAGGTGCCGTTCGTCGTGGCCTGGAAGGTCAACGACGCCTTCTCCGTCGGCGTATCGCTCAACACCGCCCGCTCGGCGCTGACCGCCGATCCCGCCGGCTTCGCATCTCCGGACTGCTCCGGCCCCTTCGGTCCCTGCTTCTTCCCCCGCGTCAACACCGACAGCGCCTGGGGCTTCGGCCTGGGAGTCGGCGCCTACTACAAGATCAGCCCCGCCTTCGCCCTCGGCCTCTCCTACAACTCGGAGACGGACTTCGAGGACTTCGAGTGGAACTCCGCCGTGGCGAACCCCAGCCTCCCCACCTTCGGCACCCATCGCAAGGTCACGCTCCAGCTCAACGCTCCCGCCGTGCTGGTGGGAGGCATCGCCTTCACGCCGAACGACCGGCTGGCCATCGCCGTGGACGGCAAGCTGATCAACTATGAGGATACCGAGGGCTTCAAGGACGTCCTGGGCTTCGAGGACATCACCGTCTTCGATATCGGCGTCCAGTTCCGGGCGACCGACAAGCTCACCCTGCGCGCCGGCTACAACGTCGCCGACAACGCGATCCCGGAGAGTCAGACGTTCGTCACCGTGCCCGTCCCTGCCATTTTCGAGGACCGCGTCACCGCCGGCTTCGGCACGCGCGTCAACGAGCACCTGGAGCTGAACGCCGCCTACTATCACGTTTTCGAGAACCGCATCACCGGACCCTTCCTGGGTCCCACCGGTCCGGTGCCCGGCACCTCCGTGACCACCGAGATGACGATGGATTCGATCGTGCTGACGTTCTCGTTCAACCTGTAGAGCCCTTCATCTCCGCGCCCTTCCCCTCTCCTGCGGAGGGGAGGGGCGACCGTGACCCGCCTGGACCCTGACTAGCTGTGGAGGCGGCGCATCACGAAGAGTCCAGCACCGGCCAGCCCCAGGGCGAGAAGGCCCATCATCCAGGCAGACAGTGTCGGCACGCCTACCGCAGTGAGGCCCCCGCCGCTCGCCACGATGTAGGGGATGCCGTTGGTGCCGTCCGCGAAGCTTAAATTCCCCAGACCGGCGACGTTCCTCGCAATGACAAGCGGAAGGAACGTCGACGAGGGAAAGGAATTGAAGAACTCGTGGGTGGAGCAGAACCAGTTCGACAGCGAAGCGTCGGTCAAGCCGACGAGCGCCGGGGAGACTGCCACGATGTGGGAGTCGTTATGGCAGCTGGCGCCGCCGGCCGTGAACACGCCGAAAGGCGCGACCAGCGGCACCGGTGTGGAGGGAGGCGCGCTGTTGTAGTAGCAGGAGAGGCTGATGTAAGCGCCGGTCTGGCCGCCCGTCCCACTGGTGACGAAGCCGATGCCGCTGGCGATGAGCTGCGACCCTCCCGAGCCGAAATGGAAGGCCTCGTCCGTGCCGATGATTAGCTTCGGGCCGTCGATCGCCGGCCCCCACACGGTCAGTGCGTTTGCCTCGGCGACTGCCGGCGGCGTTCCTCCGCAGATTGGGTCACCCAGGATGATCGCCTTGTACCTAAATGGACCAGCGAAGTCCGCGGGCGTCAGCGCAGCCCACTGCGGGTCGCTCGCTGAGACGACCGTGAACCCCTGCGCGACAGCGGCGGCGGTGTAATTTCCGCCCCCGTCGGTGCTGGCCAGGATCAGGACCGAGTTGGCGTCGGGCGCGGGCAGCGCCGCCCGCACCGGCGCTGGCAAAAGCACCAGCGCGCCGACGAGAAGCATCCCAACAGATTCGATGACCGATTTCGATGACGGCTCACGGAATGCCCAGATCACCATTTCTTCACCCCTCCCCTTAGAAATAAACTCTATTATAGACACTCTTCAATACGTTATTCATATCATATGCATTTAGTTGAAGCAAGGTGGGTCAGGCAATGGGAGGCCTCATCTCCCCGGCCCCCAAGGAGCCCGCGTCCTGCGCCTTTACCGACGAGCAGATGGAGCAACTGCGGGAGATGACGCGGAAGATTCTCGGTCGGGAGGCGGGGTCGAAAGGGTAGGACCCCGGAAAGCAAGCACCGCCAAAAAAGCCCCCCGCGGGATCGAGGAGAGGGGTTTGGGGTGATCCCGCGGGGCGGTGTTGGGGAGGAGAAACGCCTTCAGTTCTCTTTGCTCGCCACCTGCGCCGCCTTCTCTTCCTCCTCCATCCACGCGGCGAGCACCTCTTCGGGCACCGGAGCGAGGGTGGCGGTGAGGGTCTTCTCGGCGCCGTCGCGGCGGATGGTGTAGGCGACGGTCTTGCCGACGGCGGTTTCGGCCTTGGCCTTCTTGACGGCGTCCTTGTTGGCCTCGGTCAGGGCGATGCCGTTGTAGGCCACGAGCACGTCGCCGGCGCGGAAGCCGGCCTGGGCGGCCGGGCTGTCGGGCGCGACGGAAGCGACCTTGTAGGCGCCGGTGGCATCCTTGTCGGCCTTGAGACCGAGCCAGCCGTGGGCGGCCATCTTGGCGGCCTTCGCCTTGTGGGCCGCGTCGTGGGCGCACTTTTCGCCGCCGGCGAAAGCCGCGGTGGAAAGGGCGAGGAGCAGAGCGAGGACGAGGAGAGGAACGGTTCGCTTCATATCGACCTCCTTGGTCAGCGGCCCGGGAAGCTCGGCCCGGACCGCGGTGTGGGAATGGCCATCCATGCCGGGGAGAGTACGGCCGGCGACGCGTAAAGGTCCTCACCGTGGCGTAAATCCTCGCAAAGGGAGTAACTTATTTGTAAAGAGCCGGCTCGCCCGGAGCGGGCAGGGAGTTTTGCTCTAGACTCTGGAGCTGCGATGAAGCTCGCGTCGCCGCCGAAGCGGCATACCTTGTGGATCGGGATGGCGGCCGTCCTCGTGCCGCTGCTGGTGCTGCTCGCCCTGCAGTACCGCTGGCTCGTCAAGCTCGACCAGAAGCTCGGAGATCGTCCACCAGGCGACGCTCAACGCGTTTCTCGAAAGCGTCTCCAGCGAGGTCGAGCGCTTCTATGGCGGCTACGCCGAGCGGATGCTGGACCTCTCCCCCTCGGTCTTCACCAACGACAACCTCGAGAAGGCGGCCTACCACTTCAAGAAGAAGGGGGTGAAGGGCGTCAAGCACCTGTTCGTCATGAGCTTCCTCAACGACCAGGGCCTGCTCTTCTTCGAGCCTTCCTGCACCCTGCTGCAGCCGCCGCGGTGGTCCTCCGAGGTGAGGGCGGCCTACATGGCAATCGCGCCCTGGAAGGCCATCGCCCACAAGGAGACGGAGAACCGACTGGAGACGGTGCGCCTGATCGTCGAGGAGAAGGACCCCAACCACCGCATCCTCCTCTACCCCATCACCGACGACTCCTCGCGGCTGGTGGGGCTCGCCGGCATGGTCCTCGACGAGAATTATTTCGGCGACGTGGTGCTGCACGAGGTGATCAAGAAGTCGCTCTGGGACCAGTTCCCGAAACCCCGGGACGCGCCGATCGTCTCGGTGCGGGACGACAAGGGCCGGATCGTCTTCGCCACCGAGCCGCTCGCGGACAAGCGGCTGTGGCGGACGGAGGCCGAGAAGCCGTTCGGCTACGTCTTCACGGATTGGAAGATCGGGCTCGCCAGCCGCCATGCCACGCCGGCCGTGGTGGCGCGGCGGAACTTCCTGGTCAACATCGGCCTCTCGGCGGCGCTCGCCACCGTGCTGCTGGGCGGGCTGGCGCTGGCGCTGCGCACCGCCTCGCGGGAGATGAAGCTGTCGCAGATGAAGAACGAGTTCGTCTCCAACGTCTCGCACGAGCTGCGGACGCCGCTCGCCTCGATCCGCGTCTTCGGCGAGTTCCTGCGGCTGGGGCGCGTCGACAATCCGGAGAAGGTGCAGGAGTACGGCGACTACATCGAGACCGAGAGCCGGCGCCTGACCCAGCTCATCAACAACATCCTCGACTTCGCCAGCATCGAGTCGGGGCGCAAGACCTACCACTTCGAGCGCTGCGACGTGCGCGAGGTGGTCTGCGAGACGCTCAAGACCTTCGAGGTGCGGCTGCGGCAGAAGGGCTTCAACATCCTCGTCGAGGGCGCGGAGGTGCCGCTGCCGCCGGCCCGCCTCGACGCCGGCGCCATCGCCCAGTCGCTCTCCAACCTGCTCGACAACGCGGTCAAGTACTCGAACGGCAACAAGGACATCACGGTCTCCCTGCGGCGGGAGGACGACTTCGTCGTCATCTCGGTCGCCGACCAGGGGATCGGCATCCCGCGCGACGAGCAGCAGAAGATCTTCGACCGCTTCCACCGCGTCAGCACCGGTCTGGTGCACGACGTCAAGGGCAGCGGCCTGGGGCTCGCCATCGTCCGCCACATCGTCGAGGCCCACCGCGGGAAGGTCACCGTCGAGAGCCGGCCGGGCGAGGGCAGCACCTTCTCGATCCACCTGCCGATCGAGCCGCCCGAAGCCGCCGCCGAAGCCATGGAATCCAAGAGGATCGCCGCTCCCGCCCCCGCAGACCGCCGGGAGCGGCCCTCCGAGGCCTGAGACCATGACGCGCGTCCTGATCGTCGAAGACGACGAATCCATGTCCGTCGCCCTGCGCGACGGCTTCCGATACGAGGGCTACTCGGTGACGGTGGCCAAGGACGGCGAGGCCGGCCTGAACCTCGCCACCTCGGACCCACCGGACCTGATCCTGCTCGACGTGATGCTGCCGAAGATGACGGGCCTCGACATCTGCAAGCAGCTCCGCAGCAACGGCAACGGCGTGCCGATCATCATGCTGACGGCCCGCGGCCAGGAGATCGACAAGGTGCTGGGCCTGAAGCTGGGGGCCGACGACTACATCACCAAGCCGTTCGGCTTCATGGAGCTGCTGGCCCGCGCCGAGGCCGTGCTGCGCCGCGCCAGGGCACGGCCGCGGCGGCACCGCCGGAGAGCTACCGTTTCGGCGACGTGTGCATCGACTTCAAGCGTCACGAGGCGCGCAAGGGGAGCGAGCCGATCGAGCTCTCGCCGCGGGAGTTCCAGCTCCTCGCCTACTTCATCCAGCACCGCGGCGAGATCGTGACCCGCGAGAAGCTGCTCGACACCGTCTGGGACTACAACGCCATCCCCTTCACCCGCACGGTGGACATGCACATCGCCAAGCTGCGCAAGAAGATCGAGGACAACCCCTCGGACCCCAAGCACATCGTGACGGTGCACCGGCTGGGGTACAAGTTCACGGGGTAGGGGGGCGGCCCGGGACGGCACCGCGAATCTGACGCGCCTCCGGCGCTGGCCCTCACTCCCCTGGCCCCTCTCTCCCGCCCCCTCCCTCCCGCCCTCACCGGGAGAGAGGGGAAAGAGGCATTTTTCTTGATGTCTTCCTCCCTCCTGGTGAGAAAAGAAGCACTTTTCTTGATGCCTTTCTCCCTCCTCTCCCGGTGAGGTGGGAAGGGAGGGGGCGGGAGAGGAGGGCCGGGGAGGTGAGGGCCAGCGCCGGAGGCGCGCTACGCGGGACCGTGAATCGCGGCCGCGCGGGATCTCCTTCCGTGAAGTGCTGAACCCGTTTTCTGTCTTTGTATACCCTCGTTTTTCCGTGTCAAGGGACCACGGACGGAGCGGACGACGGTCCGACGGAAGGGAACCTGAGGAGCGGCCGCTGCTTACGACCGCTTCCGCTTCACCGGCTTCGTCTTTCCCGCCGCGGGCGCCGGTGCGTCCGAGAGAGCGGTGCGGACCGCGCTCTGGATGATCCGTTCCAGCTCCTGCGGGTCTACCGTCGATGTCGGCGGCGGCGGCGCGGGCCGGCCGCCGAAGCCGAGGTTCTGGTAGCGCCGCAGGAACTCCTCCATCACCCCGGCGTCCGTCATCGGCCGGTTCTCCGGATACAGGGTCTGGAAAAAGACGCCGGGCTGCAGGTCGAGGGCCCGCAGGATCGCCAGGATGTGGCGAAACTCGAGCTCCATCCGTCCGGTGAGGACCTGGCTGACGTACCCCGGACCCGCCCCGAGCTTCTGATCGAGCTCTTTGCGCGTCAGCCCAGCCGCCTGCATGACCGTCTCCAGCAACTTCGTCGCCCGCCGCACTTCGTCTTCGATGGCCATGCCATGATGCTACTACAACACTGAATGCACCAAAAGAGGCACCTTTGAGTGAACAAGCGTAGCGATCCCAAGAAACGTCTTGCCGCTCGGCGGTAACCTCGGTTGCCGGGTCTGTTCCTCCGGAACTTTCGACGGCCACGGGCGTTGTAAGTCCCCGGAGGGGGACGGAATGGACAAGCTCGTTTCCGATCTGCGCTTCGCGGCGCGAACCCTGGCGGGCCGGCCGGCGTTCACGCTGGTGGCCGTGCTGACGCTGGCCCTGGGGATCGGCGCCAACTCGGCAATCTTCAGCGTCGTCGACGCGCTGCTGCTGCGGCCGCTTCCCTACCACGAGCCCGAGCGGCTGGTGTGGATCCGGAACACCATCATCGCCGAGGGCTTCGAGCTGACGAGCGGCGCCGACTATCTCGATTGGCGCGACGCGAGCCGGACCCTCGGCTCGATCGCGGCCTTCGACGACGCGATGCAGCTCACGCTGACCGGCCGCGAGACTCCCGAGCGCCTCCTCGGCGCCAGGGTCTCCGCGAGCTTCCTGCCGACTCTCGGGGTGCGTCCGGCGCGGGGACGCGGCATCGACCCGCCGGACGAACGCCTCAACGCGGCGCCGGTGGCGGTGGTCTCCGAACGTCTGTGGCAACGGTTGTTCGGAGCGGACGCGGCCCCTGACGGCCAGGGGTTGACGCTGGACGGGCAGCGCTACGAAGTGGTGGGCGTCCTGCCCCGGAGCTTCGCCTTCCCCCGCGATCCGGACATGGACGTGCTGGTGGCCCTGGCGCTGGACGAGACGGTGGAGCGGGCGCGGCAGCGGATGTCGCTGTTGCAGGTGATCGGACGCCTCGCCCCGGGCGCCACGCTGTCGCAGGTGCGGACGGAGCTGGCGATGATCAGCGATCGTTCCATGGCGGCGGCGCGCCAGGCGGAGGAGGCTGCGGCCGGACCGGCGGCCGGGCCGCCGCCGAGCGGGCCGGGCGGCGGCAGGCAGATCCAGCTTCGCGCCGGCGGTCCCCGGCCGCCCGGCGGCGGGCCGCGCTTCAGCATGCCGGAGACGCAGTTGGAGGTGAAGACGCTCTCCGAGCGCCTGGTGGGCGACGTCCGGCCGGCGCTGCTGATCCTGCTCGGGGCGGTGGGGCTGGTGCTGCTGATCGCCTGCGCCAACGTCGCCAACCTGCTGCTGGCCCGGGCCTCCGCCCGGCGCCGCGAGATCGCCATCCGCGCCGCCCTCGGCGCCGGCCGCCGCCGCATCGCCGGGCAACTGCTCGCCGAGAGCGTCCTGCTCGGCCTCGCCGGCGGCGCCGGCGGCCTGTTGCTGGCCTTTGCCGGCATCCGCCTGCTGCTGGCGATGGTGCCGGCCGACCTGTGGGGCGGCTTGCTGCGGCAGACCGCCATCGGCATCGACCTCCCCGTGCTCCTCTTCACCCTGCTGCTCTCGCTGGCCACCGGCCTGCTCTTCGGGCTCGTGCCGGCCGTGGGGCTGTCGCGCGTCGACCTCACGGAGCCGCTCAAGGAGGGAAGCCACGGCGGCGCGGGCCGGGTGCGCGGTCTCCTGGTGACGGCGGAGGTGGCGCTCGCCGTCGTGCTGCTCGTCCTCGCGGGCCTGCTGCTGCGCAGCTTCCTGCAACTGCGCGCAGTGGATCCCGGCTTTACGCCGGAAGGGGTGCTCGCCCTGCCCGTCGAGCTGCCGCCCGACGGCTACACGGCTCCGGCGGCGCGGAGCGCCTTCTTCGACGAGCTGACCCGCCGCGCCGCCGCGCTGCCGGGCGTCGAGTCCGCCGCCGTCAGCGACGCGATTCCGCTGGGCGACATCCCGATGATCATCCGGGGTCTGCGGGTGGAAGGGCGGGAGCCGCTGCCGCCGGAGCAGCAGCCGGAGGTGGCGGTGGTCGGCGCCGGCCCCGACTACTTCCGGACGATGGGCGTCCGCATCGTGCGCGGCCGGCCGTTCACCGCCGCGGACCGGATCGCCGCCTCCCCGGTCGCGATCGTCAGCCGCGGCATGGCCCGGCGGCTCTGGGGAGACGAGGATCCGGTGGACCGGCGGCTGCGGATCGGTCCGCCCGAGACGCCCTGGACCACCGTGGTCGGCGTGGCCGAGGACGTCCGCCACGACGGGCTGGACGCCGAGCCGCGGGCGCAGATGTACCGCCCGTTCGCCCTCGACCGCCGCCGTTCCGGGTTCCTCAGCGTGCGCACCGCGGGCGACCCGACCGCGCTGGCCGCCGCCGTCCGCCGCGAGGTGACGGCGCTCGACCGCAACATCCCGCTCTACGACGTCGCGACCATGGAGCAGCGGCTCGCCGGCTCGGTGGCCGCGCGCCGGTTCAACCTCGTGCTGCTGGGGCTCTTCGCCGCCCTGGCGCTGGCGCTCGCCGGGGTCGGCCTCTACGGCGTGCTCGCCTACGCGGTGACCGAGCGCACCCGCGAGATCGGCGTCCGCATGGCGCTCGGCTCGCAGCGCCAGCGCGTGCTGGGGCTGGTGATCCGGCAGGGGCTGACGCTGACCGCCGCGGGCGTCGGCATCGGCCTCGCCGTCTCGCTGGCCTGCGCGCGCCTCCTGCGAACCTCGCTCTTCGGCATTACCACCACCGATCCGGTGACTTACGCGGCGATCCCGATCCTGCTGCTGCTGGTGGCGCTCCTTTCCTCCTACCTGCCGGCGCGGCGGGCCACGCGGGTGGACCCGCTGGAGGCGTTGCGGGTGGAGTAGGACCTCGCCTCGAAACCACTGCTGCGATTTGGCTTGGATCCGATTTTTCAACCAGAAAAACGCGCCATCCGGCTTGCGCGCGCTTTGGGGGGAGACGGAAGGGCTTCTAACGGAACGCACTGGGAGCAGGATCGCGGCGAGCGCGGCCGTTTCGCCCTTACCTGCTGTCCCATCGAGCTTGTCTTCAGCACCATCATGTATATGGAGGTTCTGTCGACTGGCATCCTCGGGGGATGAGGAGGGGCGCTTCTTCTGCTCGTGGCGGAGCGCAGTTGACGGTCACTCAATCTGCCCGCCGCATCGCAGGGCTGGGTGCTGCGGTCAACCTTACCGTCCCTCGGGACAAGGAGTCTTGCGTGAATAAGAGTCGCGTCCTCGAAGTGCTCGTGTTCTCGCTCCTGGTCGGTCTTTCTCCTCTTACCGCCGAACCCATGATCGAGCGCGGCATCGACATCTTCACCACCCCCGCCGATGGCAAGACGTTCTACGACTTTGCCCGGAATCCAATTCCTGCCGGGTTCTTTTGCAAAGAGTCCAAGCCTTTCAGGGGCCGAGTTGCGCTCAAGGGCCTGCCTCTCGTGACCGAGGTCCCGGGGCAACTCGGGTCAGCCGACACGGTGGTCGAGCGGCTCGACGACGCCGTCTTCAACACCAGGCGCAGGACCACGACCCGCATCCAGTTCCGGGCGCTGTCGCTGGTGAGCATCGCCCCCATCAAGACCACCTGCGGGGCGTTCCACGTCTATGTCTCGCTGGGCCCTAACCAGCGCGTGACCACGATGAACATCCACCGCACGCAGGAGGAACGGCGGGAGCTTCATGGCGCCCCTCGCAGTCGACGTACGCCTGACCTTCATCCCCGTGAAGCCCACCCAGAAGGAAGCGCGGAAGCTGGAGATGACGGGCAGAGTCACCTTCCCTGCCACCTCCATTCCGTGGAGCTTCACGGACGGCGCGAAGAGCTCGGACTTCGTGGTCGTCGATACCAATGGCGACCTGACCCCTGACCGCCTGCTTCCCGGCCCTTCCAACTTCTTCCCGGGTCAATTGTCACGCTCACAGACCAAAGCCTATTGCTGTTGGGAGTATTACTGCCACGCCGCTGAGGGCCACGAGCACTGCTTTTCCCAGCTCCCCTGGGGCTGCCAGGGAGAATGCCCGTAGGTTCCGCTTTCAGGGGAGGTACGGCGACCTCTATCCGGCAGTCTTCAGGAGATCTTCGTCGCCTCCCGCAGCAGCTCCTCCCCGATCGCCTCGCGGCGCCAGCCTTCGAGACCGCGCGGCAGGCGGGGATCGGGCCTGTCCACGGTCAGCCGGAGCAGGGCGTCCAAGGTGCGGCGAGGGGCCAGGATCTCGGGCGGCACGTTGAGCTCCGCGGCTCGCTTGCGCACCAGCTCCCGCAGGCGGTCCTCGAGCTCGCGGGCGGCGGGTGAGACCGGCTTGCCCGCGATCCTGGGAGGAAGCTCGGATTCCGGCAGGCTCGCCGCCCGCTCGACGAGCTGGAGCCAGGTGGCGCCGTCGCGGGCCGCCTGGCGGGGATCGAAGGACGGCAGCCGCTGGAGATCCTGCGGGTCCTTCGGCCGCCGGGTCGCAAGGGCGAGGAGGAGATCCTCCTTGAGGACGAAGCTCCGCGGCAGGTCGCGCCGCCGGGCCTCCTGCTCGCGCCAGGCCGCCAGGAGGTGCAAGGCCGCCAACTGGCGGCGATCGAGCCGTCCGGCTCCCTTGACGCGCAGGTACGCCGCTTCGGGCTCCTCCGCGAAGCGCGCGGTGTCGAGCAGGGCCGCGGAGTCCTCGCGGGCCCAGGCGAGCCGGCCCAGGGCCTCGAGATCGCGCGTCAGGCGTTCGTGGAGAGGCACCAGGAAGGCGACGTCCTCGGCGGCGTAGGCGAGTTGGGCGGCCGAGAGGGGCCGGGCCATCCAGTCGGTTCGGGTCTCCTCCTTGGCCAGCTCGACGCCGAGGTACGCCGCCACCAGCTTCTGATAACTGAGGAAGGCGCCGGCCCCCGCGAAGGCGCCGGCGATCTGGGTGTCGAACAGCGGCTCCGGCAGGACGCGGAGGAACCGGTAGAAGACCTCGATGTCCTCGCTCGCCGAATGCAGCACCTTGACGCCGGGCGAGCGGAAGACCGCAACGAGCGGCGAGAGGTCCCGCGCCGCCAGCGGATCGACGAGCCAGGAGGTCCGGCCATTGGAGACCTGGATCAAGCCCAGCTTGTGGAAGAAGGTGTTGGTGCGGACGAATTCGGTGTCGAGCCCCAGCACCGGCGCCCGCGCCCATTGCCCGGCCAGCTCCGCCAGAGCCTGGTCGTTCTCGACCAGGGTGAAGGCGCGCGGGTCGTGCGGCATCGCGGACATCGCCGGTACTCTGCCAGATCGCGCGCAAAGACGCCAAGGACGCGGGATGAATGACCGTTCCTCGTCCTTGAAGTCCTTGCCGTCCTTTTTGTCCTTGTTGCGATGAGCTAAGGTAATGATATGGATGGCCAGTTGAGGAATACCGCCATGCGATCCGGATGGAAACCAGCCTGGATGACGATCTGTATCGCGGCTGCCGCGGCCGCTCTCGCCGCTTCGGCGATGCCGGCGATGGCCGCCGATCCGGAGACCTTCGGCATCGCCAACGCGACCTTTCCCGAGCCGGGGGTGATGGCCGCCGGCCAGCCGACCGGCGAGCAGATCCAGCTCCTCGCCGAGGAGGGCTACAGGACGGTCATCGATCTGCGTGCTCCCGGGGAGCCGCACGGATTCGACGAGCCCGCCGCCGCCCGCGTCAACGGCCTGGCGTACGTCAACATCCCCGTCACGACCGCCAACCTGGGCCATGCCAGGCTCGATCTTTTCTTCGAGGCGATGGAGAGGGCGGAGCGCCCGCTGCTGCTCCATTGCGGCAGCTCGCAGCGGGTGGGCGCCCTCTACTATGCCTGGCTGGTGCTGGAGAAAGGCGTGGACCCGAAAAAGGCTCTCGAACGGGCCAAGGCCGCGGGCCTGAGCCAACCGGAGCTGACCGGCAAGGTGACGAAGCTGGTCGCCGAGCGGCGGCGGTCGGAGAGGAAATAGGGGGACTGATTTGTCTGAACCTGGGAGCGCCGGCATCCTTGCCGGCCTTTTCCATTGCCGGCAAGGATGCCGGCGCTCCCAGGGCTTCTCCCTCATAGAAGTCCTGGTTGCCCTCGTGATCCTCGGGATCGCGATGCTGCTGGGCATGGCGCTGGTCCTTCAGAACCCCCGCATCGTCAGGCGGATGGACAGCGAGCGGCAGGCCTTTCGCGCCATGGAATCCACCCTGGAGGCCGTGCGCGCCGGAGCGATCCCCTTGCAGACCTCGCTGCTCGACGGCTTCGTCACCGCCGTCGGCACGCCGGCGCCGAAGGACCTGACGATCTGGATGCAGGTCGAGCCCACGGAGCTGGCGGGCCTCTTCCGGGTGAGCCTCATGGCCCGCTACCGCATCGAGCGGCGGACGTTCGTCAAACAGTTGCGGACGATGGTCTGGAGCCCGCCGGCGGAGCCCGGGGGGCCGGGGGCGCCCGAGGGTACCTGAGTGCGCGCCGCTCCAGCCGCCCGCTCCGGCCAGGCCGGCTTCACGCTGATCGAGCTCTCGATCTCCCTCGTCCTCCTGCTGCTGGCCCTGGCCCTCTCCGCGCAGCTCCTCATGGAGACCTCGCAGCTCCTCGCCGAGACCTCGGGCGAATCGCTGGACACGCCGGTGCCGCTGGTCATCGCCCGCATCCGCGGCGACGTGCAGGGGGCGGTGGGCGCCTGGCCGGTTCTCGACGCGGAGGGGGCGCTGGTGCGCGTCGTGATCCAGAGATTCGACGAGCAGATCCTCTATGAAAAAACGGGGCCGGCGCTCTATCGCAGGGTGATTCCAATCGGCGGCGAGCCGCGGCGGCCCGGGCTGCTATGGCGGGGCGTCACGGATTGGAGCTGCCGGCAGCTCCATCTCAAAGGCCTGATCGAGCTGGAGGTCACCTATCGCCGGCGGAGCGAGCCGCACACGCCGCTGCCGGCGCTGCCCGCTTCGCGAGGCGCGCTGACGGAACGCCTGACGCAACGCATCTTCCTCCTGCCGCGCGGCGGCGGTCTGGGAGAGACGTGGTGAGACGCCGTGGCGAATCGGGCTTCGCGCTGCTGACGGCAATGCTGGTGATCCTGCTCGTCTCGATCGCGCTCGGCCTGCTCGCCGCTTCGCTCCAGCTCCGGCTGCGCATGGTGCGCGACGACGCGGAGAACGTCATCCTCTCGGCCCTCTCCGACGCCGCCGTCGCCGAAGCCGTGGCCCACCTCGCCGAGAGCGCCTACTACTCCGGCTCGCCCGAGCACGACTTCGGCGGCGGCCGCATCGCCAGCCAGGTCACGCCTTTGGGCACGGCGATCTTTGGGGTGGTCGCGACGGCCCGCTTCGCCGGCCGTAAGCGTGTCGTGGAGGCGGAGGTCTTCCGCCCGCCGGGCGCGGCGCCGCGGGTCCGCCGCTGGCGGAGGCTGCCGGGGTAGGCTCGCCTGGTCCACCGTCCTTGCCCATGCGACCTCACCCCAACCCCTCTCCTGAAGGAGAGGGGCTCCGATTCCCTGCTTCCCCCTCTCCTTCAGGAGAGGGGGTCAGGGGGGTGAGGTCGAGCCGGCAACAGGCCGATCCGGAGGACTCTTCCTAGTCGGGATTGAAGACGAGCTGGCCGCGAATCTCGCCTCCGGGGAAGATGGTGGTGTGGACGTTGGCGTAGACCACGCCGGCGCGGAGCCCGCGCAGCACCGAGAACAGCTCGCCCGGGCCGACGCCCTGGCTGTTGGCGCCGCTACCCACGTTCCCCGCGGTGATCGTGCCGGCGATCGTGCCGTTATCGGTCGGGCAGCTCTGCGTGCCGACGGGACCGTTGCCCAGGTTGGAGCAGAGGAAAATCATGATGCCGCCGTTGACACTCTTCTGCCCGAAGTGGAGATGGGCCTGGGTGACATCCCCCTCCATGTTGAAATAGCGCAGCTCGTACTCGATCTCCGTACCGTCCGCGTTGATGACGGCCGTGAAGAAGCCGCCTCCCGGGGTCGAGAGCGCGGGCACCTCTTCGAAGGCCCGCAGCCGGGTGTTGACCGTTCCTCCCTGCGCCTGCACGGGGACGGCGGCTGCCAGCAACACGACGGACAGGAACAGCACCGCAATGCTCGCCTTTCTCATCTCTGTCCTCCTGCGCCGCATCCGAGGCGGCGCGTGAATGGAATGCGATTTGAAGCGTCTGCAAAAACGCGGCCAGGGGAGGAGGATCCCTCCACGCGGTGGGTTCCTGAATCGATCCGGGCGGTTCAAAGGGCGGCAAGAGGCCGCGTCACGGAACCGCCTTCCCGCCGAGCTGCACGGTGAGGGCAGCGGTGGTCGAGGTGTCCGTGGTGCCGAAACCGGCGACCGGCTGGCGATCGAACTTGAAGCCGTAGCCGAGGCGCAGCCCCAGGTGCCGGTTGAGGGCGCACTGCAGCCCCACCCGGCCATGGACGCGGTAGTCGTCCAGGTCGTCGAAGTCGGGGAACAGGATCACCTCGCCGTCCCAGGAAGCGGTCTCGGAGATACGGGCGTCGCCGCTCACCTGCAGCAGTCCGCCGAGGCTGTCTGCGCTATTCGCGATGTTGCGGTCGCCTCGCGGGTCCTCGCGGCCGAGCGAAAGGCCGCCCAGGACGCGCAGCTTCGAGCCCGGCGTGTCGCGGACCTCCCACAGCACGCTCACGTCGGCCGTCTGGCGCCCATCGAGCCCGGCGAAGCGGTCACGCTCCCAGCGCAGGCCATGGGTGAGCTGCAGGCGCTTGCGCAGCCGGCGCTTGATCCGCACCAGCGCGTTGTAATTCTCGGCGCTCCGCCGGTGCCGCCTCGCGGCGGCGACGCCGACCGCGCTGCCCTCGACGGACCAGGCCCGCCAGGCGCGGTTGAAACCCGCATCGAGGCTCGACGAGGAGGTCTCGGCGTTGCCGCTGGTGGCGAGATAGGAGAACCCGAGCTTCAGGTTCCAGGTGGGGCGTGAATCGGCTTGGGCGAGTGCCCCGGACGGAGCGAGACAGACGGCCGCCAGAGCGGCGGCGAAGAGGAAACGCGGATCCGCGATTCGCAAGGCGACGCTCTCCTTCGGTTCGGGTACGGCGGACTACGATCCGTATACGGATAGACTGCCCACGGCGTTGTAAAGCTTCTCAAGGAGGACCCGCGGCGCATGCCTTCCTTCCAACCCGCCGATCCCGCTTTCGCCGCCCGCGTCCATGCGAGCTTCCGGCGCCAGGGCTTCATGCGCCACCTCGGCGCCGCGCTGGCGGTCGTCGAGCCGGGGTACTGCGAGATCCGCCTGCCCTTCCGCGAGGAGCTCGGCCAGCAGCACGGCTTTTTTCACGCCGGCGCCGTGGCCGCCGTCGCGGACAGCGCCGGCGGCTACGCGGCGTACACGCTGATGGCAGCCGGAGACTCGGTGCTCACCGTGGAGTACAAGATCAACCTCCTCGCTCCCGGCCGCGGCGACGAGGCGATCGCCCGCGCCCGGGTGGTGCGGGCGGGGCGAACGCTCACGATCTGCCAGGTGGACGTCTACGCCGTCGGGGACGGCGCCGAGACCCACTGCGCGACGATGCAGCAGACGGTGATCCGCCTCGCGGACCGGCCGGACGTGCCGCCGGGGTAAAACGGCTCAGTGGTGATTCAATTGGGACGAAGGCCTCGGATGGATATGCCCTTCGAGACCTCACCCCCTGGCCCCCTCTCCGTGACCGGAGAGGGGGAACGCCTGCGAAGGAACTTGCGGAATAGGAGGGCCCTATCAGCAAAATCGGCTGTGAATCGTCCCCCTCGCCCGTCAGGGAGAGGGGGCCAGGGGGTGAGGCTTCGAAGGGCAGGTCCGTTCGAAATCCACAGGCCGAATCCCATCTCAGTGGAACAGATCCCTCGCCCAGTCGAGGATCGGCTTCTCCACCACGTCGCGGTGGCGGTCGGTCATGAAGTGGTCGATGTGGCCGAAGTCCGGTTCGAGCAGGAGGGTCGTGTCCGTCGAGCCGGCCAGGTCGATGTGGTCGTGCATGTACGGGCCGAAGCCGTGGCCGCCGCCGATCGCCAGGATCGAGCCGTGGAAGTTTCCGAGGTTCGAGGTGTAGCCGGTCTCGACGCCGGCCAGCGAGCAACTGACGTCGCGCACCGTCGCCAGCGGCACGTAGCTGTTGAAGCGGCCGACGTTCTCGAAGGCCCGCGGCTCGGAGGCGAAGAAGAGCCGGTCCTCCGGCAGGCTGCCGTTCATCTGCACGTAGCTCGGCACCGGCATGCTGACCGGGCCCGGCGACGGCACGGCGAGCAGCAGGACCATGACCTGGTGGTTGGTCAACGTCGGCGGGAAGAGGGGGATCGGCGTCAGGCCGGACGGAGCGAGCCGGGCGAACCTGGTGACGTCCTTGAACACGTTGACGCCCACGGCGTCGAACACCCCGCCGGCGGCGATCTGCGCCTCGAGAGCGGAACAGTAGCCCTGGTTGAGAGCGATCACCTGGGGATCCTGGCTGAAGAGCATTCCCTCCCACGGGAAGATCCCGTCGTAATCGCCGGGAGCGGCGTTGGCCGCAGCGAAGGCGAGCATGCCGCCCAGCGAGGCGCCGCCGGCCACGATCTCGGTTCCCGGATGGAAGACCTCGATCTGCGAGCGGACGAAGGCGATGTCGTCCACCATGGACTGGATGTTCCAGCTCGACATGGCGGAGCAATCGAGGACGCCCGCCTCGCAGGTGCCGGACGGAATCCCCTCGAAGCGGGGCGAGTAGCCGTAGACGTCGAAGTCCCGCTGGGCGAAGAACTCGGCGATCGAGCTGCCGCGGCCGCCGTTGGCGTCCCGCTGCTCGTAGAAGGTGAAGCTCAGGCCGAGCGGCGGCAGGAACAGGATGGAGCCGCGAAGCCGCGAGGCGGGCACGTCCCGCGCCACGCGGACCATCTTGAACCGGTCGAGGGGGTGCGCTCCCACCTTGACCGTCAGCTCGGTGCGGACGAGGTTGCCGTCGCGGCTCTCGGCGGTGCCCACGATCTGGTAGGGACCGGCGGCCAGGGCCGTTCCGACCGAGAACGCGGCGGCGAAGGTGACGAACAGTACAACGCGTCGAATCTTCATGGTTGCTCCTTCTGAAAAGGAAGGCTTAGGGGTGTGAAACTTGAGAAGCTCCAGAATCCATGGTGCTGGAGGCAGAGAGGCCGGGGACAGACTTGACGTCTGCGGTCTTGGCGGGCGGCAGCGGCGCCAAGGCGGAAGAAACTGCCGAGGAGGCAAGGGACTGAGGGATGATTTACACGCTGTTGAGATGACCAGGCCCCTCGCTCAGAGACCTGCTAGCCCTTAGACGGGGGCCAGAAGAGCCCTATCCTTAGTCCTCCACTGCTATCCGATCGTGTGCCGTTCAATGCGGCTTCTGGATGCGAGCAAGCCTGATGCGATTGGCAAGTTAGTTGCAGGTAATCCTAAATCGTGAAATTTCCGAGCTCTGAGGGGAACACAGCAACCCTGTAGTTCGAGGCGGGAGTGGCAACTATCGCTACAGTTAGTGCGAGACTACCCTCGTACTACACTTAGGGGGTACATATGCGGGTAAAAAGAGTCATTGCTCTCTTGGCGTTTTGCACGCTCCTGCTTGCGGTAGGCGGAACTGGCGCGACAGCCGGCGAGCAGAAACCGGCGGAAAAACCGGGTATGACGGGCGCTGGATTGCTCAAGGACGGCAACATTCCGTTCCTCGAGGATGCCTCTTGCCAATCGGACTGCTGCTGGGCCTCCTGCTGGGGATACGACGATTGTTTCGTGTCGTGCAGCAGCAGCGGGTGCTTCGCAATGGGTGGCGGTGAGTATTCACAGACCCTCTGCAACCAACAATAACTAGATTCCCGGCGCCGCTAGCACCAGGACGATAAACAGGGGCAGATGCCGGCGGCGTTGGGCTCGCCGCCGCCGGCGCCTCTGCTGGAGGGTCGGGAAGAGAAGGGTCGGGGAGGTGAGGGGCCGGCGACGCCGAGACCGATCACGTCCGGGAAACCGCGGGAACCGGAGATCCACGTTAAGATAACCGCGTGTTGCATCTCCGCCGGAACCTCCCCGAACCGTGCGGCGCCGGCTGAAGCAGCTCGTCCTCGGCCTCCTCCTGCTGGCGGGGCTCTACCTGCTGGCGGTCAACCTTTTCCTCAATACTCCCCTCGGTCCGCGGGCCTTCAACCGGCGTCCGCAGAGATTCCGGATCGACTGGACCTCGGCCTGGAGCTTCCTGCCGGGCCGCGTCGACGTGCGCGGCCTCCAGGTCGTCGGCCACACGCGGAACGTGGCCTGGACGATCACCGCGGACCGGGCGGGCGGCTGGATCGATCTGCCGGCGCTCTTCAACCGCACCTTTCGCGTCTCGGAGCTGCACGGCGAGGGCGTGCGGTCCCAGGTGCTGCGCGGCGCCGGCGTGGGCACGCGGCGCGCACCGCCACGGACCCGGCGGCGCCGGCCCTGGACCCTGCGCTTCGAGCGGATCACTCTCGATCACATCCGGGAATTCCGCTTCAACGATTTCCGCTTGACCGGCGACGGCCGCGGCCAGGGCGCCTTTCAGTCGGTTCTCGGCGGAGCCTTCCAGCTCGCACCCTTCAAGGTCCGGATGACCGCCGGGCAACTCGTCCAGGGGACCAGCACCATCGCGCGAGGCTTGGACCTCCAGGCCGAGGCGAGCCTGGGCCCTTACGTCATCCGCCGGCATCCGGGCCTGGCGGGCTACGATTTCCTCTCCGGCTCTCTTCAGGCGCGGGGCCAGGTGCCGGACCTGCCTTTTCTCGATCGGCAGATTCCGCACGGAACACCAGGCAGGCTCGAAGCGCAATTGCGGGTCGAGCGGGGACGTCTGGCGCCGGGCAGCCGGTTTGTGATCACCGCGCCGGCGGCAGGCGGCGGCTCGTCCTTCTCCCTGAGCGCCGGCGTCGCGAGAGGACCTATCCTCCGTCTCGGGATCGAGGCGAAGGGACTGGCTGTCGGACGCGGGAAAAGCCGTCCGCCTCTCTTGCGTTGCGAAGTCCTTTCGGTGGCCTCCACGACGTCCGAGACGCGGCTCAGCCGGATCTTCTCCACGGCGCGCAACCTGCGGACCCGGACGGCCCCGGCTTTCCTGCCGTGGATGGGCGGCGTGCGGGCCGAAAGGGTGCGGATCGAGGCTCCCGGCTCGCGCGCTTCGCTGCGGGCGACGATCGACCGCGCCGCCGGCCGGGTGGATCTCGCGGCCCTCATCGGCCGGGAGATCGCCATCGAAGGGCTGCAGGCGGACGGCGTTTCCGCGCGGCTGGACCTGGCGAAAGGACCCGTGAAAGGGCCTCGCGCCGCCGCGGGAGCGGCCTCGCCCTGGTCGGCGCGGATCGCCGGCGCCCGCCTCTCCGGCATCCGGGAGATAGGCCTTGGCGATTTCCTGCTCTCCGGCGAGGCCCGGGTCGAGACGACCTTCTCTTACGATCGCACCGGCACTCTCGCCGTCGAACGGGCGGCGGTCGCTGTGGAGCGCGGCGGATTCCGGGTCAACGGCGAGCCCGCGGCGCAGGATCTCACCTTGAAACTCGAGACCCGCATCGAGCCTTCGGTCCTGGGACAGATCCGCGGACAGGACTTCTTCCGCTACGTCAGCGGCACGGGAGACATCCGCGGCCGGATCTCCTCGCTGGGTTTCTTGAGCCCGTACCTCGGCAAGGCGTCCTGGCTGGCAATCCGGGGGCAGGGACGGCTCAGCGCGAACCTCCAGCTCGATCGCGGCCGGCTCGCTCCGGGATCGCGTCTCGCCGTGAGCGCCTCGCCGGTCCATGTCACGATCTTCGACAGCCTCGCGACCGGCAGCGGCACGGTGAACGCCGCCGTCGAGCCGGGCAAGAGCGGAGCGCTCACTTCCCTGCGGGTCCGTTTCGAGCGTTTCGGCCTCGCGGACTCGCGGCGCAAGGGCCGGCCGGCCTACATCCGCGGACGCGGCCTCCACATCACCGCCGTCGCTTCCGGCGCCCTGGACCTAGCCGCGCCGGTTCCCGAGTTCGAGGCTTCGCTCGATCTGCCGGACGCCGAGGTGCCGGACCTCGCGGTCTACAACGTTCTGATTCCGGAGGCGACCGGCCTGTCGATCCTCTCCGGCCGCGGGCGCGTGCGCATGCGCCTCCAGGCCTCCACCGCCACGCGCCAGGCGAAGGGGAGCGCCACGCTCAGCTCCGACGCGGCGAAGGTGCAGTTCCAGAACCTGGAGATGGCGGGACGTCTGACGCTGCGCGCGCCCCTCGCCAGCCCCGATCTCGCCGGCCGCCGCTTCGACCTCAAGGGAATGCGCCTGGAGCTGGACGGGGTCTCCTACCAGGACATCGAGGCCGAGGCCCCCGAGGAGCCGTCGCCGTGGTGGATGCGCGCCGAGCTCGACGCCGGCTCCGTCGTCTGGGGCGCTCCCCTCTCCCTGCGCGGTGAGGGGAGGATCGACATGAAGAACTCGGGGCCGCTCCTCACGCTGTTCACCCAGCGGCGCCGCTTTCTGCGCTGGTTCGACGACGCGCTGAACGTCGAGAACGTAAAAGCGCATGGGGTGCTGCGTCTCGGCAACGGCGTCGTCGCCATCGAGTCGCTGCAGGCGACCGGAGGATCGCTGGAGGTGAGATCCCGTATGATCTTTTCCAAGCTCCGAAGGCGGGGGGATCTGTACATACGCTACGGCCGCCTGGCCGCCGGGATCGAGCTCCTCGACGGCCAGCGCAGCTTCAAGCTCCGCCGGCCGCTGGAGTGGTTCGAGAGCCGGCGGGGGATGTGGAGGGTGCCGTAAGGAATATGGCTTGAATTTGGCGTCCTGCCCCTTCGACCTCACCCCAACCCCTCTCCTGAAGGAGAGGGGCTCTGAATGTGCTGTCTTGTTCCCCCTCTCCTTCAGGAGAGGGGGTTAGGGGGTGAGGTCGCGCGGGCAATCCGGCCCAACCCAGGAACCGATACCATGACCGACCTCCCCAATCATCTCGCCATCGCCCTGCGCTCCTTCGCCCGCCAGCCGGGCATGGTCCTGATCGTGGTGCTCACGCTGGCGCTGGGTATCGGCGCCAGCACGGCGCTTTTCGCGTATCTCAGCGCCATCGTCCGGCCGAGGATCGACGCGCCGGAGCCGGAGCGGGCGGTGTGGCTCTACACAGGGACGGCCGAGGAGCCTCGCGCCCTGGCCTCCTATCCCGAGTATCTCGAGGTCGGGCCGCGGCAGACGGCCGTGCGGGATCTCGTCGGCTTCTCCAGCTTCGCCGCTTCGGTGGGGCACGGCCAGACGTCGGCGTTCGCCTGGGGACAGCTCGTGAGCGGCGGCTACTTCTCCTTCTTCGGCGCTCGGCCGGAGCTGGGGCGGCTGCTCCAGCCTGAAGACGACCGCATCGGCGCCGAGCCCGTCGTGGTGGCCAGCTACTTCTTCTGGAAGGGGCTCCTGGGGGGTGATCCCGCGGCCGTCGGCCGGCCGTTGCGGCTCAACGGCCAGACCTTCACTCTCGTGGGTGTCGCGCCCCAGGGATTTCAGGGCTGGGGCCGCGCCTCCGCGCTCTATGCGCCGCTCGCGCAGTCCGATCGGGTCACCGGCCTGCCGCGGCTGGAGAAGCGGGAGTCGCGCTGGGTGAGCCTCCTCGGCCGGCTCGCCCCCGGAACCGCGCTCGAGCAGGCGCGGCAGGCTCTGCACCTCACCGCGAGCGCCCTGGACGAGGAGGCGCCGCTCGCGGACGGCAAGCGCCGCTTCGCGCTCGTCAGCGCCACCGCCTACGATCCGGAGGCTCGGCACCGACGGGTATCTCTCCTCCGCCCGTATCCTGATGGCCGCGGCCTTGCTCTTCCTGCTCCTGGCCTGCGCCAACGTCGCCAATCTCCTGCTGGCGCGCGCCACGGTCCGGCAGCGCGAGTTGGGCATCCGCGCTTCCCTCGGCGCCAGCCGCCGCCGACTGGTAGGCTCGGTGCTCTCCGAGAGCCTCATCCTCTGCGTGGCCGGCGGCGCCCTGGGGCTGGCTTTCGCCGTCGGGATGAGCCGCCGCCTGGAGTCCTACGTGCTGACCGCCCCGGGCGGTCTCGGCGACTGGTCGGAGGGGAGCGAGCTGGTGCGGCTGGACCTCCGCGTTCTCGTTTTCGCGCTGTTGACAGCCCTGCTGTGCGGCCTCCTGTGCGGGTTGGCTCCCGTGCTGCGGGTGCTCCGGGGAGACCTCCTCGCCGCCATCAAGAGCGACGCCGTGGGCGCGGCGGGGCCCGCGGGCGCCCTGGTGCCGAGGAAGCTCCTGGTCATCGCCCAGGTGGGGCTCTCGGTGCTCCTCCTCCTGGGCGGCAGCCTGCTGGTCCGCACCCTGCGTGCCGCGGAACGGATCGACCCCGGCTTCGATCCCGAAAAGCTCCTGCTGGCCTCCCTGTACGTGCCGCGAAGCGTCGGCTCGGCGGAGGAAGGAGCCATCGCCGTCTACCGGCGGGTCCTGGAGGAAACGGCCGTGTTGCCGGGCGTGGAGTCCGCCACCCTCGCCCACGTCGTGCCGCTCGCGGGATGGTCTCGGGCCACGCGCGTTGAACGTTCCGAACGGCCGGGAGAGGGCTTCGACGGCTCCTACAACCTCGTCGCGCCCGGCTATTTCGAGACCCTGGGCATCCGTATCCTTCAAGGACGCGCCCTCGACCAGCGCGATCGACGGGATGCTCCGCCTGCCGTGGTGGTCAGCCGGGCGCTGGCCCTGAAGCTGTGGGGAGAAGAGAATCCGGTGGGCCGCCTGCTCTCCATCCCCGACCCTCTCCCTCGGCCCGGCGAGCCCGACGGCGTGTTCGAGGTGGCAGGCGTGGCGGAGGACGTTCGAGGCGCTTCCATTACCGAGCCGCCCGGCCCGCTCGTCTACATCCCGGTCGAGCAGCGCTCCCACTCGCGGCTCACCCTGATCGTCCGCACGTCCGCCTCCGCCGCCAGCCTGGCGCCGGGGCTTCGCCGCGCCCTCCGCTCGGCTCACCCGGACCTCTCGATCGTCGACCTGGTGACCTGCGGCGAGCAGATGCGCCGCAGCCTCGCCCAGCAGCGGATGCACGCCGAGGTCGCCAGCCTCTTCGGGCTGCTGGGGCTCGGCGTGTCGGTGGTGGGGCTCTTCGGACTGTTGAGCTACACGGTGAGCCTGCGGGTCCGCGAGTTCGGGATCCGCATGGCGATCGGCGCCAATCCCGGCAACGTCGAGCGCCTGGTGATGCGCCAGGGTATGGGGCTCGTCGCGGCCGGCCTCGTCCTCGGCCTGGCCGGCGCTCTCGCCCTGACGCGCCTTCTCGAGAGCCTCCTCTTCGGCGTAGCCGCCAACGATCCCCTCACCTTCCTTGGCGTCGCCACGGGTCTGTTGCTGGTGACTCTGGCGGCATGCTACCTGCCCGCCCACCGCGCCGCGCAGCTCGATCCGCTGGCGGCGCTGCGGCAGCGGTAGCCATGACAGCGTTCAGCCCGGCGTGCCGCCTCCGAGAGCTTTTCCACGGCAACCAAGGACACAAAGGACGGCAAGGACTTCAAGGACGAGGAACATGTCATTCACCTCGCGTCCTTTGTCCTTTGTGTCCTTGACGTCCTTTGTGTCCTTGACGTCCTTTGTGTCCTTGGTCCACTCCCGCCCACCGTAAAGTCACCGCCATGATGACTTGAGTCAGCTTCACGCGGAGCACTGTCATCTCCGCGGTGACCTCAATCGCCGCCATGATGACCGTGGTCATCTTCACAGTGACCGCCGGCCGTCCGGTGGAAGCGAGTGTTCGGCGTCTTGATTGGCCACATACCCGATGGGATTTATTGCACTCTCCCCCTACGCCTGCGTCGCAACACCCAGCCGCAGAACCCGCTCCGCGTTCTTGTAGCAGAGCTTTTCGCGCTGTGCCTCATCGGTCAACGGAGTGCCTTCGATCCACTCGGCGGCCTGCTTCGCATCCTCGTAAGGGTAATCGACCGAGAACAGCACACGGTCATCGCCCATCTCCGCAAGCGCGCACTGCAGGGCTGAATCCTGACAGAGGCCGGTCGTCGTGATGATGAGGTTCGAGCGGAAGTAGTCGGAGGGCTTCTTCTTCAGGGGGGGCCTGTCCGGGTCGCCCGCCGCCGCATAGCGCCCGTCGATACGCCACGCGAAGTATGGGAGCGTCTCGCCCATGTGTCCCAGGATGATTGTGAGCTCCGGGAAGCGGTCGAAGAGGCCGTTGAAGAGCAGGCGCAGGAAGTGCGAGGAGTTGTCCGTGCTCCACCCCCACACCGCGCCTTGCATCACGGTATACCCCTTGAGGACGTACGGCTGGATGTGAGGGTCGGCCGGGTGGATGTAGATCGGCACGTCGAGTTGGACGACGCGCTCCCAGAAGGGCTGGTAGCAGTCGTCGTCGAGGTAGACGCCGTTCGTGTTACCGTTGATCATCGCGCCGAGGAAGCCCAGTTCCTCCACGCACCGCTTCAGTTCGTCGCCAGCCGCCTGCACGTCCTGCATCGCGAGATGCGCGAAACCTCGGTACCGATCCGGGTGCTGCTGGATCTGCCCATATAGGTAGTCGTTCGCCTCGCGCGCCCGCTGCACCGCGACACTTGCGTCCTTCTCTGCTTGCACGCCGGGGCTCGTCTGCGACAGCACGAAGATGTCTATGCCGGCGTCGTCCATCGCGGCAATGCGCTGGTCGAAGTCTTCGAGCTTTTGAATTAAGCCGGCTTTGGCTTCCTCCGTGGGGACGACCTTCACCGTGATATCCAGGTACGCTTTCGTCGACGGCGCGGTGAATGCCTCTTCCAGCGCGATTTTTCTCGTCATGATTTTATCCCTCCTTGGTGCCCGTCGAGCTAGATCAGGGGAACGATGGTATCGCCGGACCCGACCGCCACTGTCTCGCCGATTTCATAGGCGGACTCGGCCGGAGCCTTCGAGCGCTTCCGCCATCGGTCGGCTCTTCTCCGCCTCACCGCCGTGTCCATCGGACCTCAGTCGCGCACCCTTCCTAGAAAGAGAGTCGCGAATAGCCAAAAGTCTATCCTGCTCTTCTGCAAGCACTTGAATCATGGTAGGGCACCGGAGTCTCTTCCGTCAATGCCGGGGAGGCCGGAATACGGCGGCAGGCCGGGGTGCTTATGGCCTCAACCCAGTTGATAAGACTGCAGTCCTCCGGTTTCTTCGCTGGGGAGCGCCGGCATGAATCCGCCGAGATACCATCCCAGGAAGCCCCGATAGAAGAGCTCCTCGCCGACCACGGCGCTCAAGGCGACGCCGAGGAAGCGAACGCCTTCCGCCGCCGTCGAGGGCAGGTACTCCTCGACGGCGGTCGTCTGGGCGCGTGCCGCCTCCTGCCAACGGGGATCGGACCGGATCTACCTTGTTGAATCGACTGGTTGGTACCTAATTCCGCAGCAGGTACGCCCTGCAGACTCCTGTTACGGCACGTAGACCCCTCCTATAGCGCTGTAGACTCCTGCTACGGAGCTGTAGACTCCTGCTACGGAGCTGTAGACTCCTGCTACGGAGCTGTAGACCCTTGCTACAGGCGCTGTAGACCCTTGCTACGGAGCTGTAGACCCTTGCTACGGAGCTGTAGACCCTTGCTACGGAGCTGTAGACCCTTGCTACGGGGTAGTGGGGTATTAGCAGGTTGCTGCCCCTTGACAGCCCGAAACCTGCCTGACTTGCGCTAGCGTCTCTCTCGGAAGGGAGGGACCGTCTCTCCCCACCCCACACAGACGGCCCGAACGGGGCGCCGTTAACGCCCCGCCCGGACCTAACCCGAGCAAGGAGGGTAAGTCCATGCCCGAGCTAGTCCCACAGTCTAGCGCAGCACCCGCCCCGCCCCCGATGCCGCCCGGTCTGCTTCCGATCCCACCGGAGGTGGACCGATCCGCCCCCGTCCCGCCCGTGTTCCAGCCGGCCGCCTGGGAGGACTACCCCGTCTTCCGCGAGACGTTCATGATCTACGTCTCGGAACCCGAGTTGAACCGGGCTATTCGCACGGCCGGAGACTACTTCTTCGGCATGCTCCTGGAGTGCTACGGCGACTGGCCGGAATGGCCGGAGAACAGCACCCGTTGGGAGCTACGCGCCGCCGTGGCGGACCTCCGGCATCTCTCGGGCTTCCTCGCCAGCGTCGGGCAGGCGCGCCGTGTGGTTCACCTGTCCAAGGGAGACGCACGGCTCGCCCGGTTCGCCTCCGGCATGGCCCGCGTCCTCTGCCGGATCGCCAACGCAATCGAGTGCAAGCTGGCGAAGGAATCCGCGTCATGAGGAGGCTGACGGATCGCCGCTTCCGGGACGGTTTCCGGGAGACGTTCGTCTTCCTCTTCACCCGCAAGGGAGACGCCGCCGCTCTCCGGCGCGTCTGCATGCTCCTCTCAGACCTCTACCGGGGCATCGATCCGCGCCAGTGGCCCCCTGCCAAGGATGGCGACTTCTACGGCCTCATCCTCGCCGCCTTGCGGGACCTCCGGCACGTCCGGGACGTTTTCCTGTGGATCGACGGCGGCCACGGCTTCAACGGCTACGAGGCCGCCGTGGCGGATTTGGTGGGCCGGTGCGGCGCGGACCTGGAGAAGATCGCCGCCGCAATCGAGGGCGGGGTTACAGACCTGCCGCAACTCTACGATGAGTACATGCGCAGGGTGGACGAAGCCGTTGGGATGTGCCCTCGCGAGCATTACGAGGTCGTGCTGTGAAAGTGGCGACGTTCACCGTCCGCGCCACGATGCAGCAAAGCATCCGATGGAAGCAGGCGGCGGAAGCGGAGGGATGCGCCAGCGTCGGAAGTTGGGCGGCGCTGGCGCTGGACGCCTACCTGAAGGCCCGCGCCAGGGAGCTGTAGACCCTTGCTACGGAGCTGTAGACTCCTGCTACGGAGCTGTAGACCCCGGACCGTCAGGCCCGTGCTGGGCGTCGCCAGATAGGGGATAGGGCAGATAGGCGCCCGGCAGGAGCTCGTCGTCCAAGCTACACGGCAAGCAGGAAACGCGCCCGGGCTGCTCGAGCACAACGTTGAGTTGAATCTCGTTCCCGACCGCCATCCGGACGGAATCGGAAAGTCCTGAGAGTCGGCTCTACTCCACCTTCGGTTGGGGATCCGGACGTGGCAGTGGAGTGCTCGCTCCCTCGACGATCTGCCAGCGGCCGTCGCGCCAGACGTAGACGTGGGTGAATCTGGAGAGCAGGACGATCTCCCCCTGCTGCGTGCGGCCGGTGATCTTGCCGTGGGTGACCGCGGCGTCGCCGAGGACGCGCGCCTCGACTTCGTCGACGGTGAAACTGAGGGCGGGGTCCTGCGAGTTGAGCATCGCGAGCAGCTCGGCCTTGTTGACGAAACGGCCGTTGCCCAGGAGGCCGCGAAAGTCTGCCGCATAGATGCTGTCGAGAGTCTTGAGGTCCTTGGCCAGGATCGCCTGGCTGCGCCGTGCTTCCAGCTCCACCAGGGCCTTTTCGCGCTCCTCGCGCGTTGCTTCCGGCCGGCCGGCGGTCTCGACGGCAGCGCCGGCATGCCTTTTCATGAAAGCCAGCGCCTGCTGCACGATCTCCCGCGAGCGATCGTCGTCGTTCTGATTATCGAAGCCGTGGACGCCCTGGGGGTGATTGGCGAGCTCGAACGGGATGTTCCGCTCCAGGGCCTCGGCGGTGAATCGGTCGACGGTGTCGAGGAGAGTGGGGATCTGGTCCTGACCCGCTCGGGCGAGAAAAAGCGGCGGGACGCGGGCCGGGGCGCGCGCGATCTGAACGATGGGAGAGAAGCGCTCCAGCGTCTCCGCGGTCTCGCTCTGCCGGTGAGCCTCCGACTGGCGGATGTCCATGAAAGGGTAGAAGCCGACCAGGCAGCGCACATAGGGCGGTGGATCGCCGAGGAAGGGGCTCAGCATCGGTCCGCCGGCCGAGTACGCGGCCAGACAGAGGCGGTCGCCGTCGACTCCCAGCTCTGCGGCGTGGGAGCGGACGTAGGCGATGGCGTCCGCCACGTCGCTCGCCCCGTCGAGGATCGCCGTCCGCGGGAAGCCGAGCCGGTGCGTGAAGATCACAGCCACCATGCCGGAGGCCGCGACCAGCTTGCCCCACGACTGGTAGATGCCCCAGTCCTTCGGCCGGTATGTGGTGGCCGCTCCGCCGTGGATGAAGAGGACCGCCCCGCGCCGCTCGCCGGCCGCGAGATCGGCGGGGATGTAGACGTCCATGCGGACGTTCGGATCGTCCGTCTCCTTGTAGACCAGGTCCTTGCGGACCTGGACGCGGTCCATCCCCGGCAGGCTGTAGACGACCGGCCGGTTCACCAACTCGGCCATGCGGCGGAGCCCGGCCTCTTGCGATTCCTGAGAGGGATCCTGCCCCCGCACAGCCGGCGCCGCCAGTGCAAAGACGATCGACAGGATCTGCAAGATCTTGGCGCTCACGTCTCTTCTCCTATTGCCGTTTCGAGCTCGTTATAGCAGAAGAGAGGCGCCTGCATCGTGACTGTCCCGTAAAAGCCCCGTCATTCTGCGTCCTCAGAAAAGTGTCGCAGAGATCATTCGGCGGCTTCGGTCGGGCTTTTCACAATCTCCCTCCTCTCCCGGTCGGGGGGAGTGCGGTGGGAGAGGAGGGTCGGGGTGGTGAGGGGCCCGGCGGCGCGGAAGGCGCTTCAACCTTCGAGAGCGGCGGGATCGGCTCCTCGTCCCGCTCGCGCAGGCGTGCCAGCACGCTGTGTCTGCGGCCGTAGAGGAAGTAGACCACGAGGCCGATCGCCAGCCAGACGAACAAGCGCAGCCAATTCTCCGACGGCAGCGAGAACATCAGCAGCAGGCAGCTCGCGATCCCCACGACCGGCACCAGGGGCACGAAGGGAACGCGGAACGGCCGCTCCACGTCTGGGTGGGTGCGGCGCATGATGAGCACCGCCGCGCAGACGACGACGAAGGCGAACAGCGTCCCCATGTTGACCAGCATCAGGAGGACGCTGATCGGCAGGAACGCCGCGAGCGAGGCCACGAACGCGCCGGTGACGAGGGTCGACTTCCAGGGCGTGCGGAAGCGGTCGTGCACGGCGGCGAAGAAGCCCGGAGGCAGCAGGCCGTCGCGGGAGATGGCGAGCAGAACGCGGGCCTGGGAGAGCATGGTCACCAGGATCACGGAGGTGATCCCCGCGAGGCCGGCCAGGGCGATCAGCGCCTGCGCCCAGCGCAGACCGACGCGGCGGAAGGCGTCGGCCACGGGAGCGTTCACGTCGAGCTGGTCGTAGGGCACCATGCCGGTGAGCACCGCGACGACCCCCATGTAGAGCAGCGTGCAGAGCACGAGGGAGACGATGATGCCGATCGGCACGTCGCGCTGCGGCTTGCGGGCCTCCTCGGCGTGCGTGGAGACCGAATCGAAGCCGATGTAGGCAAAAAAGGCCAGAGCGGCGCCGGCGAGCACGCCGAGAGGATTGCCGCCGGCGTCGCTCTGGCCGAGGAGAGTCCGGCCGAAGAGGTTCAGGCCGCTGAAGCCATAGGGCGCGAAGGGGTGCCAGTTGTCGGGATTCACGAAGAAGGCGCCCACCGCGATCACAAAGAGAACGGCGGCGACTTTGATCGCCACCAGGACCGTGTTGACCCGGGCGCTCTCGCGGATGCCCACCACCAGCACCAGCGTGATCAGGGCGACGATGAAGACGGCCGGCAGGTTGATGAACGAGCCGGTGGCGACCAGGCGTCCGAGCCCGGCGTCGTAGGTCACCACCGGCCCTGCCAGGGCGTGCGGGACCTTCCAGCCGAAGACACCGATGAGGTTCTGGAAATAGCCGGACCAGCCGTCCGCCACCGTGGCGGAGCTGACCGCGTACTCCAGGATGAGATCCCAGCCGATGATCCAGGCGAACAGCTCGCCCAGGGTGGCGTAGGCATAGGTGTACGCGGAGCCGGCGACGGGAACCATCGAGGCGAGCTCGGCGTAGCAGAGCGCCGCGAGCACGCAGACGAATCCCGCCACCGCGTACGAGAGGATGAGGGCAGGTCCCGCCGTCTGCCGCGCCACCGCGCCGGTGGCCACGAAAATGCCGGCGCCGATCACGGCGCCGACGCCGAGGCTGGTGAGCTGTACGGGGCCGAGCACCCGCCGCAGCCGGTTCTCGCCCTTGAGCTCTTCCAGCAGCAGGCTCAGGGGCTTGCGTGCAAAGAGTGGGTTCGCCACGGATTCCACCTCCTTCCCGGTCTGGAAGCAGGTTAGGGGGCGGCGAAGGACGTGACTATTCCGGAACCTTCCTGAGCCACGGCATGAAAAAAGAAGGTGGAGGGAGGTGCCCGGAAGGTTCCCTCGTAGGGCCGCCCCTACATCGATGCGTCCTGGGGCGATTTCGACGGTGGCCGAGAGTTTGCAAGAGAGCGCGGCGGAGCGTGCAAAGACCATGAAACCCTTTCTACAGCTACTCCTTCTCGCCGTGATCGCCGGCTCCGCCGCCGCGGCTGCTCAGGAAGTCGACGGTTATGGACCGTGGCGCTTCGGCATGAGCAAGGCCGACGTGCAAGCGGTCGAGAAACTCGGCCCGTACACGCCTGTCGGCTCGACGGACGGACTGGAGACGAAGAACGGTCCGTTCATGGGTGAGAACCGGAACGTCTCGTTTGTCTTTGGTCTCGGCGGACTCTCACATATCCAGGTCTGGGTGTACGAAGGCAGCGATTACGACGAGGCGGTCAAGCAGTTGTATCGAGCCTACGAGCACCTGGCCGAGAACTATGGGCCGGTGCATCAGGACGGGAATCCATGGCCTGCGGACCTCACGGTCGAGACGTTGGTGAGCCGGATTCCACCGGAGTACCGTCCGAGCTCGTCGCTGGAAAGCTTCATGAAAGAGCTGCAGTCCCAGGGCACCGCCAAGGTGGACACCTTGAAGCTGCATCTTTACCCGCAGAAGCCCGTAAAGGGTGCCGATGTCTATGCCAGCTTCCTGCACAGCCCAAGGCTCGGCTTCTATTGGGTGTTCCTCTACTACAAAGTCCCCGCGCAGCCCGTCCGTCAGGTCTCGGCGGGCTGACGGGCTGTCACCCATCCCGCCCGGAGACTTTCATCCATGCGGTAGGCGTGGTGGGCGGTGACGATGGCCGAGCCGTCCTGCAGCCGGCTGCGCAAGCCGTGGATGTGCCGCGCCGCAAGGTTGGTGATCTCGGCGCGGCCGGCGTCCTGTGGGGCGATCCGCTTTCCCACCTCCAAGACAGGGATGCCCTCTCCACCTCGAAGGCGGTCCTCGATCAGCTCGATCCAGGTGGCCGCCTCCTGGCTGCCGGCCTTGAAGGACAGACGGCGCCGCTCCCCTTCTCCCGCCAGCAGCCGGCCGCCGATCTCGACGGCCGGCCCGCCGCACCAGACGACCAGGTCGAGCTCGCGCTCCACCTCGCGGCGATCCTCCTCGGTCCTCGCCACCGCGCAGGCCGGCGGCCGGTCGTCACCCTGGACGACCCTCAGGGTGAAGGGAAAAGCACGCTCCAGGTATGAGCGCACGACGGGGACCACCATCCCTCGCAGCTCGCCCTTGTCCATGACATCGCGAGGATTGAACCCGGCGTCGATCAGATCGCGGCCGAACGTGGCCTCGTAGCCGCGCTTGTTGGAGAGGAAACGACAGGTGGGCGGGTTCTCGGCGAACATGCCGCGCACGGTGCCGGCGAGATAGATGGACTCCCACCAGCGATCGGCCTGGATGAAGCCGAGCGTCGAGAGCTGGATGTCCTGGAGCAATAGCCCGCCGGGGCGGAGCATGCCTGCGAGAGCCTTGCAGAAACGGTTGGCGCTCTCGAAGACGGCGGCTTCGAGCGCGGTACGGCGGGCGTTCCGCGACGCCTCGTCTCCCGCGGCGAAGCTCGCGGCCACCTGAATCCCGGGGTAGGTCTCCAGCCATCCGGCCGCCAGGCGCGTGGTATCCGGCCCCGCGCGGTCGAGGCAGACCACGGTCGTCATGGCGAGGATCGAAGGGTTCACCTCCTCCAGGGCTCGCAGCAGCTCGGTGACGTGGTGCAGGTGGTCCTCGACCACCACCAGCGGGCGGCGCGCGAAATGGGTGGCGGCGACCCAGGTCATGGGGGAACTATAGCGAGGGTCAAAAGCGACTCCACGGAAACAAGGACCAAAAGGACAGCAAGGACGCTAAGGACATGAGGTGATTGGCATGCTCCTCGTCCTTGATGTCCTTGATGTCCTTTTGGTCCTTGCTTCCACCATAACGATAGGATCGGCGCCGGCATGATCAATCCCAGACCGCGCCTGCTCTACCTCGGCGTGTTCCTGTTCGCGGCGCTGGTGGCCCTCGCGGCGCTGTCGATCCGGCGCGAATGGCAGGTGCGGATCGGCCAGAGCCGGGCCGACGCCGTCTTTCAGCTCGTGCAGGGCCGCACTCCGGCGCGCCCCACCGAGACGCCGGGCGCCACGGCCTGGCTCAACCTGGAGCTGCGGCGCTTCCGCGAGCGCATCGCCGATCCTGAAAAGGCGCGTCTCTACGGCGAGGCCGCGGAGTGGCAGGACACCCGCTCCGTGCCGCCGTTTTTCTCCTCCATTCGCGAGCTGCTGGCCCGTCCTGTCCTGCACCGCGAAGGCCAGCCTGCTCCGCACCTGCTCCCCGCGCAGGCGCCGGAGAACGAGCCCGTGCTCTTCTCCCTGCGCAGCCAGAGCTATCTGGAGCTGGACGGCCGCTGGTTTGCCGTGACCCGCCGCAAGGCGCTCGATTCACCGGATCTCACGGATCCCCCGAATCCGTCCAACCGGTTCCTGACGACCGCGGCGCCTCACCTGCGGGCGCTGAGCGGGGCGCTTCCCCGGGCGTTGGCGTCGCGTCCCTTGCCGGCGCTCCCCGGCAGCCGGCCGCCTCGGGTGGTACGCCTCTATGCTCTTTCGGAGGACGGCACGCTGGTGTCGCTGCCACGGCCGGAATCACCGGCAGCGCCCTTCGACGCGGAGGTGAGCCGGCGCGCCGCCATCGAAGAGGGACGGGAGCTCAGCAGCTCGCCGGAGCGGCCGACCTTCGTCTCGAACGAGTTCTACTTCCGCTTCGACTTCGCCGATCCGCGGCAGCAGACCTTCTACTCCGGCCTCTACCTCGACCTCGGGGGTCAGGGGCTCGTCGCCACGATCACGGTGCCGCTGCGCGACCCGCGGTTCGGCGCCCGCGGGCTCGTCGGCGCCGACCTCACGTTCGACATCGATTGGGAGGCGTTCGCGCGCCGCATCGATCCACCCCTGATCGCCGGCGTCGTCAAGCTCGCCGACTCACCGGCCGGAGGCCGGCCCTGGCCGGAGATCGCGGGCGCCCTGAGCTCGAACCAACCGGCGGCGCTGCGCGGCGCCGTGGTGGAGCTGGCCCGGCAACCCGGTGGCGCGGCGGTCGAGAGCGTACCCAACGTCCTGCATGGCGTGGCGGAGGGCCGGGGAGCGGTCGCCGCCTTTCAGGTCGCCGCCACGACGTGGCTGGTCGTCCTCTTCCCCAGGACCCAGTCCCCCCTGCCGTTGATCCCGTTGCTGCTGTCGGCGGTCATGCTGGTGGCACTGCTCGCCGGCTTCGAGCACAACCGCCGGCGGGCGGAGCGGGCGCAGGGCAAGGCGGAGACCGCGTTCGAGGAGAAGCAGAACCTGCTCAACACCATGCAGGTGCCGCTGATCGTCGTCGACCCGAACACCGACGAGGTCGTCTTCGGCAATCAGGCGGCGGAGAACCTCGGGGTCCGCACCGGCTCGCGGATCGGCGACATGGTGGCTCCGGACCCGCGGGCGCGCGCCCACTACGAGCGCATGCAGGTGGCCAAGCCCGAGCCGCGCCGCGCCTACGGCCTGCCGGTGCGGGTGCGCGGCGAGGACGGGCGCGAGGAGGAGCGCTACGCCATCGTCCGCTCGGTCGCCGTCACCGCGCCCATCGAGACCCTGCACGCCGACGAGCGGCACCGCCTCGGCATCCTCTTCCTGTTGGAGCCGGAACTGGACCTTGCCCTGCTCACCGAGGACTTGCAGGACGAGACCCGGCAGGACGAGCGCCGCAAGCTGGCGGCGCTGCTCAGCCACGGCGTCGATTCCCTGATCCGGGTGCTCGCCCACTGCCTGCGAGCCGCCGATGCGGTCAAGGCGGATCATGAGCCCGAGCTCGTCCATTGGCTCGCGGGCTACGTCGACCGCCGCCTGCGGACCACCGCCTGGGTCCTCGATCACTGGGACGCCGAGCCGCCGCTGCCTCCCGACAGCTCGATCGAGGCGGCCCAGGCCCGCGCGACCCTCGCCAGCCTGCAGAGCGTCTTCTCCCTGGCGGCCCGCGATGCCGATCTGCGCACCCGGCTGCACTGGGACAACGGCGTGCTCTGCGCGCGGGCCGATCCTGCGGCGCCGGTGTTCACCGCCGAGCTCGACTGGCCCGACGAGCACTGGTTCACCTGTCCGGTACGCGGCGGCTTCGGCTTCTTCCTGGGCGAGGTGCTGATCAACTCGATCCGGCACGGCCGGCCCGGCTCGACGCCGTCGCTCCGCGTCACGCTCGACCGGGTCCGCCGCGAGCTCGCCTTCGCGGTCGAAAACGAGCCTCCGGGTGGAGTCCCCGGCCTCGTCCGAGGTGGTGGGTGAAACCTACGGCGGCCGGCGCATCCTCGAGCGGCTGGCCCGGCTTTTCGAGTGGCGGGAGCTCTCCTTCGAACGGCGCGCGACCGGCTTCCGCGTCTCTTGGCGCGTTCCCGTGAGCGAACGGGGGGATCCAGGGCGGGCGGATTGAGGAGAAACGGAATGGTAGAATTCTCTGGCAGGGTCTTGCCGACTCGACCTCACCCCAACCCCTCTCCTGAAGGAGAGGGGCTCCAGATCTTGTCGTTTTCCCCCTCTCCTTCAGGAGAGGGGGCCAGGGGGTGAGGTCGAGCGGGGCAGATCGCCTAATTCGAGCTCTTCGAGGCGCCAGCATGAAGCCGTACGTTCCTTGCCTGACGGCCCTCCTCCTCACCGCTCTGATCCTGCCGGCGGTCGCCGCACCGGCCGCGGCGCTGCCGCGAAAAGACGACTGGGTCGAGCTCCGGACCCCGAGCTTCACGCTGTTCACCAACGCCGGCGAAAGCTACACCCGGCGCATCGCGGCGGACCTGGAACGGCTGCGCGACGCCTTGAGCCAGCTCGCCCCCGGCGTGGCGCTGAGCTCCCCCACCCCCACCTACATCTTCGTCTTCAGGAATGCGACCTCTTTCCAGCCGTATCTGAGGACCTACGCCGGCAGGCCCATGGAGTCAGGCGGCTACTTCCTCTCCACACAGCTCGCCAACTACGTCGCCATCAACGGCGACCGGCGAGCCGACGGCACGTCGATCATCTATCACGAGTACCTGCATTACGTCCTGCGCAACCAATTCGCGAGCCTGCCGCTGTGGCTGCACGAGGGTCTTGCCGAGTACTACAGCACCTTCAAGGTCGTCGGCGACCAGGCCAAGATCGGGCTGCCGATCCTCGAGCACGTCACCTGGCTGCGCAAGAACCCGCTGATCCCCCTCGCCAGCCTGTTCGCCGTCGAGGAGGACTCGAAGGAATACAACGAGAACTCCCGGCGCGGCGCCTTCTACGCCGAATCGTGGGCCCTCGTCCATTACCTGATCTCGGGCAATCCGGAGCGCCGCCGGCAGGCATCGGAGTACCTCCGGCTGGCGCAGGCCGGCGCCCCTCCCGCCAAGATCTTCGAGCAGGCGTTCGGAGCGGGCCCCGCGACCCTCGAGCGCGAGCTGAGCAACTACGTCAAAGGCTACCTCTTCAACTACACGACGGCGCCCATCCGGCCGGAGGCGAGCTTCGCCGTGGAAGCGCGGCCGATGGCGTGGGCCGACGTGCTCTACCGCCTCGGCGATCTGCTCGCCGACCTCGACGAGGAACATCGCGCCGCCGCCGCGGAGCACTTTCGCGCCGCCCTCGCCGAACAGCCGGACCACGGGCCTGCCCTGGCCGGTCTCGGCTACCTCGAAGAGCTGGCCGGCCGGCACCAGGAGGCGCGGCCATGGTACGGGCGGGCCGCGAAGGCCGCGCCGGACCACTTCCTCGTGCAGTACCTCTACGCCACGAACCTGATGGAGGACCCCGGACCCGACTCGCTGCGCCAGGCCCGCGTGGCGCTCTCCAAAGCCGTCCAGTTGCGGCCGGACTTCGGCGAGGCCTGGGCGCGGCTGGGCTATACCTATCAGGTGGAAGAAAAGCTGGCCGCCGAAGCGGTCCAGGTGCTGGAGACGGCGCATCGCCTGCTGCCGTCGCGGCCGGACATCGCCCACAACCTGGCGGTCGTCTACGCCCGCGCGGGCGAGCGGCAAAAGGCCGAGGCGCTGATCGAGAGCGTGCTGGTGCCGCGGGGCGAGCCGGAAGCGGTGGAGAACGCCCGCGAGGCCCTGCTCGACGAGGACTACATCCGGGCCGAGGAGCTGATCGGCGAACAGAAGCTGGAGGAGGCGCTGCTGCAACTGGAGAAGATCCGGGCGCAGACGGTCCGGGAAGCGAGGCGCGCCACCTTGACGGCGCGCATCGGCGAGATCCAGGCGGCGCTGAGCTTCAACCGCTTCGTCGACCAATACAACCAGGCGGTGGCGCTCGCCAACAAGGGCGACATCCGCGGCGCCGTCGCCATCCTGGAGCCGCTGGCGGAGGCCACCCCAAATCCGACCCAGGCCGACCAGGCCCGCAGGCTGCTCGAGAGGCTCAAGCGCGGCGGATAGGCTCAGCCGGACTGCCATCGCTAAAGGCAGGGCATGCGGCAGGCGGATGCGCCGAGGGAGTCGGAGTCTGTTCGGGCGGCACTGTCCGCGAGCCGCGCTGCTGTTGATCGCCGGCGCCGCCGCGGCCTGCTCCGACCCCGGCCTCAGAGCCCCGGAAAGAAGGTGTCCACGCAGGCCGCCGAGAGGACCATCTCCTTGGCGGCGATGACGTAAGGGAGCAGCGAGGTCAGGCTCCCCTTGACCAGCTTCAGCTTGCCGCGGATGAGACCGGAAATGGGCTCGAGATCGCGGTCCAGCACCCGCTTCCAGGTCGGCGGATCGGCGCTGATGACGTAGGTCGCGTCTTCGAGATCCTCCGGCCTGGCCTCGCGCGCCTCGCGGCAGTCTCCCTCGAAAAGGTCGAGATAGACCGACCGCTCCGGCAGGCCCAGGGAGGGATCGGCTTCCATGGTGAGGACCATCGGCCATCTCCAGGTACGGGCCGCCTGCCGGTACTCCTCGTTGGCGCGGATCTGCTCGCGGCAGGCCACGGCCCACCCCTCGGTGAAGATCTCGTGAGACATCGAACCTCTCCCTGTTTGTAGGAAGAGTGTACACCCGTACCGTTCCCGGAGTCTTCAAAGGGTTATAGATTCTCTACACCGCGAACAAATACGTCACCTTGAGGATCGCCTGGCGGTCGCGCCGGCTGCGCTGGCCGAATCCCGTCGCGTCCCAGGTCTCGTTGAAGACCAGGAAGAAGTCCGCCCCCGGCCGGTAGATCCAGTTGAGCTTCAGGTTTCCCCTCGCTGTCTGTCCAGAATGGACAAATTGGCCATTTGTGCTATTCTGTCCACGAAACAGGAGGACTGATGCCAAAGCACACTTTTCGTAATCGCCTGGGTGAGCTGTAGAGATCCCCGAAGTCGCTGCCACCCAGGCCAAGAACGCGTTCGGCGACCTCCTCGACCGCGTCGCGGTGTCCGGGCCCGTCGCAATCACCCGTCATGACACGCCGAAAGCCGTGCTGCTTTCCTTCGAAGAGTTCGAGTCGCTGAGCAGCGCGCGTTCCGAGACCCTGGATTCGCTCAGCGACGAATTCGATGGCCTGCTCGACCGTATGCAGAGCCCGGCGGCCAGAAAGGCAATGGCGGCGGCTTTCCATGCCTCCCCGGAGGTACTTGGCCGGGCCGCAGCCAAGGCGGCGCGACGGCGGCGCTGAGTGTCCAATCACCCCCGCATCTACGTTCTCGCCGGAGTCAATGGAGGCGGCAAAAGCAGCATCGGTGGTGCGACCTTCCGCGCCCTCGGAGCCGACTATTACAACCCCGATGAGGCCGCTCGCAAGTTGATATCCAGACGGCCGGGGCTGACGTGGGCCGAGGCCAATGCGGCCGCGTGGCGGATCGGGCGTGCGCTGCTGGAGCGCGCTATCCGAGAACGCCTCGACTTCGCATTCGAGACCACGCTCGGCGGCAACACGATCCCGCTCCTCCTGGGCGAGGCGGCGAGAAGCGGGGCCGAAGTCTCCGTCTGGTTCGTAGGTCTCGAAAACCCCGATCTGCACATCGCGCGGGTGGCGGACCGAGTCCGCCGGGGTGGTCATCCCATCCCGGAAGAGATGATTCGACAGCGCTACGAGCGGAGCCGGCTGAATCTGATTCAGCTCCTGCCCCAACTCACGGAATTGCGGGTCTATGACAACAGCGATGACGCTGACCCCGAGGCCGGTGGGCTGCCCGCTCCTCGACTCTTGCTGCGCATGGAGGAGGGACGTATCCTCGGCCCGAAGGACCTGTCGCAAACGCCGGACTGGGCCAAGCCGATCGTGGCAGCCGCGCTGAAGCGCAGTCTCGGCTGACGAATCTGCTCGCAGGCCTACCGGACCGCCAGCCCGAGCTGGTCGAAACGGCGTTCTGCCTGCTTTCAACTCTCCCCATCCTGCTGGGCAGCCGGCTTCGAGCTGATTGAACTGGCGTTTTTCCATCAGGTAGAGGACGGCATTCATCAGATCGCGGGCCTCGTTCTACCAGGTTGGGCTTTTTTTAGTAGATGGGAAGGCTGACCCACCGACTCGGGCTTCTTTCAAGTCAGCTCGCGGACAGTCATCACCAGGCACGGCACTTTTCAAGCGAGAAACGAGAGCGTGACCTACCAGGATGAGCTCCGTGTCCACCAGAGCGGCGATCCCGATCTACCGGGTTCTGCTGCTACACTGATTCCATGATGACTCCAACGTCAGCTCCACGACTCGTTCGCACAGGACTGTGGCAGCGCGTCCAGGGCACCGGACTCGAACGTTTCGAGCTGATCCAGGAGGCGGACGGGTGGGTGCTGCGCGGCACCATCCTCGCCCTCGAAGAGCAAGGTCCCGCGCAGGCGGATTACGAGGTCTTCTGTGATGCGGCCTGGCACACGCGACGCACCGTCGTCTCGTTGCGCGGCGCGGCCGGCGAGCGCTCCCTCCGGCTCGACGTCCAGGACGGGCATTGGTTCGAGGACGGAAACGAGAGGGAGGCGGTCCGCGGCTGCATCGACGTCGATATCAGTTGGAGCCCTTCCACCAACACCCTCCCCATCCGGCGCCTGGGCCTCGAGGTCGGCGAAAGGAGCGGACCGGTCACCGCGGCGTGGGTCCGCCTTCCCGAGCTGAGGCTCGAGCCTCTCCCACAGGAATACGAGCGCCTCGCCGAGCGACGCTACCGCTACTCCAGCCGCGGCGGCGCCTTCACGGCGGAGCTCGACGTAGACGAGGACGATCTGGTCGTCGATTACGAGGGGATCTGGCAGCGGGTGAGGAGTTGAAGGGCGGGCGCCATGATTTGCGATGCAGACGATTTCAGGTTATCATCTGCATTGGAGGCGGACGATGCGGACAACCCTCAATCTAGACGACGAGGCGCTCGCAAGCGCCATGAAAGTGGCCTCGGGGAGGACCAAGACAGACGTCATCAATGAGGCGCTTCGGGAATTCGCGCGACGCCGGCGCTTGCGTGAATTCTTGGAGTTCAAGGGAAAGATTCGCTGGGAAGGAAATTTGGATGAGCTGCGAGTGCGGAGGAAGGATTGAGAGTCCTCGTCGACACCTCTGTCTGGGCGGATTTCTTCAATGACTATCCCTCTCCGGAGCAGCGAATGCTGGCAGATCTCCTCACAAAATCTGCCGAAGAAATCTGTACCTGCGGCGTCGTGACCGCAGAGGTCTTTCAAGGCCTGCGTAGAGATGCGGGGCGTGCGCGGCTGTCGGATCTGTTCCGGGATCTCATATTTCTAGAGCCTACGAATATCGACCTCTATTTTCGGGCCGCCGAGCTCTATCGAGCCCTGCGCCGACGGGGAAAGACGATTCGCTCCACGATTGACTGCGTGATAGCGGTGCTCGCGGAGGAGCAGGAATGCTCCGTACTGGCCCGCGATCGAGATATGGAGATGATCCTTCAGAGTGGGCTCTTGACTGTAGGCCGTTGGCCAAACGAAAGCGCATCAACCGGTTGAATTGTCACCGTTCAATTGGTTGAAGCCCAGGCTGTCCAGACCTTCTAAAATCCAGCTTCATCAATAGGTTACGCTCCCCGGAAATAGTGGCACCCGGCTTGCTCTAACGTCAGTTGTATCGACGGGAGGCAGGCGATGAGAAACCGTTACCTGACGGTCGCGCTGGTGCTGTCCCTCTCGATCTGCTTCAGCGGCGGCACCTTCGCCCAGTTGCAGACCGGCAACCTCTACGGCACGGTCGAGGACGACCAGGGGGCGCCGCTGCCGGGAGCCACCGTGACCTTGACTGGCGGAGCCCATCCGCAGGTCCAGGTGACGGACGCCCAGGGGCAGTTTCGTTTCGTGTGACGAGGGCTCGCCCATCTCCGAGATCGCCTCCGGTCGTCCCCACGAGCTGCCGCGCTACCTGGCGACCGGCTGGTCGTTCCACGCCGTCGGCTTCGTCATGCTGCGCGAGGCCGGCCCCAACCTCTCGCTCGCGCTCAACGGCCGCCAGGGCTATCCCCTGCCGTATATCCGTCAGGTGGCGCGCGAGCGCGCCGGCATCGCCCGCGTGCAGCTCACGGACCGTCCCGATGCCCTGCGCACGGACGACATCCTCACCATAGACGTCCAGCTCGAACAGGAATTCTGGTTCCGCGACCTCGGCCTGACTCTGGGGCTCGAGGTGATGAATCTCTTGAACGGGGGCACGGTCCGCGAACGCGAGCTGGATCTCGGGACGGGCCGCGCCGCCTTCGCCAACGAGACGCTCGCCTCCCGCGCCTTGCGATTGAAGGCGCGGATGTCGTGGCGATGACATGATCGTTCAACCGTGAGGAGAACAGGGATGCGCGGGCGATTTTCTTCGGCGGCGTATCGCGCGATGCCGCTCCTTGCCCTCAGCTTGATCGCGATCACCCCGATCGGTTGCACCGCGGCCACCCACGCGCTGATGGGTAAACCCGAGCCTTTCAAAGGCCAGCTCCAACGAGGTCAGCTCGTCCGGGCGATCGTCATGGACTGGTCTCATGCTGGGCTCACCCTCAACGCGGCGCTTCGGACGAGCGAGGGCTACAGGGTCGAGGAGATCTCCTTCACCAATGCGCCCGACTACCGGCCTGCCGAGGGTGGCACGATGGTCGTTTTCCGCGTCCTCGGCTCCTGGAGCTACCACACGCCCGACGACGCATCCGGCATGCATGAGTGGATTTCCGTCTTCAACAGCGAGCTCGTCGCCGTGGAGATGAGCGAGGCTGAGGCGATCGCCGCGGCGCGGGCCTGCCTGCAGAAGTTCCCGGACCCTGCCTCGTACGACCTCGAGGACCCCTTCACCTTCGGGCCGGGCGAGCGCGGAGGCTGGATCGTACGCTTCGATAAAGCTACGGAGCAAGGGACAGCGGCGAACATCGACCTTGAAATCGACTGGAAAGGCCGGTGCGAGAGCGTCAGGCCGCAGAGGTAGCTCGGGCTCGCGATTAGCTCTACTTTGTCAGATTTCCCAAGCAGTTGATTTCAGGGTACTTAGGCCTTAAACTTCGAGGCAATGGCAAGGGTTGATCGACCGCGGCCGAGAATGCAGCGCACCCCAGCGCACCACTACGGGAAAAGCGAGCGGCTCTGTGGCCGTTCGAGCAATTGGCCACGGTGCGCCAACGACTCGTCCAGCGCGCCGGGCGATTGACTCGCCCCCACGGTGTCCTCACGCTCACTGTCAGCGCAAATCCCGCCGCTCGACGACCTGCTCTGAAAATCCGTTTTCTACCAGGTCGCCGGCTTTTTCCATCGGAAAAACCCGTTTCCTGATCATCGGGCTCTTTTTCTACCGGGAAAATCCGGCGTTTTAGGTCGCAACAGGGCGGATCGTCAGGAAAACCAGGCTTTCGGGGTTGATCCTGTCCGCTCAGGGCGAAGGCGCGGCCTCGGGGATCTCGATGACCAAAACCGCGCCTCCCTCTGGCAGGTTGCCGGCGGTGATGCGTCCCCCGTGCTCTTCGACGATTCTCTGAGCGATCGGCAGCCCCAGGCCCGTACCGCCCTGGCGCCCGGTGAAAAAGGGCTCGAAGATGAGAGGCAGATCCTGGACCTGGAAGCCGGGCCCCGAATCCTTGACGCAGCAGAGCGCCCGGGCCTCGCCGTCGGCGGCGGTCTCTTCCAACTCGACGGTCACCTCTCCTCCCGGCGGCGTGTGCTGAACGGCGTTCTGAATGAGATTGATCAGCGCCCTCAGCAGCCGGCGGCGAATCATCTTCACCCGCAGCTCCCGGCCGGGGAGCCGCACGGTCAAGCGGACTCCTTTTTCGGCGGCGAGCGCCCGGCAGTCCGCGATCGCCAGCGAGACGACCTCGGGCAGGCAATCCGCGGTCAATTCCTGGCCCCAGGGTTTGCCGTATTCGAGCAGCTCGCTCATCAGCTCGGTCAGCCTGGCGGTGGGCTCGCGGAGGTTCTCGAGGGCCTGCCGCAGGAACGCGGGTTGCGCATCGTCGAGCCCGGCCATGAGAGCCTCCAGGGTGGCCGAAATGGCGAAGAGCGGATTGCGCACCTCGTGCGCCAGGCCGCCGACGAGGTGGCCGAGGGCGCCCGTGACCTGGAGCCGGGCCCGTTCCTCCTCGGCGCGCCGGTGCTCGGTGACGTCGCGAAAGCTCCAGACCCGTCCGACGCACATGCCGGCGATGCGCTGCGGCAGCGAGTAGCGCTCGAAGACCCTGCCGTCGCGGAACTCCAGCACGTCCTGGCTCTCCGCCTCGGGCTGGGCGTAGAGCTCCCGTACCTTGGCGAGGAAAGCCTCGGGGTCCTCGAGCTGATCGAGGACGAAGTCGAGCGCCCGCGCGCCGTCCCGCGATTGCAGGAGCTCCTCGGGAAGCCGCCACATCTCGCGGAATCTCCGGTTGAAGGTGATGATGATGCCGTGGCGGTCGATGACGAGGATGCCGTCGGCCGTCGATTCCAGGGTGGCACGGAGGAGCGAGACGGAGCTGCGGACCTCGTTCATGGCCTGCATCAGCTCCTGCGAGCTCAGATCCATGGAGCGCTCGAGCATGCCGCGGTCGGCGTCGGACTGGCGGTAGGCGCTGTCCACCGCGTCGAGGAAGGGGCGGCAGGCCTCCGGAACGGCGTCCTCGCCTCCGAAGCAGCGCCGGATCTGCCGCGCCAGGAGCGTGTGACGTTCGGCCATGGCTCAGAGCTCCGCGAACGTCGTGATCGTCATCGGGGCTCCCAACCCTTCAAGGCCGTCCATCGAAACGGCTCGACGTGCACGTGGCCACCCTCCAGCGGCGAGCCATGCCGCAGGAAGTGCGCGAAATCCGGTTGGATTTCTCGCCGTGCCACTTCGCAGCGCCGCCCTCCGCAAATCAATCGAAACGAGACTGAGTCAGGAGGGAAGAATAGCGCGATCCGGCGCCAGAAAGAAACCGGGCTCTTGCAATTGCGGTATTTTAAACTATTTTATAATCTCACAGCCGCCGGATGAGCCGCAGCAGGAGCAGCAGGACGACCGAGCCGATGAAGGCGACGAAGATCGTCCCGGCCAGGCCACCGAAGGGCGTGCTCCAGCCCAGTTGGCGAAAGATCCAACCGCCCAGGAAGGCGCCGATGATACCGATCACGATGTCGCCGAGGAGCCCGTAGCCGCCTCCGACGACGAACGACGCCAGGACTCCTGCAACCAGACCGACGATGAGCCACGTCAGGATGTCCATCACCCTTCCTCCCCTGCCGAACCCGCCCGCGGTTCATCCCGGGACAGCCTTCGCGATGTCAGAGAAGCACAGGATGTGCCAGATCGTTCCGGGCGGAAAGCGCCGGCGCTACGGACGCGGAGACACGGGCTCCGACTTCGGCGAGCGGCCGTACGGGGTGGCGTAATCCTCGCGGAAAATCACCGGCGCGCCCTTGTCGTCGCCCGCTTCCCGCACGGCCGGCAGGATGTATCTGGGGATGAGATTTTGTTGGGTGTTGATCGCGCCTTTGCTGCTGTAGTTCCCGGCGTAGGTGGCGATGACGAGATCGAGCTCCGGAATCACCATGACTCCCTGGCCGCCGGCGCCGCCGGCGAAGAAGGCGTGCACGGTGCGGTCCTTGTACGGGTAATCGATCCCCCACCAGAGGTATCCGTAATAAATATTGCGCAGGTGGTACAACGGCGCCGACGCGCGGGCCACGAAGTCGCGGCCGAGAATCCGTCGGCCTTGCCAGGTGCCGCCGTCGAGCATGAGCTGGCCCAGCTTCATGAAATCGCGCGGCAGGAATTGCACGCTGCCGCCGCCATAGGGCTGCCCGGCGGGATCCAAAGGCCAGCCGTAACGGGTGATCTTCATCGGCGCCCCGAGCAGACGGTCAAACGTGTACAGCGGCGTCTCACCCGTCGCATGGCCGACGACCCCGAGGGCCAGGTTCGGATTTGCGCTGCAGTAGACGGCCTTCTCCCCGGGCGGTGCAGCCATGGGGACCTTCAGCGTGTAAACGTAGTAGTCCGGCTCCTCGGTTTGTTCGAGCATGGTGTTTTCGTTGCCGGGCGCTTCAGGGTCGGTGTCGTCGCAGAAGTACCCGGATGACGTAGTCAACAGGTGCTCCAGGGTCATGGCCCGCTTTTGGGGCTCCAGGTCCGCCGGGAAGCCGCCTCCGTTCATGACCTGGTAGACCGGAGTCGACAGATCGAACGGCGCGCCGGCCTGGATCGCGGCCCCCACGACGGTCGCCGTCAAGGATTTCGCCGCCGAGCGCGTCTCGTGCAGCTTGTCGCGGTGCTCGCCGTGAAAATACTCCTCCAGCACCAGCTTGCCGTGCCGCGCGATCAGAATGCCATGGATCTCCGGAGAGTCCACCGACTCCATGGGCGTGTCGAGGATCGTCTGAAGGAACCTCTCGATGCCGGCACGATCGATGTTCGCCTCCTCGAGAAGCTCCGGTGGGCCAGCCGTCATCGCGGCCCGGCGGCGGACTGTAGACGTAGCGGCCCGGGTGCTTACCGCGCGGGTAGAAATCGCTCTCATCTCCTTCGCGTCTGAAGTCGTAGCTCCCGCCCCGCTGCGGGAACGAAAGCGTAATCACCTCGTTGTTCGCATCATAGGTGCCGACGGCCAGCTCGCGCTCCTCCGTCTGCCCCGGACGCTTGCCGATGAGCTTCACGGCATCGCCGTCGCGAACCATGCGATCGACGCCGAGCCAGGCGCCGTAGTCGCGCTCCGGGTTGCGCAGGAAAACGCCGAGAGACCCATCCGGCCTTTTCTGAGCCAGCAGATAGAAGGTAAAAACGTCGTCGAAGGGTACGACCTGCCCGCTCCAACGGTTCGGACCCTGCGGACTCAATTGGACAGGCGACGAGTATTTGAACCCGATAAACAAGGCCGCCGAGGGCGGTGGATACCAATGGCCGAGGATTCCACCCTGGGGCTCGAGCTTGCCTCGAAACGACCCCTGGCCGTTCGGCAGGTCGAAGCACAGCTCGCCGCTTTCGACGCGTACGGGCAGCGTCCGTCCCATCATCTCGGCGGTGTACGCCGTTGCCGTCCGTTCGATGACCAGCGGGCCGCGCGCAAAGGGACCGAACCAGCGCTGCGCTTTCCACAAGCCCGCGAGCTCGTCAGCCGGAGCGGCGGGAGCCGGCGCCTGTGCGGCAACCTGGGTGAGCGACAAAACAAGGAGGCCGGCGAGAAAGCGAACCCGTTTCATTTTTCGTTTCCTCGTGTCGCTTGCGCTACTCCGCGCGCAGCGCCGACAGCGGGTCCACCCGCGCGGCGCTCATGGCGGGACGCAGGCACCCCGCCACGGCGGTGGCGAGGCACAGCGCCGCGGCGACGCCGATGGTGAGCGGATCGGCGGGCCGCACGCCGAAGAGCAGCGCGCTCATCGCTCTCGCCGCGGCGTACGCCACCGTGATGCCGAGCGCGATGCCGATCAGCGCCAGCGCCAGCCCTTCGCGCAGCACCAGGCCGATGATCTCTCCCACCTGCGCGCCGAGAGCCCGGCGCACGCCCAGCTCCTGCGACCGCTTCGAGACGATGAAGGCGAGCAGCCCGTGAATGCCGAGCGCCGCGATGAGCAGCGCCACGCCCGAGAAGGCGCCGAGCAGCCGGAGCTGCGTCACGCGCGAGGCCGTCTCCTCGGCGACGATCTCGGACATCATGCGCACGCTGGAGATCGGCTGCTCCGGATCCGCCGACTCGACGATGTCGCGGATCCGCGGCATCAGATTGCCCGCGCTCGAGGACACCGCGGCCCGCACCACGAGATCCTTGGGGATGTAGCCGATGATCGAGCCGTCGGGCACCTGCTGGTAGGGCAGATACACCTGCGGCTCGCTCGGCCGTTCCAGCCCGCGCACCCGCACGTCGCCCACCACTCCCACGACCGTGCGCTCGCTCAAGACGAAGGTGAAACGTTTGCCGATGGGATCCTCGTTCGGCCAGAACTGCCTCACGAGCGACTCGCTGACCACCGCAACCGGAGGTTGGTCGCCCCTGTCCGTCTCCGCCACGTCTCGCCCGCGGAGCAAGGGAATTCCGAGGCTCGCGAAGAACCGCGGCGTGACGTAGCGCAGGCTCGCGCCGTTGTCCTCGTCGGCGAGCTCTTCCCGGCCCGGGAGCGTCACTCCCCAGATCCCGCCGCGCATCGACATCGGCAAGCCCGTCGCGTACGCGGCTTCCCGCACACCCGGCAGCGCGCGCACCTCCTCCAGGACACGGTCATAGAACTGCGCGCGCCGGGCCGTCGCATCGTACTTGGGCAGGGGCAGCGCCGTTTGCAGCGTCAGCACGTTGTCCGCGACGAAGCCGGGATCGGTCGTCTGGATGCGCCAGACCGCGCGAATCAGCAGCCCCGAGGTGACGAGCAGCACGGCGGATGCGGCGACTTCCACGACGACGAGCGCGGCGCGCAGCCGCTGAGTGCGTCCGCCGGCCGTTCGCGCGCCGTTGCGCAACGCGTCGAGCGCGCTGCTCCGCCCCGCGCGCAGCGCGGGCGCGAGCCCGAACGCCAGGCCGGTGAGGAGCACGAACGCCAGGGCGAGCCCGAGGACGCGCAGATCCAGGGACGCGTGGTCCGCGATCGGCAGCGTGCTGGGGACGAGGCGCGCGAGCAACGGCCCGCCCGCCGCCGCCGCCGCGACTCCCACGATGCCACCGACGAACGCGATTCCCAGGCTCTCGGTGACGAGCTGGCGCACCAGCCTGTCGCGCCCGGCACCGAGCGCGGCACGCACGGCCAGCTCGCGGGCGCGGTGGGCGCCGCGCGCCAGGAACAGGCTCGCGAGATTCGCGCAGGCGAGCAGCAGGATGCACAGCGCCGCGCCGCAGAGCGCCAGCACGAGCAGGCGCCCGCGCTCCGAGAGCTCCTCGCGCAGACCGAGGACCAGAACGCCGATGTGCTCGTTGTCCTCGGGATACTCCCGCTCGAGCCGCGCGCTCACCACCGCCAGCTCCCGGCGCGCCTGCTCGGCGGAGACGCCGGGACGCAGGCGCGCGAGGACGTTGAGGTAGGTGTCGGTGCGCTCGGTGAAGTCGTCCTCGCGCAGGACGAGCGACGTCCAGGCTTCCGTGGAGCGCGACGGAAACTGGAACGACGCCGGCATCACGCCGATCACCGTGTGCGGCACGCCGTCGAGCTGGACGGAGGTGCCGACCACCCCGGCATCGCCGCCGAATTGCGACTTCCAGAGCGCGTGGCTCAGCAGGGTGAACTGTCCCCGCGCGGCTTCCTCCGCCGTGAAATGGCGGCCGAGCAGCGGCGCGACGCCCAAGAGCGGCAGCAGCTCCGGAGTGGCCCTCACCGTCTCCAGCCGCCGCGGCTCGTCGGCGCCCACCAGGTTCGCGGCGCGGGACCAGTACGCACCCATGCCGGAGAATGAAGACGTCATCACCTTCCAGTCGCGATAGTTCGCGGGCGACGACTCGCTATAGCCGCCCGAGTCCGTGGTGTCCATCTGCCAGAGCTTCAGCAGCCGGCCGGCATCGGCGTACGGCAACGGCCGGACGAAGACGAAGTCCGCCAGCGAGAACACCGCGGTGTTCGCTCCCACGCCGAGCGCGACGACGAGCACGGCGGTGAGCGCGAAGCCCGGCGTGCGCCCGAGGGAGCGCGCGGCGTAGACGAGGTCCTGCCGCAGGAAATCCCCGTGCACCGCGACCGCGTTGGGAACGACGTCCGCGAGCGCCGCCAGGATGATCCTCAACAAGGCCAAGGGACCGCGGAGCTTGCTCGTCCGCTCGCCGAAGGCGTAGCAGAGCTCCTCGCGATACTCGGCGCGGTAAGCCGCGGGATAGAGGCGCAGCAGCGAGCGATAGAAGCGCATCACACCGTCTCGGGCTTCAGGCCGCGCGCGCGAGCCAACCGCACGAGTTGGGAAAGGCGTCGCATCTCGGCGCGCGCCACGGCGGTGCCGAAGGTCGTGAGGCGGTAGTAGCGCCGCCGCGGGTCGTCGTCCGCCGTGCGCCGCCGGGCGACCTCGGCGATGAGCCCCTGCTCCACCATGCGGGCGATCGAGCGGTAGAGCGTGCCGGCGCTCAGGCGCAGCTCGCCCCCGGTACGCGCCTCGACGTCCTGGAGGATGGCGTAGCCGTGGCGCTCCTCGTCGAGGAGCGCGAGGAGGATGTGGAAGGTGACCGGAGGCAAGGGCAGGAGTTGGTCGATGAGCTCGCGTTCGTCTGTCATGCCCCCATTATAGACATGATGGCTATAGTCGTCAAGGCTATAGTTGGCAACTTTGCCGCGGAACCCCAAGGACGAAAGGGACGGCAAGGACTTCAAGGACGAGGGACAGGTCATTTATCTCGCGTCCTTGGCGTCCCTGCTGTCCCTTTCGTCCTTGTTCCACTGCCGCATATACTCGTGAAGCTGTCTTGCGAGTACCGACCGTGACCGAGCTCCCCCTCCCCGACCTTCCCGACGTCCTGGCGGCCCGCCGCGCCCTGGCGGGGATCGTCCTGCGCACGCCGGTGCTGCGCTCGGACGCCCTGGACGAGCTGGCCGGCGCGCGGCTCTTCTTCAAGCCCGAGGGCTTGCAGATCACGGGTTCCTTCAAGGTCCGCGGCGCCTACAACCGGGTGCGATCGTTCTCGCCGGCGGAAATCGCGCCGGGTTTGATCACGGTGAGCGCCGGCAACGCCGCGCTCGGTGCGGCGTGGGCGGCACGCAAGCTGGCCGCGCGCCTGATCGTCGTCATGCCCGAGAACGCGGTGCCCGAGAAGCTCGCCGGGGTGGCGGCCCTGGGGGCCCGCATCGAGAAGGAGGGGATCACCAACGCCGTCCAGGCCTTCGAGCGGCTGGACCGGCTGCGCAGGGAGCACGGCTACACGCTCGTCCATCCCTTCGACGATCCGTTCGTCATCGCCGGCGCCGGCACGGCCACCTGGGAGCTGCTCGAGGACGTGCCGGACCTCGACGCCCTCGCGATTCCCGCCTCCGGCGGCGGCCTCCTCTCCGGCGGCCTGCTGGCGGCGCGCGGTCTCGCGCCGGCCGCGGAGGTCTACGGCGTCCAGCCGGCCGGAGCGGACGGCATCGTGCGCTCGCTGGCGGCCGGCACTCCGACCCCGCCGGAGCGGGTGCAGACCGTGGCCGACGGCCTCACGGCGCCGAAGCCCGGCGTCCTCAACTTCGAGCTGATCCGGCGCCGGGTTGCGGACGTCTTCACCGTTCCCGACGAGGCCATCCTCCACGCCATGGGCCTCCTCGTCCGGCATCTGAAAGTGATCGTCGAGCCTGCCGGCGCAGCCGCTCTGGCCGGCGTCCTGGCGGAAGAGCGCTTCCGCGGCCGGCGGGTGGGGGTTCTCCTGAGCGGCAGCAATACGGGGATGGAGCGGGTGCGGGAGGTGTTGACGGCTGACCGACCAGAGTAGACTAGAGTTCCCCCAAATACCTTCAGAGAGAGGCATCGCCCGTGTCTGTACATCCGAGCGTTGCTCCTCCACTGCGACTGCATCTAAGTCTGCACGAGCTAAGTGGCTCCCTCGGATGAGGAGGAAAAAGAATCCTGACCTTTTTCGTCCTTGAAACGCATGTACTGGGTCGGTACATCCCCCTGCTCAACAAAGCGGCGAAGCTCTGTCCAGAGGTTCTTTTCCGCTGCCGGACTATGTGGCCGTTGAATCTCAAGTTCGTCCAGGAGTTTGAGACGGAAGAGGTCCACAGAGGCTGCGACCTGCAGGCCGAAGCTCCGCATCGCCTGGATCGCAAGAAGGTAGAGCATGCCGGATCCAAGGAGGAATAGAAAGGGCAAGAGCATTGCCTCGACCGAGAACCAGAGGCTCCCGCGTACGACCTGTACACCTGCGACTAGGGTTAGGAGGAGAGAGAAGAACGATAGGATGACTGTAAAGTCGAGGAACGTCTTCGCCTCTTCAATTTGTTCGCGAAATCGGTCCGGGGTGACGTGATACAACCTTGGCCAAAGGGTGCTCAAAGTGATCCCGTATCGCTCCAGCGAGTAAGTCTCGTACGCCGCCGCTACATTTCCGAGGCGGGTGGGACGCAACCAGCGCTCGTCCTTCGGAAAGTTCTCCATCCGGTCCGAGTATGCTGCCGTCCATTCGCCTTCGGCCAAAGCTCTTAGCTCGTCCACGGACTCCCGTAGAGCTGCGTTCTGCTTATGCTGGTAGGCTCTCGAGATCTCATCCACAAGCGCCTCGATCTTCGGCTGAAGATATCTCGGCAGCAGGTTCTGCCGGGCTTGAAGCAACTTCGCTTCGGCAAGGAGTTTCCAATACTTCTCCCTGTTCAGGAATCCCTTCTCCTTTAAGGATGCGAGGATGAGTCTGTGGGACTTACTGATCTCCTCCATTCTTCCGCGGACCGCCTCGGGGGCCAACCTGTCGGATCCGGGAATGAACGTCTTCTTAAAATGGTCCTTCAAGATCCAATAAGAAATGCTCAGGGCCTGCAGCTTCGTCTCCAGACGGCTATCGTACTCATGGGCATGTTTGCGCTCCCAAGCCGTAAACACTTTGGAGACGATACCGAGTACCGAGGGCCATCGTCCCTGGTAAAAGTTGTGGAGACCGGATCGGATACCGTAAACCACATAGGCCAGGAGGTAGGTTGCCGCAAGAGTAATGAGGACCTTGAGGGAGGCCTCCTTCCACTCCCCCTTCCCGAGGAGAATAACCGTTTCGTTGAAGGTCTCACGGCCGAAGAACAGGAAGTGGAGACCGAGGAGGAAGAGCAGCGACGGCAAGAATGCCGCGATCAGAAACCCTTTGCCAAACAGCTTCTGGACAGAGTCCAGCACCGTCCCGATCATGTTGACGTCACGTTCTGCCGTCCGCAGACCGAGCTCGGATGGTAGATGCAGGGGCAGTAGTTGATGAGGTGAGAACCATCCTCCGCATCCCCTTCGCAGACATAAGGGTCGGGAGCGCTTTGGTTGAACTGTTCACTGTGAAACTCTCGGCGTGCCGAACTCACTGCCATAAGAGAGGCTACCAAGTCCGCGACCCTGGGGCCTGCTGCAAGCGTGGGCTCAACATACCCGATCCGCTCCGCAGCCACCGCTGGTACGAACAGTCCTAGCGGCCGGCCCGCATCGTCAAGCGCGAGGACCACGTGCTTGTGACATTGTACAGCCACCTTAGCGACCAAAGTGGCCACTTGTTGGTGGTGAACGTGCATCTGATCCTGCCCAATGAGATCTAGAAGACCGATCTTGGCAGCGGACTCCCACAAAGGTAGATCTAGCCCCTCGACAAGCCGCCTTACCAAGGCAGGGAGAATCAGGGCTGAAAAGCGATGGGTTGGGTCATGGAAGACGAACGGATCTGGTGGATCTGCCTGACAAAGCTGGTAGATCTCCCCTACAGTGGCGGACATGAGAGTGCGGGGCGTAAACTTGTGCCAGCAGAACTGAATTATGGGAAGCATGGGACTCTCCTTGGAGGATAGCCTTCTAGCCTTATTCTACCTTACTGGTTGGCCCGCAAAAGCAATCAGTCCAATGCCCGCGCAAATCACCACCGTGCCAGCAAGGCGCAGCCGGCCCTAGGGGCTCGCCGAGCCACCGCCATCCCGCCAGCGCCGCGAAGACGATGCTGACCTCGCGGACGGCTCCCGCGTAGCCCACCGGCGCGAAGGTAGTAGCATCCGCGCGCGCGGCCGTAGCGACTTCGGTCGCAGTCGCTCTTGCGTCGGTCTGCCCGCCTTCTGGTACTCTTCTCCTTCCCGCGGATCCACCCTGGCGACTCTATGAAGCTCCTCGATTCCCGCCGACTGACCGGCCTGAGCTCGCTGCTCGACCGGCCCGGGGCGGTGCTCGAGGTCTCCCTCGAGCCCGAGGCGGCCGAGGCGGCGGTCGCGGCGTGGAAAGAGCAGGTCCGCCGGATGCTCGACGCGGTCGGCTGGACGGGCGAGGTGCTGGTGGCGCGGCTCTTCCCCGGCGGCGCCAGCCTGGCGATCTCGGCTCCCATCGACGCTCTGTACGCGGCGACCGAGGTCAACGAGTGGGCCTGGGCGGCGGCGCTGGCAAGCTTCGACGGCGAGGTGCCGGACATCGCCGTGGGCAGGGACGCGCTGCGGCAGGCGATCGCCCAGGAGTCCAACCCCGCTCTGCCGGCACTCCAGCAGGCCGCGGCGGCTCGGGGCGTCGCCTTCCTCTCCGATTCCCGCCAGGCTTCCGTGGGCCTGGGAACGGGCTCTTTCACCTGGCCGGTGGATGCGCCGCCCGAACCGGAGTCCATCGACTGGGGCGCGATCCACGACATTCCGGTGCTCCTGGTGACCGGCACGAACGGCAAGACCACGACGGTACGGCTGGTCGGCGCCATGGCAAGCGCGGCCGGCAAGGTTCCCGGCCTCACCTCGACGGACCGCGTCGAGGTCGGAGGCGAGGTGATCGAGAAGGGGGACTTTTCCGGTCCGGAAGGAGCGCGCGCCGTGCTTCGCGACCGGCGGGTGGAGATCGCCGTGCTGGAAACGGCGCGGGGCGGCATCCTGCGGCGGGGGCTCGCACTCGACCGCGCGGACGCCGCCCTGGTCACCAATATCGCGGCGGATCACATCGGAGAATTCGGCGTCCATGACCTCGCCTCTCTGGCGGCGGTCAAGCTGCTGGTCGCCCGGGTGGTGCGGCCGGACGGACGCATGGTGCTCAACGCCGACGATCCGGAGCTGGTGGCGGCGGCCGGGCAGGTGAGAGCGCCGACCGTCTGGTTCACCCTCGATGCCGGCAATCCTCTGGTCGTGGAACACGTGGCGGCGGGCGGCGAGGCGGTCTATCCAAGGGATGGGGACCTGGTCCTGGACCGGGGCGGCGAGCGGACGCCGGTGATCCGCCTCGAGGACGTCCCCATCTGCTTCGGCGGCGCCGCGCGGTACAACGTCGCCAACGCCCTGGCGGCGATCGGTCTGGCCGCGGCCGCAGGGCTGCCGGTCGAGGCCATGGCAGAGGGTCTGCGGCGGATGCAGAGCACGCCGGAGGACAATCCTGGGCGGGCCAACCTGTTCAAGTGGTACGGCGTCCGCATCCTGCTCGACTACGCGCACAATCCCCACGGCATCGCGGCGCTGCTCGACCTCGCCAGGGCGCTGCCGGCGAAGCGCCGGCTGGTGGTGCTCGGCCAGGCCGGGGACCGCAGCGACGAAGCGATCCGCGATCTCGCACGCGCCGCCTGGGAGCTGCGGCCGGACCACGTCGTGATCAAGGAGCTGCCCGAGATGCTGCGCGGCCGCCAGCCGGGCGAGGTCCCGATGCTCCTTCAAGACGAGCTGCTGCGCCTCGGATTGCCGCCCGCCGGCCTGGAACGGGCCGACACGGAGCTCGCGGCCATCCGCAAGTCGCTGAGCTGGGCGCGGCCGGGAGACCTGCTGGTGCTGCTGGTGCACAAGCAGCGCGACGAGGTCCTGGAGCTGATCCGTACGGCGCAACCGTTCAGTCCGGAGCTGACGAGATGAGCGAGCGAAACCCATCGCCTCCCAAACCCTCGTTCGATGAGGCGTATTACCGGAAATATTATCAAGACCCTCATACCCGGGTCGCCGACGAGACGAGTTGCGCGCCTCTCGCCGAGTTCCTTTTCGCCTATCTGAAATATCTGAAGGTTCCCGTCAAACGGGTGCTGGACGTCGGCTGCGGGACCGGGCGATGGCAACGGCAGGTTCTCCGGCATCATCCCGCGGCGCGCTACGTCGGCATCGAAATCAGTGAGTACGCCTGCCGCACGTACGGATGGAGACAGGGCTCGGTCGTCAGCTACCGATCGAAGACGCCTTTCGATCTCGTTCTCTGCCACGACGTGCTGCAATATCTGAACGATGCGGAGGCGGAGACGGCGCTGAGGAATCTGGCGAATCTCACCCGATCCGCTCTCCACCTCGAGGTCCTCACCCGAGAGGACTGGGAGAACAACTGCGACCAGAGCGTCACCGACGGCAAGGTTTATTTGCGGAGCGCCTCCTGGTACCGGCACCGTCTCAAATCGGATTTCCTGGCCTGTGGCGGCGGTCTGTTTCTGATCAAGGATGAAGCGCCGGTTCTCTACGAGTTGGAGTATCTCGCGTAAACCCCTACCTGGAATGAGTTAATTCACCCGGCTCCAATTCTCCCACGCCCCGGAACGGATGCTCGTTATAGAAATTGAGCCGGCCCGGAGCCTGGAAGAAATCATTGCTGAAGGTGCGCAGCCCCTGGCGGACGTCGTCCACCTCGATCCCCATGCCGTGCGCGATGGCGGCGGCGAACATGGCGTTCTGGACGTTGTGAAAGGCCCGGCCTTCGATGGTGGCCGGAATCTGGCGCGCCCATAGCAGGGGAAGCTTCAGCTCGCCCTGGTACAGGACGAGCATCCGCCCGTTGAGCCCCGGCTCGAGGGCCACGGCGCGGCCGCCGGCGCGGACGTGGCGCCGCACCCGCTCGTTCCCGGGGTCCATGGTGACGAAGATGAGCTCGGCAGGGCTCACCTCCGCCATGGCCGCCACCCGCTCGTCGTCGGCATTGAGCACGCAGTAGTCCTGCGCCACCTCGACGACGATCTGCTTGACGTGCCCGAGGTCATCCAGATCCTCGACGCCGCCGAGGCCGAGGTGGTCGGAGGCGACGTTGAGCACGGCGCCGACGTTGCACTTCCGCCAGCCGAGGCCGGAGCGCACGATGCCGCCGCGGGCGGTCTCCAGCACCGCCGCGTCGACGGAGGGATCGCGCAGGACGATCTGGCTGGCCCACGGACCCGTCATGTCCCCGCGGACGGTCAGGACGCTGTCGATGTAGACCCCGTCCGTCGTCGCCATCCCCACCTTGTGGCCGGAGAGCTTGAGGATGTGGCCCACCATGCGGGTCGTGGTGGTCTTGCCGTTGGTGCCGGTGACGGCGGCCAAGGGGATGCGGCAGCGCGAGCCGCGTGGAAAGAGCATGTCGATCACCGGGCCGGCCACGTCGCGCGGCTTGCCCTCGGTCGGGGCGATGTGCATGCGGAAGCCGGGAGCCGCGTTGATCTCGACGATGACGCCGCCGGCTTCCTTGTAGCTGCGAGAAATGTCGGGAGAGAGGAAGTCGACGCCGCCGACGTCGAGACCGATGGCCTTGACGGCGCGCTCGGCCATCACCCGGTTGTCGGAGGCGATCTCGGCGGCGATGTGGCGGGTCTCGCTGGTCAGGGTGGCCTGGAGCCGCTTCTGGTGCTTGCCGTAGCCGAGCTGGATCAGCGAGCCCTCGTTCAAGCGGATCCAGGGAATGTCCCGCTCTTCGGCGGCGCGCACCAGGGCCGCGGTCGAAGGCCCCAGGGCATGACGCTGCGCGGTGCGCACGAGCTTCTCGAATTCGGCCTGGAAGTCGAACGGCGAGGGATCATGCATCTCCCGCTCTGGAGGCAGTAGATGGCGGATGATGCCGAGGGCGAGATCACCCGCCGCCAGCCCCACGGCTTCTTCGACGTAGCTGTAGACGACGTGGTACTGCCCCCGGGGCAGTCCATGGCTCCGCGTCTTGCCGAAGGTGACGGGGGTCCCCACCAGGACCTGCAGCTCGATGGCGACATGCTCCAGCACATGACCGAGCCAGGTCCCCTCGTCCTCGGCCATGCGCCGCACGAAGCCGCCTTCCTCCTCGTAGGAGCAGGTGTGACCGTGAAGGCTGGGAATCAGGGCGAGCAGGCGCTCGCTGAAGCCGGGGAGCTTCGCGGTGGGAAAATCTTCCAATTCACCGAGGTCCACCCGCAGACGGATCACCGGCCATGAGGCGTATAGATTCGGACCGCGATAGACCCGGGTCTCCAGGATTTTCATGGCGTGAGGTCTCCACAGGGTGTTTTCCTGGTGTTTGAGGGGTTGGGAAGACGGTTGGAGCAAGGCGTGTGCCATGGAGCCTCGCCCCGGCCCGTCCGGGTCCCGCGGGGCATGGGCCGGACCCGGAAACCGAACGCCGGGACCCACGGGTCGTACGGTTCGCGCCGGGATATGGACGCGAGGTCCCGGCTTGCACGCCGGCGGCTGGCCGAAACGGACGCCTCAGATCGAGATCGCGGAGGCGCGATCGGCGGGTCGCACGGCTCAAATCAAGGAGCGGACGGTGGGATCCGGGACTCCCGCCGTACGGCCTCCGGAGCGGACGCCGCGACCTTCGGGGCGAACCGTACGTTCCGCGAAGCGAGCCGTCCGACTCCTGGATCGAACCGTACGCTCCAGCGGTCTCTCGTTCCCCGCTTGCGCGAAGCGCTTCCCGACGTGCAGTTCGTCGTCACCACCCATTCGCCTCTCGTGCTGTCCAGCTTCGATCGCGCGGAGCTGATCGTGCTGGACCGGGACAGCGAGAAAGGCATCCGCGAGCTGGATCGGCAGATCTTCGCCTTTTCGAGCGACCAGGTTTACGAGTGGTTGATGGGGATGCCTTCACAAAGCACGGTCATCGAAGAGATGCTCGAGAAGGAGGAGGACGCCGACCTGGCCCTCTCTCTCTACCAATCCAAAGAGCGAAATGAGGAGCAGGCCCGGGCCGAGCTCGAGAGCAGGCAGGATCTGGTCGAGAGGCTGCGTCACGCGACCGCCCTGAGCTGCGGGCTGCCTGATTGACCGAAGGCGGTTTCCGCGATCTCGTCTTCAGCTACTACCAGAGGCTTTGAGGGCGCCGGTTAGCTGTCAGTTCCCCGGCGCGGAATCAGGCTCAAACGCCAGCCGCCGGGCGAGGATGGCCGGGCCTTTGATCCACGTGACGACCCACGCGCCGTCCCCGCCGGTGGCCACGGCGGGGCAGAGGTCGTCGCCCGCGAGGTTCTGCGAGATCGGGAAGGCCCTGCTGGCGGGTTGCCCGTTCAGATCCAGAAAACGGCCGGCCGCGTTGGCCGACGAGGTGGCGGCGTGCCGGTCGCTGCTCCAGGTGACGAGCGCCAGGCCGCTGCCGTCCATGGCCAGGCCCGTCGCCTCCTGATTTCCCGTGGGAAGCTGGTTGGGGCGCGTCTCGGGACCGCTCGCGCCGCCGCTGTCGAAGAAGCGGGCCCGAGTCTCCTTGTCGAAGATCTGCCCGCCGGTTTGCGGATCCGGGCGCGGCACCCTGACCGTCCAGGCCACCGCGAAGCGGTCGTCTCCGTTGGAGGCCATCCAGATTCCGAAGAGGCTGTCGAGACGGCTTTCATTCACCCGCAGCGCAGCACCCAAAGGCTCCCCGGCGAGCGAAAAGCGTTGCGCGAGGATGATCCAGGTTCCTACGGCCTGGCGCTGCCAGGTTGCGACGAAGCCATCGGCGAGGGGCGCTAGGCCCAGGCTGCCGGAACCGGCGTTGGCGGTAAGGAGCATGGCCTCTCCCAGCGGATGGCCCTCGAAGTCGTACCGCCGAGCCCGGAAGGCCCGCGGGAAGCGAGGCCGCGGAAACTCCTCCCAGGCGACGAGCAGGCTGTCGTTCACCACGGCGACGGCGGCGGGACGGCCATTGCGAGCCAGCGTCAAGACCGGTCCCGCCGGGCGGCCCGCCGGGCTCAGGAACCGGCCGAGCACGACGGCGCCCCGCTCGCGGCTGTTCTCGACCCAGGTGACGAAGTATCCAGCGTCGGGAAGCGCGACGACACGCACGCCGCTCGCCTCGCTCACTTCGCGGTTGCCGGGAAAGTCGAGACGGATCTCCCTCGCCTGCGTGGGCCGGCCCTCGTGGTTGAAATGCCGCGCCAGGATGGCCTGCCCGATGGGATGGGACCCGCTGGAAGAGCGGTACCAGACCACCTCGAAGTCGCCGTTGGCGCTCATGGCGACGGTGGGACACTCCGCGAACGAGGTCGTGCCAACCAGGATGTCGGGCTCTTGCGGCAGAAAGGCGGCGGATGCCGGGACGAGCCGCACCGCGAAAAGGAACGCGGCCAGGAGCGGAATCCTGGACCGGAGACCGAGATTTCGCAGGGCTTGCATGACATGACCTCCTCTTGTAGAGAGCCTCGCGGGGTTCTCAATGATCCGGCGAGGGATCCGCTCCGAACACCAGGCGTCTGGCGAAGATGCCCCTCTCCAGCTTGAGCCACGCGACGACCCACTCGTCGCCCCCGTTGCTGGCCGCGGCGGGGCAGAAGTCGATGCCCCGGAGGTTCTGCAGAATGGGGAATGCCTTGCTTGCCAGCCGCCCGTTCGAGTCCAGGAGGCGTCCGGCCACATCCGACGAGGTCGCGGGATTCCGGTCGCTGCTCCAGGTGACGAGGGTCTCGCCGCGGCTGTTCATCGCCAGACCCGCCGCGGACTGATTTCCCGCAGGGAGCTGGTTGGGACGCGCCTCGGGACCGTTTGCGCCGCCGCTGTCGAAGAACCGCGCCCTCGTCTCGTTGTCGAAAATCTGCCGGCCGGTCTGCGGGTCCACGCGCACCACCGTCGGCGTCCAGGCCACTGCGAAGCGGTCGTGGCCGTCGGAAGCGACACGCAGTCCCAGACTGCCGGCGTCAGAGACTTCATTCACTCGCAAAGCCGGACCCAAGGGCTCCCCAGCAAGGGAGTAGCGCTGTGCGAAGATGTTCCATGTTTTCCCATTCCAACGCGGCAAGGCCGTGACGAAGGAGTCGGCAAGGGGTGCCAGGTCCACCCAGTGGGAGTCCGCCCGAGGGGTGAGGAGCATCGTGTCGCCCAGCGCCTTGCCGGCGAAGTCGTAGCGCCGTGCCCGGAGATTCTCAAAATCCAGCCAGGCGACGAGGAGGCTGTCGTTCACCACGGTGAGGACCACCTCGACGGCGCTCGAACCGCCGATGCGGGCCAGCAGCAGCGCCGGGCTTCGCGGGCGGCCCGCCGGGCTCAGGAACCGGCCGACGATGGCGCTTCGCGCGAGGCCGTTCTCGATCCGGATCTCCCGCCACGCGACGAAGTATCCGCCCTCGGGCAGCGCGACCACGTTCACCGCGTACGTCTCCTCGTTACCCGGGGAATCGAGACGAATCTCGCTGGCCTGCGTCGGCCGGCCCTGGCGGTCGAAGTGACGCGCGAAAACGCCCTGCGGGATGGAAAGCGACGCGCTGCCGTGGTGATCCCAGACGACCTCGAAGTCGCCGCCGGCGCTCATGGCGACGGCGGGGCATCGCGCAAAGTTGCCCGGACCCACCAGAATGTCGGGACCGACGGGCCCCGGCTGGGCGGCGGCCGGGGTGAGGCAGATCGCGAGGAGGAGAGCGGACGCGTTGGCGATTCTCATCATCAGGCTCCTGTTTGGCAGCCACCCGCCGTCGGGGTGGATTTCGTCGACCCTGTGATGCAGCGATGCCGTTATAGCATGTCAGCTGTGCCTTGATCAACAGGCGACTGGGGAGCTCGCTCCGCCGCGGCCACGAAAAACGGCGCCGTCCCCGTAGGAAACGGCGCCGATAAACCTACAGCAGCTTGATGACCCGATCGGCGAGGCCACCGTCGCCGAGGACGACGGAAAGGTTGGCCTTCTCCGCCACCTTCTCCAGCACCTCCAGCTCCCGCAGCCGCATCAGAGTCGGGTTCGACTCGAAGATGCGGGCCGTGTTGGCCTGCGAGCGGATGGCCGCCGTCTCCTCGCGCCGGGTGACCAGCGTGGCCTCGGCGGCCTTGCGGGCCTCGGTCACCCGATTGAGGATGTCCTTCATCTCACCCGGCAGGATGACGTCGCGGATGCCGACGGCCTTGACCTCCAGGCCGAAGGCGGCCGCCTGGCCGCGCAGCGTGTCCTCGAGCTGGCGGGCGACGCCGGCCGGGAATCGATCACCTCGGCACGGACCTCGTGGAACGCCGTCCACAGAGCGTGCAGGCCCGGACCGCGCACCGACTCGATTCGGCCGTCGACCCAAACCAGCGCCCGCTCGTGGTCCTTGAGGTCGAGCACCAGCGCCTGGCCGGCGAGCGCGCCGGAGCGGACGATCACCTCGAGATCCCGGTGCTCGAAACCCACCTGCCGCACCGAAACCTTTTCGACCGTGAAGCGGCCGAGCGGATCGAGGATGACGTTGCGGCCCGGCAGGAGCAGCCGCGCGAAGACTCCCCGCTCGAACAGGAGGCCCCGCCCTGGCGCCGCACCGGAAAACCGATCGCAATTCTTCGGTCCGCCGGCGCGGCGTTGCGGCGTTTTGGCGGGTCCGGAATCCGCGCGCCGCAAGGCGCCTTCGCGTGCCGCCGGTCCGCACGCTTTTCGCAGCCCTGAAAGCGAAAAGCCTTCCAGGGCTCGCACCCCGGAAGGCTTTCGGAAGAAAGCGCTTGGACGAGCCTTCCTAGGGTGTCAACTCCTCGTTGCGTCCGAGTCGATAGATCGCACCGGTTTCCTTCACGCCGAACCTCAAAGGCTCGATCATGCGGAAGCGCGAAGCGCATCTGCTCGGCGATGGATTTGTTATGAAGGCTTGCCGTTTCATGATGGTCCTCGTCAAAGGGAGGCGGAGTGTAGCAGATGGAAATGGGTTGTCAAGGGGGTTCGAACAGGTTTTTTCCGATTCGATCGCAACACGATGACCGGACCGTCGGTGCGCCGAAGCCCTCACCTCCCCGGCCCTCCTCTCCCAAAGGGAGAGGAGGGAGAAAGACAAGACGCGAGCTTTTGGTTTTATTTCCCCTCTCTCCCTCTGGGAGAGAGGGGCCAGGGGAGTGAGGGCTTCGGAGGGCATGCCGCTCCGAGTCCGACTGCCCCCAATTCCCCCGCAACATCCGGGTAGATTCACCGTCCGACTTCCGCTATCTTTACGCCATGGCCTCGGCGCTCTCCTTCCGCCTCGCGCTGCCGCGCTCCTACCCCGTCGCCCGGACGCTGGGGTACCTGGGCCGCGACCCGGCGAGCGTGACGATGCGGGTGGATGGACGCAGCTTCGCGCTGGGTCTGTGGATCGACGGCCGGCCCGCCGTATTGCGCGTGGAGCTGGCGTCCGGCGAGGCCCGCGGCACCGTGGAAGCCCGCCGCTCCCTGCCGCCGGACGCGGAGCCGCGGGCCCGGGATTCCCTGCGGCGCCTGCTGGGGCTCAACCGCGATCCCAAGGCGTTCGAGCGCCACGTGTCGGCCGCGCCGGCGCTGGCGCCGCTGATCGCCGGCCGGCGGGGCCTGCGCATCCTGCAGACGCCGGATCCCTTCGACGGCCTGATCTGGGCGATCGTCGGCCAGCAGATCAATCTGGCGTTCGCCTTCACCCTGCGTCGCCGGCTGGTGGAGCGGACCGGCACGCCCGCGCTCGGCGGTCTCTTCGCTCCGCCCACGGCCGAGAAGGTGGCCAATCTGGAGGTCGAGGAGCTGACGCGGGAGCAGTTCTCGCGAAGAAAGGCAGAGTACCTGGTCGGCGTCGCCAGGCGGATCGCCGCCGGCGAGCTGAATCTCAACCGCCTGGCGACGGCTCCAGCCGCCGAAGTGGAAGCCGCGCTGCTGGCGGTGCGCGGGCTCGGACCGTGGTCGGTCCACTACCTGATGATGCGCGCCTTCGGCTTCGAGGACTGCGTGCCGGCCGGCGATTCCGGCCTGGTCCGCGGGCTGATGAAGTTCTTCCATCTCCCGGAGCGTCCCGGCATCGCGGCGACGCGGGAGCTGATGCAGCCCTTCGCTCCCTACCGGAGCTGGGCTACCTTCCACCTGTGGCAGAGTTTGAGGGACGAGCCATGAAGTACTACACCGACACCTTCGAAAGCCCCTGCGGCCCCCTGATCTGCGTCGTCGACGAAGCGGGCGCCGTCGTCCGCATCGAGTTCGTCAGGGGCCGGGAGGCGCAGCGGATCACGGAGAAGATGAAGGCCGCCGGCATCGAGATCGTCGAGGACGCCGGACGCACGGCCGAAGCTCGCCGGCAGCTCGCGGAGTACTTCGCCGGCGAGCGCCGCCAGTTCGATCTCGTCCTGGCGCCGGCGGGGACGCCCTTCGAGCGCTCCGTCTGGGAGGAGCTCAAGAAGATTCCGTTCGGCGAGACCCGCAGCTATGGGCAGATCGCCCGGGCTCTCGGCAGGCCGGACGCCGCCCGCGCCGTGGGCCGCGCCAACGGCGCCAATCCCATCCCCATCGTGGTGCCCTGCCACCGGGTGATCGGCGCGGACGGCTCGCTCACCGGCTTCGGCGGCGGACTGGACGTGAAGTCGCGCCTGCTGGAGCTGGAGGGTCTGGCGCTGCCGTTCGGATCCTGATCCCGCGAAGCTCCTTCTCCGGGCTACTCCCGATGCGGCGGCGTGCCCGGAGCGTGATGGTGCCCGCCGGTGGGTTGCGCCTGGCCGGCGCCGCCGCCGGGCTCCTCCCCCGGCTGCCCCAGCCCGGCCTGCTGCACCATGGTCTGGTACTCCTGCGGCGAGAGCTTCGGCAACCGGTCGAGGAAGGCCACGATGGCCCAGATCTCGTCGTCCGTGTGGGTCACTCCGAACCCGGGCATGCCCGTCATCTTGATGCCGTGCTTGACGATCCAGAAGCTCTCCAGCGGCTCCTCCGCCTCCTTGGTCAGCTCGGGCGGGAAGGGGTTGAGCCCCTGGGCGATCTCCGAGGCCTTGATCCCCGGCCCGCCGTGGCAGGTGACGCACATCTCGTGATAGTGGACGAAGCCGGTCCGCACCATCTCCGGATCGTCCAGCCGCGGGATCTGCACCTTCCCTTCGAGGCTCTCGTAGGCGCGGTGGACCGAGCGCGACCGCGTCGTCTCGAGCGCCCAGGCGATCAGCCCGGAATCGGGACTGCTGGCGGCCACGTCGTACCACCCCGAGTAGATGAAGAGGAGCGCGGCAAGGAGGAGGGCGGTGAGGAGCCCCAGCAGCTTGAAAACGCTTTTCATTTCACCTAACCTCTCTTAAAGTGATGAGATGGTTCACGAGAGCGTTAGCGACTTTGCCACGGTAACCGCTTCCCGGGCCAGAAAGGAGGCGGCACAGTCGCGAGGCGGCGAGCTGGCGCTCGTCCTCTCCGGCGGCAGCGCGCGCGCAGCGTATCAGACCGGCGTGCTGCGGTGCCTCGGCCGCCACTTTCCGGACTTGCGGTTCCCGATCATCACGGGGGTATCCGCAGGGGCGATCAATGCCGCCCACCTAGCCTCCCATCCCGGCTCGTTCGCCGAGGCGACGCGCGAGCTGTGCGATGTCTGGAGCGGCCTCGAGGTCGAGCAGATCTTCCGGGTGGATTTCTCTTCTCTCGCTCGCCACGGCCTCCGCTGGGCCGTCCGGTTGGTCTCGGGCGGTGCGTCGCGGGCTCCCGAAATACGCGGGCTGGTCGACACACGGCCGCTCCACGAGACGATCCTGCGCACGGCGGTGACCGTCGACGGAGAGTTCGTCGGCATCGAGCGCAACCTGGAGCGGGGCCGCCTCGAGGCGCTGGCGTTGACGGGGCTCAACTATACGACGGGGCAGACAGTCACCTGGGTGCAGGGACGCCAGGTGCAACACTGGCGACACTCGCGGCACCACAGCGTGAACGCCCGGATCACGGTCGATCACGTGATGGCCTCTTCGGCCCTGCCGCTGTTCTTCCCGGCGGTGCGCGTGGGGGACGACTGGTATGGCGACGGCGGCGTGCGCCTGGCCACGCCTCTCGTGCCGGCCCTCCGCCTCGGCGCCACCCGCATCCTCGCCATCTCGACCCACTGCGAGTCGAACCGGGAGGAGCTCGAGCCACACCGGATCGAGGGCTATCCGCCGCCGGCCCAGATCCTCAGCTACCTCTCGAACGCCGTTTTTCTCGACGTGCTCGACGACGACGTCCGGCGGCTGAAAGGCATCAACGGGCTCCTGGAGAAGCTGCCGCCGGAGCAGCGGGGCCACCTCCGGACCGTCGACATCCGGGTGATGCGTCCCTCCCAGAGCCTGGGGAAGATCGCCAACGCCTACGAGCCGCGCCTGCCGGGGGGCTTCCGCTATCTCACCCGCGGCCTGGGGACGAAGGAGACCGAGACCTCCGGCTTCCTCAGCCTGGTGATGTTCCAGGGCGACTACGTCCAGCGCCTGATGGAGCTGGGCGAAGCGGACACGGAGGCGCGGATCGAGGAGGTGCGGGAGCTGGTGGAAGGGGAGGAGGAAGCGGGCTCGACCGGAGCCGTGGCGGCCGCCCGCTGAACGGACTCCCGCCTACGCCACCGTCACCTCGTCGCACAGGAACACGTCCTGGATGGCGCGGAACAGCTCGACGCCCTCCTTCATGGGACGCTGGAAGGTCTTGCGGCCGGAGATGAGGCCGGCGCTGCCGGCGCGCTTGGCGACGACCGCGGTGCGCACGGCCTGGGCGAGGTCGGCCTGCCCCTTCGACTCGCCGCCCGAGTTGATCAGGCTGACGCGGCCCATGTAGCAGTTCGCCACTTGCCAGCGGTTCCAGTCCACGGGATGATCCGCGACCAGCTCGCCGTAGACCTTGGGGCTGGTCTTGCCGAAGCCGAGGGCGTTGTAGCCGCCGTTGACCGTCGCCTGCTTCTGCTTGACGATGTCGGCCTGCATCGTCACCGCCAGGTGGTTCGCCTGGCCGGTCAAATCCGCGGCCGTGTGGTAGTCCACGCCGTCCTTCTTGAAGGCGCTGTTGCGGGTGTAGGCCCACAGCACGGTCGCGAGGCCCAGCTCGTGGGCGCGGTAGAAGGCCTCGGCGATCTCGACGATCTCGCGGGCCGCGTCGTCGCTGCCGAAGTAGACGGTGGCGCCGACCGCCGCCGCGCCCATGTCCCAGGCCTGCTCCACCTGCCCGAAGAGGATCTGCTGGAACTGGTTCGGATAGGTGAGCATCTCGTTGTGGTTGATCTTGGCGATGAAGGGGATTCTGTGGGCGTACTTGCGCGCCACCAGCCCGAGCACTCCCATGGTGGAGGCGACGGCGTTGCAGCCGGCCTCGATCGCCAGGCGGACGATGTTCTCCGGATCGAAATAGGCCGGGTTCGGCGCGAAGGAGGCGGCGGCCGAGTGCTCCACGCCCTGATCCACCGGCAGGATGGAGAGGTAACCGGTGTTGGCGAGATTCCCCGTCCCGTAGAGACGCTGCAGGTTCACCAGCACGCCCGGCTTGCGGTCGGAGGAGGCCCAGGCCTGGTCCACGTGATCGGGGCCGGGGAGCATGATCTGGTCCCTGGGAATGCCCTCGCACTTGAAGGAGAGAAGGCTCTCCGCCTCGTCGCCCAGCAGCTCGACGATGCGGTCGAGGGTACCGGTACGTTCCATGATCGCCATAGGGGACCTTCCTCCGCTCGGTTTCGGGTGCTCCGGAACGGCTCCGCGCACGGTTATGTTATCAGCCAAGGGAGACGCCCCGCCGTCCCCGTGGTGTCCAAGACGATATCGCTGATCGGCTGGGGACGTCTCTACGGACCGTTGCCGAGATGGCGGAGGCCGGTGGTTCCGTGAGCATCATCGCCCACGGGATCTCTACCGTCCGCTATGCCTCAAACGGACCGTAGAGACGTCCCCAGCCGGTGTCCGACAACGCACCGCAGGCCACGGGGACGGCGGGGCGTCTCCGCTGCGGCGAAATCGTCTCGATCATCGCCGCCCCCCGTCGCCATCACGGTCGGCCAGGCCTCACGCCACGTCCCCACACGCCCGCAGAATCGCCGCCACCGACAGATCCACATCCGCCTCCGTCGTCGACCAGTTCGAGACCGAGATCCGCATCGCCGCCACGCCGTGCCAGGTGGTGCCGCCGAGCCAGCAGGTGCCGTCCGCCTGGACCCGCGCGATGACCTCGCGGGTGAAGGCGTCGGCGTCTCCGCCAGAGGGAGGATGGAACCGCACCAGCACCTGGTTGAGCACCACGTCGTTGAGGATCTCGACTCCTGACTCGGCACCGAGCCGCTCCGCGAACCGCCGCGCGTGGGCGCAGCAGCGCTCGACGAGCTCCCTGATCCCCTGACGGCCCAGGGAGCGCAGGGCCGCCCAGACGGTGAAGCCGCGGGCGCGGCGGGAGAACTCGGGGACGAAGTCGAAGGGATCGCGCTCGCGTCCTTCGGTCTGGACGAGATAGGGGGCGGAGATGGTCATCGCCGCCCGGTGAGACCCGGGATCGTTGACGAAGACGATGCCCGAGTCGTACGGCACGTTGAGCCATTTGTGGCCGTCCGTGGCCCAGGAGTCGGCCGCCTCGGCGCCGCGCACCAGGTGAGCGAGCGCCGGGCTGGCCGCCGCCCACAGGCCGAAGGCGCCGTCGACGTGCAGCCAGCCGCCGCGCTCGCGGACGAGACCGGCGATCTCCGGCAGCGGGTCGAACGCGCCGGTGTTCACGTTGCCGGCCTGGGAGCAGACGATCAAGGGACCGGCGCAGCCGGCGAGAACCTGTCGCAGCGAGCCGACTTCCATCCTGCCCTGGCGGTCCGTCGCCGCCCGCTTCACCCGCTCGCGGCCCAGACCGAGCATCTGGAGGGCGGCGAGAACCGTGACGTGCACCTCCTCGCCGACCACGACGTCGATCTCCGGCGCGCCGAAGAGACCGCGCGCCTCGACGTCCCAGCCCGCCCGGCGCAGGACCGCGTGGCGCGCCGCGGCGAGCGCCGTGAAAATCGCCAATGTAGCGCCCGTCGTGAAGCCGACGCTGGCGCTGCGCGGCAGGCCCAGGACGTCCAGCAGCCAGCCGGCCGCGACCTCCTCGGCGACCGAGTTGGCGGGCGAGGTGGCATAGAGCGTCGCGTTCTGATCCCACGTCGAGGTCAGCCAGTCCGCGGCGAGGGCCGCCGGCACGTGGCCGCCGATGACGAAGCCGAAGAAGCGCGGACCCGCCATCGCCACCAGCCCCGGGTCCGCCGCCCGCGCGAGGTGCTCGATCACCTCGCCCGGCGCCTCGCCTTGCTCGGGCAGTGGACCGCCCAGAGCGGCGCGCAGGTCTTCGATGGAGGCGGCGGGGCCCACCCGCCGTTCCGGCAGGCCGTCGAGGAACTCGATGGCGAGGTCGGCGGTGCGTTTCAGCAAGCTGGAGTGGTCCATTTTTTCTCCCGTTCTCCGATCCCGCCGGTCTCAATCAACGATCAGGTCTACGTGCCGCCGGCCCCTCACCTCCCCGGCCCTCCTCTCCCCGAGGGAGAGGAGGGAGGAAGAAAAAGAAGCAAGACCAATCTTGCTTTTTCCATCTCCCTCCTCTCCCTCGGGGGAGAGGAGGGCCGGGGAGGTGAGGGGCGCTTCACCACTCACGCCCCAGCTCCGCCATCAGCGCCGCGTAGATCTCGATGCCGTCCCAGAGGTTCTGCAGCCGCAGGTTCTCGTTGATGCCGTGCTGGTTGTTGTCGTGGTTGACCATCGGCACGCCGATCACCGGCGCGTTCAGGCTCTCGGTGAACAGGTACATCGGCACGCTGCCGCCGAGCATGGGGGCCTGGACGACGGGCCCTCCCGCCCACCGCTCGACGACGGCCGCCACGGCGCGCGAGGCCGGCAGGCTCATGTCCGTGCGGGCCGCCGGGTAATCGAGCGACCACTCGAGGCGCGCTATCCTGGGATGGGCCCGCCGCGTCTCGCGGTCGGGAGCTTCGTCGACCAGGTGCCAGCCCTTGCGGCGGAGGAAATCCTCCACGCGCTCGCGGACCTTCTGAGGCGTCTGGTCCGGCACCAGGCGGAAGTCGACCGACGCTCGGGCCTCCGTCGGGATGGCGTTGGCGGCGGCCTCTCCCACTTCGGCCGAGCGGAAGCCGCGCACGTTGAGGCCGGGGTCCATCAGCCGCTCCTGGAGGCGCGCGCCGTTGCCCTCGGTGCGTCCCAGACCGAGCTCGTCGGCCAGCGCCTCCTCCACGGCCGGCATGGCGGCGACGGCCCGCTTCTCCGCCTCCGTCAGCGGCCGCACGTCGTCGTAGAAGCCGGGGATGAGGATACGGCCCTCCTCGTCGCGCAGGCTGGTCAGGAGGTGGGCCAGCGCCACGGCGGGATTGGGCGCCCAATTGCCGTAGTGGCCGCTGTGGAGGGGCCGGACCGGGCCGAAGACGGTGAGCTCCAACCCCGATACGCCTCGCGCGCCATAGTAGAGCTGCATCCGCCGGGTCGGGTGGACCGGGCCGTCGCAGAGGATCCAGGCGTCGGCGGCGAGCAGGCCGGAGTGCCGCCGCAGGATCTCCGTCAAATGCGGCGAGCCCTGCTCCTCCTCGCCCTCGAGGAACAGCTTGACGTCGACCGAGGGCTGCCGGCCGGAAGCGCGCAGGGCGTCCAGCGCCGCCAGAATGGCGACGATGGGCGACTTGTCGTCGCTCGCCGAACGGGCGTAGATCCGCCACTCGGGATCGAGAGGGCCTCGCGCGGACGCCAGGTCCACCTCCTTCACCCCTTCGCGCAGCGGTCCGGTGCGCAGCACCGGCTTCCAGGGATCGGAAATCCACCCCTCCTGGTCCACCGGCTGGCCGTCGAAGTGGGCGTAGAACATCACCGTCCGCTTCGCTCCGGGCGACCGCAGCTCGCCGTAGAGCGCCGGCGGCGTACCCTCGCCCGCCGACAGCCTTTGCACCTCGAAGTCGCGGCGCCGCAGCATCTCCGTCAGGCGCTCGGCGTTGCGCTCGACGTCGGCCACGTCGGTGGCGACGTTGGGCAGCGCCAGCAGGTCCGCCAGCTCGCGCACGATCTCCCTCTCGTGGGCCGCCCGCCAGGCGCGCACCTGGTCGCGCAGGGCGGGCTCCGCGGCGCCGCCGGCCGCGGTGATCCCCAGTGGCCCCACTGGCCCGAGCAGCCCGAGCAGCGCCGCCAGCCAGGTCCCTGCCGATCTGCGTCCGATCATCGCCGTCCTCCTCGGGAATGCACCCCGTCCCGGGCGGCGCGAGCCACCGGGAGTCGAGGTCTTCATAGATACGTGCAGAGGAATTGAGATGGTCGGGGCGAGAGGATTTGAACCTCCGGCCTCACGGTCCCGAACCGTGCGCTCTACCAAGCTGAGCTACGCCCCGAGAGATCTGCGGTCGAGTGCTGTGCGAGGGATCAACCGCGAGGAGGGGGAGGATACCGCCTTCGCGCCGCGCCGGTCAAGCGAGGGCTGGCGAGTGGGCGGCACGGAGCCGCCCACTCGCGTCAGGTCACTGGCAGGCGATCGTGCTGGACCAGATGTTGAAGATCGTGGTGTCGATATAGGGACCGAACATCTCGTCGGGCCGCGCCGGCGAGATGTACTTGTAGCTGTTCACGCCGTTCCAGAACAGATTGGTGCTGGCCTGCTTGTAGTCCTTGATCCACGCGCCGCCGCTGGAGCCGCCGGTCATGAAGTTGCCTACACCCACCGTATTGGGGGTAAAGGCGCCGTCGAGCTCCGCCGTCGAGCCGATCTCGAAGACCAGGTTGCCGCCGCTGAACGGGGAAGCCGCCGGCCATCCCGTCATGGTGTAGTGGACGGGCTGGGTCTGGTTGAAGGTGAATCCAAGGGCGCCCACCACGGACTGCAGCTCCTGAGCGGAGCCGTTGGGGGCCGTCGACAGGAAGCAGACGTCGCGCCCCAGATCGCCGGAGCTGAACCAGGCGGAGGGAACCGTGACCGACTCCCAGTCCCAGACGCCGAACGGCGCCGTGCCCGGAGCCCCCGTATTGCAGTTGGCGCCGAAACAAGCGGGCACGAAAAGGAAGTCGCTATAGAAGCTCACGCCGTTGCCCGGCGCGCAGCAATGACCCGCGGTCATCACCAGGTTGAGATCGTTGCAGGTGACGGCGGCGCCGGAGCAGACGAAATTGTTGACGCCGTTTGAGAAGAACAGCTTGCCCAGCGTGCTGTGAGGATAGAAGGTGAGGCCGAACAGCGGAAAGTACCGGGTGTGAGGCGGCGGGTAGGTGTACCACTGCGTGCCGCCGTTGATCGTCGGCTCCACCGCCCGGGAATCCATGAAGACCTCGACAGCGGCGTCGGCTGCGCTTCCCGGCAGACGGCCCGGCGTGAATCCCCCCGGTCCCGGCGGAGCGAACTGCTGCGGCGTGGACGGCGTCCCTTCCCTCGCCTCCAGGGGCATGGGAACGATCGAGGAGCTCTCCGCGGTCGTCCAGTGCTCGATGCTCTTGCCGGGCTGGTCGTTGTGCTGCGTCACGGCATCCTCGGCGACGAGCGCCGAAGGGAGCGCCCACAACCCGCCCAGAATCCCGGCCAGCGCCAGGATCCTGGTGTGACTTCGTCTCTGCGAATTACGCATAGCCTTTTCTCCTCTGCTTGAACCCTTCCCTGACTCGACGGCGCGCTTTTGCGAGCCCACGCGGCCCGATCGGCCGTTCCTTCATTGCGAGTGGCAATCGAACGGAATACATTTCAGAAAGAAAGAGATATATGTCGCTTAGACAATGAACGGGAGCTTCTCCCGTAGCTGCGCCAACTTCGCCGGTTTCTCTATGGGACGATTTTCACGTCGGGACCGCCAGGCGGGGCGGTAGGGAGCGGGCGCGGAGCCCGCTCCCTACCGGAGGGTCCCTCAAAGGCTCAGAGGATCTCGGAGATCAGGCTCACCGTCACCGTCGAGAGGAGGGGATTGACGGTGAACCGCAGCACCTGCACCGGCGATTCTGAATGGGGCTGCGGAGCGTCGGGACCGATGCTCGTGCCGGAGGCGCCACCGCCGCTCGCACCTTCGATGCCGCCGGCGCGCTCATGGGCGAAGACGAGGACCTCGAAGGTGAACAGCTCGCTGGCCGGATCGGCGAACAGGATGGTGCGCGTGCCCGTCTTCTCGCCGGGCGTGAACGCTTCGTCGGCGCCGAGCTTGTTCGAGTAGCCGAACGCCGCGGGAACGCCGTGCGGCGAGCCGTCGCCGCCGTTGTCGGCGTTGATCACCCGCACGGTGCCGCTGGCCGAGGTGATGTCGAAGATCTCGAGGTCGACCAGCGGCACGAACACCGCATCCGCCTTGCTGGTCAGCGCCAGGTCGAGCCGGAAGACGCCGTCGGCGAGGGAGACGTTGGAGACCGTGGTGGTGACGTGCTTGGTGATCATCACCTGGCTGCGGCGATCGACCAGCACCTCCACGGCGGAGCTCGGCGCGGTGACGAAGTAGCCGATCCTGCCGGGGAAGAACGAACGCACCCGGTACAGATACCGGCCGTTGGGTTGGTTGGCGACGGAGAGCGACGCCGCCGGTGGGAGGGGCTGCGCGATCGCCGTCCAGCTCGCGCCGCCGTCGCCCGAGGCCTCGACCTCGAACCGCTGCTCGCCGCCGAGCCCCGTCCAGGACAGCTCATAGGCGCCGTCGAAGTCGATGGGCTTGCCGGCGGCGTTGGTCCACTCCCCCTGGATCGCCGCCACGGCCGGCGGCTCGCCGCCGAGATGCTGGGTGCTGGTGAGGGTGAAGTCGGTGGCCGCGTTCGCCCAGCCGACGACCCGGTAGACGTAATCGCCGGAGACTGTGGCCGGGGCGCTCAGCTCCTCGGGCCCCCCGGCCTCGGCCGAACGCGCCAGCTCGACTCCGTTGGGGTCGAAGAGGATGAGGTCGAGGTCGGGATAGGTGCCGTCCAAAAGAACGCCGAAGTCGAGGCGGCCGTCGACGCGGAAGGTGGCGTCGCCGGCCGGGAACGGCACGTCGACGTAGGTGACGCCCCCGGCGGCCTCGAACCCTGTGTCGCCGGCCGGCACCATGCCGGTATAGGTTTCGGTGACCGAGCTGACGCCTCCCGCGGGCACCGAGCGGGTGGCGTCGAGGTAGAACGGCATCCGCAGCGCCGCGCCGCCGGCCGAGCGCGCGGTCACGAACCACTGGAGCTGGGCCGGCTCGCGGAGCAGGTTGCCGTCGATGGTGATGGTCACGGTGATTTGACTCTCGCCGCCCGCCGGCAGCGAGACGGTTGCGGGCGAAATGCTGACGCCGGCGCCCGGATCGAGGCCGCGGTTGCCGGCGGCCGAAAGCGTGTAGCTGCCGCCGTTGCCCGAGACGTCGCGCAGGGTGACGGCCACGCTCTCGGAGTGGAGGACGCGGCTGTTCGCCACCGGCACCTCGCCGAAGGAATGGCTGCCCAGGAGCCTCCGGCTCGGCGACGCCGTCCCCGGCAACCCCGAGGAGAGCCGGCGCGCGGACCGCCGCCGCCACGTCGATGAGACCGCCGCCTTGCGAGAGCACGTCGGGGCTGGCGCCGCCGTCGGCGGCGGCAGCGCCCGAGGCCGAGCGCGGGTTGGTGGCGGTGTTGATCAGCGCCGTGCGGATCTCCGCCGGGCTCCAATCGGGATGGGCCTGGCGCACCAGCGCCGCCGCGCCGGCGGTGAGCGGGCTCGCGAAGCTCGTGCCGTTGGCGGCGATGTACCGCGTGGCGCTCTGCATCGAGGTCACCGGCACGCCGAGCGGCGTGGTGGCGGAGAGGACCGCCACGCCGGGCGCCGACACGTCGGGCTTGACCTGGCCCTTGCCTTCGACCGGTCCGCGCGAGCTGAAACCGGCGATCCCGGGTGCGAAGGAGCTCGGGTCCTCGGGGTTGATGCGCAGCACGTACCGCGAGACACCGAGCGGATCGAACCCGAGCTGGTCGCGGAGAAGAAGGCCGTTCTGGCGCGAGATGGTGAAGACCGGAACCGCCGCCGGCGCCAGCACGCCCTCCAGCTCGCCCGGCACGTTGTTGAAGGCGACGACGGCGATGGCGCCCTTGGCCGTGCACTGCGCGGCCTTGTTGGCGAACAGGCCGGAGCCCTGGTCGGCGGCGGTGACGGTGCTGCCGCGCTCGACGAGGCAGATGTTGCCGGCAACCGTCGCCGGCACCTGGTCAGGCGTGTCGGCGAAACCGGCGAAGACGTAACGGGCGACGATCGGCTGCGCGATGTTGGAGGTCAGATTCGAGTCCGGCGCCCAGAAGGCGAGCATGCGGGGCGTTCCGGGCCTGGGCGCGCCGTTCTCCAGAACTTCAGCCGTATTGGTGAGGACGCCGGGATCGTTGCTCGCCGCGGCGGCGAGGACGTGACGGCCGGCCGCCGGCGAGCCCAGGGTGCGCTCGCCCGGACCCTCGTTGCCGGCGGCGGCGACGACCACCGCGCCCAGCAGGGCGGCGCCCGAGGCCGCCTCCGCGGTGCTGTCGTCCGGCCCGCCGGGGCCACCGAGCGAGAGGTTGATGACGTCGGCGACGGGCTTGGGGAAACCCGTCAAGGTACGCGGCGAGACCGCATCCTCGAGCGCCAGAACGGTGAGCGGCGTCAGGCAGCCGCCGACCGCGGTGGATGCGGAGATCACGCCGTCGCACACCTTGTAGCCCATCAGCCGCGCTTGCGGCGCGACGCCGTGCACCGGCACGTCGTCGGCGTTGTTGGGCAAGCCGTCGGAGCCGGGGGAGAAACCGCGGTAGCCGGCCGCGTCGCCCGACACGTGCGTGCCGTGACCGAAGTCGTCCACCAGGCTCTCCAGGAACGACAGATAGTAGATGACCTTCTGGTTGCTGTTCGCCGCCGCGGTCGACGGCGCCAGGCCATGACGCGGCGGCGTGGGATCGCCGCCGAACATCTCGTGCGACCACTCGATGCCGGTGTCGATCACCGCGATCTTCATCCCCTGCCCCTCATAGCCCTCGCGCAGATCGTCGAAGGCGCCGAGCTCGGCGACCGAGCCGTAGACCTGCGGCGCGCGAATGTAGGCGACGCTGCGGTCGAGCTGCAGGTCGAGCCGCCGGGCGCGCTCGACGCGGCGCACGCCGGGCCGCGCGGCGACCTGCGCCGCGGCCTCGGGCTCGAGGACCAGGGTCACCGAGTTGAGCACCAGGGTGGTGCGCAGCGGCACGGTGGCTTTCGCTCCCGTGAAGTCCGGCACCGGCGCGGAAGCGACGGCGTATTGGATTCCGGCGGCGTTGAGATCGGCCAGGAACGCGTCCTGGCCAGCACGCAGACCATTCCGGTAGCTTTCCAGGTCCGTCGCGGAGAGCGGCGAGCCTGCGTTGCGAGCCCGCGCCGCGTGCACGGCTCCGGAGTCCTGACTGAGGGTGACGATGTAGGCCGCCGGCGCGGCGAGCGCGGCGGCTGCCGTGCCTGCCAGCAGGACGATCGGCAAAACCAGACAACGGTGTAGAGATTTCATGTCCCATTCCTCCCACGAGTAATTGGGCGGACGGGACAACCAGGGCGCGGACAAAAGGAACCCGTCCGCTGCCGATAGTCTGCAATGGACGGCCGGCGCGAAAAATCGGGGGATACCCTTAGAACGGTTAGGGAAAACCCCTCAAATCCAGCGCCTCCTCACCCTTACTTTGCCGTGGAACTCCAACCGCTTAAAGACGTTCGGCCGCCGCAGAGAGTGAAGCCGCGCGGGCCAGCCCTCCGGTCACCTTTACCCTCTGAAAGCACCACTACCTTATAGACTGCCTATGGTCATTTCTTTTTCGGAGGAGGAGAGAGCGATGAGGACTGTCCGCTTGCAAGGGGTGGCACCCGCCAGGACCGGAGTCTCCCGTCGTCTGAGGATGGGCCTGGCCGTCGGGGCTCTGCTGATCGCATCCGGCGCCCGGGCGCAGCAGCCCGGAATCGAGAAAAAGATCGAGCCGTGGGTGATCGAGAACACCCGCGCCGGCGCCGAAGCGGAGTTCTTCGTGGTGATGGCTCAGCAGGCGGATCTCTCGGCCGCGACGCTGCACAAGAACAAGCTCGGCAAGGGGAAGTTCGTCTTCCGGACGCTGCTCGGGACCGCGCAGGAGTCTCAGCACGCGATCCGGGCCGAGCTCGACGCCCGGGGCGTGGAGTACCAGTCCTTTTACCTGGTCAACGCGATCCTGGTGAAAGGCGACCGCGCTCTCGCGGAGAGCCTCGCCGCGCGGCCCGACGCATCAAGCCCGACATCATGGCTCCCGGCACCAGCACCCGCTCGTGCTACCGCACCAGCGACACCGCCTACTCCTCGCTCTCGGGAACCTCGATGGCGGGCCCGCACGTGGCCGGCGGCGTGGCGCTGCTGCTCTCTGCGTTCCCCTCGCTCACCGGCAACGTCAACGCCATCGAGAGCCGCCTCACCTCCTCCGCCAAGCCCATCGCGCTGAGCAGCACCACCTGCGGCAGCGCGGCCGGCGCCGTTCCCAACAACGTCTACGGCCACGGGCGCCTCGACGTGGGGTGCGCGATTCCCGCGAAGGTCTCCGGGTCGACCTCCGTCTGCTCCGGCACCCCGGCCACTCTCACCGTCAATCTCATCGGCACCGGGCCGTGGACGCTCACTTGGTCGGACGGCTTCGTGCAGAGCGGCGTCAGCACCAACCCCGCGACGCGCTCCGTGTCGCCCGCCACCGCCACCACCTACAGCCTCACCAGCGTGTCGAGCGCCGGCTGCAATCAGCCCGGCGCCGGCAGCGCGACCGTGAGCATCGCCGCGCCCCTCTCCAATGTAACGACTTCGGTTGCCGGCAGCACGACGATCGGCAGCCCCTGCCTCGGCGGCACGGCCACGGTGACCGACACGGGAGGCGGCACCAACGCACATCAGTGGGGATATCGCACCGTCTCCGGCGGCACGATCACCAATATCGGCGGCCAGACGGGAACGAGCTATGTCCTCAACTGTGCGAATTTCCCGGCGGCCGGCAACTACTTCCTGGTGGAGAGGACGACCCCCGGCTGCGGCCCGACGCTGATCTCGAACGAGATCCCGGTCACCGTGACCAGCGTGCCCTCGAACCCCGTGACCGTAACCTTCAACTCCGTGGCGGCGCAGGACGGCCGGATCTGGGAAAACGGCGAGAACGGCAACGCCGGCGGCGGCGGCAACTCGACGGAGAACACCACTGCTGCGCTGCGGGTGGGAGACACCAACGTCGACGAGCAGTACAAGAGCATCGTCTCCTTCGATACCTCCTCGATTCCCGACACGGCGACGATCACCTCGGCGACCCTGCGTCTGGTGCGGGGAACCTCCTCCGGTACCAACCCCTTCACCACGCACGGCTCCTGCGTGGCGGACATCGTCACGGGCGGCTTCGGCGGCTCGACCGCCTTCGCCTTCTCCGACTGGGAAGCCGCAGCCACCGCGAGCGGCGTGGCCACGATGTCGAACCCGGCATCCAACGGTTCGGCCTCGACCGGCAGCCTGAACGCGGCCGGCCAAGCGGCGATCAACAAGACCGGCACCACCCAACTGCGGGTGAGCTGCACCCTGGGCGACAACGACGATCTCGGCTACGACTACATCGGCTTCTACGCCGGCGAGAACGCGACCGTGAACAACCGGCCGCAGCTCACGGTGACCTACCTGCCCTGAGCTGATCCCGGAGACCCCGCTTGTGATGAGGTGACGAGGTGCCAGCCCGGCCGGGGCTGGCACCTCTTACCTCGGGTTGAGTGGAGTTACAATCTTCTCATTCTTGAACTCAAAAATGATGAGGTGGGTGGGAGTCGTGCCGACGTTGGCCTCGCAATGCGTGACAGGACCTCTCACCAGCTCGTCGTTCGCAAACAGCTTCGTCGGTGTCGCGGATTTCTGACACTCCTCGCCTTTGTCATCCAGAGAACGGAACTCCCGCGTCGCATTGGTGATGACATACACCCGGTATGGATAGGGGTGAGTGTGCTTGGGGACAACATGTCCGGGAACGTCGTCGTATCGGAGCACGCGCACGTCCGCGTCTTCGTAGAGCACCTTGTAATTCTCCGGGTCTACCTTCACCGGATCTTGAGCATTCGCCGTGCTTGCCGCAAAGCTCAGGGCTAGGGCAATTATCATGATGTAAAACATCGAACGGGTCTGGCAGCTCATGAGAGGCTCTCCTTCTTAACTGGCATTGAGTTGCATGAAGCATCCTCTGGGCATCGCGCTTCGATTTTACAGCCTGAAGACGCCGTACAGCTTGGATTGACTAGAGCCCCGCAGCCCTCGGTAGGTTCTCCTCCTCCCCGGTTCTCGGAGGAGGGCTCGGAATCTTTGAAACGTAGCCGAAGGGTCAGGCAGCCGGGGCGGCCCCGCCGCTCCCCCGCCTCTCCCGGCGCAGATACACGGCGATCTCCCGCACCAGATCCACCGTCAGCCGCTCCTCTTCGCAGGCCTTCTGGAACATGAAGAGTTCGACGCTCAACGACAAACAAAAAAGAGAGGCAACCTACTTAGCCTCTCTGTGCGAAACGCGATCCTGGGGCGCCGATCACCCGGGGAACAAAACAGCTGATTCTTGATCTTGTTCCAGGGATCCGTTCCATCATTTGCCATTGGTATTTCCTCCGTGTGAATTGAGGTCATGGTTGCCCCCATGGGAATGCCCGCCGGAAGCTTCGGCAGCGCCTTGTAGGCTTCGGTGGACCGCCGAAGGTCGGAGCCACGTCGTAAGCTTCGGAGCGGCTCCGGAAGCTTCGGCTCGAGCGCCGCCGCCCCCGCGGCTTCCAGTAGGTACGCCAGCGACTGCGGCGACTGCGGCGACCGCGGCCGCTTTCAGCCATCGCTCCCCCGCCTCTCCCGGCGCAGATACACGGCGATCTCCCGCACGAGATCCACCGTCAGCCGCTCCTCTTCGCAGGCCTTCTGGAACATGAGGAGGGCGACGAGGGCTTCGCGGTGAACGTCCCGGGATTCGAAGACGGGCATCAGCTCGGTCGCCAGTCCCTTCAGCTCCTCACTGCACTCTTCCTGCGCGTAGAGGCGGGCGAGGTCGAGGGAGACCAGCGCCGCGTCGTAACCCATGCGCCGCTGCAGGAACTCCTGCTGAACCTCCCGGAAGGCGGCTTCGGCCGGACCAAGCCTGCCGAGGCCGAAGTCGATGTTGCCCTCGATCCAGCGCAGGCGGATCAGGTCCAGCGGCTGCGCGGTTTCCCGAAAGAGGTCGCGCACGTCCGGCAAGAAGGCCTCCGCCTCTTCAAAGCGCTCGGCCAGGACGAGGCAACTGAGAAGGTTGCAGCGTGCGCAGTTGTAGAGGCGGGGTTCACCGAAGCGGTCGATCTCGGCCGTGAACTGACGAAGCAGGGCGATGGCTCCGTCCAGATCTCCACTCTCCTCCAGGATCTTCGCCTTTTGGAGCAGCGACTTGCCGATGCCGTGTTCCTCTCCGGCCTCACGGTAGAGGGAGAGGGCTTCGTCCACCAGGGTGAACGCCTCGTCGAGGCGCCGCTGGGCGCGCCGCAGCGAGCTCTTGAGGTCCAGGATCTCGGCCCGGATCTCGGCGTTGCCCCGCGTTCCCCGGTCGAGACAGGTCTCCGCCTTGAGGAAAGCGTCCTCGGCGCTCCGCAGCTCGCCGAGCACCCGGCGCGCATTGCCGAGGTAGGCGAAGCAGCGGGCGCGCAGGTCCATCACCCAGTTGGTGTCGTAGGCCGCGCCGAGGTGCCGGACGGCCCGCAGCGCCAGGTTCGCCAGCTCCACCGCCCTGGCTGGATCGGTGAAGGCCGCCTGCCGGCTCTTCCTGAGGAGGAGCTGGCAGAGACCCCAGGCGTGCAGCTCCTCGTCCGACTCCACCGCGTGAAGCTGCTCCGGGTAAGGAAGTTGCGCCAGCCGGTCCCAGAGCTCCGGCGCCCGCCGTCCCTCGACCACGGCCACCTCCGCGTCCCAATGGCCCACCTCCTCCTGGAGCCGCAGGACTTCCTGGTACCGTTCGCGGCAACCAGGGCATGCGGCGAGAAAGTGAGGGATCACGACGCGGAGCATCTCGTCGTGCTCCAGCACGCCGGAAAGCCATCTCGCCAGGGTCTCCACCGAGAGGTGGGCCTCCTCCGCTCCTCCGCCTTGCGGCCGGGCCGGATCGTCCATGAAATGTTACCTCCTTCAATAACATAGTTACCGCAACGCGCTCTTTCGTGACACCCCCAAGCGATGAAAAGGGGGAGCCGGAGGTTTCCCCACGGCTCCCCCGGCTTCAGCCTCTTGCCTTGACCTACCCGTTGGGATCGATCGTCATGCCCTCGTCGGACAACGCACCCTCCTGGGGTTGCCCGTTAGGGTCGATCGACATCCCTTCCTTGGTGGGGCTCCCGTTGGGATCGATCGACACTCCCTCCTTGGTCATCCCAGGCTGCCGCACGCTCGCGAAGAGCTCCCGGAACCAGGAAAAGAGCCCCTCACCGAGAACGGCAACTCTCCCGGCGACCGAGGAGGAGGCGAAAACCGGCTCGGCCTGGACGGGAGGGCTCGGGAATGCCAGGGCCGCCAGCAGGAACAGAAAAACGGGTAAGCTACGACGAAGACTGGAGTTAGGAGACATAGGCGAGCTCCTTCAGGAGGTGGATCTCGGGCGCGGCGGCATGCCGGCGGAGTCCAGCCTCTAAAAGAGAAGGTTGCTCCTAAAGGTAAATTCGCGCTAGTCGGGGCTTTTCAGAAACCTCACCCCCTGGCCCCATACGCGTTGACTGACGCCGAGAGTTGTCGATCAACGTGGGTTCTCCGCCGCCTCGGGCCCCTCACTCCCCCGGCCCCTCTCTCCCCGAGGGAGAGAGGGGAGAAAGACAAAGAAGAAGCACAATCCTGCTTTCGGTCCATCTCCCTCCTCTCCCTCGGGGAGAGGAGGGCCGGGGAGGTGAGGGGCCCGACGGCGCGGCGATGGCCCGATCGAAGAAGACTTGAGGAGAGGGGAAGGCAAAACCGCCCCGGCATGCAAAGAGGTGGAGACGCGGTTAGAATCCAACCCTAACCAAAGCGGAGGGGGAGCCCATGCCGGCCACGTCGGTCACCACCCTGTCGGAGCTGTTCCTGAAGGCGGCGAGCTACAACAAACCGGAATGCCTGCTGTACAAGGTGGGGGGCAGCTATCAGCCGATGTCCACGGCCGAGCTGGTGGACCGGGTCCGCAGGTTGTCGAAGGCGCTGCTCGGCCTGGGTCTGGAGCCCGGAGACCGGGTGGCGCTGATGTCGGAGAGCGGCCCGCACTGGCCGACGGTGGATTTCGCGACCCTCTGCTCCGGCGGCGTGCTGGTGCCGATCTACCCCACGCTGCTGCCGGACCAGGCCGCCTACATCGCCAACGACTGCGGCACCAGGATCGTCTTCGCCGAGACCGCGGCCCATCTGGAGGGGCTCCTCTCCCACGCCGCCGAGCTGCCGCAGGTCCGCCAGTTCGTGCTCATCAAGGGGGAGTCGAGCGATCCGCGGGTGACGACGCTGGCGGCCTTGCTGGAGCAGGGAGCCGGCTACGACGCCGAGGAGTTCGAGCGGCGGGCCCGCGCCGTGCGCCCGGAGGACCTCGCGACCTTCATCTATACCAGCGGCACCACCGGCACGCCGAAGGGAGTGATGCTGACCCACGGCAACATCGCCTCCAACGTCTCTGATGCCGGCCCGCTGATCAGGGTCGAAAGCTCGTACACCGCCCTGTCGTTCCTACCTCTCTCCCACTCATTCGAGCGCACGGTGGACTACATCTATTTCCTGGCGGGCGCCACCATCGCCTACGCCGAGTCGGTGGCGGTGGTCGCGCAGAACATGCAGGAGGTCAAGCCGCACGTCTTCGTCTCGGTGCCGCGGGTCTACGAGAAGGTCTACGCGCGGGTGCAGGAAGGGGCGGCGGCGGGTTCGCCGATCAAGCAGAAGATCTTCGCCTGGGCGGTGGCCAAGGGACGCGAGGCGCTCCCCTGGCGTCTCAAGAGAGAGAAGCCGCCGGGGCTGCTCGGTTTCCAGCTCGGTCTCGCGGACAAGCTGGTGTTCTCCAAGATCCTCGAGCGTCTCGGCGGGCGTTTCGTCTTCGCCGTCTCCGGCGGCGCGCCGCTCGGCAGGGACCTCGCGGAGTTCTTCTGGGGCGCCGGCATTCCCATCTTCGAGGGTTATGGCCTGTCGGAGACCTCGCCGGTGATCTCGGTGAACACCTGGGGCGCGGTCAAGATGGGGACGGTGGGGCGGCAGATTCCCAAGGTCGAGGTGCGGATCGCCGCCGACGGCGAGATCCTGTCGCGCGGACCCAACATCATGAAGGGCTACTGGGGCATGGAGAAAGAGACGGCTGAGGTGATCGACGCCGACGGCTGGTTCCATACGGGCGACATCGGCGAGATCGACGCCGAGGGCTTCCTGCGCATCACCGACCGCAAGAAGGAGCTGATCATCAACGCCTACGGCAAGAACGTGGCGCCGGCGCCGATCGAGAACTCGCTCAAGAGCAGCCGCTACATCGGCCAGGCGGTGGTCATCGGTGATCGGCGGAAGTTCCTTTCAGCCCTGCTGGTGCCCGACTTCGAGGCCCTCAAGGGATGGGCCGAGCGACAGGGGCTGGGATCGCCAAGCCCCTGGGAGCTGATCGCCAATCCAACGGTGAAGGCCCTGATCGCCCAGGAGGTGGCAGCGGTCAACTCCGGGCTCGCCGGTTTCGAGAAGGTCGTCGCCTGGGAGCTGCTCCCCGACGAGTTCACGCTGGAGACGGGCGAGCTGACGCCGACGCAGAAGGTCAAGCGCCGGGTGATCAATCAGAAGTACGGCGGGATCATCGACCGGCTGTATGAGGAGGCGGACAAACACGGGGGATAAAAGGCGCAGAGCGTGCCGTCCGCCTGTCGCCCGGGGCTTCCGCCGGCCGGGCTATCGAGACGTTGCTTCTCCGAAGCGACCTGATCCGTCGATCGCCTCTGTTCGCCCTTGAGGCGACGTCTCGATAGCCCGGCGGCGGAAGCCCCGGGCGACAGGGGTGAGGCCTCTTAACCCGTTCCCGAGGAGATATCGCCCCGTGCCATCCACCTTCCACCTCGAAGTTGGCGCCGACCGCCTGGCGACGCTCACGTTCGACTCTCCCGATAAGAAGGTCAATGTCTTCACGCGTGCCGCCCTCCAGGAGCTGGAAGCGCTCATCGGGGAGATGGGCTCACGGCGGGACATCGGCTGCCTGATCCTGCTGTCGGGCAAGCCGGGGAGCTTCATCGCCGGCGCGGACGTCGAGGAGATCGCACGGGTGACGGACCCCGTGGAGGCCGAAGCCGGCTCGCGGGTGGGCCACCGCCTGTTCTCGGCCTGAGAAGCGCTGCCTTTCCCTACTGTTGCCGCCATCCGCGGCGTCTGCAATCCAGGCCAGGGTGGCGAATCCGGACCCGGGCGCCCTTACCGACCGCATGGTGCTGCCGATGGTCAACGAAGCCGCCCGCTGCCGCGATGAGGGGGTCGTGCGCAGCGCCGCCGATCTCGACCTGGCGCTGATCTTCGGCACGGGTTTTCCTCCCTTCCGCGGCGGCCACGGCCGCGGCGGGTGGGTTTTATGAGAGGTTTCCGGCCCCCCGCGCGAGCTCTTCGTAGAGGCGGGGCTTGTCCCCGCCCTGAACCGGTGCGGGCAGGGACAAGCCCCGCCCCTACGAAAAATCTCCAGAAGCAGCAGGTGAGGGGGCCGCGCGGGACGCGGACCGTCCTCCCGCGGGGACGTTCCGGCATCCGCTCCCGGGAAATAATCCTGGCCCGCGCTTTGCTGTCCTGACAGGGGAACGGACGCATCATGGACCCCGCGGTCCCGAACCCGGAAAAGGAGACAACCCATGATTCGAACCATGCGGATAACGGCTCTCGCCCTGCTCGCGGTCTGCGGCCTGGGAAGCGCCGCAGTGGCTCAGATACCGCAGGAGGAGAAGCCCCAGGGCCAGTTCGAGGGCGAGGTGACCGTCAACGAGGTCCTCCTCGACGTCCTGGTCACCGACGCCAAGGGCAACGTCATCCTGGGCCTGGACAAGAGCGACTTCGTCGTCACGGAGAACGGCAAGGCGGTGGAGCTGACCGGCGTGACCTTCTACAGCAACCGCCGCCTGGTCGAGTCCTCGCCGGCCCTTGCCAAGCAGGGAATCAGCGTCGAGCAGGTACCGGAGGACCGCTACTTCATTCTGCTCTTCGAGGATCAGAAGGACACGGCCCAGGAGGCTCCCCGGCTGCTGTCGCAGCAGATGGAGGCCGCCAAGCGGGCCCGCGGCTGGATCGAGGGCGAGCTGTTGCCCAACGACTGGGTGGCCGTGGCCTCTTACGACACGCGGCTCAAGGTGCAGCAGGACTTCACGCGCGACCGCAAGGCGCTCATCGCGGCGGTGGGCGACGCCCTGAAGGGCAAGGACCCGGAGGGCAACTATCCTTCCCGCATCGACGTCAGCAAGGGCCCCTCGCTGCTCGCCGGGCTGCCCAAGGGCGAGGAGCTGCGCAACAGGACCCCGAACCTCTACGAGGCGATGCAGGCGCTCGCCAGGTCGGCCGGCAACGTGCGGGGCCGCAAGAACCTGCTGCTCTTCACCTTCGGCCTCCCCGGACGGCTGGATCCGTTCGGCCAGTACGTCCCGGACAAGCGCTACTTCGAGCCGACCGTCCGGGCCTTGAACGCCAGCAACGTGGCGGCGTACACGCTCGACCTGACCCCTCCGGGAGTCGAGCACACGCTGAGCGATTCGCTCAACAAGCTGGCGCACGACACCGGCGGCCGCTACTTCTTCAACGTCACCAACTTCTCGACGCCGCTCGACCAGGTGGCGCAGGAGAACAACGGCTACTACCTGCTCAGCTACCGGAGCGAGCAGCCGGCCGGCAAGTCGGGGTTCCAGGAGGTCGAGGTCGACACCACCAACCCCGAGTTCCGGATCAAGGCGCGGCGGGGTTACGAGTACGGGAAGTAGGGTCGGCTCCTCGAGGGCGGGGCGTGTCCCCGCCCAGCCCCACCGCCGCGCGCAGCAGCCGCCGCCGTAACCCCATATAGGGTTGGCGGCAGGCGAGCAGATCGGATAAGACGCGGCGGATCCCCGGGTGCAGGCGCGCGAACGGCACCATCCACTGGCCGATCGGGCCTTCGAAGAAGAGGTCGCGGGCGCGGCCGGCCCGTTCCATGTCTCCAGCCAGCTCGGCGGCGAGGCGATCCGCATAGGAAGCGGGCTCTCCGCTGAGCAGGCTCTCGGCCGCCCACAGGCCGGACAGCATTCCATAGCGGATCCCTTCGCGGGTGAGCGGATCGGCGAGGGCCGCCGCGTCTCCCACCAACAGCACGCGGCGAGCGAGCCCGCAACAGATTCCCGGCAGCGTCCACTCGCCGTACACCGGGATCGGATAGCGGTAACGCGGACCCGGCAGGCCGCGCCAGTCCGCGCCGAGATGGCGGTCCAGGAACCGATCGAGCGCGGCGCGGGCGGCGACGTCCGCGAGCTTGCCCGCCGTGTAGGCGATGCCGACCGAAGCGCCGCCCGGACGCGGAAAGATCCAGAGATACGAATCGGCGAGCGCGGGCAGGGCCACGACGAAGCGGTCCCAGGCGAAACCGGAGAGCGAGCCCCCGAGGCCGACGCTGTCGCCGCGAGGGCGGAGCCCCAGGCAGCGCCGCGACAGACCGCGAGCGCCGTCCGCGCCCACGATCCAATCGTAGGTCCGGGCCTCGCCGCCGGCCTCGATGCGGACTCCCTCCCCTTCCCATTCCAGACGCTGGGCCCTGCGCGAGAGCCGCGAAGCTCCCGCGGCGACGGCCGCCTCGACGATGGCCCGGTCGAGATCGCCGCGGCGGAAGATCCGGAGACCGCGCAGGTCCATCGCGATCCGGCTTCCGCGAGCGTTCTCGAACAGCGCGGGGGGGCTGACGACGGCGGGAAGGCCCGAGGGGTCGAAGCCCGCGAGGTGCGGCAGGACGTGCTCCGGGACGCCGCCGCCGCAAGGCTTTTCTCCCGGACGCCGGGGCAGATAAAGGTCCACCTCGGCGCCGCCGCGGGCCAGTGCCAGCGCCGCGGCGCCGCCGGCGGGTCCACCGCCGATGACTGCGATCCGCATAGGGGAATTGTAGTTCGCGGCGGCTCTACCTTGCCTGGCCTCCCCCCGCCCGAACCCTCACCCCCGGCCCCTCTCCCGCCCCCTCCCTCCCCACCTCACCGGGAGAGGGGAGAAAAACAAGAGGGGAGAGAAACACATCTGTCTTCCTTGCTTTTCTCTCCCCCTCTCCGGTTACGGAGAGGGGGCCGGGGGGGTGAGGCTTCAGAGGGCAGGACCGGGGTAGTCCACGAGCAAACTGAACCACTACGCTGAATTGAACAGCTTGTTTTGCTGTCTTCCTCCCCTCTCCCGGTGAGGTGGGAAGGGAGGGGGCGGGAGAGGGGCCGGGGGTGAGGGCTCGGGCGGGGGAAAGAGGCGGCAAGGCTGGCAAAGCCTCCGAGAGCCGAGCCCCTACTTCGTCTCCTCGCCTTCGGCGTTCTCCGCGTCCTCCTCGACGGCCAGCAGCACGACGGTGACGTTGTCGATGCCGCCGCGGGCGTTGGAGTCATTGATGAGAGCCCGGCAGATCTCATGCAGGCTGCGGCCCGAGCCCAGACGGTCGCGGATGTCGGCGTCGGCGAGCATGCCGGTGAGGCCGTCCGAGCACAGCAGGTAGAGGTCTCCCGCCTGGACCTCGAGCTCGCGTACGTCCACCAACACGTCGCTCTCACCGCCCAGGGCGCGGGTGACGACGTTCTTGAGCGGATGGGAGCGGGCCTGCTCCTTGGAGAGGAAACCGGCCACCACCTGCTCGTTGACCCAGGTGTGGTCCTGGGTCAACTGATCGAGGCGGCCGTCGCGCATCCGGTAGGCCCGGCTGTCGCCCACGTGGGCGACGGCGGCGGTGGCGCCGGCGAGCAGGATCCCGACCACCGTCGTCCCCATGCCGTAGAGCGAGCCGTCCTTGCTGATGGCGCGCAGGACGTGGTCGTGCGCCATCCGCACCGCCATCTTGAGAAGGTTCGAGTGACGCTTCAGCCGGGCTTCCATCCCGAACGGCCAGGTCGTGTCGCGGTCCGCGGTCCTGGCGATGAAGTCGCGGATGGCGTTGACGGCGATCTGGGCCGCCACCTCGCCGTGGCTGTGGCCGCCCATGCCGTCCGCCACGACGTAGAGCCGGTGCTGCGGATCGATCTCGAAGTAGTCCTCGTTGTGGGCCCGGGTGAGCCCCACGTCGGACAGTCCGCAGGCCTTGACGCGCAGCATCAGCCGGTCTTCCCGAAGAGGCTCCGGCGGGCGGAGCCGGCGCGGTTGAGCTCTGCGAGGGCCTGCTGCACGGCCGGATCGTCATCCCCCCACTGGATCGACTTGCGATAGTACTGAACCGCCCGTTCGGTCTGTCCGGCGAGGGCGAAGATCCGGCCGGCCTGCTTCATATAGGAGGGGTTCATCGGCTCGAGCTCGCAGGCCCGCTCGATGGCCGCCACGGCTCGGGTCCACCAGTTCTTCTGCTGGCTGCAGGCCTGGGCCAGGTGATGCCAGGCCTGGGCGTTGTAGGGATCGTATTGCGTCGCCTGATCGAAGTTGCTCGCCGCGTCCAGGTAGTTCTTCTCCCGGTAGGCCTTGACGCCGCGCTGCAGGTAGACTCGCGAGAGCTGCCGGGAATCGGATCCACCTCCATCCTCGGGACGGATCAGCTCGGAGTCGTACCGCCGCCGGCGCTCGGGATCGGCCAGCACGTTGAAGGCCTGGGTGATCTCCTGGAACGCTGTCTCGGCCTGCTCCTTCTCCTCACCGCGGAAGCGGTCGGGATGGTGGGTGCGGGCAAGCTCGCGGAAGCGTTGCCGGATCTGGTCCTCGGTGGCACTGCGCGGCACCGCGAGGACGGTGTAGAAGTCCCTGGCCATCTCTTAATCCTATTGCTGCTTGATTCTATACAAACGCAAGGCTGTCGAGCGTACCGCGTCGGCGATATTGCGGTCCCGGCTGAGCTCCCGCAGGTCGCGGACGGCCAGCTTGGTGACCAGGCGCAGCGCCGTCGGCAGCTTCGTGCGGGGGTTCTGCACCAGCGCCTTGGAGACGGCGTAATGGCTCACCCAGTCGCGCCGCTTGGCGATGGCCTCGAGGACCTCCTCGTTGACGGAGCGGTTGGTGGCCGTCTGCTCGACCTCCTGGTCCGAGAGGTTGTTGTTGAGCAGCACCGACACGGCCACCTGCGGGTTGGAGTCGCGCAGCAGAATGGTGCGCAGGGCGCGCGGCGCGCCGCGGGCGAGCTTGAGCCGGGCCGGCACGGGCAGCTGGCGGATCTGTCCCTCCGAGAGGCCCGTCCTCTCGTCGATCTCGCCGGCGGCCGGAAGGGTTCTCGCGCTGGCGATCACCTCCTCCAGCGTCTCATCGTCCATCTCCTCCGCCAGGCCGGCTACCGACGGCCACGCCGGAGGCCGCGCGCGCTGGCGGGGCAACAGATGCTGGCGGTACTCGGCGATACGCCGCTGCGAGTAGCTGGAGACCTGCGGGTTTTCTTCCAAGGCGTCGAGGATCGCCGGCTCCTCGACGATCGCGTCCTGCCGCAGCAGCAGGATCTCCTGCAGATCGGGGGGCACCCGGCGCGCGAGGCGGGCGAGGATGCGCCGCGACACGTCGCGCCGGCGCAGGATGGCCTCGGTCAGGGCCGGATGACCCGCCTCCTCGGCGAAAAAGGCCAGGACTCTCTCGCCGGCCTGCAGCTCGAGGAAAGGCCCGGCGATACGCGGCTCGACCTTCCGCAGGCTCTCCCGCGCTCGCGCCGCCACCTCGGCATCGGCTCCCAGGGCGAGGTCGACCTGGATGGGGATGAGCTCATCGAGAGGCAGCGGCAGCAAGCCCTCGGCGGCGAGGAGCTGAAGCTGCCGGTTTCCCGAGCGGATCTGCTCGAGCAAAGAGGACTGGCTGTCGACCAAGATTCAGCGCGCCTCTTTCTTGGCTTTCAACGACCGGACCGTATCGAGATCGATGAGAAGATCGCGCACCACGTCCCCATCTCTCTTGTCCAACTCGAGGGGATAACCATTGACCTGGACGTCCACCGCGCCCGCATCGCCGAGGGTGAGGACGATGCTCTTCTCCGCCTCGAGCTGCAACGCCTCACCCTGAACCCGCAGCTCGGAAAACCGGTTCCGTTCGTCGATCACGGCCTCCACCCAGCAGTCCCGGGTAAAACTGAGCGAGACCTCGAGCGGAGCGCTCGGCTCCGGCGCGGGCTGCGCTGCCGGCGGCGGCATGGCCGGAACCGGAGCGGTGATCGGCGGCAGCTGGCCCGCGGCCCGGGGCTCCTCATCGCGCCGTTTGGCGAAGTAGGCGGCGACCGCCACCAGCACGAGCAGGACCAATCCCGCCAGCGTCAGAACCAGGCCGTAGCTCCAGTTGCGCCGCACCGGCGGCTGCCCGGGATCGACCGGTTTCGGCCGGGTGCGGACCTTCGTGTCCTCGTGGGACTCCCCGGGCAGCTCCTCGGGATGATGCACGGAAAGGTAGTGATTGACCACGTCGTCCGGGGAGAGGCCCACGTAACGGGCGTACTCGCGCAGGAAGCCCTTGGCGAAGATGGGCGCAGGCAGGAGATCGAAGCGATCCCCTTCCATCGCTTCGAGGTATCGCAAGCTGATCTTGGTGCGGTCGGCAATGTCGCGCAGGCTGATCTCGCGCATCTCGCGCTGGCGCCGGAGCCAGCCGCCGAAAGAGCCGGCTTCCGTCGATCCGGTCTCCCAGGGAGGTGGCCGCTGCGGCCGCTTGGCGCCGGAGCCGCCCCCCGCGGGCTCGGCCGCGTTGGCTTCGGGCTTGCGGGGCGGCACTCTCTCTTGTCTGGACACGATTTTCGACACGCGACAGGTAACTCTACGCGGCGCTCCGGCCTGGGGTCAAATTCAAGGCTCGTGGTATCTTCCCTTTCCCCCTATGACCATTTCGCGAACTACCCAGAATCAATTGGCGAAAGGTGATTTCGACGCGATCGAGGGCGACTGGCTGGCTCGCCTGGAGGAGGACGCCTCGGATCTCGACTACTTCGTCGGCGTGGCGCGCGCCCTCGTCGGCACCGGCGAGGACGCCCGGGCCCGCTCGCTGCTCGAGCTGCTGGACGAGCAGCTGCGCGAAGCAGGGCTCTGGGCGGTCCGCCTGCGGCTCATCCAACGAGCCGGCACCCTGTTCCTGCCAACCGATAAGCTGCATCCCACCGTTTCGGCCACGCTCTCCAAGCTCTATGGGGACCGGTCGACCTACAAGGCGTTCTTCGAGGCCGTGGGGCTCCATCGCGCGACGAACGACATCCCGAAGACCTGGGAGAAGGTCGAGCGCCTGGAAGGTCTGCTCGCCTTCGACGTCGGGACCGTCGTGGCGATGGAGGGCAAGGGCGTGGGCCGGGTGACGGAGGCCAATCTCGGGCTCGAGAGCTTCAAGGTGGATTTCGAGCGGATCCGCGGCGTGACCGTGGGCTTCAAGGCCGCCCCCAAGCTGCTGCGTCCCCTCTCGCCCGAGCACGTGCTGCGGCGCAAGCTGGAGGAGCCGGCTGCCCTCAAAGCGCTCAGCCCGCCCGAGCTGCTGCGCCTGACCCTGCAGAGCTACGACCGGCCGCTGACGGCCGGCGAGGTCCGCGACATCCTTGCCGGCATCGTTTCCGAGTCGCAGTGGACGGCCTGGTGGGGCGCCGCCCGCAAGCACCCGCAATTGGTGGCCAGCGGCAGCGGCGCGCGGCAGACCTACCACTGGGCGGACAGCAGCGGCGACGCCATGGAATCGGTGTGGAAGGCGTTCGAACGGGACGAGCCGCGCCGGAAGATCGAGCGCCTGCGGCGCGAAGGTCTCCGCGATCCCGCGCTGCGCGACCGGATGGCGGCGAGCCTCGCCGCGGTGGCCGAGAAGGCGATGGACGCCGATCCCGGCCTCGCCTTCGAGATCTGGTTCGCCATCGAGCGCAGCGGCGCCAAGCTCGACGAGAACGTCGACTGGTCCCCCGACAGGCTGCTCGCCCATCAGCCGTCGCAGGTCTTCGCCGGCATCGAAGACCGCCTGCTGCGCGAGCGCGCCTACACGATGATCCGCGAGCGCCGCGACGACTGGCCGGCCGTCTACCGCGACGCCATGGCCCGGGAGTCCGACCCGCGCGCCCTGGATCTGCTCGCCGACGGGCTTGCCACCGGGGCGCCCCGTGAGCTCGACCGTTTCCTCGACGGCCTGCTGGCCCAGCCGCACCGCAACCCGGCGGCCTTCACCTGGCTCGCCGAGCGGGCGGCCGTCGACGAAGCCCTGCGCGCCCGCAATGCCCTGCGGCTGCTGCAGCAGACCCTCACCGCCCTTTCCCGCGACGACTTCGCGACGTTCCGCGTTCGCCTGCTCGCCCTGGCCGAGTCGGGAGGAACGCTGCCTCGCCTCCTCGCTCACCTCACGGAAGACCAGGCCGCCCAGGCCGAGGATGCCATCCAGCGCGCCGCCCCCCTCGAGCCCTACCAGCGCGAGCAGCTCGTCAATGCCATCCAGCTCCGCTTCCAGGCGCTGCGCAAAGAGACCGGACCCGCGGTTCTCTATGCCACTCCCGAATCGGTGGAGGCCAAGCGGAGCGAGCTGCAGCAGATCCTCTCGGTCGACATCCCGGCCAACCGCAAAGCCATCGCGGAGGCCCGCTCGCTGGGCGATTTGCGCGAGAACTTCGAATACAAGTCCGCCCGCCAGCGGCACGAGTATCTCAATGCCCGCGCCGCGGCGCTCAACTCCGAGCTCTCCCGGGTACGCATCATCGACACCACGGGCATGGACACCTCCGAGGTGCGCATCGGCTCCAAGGTCCGCCTGAGCGGCGGTCCCGGCGGCCGTGGCGGCCGGACGATCACCATCCTCGGCCCCTGGGAGAGCAAGCCGGAAGAGGACGTGATCTCCTACGAGTCCGAGCTCGCCAAGGAGCTGCTGGGCCGGAAAATCGGCGACGCGGCGAACGCCGGGGGCGAGAGTTGGCGGGTCGAGGCGATCGAGGCCTTTCGGTAGGGGGCCCTCACTCCCCTGACCCCTCTCTCCCCAAGGGAGAGAGGGGAACAAGAAGAAGCTGTCTTTCTCCCTCCTCTCCCTCGGGGAGAGGAGGGCCGGGAAGGTGAGGGGGTCGGGGGCAGACCGCTCGCCGCTACGCCGCCAGCGTCCGGTCGTGCCGTGAGCCCGGCCGGGGCTGCGAGTCGAACCCGAGGACCTTGTTCGGGCGCCGGCTCCGGATCTCCACCGTTTCCAGGTTGTACCGCAGGACAACCGGAAAGCCGTCCGCCAGCAGGAATTCGAGATCCGAATACTTGGTCAGCAGCTCCCGGCCGCGCGGGCTGCCGGCGTCGACGCGGGCCTCCGGCGTCTCGCCGACGAGCCCCCGCTGCACCCAGCCGGTCTCCGTCCAGATGAACTCGCGGCCGGCCACCTCGCTGGTCGTCAGCAGCATGGCCAGCTGCGTGGTGGTGAGGACCGTGACCTCCTCGTGGACCGGCTGGAGCTCGTCGCGCAGGAAGAGCCCGCGGCCGGGGCCGTGACTGACGGCGAAGACACCGACCACCAGGGCCAGGCTCATGGCCGCGGCCGTGCGCAAGGCGGGCCGCGGCGGAAACAGCAGGAGACGGAACGACTCGAGCGTGCCGCGGAGCCCGTACGCCGGGACCTCCTCGATCACCTGCCGCCGGATCTGCTGCCGCAACGCCGGCGGCGGTACGGCGCGATCGATGCGGCCGAGACCGGCGACCACGCTCCGTATCGCGGCGAGGCGCGCGCCGCAGGTGGCGCACGCCGCGCAATGAGCTTCGAGCTGCCGCATCTCGACGAACCCGAGCTCCGAGTCCAGGTACGCCGAGAGCTGCTCAGTGGAAATGTGGCGATTCATAGTTTCTCCTCCAGAAGGAGCCGGAGGTGCTCCCGGCCGCGCGCGATCCGCGAACGAACCGTTCCCACCCGGACCCCCAGCACTTCAGCAATCTCCTCATAGGATAACCCTTCCAGGTCCCGCAAGACCACCGCCTCGCGAAAAACCTGCGGCAATTGCGCCAGGCCCTGCGCCACCCGGCGTCCCTCGTCGGCGGCGACGGCCAGCTCCTCCGGCCCGCGGCCGGGATCGGCGACCGGAATGCCGCCTTCCTCGAATCCGTCGTCGATCGACTGCATCGGCGGCGTGTGACGCGACAGCCGGTCGCGGCAGTGATTGACGGCGATGCGGAACACCCAGGTCTTCAGGGTGGAACGCCCCCCGAAGCCTCCCAGGTGCCGGTAGATGCGCAGGAAGATCTCCTGCGTGAGGTCGGCGGCCTCCTCGCGATTTCCCGACAGGCGGACGGCGAGGTTGTAGACCATCTCGGCGAAACGCCCGTAGACCTCGTCGAACGCCTGGAGATCGCCGCGGCGATGGCGCTCGACGAGCTCCACATCGAGATCTACTTCGTGATGAAAAGCAGGATAAACCGTGGCGACGCCCACCGATTCCTCCCCGGGCGGATCGACCCGCACCCTGCTCTGATAGACCCCCGAGGTGGCAAAAAAGTTCCCGAGCTTTCTCAAGAGCAACAAGGGTAGCACCCTTTGCGGCGGGCCGGAGGAGGCATAGGAGAGCGGGCTGTGCGATGATTCGGCGCCAATGATATCCGGGAGACGCCGCATGAAGACCTCACTTCGCATCCTCTTGCCGAGCCTGGCGCTCGGCGCCCTCCTCGCCGGCTGCGCTATCAGGGATCAATCCGCGGGCCAATTCGCGGGCCGGTCCGCGAAAACTCCAGCCGGGCCCGCAGCGCCGCGCCAGGTGCGCCAGTACACGATCGAGCAGTTCCTCGCCAGCACCACCTATTCGGGAGCCTCGTTCTCCCCCGACGATCGCAAGATCCTGTTGAGCAGCAACCAGACGGGGGTGATCAACGCCTTCGCGCTGCCCCTGGACGGCGGCAAACCCGTCCAGCTCACCGACTCGAAGGTGAGCGCGGTCCGGACCCTCGGCTACTTCCCCAAGGACGAGCGCTTCCTCTATGCCAGCGACCAGGGGGGCGACGAGAACCACCACATCTACGTCCGGTCGCCCGACGGCGGCGTCCGCGATCTGACTCCCGGGAAAGGCCTCAAAGCCCTGTTCCTCGGCTGGAACCCGGACGGCGCGAGCTTCTTCTTCGCCACCAACGAGCGCGACCCGAGCCTCTTCGACGCCTATGAGCTGAGGCTCGACGGCTACGAGCGCAAGCTCCTCTACACCAACGAAGGCGGCTACACCCTCGGCCCGGTTTCACCCGACCGCCGCTACGTGACCCTGGTCAAGACCCGGACCTCCGCCGACTCCGACATCTACCTGCACGACCGCACGACCGGCAAGACGACCCTGCTGACCCCGGACGATCCGCCGAACACCGAGGTGGCCAACTCCCCTCAGGACTTCAGCCCCGACGGCAAGCGCTTGTACTACACGACCGACGCGGGCTCCGAGTTCGCCTACCTGGTGCATTACGACCTCGAGACCGGCCGGCGGGCCGAGGTGCTCAAGACCCACTGGGACGTCCTCGGCGCCGGCTTCTCGCGCGACGGCCGCTGGCTCACGGTCGCCATCAACGACGACGCCCGTACCGATCTGCGCGTCTTCCGGTACGCAGGGATGCAGCCGGTCGAGCTGCCCGCGCTGCCGGGAGCGGACGTGACCAACGTCGCCTTCTCGAACGACGGCAAGCTGATGTCCTTCTATGCCGAGGCCGCGGGACCGCGGGACCTTTACCTCCGCGACCTCGAGAGCGGCGAGGTGCGCCAGCTCACCCATGCCCTCAGCCCCGACATCGATCCCCGCGACCTGGTCGAGGCGGAGGTCGTGCGCTTCAAGTCCTACGACGGCGTCGAGATCCCCGGTCTCCTCTACAAGCCGCACCAGGCCGGCCCGGCCAACAAGGTGCCGGCCCTGGTCAGGGTCCATGGCGGCCCGGGCGGCCAGTCGCGCATCGGCTACAACGGTTCCGTCCAGTTCTTCGTCAACCATGGCTACGCCGTCTACGCCATCAACAACCGCGGCAGCAGCGGCTACGGCAAGACGTTCTACGCCATGGACGACCGCAAGCACGGCGCGGCCGACCTGGACGACTGCGTCGCCAGCAAGCGAATGCTGGCCGCGACCGGCTGGGTGGACCCCGAGCGGATCGGCATCTATGGCGCCAGCTACGGCGGCTACATGGTGCTCGCCGCCCTGGCGTTCCGGCCGCGGGAGTTTGCGCTGGGCGTCGACGTCTACGGCGTCTCCAACTGGCTGCGCACCTTGGAGAGCATCCCCGCCTGGTGGGGGGCGGAACGCGACTCGATCTACAAGGAAATGGGCGATCCCAAAGCCGACGCCGAGTACCTGCGCCGGATCTCACCCCTGTTCCACGCGGACAGGATCGAGCGTCCCTTGATCGTGCTGCAGGGAGTGAACGATCCCCGCGTGCTGAAGCAGGAATCCGACGAGATCGTCGAGGCCGTCCGCAAGAAGGGTGTCCCCGTCGAGTACCTCCTGTTCGAGAACGAGGGCCACGGCTTCGACCGCAAGGAGAGCCAGGAGAGGGCCTACCAGGCCACGCTGCTGTTCCTCGACAAGTATCTGAAGCGTCCCTAGGAGCCGCGGCCTGCCTTGACCCTCAGCGGGGACCCTCAGCGGGCCCCAGCGGGCGCGCAGCGAGCGGGCGATCAGCCCCATGCCGCCGAACAACAGCACCAGCATGAGCAGGGTATTGAACAGGCTGGTGCGGCGGAAGTAGATCTCGAGGTTCATCAGGATGCCGGCCAGGATGATCGTGGCGCCGGCGATCAACAGCAGCCAGCCCACCTTGGAGCGGCCGTTGAAGAACAGGATCCCGACGCCGGCGAGGAAGGGTATGAGGCTCAGGCCGAACGCGTTGTAGCCCCAGAGCGTCCAGAAACCGCTGGTGACCGTGACCTGCTGGGTCAGCAGATAGCCGCCGGCGCAGGCCATGACGAACCCGAGCAGGAACTCGCCCAGACCGCCCGGCGTGCCTCCCGCGCCGCGAACCCGCGTCTCGTTTGCCATGGCTCCTATCCTACACGCGCCGCAGGATCAGGTGGCGATAGGGGCCGGTGGCGGCCTCGTCGTGCTCCACCACGAAGGGGGCCTGCGAGCGGGCGAGGATCTCCCCCATCCGCCGGTTGGTGCTGGTGAAGACGAAGTCGAGCAGGGCGAGCCCCGCGCGGCGCAAAAGCCCGGGGCGGGCATCGTCGAGCAGGAATTTGTCGAACACCGCGAGCCGCCCTCCCTTGCGGAGCACCCGCGCCGCCTCCTTCAGACAACGGGCGGGGTCAGGGATGACCTCCAGCACCATGTGGAGGATGGCCGCGTCGAAGGAGCCGTCTGGCACGTCGAGCGCCATGCCGTCCATCACCCGCAGCTCGACGCCGGGGCGGGCATGCGCCCGCGCCTGCCGCAGCATGGCGGGCGTCAGGTCGGTCGCCAGCACCTCGACCCCGGCGGGAACGAACGCCAGGTCGGCGCCCGTGCCGCAGCCGATGATCACCAGCCGCTCGCCGGCCTGGAGCCGCAGCAGGCCGACGGAATGCCGGCGCTCGCGATGGAACTTCGCCACCCGGTCATAGTGGGGAGCCCACAGCGTGTAGCGGAAGCGGTACCAGGCGTTCGAAGGCATGAGGAAGACCCGCAGCGGATCGGCGGCAGGATACGGGATCGGTCGACGGTGGGGCAAATGGAGCGAAGAATAGTGATTCAGTTGGGTCGGAGACTGCGGACGGATCTGCCCTTCGAAGCCTCACCCCCTGGCCCCCTCTCCGTGACCGGAGAGGGGGAAACGGGAAAAAACAAGACGTAGTTCTTCTCTTCTTTCCCCCTCTCCTGTCAGGGAGAGGGGGCCAGGGGGTGAGGCTTCGAAGGGCACCCCGCTCAAACCGGCAACACCTCTGTACACCAAGGAGCCAAGGGGTCAGGAGGACGAAGCGCGAAAAAAGGGTGGGTAGAGGCGCCCCGGAGGGGGAGCGCCTCTACCCGAGGGGAGATCTTACCGAGGGCCGCGAGCCGCCGCTGGAGGGGCTCAAAACGGCATCCTCGGAAGTCCTGGATCCTCGCGCAGCCCCGGTGCAAGGGCTGGCTCGCGAGCAGAATCATCAAAGAACCTGCGGACCTGCAACGGGTCCGTATGGGCAAGCCGGTGGTAGAAGCGGAGGGCCACCTCGACCTCCGTCCGCCAGAGCGAACAGGCGTCCTCCGAGATCTCGTGCGCCTCCTCGCCGTCCTGCGTCGAAACCACGTAGGTGCTGTGGCCGCAAACATACCGCGCCCAGCAGCCGTGGCAAGGAGGCTCGACCTCGATTGCGGCGGCGGGCCGTGTCGCCGCCTCCGCGCCGCCCCGGAGACCCGCCGGCGGGTGCGGATCGAAGCTCGCCAGGAACGAGCGGGGGTAGGAATCGGCCATCGGCACCAGGCTGGCGAAGCTGTCCCAGTCGCTGCAAGCCCGTGGCTCGCTGCGCATCAGACGGTCGACGATCCGGGTCAGCGGCTTGTAGTCGATCGGGACGCGCTGGGCGGCGAGCTCGTCGGCCATCTCATCGCACAGGGCCAGCAGGTCGTGCCGGATCTCCCGCCGGCGCCCCGGCTGCGCCGCGCCGTCGCCGATCACCGAATCCTCGACGATCGTCGCGTCCAGGTGATGGACCCCCACCCGCTTCGCCCATTCCCAGAGATCGAGCAGGCGCCCCTCGTCCAGCACGCAGTGAACGGTCAGGCGGTCGCCGAGGCGGTCCAGCAGGAGGCGAACCACGGGCTCGGCCGTCCAGGCCGGCCGCCGGGCGCGATGGCCGGCGGGGAGCGACGCCGGATAGCTGCCGCAGAGCAACCGCACCTGGAACGAGGAGCCGGCAAGGAAGTCCGCCCTGGAAGGCGTCACCTCGCCGGCGGCGAGGGTCAGTTGAAAGGCGAGGTCCTGGTGCAGCAGCCCGGCCAGGCGAGAGGATTCGACGACGATGCGCTCCAGCAGGCCGTCGCCGGGATAGGAGCCGTCCCAGCTCAAGTGGAGCTTGACGCGGCTGGTGCCGCAACCCTGCTTGAAGACGAAGTCGACGATCGCCGGAACCTCCTCTTCACGCGTCTGGTCGATACGGGCGTGGAGCTCGCCGTCGATCTGATAGATGGCGCCCGGCCGCCACCAGGCCGATATCTCCAAAGGACCGGCGCCGCCGGTATTGCCCCCCATATTGCCCCCCATATTGCCGCCCATACTGCCGCCAATACTGCCGCAGATACTGCCGATGAAGTCCAGACCCCCTTCCCCGGTGAGCAGGTCCTCGCCGACGAGCCAGCCGAGCAGCGCCTCGTCCAGGTCGCCGGTCTCCAGCGCCGGAGCGATATGGAACTGCAGCTCCTCCGGCACTTCCACCACCGCCGCACGCTCCAGGTCGTAAAGGAGGGCGCAGGAGCCGTCGCCCTCGACCAGCGGATGAATCGCTCTCATCCGCAGGGCGCCGGGCAGAGGCATGGTGGCGACGTGAAACATGTCTCGTCTTCTCCGCTGTGACGCTGGCGACGGAAGGGCCTTCCCCTCCTACTCCAGGGTGGCCGGGACAGCCCCTCCATTTCGCCTCTCTCTACTAGCAACGTTACCGCTGGCGCCCTTTTCGGGACAAAATCGGGACGAAAATCTCAAAATTCCTTCCGCGATCTCCTCTCTGTGGGCTTTCATAATTCTGCCACAATAAGCAAGAAAAAAACCGCGCATCATCGAACCCGCCGCCGCTGCCAGAACCCGCGTCATTGCGAAGCAGAGGAGGTGCCGGATTTCAGCCAGCGGTCCAGCCACGCCAGCACGGTCTCGTGCCAGCGGATGCTGTTGGCCGGCTTGAGCACCCAGTGGTTCTCGTCCGGGAAGTGAAGGAGCTCGCTGGGGATGCCGCGCCGCTGGAGCGCGGTGAAGGCGGCGATCCCCTGATTGTCGGGTATACGGTAGTCGAGAGCGCCGTGAACGACCAGCATGGGCGTCTTCCAGCGGTCCACGAACCGCACCGGGTTCTGCTCCTCGTAGGTGTCGGGGGTCCGCCAGTACGGCCCGCCATGCTCCCACTCGGGAAACCAGAGCTCCTCCGTGCCGTAATACATCATCCGCTGATCGAAGACCCCGTCATGGTTGACCAGGCACTTGAAGCGGTCGGGCCAGTTGCCGGCGATCCAGTTGACCATATAGCCGCCGTACGAGGCGCCGAGGGCGCAGACGCGGTCGCCGTCCATCCATGGGTTCTTCTGCAGGACGGCTTCGAGACCCTTCTGGAGATCGACCAGCGGCTTGCCTCCCCAGTCCAGGCGGATGGCGTCGGTGAAGGCCTGGCCATAACCGGTCGAGCCGTGGAAGTCGATGGCGACCACGGCGTAGCCCGCGCCGGCGTAGGCCTGCGGATTCCAGCGGTAGTGGAACTCGTTGCTGAACGAGCCCTGGGGGCCGCCATGGATCAGGAAGGCGAGCGGATACTTCCGGTCCGGCTGGAATCCAGCGGGCCGGGTGATCCAGCCATGGACCGTGTCGCCGCCCGCGCCCTGGAAGTGGAACGGCTCGGACTCGCCCATGAGCGTTGCCGCCACCTTCTCCCGGTTGACCCGGGTGATCTGGGTCAGGCCCGAGCCGTCGCGCCCGGCGGTGTACAGCTCGACGGGCGAGCGCAGGGAATCGCGGCCGAAGACCAGGCGGTCCCCCGCCAGCGCCGGCTCGCGGACGTGGCCGTCGGCCACCAGCTTCTTCACCTTGCCGGTCGACACGTCGATGGCGAAGAGAGGCGTCTGGCCGACGTCGGTCGCGGTGGTGTAGAGGGTATGGCCGTCGGGCGAGAAGATCACCCCGTTCGAAGAACGGTCCCATTCCTCGGCGATCACCCGCTCGCCGCCGGTCGCGAGGTCCCGCAGCTTGATCCACAGGCGGTCGGCCTCGTACCCCGGGCGGGCCATCGCCAGATAGGCCAGCATCCTGCCGTCGGGCGAGAAAACGGGCTGGGTATCCCAGGCCTGGTTGGAGCCGGTCAGGTTCTGCGGCGGCTGCGAGCCGTCGGCCTTCGCCAGGTAGAGATCGAAGTCCGTGGACCACGGCTCCTCGCGCCCCGCGTCCCGGGCGGCGAAGACCACCGTGCCGCCGTCCGGGGAGAAGGTGAATTCCTCCGTACCGCCGAAGGGGCGCGAAGGGACGTCCGCGTTCATGCCGCGTGCGAGATCGACCGGCTCGCCGCCAGGCTCGCCAGTATGGGCAATGGGCAGGACGAACAGATGATTGCGGCGGCCGTCCGACCAGGTGTCCCAGTGGCGGAAGAAGCCGACGCCGCCCTCGTAGAGCCGCGCTTGGGACTTCCGCTTCTCCTTCTCGTCCAGCCGCCCGCGGGTACAGGCGAGGGTCGGGCAATCGGGGAAGACCTCGAGGCTGAAGGCGAGCCGCGAGCCGTCCGGCGAGACGGCCAGGTTCGCGACGTCGAGCGGCAGATTCGTCACCTGTGTCGGCCGCATCGGATCATTGCCCGCGGCGGGCAGCCGCCAGACCTGGCTGGACCCCGAGCGGGTCGAGAGGAAGTAGAGGCTCTTGCCGTCCGGCGCCCAGCGCGGGTTGTTGTCCGCGGCGGGATCGGCCGTCAAGCGGATGAGGCCGCTGCCGTCGATGTTGACCATCCACAGGTCGGTCCGCCCCCTGTTCGCCTCGAAGTCCGTGGTGCGGACGACGAAGACCACCCGGTCGCCCTGCGGCGACGGCTGGAGCTCGGAGATCCGGTCCATGCCCTGCAGGTCGTGGACGGTGAAAGGATGAGGCTGCGCCGCCGCGGCGGCTGCAAAGCCCGACAAAGCCAGAGCGAAGAGGGGTGCGCGCATCGAGTTCCTCCTGGAGCCGGCCGGGAGCCGGAACGCCGTCGCGGTTTTGAGGCCGGCACGGACTCTACCAAACCCTCGCAACGGCGCGTGCTACCGCGAGCGCCGAGCCTCGCAAGGAAACGACGGCCGAGCCCGAAAAGGCTATCCGGAACTAGGTTCAAGAATTAAGGTTCCAGACGTTTGGAGAAACCGCTCATACTTGCTCGATGCAGATGATCGCGGGTACAATACAGATCAAGGGGAGGGCTCGCGATGAGAGCAGTTGCCGACAAGAGCAGCCTGAAACGCAAGAACCTGATCCTTGACCAGCGCAAGATCGATCGCGCCAAGGAGATTCTGGGAGCCGCCACCGAGACGGAGGCCATTCACCTCGCACTCGATGAAGTTCGCGAGCTCGCCCGCTTCCGCGAGGAGACGGAGTCGGGACTCCGCGATCTGCTCGGGCACCGTGGTTTCGCGGACCACTTCGCCCCATCCACCAGATAGGTCGTGTTCCTCCTCGACTCGAACGTCTACATCGCCGGATTCAATGATCCCGAATTCGGCGAGGCTTTTCGAGCCTTCCACCAGAAGAACCTGCCGCGGCTGATCCTCAGTGCGGTGGTGGCGCACGAGCTGCTCGTCGGCGCTCGTGATCGCCGTCGGATCGACGCTCTCGAACGGGGCCTGATCGAGCCCTTCCGGACCCGGCGCCGGATCCATGTACCGACACTGGCCACATGGAATCTGGCGGCGGACATCGATCGAAGCCTACGGGAGCTGGGTAGCTACGACGGCAGCCTCGCTCAACGCAGCTTCGCCAACGACCTTCTGATCGCCGCTACCGCTCGCGAGCTGGGAGCCATGCTCGTGACTCGGAACTTGGGGGACTTCGAGCTCATTCGGCGTGTCGTTCCGATCCACTTCCAGCCGCCGTGGCCAGCGACCGGGTGAGGTCCCGTCCGCTCGGCCCGGCTGCGGCCGGAACCCACGTGAGGCGGTGCGGACGCTGAAGCAGGAGCTTCAGTTTGGTTGCTACGGCTATGTGGTGGAGATCGACATCAAGGGTTGCTTCGACCGGATCGACCACGACAAGCTCATGCAGATGCTCGAGCTGCGGATCGATGATCGGCTGGTCGCCCTGCGGCGAAGGCCGGCTCCGTGATCCGGTCCATGGAGTTCAAATCGCGGGCGGTGAAAGGATGAGGCTCCGCCGCGGCGGCGGCCGCAAAGCCCGACAAAGCCAGAGCGAAGAGGGGTGCGCGCATCGAGTTCCTCCTGGACCGGCCGGGAGCCGGAACGCCGCCGCGGTTTTGAGGCCGGCATGACTCTACCAAACCCCTTCGTCGGATTGGGGACGATCGGATCTGCCGCAAGTCGAGCGCATCTTGCGCAATGTCCGCGGACTCTGTCGCGAGGCAGCGGGCTCAGCCGCAAAGTCCCGAGACTTTGCCGCAAGCTCTCGGGACCTTAGCGATGATCCCGGGAGGCCGAGGAAATCGAGCTCGACTTGCGACAGGGACGCCAGGAAGCTTGACGTTGGTGGCGATCGCTCCTATGTTCGGCTGAGTGCAAATCAGTTCGAACGCCTTGTCAATAGCATCCCGGAAAGCGTCGGGCGCAGCAGGACGATTCTCGTCCCACCATTTCGAAGCTGCACGGATCTCGCGGGCAGCCCGGCGAGTGGTTTGCAACGGCAGCCGTGGGCTCAATCTCGCCGTAGCTCCCGTAAGAGCTCTTCCCCCGAAATCACCTCGCCGCGGTCTGCCTCCTCGATCGAGGCCAGGAGGGCGGCCTCCGCTTCAGGGCCAAGCGTGAAGGTCCCGCGATCCTCAGGCGCCAAGATAGTCACGACCATCCCCTCGGCCAGCTCCTCGCCAGGAACCTCGATCTTGCCGTTGACGACTCTTCCAGTGGTCACTCGCATGAGCCCATTCTACCTCAAACCATGTCTTTGGCTCCTCGTGGGGTAACACTCCGGACTGGAGGCAATCGGCAGCGACCTCGGTCCTCGGGCTGCGTCGGCTCTCCGGCCCCTATTCTTCCCAACCCTCTTGCTGTAGTATTGCCTCAAGCTGTTCAAAGGCGGGGGGGTAGTGGAGGTGATCGCTGTTCGGTGATAGGCCTGTGGCAATGCGGCGAACCCCCCGCTTGGAGCGGACCGGCGAGCGACCAGTGCGTCGTATTCGAGCGTCTGTGGCCGCCGGCCGCTCAAGCGCGAACCGTTCGCCGTCCTGAAAATTGATTTGTGGTTCCTTGAGGAGCGGGTGGTGCGTTGATCTCCAGGTAGTCGAGGTTGAGGTTGCTGAGAGGTCTGTGTCTCTTCGATCACCGATACCCTCCGAGATCCGTTGGTGGCCTGCGAGCATCTCTTCGAGCAGCTCGGTGGCCGGCTCAGCCTTCGTTCCTACAGACCATTGTTTCCAGCGTCCAGAGGGTGAGTCCCACACGCGCGGCCGCTTGCCCTGCCAGTGGTCTTTCTGCCAGAGGGTGCGCGAGAGGATCTTGCCTTCGAGTTCCGGCGCTACGGGCAACACCGCTTCTTGGCCTTCAGATTGTCCGTTCCCGTGTTCGCAGGTTGGAGCGCCACACGGAACCAGACCCTTGGTCGAAGGGGTCTTTCTCCCAAAGGTTGCCGGAGAAGTCCAGTGCTTCGCTCGAAGGTGGTAAGTGGCAAGATCGATGCTCACTTCGAAAACCATCTATGGCCTTCCTGGCATCTCGGTCCAGAGGGGTATTGCCCTCCAACCAGCGCGGTCCCAAGCGTACAATTCAGCAAACAAGGGCAGTCCGGCGAACCCCGCGCCTGCAGCGGACGCTTGAGGCCTTCTCGCGTGTCGTGGCCTGCGGTCGTTGGTGGCTTCGAGGACAGCCGGCGGTCTGCAACGGGCGCACGCTGAGGCGCCAAACGTTGGCCGGCCTGAGAAATCATTTTTGTTTTTCTTGAGGCGAGGGTGGTGCGTTGATCGCCAGGTAGTTGAGGTCGGTAGTCACTGAAAGGTCCGTCTCTCTCCGTTCATCCCTGCTTCCCTCCGAGAATCGTCAGCGGCCTGCGAGGAATTCTTCGAGCACCTGCATGGCGGCTCAGGGTTGGTCCTCCAGACCGTCGTCTCCTGCTCCGGAAGCATCAGTCCCGCACGCGCGGCAAATTTGCCCACGCAGCGGGTGCCTCTCCGTGCGGTTGCCGGCGGCGATCTTGCCTTCGAGCTCGGGCGGCGTGGGGCATAACCATCCCACACCTCGGAATCCTCGGTTTCCCGCCTCGACAGGTTGGCCGCCGCATGGAACCTGGCAGCCGATTGGAGCGGGTGGCTCTCCCGGCAGGTTGCCGGCGGGTTTTGTGGCTCCGTTCGACGGTGGTGAGCGGCAAGATCGATGCTCACTTTGAAAACCGTCTATGGCCTATAAGGATCTCGGTCCGGACCGACGTTGCCATCGGTCGCGTCGGGGTCCAGACCGTGGTACAATTCAGCATACAAAGGCAGGCCGGTCCAACCCGGCGCCTGCAGCGGACGCTTGAGCTATTCTCACCGATGGTGCCCTGGGTCGGTCACAGCCTTCACGCGTCGCCGGAGGCCTGCAAGAGCGCACGCTGAGCGCGACAGCGTTCGCCGCGAAGAGTGGCGCCAGAACTCCGTTTGTCGCACAACAGCGAGGCACTCATGTGTATATATCGATCTGTTGCGAAGACTTTCGGTCGCCGAGTTTGTTATAATTGACGCGCAGAATCGCTGGCAGGTCGAAAGCGGGGAACTCGTGCCTCGACTGGAATGAGAGCACCCCCGCAAAAGGAGTCACCAATCCTCGTCAGAAAGGAGAGTACGATGCGTTGACCCGTAGCGCTGTTCTTTGTGACCTTGTTTTTCCTCCTGGCCGCCGTGGCCCTTGCAGGAGAGTACGCGGACGTCGAAAAGAAGAGGCCTGAGCCCCAACCCTCAGGAGATCAAGCGGTCGTGTATGTGGTTCGTCCCGCCTTCGCGGGAAAGGCCGTGAAGATGTGGGCCTTCGTGGATGAAATCCCGATCGGCGTGAATAAGGGAAGGCAGTGCACCTACGCGCTGGTCCCAGCCGGCAAGCACCTCTTCTGGGCCAAGGCCGAGAACATCTCGGCGCTCGAGATGGACGTCGAGGCTGGAAAGGTCTACTACCTCAAGCAGGATCTGCGGATGGGAGTGATGAAAGCGCGGGTGGCCCTGGAAGTCCTGGATGAGAAACAGGGAGAGGAGGCCATGGCAAAGTGCAGCTTCACGACTATGACGTCCGAGGGACAGGCCAGGGCGAAGGAGATCGCGCAGGCCGACTATTCCAAGGCCATGACGAAGGGCCAGGGAGAGACCGAGGAAGCCGCGCAGGAGTGAAGTCCCCGCGCCACCTGCTGTCCGCCCGTGCGCCGACGGCAGGCCGCTCCCGTGGAGGTAGAAGGCAGTGTGGATGCGAACGTCACCAATGAACCGCTGGCGGTCCAATCCTGGTAGTGGAGTCAGAGGCATAAGGCAGCCGGCCAAAAGGACTCGGCCAACCCCGCGGCTCCAGCGGACGCTTGAGCTATTCTCAACCCGTGGTGTTCTGTGAGCTTTGTTGACTCCGAGGAGCGGAGGCGGGCCTGCGACGGGCGCCGCTGAGCCGCCCAGCGTTCTGTGTCAAGGTAGGGAAATTTTATGAACGAGGTCACGCTGCGCGCTCACCTCCGACGCTCTGAGCGCGCGACTGGCGCATCTATCATGCGCTGGCCCAGCGACTGATCGCGCGCGCCAAAGCGCTCTATGCGCAAGATCCTTCGGTGCTCGAGCTGACGCCAGCGTCTATGCGCTGGATTCCACCACGATCGATCTGTGCCTGAGCCTGTTCGACTGGCGCCATTTCGATCGACCACGGCGGCCGTCAAGCTGCACACGCTTCTGGACCTCCGGGCTCGATCCCGACGTTTCTCCACATCAGCGATGGCAAGCTGCACGATGTTAACGTGCTCGACATCCTGCCGATTGAGGCCGGTGCCTTCTACGTGATGGACCGTGGCTACGTGGACTTTACGCGGCTGTATGCGATGCATCAGCCGGTGCCTTCTTCGTCACTCGTGCCAAGCAAGGCATGGATGCCCGGCGCGTGTATTCTCGCCTTTTTACGCAAGGTGATTCCAATCCTGCTTCCGCCGGTTCTGGCGACTTCCGGAGGCAGTGTTTGTTGATGTGTGTTGTGTCTGCTCTAATAGCCCTCGCGAGTCGTTGGCCAGCGGCTCTCCTGCTGGTAGCTGTGGGTGGAGTCGTATTCGCCGATGCATGGACAGGTGGAATCGGGAGGAAAGCGAATGGGCGAGGTCTGGCCAAGGTTTCGCCTTTGCTCTGGGGCATCTTTGCAGGGCTGTTTCCGGTCATAGTGCTTCCGATCTACTTGTTTAATCGGAAGAGGCTCAGTTCCGGCAGGGGGAGCAAGGTCGTATGGGCACTCATAGTCGTTGTCGGAGCCACTGTCTTACTTCTCCTTCCGTTTATGCCGGTATCTCTATTGGTGGGGCCGTTCGATTAGTGCCTTCCTGCGGAACTGGTGTATTATTTAATTATATATAATATAATATTTTTTATAAATTTTTTTTAAATATTTTTATATATATTTTTTATCTGAAGGGTTGTCCGGTGCTCCGAAAATGAAACCGATGAGCAAATCGCCAATGCCGCAGAACCCTGGCAGTCGAGCGGACGGAACCGCAAACAGCGCGGTCCCGCCGCTCACCGCCACTCGTTCGGCGACATAGCGGGCCACACTAAAGACTTGACGGGGATGCGAGTAGAAGGAGAAAGGCAAGAATGGCTGACGAGTCGAAGGGGCTTGGTGATGCCGTGGCTTCATTAGGTACCGCGATCACATCTCCAGCGAAGCTCGCCTTCGCGGCCTATGTGATCTTGGCAGCGTTGGGCGTCATAAAAAACGTTGAGCTGTGGCACTTCCTTCTTGCGACAGGGCTCTTCCTGCTTATTCAAGTATTCCACGATGACTATCTGAGGAAGGTTCTGAACGATGCAGCTGACCTAAGGGCCGCCCGCGCATCGCTGGCCCGGGTGACCGAGTGGCTCAAGGCACAGCGGCACATGCCCGTTCGCCAGTTGGTCGAGGCGTTGAATGCGAGGCTTCGAGGACACTATAATTACTACGGGGTGATCGGCAACCACAGAAGCTTACGCGCATGTCTCTATCAGGTCGGCCGGCTGCTGAAGAAGTGGTTGGGGAGGCGGAGTCAGAAGAGCCGGATGACCTGGGAGAGGTTCAGCGCCTTGCTGAAGCGATTTCCGCTGGAGGAACCCCGGATCACGGAGAGTCGGCATCGGCAGATGGTGCTTGCGGAGGCTAGCTGAGTGCGGAAGCGAGGGTTACCGAAGAGCCCGGTGCGGGAAAACCGCACGCCGGGATCTGTGCGGGGGGCGCCTCGGCGTCCCTACCGCGACTGGCGGTCAGGGCTCTTACGCAGCTCACCGGTAGTCCAAATCAGAGAAGGTCTCTTCTCCCGGAAGGAGGTCGGCCGTCTCACCATGACCTGAAAGGCCGACTGAGCCGCACCGAGGACCTATGAAGCTCCATATCTCGCTTTTGCTTCTGCTCGCCGCCGCCCCCGCGCTGGCCGCCCCACCGGAGGCGCAGCCCGCCATCAACGCCAAGGATCGCACCGCCATCATCGACGACATCGCAGCCGCTCTGCGCGACATCTACGTCTTTCCGGACGTCGCCCGGCGGATGGAGGAGCATGTGCGGCGCCGACTCCAGAGCGGCGCCTACGACCGGCTCGGGACGCTGGAGATCTTCACGGAGAAGCTGACCGAGGACCTGCGGTCGGTCAGCCACGATCTGCACCTAGCCGTGTTGTGGGCTCCCGAGCCGCCCGCTCCGGAGGCGGACGAGCTGACCGCGGAGGATCTGGCCAGGATGCGCCGTGACAATTACGGCTTCCGCAGAGTCGAACGGCTGGCCGGCAACGTCGGTTATCTTAAGCTCGACAGCTTTGAGCGGGCCGACCTCGGTGGCGCTACAGCGGTGGCGGCGATGGGTTTTCTGGCTGGCAGCGATGCGCTGATCGTCGACCTGCGAGACAACGACGGTGGTGATCCGAGCATGATTCAGTTGATCGCCAGTTATCTGGTCCCCAGCGAGCCGATCCATTTCACCAGCTTCTACATCCGCAAGGGGGACAAGACCCAGCAATTCTGGACCCATGCGTGGGTACCCGGCACGCGCCTGCCCGGAGTACCGGTTTTCGTCCTCACCAGCGGCCGCACCTTCTCGGCCGCCGAGGACTTCGCTTACAGCTTGCAGAGACTGAAGCGCGCCACGATCGTCGGCGAGACCACCGGCGGCGGCGCCCACCCGGTCGAGATCTACCAAGTAAAAGGATACCCGGTGCTGATGAGACTCCCGTACGGACGCTCCGTCAATCCGATCACCGGCACCGATTGGGAGGGGACCGGCGTCGAGCCGGACATCGCAGCGGCGGCGCCGGACGCGCTCGCCGTGGCACATACCCGCGCGCTTGACGCGGTCGCGGCGAAGACCACCGACCCGGCGCAGAAGGCAGAGGTGGAGCTCGTGCGCGACGTGGTGGAGGATCGCCGCCACCCCGTCAACCTCTCGGCCGCCGCGCTGCAGGCCTTCGCCGGCAACTACGGTCCGCTCACGGTCACCGCGGAGGGCGGCGCACTCTGGGGCCAGTTGGGGGGTGGGCCCAGGGTGCAGCTTCAGGCGGTAGGTCAGGACCGCTTCCTGGTGGGCGATAGCGACGACTTCCGGATCCGCTTCGAGCGAGAGGCGAGTGGAAAAGTTGTGCGCGTTGTCGTCTTTTTCCCCGGCGGCGAGCAGTCGCACACCCGCAGCAGCGAGTAGCGCCGGGGGGGTTTAGGTCCGTCCGAGCACGCGACCGTTGTCGAGCAGGCCGAGCAGCTCGTAGCCAACTCCAGTGGTCGGGCCAAGATAGGTGCCTGCCGAATGGACGAAGATAGGAACCCCGGCGGCCCTCGCTGAGGGGTCCTTTTCTCGTCTTCGAGAAATCCGCGCCCAAATTTTTCGCTGGAAAGCCGCGACCACGGCCTGGGATAGCCTGACAAACGACTTCCTCTTCCTGAATTCGCTGCCAGAGTAGCCCTTCGGACACACCGGTGCCCGGCTCCCTTGTCGGGAGCCTCCGAGGAACTTGGCGAAGAAGTGAACTCTATCCGCCGACGAACGGCAACGCCGGTGGAAAGCTCCCTGGCGGGAAGGGAGCGGCCCGGTCTCCGCGTTTGAGCTTCTCCGCGGCTTCCCGGAACGAGGCTACGAACGCGGCGTAAAGCTGCCGGAATTCGAGGCGAAAGGCCTTGCTCGCCGCGTGAACCAACGGCGCGGGCGATTTCTTGGGACGCTCGGGATGGTCATGCGGGTTCTGCGCGAGTACACCTTCCCGGCCGAGAGGCGATTTTCCCGTTCTCGTCCTCTCCGCGGCGGCCTCCTCATCGATCTCCCTCACCAGCCCCGCCGCGAGCTGGCGTCTCTTCTCAGGCGGCAGATGCTTCCAGCATGGTAGCGGCGCCAGCGTCAGGGTCTCGGTCGTCACGAACTGGCGAGGCTCGACCTTCGCGCCGCGGCGGCGGGCGAAATACTCCGCCGTCCGGTCGTGCCAGATGCCCGTCATCGGCTCGCCGGTGAGCAGCGAATGGACGCCATGGACGCCAGGCCATTCCTCGACGCGTTCCACCAAATTCTCTTTGACTCCGTGGCTGAGGCTGTACTTCAGGCGCGCGATCTGCGCTGCGGGCTCGGTTGTAACGATGATCGCCCGGTACCTCGTCGGGAAGATCTTCTCGCGCCAGCCATAGAGGCGGCCAGCCTCGCGGGCGATCTTCGAGGTCAGGTAGCACATGAAACGGGCGAAGCTCGCGAGCGTCCTTGGGAATCAGCAAGCCGTGGAAATGGCTCGAGGCCACGACGAAAAAGCAGCACTGGACCTCGTGCCGTTGGAGGGCTCGGGCCAGGGCGCCGATCACGATCTCGTTGAGCAGCGGATCGGGCTTGAGAAGAAACCTACCGTGAACGGTCCGGGAGGTGACCTCGACGAGGGTATCTTCTGGCACGCAGCGAAGAGGGCGTCCCATACCCCCTATAAGACGGAAAAAATGGAGCCTTTTGACAAGGTCTTACGTGTCAATGGCTTGCGGGGTGATTTCGGGACATTTCGAAGATTGTCGAAGGGACATCTGCCCCCCCGCGCCCCTTCCAGGAAGGCCGTCGATTCGTAGTGGTTCAGCTTGGTGGGAGCGGGAGGGAGGCGGCGATTCGGTTGGCACGTAGCGCAGACCAGTCGGCGGTCACTGTTCCCGGCCGGTCTCTTCCAAGGCGCCCTGAAGGCGGCGTTCCTGTTCTGCGCGCTTCCCTGGAGCGCCAATTTGGCCGGATCGTAGCGAGCGCTGTCTGCGTGGGAGGACGTTTTCCACCCGATTGGACCCGTGAAACTCGCCCCAATTCGCTCGGAGACTGTTTTTTCCGCTCGGAGAGTGTTTTTTCCGCTCAAACAGTCTTCGAGGCCAAAAAACACCCTCCCGACCGTTTTTTAGAGTGTTTTTTCCCGAAGAACAGGGAATAAACGGAAAAAACACTCTCCGACGTGAAAAAACACTCTAAAAACCCGCCGGAGCGTCTTCGAGCGGATTGGAGCGTGTTTGAGCGGGCCGTAGCGTCTTCGAGCGGACTGGAGCGCCTGCGAGCGGATCGGATTGTGTTTCAAGGGGTCGGAGCGTGTTCGAGGCGGTGGAGGCAAAATGGTCTAGCGCCGGCCGAACAGCTTGCCAAACGCCTTGTTGAGGCCTTTCCTGACCTCCCGTTCGGCGGCTCGGCGGACGGCGCGCCCGCCCAGCGCGCGCAACGCCTCGGCGTCGGGGGTGATCCGCGGGCTCTCGGCGGTTCCCGCGATCCGCAGAGGCACCGTCACCCATCCTCCATCGTCCACCAGCTCGAGGACGTAGGCAGGAACGCGCGCCCGGGCCACCGCATCGCGGGGCGCCCTCACCGCAATCCTCAAGTCCAGCGGGCCGGCCAGGTCGGCCCAACCGGAGATGCCGAGCGCCAGCAGCGAGGTGCGCAGCTCGGACGGAGCGAGGTGAAGGCGGTCCTTCTCGATGCGAAACCGGACGGCGAACGGCTCGTAGGCCGAGCCCTTCAGGTCCGCACGGCCCAAGGCGGTCTCGATCGCGGCGAAGAGCGGCGACCCCGGCACTCGTCCGGCGGCGAGATGGAGCGTTCCCTCTCCCGTCATGTCGCGTGTTTCCGTGCCGATCCCGGTGGCGCGGAAGGCCAGCACGCCTGGGCCGAACCCGCCGCCGGAGCCTGCGGCCATCACAGCGTCGGCGTCGAGCGGGTCGACACCCAGGTCGAGGCGGTAGGCGAGCGGATCGCGGGTGAGGTCGGCGTCGAAGACCTTCAGGTGAAACGGGCCCTGGGGCAGCGCCATCGCGAAGTCCGCGAGAAGAAAGTGCCCGGCCGCGAGTCGCAGCTTGCCGTTCCCCTCGGTGGCCTTCATTCCGCCGAGGAGGATCTCGCGCGTGTGCAGGTCTCCCTCGGCCCGCAACCCCGCGAGCGCCGTCGGCGCCGCGTCCAGGGCGAGACCGCGCAGCTCGACCTCCAGACCGCGGATCTCCAAGTCCGGCGCCGGCGCGCCTTCGACCCGGATGGACAGGGTCCCGTCGCGCACGGAGATGCGGTCGACGGAGAGGACGGAAGGGTTCGCGTCGTCGGCCGCGGCGGCCGGCGCCGGCGCGGCGACGAACGGCTCCGACGACGCCGTCACCGGCACGACCGTGGGCGCCGCATCCGCAGGCGTCACCAGCTCGACGCGAGGCCGATCGACCACGACGCGGTGGATCACCACCCGGCCGCGCAGCAGGGCCGGCAGCCGGTGCTCTCCGAGGAGGCTGGCGGCTTTGACCGTCAGGCGCCCGCTCGGTCCGTCGACGGTGCAACGGAACCCGTCCAGGCGCAGGCCGCGCCATAGATTCAGCCGGAAGCCATCGGCCTCGGCGCGCAGCCCGGTCTGCGCGCCGACCTGATCCAGCAACACCTTGCCGAGCCGTGGCGAGTCGAAATCCACCAGAAAGACGACGATCGCGAGACCGCCCGCCAGCACGGCCAGAACACCGCCGATCCATAGCGATTTGCGCATGATTCCCTCTCCAGGGAACGCCCGGAAGCTGCTGATTGGCGTCCAGCATAGCTGAAATTGAAATGCGGGGGAGAGTCGGGGGGAGAAGGTCCAAGTGTTTGGAAAAGATTAGAGGAGATCGAAAGGAGCAGAGCGGCTCAATTCCCGTCCGATGCGGCTGCCGCTTCCCCAAATAGGCTCTGAATCCTGCGGTTGAGAAGCTTTGGATGGCGTAAGGACGGTCCAGCTCCCGCCCGGCGCTCCCGCACCGGGCTATCGAGACGTCGCCCAAAGGGCGATTCGCTCCAGAGGAGCTACGTTTCGGTAGCCCGGTGCGGAAGCGCCGGGCGGGGTATCCGGATGGCAAACGCCGCCGCTGCTCATCGGCATGGAATTCGGCATTGTTCGTTCGGTGGTACCATGACCGAGGCGACGAACAAAGGCAGGCATTGGAACCTTGCTGACTCGCGTCTCCAGTTCCGCCCCATGAATGATCATGCCGAAGAACGCCACGTTCACCGATGATGCCCTCGAAGCGATACGGGCCGCGAAGATATTCGGCGTCCGCGCGGGAAATGACCATCGCTACACGGGCGTCTGGGTCGTCGTCGTTGAAGGAAAGGTCTTCGTCCGATCATGGAACGACAAGCCGACGGGATGGTTCCGCGCTTTCAGAAAGGAACCCGATGGGACCGTTCAGGTCGCAGGGCTCGAAATCCCGGTGCGGGCCAAGCTCGTTCGCAGCGATCGCATTCGCAAAGCGGTGACGGCGGCCTACGGCCAGAAGTACAACACGAAGGCATCTCAAAAATGGGTGGAGGGATTCGGTGAGCCGGCTCGCGAGCTCACGACCCTCGAATTCGTTCCCCGATGAAAAACATCAGAACGTCGCGATCTCGCTCCTGAGCACTCGCGAGCAAGCATCGAAAAGGAGTAGCTCGCCCAAACGTTTCCCTCGGTGCCGAGAATCAGTCGCCAACCGGCCCATGAGCGTGGCCGGCACCGTCGGATACCGAGGCAAGCGTTTGACGATAGAGGCCGGTAAGTCGGTGAGAGCGATGCTCAGAGCCGAGAGCGTGTAGTAGCCGAGGATCCGGGTGGGCTCGTCGGCCCGCGTCAGGATGAAGCACGATGCAATAGCCTTGACCGCCGATTCGTGCACGCTCGCGATCACGAAGTCCGTGAGCGTCCGCCCCTGCAGCTCAGCAGCACGCTGGAAAAGCGCCTTCTGCTCGCTGGAGATGCGCGCCTCCAACCGTTCACTACGCGGCCTTCCCGGGGCTCTTTTCGACGATGCGCGACCCGCCATGAGAAAAAGTGTACGGCAAATGGACGGACACCGCAAGGAGCGCTCCAAGGACTGAGGCTTGCTGCTCCGCATGGGCCCCATCACGCCGTCGCCGCCAACTCGCGGACCTCGCCGGTTGCGACCTCGACAGTCGAGAAACCCTGGTGTTTGGTCACGATCACCTGCTGGGCGAATTCGTCTCGCAGCTCGGGGATGTGGGTGATGATGCCAACCATCCGGCCACCCACCCGCAGCCCCTGGAGGGTCTCGGAGACCAGCGCGAGAGTGTCGGGATCGAGAGTGCCGAACCCCTCGTCGATGAACAGGCTGTCGAGATTCACCGCGCCGACGGCACGCTGGACCTGATCGCTGAGCTCCAGGGCGAGAGCCAGCGAGGCCAGGAAGGTTTCTCCTCCGCTGAGCGTGTCGCTGATCCGCGCTTCATCCGCGTTGTCATGATCGATCACTCTGATCTCGTCGTCGTGGAACTCCAGGGAATAACGCTCTCCGGTCAACGTCAGCAGCCGGGCCGAGGCGCCCTGAACCAGCTCGGTGAACACCTCGTGCAGGACGTACGCCTGGAACTTGTCGCTTCGCAGATCGCCGGCCAGGAGGTCGTACACGGGCAGGGCCACCTCGGCGATGGCCAACTGCTTGCGGAGCTCTTTTGAGCGTTCGAGCCGCTCCTTCATGCGCGTGACCTGCTCTTCGAGCTTCTTCTCCCTGCCGAGCGCCGTCTCCACTTCGGTAGTGATGTCCGCCGCGAGCTTCTCGGCGGCCGCCAACTGCTCGTCGGTCACCCGCTCATCCCCCAGCTCGGTTCCGAGCACGGCGGCGCGTTCCTCGGCGGCGTGGCTGTCCTGCGCATGCCTGCGGACCTGCTCCTCGAGCCGGGCCGTGGTGGCTTCGTCGAGGAGGGACTCCCGAACGGCGGCCTCGCCGGCGAAGCCGGTCCGAGCGATTTCCGCGTCCCGAATCTCAGCTCTCTGGCTGGCGTCCTGAAGAGCGGCTTCGGCCGCTTCGGCTTTGAGCCGTCGCGCCTCCTGGGCGGTCATCAGCCGGTTCTGGGAGCTTGCCGCCTCCTCGGAGGCCGTCTTGAGATTGGTTTCCAACTGCTGGATCTGTTCCTCCAGGGCGGCGGCCTCGGAAGCCGGGTCGTCCGACCCGGTGACGGCCTGGATCTCGTCCCGCAACGTCGCGAGCCGTTGCAGGCTGGCGTTGCGCTCCTCGTCCAACCGCTTTCGCGCCGCCTCCTTCTCGCCGAGCCGGTCCCGCGCCCTCGCCTCTTCGGTCCTGGCTCTCTCCAGGGTTCGTTCCGCCGCGGCCAATCGCGCCGTGGCTTCTTCGTTCGCCTTGCGGCTGCGGGTGAGCGCCACGATCTGCTTTTCGACCCAGGCCTCGATCGCGGCAGCTTTTTGGGGAGCACGATCGCCAAGCGTTCCCCAAATCCCTGCCTCGCCGGCGGCGATGTTGTCCTGCATCTCGGCGCAGAGCGACTCGAATTCGGTGAGACTTTGCCGGGCGGCATGGAGCCTCGCCTGTTCGCCCGTGAGCGCAGCTTCCTTCTGTCTGGCGAGCGCGTCGGCTTCCTTTCGCCTCTTCCGTGCGCTTTCGAGCGCGGCTCTGGCCGCTTCGAGCTCGGGGTGCAGATCGGCGGCAGGCGGTGCGCCCACGGGCTGCTCGCAGACCGGACAAGGCTCGCCGGGAACCAACCCCTCGCGCAGGTGATTGGCCTCGTTCAGACGGTTCGCGCGGTGTAGCGCCTCCTCGGCCGCCTCGACGCCGCGCTGCGCCTCCTCCGCGGACCTCCTGGCGGACTCGGCTTCCTTCTTCAGCAGCTCGGCCTTCCCGGCCTGCTCTTCCACCACCTCGCGCTTCCGCGCCAGCTCGGCCGTCTGCTCCACCGCGCCCTTTCGAGCAGCGCCCAGCACGACGGCGAGGTCGCGGATACCCTGCAGCAGCTCGTCCAGCTCCGGGTCATAGCCGGAAGCCTCCGCGGCTTGCCGGGCGGCATCGACGGCTGCCTGTTGTTGCGCTTGTACAGCCTTCGCCGATTCAACCGCCGAAGCGAGCGAGGCCAGCTCACCCTCCAGAACCTTCAAGCCCTGGGTCTGCCGCTCGGCGGCCGCCTCGAGCTGCTCTCGTTCCGGCAGACGTCCGAGCACCCGGTGGAGGCGGGCCACCTGCTCGCGAATCGACCTGATCGCCTTGGCAGCTTTCTCCGCGGACTTCAAGGTGCCGGCCTTCTCCTGCCAATCCTTCTGTGCGGCGTGATGGTGGGCCTGGGCTTCGTCCGTCGCCTCTTTCGCCGCCTGCGCGGAATTGGAGGCCCGGTCCGCTTCACGCAGCAAGGGCAACAGGGGCGCCGCGCGGGCCGAGGCCTCGATCCTCGCTTGATCGCGGCTCACCTGTTCGGCCTGCTGCTGCAGAGCGGTTCGCTTTTCTTCGACCTGTTGCAGCTCCCGCGTTTTCGCGTGCCGGCCGCGCAGCCGGGCGAGCGTGGCCTGGGAGTCGTCCCGTCTCTTTCTCGAGACTTCGAGCGACTCGGCGACCTCGGCGTGCTCCGCCTCCAACCCGGCAACCGCGGTTTCGTCGACGCCCGCGTACTCGTCCGACAGGAGCTTCCGAAGCGAATCGACGGTGCCCTTCTTTGCAACCGCCTGACGCTGCGCCCGTTCGCGCATCCGTTCGTAGACGTCGAGCCGGAGAAGCGTACGCAGCATGCTGCGCCGGTCTCTCGGCGGCGCTTTGAGGAACCTGGCGAATTCGCCTTGCGGCAGGATCACGGCCTGCAGGAACGCGGCGGCTTCGAGCCCCAGGATCTGAATCACCTTTTCGGTCGCGGGGCGCACCTGGTCCGCCAGATTCTTGAAAGTATTCTTTCCGTCGCGCTCTTCCAATCGCACCATGTGAGAGCCGTTGCGCCGCAGGGTCCGCGCGATGCGATAGAGGTTCGGACCGACCTCGAAATCCAGCACCACGCTGACCCGGTTCCGGGACGCCGAGATCATCTCGGTCCGATTGTAGACATTGACGCGGGGGATCTCTCCATAGAGCGCGAAGATGATCGCGTCCAACAGGGTCGACTTGCCGGCTCCCGTCGGCCCCGAGATGGCGAAGAGATCGAGCGCGCGGAAGTCGATCTCCTGCTTGTCCTTGAAGCACGCGAGACCTTCGACGGTGAGATGGACGGGACGCAGCGCTCAATCCTCCACGAAGGCCTGGTCATAGAGATTCTGGAACGCCTCCAGAACGGCCCAGTCCGCTTTCTGCTGGTGCTCGCGGAGATGGTAGGCGGCGTAGTGTCCCACCGGCGAGACTCCGGTCTCCAGCCGGACGTCCGATGGCTCCTCGGCCTCGGGGAGCTCGGCGCGCACGACGAGCGCGTTGGGAAGAAGCTCGCGGACCTTTCGATTGAGATCGGGATCCTTTTCCGTCAAAGGGACCGTCACGCGCAACCAGCCCGTACGATAGTTGGCCGCGGTAGCTTCGAGCTCCGCGAGCGTTGCGCGGAGGTCGGCGAGCGGCCGCCCGCCCTCGTAGGGAACATGCTCGATATCGACGGGCTTGGCGGGCTTGCCGGGTTGTCTGGGGGAGGCCGTGACGACGACAAAGGTTTTCTCCTCCCCGGCTTCGCCGAAGTCCATCTGGAGAAGCGAGCCGGCATAGTAGGCGGGTACCGGCCCGGCGATCTGCTGCGGCTTGTGGATGTGCCCGAGAGCGATGTAGCTCGCCGTGGTCGGCAGAGCCTTCGGCGAGGCGGCCCAGTCCTCCGCGATGTGAACCCGGCGCTCCGAGTCGCCGAAAAGGGCTCCCTCGAGGTGAGTATGCGCCATGAGGATGTTGACGGCGTCCCGCTGAAAGTCGCGGCAAAGATCCTTGACGGCAAGCTTGAACATTCGCGCATATCGGCTCCGGGCCGTCGCCTCTTCGCCGGCGAGGTCCAGCGCCGACACCCAGGCTCCGGGGGATGCGAACGGAAGGGCCGCGACAACCGCCTTCTCTCCACGACGGGTCTCAAGGGTCCGGGTCCCTCCCCGGGAGGCGGAGCGTGGGCGGCCGAGGATCTGTACGTTGACCAGCTCGGTGAGCAACGAACGGGCGTCGAGCCGGAGCGGATCGTCATGGTTGCCGGCGATGACGAGCATGTGGGCCCCGGTTCGACCCACACGGACCAGGAACCGGTTCACGAGCTGCTCCGCCTCGGCGGGCGGGTTGCGGCTTTCGAAGACGTCGCCGGTATGGAGAACGAGGTCGATGGATTGCTTTTCGATGAAGGCCGCGAGGTTGTCGAGCGCGGTTTCCAGCTCATCGAGGCGCTGGATCCCCTTCCATCGGCGGCCGACGTGCCAGTCGCTTGTGTGAACGATCCTCATGACAGCATCTTCAGGCGCGGAGCGCGGCGGCGGGAGGGATGCGGCGGCGCTCCAAGGCGGGGCAGTCTACAGGATTTACCTGGCCAGGGGCGCGACGGAGACCGAGGTTGCGGCAGAACCAGGCGGATATAATCTGCTCCTGCCCTGAAGGGGCAGAGGCGTGTAGCCTGGCGGCGTCAGCCCCAGGGAGGTCGTCCGATTCGGCCCCAAGAAACCCCGAGGGGGCGACGGCGGCTCAAACGTGGCAGAGAATTGCTGTCGCCCCCTCGGGGCTCTGAAATTGCGGATGGCTTCGGTTCCCTGGGGCTGACGCCTCCAGGCTACATGCCGCGGCTCCTTCGGAGCCAGAGCTAGCGGCGAGGCTACGTGCGTATTTCTGCCCGCGATCACCATGGCCGGCTGCCGACTCCTACCCAACTCGGCGACCGTCGCGTTGACGCGGATAAGATACCGGCGTAAGCTCGAAGTTGAACGGACGCAGCAACTTGGAGCGTAATGAGCCCAGGAGTCCACATCGCGATGGCCGGTGCGATAAGCATTCTGGAGAGAGGTCGCATGAGCTCACGTAGAGGTATGCGTAGGATGAGTCATGATCATAGTGAAGGTACGATGTGATTTCCTGTGATTAGATGGCTAGGTCAGAACATCTCGCAATCCTCAGGCAAGGGGTTGAGACATGGAACAAGTGGAGGGCCAACAACCCATTGATTCGTCCGGCACTTGCGGGAGTGGAACTACCTCGTGCGGATTTCTATGGCATCGATCTCCACTCAGCTTATCTGCGTGGATCTGACCTCAGAGAAGCTAATTTTGGCACCGCAGATCTAGGCTGGACCGATCTCACTGTGGTCGATCTCATCGGAGCCGATCTTAGGGGCGCATCACTCGTCAATGCCCAGCTCAACCGAACATTGCTTGATGGGGCTAACCTCAATGGGGCAAATTTGACGCGGGCCAGTGTGGAGCGGGCCAGTATGTTCGGAGCAGACCTGCGGAATGCGACTCTAGAGTCGACTAAGTTCTATGGAACTGACGCTGGGGGCGTTCAGTTTCATGGAAGCGCAATGGGCTGGACGCGCTTTGACGCGTGCAGACTTCATGGGGCAGAAGGACTCGTAGAGGTACAGCACCGTGGCCCATCGAGCATTGCCATAGACACCATTTTTCTGTCGCATGGAAAAATACCTGATGATTTCCTGAGGGGTGCAGGCGTTCCTCGGAACCTCTTAGACTACCTAGGTTCACTTGTTGGCGATGCACCGATTCAGTATTATTCATGCTTCATCAGCCACAGTTCGCAGGATAAGGAGTTTTGCGATCGCCTGTATTCTGACCTTAAAGCAAGACAGGTCCGCGTTTGGTATTTTCCCGAAACCGCCAAGTGGGGGGAATCAGTCTGGGAAGAAATAGATCAAGGCATCCGCCTGTATGACAAGCTGATTCTGGTATGCTCGTTACAATCCCTTCAAAGCTCGCCAGTTCTGAGAGAAATAGAGCGCGCCCTCTGGAAGGAAGATATCGAGCATCGGAATGTTCTGTTTCCGATCCGCGTCGACGACTTTATTTTTGATGGTTGGGAGCACGCAAGAAAGACTGACGTCGCCAGTAAAGTAGTAGGAGACTTCTGTGGATGGAAGGGTGATTTGGGTAAATACAAGACATCTCTTCGGAAATTGCTTTCAGCGCTGAATGCAGAGCCGGGGTAGGAACGGATGGAAACCGCTTCGTGTTCCGGCGACTCAGCATCTTCGCCGGCTTGGCTAATAAGCTCCGTCCGACGAGGTTCTCAAGGTGATCGACAAAACTCGGCCGTCAGCGTCGCGCCAGGCACCGGAGTCGGCTCTTGGACGCTTGCCCTGGTCGTTCTCTGAGCCGCCCTCCGCTTCATTGCCTGAATTCTTGGATCGCGTTGACGTGTACGCTAGAAGAACACGGCTATTCGAGCGCCGCGCGCGAGCTGCGGCGGCTGTTTTCAGGACCGGTGGTGGACATCGAGTACCGGTATCTCATGGAAGTCGCGGGCCAGGATGCCAGAGAGATCAGGCACGCCTATGTGCGATTTGGTTCCAATGGCCCCAGGATGTCGTTCGGAGAGTTACTGTTCAAGCTTCACGTCGCCGCGTATCAGGACCTCAAGAGGCAGGAGCACAACTGCTTCAGGGGCTTCTGGCGCCGAGCGCAACGTTTTCACCCCCTCGTTCCCGCCTACGAGGTCCGGCTTGACAAGCATTCGTAGTCATCCTACGGCAGGGGATAGAGTATGAAAGTCCTGGTCTTTGGCGCCACCGGAACGGCAGGCAGCGGAATTCTCCAAGCCTGCTTGCAGACTCCAGATGTCAGCGAAGTGCGCGTCTTGACGCGGCGGCCACTCGGTGTCGTGCATGACAAGCTGAGCGTCTTCCTGCATGACAACTACCTCGACTACGCCAAAGTTCGCCACGCTTTCGTGGGGATCGACGCGTGCCTCTATGGGTTGGGGATATCCGTCCGCCAGGTGTCCGGTGAAGCGGAGTATCGACGGATAACGCACGATTTCGCGATAGCGGCAGCCGAGCAATTGAAATTCGCCAGTCCCGATGCCGTGCTGCACTTCATCAGCGGGCAAGGAACGAGCCTCGATAGCCGCTTCATGTGGGCACGGGTCAAGGCCGAGACGGAACGGGATCTCCAAGGCGTCATCGCGACCGTCTGCTGGCGCCCGGGCTTCATCGATGGCGGCGCGGCGATGACCGGACCACGCCTCTACCGCGCACTCAGGCCGTTGTTCCGCCTCCTTCGTTTCGCTCGCCGCCTGTATGTAACCAGCGAGGACATCGGGCGTGCGATGATCCGGGCCAGCGTCGAGGGTACCCGTCGAGGCGTTATCGAGAACGCCGAGATTCGTGCTCTCGCTGACCGAGCGCGAGAAGCCGCAGCCTGAATCTAGGAGAGCCCTCCTAGCCTACGCTGGAGGAACGAGAAATGCCGAAGGCCTGGTTCGAACCCTATGACTCGCTGACCCATCGGAACCCGATGGGATCGGAGGTTGGCGACGGCACTCCTCCAAGCCTGGAGCGCCATTATCTCGCTCCGTCCCTGCACAGCCACCAAGTCCTGATGGTTCGGGCGTGCGGCTTCACCTTCGAGTTTCATAGCTTCGAGCAGTTGCAGGCATGCCTCGACTTCTACGCACGCAAGATTCAACCTTCGAGCCGGGCAGACATTGGAGGAGCCGACCATTGGGAATCACAGCGTTGGTACGAACGTCTGCCAATATACCTGCGCGAAGAGAAGAACCGCGTCCAGCTCGTGACGGCGCTCGAGAGAGCTCTGGAGTATGCGAGAGGGAAAGCCGCATGGTCTTGAGCGCGCCGAGCTACCGATGCCTCTTACTCATTAACTTCCATCAGATAAGAGGTCAGATGCCTTATCTTCGCGCTCTGCATGACGAACACATCGCAGAAGACTGCGTTTAGCAAGCCGCCATCGCTCCTGGCGGCGCGCACGCTACCTTCAGCTACCACCACGTCGTCCTCTTCGGTCATGCGAGTAACGTTTATCGTGGGGCTTCCCACGAAGGCGTCGTTCTCGATCTCCTTGTCGAAGGCGTCTTTCCCCGTGATGTGAAACATGCCGGGAATCAGCCACTCGACGTCATCTGTCAGGCAGGACAAAACTTCTGCGTGATCGGTCCGGGCGAAGGCGTCCATGTACTTTTGCACGGTTTGCTTGTTTCGGCTCATGGCTTCGCTCACCGGCAGTCGCCGTCGCGCTCCATCTCCAGTACGTAATCGCGGATGCGGCCCGCGTCGTCGGCGTTCGGCGCGAGCTGGGAATAGCGCCGGAACTGGGCGCAAGCCTCGCCGAGCTCCTTGCGCTCATAGAGCAACAAGCCCAATTCGCGATGCGGAATGGGGCGGTCGGGGTCGAGCTCGATCGCCTTGCGGAAGGAGGTCTCGGCCTCGCCGCGCAGGCGTCGCTGGTCCGCCGGCTCCTTGCCCGCGGCGGTCTGGGCGAGCCGCAGGCGGCCGGTGAGGAAGTGGGTCTCCGGGTCTTCGGGCATCCAATCCCGCACCTTGTCGAGCTGGCTGGCGGCGAGCGTCAGCCGCCCGATCTCGATGTTGAGCCGGGCGTCGTCCCGCACCACCGGCCGGATGCGGCGGGTGAAGGTGCTCTCCCGTTCCGCGAGGACCGCGGCATCGACGCCATTCGCGGTCGCTGGCCCTTGGTGCTTGGCAAGATAGGTCCGGGTGTTCTGCACCCGTTCGCTCAGCCGCGGGTGGCTGCCGAAGAAGAACGCCTCGACCTTCTTCGGCTCGCCGCGGTCGTCGAGCAGCGCCTGGTAGACCTTGGGCGCCTGCTGCAGGTCATAGCCGGCGGCGGCCATCTTGACGAAACCGCCCTCGTCCGCCTCGAGCTTCCAGGCCCCGGCCATAGCCGTTGACGGACGCCATGAAGGCGAGCTGCAGTCCCAGTCCCACGATCAGACCGCCCACGCTGTCGATCACCGCGGCTTTGCCCCAGTCCCCCTTGCTCAAAGCATCCCCTTCGGCGTCCGCGATGACCACCGCCGCGGCCACGGCGGCGATGGAGAGGCCGATCTGCTTGTTGAGGGCGCTGCGCCGGTAGCGCAGCATGTGGCGGTTCTCGACGTGGGTCATCTCATGGCCGAGCACGGTCGCCAGCTCGTCCTCGTTCTCCATGCGGGCGAGCAGCCCGGTGTGGACGTAGAGCGAGCCGTGCGGATAGGCGAAGGCGTTCAGGGTAGGGTCTTCGACCACCCGCACCCGGTAACGGACGGCCGGGTTGGCGGACATGCCGGGCGGATTCAAGCTCGTGACGATCCGCTCCAGATAGGAATCGAGCAGCGGATCCTGGTACAGCCTGACCTTCTCCAGGAGCTTCTCTTCCTCGGCCCGGGACTCTTCCCACAGAGCCTGCTCGTCCCGCAACGGCTTGAAGGCGTCTCCCTGGGTGGAGATCGGCGGCAGTTGCGTCGAAAAACAGGACGCGGTGACCAGCAGCAGGGTCAGCAGGGCGACGGATCGGAAGGCGGCGGTGTGGCGATGGCGGCGCATGGGTTCTCCCAACGTTGAGACGGGACAGCTCGTCTATTTTACTCCTCCGGGCGTTGCTGTAGGGGCAGCCCTCCTGGGAGCGCCGGCATCCTTGCCGGCTTCTTCTTCGGCCTTTCCTCCTGCCGGCAAGGATGCCGGCGGTCCCAGGTAGACACGATAGGATGCCTCGCTCTGATGCATTGGCTGATCGGAGTCCTCCCCGGCCTCTGGGTCCTGGCGCTGGCGATCGCGCTCGCCTGGGTCCTGCGCCGCTGGTTCGATCCCATTCCGGCGCGCTGCTGGGCCGTCTGGGGCATCGTGCTCGCCGTGATGTTCGGCGCGGTGCTCTTCGCCGGCCGGGTGATGCTGCCGCTCGGCTACCTCACCAAGCTGCCGCCGTACACCGGGCTCGTCGAGGGCACGCCGCCGGGGAACCTGTTGCAGAGCGACCTCGTGCTCCAGATCGCTCCGTGGCTGGTGCGGGTGCGCGAGGCGTACGCCGCCGGCGAATGGCCGCTGTGGAACCACCTCGCCGGCGCCGGAGAGCCGCTGCTGGCCAATCCGCAGTCCCAGGCCTTTCAGCCCCTGGCCTGGCTGGCCCTGCCGTTCCCCGTCGCCGCGGGTTTCGGCGTCATCGCGGCGCTGCGGGTGCTGCTGCCGCTCGTCTTCACCTACCTGCTGCTGCGCCGGCAGGACATCTCGGAGCTGCCGGCCCTGGCGGGAAGCCTCGCCTACGGGCTCGGCGGATGGCTCCAGCTTCTGGCTCGGCTGGCCCCTGGCCGGCTCGGCGACGTTCCTGCCGGTGCTCCTCTATGGTCTGGTCATGGTGGACCAGCGCGGCGCCCGGCGCGACGGCCTGCTCCTCGCTCTGGCCACGGCGGCCGTGCTGCTCGTCGGCCATCCGGAGACCGGTCTCCACGTCTCGATGCTGGCCGGCGCCTTCGCCCTCTCGCGGCTGCTCGCCCGGCCAGCCGGGAGGCGGTTGGAGCTGGCCAGGTCCTGGGCCATAGCGGCCGTCATCGGCGCCGCTTTCGCCGCACCGGTCGTCCTCCCGGCCGCCGAATACCTGCCGAAGAGCCTTCGCGTCCAGCTCCTGGAGACGCGGCGCGAGCGTCTGTGGGCCGGATCCGAGTTGGAGGAGCAGGCGCCGGAGAGGGGTACCCGGCAGCGCGGAGTCGTGGCGCGCCTGGTGCCGAACGCCGCTCCCAACGCCTTCGGCAACAACCGCTTCGGCGGCTACTGGGGAGAGCGCAACATCGTCGAGGACGCCGGAGGCTTCGCCGGCACGGCGGCGCTGCTGGCGGCCCTCGCCGCCGTCTGGCCTCTCGCGGCCGGCCGCCGCTTCCCCCAGGAGCGGCTGATGCTGGGAACGGCGCTGGTGTGCCTGGTGGTGCTGGCGCGGCCTCCCGGCCTGGCGCAGCTTTTCGATCTCCTGCCGGTGCTGCGCCAGTCCCTGAGCTTCCACAGCCGGGTTTCCCTGCTGTTCGCTTTCGCCATGGCCTACCTGGCGGCCTGCACGTGGGAGCGCTGGCGGCGGGGAGAGGCTCGTCTCGTCCGGATCGCGGCAATTGCGGGCATCGCGGCGGCGCTCGCCGCCGTGATCGTCTGGGGATATCTCGCGCATCCGGGTCCCGATCCGGCGGCTTTCGCCCGGCTGCGATGGGGCTCGCTCGCGCTTCAGCTCGCCGCCCTGGCCGCCGCCGTCCTGCTCATGGCGGGACGCTCCTCGATGCGAAAGGCATGGGGCCTGGCGGCCGTCGTGGCCGCCGAGCTGCTGGTCTTCCACGCGCCGGCCCACCCGCCGGTCACCGCGGACCTCTACTACCCCGAAACGCCGCCGATCGCCTTCCTCCGCCGGCGGCTCGATCCGTGGCACCGGATGGCCGGCCTCGGGCCGGCGCTGCGGCCGAACGTCGCCAGCGTCTACGGCTTCGCCGACCCGCGCAGCTCCAATCCGGCGAAGCCCGCCGCGTATGTGGAAGCGACCCGCCGGATCAATGTGTTTCCGAGCCGCGCGACCGACGGCTTTGCCGCTCCCGAAGACCCCCTCTACGGCCGGCTCGGCGTCCGTTTCCTGATGACCCCGCCGGACACGCACCTGGGGAAGCCCTACCGGCTGGTCTTCAACCGGCGCCGGGCCTGGATCTATCAGAACCGCACCGCCCGACCGCTCCTATTCCTCTCAGGCTCGTCCTCCTCTCTGGAGCTCGGAGCGATCCGGCCGGACTGGCTGCGGGTCCGCGCCAGGCTCACCGAAAGGCGGCTGCTGGCGAGCAGCGTCTATCAGGACGGCAACTGGAAGCTGCTGGTCGACGGCCGGCGGCAGCCGACGATTGTCCCTGGCGCGGCCGACGGCCCGTTCGTGGCCGCCTGGCTGCCGCCGGGCGCGGCGGCGATCGACCTGCTCTACCGGCCGGGAAGCTTCGCGGCGGGGCTCGCCGTCGCCGCTCTGGCGCTCGCCGCGGCGGCGGTCCTCTGGGTGCCGCCGCCGCAGACCGCCGGCAGGTCCCAGACCCGCAGCCAGCGGTCGGCGTAGACGGGCTCTCCCCACTCCCCTCGCAGCCGAGTTACGAGCTTTCCCGCCGATTCCCGCAACATGAGCCGCAGCGGACGCTTGACTTCCACATCCGAGATCCGCCCGCCGGGGGCCAGGCGGTCCTCCTCGCGCGCCACGTTGCGGTGGACGACCAGGTAGCGGGCGCCGCTGCCGCAAAAGGCCGCGGGCTCGAGCGCCACGGCATTGCGCAAGGCGAGCGGCGGCCGGAAGAGAATGCGCTGGGGTGTCGCGACCACGACCCGGCCACCGTGGACCTGCTGATAGAGGTAGAACGTGCGGTTGGACTCCCAGGGGTAGACCCACGGCAGCTCGACGATCGGCTCTCCACGCAGCCGGCGATAGAAAGCCGGGACGGCCGCGGCCGGCGCCTGCCGGCGCGCCTTGTAGAAGCCCACGAAGTCGTTGTGGTGCAGGAACGAGGTCCGGCGGACGGCGGGGTCTGCGAACGGTCCGGCCGCGGCGAGCGCCAGCACCAGCAGAGCGGCGGCCAGCCCGCGGGCGGAGCGGAGAATCCGCGGCTCCTCCGCCCGCCATGCCGAGCCGAATGCCGCGGCCACCCAGAGCAGCACGAAGGGAAGGATGGGAAGGAGATAGCGGCCGAAGATGACGGGGCCGGCGAGGCCCATGGGCGAGAGGATCAGGAGACCCGCGACATGGCCGATCGCGACGGTCGCCGTGTAGAGGGCGAGCCGCCGCTCGCTCCGGAACAGCAGCGCAAGTCCGCCGACGGCCGCGAGCCAGAAGATCAAGGTCAGCCAGCCGGCGGCCGTTCCCGCCTGCAAACGGAGCAGGCCGGGCAGCACCTCACTCCAGGGAACCGCCTGCTCCGCCCGCTTGCTCGCGATCAGCTCCAGCAGCGAGCGCCTCGCCGGCACGAGGAACAGAGAAAGGACAGCAAGGACGGCAAGGGCCAAAAGGACGAGGTGCCGCAGGTTCCGGGCGAGATCCCGGCGCCGGACAAGCGAGTCGCCGGTGGCGAAGAGAAACGGCGCCGCGACGATCGGGCCGGCGCCGAGGTGAAACCAGATGGCCAGTGCGCCCAGAACAACGTAGGCGGCGCCGGCCCGCCGCGAGCGGGTGCGCCACCACGCCTCGAAGGCCATGACCGCGCCGAACGCGAAGAGCACCATCGGCATGTACGACCGGGCGATGCGGCTGTAGAGGACGAGCGCCGGCGAGATCGCCAGCAGCCAGCGGTACATCAGAACGGTGCCGCCCTCCCCCTTACCGGCGAACGCGGCCGCTGATGCCGGCATGGCCAGCAGCGCCGCGAGGCCGCACAGCAGGACCGGCAGGCGCAGGACCATCTCCGTGATCGGCAACCCCGCAACCATCAAGAGCTTGTAGAGCGCCGTCAACGGGATGCAGTTGTCGGTCCGCTGATAGGTTACGAGGATCTCGGGCAGGGAGTGGTTGAGCGCCGCGCGGACGGCGTGGACCTCGTCGCCGCCGAGGATCTGGTCCGGCAGGTTCCAGAGGCGGAGGAGGACGCCGACCGCGAAAGGGAAGAGGACCCAAAGGACGCCAAGGACGGACAAGGACAGTGGAGCCAAGACAAATCTAAACCAGTCTCCCTCCTCTCCCGGAGGGGTGGGAGTGCGGTGGGAGAGGAGGGCCGGGGAGGTGAGGGGCTTCACATCGAGATCGAGCCCTTGCGGAACTCGGTCTTGTCGAGGAGGGCGTTGACCAGCACGGCGGTGCCGCCGCGGGCGATGCGCACGGCCTCCTGCAGCACGGGTCCGGCGTCCTCGCTGCGCTCGAGCAGCAATCCCCGGCCGCCGTAGCCTTCGGCCACCTGGTGATAATCGGTGCGGGCGAGCACGGTGCCGACGTCGTCCTCCAGGACCTGGATCTGCTCGCGGGCGATCTGGGTCCAGCCGGCGTCGTTGCCGACCACCGCGATCACCGGAATTCCGTGGCGGGCGAAGGTGTCGAACTCGGCCAGGCTGTAGGCCACCGAGCCGTCGCCGTAGAGGATCCAGACGTCCGCCTCCGGCCGGCAGAGCTTGGCGCCGAGGGCGAAGCCGCCGCCCACGCCGAGGGTGCCGAAGACGCCGGGATCGAGCCAGGAGAGCGGCGCCCGCGGGCTCACCGTGTAGGCGGCGGTGGCCACGAAGTCGCCGCCGTCGGCCACGATGACGCTCTCCGGCGCCAGCGCCCGGTCGATCTCGCGGCAGAGGTGAACGGGGTTGACCCGCTCGCCGGCCACCGCCGCCTGCACCGCGATCTCCCGCTCGCGCTCCGCATCGCGAGCGCGCAGGGCCGTCAGCCAGTCCGCCCACCGGCGCCCGTCGTCCGAGAGCGCCTTGGCCACGCCGCGCAGCAGCAGCCCGGGATCGGCGTGGACGGCGAGGTCCGGCTTGCGGTTCATCCGCAGGTCGGCCTCGCTGCGGTTGACCGAGACCAGGAAGGCCTTGCGGCTGATGTGCCGGCCGTAGTCCAACCGGAAATCGCTCGGGATGCCCGCCAGCAGGACGAGGTCCGCCTCGCGCAACGCCTCCTTCCGCTTGTGCCGGAGCTGCAGCGCGTGGCCGGAGCCGAGCAGCCCGCGAGCACCGCCGGCCAGGTAGACCGGCGCGCCGATGGCGGCGATCGCGCGCGCCAGCTCCTCCGCCTTCTCCCGGTCGGGCGACGAGAGCAGCACCTGGCCGCCCAGCACCAGCACCGGGCGCTTCGCCTTGCGCAGCCGGCCCGCGGCCTTGCGCACGTCGCCGCGATCGGGACGGGAAATCGGCACCGGCCTCGGCGGCGCCGGAACCCGCTTGTCCGCCCCGGCGAACAGCTTCGCCGCGTGGCGCTGGAGATAGAGCCGCATGCCGGCGCCGGCGAGGCCGCCTCCCTTCGAGCTCATGCCGTACCACTGGCGCACCAGGGACTCGTCGTAGAGGAGATCGACCGGACACTCCAGAAAGACGGGGCCGGGCACTCCGGAGCGCGCCACCGCGAAGGCCTTCTCCAGCATCGGCACCAGATCGCGCACGGCCGAGGCCGAGGCGGCCCACTTGACGTGCGGCTCGAACAGCGCCATCTGGTCGATGTCCTGGAGCGCGCCCCTGCCTTTGAGCAGGGTGGCCGCCGCGCCGCCGAGGAGGACGACGGCCGACTGCGCGAGCTGGGCGTTCTTGACCGCCGTGATGGTGTTGGTGACTCCCGGTCCGGCAGTGACGGCCGCCACCCCGGGAACGCCGGTGAGCCGGAAGACGGCGTCGGCGGCGAAGACGGCGTCCACCTCGTGGCGGACGTCCACCACGCGGATGCCGCGCCGCTTGGAACCCACGAGGATGGGCGAGATGTGTCCGCCGCACAGGGTGAAGAGAAACTTCACCCCCTGCTCCACCAGCACCGCCGCGATCCGATCTCCGCCGTTCATCCTTTCCTCCCCGCATCCAGCACGTGACGCTCCAGGGTAAAGCAAGCGAAGGTCCCGCTCATCACCGCCTCCTCGCCGCGACGCACCTCGACCCGCACCCGGCTCCTGCGGCCGTCCATTTCTTCGACGGTGGCGGCGGCGACGAGCCGTTCCCCCACCGAAGACCGGCTTGAGGAACTTCACGTCCGCGCTCCCCAGCACGACGTTGGGATGGTTGACCGCGAGCATGGCGGCGTGGTCCGCCAGGCCGAAGACGAAGCCGCCGTGAACCAGCCCGCGGTCGTCGACCGCCATCCCGGGCAGGGTTACGAGGACGATGCTCGCCGAGCCCTCGCCGATCTCCAGAGGCTCGCCGCAGAGACGGCGGTCGATGGCGAGATGGGTGGCCGCGGGTGGCAAGGGGAGCTCCGGCAGCGATTATATGCCGCGCCTCCGGCGCTTGCCCCCTCACCTCCCCGACCCTCCTCTCCCACCGCACTCCCACCCGACCGGGAGAGGAGGGAGACTGCAAAAACAAGACACTGTTCTTTTTTAAACCCCTCTCTCCCGGTGGGCGGGTGCGAGGCTGGGAGAGAGGGGCAGGGGAGTGAGGGCAAGCGCCGGAGGCGCGAAATACCTAGCTCGGCGGGCTCGGTTTCTTCCGCAGCCGCCGCCAGATCCGACGCAGACCCAACATAACGACACCGATCACCAACCCCACCGGCACCAGCACGATCACGGCGAAAATCACGAAGTCGGCCAGCCAGCGCAGGAAGCCCACCAGCGTCCGGGCGCTGGAGCGCGCCGTGTCGCCGGGCCGCCATTGATCTGGCGGTACCACGGGCCTGGAGGCCTCGGTGGGTGTCAGCTCGAGGTTGATCGTCGAGAGGGCCGCGAGCTTGTCGAAGGAGTTGAGCTGGGTCCGGATCTGCTCGATCTGCGAGCGGATCTCCACCAGCTCGCGGTAGACCTCCATGATCTCCGCCACCTTGCGTCCCCGCTGGCGCGACTCGGCCAGGAAGGCCCGCAGCTCGGCCTCGGTGGCTTCGAGCGTCCGCATCCGGGCATCCAGGTCGATGTACTGATCGGTGACGTCCTCGACCTGCTGCTGCTCCCGGTTGATGCGCACCGCCAGCCCGCGGATAGTCGCCAGCGCTTCGTCCACGCGCTCCACCGGCACGCGCACCGTCATCGAGTAGTACAGGACCTCGCCCTGCCGCTGGCCGTTGGCGCTCGACACGTAGCCGCCGAGGCGGGAGACGAGCGCCTGGACCTTGCCTGCTACCTCCTCGCTGTTGCGGACCTCCAGTTGCAGGTTGAAGGTGCGGATCAGCTTGCGCGGAATGGCCGGAGCCCGGTTGGCGGCCGGCGTGGCTGCCGGAGCGGCCTTCGCCGGAGGCGATGAAGACTGCGCCCGGAAGGCGTCACCTGCGGACGCCGGAGCCGAAGGAGCCGCTTCTTCGACCGCGGCCTCTCTTTTCGCGCAAGATCCAAGCAATAAAAGGGTGCTTAAAGCAAGGATCTTGAAAGTCCTCATTCTCCCTCCTCCATCGAAACCGGGGCTCAGTATGGCACCGTTGGATGTAGGATGCTCTTCCCGAAACCACTCCCGAATCTTAAAGACGGAGGCAGATCATTCATGGTTCCATCGACGAGGTTGGTGCTGTCTCTCGCGGTGGCGGGGATGGTGCTCGATTCCATGGCGGGGATGGCGCAAAGCGAATCGGGTCTCCCGCCCGAAACCCTGATGCAGTCGACGCCGCTCTTCGCCTTCCAGAGCCAGGACAACAATCGAGGGGCGGTGGTCTTCATCCGCAGCGGCAGCCCGCAGGAGCACGACCCGCGCGTCTTCGTGGCGTCGCGGAACGGCTGGCGGCTCATCCAGCTCTCCGACGAGTTGCACAACACGAGTTGGGTTTTCGCGGGGCGCGCCATGAAGGGAACGGAGCTTCTGGGGGATCACCCAGGGAAGCGTCGGCGGGCCGGGAGCGACGCTGCAGTTCGTCTCCAGCACCAACGGCGGCCGGTTCTGGAGGCTCCGCAGCACTCTCCAGAAGATCTCCCCCCAAGCCGTCGTGGACCTGTTCTCGATGAACGATGACGGCCGGGGCACCCTGATCCTCCGTCTCGACGACGATCCCAGCCCGAGCGCGCCGCGCCTCGGCCACTACGTCTACATGACACAGAACGGCGGCAGGAGCTGGTCCGGGGCGATCTACTCGCAGGACCGGCCGCTGCCGCCGCCCGCCATGCTGATGCCCGCCGATCGCGCCTTCGCCGGCCAGGAGCCGCTGGACTCCGGCGCCTGGGAACGCCTCCTGGCGGACCTACAGCCGGCGGAGTAGAGGACGCTTCTACCATCCTCGATTTCCAGCCACGTCGGCCGCGCCTCCGGCGCTGGCCCTCACTCCCCTGCCCCTCTCTCCCAGCCGCACACCCACCCCGCCGGGAGAGAGGGGTTTGAAAAAGCAGGTGTCTTGTTTTTTTAGTCTCCCTCCTCTCCCGGTGTGGTGGGGAGGGAGGGGGCGGGAGAGGAGGGCCGGGGAGGTGAGGGTTCTACTTCTCCTCCATGTGCGGATAGCGGAAGCTCTTCGGCGGCACGAAGGTCTCTTTGATCGCCCGCTGCGAGGTCCAGCGCATCAGGTTGCCCATCGAGCCGGCCTTGTCGTTGGTGCCGGAGGCGCGGGCGCCGCCGAAGGGCTGCTGGCCCACCACCGCGCCGGTCGGCTTGTCGTTGATGTAGAAGTTCCCCGCCGCGTTTCGCAAGGCTTTCGCGAGGTGCTCGACGGCCTTGCGGTCCTCGGCGAAGATGGCGCCGGTCAGAGCGTAGGGGCTCGTGGTGTCGACCAGCTCCAGAGTCTCCTCCAATGCCGCGTCGTCGTAGACGAAGACGGTCAGCACCGGTCCGAAGATCTCCTCCCGCATCAGCTTGAAGCGCGGGTCGGTCGTCTGGACCACCGTCGGCGCGATGAAGTAGCCCGCGGATTTGTCGCCCTGGCCGCCGGCGAGAATCTCGGCCTCGGCCGCGCCGCGGGCGTGCTCGATGTAGCCCATGATGCGGTCGAAGGAGGCCTCGTCGATGACTGCCGCCATGAAGTTGCGAAAGTCGAGCGGCGAGCCCATGTCGATCTCCTTGACCTGATCGAGGAGCATCTCCTTGACCCGCGGCCACAGCGACTTCGGCACGTAGGCCCGCGAGCCCGCCGAGCACTTCTGCCCCTGATACTCGAAGGAGCCGCGCACCAGCGCCGTCGCATAGGCCTCCGCATCCGCCGAAGGATGGGCGAAGACGAAGTTCTTGCCCCCCGTCTCGCCGACGATGCGCGGATAGGACCGGTACGTCGCGATGTTGTCGCCGATCGTCTTCCACATCGACTGGAAGACCGGCGTCGAGCCCGTGAAGTGGATCCCGGCGAGATCGGCGTGCGCCAACACCGGGTCGCCCACCTTGCTGGCCTTGCCCGGCAGGAAGTTGATGACGCCGTCCGGCACGCCCGCCGCCTGCAGCAGCTTCATGACCAGGTAGTTCGAGAAGACCGCCGTCGAGGCCGGCTTCCAGAGGACGGTGTTGCCCATCAGCGCCGGCGCGGTCGGCAGGTTGCCGCCGATCGCCGTGAAATTGAAGGGCGAGACGGCGAAGACGAAGCCCTCGAGCGGCCGGTAGTCCACCCGGTTCCAGATGCCGGGCGAAGACCAGGGCTGGTCGGCGTAGAGGTTCCGCATGAAATACGCGTTGCAGCGCCAGAAGTCGATCAGCTCGCAGGCGGAGTCGATCTCGGCCTGGAACACCGTCTTCGACTGGTTGAGCATGGTGGCGCCGTTCACCGTGTCGCGCCAGGGGCCGGCCAGCAGGTCGGCCGCTCGCAGCAGGATCGCCGCCCGCTCGTCCCAGCTCGTCTCGCTCCACTCCTTCCACGCCGCCTTCGCAGACGCGGCCGCCGCGGCCACCTCTGCCGCGCCGGCCTGGTGATAGGTGGCGAGCACGTGCCGGTGGTCGTGCGGACAGACCGCCTTGGCCGTGTTGCCGGTGCGCACCTCCTTGCCGCCGATGAGGATCGGGATCTCGATCTCCTCGGCGAGCAGCTCGTCCAGGCGCTTCTTGAGGGATTTTTTTTCGGGAGATCCCGGCGCGTAGGCGCGGACCGGCTCGTTGGCCGGCGCGGCTAAGGGATAGATCGCATTCGGCATGCGGGTCGACTCCTCAGATCATGGGAAGGCCGGAATACCGGCCGTGGGGGTTGATCGGCACGGCTCCAAGACGGAGCCTTGCAGATCGTATCCGTACCGCCGGACGGGCGCAACGAGCGGGAAGGTTTCGTAGGGGTTCAGTTTGCCTGCAGACCGCGTACGGACCTGCCCTTCGAAGCCTCACCCCCCGGCCCCCTCTCCCTGACGGGAGAGGGGGAGGGAAGACATTTTTCTTGCTGTTCTCCCCCTCTCCGGTTACGGAGAGGGGGCCGGGGGGTGAGGCTTCGAAGGGCAGGTCCGGGGCAGTCCACGAGCAAACTGAACTACTACCGGAGGTTTCCTAGCCTTTCAGCGCCGACCAGCCGAAGAGCAGGAACCCTATGATCAGCAGGGTACCGCCGATCGGAGTGATCGCCCCGAGCCACCGCGGACCGCCCACGGCCAATCCGAAGACGGTGCCGCTGAAGATGGCGCTGCCGGCGAGCAGGCACCAGCCGGCGGCGACGACGCCGCGCCGCGCGCCCTGCGCCCCGAAAAGGCCGACCAGGACCATCGCCAGGCCGCCATACATGAGGTAACGCGCCGCCGTTTCCCAGAGCTGCAGCTCCCGCGGCCCGAGCCGCGCCGCCAGGGCGTGAGCTCCGAAAGCGCCGGCGATCACGGCGACAGCGCCCAGCAGAGCGCCGAGGAAGATCCAGTTCATGAAACTTCGCCGAGCCGCCGCACGGAGGCGATCCGATCGCGCGGGATCAACAGGCGGTCGTACTTCTTCCAGACGCCGAGCTGGGCGGCGCGCCGCACGTAGTCCTCCTTGGAGCGGCCACCCTCGCCTTCGCGGTGGACGTCGGCGTCGTTGAGCAGGATGCCGCGGTCGTCCTCGTCGTCGCACCGGCCCACGAAGATCTCGGGGCCGGTGGTGTCGACGACCACGGTGATGCCGTGCAGCTCGCTCTTGCCCTGATGGAAGGTGCCCATCTAGCCGGCGGGCACCGGGCAGTGCTCGGCGAAGGCCTGCATCAGGTCCTGCGCCACCGAGTGGGCGTCCCGCCCCTCGATGCGGTGGCGCGGTATGAAGTAGACCAGCTCGCCCTCCTTGAAGAAGGCGATCGACGGGCTGCTCGGCGGGATGTCCGCGAGATAGGACCGGGCCCTGGCCGTGGCCTCGAGGTCCTGTCCGGCGAACACGGTGGCGACGCGGTCCGGACGGCGGTCGCCCTGCAGGGCCAGCCGCACGCCGGGACGCGCCATGCCGGCGGCGCAGCCGCAGACGGAGTTGACGATCAGCATCGCCGTACCGTTCTTCTCGTTCATAAACGCGTCCACCTCTTGCGGCGTCCGCAATTCCTGGACGCCGGCGCTCGTCAGCTCCTCGCGCATCGGCCGGACCAGTAGCTCGCTGTAGGGCACTTTCGCACCTCCTTGTTACGCGCTCGAGTTACGCGCTCGAAGCGCATCAGGTTCTATTGTACGTCCAAGGCTGGGAACGTTGGAGGGCGAGGCGGGATTCCCGGTCAGCCCGGTGCGGAAGCGCCGGGCTACCGAGACGTCCGTCCTCTGGACGGATCAACCGGAGCCTCCGTGGTCCCTTGTCGCGCGAAGTCGCTTCGGAGAAGCGACGTTTCGATAGCCCGGTGCGGAAGCGCCGGGCTGACTGGCCGGCTTCTTGCTACAGGAGGGTTCCCATGCACCGTTTCCTGGCCGCGCTGCTCGTCCTCGGCACGCTCACCAGCCTCACCGGCTGCCGCTCCAGAGAGCCCGAGGGCGGCGGCACCCAGGCCGAATCCGCGACACCCTCTCCCGCGCCGCCGCCGCCGGCGGTGACCGCGCCGCAGCCGCCCGCGAGCGCCGACGCCACCTCCGACCTGCCTGCGTCGGACCTGGTGCCGTCAACCGGGCCCGCCGTCGACCTGCCGCGGAACCGTCCCCTCCGCGCCGGCTTCCTGGTGGTCGACGGCGTCTACAACACGGAGCTGATGGCGCCGTACGACGTCTTCCATCACGCGGTCTTCCACACCCGGCCGGGCATCGAGGTGTTCACCGTCTCGCCGGACGGTAAGCCCTTGGCCACGTTCGAGGGTCTCCGCATCACCCCCACCTACAGCTTCCAGAACGCGCCCGCGATCGACATCCTGGTGGTGCCGAGCGCCCGCGGCAGCATGGACGTGGATCTCCAGAACCGGACGCTCATCGACTGGGTGCGGCGGGCGGGCGGCGAGGCGCGGCACGTGGTGTCGCTCTGCGACGGCGCCTTCGTTCTCGCCCAGGCCGGGCTGCTGGCCGGCGTGCCCGCCACGACCTTTCCCGAGGACTACCAGCGCTTCGCCGAGAAGTTCCCCGACGTCGACCTGCGCATCAACGTCAGCTTCGTGGACGCCGGCAAGGTGCTCACCTCGCAGGGAGGCGCGCGCAGCTACGACGTGGCCATGCACCTGGTGGACCGCCTCTACGGCACCCCGGTCGCCCAGGGGATCGGCAAGGGGCTGCTGATTCCCTGGCCTGCCGAGCCCGGCAGGCTGAAGTACGTTACGGCGACGCCGACACCGGCGGCGCCGTAGCCCCCCGCCCGAGCCCTCACCCCCGGCCCCTCTCCCGCCCCCTCCCTTCCCCCCTCACCGGGAGAGGGGAAAAAGGCGAAACAAGAACAGAATCTTCTCCCGAGATGGTGCAGGAAGGGGACGAGTCATCGAACCGGACCAACTGCGTGGCGGGAGAAGAATTTCTTCTTTTGTTTTTCTCCCTCCTCTCCCGGTGAGGTGGGAAGGGAGGGGGCGGGAGAGGAGGGCCGGGGTGGTGAGGGCTCGGGCGGGGGAAAAGAAAAACGCCGGAGTTTCCCCCGGCGTCGTCATCTCCGCTAAGAGAGCGGTTCGTCTACCGGAACCGGATCGTCGCTCCCACGCGGAACACCCGCGGCGAGAGCACCTCGAGGATCTGGTAGCTCGCGTCATTGGCGTCCCGGTCCGTCTGCAGCACGTAGTGCTCGTCGGTCAGGTTGAAGCCGTCCAGGCTCAGGTTCAGGTTGAAGTCCCCGAACGTGAAGTCCTTGTCGATCCGCGCGTCGAAAAGCACGATGTCGTCGTTGCGGAGGTCGTCGAGACTGCCCGTGAGCTGCACGCTGCGCTGGCCGGCGGCCGAGCCGGCCAGAGCGAAGGGCGGGGAGATGAACCCTTCGCGGCCGGTGACGCTGGCTCCCACGTTGAAGCCCCACGGCCGCTCGGGAGCGACCTGATAGAGGCCGTTGACGTTGAACGACCAGCGGCTGCCGGTGAAGATCTCCGACTTGTTGGTCCCGGACTGCTCCGTATACACCTCGTCGCCGTCGTCGGTCCCGATCTCGTCGGTCGGGTCGTCGAAACGCAGGAACTCATCGCCGATGTCCCACTCCCAGTCGGCGTAGGTGAAATGGCCGCGCAAGCTCCAGCGGTCGGCCAGACGCCGCGAGAAGAAGAGCGTCGTTCCGAGATAGTTCTGCTCGCGGTCGCCGTTGGTGAAGAAGCGTCCGCCCGTCGGGTCGATACCCTCGCGCAGGTCGAAGACCGGCCGCGGCGAGGCCTGCTGGCCGTTGGGGAGGATGCAGGGCTCGTCCGCGGTGCAGACGAATCCGGCGGGCACCCAGTCGTCCCGCGTCGCCACCCGCACGTTGCCGCTCTCGTCGGTCACCAGGAGCCGGCTCTCGGTGATGTCGTGGATGTTGCGGTAGGTGAGGGTGAGGCCGCCGGCGAAGTTGGTGCCGAAGGCACGCTCGTAGCCCAGGGTCACCTCGTCCGTGATCGTCGGCCCGAGATCCGGATCGTTGACGTTGGCGGAGGTGAGCGAGGACGGATCGAGCTCGTTGATACCCACCGAATAGGCGAAGTAGAGCGAGTCGCGCTCGGCGTCGTCGAGCCGCAGGTTGCCGTTGGCGTCGGCGAAGTAGAAGTAGGCGTAGCTGTAGCCGAGCGGATTGACGCGGCCGCCCGGGCCCTGGCCGAGCTGCTCGGCGTACCGCGAGAAGGTGGCGCGCACCAGGGAGTTGCGGTCCTTGCCGAGCGCGTAGGTCACGCCGACGCGGGGCTGGATCGTGCTCCAGGTGAAGCCGCCGGCGTCGTTGCCCGGGAAGTCGAGCGGCGGGATGAGCGGCGGCGATTCTGGATCGACGCCGGGAGCCTCCGGGTTGCCGGGGTCGGAGCTGGCGAGGTTCTCGTGGGTCTGCCGGTCGTAGCGCAGGCCGGCGTTGATCGTCCAGCGGTCGCGGGTGATGGTGTCCTGCATCCAGGCCGACTCGTAGGTGGTCTTGAGGCCCACGCTGCGGTTGCGCTGGAAGCCCACGGCCGCCATGCCTTCGTCGAGGCCGAAGACGTCGGCGTGCCAGACGATCTTGCCGCCCGGCCAGATGGTGCCGGAATGGTTCTCCTGATCGCGATAGCTGCCGCCGAACTTGAGCTGGTGGTCGGCGGAGGCGGCGTCGAAGAAGTAGTTGGCGTCCGCCCGCACCTGGTCGATGATGGCGTCCTGCTTGAAATCGAACCAGGTGCCGCGGCGCACGTTGTTGGCGTCGACGAAGATGTCCGCGTTCAGGCCGCCCTGGGGAGCCAGGGTGAAGATGCCGTCGTCGCGCGACGCCAGCGCGGTCAGCACCAGGTCCGGGTTGACGATCCAGGTGTCCTCGATTTTATAGATGTCCTGTGGCGTCGTCTGATCGAGAGTCGTCTCCGGCGCCCGGCGCAGACTGGCGCCGCGGCCGAACTTCAGCTTGTTGTTCGTCCAGTAGTGGAGCACGCCGGAGTTGCTGGAACCCGCCTGGAAGTTGGCCTTGAAGTTGGAGTCGCGCAGCACGGTCCGGTCGAGCTGGCTCGCCGGCTCGTTCGGCCCCGAGGCGGGGCTCGGGAGGAGGTTGCGGATGTCGCTCTCGCCGTAGGAGCCCCAGAACCACAGGTGGTCCCGCCAGAGCGGACCGCCGACGTCGAGGCCGTACTCGTCCACCTGGTCGATGCGGTTACCTTGCGGGAGAAAGGGATCCGACTGGTACTCGCCGTCGGTGCGCAGGAAACGGCCCGAGCCCCGCCATTCGTTGGTGCCGCGCTTGGTCACCTGATTGATGGTCACGCCCGCGGTGGCGATGGTGACGTCCGTCGACGAGGTCGTGAACTGCACTTCCTCGAAGGCGCCAAAGTCGAAGTAGGTGGCCGAGCCGCCGACCGCGTTCATGTCGGTGAGGATGACGCCGTCCACCGCGAAGGTGTTCTCGGTCGAGGCCGCGCCCGTGCCGAGGAAGCTCGACTGCTGGCCGCTCTCGTTGCCGCCGACGTTGATGCGGTCCACCAGCACGCCGGGCGCCTGGCTCAGCAGCGACCACGGATCGCGCGCGGTGGGGATCTTGTCGAGCTCGACCGTAGAGACGTTGGAGCCCTGGGTGAGCCTGCGCTCGTCGAGCAGCGGGCTCTCGCCGGTGACGGTGATCGTGTCCTGAACGGCGCCGCTCAAGGTGATGCGCAGATCGGCTTTGCCGCCGACCCGGACGCTGATGTCGGGGTACTCGATCGGCGAAAAGCCCTGCAGCTCGGCCTTCACCGCGTAGGTTCCAGGATAGAGATTGAGAAACCGGAAATTCCCGCCCTCATCGGTCTCCTGCACCTGCGGAGCCCCGACGCCGGAGAGCGTGATCGTCACACCCGGAAGCGCCTGTCCCTGCTCGTCGCTGACCGTGCCGAAGAGGTCGCCCGTCTGCAACTGCGCGACAGCCGGAACGGCCGTCGCCAGCAGCAGCGCGGCCAACGCGATACGCGCGAAACTGCCTCTGCCCATGCTGGTCCCCCTTTCAAAGGTAGAGCTGGACGGCATTATGCAACGTCCCGGGAGCGGATGCCAAGGCTTCAAGAAAATGAACCCGAGGTCCCAAAAAATGAACCAAAAATCAATACGGATGTCCACGTTGCGGCGCGCGCTCGTAAGATAGGCCTCTGAACGTGGTGAAGCGGTTCCTCGCCATCTGGCTGACCCTGCTCGGCGCCTTCTGGCTCACCCGGGAGGTGACCTCGGCGCTGCTCTTCCAACGCGTGGAGCAGGGGGCCGGGCCGCTGGCCGAGCTGCTGATCGTGCCGGCGCTGCAGGCGGCGGTGATCTGCTGGCTGACACGGGCGCGGAAATAGGTGGATGGACAGGCGGTTTCGCCCGGCGCTTCCGCACCGGGCTATCGATACGTCGCCCCGAGGGCGATTCGCTTCGGAGAAGCAACGTTTCGGTAGCCCGGTGCGGAAGCGCCGGGCGAAACCGCCTGTGCTACGCTGCCGCCAACCGTCGAGCCGAGATCCGCCATGCGCGACACGAAGCTGATCCTGATCCTCCTGGGCGTCCTGGTCTTCTTCGCCGTCGGCATCGTGCTCCGGATCCTCGAGCCCATCCTGCTGCCGTTCGTCGTCGCCGTCTTCATCTCGCAGCTCTTCGCGCCCATGAACGCGGCCCTGCGCCGGCGGCGGGTGCCGGCAGCCCTCTCCATCCTTCTCGTGCTGGTGGTGGTGGCGACGGGCCTGCTGCTCTTCGCATGGGTGCTTTACTCCAGCGCCCAGGCGCTGACCGAATCCATGCCGAAGTACCAGGCGCGGCTGCTGGAGGTGCTCGCCGCGGCGTCGGACTGGCTCGCTGCCTCGTTCCCGCGGGTGGCGACGCAGATCGACCGCTGGCATTGGGAGCAGGCGGTGGAGGTCTCGTCGGTGGCCGGCTTCCTGGCCGCCACCGCGGGTTCCTTCCTGATCTTCTTCAGCGACGCGTTCCTCGTCCTGCTCTTCGTCGTCTTCCTGCTGTCCGGCAACGAGGCCTTTCCCGCGAAGCTGCAACGGGCCCTGGCGCCCCGGCAGGCCGCGCGCGTGGGCGCGATCCGGCTCAACATCGAAGCCGAGGTCAGGAAGTACCTGCTGACCAAGACCGTGGTCAACCTCGTCCACGGCACGCTGGTGGCCATCCTGCTGATGGCCTTCGGCGTGGATTTCGCGCTGTTCTGGGGCTTCCTGACCTTCCTCGCGCACTACATCCCGAACGTCGGCGCCATCATCTCCGTGGTCATCCCGGCGGTGTTCTTCTTCCTCCAGTTCTCGCCCGGCAAGGCGCTGCTGGTGGCGGCGCTCAACGGCGCCCTGCAGTTCGTCATGGGCAACGCCGTCGAGCCGCGGGTGATGGGGACCAGCCTCAACCTGAGCCCCCTGGTGGTGCTGCTCTCGCTGATCTTCTGGGGCTGGCTGTGGGGACCCTGGGGCATGGTGCTGGCCGTGCCGATCACCTCCATGCTCAAGATCGTCTGCGAGAACGTGGAGCCCCTCCGCCCCCTCGCCGTGCTGATGAGCGGCACGGTCGAGCCGGTGAGAGATCAGACCAGCCCGGCCAGGAATACCGAAGCCGGGGCGACGCGGATGCCTTCGGAGCTGACGTAGTCCTTACGGCCCGTGGCCGCGATCTGCCAGGCGTCGCACCCGGGAAACCGTGCCTTGAAGTAGCGCAGGCTACGATCGATCTCGGCGTCGGCCCACTTGCTTTCCACTGCGAGGAGAGGTTTTCTGCGCTCGGTTACGACGAAGTCCACCTCCCGGCCGTCGACATCCCGGAAGTAACGCAGCTCCAGGTCACGCCCCTGCGTATCCTGCTGGTACTGGACCCACTTCAGCAGATGAGAGGCCACGAGGTTCTCGGAGCGGGGCGAGAGATCCGGAACCAGCGTCCAGTCGAAGTGGTAGTGCTTCTGCTCCTTCTTGACGGCGCGGATGGCCGGGCTGCCGAAAGGGGAGAGCCGGAACACCGCGAAAAGACGCTCCAGGATCTGCAGCCAGCTCGACACCGACTTGTGAGACACCTGGAGATCCTCACGCAAGGCATTGACGGACAGCGGCGACCCGACCAGCTCCGGAAGCCGGATCATCAGCAGCTCCAGGCTGCCCAGATCCTGGACCCTCTCCAGGCTCACGAGCTCTTCGCGAATCAGGAGGTTGCGATGCTCGCGGGACCAGCGACGAGCCTCCACCTCCGAGCCGCCGAAGAAAGGTTCCGGAAATCCGCCGAGAGTCATCAGTTGACGCAGCTCTTCCTCGGTCCTGGCTCCAATCTCGGCGAAGGACAGCGGATGGAGGTGCAGCAGGTGATAACGCCCCTGGAGCGAGTCTCCCGAGTAGCGGTAAAAGTCGAGGCGGGCGCTGCCGGTGACCAGGATTCGCTGTCCGGCCTGCCGGCCGTCGTAGAGTCCCTTGAGATAGTTGCGCCAGAGCCGGTACTTGTGGATCTCGTCGAAGATCCATAGCGGAGAGACTGGGAGCTCCCGCTTGAGGATCCGTTCCCGATGCTCGGGAATGTCCCAGCTCAGATAGCCCTTCTCCGCGCCTTTCAGGCTTCGGGCCAGCGTGGTCTTTCCGACCTGCCGCGGACCGGCGACGAAGACCATCTTCTTTTCCAGGTCCCGCTCGATCTGCGCGGCAAGGTAGCGCCGGTGCGGCTCCATGGAGGAAGGATGCCGGAAATTTCACCCCCAGTCAAAAATACTCGCGAGTTTTTTCGACCCTGGGTGAAAACCACCGGCCGTGAGACGCGAGACCGTCGTGGTTACGGACAACCCCGACGGCGTAACCCTTCGCCTGAGGTCCGACGTAAGGAGGGGCATGAAAAAATCCGCCGTCCTCCTCGCCGCCTCCTTTCTGTTCGCGGGCCTGGCGTGCCGCCGGGTAGTAGCGGCCGGATCTCCCTCTGGTATTGACGATCGGTCATACCGGAAGCGATACTATTTGGGAGGAGGTAAGCTACTATGCCGAGCGTCAAGACAGCGATTTCGCTTCCGGAACCCCTCTTCCATCGGGTAGAGGCTGTGGCAGACGAGCTGCAGATCTCTCGCAGCCAGCTTGTCGCCACCGCGGTTGACGAGTTCGTCAAACGGTATGAGAAACGAGCGCTAATCGAGGCCATTAACCGTGCCTATGAGGACGACCCGCCAACTACTGAGGAAAAGGAGCTTCTAAAAGGCATCCGGAGGAAGCAGCGCAAGCTTCTGGAGTACGAAAGTTGATCGGCCAGGGCGACGTTTATTGGTTCGATTTCGAGAAACCTTCGGGGTCCGGTCCTGGTTTTCTCCGTCCCTGCGTGGTGGTGCAGAACGATGCCTTCAATGAAAGCCGCATCAACACCGTAGTGGTTTGTGCTCTGACGTCGAACCTCCGTCGAGCTCGGATTCCGGGCAATGTTCTCCTAGATGAGGGTGAAGCAGACTTGCCGGAGCGAAGCGTCATTATGGTCTCTCAGCTTTTCACCGTAGACAAGGAAGACCTGCTGGACAAGATAGGTACTCTCTCCGCGGAGCGCGTTCTGCAAGTCTTCGAAGGCATCTATCGCCTCTTGACACCGGAGAGACTCTGAAGCGAGCCATCCAGCGCCGCTCAGTCCGTGACGCGCGAAGCCCGGACCACCAGGAACAACGAGAGCGCGAAGCAGACCAGCGTGACAGCCGTCCCGCACCCGACGACCCACAGCTCGCCGGTTCCGTACTCCAGCTCGCCGCCCTCCAACAGCTCCCATACGCGTCCGAACGTCGCGCGCCAGCCGTTCGCCGCCGTCCAGGCATAGGCGGCGCACAACAAGGCGGGCGATGGAGACGGCCGCGCGCGCAGGGAGTGAAGGGCACCCCAAAACAAAAGCAGCATCGCGATCAGATCGACGAGGTAAAAGGGGTCCCAGAGTCCGTCCGGTAAGGACACCCAGGTCTCGACGGGAAAGTAGACGACCAGACCTCCCAGGGTAAAGCGCGCTAAGCCCGTCTCAACGTTCCGCAGGTTCATCCACCCTCCTCCGTCCCGGCGCGCGTTCCAGGCGATCTGGAGCCGCCGTAGGACATGCAACGACGCAGCGAAACCGATGCCAGCCGGCTGTGGGCACTCCCGGGCCTCGGACCGGAATCTGGACGCGGAAGGCGCGAACAAAGTATCCTCAGCTCATGAGTGCCCGTTCCGCCAATGCTCCTGGTCAGTCACTCCTTCTGACCGTCGAGGATCTCGGAGACCCGCGGGTTTCTGTCTCCTCGCCCCTTCAGGTCGAAGCCTGCTGGGAGTCCGAAGGGATGACGATCTGCCATCCAGGATCTGAAGTTTTCGGCTACGGCAGGGACGAGGTCGAGGCCCTCGACGACTTCCGCGCGGCGCTCGCCGAGCTCTTCGTCACCCTGGACAACGACCGCGGCTCTCTCGGCCCAGCCCTTCAGGATACCTTGCGAGTCCTCGAATCCCACCGAGCCTGAGTCCCTGCCGCCCTCTCCCTCCCGTGGTGTACCATCCGCGCAAGCTCGGAGAGACGAACCATGCCCAGAACCACGATCGCGACCACCACCGCCGACTGGGAGCGGCTGGCCCAGTCGGTCACCGAGGAGGACCGGGAACGCATTCCGCAGCTCGTGCGGGCGCATGCCAAGCTCGCACGCTTCATCGAGGAGACCCGGAAGCTCGTCGCCCAGCGGAACTATTACGAAGCCCGCAAGCAGGAGGCGACGCGGAAGATCCAGCGGCGCCTGGCGGATGGACGCAAGGCGGCAACCATGGTGCGGGTCTGGATCAAGGACGGGCTGGGTGACGACAACGAAGAGCTGGCCCGGTTCGGCATGAAACCGGTGCGCGCCAGGAAGCGGCGGCAGAAGTCCGGAGGGACTCGAAACGAGGAAGGCTCGCCGCCACCCCGGAAGCCTCGAAGTAGCTCGCAGCAGCCTTGATTCGATTCACGGCAGGCAGGGAAAGCCGCTTTCCCTGGTGGAGACGGTTCGCGTCGAGGCGGGAAAGCCGTTTTCCCTCGTCAGCGCGGTCCGTGTCGAGGTGGATGCGGCGCGCTTTGACGCGGGAAAGCCGCTTTCCCCGCCCAGCGCGGACCGTATCGAGATCGACTTGAGCCCAGATGAAGGTCGATGCGGACCGTTTCGAGGCGGGAAAGTCGCTTTCCCTGGTCGCCACGGACCCCATCGAGATCAACGCGGTCCGCGGCGAGGTGAAAATGGCACGTTTTCAGGAGGGAAAACCGCATTCCCTCCCGAAGGCGAACCGAATCAACGGGGGAAAACGGCTTTCCCTCCCCGCCGCAAGCCGCGCAGAGCTTGGTCCGAGCGGAATCAAGGACGGCAAGGGACAGCAAGGACTTCAAGGACGAGGAACAGTCATTCAACTTGCGTCCTCGGCCTCCTTTTCAGGCTACGGCAGCCGCAGCACGAGAAGCGTCTGGTCGTCCTCGCGGGGAGCGTCGCTGGTGAAGCGGGTCACGTCGGCGAGCACGCCGTCGCGCAGTCGCTCGACGCTTTGGCCGGCGTGACGGGCGAGGCTCTGCTCCAGGCGTTCGAAGCCGAACAAGTCTTCGCTTCCCTCCTGGCGCGCCTCGACGAGGCCGTCGCTGAACAGGAAGAGCGTATCGCCCGGCGCGAGGCGGGCGGTGCGCGCCTCGACGTGCAGCTCGCCGCGGACGCCCAGGGGGTAGGCGACCGACTCCAGGGCTTCGACCCGGCCGGCGGCGTTGATACGGTAGGGAAAGAGATGGCCGGCGCTGGCGTAGACCAGCTCCATTCGCCGCGGATCGAGCAGGGCGTAGCAGAGCGTCGCAAGCAGCCGCTTGCGGGCGGTCTGGTAAACGGTGCGGTTGAGGGTGTTGAACACGGCCGCGACCTCCGGGTTGAAGGTCACCTGCACGGTGAGCGCCGATTTGGCCATCGACATGATGAGGCCGGAGGAGACGCCGTGGCCGGCCACGTCGCCCACGGCCAAGGCGAGGCGGCCGTCTTCCAGGGCCAGAACGTCATAGAAGTCCCCTCCCACCTCCGAGGCGGGAAGGTAGGCGTGAGCGATGTCCACGCCGGCGAGGCGCGGCGGCAGCTCGGGGAGGATGGAGCTCTGGATGCGCCGCGCCGTCTCCAGCTCGACGCGCTGGCGTTCGCGCTCGGCGATGCGCCGCACATGCGGCGGGACGTCTTCGTAGCGATAGACGAACTCGCGGCCGCTGCCCAGGTGGCGGAGGCTGGCGACCAGCGGCGCCGCCACCAGCGCCAACGCCAGCGCGCCCTGGAAGTTCAGGAAGTTGTCCTCCGCGAGCAGGAACGGGACCGCCCCCCAGAGGATGCCGCTGGTGATGGCGGCGAGCAGAGAGGTGAGGAGGTCGTACCTGACGAACAGGAAGACGAGAACCAGGGCGGCGACCAGAGCGAGAGCGAGCTCCCAGCGCAGGGGTATCAGCATGACCGGCGGCCAGAAAAGAACCGCCGCGACCACGGCGGCGGCGAACCCTCCCCCCAGTTGCCGAGCCGGCGGGTCGTCAGCGGCACGAGCACGAGCCGGCCGACGAGCTCGTAAGCGATCCCCAACACCAGGCACATGGCGAACAGCGTCAACCCGGGCCAGGGAAAGTTGTTCCACCAGGGCTCGAAAAGCATGGCGGCGAACGACCAGACTTCAAACGACCGGAGGAGAAGGACCAGGGCCACCACCAGTGAGGTCAGGATGGTCCCGGCCAGAACCCCGCGCAGCGACGATCGCGCCACGGTGGCGTTTCCCCAGGCGCGCTGAAACAGCGCGTCGAAGGCCGCCAGCTTGTTTCCCCAGCGCTCGCGGCACAGCGCCTCGCCGACCGCCCAGCCGAGGAACCCCGCCAAGGCCATGGCCGAGACCCAGAAGATGATCAGCTGCGCCGCCCAGGCCCAGGTCGCCTGGCGGCGGCTGAGCCCTCCCCAGATGAAGCCGTCCGTCTCTCCCCGAGCCCCGAGCGCGACGACGACCGCGCCCGCCAGAAAAACGAGGAGAAAGAGCTGTGACGACCGCTTCACCCCGACCTCGCCGGCGTGGTAGCGCCGCAGGAAGGGAAAAGCCAGGAAGGCGACGAGCAGGAAGGGGACCAGGATGCGCCCGTTGGCAAGGAGATGGGTCGGTTGGAAGGTCTCCTCGATCTTGCCGCGGGGTTCCTCGTACCAGACGCTGAAACCCGCCAGGCGCTTGCCGGCGAAAGCCACCGCCGTGCCGTAGGGAAACGATGGCCCGAGCGCCGCCTCGCGGTCGCGGTAGCGCAGCGTCCAGTCGGTGCGGGCGTTGAGATCGGTCCGGCGGGCCTGCGGCTCATGGAAACGGGAGAGGTCGAAGCCCTGCTCCTGCAGAAAGGCGTCGGCCTGGACGCGGGCTTGCGCGGGATCGATCGCCTCACCAGGCTGGTCGGGAGGAAGCCGCAGCCGCAGGCCGGCGACCTGGCCGTCGAGCGTGACCCACGCCCGGTAGGTCCACTCCCCCGCTCGCGCAGCCGGCTCGTAGACGGTGACCTGCCACCGCATCACCCCCTGAGCCAGGCGGGTCCGCGGGAGACCCTCACGCCGCGCCCGCGGCGCGAGCTGGAGGCGCCGCTCCAGCAGAGGATCGGCAACCAGACGGGTGACGACGTAGGGGTCCTTGACCGGAGGCCCGAGGTCGCGGAGCCGCTCGAGGGCGCGCGCGGTCGCCTCGCGCGAGTTGACGCTCCAGTCCGCGGGCAGGAAGGGGAAAGCTCTCGGGAAGCCCCAGGCGAGGAAAAGGGCCCCAACCGTCCCGATGAGGACCCACAGGATGAGGTCGCGCGAGTTTCGCATGTACGAGATACGGAGATGGGAGATTGTAGTTTCCGGGGAGGGGCTGCGCACGAGGGGCGGTCCTGGAGTAGCCGTCCTGCCCGCTCGACCTCACCCCCGGCCCCTCTCCTAAAGGAGAGGGGAGAAAACGCCTTTGAGCCCCTCTCCTTTAGGAGAGGGGTTGGGGTGAGGTCGCTACGGCACAGACGCCCGGAGAACGCAATTCTCTGATCGGCGTCTCACCCCTTCCCCAGCGCCTCTACCAGCCCCCGCACGGCCTGCGCCGACTTGTCGAGCATCGCCTTCTCCTCGACCGTCAGCTTGAGTTGGATGACTTTCTCCATACCGCCGCGGCCGAGCACGCAGGGCACGCCGATGAAGAGGTCTTTGTACCCGTATTCGCCCTGGAGGTAGACGGCGCAGGGGAGGATCTTCTTCTTGTCCTTGAGGATGGCCGACACCATTTCGTAGGAGGAGGCCCCCGGCGCGTAGTACGCCGAGCCGGTCTTGTAGTAGTTGACGATCTCGGCACCGCCGTTGCGGGTGCGGTCGTTGATCTTCTCGATCTCCGCGGCGTCGAGGAGCTGCGGCAGGGGCATGCCGTTGACGGTGGCATAGCGCGGCAACGGCACCATGGTGTCGCCGTGGCCGCCGAGCACGAAGGCGTCGACGTCCTCCACCGAGACGTCGAGGTTCTCGGCGATGAACCAGCGCATGCGGGCGGCGTCGAGCACGCCGGCCATGCCGAAGATCCGCTCGCGGGGGAAGCCGGAGACGCGGCGCGCCACCTCGCACATGGCGTCGAGGGGGTTGGTGACGATGATGAGGATGGTCTCGGGCGAGCGCCGGACGAGCTGCCGCACCACCTCGCTGACGATCTCGGTGTTCTTGGCCAGCAGGTCGTCGCGGCTCATGCCGGGCTTGCGGGCGAGACCGGCGGTGACCACGCAGACGTGCGAACCGGCGGTGGGATCGTAGTCGCCGCCGCCGCTGATGCGGGCGTTGAAGCCCAGCACCGGCGCGGACTCCATCATGTCCAGGGCCTTGCCGGTAGCGAGGTCGGCGGCCACGTCCACCATCACGACGTCGGCCAGATCGGCCTGGACGATCAACTGCGCGCAGGTGGCGCCGACGTTGCCGGCGCCCACCACGGTGACTTTGTAGCGCATGAAGGGATCTCCTTATTCAATTGTGTCCCCGGAACCAGGACCCAAGACGCTCTAAAGGTTTTCCAGAATGGCGCTCGGCGAACTCCGAGGTCTTCAGGAGGGTCGCTCCCTCCATCTGCCGCTCCAGGTCGTAGGTCACCCGCTTCTGCGCGATGGTGCGGGCGAGCGCGGACTCGACGGCGTCGCCGGCCTCGCTCCAGCCCAGCCAGCGGAGCATCATCACGCCGGAGAGGATCAGCGAGCCGGGGTTGACCTTGTCCTGGTTCGCGTACTTGGGAGCGGTGCCGTGGGTCGCCTCGAAGACGGCGAAGCCGTCCCCCTCGTTGCTGCCGGGCGCCATGCCGAGCCCGCCCACCTGGGCCGCCAGGGCGTCGGAGAGGTAGTCGCCGTTGAGGTTCGTGGTGGCCAGGACGTCGTACTCTTCCGGCCGCAGCAGGACCTGCTGGAACATCGAGTCGGCGATGCGGTCCTTGATGACGACCTTGCCCTTCGGGCGCCTTGCCGCCGTGCTGGTCCCAGACCTCCTGCTCGGTGACGGTGACGTCGCCGAACTCGTCGCGTGCCACCTCGTAGCCCCAGTCCTTGAAGGCGCCTTCGGTGAACTTCATGATGTTGCCCTTGTGGACCAGGGTGACGCTCTTGCGGCCGGAGGCGACGGCGTGCTCGACGGCCTTGCGCACCAGCCGCTTGCTGCCCGTCTCCGAGATGGGCTTGATGCCGATGCCGCTGTCCGGTCGGACCTTCTTGCCAAGGCCGGCAAGAAACTCGATGACCTGCTCCGCCTCCCGCGAGCCGGCCCGCCACTCGATGCCGGCGTAGACGTCCTCCGTGTTCTCACGGAAGATGACCATGTCCACCTTCTGCGGGCTCCTTGACCGGCGAGGGCACGCCTTCGTAGTAGCGCACGGGACGCACGCAGGCATAGAGGTCGAGCACCTGGCGCAGCGTGACGTTCAGGCTGCGGATGCCGCCGCCGACCGGCGTCGTCAGCGGACCCTTGATCGCCACCCGGTAGCGCTGGATGGCGTCCAGGGTGTCCTGCGGGAGCCAGTCATTCGTCCGGGTAAACGCCTTCTCGCCGGCCAGCACCTCGAACCAGGCGATGGCGCGCGAGCCGCCATAGGTCTTCTCCACCGCGCCGTCGAGCACCCGGCGGGTGGCGCGCCAGATGTCGGGGCCCGTGCCGTCCCCTTCGATGAACGGGATGATCGGCCGGTCCGGTATCTCCAGGCGCTTCTCCGCCGCGTGCCAGACGATCTCCTGGCCGTCCGCAGGAGGGATCGAGTCTTTGAACGGGGTACCCAACGAGCGCCTCCTGGGATTGAAAGAAAACGCGCGCCGTAAGGTATCACAGCGCCCGGGTCCCGCCGTGCTACATTCCCCCGCCATGGATTGGGAGCCGCTGATCGCCGCCGCCACGGCCGCTCGCGCCAGGGCCTACGCGCCCTACAGCCGCTTCGCCGTGGGCGCCGCGGTGCTGATGGAGGACGGCTCGATCCACGCCGGCGCCAACGTCGAGAACTGCATCCCCAGCCTGTCCGTTTGCGCCGAGCGCAACGCCATCGCCGCCGCCGTCTCGGCCGGACTGCGCCGGCCGCAGGCTCTCGCCGTGGTCACCGAGATGAGCCCTCCCGCCCGGCCCTGCGGTCTCTGCCGGCAGACCCTTGCCGAGTTCGCGCAAGACCTGCCCATCCTGGTCGTCAACCCCGCCGGGGAACGGCAGGAGACGAGTCTCGCCGAGCTGCTGCCGTATCCGTTCTCGCTCCTGGTGCCCTGACCTCCGCGCCAGAGGTGAGGGCCTGTCTCCCAAACTCCTTCCCGCTGCACTTAGACTCCAAAGACTTTCTCTTCTTCTTGATCAATTTCGGTCGCCCGGGCGGCTCGGGGGGATTCCATGAAACTGACCGGCTCAGTGCGGACGGGCCCTGTCGAGGCCCTGCCACCTGGAATCGCGCCCATGGTCGCGCCCCTTGTCGATCAGCTCTCCGCCTTCCTGGCTTCCCCGAAGCCGTCATCCATCGGCCGGCGGTGTCTCGCTCTCTTCGACGCCGGACCCGGGCAGCTCGGCTCACCCCGCATAGCTCAGCTCGCCGTCCTGAGCGTCCTGACTCGCCGCGCCGAAGCGGCCCGGACTCGTTTCGCCTGGGGAATCCTGCAGCAGCCGGAGGCGGGGCTCTCCACCGCCACGGCGGGGGATGACCTGGTCCGCCTGATCGGGTCGCGGACCGCACGGGAAGTCACCGAGGTCCAGATCGCGGCCTGGCGGTCGCGGCTGGAGGGCTTGGAGACCGGAACCGAGCCTCTGGGTGATCGGGCCTCCGCGGCTCGGGTCCCCGCCCGACCTTCCCGGCGCCCGCCATCTGCTGATCCGGGAGGTGCTCGACCGCGAGACACGCCACGCCTGCGTCGTCGTCGAGCTCGCAGAGAAAGAGACCCGCGAGCTCGTGCTCGATCTGCCCGAAGAAGCCCTCTGCATTCGCCTGCTGCGCTCAGCCAGCGCCGTTTCGCCGCGGACCGTAGAGCCCGAAGTCCTTACCGTCGCCCTGGCGATGGCTCCGCCTCGGGAGGGAACTTCGGCCGCACCGCCGAACGGGCCGCAACGCTTGCGGCAGGCCGGCGGACCCGGCTCGCGGCTCGTTGCGGCGCTGCGCCGGTTGAGCGGCCACACGGCCCTGGCCTCGCGCCTTTCGCGCGCCGTCGGCCGCCGGCGCGCGGCCTACGTCCGCAGGCTACGGGAGATGTTCGAGAGCGGCGACCTCGACAACGTCCTGCGGTATGCCATTCCGCTGGCGGTCGAGGCCGGCCCGCGCCGGCTGCCCCTGCGCTCCCCCGTGCCGCGCGCGGACCTGCACATCCGCCCCGACCGCATCCGTCCGTGGCCGGCGGCAGAGATCTCACCCGACCTCCACGGCGAGTTGCGGCAGCTCTACCGCGAAGCATTCCACCGCCTGGAAACGCAGGGTCGCATCGAGGAGGCGGGTTTCCTGCTCGCCGAGGTGCTGCACGCCGCCGAAGAAGCGGTGGCCTTCCTCGAGCGTCACGGCCGGCTCCGCCTGGCGGCCGAGATTGCCGAGGCGCGCGACCTCCCCGCGGGGCTCGTGGTGCGGCAATGGTTCCTCGCCGGAGACCGGCGGCGGGGCTTGCGGATCGCTCGCCGCGCCGGTGCCTTCGCCGACGCCGTGATCCGCCTGGAACGGAGCCGCCGGACGGCGGAGGCCGCCGAGCTCCGGGGGCTGTGGGCCCAGGGTCTCGCCGCTGCGGGCGACTACGCCGCCGCCGTGGACGTCCTCTGGCCGCTTCCGGCGGAGCGCCACCGCACGCTCGAGTGGATGGACCACGCCATCGAGGAGGGAGGCGCGCCGGCCGGCAGGATGCTCGCCCGCAAGGTCACCCTGGCGCCTGACGGACCTATGGAAGCCCGTGCCGCGATGGCCGCGGTTGCCGCGGTGGCCTTCCTCGAAAGCCGGCGCGCCGAGACCGCCGCCGCGCGCCTGGCCTTCGCGAAGGCGATCCGCCGCGGCCCGCGCACTCCGGCGGCCACGACTCTGGCCCGCCTGGCCGTTCGGGCCGTGGTCCGCGATTCGGGCCGGCCCGGCGCCCGCATCGAGCCCGCCGATCTCCGCAAGCTCGCTTCGTTCGCAGGTGACGCCACCCTGCGGGCCGACGTTTCGGCGCTGCCCCGGCCGGCGCGGAGGGCCTGGGCCTCGCGCCGCGAGATCTGGCGCGTCGAGATCGCCGCCCGCGACGCCGGGACCCTGCCCGTCCACGACGCCGCGTTCCTCCCGAACGGCCTGACCGCCGTGGCGCTCGGCGAAGCCGGGGTGAAGCTGCTTTCCCGTGCCGGCCGCACCGTGGCCGAGCTCGATCAGCCGGCGCACCGCCTGATCGTTGCCGATCACGGAGATCAGGCCATCGCCCTCGCCCGGCGCGGCGACGCCTGGCGTCTGGCGCGGCTCGATTTTCTTTCGCGCAAGGCGGAGACGTGGTGCGAGGCGCGCCTGGAAGCCTTCGCGACCGATACCGACGGTGCGCTGTGGTTCGTGGTGGGAGCGGACGGGCTGGTCGCCATCGAAACCGCCACCGGGCGCTTCGACGGTTCCTGGGGCGTCTCCCGTCTCCCCGGCAGCGTCATCGCCGTCGCCCGCTCCGCCACCCGCTGCTCGCTGGCTTTCGACGGCGGCGACCACGAGCTGTGGACCTACGAGCTGCCCTCGCTCACCCTGCGCCGGCGCGATGCGGTGCCGCCGGCGCCAGGCCACCTTCGCTCCCGTCTCGTGGCGGCCTCCGCCGAAGGGACGTTCGTCGAGGTGCTCGGCGGCGGCGGCGGACCCTCGCTCCACGTCCACGGCGCCTCGCGCTGCGAGGTTCCGCTCGGAACGGGCAAGGCGGCGAAGCCGGCGACCGCCGGCGACTGGGCTGCGGTACCCGTGCGAAAACCGGAGGCGATCGTCGTCCATCTGGTCCACCTGCCGAGCGCGACCGTCCGCGCCGAGGTCGTCTTGAACCACACCGCTCAGGTGGCGTTGCGCCTGACGCCCCGTTGCCTCACCCTCGCCGACGATCGCGGCCGGGTCGTGGTGCTCGACCTCGAGCAGGGGCAGGTGCGGCGGGATTTCCGGGTTTAATCTCTGCAGGGGCACCGACTTACTTCACCAGCTCCAGAACCTCCTTGCGCGGCGCTCCACGACTCCCACCTGCCGGCACATGTCGAGCACCGGACATGTCGAGCATTTCGGCGCATTGCCGGTGCAGATGTGCTTGCCGAAGGGCACGAGCAGGCGGTTGATCTCCACCCAGTAGACGCGGGGGAGCTTCTCTTCCCCTGGCTCCTGGAGCCGGCGCAGCTTGCCGGCTGGCTCCGGCATTCCGGCCTCCGGGCTTCACCTCATTGAAAGGTAAAAGTTAAGGGCCAACTTCCGGGCTAGCGCGGAAAAAACGGACAAGAAGATCTGACATCCACTGCGGATAGGTTCCGATCTGTCCGATGTGGCCGCCATCGGTGGTCGCGAAAAGATGAAGCGAGGGATTGGCCTCCGCCGCCGCAAAGAGATCGACGAAGGCCAGCTCCGAGCAGACCGGATCCCGCCGGCTGGCCACGATCGCCAGCGGACGACGGATCAACGCGAGTTGCGGTCCGGGATCTGCACGCTCCAGCAGGCTGCTCCAGTTGGTGCCCGGCGGCCACGGCGGCTGACCGGCCAGCCAGTCGAGAATTTCCGTGAACGGTCGCTCACTTGCAGGGTCGAGCCCAGCCGCCGCACGGTTCACCCCGGATACCCCGGCGATCGTTCTCATTCGTCGACGGAGGGCGAGGTGAAAGAATCTCTGGACAAGAGAGAGCCCGCCATGATCGGCAAACGATGGCGGATCGTCCACTGCCACGAACGTCAGCCGCAGGCGGGCGGGAGGCGATATGACGATCCCGCCAGCGCGAAATATGTCGCCCCTGGAGTCCAGGGCCAGCGCGCGGATCACGTCGAGCGATCCCAGGCTGAAACCCACGAGCCCTACGGGGCTCTCCGGCGTTCGCTCGCGCAGCCACTCACGCCAGGCTACGACATCCTGCGCCTCTTCCAGGCCCAGAGTCGGCGGCCAGTGAAAAAGGCAACCGTGCCAGCGGAGGTCCGGCACGAGCACGCCAAAGCCCTGAGCCGCCAGCAACTCAGCCGTCAAGCGAATGTACCGGCTATGCTTGCTGTCGTAAAGACCATGCAAGACGATAACCGTCGCCATTCCGGGCCGCGCAGCTCGGAAGTAGGCATGCAGCGGAGCGCGTCCGGTGGCTCGAGGTTCCATCTTCTCCCGCTCGGGAACGTTGACGAAACCGGCGGGCACTCTGCCGCCGCAGGCCCGCTTCGGGCTCTGGTCCCCAAACTTGCGGCGGAGATCGCCGGCCGTGACGCGAGTGGTCGAGCGATAAGCGCTCTCTCGGGGCTGGGGACGCGAGATGTCGGACTGCACCAGAGAATCGATTTCGTCGAGGCAGCGCCACAGGTCAGAGCTACTCGAGTTGCTGATGGCTTCGCAAGGCCCAAGGCGCGGCGGCGGCAAAGGTCGCAGGCCAGTACAGCCACAGGTGATGATCAAGGCAAGGAGCGGCGAGCAGAGCTTCCCCGACACTCTTGCCCTGGAAGCCGCAAGCACCGCTATCGAGGCTATCGAGGTCGTTGTCCCAGCGCACGGATGGGCCATAATCTCTTCCGACAGGCTGCGCGTTGCGTATCATATAAGTCTATACCCAAAAGAGGTGTAGCGAACCTTTAGCCAGGCGGCGCCGGCGAGGCGCAGCCCTGAAGAACCCTTCAGGAGTGTAGAGGTTCAGTTTGCCTGCTGACTGCGTACGGTCCTGCCCTCCGAAGCCTCACCCCCCGGCCCCCTCTCCGTAACCGGAGAGGGGGAGAACAGCAAGATCTCTTTCCTGGGGCTCGCGCCCCAGGCTAATCGGGATAGGGGGAGAGCCTCGCGGCTCTCGCCCCTCCCACACCACCGTGCGTACGGGTCTCGTACACGGCGGTTCGGCCGGTTAAGCATTCGACCAGGTCTCCAGGGTGAGGAGTCCCAGGGACATGAGATAGCGGTTCGAAAGGGCCTGGCTCATGGCCATGTTGCGGCTCATGTGCCAGGGTCCCCGGGTACTGCCGGCGACCGCCTTGGCTCGTTCGGCCGGGACTCCCCGCCGTCGGAGCGCTCGGTATCGCCTGCGCCCGTTCTGCCACTGTTTCCAAGCGGCGCAACGCAGCCGCCGCCGAATCCAGCCGTCCAAGTCTCGCAGGTCCGTACGCCTTTCACAGAAACCGAAGTAGTTAATCCAGCCCCTGAGGTACTCGGATACTTCCCCGATCATCCGTGCCAAGCTGATGCCCCGATTGCGCCCGGTTAGCTCCACGACTCGCTGCCGAAACCTCTTCAGCGCCTGTCGGGCGATGAATCGTTTCGGTTCAGCTCCGTCCGAAAGGCTGAAGCCGAGGAACTTCCGACTCGAGGGTTTTGCCACCGCACTCTTCGTGGTGTTGACCTTGAGTCGGAGTTTGCGGGTGATGAAGTCGCTGAGGCTCCTCATCACTCGCTGGCCGGCTCGCTCGCTGCGCACATAGATGTTGCAGTCGTCGGCGTAGCGCACGAACGGCAAACCCCTCTTCTCCAGTTCCCGGTCCAATTCGTCGAGCACCAAGTTGGACAGCAACGGAGACAGCGGGCTGCCCTGCGGCGTGCCCTCCTCCGTCGGCTGAACCAGGCCGTCCTCCAGAATCCCTGCGTGGAGAAACGCACGGATCAGCTTGAGCATTCGTTTGTCGGCCACCCTTTCCGCGACGCGTGCCATCAGGCGATCGTGGTTGACCCGGTCGAAAAACTGCTCCAAGTCGATGTCCACGACCCAGCCGTAGCCCTGAGCCACGATCTCTTGGGCTCGGGCCACCGCTTGGTGCGCGTCTCGGCGCGGACGAAAACCGTAGCTGTGCTCGGAGAACGTGGGGTCCCACTGCTTCTGCAGCACCTGCAAGATCGCCTGTTGCACCAGACGGTCCACAACGGTCGGAATCCCCAGCTTCCGCCTTCCACCTCCCGGCTTGGAGATCTCCACCCGCTTGACCGCCCGGGGCGTGTAGCTCCCCGCGAGCAGTTGGGATCGAATCTGCGACCAGTGGTCTCCAAGGTAGCCCGGCAACGCCTTGACGGTCATCCCGTCGACGCCCGGATCGCCTTGGTTCCGGCAGACTTTCTGCAACGCTCTTTTCAGGTTTCCTGGGTCACAGACCTCCTCCATCAGGAATTCGGTCGGCGCCGGACCCTGGCAGACGTGGGCCGCCCGGGGCGTTTCGGTCCCTTCCTTCCCGCCGAGAGAGGCTTCACCCCTCCCCGGCGGGACGAAGGCCAGCTCTAGCTGGGTTTTCTGCCGCTTGCCGCCTCGGAGACGCATGACTCGGGTCTCTCCATTTACCCCCCTGACTCCAGGAGGGAACCGTTCGGGCCTTCGCGTAGACCGTTCCCGCCCCGTGCGACCCCCACCATTTCTCCCCTTTCGGGCGAGTGCCTCGATCGAGTGAGACGACTGCGTCTACCTACTATGCCCTCTGCTGACTTCTGCCCGCTGCTCGCCAGGGCGGTCCCTGCGAGCCCGGCAGATCTCTCGAGGTAAGCTCAACCGCCTTCCTCGCACACCCGCCGGATTTACAGCCCCGGTCCTTGATGGATTGGGGACTTCGTGGCGCATGGCCCACTCGTCCGACCGGTCCTGCCTCCTATCCGGTTTCTGTTCGTCGGGTCGCGATTTTGCTCCGCGCTTCCTTCGGACGGCCCCTCACAGGACCTTAGATACCCTTGCGCTTCGCTAGCACTTCGCCTCCATCAGGCTGTGCAGGGGACTTTCACCCCCAAGCTGTTGAACATGCTCGACACACCATGCCTTCGCGCCTTCGGCGCGAGCAGAGCGTCCGCGCATTTTACTGCTTGACTTCCGCCACCCTGCTTTCATAGGATCGCAGCAACAAACAAACGGCCCGGAGTGAGTTAGAGCTCAACTCCGAGCCTGACCACGCAAAGGAGACGAGCCCTATGCGCAGCTCCCGCGATTTTAACGCCTTCTCCCCTTCTTTCCTCGCAGCCTTCATGGAGCGCGACGAGCCGCCGACGGCGGGCGAGGCCGACGTGGCCGGACCGTGGTTCGTCGAGCCGATCCCGGGTCTGGGATTCGGGCTGTTCCGGGCCGGCGAGAGCCTGGCGCGGGGCTTCCGGCCGGCGGCGGTGTTCCCGGACCGCTGGCTGGCGCTCCTCGCCGCGGCGGTGCTGCCCGGCACCGGCCGCGACGCGCTGCTGCGGCTGCACAAAGAGGCCGACCCGGAGGGCTACGGCTTGGCGCTGGACGACGGCACCTTGGTCGGCCATCTCGAGCTGTTCGACGAGGCGCTGCTGGATGCCATGAACGTCGCCGTGTCCCTGGCGCGGTCGCCGCACTCGCTGGCGTACCTCCTGGAAGCGGCCGGCCCGCTCGCCCTCGAGCGGTGCGGGGCCATCCTCGCGGTGCGATCTCTCGCGGACGTTTGAGCGGTTTGCCCCCGGAAAAGGGAGGCCCCAGCTCCCGATGGGGGGAAGCCTGTACCCGACGGGGGGAAGCCTGCCCCCTTCAGGGGGAGAGCTGCCCCCGACGGGGGGAGGCCCGTACCTTAGCGGGGCCTTAACGCCCCCGAAGGGGGGAGGCCTGTACCTTAGCGGGGGCTCAACATCCCCCGAAGGGGGGAGGGCCGTACCTTAGCGGGAGCTTAACTCCCCCGAAGGGGGGAGGCCCGTACCTTAGTGGGGCCTTAACATCCCCCGAAGGGGGGAGGCCTGTACCTTAGCGGCCCGTACGGCGAGCGCGATATGGGTCAGGCCATGGGTCTTGATCATCGCAGCCTCCTCATCGTCGCTTCGATCATCCCTCCGGACCCGGGATTCATAGCGTCTTTCTCCGCGCCAACAAAGTCGGTCGACTTCTGCTATCTGCTATTGGCAAGGAAGGAAGCGCTGTGCGATAGTAGGCACCGACTGGCGCAAGACCTCGCGCTGGTGCCGTCCTGAATCACAGCAGCGAACTCAAAAGGGAGCGATCGTGACTTGCGAGCGCGCCTCGGTTCTCATTGCCCTCTTCATGCTCGCCCCCTCGGTTGCCTGTCGGGCGCAACCCGCCCAAGTCGCCAAGCCGCCCGAGAAGGTCGGCGCGGAAAAATCGGTGAAGCTCTCGAGCGCGAGCCCGGAAGCCGTTCCCCTTCCCGCGGACCTCGCGGATGCGCTGGCGGCGCTCTCCGCCCACGCCGAGCAGCTCGCGAAGGACGATCAGTTTTCCGGTGCCGTGCTCGTCGCCCGCAACGGCAAGGTGCTGCTCGAAAAAGCCTGGGGCCGCGCGGACCGGGAGGCCGGCACTCCGGTGACGCTCGACACGCAGTTTCGCCTCGGATCGATGAACAAGATGTTCACGGCGGTCGCGACGTTGCAGCTCGTCGAGGCAGGCAAGCTGGCGCTGAACGATCCCATCGGAAAATATCTCACCGACTATCCGAACAAGGACCTGGCTTCGCAGGTCACCGTGCGGCATCTGCTCACGCATACCGGGGGCACCGGCGACATCTTCGGTCCGCAGTTCATGGAGCACCGCCCGACGTTGCGCCAGCACGCCGACTACGTAAGGCTCTATGGCTCGCGCCCGCTCATGCACGAGCCGGGCGCGGATCGTCGGTACTCGAACTATGGATTCGTCCTGCTCGGCGCGCTGATCGAAAGGATTAGCGGCAGGTCGTACTACGAGCACGTGCGCAGCAGGATCTTCCGGCCGGCGGGCATGACGTCCACCGATTCTCTGCCCGAAACCGAGGTGGTACCGAAGCGCGCCAAGGGCTACATGGAGCACGACGGCCAATGGATGCTGAATACCGACACGCTGCCGTGGAGAGGCACCGCGGCAGGCGGCGGTTGCTCCACGGTCGGCGATCTGTTGCGGTTTGCACAGGCGTTGGAGTCAGGGAAGCTGATCTCGAAGTCGATGCTCGCGGAGGCCACCCGGCCGCAGGCGCAACAGTACGGATATGGCTTCAGCGTCCAGCAGGAACCGCCGCTGCGGAGCTACGGCCACGGTGGCGGAGCTCCGGGCATGAGCGGCGATCTGCGTATCTACCCGCAGCTCGGATACGTCCTGGTCAGCCTCAGCAATCTCGATCCTCCGGCGGCATCCCGCCTCCTCGATTTTTTCGAGCTCCGGATGCCGATGACGCCTTAGCAGGCTGCAAAACTCCCTGCCCCAGGGGATTCCGGACTCGGCGCCTCTCGGTGATTGCGCCTGGGGGAGCACTGTGCCAGAATCCGCGCCTTAACGCAGATGACCGAGAACCGGAGAGGAGCACGCCGACCATGCTTGCCGATATCGGGGCCGACGTACGATTCGCGGTGCGGAGTCTGCTGGGGCGGCCGTCCCTCACCCTTTCGGCCCTGCTCTCCTTGAGCTTGGGCATCGGCGCCAACACCGCCATTTTCACCCTGATCAATGCCTTCTTCCTCGAGGCGCCGCCGGTCGCGCAGCCGGACCGGCTGATGGCCATCTTCGGCTCCTACGGCGCCGACGAGAACCCCAGCGGTGCCTTCATGCCGCTCTCCTACCCGGGTGCCCAGGACTACATCGCGCAGAACCGCGTGTTCTCCGGGATCCTCACCCAGATACCGCTCGGGTTGAGCCTGGAGGGAACGGCCGACGCGGAGCCGCTGATCAGCCTCGCCGTTTCGGCGAACTATTTCGACGTGCTGGGAGTCCGGCTGCCGCACGGCCGCGTCTTCACCGCCGAAGAGGCGACCCTCGGCAGCGGTTTGCCGGTGGTCGTCCTCAGCGACTCGCTCTGGCGGCGCAGCTTCGGTGCCGATCCACGGACCCTCGGCCGCACGGTGAGGTTCAATCGCCGCGCCTTTACGGTGGTCGGCATCGCGCCGCCGGGCTTCCGGGGGCTCGATCGCTCGGCCGCCGTGCAGGCCTGGGTGCCGCTCGGGATCTTCGGGTCGGTCACGCCGCCGGAGTTCAGCGCGCTGCTCAGCATGCGCCAGGGGCGTATGGTGATGCTGGTCGGCCGTCTGGCGGATGCCGTCTCGCCGGCGCAGGCGCAGGCGGCGATGAGCACCATCGCCCGGCGCCTGCAACAGGAGCACGGCGAGGTGGAGGCCGGCTGGGGCGTCACGGTCCTGCCGCTCACCTCCTACTACACCCGCCCCGACCAGCGAGATTCCCAGCTGCAGGTACGCACGCTGAGCCTGTGCGTCGTCGCGCTGGTGCTCCTGATCGCGTGCGTGAACGTGGCGAACCTGCTGATGGTCCGCGCGTCCGAGCGCCGCGGCGAGCTGGCGCTCCGGCTGTCCATCGGGGCCAGCCGCTCGCGGCTCATCCGCGAGACGCTGGTCGAAAGCATGCTGCTGGCCCTGCTCGGCGGCGTCTGCGGATTGGGGATCGCCGTCCTGGGGGTGCGCTTCCTGTGGTACATCCGTCCGCCGCTGTTGGCCGAGGGCTCTCTCGACCTCGGCCTCAACGCCACGGTGCTCGCCTTTACGCTGGTCCTGTCGGTGCTGACGGGCTTCGCGTTCGGACTGCTGCCGGCGGTGAAGGCTTCGCGGACCGATCTGGTGAGACCGCTGCAGGGCACGGGCCGCGGCAGCACGCGGATCGGCGTGCGCCGGTCGCTGGTCGTCGTCCAGGTGGCGCTCTGCCTGGTCTGCCTGGTCTGCGCCGGCCTGTTCCTGCGCAGCCTGCGCAAGTCCCAGCAGGTCGACCCCGGCTTCGACACCGACGAGCTGCTGCTGACCTCGATCGGGATGCCCGCGGAGGTCTACGACGAGGCCAAGGGGCGCCAGTTCCTGGGCCAGACCGTCGAGCGCCTCGGCACGCTGCCGGGCGTGAAGTCGGTCAGCTTTTCCAGCACGCGGCTGATGACCAACTTCGCCATCTTGTACGAGATCTATCCGGAGGGCCAGGAGACGGCGCGCAGCGGCGAAGATGCGCTCATCCGCACCTCCAACGTCAGCGCCGGCTACTTCCGGACCCTGGGCATCCCGGTCCTTCGCGGTCGCGCTTTCGACGCCACCGACCGGCCCGGCAGCCGGCCGGTGGCGATCGTCAACGAGACGGTCGCCAAGCAGCTCTGGCCCGGGGAGGAGGCGACCGGCAAACGCTTCCGGCTCGAGACCGAAGAGCAACTGGTGGAGGTCGTCGGCGTCGTGAAGGACGTCCGGAACACCTCGATGCAAGCGCCGCCCGACCCCTATATCTACCTGCCGGCCGAGCAACGCTACTCCTCCCAGGTGACCCTGTACGTGCGCGCCGATCCGGACAGGCTCCCGCGCCTCGTCGGCGAGACCCGCAACCAGTTGCGCGCGCTCGACCCGGCGATACAGATGTTGAGGCTGCAGACGATCTCCGAATCGATCGCGGGCAACTTGTGGATGGCCCGGCTGGGCACCGGCCTGCTCGGTTTCTTTGGCCTGCTCGCCCTGGTGCTGGCCTGCATCGGCGTCTATGGAGTGATGACCGCCGCCGTCGAGCAGCGCCGCCGCGAGATCGGCCTGCGCATGGCGCTGGGAGCCAGCCGCGGAGATGTCTTCCGCCTGGTGCTGCGCGAGGCCGGCCTGGTGATCGGCCTGGGCCTGATCCTCGGCCTGGCCGGAACCATCTTCACGAGCCGCCTCATCCACGGCCTGCTCTATGGCATCGAGCCGTACGATCCGGCGACCCTCGTCATGGTCTCGCTCAGCCTGGCCGCCGTCGTCCTTCTCGCCAGCTCGCTGCCGGCGCGGAGCGCCCTGCGGACCGACCCTGCGCTGGCCATCCGTTTGAGCTGACCCGGGGGGGCTGCTCCTCTCCCCCGGGTGCCTCGCGGCCGAGGATCGACATGAAACCTCCCGGAATTCTCGCCCTCCTGCTCGTCGGCTCGGCTCTCCAGGGGCCTCCAGCCCCGGCGCAGGAGGCGAACGCCTCGACGGCCTTGGCCGGGCGCTCCCTCAGCCCGCACCTTGCAGCGCCGCGGCCGAAGCCGCCTTGACCTCGGCCAGGAGGTGGAGGCTGCGCAGGACCTCGTCGGTCTCCAGCCCGAAGTCGATCAGGCAGGCGATCTCGTTGACGCCGGCGGCGGCGAGCCGCGCCACCTTTTCCGCGCAGGCCTGCGGCGTGCCCACCAGACCATGGGTGTCGAGGAGCCGCTGGAAGGCCGCATCCATGATGAACTCGCGGTCGCCGTCCTGGAGGGCCACCTCCACCCCGACTCCCTCCGCCTGCCGCATCTGCAGCCCCATGTTGGTCAGCAAGTACCCGCCGTAGGCCGCCTTCAAGCGGTCCCGCGCGAGATCGATGTCCTCGGTCACGTACGTATGCAGCATCAGGCTCACGACTCCCCGGGCGGCGTCGTACCCGGCCCCGGACAGCGCCTCGCGGTAGAGGCGGACCTTGGACCGGAACTCGTCCACGCTCTTCTGGTTCATGTTGGTCAACACGTTGGCGCCCAGCTCTCCCGCCGCGACGAAGGTGGGATCGGACTGGCAGGTGATCCAGAACGGCAGCTCCTCCTGCAGAGGCCGCGGGAACACTTCCACCCGGACCGTATGGCCCAGGCCGTTGGGCAGCTCCACGTTCTCGCCGCGCCACAGCCGCCGCACCGTCTCGATGCCGTCGAAGAGGGCCTCCCGCCGGTTGCGGTAGGTCTCGGGGGCCATGGCGAAGTCGTTGACGTGCCAGCCGGAGGCGAAGGCCAGGGCCACGCGGCCGCCGGAAAGGTTGTCGACCACCGCCCACTCCTCGGCCACCCGGAGGGGGTTCTGGAGAGGCAGGACGACGCTGCCGGCGCGCAACTGGATGCGTTCCGTCAACATGGCGAGGGCGGCGCTGGTCACCGACGGGTTCGGGTAGAGGCCGCCGAAGGCGTTGAAGTGGCGCTCGGGCGTCCAGACCGCGGTGAAGCCGTGGCGGTCCGCGAGCCGCACGCTCTCCAGGAGCAGCCGGTACTTGTCGCGGGCGGCGGTGGAGCCGTCGGCGGAGAAGAAAAACAGGGAGAAATGCATGCCGCCGCCGGGGTCTGCCCCTCCCACCTGTCGGCCCCGGGTGCGCGCGGCGGCGGGTTGCCGCGGCGCCGGGGTCAGCGGCCCCGGGGGTCGCAGGGGAGCGAGCGGGGCGGCGCTCACCGCGGGCTTGCGGGGCCGGGGGCTCAGGCCTGCGCACCACGACTCGAAGGGGGCGAGATCCGCGGCGCGGGCGGCGTAGTCCCGGGCGGCCTCGCGGGACGCGGCGCCGAGGCCGGCGGCCAGCCCGCGGTCGGCCAGCAGGCGGCGCAACGCCGCCTCCCAGGCGGCGGCATCTTCCGGCGCCAGCGGCGGCGGCAGGAGGAAGCCCACTCCCAGCTTGGCCTCGGCAAGCCCGCCGAGGTCGCTCGCCAGGACCGGTATCCCGTGCAGCATGGCCTCGACCGCGAGAGGCTCGAAGCCCTCGGGGCGGAGCGCGGGGAGGAGCAACGCCTGGGAGCCGGCCAGGAGGTCGTCGGGCTCCTCCGAGATCTCCAGGAGCTGGACGTTGGCGAGCGAGGCGAGGGCGGCGGCCTCTTCGTCCGTGGTCTCCCACCCCGGCGCCGCCGCGAACCGCACCTCCGGCAGGCGCCTGGCCAACTCCAGGAACAAGCCCAGGCCCGTGGCCGCGGCCGGGTTCACCAGGGTGACGGCGCCGCGGTCGCCGGACGGCGGAAGAGGGTCGGCGCCATAGCCCAGGGAGGGGAATGCAAAGGCGGCGGCCTCGCCGCCGGTCCAGCGCTCGAGCTCCCGCCGCAACCACTCGCCGGGGGCGGCGACGCCGTCCGACCGCCGCAGGGCTTCCAGCCCGGGAGGCGACGGCGCCACCGCGCCGTGGTAGAGGCAGACGAGCCGCGAGGGCTCGGCGTCGGCGACCGCCGCGAGCAGGGCAAGGTCCGGGGCGTCCGCGGTCACCAGGGTCCAGTCGGGCCGGAAATCCCGCACCTGTTCCGCGGCGCAGGCGGCCAGGCGAGAGGGGTCCTGGACCACGTGGACCTCGACTCCCTCCACCGAGTAGACGTCGGCGTCGGAAGAGGCCCACGCGACCCCCAGACCCCTGGAGGCCCACTCGCTGAACGACTGGGTGCGGGTCCTGCACTCGGCAGGCCCGAAGGCGGGGGCTACGGCCCGGCAGTCGTGACCGCGGCCGGCGAGAGCCTGGATCAGCGCCCGGTTGGCGCGGCTCGCCGGCCGCAATGCCGGCACGTACAGCACGTCCTGGACGAGCAGGATCTTCACGTCGCCACCTCCTGGTCGCGCTCCGCTGCCACGGCGGCGATGCGTTCCCGCAGGAAGTCCGACAGCCTCTCGATGCGCGGCGCCGTCAGCAGGTTGAAGTGATCGCCTTCGAGGGTCAGGATATCGGCTCCCTGGGCGGCCAATCCAGCCCAGAAGCCCGCGGAGCCCGAGCCGGCCCTGGCGTTGATCAGCGCGACCCGGCCGGGGTAGGGCTTGGGGACATAGGCGAGCATGGCCAGGTAGTTGCTCTCGAACAACGCCAGCCAGCGGGCCATCGAGCCCGCGTCCACCTCGGGAGGCAGGACCCCCGCGCGGCGGGTATGGTCGATCACCTTCTCGAGGCGCTCCCGGGCCGGCAGTGGCCGCAGCTCATCCGGCTCGAGAGCGAGGGCGACCCCCATCTGGCCGGCGAGGTCGGAGGCGAACAGGGAGGCCAACGTCGCCGGATCGAGCACCGGGGCGGGAGCCTCCAGGGCCGACGTATCGATCAGGGTCACCAGGGCGACCTTCCGGCCCTCGCGGCGAAGCTGTTGCGCCATCTCGAAGGCGACGACGCCGCCCATGGACCAGCCGGCCAGCAGGTACGGCCCTTCCGGTTGTACCCGGCGCACCTCGGCCACGTAGCGGGCCGCCATGTCTTCGAGGCGCGGCGGCGCGCCGCCGTCCGGGTCGAGGGCCTGCAGCCCGTAGAGCGGCTGGTCGACCCCGAGCCGGCGCGACAGCTCGGCATAGCAGAGGACGTTGCCGCCGACCGGATGGACGCAGAACAGCGGCGGCTGCACACCGGCAGCCTGGATCTCCACCAGGGCCGAACGCGGGGCGGTGCCGGTGCGCCGCCGCAGCACGCCGGCCAGGTGCTCCAGGGTGGCGCCCTGGAAGAGGATCGACAACGGCAGGTCCTGGCCGAACCGCTGCTGGATGCGGGCCATCAGGCGCACCGCCAGCAGCGAGTGTCCGCCCAGATCGAAGAAATTGTCGCCCGCTCCGATCGGCCGGGTCTCCAGGACCTCCTCCCAGATCGTCGCCAGTCCCCTCTCCCACTCGTCCCGCGGCGCCACGAAGGTCCGCGTCCCGCCGAGCGCCTGCGGGGCCGGCAGCGCCCGGCGGTCCACCTTGCCGTTGGCGCTCAGGGGCAGGGCCTCCAGGGGCACCATGACGTTGGGCACCATGTAGTCGGGGAGCTTGCGCAGCAGGAATTCCCGCAAGCTCTCCGGCGCCGGGCCGGGGAATGGGCCCGGGACGTAGTAGCCCACCAGGCGCTTGCTCCCCCGCTGCTCCCCGAGGGCGGCGACGACACCCGTGCGCACCTCGGGATGCTGGGTCAGGGCGGCCTCGATCTCGCCCAGCTCGATGCGGTAGCCCTGGACCTTGACCTGGAGGTCCTCGCGGCCGAGGAACTCGATGTTGCCGTCGGGCAGGTAGCGGCCCCAGTCGCCGGTGCGGTAGAGGCGCTCGCCGGTGCGCGGATGCGTGACGAAGCTCGCCGCCGTGCGCTCCTCGTCGCGCCAGTAGCCGCGGGCGAGGCCGATGCCGCCGATGTAGAGCTCGCCGGGCACCCACAAGGGCCGGGGCTCCAGGGCGTCGTCCAGCACGTGGAACGTCTGGTTGTCCATGGGTTTGCCGTACGGGATGCTCACCCAGGCGGGGTTGACCTTGCGGATGGGGTAGCAGATCGACCAGATCGAGGCCTCGGTGGCGCCGCCGAGGCTCATCACCTCGACGCCGCGGGAGAGCGCGCGCAGGGACCCGGGCAGCGACACCGGGATCCAGTCGCCGCTCAGCAGCACCAGGCGGAGCGTCTCCGGCAGGAGCTCGGAGCGCCCCTCCAGATGGTCGGCGAGCATCCGCATCAGGGCCGGAACGGAATTCCAGATCGTCACCCGCCATGCCAGGAGCCATTCCAGCCAGCGGGCCGGCTCGCGGGCCTCTCCCCCTTCCGGCATGACGACCGTGCCGCCGGCGGCGAGCAGGCCGAAGATGTCGTAGACCGAGAGATCGAAGCTCAGCGCCGACAGGGCGAGGACCCGGTCCGCGGGCGTCACCCGGAAGCGCCGGTTGATGTCGACGATGGTGTTGAGGGCCGCGCGGTGCTCGATCATCACGCCCTTGGGCTGCCCGGTGGAGCCGGACGTGAAGATCACGTAGGCGAGGTCGTCCGGCGCCTGCACCGCATCGAGAGACCCGTCGTCGCCCGCGAGGTCCGCCGGCGCGTCCACCCCCACCCTCCGGATCCCGGCGGGCCATTCCAGCTCCTGGTCCAGCCAGGGCTGGGTGAGGGCCAGCTCCACCTCGGCGTGCCGCATCAGCGAGGTGAGGCGCTCGGCGGGCAGGCCGGGGTCGAGGGGCAGGTAGGCCGCGCCGGCCTTGAGCACGGCGAGCACCGCGACGACCTGCTCCCAGCCCTTCTCCATCACCACCGCCACCAGCCGGCCGGGGCGCGCGCCGAGCTCCCGCAGCCGGCGGCCCAGGCGATTGGAGAGGCGGTCCACCTCGCCGTAGCTCAGGGTTCGCAAGGCGCTGATCACCGCCGGATGGTCCGGCTGCGCCGCGGCCCGGGCCATGAAGGGCTCGTGGAGGAGGCCCGCCGGCACCGGCACGCCGCCGGCGTTGACCCGGGCCCGCAGGGCGAGCTGCTCGGCGGAGACGAGCACCCGGCGCGGCGCCTGCCAGGCCCCGTCATCCTCCGCGAGCTGCTGGAGCAAAGCGCGGTAGGCGTCGAACATCTCTCGCAGCAACCCGGGCGGGAACATCTCCTCCACCGCGTCCCAGTTGAAGTAGAGGGTGCCGCTCTCCTCCGAGACCTGGTGGTCGAGCCACACCTGGGGCGTCTGCAGGTGGCTGAACACCAGCCGGCTCGCGGAGTCTCCGTCGCCCGGCCGGGCCGCGGCCTGGCCTTCGCCGGCGACGGCGTCGTCGGAGGCGGTCAGATTGAGCGTGCTGGAGAAGACCACCGGCGCCACCGGGCGAGCCTGTCCGCCCTGCACGCGGGCGAGCTCGCGCAGCACCCGCACACCGGTCACGATGCCGTGGTCGATGTCGCGCCAGAGCTGCTCCTGGAGACGGCGCGCCCGGACGCTGAAGGGCTCGGCCGCCGGATTGCTCACCTCCAGCAGCAGCGTCGAGCTGAAGTTGCCCACCAGCTCGCTCACCTGGGGATGGATCGGCAGCCGGTTGAACAGCAGCAGGTTCAGCGTGAAGCTGGCGCTCTTGCTCCAGGCGGCCAGCACCTCGGCGAACAAGGTGGCCAGGGCGGCGGTGGCGGTCAGGCCGGCCTGGGAGGCCCGCGCCTTGAAGAGGCGCCACTGGGTGGGCTCCAGGCTCCCCCGGCGGCGCACGAACCGCGAGGCCACCGCGGCGGGGTTCTTGGCCAGCGGCAGGTCGGGTGACGGCGGCAGGGCGGCCAGGCGGGAGCGCCAGTACTCGAGGCTGTGCCGGTAGGTCGCGGATTCCTGCAGGTCCTGGAGGGCGAGGACGTAGTCGCGCGGCGTCACCGCCACCGGCGGCAGCGGCGAGTCGGGATCGACGTAGAGCCCGATGAGCTCGCGCACCACCAGCCGCGCGCTGTAGGCATCGCAGACCACCAGGCTGAGGCTGAAGTGCAGGCGCACCCGGTCTTCGTCCAGGAGCGACGCCCGCAGCTCGAACAACGGCCAGGTGTCCAGCCGCGGGCCGTGGTCCGCCAGGCGGCGGCGGACGCCGTCCAGCTCCGCACCGGCGGTGGGCAGGCTCCCGCAGGTCCTTTACCTCGACGCGGTAGGGCAGCACGCCGGGCAGAACCTGCTGGCGGCCGTCCGGCAGGATGACGGTCCGCAAGGCCGGGTGGCGGTCGATCACGCGCTGCCAGGCGCGGCCGAGACGCTCCACGTCGAGCCCCACGAAATCGATCTCCCGATAGATGTGGGCGGACACGTTACCCAGCTCGAAGGCGCCGGTGCGCCCCACCCAGTAGGCCTGCTGGAGGTCGGTCAGGGGGAAGGGCTCGTGGAGCCGGTCGGGAGCGGGGACCAGAGCGGGCAGAGGCGGCCTCTCCGCCGTCTCCGCCTCGCCCCGCAGAGCCGCGATGGTGCGGGCGAGCCCGGCCACGGTCGGCGCCGCGAAGAGGCGGTACAGGGGCACCTCGACTCCCAGAGCCTGGCGCAGCGAGGCGAGGAGCTGGATGGCGGCCAGGGAGTGGCCGCCCAGGGAGAAGAAGTCGTCGTGGATGCCCACGCGGCCGGCGCGCAGCATCTGCGACCACAGCTCGACCAGCAGCTCCTCCAGGGCCGTGCGCGGCGGGGCGAAGCCCTGCTCCGCCGGCCGCTGGATCCCGGGGGCGGGCAGCGCCCGGCGGTCCACCTTGCCGCTCGGCGTCAGGGGCAGCCGCTCGACGGCCACGAATGCGGCGGGCACCATGTAGTCGGGCAGCCGGTCGCGCAGCCAGCCCTGCAGCTCGTCCGGGGGCGCGGCCGCCGCCTGGCCCGGCACCACGTAAGCCACCAGACGGCGGTCTCCCGGCGTGTCCTCGCGGGCCAGGACCACCGCCTCCCGCACCCCGGCGTGCCGGCCGAGGATGGACTCGATCTCGCCCAGCTCGATGCGGTGGCCGCGGATCTTGACCTGGAGGTCCCCGCGGCCGATGAACTCGAGGCTGCCATCGGGGAGGCGCCGCCCCAGGTCTCCCGTGCGGTAGACGCGGGCTTCGCCGCCGTCCGGATCCGGCCGGAAGGCTGCGGCCGTGGCCTCGGGCCGGCGCCAGTAGCCGAGGGCCAGCGCCGGCCCGCGCAGGACGATCTCGCCGACGCCGTAGGGAGCGACCTGCTCGCCGGTAGGGCCCAGGAGCAGCACCCCGGTGCCCGGCACGGGATAGCCGACCGGCAGGGTGCCGCGCGGCAGCTCGCCGGCGCGGTCGAAGAAGCACTGCAAGGCCAGCGTCGACTCGGTGGGCCCGAGCCCGTTGACGAGGACGGCGTCCGCCGGGAAACGCTCCAGGAAGCGCTCGGCGTCGCGTCGCCGCGCCGCCTCGCCGCCGAGGACCACCCGGCGCGCCGGCAGCGCTTCCCCCTCCGCGAGGCCGTCCAGGAAGGCCCGGTACAGGGTGGGCGTGGAGTGGAAGATGGTGATCCCCTCCTCCTTGAGCCACGAGGCGAGGCCGGCGGTGCCCTGCCGCTTGACGTCGTAGGGGTGGAGCGCGGCGCCGTTGAGAAGCGCGCCGTAGATGTCCATCACCGCCGCATCGAAGGAGTACGAGGCGAACAGGCTCACGCGGTCCCCGGGCTCGATCCCGAGGCTCCTCGCGTAGGCCTGGACGTGACGCAGGACGTTGCGGTGGCTCTGCATCACCCCCTTGGGAGTGCCCGAGCTGCCCGAGGTGTAGAGGATGTAGGCGAGGCTGTCGGCGGCGACCCGCGGCAGCGCCGGCGCCGACGGCGACGGCGCGCCGTCGAGGTCGACGACGGCGCAACGGCCGCCGGCGAGCCGGCGGCCCAGCTCGAGGTTCGCTTCGTCGGTGAGCAGGATCCCGGCGCCGGAATCCTCCAGCATGAAGCTCAACCGCGGCTCGGGATACGCGGGATCGAGCGGAACGTAGCAGCGGCCCGCCGCCAGCACGCCCAGCAGGGCCGCCACCATGGGCGCATCGTGGTCGAGCAGCACGGCGACCGGCGTCGACGCCTCGGCGGGTCCGCGCAGGACACAGGCGGCCACCCGCGTCACCTCGCGATCGAGATCCCGGTAAAGCCAGGCATGGCGCTCCGTCTTCAACGCGAGCCGGTGGGCATGGAGCTCGGCCTGGCGGCGGAAGCGGGCTGGAATCGACGCCTCCACATCCTCCGGCTCCAGCCTGGAGAGCGCGTCGACCGGCGCCTTGGGGTTCGGCAACGAGGCGAGCTGCCGGCGCTCCACCTCACGCAACAGCGGCAGGTCGGACAGCCGCGTCGCCGGAGCGCCGGCCGCGGCCTCCAGCAGGGCCTGGTAGTGCTCGATCCACCGGGCCATCTGTCCCGCGCCGAAAAGGTCGGTGCTATAGACCAGATGCAGCTCGATGCTCTCGCCGGCTCCCGAGGCGTAGAGCGTGAGATCGAACTTGGAGCCCAGCTCGGGCATGGGCAGAGATCCCGTGGCGAGGCCGGGCAGCTCGACGTGGCCGCCTTGCGTGCGCTCGAAGTTGAGCATGTTGAAGAGCACCTGGAACAGCGGCGTCCGCCCCGGATCGCGGTCGGGCTCGAGGACCTCGATGAGCTTCTCGAAGGGCAGGTCCTGGCGGGAATAGGCCTCCACGCACGACTCCCGCACCCGCTCCAGCAGCTCGCCGAAGCCGGGGTCCCCCGCCAGGTCCGTGCGCAGCACCAGGGTATTGAGGAAGAAGCCGATCATCCCCTCCGTCTCGAGCCGGTTGCGGCCCGCAATGGGTGAGCCGACGGCGAAGGAGACCTGCCCGGACCAACGGGCGAGGAGAGCCTTGAAGCCGGCCAGGAGCGTCATGAACAAGCTCGCCCCCTGCCGCCGGCTCAGGTGCCGGAGCCTCGCGCTCAACCCGGACGGCAGCAGGACGGGGATGCGGGCGGCGCGGAAGCTCTGCACCGGCGGACGCGGGCGCTCCATGGGCAGCTCCAGGGGGCGCAGGTCCGCGAGCTTCGACCGCCAGTAGGAGATCTGACGGTCCAGGGTTTCGCCGGCCAGCCAGCCCCGCTGCCATGCCGCGAAGTCCGCGTACTGAAGGGCCGGTTCGGGCAACGGCGAGGGCCTGCCGCTGCGCAAGGCGCCGTAGAGAGCCGCCATCTCCCGCACCAGCACCTCCATCGACCAGCCGTCGCTCACGATGTGATGCATCGTCAGGATCAGCACGTTGTCCGCCGGGCCCACGCGCAGCACGACCACCCGCACCAGGGGACCGCGGGCCAGGTCGAAGGGCCTCAGCGCTTCCTGGGCGGTCCGGCGCACGGCCTCCGCCTCCCGCGCGGCGTCGGGAAGCCCCGCGAGATCCACGACAGAGACCGGCAGAGGCGCCGGCGGCGCGATCCGCTGTACGGGGCCGGCGGCGAGAGCGAAGGTCGTCCGCAGGGATTCGTGCCGCCGGATCAGCTCGCCGAGGGCGGCGGCGAGGGCCGGGACGGAGAGATCCCCGAGGAGACGCAGGGCGTTGGGTAGGTTGTAGGTCGAGGTGCCCGGCGTGATCTGGTCCAGCAGCCAGAGGCGCTCCTGGGAGAACGACAGGGGGAGCGGGTGCGCGCGGGAAACCCTCGCCAGCGGCGCCGCGTCGCTCGACGGAGACGTGCGCAGCGCCTCCTGGAGGCGGGCGGCCAACGCGGTCACGGTCGGATTCTCGAAGACGCTGCGCACCGGCAGCTCGACCTTGAACATCCCGCGCAGCCGCGAGACGAGCTGCGTGGCGAGCAGCGAGTGCCCGCCGAGAGCGAAGAAGTCGTCCTGCACGCCGAGGTCGGAGACGCCCAGGAGCTCCCGCCAGACCTCGACCAGCTCACCTTCGAGCGCAGTGCGGGGGCGGGCCGGCGCTCCCGCCGCCTCGGGTCGCGCCGCCTGCGGAGCCGGGAGGGCCCGCCGGTCCACCTTGCCGTTGGGCGTGAGGGGCAACTCGCCGAGCGGCACCACGAACGAGGGCACCATGTACTCCGGCAGCCTCTCGGCGAGGAACGAGAGCAGCTCGGCGGTCTCGATCGCCCGCCGATCCACCGCGACCACGTAGGCCACCAGCCGCTTGTCTCCAGAGGCTTCCTCGCGGGCCGCCACGACCGCTTCCCGGACGTCCGGATGCTCGGCCAGCGTCGCCTCGATCTCGCCCAGCTCGATGCGGTACCCGCGCACCTTGACCTGGTGATCGATCCTGCCGAGGAACTCGAGAACGCCGTCCGGCCGGCGCTGAGCGAGGTCTCCCGTCCGGTAGAGCCGTTCCCCCGGAGCGACGGCGAAGGGGCTCGGAACGAAGCGCTCCGCCGTCAGGTCCGGACGGCCGAGGTAGCCCCGGCCGACTCCGTCGCCGCCCACGCACAGCTCTCCGGCCACCCCGGCGGGCACCGGACGCAGATCCCGGCCGAGCACATGGATCCGGGTATTGGCGATCGGACGGCCGATCGGCACGACGCCCTGCACCGGCTCGCCGGCGGGCGCCTCGTGGATCGAGCAACCCACCACCGTCTCGGTCGGGCCGTACTCGTTGATCAACCGCGTCCGGGGAGCGCGCGCGCGCCAGGACGACAGGCTCGCTCCCAGCAAGGCCTCGCCGCCGATGACGAAGGCCGCGGCCGCGCGCCCGGCCTCGCCATCGGCCAGGACGTGGGCCAGGCTCTCCAGGTGGGCCGGCGTCAGCTTGACGAGGCCGAAACCGCCGCCGTCGCGCAACACCCCGGCGAGGCCCTCGATCCCCTCGCCTTCCGGGGCCAGCACCACCTCCTGCCCGGCGAGCAGCGGACACCAGAGGCTGGTGACGGTGAGGTCGAAGCCGATCGAGGAGTGCAGCGGCGCGCCTCCCTGCGCTGCCGCCAGATAGGCGTTCCGGCTCCACGCGAGGTAGTTGGCGAGCGCTCCATGCGGGATCATCACTCCCTTGGGTCTCCCCGTGGAGCCCGAGGTGTAGAGGACGTAGGCCAGAGGGTCGGGACCGGCGTCGCGGCGCACGGCGTCCGCGCTCTCCGTGAGGCCGCCTCGCAAGCCTTCCACGCGCAGGACCGTCACTCCTTCCGGGAGCGGCTCCGGGAGGGCGCTCGCGGCCGCTTCTTCGGTCACCAGCACCGCCGTCCGCGAGTCGGCGAGCAGGAAAGCGAGGCGTTGCCGCGGCTGGGCGGGATCGAGCGGCACGTAGGCTCCTCCCGCCTCGAGCACGCCGAGGAGGACGGCCACCATCTCCGGAGAGCGCGTCAGGCAGACGCCGACGCGGACCTCCGGCCCGACGCCCGCTCGCCGCAGGTGATGCGCCACGCGCCCGGCCCGGCGGTCCAGCTCCGCGAACGTCCACCTCTCGCCGCCGCCGACCAAGGCCACCGCGTCGGGCGTGCGCGCGGCCTGCGCCGCGAAGAGATCGTGGAGGCACTCCTGCCTCCCCCACTCGACGCCGGTGTCGTTCCATTCCACCCGGAGCTGATGGCGCTCCGCGCTCGACAGGAGAGAATCGCCGCGGCAGCTCCCCACGGGATCGGCCGCGATGGCGGCGAGGATGCGCTCGTAGCAGCCGGCGATCGCCAGGGCCTGGGCGGCCGAGAACTCGCCGGCATCCAGCTTGATCTCGACGCTGAGTCGCGACGAGCCGGGATCGACGCTGAAATTGGCCGCCAGCGGGAAGTTCGTCTCCTCGAAGGAATGGAGCGAGAGAACCTCGATCCCCGCCAGGCCGGAGAGGCGGTTGTAGACGTGGAAATGGGTGAAGTTGAAGAGGGTATCGAAGAGGACGGGCACCCCCACCTGGCGCTGGATCTCCGCCATGGGGAAACGCCGGAAGGGGAGAAACTCGCGCTCCGCCGCGAAAGCGGCCACGGCGAGATCCCGCCAGCTCGTATCCTCGACCTGGAGCGCGAACGGAACCGTATTGAGGAAGAGGCCGAGGACGCGCTCGCCATCCTCCACCTCGGGCCGGCCGTTGGACACCAGCCCGGTGAGCACTCGCGAGTGACCGGTCAGCAGGCACAACGCCGCCGCGTGGGCGGCCAGACACACGCTCTTCTGCGGAACGCCGGCGAGCGACGCGAGCCGCTCCACCCCCTCTTCCGCCGCGGCGGAAAGCGCGACGGCGACGCTGCGCAATCCCCGTCCACCGCGCCCGTCCCCACCGCTCCAACGGGGAACCCGGGTCTCCGGGGCATCGGTCAGCGCCGCGGTCCAGAACTGCCGCGCCGGCTCCGCGGCGAGCTCGGCCTTCTCCAGCGCCACGAAATCGCGATAGCTGACAGCCGGCGCTCGCGGCGGCACGGCGGCCTCGCCGGCACGGGAGTCGACGACGTCGCGGAACAGCTCGGTCAGCAGAGTGGCCACGCTCCAGCCGTCGAGGATGGCGTGATGGAAGCTGAGGGTGAGCTGGAAGGTGGCGTCGCTCAGCCGGTGCAACTGGAACCGCAGCAGCGGCGCGGCGGCCCAGTCGAAGCCCCGGACCCGTTCCGCGGCCAGATAGTCGGCGAGGGCCCGCTGCTGCGCGGCGGCGGGGAGCGCCCGCAGGTCGGCGATCCACAGCGGCAGGGGGACGGTCCGCTGGACGAGCTGCAGGGGCTCGCTGAAGCGGGTCAGGTCGAACGAGGTCCGCAGCACCGGATGGCGCTCGATCAGCCCCCGCACCGCCCTCTCCAGCTCGCCGCGCCGGAACGGCGTCCGCAGCTCGAAGCTGAAGACGTCGTGGTAGGTGGCGGACTCCCGGCTGTAGCTGCTGTGGAAGAGCATCCCGAGCTGGAGCACGGCGACCGGATAGGCGTCTTCGACGCCCGCGGGCAGGGCTTCGCGGTCCGGCGTGGAGAGAAGAGAGAACGGCCCGGCCGGCAGCGGCTCCCGGGCGCCGGGCGCACCGGCGCTCAGGGCGCCGCCCAGCGCGTGGATGGTCTGATGCCGGAAGAGGTCCTGGAGGGAAAAGGAGAGCCCTTCCCGCCGCGCCCGGGCATGCACCTGGATGCCGCGGATCGAATCGCCGCCGAGGGCGAAGAAGTTCTCGTGGATCCCCACCCGCTCGACGCCGAGAACCTCGCTCCAGACGCGGACGAGAGCCGCCTCCTCCGGCGTCCGCGGGGGCACGTAGGCGACGCCGAGATCGAGCTGGGAGGCGTCCGGCGCCGGCAGGGCCCGGCGGTCCAGCTTGCCGCTGCCGGTCAGCGGCAAGGAGGGAAGCGACACGAAGCTCGCCGGCACCATGTAATCCGGCAGGCGCTCGCCCAGGAACGACCGCAGCTCGGTGCTGGAGGGCAGGGGACTGTCGCGGGGAACGACGTAGGCGACCAGCCTCCGGTCGCCGGCCTCGCCACCGTCTTCCCGCGCCAGGATCACGCACGCGCGGATCGCCGGATGGGCCGCGAGAGCCGCCTCGATCTCTCCGAGCTCGATGCGGAAGCCGCGGATCTTGACCTGGTGATCGATGCGGCCGAGGTACTCCAGATCGCCGTCGGGGAGATGGCGCGCCAGATCTCCCGAACGGTAGAGGCGCTCGCCGGGCGTCTGCGCAAAGGGGTGCGGCACGAAGCGCTCGGCCGTCAGGTCGGGACGACGAAGGTAGCCGTGGGCGACGCCGGCCCCTCCGACGTGCAACTCTCCCGGCACGCCGATCGGCAACGGCTGGAGGTCGGGCGCCAGGACGAACAGGGAGAGATCGGGAATCGCCCCGCCGATCACGCTCCTCGCCTCCGCGCGCAGGTCGTCCTCCCCGATCGGACGATAGGTCACGTGCACCGTCGTCTCGGTGATGCCGTACATGTTGATCAGTCGCGGCCGGGTGTCCCCATGGCGCGCGAACCAGGGCGCGAGGCTCCCCAGAGGCAGCGCCTCACCGCCGAAGATCACCCAGCGCAGGCGGAGATCCGGCGACACGCCCAGTACCTCCTCGGCATGGATGAGCTGGCGGAATGCCGAAGGCGTCTGGTTGAGGACGGTCACGCCCTCGCGGCAGAGCAGCTCATAGAAAGCCTCGGGCGCGCGGCTCACCTCATAGGGGACGATCACGAGGCGGCCGCCGTGGAGCAGAGCCCCCCAGATCTCCCAGACCGAGAAGTCGAAGGCGAAGGAGTGGAACAGGGTCCAGACGTCGTCGGCGCCGAACCCGAACCAGTGCCGGGTGGCCGCGAAGAGGCGCGCCACGTTCTCGTGGGTCACCACGACCCCCTTCGGCCGGCCCGTGGAGCCGGAGGTATAGATCACATAGGCCGGGCTGCCGGAGGGCACCTGGACGTCCAGGTCCTCACCGCCGGCGCCGGCCTCCTCCACCCGCTCCTCGTCGAGGAAGAGGCGGCGTGCGGCGGTGGTGGGGAGCCGGTTCTCCGAGCCTCGCCGGGTGATCAGCACCGACGCGCCGGCATCCTCCATGAAAAAGGCGAGGCGCGCTTCGGGCGCCGTCGGATCCAGGGGCAGGTAGGCGCCGCCGCACTTGAGGACCGCCAGCAGAGCCACCGCCAGGTCGGGAGTGCGCTCCAGATAGATTCCCGCCAGGCCCCCCGGCGTCGAGCCCAGCGCGCGCAGGCGCCGGGCCAGCCGGTTGGCCCGGCGGTTCAGCTCGCCGTACGTGAGCCGCTCCGTGCCGCAGATCAGGGACACCGCGCCGGGAGCGCTCGCCGCCCGCGCCTCGAAGAGGCGGTGGAGCGGCACGCCCACAGGGTCGATCCGGGTCCCGGAGCTCCATTCCATCAGGATCTGCTGGCGCTCCGCCGGGGCGAGGAGAGGGATTTCCGCCAGCGTCCGCTCCGGCTCCGCGGCAAAGCCGTCGAGCAGCGTCCGGAGGTGGCCCAGCGTGCGGCGCACGGTCGCCTCCTCGAAGCGCCGGTCGTGGCTCAGGCGGAGCCAGAAGCTGCCGGGACGGCAGGACGGTCAGGGTCAAGGCGTAATGGGTCGGGTCGAACACCGTGATGTCCTTCACCACGAAGTCGGACGCGCTCCGGCCCAGCGACTCGTCGACGGGATAGTTCTCGAAGATCAGCAGCGTCTGGAACAGGGCCTCTCCCGCCGGCACCTCGCTCCAACCCTGGACCTCGGCGAGGGGGCTGTGCTCGAGCTGCCGGAAGCTCGGTCTGCCGCTGCTGGAGATCGCGCAGCCATGTGGAGAGGCGGGCCGAAGGGTCGACGCCGGCACGCAGGGGGAGCGTATTGATGAACAGGCCCACCATGGACTCGACCCCGGCCAGATCCGCGGGGCGGCCCGAGACGACCGTACCGAAGACGACGTCCTCCCTGCCGCTCAGGCGGGCGAGCAACAGCGCCCACGCCCCCTGGATCACGCTGTTGAGGGTGACCCTGGTCCGCTGCGCCAGCTTCTGCAGGGCGTCGGTCGCCTCGGCGGAGAGACGGATCTCCTGCTCGGCATGGCCTCCTTCGCCGCCGGGGTGGTCGACCTCCAGGCGGTTCGGCACGGTGAATCCGGCGAGCGCGCCGCGCCAGAACCGCTCCGCGGCGGCGCGGTCCTGCCGTGACAACCAGGCGATGTAGTCGCGGTAGGGGCGCGGCTGGGCCGACGCCGGATCGCCGTCCTTGGCGAAGGCGAAGACTTCGTTGAACAGGATCGAGAAGCACCAGCCGTCGAAGAGGAGGTGGTGGAAGCTCCAGAGGAAGCGCCACCGTCTTTCGTCCAGGCGGATCAGAGCCAGACGCATGAGCGGGGGCCGGGCGAGGTCGAAGCCGCGGCTCCGGTCCGCGGCCGCGTGGTCCCGCAGCCGCTTCTGCTGCTCGTCCTGCGGCAGGCCGCGCCAGTCCTGCCGCAGGACCGGCACCTCCACGCCCCGGCGAACGATCTGCAGCGGCTCGCCGAGGTCCCCCCAGGCAAAGCCCGTGCGCAGAGCCGGATGCCGTTCCACCACCCTCTGCCAGGCCCGCAGGAAGGCGTCCTCGTCCAGGTCGCCTTCCAGCGTGCAGGCCAGTTGCTCGAAGTAGGCCTGCTGGCCCTCCGCATCCAGCAGGCTATGGAAGAGCAAGCCCTGCTGCATGGGCGACAGCGGATAGACGTCTTCGACCGAGCGGTCCGCACCGAGCAACTGGTCCAAGGAGAGCTGGGACAGGTGCGCCAGCGGGAAATCCGAGGGGGTGAACCCTCCGGCCTGCGGTGACAGGCAGTGGTCCACGATCGCCCGCAGCTCGCAGGCGAACCGCTCGGCCAGAGCCGCGATCGTCTCCTGGTGGTGCAGGCCGGGGTCGTAACTCCAATCCATCCGCAGGCGACCGGCACTCACCGCACCGTTGATCTCGACCGCGTGCCCTCGCCGCATCCGCGGGCTGTGGGAGCGGCCCGCCGACTCCCGAGCCGGTACGAAAGGCGAGGAGTCTGCCAGGGCCTGATCGAGCTGTCCCAGATAGTTGAAGCTGACCTCCGCCCGCGGCGCGGCTGCCAGGCGATCCGCCGCCTCCCGATCCTCGCCATCGCGGAGCAGACCGTACCCGATGCCGCCGTTCGGTACGGAGCGCAGCCTTTCCTTGACGGCTTTGATCTCCTCGCCGAGCCCGGACGCGCCACCCAGATCCAGGACCAGCGGATAAAGCGCGGTGAACCACCCGACCGTCCGCGTCAGATCGATGCCCGGAAACAGCTCCTCGCGGCCGTGTCCCTCCAGATGGAGGAGCAGCCGCGTCTGGCCGGTCCACGAAGCGAACGCCCGCGTCAGAGCGGTCAGCAGCAGATCATTGATCTGCGTCCGATATGCCTGTCGCACCTCGGTCAGCAGCGCCCGTGTCTCCTGCTCGGTCAACGACACCGCGACGACCCGCGAGTTGGCCATGGTGGCGTCGCCGCCCGGCAGATCCATCGGCAGGGCTGGGACGTCAGGACCGGCCATTTCCAGCCAGAAGCCCAGCTCGCGACGCACGGCTGCGGAGCGCGCATGCTCGGCCAGGGTCCAGGCCCAGCGCTGGAAGGAGGTCGTCCGGGCCGGCAGGGCGGCCGGCCGGCCCGCCGCGAGCTGACCGTAGACGGTGGCGAGATCCTCGAGGAGGATGCGCCAGGAGACTCCGTCCACCACCAGATGGTGGACCACGAGCAGCAGCCGAGCCGGCTGGCCGGCGTCCAGCAGGAAGAGGGCGGCTCGCGCCAGTGGGCCGCGCTCCAGGTCCAACGAGGCCTGCAATGCATCGGCGACGGCTTCGATCTCCCGTGACGGTAGCCCTGGCAGAATCGTCAGGTCCACTCCGGCGAGGGGAAACGCCTCCCCCTCGACCGCCAGAACCTGGACCTGCCGCCAGGTCCCGTCCTCTCTCACGAAGCGCAGGCGCAGGCCGTCGTGCTGCCGGGCCAGGTGCTCCAGCGCCCTGCCCAGCACCGCCGGGTCGAGCCTGCGGCGGACCTCCAGCAGGAGAGCCTGATTGAAATGGTGAGGCTCCGGCGGCTCGGGATCGAGGAACCAGCGTTGGATGGGCGTCAGCGGCACCGGGCCGGCGGCGACCTCCTCCTCGCTCCGCGCCGGATCCACCTCGGCCACCGAGGCCAGGCCGGCCACCGTCGGGTGCTCGAAAATCTGGCGGGGCGACAGGCGAATCCCGGCCTGGCGGGCCCGCGCCACGATCTGGATACTGAGGATCGAATCCCCGCCGAGCTCGAAGAAGTTGTCGTTCCGGCCCACCTGCCGCGCCCGCAGCAGCTCCGACCAGATCTCCGCCAGCCGCCGCTCCACCTCCGTCCGCGGCGGGCTGAAGGGCTGGTCTGCGGCTCCCGCCGCCTCCGGCGCCGGCAGCGCCCGGCGGTCGACCTTGCCGTTGACCGTCAGCGGCAGCTCCGCCAGCAGCACGATGGCGCTGGGCACCATGTAATCCGGCAGGCTCGCCCGCAGCGCCCGGCGCAGCTCCCCAGGGCTCACCGCAGCGCCGGGCTCGGCCGTGGCGTAGGCCACCAGGCGCCGGTCCCCCGGGGCATCCTCCCGGATCAGCGCCACCACCTCCCGCACGCCCGGCTGCCGGCGCAGGACGGTCTCGACCTCCCCGAGCCTCGATGCGGAAGCCCCGCACCTTGACCTGATGGTCGATGCGGCCCAGAAACTCCAGGCTGCCGTCGGCGAGCCGGCGCGCGAGGTCGCCGGTCCGGTACAGGCGGCCTCCGGGATCTTCGGGATCGGGGACGAACCGTTCTGCCGTCAGCTCCGGGCGGTTCAGATAGCCGCGGGCGACACCCCGGCCGCTGATCGAGATCTCCCCCGCGACGCCCAGGGGGACCTGCCGTCCCGCCGGATCGAGCAGGCGCAGTCCCATGCCGTCCAGGGGCCGGCCGATCGCCGCCCGCGGAACCTCCCCGCTCGCCGGCACTCGGAAGCTCGAGCAGATGATCGTGCCCTCGGTCGGGCCATAGAGAACACGGATCGCCGCCCGCGGGAAGACCTGCCGCATGTCCGCCAACAGGGCCGCGGGCACGGCGTCGCCGCCCACGAAGAGGGTCCGCAGGCCGGGGTAGGGGTCCGCCTCCGGACGCTCCCGTCTCACCCCGTCCACGATCTGGCGCATCAAGGCGGGCACGGCGTGGAGCCGGGTCAGGCCGCCGAGACCGGCGAGCAGCCGGTCGACGTCCGGAGCGGCCGTGAAGTCGAACAGATGGCAGGCGCCTCCCACCAGCAGAGGGTTCAGCAGCTCGAAGAGGAAGATGTCGAAGGAGAAGGGGGCCAGGCAGGCCATGGCGTCTCCCGGCTCGAAACCGAACTCGCGCCGGCTCGCCGCCAGGACGTTGGCCAAGCTGCCGTGCTCCACCATCACGGCCTTGGGTCGGCCCGTAGTCCCCGAGGTGTAGATCAGGTATGCCGGGTCTCCCGGCGCGGCAAGGGGCGCCGGATCGGTCTCATCGCCGATGCTGGGCCGGGCTTCGTCGAGGCAGACGGCACGGGTGCCGGCGGGCAGGACGGCCGCCAGGCGGTCGCGGAGCGGCCCTTGCGTCACCACCACCGGCTCCGGCCGGTCGCCGAGCGCGTCCGCCATCATGAAGGCGAGCCGGTCCGTGGGATAGGAGGGATCCAGCGGCAGGTAGGCGCCGCCGGCCTTGAATACGGCCAGCAGGGAGACCACCAGGTCCGCCGAGCGCTCCAGGCAGACTCCCACCGGCTGCTGAGGACCGACGCCGAGGGATCGCAGCTCATGGGCGAGACGGTTGGCCCGGGAGCTCAGCTCGCCGTAGGTCAGGACCTCCTCGCCGAAGATCAGGGCGGGCTCCCCGGCGAAGCGGGACGCCTGCGCAGCGAACCGCTCGTGGACGGGAAGCATGCCGCCGCCGTCGCGGCCGGCGCCGTTCCACTCGACGAGGAGCTGATGCCGCTCGGGGGCCGCCAGGAGCACCATCTCCCGCGGCGGCTTCGCCGGATCGGCGGCCAGCTCGCGAAGAGCCGTCCGCAAGTGGACCAGCATGCGGCGTACCGTCGTCGCCTCGTAGCGGCCGTCGTGGCCCAGGCTCAGGCTCAGAGCCCGGCCCGGCGCGGCCTTGAGGGTGAGGGGATAGTTGGTCCGCTCGAAGACGTCGACGTCGCGGACGGCGAGAGAGGAGTCCCCTTCGGCCAGGGCCTCGCCCACCGGATAGTTCTCGAACACCAGCAGGCTCTCGAACAGCGGCTCGCCCGCCTCCACCTCGCTCCACCCCTGGATGCGAACCAGCGGGCTGTGCTCGAACTGCCGCGCCTCGGCCTGCCCGCGCTGCAACGACGCCAGCCAGGAGACGAGCGGGGCGCCGTCCTCGCATTGGACGCGCACCGGCACGGTGTTGATGAACAGGCCGATCATCGACTCGACGCCTTCGAGCTCCGCCGGACGGCCGGAGACGACGGAGCCGAAGACCACGTCCGGCCGGCCGCTGTAGCGGGCGACCAGCAGGGCCCAGGCCCCCTGCACCAGGGTATTCAGGGTGAGCCGGGAGGCGTGGGCGAGCTCCTGGAGAGCCTCCGTGTCCCCGGCGGAGAGCCGGAGGCTCGGCTCGGCTTCGCCCTCCCGGGCTCCCGGATCGTCGGGCTGCAAGCGGTTGGGAGCGGTGAAGCCCGCCAGGGCGGCTCGCCAGAAGCGCTCGGCCGCGGCGTGGTCCTGCCGCGCCAGCCAGGCGATGTAGTCGCGGTAGGGGCGCGGCTGTGGCAGGAGGGCCTCGACGCCCAGCCGCGCCGCCTCGTAGAAGGCGAGCACCTCGCGCAGCAGCAGGGCGAGGCACCAGCCGTCGAACAGGAGGTGGTGGAAGCTCCAGACGAAGCGCCACCGCCGGTCGGCCAGCCGAATGAGGATCAGACGCATGAGGGGCGGCCTGCTCAGCTCGAAGCCTCGGGAACGGTCCGCTGCCAGGTAGTCCGGCAGCCGGCGCCGCTGTTCCTCCTCGGCCAACCCGCGCCAATCCTCCCGGAGGACCGGCAACTCCACGCTCGGACGCACCACCTGCAGCGGCTCTTCCAGCTCCTCCCAAACGAATCCCGTGCGCAGCACCGGATGCCGCGCCACCACCCGTCGCCACGCCTGGAGGAACGCCTCCTCGTCCAGGTCGCCTTCCAGAGTGCAGCTCAGTTGCTCGAAGTACGCCTGCGAGCCCGCCGTGTACAGGCTGTGGAACAGCAGGCCCTGCTGCATCGGCGAGAGGGCATAGGCATCCTCGACGGCCTCGCTGCCGCCCAACCGGGCGAGCAGAGCCGGGGCGAGAGAGCCGTCCTGCGGCGGACGATCTTCGCCGGCCATTTCCTCCACCTCGGCCACCGACGCCAGGCCGGCCACCGTCTGCTGCTCGAACATCTGGCGGGCCGACAGCCGGATCCCGGCCTGGCGGGCCCGCGCCACGATCTGGATGCTGAGGATGGAATCCCCGCCGAGCTCGAAGAAGTTGTCGTCCCGGCCCACGGGCTGCACCCGCAGCAGCTCCGACCAGATCTCCGCCAGACGCCGCTCCACCTCGGTCTGAGGCGGACTGAAGGGCCGGTCCGCGGGCGCCGCCGCCTCCGGCGCCGGCAGGGCCCGGCGGTCGACCTTGCCGTTGGCCGTCAGTGGCATCCCCTCCAGGACCACAATGACGCCGGGGACCATGTAGTCCGGCAGGCTCTCCTGCAGGCCCTGGCGCAGATCTCCGGCGCGAAGCGCCGCCGCACCGCCCTGGGCCGTGACGTAGGCCACCAGGCGTCGGTCTCCCGGTGCGTCCTCGCGCACCAGGGCCACCGCCTCGCGCACCCGCGGCTGTTGCCGCAGGACGGTCTCCACCTCTCCGAGCCTCGATGCGGAAACCCCGCAGCTTGACCTGGTGGTCGATGCGGCCGACGAACTCGACGTCGCCGCCGGGAAGCTGGCGCACCAGATCCCCCGTACGGTAGAGACGGCCGCCGGCCTTCACGAGATCGGGGACGAACCGCTCCGCGGTCAGCTCCGGGCGGTTCAGATAACCCCGGGCCAACCCGTCGCCGCCCAGGTAGAGCTCGCCGGCAGTCCCCAGCGGCACCGGCCGCATCCAGGCGTCCAGCACGAGCAGCCAGGTGTTGGAAATCGGCCGGCCGATGGGGATGGTGCGGGCTCCCTGCGGCACCTCGCGCACCGGGTACCAGGTCGAGAAGGTGGTGTTCTCGGTGGGGCCGTAGGCGTTCAGGAGCCGCGTCGGGGGTGCCGTCTCCAGGATCTCCCGGACCGGCTCCGGGCTGACCGCCTCGCCGCCGACCAGCACGTCGTGAACGCCCGCGAACGCCCGCGGCTCCACGGCCGCGATCTGGTTGAACAAGGCCGAGGTCAAGAAAATCGTGCGCACGCCCCGCCGGCGGATCTCCGCGGCCAGCTCCTGCGGCGCCAGCGCTATCTCCTTGGGGATGCCAACCAGGCACCCGCCATGGAGCAGGGCGCCCCAGACCTCGAACGTGGCGGCGTCGAAAGAGGTGTTGGAGAGCTGGGCCATGCCGCACGAGGGGTCCAGCCGGACGTAGTTGGTGTTCCACACCAAGCGAACCACGGCACGGTGCGGGACGGCGACGCCCTTGGGCACACCGGTCGAGCCCGAGGTGTAGATCACATAAGCCAGGTGGTCGCCACCGGCCCCCGAACGAAGGTCGGGCGCGGCGGGTCCCCGGAGGGCCGCCGCTTCGACGTCGACGATCCGCGCCTCCGCGGGGCAGACCGCCGCCAGCAGGCCAAAGAGACCGGGTTGGGCGAGGACCACCGGTTGGCCTCCGCCGGTGAGCGCGTCGAAGATCATCAGCTCGAGGCGGGATGGGGGATAGGAGGGATCGAGGGGCACGTAAGCTCCGCCCGCCTTGAGGATGGCGAGCATGCCCACCACCATGCCGGCGGAGCGCTCGACGCAGAGCCCCACCCGGGACTCCGGCCCGATCCCCAGGTCCCGCAGCTCCAGCGCCACCCGGTTGGCGCGCTCGTTCAACTCTCGGTAGCTCAGGCGCTCGTCGCCGAAGACCACGGCGGCCGCGTCCGGGGCGCGCTTCACCTGCCGCTCGAACAGCTCGTGGATACCTCGCTCCGCCGGGTAGGCGGAGGCGCAGTCGTTCCATTCGCGAGCCTGGTGGCGCTCGGACTCGCTCAGGAGGGGCAGGTCGAGCACGCGGCTCCCGGGCGCGGTCATGCCGCGCAGGAAGCTCTCGTAGTGGGCGAGCAGGCGCTCGATGGTGGCGGGATCGAACAGGTCGGTCGAGTACTCGACGACCCCCAGAATGCCCGCAGCGGTGTCCGACAGGTTCAGGGTGAGGTCGAACTTGGCGGTCTCGGCCCGCATCCCGAACGGGACCAGGGTCAGGCCGGGGAGCTCGACCCGATCGAACGGGGCGTTCTGCAGGGCGAACACGACCTGGAACAGCGGCGTCCGGCTCGGATCGCGGCCAACCTGGAGGGCGTCGACCAGTTGCTCGAAGGGGACGTCCTGATGGGCGTAGGCGCCGAGGGCCGCCTCCCGCACGCGGGCCACCAGCTCGCGGACCGTGAGGTCGCCCGCGAGGTCCAGCCGCAGGACCAGGGTGTTGACGAAAAAGCCGATCAGCGGCTCGATCTCGCCGCGGGTGCGGTTGGCAATGGGAGTGCCGACGCAGACCACCTCCTGCCCCGCGGAGCGGCCGAGCAGGGCCTGGAAGCCGGCCAGGAGGACCATGAACAGCGTCGCTTTCTCCCCGCGGGCGAGCTCCCGCAGCGCCCTCGCCAGGCGAGCGTCCAGGGTGACGTCGCGCGTCGCGCCGCGGGAAGCTCCGCATGGCCGGCCGCGGCCGGTCGCAGGGGAGCTCCAGGGCCGGAGGCTCGCTGCCCAGGCGCTCCTTCCAGTAGACGATCTGCTGCTCCAGCACCTCGTCCCGCAGCCATCGACGCTGCCAGAGGGCGAAATCCAGGTATTGCACGGCGAGCTCGGGCAGGGGGGAGGGCGCTCCCAGGGAGAAGGCCCGGTAAAGCGACCCGATCTCCTGGATCATCACCCCCAGCGACCAGGCGTCGCCTACGATGTGGTGCAGGACCAGGGCGATGACGTGGTCCTCCTCGTCCAGGCGCAGCAGGATGGCGCGGAACAGGGGGCCCCGCTCCAGGTCGAAGAGGCGGGCCGTCTCCCACCGCACCAGCTCGCGGGCCCGCGCCTCGCGCGCCGCCGCCGGCAGATCCCGCAGGTCGATCACCGGCAGCGCCGGGCCGCCGGCCGGATGGACGACCTGACGGGGGTTTCCACCCTGAGCGGGGAAAGAGGTCCGCAACGCTTCATGGCGGCGGACGACCTCGGCGAGGGCGGCTCCCAGGCCGCCGGCGTCCAGGGGCCCGGCGAGGCGGAAGGCGGCCGGGAGGTGATAAGAGCGGTCCTCCGGGTCGAGCTGGTGCAGGAACCACAACCGCTGCTGGGCGAAGGAGAGCGGCATGTCGCCGTCCCGCGGGGCGGGCTGCAGGGGCGGCAAGGGGCTGCCGGCGTCGCGGTGGAGAGCGTCGATTCTGCCGGCCAGGGACTCCAGCGTCGGCGCCTCGAACACGCTGCGCAGGGGGAGCTCGACACGGAAAAGGGCGCGCACCTGGGAGACGAGCTGGGTGGCCAGCAGCGAGTGGCCGCCCAGCTCGAAGAAATCGCCGGCGGGGCCTGCCCGCTCGACGCCGAGGCAGCTCGGCCCAGATGCCGGCCAGCAGCTCCTGGGTGGGGGTGCGGGGTACCTCCGGCAGCTCCTCGCCGGCCTGCACGGCCGCGGGTTCCGGGAGGGCCTTGCGGTCCACCTTGCCGTTGGCGGTGAGCGGGAGCGCCGGCAGCTCCACCACCGCCGACGGCACCATGTACTCGGGCAGCCTGTCGTGGAGAAACGCGCGCAGGGCCCGGGCGTCCGCGGCAGGCTGCCGGCGAGGCACCACATAGGCCACCAGCCGCCGGTCACCGGCGGGCTGGCGCGGCGCCGCGACCACCGCCTCCCGCACCTCGGGGTGGCTGGCCAGCACGGTCTCGATCTCCCCCAGCTCGACGCGGAAACCGCGGATCTTGACCTGCTGGTCGAGGCGGCCGAGGAACTCGAGGTTGCCGTCCGGGCGGTAGCGCGCCCGGTCGCCCGTGCGGTACAGGCGGGACCCCGGCTCGACCGCGAAGGGATCCGGCAGGAAGCGATCCGCCGTCAGCTCCGGCGCGTTGGCGTAGCCGGCGGCCAGGCACTCGCCGCCGATCCACAGGTCGCCGGCCACGCCGGCCGGACAGGGGCCGCCGCCGCCGTCGAGAACATGGTAGCGCGCGCCGGGGATCGGCCGGCCGTAGGGGATGCTGACCCAGGCGGGATCGATCCGCTCGACGGGGTGGAAGTTGGACCACACCGTGGCCTCGGTGGCGCCGCCCAGGGCGATCACGCGGGCTCCGGGGAAGGCCCGGGTGATGCGCTCCGGAAGGGGCACGGGGATCCAGTCGCCGCTCAGGAAGACGAGGCGCAGGCGGCTCCCCTCCTCGCCTCGCGGCGGCAGGAAGGGCACGAGCTGCTGCAGCGCCGCCGGGGCCGAGTCCCAGAAGGTGACCGGCTCCTCGCGCAGCAGGCGCACCAGGCGCTCCGGATCGCTCGCCTCCTGGCTCGTGGCGACGTGTACCGAGCCGCCCGCGGCCAGCAGCCCGAAGATGTCGTAGACCGACAGATCGAAGCTGAGGGAGGTGACCAGGAGAACCCGGTCCGCCGGGCCGACGCCGAAGGTGCGAGTTCACCCAGTCGATGAGGTTGGACGCCGGCCGGTGCCGGACGGCGACGCCCTTGGGCGCGCCGGTGGAGCCGGAGGTGAAGATGACGTAGGCCATGCTCTCCGGGCTCGCCATGGGCGGCAGGTCGGCGGCGGGGAAGCCCGCCAGGTCGGCGGCGGTCCGGACGTGCAGCGGCCCGGCGACCGGCGGCGGCGCATCCACGCAGACGGAGTGCCGCAGCGCCGGCAGGCCTTCGAGCGCCGTTCCCAGGACGGCCAGCCGCGAGCCCTGGGTGACCAGGCAGGGGACGCGCAGGGCTTCCAGGATGAACCGGATCCGCGCCTCGGGCAGGCTGGTCTCCACCGGCACGTAGGCGGCGCCCGATTTGAGGATGCCCAGCAGGGTCGAGATCATCTCGTGGCGCCGCTCCAGGTGCACGGCCACGAAGTCGCCCGGGCCGATCCCCAGGGAGCGCAGCAGCCGGGCGAGACGGTTGGCGGCGGCGTTCAGCTCGCCGTAGCTGAGGGCCGCGCCGCCGCAGACCACCGCCACAGCCCCCGGGTCGCGGGCGGCCCGGGCCTCGAACAGCTCGTGGAGGCAGGGCGGTGCCGCCGCCGCGCCCTCGGTGTCGTTCCACTCCGCCAGCGACTGGAAACGCTCGGATTCGCTCAGCAGCGGCAGGTCGCGCAGCGGCCGGGCGGGGTCCGCGGCCACGCCGCGCAGGAGGATCTCGAAATGGCGCAGCGTCCGCGCCATGGTGACGGCGTCGAACAGGTCGCTGCTGTACTCGACGAAGCAGGTGGCGCCGTGGTGCTGGCCGAGGATGCTGAGCAGCCAGTCGAAACGCGCCGTGGCCGGGTCGAGATCCTCGCGGGCCACCGCCAGGCCGGGCATCCCGGGCCCGTCGAGCCGGCGGTCGGCCTCCAGCAGCACGAACATGACCTGGAACAGGGGCGTGTGGCTGAGGCTGCGCTCCGGCTGCAGATCGCGGACCAGCAACTCGAACGGCAGATCCTGGTGCTCGTAGGCGGCGAGCGTGACCTCCCGCACCCGCTTCAGCAGCTCGTCGAAGCCGAGGCTTCCGGCGACAGGCCGCAGCGCAGGACCAGGGTGTTGACGAAACAGCCGATGATCCCCTCGATCTCCCGCCGGGCGCGCTGGACCACGGGGGAGCCCACGAGCAGATCCCGCCGCTCGGTATAGCGGAGCAGCAGGGTGTCGAAGGCGGCGAGGGTGGTCATGAACAGGGTGACGCCGGACCGGCGGCTGACCGCCTCCAGGCCCGCCATGACTTCGGCGGGGATGTCCAGCCACGCGCGGGCGCCGCGAGACGTCTGCACGGCCGGCCGCGGACGATCGGTGGGCAGCTCGAGGGGCGCCAGGTCGCCGTCCAGGCGCTGCCGCCAGTAGGCGAGTTGCCCTTCCAGGATCTCGCCGCGGAGCCACTGCCGCTGCCACGCCGCGTAGTCGGCATACTGCAGCGGCGGCATCGCCAGGGGCGACGGGCGGCCGGCGGCGAACGCCTCGTAGAGCGTCACCATCTCGAACATGAACAGCTCGATGGAGCCGTCGAAGACGATGTGGTGGGTGGAGACGAGGAGCGAGTGACGGTCCGCCGCCCGGCGCAGCAGGGAGACCCGGAGCAGTGGACCGCGGCTCAGGTCGAACGGCAGCGCCGTTTCGGCCGCGGCGAGGCGGCGGGTCTCCGCCGGCCGGAGCTCCCCGGGCAGGGCGGTGAGATCGACCAGGACCAGGGGGACGGGGGCCGCGGGGGCGATCTTCTGCACCGGTTCGCCCCGCACCGTCGCGAAGGTGGTGCGCAGGGACTCATGGCGGACCGCGATCTCGTCGAAGGCGCGGCGGAGAGCCGGCACGTCCAGCCAACCCGTCAGCCGCAGGCCGACGGCGATGTTATAGGCGGGGTTGCCCGGCGCGAGCTGGTCCACGAACCAGAGGCGCTCCTGGGCAAAGGAGAGCGGCAGGTCCCGGCCGTCGCGGGGGAGGGCCCGCAGCGGCGGCGCCGTCACACCGCGGCCGGCCTGGACCTCGGCCTCGATCCGCCGCGCCAGCGCCGCGACCGTCGGCTCTTCGAACAGGGCCCGCAACGGCAGCTCGACGCCGAGAGCCTGCCGCACCCGCGAGAGGATCCGGGTCGCCAGCAGGGAGTGGCCGCCGAGGGAGAAGAAGTCGTCGAAGACCCCCACCTCCAGAGGCGGGGATGCGGGATCGGGCTGGAGAACGTCGGCCCAGCAGCCGGCGAGGATCTCCTCGTAGGGCGTGCGCGGCATCACGCGCGCGCCCTCCCGGGCCGGCGCCGGGTCGAGGCGGGAGAGAGCCCGGCGGTCGATCTTGCCGCCGGCCGTCAGCGGGAAGGCGTCGAGGACCACGAAGGCCGCGGGCACCATCGGACGCGGCAGCCGGCCCCGCAGGAAGCCTTGCAGCGCCTCCGGCGCCGGGACCTCGCCAGGCTGCCCGACCACGTAGGCCACCAGCCGCCGGTCGCGCTCGCCTCCTTCGTGCAGGAGGACGACGGCCCGGGCCACGCCCGAGGCCTCGCACAGCACGGACTCGATCTCCCCCAGCTCGATGCGGAGGCCGCGGATCTTGACCTGGCTGTCGATCCGCCCCAGGAAGTCGATGCGGCCGTCCGGCAGGACGCGCGCCAGGTCGCCGGTGCGATACATCCGGCCCGAGCCTGTGCCGGGGAAGGGGTTGGCGACGAACGCCCTGGCGGTCGCCTCGGGATGCCTGAGGTAGCCCTGGCCCAGGCAGCGGCCGGCCAGACAGAGCTCGCCCGCCACGCCCGCGGACGCCAGGTTCCCGGCCGGGTCGAGAATGAATGCCTGCACGTTGGAGATGGAGCGGCCGATCGGCACCCGGCCGCTCTCTTCCCCCACCGCGTGGCAGATGCAGCCGATGCTCGCCTCGGTGGGGCCATACAGATTCACCAGATGCACCCCGCGGAAGAGGGCACGGAAGGCGCGGGCCGAGCCGGTCTCCATCTCTTCGCCGCCGACCACCACCGCGCGCAGCGCGGCGAAGCTCTCCGTCCGTTCCTCGCCGCTCAGCAGGCGTTCGACCACAGCCTTGAAGATCGAGGGGACGAAATCCGCCATGCTCACCCGGTGCTCGGCGACGAGGCCGGCCAGCGACGCCGGGTCGAGCCCCAGGCGCGGCGGCGTCAGGACGGTGGTGCCGCCCTGGATGAGCGGCCAGAAGATCTGCCAGACGGCGCTGTCATAGACATAGCGCGTGGTCTGCAGGACCATGGCCGCAGCCCCGGGGCCGAAGTAGCGGTCCATCCACAGGAAGCGGTTGACGATCCCACGGTGGGGCACGACCACCCCTTTGGGCCGGCCGGTCGAGCCCGAGGTGTAGATGGCGTAGAGGGGATCTTCCGGTCCGGCGGCCGTGAGAAGCGCGGCGGGCGCCTCCCCCTCCAGCCGGTCCACCCGCAGCACCGACCAGCCGGTGACCGCCTCCAGGTCCGGCGTGGAACCGTTGATCAGCACGACGCCCCCCAGGTCGCCGATCTCGCTCAGGACCGCGGCCAGGCGGGCGGCGGGCCACTCCACGTCCAGCGGGACGAAGGCGGCTCCCGCCTTCATCGCCGCCAGAAAGGAGACCACGAGATCCGGACCGACCTCCACCAGCACCGGTACGTAGCGGCCGGGGCCGAGGCCGGCCGCCGCCAGCCGGCGGGCGAGACGGCCGGCGCTTTCGTCGAGCTCGCGATAGGTGAAGCGAGCGCTGCCGAAAACCACGGCGACCGCCTCCGGCGTGCGCGTCGCCTGGGCCGACACCAGCTCGTGCAGGCAGCAGCCGTCCCGCCCGTCGGCCGCGGCGGTGTCGCCCCACTCCGCCAGGAGCTGGTGGCGCTCCGCCGGGCTCAGCAGCGGCAGTGCCGACAGAGGCCGGCCGGGCTCGAGGGCGATCTCCCGCAGCATGGACTCGAAGTGCGCCGCCAGGCGGCGCAGGGTCGGCGGCTCGTAGAGGTCGCGGTTGTAGACCATCTGGAGGACGACCCCGTCCTCCAGCTCCTCGGCATAGATCTCGAGGTCGAACTTGGCCACCGGCTCGGCGACCGGCATGGGCTCCAGGGTCAGCCCCGGCAGCCGCATCGGCTGGTGGCGGACGCCGCCGAAGCGCAGCCAGTTGAACACCACCTGGAACAGCGGCGTGCGCGACGGGTCGCGCTCCGGCTGCAGATCCTCCAGGAGGCGCTCGAACGGCAGGTCCTGGTGGGCGTAGGCCCCCAGGGTCACCTGCCGCACGCGGCCCAGCAGATCGCCGAACGGCGGATCTCCCGAGAGATCGACGCGCAGCGCCAGGGTGTTGAGGAAGAATCCGATCAGCCCTTCCGTCTCGGCGCGGGTCCGGCCGGCGATGGGAGCGCCGATCACCAGGTCCGTCCGTCCGGTGACGCGCTGGAGAAGGGTGGCGAAAGCCGCGAGAAAGGTCATGAAGGACGTGGCGCCGAAGCCCTGGGCCACCCGCCGCAGGGAACCGGCCAGGTCGCCCGCCAGCTCCACCGTCACCAGCGCACCGCGGGAGGTCTGCAGCGCCGGGCGCGGCCGCTCCAGGGGCAGCGCCAGGCTCGGCGGGGAGCCGGCCAGCCGGTCCCGCCAGTAGGCGAGCTGGGCGGCCAGGACCTCCCCCTGCAGCCAGCCGCGCTGCCACACGGCGAAGTCGGCGTATTGGACCGGCAGCTCGGGCAGCGGAGACGGGCGGCCGCCGGCGAAGGCCGCGTAGAGCGCCGCGATCTCGCGCGCCAGGATCTCCAGCGACCAGCCGTCGCTGGCGATGTGATGCATCACGGCCGAGACCACGTGCTCCCCGCCGCCGGTCCGCAGCAGCAGAGCCCGCAGGAAGGGACCCCGGGACAGGTCGAACGGCCGCCGCGCGTCCTCGGTGACCAGCCGTCTCACGGCCTCCTCCCGGCTCGCAGCCGGCAGTGCCGTGAGATCGACGAGGGGGAGGACCAGCGGTGCCGCGGCGGCGACCGTCTGGACCGGCCGGCCTTCCACCGCGGAGAAGACGGTTCGCAGGGCTCCGTGGCGGCGGACGATCTCCGCCAGCGAGCGGGTCAGGACCGCCGGTTTCAGGGCACCCGCGAGACGCAGGGCCATGGGTATGTTGTAGGCGGCGGCCCCGGGATCGAGCTGCTCCAGGAACCAGAGCCGTTCCTGGGAGAAGGACAGCGGCAGCGCCGCCCCTGCGGCCACCGGCCGGACCGGCGGCGCCGGCGGCAGCGCGCCGCCGGTGCGCAGAGCGGCTTCGACCGCCGCCGCGAGACCCGCCACGGTGGGGCCGTCGAACAGGGCGCGCAACGGCAGCTCGACGCCGAAACCGCTCCGCACGCGCGACATGAGGCGGGTGGCCAGCAGCGAGTGCCCGCCGAGGGCGAAGAAGCTGTCGTGCACCCCGACAGCCGCGAGCTCCAGGACCTCGCCGAACATCGCCGCCAGCAGCTCTTCCACCGGCGTGCGGGGAGCGGCGGCGGGTCCCGCGTCGACCCGTTGCGGCGCGGGCAGGGCGCGGCGGTCCACCTTGCCGCTGGCGGTCAGCGGCAGCGCCGGCAGGAAGGTGAACGAGGCGGGCACCATGTAGTCCGGCAGCTTCTCCCGCAGATAGGCGGGCAGACCGGCTGCCGACGCCGCCTCCGGCACCACGTAAGCGGCCAGGCGTACGTCTCCCGGCACATCCTCGCGCGCCACCACCGCCGCTTCGGTCACCGCCACGTGGGCGGCCAGAACCGACTCGATCTCCCCCAGCTCGATGCGGAATCCCCGCACCTTGACCTGGTGATCGGCGCGGCCCAGAAATTCGAGCTCGCCGTCCGGCCGGAAGCGCACCCGGTCGCCCGTGCGGTAGAGGCGCTCCCCCGGCTGGGAGGCATACGGATGGGGAACGAAGCGCTCGGCGGTCAACCCGGGACGGTCCAGGTATCCGCGCGCCAGCCGCGGGCCGCCGATGACGAGCTCACCCGGGATGCCCTGCGCCACCGGCCGCAGGTCGGAGCTGACGACGTAGACCTCGGCTCCCGCGGCGGGCCGGCCGATCGAGACCTCGCGCCCCGGGAGGGTCTGCGCCGCGGTCAGCTCCGCCGCGGTCGCCGTCACCGTCGTCTCGGTGGGTCCGTAGGCGTTGATCAGGCGTACGCGGCTGCCCATGCGCACGCGCCAGCGCTCGACCCGCTCCGGAAGCGCCCGCTCGCTGCCGATGAACAGCAGGCGCAGCGACGCAGGGAGCTGCGGCTCCGGCAGCATCGTGATCTCGTGCCAGAAGCCCGTCGGCAGATCCACCACGGTGATCCTCCGGTTCCCGCAGGAGCGCAGGAAATCCGCGGGCTGCTCGAGCACCGCGTCGTCGCGCAGCACGAGCGTGGCGCCGGAGGCGAGGGCGCCGTGAATCTCCCACACGCTGACGTCGAAACCGAGGGAGGCGAACTGCAGGAAGCGGTCTCCGGGACCGAGGCCGTACTCGCGGCACAACGTCCGGATGAAGGCCGTGGCCGCCGCGTGGGGCACCACGACACCCTTGGGCAGACCGGTGGAGCCGGAGGTGTAGATGACATAGGCCGCGCACCCGAGGGCCCGCAACGGCGGCGGGTTGCCCCCGCTCTCGCGGTCGATCTCCAGCGGGTCCCCATCCAACCGGACCAGGCGGACGGAGGACGGCAGCTTGCCGGCAGAGGCCGCATGGGCCACCACCAGGGCGGCCCTGGAATCCTCCACCATGAACCGGAGGCGCTCGGCGGGAAGGACGGGATCCAAGGCGACGTAGGCGCCTCCTGCCTTGAGGATGCCCAGCACGCCGACGATCAGGTCCACGGACCGCTCGGCGCAGAGCCCGACCCGCACCTCGGGCTCCACCCCGAGCCGCCGGAGATGCCACGCCAGCCGGTTGGCCCGCTCGTTCAGCTCGCCGTAGACCAGCCGCTCGTCTCGCCAGATCAGGGCCTCGGCATCGGGATCGCGCTCCACCTGAGCCTCGAACAGCTCGTGGAGGCTCTCCTTTCCAAGATCGGCGGCACCGGCGCGGCTCCATTCGGAGAGGAGCTGGCGCAGCTCCTCTTCCGGCACCCAGGGCAGCTCCGAGAGCCGCCGGTCCGGAGCCGCCGCGATCCCCGCGGCCAGCGTGGAGAAACAGCGGGCGACGCGGTCGGCGGTCGCGTCCTCGAACAGGTCGACGCTGTGCTCCAGCGAGCCGGCGATCCCCTCCGGGCCCTCGCGCAACGCCAAGGAGAGGTCGAACTTCGTGTCGCCGGTCTCGATCTCGCAGGCGGTGACTTTCATGCCTTGGGATTCGGGGCCCGCCGCGGGCAGGTTCTGCAGCGTGAACATCACCTGGAAGAGCGGGCTGGTCCCCGAGTCCCTGTCCGGCACCAGGTCCTCGACCAGCTTCTCGAACGGCAGGTCCTGGTGGGCGTCCGCCTCCAGGACCACCTCGCGGACCCTGGCCAGCAGGTCCCGGAAGCCCGGATCCCCGGCCAGATCGACGCGCAGGACCAGGGTGTTGACGAAAAAACCGATCAGGCCCTGCGTCTCCGAGCGGTTGCGGTTGGCCGAGGGCGTACCCACCGCCAGGTCGACCTGTCCCGTGAGCCGGAACAACAGCGTCTGGAAGGCGGCCAGGAGGGTCATGAACAGAGTCGTCCCGCCTGCCCGGGAGTGGGCCTGCAGCGAGGCGGAGAGCTGGGGGGAGAGGAGGAGCCGGCGGGATCCGCCTCTCGAGGTCCGCCGGGCCGGCCGCGGCCGGTCGGTGGGCAGGTCGAGGATCGGCGGCAGATCGCGGAGCTTCTCTTCCCAGAAACGGAGGAGGTCCGCCAGGATCTCCCCCTGGAGCCGGTCCCGCTGCCAGAGCGCGAAGTCGGCGTACTGGATCGGCAGCTCGGGCAGAGGCGAGGGCAGGCCGCCGGCGAAGGCCGCGTAGTGAGCCATCGTTTCGCGCCAGAGCACTCCCAGAGACCAGCCATCCGAGACGATGTGATGCATCGTCAGGAGCAGCAGGTGCTCGTCGTCGCCCAGGCGTAGGAGCAGCGCCCGCAACAGGGGCCCCTGGGACAGGTCGAACGGCCGGCGTGCCTCTCTTGCGGCCAGACGCCGGCCCTCCTGCTCGGCGTCGGCGTGCCCCCGCAGGTCGATCACCGGCAGCCGCAGCACCCGATGGGGGACGACGACCTGGAAGGGCTCGCCGTCCCGGACGGCAAAGGTCGTGCGGAGCGTGTCGTGGCGCGCCACGACCTCGTTCAGGCTGCGGGTGAAGACGGGGAGGTCGAGGCGGCCCGAGAGGCGGACCGCCAGGGGCATGTTGTAAGACGAGCCGCCCGGCTCGAGCTGGGCGAGGAACCAGAGCCTCGTCTGGGCGAACGACGCAGGGAAGACGAACACGTCGTCCCAGTCCGCCTGCTCTCCGGGATGCGCTTCCACCAATTGGCTGTCCGATCGAGACATTCGAGAGCCCGTCGTCAGCTACCGCTGCCGAAGAAAGACCTGGCCCGATAACGTTCCCGCGAGGCCTTCGCTATGACCGGGCCGGCAGCGGTCTCCGGCGGCCGCTCCCTGGCGGTCTCGAGCACCCGTCCGAGGGCGGCGATGGTAGGGGCTTCAAACAAGGTGCGAAGGGGTATCTCCACCTGGAAGTCGTCGCGGTACCGGGCCACCAGTTGGGTGGCGAGCAGGGAGTGGCCTCCGAGACCGAAGAAATTGTCGTGAATGCCGATCGTCCCGCAGCCCAGGATCTCGGCCCAGATGGCGGCCTGGGCATGCTCCAGAGGCGTCGAGGGAGGGACGTGCTCGTCCGGCGCGGCCAGGCCTTTCGGCCGCAGACGGGCCAGAGCGCGCCGGTCGACCTTGCCGTTGGCCGTCAGCGGGAGAACCGCGAGAGGAATGACGGCCGAGGGCACCATGTAAGCGGGAAGCTGAGAGCCCAGGAAACCGCGCAGCTCCGCGAGCTGCGGCTGGTCTCCCGCGACGAAGGCGACGATGCGCCGGTCCCCGGGCCGGTCCTCGCGGACCAGGGCGGCGGCATCGCGCACCTGCGGATGGCGCAGCAGCGCCGCCTCGATCTCCCCCAGCTCGATGCGGAAGCCGCGCACCTTCACCTGGTGGTCGATGCGGCCCAGGAAGTCGATCTCCCCGTCCGGCCGGTAGCGCACCAGGTCGCCCGTGCGGTAGAGCCGCCCGCCCGGCTCGCCGGTGAACGGATCGGGCACGAGCTTCTCCGCCGTCAGCTCCGGACGGCCCAGGTAGCCCCGGGCCAGGCCGGCGCCGCCCAGGAGCAGCTCTCCGGGGACTCCCACCGGCACCGGGTTCAGGGAGCGGTCGAGCAGGTAGGCCCGCGTGCCCGAAATGGGGCGGCCGATCGCCGGTGGCCGCGAGTCGCCCCGGGCCGGCACTGCGAGGGTCGAGTAGGTCGTATCCTCCGACGGACCGTAGAGGTTGACCACCCTCCCGACCCCCTGCTCGTAGAGCCGGTCCACCAGCGGGCGCGGCAAGGGCTCGCCCGCCAGGTTGACGGTCCGCACCGAGAGCGGAATCGCGCCCTGGCGCGCCAGCTCCATCATCGCCGACGGCACGGTGTTGACCAGCCGCACCTCGCCCGCCGCCGGCAGCCTCGGCAGCTCCAGCACGTCCTCGGCCAGGAGGACGGCGCCGCCCCAGGCCAAAGGCACGAACAGCTCGAAGACGGAGAGATCGAAGCACACCGAGGTGGACGCCAGAACGCCGGCGAGCTCGCCGGCCGTGAAGACCTCGCGGGACCAGTGGGCAAGAGCCGAGGCGCTGCGGTGCTCGATCGCCACTCCCTTGGGCCGACCCGTCGAGCCCGAGGTGTAGATGACGTAGGCCAGGTTGCCCGGCTGCGCCCACGGCTCCGGATCCGACTCCGGACCGGCCAGCTTCGCCATCTCCTCCCGCGTCAGCACCATCGCCGCCCGCGAGTCCTCGGTCATGTAACGCAGCCGCTCGGCCGGATAGGCCGGGTCCAGGGGCACGTAAGCGCCGCCGGCCTTGAGCACGCCCAGCAACGCCGACAGAAGCTCCGGCGTGCGCTCCATGCACACTGCCACCCGCGTCTCCGGCCCGACTCCCAGTGCCCGCAGGCCGTGCGCCACCCGGTTGGCCCGCCGGTTCAGCTCGGCGTAGGTCAGGCGCTCCTCCCGCCAGACCACTGCCGTGGCCTCCGGCGTCCGCGCCACCTGCGCCTCGAACAATCCCTGCACCGTACCGCTGGGTGGCGCCTCTGTCCGGGTCCACTCCACGAGCACCTGGCGGCGCTCCTCCGGCGTCAGCAGGGGCAGCTCGGAAAGCCGCCGGCCGGGAGCGGCCACCAGCCCGTCGAGCAACAGGGTCAGGTGGCCGGCCATGCGCAGCGCCGTGGCGGCGTCGAACAGCTCGGCCGCATACTCGAGAGAGCCGGCGATTCCGCCGGAGACCTCGGCCAGAGCGAGGGTGAGATCGAATTTCACGCTCGCGGCCGCCGGCTCCGTCAGCGTCAGCCTGACGTCGCCGAGCTCGAGGGCCGGCATGGGGACGTTCTGTAGGGCCAGGAGCACCTGGACCAAAGGGGTGCGCCCCAGGTCCCGCTCGGGCCGCAGCTCTTCGACCAGCTTTTCGAATGGCACTTCCTGGTGGGCATAGGCTCCCAGCGCCGTCTCCCGCGAGCGCCTGAGAAGCTCCAGGCCCGCAGGATCGCCCGCCAGGTCTCCTCGCAGCACCAGCGTGTTGACGAAGAAGCCGATGAGACTCTCGATCTCCCGACGGCCTCGGTTGGCCACCGGCGTGCCCACGCTGACCTCCTCCTGACCCGAGTAGCGCGCCAGAAGCGCCGCGAACCCCGCCAGCAGCATCATGAACGGCGTGCAACCCTCACGGCGCGCCAGACGGCAAAGCCGGCTGGAGAGCTCCGGCCCCAGCGCCACCGGCACCCGGCCGCCGCGGAAGCTCGGCATGGCAGGCCGCGGCCGGTCCGTGGGTAGGTCCAGCGGCAGCGCCCCGGCGAGCCGGTCGCGCCAGTAGGCGAGCTGCCGCTCCAGGGCCTCGCCCTGGAGCATGGCCCGCTGCCAGACCGCGTAGTCGGCGTACTGTACCGGCAGCTCCGCCAACGGCGAGGGCTCCCCCGCCGCAAAGGCAGCGTACAGCGCTCCCAGCTCCCGCAGCAGCACGCCCATGGACCAGCCGTCGCTGACGATGTGGTGCATCGTCAGCAGCAGCGCCGCCTCGCCTTCGCCGAGATCCACCAGAGTCGCGCGGAAGACCGGGCCCCGTTGCAGGTCGAAGGACCGGGCCGCATCTCCACCGGCCAGACGCGCCAGCTCGGACTGCCGGGCTCCGCAGCACAACTCCCGCAGATCGATCCGGGCCAGATGCCACGCCGAAGGCGGATCGAACCGCTGCGCCGGCTGGCCGCCCGCCTCCACGAAGCGCGTCCGCAGCGCCTCGTGCCGGGCCACGATCTCGCTCAGGCTCCGCTCCAGCGCGGCGCCGTTCAGCGCGCCTTCGAGACGCACCGATGCCGCGATGTTGTAGGCCGCGGAGCCCGGCTGAAAACGGTCGAGGAACCACAGCCGCTGCTGGGCGAAGGACAGCGGCAACGCCGTCGCCCGATCCTGGCGGACCAGCGGCGGCGCCTGGAGAACCGGACCGGCGGCGCGGAGGGCCTCGACCTTGGCGGCCAGTTCCGTCACGGTCGGTGCGGCGAACAGCTCCCGCAAGGGCAGCTCCACGCCAAACGCCTCTCGCAGGCGCGACACCACCTGCGTGGCCAGCAGCGAGTGGCCGCCCAGCTCGAAGAAGCTCTCCTCCAGACCCACCCGCTCGAGGCCCAGGACCTCGGCGAAGATCCCTGCCACCAGCTCCTCGACCGGCGTGCGCGGCGCCCCGAGCTTTTCATCCCCTCGAGCCGCCTCCGGCGCCGGCAGCGCCTTTCGGTCCACCTTGCCGTTCGGCGTCAGCGGCAGACGGTCCAGGACCACGAAAGCCGCGGGGACCATGTAAGGAGGAAGTTGCGCCGCCAGGAGATCCCGCAGGGACCCGGCCGACAGGGCCTCGCCAGGCCGGAAGACCAGGTAGGCCACCAGCCGCTTGTCTCCGGACCGGTCCTCGCGCACGGTCACCACCGCCTGCTCGACGGCTGGACTGCGCAGCAGCGCCGCCTCGATCTCACCCGGCTCGATGCGGAAACCCCGCACCTTCACCTGCTGGTCGATGCGCCCCAGGAACTCGACGTCTCCATCGGCCCGGCGACGCCCCAAATCCCCCGTTCTGTACAGGCGTTCGCCCGAACCGCCGAAGACGTCGGGCACGAACCGCTCGGCGGTCAGGTCGGCGCGGCCGAGATAGCCCCGCGCCAGACCGTCGCCGCCGATCCACAGCTCGCCCGGCGCGCCCACCGGCACCGCACGGCCGCGCCGGTCCACCAGGTAAATCCGGGTGTTTGCGATGGGCCGGCCGATCGGCACCGAGAACCGGCACGGCGCCGCGCTCAGCTCCGCGCAGCAGGTGAAGGTCGTCCCTTCCGTGGGGCCGTAGCCGTTGATCAGCCGGACTCCGGGAAGCTCCGCCAGCGCCCGGCGCACATGCGGCAGCGACAGCGCATCACCGCCGGCCAGGAGCTGGCGCAGACCCCGCAGGATCCACGGGCAGGTGTCCACCACCTGATGGAAGAGACCCGACGTCAGCCACAGCGTCGTCACGCCGTGGCGCTCGAGACCTCGTCCAAGCTCCGCCAGCGAAGGCGTGCGCTCGGCCAGCAGCGCGACCCGCGCCCCGTGCAGCAGCGCCCCCCAGACCTCGAAGGTCGAGGCATCGAAAGAGATCGGCGCCATGTGGAGGAAGACCTCCTCGGGGCCGAACCACGCATAGGAGGTCTCCCGCACCAACCGCACCACGCCGCGGTGGGGCACGGCGATCCCCTTCGGCACTCCCGTCGTGCCGGAGGTGAACATCACGTAGGCCAGACCATCGGCGCAGACCGGCACGTTCAGCGCCGAATCCGGACAGCGGGCGAGCGCCTCCGCCTGGCCCAGGTCCACCACCTGCCGGCCGCCCGCCAGGGCCACCGCCGCGGGCCCGCGCGCGACCAGCACCCCCGCCGCCGCCGCCAGCCGCTCCAACCGCTCCAAGGGATACGTCGGATCGAGCGGCAGATACGCGCCGCCGGCCTTGAGGATGCCCAGCAGCACCGCCACCAGCTCGGCTCCACGCTCCAGGAGGACGCCCACCAGCGACTCCGGACCCACTCCGAGATCCCGTAGACGGTGCGCGATCCGGTTCGACCACCGGTCCAGCTCGCCGTAGGTGACCGTTCCTGCGTCCCACACCAGCGCCACGGCCTCCGGCCTCTCCGCCGCCTGCGCCACGAACAGCTCCTGGATGCACGTCTCCCGCGGGTAGGCCGTGGCCGTCCCCATCGACAGCACCTGCTGCCGCTCCGCGGCCGGCATCAGAGGCAGATCCCCCACCGCCAGATCCGGGTCGGCCGCCAAGCCTTCCAGGAGCACGGGCCACTGCGCCGCCAGGCGAGCGATCGTCGCCGCGTCGAACAGCTCCGTCCGATACTCGAAGCTGCCTGCCGCTCCAGCGTCCGATTCCGCCAGCGACAAGGTCAGGTCGAACTTCGCCTGCCCCGTCTCCACCGGCACCGGCTCCAGCCGCAGGCCGGGCAGCTCCAGGCTCCCCAGAGGGGCGTTCTGCAGAACGAACACCACCTGGAAGATCGGCGTGTAGCTCAGCGAGCGCTGCGGAGCGAGCTCCTCGACCAGCTTCTCGAACGGCAGATCCTGATGCGCGTAGGCCTCCAGGGTCACCTCCCGGACCTGGACCAGCAGACGCTGAAACCCCGGGTCCTCCGACAGGTCCGCCCGCAACACCAGGGTGTTGACGAAGAAGCCGATCAGCGCCTCCGTCTCCACCCGGTTGCGATTGGCGATCGGCGAGCCCACCACCACGTCCTCCTGCCCCGGCGTACCGGTGCAGCAGGACGTCGAACGCCGCCAGCAGCGTCATGAACAGGGTGACACCGTGACGCCGGCTCAGCCGATGGAGCTCCTCGAGCCGCTCCGCCGGCAGCGACAACCGCCAACGCGCCGCCCTGGAAGCTCTGCACCGCCGGCCGCGGCCGGTCCGTCGGCAGCTCCAGCAGCGCCGGCGTACCGGCCAGGCGCTGACGCCAGTAGGCCAGCTGGGCCTCCAGCGCATCGCCCACCAGCCAGCCACGCTGCCAGACGGCAAAGTCGGCGTACTGGATCGGCAGCTCCGGCAGCGGCGACGGCAGGCCCGCCGAGAAAGCCTGGTAAAGGACCGTCAGCTCCCGCAGCAGCACGCCCATCGACCAACCGTCCGAGACGATGTGGTGCAGCGTCAGCAGCGCCAGATGGTCCTCGACCGAAAGTGGCACCAGGGCCACCCGCACCAGCGGGCCCCCGGCCAGGTCGAAGGACCGCGCCGCCTCGCCGCGCGCCAAGCCTTGCGCCGTGGCTTCGCGGAGGTCCCCCGGAAGAGCGCGCAGGTCGACCACCGGCACCGCCAGCGGAAGCGACGGGGCCACCACCTGGACCGGCCGCCCCAGGACGCTGGCGAAAGTCGTCCGCAGCGCCTCGTGACGCCGCACGATCTCCCCCAGGGCCGCGGCGAAAATCCGCCCATCCAGCGCTCCCGAGACGCGCACCGCCGCCGGCACGCCGTAGGTCGAGCCGCCCGGCTCGAGCTGGTCGAGAAACCACAACCGCTCCTGGGCGAAGGACAGCGGCAGCGCCGTCGCCCGATCCTGCCGGACCAGCGGCGGCGCCGGGAGAACCGGTCCGGCGGCGCGGAGGGCCTCGACCTTGGCGGCCAATTCCGTCACGGTCGGTGCGGCGAACAGCTCCCGCAAGGGCAGCTCCACGCCGAACGCCTCCCGCAGGCGCGACACCACCTGCGTGGCCAGCAACGAGTGGCCGCCCAGCTCGAAGAAGCTCTCCTCCAGACCCACCCGCTCGAGGCCCAGGACCTCGGCGAAAACCCCCGCCACCAGCTCCTCGGCCGGCGTGCGCGGCACCACCAATTCCGCACCGCCCCGGGCCACCTCCGGCGCCGGCAGCGCCTTTCTGTCCACCTTGCCGTTCGGCGTCAACGGCAGATGGTCGAGATCCACGAAAGCCGCGGGGACCATGTAAGGAGGAAGTTGCGCCGCCAGGAGATCCCGCAGGGACCCGGCCGACAGGGCCTCGCCAGGCCGGAAGACCAGGTAGGCCACCAGCCGCTTGTCTCCGGACCGATCCTCGCGCACGGTCACCACCGCCTGCTCGACGGCCGGACTGCGCAGCAGCGCCGCCTCGATCTCACCCGGCTCGATGCGGAAGCCCCGCACCTTCACCTGCTGGTCGATGCGTCCCAGGAACTCGATCTCGCCATCGGCCCGGCAGCGCACCAGATCCCCCGTTCTGTACAGGCGTTCGCCCGAACCGCCGAAGACGTCGGGCACGAACCGCTCGGCGGTCAGGTCGGCGCGGCCGAGATAGCCCCGCGCCAGACCGTCGCCGCCGATCCACAGCTCGCCCGGCGCGCCCACCGGCACCGCACGGCCGCGCCGGTCCACCAGGTAAATCCAGGTGTTCGCGATGGGCCGGCCGATCGGCACCGAGAACCGGCACGAAGCCGCGCTCAGCTCCGCGCAGCAGGTGAAGGTCGTCCCTTCCGTGGGGCCGTAGCCGTTGATCAGCCGGACTCCGGGAAGCTCCGCCAGCGCCCGGCGCACGTGCGGCAGCGACAACGCATCGCCGCCGGCCAGGAGCTGGCGCAGGCCCCGCAGGATCCACGGGCAGGTGTCCACCACCTGGTGGAAGAGACCCGACGTCAGCCACAGCGTCGTCACGCCGTGGCGCTCGAGACCTCGTCCAAGCTCCGCCAGCGAAGGCGTGCGCTCGGCCAGCAGCGCGACCCGCGCCCCGTGCAGCAGCGCTCCCCAGACCTCGAAGGTCGAGACATCGAAGGAGATCGGCACCATCTGCAGATAGACCTCCTCGGGGCCGAACCACGCATAGGAGGTCTCCCGCACCAACCGCACCACGCCGCGGTGGGGCACGGCGATCCCCTTCGGCACTCCCGTCGTGCCGGAGGTGAACATCACGTAGGCCAGACCATCGGCGCAGACCGGCACGTTCAGCGCCGAATCCGGACAGCGGGCGAGCGCCTCCGCCTGGCCCAGGTCCACCACCTGCCGGCCGCCCGCCAGGGCCACCGCCGCGGGCCCGCGCGCGACCAGCACCCCCGCCGCCGCCGCCAGCCGCTCCAACCGCTCCAAGGGATACGTCGGATCGAGCGGCAGATACGCGCCGCCGGCCTTGAGGATGCCCAGCAGCACCGCCACCAGCTCGGCTCCACGCTCCAGGAGGACGCCCACCAGCGACTCCGGACCCACTCCGAGATCCCGCAGACGGTGCGCGATCCGGTTCGACCACCGGTCCAGCTCGCCGTAGGTGACCGTTCCTGCGTCCCACACCAGCGCCACGGCCTCCGGCCTCTCCGCCGCCTGCGCCGCGAACAGCTCGTGGATGCACGCCTCCCGCGGGTAGGCCGTGGCCGTCCCCATCGACAGCACCTGGTGCCGCTCCGCCGTCGGCATCAGAGGCAGATCCCCCACCGCCAGATCCGGGTCGGCCGCCAAGCCTTCCAGGAGCACGGGCCACTGCGCCGCCAGGCGAGCGATCGTCGCCGCGTCGAACAGCTCCGTCCGATACTCGAAGCTGCCGGCCGCTCCAGCGTCCGATTCCGCCAGCGACAGGGTCAGGTCGAATTTCACCTGCCCCGTCTCCACCGGCACCGGCTCCAGCCGCAGGCCGGGCAGCTCCAGGCTCCCCAGAGGGGCGTTCTGCAGAACGAACACCACCTGGAAGATCGGCGTGTAGCTCAACGAGCGCTGCGGAGCGATCTCCTCGACCAGCTTCTCGAACGGCAGATCCTGCTGCGCGTAAGCCTCCAGCGTCGCCTCCCGGACCTGGACCAGCAGACGCTGAAACCCCGGGTCCTCCGACAGGTCCGCCCGCAACACCAGGGTGTTGACGAAAAAGCCGATCAGCGGCTCCGTCTCCACCCGGTTGCGATTGGCGATCGGCGAGCCCACCACCACGTCCTCCACCCCGGCGTACCGGTGCAGCAGGACGTCGAACGCCGCCAGCAGCGTCATGAACAGGGTGACACCGTGACGCCGGCTCAGCCGATGGAGCTCCTCGAGCCGCTCCACCGGCAGCGACAACCCCCAACGCCCGCCCTGGAAGCCCTGCACCGCCGGCCGCGGCCGGTCCGTCGGCAGCTCCAGCAGCGCCGGCGTACCGGCCAGGCGCTGACGCCAGTAGGCCAGCCGGGCCTCCAGCGCATCGCCCACCAGCCAGCCACGCTGCCAGACGGCAAAGTCGGCGTACTGGATCGGCAGCTCCGGCAGCGGCGACGGCAGGCCCGCCGAGAAAGCCTGGTAAAGGACCGTCAGCTCCCGCAGCAACACGCCCATCGACCAACCGTCCGAGACGATGTGGTGCAGCGTCAGCAGCGCCAGATGGTCCTCGGCCGAAAGCGGCACCAGGGCCACCCGCACCAGCGGGCCCCCGGCCAGGTCGAAGGACCGCGCCGCCTCGCCGCGCGCCAAGCCTTGCGCCGTGGCTTCGCGGAGATCCCCCGGAAGAGCGCGCAGGTCGACCACCGGCACCGCCAGCGGAAGCGACGGGGCCACCACCTGGACCGGCCGCCCCAGGACGCTGGCGAAAGTCGTCCGCAGCGCCTCGTGACGCCGCACGATCTCCCCCAAGGCCGCGGCGAAGATCCGCCCATCGAGTGCCCCCGAGACGCGCACCGCCGCCGGCACACCGTAGGACGAGCCCCCCGGCTCGAGCTGGTCGAGGAACCACAACCGCTCCTGGGCGAAGGACAGCGGCAGAGGCTCGTCTCGCGCCACCCGCACCAGGGGCGGCGCCGGGAGAACCGGTCCGGCGGCGCGGAGGGCCTCGACCGTGCCGGCCAGCTCCCCTACGGTCGGCGCGGCGAACAGCTCCCGCAAGGGCAGCTCCACGCCGAACGCCTCCCGCAGGCGCGACACCACCTGCGTGGCCAGCAACGAGTGGCCGCCCAGCTCGAAGAAGCTCTCCTCCAAACCCACCCGCTCGAGACCCAGGACCCCGGCGAAAATCCCCGCCACCAACTCCTGCGTGAGCGAGAGCGGCATCCCCTCGGCCCTGGCGTCGGTTGGCGCCACCCGCTCCGGGACCAGCTTCGCGAGGGCCTTCCTGTCCACCTTGCCGTTGGCCGTCAGCGGCAGGGACCGGAGGAACACGTACCCGGACGGCACCATGAAGGCCGGCAGCCGCTGCCGGAGGAATTCCCGCAATGCCTCCCGCAACTCAGAGGGTTCCGGCGCCTCCTCCGCCGCCACCACGTAGGCCACCAAGCCCACGCCCGATGGAGTCTCCCGAGGCAGCACGATCGCCTCGCACACCCGCGGGTGATCGGCCAACGCCTCCTCGATCTCTCCGGGCTCGACCCGAAAGCCCCGCACCTTGATCTGAGCGTCGATCCGCCCCAGGTAGTCGAGCCGTCCGTCGGGCAGATACCGCGCCAGGTCGCCCGTACGGTAGAGGCGGCCGCCCGGCTCGCCTCCCTCCTCCGGAGAGAACGGATCGGGGACGAAACGCTCGGCCGTGAGGTCCGGCCGGTTGAGATAGCCGCGCGCGAGACCCGCGCCGCCCAGGCAGATCTCGCCCGGCACACCGGCCGGCACGAGCTCGCGAGATCGCCCCAGAAGCACCGCCCGGCTGCCCGCGATCGGCCGCCCGATCGTCGGCTCCCGCAACTCGCCGCACGGCGCCGGCGCCCAGGTCGAGTAGGTCGTGGTCTCCGAGGGGCCGTAAAGGTCGAGCACCCGCGAAACGGCCGAGGACTGGTAGATCGCCTCGACCAACCCTCTCTTGAGAGGCTCGCCGGCAAGGTTGATGGTGCGCACCGATTCCGGCACCGCCCGCTGCCGCACCAGCTCCGCCAAGGCCGAGGGCACGGTGTTTATCAGCACCACCTCGCTCGCGAGCGCCAGGTGGGGCAGCTCCAGGGCGTTGGCGGCGAGCACCACCTTGCCTCCCCAGGCAAGCGTGACGAACAGCTCGAAGATCGAAAGGTCGAACGAGATCGAGGTCGCCGCGAGGACTCCGGCGAGCTCCTCCGGCGCAAACACGGTACGCGCCCAGCGGGCGAAGGCGACGGCGCTCCGGTGCTCGATCGCTACCCCCTTGGGGCGCCCCGTCGAGCCCGAGGTGTAGATCAGATAGGCGAGATTGCCGGGCAGAATGCCGCTCGGGTGGTGCCTTGCCCGGTACTCACGGCCCTGGGAGGGCTCCACCACGAGGAGCTCGCCCGGGTGGCGGGTAATCTTTCGACGAGGCCCGGCTCGGTGAGGAGGACCGCCGCCTCGCTGTCCTCCAGCATGAAGGCGAGCCGCTCACTCGGGTAATCGGGATCGAGGGGTACATAGGCGCCGCCGGCCTTCAGGACCGCCAGGAGAGAGGCGACGAGGAGCGGCGTACGGGTGAGGCAGATGCCTACCCGCACCTCCGCGCCAAGTCCCAGGCACTCCAACCGGTGAGCCAGCAGGTCTGCCCATCCGTCCAACTCGCGGTAGGTCCAGCGTTCTCCCGTCCCTGCGATCGATGCCGCGACGAGAGCCACGGCATCGGGAGTCCGCGCCGCCTGGGCTTCGAACAGTCCGTGAAGCGTGAGAGCATCCGAAGGCGAAGCCGGCAACGCGGAGCCGTTCCGTTCCACCAGGAGCTGGTGGCGCTCCGCCGCGGAGAGAATCGGCAGCAGAGAGAGAGCCAGGTCCGGACTGGCGACAATCGCGACGAGCAGCGTCGCGAAGTGCTCCACGCAGCGCGCCGCCGTCGATCTGTCGAACAGATCGACGTTGTATTGCAGCGCGAGGCTCAGCTCACCCCGCCGTTCGACCAGGTGAAGTTGCAGGTCAAAAGGCGTGGGGGGCCGGTCGAGCGAGAGCGACTCCAGACGGAAATCCTCCGGCCCGACCTCCACCCCTTCCTCGCCCAGGGCGAAGACAGTGAGCCCTTCGGCGCCTCGCGTCTCCTTCTGCATCACCAGCGAGACCTGGAACAGAGGCGTCCGGCTGGCATCGCGCACCGGCTCGAGATGCTGGGCCAGGAGCGGCAGCGGATACTCCCCGTGCTCAAAGGCGGCGAGCACCGTCGCCTTCGTGCGCTCCACAAGCTCCGCGAACGTGCAATCTCCAGCCAGATCCGCGCGGAGCACCACCGGGTTGACGAAGTAACCCACCGTGCCGGCGAACTGCGATTGGAACCGGCCTGCTCGCGGCGCGCCGATCGCCAGGTCCTCCTGGCCGGAGTAGCGGCTCAACAGTACTTGGAACGCGGCGACCAGCGTCATGAACAGCGTGCCGTGCCGCTCGCGGCTGCGGGCGCGCAGGGCCGCCGAGAGATCTCCGGGCAGACGCAGCCGGCTGCAGTCGCCCCGGTACGTCTGAACGATGGGCCGCGGCCGGTCGAGGGGGAGATCCAGGGTAGGAAGCCCCGCCAGCCGCTCGCGCCAGTAGGCCAGCATGGCTTCGCTCCGCGGATCGGCCATGGCTTCCCGCTCGCGCCGGACGTGCTCCTCGTAGGGCAGGCCCGGAGGGGGAAGCTCCGCCGCTCCCTCGCCGGCCGCCTCACGATAGAGCGCCGGAAACTCGCGGAATAGGATTGCCAGAGACCAGAAGTCCGCGACGATATGGTGAACGGCGAGAAGGATCACCGGCCCGTGGGGATCACCGGTGAACAGGGTGACGCGCAGAAGTGGCCCGCGCTGCAGGTCGAAGGGACGCCAAGCCTCCGCGGCCATCCGAGACCGCAGGCTTTCCTCGTTCCACTGCGCGGCGTCCTCGCAGGCCAGCGCGAAGCTCCGGCTTCCCGCGACCTGCTGGTACGGCACGCCGTCGATGGTCGGGAAATGCGTCCGCAGGGCCGGGTGGCGGTCCACCAGAGCCTGGAACGCCCGTTTCAGCGTCCCGGCTTCGATCGGTGTACGCACGCGGACGGCGGCCGCGATGACATAGGCGCCGCCGCTGGGCGCGAGGTGGTGCAGGAACCAAAGGGAGCTCTGGCCATAGGAGAGTGGCGCCGAAGAGCTGCTCGGATCACCCTCCCACTCCTGGCAGGTTGGGCCGGTGAAATCCCGCCGGATGCTCTCCACGGAATCCTCTACCAACCCCAGCTGACGCTGGGCGCACACGCCATCGCCTGCCCGTCCCTCAGTTGGGGTGCTGCCGTTTGTCCACTGCAGCCCCTGCGGGTGAGTGGCCGCCTTTGGTTTGGTTACCGGAGAGCAGGGCCTTGACCTGTTCCTCGATGCGCACGCCGTTGAGACGCGGCAGGTTGCCGAAGTCTTCCGGCGAACCCATCAGGTTGCACATCATGTCGCTCGGAGTCGGTACGACGCCCTTTTCCCAGACCGACCCGGTGGGGAAAAGAAGAAACACGTCCCAGGCTGGCGACTTCTTGAACCCGACTCTTTCTCGAAACGCCTCGCCGGTGACCCTCGCCTCGGACCAGAAATGGGTTACACGCGGATCCGCCGCGAACGTCGCAGCCTTCAGGGCGTGCTGACGCGAGTCGTCGGGGCGGATTTTCTCCCATACGACGTAGACTCGCAGATTGGGGTCCGGAATGCGATCGAGCACGTAGTGCTGCATGATTCGCGCGCCGTTCCTGCACATTGGGCAGGTGGGAGACAGAATTGCCATCAGCCGCACGCTCCCGCGATCCTCGTTGAAGAGGTCGACGAGGTCGGTGCCGGTCGACGGCAGGTCCCGGAGATTGCCGGCAGGCGCAACGGATGGGCGCTCCTGACGACGGGCGGAGAATGGATAGCGCGTGTCTTGTTCGACGAGCTCGCCCGTCAACATGCCATCAGCCGCGAGCCGCCCTTGAAACGACGAGACCACACCCGCTTTGTCGTGCGTCGTGAAAACGACCTCGTTGCCGGTAACCTTCACGCTGTCGAGAGGCTGCGGGGGGTCGTCCTGAGTCAGGAAACTGACCGATCCGCCCAGCATGCCATCGGCGAGGCGCTGCACATCGACGCTGAAGTCGATCTCGTAATCGGCAGGCCGGACTTGGACGATTCCTTCCCAATGGCCAGCGACAACCGCATCCGCCGTCGCCGGCCGCGCTTCCGTTACCCCCATCAGCGCGAGCATACATACGAGACTGAACATCGCTTCACCTCCAAACACCCGTTTACCTAGGCCCCTGGCTCAACATCTTCCAAGCAACAATCGCCCTCGCCAGGAGTCGCTGCCGCTTCTCCGCCGGGGCACGAGGCTGAAGAACACGGTCAAGACGCCACAACGTGGCCATGACTAACGAGTCAGCATGGACGCAGGGAAAGCGGCGGAGGCTGCCTCACTCCTACTCAAGTGCGTAAAGCCGTTAAACCGGGACAATAAGGCATCCTTGAAACTCCTTCGCCGCGTCGGGTCGGCTCGGTCAGCTCGGCATGCCGCCCCCCTGTTCAGCGGCGCTGCAGAGCTCGCCGCCGTGAGGGCGAAAGCTGCTACCATGGCCCAATGCCACATCGATTGAGTAGAGCTGCCGGCCTTCTCACCGCCGCGGCCCTGCTCGCCGGCTGCGCGAGCGTGAAGCCGCCGGCGGGAGTGGGGGCGGGCACCGCCTCGGCACCCTCGACCGGCATCTGCTTCGACCCCGCCACGGCGCCACCGCTGGCCGCGCCGGCCGAGCCGCAGTGCGCCAACGCCGAGCTGCTCGCCTACGACGGCCTGCTGGTCCTCGGGCCCCACCCCGACGACGAGGCGCTGGGCTTCGGCGGCCTCGCCGGCGCCTACCGCGAGCAGGGCAAACCCGTGGCGGTGGTGGTGGTGACCGACGGCGACGCATACTGCGAAGCCTGCCGGCTGTGGAAGAACAGCTCGGTGCGCGGCGCGCCCTGCGTGGCGAACGAGCTCTCCAACCTCGCGACCCCGGCGGTCGACAGCTTCGCCGAAGTGCGGCGCGGCGAGAGCGCCGCCGCCGCCGCCGCGCTCGGGCTGCCGCCGCCGACCTTTCTCGGCTACCCCGATACCGGCCTCGCCGCCGCCTGGAGCCACCTCGAGGCCGGCACGCCGCAGCGGCCGCTGCGCCGCTCCGACTTCTCCGGCTGCCGCGACTGCGAGACCTGCGAGGGTGGTTACGGGGAAGGCCCGCCGACCGAGCTCACCGCCGCCACCCTGATGGCCGCCCTGCGCGAGCGCATCACCGCGTCCTCGCCGCGCACGCTGCTCGCCACCACCCACTGGCTCGACGGGCACGGCGACCATGCGGCGCTGGGCCAGCTGGTGCGGCGGGTCAACGGCGAGCTGGCGCAGCCGCGCCCGGTGGCCTTCGCCGTCATCCACGCTCACACGCCGAAGGACACGGCGCACCCGGACTGCTGGTACCCGGCGCCGCGCGCCCTCGCCTGCCCCTGCGCCGCCGAGGAGGCGTGCGCGACCGCCGACCCCACCTGGGTCGCGCGGCTGGCGCGCCACCGCTTCCGCCCGGAGTGGCCGGCGGCCCTGCCCGACGACGCCGATTACGACGCCGATAACGGCGCCGCGCGCCAGCTCTGCCTGCCCGCACCGCTGTGGCAGGGCGAGGCGGCGGCCAAGCTCGCGGCCGTGCGCTCGTACGCCTCGCAGCTCGGCACGCTGGCGCGCGCCGGCAGCCATCCGGCCGGGCTCGACGGGATCATGGACTGCAACGGCTACCTCGGCTCCTTCGTGCGGCGGACCGAGGTCTTCGTCCTGGTGGACCCACAAATTCCGAGCGATTAACCGCGGGCCCCTCACCACCCCGGCCCTCCTCTCCCCGAGGGAGAGGAGGGGGCAAGACGTTTCTTTTCTTGACCTTGTTCCCCTCTCTCCCTTGGGGAGAGAGGGGTTAGGGGAGTGAGGGCTTCGGAGGGCAGATCGGCGAAAAGTTCACAGCCCGTTGAGAGGGGCGGAGCCAGCCGCCGTCAACTCCGCCAGCGGATGCCGGCGAAGAAGTACCGTCCATTGTCGTACACGGCCCGCGGGCGGAAGCGGTCGGATGCGAACTGCGTCAACTCCTCCTCCGTCAGGTTGACGCCGTCGAGCGTCAGGGAGATGTTCCTGAACACGTTGTATGCCAGCGAGGCGTCGAGCGACTCGAGCTCCCCCTGGTTCAGCCGCGTGGAACGGTCGAAGGTGACGAAGAACTCCGAACGATAGCTGTAGGCGAGACGGGCAGCGAACCGCGGGTTCTCGTAGAAGGCTATCAGGTTGCCGGAATTCTCGGAGTTACCGGGGATCTCGAGCTCGGGATCGTCCGCCTCGGCGTCGGAGTACGTATAGTTGGCCTGGATGCCGAACCCCGCACCCAGCGGCTGCAGCAGGTTGAGCTCGAGGCCTTGGATCGTGCCGCCGCCGCCGTTGGCGCGCTGGTTGATCGTGAACAGGCAGCTGTAACGATTCGGGAACTCGGGCGTGAATGCGGGCTGACACAGAGACGTGTTCGGGTTGTTCGTCTGGATCAGGTGGCGCTGCTGCACCGGCCTGTCCGTGATGAATGACTCGATGTCCTTGTAGAAGACGGCGGCCGAGAGGATGGAGTCCTTTCCGCGATACCACTCGAGGGAAACGTCGGCCTGGTTCGCCCGGAAGGGGTCGACTTCGGGGTCGCCGCCTTGCCCGGTGAGGGCACCCTCGTTCAGCGTCACCCGCGGCGCCACGTCGGTATAGTCCGGGCGCGCCAGGGTACGGGCCGCGGCGAGACGCAGGATCAGATCGTCGGCGAGATCGAAGGAGAAGTTGAGGCTCGGTAGAACGTCCGTATAGCTCCGATCGACCGTGACACGGGTGAAATTGCCGAAGGCGTTGGAGATCTCGCCGGCGCTGCTCACGACATTGCCGGTGGATTCCTGGTTGGTGACCACGGCGCGGAGGCCGATGTTGCCTCGCCACGTCCCGCTGCTCCTTCCCAGCTTCGCCATGACAAACCCGCCGTAGGTTTCCTCATTGACGGAGAAGACCGCAGGGGGGTTCGGAATGCGGCCTCCGTTGAAGCTACCGAACAGGATCGATTCGACCCGCCCCCGGTTGACGGACCAGTAGTTGCTCAGCGTTCCCGGCGCGCCAATGCCGCTCAGGAAATCGTCGGGCATCCTGCCGCCGGCGAAGTCGGCGGGCGTGCACGCCCGGCCGTTGCAGCCCGTTGCCAGGAGCGGCAGGAAGAAGCTGCCGAAGGTGGTCGCCTGGAAGTCCGTCTTGCGCTCGTGATCCGTGTACTTGATGCCGAACTTCAGGGACTCCAGCATGTTGAGATTCAGGAACGTCTCGGCGTCGAGGTAGGAGTAGATCTCGTCGTCGTCATTCGTGATGTTGTGCAAGGACGCGAAATCGAACTCCATGTCATTCGGGTTTTCAGGATCGACATTGAGGAACGTCACTTGCGGCGCGCTGCCCCGGAGATCGTAGCGGAAGGCGGCCGGCGCTCCGAACTCGACGAAAGGCTGCGACTCGGTGTCGCCCTCTGCTCGGGTGTAGCCGGTGTCGAAATGCACCAGCCAGTTGTCGCCCGCTTTGTAGGTGGCGTCGAAATCGATATACGAGGTTTCCGCAAAGGCGAAGCGGTCGATGGCGTCGAACACGACGCCGCGTCCTTCGGTGCCGCCATTCCTGGAAGAGATGACGCCGGCTACGGCGGTGTCCCCCTGCACGACGGCGTTGCTCAAAGTGCCGCCGCCCCCCAGTGCCTGGGAGCCCCAGGCGAGATAGTTCTGGTTGATGTTGTCGGCCTCGAAGCGGGAATGGAGGCCGTTGATCCTGAGCTCGAGCCGGTCCGTGGGCCGGAGCTGCACTTCCGCGTTGAACGCCCTCCGTTCCCGTTCCTGCTGGAAGAGTGCCGAGCCGATCAGGTCAGGGACCTGAAGCCCCGTTGTTGGATCCGTGAAGTAGCCGAGCACCTCGACACCGTCGCGACGGATGTCACGCGTCTGGTACACGCCCGAGAAGAGAACTCCGAGGTTCGCCGCGCGGTTTTTCCAGCTCAACAGGACGGAGCCGTTGGGATCGTGGGAATCGGAGTTTTCCGTGTACGCGTTTTCCAGCGACCCGATGAATGAGAACGAGTCCATGTCGAGAGGTTTACGGGTCTCGACGTCGATCGTGCCACCGATGCCGCCTTCATCGAGATCCGCCGTGGGGCTCTTGTAGACCTTGAGCAGGCCGATCATTTCCGAAGGCAGCAGGAGGTAGTTGAAGCTACGGGTGGCGGCGAGCTGCTCGAGCACGAACCAGTCGGCAACCGCCACATTGTGGCCATTCACCGTGGTGTGCACGAGGTTCGGCGACACGCCCCGCAGGGAGACTCGCTCCCCTTCGCCGAATTCACGGTTGATGACGACGCCCGGCACGCGCTGCACCGCTTCCGCCAGGTTCTTGTCGGGCAGCTTGCCCACGTCTTCCGCGACGATGGCATCGACGATGGAATCGGCCTCGCGCTTGACCTCCACGGCCGCGTTCAAGGCATCCGCGATGCCGACCACGGTGATGGTCTCCTCGATCGTTTCGGTAGCCTCGTCAGGAGGCGGTTGCTCGCTGCCTGGGTCAGGAGGCCTGTCCGTCGGCTCCTGTTGTGCGGGGACGGCGGGCTGTGCCGCCAGCGGCGCGGCGCAGCAGAGCAAGAGTGGAACTAGCCATACCAGCAGGGTCCGAACGCGCATTGACGACCTCCTCCATAGGGTTGGGCCTGGTTCAGTGAATCGATTCACTAAATCGATAACACAGAGCCTCTGGGGCTGTCAAGAGTCAGCTGCAACTACCGCAAACTAGGGGGGGCCGCTATCTCGGCCTGCCGACGAGGACGCAGCAACTCGCGCAGCGGCACCGTGGCGTTGGCCACCAGCGGCCGGGCCCAGAAGCCGACGCCGAGGATGTAGCCGAGGGTGAGGAAGAGCAGGCCCATGCTGGCGCGCAGCCCGAAGCGGTCGCCCAGCCAGCCCACCGCCAGCGACACCACGGCGCCGCCGACGATGCCGGTGCAGAGGATGCCGGAGAACGAGCCGTGGTGGCGCGGCACCGAGTTGAGCGCCAGCGAGAAGATCACCGACCACATCACCGAGAGGCAGAAGCCCATCAGCATGAAGGCGTAGTAGGAGACCCGCGTCGGGCCGGCCAGCGCGGTCGCGAGCGTCGCGATGGCCGCGAGGGCGAAGCCGATCAGCACGCGCCGCGAGTCGAACAGCTTGAGCAGGAGCAGACCGAGCAGGCAGCCGGCGGTCATCAGCCCCCAGAAGAACGCCACCGCCCGGGCGCCCTCCACCTGCGGGTCGAGACCGTGGTAGGTGGCGAGGAACTTGGAGATCCAGTTGGCCACGCCCTGCTCGCTGCCGACGTAGCAGAAGATGCCGATGAAATACAGCCACACGGTGCGGTCGGCGAGCAACTCGCGATGGGTCTGCCAGGCGCCGGCGCGCTCGTCCTCCTTGCAGCTCGAAGCGCGGCAGCGGGACGGCGGCGAGCAGCGCGACCATCAGCAGCGTCACCGCCGCGAACAGCCAGTAGAGCGACACCCACGGCAGCTCGCCCGGCACCTGACGGGCGAGCAGTCCGAGCAGCGCGCCCCGCCCGCCACGCCCGCCGATATCGCCCTCGAGGCGGGTCACCAGGTAGGAGTAGACGAGCGGGCTCAGGAACGACGCGCTGCCGAAGACCAGTTGACCGAGCACCGAGAGGAAGGCGAAGTGCTCCTCGCCCCCCGCCGTGCGCAGCAGCGGGTTGATCGCCACCTGCAGCATGGTCATGCCGATGCCGATGAGGAACAGCGACGGCAGCGCGGCGGCGAAGGTGGGTGTCGAGGCGAACAGCAGGGAGCCGGCGAAGGCGAGCGCGAAAGCTGCGACCATCAGCCGCTTCTCGCGGTAGCGCTCGAGCAGCATCCCCGCCGGGATCGACATGACGCCGTAGGCGACGAAGAATGCGAACGGCAGGAAGCCGGCGAGGCCGAGGCTGAGATCGAAGCCCTCGATGAGGTCGGGCACCAGCGGCCCGAGGATGTTGGTGAGGAACGAGATGACGAAGAAGACGAGGAACACCAGCAGCACGATGAGCGGGTAGCGCCGGGACATCGATTTCCTCCCTTTCCGGGCCGAATTGCTCGCGCGACCTCACCCCCGGCCCCTCTCCTGAAGGAGAGGGGAGAAAACGAGCTTTCTTAGCCCCTCTCCTTCAGGAGAGGGGTTGGGGTGAGGTCGCAAGGGGCAAGACGTCCAGACTGAGCCACTATCTCCTCTCCTCTTCGACGCGGGTCAGGGGCCCGCGGGGACGTTGATGCCCTGCCAGCGCAGGGCCGGCGGCTCGCCACCCAGGGCGTGCGCCGGGATGATCGCGCGCAGGGTGCGGCGCTCGCCGGGCAGCAGCGAGATGTAGTTGTCGTCCCACCGGATCGGCACCGCGAGCTCGCCGCTCGTCGCGCGCACCACCGCGAGCTCGACGAAGAAGGCGAGCGTGGGGCCGGGGTTGTGCAGCGTCACTTCCACCTCGTGCCCCTCGGCGCCGGGGCGGAAGCGGTGGCTGACGGCGAGCGGCGCCGGCGGCAGGCGCGTCACCGCCGTCAGATCGGCGAAGCGGCTCGTCGGCGTGTAGAACCACTGGCTCTTCTCCCAGTCGAGCACGTCCGGCTCGGCGGGGAGCCAGTAGAGGTTCTGCGCCAGCAGCGCGCCGTCGGCGCCCTCCAGCCGGGCGTCGACGAAGCACACCGGCGAGCCGGCCGGCGGCGCGCCGAGGACGACGACGTCGCGCCGCTCCCCGGCGGGCACCTCGAGCCGCCGCGACTCCTGCCGCACCACGCGCGAGGCGGTGTCGAGCACGCGCACCACCGCGGTGGCCCGCAGCGGCTCGGCCGTGTCGTTGACCGCCACCACCTTGCGCTCGCCGTAGTCATACGCGATGTTGAGCGGCCGGTTGGCGTTGCGCGCCGCGTAGTAGGCGCCGGTGGGCACCAGGTACCAGTCGTAGAGCTGCCAGAAGAGGTCGGGCCAGGCGGAGTTGAGCATCCACTGCACGACGCCCTTGGCCAGCGGGCGGCGCAGCGAGAAGGCCTCGAACATCGGCCGCATGGCCTCGTAGTTGGCCAATTGCGCTTTGCGCGCGAACTCCTCGAGGCTGCCGGAGGGGCCGTAGCGGGCGTCGAGCGCGGCGCGGTAGCGGTCGAGGTTGGAGAATTGGTGCCGGCCCGAGTGGTAGGCCCACATGTCGTCGATCGGCCACCCGTGCTCGCGCGGCAGCATGCGGCGGAGGCTCTCCACCACCGGCGGCTGGGCCCCGGGGCCGGTCTCGGTGTTGAAGCCGAAGGCGCCGCCGCGCTCCCGGTCGACGTACCAGTAGTGCGGCGGCACCCACTCGTAGGGGCCGTTCATCTTCACCCCGGTAGGGCCGCTCACCTCGCTGGTGCGCACCGAGCAGGCGGCGAGCGGCGGCCGCGTCGGGTCGATCTCGGCGAGCAGGGCGCGGTAGCGCCGCTCGAGCTCGGGGCGAGGCAGCATGTCGCTCGCCAGGTTCCACACCACGACGCTGGGGTGGTTGCGCAGCCGCAGCACCTGGTCGCGCAGCGAGGTGGTGACGAGCTCCATCTCGGCAGGCGTGTCGACGCCTCCGAAGGTCTCGTCCACCGGGGCCCGCAGATAGTCCTGCCACTCCCACTGGCAGCTCCAGCCGACCCACACCATGAGCCCCAAGCGGTCGGCGAGCTCGTAGAGCCGCTCCGTCGTGCCCCAGAAGCCCTCCAGCCGGATGGTGTTGAGGTTGAGGTGACGGGCGTAGCGGATCTGGTCCTCCAGCCGGCGGTCGTCGTCGGCGAGCATCAGGTCGTCGACCCAGCCGCCGCCGCGTATCAGCACCGGCTTGCCGTTGATCGCGTAGCCCCGGTAGTTGTGCTCGTCGACGTAGTCGGCGATCTTGCGGATACCGAACTCGACCGTGCGCTGATCGCTGAGCTCGCCGCCGCGGCTATGGAGCCCCAGCTCCAGCCGGTAGAGGTGGGGCTCGCCGAGGTTGTTGGGCCACCACAGGCGTGGCGCGCGCAGCCGCAGGGCGGGGACCTCGGCGGGCGTCAGGCGCAGCTGCCGCCGCTCGCCGGGCGCGAGCTCGACCTGGTGGGAGAAGCCGATGTCGCCGATACCGTCGGCGAGCCTCCCCACGAGCAGCGCCGGCAACGGCGCATCGCCGTGGTTGACCAGCCGCGCCTCGATCGTGAGGTCGGCGGTCGTGGGATTGCCGACGTCGAAGTCGCTGCGCACGAAGAGGTCCTCCAGCGAGGCGGCGCCGGTGCGGCGCAGCTCGACCTCGCGCCAGATCCCCATGCTGCGGTCGGGCGGCTCGGGGTTCCAGTCGACGAAGCCGATGGTGAAGTCCCCCGGCTGCGGCGGGTGGACGAGCACCGCCAGCGCGTTGGCTCCCGGGCGCAGGCGCCCGCTGACGTCGAGGCTCGAAGCGGCGGAAGGCGCCGGTGAGCTGGTCGCGCCCGGCGATCCGCTCCCCGTTGAGCCACACGTCGGCGCTGTAGTTGACGCCGTGGAAGACGAGCCGCGACGAGGCGGTCGCCTGCTCGCGATCGCCGAGGACGATCTCGCGGCGATACCACCAGGGCACCGCGAACCGCTCGGTAGGGATCCTCTCGAGGTTGCGGCCGTGGTAGGGATCGCGGTACTCGCCGCTCGCCACCAGCGCCGCGAGCACCGTCGTGGGCACGGTGGCGACCGTCCAGCCGGCGGTGGGGTAGCCTGGCCGCGAGATCTCGGCGCCGCCGGCCGTCACCTCGGCCGAGCTGCGCAGCCGCCAGCCGTTGCGCAGGCTCTCCGTCGTCGGCGCCGCCGGCGCCGTGGGCTGGGCGCGGCAGGCCACGAACGGCGCGAGGGCGGCGAGCAGGCAACCGAACGCCCGGGCCTGGCGGCGTCGCGGTTCAGGGCGAAACGGGGAGGCGCCGCGATGACCCGTCATCAGCGTCCTCTCTTCGCTCGGCTCTTCGCTCGACGCTGCGGTGCCGGCGCCGTCGAGCCGCGCACCACGAGCTCCGGCGCGATGGTGACGAAGGGCTGGGCACCGGCCTGCTCGTCGCCGATCCGGCCGAGCAGGATGCGGGCGGCGATCTCGCCCATCCGGCGCAGCGGCTGGCGCACCGTGGTGAGCCTGGGATTCTGGTAGGCGGCGCTCTGGATGTCGTCGAAGCCGACGACCGAGACGTCCTCGGGAACCCGCAGACCGGCGTCGAGGAAGGCGCGGATGGCGCCGATGGCGGAGACGTCGTCGAAGGCGAAGAGCGCGGTGAACTCGACGCCGCGCTCGAGCAGTGTGCGGCCGAAGGTATACCCCTCCTCGTAGCCGTCGGCGGGCGAGAAGGTCGCCAGCGACGGCTCGCCCGACAGCTGGAGGGTCAGCTCCGGGTGCACCGTCAGGCCGAGGCCGCGCGCCGCCTCATCGATGGCGCGCCAGCGGTCGTCGGTGTCGGCGCTGCCCGGCTGCCCCTTGAAGAATGCCACCCGGCGGTGCCCGAGCGCGGCGAGGTGTCCGAGGGCGGCGGCGGCGGCGCGGTCGTGGTCGATCACCACGTTGGTCACCCCGGCAAGCGGCACGTGCCCGGACACCACGACCGCCGGCAGCGTCGGCGGCTCGTGCAGCTCGCTGGCGACCAGGATCAGCCCTTCCACGGCGCGGTCGCGCATGAGGTCGAGGTACTCGTGGAGCAGGCTGGCGTTGGAGCGACGGTGGCTCGCGACCAGGTAGTGGTAGCGGGTCTCGAGCAGGTGCCCCTCGATGCCGCTCATCACCTCGGCGGCGTAGGGCTCGCTGATCTCGGGCACCAGCACGCCGACGGAATAGGTGCGGCGGCTGCGCAGCGAGCGGGCAAGGTAGTTGGGACGGTAGTTGAGCTCGCGGACGGCGGCGAAGATCCGTTCCTGCGTCTCGCTGGGGATGGCCGCGGCAGCCGGGGCCTGGTTGAGCACCATGGAGACGGTGGCGGGAGAGAGCGCCACGCGCTCGGCGACGTGGCGCAGCGTCACCGCGCCGCCGCCCTCGCGCCGTCGCGGGCCGCGTTTCTTTACCGGGTTGGCGTTGCCGGCGCCCATCGTGCCCTCTCCCGTACCCCGCGCGACCTCACCCCCGGCCCCTCTCCTAAAGGAGAGGGGAGGAAAACGAGCTTTTCTTAGCCCCTCTCCTTTAGGAGAGGGGTTGGGGTGAGGTCGCAAGGGCAAGACATCCAAACTGAGCCACTACCCTAGATCCCCTCTCCTTGACACCTTCGACGGCGGCATGGTATCACTAGTAAAACGATTCAGCAACGGGTCGTGAATCTCCAAGCCCTAGCCCTTCCAACAGCCACAGAAGACCCCGTGCCGGAGCCCGAAGCACCTCAGCCACGCTCGAATGGGCCATCGCGAGCCGCGGTAGCGGGCGACGGCGCGGCGATCCTCGGGGTGGACCTCGGCGGCACTCAGGTGCGCGTCGGCAAGGTGCGCGCCGGCATCGTGGAGCGCAGCGCCGCTTTCCCCATCTCCAGTCGGGGCTCCGCCGAGGTGGTCGCCGGCGAGCTCTACCGCGCCATCGACGACCTCTTCGACACCGAAGTCACCGGCATCGGTTGCGGCGTGCCGAGCGTCGTCGACCTCGAGCGCGGCGTCGTCTACGGGGTGGAGAACATACCCTCCTGGCAGGCCGTGCCGCTCAGGGAGCAGCTCGAGCGGCGCTACGGGGTGCCGGCGCTCGTCAACAATGATGCCAACGCCTTCGCCGTCGGCGAGCTGTACTTCGGCGCCGGCCGCGGCTTCCGCCATCTGGTGGGCCTGACGCTGGGCACCGGCCTCGGCGCCGGTGTGGTCGTCGACGGCAGGCTCTACAGCGGCGCCAACTGCGGCGCCGGCGAGCTCGGCGCCATGCCGTATCGCGACCACACCCTCGAGCACTACTGCTCGGGGGCCTTCTTCCGGCGCGTGGCCGGCATCCGCGGCGAGGAAGCCTTCCGCCGCGCCGAGGCCGGCGACGCCGCGGCGATCGAGCTCTTCGAGCAGTTTGGCCACGCGCTCGGCCACGCGGTCCTGGTGGCGATCTTCGCCTACGACCCCGAGCTGATCGTCTTCGGCGGCTCGATCAGCGTCGCGCTGCGATTCTTCGAGCGCCCCATGCGGGAGCGCTTGCGGGAGTATCCCTGGCCGCACGTCGTCGAGCGGCTGCACATCGCCGCCAGCGCGGTGGAGAACGCGGCGATCCTCGGCGCCGCCGCCCTCTGGATCGACGCGACCAACGGCGTCTCCGGTTAAGCGGCCGGCCCATGAGCCTCTGGTCGGAGATCCACGAGCAGGCGGCGGTGCTGGAGGGGCTGCTGCGCACGCAGGCGGGGCACGCCGCCGAGGTCGCGGCGGCGATCGCGGCACGGCAGCCGGCCTGGGTGCTGGTGGCGGCGCGGGGCAGCTCCGACAACGCCGGGCTTTACGCGCAGTACCTTTGGGGGGCGCGCAACCGCCTGGCGGTGGCGCTCGCGACGCCGTCGCTGTTCACTCACTACGCGCGGCCGCCGCGGCTCGCCGGCGCGCTGGTGGTCGGCATCTCGCAATCGGGGCAGTCGCCCGACATCGTCGGCGTGCTCGCCGAGGCGCGGCGCCAGGGCGCGCCCACGCTGGCGATCACCAACGATCCGGGATCGCGCCTCGCCGCGGCCGCGGACTGGGTGCTCCCCACCGGCGCCGGCGAGGAGCGGGCCATCGCCGCCACCAAGACCTACACCAGCCAGCTGCTCGCCGTGGCCCTGCTGTCGGCGGCGCTACCCGGCGGCGAGGAGGATCGCGAGGCCCTCGCCGGCGTGCCGCGGGCGGTCGCTGCGACGTTGCGGCTCGAGGAGGCGGTGGCGGCGGCGGCGCCGCGCTACGCGCCGATGAGGCAGTGCGTCGTCCTCGGTCGCGGCTTCCACTACGCCACCGCCTGCGAGTGGGCGCTCAAGCTCGAGGAGCTCACCTACATCGTGGCGGAGCCCTGGTCGGCGGCCGACTTCCGCCACGGGCCGGTGGCGATGGCGGCACCGGGGTTCCCGGTGCTCGCGGTGGTTCCCGGCGGCGCCGTCTACGCCGACGTCGTGGCGTTGCTCCGCACGCTCGTGGAGGAGCGCGGCGTCGACCTCGTCGCCCTGTCGGACGAGGAGGAGGCCCTCGCCCTGGCGCGCACGCCGCTGCGGCTGCCGGGCGGCCTGCCCGAGTGGCTCACGCCGATCCCGGCGGTCGTCGTCGCCCAGCTTTTCAGCTATCACCTGGCGCGCGCCATGAGCCGCGACACCGAGGCGCCGCGTGGGCTGAGCAAGGTGACGCGGACTTGGTGAGGAGCGGCCGCCTCGGCGCCCCAGCCGAAGGCGTTCCCCGGAGAGTCCGTTTCGACGCGAGTGGGTGGTCGCGAAGTGACCGTGAGGATCGGGGAGGGCCGCGGCGGTGATGGGCGGCAGGCCGCGCCGGTCGCGCGCGAACTGGCGCGATCCCCAGGTAGAGGAAGCCGGCCTCGTTGCCGAAGAGCCGGGTCTTGGCGACGAGGTCGCACTCCCCCGCGTCGGCGCGCTGGCCATCACGAAACGCCTCCAGCTGGCGCCGCTGGATGTCCCCGTCGCGACCGTCCGGGAACCCGCCGTTGCCGGGGTAGTTGAAGAGCTCCGAAAGGCTAATCCCGTGCATGAAGCGGAAGACCGTGTCGGCGCGGCCGCGCCCTCGCCCTGCGCGTGAGCCTGCCGGTGCCACTCGTCGAAGCGGCCGCGCGCTCCGCCGCCGCCGTACCAGGCACGGCGCCAGAACAGACCGCGGGCGACGAAGAGCCAGAAGGCGACGACGAGCGGGATGAAGAGGAACCCAAAGCCCCGAGTGATCTCCATCGGGGGCCGTTCTACACTGCCACCGTGAGCGAGACATCCGCGTCAGGCCGCACCACCGCCTTGTACTTGAACTTCTTCTCCGACGCCGGTGTGATCCACGGCTTGGTCTGCTTGCTCCGATAGTTGAAGTAGATCTCCGTCGGCTCGCACCACTTAATGATCTGCGCCATGCACGATGCATGCGGATGCTGGAACCGCGCGCCGCTCGTGCTGATCAAGATTCTCTTGCAATCGAGCAACTTGAGCAGGGCCACACTCGTATTGCCCTTGCTTCCGTGATGCGAGATCTTTACAACGTCGACGGGCAGTCGCGCGACGCCGCGCTCCTTGCACAGCCGCGTGACGGAGGCGGCGACAATAGTGGGGTGTGCATCCGCCAGGAAGAGCGTGCTCTTGCCCTCGTACTCGGCGAGGAAGGCGATGCTGCTGCCGTTGGGCTTTGCCTGATCTGTGGGGAACTGCTTCTTGACCAAGGCATCGAGGTTGGGTGACGCGCCGAGTAGGCCCTTCTTCGGGAGAAACTTCTTCGTCGCCGCGAGCTTCGCCCACGCGGCTTCGAGGTTGCCGGGCTGAATGCCGGCCTTGGCGATTGTCGTTCTCCACTGCCCTGCCATCTTCTTGAGCGCCTCCACCGTTGGCGAGACGAGTGTGAGCGTCATTCCGCCCGGAAGTGTCGTCGTTGGCAGCGAGCCGGTCTTCTTGATCACCAGCGGCGGACCGTCGGTATCCCAGGAAGTGGGAACACGTCGCGCCAGTAAGGCGCTCAGAAACTCCCCCTGAAGCGCGCCGAGCATGCCGTGCGCCTTGTTCATCTGCCGCCAGCCGTTGAACCACACCCGGTCGACCGCGAACGGCAGTGGACGCTCGGCAAAGAGGCGCACCAGCCCCTCGATGTGATCCGCGTCGACGTGAGACAGGACGATCAGTTCGAAGGCGCGCTCGCCGGGCGCCACCATCGCGATGCGCTTCTCGATGAACTCGTACGTGCCTGCGGGGCCGCCGTCGATGAGAAAGCGCTGGGTGTCTCCGCCCTTGCCGTACTCGATCCACAGGCAATCACCGTACTGCGCCGGAAGCATCTCGACGTTGAAGAATGGAGGGGTCATTGATGGATTCCTATTGGAGTTTCCAGTCGGCGTCACCGAAGGCGACGAGGCACAACGCGATCATCTCGCTCTCGGCTACCGCTTTGCGCTTGGCCGCGCGCAGGATCTCGCCAAAACGCTCGGCACCGGTGTTGGCGGAGTCGGCGAGGTAGTCGACGAGTCGCGCGGCCATCGGCGCCGCGCTCGCTCCGAGCACCGTGGCAACCGTGCCGAGGACGAGGGCCGCGTCCGCGCCTCGAAAGGCCTCGACGTGCGACGCGTATGTCGTTGGATCCGCCACGCCGCGGGTGTCGCAGCCGAGCAAGACGACGATGGGCGGTGTCCGCGTCTTGTCGACCCACACGTAGGTTTCATCGAGGTAGGTGCTCTCCAGGATATCGCCGCCGATCTCGAGCGTGATCTTCGGGCCGGTGCCGCCGGAGTGCGGCAAAGCCAGGAGCAATATCGGATTCTTTTGGCGAACGGCTTTCTTCCAATCGCTCCACTTCGTCACCGGTACGACCCCCGCCTTCCACGCGGCCGTCACGCCCTTGGCGAGTGTCGTGCCCGCGGCCTTCGGGACTTGCTCGCTGATTGCCAGCAGCGTGGCGCCCTGGAGCGACAGCACGTCACGTCCGGCGACAGGCTCGCTAACGACCTTGGACCCACCGCCCGGACGGGGAACGTGGATGTGCCGCTCGATGACTTTGCGGAGACCCCAGAATCCGAGGGGACAAACATGCGGCGCCGGGCTGCCGCTTGGAATGCACGTCGACGGGCAGATGCCGCTAGTCAACGCATCCTTCGCGTTCTTGCAGACCGGCGCACCATTGGCGGGTGGCGGGTACTCGTACACGAACTCGAATGGCACGAGCGCATCCGGTTTGGTGCTGACGATTTGGAGGTATTCGCTGTCCTTGAGAGCCTCCGCCGCTGGTGACCTGTTGACGTAGTCACGTACGAGCTTGCGATACAGCCAGAAACCCTGCTTCGCCAGATTGACCAGCAGCTCTGCGTTCTTCTTCGACGTGAGCCCTTTCGCATACGGCTTTGCGTTGTTGGCCACGTCCGTAATCAACTGACTGATCTCGGCCAGCTCCGTCTTGAGATTGTCGAGATCCCCGATGTAGGCGCCGTCTTTTCCGGCGGCCGTCATTGCTGCTTTGCGCGTGGCGGTTTGATTGAGCACCACACACACGTCGAACCGGCGCCGGTCGTCGAGCGTTGCCATACTTCGCCGTACTATGACCTCCGGCCGCAGGCGCATCGGCTCGTTGGAGGGAGTCCTGTCCAGGTCGCCGAGCGTGGATACGACTCTCGTCTCCCAGAGCGCGGTCTGCAGGACTCGGCCGCGGTAGTACAAAGTGATTCGTCCGGCGAACGGCCCATTGCGAACCGGCGAGAAGGTGAACCGACACTTGCTGCTTGCGCCCGTCCGCGGAAGGGTCAGCGTAGACAGTTGCGGCTCGTCCCATTGATCCGGCTCCGCGAACATCACTTGGAGCGTGTGCGAGTCCGTAGTTGTCCAGTCAAGCGAGTCGAGCGGAACTGGCGAATCGGCCACCACAGTTGCGCGCCCCTCCTCATCGATCTTGACGTCGAGCGCATAGCGTTCTCCGACCACCAGGCCACGGGTCTCGAGGCGCTCCTCGCCGCCCGAGACGCGAAACATGTCACCCTGGAGATACCGAAGAGGCTCGTTGCGCGCCGCCGACCGCCTGGCCTCGCGCTCGGCAGTCGAGATCTCGGCGATGGCGGTGGCACCAGTGGACTCTTGGTCGAACGGTAGCGTATTAGCCCGCACCATGAGCTCTGCGCCGAGCGTGGCGGGCGGCTCAGCGTGTGTCCATGCGGCATATATGCGACCCGGCGTGTGCGACGGAACAGAAAAGGCTGCGTTCGCCGGCAGCTCACGGAGGCGCGCGCCGAGCCGACGCGCCGCCAACGGCAGCGCCGCGGCGTCGATGAGCCGCGGATCGAGCGCGTGGAGTGATGTCTGCGGACCGAAGGACTGCACGAGCGCGAGATCGAACGCCAGGTTGTGCGACAGCTGGCGCACCCAATTATTGATCGCCTCCGGCACCGGTTGCGCAAGAGGAAATGAGATGATCGACATCCCGGCAGCTTGCGTCTCTTTCATGAGCGCGGGGAGGTATGGCCGTACATCGCCCCAGTCCGTGGGCGACGAGTCGATCAACATGATGTGGCCGGTGCGAATCGCGTGCGGTGATGACAGCACCCGGCGAACCAGTTCACGAATGTTGGCGCACGCGATCAGGACATCGCAGCGCGCATGCTCGCGGGAGAAGCTCTTCTGTGGTGACGAGCGCTTCCGACGGCCACAGCGACGGAATGCGGGCAAGCTTCAGGCTCGCGAAGTCGTCATGGAAAGCACTGATTCGTATAGGCCACCGCCACCGAAGGTCGGCATCGCGGCACCGCATACGGATCGATGCCTGGACGCCGGTGGCGGGGTGGTTCAAGATCGGCAGGATGTTGGCCTGGTCGAACTCTTTTTCCCGAAGAGATTCGCCCGAATCGATGATCAATCGAGTGGGGCTGTTTTGGGGATCGACCCAGTTCTCACGATAGGCTTGGAGCCGGAGTACGCTGGGAGCGGGACGCAGCCCCAGGGCCGCTCGAAAAGAAATTGACGACCATTTGAGCTCGCCCTGAGACGGAACAGCAGACCCCAATACTCCCAGCGCGGCGACGACTTGCGCGTAGTCGTCGTCACTCAGCTCTTGTCCATGAGGACCCAGCAGGGTCCGATCGAAGCGGGGGAGCGCCATGCTGCACCAACCTGAGGAGGAGGGACCTGTGATGTGTGGAAAACGCTACGCATCCCCGGAGACGAGCGCCAGAAATGGCCCGCCTGACGAGGTGCCCAGGATCAAAGCTCTCTCTGATAATCGGCCGGCCGGCCGACTGCATGCATATCGCCCATGGTAGCGTCGGTTTACATTTGCCTCTGCCGAGCCCATGCCTAGTCGTCTCATGCGCATTCGTTTAGAAAATACCCCACCCTCCGGGGCTTGTCAAGACGGCAGAGCGTGTGTCGGCGAAGTGCCCTGGAACGCTTTCTCGCCGCAGGGTTCCTCTTCGGCCCGGGTTCACCGAACCGCTGCCCGATCTCGGGACATACTCGTGTGCACTCCCATGGTGCCGTCATCTGCCGGCGAGAGTTGCTCGAGGTTGCGCTAGACGAGGTTGTTGCTATTGCGCACGTTCACGTTGATGTTCGCGCCTTCGCCGACGACCACATCGGCCGCCGACACCCAGCAGAAGTGGCCGGTCCCCGACGAAGCGGTGGCAGGAGTGGTCCAGGGGATCTCCGGCCGGCTACCGCGACGGCTCGTAGGCCAAAGCCGCGCATTGTCGATCGCCAGGGCCGCACGGTCGTTGCGGCTGGAGGAGGTTGGCGAGGGCGGGAGGGAGGGAGGTCGGGAGAGGGGGCCAGGGGGGTGAGGGCTCGGGCGGGGGCGCCTACCCCAACCTCGACTTCAAACTATGCAGCAGATTCAACGCCGCCACCGGCTATGTCCAGCCGGTCCCCCGCCAACGAAGCCTTCCTGGCTGCAGCGAGGACTTCGCCCCCGGACAGCGGAGACTTTCCCCTGAGCGGCAGGGAAGTCCCCGGGGCCGAAGTGCCACCCGAATCCCGAGAGGACCCTCGGAGAGAGCCCATGTCAGGTGATCGCGACGAGCCGTTGATGGTCAGTACTACCCGGTGGGTGTAGCAGCCCTCACGGGTTCGGGTGGCACTTTTCGGGCTCGTCACGGCTCTTGGGAATAATCCGCGACCCCAGGTGTGTTCTCTTCTGCTCAATGCTACTACCGCATACAGAAAGACGGGTTCGAGGCTCCTCCGGCCCGCCATCTCCTTCTGGCGCGGCACCACGGGCGAACCGGGGGCTCAGAGACATCGATACTCTGGCGTCATGAAGGCGCCAGCAGACTGGACCCGGAGGGTCCGGCGAGAAAGGAGTAGGAGATGTCCGACAAGAGCCGTTACGCAGACCACTTCAAGGAGTGGGAGGAGATCACGGTCTCGGTGGCCGCGAACGCCTCCGAGCTGCCCCAGCTCGAGCTCCTCCGCGCCATCCTGGAAAGACTGCTCCAGGAGGCGCGCGACCTCACCCAGCAGCAGGCGGCCCTGCAGGCCAGCAAGCAGGAGTCCTCGAAGCGCCTGCAGACGGTGATGCGGGAGGGCAAGAAGCTGGCGACCGTAATGCGCGGAGGCCTCAAGCACCACTATGGCAACCGCAGCGAGAAGCTGGTGGAGTTCGGCCTGCAGCCGTTCCGGGGCCGAAAGGCGAAGCCGGCGGAAACCCCCGACGCGCCGCCTCCGCAGCCCGTCGAGAATCCCCAGCCGGCCCGTGACACCGATGAGCAGTAATCCGTAAGGCAGGATTGGGGAGCGTGCCCCAGCACGCTCCCGTTTTTTGCTCGGCTCCAGTCTACAACGCCTCGTTCAAGACTTTCAACGGTTCATTCCGGGTCTTGCATGCGCCATTGAAGGTCTTGACGGAGCGTTCCAAGGTTGCGATGGATCATTGAAGGCCTTGAACGGCCTTTCCCAGGTTTGGAATGAGCTGTTGAAGGCTCTGGACGCCGCTTTTCAAGGTCACAACGGCTCATCCAAGCCCTGAACGAGCCGTTCAAAGTTTGGAACCAGGCGTTAAAGGCCTTGAACGGCGCGTTTCAAAGTCGCATGGGCCGCTCAAGGTCTTCAATGAGGTTTTCCAAACTCGCAACGGCTCGTGCAAAGCTGGGAAAGGACCTTAAAGACCTCGAACGGCCCGATTCAAAGTCTCGACGGCTCATTCCAATCCTGAACAGGCCGGTCAAAGTTTGGAACGGGGCGTTGAGGGTCTTGAACGGCCATTCCAAACTTGCAACGCAGCGCTCAAAGACCGAAGAGCGCCGACTCTCCGCCAAGGTAAGAACAGGGCCGCAGCCCCAGAGCCTTGAGCGCCTCGCGGTTGCACTTCAAGTCCACTCGAAGACGACCCCCATCGCCTGGTGGTGGTTTTCGACCAAGACGCGATAGGCGTCGGCCGCGCGCACGTAGGGGAAGCGGTGGCTGACCAGCTCGCGGACCGACAGAAGGCCCGCACCAACCCATCCCAGGAAGAGCTCGCCGTGGCGCCGTCCGGTCCAGGGGGCGTTCGGCGTCTCGGCCGGAGGGTGGGAGAATCCGTGCGCCCCGACAATGGTGAGGCTCCGGCGGTTGCAGAGATCGTGGAAGTCGAACAGGGTCGCGCCATGCGGGCTGCTCAGGAGGAGGAGCCGGCCTTGGTCGCGCAGGAGGAGCGGCTCCTGCGGGATAACCTCGGGATTGCCGGTCACTTCAATGACGACGTCGACGGCGCGCCGGGCATTGCGGCGGCGGATCGCGTCCGCGAGGCCGCCGCTGTCGCTGTCCAAGGCGTGGAAGAGCGGTCCCTGCGGCATCAAGCCGCGCCGGAAGGCGGAGGGCTCGATGCCGAAGACCGGCCCGGCACCCGCCATAGCACAGAGGCGGACCGTGAGTTGGCCCACGAGGCCGAGGCCGAAGACGGCCACGCTCTCGCCCCAGGTGAGAGCCACGCGGCGCAGGCCGTTCATCGCCACCTCGGCCAGGCTACTGAAAGTGGCTTCCTCGTCGGTGACCTCGCCGGGCACGACCCGCAGCTCCTCGACCGAGCAAGTCACCCAGAGGGCGTGGCGGCTGTGGGTCTCGACCCGCTGCCCCACCCAGGCGGCGTCCACACCCTCTCCCGCCGCCGCTATCTCGCCGACGTTGCTATAGCCTACCTGCTGCGGATAGCGGCTGAGGCCGGCCCACACCGAGCTTCTCCTGCGCCCGGCCGGAGAGCAACGTCAGCTCGGTGCCGGTGCTGATCAGCGAGCGGCGGGTGCGGATCAGGACCTCCCCCGCCGCGGGCTGCGGCACCGTCCGGTCCAGGACTTCAACCCGCCCGGGAGCGGTGAAGAAAATGGAAGGGTTGTTCACGGCGATGACGGCTCGATCACCACCTTGGTGGCGCCGGACCTCCGCTTGTCGTCCGCCGCGGCGAAGGCCTCGCCGATGCGGTCGAGGGGAAAGCGATGGGTGATCAGGGGCGCGGCGTCGATCCGTCTCGCCGCGATCAGGTCGAGGGCGATCGCGTACTCGCGCTCGCCGCGAAACGATGAATAGCCAGTGGACCAGCGAAGGGTGATCTCCTTCGCGTTGGCCTCGCGATAGGGCAAGGCCACGTCGCCGATAAAGGCGCCCAGGACGGCGACAACGCCCCCGCGCCCAGCGATCTCCATCGCCTGCCGGACCGTTTCGCCGGTCCCGCCCACAGTCTCGAACACCACGTCGGCCCCCTCGCCGCGGGTGAGCTCGCGCACGGCTCCGCCGAGCTCCACCGCCCGGCCCAGATCGACGCAGAGGTCGGCGGCTTCCACCTGACGGGCGAGCGCCAGGGGCCCCTCGCGGCGGCCCACCAGGAGGACCTGGCGGGCGCCCAGGGCGCGGGACACCTGTCCGACGGCCAGGCCGACGGCGCCGGTGCCGAGGACGACGACGGTCTTGGCGCCAGCCACGGGTGTTCGGTGGACGGCGTGGACGGCACAGGCGTAGACGTCCACCAGCGAGGCGACGGCGAAGGAGACGTGGTCGGGAAGGGGGAAGACGTTGCCGGCCAGGGCCAGGTCGAGCTCCGAGAAGCCGGCGCTGGCGCGCCGCCGCCCCTCGGGCCGGGGCTTGCGCGCGCACAGGTGATAGTCGCCGCGGCGGCACAGGCGGCAGGTCCCGCAGCCGGCGAGCTGGGTCGGCTCCACCCCCACCCGTTGGCCCACCGCAACGCCCTCGACGCCGGGGCCGAGCGCGACGACCACGCCGGCCAGCTCATGGCCGGTGCGGTACGGGCCGGCGGCGATCGAGCCCCAGGGGTCGTGGCCGCGGTAGCGGTGCAGATCCGAGCCGCAGATGCCCGCGACGCCCACCTCGATCAGGACCTCGCCTGGCCCCGGCAGGGGGACGGCGATCTCCTCGACGCGGATGTCCCGGCCGCCGTAGAAGACAGCCGTCTTCATGGTCGCCCTCATGGTCAACGCGGCGGCACGCTCAGATGGCATCCAGGGCCTGCTGGAGGTCCGCCAGGATGTCCTCGGGGTCCTCGAGGCCCACCGACAGGCGGATGACGTCCGTCCAGTCCTGCGTCAGCAGGATCGTGCCGGGCTCTCCGAAGCTGAAGCGGACCCTGCCGAGCCGGAGTGCCTGCTTGAACCTCCCGGTCTCTTCGGCGCTCCCCAGCCGGAAGCTCATCAGGCCGCCGAAGGCGCGCAGGAACGAGCTCGCGCGGTCGCGGTCCGGCGACGACGGCAGCCCGGGATAGTTCACCTCGCGGACACGCCGGTGACCCGCCAACCGCTCGGCGACCCGCGCGGCGTTGGCGCAGTGGCGCTCCATGCGCAGGGGCAGGGTCTTGAGCCCCCGCAGCAGGAGGTAGGCGCTGTGCGGGCTGAGGATGCCGCCGAACAGCCGGCGGGCCTTGCGGAGCCGCTCTCCCAACTCCGCGTCCCGCGCCGTAATCAGCCCGCCGAGGGCGTCGCCATGGCCTCCGATGTACTTCGAGGCGCTGTGGACCACGACGTCGGCGCCGTGCTCCATCGGCCGGAAGAGGTGGGGCGAGAGCAGGGTGTTGTCGACGATGACCGGAACGGAGGCGCGGTTGACGATCTCGATCGCCCGCGGAGCGTCGATGACGTTGATGTGGGGGTTGGAGACGGTCTCGAAGTAGACGGCCGCGGTCCGCTCTTCGAGGGCCCGCGACAACTGATCGAGATCACGCATGTCGACCTCGTCAACGCGGATGCCCAGGCCGGGGAAGAAGTCGGCCAGCAGCGTGCGCACCCCGACGAAAATGTTGGTGTGAACGACCAGGCGGTCCCCCGTCTTCAGCAGGCTCAGGAAGGTCTGGCTGACCGCCGCCATGCCGCTCGCGGTCGCCACCGTGACGGCTCCGCCCTCCAGCTCGCGGAACTTGGCCTCCAGAGCCTCGACGGTCGGATTGGCATGGCGTGCATAGGTGTCCCCGACCGAGTTCGCCGCATAGATCGGAAACGCCGAGGCCGCCGGGTCCTCCCCGGCGTGGATGACCCTGGTCATCAGGGCGTCGGCTTCCTCAGCGGGCCGCCTCATGTTCAAAAGAGATAGGTGCGCAGGAAATCGTCGACGGTCTCCCGGCGCTTGATCAGCTCATAGCGCCCTTGCTGATGGGCGATCACCGCGGGGCACGGGTGGATGAACGGCGGCTTCATGGCGCAGGAGTAGGAGCCGACCTGGTCGAAGATCAGGTAGTCGCCGGGAGACACCGGCCCCGGGATTCCCGAGCAGATGAAGTCCTTCCTTTCCATCGCCGTGTTGCCGACGACGTCGAAGGATTCCGCCGAGCCGTTGCAGTCGCCGGCAGGGGCATTGCGGGTGCGCACGACCGCGACCGGCATCCGCGTGCGCCAGCCCATGGTGTTGATGCTGTGGCTGCTGCCGTTGACCACCGCCAGGGTCCGGCCGTCGACCGTCTTGACGTCATAGACGCGGCAGACGAAGGTCATGGCATGGCCGACGATGGCGGTGCCGGGCTCGAGCACCAGCATGGGCCGTTCCGCCGCGGGGAAGCGGTCTGCCAGCACGCCGGTCACGGCCTCGGCGATGGCGGCGAAGGAGGGCCCGTCGCCGGCGCGCCGGAAGCCGCTGCCGAGGTCCAGGTAGCGCAGGCGGGCCTGGGGGAACCAGGCGGCGGCATCCACCAGGCCGGCGATGCGCGCGCGGTAGGCGTCCAGGCGGTTCGGAGCGAAGCAGAAATGGCTGTGAAAACCGATCAGCTCGCAAGTCTCATGCTCCCCAAACCACTCCGCGAGGCGCTTCATGCCGGGCTCGCTCGCGTCGAAGCCGAAGCGGCTCACCTCGGCGTCGGGCACCGGATAGCTCAGCCGCAAGCCGACGCGGAAGATGTGGTGGGGATGCGCCCGGCTGACCTGGTGGAGCTTCTCCAGCATGTACCAGCCGTCGAGGTTGACCCGGATCCCCTGGAGCAGCAACGACTCCAGGAAATCCTCCCGGTGCACGGCGCCGTTGACCAGGACCTGCCGGGGCTGGAAACCCGCCTTCAGGGCGATCTCATACTCCATCTCCGAGACCACCTCGGCGAGGCTGCCCAGCTCGCGCAGCCGCTGCAGGAGGCGCGGCGTGTAGTTGGTCTTGACCGAATACGCGAGAACCGTGTCGGGATGGCGGCGGCGGAAGGGCTCGAGGAGCGCGGCGTGGGCCTCGGTCACCCGGTCGAGGTCGAGGAGATAGAAGGCGTCCCCGTGCTCGCGCGCCAGCCGCTCCACCTCCGCCCGGGAGAGACCGATCTCGACACCGCCGGCCGCTTGGGCAACCATCGCTTCGCGTCCTCCTCGCGGCCTATGCTATCTTAAAAATACTGAAGCTCTCCGCTCGGGCGAGGAGAGGCATGGCAGAGCCGGATGTGATCGTGGGCGTTCTGGAGACGCCGGGAAGGACCGGCGATCCCGACTTGGAGCAGAAGCTGCGGGACTTCACCCTGTCCTGCTGCCGGTTCGATTACCACGGCCCGATCCTGGAGTCGGATTCGGTGGACGGCCTGCTCGCGGAAGCGAGCCGGGGTGGCGCCAGATACGCTCTGGTCCAGTCGTGGGGACACGCCATGGTCCGCTACGGAGACCGCGAGCGGGCGACCCACACCCATCTGATCAAAGCCGTCGCCGAACGGCTATCCGGGCAAGACTTCCTCGTGGCCGGCCGCCTGATCGACGGGGGTGACCGCTGGTTCGGCCTCGACGAGCTGGTCTTCGTGGTGGACCTCGAGAGCTACCGGCACCTCGGCAGGCCACGTTTCGCGCCCGCGCCCGGCGGGTCGCGGCCGCTGCCCGCGGGAGCACCGGAGATGGAGGAGACCTCCGGCGATCCGCTCCTGCGCAGCATCCGGCCGCGGGCCGGGACCGTCGACGCGGCGCCGTCCCTGGCCGGCTGGGGGCTCGTCGCCGCCAGCCTGGAGCATGGCACGCCGGTCCTCGGTTTCGACGAGACGCTGCGGCACTGCGGCTACGATCTGCGCCCCCGGAGCGCCGCCGAGGTCGAGGCCATCCGGCGCCTCAGCGGCGCGGGCATCTTCGGCTGGGACGGCACCGCGAACGGCCTCCCGCTGAGCGCGGATTGGAAAGGTTTTCTCGACTACGTCCATCTCCAGGCCAAGCATGCCAAGCGCGGCATCTTCCTCGGCAACTTCGAAAGCTACCAGGACGTGGAGACGCCGGCGGCGGATTTTCAGGGCCCCGTCTCCAGCCTCTATGCCGTCGCCGCCGGCTTCAAGGCCAACCGGATCTTGCACACCCATGGTTTCGACCGCCGGACCCGGATGGTGTTTTTCGACTACAGCCCGCTCGCCCTGGACCTCCGCAGGATCCTGGTCGAGGAATGGAGCGGAGCCGATTTCCCCGGCTTCATCGAGCGCGTCTCCCCCCGCGTTCCGGACGCCTTCTATCAACTCTGGGGGAATCTCTGGGCGACCCGGCCCGGCTCGCTCGACATGGAGATGGTGCGGGGGATCTGGGAGAAGGAGCTGCGGCTCTGGGGAGGCGAGGAGGCGTTCCTGGAGCACTGGGCGCGCTACCGGGAGATTCCGCACCGGTTCCTCCACTGCGATCTCTTCGCGGCCTCCGGCTCGCTGCTGGAATCCCTGGGAACCGGCCCGCGGGAGGTCATGTGGTGGAGCAACGCGTTCCACTCCGTCAACAGCGCCTGGTTCTACCCGCGCGAGGAGCGCCACCGGATCTACGAGAAATGGCTCGCGGACGTCGCGGCGGTCAATCCCGACCTGCTGCTCTACGGGACCGACGTCGAGAACCTGAACCTCGGCGGCATCCGCATCCGCGACCACCGCGCCGGCTAAGGCTCATAGGCTCCAAATCTTCTCTCCTTCAATCCGTTCAATCGTCATCCAACGTGTTCGTGCTCGCCTATCACAACGTCCTGGCGGAGCCGCCGGACGCCCTGGACTGGCCCTCGCTGCGGCTGACGCAAGGCGATTTCGACCGCGAGATGGAGCACCTCGCCCGCCGCTTTCATCCCCTGCCGCTCGCCGAGCTGCTGCGCCGGCTCGAACAGCGCCGGCCGGACCCCCTCGGCGTCGCCGTGACGTTCGACGACGGCTGCTACGGCGTCCTCGCTCACGCCCTCCCGGTGCTGTCGCGCTGGCGCATCCCGGCCACGGTCTTCATCGTGACCGGCCATTGCGGCTCTCCCGCGGAATCCGAGGTGCCGCACTTCAACGCCCTCGAAGTGGCGTTCCGGCTGACCCGGTGCGAGGAGGTGGACCTCGGCTTCTGGGGCGATCCGCCGCTACCGATCGCGGACCCGGCGAGCCGTAGCGCGGGGCTGAAGCGGGTGAAGGAGAAGCTGAAGCTGGCGCGCGAAGAGGACCGCCGCCGCTGGTACGGGCAGGTGTTGAAGGCGCTCGCCGTCTCGCCGGCAGAGATCCGCGCCCATGCCGCGACCCAGGAGAGGTTCCGCCTGCTGACCTGGGAGGAGGTGCGGCGGCTCCGCGACGCCGGCATCGAGATCGGGTCGCACACCCGCACCCACCGCACCTTGAGCCGCCTGCCGCCGCGCGAGCTCGAAGCGGAGATCGCCGGAGCCTGCGACGACCTGCGCTCCCGTCTCGGCCTCCGGGAGGTCCCCCTCGCCTATCCCTACGGCGGGGCGGAGCACATCGGCGCCGCAGCCCCCGAGGTGGCGCGCCGGGCGGGGCACACCTGCGCCCTTTCCACCATCGCCGGCCGCAACACTCCGTCCACAGACCGCTTCCTGCTCCACCGCGTCGTGTTCCGGGAGCTTGCGAAGGGACCGCCAGGTTAGCGGGACCTGCCGGGGGTGTTGCTTTCAGAGCTTCGCAACGCCACAATTGGCGAGCATCGGCTGAATGGAAGAGAAGCCTGCAGTGCACGACCGGATTCTTCACCGTCGCGATTTTCTTGCGGGGTCTTTGGCGACCTTCCTGGCGATGCACCTCGACGGCCTGAGGAGCCCGGCGAGCGGGGCAGCCTCCGCGGCGCCGTCCCGGAAGCCCCGCTTCCCCGGGCGCGGTCCGCGGCTGCGGCGCATTCGGATGCAGACCCATCGACTCGGCGCGCTGCGTGGCTTCTATCGCGACCTGATCGGTTTCCCTCTCGTGGCGGAGACCGGCGAGTCGGTGGCCGTCGCGGCGGGGGCGACGCGTCTGGAGTTCGTGCAGGTCCGGGACGGCTCGGAGCCGTACTACCACTTCGCCTTCAACATCCCCGAGAACAAGCTCCTGGCGGCGAAGACCTGGCTCGGCCAGCGCGTCCCCATCCTGCGGCACGAGAAGACGGGTGAGGAGGTCATCCATTTCAAGGAATGGAATGCGCACTCCCTCTTCTTCTACGACCCGTCCGGCAACCTGGTCGAGCTGATCGCGCGGCACACACTGGACAACGCGGCCGGCGGGGAGTTCAGCGTCGAGGACATCCTCTACGCGAGCGAGATCGGCCTTGTGCCCCCGGAGCAGGGCCCGGTGTTCGCGGCGATCCGCGACGGCTTGAAGATCGAGCCTTACCTGAATTCCTCCAGCTTCCTCGGTGACGAGTATGGCATCATCATCGTCATCCCGAAAGACCGGCTCTGGATCCCTGAGTTCAAGAAGGCCGGGATGCTGTGCCCGACCTGGGTGACCGTGGCCGGGCACGGGGACCGGCAGGTCAGGTTCAAGGACCTGCCGTTCGAGATCGTCAGCGCCTGACCTCGCGGAAGATGGCGAGCAGACGGCCGGTGATGAACTGCGGCGAAAATTCTTTTCGTTGTGCGCTCGCTCGGGCCGCCTGCGAAAAGCGCGCTCGGGTCTGTGGGGCCCGCAGGCTCCGGATCGCCGCGGCCCAGGCCTGCGGGTTGAGGTAGTCGGCGATCACCAGCCCCCCCTCACCCACCATCTCGGGCAACCCGCCGCGGTCGCTCACCAGCGCCGGGATCCCGCTCCATTGAGCTTCGAGGACGACCCGGCCGGCCGCCTCTTCCAGCTTGGAAGGCACCAGCAGGAGCCAGCCCTGGCGGTAGATCTGCCGGATGTCCGCCACTCGCGGCTGGAAGCGGACGTTGGGCAGGCGCTCCAGGGCGGTGCGGACGGCGGGAAGGTCGTCGTTGAGCGGCCAGCTCTCGACGACCAGGAACCGTTCCTCCGGCAACAGCGCCGCCGTGCCGAGAAAGGTTTCGAAACCTTTGTCCGGGTCCGGATTGATCATGAGGATGGCGGCGTCGGGATTGGGCTCCACCGCGTAGTCCTCTTTCGGCACGAGGGGGTAGAGCACCTCGGCCGGCACCCCGGCGGCCTCCTGCAGCCAACGCACCATGTACCGCGAGCAGGCGAGGAGGCGCCCACCGCCGGCGACGAGGGCCCGCACCGACTCCGGCTCGGCGCGGACGTCGCGCACGCAGCAGACGGTGGGGATGCGATGGGCGCGGGCGCGGCGCGCGAACGCCTCCGGGTCCATGCTCGAGGTGAACAGCACGTCCGGCCGGAAGCTCGCGAAGGCTTCTTCGAGCGCCGGCGCGAGCTCGTCGACGATCGAGACCGGGTAGCCGCAATCGAAGAACCAACGGTCTCCCTCGTCGCGGAAGGCGCGGATTCCCAGAGCCGCGAAGTCCCGCGGCTTGGGGAAGTACTCCGGGCGGGGCGTGCCGATCGCGTTTTTCGGCACGATCACCTGGCAGGAGACGCCCGGCCGCTGCGAGAGCAGGCGCAGCAGGAGGTGATTGCTGCGGTGTCCCCCGGCGAGGCCCAGGGGATAACAGGTGAAGACGTCGGTATACAGGATTCGCATGGGCGAAGGCCGCGGCGATCAACCGATTCGATGAGCTCCAGAGGAGCTAAGCGAGCGACAGCTCGTAGGGATAGCCCGCGACCTGGTACCGGGCCGGCGGCTCGCCGGCGAGTTTCGCCACCGTCGGATAAACCGTTGCAGGCGTGATCTGGAACCACTTCCGGCCCCGCTGGACGACGATCAGCAGGCGGTGCTCGTCGCCGACCGGAACCAGATCGGACGCACCCGGCCGGTAGACGGTGAGGCCCAGCCGGGACCGCAGCGCCGCCACCTCGCGTTTGAGGTCGTCGACCACCAGGCCGATCTCGCTGGCGTAGAGGATCTCCTCCTGCGAGAAAGGCCCCGGCGTGGCGTTGGCCAGATCATGCCGTGCGATGAACTCCACGATGTTCCCGGCCGGATCGTAGAAATAGACCGAATCAGCGTTCCAGCTCGGGTAATGGAACACCTCCCGGCCGTCCTTGACGATCACCGGCGTGCGCTTGTGGAGCCACTGCCTGGCGAGCTCCAGCTTGTTTTCCGGGATGTTGAAGGCGAAGTGATACATCGGTTTGCCGTGCGCCGGCCGGGCCTGCCGGAAAATCAGCCGGGTGCCGCCCGCCTGGACCACGACCTGCTCCGCGCTCTCCCGCGCGGCCGGGAGCCCGAGTGTGCGGCGATAGAAGCGCCGCTGGGCTTCCAGATCGTCCGCCAGCAAGCGCAGCTCGAAGATGCCGCGGCTGGGAGCGGCGGTCGCGGCAGCCGGCCGGGAAGGAGCGGCGAGCCCCAGGGCGGAGAGAGCCAGGAGGCGGTTGAAGTCGCGCCGGCTCAGGGGATCTCCGGATGCCGCCATGGCAACCTCCTCGCTTCGACTCTAGCATGCCGGGCTGCCCGCGCGATACTTCGTAGATGGCGCTCGATTACGAGGCCGGCGTCTGGACTCGCCAGGCGGCTGCGGCTATTGCTAGCGGGACTGCCCACGCCTCGATTTGATCCCGCGTTCCCGGATTCAGTTGAAGGTACCGCCGCAGGTACGTTTCATGTAAGAGGGAGCGCAACACTTTCCGCAGTGCAGAGGGCGGCGGGCCGGCGTGTCGAAATAGATACGATGTGCGAGCCACATCGCCGAGCGGGTGGCCACGGGCTCCGGTGTACCAGTCGATAATCACCGGACCGCGCTCGCTAAGCAGAATATTCTCCGGATGAAAGTCACCGTGACACAGGGCATCGCCGTCGGGCAGGTAGGACAGACGGTGGAGCGCGGCGTGCTTCTCGGCATCCGGCACCCCCTTGACCGCTTCAATGCCGCTCGCGAGCTGCCGGCGCTGCGAGGGAAGCTCGGCCGGTGCCTTGAAGGAGTGCAGCTGGGCGTGCAGCTCACCCAACCGCTTCGCTGCTGCAAAGAGAGTCCAGGGTTTGGCCTGAACGCAATCCAGCAAAGACGGGCCGTGAACGTGCTCGAAAATGATGCCGCGTCGACCTTCCACTTCGACTACTTCGTGGACCGCCGGTGCTGGAATCCCGGCGGCGTGAACGGCGCGCGTGACCGAGAACTCGCGCTCCACTCGCGAGTCGGAGAACTGCGGATGAAACAACTTGAGAACCAGTCCTTCACGCCATGCATAGACGTCGGACGTACGTCCCTTGCCCACTAGCTCCGCTGTCTTCAGGGTGGACATTGACATCAAGTCCAAGACCAGTTAAGTTTATACTATCATGGCTCCGCTATCCGGTCGCTACCGGACCGCAGAGGCGACCGGGAGACGCCCCCGGCTCGCCGCTGCCGGACGCGAACGATGAAATTTCTATTCCTTCCCGATCACCCCGACCGGGAGTACTACTCCCTGGTAGCGATCTTCAAGTACTTGGGCTACACGGCCACGAAATCCCCGCACGACGAATTCGACGCCGCGTTCCTCTGGCAGGACACCACTCACGTCATACCGCCGCCGGCCCTGCTCGAGATCGCCCGCAGCAAGCCGGTGCTGAACCTGCGATGTACCGATATCAGTAAGACCCGCGTCGAGCAGTTGTCCCTCGAGGTTTTCGGTTACGGCACCTTCGTCGATCCCACCCGCCACCACGGTCGCTGTATCGTGAAATCCGACGACAACGCGATGGGCTGGGGTTCTGTCGCCCAGGGTCCTCTGGAGGCCGCGCAGGAAGGTTTCATCTATCAGATATTTATCGACAGCGAGCATGGCGGAGCCCAGGTCGAATACCGGACTCCCGTGATCCTCGGCACGATTCCGGAGGTGAAAGTCTGGCGTCGCGAAGCGGTGCTCGGTCCGATCAATCAGCGAGCATGGCTGGACACCTCCTTGACCGAGGCCGCGGCGATCTACACCCCCAGGGAGTGCGAGCTGATCCTCGAGTTCTGCCGCAAGGTGGGGCTCGACTTCGGAGAAGCTCGACATCCTACGCTCCCGCGAAGACGGCAGGATCTACATCCTCGACGTCAACAAGACGCCCTCGGAATACGGCATTCTCAACCGGGTCCGGTGGCGTCCCGAAGACAGGCGACGATCGCTCGCCAACCTTGCGTCCGGCCTGGACCGCAGGCTCGGGGAATTGCTGGAGAAAAGGCCCAGCCGTGGCATTCTCGAGCTCCGCCTGGAGAGCGGCGCCCTGCGCGAGCAGAAACGGTTCTATACACAAATTCTCGGGTTGCCTCTCCTTGGGGAGTCCAACGAACAGTTCACCATCCGCGCCGGTACGACGCGCCTGACCTTCGCCGCGGCGGCGCGCGACGAACCCACTTATCATTTCGCCTTCGACATCCCCGAAAACAAGATCATGCAAGCGAAGACGTGGCTCGCGCAGCGAGCCCCGGTGCTGACCCAGGAGGGCCAGGAGATCATCCATTTTCCGGCCTGGAACGCTCACGCGGTCTACTTCCACGATCCCGCCGGCAACGTCGTCGAGCTCATCGCCAGGCACGACCTCCCGAACGCAACGCCGGGTCCGTTCGGCGCCGAGGAGATCCTTTACGCCAGCGAGATCGGCCTGGTCGTGGACGATGTGCCGGCGGAGGTGAAGGCCTTGGGTGAGGCCCTGGGCCTCGCCGTCTACCGGCCGGGCAGCGACCACTTCGCGCCGGTGGGTGACGAGCACCGGCTGCTGATCCTGAACCACCGTGACCGCGGCTGGTGGGAAGACACCCCCTCGCGACCGTACCCGGTGATGGCACGCCTCAGCGGCGAGAGGAGCGGCGAATACCGCTCGCGACACTACCCTTTCACCATCGTGATCCAAGGCTCCGTCCAGGCGTAGTCCAACCCCACGTGCCTCAAGCCACCACCTCCACGAGCTGCATCATTCCCATGTCCTCGTGAACCGCGTTGTGGCAGTGGAGCATGGACTTGCCGGTGAAATCGCGATACTGGGTGCGGAACACGATCTCTTTGGCGGGATAGACGGAACCGGAGCTGGCGACCAGGATGGTGTCGCGCCAGATCGGCTGCGAGAGCCGTTTGCCGTTGACGGCGAGGATTTCGAACGGATTGGTGTGGAGGTGAAACGGGTGGATGTTGATGCCGTCGCCCACGACGGCGACCGTCCATTCGTCGACCCGCCCGAGCTTGAGCCGGCGCGGCGGGCGCTGGGGATCGAAGGTCTGCCCGTCGACCTTGTGGTCGTCGCCGTCGAGCCACAGGTCCACGCGCTGCTTCCCCGGACTGGGTACCCGCGCCAGCGTCTTGAACGGGACCAGGGCCTTGCAGCTCGGACTCCCGGGGCAGCCGCATGGCGAGCCGCGGCCCGGCGACGGTCACCTCGGCGAGGACCTGCCGGTGGGGGGTGAGGTTGCGGAGCACCACCTCGCGATTGATCAGGTAGTACGACCCCGGCGCTTCGACCTGGACCAGGACGTCGGCGCGGTTGCCCGGTCCGAGCTCGACCTCCGGCAGCGGCTCCAGCCGTCCGGTGGTGATGCCGTCGACGGCGATCTGGTGCAGCGGCGTGGGATTTCCTTTGCCGTCGACCAGGAGGATGTCGATCGGGGCCCGCATTCCCGCGTGCACCAGGCGCCAGCGCTGGACCTCTCCCGGGCGCAGCTCGAGCCGGGGCTTCAGCCGGCCGTTGATCGTCGTCGGCGTCCGCACGTCCTCGAAGAGGACCTCCCGCCAGTCGACCGTGCCGGTCCTGCGGTGGTAGGGGATCTGCTGCAGCATCAGCACGCGCTCCCGCGCCGCCTTGATCGCCGGCACCTGGTCGATGTCGCCCTCGACGATCAGGGCACCTCCCATGCCGTTGCCGAGCTGGACCGCGGTCGAGCCGTGCTTGTGCGGATGGTAATAGAAGGTCCCGGCCGGGTGGTCCTTGGGGATCTCGAAACGGTATTGCTGGCGTTGGCCGGGTGGAACCCTGATCAGCACGTTATCGCTCCGCCCGGCGGGCGAGACGTGCAGACCGTGGACGTGCAGGTTGGTGGTGTTGAGCTCGTGCGGCCCGTTGCGGTGGTGGTGCACCGCCGGCTCGGCGGGCAGTTGGTTGATCAGCTCGATCTCCACCACGTCCCCGGCACGGAACCGTAGCGTCGGGCCGACCAGGGACCCCTCGTAGGAACGCAGGCGCACCTTGTCCTGGCCGATCCGATGATTGGCGTAGGCGACCTGCAGCCGGGTGCGCAGGAGCCCGCCGGCGGACCGGCGCGCCACCGGCTCGGCATACGGGCTCGCCGGCCGGCCGAACAGATGGGCCGCCGCCGGATTCTCGGCCGCCGCGGCCTCCTCCAACCAACCCCAGCCGGGAACGAGCAACGCCGCGCTCCAGCCCGCCGCGGCCCGGACCAGTTGGCGGCGCGTCATCATCGCCGCTCCTTCCTCTCGGCTGGTCCCGCGACCCGGCCGGCTGGAGGCCGTCTTCACGATCGCACGCTCCTTCTCCTTCCAGCGCTGATAGCTTTCATACTATCATGTCTCGATTGCTGAGAAGCGCCCGATGCCGCCGCTCCCGGAACGACTGCGCCGCTGGTCCGAAGGTCTCCGGCGCGATCTGCAATTCAGTCTGCGCGCCTGCGCCCGGCACCCCGGCTTCACGCTGGTGGCCGTCCTCACCCTGGCGCTGGGGATCGGGGCGACGGCGGCCATCTGGAGCGTGGTCCACGCCGTGCTGCTGTCCGCCCTGCCCTATCGCGACGCCGAGCGGCTGGTGGTTCTGCAAGGCACTCTGCGCGAGAACAACACCGAAGAGGTGGTCCCCGTTTCCTATCCCGATTTTTTCGATTGGGATCAGTCCAACCGCAGCTTCGCGGAGCTCCAGGTCTACAGCCCCGCCCTGTCGTTCAACCTGGTGGCCGGCGACCAGCCCGAGCACGTCCTGGGCGAATTGGTCTCGGGCGGCTACTTCGAGCTGCTGGGAGTCGAGGCCGTCCAGGGCCGTGCGTTGACGGCCGACGACGACCTCGCCGGCGCGCCTCCGGTCGTCGTCGTGAGCCACGATCTTCTGGCAGCGCCACGCTTCCCGGAACGGTCTGGTGGGGGCCGGCCTGCGGCTCAACGGCCGGGTCTTCGAGGTGCTCGGCGTCATGCCCCAGGGGTTCAAAGGCCTCACCGATCAAGCGGATCTTTGGCTGCCGATCTCGGCGACGCCGCAGCTCCTCTCCAACCGCTATCTGGTCCGGCGGGGGCTGCGGTGGCTCGACTCCGTGGGCCGGCTCGAGCCCGGCGTCTCCGTCGCCCAGGCCCAGGCGGACATGGACGGGATCACCGCCAACCTCGCCCGCGAGTTCGCCGGCAACAACTCGGGCATCGGCGTGCGGATCGTCCCCTTGGCGGAGGCCTGGTTCGGCGACCTGCAGCTCGGCCTGCTGATCCTGCTGGCCGGAGCTTCCCTGGTCCTGCTGCTCGCCTGCACCAACGTCGCCGGCCTGCTGCTCGCCCGTGCCGCGGGCCGGCAGCGAGAGATCTCCATCCGGACCATGCTCGGGGCGCATCGCGCGGCGCTGATCCGCCAGCTCCTCGTCGAGAGCGTCGTCCTGGCCTGCGCCGCCTGTGCCATCGGCCTGATCCTCGCCCACTGGGGGGTTCAATTGCTGGTCAGGGAGAGCGCCGTCGATCTGCGGAGCTTCGTTCGCCTGGGCGTCAACCTGCCGGTGGTCGGCACGATCCTCGCCGTCTCGGTGGCCTGCTCGCTGGTGTTCGGGATCGCCCCCGCCTGGCTGACCTCGCGCCCCGAGCTGCGCGGCGGCCTCCAGGCCGGCAGCAAGGCCACGGCCGGGAAGAGCCGCCATCGCTTCCTCGCCGGCATCGTGGTCGCCGAGATCGCCCTGGCCATCGTCGTGCTGGTGGGGGCAGGGCTGTTGGTCCAGGGTTTCCGCCGCCTGCGGCAGACCGACCTCGGCTTCCATTCCGGCGGCCTGTTGACCGCGCGAATCGCTCCCAAGGGTGAGCGGTATGCCGATCCGGCGACGGTTCGGCGGCTGGCCCAGCAAGTCGCGGACCGGCTGCAGAGCCTGCCGGGAATCCGCTCGGCAGCCGTGGCGAGCCCCGATGTGCCGACGGACGACTGGAGCGCCTACGCGTTCTTGATCGAGAACCGCCTCGACGCGCCCGCCGACCGGGAGTCCTTCCTCGTCGTCCACTCGGTGAGCCCGGGATACTTCAAGACCCTCGGCGCCACCATGGTGCGCGGCCGTGAGTTCACCGCCGCCGACGACGAGCGGGTGCCGGGGATGGCCATCCTCAGCCGCGCCGCGGCCGAGAGCTTCTGGCCGGGACGAAATCCGCTCGGCAAGCGTCTCCGCGTGGCCGACGTCGCCACACCGTGGTTCACGGTCGTGGGCGTGGCCGGGGAGGTACGATACGGCGGTCTGCCGGCCGATACGCGTCCGGGGCCGGACGTCTACTTCGCGCTCTTCCAGTCTCCACCGCACAGCCTGCCGGTGCTCAACCTCCTGGTCCGGCCCCGTCAGGCCGAGCCGGCCTCGGTCCTCGCCGCGATGCGCCGGGAGCTGAAGGCGGTGGCTCCCGACCTGCCGCTGTACGACGTGGCCTCCCTGGAGGAACGGCTGGCGCGACAGACGGCGCGCGATCGCTTCCTGACGACCGTGCTGAGCCTGTTCGCCGTCCTCGCCCTGGTCCTGGCCACGGTGGGGAACTACGGCGTGGTCTCGTATACCGTCACGCAGCGGAGCGGCGAGATCGGCATCCGCATGGCCCTCGGGGCGCAGCGCGGCGACGTGTTCCGCCAGATGTTGCGCCGCGGCGCCCTCCTGGCCCTCGCCGGGCTGGTGATCGGGGTGGCGGCGGCCCTGCTGCTGGCTCCCCTGCTCTCGCGGTATCTGTACGGCGTTCCCGCCGCCGATCCGCTGGCGTTGCTGGGAGCCTGCCTGGTGTTGAGCCTGGTCGTTCTGGCGGCGAACTGCATCCCCTCCTGGCGGGCCAGCCGCATCGAGCCGGCCAACAGCCTGCGCGCCGAGTGACCGGCGGCGCACCTTGAGGAGGGAGGACGTTTGAGCCGCGACGAGGTGTCGAACCGGATCGCCGTCGTCGGCATGGCCTGCCGCTTCCCGGAGGCCGGCAATCCCGAGGAGCTTCTGGCGCAACCTGCGGGACGGGGTGGAGTCCATCCACTTCTTCTCCGAGCACGAGCTGCGCGAGGCGGGAGTCGCCCCCGAGCTGCTCGCCGATCCGCGCTACGTCAAGGCCCGCGCGGTGCTCTCCGGCACCGAGCTCTTCGACGCCGCGTTCTTCGGCTTCAGCCCGCGCGTCGCGGAGGTCACGGATCCGCAGCAGAGGGTCTTCCTCGAAGCCGCCTGGGAGTGTCTCGAAAACGCCGGTTACGACTCGGAGCGGTTCCGCGGCGAAATCGGCGTCTTCGCCGGCACCGGGCTGAGCACGTACCTGCTGCACAACCTGTCGAGGAGCGCCGCCTTCGCGGCGGTCGGCACCCTCCAGACCGCGATCGGCAACCGCACCGACCATCTCGCACCGATGGTGGCGTACAAGCTCAACCTGAGCGGGCCCGCCGTGACGGTGCAGACGACCTGCTCGACCTCGCTGGTGGCCGTCCACCTCGGCTGCCGGAGCCTGCTGAGCTATGAGTGCGACATGGTCCTGGCCGGCGGGGTGTCGATCGAGGTGCCGCAGCAGGCCGGTTACCTGTTCGTCGACGGGGGGATCGGCTCGCCGGACGGCCACTGCCGCCCCTTCGACGCCGCGGCGCAGGGGACGCTGAGCGGCAGCGGCTGCGGCGTGGTCCTGCTCAAGCGGCTGGAGGACGCGCTCGCCGACGGCGACGCCATCCGCGCCGTGATCCTCGGCTCGGCGGTCAACAACGACGGTTCCAACAAGATCGGCTACACGGCGCCCAGCGACGACCGGCAGGCGCGGGTGATCGCCGTCGCGCAAGCGGTGGCGGGGGTCCACCCGGAGGACGTGACGTACATCGAGACCCACGGCACCGCGACCCCGCTCGGGGACATGATCGAGATCGCCGCTCTCAACAAGGTGTTCCGCGCCAAGACCCGCCGCCGGGCTTTCTGCGCCCTCGGGTCGGTGAAGTCGAACTTCGGCCACCTCGACACCGCCGCGGGCGTTGCCGGCCTGATGAAGACCGTGCTCGCGCTGGAGCACCGGGAGATCCCGCCGACCCTTCATTTCGAGCGCCCCAACCCGGAGATCGGCCTGGCCGACAGCCCGTTCTTCGTCAACGCCGCGCTGCGCCCGTGGCCGGCCGGAGGCGCTCCGCGCCGGGCCGGAGTCAGCTCCTTCGGCATCGGCGGCACCAATGCCCACGTGGTTCTCGAAGAGGCTCCGGAGGCGGCGGCTTCCGGCCCTTCGCGACCCTGGCAGCTCCTGCTGCTCTCCGCGCGCACCGGCACGGCGCTGCACACCGCCACCGAGCGCCTGCGCCAGCATCTCGCCGAGCATCCAGGCCTGCCGCTCGCCGACGCAGCGTTCACGCTGCAGGTAGGGCGCCGCGCCTTTTCCCATCGCCGGGTCGCGCTCTGCCGCGACGATCCGGCGGACGCCCTGGAGCTGCTCGCCTCGCTCGACCCAGCGCGGGTCTACGGTCACACCCAGGAGCCGCGACGGCAGCCGGTGATCTTCCTGTTCCCCGGGCAGGGGGCTCAATACCCGGGCATGGGGCGGCGCCTCTATGCCGCCGAGCCGGAATTCCGCCGCCACGTGGACCATTGCTGCGAAGCCCTGCGACCGCTCCTCGGGCTCGACCTGCGCGCGGCGCTCTGGGAGGACCGCTCGGACGCGGCCGAGGCCCGGACCCGGCTCGGCCAGACGGCCCTCGCGCAGCCGGCGATCTTCGTCATCGAATACGCCATGGCGCGGCTCTGGATGTCCTGGGGGATCACGCCCGCGGCGATGCTCGGCCACAGCCTCGGCGAATACGTGGCGGCCTGCCTGGCCGAGGTCTTCCCGCTCGCAGCGGTGCTGCGGCTGGTCGCCACGCGCGGCCGGCTGATTCAGGCGCTGCCCGCCGGCGCCATGCTGGCGGTCCACCTTTCCGAGCCCGAGGCCCGGGGCTGGCTGAGCCCCGAGGTCGCGCTGGCCGCCGTCAACCGCCCTTCGCTCTGCGTCCTCTCCGGCCCCCTCGACGCCGTCGCTCGGATCGAAGCCGAGCTCGCAGGCCAGGGCGTGGTCTGCCGGCGACTGCAGACCTCGCACGCCTTCCATTCGCCGATGATGGAGCCCGCCCTCGACGCCTTCGGCGCCGAGGTGCAGAAGGTCGAGCGCAGGCCGCCGGCGCGGCCTTACATCTCCAACCTCACCGGCACCTGGATCCGTCCCGAGGAGGCGACCGACCCCGAGTACTGGGTCCGACACCTGCGCGAGACCGTGCGGTTCTCCGCGGGGGCGGAGGTCCTGCTGCGCGAATCGGACGAGCCGTTCCTGGAGGTCGGGCCGGGCGTCGGCCTGGCGAGCCTGGTGCGCCAGCATCCATCCCGCTCGCCGGGAAGGGTCGTGCTGTCGTCCCTGCACCACCTCCGGGAACCCGACCGGGAGGATGACGCGGAGGACGCCGCCCTGCTGGCCGCCCTCGGCCGCCTCTGGCTGGCGGGCGTGGAGCCCGACTGGAAGGGCTTCTACGCGCGGGAGCGGCGGCGGCGCGTCGAGCTGCCGGCCTATCCCTTCGAGCGGCAGCGCTACTGGTGCGACGCCGGCGGCCCCGAGCCTCTCACCCGGCGGGCGGACCTCGCCGACTGGTTCTATGCGCCCTCCTGGCGCCGGGCCTACCTCGCCGCCGCGCCCCAGGCCCCGGAGCGGCGGCAACGCTGGCTGGTCTTCGTTGGCCGCGAGCCGCTCTCCCAAGACCTGGCGAAGCGGCTCGCCGGCCTCGGCCAGGAGATCGTGCGGGTCGAGCACGGTCAGGCTTTCGCGCCGCTCGGGGAGGCCGCCTACCAGATCGATCCCCGGCGGCGGGAGGATTACGAGTCCCTCCTGGCCGAGCTCGAGCGGCGTGGGACGTTCCCGCAGCGCCTGGTCCACCTGTGGACCGTCTCTCCGGCGGAGGCCGATCCCGGGGACCCCGCGCGGCAGCGGGAGCAGCTCGATCTCGGCTTCCACAGCCTGGTCTGCCTGGCGCAGGTCCTCGGCCGCCGGACGCTGCCGGAGGCGACGAGCTTGGATGTGGTGTCGAGCAACCTGCACGAGGTGGTGGGGGGGGACTTGTGGTGGCCCGAGAAAGCGGCTCTCCTCGGGCCCCTGGGCGTTCTCCCGAAGGAGCTTCCCGGGCTGCGCTGCCGCGGCATCGACCTCGCCGCCCCGCGCGACCACTCCGCGGCGGAGGCCCTCGGCCGGCTGCTGCTGGCTGAGATCCTCTCCCCCTCCGGACCGCCCCTCGTCGCCTACCGGGGGATGCACCGCTGGCTCCCCGAGTTCATCCCCCTCCCCCTGCCGCTGGCGGCGGCTCCCTCTCCGCGCCTTCGCTCCCGCGGCAGCTACCTGATCACCGGGGGACTCGGCGGAGTCGGGCTGACCCTCGCCGAAGAGCTGGCGCGGGCGGTGCAGGCGCGCCTGACGCTGCTCGGGCGCTCGTCCCTGCCCTCGCGGGACGGGTGGGACGCCTGGCTGGACCGGCACGGCGAGGATGATCCGACGAGCCGGAAGCTGCGGCGCCTGCGGGAGATCGAAGCCTTGGGCGCCGAGGTCCTGGTCCTCTCCGCGGACGTGGCCTCCGAGGAGCAGATGCGCGCGGCGGTCACGGCGGCGCGCGAGCGCTTCGGGGCCGTCCACGGCGTGATCCACGCCGCGGGGACCTCGACCGGCAGCCTGCTGCAGCTCCGCTCGCCCGCGCTGGCCGATCAGGTCCTGGCGCCAAAGATCCGGGGCACCCGGGCGCTGGCCGCGGCCCTGCGAGGCGGCGGGCTCGACTTCTTCGTGCTCTGCTCCTCCCGCAGCGCCTTCCTGGGGCAAGCCGGCGGGGCGGACTACTCGGCGGCCAACGCCTTCCTGGACGCCTTCGCCCATGCCGGCCGGGCAGAGTGGGGCGATGGTCTGGTGTCGATCAATTGGTGCGCCTGGCGCGACGTCGGCATGCTCGCCGAAGCCGCCCGGCAGGCCGGCCACCAGGCTTCCCAGTCCGCCCGGCGGACCGCCTCCCGGGCCTCCCAGCCCGAGGACGGTGACCCGACCCTCCACCCGCTGCTGGAGCGCCGCCGGATGGAAGCCGGCCGCGACGTCTACCTGACGCGATTCAGCGCCGAGGCTCCTGTGGGTGGCGAACGAGCACCGGATCGCCGGCCACCCGGTGGTGCCCGGCACCACCTACCTGGAGATGGCCCGCGCCGCCTTCGAGCAGCGCGCGGGGACGGCCGCCGTCGAGCTCTACGACGTTTTCTTCCTCACCCCGGTGCGGCTGCGCGACGACGAGGAGCGGCTGCTTCGTTTGGCGGTCGAGCCGGAGGGCGACGGCTTCTCCTTCCGCATCTCCCATCGCACGGCTGCGGACTCCTGGCAAGAGACCATGCTCGGCAGGATGCGGCCGCTGCCGGCCGAGCCCCTCCGCCGCTACGACCTGGCGGCTCTGCGGCAGCGCTGCGATCAACGCCGGATCCTCGCGGTGGAGGAGGACGAGCGCGTCGAGGACCTGGGGCCCCGCTGGCAGAACGTCAAACAGGTGTACGTGGGGACCGGCGAAGTTCTGGGAGCGGTGGAGCTGGCCGCGGAGCTCGCGGGGGATCTCGAGCACTACAAGCTCCATCCCTCCATGCTCGACCGCGCCGCCGGTCTCGGCGAACAATTCCTGGTCGACCTGACCCAAGGCTTCTACCTGCCGCTGTCCTACGCCAGCCTGAAGGTCCGCGCGCCCTTGCCGCGCAGGATCTACGGTCACGTGCGCCTCAGGGACCAGGACTACTCCCGGCAGGAGACCATCTCGTTCGACGTGGTCCTCATGGATGAGGAGGGCTACGGGCTGGTCGAGATCGAGGGCTACAGCAAGAAGCGGGTCAACAACACCGTCGAGCAGCTCCGCGGTCTCGCCGCCGCGGCGCAGGGGGTTCCCGACCACCGAGAAACGGCCTTCGCGCAGGTGCTCGAGCTGGGGATCACTCCCCAGGAGGGCCGGGAGGTCTTCCGACGCGTGCTGGCCCACCACCTGCCGCCGCAGGTCGTGATCTCTCCCAGCGACCTCGCCGCGGTGATCGCCCAGGCCGGCGACGCCTCGCCTTCGCGGCTGCTCGCCGCAGCGCCAGAGCCCGCGGCCGAGAGCCGCGAGGAGCACGAGCGCCCGGCCCTGGGAACCCCTTACGTCGCGCCGCGCGGTGAGCCTCGAAGAGCGGCTGGCGGCGCTCTGGCAGGAGGCGCTGGGGGTCAAGCGCGTGGGCGTCGCCGACAACTTCTTCGAGCTCGGCGGCGACTCAGTCCTCGGCATCCAGGTCGTGGCCCGGGCGAACCGGCTCGGTCTCCGGATCTCTCCGGGACAGCTCTTCGAGTTCCAGACCATCGCCCAGCTCGCCCGGTCGATCGAGCCCGGCGTCGGGCAGCTCCCTCCCGCGACCGCGACCGTCAACCGGGAGGAGGCCGCGCCTGCCCCGAACCTCGGTGAGGTGCCGATGACCCCGAACCAGCGGCGGTTCTTCTCGCGCGGCTACGCCAACCCGCACCGCATGAACGTGACCCAGCTCTTCGCGGTCCACGCCGCGCTCGACTGGCGTTTGCTCGCCTCCCTGCTGCCGCAGCTCACCCGGGAGCACGACGCGCTGCGGCTGCGCTACTTCCCCGCGGACGACGGCTGGCGGCAGGTGCTCGTCCCGTCCGGGAATTCCGTGCCCTTCGTCCTTTTCGACCTCTCGGCGCTCCCCGCCGGCCGGCAGAGCGCCGCCGTCGAGGCGGCGGCCGATTTCCTGCAGGCCTCCCTCCACCTCTCCCAAGGGCCGCTCGTACGCCTGGCCGCCTTCGACCTCGGCGCCGGCCGGCCCGGCCGCCTGCTCTTCGTCGGGCATCACCTGGTCCTCGATCAGATCTCCGTCTACATCCTCGCCGAGGACCTCGCGAAGCATTACGAGGCCGCGAGCACCGGCCGGCAGCCGCGATCCCCCGCCGCCTCGGCGGCGTTCCAGGCCTGGACGGAGCGGTTGCAAGGCTTCGCCGACTCGGTGGAGATGGAGCAGGAAGCCGGCTGGTGGCTGAGCCTCCCCTGGGAACGGACCATCCGGCTGCCGCAGGACCATCCGGACGGCGAGAACACCGGTCTCACCCGCCGGGTGACGACGTTGCAACTGGATCCCGAGGAGACACGGCTCCTGCTGCACGAGCGAGCGCAGTTCCTGGAGGCCTCGGTCGAAGAGATCCTGCTCACCGCCGCGGCCTGGGCGCTCGCCGGCTGGACCGGCTCCCCGGTTCAGCTCCTGCAGCGCGTGGTGCACGGACGGATCTCGCCGTTCCCCGATCTGGAGGTGGCGCGGACGGTCGGCTGGTTTGCGGCCGACCATCCCGTGGTGCTCGACCTCTCCGGCGCCGACGGTCCGCGCCAGGCGCTACGGGCGGTCGTCCGGCAGGTTCGCGACGTGCCGCGCGACGGGATCGGCTACGGCCTGCTCCGCTTCTGCGCCCGGCGCCCGGCGCTGGCAGGGCCGTTCCACTCCCTCCCCACCGCGGAGGTCAGCTTCAACTACCTGGGGCGGCAGGGCCCCCGCAAGGCGAAGCGCCCCTCCGCCTTCAGCGACGCGGCCGAAAGCCCCGGCTCGGCGTCCGACCCGGCGGCCCGCCGGCCTTCGCTGCTCAACGTGAGCGCCTCCGTGGCGGGTGACCGCCTGCGCGTGGATTGGACCTACAGCGGGAAGGTGTATCGCGCCGCCACCCTGGAGCGGCTGGCCGCCGCCTGCGCCGCGGCGCTCTCGGGCCTGCTGCAAGGTGATCCGGAGACCGTTGCCCGCTAGGCCTTGACGACCTTCTCGTGCCGGCCCCGGTAGACCCCTCGGGTGTCGACGACCAGCGGGGCGTGGCGCAGGACAAGCTCGTAGTCGACGGCCGAGTGGTCGGTGACCAGGAGCACGGCGTCGCTGGCCTCCAGGGTCTCGGCGGTCAGGGGCACCGACTCCAGGGCTGGCCGACCGCGCCAGGAACGCTGGCTGGGGGCGCGCGGGATGTAGGGGTCGTGATAGGCGACGACGGCCTCCTGCTGTAACAGCAGGCTGATGAGCTCGAAGGCGGGGCTCTCCCGGCAGTCGTCGATGTCCTTCTTGTAGGCGAGACCGAGGACGAGCACCCGGCTCCCTTTGACCGGCTTGCCCCGCTCGTTGAGACCCTGCTGGAGGCGCCCGAGCACGTACTCGTGCATGCGCACGTTGATCTCGCCGGCCAGCTCGATGAGAAGGCTGGAGCGGCCGAACTCGCGCGCCTTCCATGACAGGTAGAAGGGATCGATCGGGATGCAGTGCCCGCCCCAGCCGGGCCCCGGGTTGAAGCGCATGAAGCCGAAGGGCTTGGTCGCCGCCGCGTCGAGGACCTCCCAGACGTCGAGCCCCATCCTCTGAAAGGTCATCTTGAGCTCATTGACCAGGGCGATATTGACCGCGCGGTAGATGTTCTCGGTGAGCTTGGCCGCCTCGGCGACGCGGGCCGAGGAGACGCGGACGACCTGTGGGACGATCCCGCCGTAGAGCTCCTCGGCGAGCGCTCCGGATGGCTCGTCGACGCCCCCGACGAGCTTGGGGATGCGGCTCGCCGAATGGTCGGGGTTGCCGGGATCCTCCCGTTCGGGCGAATAGGCGAGGAAGAAATCACGCCCGCAGGCCAGCCCCGAGCGTTCGAGGATCTCCAGCACCACTTCTTCGGTGGTTCCCGGATAGGTCGTGGACTCGAGCACCACGAGCTGGCCCGGCCGCAGGTGCCCGGCGATGGCTTCCGCGGTGCCGACCACGAAGGACAGATCAGGCTCCCGCTGCGCGGTCAGCGGCGTCGGCACGCAGATGAGGAGAGCGTCCGGCTCACCCAGGCGGCAGGGGTCGGCCGTGGCGCGCAGGAGCCCATCCTCGACCAGCCGCCGGACCCGCCCGCCGTCCAGGTGGGAGATGTAGCACTCGCCGCGCTCCAGGGTGTCGATCTTGGCCGGGTCGGTGTCGAAGCCCAGCACCCGGTAGCCGCTCTCCGCGAAGCCGAGCGCCAGGGGCAAGCCGACATAGCCGAGCCCGAGGATTCCGATCTGCGCCGATCGGTCGCCGATCGCGATCTTGAGCGCAGCCGCCGCGCCGCTGGTCATGGCCTCTGCCGCAGAGAAGTCAGATCGTCTCGTCATTGTATAGTTGTAGCAGAATCCCTCAGCAGGCGTCAGCGGTGCTGCCGCGCGAGGTGAACGAAGCCATGTCCCCCGATTCCGGCACTCATCGCGTGCTCCTTCCGGACGGCGGTGAGCAGTGGGCCCTGTGGCGGTGCGCCGGTTTGCGCGCAGCCGGTTTCGCGATCTCGGACGTGCTGCGGCTCGCCTCGCCGCAGGCCGCGGCCGCAGCCGACCGCCTGCGGGCAGCCGAGGACGAGGCCGAGCGGCGTCGCAACGAAGCCGTGGAGGTGGTGAGCCGGGAGATCGAGGGTGTCGAGCGGAGCGCTCCGGATGGTCTGGTCAAGGCGATCCGGAAGCTCAGGAAGGGGACTCTTCCAGCCTCAGCGGACCTGCCGGCCGCAGCCCGGGCCGCCGTGGAACGCTTTGCCGCCGCGGGCGCGGAGGCCCGGCGGGCCGCGGAGAGCTACCTCGCCCTGTTCTCGGCCGAGAGGCAGCGGCTCTCCGGCGAGCTGCGGGCCGTGGCCTGCGACGGAAGGTTCCGGGAAGCCGTCCTTCTGGCAGAACCCGCACGTGCTCAGGGCCGGGATCGACCCGCTGCTGCGGCAAGGGGGTAGAGGACGGAAACCGTCGAGGGAACGCCGCCTCGAGCAGATCGTCGCTTCCTATCTGCAGCGCTTCTGCACCAAGAACGACACGATCGGGTTCTTCGGTCCGGTCGGCTGGGCGACCCTGGGCGAGGGGGAAGAGCCGATCTCGGTGCGCCACGGTCCCGACTTCCTGGCGCAGCGACTCGTCTTCTTCGAAGGCTGGTGTATCGATGCGGTCGCCGCAACGCTGTCCGCGGATCGGGCCCTGCGGCTCGGCCTCGCGCCCCGCCGCGGGTTCTTCGTGCGCGCCGACGGCCAGGTGCTGGGCCGGAGCCCCGAGCCGGCGCTGCCGCCTGAGCTGCAGGCCGTGCTCGCACTTTGCGACGGCAGGATCTCCGCCCGCGACCTGGCGCAGCGACTCGTCGCGGCGGGGGCCTTCCCCGACGCGGCGGCCGTATACGGAGCCCTCGAGAGACTCCAGGCGGCGCGGCTCCTCACCTGGGGATTCGACCTCCCGGTGGTGCTGGAGCCCGATGGTGTGCTGCAACAGCAAGTCGAGTGCCTGGAAGCCGCGGGAACGGCGCGGGAAGCGGCCCTGCGCATGCTCGGAGAGCTGGAGGCTCACCGCCGGGCTGTGGGGCTGGCCGCCGGCGACGAACGGGCGCTCGACGCCGCGCTGCAGCGACTGGAACACCGGTTCACTGAGCTCACCGGCCTCGGCTCGAGCCGCGGCCCGGGGGAGGCCTACGCGGGAAGGACGCTGGTCTATGAAGACTGCCGGCGGGGAACCGAGGTCGATTTCGGCACCGGCGTCCTGGCGGCGTTGGCGCCGCCGCTGTCGCTCGTCCTGGCCAGCGCCCGCTGGCTGACCTACGCTTCGGCCGAGCTGCACCGCGAACGGTTCGAGGAGGCCTACCGCGAGCTCCGGCAGGCGGCCGGCGCCTCCCGGATCGACCTGGTCTCCTTGTGCCTCGAGGTGCTGCCGTCCCTGATGGACCCCGGCACGAGCCCGGTTCGCCAGCAGATCCTGCCCCGGTTCCGGCAGCGGTGGGCCGAGGTGCTCGACCTGCCGGCCGATGGGGCGCGCCAGGTGAGCTACACGAGCGAAGAGCTGCGCTCCCGCGTGCTCCGCGCCTTCGACGCCCCGGGGCCGGGTTGGACGAGTGCGCGGCATCACAGTCCGGACCTGATGATTGCAGCGAGCGGACCCGAAGCCATCCGGCGAGGAGACTTCCGCTTCGTCCTCGGCGAGCTGCACGCCGGGGTAAACACCCTCGGTACCAACGTCTTCGTCGCCCAGCATCCCTCCCCCCGACAGCTCGTCGCCGCCATGGAGGACGACCTGCCGGAGCCCTGCGTGCGCCCGACGTTGCCGAAGGCCTGGCAGCAGGCCGAGGCCGACGCCCTCCTCGGCATTCTGTTGCCGGGGATGTCCGGCCGGCTGAGCTACGGGCTGGCGACCGCCCACGACCTCTTCCTCGAAATCACGCCGGCGCCGCCCGGCCTGCCGAGCTGGCGGGTGCTGTCGCCGGCGGATCTCTTCGTCGAGCGCGGGGAGAGTGACCTCCAGGTGGTCGACCGGAAGGGAAGCCGCTCCTTCGATCTGCTCGATTTCCTGCAGATGGCGATCGCTACCCAGGTCATCGGAGCGTTCAAGATCTTCGCGCCCCAGGCGCATCTGCCCCGGATCACGATCGACCGCCTGATTCTTCTGGCGCGAGTCCTGGTCGCTCGCGGTCGCCGATCTGGAGTTTGCCCGCGAGGCGTCGGAGGCCCGGCGCTTTTCGGGGGCACGCCGATGGGCGGATCGCCTCGGACTGCCGCGCTTCCTGTTCGTCAAGGCCCCGCACGAGCGCAAGCCCTTTTTTCTGGATCTCGAGAGCCCGTTCTCGATCGAGATCTTCACCAGGGCAGTCCGTGTCGCCGTCGGCAAGAGCCAGGGCAGGGCGAGGGTCGGCCTGAGCGAGATGGTGCCCGGACCCGGGGAGATCTGGCTTCCCGACGACAGGGGACGGCGCTATACCAGCGAGCTCCGGCTGGTCGCAGTCGACCGGTCGGGCTGAAGGAGATCGGACATGTACATCGCAGTGATCGCGCTCAATTTGATGCTTGGCACGCCGGCTGCCGGAGCCGCACCGGTGAGAGGCCTTGCACGCCTCAGAGCCCCGGCGCGGTGAGCTCCGCCTCGAGCTCGGTCCCACGGAGCTGCGCCCCGAGCTCGGCGAAGTTCGCGATCAGGTCCCGCAGATCCTCAGGGTTCTGCTTCCGGGTCGCCTCGCGCAACGGCACGCCGGGATTGGCGGAGAGGAACTGGAGCAGGCGCTCGCGCTCGTCCTCGTTCGCCAGCTTCTCGTACTGCAGGTCGAGCCAGGTCTGGCCGGTGGCGTGCAGGGCCTCGTAAACGCGGCTGTAGTAGCTCGCGTTGGTCTCGATGTGCCGGCGCAGGGCCTCCAGCTCCACGGCGATGTGGGGTTTGTGCTTGCCGATTTCCATCCCCGGGTAGCTCTCCCACTCTCCCGTCTGCAGGGCGATCATCTCGGAAACGTACGCCTTGATGCGGTTCTGGCGGCGGATGATGATCTTGCGGATGTCCGGGTCGGCCAGCACCGCGCGGAAGACCTCCTCGCTCTGCCCGCGGTTCAGCTTGAAACCGATGATCCGGTAGCCGAAATCGGCGCGCCAGACCAGGTCGAGGAAACGCAGGGGGTCACGGTTGCGCTCCTCCAGGGTTCCCAGGTCCAGCTTACCGCGGAGGGTCCGGGAGTAGAGGATCCGCTCGGGGTTGAAGATCTCATGATGGCAGAGGATCTCGTGATGCGAGTCCAACAGGGTGCAGAGCCAATTGCTGCCCGTCCGCGGTGCGGCGAGGATCACGAAGCGCAGCAGGCCCCGGAAGTCCTTCCGGCGGGTAACCGCCGGCCCGGTCTCGTCCGGCGTCAGCAGGTGCTGCATCTTGTCCCTTTTGGTCCGCAGGTAGAAGGAGCTCTCCGGCGAACCCGAGACGACCAGCGGCACGCGCTCGACCACGCGCACGCCGCCGTCCTCCAGGCTCCGGACCTTCTTGGGATTGTTGGTGAGGAGGCGGATCTCGCGCACCCCCAGGTCGCGCAGGATCTGGCTGGCGATGCCGTAGTCGCGCAGGTCGGGGGGGAAACCCAGCCGTTCGTTGGCCTCGACCGTGTCCAGCCCCTGCTCCTGCAGCGTATAGGTCTTGAGCTTGTTGTAGAGCCCGATTCCCCGCCCCTCCTGCCGCAGGTAGAGCAGCACCCCATGGCCAGACTCGGCGATCCGCTTCATGGCGAGGTCGAGCTGCGGGCCGCAGTCGCAGCGCAGCGACCCCAGGGCGTCGCCCGTGAGGCACTCGGAGTGGATGCGGGTCAGCATGGGGCCACCCTTCCCCACCTCTCCCATGATCAGGACCATGTGCTGCTGGCCGGACAGGGGCTCCTCGTACACGAGCGCGCTGAAGACCCCGTAGCGGGTGGGCAGGCGCGCCGGCACGGGGAGGCGGACCAGCCTGCCGTGCGCCTGCCGGCGGCAGTGGTCGATCAGGTGGGTCATGCCGACCACCTTCAGGCCGTGTTGAGCGGCGAAAGCGCCGGCGGCAGAGGACAGCTTGCACACCAGGCCCACCGGCTTGAGCTTGGCCAGGCGGGCCAGGTCGAGCACCGCCTCGACCGGAGTCGGGCAGACGAGGACACCCCCCCAGGCCGCCCGCAGCGGCACGATCCTCTCCGGGATCACCGCCTCTTCTCCGGCGGTGAGCTCGATCAGCGCATGGACGGCCGCCGCATGCTCCTCCGCGGCGCGAGCCAGGGGCTCCTCGTCCCCGGCGAGAGTGGACGGCACTTCGGTGGAGAAGAACGGGGCGACGCTCTGGTCGAAGGGCGTCGGGATGATGCCCAGGGCGTCGAGGCGCTCGGGGGTCATGACGAGCCCGAGGAGACCGGGCCCATGGCGCAGTTGAAAGGCGACGCTCCCGGCCGACGCCTTCTCGGCCGCCGCGAGCAGATAGCCCTCGGTGGTGTGCTCCTCGTCGCGGACGAGGACCACCTCCCGGCCGAGCCGGAAATCCGCCAGCACTGCTTCGATGCGCGAAGTCTTCATGGCCGACCTGATCCGCCTGCGGTGCGAGAGGCGCTATCCCGGTTACGCCACCCTCCGCTCGTCGACCCGCTGCTGCATGGCGCGCGCGACCTGGACCACGGTCAGGTCTCCGGGAGCGATCAGGTAGGCGCCTCCGTCGTAGGAGGTCGCCACCAGGTGGTCGCCGCTGCGCGCGAGCGAGCTGATGCCGTTGCCGGCGATGACCCGGCGCGTCGCCTTGCCGTCGGCGAGGTTGACGCGGATCACGGTTCCCCAGTAGTCGCCGACCACGACCGTGCCCTCATCCCAGAAGCAGACCGACTTGAGCGAGCGGCGGCCCAAGGGGATCGAGTGCAGGAGCTTGCCGTTGTCGAGTTGGAAGACTTTGACCGTGAAGTCGCGCGAGACGCTGGCGAGGCGCTCGCCGCGCGGGTCGAGGTCCACGTCGTTGATGATGGCGGTGTGGCCGAGATAGCTCTCCAGGAGCTCGCCCGCGAAGCTCCAGGCGAGCAGCAGGCCGTCGGCGCCGCAGCTCACTCCCAGGGTCTTCTCGGGATGCAGGCGCAGCGACTTGACCGCCCCTTCGTGGACGTGGAGCTTGCCGCGGACCTCGCCGTCGTGGCCCACGCGCACGATGGCGCTGCTGTAGCAGCCGACGAACGACTCCCGTTCGTAGCCCGCGTGGTGGGCAATGCGGATCGTGTTGATCGGCCCCTCGCCGAGGAAGACCTCGATCTCGCCTCGCAGGCCGCCGCCGGTCAGGCGGTAGATGTGGATCTTGTTGTCGTGAGCGCCGCTGACCACCATGCCGTACTCCTCGTCGAGAGCTACGGCGTTCATCAGGATCCGGCCCGAGGCAGGCTCGACCTTGGCGATCCAGCGGGCCTCCGCGGGGGTCAGGCGGCCGAGGCGGACGTAGCCGTCGTCGGTGACCAGGGCGGTGATGCCGCTGGAGGACGCGGCGGCTTCGTTGAAGCAGGCGTTGCCCGGCTCGTCGGCCACCCGGCCGAGCTCGCGCAGGAGCGTGCCCCGAGCGGCGTCCCAGACCAGCACCGTACCGTCGAAGGTACCGGCCAGGATCTGGGCGCCGTCGGGGGACCAGCTCAGGGAGCGCTCCCAGACGGAGGGGACGCTCTCGAGGCGCAGCTTCTCCGCGAAGGTCTCGCCGTCCCAGACGATCAGCCGGCGGTCGTAGGCCGCCGACAGGACGTTGCCCGTGACCGGCGACACCGCGACCTGCTTGATGCCCGAGGTGTGGGCCTCGATTTCACGCACGAGATCGCCCGCGCGGGTGTCGAAGACGCGGATCGTGCCGTCGTCGCAGCCGAGGATGGCGCGGCCGTGCACCGGGTCGATGGCGCAGGTGTCGGTCTCGTTCTCGAAGGGTCCCCATACGCTCAGCAGCTCGCCGCTGTCGATGTCCCAGACACGCAGCGTCATGTCGTCGCCCGAGGAGTAGACCCGGCCCTCGCTGTAGGCGATGGAAAGGACGTCCTTCTCGTGCCCTTCGAGGACGCGGAGGATCGCGCCCGTGTCGAGGTTCCAGACGAGCACGCGATGGTCGCGCGATGCCGAGACACCGCGGCTCTCATCGGCGAAGACAAAGTCCTCGACGTCGTCGCTGTGACCGCGCAGCACGCGCAGCGGCCGCCCGTTCTCCAGGTCCCAGATGCAAACCGTGTAGTCCGAGGAGCAGGAAGCGGCCCGCCGTCCGGAGGGGTCGACGATCAGGCGGTTGACAAGGTGGCGGTGGTAGCCCAGCAGCTCGACCTCGCCCGTCCGCAGATGGAACCTGGCGACCGCGCCGTCGTAGCCCGAGGTCACCGCCTGGTCGGTCCCCGGGACGGCCGCCACGCCGGTCACAGGGCCGCGGTGCCGCAGGAACGGACCCGCGGCCGGAGAGGAGAGGAGGGACGGCGTGCTCAACGTAACCATATCTGGCCTCCTTGCTGCACAGTGTCGATCTTGTCCATGACGGGATCCGGCCCTCCGCTCACAGCTCCTCTCCCCTGCTTTCGCGGCGGGCCCGGCGGCGGCGCTCCATGGCCTCGACCTGCCGGCGGGCCTGGGCTTCCGCGTCGTCCAGGGAAGATTCGACCTCCGCCTCTTCTTCGCTGCGGCTCAAAAGGCTGGCGAGCGCGCTCACCGTCGGGTGCTGGAACAGGTCGAGCATCGAGAGCCTCGCGGGCGAACGCCTCCAGCAGCTTGCCGTGGACCTGAACCAGCAGCAGGGAATGGCCGCCCAGGTCGAAAAAGTTGTCGTGGACCCCCACCTCCTCGACCTTGAGGACGCGTCTCCAGATGTCGGCGATCTTGCGCTCCACCTGGCTGCGCGGCGCGACGTAGGGGGCCGCGCCGGCGGACCTTCGGACCTCCGGCGCCGGCAGCGCCCGGCGGTCGACCTTGCCGTTGGGGCTGACCGGCAAGGCTTCGAGCAGGACGAAGGCCGTGGGCACCATGACATCCGGGAGCTTGCCGCGCAGGAAGTCGCGAAGCTCGCCGGCGGAGAGCGGCGGGGTGAACGACCCGGAGGGCGCGGCCGGAGCTTCCAGAGCCTTCTCGTCGCAGACCAGGCAACGCCCTGCTCCGGGCCGGAGCGCATAGATCACGTGCCGATCGGTCCCGGAGAGGAGCTCGTCCTGGCGGGCCAGGGCCTCGAAGCCGTGTCCTTCCAGAAGGCCAAGGATGGCGTCGAGGCGGCCTTCGGTCGCGGTCCCGCCGGCGTCGTGAACTTCCAAGACGACCTGCCGGATGCGGCCCCAGTCTTCCTCGTCAATGCCGCGCAGCACATCGAGCTCGGCGCGCTGGACGTCCACCTTGAGGAGGTCGATGCACTCGATCCCCTCCTCCCGCAAGATGTCGGAGAGCCGGCGCAGCCGCGCCTCATGGACTTCCGCCTCGAAGCGCCCTTCCAGGAGCTCGTCGGCGTACTCCAGGAGGACCCGCGCGTTCCCGTCGCCGCTCGCGCGCGCGTTGTCCAGGTAGCGCTTGATGACCTCGACCTCGTCCTCGGGAGCGGCGTATTGGCTCAGGCCCGACATCATGGAGTAGCGGGGGTAGAAGGTGAACGTCCCGGTCGTCTCCCGGTCGGAGAGGCCGAACGGGAAGAGGCGGACGTTCACGTCGTGCAGCTCGGCGTTGAGGCGCAGGGTGTCAAAGATCGGCGGGATCGGCTCGAAAGCGTAGATCCGGGCCCGCGGACGGAGCCCGCGGACAAAGAGGGTGAACAGGCCGATGTTAGCTCCCACATCGACGACGCAGGCGTCGTCCGGCAGCTCGATGCCGTGCCGCAGGTAGGCCCGCTCCAAGAAGATCTCGCGGTAGAGGTAGTCGGTCTCGTTGCGGTTCTGGTGCGCCACGGCGAGGCCGTTGGGCAGAAGGTAGCGCGGCCGGCCGTCGACGGTAGGGGCGTAGCGGCGGCGGGCGAGGACGTAGGCCACGAGGCGAGGTTCCGCGGGCTCGTCCTCCCGCACCACGGCCACCGCTTCGCGGACCCCGGGATGCTCGGCCAGAGTCGCCTCGATCTCCCCCAGCTCCACCCGCACACCGCGGATCTTGACCTGGTGGTCGATGCGGCTGAGGAATTCCAGGGAACCGTCCGGGAGGTGGCGGGCGAGGTCGCCGCTCCGGTACAGGCGCTCGCCGGCCTCGCCGCCGAATGGATCGGGGACGAAACTCGCCGCCGTCAGATCGGGCCGCCGGAGGTAGCCGCGGGCCACCCCCGGACCGGCGATGCAGATCTCCCCCGCTACGCCTGCAGGAACCGGCCGAAGCTGGCGGTCGAGCAGGTAGACCCGGATATTGGCCAAGGGGCGGCCGATCGTCGGCCGCTCCGGCGACCGGGCCATGGAGCACGCGGTGGTATCGACGGTGCATTCCGTGGGTCCATAGACGTTCCAGAACTCCGTCTTCGGATGGGCAGCCAGGTGCTTCCAGGTGGCGGCGTCCAGGGCCTCGCCACCCACCAGGAGGAGGGATGGGCCAAGCTCCGGCCGCTCCGCCAGACCGGCGGCCAGGAACAGGCGGAGCTGCGTCGGAGTGCAGTCGAGGACGTCCAACCGGTGCCGCTCCACGAAAGCCAGGAGCCGATCGCCGGCGAGCCGCTCCTCCGCGGCCGGGATGTACAACGAATGGCCGCGCAGGAGTTGGATCACCTGCTTGACCGAGGCGTCGAAGGACAGGGAAGCGTTGAGGCCGATTCGCAACGCCGGACGGCCGGCGTAGATGGCGCGGTCGAGAGCATCCCCGAGGTGGGCCAGCGCGCCGTGCCGGACCATGACCCCCTTGGGCCGGCCGGTGGAGCCCGAGGTGTAGAGGACATAGGCCAGGTTGTCGGCGATGGCCCGGCTCTCCGGCGCGTCGCCTCTCCACCGTGCGATCGCCTCCCGGTCGGCGCCGAGGCGTACCACCGCCCGCGAGCTGCCCTCGAAGACCGCCGCGAGGCCACCGTCGGTAACCACCACCGGCGCGCGAGTGTCCTCCAGCAGAAACCGCAGGCGCTCCGCCGGCAGTCCGGGGTCGAGGGGCACATAGGCACCGCCGGCCTTCCAGATCCCTAGGAGGGCTGTGATCTGGGCCGCCGAGCGCTCGAGACAGAGGCCGACCGGGACCTCGGGTCCCACTCCGAGGGCCTGGAGATGCCGGGCGAGCTGGTTGGCCCGCAGCTCCAGCTCGGCGAAGGTCAGCTCTTCGTCCGGTCCGACCACGGCCAGGGCCTCCGGGGTTGCCGCCGCCTGCATGGCGAAGCCTTCGTGGGCCGTGGTGTCGGCCGCCGCCGGCGCGGCGGTCCGGTTCCAATCTTCCAAGATCTGCCGCCGCTCGGCGGGGCCGAGGATCTCCAACCAGTCGATGTGGGCGCGCGGGTCCTCGGCGGCGCTGGCAAGGAGGGTCTCGATCTGGCCGGCCAGGCGCTCCACACTGCCTGCGGGGAGGCGGCCGCAGTCCCCTTGCAGCTCGAGCTGGCGACCATTCCCTCGGCGCAGGAGGGTGAGCTTCAGCTTGGAGCGATCCGGGGTCCGCACGCGCAGCAGGCTGGCCTCGATGCCACCGCAGACCTCATCCGGCCAGTCGACGGCTTCCAGAAGGACGTCCCGGGCGGGGATGTCCGCGAGCAGATCCTGCCAGGTCTCGACCGCCTGGATCTCCCCAGCCGCGGCGGCGACCACCTCGCAGAAGGCGAGGGAACCCTGCAGTTGGATCTCGACCGGCAGCGGTCGGGCGAAGAGGCCCAGGGCCCGCTCGAGCTGCTCGACGCTACGGCCGTTGGCGACGCGGGCCAGGGCCATCTGCGGCTGGCCGGTATGGCGCCAGAGCGCGACGGCCAGAGCGGCGAGGAGGACGGCGTCCTCCGGGGCCTCCGCCGCCCGGCAGAGAGCCGCCAGGTTGTCGGCGGCCCGCGCCGAGAGGCTCACATGCACCGGAACGCGCACCGCCGCCGGGGTCTCGAGCGGCAGCTCCGGGAGCGCGAAGGAGGCCGGATTCCGGTCGCGCCAGAAAGCGCGGCCCTCTTCCCCCTCTTCGGCTTCGAGCAGCTCGTTCTGCCACTCGGAGAAGTCGGCGTACTGCACCGGCTCCTCCGCAGGCGGCTCCCCGGAGACCGCCTGGCAGAGCTCGCGCGCCAGGTTCCGGAGCGTGGCGGCATCGGCCGACAGGGCAGGCAGCGCGAGGAGCAGGCGGCTCTCGCTCTCCAAGGCCAGCAGCGAGGCGCGCACCAGGGGCCCCCGCTCCAGGTCGAAGGGCGCGTCGGCCTCCTCTTCCCACAGCTCCTGCCAGCGGCGCTCACCTTCCTCCGGCGCGACGCCCCGTGAGTCGATGGCGCGGAACTCCAGGGAAGGCTCGCCGCCGATCACCTGGACCGGAACGTCCATGCCCGGCAGGCACTGGAAGGTCGTGCGCAGGATCTCGCACCGTCGCGCCGCGGCCCGAAGCGCCTCCTCCAGCGCGCCGGAGCGGACGCCGCCGCGGAGCCGGACGGCGGCGGCCGCGGCCCCCTGGCCGCTGCGCCAGGCCCACCGTTGCTGCGGCGAGAGCCGGAACCCTTCGATCGTCAGGCTCATGCCGAGGACTCCGGAATCTGGTGGGAAGGATCGGTATAAAGCTCGGCCATGGCCACCACGATCCGGCGCGAGCCCGTGAACGGCTCGCGGCCGTGGGAGGCCAGGAAATTGTCGAGCAACAGCACGTCCCCCTGCTGCCAAGGGAAGGTGACCGCCGCCCGGTGGTAGATCTCACGGATCTCCGCCAGCACCTCGTCTTCGATGCGTGAGCCGTCACCGTAGAAGGCGTTGCGCGGCAGCTCGTCCTCGTCGAACACGGCGAGCAACGCCTCGCGCATGGCCGGCGCCAGGTTGGAGACGTGGAACATGTGCGCGTGATTGAACCAGACGAGGTCGCCCGTCCGCGGATGAGTGGCCACCACCTGCCGCACGGCGCGCGTCCGCAGCCGGTCGTTGTTTCGCCACTCGTGCTCCATGCCGGCGTTGCGACAGTAGGCCTCCACCTCGGTGCGGTCGGTGGTCTGGAAGACCTCCTGCCAGGGGAGGTCCACGCCGCCGCCATAGTTGCGGACGTACATCACCTTCTTCTCCAGGAAACCGCGCTTGATCTCCGGGTCGATGAGGCCGAACACCTTGCGGTCGTCGGCCAGCGGCGTGGCCCCGCCGCTCAGCGCCGGCTGGATGCAGTGGAACCAGATCTTGGCGGGCCAGTTGTGCGAGTAGGACATCTCGTGGTGCAGCGGGATCGGCTGGTCCGCCGGGTACTCGGTCGAGGTGAAGACGTTCCTGGCGACCTCGACACGGGGAGCCGCCCTCTCCTGGTAATCCAGAAGATCCGGCGAGACCGCGCGGGCGACCTGCTGGAACCGCTCGACCGAGTCGATGCCGAAGCCGCGAAAGAGGAGAGCCCCGTGCTCCAATAACCAGCCGACGATGAGGCCGCGCTGGCCTGCCGCCCAGGAGGCGAGGTTGGTGTCCGCCAGCCGGGGCCAGATCACCAGGGGAAACTTTTCGCCAGCATCCAGGCAGCCGGTTTCGACCAGGTCTTCGGCGGACAGGTGAACCATCCTGCGCCCGCCGGCCCGGAAAGCGGAGCCGAAGGCGGGAGATTTCCTGTCTTCGCTGCTCATTTCTTAATCATCCCACTGCTCTTACTTAGTGCAATTGGGGGGCTCAACGGGACAGCTCCGAAAGCCGGACGTTTTTCCAACTCGTCGGGTCGGCCATACCCACCACGACTCTGCGCTCTCCCTGGAACGGCTCGCGGCCGTGAGCCACCAGCATGTTGTCGAGCAACAGAACGTCCCCCTCCCGCCAGGGGAACCTCCGCCAATGCCGCCGGTAGACGGCGCGCAGCTCGTCCATCACCTCGGGCTCGATGCGCGACCCGTCGCCGTAGTAGGTGTTGTTCGGCAGGTCCTTCTGGCGGGATTTGCTCCACGAGGCCGTCGCGGATGGCGGACGGCAGGGTCGAGACGTGGAAAAAGGTGGCGTGGTTGAACCAGGTGGGCTCGCCGGTGCGCGGGTGGACGGCGATGACGGGCCGCACCTGCCGGGCGCGCAGGCGGCCGCCGCTCTTCCATTCCACTTCGATGTCGTTGGCGCGGCAGTACTCCTCCACGGCCTCGCGGTCGGAGGTCTGAAAGGCCGTCTGCCAGGAAAGGCCCAGGCCGTCGCCGAAGTTGCGGACATACATGTAACCCTGCTCGAAGAAGCGCCGCCGGACTTCGAGGTCCAGCTCCGCAAAGACACGGCGGCAGTCGGCGATGGGCGTGGCGCCCCCCTCGTCCGCCGCCTTCAGGCAGCAGAAGTAGATCTTGCGCGGGAAGGTCAGGTTGTACGACTGCTCATTGTGGAGAAAGATCTCCTGGTCGGCCGGATGGTCGGTGGACGTGTAGATCCCGCCGCCGGCCGCGCTCCGCGGCGAAGACCGCTCGACATAGGGAAGAGGGCCGCTCGAGCTGGCGGCGATCAGCTCCTCGAAGCGTTCAACCGAGTCGATGCCGAAGCCCCGGAAGAGCAGACCGCCGTGCCGGGCGAGGAGGTCGTCGATCCAGTCGCGGTGGGCCGCCGCCCAGGTCACCAGGTTGACGCCGTCGACGCGAGGGGAGACGACGACCGGCAAAGGATTGACGTCGGCGGGATCCAGAGATCCGGTCGTGACCAGCTCCTCCGGCGAGAGTTGGAGAGCCTTGCGCTGCATGGCCCGCCCGGGGTTGAACGATCGTGGTGCGCTCATCGTCGGTGGTCTCCTTTGTCGCCTGCCGGGCGGACGGCGCGACGCCGGGCCGCCAGGAGCTTCTCGGTCTTGGTTTGCCGCCAGTGCTGGAGCCGGGCGGCGGCGCGCTCCCGCTCTTCCGGGGTCCGCAGCTCCAGGGCGGAGAGCCGGGTCTCGGGGTCGGCAACGATGCTGCCGAGCAGCGCCTCGAAGCGGCCGTGCAGCGCCTCGACCGTGGCCGCCTCGAAGAGATCGGTGCTGTAGGTCCAGGACGCGGCGAGGCCGTCGGCTTCCTCGGTGACCCAGAGCGTCAGCTCGAAGCGGGCCATGCCGGGGTCGAAGTCCAGGGCCCGCAGCTCCAGGCCCGGCAGCTCGGCCGGGTGGTCCGGTGTGTTCTGCACTCCGAAAGCCACCTGGACCAGGGGCCGACCGTCCGTCTCGCGCTCCCAGCGCAGCTCCGAGGCCAGCAGCTCCAGGGGGAGAGCCTGATGGGCGAAGGCCCCCAGAGTCGCTTCGCGGACCCGCGACAGCAGCTCGCGGAAAGTGGGGGCGCCGGCCAGCGACACGCGCAGCGGCAGCAGGTTGATGAAGCAGCCGATGAGCCCCTCGACCGCGCTCTGGTTCCGGCCGGCCACAGCAGCCCCCACCAGGAGGTCGTCCTGGCTCGAGAGGCGATGCAACAGGGTGTCGAAGGCCGCCAGGAGAAGCATGAAGAGGGTGACCCTCTCCCGGCGGCAGAGGGCGCGCAGCTCGCGCTGGAGCGCGCCCGGAATCCGGAACGACCGGCGCGCCCCCCGGTTGCTCAGGGTCGCCGGGCGCGGGCGGTCCACGGGCAGGTCGAGCGCCGCGGGGCTGTTGGCCAGGTGCCGCCGCCAAAAGGCGAGGTGCGCCTCCAGGACTTCCCCCCGCAGCCAGTCCCGCTGCCAGGCTGCGTAATCGGCGTACTGTACCGGAAGGTCCGGCAGCGGCGAGGGAAGCCCCGCGGCGAGCGCGGGATAGAGGGCGGCCACCTCGCGCATCAGGATTCCGAGGGACCAGCCGTCCCCGGCGATGTGGTGCAGGTTGAAGAGGAGGATGTGGCGGTCCTCGCCCAGGCGCAGAAGGCCGACTCGCAACAGGGGACCCCGCGACAGGTCGAACGGCCGCCGCGCCTCCTCCAGGGCCAGGCGCCGGGCCTCCAGCTCGCGCGCCGCCTCCGGCAGTGCCGAGAGGTCGATCCCCGGCAACGGCACGCGCGGCGCATGCACGATTTGCACCGGTCTGTCTCCGCTGAGGACGAAAACCGTGCGGAGCGCCTCGTGCCGCCGGACGATCTCGGCGAAGGTGGCGGCGAGCGCTCCCGGGCGTAGCCGGCCCCGCAGCTCGACGGCGGCCGGCTGGTTGTAGAAGGGGCTCTCCCCGGCCATGTGGTCGACGATCCAGATGCGCTGCTGCGCGAAGGAGATGGGCAGCTCGCCGCCGGGGGGGAGCGGCACGATGGGTCGGGCCACGGGACCTTCTCCGGCGGCCCGCAGGCCTGTCACCTCCGCCGCCAGTGCAGCGGGCGTGGGGGCCGCGAAGACCCTGCGCAGCGGCAGCTCGACGCCCAGGGCCTCGCGGACCCGCGAGATCAGCCGCGTCGCGGCCAGGGAGTGTCCGCCCAGGACGAAGAAGTCGTCCCCAACCCCCACGCCCTCGATCCCCAGCACCTCTTCCCAGATTCCTACCAGCAGCTCCTCCACCGGGGTGCGCGGCGCCGCGGAGAGGTCGCCGGCGCCGCCGTCCGGCATGGGCAGGGCGCGGCGATCGATCTTGCCGCTGGGCGTCCTGGGCAGGACCGGCAGGACGCTGTAGGCGGCCGGGACCATGGCCGCCGGGAGCATGCCCTGGAGATGGGAGCGGAGGTCGGTGGCCTGGGGCGGCCGGTCCCCGCGCGGGACCACCCACGCCACCAGCCGCAGGCCGCCGCGGCCATCCTCGCGCGCATCCACGGCGGTCTCGCGGACGTCCGGATGGGAGGCCAGGGCGGCCTCCACCTCTCCCGGCTCGATGCGAAAGCCACGGATCTTGACCTGCCGGTCGACGCGGCCCTGCAGCTCGAAGTCGCCGCCCGGCAGCCGGCGCGCCAGGTCGCCCGTGCGCAGCAGGCGCTCGCCTCCCTGCGCCGAGCGGGGGAACGGATGGGGGACGAACCGCTCGGCGGTGAAGGCGGGGAGGCCAAGATAGCCGAAGGCCAGGCCGACGCCGCCGAGGTGGAGCTCGCCCGCCACACCCACCGGCGCGAGATTGCCGGAGCGGTCCAGGATGAGCAGCTCGGCGCTTCCGAGCGGCCGGCCGATCGGCACCCGCCCCGCCGGCGGAACAGCGGTCGCCTCCCACAGCGACGACGTGACGGTGGCCTCGGTGAGGCCGTAGGCGTTGAGCGTGCGAACCTGCGGGCCCGCGATCGCCATCCAGGTCTCCAGGGCGCGCACCGGCACCGGTTCGCTGCCCACCACCAGCAGCCGCAGCGACGGCGGCGGCAGGGTGCCCGCCTCGGCGAGGGTCGCCACCCAGCCCTCCCAGAACGAGGACGGCAGATTGAGCACGGTGAGCTGCTCGCGCTCTACGAAGCGCCGAAAGGCCGCCGTGGGCGCCGGCTCCTGGTCCGGCTCCAGCACCACGGCGGCGCCCCGGATCCAGGAGGGGTAGAGCTCCTCGGCCGCGACATCAAAGGTCAGGGAGGCGAGCTGGAGCACACGGTCGTCCGGCGTCAGCTCGAACCGGCCGGCGATGGCGAGGACATGATTCGCCAGAGCACGGTGCGGCACCGCCACCCCCTTGGGACGGCCGGTCGAGCCCGAGGTGTAGAGGACGTAGGCCAGATCGTCCGGCCCCGCCTCGCGGCCCGAGACGTGGAAGGGGTAGGGATCCGTCGCGCCGACGGTCTCCTCGAGCCGAATCGCTTCCGTCTCCCCCGCCGTCAGCCGGAAGCGTGGCCGGGCGTCCTCCAAGACCGCGGCGAGGCGCGGGCGCGGGGAAGAAGGGTCGAGGGGCAGGTAGGCGGCCCCGGCCTCGAGGACGCCCAACATCGCTGCGCACGCCTCGACCGAGCGCGGGAGCATGGTCGCCACGATGTCCCCCGGCCCGGCGCCCGCGGCGCGCAGGCGTGCGGCCACACCGCCGGCGAGCCCGGCGAGCTCGCCGTAAGTCACCCGTCGGTCGCCGGCGGCCAGCGCCAGGGCGCCCGGAGTCCGCACCGCCTGCTCCGTGAAGAGCTGGTGGACACAGCGGCCCTCGTCCGGAACAGCGGCTCCGCCCCCATGCCTCTCCGCGAGGAGCTGCTCGAGCTCTTCCGGCGCCAACAGCGGGAGATCCGACAGGCGGCGTTCCGGATCGGCCGCGATCCCCGCGAGCAGATTCCGCAGGTGCCCCGCGAGACGCTGGACGGTCGTGGCATCGAAGAGCTCGGTGGCGTATTCGAAGGACCCGACGAGCCCGCCGGGACTCTCCTCGAGGGTCAGGCTCAGGTCGAGCTTGGCCCGCACCTCCTCCGCCGGCAACGGCCGCACCGCCAGCCCGGGCAGGCGGAGGTCCGGCCGCGGGGCGTTCTGCAGGGCGAACATGACCTGCACCAGGGGAGCGTAGGAGAGGTCCCGCGACGGCTGCAGCTCCTCGACCAGCCGCTCGAAGGGCAGCTCCTGATGCGCGTAGGCGCCGAGGCAAACTCGGCGCACCCGGACGAGCAAACCCGGGTACGGCGGATCTTCCGCCAGGCTGGCGCGCAGCACCAGGGTGTTGACGAAGAACCCGATGAGCCCTTCGAGCTCGACCCGGGTGCGGCCCGCGACCGGCGTCGCGAGCGGGATGTCCTCCTCGCCGGTCCAGCGCCCGAGCAGGGCCGCGAAGGCGGCGAGCAGAGCCATGAACAGCGTGGCCCCCTCGCGGCGACCGAGGGCCGCAAGGCCGTCTGCGAGCTCGCGGGGGAACCGGAGCCGCTGGATCGCCCCGCGCGAGCTGGGAGTGGGTGGCCGCGGGCGGTCGGCGGGCAGGAGCAGCACGGGCGGCGCCCCGGCCAGAGTCTCCCGCCACCAGGCCAGCTCGGCCGCGAGCCTCTCCCCCCGCACGCGCTGGCGCTGCCAGACGGCGAAGTCCGCGTACTGAAGGGCAAGCGCGGGCAGGGACGAGGGCTCGCCCGCCGCGAAAGCGGCATAGAGTGAAGCGACCTCGCGAACGAGCACGCCCATGGACCAGCCGTCGGCGGCGATGTGATGGACCGTCACCAGGACCGCGTGCTCCTCGGGGCCCCGCGCGGTGAGCCGCAGCAGGCGCACCCGCATCACCGCTCCACCGGTGAGGTCGAACGGCGCCAGGGACTCCTCCCGGACGAGGCGCGCGGCCTCCTGCTCCCGCCGCGCCGGAGGCAGGGCCGCGAGATCGATGCACGGCATCGCAAGCGACGCCTCCCGGTCGATCACCTGCCGCGGCTCTCCGCCGGTGGCGGCGAAGCGCGTGCACAGCACCTCGTGCCGCCGCACCACCTCGCTGAAGGCCGCTGCGAAAGCGCCGGCCGCGAGCGGACCTGCGAGCAGGAAGGCCGCAGAAATGTTGTAGAGCGGATCGCCGGGCTGAAGCTGATCGAGGAACCAGAGCCGCTGCTGGGAGAACGACAGGGGGAGGTCGCCGTCCCTGGGCACTTCGCGCAGCGGCGGCTCCCCTTCCTCGGGCCGGCCTGCGCCGAGGGCCTCCTCGACGCACGCGGCGAAGCCGGCGACGGTGGGCGCCTCGAAAAGCGCGAGCAGAGGGATTTCGATCCCGAAGCTTGCCCGCACCCGAGAGATCGCTTGAGTGGCGAGGAGAGAATGCCCTCCCTGCTCAAAGAAGTGGCACCCGCGTCCAGCCGGCTGGATGCCGAGGAGATCCTCCCAGATGCCGGCGACGATCTCTTCGACCGGACTCCGGGACGCTGCGAAATCTCCGCGCTCGGCGTCCGGCCGGGCGGGCGGCAACGCTCGGCGGTCCACCTTGCCGTTGGGCGTCAGGGGCAGGGCCGCCAGAGGTACCCAGGCCGAGGGCACCATGTACCCGGGCAGCCGGCCCGCGAGCCAATCCCGCAGCTCCATTGCGAGGGCAGGGAGGGATCCGGCGCTCGGACGCTCGACGACATAGGCCACCAGGCGGCGGCCGACCGGCCCCTCGTCCCAGGGCACGACCACCACCTCCCGCACCCGCGGATGGGTACCGAGCACGGCCTCGATCTCCCCCGGCTCGACGCGGAACCCACGCACCTTCACCTGGCGGTCGAGGCGGCCCAGGAACTCGATGCGGCCGTCCGCGAGCCAGCGGGCGAGGTCGCCGCTGCCGTAGAGGCGGTCCCCGGGCTCCCCGCACGGATCGGGGACGAACCGCTCCGCTGTCAGTCCGGGCTGGTGGAGGTAGGCACGGGCCAGGCCGTCGCCGCCGATGCAGAGCTCTCCGGGGGCGCCGATCGGGACCGGCCGGCCGTGCCGATCGAGGATCCGCACCACCGTCTGTGCGATCGGCCGGCCGAGCGGGATCGGGGAATCCACCCGGTCGCCGCTCCGCAACGGAGCGCAGCAAGTGAAGGTCGTGCTCTCGGTGGGACCGTAGCCGTCGATCAGGCAAAGCCCGGGATGCGCGGCGAGGACCGCACGCACGTGCGGAGGAGAGAGGATGTCGCCCCCGGCGAGGAGCTGGCGCAGCCCTCGGAAGGCGCTGGGGTGCTCGTCCGCCATGGAGTGGAACAGGCCCGCGGTCAACCAGAGCGTGGTCACCTGCGAGCGCTGCAGAGCCTCGGCCAGCTCGGCAAGGCTCGGGAGCTGCGGAGGGAAGACCACCAGTCGGCCGCCGTTGAGCAGCGGCCCCCAGATCTCCAGGGTCGAGGCGTCGAAGGACAGCGGCGCCAGGTGCAGGAAGACCTGGTCGGAGCCAAAGGCCATGTATCCCGCCTCCCGCACCAGCCGCACCACGCCGCGGTGTACTGTTCCCACGGCCTTGGGCTCGCCGGTGGAACCGGACGTGTAGCTCACGTAGGCGAGGTTGTCCGCCGCCACGGAGAGGTCGAGGCCTGCGGAGCTCTCTCCACCGATCTTCCCGGCGTCCCTGTCGAGGCACAGGATCCGCAGCCCGTCGGCGGGCAAGACCGGCAGCCATCGTTCCAGGGTCACCAGCACGGGGGAGCGAGCTCCGCTGATCATCCGCGCGAGCCGCTCCAGCGGCAGGCCGGGATCGAGGTGCAGGTAGGCCCCGCCCGCCTTGAGGATGCCGAGCAGGGCGGTGATCATGTCCGCCGAACGCTCCAGACCGAGGCCGACCACGACCTCCGGCCCCACATCCCAACTGCGGAGAAGGCGGGCCAGGCGGTTGGACCGGGCATCCAGCTCGGCATAGGTCAGTCGCTCGTCGCCGAAGGCCACTGCCACCGCCCCGGGCGAGCGCCGTGCCTGCTCCTCGAACAATCGGTGGACCGGCAGGTCGCGAGGATAGGGCCGCAAGGTGTCGGCCCACTCCGTCCGGACCTGGTGCAGCTCGCTCTCGGTCAGCAGCGGCAGGTCGGAGAGCCGCCTCTCCGGGTCCTCGGCGCACCCCGCGAGCAGGGCCGCGAAGCCCGACAGCAGGCGCAGGGAGGTCGGGGCGTCGAAAAGGTCCGCGCTGAACTCCAGGGTGGCTCTCAGCGGCTCCGCAGGATCGCCGGCCGCCACGACCGTCAGCAGCAGGTCGAACTTCGCGGTGCCGGTGGCGACCTCCATCGGTTCCAGGGCCAGACCTGGGAGCACGGCGGCGGCGAAGGGGTCCTCCTGGAAAGCCAGCATCACCTGGAACAGGGGAGTGTGGCTCGCCCGCCGGTCCGGGGCGAGGCTCTCGACGAGCCGCTCGAAGGGCAGGTCCTGGTGAGCGTGGGCGCCCTCCATGACCTCACCGACGCAGCGCAGCAGCGCGCGGAAGCTCGGATCTCCCGAAAGGTCGGCGCGCAGCGCCAGAGTGTTGACGAAGAAGCCGATCAGGGGCTCGGTTTCCCAGCGGTTGCGATTGGCGATGGGCGAACCCACGACCAGGTCCTCCTGGCCGGTCCAGCGCAGGAGGAAAGCCTGGAAGGCGGCGAGCAGCACGGGGAACACGGCCGTCCCCTCGCCGCGGCCCAAGGCGTGGAGCCGGCCTGCGAGATCCGCGGGAAGCGCTGTTTCGCGCCGCCCGCCGCGTTGGCTTCGCAGCGCGGGGCGCGGCCGGTCGGACGGCAGCTCCAAGGACTCCGGCGCGCCAGCGAGCCGCTCCCGCCACCAGTCGAGGAGGCGCCGGCCCTCCTGCCCGGCGAGCCGGCGGCGCTGCCAGACCGCGAAATCCGCATACTGCACCGGCAGCGCCGGCAGCACGGGGGCAGCTCTCTCTGCGAAAGCGTTGTAAAGGGCCGAGAGCTCCCGCAGCAGGATGCCGACCGACCAACCGTCCGCCGCGATGTGATGGAGGATGACAAGCAGCCACGCCTCGGGCTTTCCGCCGTTCAGGCCATGCCTCAGCAGGCAAACCCGGTAGAGGGGCCCCCGCGCCAGGTCGAACGGGCGTTGCGCCTCCTCGGCGGTAAGCCGCCACGCCTCCTTCTGGCGCCGGGGCTCGGGCAGGAGCGCCAGGTCCACGACGGGCAGCGGGACGGCGGCAGGCGGGGCTATCACCTGGACGGGAAACCCCGCCAAGGCTTGAAAGGTGGTCCGCAGGGTCTCGTGGCGCTCCACGATCCGTTCGAGACTTCGCCGCAACGCCGCCTCGTCGAGCCGGCCGGTCAGGCGGACCGCGCACGGCAGGTTGTAGGTCGGGGTCCCCGGCGCGAGCTGGTCGAGGTACCAAAGCCGCTCCTGGGCGAAGGAGAGGGGTCGTTCGTCGGGGTCCGGACGCGGACGGATGGGTTCCTGACCGGAGGAGGCCGCGATCCCCTCCTCCTGGAGGAGGATGTCGAGGAGCGTCAGACGGTCGGCCGAGACCAGGAGGTCGTCCGGCGGCGGATCGCGGTCCATGGGGCTCATGCGGCTCCTCCTCGGGCGGACCGCAGCCGCTCGCGGACCTCTGCCGCGGGCATGGCCTGGAGCCGCTGGACGACGCGGGCGATCTTCTCGGATTCGCCGGGGGCGGCCTCGCTGGCGACGAGGGCGCCGGCGATCCCCGCCACCGTCGGATCCTGAAGCAGGCTGCGCAGGGACAGGTCCACCTTGAAGACCTGGCGCAGCCGCGAGGCGAGCCGGGTGGCGAGCAGCGAATGCCCGCCCAGCTCGAAGAAGTCGTCGTGCAGGCCGACCCGATCGCGCTGCAGGAGTTGCTGCCAGAGCCCCGCCAGCACCTGCTCGACAGCGGTGCGCGGCGGCACGAAGGCCCGCCCGGCGGAGGCGCCCTCCTCCGGTGGCGGCAGGGCACGGCGGTCGACCTTGCCGTTTGGAGTGAGCGGCAGCTCGGGGAGAAGCACGAACGCCGCCGGAACCATGTAGACCGGGAGCCGAGCGTGGAGAAACGCGCGCAGCTCCTGCGCCTCGAGGGCTCCGTCCGCCGCCACGTAGGCCACGAGCGCCAGGTCCTCCGGCGGGCCGCCGCGCGCCTCCACCACCACCTGGCGGACCCCTGGGTACGCCGCGAGGGCCACCTCGACCTCTCCCAGCTCGATGCGGTGGCCGCGGATCTTGACCTGATGGTCGATCCGCCCGACGAACTCCAGGCTCCCGTCCGCTAGCCGGCGCGCCAGGTCACCCGTCCGGTACAGCCGCGCCCCCGGCTGGAACGGATCGGGCACAAACCTCTCGGCCGTGAGGCCGGGCCGCCGTAGGTAACCCCGGGCCACGCCGGTGCCGCCGACGCAGAGCTCCCCCACAACCCCGACTGGCACCGGCTCGCCGCCGGGGTCGAGGAGATGGACGGAGGTGTTGCCAATCGGGCGACCGATCGATGGAGCCACGGGGGCCGGCGGGGGGTGCGGCGGCACCGTACCCGCGGTGGAAACCACCGTCGCCTCGGTCGGGCCGTAGTGGTTGACCAGGGAGAAGCCCGCCTCGCGCGAGGCGCGGCGCCGCAGCCGGTCGCCGCCCGTCAGCAGGAACCGGAAACCCTCACCCAATGGTCGGCAGGCCGCGAGAACCTCCTCGGCGAGCGGCGTCGGCAGGAAGGAGAGGGTGACACCGCGCGTCGCGATCCAGTCCGACAAGCGCTCCGCGTCGACGCGGACCTCCTCCTCCGGCACCAGAAGACTGGCGCCCGCGGTCAGATAAGGCCAGATCTCCCAGATGGAGGCGTCGAACGCCACGCCCGCGATCAGAGTCGCCCGGTCCGCCGCCGTGACGCCGTACGTCCTGCGGTGCCAGGCGGCGAGGTTGGCCAGAGACCGGTGGCTCACTTCGACCCCTTTGGGCCGGCCGGTCGAACCCGACGTGTAGATGACGTAGGCGAGATTGCCGGCATCAGGGACGGGCAGGGCCCGCGTCTTCTCCTCCGGCGGTCCCTCCCAGGCCTCGACGGACAAGAGGAGGGCGGGCAGCGGCGGCAGCGTGGCGGACAGATCGCCGCGGGTCAGCAGCACCGGCATGCGCGTGTCCTCGACCAGGAGCGCCACGCGTTCGCCGGGCTGGGACGGGTCGATCGGCACGAAGGCACCGCCTGCCTGGAGGACGCCGAGGAAGGCCACGACGAGCTCGGGCGAGCGGTCGAGGCAAGCGCCGACCGGAATCTCCGGCCCCACGCCGAGCCGGCTCAGCGTGCGCGCCAGCCGCCCGGCGCGATGGGCCAGCTCCCCATAGCTGAGCGTCCCGGAGGCGGAAACCACCGCCGCGGCCTGCGGGCTCCTGCAGACCTGTTCGGAGAACAGCTCGTGAACGAGGGACAGCCCGGTCACGTCGAAGGCAGTGTCGTTCCACTCGGCGACGAGCTGCGCGCGCTCCACCTCGTCGAGCAGGGGCAGGGCAGACAGCGGACGGCAGGGATCGGCGGCGATCGCCGCAAGCAGGTTGGAGAAACCAGCGCCGAGGCGCTCGATCGTCGTACCCTCGAACAGGTCCGTGGAGTGCTCCAGGTGCACGTGGATCCCGTCATCGCCGGGCCGTACCGAGACGGCGAGGTCGAACTTGGCGGTGCCGGAGTCGGGGATCAGCGGCCTGAGTGTCAGGCCGGGAAGGGCCTCGCCCACCCGCGCATCCTCCTGGAGCGCGAAGACCACCTGGAAGAGCGGGGCATGGGACAGGCCGCCGCGCTCCCCGCCCAGCTCTTCGGCCAGCTTGTCGAAGGGGATGTCCTGGTGGGCGTAGGCGGCGAGCGCTACTTCGCGCAGCCGGGCGAGCAGCTCGCGGCCCGTGGCGCCGCCCAGGCGGACGCGCAGCGCGAGCAGGTTGACGAAGAACCCGATCAGTCCCTCGATCTCGGCGCGATTCCGATTCGCCACCGGCGACCCCACGACCAGGTCTTCCCGCCCGGTCATCCGGAAGAGCAGGGCCTGGAAGGCGGCGAGCAGAGTCATGAACAGGGTCGCCCCCTCGCGGCGGGCGAGGGCGGCCAGGTCCTCCCGCAGCCCTGCCGAAAGGCGGAGCCGGCGGATGGCGCCCCGCTGGCTCGGCACGGCGGGCCGGGGCCGGTCCATCGGCAGATCGAGCACCCGCGGGGCGCCGGCGAGCTGGCCGCGCCAGTACGCGAGCCCCCGCTCCAGGACCTCGCCCCGCAGCCACTCCCGCTGCCAGCGCGCGAAGTCGGCGTACTGCACCGGCAGGGCGGCGAGGGGAGAGGGCTTCCCCGCGGCAAAGGCGCGGTAGAGCGCCGCCATCTCCCGCACCAGGACGCCGATCGACCAACCGTCGGCCACGATGTGGTGCAGGGTGAGGAGGAGCACATGCTCCTCGGGACGCAGCCGCACGAGGCAGACGCGGGCGAGCGGCCCGCGCGCGAGATCGAAGGGGCGCCGGGCCTCGGCCGTCACCAGGAGCCCGGCCTCGCCGGTGGGGTCCGGGAGTCCCGTCAGGTCCACCCGCGACAGCACGAAGTCCTGCGGCGGCCCGACCTCTTGGACCGGCTCGCCCGCCGGCGCCGGGAAGGTGGTCCGCAGCGCCTCGTGGCGGCGGCAGATCTCGGCCAGGGCGCGCTCCAGCGCGGAGCTGTCGAGCCGTCCCTCCAGGCGCACGGTGGCGGGGAGGTTGTAGGCCGGGCTCCCGGGGTCGAGCTGGTCCAGGAGCCACAGGCGCTGCTGGGCGAAGGAGAGCGGGAGGGCCCCGTCGCGCGGCAGCGGCACGAGAGGCGGGGCCGCGAGGCCGTCCGCGTCCCGGCGGGTCTCCTCCACCGCCCGGGCGAGAGCCGCGGGCGTCGGGGCCTCGAACAGGCGCCGTAGCGGCAGCTCGACGCCGAAGGCCTGGCGCACCCGCGAGACCAGCCGGGTGGCGAGCAGGGAATGGCCGCCGAGAGCGAAGAAGTCCTCGTTCGCTCCGACCCGCGGCAGCCCGAGCAGCTCCGCGAAGAGCCCCACCGCGATCTCCTCGCCAGGGGTGCGCGGCACCTCGGCTCCGCCGGGGTCCGGCCGGGCGGCCTCACGGGCTCCGAGAGCCCGGCGGTCGACCTTGCCCGCGGGGAGGCGCGGCAGGGTTTCCAACGGGAGGAACAGCGCCGGGATCCACGGCTCCGGCAGGTGCCCGCTCAAGAATTCCCGGAGCTCAGCCGCAGCTGGCGCCATGCCCGGCCGCGGCACGTACCAGGCCACGAGGTGGTCCGCCCCGGCCGGCTCCCTCCGCAGCACGACCGCGCCCTCCAGCACCGCCGGATGCCGGGCGAGCACCGCCTCGATCTCTCCCGGTTCCAGCCGGTATCCCCGGAGCTTGACTTGGTGGTCGGTGCGGCCCAGGAAGTCGAGGGTCCCGTCCGGCAGCCAGCGCGCCAAGTCTCCCGTGCGGTACAGCCGGCTTCCCGGCGGCCCCAGCGGATCGGGCACGAACCGCTCGGCGGTCAGGTCCTGCCGGCCCAGGTACCCGCGTCCGATCTGGACACCGCCGGCGTAGAGCTCGGCCGCGACCCCGATCGGCGCCAGCTGCCCTTCCGGGTCCAGCAGATGAATCCGCGTGTTCGCCACCGGACGTCCGATCGGCGCCCGGTCCTCCCGCGGCCCACAGCGCCAGGTCGCGATCTCGATCGCCGCTTCGGCCGGGCCGTAGAAGTTGATCAGGTCGACCCCGAACGGCGTGCCGATCCGGGCGCGGAAGCTCCGCGCCAGCTCCGGGGAGAGGGCTTCTCCGCCCACCATGACCCGGCGCAGGCCGGCGCACTTCTCCAGTTCAGGCTCGTCGAGGAAGAGCCGCAGCACCGAGGGCACGAAATGGATGGTGGTCACTTCCTCGCGAGCGATGGCCGTAGCCAGGTAACCCGTATCCTGGTGCCCGCCCGGCCGGGCCAGCGCGACCCGCGCCCCCGCGATCAGCGGCCAGAAGACCTCCCAAACCGAGACGTCGAAGCTGAGGGGGGTCTTTTGGAGGACCGCGTCGTCCGGCCCGAGGGCGAAGGCATCCTGCATCTCCAGCAGGCGGTTGACGATCGCGCGATGGGTATTGACCGCCCCTTTGGGACGGCCGGTCGAGCCCGAGGTGAAGATCACGTAGACAGGGGAGTCCGGATCGACCCCGGGCGGCCTGGCAGCGCCGGCAGCGGATTCCCCCTCCCAGGCGTCCAGCAGCACGACCCGTCCCCCGTACGGCGGTACCCGGTCCGCCAGGCTTGCCTGGGTGAGCAGCACCGGCGGGCGCGCGTCCGCGATCATCAGGGAGAGCCGCTCCGCCGGGTGAGAGGGATCGAGGGGAACCCAGGCACCGCCCGCCTTGAGGATCGCGAGCAGGCCGACGACCATCTCGAAGGACCGCTCGGCGCAGATCGCGACCAGGACCTCGGCGCCGACCCCCTCGGCACACAAGCGGAGCGCGAGCGCCTCCGCCCGGGCGTCGAGCTCGCGGTAGGTCAGCGTCCGCCCCTCGAAGGAGACGGCGACCGCCGCCGGCGTGCGGGCGGCCTGCGCCTCGACCAGCTCGTGCAGGGCGAGGTGAAGAGGATAGGAGACCTCGCGATCGTTCCACTCGCCGAGGATCTGCCGAATCTCCCCTGTCGAGAGCAGAGGCAGGTCCAGGACGCTCTGGGAAGGCTCCGAGACCGCGCCCGCGAGCAACCGGAAAAGGCCGCTGGTCCACCGCAGCACGGTCGTGAGATCGAACAGATCGGTGTCGCAGGTGACCGTTCCCCGGAGCCCGAGCGCGGTATCTTCCAGGGCGAGGGAGAGGTCGAAGCGCGACACGGTCTGCTCCAGCTCGACGGCTTCGGCGAGGACCCCCGGCAGGCCGGGCACGGGCAGGGGCCGGCTCTGGAAGCCGAAGAGGACCTGGAAGAGGGGAGAGTGGGAGAGGCTGCGCTGCGGCCGCAGCTCCTCGACCAGCTTCTCGAACGGCACGTCCATGCGGGCGTGCGCCTCCAGGACCGCCTCGCGCACCTGCCGCAGCACGGTCCGGAACCCCGGGTCGCCACCCAAGTCGGTCCGCAGGACCAAGGTGTTGATGAAGAAGCCGATCAAGCCTTCGGTCTCCACCCGGTCGCGGCCCGCCACCGGCATGCCGACCGCGAAGTCGGGCTCTCCGGTCAGGCGCCGCAGCAGCGACACGAAGCCGGTCAAGAGCACCATGAAGAGGGTCGATTCCTCCCGTCTGGCCAGGGCGCGGAGCGAGGCCGCCAACTCCTTGTCTCCGGCTTCCAGGGGCCGGCTCGTTCCGCGCCAGCGGCGCGCCGCAAGGCGGGGGCGGTCCGACGGCAACTCCAGCACCGGCACGCCCGCCAGCCGCTCCCGCCAAAAGGCGAGCTGCCGTTCCATCACCTCTTCGGTGAGCCAGCCGCGCTGCCAGACCGCAAAGTCCGCGTACTGGACCGGCAGCTCCGGCAGCGGCGAGCCCGCGTAGAGGGCGCCCACCTCCCGCACCAGAACCTCCAGCGACCAGCCGTCGGCCACGATGTGGTGGACGGCCAGGACCAGCAGGTGCTCCTCTCCGGACAGCCGCACCAGCGCCGCGCGGATCGGGGCACCGAGGGTCAGGTCGAAGGGCCGCCACGCCTCCTCGCCGGCCTGTCGCAGGGCCTCGGCCTCTCGCCGCTCCCGTGGCAACCCGGAAAGGTCCAGGACCGGCAGCCGCAGCCCGCCTGGGGGGTGGATCACCTGGACGGGACGGCCGTCCTCTTCCACGAACCCGGTGCGCAGCGCCTCGTGACGGCGCACCACCTCGGAGAAGCTGGCTTGCAGGTGAACCGCCTTGAGCGGCCCCCTCAGGCGCACCGCGCCGGCGATGTTGTACCAGGGGCTCTCCGGCTCGAGCTGCGCCAGGAACCAGAGGCGCTCCTGGGCGTAGGACAACGGCGGCTCCCCACCCCGCTGCACCGCCACTAGTGGCGGAGCCGGCGGTGCCATGCCGCCCGAGCCCAGCCGCCGCGCCATCTCGATCCGCGCCGCCAGCTCGGCCACCGTCGGCGCTTCGAACAACGCCCGCACCGGCAGCTCTACTCTCAAGCCGTCCCGCAGCCGCGACAGCACCCGCACTGCCAGCAGTGAGTGGCCGCCGAGCGTGAAGAAGTTCTCCTCCGCGCCCACCCTCTCCAGACCGAGCACCTCGCACCAGATCCCGGCCACCATCTCCTCCACCACCCCCCGCGCCGCCACCTGAGCCACCGCATGCACCTCGAGCTGCGGCAGCGCCCGGCGGTCCAACTTGCCGCTCACCGTCCGCGGCAGCTCCTCCAACTCCACCCACTCCGTAGGCACCATGTAGCCGGGCAGCCGCTCCTCCAGGTGACCGCGCAACCCGATCGGCGAGGGACCCGGTTGTCGCCGCGCCACCACGTAGGCCACCAGGCGCCGGCCTGCCCCTTCCGCCACCGCCGATACCGCCGCCTCGGCGACCCCCGGGTGAGCCGCCAGACACGCCTCGACCTCCCCGAGCTCGATCCGAAACCCCCTCACCTTGACTTGCTGGTCGATCCGCCCCAGGAACTCCAACCGCCCGTCCGGGCGCCACCGCACCAGGTCCCCCGTGGCGTAGAGCCGCTCCCCCACCCTGCCTCCGAACCGGTCCGGCACGAACCGCTCCGCCGTAAGCTCCGGCCGATTCAGATACCCGCGCGCCAGCCCCGCCCCGCCCAAATAGAGCTGCCCCTGCACTCTTACCGGAACCGGCTGCAGGTGCCCGTCCAGGACATAGCACCGGCTGCCCGCGATCGGCCGCCCGATGGCCGGCTCTTCGGCCTCTCCCCGGCCCAACCGCTCCCAGGTCGAGTAGGTCGTGCCCTCCGACGGACCGTACAGATTGAACGTGCTGACTCCTTCGACCTGACCGTGGATCCGATCCACCAGCGCCTGGGTCAGCGGCTCGCCCGCAAGATTCACCACCCGCACCGAAGAGGGCAGCCCACTCAGGCCCACCAGCTCCGCCATCACCGAAGGCACCGTGTTGACCAGCGTCACCTCGCCAGCCGCCGCCAGCGACAACAGATCCAGAGCGTCTCCGGCCAGAATCACCGCACCCCCCGTGCTCAAGGGCACGAACAGCTCGAAGACGGACAGGTCGAAGCACACCGAGGTCGCGGCCAGTACCCCAGCCAGCTCCGCCCGCGAGAACATCCCCAGCGCCCAGCCCACGAAGGCCGCCGCCGCGCCATGCTCAATGACCACTCCCTTCGGCCTTCCCGTCGAGCCCGAGGTGTAGATCACGTACGCGACATGACCCGGCTCCGACCAGCGCCGTGGATCGGCCGCGCTCCCCTCCTCGATCCCCGGGTCTGCCACGTCCACCACCCGCGCTCCGCTCTCCGCCACCCGACCCGCCAGAGACTCCCGGGTCAGCACCACCTCCGCCCGCGAATCCTCCAGCATGAAAGCCAGCCGCTCCCACGGGTATGCCGGATCCAGAGGCACGTAGCCTCCCCCGGCCTTCAGTACCCCCAGCAGCGCTACCACCAAATCCGGCGAGCGCTCCAGCATCACCCCTACACGTACCTCCGGCCCTACTCCTAGTACCCGCAAGTGGTGAGCCAGCCGGTTGGCCCGGGCATTCAGCTCCCTGTACGTCAGCCGCTCCCCGCTCCCCACCACCGCCACGGTTTCCGGCACGCGCACCGCCTGCTCCTCAAACCACCAGGGCAGACAGGGCGCTCCACTCGCCACTCCCCCACCCTCACCCCATTCCACCAGAAGCTGGTCCGCTTCGGCCGGGGTCAATAGGGGAAGGTCGGATAGCGGCCTGCTGGCATCGCTTACCGCCCCAGCCAAGAGTGTCCGGAAGTGCTCCAACATCCGCCGGCCGGTGGCAGCGGCAAAGAGATCCGTGGCAAATCCCAAGGTGACGGAGATCCCCTGGCCGGTCTCCGCCATCAGCAGCGACAGGTCGAACTGCGCGGCCCCGCTGTCCACGGCGCATGGCGTAAAGGACAGGCCGCCGGCCGAGAAGCTCTGCAGGGGCGCGTTCTGGAACGCGAAGAGAACCTGAAAGAGAGGAGAATGGGCGAGGCTGCGTTGTGGCCGCAGCTCCTCGACCAGCTTCTCGAACGGCACGTCCTGATGGGCGTGCGCCTCCAGGACCGCCTCGCGCACCCGGCGCACCACCGTCCGGAAGTCGGGCTCGCCGCCCAGGTCCGTCCGCAACACCAGAGTGTTGACGAAGAATCCGATCAGCCCCTCGGTCTCTACCCGGTCCCGGCCCGCCACCGGCGTGCCCACCGCGAAATCGGTTTCCCCGCTCAGCCGCGACAGCAACGCCGCGAAGCCGGCGAGCAGCACCATGAACAGCGTCGCCCCCTCCTGCCGGCCCAGGGCGCGCAGCGCAGCCGTCAGCTCCGCCGCGGTCTGCAGCGTACGGCTCGACCCGCGCCAGCCGCGGACGGGGGTCCGCGGACGGTCCGACGGCAGCTCCAGCACCGGCACGCCGGCGAGCCGCTCCCGCCAGTAGCCGAGTTGACGCTCCACTACCTGCGGGGTCAGCCAGCCGCGCTGCCAGACCGCGAAATCCGCATACTGAATCGGCAGCTCCGGCAGTGGCGAGCCGTCGTAAAGATCCGCCACCTCCCGCACCAGCACTCCCAGCGACCAGCCGTCCGCCACAATGTGATGGACGACCAGGACCAGCAGGTGCTCCTCCCCGGACAGCCGCATCAGGGCCGCCCGGAGCGGCGTGCCGCGGGTCAGGTCGAAGGGGCGCCGTGCCTCCTCACCGGCGCCGCGCAGGGCCTCGGCCTCTCGCCGCTCCCGCGGCAGGCCGGCAAGGTCCAGGACCGGCAGCCACAGCCCGCCGGGGGGATGGACAACCTGGACTGGACGACCGTCCTCCGCCACGAACCCGGTGCGCAGCGCCTCGTGGCGACACACCACCTCGGAAAGGCTGGCTTGCAGGCGGGCCGCGTGGAGCGGCCCCCTCAGGCGCATCGCGCCGGCGATGTTGTACCAGGGGCTCTCCGGCTCGAGCTGCGCCAGGAACCAGAGGCGCTCCTGGGCGAAGGACAGCGGCAGCGAACCGCTCCGCGTGACTCGTTCCAGAGGCGGAGCCCGCCGGCCCGCGCCGGCATCCCCGGCCTCCCGCGCCGCTCTGATCCTGGCCGCCAAGGCGGCCAGGGTGGGCGCTTCGAACACCGACCGCACCGGCAGCTCGACACCCAAGCTCTCCCGGATGCGCGCCAGCACTTGCACGGCCAACAGCGAATGCCCGCCGAGGTCGAAAAAGTCCTCCTCCCGGCTCACCCGCTCTAGCCAAAGGACCTCGCGCCAGATTGCCGCCAATATCTCTTCCTCGACACTGCGGGCCGCCGCCGCGCCTTCCCTGGCCTTCCCCTCCCGCGCGCGCACCTTGACCTGCTCGTCGATCCGCCCCAGGAATTCCAGTCGCCCATCCCTCCGCCACCGCGCCAGTTCCCCCGTGGCGTACAGCCGCTCTCCCGGAATGAACGGGTCCGGCACGAACCGCTCCGCGGCGAACTCAGGCCGCTTCCAGTCGCGGGCCAGGCCCGCCCCCCCCTGGTGGAGCTGCCCCGGCACGCCGATCCCCACCGGCTGACGGTGGAGGTCCAAGACATAGGCGCGGGTGCCCGGTGGAGGCCGCCCGGTCGCTGGCTCGGCCGCGTCGTCACCGTCGTTCCACTCCACCAGGACCTGGCGGGCTTCGGCCGCGTTCAGCAGGGGCAGCGCCCAGACCGCTAGGTCGCCGCCGCCGGCCGCGCCCGCCAGCAAGGTGTGGAAGGAGCCCAGAATCCGCACGGCCGTCGCAGGGTCGAACAGGTCCGCCGCGTAGGCCAGCGAAAGGGAGATCCCCTGGCCGGCCTCCGCCATCAGCAGCGACAGGTCGAACTGCGCGGCCCCGCTGTCCACGGCGCATGGCGTAAAGGACAGGCCGCCGGCCGAGAAGCTCTGCAGGGGCACGTTCTGGAACGCAAAGAGAACCTGAAAGAGAGGAGAATGGGCGAGGCTGCGTTGTGGCCGCAGCTCCTCGACCAGCTTCTCGAACGGCACGTCCTGATGGGCGTGCGCCTCCAGGACTGCCTCGCGCACCCGGCGCACCACCGTCCGGAAGTCGGGCTCGCCGCCCAGGTCCGTCCGCAACACCAGAGTGTTGACGAAGAATCCGATCAGCCCCTCGGTCTCTACCCGGTCCCGGCCCGCCACCGGCGTGCCCACCGCGAAATCGGTTTCCCCGCTCAGCCGCGACAGCAACGCCGCGAAGCCGGCGAGCAGCACCATGAACAGCGTCGCCCCCTCCTGCCGGCCCAGGGCGCGCAGCGCAGCCGTCAGCTCCGCCGCGGTCTGCAGCGTACGGCTCGACCCGCGCCAGCCGCGGACGGGGGTCCGCGGACGGTCCGACGGCAGCTCCAGCACCGGCACGCCGGCGAGCCGCTCCCGCCAGTAGCCGAGTTGACGCTCCACTACCTGCGGGGTCAGCCAGCCGCGCTGCCAGACCGCGAAATCCGCATACTGAATCGGCAGCTCCGGCAGTGGCGAGCCGTCGTAAAGATCCGCCACCTCCCGCACCAGCACTCCCAGCGACCAGCCGTCCGCCACAATGTGATGGACGACCAGGACCAGCAGGTGCTCCTCCCCGGACAGCCGCATCAGGGCCGCCCGGAGCGGCGTGCCGCGGGTCAGGTCGAAGGGGCGCCGTGCCTCCTCACCGGCGCCGCGCAGGGCCTCGGCCTCTCGCCGCTCCCGCGGCAGGCCGGCAAGGTCCAGGACCGGCAGCCACAGCCCGCCGGGGGGATGGACAACCTGGACTGGACGACCGTCCTCCGCCACGAACCCGGTGCGCAGCGCCTCGTGGCGGCGCACCACTGCGGACAGGTTGGCGGACAACGCTGCGGCGTCGAGCTTCCCTTCCAGGCGCAGGGCTCCCGGGAGGTTGTACCAGGGGCTATCGGGCTGCAGCAGCGCCAGGAACCAGAGCCGTTCCTGGGCGAAGGACAGCGGCAGAGGACCGCGGCGCGGGACCCGGGTCAGGGCCGGCGTCTGCCGGTCCGCGTCGAACCGCCGTTGCGCCGCGATCTTCACGGCCAGCGCCGCTACCGTGGGAGCCTCGAACACCGACCGCACCGGCAGCTCCACGCCGAAGCCTTCTCGGACGCGCGACAGCACGCGCACCGCCAGCAGCGAGTGGCCGCCCAGCCCGAAGAAGTCCTCCTCTCGTTCCACTCTTTCCAGCCCCAGCACCTCGCCCCAGATCCCTGCCAGCAGCTCCTCTTCCGCGGTGAGCGCCGCCGGGCTCCGCGCCCTTCCCCTTGCCACGGGCAACGCCGCCAAGGCCCTGCGGTCCACCTTGCCGCTGGCCGTCCGCGGCAATGCGGCGAGGTCCACAAAGGCCGACGGCACCATGTAGCCGGGCAGACATGACGCAGTCCAGGTGCGGAGGTCCTTCGGCGAGGGACCGGGAGCCTGCTGCGGCACCACGAAGGCCACCAGGCGATCCTCCCGGACCAGCACCGCCGCCTCTGCCACCTCGGGGTTCCCGGCCAAGCAGGCCTCCACCTCCCCCAGCTCGATCCGGAAGCCGCGGACTTTGACCTGGTGGTCGATGCGTCCCAAAAACTCCAGACGGCTGTCCGGGCGCCAGCGCGACAGGTCGCCGGTCGCGTAAAGCCTCTCCCCGGGCCTCCCTCCGTAGGGGTCCGGAGTGAACCGTTCCGCCGTGAGCTCCGGCCGGCCGAGGTAGCCGCGGGCCAGGCCCGCGCCGCCCAGGTAGAGCTGCCCCGGCACCCCGACTCCAACCGGCCGCAGCGACAGGTCCAGCACATAGGCCCGAGTGCCCGCCACCGGCCGGCCGATGGCCGGCTCCGAGGTCTCCTCCGGGGAGACCGGCTCCCAGGTCGAATAGGTCGTGTCCTCCGAAGGGCCGTAAAGGTTGAGCAATCGGACCCCCGCCGAGCTTTCCCAGACCCTCTCGGCCAGCGCTCTCGTCAGCGGCTCGCCCGCCAGATTGACCGTGCGCACCCCGGGGGGCAGCCCGCCCAGGCGCAGCAGCTCCGCGCAGACCGACGGCACCGTGTTGATCAGCGTGACCTCGCCTGCCAGCGGCAGCGACGGCAGATCCAGGGCGTCCTCGGCCAGAAGGACCCGCCCGCCCGAGCTCAGCGGCACGAACAGCTCGAACACGGAAAGGTCGAAACAGACCGAGGTCGCTGCCAGGACCCCGGACAGCTCCTCCGGCGAGAAGACCCGCCGCGCCCAGCGCACCAGCGCGACGGCCGAGCGGTGCTCGATGGCCACTCCTTTGGGCCGGCCCGTCGAACCCGAGGTATAGATTACATAGGCCAGATGGCGTGGGGTCACCGATGGCTCGGTACCTGCCGGGCCGGCGTCGGTGGCCAGGGCCTCGCCGAGGTCCACCACCCTCGCTTCCGTTTCCCCCACTGACCTGGCCAGGGCGTCCCGGGTCAATAGCACGGCGCACCGCGAGTCCTCCAACATCCACCGCAGCCGCTCCGGCGGGTAGGCCGGGTCCAGCGCCACGTAGGCCCCTCCGGCCTCGAGCACGCCCAGGAGCGCGGCCACCAGGTCCGGCGAGCGCTCCAGCAGCACACCCACCCGCGCCTCCGGACCTACGCCCAGCGCCCGCAGCCACCGCGCCAGCCGGAGAGCCCGCGCCCGTAGCTCCCGGTAGGTAAGCCGCTCCCCACGCCCCACCAGGGCCTCCGCTTCCGGCGTCTTCGCCGCCTTCGCCGCGAAGAGGTGATGCAGGCACGCCTCCCCCGGCTCCAGCTCCCCCGTGTCGGTCCATTCCCTCAGGACCTGGCTCGACTCGGCCGCGCTCAGCAAGAGCAGGTCGGCCATCGGGCAGCCGGCATCGCCGGCCGCCGCCGTGAGGAGCGCCTGGAAATGACCCAGCATCCGGCGTACCGTCGCGGCGTCGAGGAGATCGGAGTTGTAGCGGAGCGAGGCCGCGAAAGCCCCCTCCTCGACCTCGGCCATGTTCAGCGTGAGATCGAGCTGGGAGGTGCGCTCCTCGAGCGGCACGGGCTCAGCCATGAGGCTGCCGAGCGCCAGCGGAGGCCCGCTCCGGCCCAGAGCGAGCGCGGCCAGGGGCTTGTCGCCCGGCCGCAGCGGCCGGTGGAACACGAACATCGCCTGGAAAAGGGGCGAGCGGCTCAGGTCGCGCTCCGGCCGCAGGCGTTCGACCAGGAGCGGCAGGGGATATTCCTGGTGCTCCAGCGCCCCCGTCAGCCTGTCCCGGACCCTGTCGAGCAGAGCCGCGAAGGATGGACCGCCGGAGAGGCTCAGCCGCAGCGGGACTGGATTGACGAAATAGCCGACGACCGCGGCCCAGCGGGCCACAGTGCGGCCCGCAGTGGGAGCGCCCACCACCAGCTCCTCTTGCGCAGTCCAGCGGTGGAGCAGCGCCGCGAACGCCGCCAGCAGCGCGTTGAAGACCGTGACTCCTCGCGAGCGGGCGAGCGTCCGCACGGCGTCCGCGAGCTCAGGGGCGAAGTCCAGCCCGACGGCTGCCCCGCGGTCGGTCCTGGCCGCCTGCCGGGGGCGGTCCCTGGGCAGCTCGAGCACCGGGAGGTCCTGCCCCAGCTCCTCCCGCCACCAATCCCAGAGCCTCTCCCCTTCCGGACCGGCAAGCTTCCGCTCCTGCCAGCGCACGAAGTCGGCGTAGGAGGCCGCGGGCGCGAGATCCAAGGGGCGGCAGCCCGCCTCCCAGTCATAGAAGACCCCGAGATCGCGGGCCAGCACCGCCAGCGACCAGAAATCCGCAATGAGGTGATGGAACACCGCCACCAGCAACGTCCTGCCCGGAGCCCGCCAGAAGACCGTAGCGCGAAAGGCTGGTCCCGCTTCGAGGTCGAACGGCCTCGCGACCTCCCGGCGCAGGCGCTCCTGCAACTCCGCCTCATCCCAACCGGAAGCGTCCACTTCGAGGAAACCGCCGCCCAGCCGGGGGTGCACCCGCTGGACTGGCTCCCCGCCGCGGGCGTGGAAGGTGGTACGCAGGAGGGGGTGGCGCTCCGCCAGGTCGTCGAAGGCACGCGCGAGCGCCGCAACGTCCAGGAACGAGGTCACCCGTAGGGCCGCCGAGAGGTGGTACGCCGCGCTCTCCGGCGCCAGGCGTCCCTCGAACCAGAGGGCGCGCTGGCCGAAGGACAGGGGGATCTCGCCAAGGGCGTTCTCTGCTGCGGGCCCAGCCTCCGCGTCCAGCCAGCCGGCGCTGAGCCCGCCCGCGAGCCGCGCGGTCAGATCGCCGAGGGTCTCCCCCGCGAACAGGGCGGAGAGCGGCACCGGCACGCCGGTCGCCTCGTCGAGGCTCGCCTTCAGTTGAACGATCGCCAGGGAATCGAGCAGCCCGGTGAGCGCCTGCCCGGAGAAAACCCGCGACACCGGGACCCGCGCCGCGCGCGCGACCTCCCGACGCAGCCACTCGGCGAGCGGCAAGGCCGCCAGATCTTTCAGCTCGCGGACCGCTCCGTCCTCCTCCGCCGCCCCCTGCTCCACCTCCGTGCTCCGTCCCAAGGTCTCCCAGCCTCCTGCCAGATACCGCGCGCGGCAGGCGTGACGCTGGATCTTGCCGCTCGAGGTCTTGGGAACCGTGCCGGCCTGGACCAGCAGGACCTCGTGCACGGCGACTTCGTGCTCCTCGGCGACCGCCAGGGCCACCGCTTGGGCCACGGCTCCCGCTCCCCTTACGCGGGCCGCCCGCTCGAGCTCGTAGACCACCACCAGCCGCTCCTCGCCCTCCGCCTCTACCGAGAACGCCGCCCCGCAACCGGGGCGCAGGGCAGGATGAGCCCGCTCGGCCGAAAGCTCGATGTCCTGAGGATAAAGGTTTCGTCCCCGGACGATGATCAGGTCCTTGCGCCGGCCGGTGATGAACAGCTCGCCGTCCCGCAGAAAGCCGAGATCGCCGGTCCTCAGGAAGGGCCCGGCACCGGGATCGTCGGCGAGTCGGGCCGCAAAGGTCTCGCGGGTTGCCTCCGGGCGACCCCAGTAGCCCCGGGCCACGTTCGGCCCTGCCGCCCAGATCTCCCCCACCTGGTCTGCCGGGAGGCGCCTGCCGCTCTCGGGATCGGCGATGACCACCTCCAGGCCCGCCGCCGGACGGCCGCAGCCGACCAGACGGCGCACCACCCCCTGCGGCCGGGATACCCGCCCCTGCTCCAAGGCGGCCCTGTCAACTTCCGCCAGGACCGGCTCGGCCGCGGGGTCCCCGCCGGTTACGAACAGCGTGGCCTCCGCCAAGCCGTAGCAGGGGTAGAAGGCCCGCCGCTGGAAGCCCACCGAACCGAAGTCCGCGGCGAACCGTTCCAGGGTCTCGGCCCGCACCGGCTCGGCGCCGTTGAACGCCACCTCCCAGCTCGACAGGTCGAGGCCCGCCCTATCCGGCTCCGGAACCTTCCGCACGCACAAGTCATACGCGAAGCTCGGCCCGCCGCTGGTCGTCGCGCGGTACCGACTGATAGCCTCAAGCCAGCGCGCCGGCCGCTGCAGGAAGGCGATCGGCGACAGCAGGATGCACCGCGCCCCAACGTAGGCGGGTTGCAACACACCGCCGATCAGCCCCATATCGTGATAAAGCGGTAGCCAGCTCACGATGATCGATTCCCGCGACTGCCTGAAGGCGCGGCGGATCATCTCCTCGTTGTGGAGGAGGTTGCCGTGACTCACCTCCACGCCCTTGGGAAGCGCGGTGGAGCCCGAGGTGTACTGCAGGAAGGCCAGCGTCGCCGGCTCCACGCCGGGATCGCTCCAGCCAGCCGAAATGCCGGGATCGACTTCATCGGTCGCCAGGCAGACCACCCCCGTGGACCCGGTTATCCCGGGTGCCCACTCCGAGACGCGCGGGAGCAAGGCGGAGGTAGTCAGGATCAGTTGGGAACGGGAGTCCGCCGCGATCGCCTCGAGGCGCGGCAGTGAGTGCCGCGACCGGGGCGGATAGGTCGGAACGGCAACTACTCCGGCGGCGAGACAGGCCAGGAAGGCCGTCACGAACTCGAGCCCCGAGGGATAGAGCAGCAGGGCGCGATCGCCGCTTCCCCCCGCCCGCAGGATCCGCGCCGCAACCGCGCGCACACGGGCCTCGAGCTCCAAATAGGTGAGGCTCTCCGCCTCCTCCAAGCTGTCCTTCAGGAAGGTGTAAGCAATCTCCTGCGGCTGCTCGGCGGCGCGCCGCCGCAAGATCTCGATGAGGCTTCGGGGTGCCTTCGGTGAGGAGAGGATAGGGTACTCGTCGGACAGGAGCATTACGAGGCGTCCAGCTCAGCGGCTCCCAGGACTTCGACCAGAGATCTTCATCTCCATAGATGCGTCGAACCCGATAAAACGAGCCACAATCTTCAATCTTATCAAACTTTGGGTGACTGTCCCCGCGGCGGGGTTTTGGAGGCAGGGCCCCGTCAAAGTCCACAGATCGGGAGAATTCCATGTAGGGGCGGCCCTACGTGGCCGCCCTCCCCCCAGGGCGCCCTGGAGCCCTGGTTTTGCAGGGGGAAGGGTGGAAAGAAGATCGTCTAGTGGTCACCAGCGGTTCGAGCCGGCTCCACCGCCCGGATCACCTCCAGCAACTGCCGCCGCACAGTCTCGCGGGAGTAGTCGGCGGCGAGGCGGCGGCGGCCGTTCTCGATCAGCCCGCGACGAGCGGAGAGGTTCTCCAGCAGGCCCGTGATGGCGGCAACCCACTCGACTGGGTGCTGGCCGACGACCAGAAAGTCCTCGCCCTGGCGACCGGAGGTGCCGGCCACGGCCCAGGAGGAGGCCAGCACCGGCACGCCTACCGACCAGGCTTCCAGCACCTTGACCGGCACCCCCGAGCCGCAGCGCATGGGAGAGAGCGACAGCGTGGCCTGGGAGAGGATGGCGCGCAGGTCCCGCGGCGACTCGATGAGCCGTGCCCCGGCACTCTCCACCGCCCGGCGCAACGACCGTGCCGGACGGTCGCCAGCGACCACCAAGCGCACGTCCGGCCGGGCACGGCGGAGGTGAGGCCAGATGTCGCGCAGCCACCAGGAAATCCCGTCGGCATTCACGAAGTAGCCGAGGTTGCCCGTCATCGCCAGGATGGGTCCCGTGTCCCCCTCGCGCCGGAGCGTCTCCCGCTCCAGCGGCGGATTGACCTTGCGCTCGGGCACCGAGAGGCGCACCACGGCGATCTTGGCGCCGAGCTCCGGCGGCAGGCGGTTGACAAGCGCTTGGCGGTCCCGTTCGCAGACGACAAGCAGGCGCCGCGCCCGCTCCGCCAGCCGCCGCTCGGCGATCGCGAGCAGGCGCGCCTCGATCTTGAGGAGCGGCACCAGCCACCAGCGATCCACCGCGGCCCGCAGGGAAAAGTTGAGCGACAGGCTGTCGATGAGATCGACGACGATGGGTGTGGCGCCGAAGTCCTTTGCGTGGAGGGCGAGCCGCACGAGCTGCAGGATTCCAAGATCGTGACGCGAAGCCAGCTCCCGGATCCTGCGCCCCAGGTCCGGATGATGGAAGAGGCCTGCCTGGAGCGGCAGATTCGCGAGCACGGAGCGCACGAGGCCCGGGAAGATGGCTGACCTACCACCGAGCTGATAGAGCTCGATCCGGTACGGAGTTCCCTCCGGCGGCGGAGGTTGGTCCCCACCCGGCGTCGGCGCGAGCAGCGTCGCCTCATGCTCGTTGGCAAGGAAGTCGAGCATCTGCACGGCCCGCATCTGATCACCTCGCCGTGGCGGCCAGGGGTAGCGGGAGGTGACGAGGAGGATCTTCATTCCCCTCCCTTCACACCAGCTTCAGCAGGTGGCTCAACTCGTCGTGCTTGGCGCGGAGATAAGCGCGGCTGGACTTCTTCAGTCCAGCGGGATGCGCTCGACGAGCTCCGGCGCAAAAGCCAGGACGGGGACGGCCGAAACCGGGAGCGGCAGGCTGAGTTCGTACCCATCGTGTACCGGTCTCCAAAACCATTGTACCGGGAGCCCGGGAGGCGTCACAAACTACTGATTTAAAAGGATATTTGGTCGGGACGCCGGGATTTGAACCCGGGACCCCCTGAACCCCATTCAGGTACGCTACCAGACTGCGCCACGTCCCGACCGGAAAGCTGTCAAGGGGACTTCGGCCCGAGAAGCTCGAGAAGCTCGCGAGCTTCCTGAAGGGCTTCCTCGATCCCCGAGAGGAGACGTTGTAACCGTTCGTCGCCGCCCATGTCAAGCGCGGGCTGCTCCGGCAGGGCGGGTGGCGAAGGCGGCCGGCGAGGCACGGGAGGCGGAGGGACTTCGGCACGGTCGCGCACCATCGCGGTCTCCGCTTTCGCCTCGCCGAGGGTTCCCGTCGCCAGCTCCCCCTCGAGCTTCTTCTTGGCGCCGGCGATCGTGTAGCCCTCTTCGTAGAGGAGCTCCTTGATCCGCCGGATGATCTCCAGCTCCTTCTCGCTGTAGACGCGCTGGCCGGAGCGGCTCTTGCTGGGCGTCAGCGCCGGAAACTCGGTCTCCCAATAGCGCAGCACGTAAGGCTGGATGCCGAGAGCCTTGCAGGCCTCGCCGATCTTGTAGTAAAGCCGTTTCTGGACCCGGACCTTCGGCACCATCCGGGCCTACTCGGGTTTGACCATGACGTCGCGCAGGCGCCGCGCCGGCTTGAAGCTCAGCCCGTTGTGCGGCCGGATGAACATCCGCTCGCCGCTGACGGGGTTGACCCCCATGCGGCCCGGCCGCCGGGTGACCTCGAAGGTACCGAAGTTCTTGATGCGCACCGGCCGGCCGTCCGCCAGCGACGTCTTCACGGTTCTGAAGATGGCGTCGACGATGTCGGCCGCCTCGTCCTTGGTCAGGCCGCCGTGGCGGTCGTACACGACATCGATCAGGTCGGCTTTGGTGATGCCGGGTCGGATCGTTTTCTTGGGCATGTCGTCAGCCGAGGCTGAAGGAGTGGCTGAAGTATATGGAATCAAAGTGGCATCGGCAAGGGCGAAAATGGGGGCGTTGGGGAAGCTCTATCTGGCTCGACCTCACCCCAACCCCTCTCCTGAAGGAGAGGGGCTCAGCTCTCCCATTCCCCCTCTCCTTCAGGAGAGGGGGCCAGGGGGTGAGGTCGCGCGGGCAATGCGGCTCGGCTCTCGTAAGAGCGCCGCCACGTACCCTTCTCTGTACCTCGCCGCCACCGCGTCCCAAGTCAGCTCGGCCTCGGTCTTCCGTCTCCCCTGCTCCCCCATCACCCGCGCCGCAGCGGGGTCCGCGAGCAGCCGCCGCAGAGCCTCGAGCAACGCTTCGGGGTCTCCCTCGGGCACCAGCAGGCCGGTCCTGCCGTCCTCGACGGCCAGGGGAATCCCCGAGATCCCGGACGCCACCACCGGCAGGCCGCTCGCCATCGCCTCCAGGATGACGTTGGGCAGGCCGTCCACGTTCCCCTTGGCGTCGTGGACAGCCGGGAGCACGAAGAGGTCCGCCGACCGGTAGAGGTCCGGCAGAGTATCGCGCAGCACCGGACCCGGGAGATGGACCCGGTCCGCCCATGGCCGCACCGCCTGGCGGAACCGGTCGAGCAGGTCCCCGCCTCCCGCCAGCACCACGTGCAGTCGCGGAAACTCCCCCAAGAGTGCCGGGAGAATCCCGATCAGCACCTGGAAGCCCTTCTTGGTGGCCATCCGGCCAACGCCAAGAAGCAGCGGCGCCCGCTCCTCGATGCCGAGCCGCTCGCGCCAGACGGTCCGCCGCTCCGGCGCCGGAGAGAAGGTCGCCATGTCGACGCCGTAGGGGATGACCCGCGAGCGCTCCGCGGGGAATCCCAAGGCCCGGACGCGGTCCACGAGCTCGGGCGAGCAGCCGGTCAGAAGGCATGAGCGGGAAAGCGCCCAGCGGGCGGCGAGCCGGACGCCCGCTCTCTCCGCCAGGAACACGTCGCTGCCGTGGAGGCCGATGGCGAGGGGCACGCCGCCACCGGCCATCGCCGCAATTCCCGAAATAATGCCGTTGGGCACGATCCAGTGGGCATGGAGGAGATCGAAGCGGCGCCGCCCCGGTCTCCGACGAATCTGCCGGCGAATCGCCTGGCACCCCGCCAGGAAGTAGAGCGGCGCCGCCAGTACCGCCCTTCCCCGGACCCTCTCGTCCGACTCCAGGGTACGGCCGTAGCCGAGGACCTCGTGCCGCTCCGGCGCGTAGCGAAAGGTGACGACCTCGACGCCGTCATCCCGCCAGGCAGGAGCCAGCCCCTCGGCGTGAGGAGCCAGCACGGTGACCCGATCGCCTCCGCGGATCAGCCCGCGGGCGAGGTCGCGGATGAACGGCCCGGCGGTGTCGCCCTCGAAGCGGGGATAGGTCTGGGTGAGGAAGAGGAGATCGAGGCCGGTCTCGCCCCTCACTCCAGCCATTCCTTGATCGAATAGCTGTCGCGGCGGCGGAAATTCTTGAAGGTGATCATCTCGCCGATCAGACCGGTGGTCAGCACCTGGATGCCGAGCAGCATCAACAGGATGCCGAGCAACAAGAGCGGCCGGTTGGAGAGGTTCTGGCCATGGAACCAGATCCAGGCAAGGTGGGCGTTGATGCCGAAGCCGCCGGCCAGGAAGAGCAGCCCGATGGCGCCGAACAGGTGCAGGGGCCGCCGCGTATAGCGGGTGATGAAGAGCACGGTGATGAGGTCGAGAAGGCCCTTGTAGAAACGGTCCCAGCCGTACTTGCTGACGCCGGCCCGGCGCGGATGGTGGTTCACCTGGATCTCGCCGACCGAGAAGCCGCGGCGGCTGGCGAGCACCGGGATGTAGCGATGCAGCTCGCCGTAGACGGCGATCTCGGCCAGCACCTCCCGGCGATAGGCCTTGAAACCGCAGTTGAAGTCGTGGATGTCCACCTGGGCGAGCAGCCGGGTCACCCAGTTGAAGAGGCGCGACGGCAGGGTCTTGCTCACCGGGTCCCGCCGCCGGCGCTTCCAGCCGGAGACCAGATCGAGATCCTTCTCGTCCAGCGTGTCGAGAAAACGGGGGATCTCGTCCGGGTCGTCCTGGAGGTCGCCGTCCATGGTGACGATCACCCGCCCGATGGAGTGGTCGAAACCGGCGCTCAGGGCCGCGGCCTTGCCGAAATTGCGCCGCAGCCGCACCAGCTTGACGCGGGGGTCGCGCGCCCGGGCCTCGCGGATGCGCGCCGGCGTGCCGTCCCGCGAGCCGTCGTCGATGAAGATGATCTCGAAGCTGCGGCCCATCCGGTCGAGAACCGCCGCCACCCGTTCCGCCAGCTCCTCCACCGTCGCCGCCTCGTCGATGACGGGAACGAGCACGGTCACGTCCAGCTCCGAGGGCTCGGGCTCCGGCTTCGCGGCAGGTGGCCGGATGGGAATCGGCTGGCTGGTCATTGGGAGGGTATTGTAGCAGGCCCCTCGAACTCTCCCCCGCCCGAGCCCTCACCCCTGGCCCCTCTCCCGCCCCCTCCCTCCCCACCACACCGGGAGAGGGGAAAAAGACGAAACAAAGACAGAATTGCTTCTTTCTGTTTTTCTCCCCCTCTCCCGGTGAGGTGGGAAGGGAGGGGGCGGGAGAGGGGGCCGGGGGGTGAGGGTTCGGTGAGGTGGGAAGGGAGGGAGCGGGAGAGGGGGCCGGGGGGTGAGGGTCCTATAATCCCCCGCCATGCAGCGTCTCGGGAGCTGGGCGGCCCTCGGCCTGCTCCTGGCGGCGACCCTGGCGGGGGCCTCGACCTTCGACCGGCGGAGCTGGCCGGGGCTGGTCGGCGACGAGGCCACGTACCTCATGCAGGCCCAGAGCCTGGCCTGGGATGGCGACCTGCGCTACACGCGGCGGGACTTCGACCGCTTCGTCGAGCAGTGGGGCACGCGGCCCGACGGCTTGATCCTGCAGAGCGGCGACGGCGGACGGACCCTCACCTACAGCAAGCCCGCCGCGTACGCCATCTGGATCGCACCCTTCCTGCGCCTCTCCCCCACCCGCGGCGCCGCCATCGCCAACGCCCTGCTGTTCGCCCTTGCCGCCGTGGTGGCGGCGCGAGTCCTGGAGCGGCGCCGCGGACCTGCCGCGCCTCTCTGGGTTGCCGTCTGGATCTTCGCCTCCGTGGCGTTCGCCTATGTCTTCTGGGCCCACTCCGACCTGTTCCTGATGTGCCTGACGATCCTCGCCCTGTCGCTGGCCTACGGCGCTCCCAAATCCGAGGAACCGGCGGAGAGCCGGCGGCGGGCGATGCTCCGCTGGCTGGCGGTGGGGGGACTCCTCTGCCTGGTCACGATGGCGCGTCCGTTCTACGTCGTTTTGCTGGCACCCGTCGTTCTCGCCATTCCTTCCAAACAACGGAAGCTCGCCTACGCCGCGATCGCCCTGATGGCGAGCGTCCTGCTGGCGGCTTCCTCCTTCGCCAGCCTTGCCGAGGGCGACGCCTGGACCCCCTATGGCGGCGAGCGCCAGAGCTTCGACTCCCATACCGGCTTCCCGGAGGTCGGGCCGTCGCCGGCGGACTGGCAGGAACAGATCGCCGCGCGCGGCAGCCGCTCGTGGAAGCCGGCGGACGAGTTCGACGCCCGGCAGTCGGCGTGGAACCTCCTCTACTTCCTGGCAGGCCGGCACGTCGGGATCCTGCCGTACTTTCTGCCGCTGCTCCTCGGCCTGCTCGCCTTCCGGCGCGGCGAGGGGCGAGGCCTCCTGATCCTGGCGGTGCTCGCGGCGTCCGCAGCCTTCCTCCTCACTCGGCCGTTCAACTTCTACGGCGGTGGCGGCGCTATCGCCAACCGTTATTTTCTGCCTCTCTACCCGGCTCTCTGGTTCACCGCCGGCCGGCCCGCCCGCGCCTCCTGGGCTCTTCTGACGGCCGCTCTCGCCGCGCCGTTTCTCTGGCCCCTTTGGACACAACCCCGGGCCTTCTTCCTCGACGAGGAGGGCGGCTACCGCTACGTGTCGGACTTCGCCCGGCTGCTCCCTTACGAGACCACCCAATCGCACCTGAAGCCTTCCGGCGGCGAGGACTTCGTCCACCACGGCCTGTGGACCAAGCCGTTGACGACGAGCCTGCGGGCGGAGGGGGACGGCGCCCGGCGCATCCATTTCAGCGGCGATCACGGCCAGATCCTGCTGGGCAGCGAGCGACCGCTCGAAGGCGTCCGCCTGATCCTGCTCCCTCCGGTTCCGAAGGAGATCGAGATCTCTGGCGCCGAGAGCGTGGCGAGCCTGCCGCGCCGCCGCGGCGGGTCCGTCCGGCTCCTCCACTTCCCGCGACCTCGCGCTGTGCATCGAATGTGGTGGACGCGGGACGCCGTGTATCTGTATCAGCTTGGTTTGAAGGTGCCGAAGAAGAGTCGCGGATTCTCTTTCCAGCTTCAACCAGTCTTCTCCCCCTCTCCCGGTGAGGTGGGCAGGGAGGGGGCGGGAGAGGGGGCCAGGGGGTGAGTCGCGGATTCTCTTTCCAGCTTCAACCAGCCTTCTCCCCCTCTCCCGGTGAGGTGGGCAGGGAGGGGGCGGGAGAGGGGGCCAGGGGGTGAGGGCTCGGGAGGGGGGACTACGCGTATGAAAAAGAAGCTCGCCCTCTCCGCCTTTTCGGTCCTGCTCACCCTGCTGTTCGCCGAGGCCGCGCTAAGGCTGCTGGGTATCGGAGCCGCCGGCCGGGGCTCGCCCTGGTTCGCCGGCGGCAACCACCCGCGGTTTCTTTTCCAGCCTGACGCCGAGAGCGGCTACACCCTGCGGCCCGGTTTCCAAGGCCGGGAGATCGCTCCCGGCGATGAGTTCGACGTCCGCGTCGCGATCGACGCCCGCGGGCTGCGCAGTTATCCGCGTAAAACACCGCCCACTCCGGCGGTGCTCGCGGTGGGAGATTCGATGACTTTCGGCGAAGGAGTGCCGGTGGACCGCTCCTATCCGGCCGTGCTCGAGCGGGAGACAGGCGTGCGCGTCTACAACGGCGGAGTCCCCGGCTACAGCAGCCGGCAGATGCTTGTCCGGCTGCGCCGGCTCCTCCCCAAGCTGCATCCGGCGCTGGTGGTGATGACCCTCTCGCCGCTCTGGGACCGCCAGCGCTGCGCCGCTCCGTTCGTCTACAAGGACGGCTACATCGTCGCCCAGGGCTACGCGAATCGTCTCGTCCTGCTGGACGGCAACCTTTACCTGAGGGAAACCCGCCTGCCCGTCCTTGGCTCCGCGAGCGCGTACGCGAAACGCTACTCCGCCGTAATGCGCCTCGCCCTCCCCGCCTTCGCGGGCGGCGCCCGCGCCGCCCTCCGCCGATCCAGGGAGGAGGCCCCCACGGTGCTCGCTCAAATGGAGCCCACGGCCGGCAACGTCGCCGCCGCCCAGCACCTCACCGAGAGCTTCGGCGGCCGCTTTCTGGCCGTGCTGGTCGACGACCGGGGCGAGAAGTTCCGCCACGATCGCCTGCTGCTGGAGACGCGGCTCCGGCAGCTCGGGGTCCCCTTCGCCGCCGCGGACGACCTTCTCCCCGGCGCCGACTGGCCGCGACTCCGCTTCGCTCGCGACGGCCACTGGAACGACGCCGGCCACGGGGCGGTGGGAAAGGCGCTGGCAGGGCAAGTTTCTGCCATGGCAACGCGCAGAGGCGCCATATAATCTCCAGAGAGACGGCCGGGTCGCGGTTGCCGCCGATCGCGTAAAGGTGACGCCCGAACGGGAGAAGCCGTCAACGCCCGTTGCGCCGGGCCTTGAACAGCCTGACCGCTCCCTGACGCGAAACCCAGATCTCCTCGTAACCCGCCGCGAGCTGCCGCAGGGTCTTCAGCACCGCCGGCTCTCGCCGCTGCTCCTCGCGCAATCCCCAGAGCAGCACGTAATCGATCCGGCCTCCCGTTCGTCGTGGATAACCGAGGAGATCGACCTTCGGCGGCGCGGCCTCGATCCCCAGGCGTTCAGTCGCCAGGTGGCGGAAAGGGTCCAGGCGGGGATTGAAATAGATCGGGAAGTAGTCCTCGGCGGCCTCATAGAGGGAGAGGTCCACCAACCGCTTGCGCGCCGCGATGTAGCCGCTCGCGTGGACGAAGGGCTCGGTACGGAAGACGAGCGGCCGGCCGTCAGGCCGCTCCCCGCGGTGCGCGTAGGAGAGGAACAGCAGCGTGTGGTCGGGCTCGATGTGGTCCCCGGCGGCCACGATCTGAGACAACCCGTCGTCGATGCGTGCGTAGGTCCAGCCAAAGACGCCGAGAAAAACGAGGGCGATGCCGGAGGCCGCGGTCTGAATCCACCGTCTCCGCCAGGCAGGGTGGTCGAACGTGCCGAGCCAGAGGATCAGCGCCAGAAAAGGAAAGAGATTCAGGCGATGGTTGATGAAGCCGCCGCCGGAGAGCTCGCTCGGCGCGGCGAAGTAGGCGACGACGAAGACGGCCACGACCAGCAGCAGGCCGTCTCCGACCATGGGTGGACGCCTGCCGCGCGCACGCAGGCAGATTAGGCCGACGAGGACGAAAAGAAGCGCCAGGCAGGCGGCCAGGAGGATCGTCCACTCGCTGAGCGAGGCCAGCGAGTAGAGGCCCGCGAGATGCTTCACCTTGGCCCATAGCGCCAGATGCGAGACCTTCGCGTCGAGCCGCGCTCCTACGAAGGAGACCATGAGCGCCAGGGCCGGCAGACAGGCGAGGACGGGACCGAGCAGCCATCTCCGCGCGCCGGCGAGGAGCTTTCGCATCGCGAATCGCCGTTCTGGCGCGGCCATCAGCTCCAGCAGCATCCGCCATCCCGCCAGAGTCAGCAGCGCGGCGACGGCCATCACCAGCGTCACGGGATGGCAGAAGTAGACCCAAAGGACCAGAAGTGCGAGCCCGGCTGTCCGAGGGAGCGTCATCCTTTCCGGCGCTCTCAGCCAATATCCAAGGGCAAAAAAGAACGCCGCCAGGCTGAAGCAGAAGTTGAAGAAGCCCATCTGGAACAGGAAGTTGTAGGTAAACGGGAACGCCAGAATCGAGAGGAACGCCGCCCGCGAATCGATCGCCCGCAAGGCATAGCGCACGGCGAGCGGCAGCAGGAGAACATAGGCGGAGAGCAGGACCTTCTCCGCCAAAGGCACCGGCAGAAACCCCAAACCGCGGCTCATCAGGAAAAAGACGAACCAGTTCGGCAGCGCCTCCCGGTTCGGCAGGTAGTACTCCCGCAGCAGACCGGCGTCCGGGCTCTCGAACTGGCGAAGGATGAAGGCGACCGCCTGATGCCCCGGCCCGTCCTGCGTAGGGATGAAGGGGAACGCCCAGATGAGAGCCAGGTGGAGCAGCAGGAGGAGGAAGAAGAGGAGGGAGGGTCCGGAGGGCCGCGGTAGACCGAGCGGTCTGCGCTTCGAGGCCTCACCCCCTGTCCCTATACGCGTTGACCTGACGTCGAGAGGTGTCGATGAAAGGGGGCTCTCCGCCGCCTCGGGCCCCTCACTCCCCCGGCCCCTCTCTCCCACCTCACGCCCACCCATCCGGGAGAGAGGGGAGCTCAAAAAAAAAGCTTCTTCTTTTGCTGTTGCTTTTTCAGTCTCCCTCCTCTCCCGGACGGGTGGGAGTGCGGCGGGAGAGGAGGGCCGGGGTGGTGAGGGGCTCACGGCCACACCCAAAGCACCACCCCGCCCGCCACCGCCGCCGCGCCGAACAGCAGCCCGGTCCGCGCCAGCATCCGCCGGCTGCCGAGGACGGCCACGATCCCCGCCTTGAACACCAGGTTCGCCAGCGCGCCGATGAGGATGGCCCGCCAGCCGTTCTCCGGCGCGAGACGGCCCGACTCCACCAGCCGCGACGTCGACAGGGTGAGGGCGTCCATGTCCGTGAGGCCGGAGATTCCCGCCACCGCGTAGACCCCGGCCGTGCCGAACCGGTCCTTGGCGAAGGCCACGGCAAGCAGCACGCCGGCGTACAGCAGCCCGAAGACGATCGCCGCCTTGAGCTCCGCCGGGTTCTCCTGCTCCGGCGGCTCGGTCCCTTCGCGGCGGTCCGTGAGCCACACCGCGGCCGACAGCGCGATCATGACGCCCAGCATGACCGCGATGGGCGGCGCCAGGACGGAGAAACTGCCGTAGGCGACCGCCCCGATCTCGACCAGCACGCGGACGAAGACCACGGACGAGGCGATCATCACCACCAGGGCCGCGAGCCGGGAGCTTTCAGGCTCCTGCTTCGAGCGCCGGGCGTAGCTCACCGTGGTCGCCGTGCTCGAGACCATACCGCCGAGCACCCCCGCAAGCGCCGCACCACCCCGCGCCCCGAGCATCTTGTAGGCCACATAGCCGACCAGGGAGAGGCCCACGATGAGGACCACCATCCACCAGATCTGGAAGGGGTTGAGGACGCCGTAGGGGCCGAACGTCTCGTCCGGCAACAGGGGCAGGATGACGAGGGCGATCAGGACGAGCTGCATGATCGCCCGGATGTCCTTCTCCCCCATCCGGCCGGCGAATTCGTGCAGGGGCTCCCGCAGATGCAGCAGCAGGGCGATCACCCCCGTCAGCACCACGGCCACCGCCATCGACCCCACCACCACCCAAGCCCCGACGCCGTACATGAGAACGGCGGTGAACTCCGTCGTCGTCCCCGGGTCCTTCTCCTCCCGCATCAGGTTCCCGGCCACCACGAACGCCGCGACCACCACCAGCCCCGCCACGACAATCCAGCCACCGAACACCTGGCCCAGCCGCGCCGCCACCGCCCCGAACAGCGTGATGAGGGCGAACGTGCGAATCCCCGCCACCGTCGACTCCACCCGTTCCCGCTGCAGGCCGACGAGGAGGCCCAGCCCGAGGGCGACGGCGAGTTGGACGAAGGTGGTGGGGATCATTTACCGATTCTATCCACGATCCTCGAAGGCATTCACGTTCCGATTCGCGTCATCGTTCCCGTAGAGACGTTCCAACCCGCCCACGACATCCCCGACAGGCCATGGAGACGGCGGAACGTCTCCAACCCGGGCAGGCCACAGACAGCGCGCCGCCGGAACGGGCGGGGCGTCTCCCGCAGAGGCATACCGGCGGCATTCGCAATGACGTACCGGGGCAACGCACCGTACCTCAAACCGCTGGAGGCGTTATGAGAGAGGGTGGCAGAGGAGGGGCTTTCGCTTCGAAGAGTCGTTCCGCCGTCCCCGTGGCCTGCGAAAGGCGTCGTGAATGGGCTGGAACGTCTCTACGGGACCGCGATCGCAGAGGAAGGGTTTATGCGGGCCAGGTCCCTGGCCGCCTGGATCTCGGCCTCGACTTCCTCATCCCGCGACAAGTCGTGACTTGACAAAACACGCCTAGGATTCCGCACGATCTCTGACAGCCGTTCATCGCTCCGAAGGAGCAGAGTTTGAACAGCCCGGGGTGTGAACCCCGGGTGCCGAAGCCCGATGCATCCCCAGTCCCGAAGGGCCGGCCTTCCGGTGTTGGCTCCCACCGCGTAATGGTCGTGAATGACCGCTCCGAAGGAGCAGAGTTAGTCCCCTTCGCTCGGCGCTCAGGCCGGCCCTTCGGGGCTTGAAAAGCGGCCCGCTCTCTACCCGGGGTTCACACCCCGGGCTGTTCAAATCCTGCTCCTTCGGAGCGGTAGACCACAGAGGGGATGAGCGGTAAAAAGCAAAGGGTCTGCGTTTCGAAGAGACGTCCCGCCGTCCTGAGATCCCTATACTCTCTCGCATGAACACCGCCCAGAGTATTCCTCCGATCCAACGCTGGTGCCTCGCCGCGGCGTCGTGGTTTCTCATCAGCGGACCGGCATCCGCGGCGCAAGAGCCGGCGAAGCAGCGGCCGCCACGACAATCCGCTCGGCACCCGCCTGTCGGGAAAGAGCAATGGCTTCAGCTTCGCCAGAGCCAAGATCGCCCAACAATACCGCCAAGGTGCCGAGATCTTCGACGGGTCTGACGCTCAACCAGGTGGAAACGGCTTCATCGACCTTTCGGCTGGCGAAGTCGGTGTGGGTTCGGACCTCTTTGATGACGGCCGGGGGAGCCAAGATCTCATCGGCTCCATTGCGCAGAAGGTCCAACCGGTCCAGCTTGGCGAGAAAGTTAAGTGGGCTGCTATCGACCACCCATCGGATCATCCGGCCAGGTCCCTGGCCGCCTGGATCTCGGCCTCGACTTCCTCATCCCGCAAATTGATGGCGGGAACGCCGATCCGATTCAGCTCATAGAGAAAGCCGACACGGTCCATGCCCGCCAGTTGAGCCGCCTTGCCGGAGGACAGCCGCCCCAGCTCGAAAAGCTTGGCCGCACCCAAGAACCGGAGCTTCCCGGGCGAACTCCTGATCAGACAGCTTCAGCATCGGAGGGATTTCGGCGGGATAGGTGATCACCGCCTGCTTGGTGGCATCCGCGGAGCCGCTCATGACTCGACCTCCCCTTGTCATGGTACCAGAAACACCTGTAACGAATCTGACGGAGGCTCGGCGGAAGAAGGATTGAAGCTGCTCGACGTTCTGGATCGCGGGCGCTGACTCGACAAGTCGTGACTTGACAAAACACGCCTCGGATTCCTAGATTACCGCCGGGATGACCGAATTCATCGGCAGGCACGCCGAGCTCAAGGTGCTCACCGACGCCTACGAGGCCGCCAGCAGCGCCCTGATTCCTCTCTATGGCCGCCGCCGCGTCGGCAAAAGCGAGCTGATCCTCCGCTTCCTCCAAGGCCGGCCCGGGATCTACTACCTGGGCAAGCAAGCCCCGGCCGGCATGCAGATCGGCGAGCTCCTCGGCGAAGCCGCCGTCGCCCTCGAGGAGCCACTGCTCGCCGGCCTCTCCGTCGAGAGCTGGGCGGCCGCCCTGGACGCCGTCGTTTCCCGCTGGAAGTCCGACCGCAAGCTCGTCCTGGCCTTCGACGAGTTCCAGTGGATCGTGGGCGCGAGCCCCGAGCTACCTTCCGTCCTTCAAGAGAGATGGGACCGCTCCTGGCGGGATTCCGGCAAGGTCCTTCTGATCCTCTGCGGCTCGTACGTCGGGTTCATGGAGCGAGAGGTCCTCGGCAGGAAGAGTCCCCTCTTCGGCCGACGGACCGCGCAGATCCTGCTCCGCCCTTTCGGCTATCGCGAGGCGGCACTGTTCCATCCCCGCTACTCCCGGATCGACCAGGCCCGGACCTATTTTCTCTGTGGTGGGATCCCCCTCTACCTCAAGCGCTTCACCGACGATCGCTCCATCGAATCCAGCATCACGGCGGAGCTGCTGGACGAGTACGCCCCTCTCTACCGCGAGGCGGACTTCCTCCTGCGGGAGGAGCTGCGGGAGGTCACCCTCTACTATGCCATCCTCTCTGCCATCGCCTCCGGCCATTCCGTAGTCCAGGACATCGCCCGGCAATCCGGTCAGGACCCGCGCAGTCTCTCCTATTACCTCCAACAGCTCGTCGAGCTCGGCTACATCGAGCGGCGCTACCCCCTGACTGGAGAAGCACCCTCGGCCCGTTCGGTCCGCTACGACCTCGCCGACCCTCTGCTCCGCTTCTGGTTCCGCTTCGTCTTCCCCAGCACCAGCTACATCCGCCACATGGGAGCCGGCCGGGCTCTGCGCGACCTGATCCGCCCCCATCTGGACGCCTGGTTCGGCCTCGGCTTCGAGCGCCTCTGCCGGGAAGCCCTTCCCTGGCTCTACCGCCGCGAGGGCGTCACCGCAGCCTTCGAGGTTGGGCAATACTGGTCCAAGTCAGTCCAGATCGACGTCGTGGGCGTGCGCGCCGATGGATGGACCGATCTCGGGGAATGCAAATGGGGCCCCGTACGCTCTCGCCGGGCGGTGGAAAGGGAGCTGGACGCGAAGGTGCAAGCCTACCCCAACCCACGCGACGCCACGATCGGGAGGAGGATTTTCTCACGGAAGGCTCCCGCCGCTGCTTTGCAGAAAACCGGCGTGAGGTGGTATGGGCTGGAGGATCTGTACGGGTGAGGAATGCCAAGCGAAGCAACCGTCGGTCCACGTCAAGGGGACGGCGGAACATCTCCTACCTCACCGGGCCGCGGCCCTTCCGGTTCGCACCACCGTCGGCTCGATTCGTCCCTATATGCGGTTGAGAAATGTGGGCGGGAATAGCTATACTCGCACTCATGAAGACAGTGCAGATGACTCTCGACGAATCTTTGGTTGAAGCGGTGGACCGGGCTGCCGAATCCCTGGGAACCACACGCTCAGCCTTCACCCGGGACGCCCTCCGTGCCGCGCTGACGAGCGTCCAGGAGCGGGAGCTCGAGCGCCAGCATCGAGCCGGTTACGAACGCAAGCCCGTCAAGCCCGGCGAGTTCAGCGACAGGGAAAGCGAGCAAGTCTGGGGCGACTGATGCGCCGAGGCGAGATCCGCTGGTACCCGTTCAGCAGCCCCGATAAGAAGCGTCCCGTCCTCCTGCTTACCCGCGACTCTGTTCTGCAATATCTATCGGAGAGGTGACCGTCGCCCCGATCACCTCGACCATCCGGGATATTCCATCCGAAGTTCTCCTGACGCCGGAGGACGGGATGCCTCGTAGCTGCGCAGTCAATCTCGACCATGTTCAGACTGTCTCCACATCATCGACGTCGCCACCGGAGAGGCGCGGCCCCTTACCCGCCACGATCGCCCCTATCTCGACGAGACGCCATCCTGGCTCCCCAACGGAAGCCTCCTCTCCCAGAACGCCCGGGACGGGTCGTTCGAGATCTACCGCATGAACGGTGATGGGTCGGGGCAGCGGCGGGTTTCGCGGTGAGGCCAAACGGCAGGCGAAACCGGCGTCACCACCCGAACGAAACCACAAAGGCAATTCCCTCGCCGTCCGTATTCCGGAATCGGATCGCCTCCTCACCGTTAGGTAGTGAATACCTTCTTCAAATCCCTTCGCGTACGTTTTGACATCCTGCTGAAACGTATAGGCGACTCCTACGTTGAGACTGCTTTCGGATTGTCTGAGGCGAAATCCGATCATCCAGCCGACACCGAATGATTTGATGATCTCCTTATCGCCGAGGCGAAGCATTGCGAAGGGGCCAGTGGCTACTGTCGGGAATTCGCTTGGCGCCTTACAGGGCTTCTCTTTCGTTACAAATAACTGGCCATCATCGGTCTTTACTGCCCAATCGCGCTTGATAGTAATCGCGAGCGCATGAGCCTCCAGAATAGGCCCAGCGATGGTGTTCTCGTCGTCCAAGGTCGTGATTTTACCTCCCACTATCGCCGCTTCCGTGATCCGGTCCGGACCACCACGCTTCCTATCCGCGCCGATGCCAACGCCGAAGTACGAAAGAGGAAGCTTGGTAGCAGAGGCGGGAGTTCCTCCCTCCTCAAGTGCCAGGATGGCTTCACCGCAATCATCATCTGCTGAGGTTGAAACAAAGCTTCGCTGTGCCAACATGGGGAGCGCGCTCCCGAACGCGAGAATGAAAAGCACAAAAGCTCGCATCTCCTCCTATGTGGGAATAGGGCCAATACCCTACACATATGGGTAGACGGACGCGGAAAAGTTTTCCTAGCTTGCCACTATCTATCCGAACGAATCGCCTGCTCGACGCGCAACGCACAGGCCACGCCTTTATGGCAATGCATCGGCTCATAGCCAATTGGCTCTTTCGTTCTCCGCCCTCCACCGCGCGACAATCTGGATCTAGCCCGTACATATTCCGGGACAACTCCGAAGTGCGTTAGAATCTAGCCTTTCGAGAAACTCGGAACATGCCGTGCCGCGGAGGCCGTCTCCGCGGTCGCGTGCGGAGGAACTCTCGTCGCGGCGATGAAAGTCTCCGGATGCCTGTCAGCGGTCGCCAGGCACAACCGTATCGAGGCGCCTTTCTTTCTCAGCGCCTGCTTCCTCGCGGCCTTTCTCGGGGCATCCGCTGCCTGTGGCAAGGGCTCCTCTACCCATGACCTCGAAAATCTGGACGCCAAGCTTCTGGCTGCCGTGACGGAACGCTTCGCGCCTCTCGCTCTTTTCAGCGGCGTTCGTGTCTCTCGACTGGAGGTTACCCCGCTCTCCCTGGACGCGTGCCCCACCGTCCCTGAGCGGGCCACAAAGCCGAACGCCGAAGAGCGACGGCGCCAAATTGGCCTGAGCCGCTCTTTGCACCGCCTCGCTCGCTCCGGAAAGGCAGGGGCCCCAGTCTTGCGCCTGCAGGCCCTCTGGATGTTTCTCGCTGAGCCGACTCCGGCAGGGCGCAACCGCGCAGTCGAGCTCTTCCAGACCGCTCTCACTTACCAGCCCGAGTCCGCGGCGTACATGAACGACCTGGCGGCGGCCCTACTCATCCGAGCCGGCCTGGATCGACGCCCTGAAGACTTGGCACTCGCCCTGAACCTCTTGGATCCCCTAGTAGCTCATCGGCAGCCGACGCCCGCAGCGCTTTTCAACTATGCCCATGCATTGCAGTGCCTCACGCTCTGGAACGCCGCACAAGCGACCTTGCGCCGCATGCCGAAGTCCACCAGATCAGTGTCGGAGCAAGCTCGGGCAGAGGTCGCACCACTTGTGCGGCTCGATGAGCCCGGATCTCTTGACGATCCGTCGCCGCGGCGAGTGGCTTCTTGGTGAATGGGCTACCGGCCATCTGCGTGGTGACGCGAAACTGAGCGAAACCCTCCTCCGCCAAGCGGAAGAGATCGGATCGCTCCTGGAAATCGGCAGCGGCGACCGACTGCTACGCAGGGCGGTTGCCGTCATCCGCCAAGCGGAGCGGAAGAAACCTGCCCGCCTGCAATTCCTCGCGAGAGGTCACCACGACTTTCACTCTGTCCGCGGCACGGCGCTCTACTCGCAATGCCGTCCCGAGGTACTGGCGCGCGCCGAGGCATCCCTTTCTGCCGCCGCGAGCCCCTTTGTCGGGTGGGTGCGGCTCGACCAAGCCGTCTGCGCCTACTTCGACAAGGATTTTGACCGCGCCGAGTCGCTCCTCACCGGCCTGCAACGGAACTCGGCGACGGCCGGCTTCCTGGCACTCCAAGGGAGAGCGGCATGGATCCTCGGTCTCATTCGCATGGTGCAGGCGCGCTTCGTGGAGGCCGACCGTCACTACGCCACCGCCATCGACATCTTCCGCCGCCTCCGTGAGGACGCCAATGTCGTCTATCTGAGATCTCTGCGCGCCAAGAACTACGAGTACGGCGGCGCTCCAGCGGAGGCATGGCGCGAGCGCCTTGCCGCCCTAGCCGGGCGGCAGGTCGTCACGGACCCCGAGAGGCTCTATACCATTTTCGAAGAGGCAGCCCAAGCGATGCACAGGCGGGGCCACTCCGCCGCCGCCCTCGGCTTCCTCTCCGAGCAGATGCGGGCTGCAGAAACGGGTTTCGGGCAAAGCGGAGACGCCGACCTGCTCGCCTTCACCCTCATCGCCCGCGCCAGCTTACTGACCGAGATCGGCCGTCCGGTGGAGGCAGCGGCAGACTTGGCCCGCGCCCAAAAGGCCTGGGAACACCTCCCGCCAGAAAATGAGAGCCGGCGTCGCTTGCGAGTAGACCTCGACGTTCAACGGGCCGCCTTGAGCAGAAGCGACGCTGCCCAGACCGCCCTTGCGGCAGTGGATCGGGCCCTTGCTTTCTTCACCGGACCGACGCGCTCTTTGGGAGACCAGATCGAGATCTTACGTCTGCACCAGTTGCGGGCGAAAATCTATCTTCGCTTAGGGAATCTCGCCAAGGCACGAGACGACCTCCGCAGCGGCATCGCTGAAGTAGAGCGCCAGCGTCTGGAGGTCGCCGGCATGGAAGACCGTGCCCGCTTCCTGGCCGCAGCGCGTGGCCTTTTCCTCGACCTTATCCAACTGGAGCTGGATCACTTCCATGATCGAGACGCCGCCCTGGAGGTCCTAGAACGAAGCAGCAACCGGGTCTTCGCGGACATCACCCAATCCCTCCTGGGCAGGGATAGAGCGCTGTCGTCAGGGCGCTGGGCGAAGGTCCTCGAGACGGCCCTGCCATCGGATACGCTGGTCATCCGCTACGGCCATCTGTCGGACCGCTTACTGATCTGGACCTTTCTCAACGGTCGGATGGACCTCGAAGAGCGCTCTCTGCCGGAGATGGAGCTACGCTCGCGAATGAAGCGCTGCCGCGAGCTCGTGGCCCACGCAGCCGCGGCCAACGAGCGCGAGAACGCCTGCAACGGACTCGCAGCGATTCTCCTCCCGAAAAGACTGCGCACTCTCCCGGCCGGGCGATCCGTACTGATCGTCGCCGATGAGATCGTCGCTTCTCTCCCCTTCGCGGCCCTGCGACCCTCTCCCCGCTCTCCGTACCTCGTGGAGCTCTATCGCCTGTCCTACTCCCCAAGCCTCTCGGCCTGGCTCACCGCTTCCGCACCAGGCGCACCGCTGCCGCCGCCCCTTTCGGCACTCTTCATTTCCGATCCAGCCTTCAGCAACGGTCTGTTTCCGCTGCTGAGTCGGCTCCCGGGGGCTCGAAATGCGACAAATCGCTACGCCGCGCACTATCCGAAGGTCGAGGTGCTCGCCGAGCGACAGGCAACGGAAGCCGCTGTACTCAGCCTACTAGACCGTTACGAGATCCTCCAATTCGACGGCCACGGCATGACCAACTCCCAGTTCCCCGACCAGGGCGGCCTGCTCTTGGCGCCGGCCGATCCGTCGGCTCCTGACTCGCCTCCTCTCTGCTGACTGCGGCCGACCTGCCGGCACAAGCCCTGCGCCACCTCCGCCTCGCGGTTCTCAGCGCCTGCTCAACAGGACTTACAACCTATCAAGAAACCGCTGAGGTCACCGGCCTCGCCGCGGCCTTCCTGGCCCGCGGTATTCCAGCAGTGGTTGGAATCTCCTGGGATGTTCCTGACGGCGGCTCCGCCCTTCTTCTCGAACGTTTCCATCGCGAGCTCGCCACCGGTAAGCCCCCAGATGAGGCGCTTCAGGCCGCCCAATTAGAGTTCCTCCGCTCGGACCTCGGTGGGCCCGGAGGCATTCAGACCTGGGCAGCCTTCCAAGTGTTCCGGAGACCCGCGAAATGACGGTCCTGGTCCGTCCATAACTTCATCTCACATAGGAGACTGCGATGAAACGACTGTTCTTCCTCACCTATCTGGTCCCTCTCCTCGCGTGCGGCGGACCGACGGACCGAACCTCCGGCTCCGAAACGGCAGCGGCGGTAAGCGCTACAACTACCTTGGCTCCTTACAAACTCGAGGTGACCTTCGACGGTCTTATAGCATTCGCACAAAAAGAAGTTGATGGAAATCCAGCAGTTTGGGCACTCCTTGTCGATGCCGACTACGACCCGAATGTGGAACCAACGGATGATGAGGTCCCTCCCTGTGCGAAGATTGAGGTTACACCCGAAGAGATCCCGGAACACTTCCCTCCCCATGTAGCCGGCCTTCGAATCAGAAACGCGGAGGTGGAGCTGAATGGCGTGCCAATCGGAGGGGTCGTGCCTCTCTTTTTTATCGATGGACTGGATCTTAGTTTCGATACAGGAACCAAGAATCCAACCATTGACCTGAAGCCCCTGGTCTCGCGCAAAATATTCGCAGATGTGTTTAGCCAAAATCCTGATGCCTTCAAGAAGCATGACACCATCAATCCTCTCTACCTGAAAGACTTCGCAACGGCACAGGCACAGGGACACCTGGCAGCACGGGTTCTGATAAATTTTGGAAAAACCGTTGTTGCGGAACCTTTCAAATGCGGTGGAAAGTCAAGACCCTACGGTATGATAGCGAAAGTGTCAGACACCTGTCAGGGTAACAGCCAAACGCTTGGCGAGTCGGTCAAGGTCTCCCAACCAGACCTGACGGCCCCAATCACGATTACTCTCGACGGAAAGCGCAAGTTAACGGTCAAGCCGCTTGCTTCCGCTACTAGCGTCAAGGTGGAGGTGCTGAATATCCTTCCGCATGCCCTCGCCGATTTTAACTACGATGACTGCAAGCACCCCGAGCATATCCACCCGGCCGCGTTCCGCTGGTTCTATTACCTTCTCAAGGATCAGCCAACGCCGAATGACTGTTCCGAGCACTTCTTCCCTTGTGATGCGGGGGACGGAACTGGCGGCGGCACAAAGTGCCCACAAGTGGAGATGCAAGAATGATTCCTTTGGGCTCCTTACCTAACCGCTACTTCCGCGCTTCTTTCTTGGCTGTTTTGACAGTCGGCCAAGCCTTACCGGTGGTTGCGCAGTCAAGCAATCTAATTAATCATCATCCGTCGAATCAGCCCGCGCTCACGTGCCCGAGCGCCGTCTCGGTTCCAGGTGATAAGCATTTTGGGAACGAACTGGCCCATGAGTTCATCTACTGCGAATCTCCAGAGTGCCGGATCCTGGGAGGGCTCGGCTGTGAACGGCAACCGTTCCTCTGTGTTCCCGAAAGCTGGTGCAAAGCAAAGATTCAGGAAGATTTTCAGGATACGAAGCACCAACGGTTCTTTCTTGACGCCAACACGATCACGGGTGGAATGGACATTGATCCAGCAGACGGGCTTGAGCAGGCCGAGTTGGTATTTTATGGAGGCCATGGAACACCCACTTTCATCATGGCCTGGCACAGCAAGGTGGTCAAACTAAAGACGATGTCGCTGGGTGACTGGCGGACGCGCTACTGGTGGATGCTGAGCTGCAACGTCATGGCCCATGGCCCCAACTGCACGATCCCGACTGCCGAGGAGCCAATTCCGAAGTGCGACGTACCTCTTGGACCAGATTCCGATTTCCTTGCTCCGGAAAAGTTCGACTTGCGCGACTTCAACGTCTTCGCCCGGTGGGGTGCGACGGTTGGAAGCGCGGACGTCCGTCGCATGCCCTTGAACCCCAATCTTCGTATGGCCTGCGGGGGATCAACGTTGATTGGAGGTTATTCCTCCTTCCCCACGGCATCCATTTGGCACTACAAGCTGATGACGCGCCTTCCGGTCGCCGATTCCTTCCTGCTAGGATTGGGGCGTGGCTACCACATCCCTCTTTGCATCACGCGGGGTCGATCGGATCGGGAGAAGACGCCACTCTATGACCAGGAGTTCACTCGAGATCCGAACCCGGCACCCGATGGCGATCATCTTTTTATCCAATATCCTGTTCACCTGAAGCCTCCCTTCCCCGCCCTCGAAGCCGCCCTCCAACAACGCTTTGAATTTGCCGGGCCTCACCCTCTTTCCGGCGCCCCCCAAGTGCCTCCTCCTGCGTCTTTGCCGATACTGGAAGTCGAACGGACTCCATTGCCAAGTTGGCTGAATGGCCTACCATGGTCTAACCTACCCGCGCTGCCCTATGGCTATAAAGGTGGAGGTGCCGACGTCCTCTTCCCGCCTGTGAGTCTTTTCTCCGACTCCTTTCCACCTTGGTTGAAGGATATTTTTCGCGCGGAAGACACTTGCCTGAAGGTCCAACCCCGGAGCGGCGCTACCACCGTCACCTGGGTGCCCTCGAATCTCACGCCTCCTCTGGACGAGCATCTCCTCTCCGTTCAGGACCTCTCTTCACTGTTGACCAGTATTGGCCTCGAGCAGAGCCAGTGGATCGGCCCCGCTCCAGGGCTCCAAAATGTGAAACGCCTCCGGCCGGACATCGAAATCTTGAGGATGAATGTCGACGGCGCAGAAACTGCGAAAGCCATCGTCTCGACTTTCTCGGCCAAGGATATCGATCGACACAAGAAATGCCTCTACATCCGTCTGCAACCCTGGCTTCGGGTCGGAGAAACCCCGGTGCGTGTCTTCGGGGAAGGCGGCGAGTGGCTTCTTGGAGGATGTCCCGGACCGCGGAGCGGATTGGGAGGGATGCCACCAGTCGACAGGGTCTGTGAGAGCAGGAGGCCTGCCCTACTGAATCTGAGCTGGGTCGGCCGCCAAATTGTCGGGGCAGAAGAAGGTTCTCTGCGGGACCTGAAGGAGGCTCGGAAGGAGGCCCGGAGGAGGCTGGGCCCGCTTTGGTGGTGGTGGTATCGAAGGCCCTCCTACCGTTGGGGTTACAAGGCAGCACCGGTGCACTGTACCCAAAGCCGAATGTATGTCGTTTACTTATTCGATTTCCTGCCTCGGAAAAGAGGTAGGTTGCCCATCACGATCGAGATTCCTGCGCATCAGCTTGACGAGGGCGAGCGGATTGATGATTGGGAATGCGACCCCGCAGTCCCCCCGGGCTGAATGCAAGCCTAAAACCCAGCGTCTGTTCCCGGTTACCTTCCAGGGGCGCGCCTTCTGCGCCTCCTCGGTTTCATTTTCGCCTCCTACAGGTGGTCCGGCCCCCGCCTATCCTCAACTCCTATAGAATCTCCTCTATCAGCAAATCCCAATAGGACTTTCCCTCGTACAAAGCCCATGGCCCTCCCCGCCCCCCCGGACGACCTCACCCCCGAGCAGCTCTTCCTCGGACACCTGAAGGACATCGAGAAGGTCATCGCCCATGCCTGCCGGCGGTGCCCCTTCTCCCGGCAGGAGGCGGAGGACTTCGCCGGGACCGTCCGCTTGAAGCTCGTCGAGGACAACTACGCCCGCGTCCGCCAGTTCCAGGGGCGGAGCAGCTTCAAGACCTATCTGACTACTGTCATCCAAAGGCTACTACAAGACTACCAGAATTCTGTCTGGGGCAAATGGCGGCCTTCGGCGGAGGCGGAGCGGCTGGGCGAGGTGGCGATGTGGCTGGAGAGGGAGATCGTCCGGGAGGGACGGTCATTCGACGAGGCATGCCAGATCCTCCGTCTCAACCGGCGGGTGGAGATGTCCGTGGCCGGGCTCGCCGACCTCGCGGCGAAGCTCCCTCCCAGGAACCTGCGGCGCTTCGTCGGCGAGGAGTCGCTGCAGACCGAGCCCTCCTGCGATCCCCGACCGGACGAACGGATCGAGGCGCAGGAGAGGGGCGTAACGAGGCGTAGGATCTACGCAGCGCTGCAGCGCGCCCTCGCCGAGCTGCCCAAGGAGGACCGTTTCCTGATCCTGATGTGGACGGAGCTCAAAGTCGCCGACATCGCCAGGATCCGCGGCGTGGAGCAGAAACCCCTCTACCGGCGCATCGAGAAGATCCTCAAGACACTCAGGAAGGCGCTGGAGCGCCAAGGGCTGCGCCGTCAGGACGTGGAGAAGGTCCTCGGTTCGCTGGGCGTCCCGGAGCTGGATTTTTAGACCAAGTCCATGCGAAACCGGGGTAATCTTTCATCGATGTCCGTCTAAGTAACAGGCGGAGATCGGGCGGGTTAGCTAAAATGCAGAAATTTGCATCAAGAAACGCATCGCCGCCAGCAACTCCCAAGGAGCACTGGCCCACGGATGAAGAGCTGGCAGCGTATATCGACGGCGCCCTCGGGAAGGCGGAAAGCCAGCGGATCACCGAGCACCTGGCCTCCTGCGAGGATTGCTACGCCGTCTACGTCGGGGCCGTGCGGTTCCAGTTGGATACCGAGCCGGAGCCGGCGGGGATGAGCGTGGCGCGGAACGTCGTGCCCTTCCCTTCGCGCGCAGGAGCCTGGAGCCTCGGGCGGTTCGCCGCCGCGGCGGCGGCCGCTCTCGTGGCGATCGGGGGTGGCGGCGGTTACTACCTCCTGGGTCCCTTACCGGCTCTCACGACAACCGCCGTGACCGAGCCGATCCAGAACAAGCCGGCATTGAGCGGGAGCTTCTGGCTCGGACCGACCTTCCGCGGATCGGGCGAAGGATACGAGACTCCTCTCGATCCGGCGTCGTTCCGGATCGGCGTCCAGCTCGTCAATCTTCAGGTGGCCCTGGAGACGAAACAGGGCGAGCAGGCCCAGGACATCGTGGCGCGAATCCTCCAGATCCTGCTGGACCAGATGTTCGTCGAGGAGCTGAAGAAGGGCTATACGGGCATCACCGCGGCGATCGCGAACGGTACCCCGCCGGAGCAGCTCGCCGGGCAGGCCTCGGAATTGGCACGGCAGGCCAGGGAGGCGTTCGATGCTCCCCACCTCGATTTCGGCCAGTGGATCGAGGCCGGCCGGCTCGCGGCGACCGCACGGGAGCCCTCTTTTTTCCGGCGCGGCGACACCCGCTCGTTCCTCCGCAGGCTCGTCTGGCGCCAGAAGCTGGGGCTCGGCGAGATGGAGCTCGAGCCGGCCGCGCGCCAGAGCCTCATCGAGATCTCCCAGGTGCTCGAAAAGAGCAGCTTGAGCCGTCCTGATTACGGAAAACTGAACCAGGAGCTGGAGACGATTCTCAGAATCTACTATCCGGAGTCGTAGCAGAACACCTTCGAAAAACGGCTCGTTCAAAGGTTTCAACGGCTCGTTCAAGACCTTCAACGGGCTGTTTCGAGTCTCAACGGAGCGTTCAAAGTCTGCAACAGCCCGTTCAGGACTTTGAACGGGCCGTTGAAAGGCTTCAATAGCTCGTTCAAAGGTTGCAACGAGCCGTTCAAGGTTGTAACGGCTCATTCAAGAATTGTATGGCTCATTGGAACCCTTGAACGGCCCGTTCCAACTTGGAAATCAGCCGTTGCAGACCTTCAACGGCTCGTTGAAGGGTTCGAACGGCTCATTAAGACCTTGACCGCCCCGTTCCAGGTTCGTGACGGCTCGTTCAAGGCTTGGAATGAGCCGTTGAAAGCCTTGAACGGGTCATTCAAAGCCTTCAAGAGGCGTTGCCGACTTTGAACGGGCCGTTTCAAGGCTTCAACGGGTCGTTCAAAGGTCGGAATGCGACGTTGCAACCTTGAAACGGGCCGTTGAAAGTTTTCAACGAGCCGTTGGCAGCTCAGCCGACGGCAACCAGAGCCTCCAGCTCCTCCACCCGCCGCAGCACCTCCTCCCTACGCTCTTTCAGCTCCGCGGCGAGGCGCTTCCGCGTCCGCAGCAGGAGGTAGGCCCGAGCCTCCCGCCAGAACACCTCACGCTGGTCGTGGAACAGGAGGGCGCCGTAGGCCGTGAACGGCGCGGAGAGCGCGACGGCCGCGCCGATCCAGCCTCCCAGATAGCGGCCTGCCAACCATCCCTCGGCGATCCAGGCCAGGGGAAAGAGGATGAAGGCGCCGAAGACCTTGTAGGTGGCGACCTGGTCGGGATTGCGGGTGAGGCGGCGGACGAGCGGCCCGACGATCCGGTAGACGGGCCAGCTCAGCACGGTGCCGACCGCGGCGACGGGCAGGTGGACGAGAAGGCGCAGCAGGGCGCGGCCGAGGAAGCGTAGGACCGGCGAGGGCGGATAGGCGGCGGCCACCTGGTCGTCGCGCAGGCCGAAGGCGCGGAGGAGACGGTCGTACTCGCGGACGCATTCCGCCACGGCGGCGACCTTTTCGGGGTAGCGCTCGCGGAGGCGCCGGTAGCCTTCCAGGAAGGCCCGCCGGTAGGCGAAGCCTTCGGAGAGGCTCCCCCGCCCCGGCAGCTCGGGCGCCCGGCGGCGGTAGAGGTCGGCGGCGCGAGCGATCAGCCGCGCCTCTTCCCAGGTCTCGTAGTTGAGGGTGACGTCCTTCAAGCCTTCGTCGACGCGGGCGGTCAGCGAGCGCGCGGCGCTGACCGCGCCGGCGGGATCGCGCTCCTGCATCGCAATCTCCGCGATCGCCGGCGCCGGATCGATCGGCTCTCCCACCTGCACCAGGGCGCGCGAACGGAAGGTCTCCTTGGCGTCGAAGAGCAGGCCGACGGGCACGATGCGGGCGCCCAAGCCGGGGAACCTCCGCTCGGCCTCCAGCACGATGCGGGCCGCGCCCGTCCGCAGCGGCTGGAGGGCCGGCTCGCTGTGGCTCTTGCCTTCCGGGAACAGGGCGATGGCGCCGCCGGCGGCCAGCACCTCGTGGCAGCGGGCGAAGGTCTCGAGGTTGCGCGACGGGTCCTCGCCCTCGTCCTGCCGCCGGTAGACGGGGATCGCCCCGGCGATGCCGAGGAACGGGCGGACGATCGGGTTCTTCCACAGGGTGCTCTTGGCGAGGAGACGCGGACGGACCGGCAGCGCCGCCATCAGCAGGATGGGATCGATGAGGCCGTTGACGTGGTTGGCCACCAGGACGAGCGGCCGGTCGAGGGGAATCCGTTCGGCGCCGACGACCTCGACCTCGCGGAAGAAGGCCTTGAGGACGAGGCGGAGGAGGGTTCTCATGGCCGGACCCGCTTTCCCGATCCAAAGGGATCCTTAGATCCGGCGGAGGGCCGCGCCGTCGGGGCCCTCACCACCCCGGCCCTCCTCTCCCAGAGGGAGAGGAGGGAGAAACAGAAGAAAATAGCCGGATTCGTCGACTCCCTGAATCCCGAACTCGCTTTTTCTTCCTCCCTCCTCTCCCTCGGGGAGAGGAGGGCCGGGGTGGTGAGGGCTTCGGAGGGCAGATCGCCCGATGAATTCATAGTGAAGGATCTGCCGACCCCCAAGCCACCGCCTCGGCGTGCCCCCGCCGTTCGTCGACGAAGGCCATGCCGATCAAGCCGGCGACGAAAAAGAGCGCCGTCGAGAGCATGGCGGTGCGCTGCGAGCCGGTGCGCGAGGCGATCTGTCCGAACACCAGGGGCCCGATCATGTAGGCCGCCTTGCCGGCCAATCCCCAGAAGCCGAAGAGCTCGGCGCTCTTCTCCACCGGCGCGAAGAGGCCCACGAGGGCCCGCGAGGCCGACTGCAGCGAACCGATGCCCAGCCCGGCGAAGAGGGCCACGCCCCAGAAGCCCCCCTTGGTCTGGACGAAGTAGGCCCCGGCGCAGACCACGATCCAGAGCACGAGAGCGATCTGAACCGTCCGCGTGGCGCCGATGCGGTCCTGGATCCCGCCGAAGAGGAACGCGCCCGCCGCCGAAGTGACCTGCAGGAGGATGAAGAGGTAGACCAGCTCCTTGAAGGTGAAGCCCAGGGTGTTGGCGGCGAAGATCCCCGCGAAGGCCACCACGGAGGTGAGCCCCGCGTAGTAGAGGAAGAAGACGCCGAGGAAGCGCACGATCTGGGAGAAGTGGCGGACCGAGCGGGCGGTCTCGGCGAGCCGCAGGAAACCGTCCCGCACGTATTCGAAGGCCGTCTGGGTGCCGCGCGGCGCGCGCTCCTTCAAGAAGAGAAAGGTGGGCAGCGCCGCCACCAGGAAAAAACCGGCGGTCACCAGCCAAGCGAGGCGCAGGCTCGGCACGTCCGCTGCCGTGAGATCGCCGCTCGGCAGCAAGGGAAAGACGAGGGCGAGCGAGGTCAGTCCGCCGAAGTAGCCGAGACCCCAGCCGAGGCCCGAAATGCGGCCGATGTTCTCCGGCGTCGAGATCTCCGGCAGGAAGGCGCCCGCCAGGTTCTCGCCGAAGGAGAAGCCGATGAAGGAGAGGATGAACATGGCGAGGGCGAGACCCACCCGACCCGGAGTGGCGAAGTACAGGAGCGCCGTCCCCGTCACGCAGGTGGCGTAGGTGAAGAAAACGAAGAGCTTCTTGCGGCCGGAATCGTCGGCCACGGCGCCGAGGATGGGCGAGAACAGCAGGACGACCAGGTTGCCGGCCGCGATGGCCCAGCCCCAGAGGGCGTCACCGCGCCCGGGCGGCGCCACCAGCCGCGTGAAGTAAACGCCGAACGCGACGGTGACGATGACCGTCGTGTAGCTGCTGTTGGCGAAGTCGAACATCGCCCAACCCCAGATCTCGCGCCGGGAGGCGGGCTCGCGGACGGACGGCTCGGCTGCCATGGTCGTTTTTCCGCTCCTCGCGCACTTTTCCCTGTGGAGGCAGCGCGCAGTCCAGGGTGGAGATTGCCGGGGTACGCTGCAACAAGTCGGCGGTGGTGTCAAATGCCCCTCACCTCCCCGGCCCTCCTCTCCCGCCCCCTCCCTTCCCACCTCACCGGGAGAGGAGGGAGAAAAGCAGGAGTAGGGCGCGCTGTGCGCGCCATGCAGCCTTGAGGTGCGCACAGCGCACCCTACAGGCTTCGCAGGTTGTGCCTCGTTCCCCTCTCCCGGTGAGGTGGGAAGGGAGGGGGCGGGAGAGGGGCCAGGGGTGAGGGCCTGTGTTAGCGTCACGCGAATCAGGCGCCTTCGCGAAAAATCTGAATCGGCGCCAGGAGAACCAGCATGGCCTCAGAGACTCCGAACAAGAGCAAGCTCGATACCGCCGCCAACATCGCCATCCTCGTGGTCTGCGCGCTCGCGGCGGTCGTACTGGTCCGCCAACTCATGACGGGAGAATCGATTTTCTCCTCCCGGCGCCCACCGGAACCGCCGGCGATGGTCGAGAAGGGCGAGCGGTTCGACCAGTTGAAGGCGGTCGTACCCGCGGGAACGGAGCGCGCGCTGTTGGTCGCCGTGTCGCCGACCTGTCACTTCTGCGACGAGAGCATGCCTTTCTACAAGCAGCTCGTGGACCAGCGCAACCAGAAGAGCTCGCTGGTGAAGATCATCGCCGCCGTGCCCCTGGAGACGATGAAGGCGGAGGAATCGCAGAAGTTCGCCGGCGCCGGCGCCAATCCGGACGGCATGGTGCAGCTCGATTTCAGGGCCGTCAAGGTTTCCGGCACGCCGACCGTGCTGCTCGTCGACAACAGCGGCAAGGTGCTCGACGTCTGGGTGGGCAAGCTCGACGAGGACCGGCAGGAGGAGGTTCTGGCGGTGCTGTAGGGGGCCTCACGTCTCTGCCCCTGCCGCCGCGTCGCCGCCTTCGGGGCTTGCCCTCACTCCCCTTCCCCTCTCTCCCGGCCTCCCCTCCGACCGCCGGGAGAGAGGGGCTGGAAAAAACAAACTCCAAAAACAGTCTCCCTCCTCTCCCTCGGGGAGAGGAGGGCCGGGGAGGTGAGGGGCCCGCCATGGCACCGCTCTTGCTCAAGACTCCGCGCGTAAGGCAATGACGCCGGTTCTCAACAAAGGGAGTGCACCATGGAGATCGAATCCCTCAGAAAGCTCTATGAAGAGGATCTGAAAGACGTGCTCAACGCGGAGAGACAGATTCTGGAGGCCCTGCCCGGTATGGTGAGAAAGGCCAGCAATCAGCAGCTCAAGGAAGCCTTCGAGGAGCACCGCCAGGTCACGGAGACGCACGTGGAACGGCTGGAGAGCATCTTCGGGATGCTCGGCAAGACTCCCCGGGGCAAGAAGTGCAAGGGGATGGAGGGGCTGCTCGAAGAAGGCAAGGAGATGATGCAGGAGGAGATGGCGCCGGAGGTCCTTGACGCCGCCCTCATCGGCGCCGCCCAGAAGGTCGAGCACTACGAGATGGCGGCCTACGGCACCCTCCGTACCTACGCCCAGCTGCTCGGCGAGGCGGAGCACGCCAGGCTCCTGCAACAGACGCTCGACGAGGAGGGCGAGGCGGACAAGACGCTGACGAAGATCGCCGAGAGCTCGGTCAACGTCGAAGCGGCCGTAGAGGCTTGAGCCCAGGTCTCCCCACCGCCTCCGGCGCGTGGGGAGAGAAATTCCGGTGCCCATGAAGCGAAAGGAGACGGGAGGACGAAACCGGCCGATCGCACGCTCCCTGGAGGAGTACGGCCGCGGCGTCGCCGGCGGCATCCTCTTCAGCCTGCCGCTCCTCTACACCATGGAGGTGTGGTGGACCGGTTTCCTGGCCCGCCCTCCCCGCCTGCTCGCCTATTTTCTCGCCGGCTTCCTGCTCCTCTTCGCCTATAACCGCTACGGTGGGCTGCGCGAGGACGCCTCCTGGCTCGAAGTGGGTTTCGAGGCGTTCGAGGAGATGGGCCTCGGGCTGCTTCTCGCCGCCCTCGTCCTCTGGCTGGTCGGGCAGGTCGGCGCCGCGACGCCGTTCAGCGAGCTGCTGGGCAAGGTGGTGGTGGAAGGGGTGACGATGGCGATCGGCGTCTCGGTGGGCGCGGCTCAGCTCGGCGGGCAGGGCAAGGGAGGCGGCGAGGATCAAGGGATGGCCGGCCAACGAGAGGGCGTCGGTCTCGCCGGGCAGATCACTCTCGCCGCCTGTGGCGCCGTCCTCATCGCCGGCAACGTGGCCCCCACCGAGGAGATCGTGATGATCGCCGTCCAGGCTTCGGGCTGGAGGCTCTTGGGGCTGGTCCTCCTGTCGCTGGCGCTGATCGCCCTCATCCTCTTCTACAGCGACTTCCGGGGCTCGCACCGGCTGGGCGAACGGGTTCCGGCAACGGTGCTTTCACGGACGGTGATCGACTATGCGGTGGCGCTCGCGGTCTCGGCCTTCAGCCTCTGGTTCTTCGGTCGCTTCTCGGGCGCCTCGGTGGCCACCTGCGCCGCCCAGGTCGTGGTGCTGGGAGTGGCCGGCTCGCTCGGCGCCTCCGCCGGCAAACTCCTGCTCCACCCCTCATGAGCCGGGTCGAGAAAAATCGCCTGGAGTGGGCGGTGTTCGGCATCGGGCTGGTGCTCGTGCTCGGCACGGTAGGAGCTCTCGTTGTGGGACGCCGTCCGGAGCGGCGACGATCCGCCGCACCTGCTGGTCGAATTCGGCCCGCCGCAGCGCCGCGGTGAGGACTGGGCCGTGCCGGTGACGGTGCGCAACCGTGGCGGCGAGACGGCACAGGGAGTGCGGGTGAAGGTGACGCTGGAGCTGCCGGGGGGCGCGCGGGAGGAGGCGGAGCTCGACGTCGCCTTCGTGCCCCGCGGCTCGCAGCGCCAGGGATGGATCCACTTCCTGCATTCCCCCGCGTCCGGCCGCCTGACCGCACGGGTGGCCGGGTATGAGCAGCCGTGACCGGAAGGTGAGGGGCTCGGCCGCCGTTGTGATAGCGTCTGCCCCCCTGTGCTCATGACGCAGCCCGACCCCCAGGAATCAGGCACCTCCCGCCTCCTCGGCCTCGCGCTGGGAGCGCTCGGCGTGGTCTACGGCGACATCGGCACCAGTCCCCTCTACGCGCTGCGCGAGTGCTTTCACGGCTCGCACGCCGTGCCACCCAGCCACGACAACGTCCTCGGCGTGCTGTCGCTGGTCTTCTGGGCCCTCATCATCATCATCTCCATCAAGTACCTGGTCTTCGTGATGCGGGCCGACAACCGCGGCGAAGGCGGCATCCTGGCGCTCATGGCACTGGTGCCGCCGCGGTTTCGAGAGGCAAAAGGGGGACACTGGGTGCTGGTGGCGCTCGGCCTCTTCGGCGCCGCCCTGCTCTACGGCGACGGCATGATCACCCCTGCCATCTCGGTGCTCTCCGCGGTCGAGGGGCTCGAAGTGGCGACGCCGTTTTTCAAGCCTTACGTGGTGCCGATCACCCTCGTTCATCCTGCTCGGTCCTGTTCGTGATTCAGAGGCGCGGAACGGCGGGAATCGGGGCGTTGTTCGGTCCCGTGATGATCCTCTGGTTCGTGACGCTGGCGGTTCTCGGCACCTTTTGGATCGTGCGAGTCCCCTCGGTCCTCGCCGCCATCAACCCGGGGCACGCGGTGCGATTCTTCCTGGACAATGGCTGGCACGGCTTCCTCGTGCTCGGCTCGGTCTTCCTGGTGGTGACCGGCGGCGAGGCGCTCTACGCGGACATGGGGCACTTCGGGCGCGGACCGATCCGGATCGCCTGGTTCAGTCTGGTGCTTCCCGCGCTGATGCTCAACTACTTCGGTCAGGGCGCGCTGCTGCTGACCCACCCCGACGCCGCCGAAAGCCCTTTCTATGAGCTGTCACGGCGGCTCGCTCCCGAGTGGGTCCTCTATCCGATGGTGATCCTCGCCACCGCGGCCACCATCATCGCCTCGCAGGCGGTGATCTCCGGGGCCTTCTCGCTGACGCGGCAGGCGGTTCAGCTCGGCTACATCCCGCGCATCGAGATCGTCCACACCTCGGGCCGGGAGATCGGGCAGATCTACATCCCGTCCATCAACTGGCTGCTCATGTTCTCGACGTTCGGCCTGGTGCTGGGCTTCCAGAAGTCCACCAATCTGGCGGCGGCCTACGGCGTGGCAGTCACGGCGACGATGGTCATCACCACCCTCCTCGCCTATATAGTGGCCCTGCGTCTGTGGGGCTGGAAAATGGCGTTGGTGGCACCCTTCACGGCCTTCTTCCTGCTCATCGACGGCTCCTTCTTCGGCGCCAACATCATCAAGGTGGCGGACGGCGGCTGGTTCCCGCTGCTGATCGGGATCCTGGTCTATACGCTGTTGTCCACCTGGAAGAAGGGGCGCGAGATCCTCGCCGACCGGCTGCGGCACGAAGCCCTGCCGATCGAGGAGTTCGTCGCCAACGTCAAGCCGGACATGCCGCCGCGCGTTCCCGGCACGGCGGTGTTCATGTCCCGCGACCCGCAGGGTACCCCCCCCGCGCTGCTCCATAACCTCAAGCACAACAAGGTGCTGCACTCGAAGGTGATCCTCCTGTCGATGCTGACCGAGGAGGTGCCGACGGTGCCGGCCGACGATCGCATCGAGGTGCAGCCGCTGGGCAAGGAGTTCTATCGGGTGATCGCCCACTACGGCTTCATCGAGACTCCGGAAGTGCCGGAGGTGATGGCCCTGTTGAAGAAGAAGGAGCTCGATCTCGAGCCGATGGCGACATCCTTCTTCCTCAGCCGCGAGACGCTGATCCCGAGCAAGACGCCGGGAATGGCGCTGTGGCGGGAGAAGATGTTCGCCCTGATGACCCGCAACGCCCAGCGTCCGACCGACTTCTTCCGCATCCCGGTCAACCGGGTGGTGGAGCTCGGAATGCAGGTGCGGCTGTAAGCCCTCACCTCCCCGGCCCTCCTCTCCCGCCCCCTCCCTTCCCACCTCACCGGGAGAGGAGGGAGAAAAACAAAAGAAGAAATTCTTCTCCCGCCTCCTCCCTGCACCACCTCGGGAGAAGATTCTGTTCTTGTTTCGCCTTTTTCCTCTCTCCCGGTGAGGGGGGAAGGGAGGGGGGCGGGAGAGGGGGCCTCCTCCCTGCACCACCTCGGGAGAAGATTCTTTTCTTGTTTCACCTTTTTCCCCTCTCCCGGTGAGGTGGGAAGGGAGGGGGCGGGAGAGGGGGCCTCCTCCCTGCACCACCTCGGGAGAAGATTCTGTTCTTGTTTCGCCTTTTTCCCCTCTCCCGGTGAGGTGGGAAGGGAGGGGCGGGAGAGGGGGCCTCCTCCCTGCACCACCTCGGGAGAAGATTCTGTTCTTGTTTCGCCTTTTTCCCCTCTCCCGGTGAGGTGGGAAGGGAGGGGCGGGAGAGGGGGCCTCCTCCCTGCACCACCTCGGGAGAAGATTCTGTTCTTGTTTCGCCTTTTTCCCCTCTCCCGGTGAGGTGGGAAGGGAGGGGGCGGGAGAGGGGCCAGGGGTGAGGGTTTGGGGGCGGCGGGCAGAATTCCTCCTCCCTCCTTGTTATACCTTCCGAGACGGCAGGGCAGAAGCCTCGCCGTCCCGGACTTGACAAAGGGAAATACTCACTTCTAGTATAAGCCGTGGCCGGCAACGCCGGCCCTTCTTTATGACCTTGATATGCTCATTATGAGCATAGTGGGCCAAGGGGACCAAAGGGGATCAGATGAACCTGGAAGCTCCTCGGAGAACCGCCGCGCTCGACTACACGCCGGAGGTGGCGCGCGCGACCGCCACCATCCACGACAAGGTGCGCTCGGTGATCCCGTACCTGGAGTGGCCGGTCCATGCGCCTTACATCGCCGCCATCAACGAGCTCAAGCGGCAGCGGAACGCCGTCGTCCTGGCGCACAACTACCAGACGCCGGAGATCTTCCACGGCGTCGCGGACTTCGTCGGCGATTCGCTGGCCCTGGCGCAGCAGGGGGCGAAGACCGGCGCCGAGGTGATCGTGCTGGCGGGCGTCCACTTCATGGCCGAGACGGCGAAGATCCTGTCGCCGGAAAAGACGGTGCTCATCCCGGACCTCGAGGCAGGCTGCTCGCTCGCCGCGTCGATCACGGCGGCGGACATCCGCCTGCTGCGGCAGCGCTATCCCGGCGTGCCGGTGGTGACCTACGTCAATACCTCGGCGGCGGTGAAGGCCGAGTCCGACGTCTGCTGCACCTCGGCCAACGCCGTGGCGGTGGTGGAGTCGCTGGGGGTCGACCGCGTGATCTTCCTGCCCGACGAGTTCCTGGGCAGGTACGTGGCCACGCAGACCGACGTCGAGCTCATCCTCTGGAAGGGTCATTGCGAGGTGCACGAGCGCTTCACCGGCAAGGAGATCCGCGCCTACCGCGAGGCCCAGGGCGGCAAGCTGCAGATCCTGGCCCACCCCGAGTGCCCGCCGGACGTGCTGGCGGAGGCCGATTTCGTGGGCTCCACGGCGGCCATGATCCGTCACGTCGGCGAGGCACGCCCGCGGCGGGTGGTGATGATCACCGAGTGCTCGATGAGCGACAACGTGGCGGTCGAGTATCCCGACGTCGAGTTCATCCGCCCCTGCAATCTCTGCCCGCACATGAAGCGGATCACCCTCCCCAAGATCCTGCGCTCGCTGCAGACCATGGAGCACAAGGTGGAGATCGATCCGCAGGTGATCGACCGTGCCCGGACGGCGCTCGAGCGGATGCTGGCGGTGGGCCGGAAGGAAGGCAAATGAACGCGTTGCGAGGAATCGACGGCGTCTCGCGCTCCGAGGTGTTGGTGGTGGGGACCGGCGCGGCCGGTCTCACGGCGGCGCTCGGCTGCGCGCCGCAGCGGGTGACCGTGCTGACCAAGGCGCGCCTCGGCTCCGGCGGCTCCAGCCCGTGGGCGCAAGGCGGCATCGCCGCGGCGGTGGGGAAGGACGACGCGCCTTCTCTGCACGCGGCCGATACGATGGCCGCGGGTGCCGGTCTGAACGATCCGCGGGCGGTGGAGATCCTTACCACCGAAGGCCCGGAGCGCATCCAGGCCCTCCTCGCCCTGGGCGCGCATTTCGATCTCGACGGCGCCGGCTCCCTGGCGCTCGGCCGCGAGGCCGCCCACAGCCGCCGCCGCATCCTGCACGCCCGCGACGCCACCGGCGCCGAGGTCGTGCGCACGCTCGTCGAGGCGGTGCGCTGCTCGCCGCAGATCCGGGTGGTGGACGAGGCCTTCGCCGTCGACCTGGCCCTGGAGGCCGGCGAGGTGGTGGGGCTGCTGGCGGTTCACGTCGACGGCCGGCGCGTTCTCCATCTCGCTCCCGCCGTGGTGCTGGCGACCGGCGGCCTGGGCCAGCTCTATCTCCACACCACCAACCCGCGCGAGGCGACCGGCGACGGTCTCGCCATGGCGGCGCGGGCCGGAGCCAGACTTGCGGACTTGGAGTTCGTCCAGTTCCATCCCACGGCGCTGGCGGCAGGCGCCGATCCCATGCCGCTGCTGACCGAGGCGTTGCGCGGCGAGGGCGCGATCCTCATCGATGACGAGGGCCGCCGCTTCATGACGGACGAGCACCCGGACCGCGAGCTGGCGCCGCGCGACGTGGTGGCACGGGCGATCTGGAGTCGGTTGATGTCTGGCCAACGCGTCTTTCTCGATGCCCGCGAGGCGGTGGGAGCCGAATTCCCCGAGCGCTTCCCGACCGTCTTCAAGCTCTGCCGGGCGCACGGTCTGGATCCGCGGACGGAGCCGATCCCGGTTGCGCCGGCCGCCCATTACCACATGGGCGGCATCGCGGTGGACGAGCGCGGCCGCACCTCGCTGCCCGGCCTCTGGGCCTGCGGCGAGGTGGCGGCGACGGGCGCGCACGGCGCCAACCGGCTGGCGAGCAACTCGCTCCTGGAGGCCCTGGTTTTCGGCGCCCGCGTGGCGGAGGACCTGCGTGCCCGCGTGCCGGTGGGGAAGGTCCCGCGCGGGCCGCGCCTCGCCGGCGGCGACAACCCCGCGCTTGGCGGACCGGGCGACGCCGAGCTGACGGCCGCCGTCCGCCGGCTGATGTGGGAGAAGGTGGGCGTCGTGCGTGACGAGGCAGGTCTCGCCTTCGCCGTCGAGGAGCTGCATCGCCTCGCGGCGCGCCACCCAAAGGCGGCCGGGGAGGCGCGCAATCTCCTCGGCATCGGCCGTCTCGTAGCGGCGGCGGCTCTGGAGCGCCGGGAGAGCCGCGGCGGCCATTACCGCGCGGACCACCCGAATCCTGATCCCGCCTGGCAGCGCCGGCTGTTCCTCACCGCTGCGCCGGACGGCTCGGCCTGCTTCGAGGCCGCGAACGAAGCGCCGGCGCTGGCCATCGCCGGAGGCTGCGGCTCGTGAGCGGCGGGCCGGCCGTCGATCTCCCGCCCCTCTATCCCCTCCTTTACGAGCCGCTGGTGCGGCGGGCTCTCGAAGAGGATCTGGGCGGCGCCGGAGACCTGACCAGCGATGCCACCCTGCTGCCGCACCAGACGGCCGCGGCGAGCGTCGTCGCCCGCGCCGCCGGCCGCTTGGCGGGGCTTCAGGTGGCCCTCTCCGCTTTCCAAAAGCTCGATCCGTCCGTGACCATCGAGACGCTCGCCGCCGACGGCGAAGACGTGGAGGCTGGCGAAGTTCTCGCCACAGTCCAAGGCCAAGCGCGGTCGATCCTCTCCGCCGAGCGCACGGCGCTGAACCTGCTCGGACGGCTGTGCGGCATCGCCACCGCCACGCGCGAGATGGTGCGCCTGGTCGAACCGCACGGCGCCCGCATCGTCTGTACGCGCAAGACCACCCCCGGTCTGCGGGCCCTGGAGAAGTACGCCGTGCGCTGCGGCGGTGGCCACAACCATCGTTTCGGGCTCGACGACGCCGTGCTGATCAAGGACAACCACATCGCGCTGGCCGGTGGTCTGAGGACGGCGGTCGAGCGCGCCCGGCGCGCCGTGGGCCATCTGGTGAAAATCGAAGTCGAGGTGGACTCGCTGGATCAGCTCCGCGAAGCTCTGGACCTCGGAGCGGACGTGGTGCTACTCGACAACATGTCCCTCGATACGCTTCGCGAGGCGGTCGCGTTGGCGAAAGGTCGGGCGATCACAGAAGCTTCAGGCGGCATCAACCCGCAGACCGCGGCCGATATCGCCGCGGCAGGTGTCGATCTCCTCTCGATCGGCTGGCTTACTCACAGCGCACCGTCGCTTGACGTGGCATTGGATGTATCATGAATGTTAATCCTGGCTGGCGCTGTCCTCAGCTGCTCCAAGCTGTTCAGCTCTGAGCGTTACCAATAAGATCTGCGCGCACCCTAGGGTCAAGGTCCGGAAACCGAAGAATGTCGGTCCGGACAATTGGATTACGCTGGGCTGCCCGGAGGAGAAATCCGTATCCTCGTTGCCGAAAGTTATCTGCCAAACGCCTTCCGATGAACCGATTCAACTCCTCAGCATGGATTCCAAGGTCGAGGAGACTGACAACGAGCTTATTAGCGTCTTCAGGGTCCACAGTTTCGATTCGGCCGTCCAAGAGAGCCTCGAGAGACTTAGGACGGCGCAGGATGCCAAGGGCAATACTTTTTAATACCGTCCGCTTTCGCTTGGCGTCAGAACAGGCCGCTACATAGGCCAGAGCAGCAGAAAGATTATTGGATGCCGCTTTTGCGAGCTGCCTTAGAATGTACTTTCTTTGCGCCGAACTGCTCTCTCCTTCCAGGTAATCAAGTGCAAGTTCAATATATCGGGGACTCGCTTGCCGCCTGTTAATAATACGCCCAGAATGCTTCCCCGGCCACGCCGTTCTTGGTTTTTCAGGTAGGTTTCCCCCAAGCGAAGCATGTCGTCTGCGTGGATAGCAAATTTGCAACCTTGGGATTCTCCAAGTTAGCTTTGATCCAGTCGATCGCCCGCTCGAGGATTACTTCATCTTGTGGGTTGGCAGCCACCAAAGGTGTAAGGAGTTGTTCTACTTGGGGATGTTCCATATTCCTCTCGATCCACTGGCTCACTCTCTCGCGTATTACTTCATCTTCAGGGTTTGCCGCTACCAGGGCTGCAAGCAGTTGAAACGCCTGGGGGAAATTGGGGCCGGTTCCAATCAATTCATCGGCTCTTTGGCGTACCAATTTGTCCTCGGGGTTCGCTGCCACCAATGGCGTGAGGAGGCAATATACCTGGGGATTATTCAAATTGGCTTCGATCCAATCTGTGGCGAGCTGTCGGACCACTCCATCCTCAGGCTGCGCGGCCACCAACGGAGCAAGGAGCACATATACCTGGGGATTATTCAAGTTGGCTTCGATCCAGTCTGTGGCAAGCAGTCGGACTACTCCGTCCTCGGGTTTCGATGCCACCAACGGGGCGAGGAGCCACATATACCTGGGGATGATTCAAGTTGGCTTCGATCCAGTCTGTGGCTCGTTCTCGGGTTCCCTCATCATCTGGATTCTCGGCAATTAGCGATGCCAAGAGCTGATAGGCACGCGGATGATCAGCGGTCTCCTTAACTCTGACAACGAAAGCTTCGTAGCTGACCGGATCGTCTCTCAGCCTGTTCAGGAGCTGACCAGCACGTGATGGGGCAAGATGGAAATCGGCTACTCGAATCAGTTCTATTAGATTGGCAAAGGGTCCAACCTGTGTCACTATATCGGTGTGCGAACGCGAGTCTCGAATCAGCTCAAGGGCTGCAAGCCAGCTCTGTTCATCTGCGCGAGCAATGCATTTTTGCAGGCCGGCGCGCAACTTACGCGCTGAAGATGATGCTGACTTCGAAAGCGCACTGCGCAAAAGAGAGAGGCTATTAGCCTCGAGGGTTCCCGCTTCGGCGGCTTGGTTCCAGAGTGTGATAAGTCTTTCGATAAAGGCAGTCTCATCTTGTCCTCGATTCTCTTCGAGTTTTACAGCAAGGGTTCCTATCTCCACTGCGGCTGCTCGGGCGTCAAGCGATGATTGGAGCACCCATTCGCCGACATCGAAGGCAGGAACGGGTCTGCGGCGCCATGCCTCGGCTGCGACTCGTGCATGCGCAGCTCCTATCCGCACCCCCAAGAAACGTTCCCCGGACCTCGGTTCTGCAATGCGGAAAATTGACCATCCTTGTTCGTCGACCAAGCGCCGCAACTCATACGCAAACTCGCCCGGCGGCTGGTCCCGCCCGGGCTGGCTTAGAGCCGCCTGCATCAATACTTCGGGACACGCCACATAGAATCGATGGAAGTAGCAGGCAACCAAATAGGCCCGCACCGTCCATGGGAGATCCTCTGGACGTAGCCGGGGTTCGATCGGGCGGCCACTATTGAGTGTCATCCAGACTCGATCAATAATTTTCTCGAACGAGACCCCCGCCGAGGCTTCCATCGCCAGAACTAGAAAGTCCTCCTCACGCTCTTCGAAACGATCGGGATCTCGCCCATGGAGCTCAGCCAGTGACCGTCGCTCCATTCGCTGGGGACGAGGAAGCGTTAAGGTCCGGCAATCAATCTGGCGCCCGGTCGTCAGCGGGTATCCAAATTCCCGGAACAGGTATTCTGGGCTGGCACCTAGAACCGCGATCCGCTGGCTTTTCTTGGCTAAGCGCCGGAGGAGGTCGACCCAGCCAGAATCGGCGAAGAATGGATCGTCCAACACCAGGAGCACCGGCAGAGAGCCCTCCTCCAAACGGGCGAGGGATTGAAAGAATGGCTCGAACTCATCCGGTTCGATGCTGTCCAGGTTAAGCTTGGGAGCAGCTACGACCGCGAGCCCCTGCAGGACCAGACGTGCTGCCACCCGCCGAACCAGAGTACTCTTTCCTGCCCCCGGGGCTCCGAGCACGAAAAGCATTGGCAGCACCTCCCCTTCTCCGAGGCGCCCCAGCAACTCGTCTCTGATCCGATCGATGAATTGACTGGTCATCTCCCGCTCGAGGAACCGAATCTCCTCGTCCTGGCCGTGCACCACGTCCGCCCAGCGCGGGGGCCGCGCCACGAAGGAATGCTTCGGCTCCTTAGCCGCCTCTTCGAGAATCTGTCGCGTCACGAGCTGGAACGGGGACCGCTCTTCGGCCGGTCTCTGAAACTCGAAGAGCGCGTAGTGAACATCGTCGTAGCCGATGACCTGTGGCTCGCGATCAATTGTCGGAATCAGCCGGGTTCCGTTGGGATCGAACTCGATCAAGTTTCCGTGGAGGAGAGTACGCAGGGCAGCTAGGGCTGGCCTCTGTCGTGAGGGCACCACAATTTGCATCCGAACGAGGCGGGCCAGCACTTCCTGCTCGGCCCGAAGCAGCGGTCCGGCGGGATCGTCTCCGTGGGGCTCCCCGGACAGATATAGCACCTCCGTCTGATTCCAAAGCGCGTTACACAACTGGGAGAATCCGATCCCGCCCGCTTCGGGTTGCCAGAGTGCCCGGTCCGATTTCGGACCAGGAGAGTCCTCCAGTCGCGCCACAGCAGCGGCTAGAACGGTGGTTTCATCGGACTCTCCGGGTTTTAGCCGATATGAACTGAGGGTGGTCGGACCCAGACCGGCGAAGCGGGAATCGGTGCAGACGAGCCGAAAGCGCAGGTCCGGTCGCTGGTCTTCAGGGGCCCACAGCCATTTGGGGGCGAATCCCAGCAGGACATCGGCCAAGGTCCCGGGCTGGCCGATGTCAGAAATCCGCTTGCATTGAGTGAAGACGGCGCGGCCTCTGACATCCACTTCGTCAAGGTCCTCAGCCCAATCAAATCGGAGTAGGGTCGGAAAACTATCAATGTCCAAGATTGGGCGGCGAGTGTATAGGCTAGCCAGCCGGGCGATGGCATAGCCCATCTGGTATGCGAACCCCCCTAAACTCACGCGCCCTTGCCGGGTTGAGGCAAGTTGGCGGATCCGCACCCCGTCGATCAGAAAAGGGGTACCCATGACCTTACGCGCGTGAAGGCTTAGCCCGAATCAACGACGACCTTCCAGAACGATGGCCGAAGCGCTCTTGCCCTTTATCCGTGGCCTCGGGTGCGATCCCTTGGGCTTGCCACCCTTCCAGCTCGCAATACCCGACTCCACGAGCTGCCGAGCCCGCTTCGCTACTTCACTGCTCTCGGGTACGGATTCACGCTCCAAATCCTCAGGATCGCCCACGGGAAGGTGAAAGCTGGACAGCTCTTGCACCGCCTTGCGGCGGCTGGACAGGTCTTCCGGCCCGCCAACCGCTACAGCCAAGCGCGGGAAGCCCTGCGCCTCGCTAGTCGCCTCGTCCTCGCGACTGCGAATGAGGCGTGCGTCCTTGCGATCTTGGAGTGAGTCGACGAAAGCCTCGACCTCGGCGACCTTCTCCTCCGGCAGCGCGCGGATCTTCTCGAAAAGCTTCTGCTCCCGAACAGGATCTTCCATGGCTCTATCTTACTTCAGTCGTCGCTGACCCGTTTAGACCTTGCCAGCCGGGCAGAGGTGACGTGCGTCCCCTCTCGTAGTAAGCTAACTGTGACGAAACTGGCTCGACCCGGAGCTGGCAAGGAGTGCCGAATGGCCCTGATCCGTGCTGTCTATGAGAACGGAGTCGAGCTGCGCAGCGTGTCGCCTGGGACTGATGAACAGCGCTTGGACGCTCTCTATGCCATCCTTGAAGCTAGGTTTGAGTCCGGCGAAGTGGACGTAGCGGCCACGCACGATAAACATCAGCCTTGATCGGCGTAGCGACTAGTGGCTCGCCATCAATCTGCAGAATGAGGAACGTATGCCGGACCAACTCGAAATCGTGGAAGCGCAGGCGCTCAAGCTCACCGTGGAGGAGCGGGCGCGGCTTGCAGATCGCCTGATCGCCAGCCTCTCTGAGGATAGTGAAGTCGAGGAGGCTTGGGCAGTCGAGGTCGAGCGGCGTGTCGAGGAGATCGAGAGCGGTCGCGCCAAGCTCATTCCCGCGGCCGAGGCGATAGCGCGCGCTCGCGCCGGCATCGGGTGATTCCTTCGATCAGTCCCGAGGCCGATGAGGAGCTCCGCGAGGGAGCTCTGCGCTACGCCCGGGAAGGGAATGCCGAGCTCGGCCGGGCTTTCGTTGACGAGTTCGAGCGTACTCTCAACGTTCTTTGCGCCCATCCCCAGCTCGGTCCCTCTTGGAAGAGAGGCAGACGGCGCTTTCCGCTACGCCGGTTCCCTTACAGCATCATCTACTACGTCAAAGGTGACGAGCTTCGGGTGATCGCCCTCGCTCACCATCGGCGCAGGCCAGCCTATTGGACTGGCCGTAGTTGAGCACGAGTCCATGCCCCCAACGGTCTACGCCACCCGCTATGTAACCCCCCTGCGCGAAGGCGGCTCGCTTCCGGCCATCGTGGAGGCCAGCGATCTGGGGTTCTACGTGCTCAAGTTCCGGGGCGCCGGACAGGGTCCGCTGGCGCTGGTGGCCGAGCTGATCGCCGGCGAGATCGGCCGCGCCCTCGGTCTCAAGGTGCCGGACCTGGTGCTGATGGAGGTGGACGCCGCGCTCGGACGCAACGAGCCGGACCCGGAGATCCGTGATCTGCTGAAGGCGAGCGTGGGGCTGAACCTGGGCGTCGACTACCTGCCGGGTTCCGTGGCCTTCGATCCTGCCGCCGGCGATGCTGTCGAGGCGGATCTCGCCTCGGCCATCGTGTGGTTCGACGCCTTCATCACCAACGTCGACCGGACGCCGCGGAACTCCAATCTGTTGTGGTGGCACAAGGTGCTCTACCTGATCGACCATGGTGCCGGGTTCTACTTCCACCACAACTGGCAGAATGTGGAGGAAATGGCCCGCAGCCGGTTCTCCCCCGTTCGCGATCACATCCTACTGCCCTGGGCGAGCCGTATCGAGGAGGCCGATCAGCGGTTGCGCCCGCGGCTCGATGAGACGCTGTTTGCGCGGGTGATCGAGCAGATCCCGGATTCCTGGCTGCCGGCCGATGCCGAGATCTCTCCCGCCGACCGGCGCGCCGGGTATCTGACGTTCCTGACCCGGAGGCTCGAAGCGACTTCGGGATTCGTCGAGGAGGCGGTGCGTGCCCGCGCTCAGCTCGTTTGACTACGCCGTCATCCGGGTGGTCCCGCGCGTGGAGCGCGAGGAGCTCGTCAACGCCGGCGTGATCCTCTTCTGTCTCGAGCGGGACTTCCTGCAGGCCCGCGTCGAGGTCGACGAGCCACGGCTTCGCGCGCTCTGGCCCGAGACCGATGTCGAGCTGGTCCGCCAGCACCTGGAGGCGATTCCCAAAATCTGCGCCGGCAGCCCGGAAGGCGGACCCATCGCGCGGCTCTCCCTCCGCGAGCGCTTCCACTGGCTCGTCGCCCCGCGCAGCACGATCATCCAGGTCTCGCCCGTCCATACGGGGCTCTGCGATTCGCCGGAGCGCGCGCTGGACGAGCTGTTCGAGCAGATGGTGCGTGTGCCTTAAAGCCCAGCTTCATCAAGGGTGCGCGCTCGACCTGTGGCGCTATCGGGAGTACTATGAGGCCGAAGGGAGCAGCGATGCGCGACACCTATAGAGCCGTCCTGCACGGGAATCGCCTGGAATGGCGCGATGAAGAGCCGGCAGCGCTCCCATCCGACCGCGAAGTCGAGGTTGTCGTGACGATTCTGGACCATCCGGATTCCCTCGCAACCTCCAGAGCACGGGGGATTGCCATGGCCGCTCCCTTGGAGCAGCTTGCTGCGGCCGGGGGCCCCAAGAGCTTCGGGGACGCTGCCGAGTGGGAGCGGGATACGCGGCAGGAGAGAGCCCTTCCGTATCGTGATCCTTGATGCTCCTCGACAGCAATATCATCATCTACTCCGCTCAGCCCGAAAATGAGTTCCTTCGGCAGCTCATCGTCGAGAGGGTGCCGGCGGTGTCCGCCGCCAGCTATGTCGAGGTTCTCGGATATCACCGGCTGAGTGAGACGGAGCGTGAGCATTTCGAGGCGTTCTTCGCGGAGACCCGCATCCTGCCTCTCTCTCGGCCTGTCCTCGACGCGGCGGTTCGGCTCCGTCAGGCGAGGAAGATCAAGCTCGGTGATTCTCTGGTAGCGGGTACAGCCCTTCTGTACAACCTGACCTTGGTCACTCGGAATGTTGACGACTTCACTGGCATCGATGGCCTGAGAATCTTGAACCCCTTCGAGGGAAATTCATGACGGCGCTACCGTCCCCGACTAGCTCTTGACCTAATATATCTGCATCCAATATAGTCGGGCTCATGAGAGCCCATGACGACCTCGAAAGCCTGCTCCCCCTCCCCCCGGCCACCTTCCACATCCTCGTCGCTCTATCCGACGCCGACCGCCATGGGTACGGCATCATGCAGGAGGTGGCGCAGCGGACGGGCGGCCGGACGAAGCTCAATCCAGGCACCCTCTACACGACGATTCAGCGGCTGCTGGAGAAGGGTCTCATCGTCGAGCTCAACGAGCGGCGGGATCCGGACGAGGACGACGAGCGCCGGCGGTACTACCGGCTGACGCCTTCCGGACGGCGCGCGGCACAACTGGAGCTGGCACGGCTCACCGAGCTGGTGTCCCTCGGCCGGCGCGCCGGGCTGGCGGCGGAGGAGGGCTGAAGCATGCGCTCTCCTTCCCGCTTTCCCGTCTGGGCCGATCGTCTCTACACGGCTCTTCTGCGCGCCTACCCGGCGTCGTTTCGGGAAGAGTACGCCGGCGAGATGCGCGCGGCGTTCCGCAGCCGCTGGCGCGAGGAGCGACAGGCGAGGGGCCTGCCGGGCGTGACGGCGCTCTGGCTCTCCGTGCTGCTGGACACCTTGACGACGGCTGCCCGGACCCAGGGAGAGATCCTCAGCCGGGACCTCCGTTACGCTTGGCGGTCGCTCACCGGGCGCCCGAACTGGTCGTTCACCACGGCTGCCCTGCTGACGCTGGCGCTCGGCATCGGGGCCACGACCGCGGTTTTTACCATCGTGCACGCGGTGCTGCTGGCGCCGCTGCCGTATCGCGAGCCGCAGCGCGTCGTCCGCATCTGGGAGACGAACCTGGAGCGCGACATCGAGAGTTTCTCGGCGTCGGCGCCGAACTTCCGCTCCTGGCGGGAGATGGCGCGCAGCTATTCACAACTGGCCGCCTTGCGCGGCAGCGACTCGAACCTGACCGGCGGCGGCGAGCCGGAGCACGTGAACGGCATCAGAGCCTCCTACAACTTGTGGGACCTGCTGGGTATCCGGCCGATCGCCGGACGCGCGTTCACTCCCGAGGAAGACGGGCCGGCGAACGCGCCGGTGGTCATGATCAGCGAGGGCCTGTGGAGGCGCCGCTATGGTGGAGAGAGAAGCGCCGTCGGCCGCACCCTCGACGTGAACCTGGTGCCTCACGTCATCGTCGGCATCGTGCCGCAGGACGTCGGTTTCGCGACGGACGTCGACCTCTGGCTGCCGCTGGGGCATGACCCGGAGCTCGAGCAGCGCCGCGGCGACCATCGGTTCACCGTTCTCGGCCGGCTGGCGCCGGGCGTCACCCTGGAGCAGGCGCAGGAGGAGCTGAAGAACGTCGCTTCCCGGCTCGAGCGCGAGTTTACCGACACCAACAAGGGCTGGAGCGTCCGGGTCGCTCCGATCCGGGACTGGATCGTCGCCGACGAGGTGAGCCAGCGGATGCGCATCCTGCTCGCGGCGGTCGCGTTGCTTCTCCTGGTGGCTGCCAGCAACGTCGCCAATCTGCAGGTGGCGCGGGCTGGGGGGCGCCTGCGGGAGATCGGCGTCCGCCTGGCGTTGGGAGCGAGCCGCGCGCGCCTGGTGCGGCAGATGCTGACCGAGAACCTGCTGCTGGCCACGGCCGGTGGCGCCGCGGGTCTCGCGCTCGCCTGGGCCGGCGTCCGCGGCGCCGCCGTCGTCCTGCCGGATTCGATTCCCCGCCGCGGCGCGCTGTCGCTCGATCTGCCGGTGCTGCTGGTGGCCGTTCTCTGCATTGGAGTGACGGCTCTCCTGACCGGATTGCTTCCCGCCAGGATGGCTCTGCGTTCCAACGTGCAGGACGCGCTGCAGCAGGCCGGACGCTCCACGACCGGAGGCCGGAGCCCCGCGCGCCATGCTCTCGTCGCCATGCAGCTCGCTCTGGCGACCCTGCTCGTCGTCGGCGCGGCTTTGCTGACGCAGAGCCTCCTTCGCCTGCAGGAGGTCGCGCTGGGTTTCGCCGATCCGGACCATCTGCTGACGATGCGCATCACCCGCTCGCAGAGCGCCGACGAGATGCTGGACCGCAACCGCGAGTTTTTCGATGCGGCCATGGAGGAGATCCGCGGATTGCCCGGCGTCGTCGCCGCGGGAGTGAGCAGCGACGTTCCTCTCGGCCAGGGCGACACGTCGATGGCGGTGTCTCCGATTCCGCGTCCCGAAGGCATGCCGCAAGAGGGTATCCAGGCCTCCTGGCGGATCGCCACCGGCGACTACTTCCGCACGCTCCAGGTCCCGCTTCGCCAGGGGAGGCTCTTCGCGGCGCGCGGCGAGCCGCGAAACAGCATGCTGCTGAGCGAAGGGCTGGCGCGGCGCCTGTGGCCGGGCGGCGAGAACCCGGTCGGCCGTGAGGTCGAGCTGGGCAACGGCCAGACCTTCACCGTCGTCGGCACCGTGGGCGACGTGCGGCAGTTGGGGCTGGCGCAGGAGCTGACGCCGACGATGTACATGTCGACGTCCTGGTATCTCTGGCCGACCATGAAGCTGGCGGTGCGGACGCGGACCGAGCCGACCGCGCTCATTCCGGCCATTCGCCGAGCGGTCGCCCGGGTGGACCCGCACCAGCCCGTCTCGGGCTTTCAGACGATGCGCAGCGCCATCGCCGCGAACGCGGCCGTGCCCCGGTTCAACACCGTCCTCGTGGCCTCGTTCGCCGGCCTTGCCTTGATTCTCGCCGTCGTCGGCGTGGCCGGCGTGGTTGGCTACACCGTCGGCCAGCGCACGCGGGAGCTCGCCGTCCGCCTGGCGCTCGGCGCCTTGCCGCGGCAGGCCGTGGGGCACGTCATGCGCGGCAACCTCGTCATGTGCGCCGTCGGCATCGTCGGCGGCATCGGCGCCGCCCTGGCCCTCGGCCGCGCGCTGTCGAGCGTGCTGTACGGCGTGACCGCCCACGATCCGCTGACCTTCCTCGGGACGACCCTGGCGCTGTTGGCGGCCGCGATCCTCGCCTGCTGGCTGCCGGCGCGGCGGGCGACGCGGATCAGTCCTTCTCTGACGCTACGGGAAGGGTAGGAGGAAACGTCCTCAGGACTTCTCCACGGTCGACAGCCCTTGGAAGTCCTGCAGGCTTCCCTGAAAGAGGTCGAGATCCACCGCGGTGGAGATGCCCGCAATCTGTCCGCTTTGCGAGAGCTGCCAGAAGGTCCAGCTCGTCCATCCCAAGGGAAGGGTGGGGCTGGTCACGCCATACTCCGCCACCCACAGCGGATAGCTGCTGAGCGCCGTCGTCGCGAGGCTGTTCCAGTATCCGGAATTGGTATAGAGGATGGGCGTGAGGCCGGTCGCCTGCTCGACGGCCTGCAGCCAGGCCGCGATGTTCTGGATGATGGTGGCGGTGGCAACCTGGCCGCTCGTCGCCGAGGACTCGACGTCGAGCACCGGCGGCAGGTCCCCGGGTTCGAGGGTGACGGCGTTGAGGAAATTCTCCGCCTGTTGCTGCGGATCGTCGTTCGCCTCGAAGAAGTGGTACGCACCCCGCAGCAGCCCTGCCGCCTTGGCGCCGCTCCAGTTCGCCGCGAACATCGGATCGGTGTAGGTGATGCCGTCGGTCGCCTTGATGAACGCGAACGCATAGCCGGCCTGGGCCACCTGCTGCCAGTCCACCGTACCCTGGAAGTGGCTCACGTCGAGGCCTTGGGTCTGCGCCGGGCTCGCAGACGTCGGTTCGGTCATGGGATTCTCCTTTGGGAGATCTTATTATTGTAATCCGCCTTTCCCAGAGGGTTGTGAATTTTCAGGGTTATGCCCTTCGAAGCCCTCACTCCCCCGGCCCCTCTCTCCCGAGGGGAGAGAGGGGAGAAGGAAGAAAAACCGTAGCTTTTTCTTTCCCCCTCCTCTCCCTCAGGGAGAGGAGGGCCGGGGAGGTGAGGGCTTCTGAGGGCACGCCACCGCCGCCAATGCTGGCCGAGCCCCCACAGCAACAGCAGCGGCCAACAGATGAGGACCGCCCACAGGCCGAAGGAGGCGCGGGTCGCCATCGTCAGGAACGTGTTGCCGCTGAAGACGTTGTCGTTGACCAGGTAGGTCCAGGTGGAGGAGGGACCGAGCAATCCCTCGCGCTCCCAGTCGACGCCGGCCGCCGTGATCTCCACCCGCTCGAAGATCTCGACGATGTCGTCGTCGATCCGCTCGAGAAGCTCGTCGAACGCCTTGTCCGCCGTGCGGTAGAACTCGGCGAAGGGGTCCCGCCCGTCGAGCTGCACGAGGTAGACCTCGTCGCGGAACGCCTGCATGTCGGCCAGGTGATGGCTCCAGTTGCGGTCGAGGGTGATCAGGGTGATGCGCCTCTCGATGCTCCGCAAAAGATTCTCGCCGAAGGCGGCGCCCAACCCTTGCCATCGCGGGCTCCGCTCGGCCAGCAGGCTCTCCTCGTCCCGTTCCTCCAGCACCTCTTGGCGCCACTCCTGGAGCCTGGCGCGCTGGCGCTCGAGCACGCGCGAGGCGGCGAGCAGCCGCTTGCGCAGATCGCCGTGCTGCCCTTCGACGATGCGCTGGACCCGCGCCACCTCGCGCTCGATGACGCGATGGGGATGATCGGCGGCGGGCTCGCGGAAGAACCTCGCCGGCAGCAGCTTCTCGATCCCGTAGCGCTGCATGAGGTCGTCCTCGAGGCTGATGAAGAAGCGGGATGTCCCGGGATCTCCCTGCCGGCCGGCGCGGCCCCGGAGCTGATCGTCGATCCGCCGGCTCTCGTGGCGGTTGGTGCCGATGACGTAAAGCCCGCCGAGGGCCACCACGGGATCGCGATGCCGTTCGCCCGAGCCGCCGAGCCGGATGTCGGTGCCGCGGCCCGCCATGTTGGTGGAGATGGTTACTGCCCCCGGCGCTCCGGCTTCCGCGACGATCTCGGCCTCCTCGGCGTCGTTCCTGGCGTTGAGCACCCGGCAGTCGATCCCGGCCAGCCGGAGATCGCCGGCCAGGCGCTCCGACTCCTCGACGCTGACCGTGCCGACCAGGATCGGCCGCCCGGCCGCATGGACGCGGCCGATCTCCTCCAGCAGGGCCTGCCGCTTCGCCTCGCGCGTACCGAAGAACACGTCGGGATGATCGATGCGGATCGACGGCCGGTGAGTCGGCACCGCCAGCACCTGGACACCGTAGACCTCGGCCAGCTCGGCGGCCGCGGGCCGCGCCGTGCCGGTCATGCCGCACAGGCGCGGGTATTTCTGCAGGAAGAGCTGGATGGTGAGTGAGTCGAGAATCCTGCCTTCCGGCCGCAAAAGCAGCCCCTCCTTGGCCTCCAGGGCCGCCTGCAAGCCGTCGGGCCAGAGACGGTTCTCGGCCACCCGGCCGGTCAGCTCGTCCACCAGCTCCAGACGGCCTTCGCGCACGATGTAGTCCACGTCGCGACGCAGCAGCGCCTCGGCATGCAGGGCGTTGCGCAGCTCGGCGAGGAGCCGCACGTTCTCGGCGGCGAAGAGGTCCTCGCAGCGCAGCAGCGCCTCGGCCCGCTCCGCTCCCCGGTCGGTGAGAAAAATGTTGCGGGCGTACTCGTCGAGATCGAAGTCGACGCCCCGCTCGAGCTTGCGGGCCACCTCGGTCAGACGCAGGAGATCGATCGCCGCCTCGTCGACGTTGCCGGCGATCACCAGCGGAATCCGCGCCTCGTCGATGAGCAGCGAGTCGGCCTCGTCGACCAGGGCGAAATGGAACGGCCGGTGGACCTGGCCGGACGGTTCGAGGCAGAGGCCGTCGCGCAGGTAATCGAACCCGGCCTCCTTGACCGTGACGTAGGTGACGTCGCAGCCATAGGCCCGCCGCCGCGCCTCCGGCGTCAGTCCCTCCTGCACGCAGCCGACGGTGAGCCCGAGCCGCTGAAAGATGGGACCCATCCAATCGGCGTCGCGGCGGGCCAGGTAGTCGTTGTAGGTGAGCACGTGCACGCCGCGGCCGGCCAAGGCATGGAGCGCCACCGGCGCGACGGCCGCCAGGGTCTTGCCTTCGCCGGTCTGCATCTCCACCAGCTTGCCTTCGTGCATGGCGATGCCGGCCAGGAGCTGCACCTCGTAAGGCCGTTCGCCGAGCGTCCGCCGGGCCGTCTCGCGCACCAGGGCGAACCACTCCGGGAGCAGCGCGTCGAGCGCCTCGCCGCTCCGGGCTCGCTCGCGAAGGGCCCGCGTCCGCTCGCTCAGCTCGGCATCCGCCAGCCCCGCCATCTCCGCCTCGCGGGCGTTGATGGCGTCGAGCCGCGGCAGGTACGGCGCGAGCTCCTTCCGCGAGGACTTCGCGCCGGATTGGAGCCACCAGCGGGGACTGCTCATTACGCCCTCCTCCTCGGAAAACCGCGAATCCCGACCGTCTTGAGCTCGCCGGCGTACAGCGAGGCCAGCTCTTCCAGGTAGCGCAGATACTGCTCGTAACGCAGCACGGTGGCGGCGTAGCCGAGCCATGGAGAATCTACCGGCTCGGATACGTCCAGCTCATTGCCGAGCAGAGCAAGGACGTCGCCGAACCCCGCCTCGGCGATCCGCTCCAGGTCGGCCTCCGACAGAGACCCGGTCCGGCTCTCCTTGCACGCTTGGCGCTCTTTCGCCGAATTCAGCAGCCGCTCTACTTGTTGGCGCTGCTTGTCGATCAGGTGCAGGACGTTCAAGGCCTCCCTTTCGATCTCCTCGGTGATCACCGGCTCGCCGCCGACGACGAGCTGCTCCACGTCGGAAAGGAACCCTTCGGTCTTGGGAGATAGCGGCGGTTCTTCTGGCCGTTCTGAAAGCTTCTCGAAGAAGCGGTTCAACGTGGCCACCAGCGACCGTTTGAGCTCAAACTCGCTACCGTCGAGCGTCGGATCGGCGCGCAGTACGCAGAGGTTCAGCAGCAGGGCGGCGAAGCCTTCCGGAGTCACGACGAACCTGCGGGAACGGCCCTCGCCCCAGCCATCCAGGACGCCGATCTCCTCCAACCGCGTCACCGCCCGCTTGATGCGCTGGAAGTAGATAGGTCCGAGAGGTAGGTCGAGACTCGCCAGTTGCCGCTCCAGCGCGGCTCGCCGCAGGCCGGTGCCGGCGGTGGCCCACGGCTGAGCGAGCAGCAGGATGGTCAGCTCCAGGTTGTCGAGAGTCGCGCACCACGGCGCCTCGGCGAGGACCAGATTCGGGTTTCCGAGCAGGAACGAGGGCGTCAGCTCCGGCATGCCAAACAGGGTACGGCAGGCGATTGACAGTTGTCAATAGCGTTGCCACGAGCCCGCCCGGCGCGGAATGATCTGTCTTTCGTCCTTGAAGTCCTTGCTGTCCTTTCCGTCCTTGTCCAATTTTTGGAGACCTGTCCAGCGGCTCTACTTCCCGCCGCCCCGAACCGCCTCGCCCGTCGCCACCGAGCCCACGTCCACCATGGCGTTGTCGGCCATGACCACGAACGGCCGCGGCTCCACGGAGAGGCCGCCTTTGCCGTCGTGGCCGACGACGTGGATGATCCCCATGCCGTAGCCCATCGGTCCGCGCCGGTAGTAGTGGACCGCCAGCTTGTACGGCGCGGCGCCGCGGTCCGGCGGCTCTTTCACCGCGAAGCACTCGGGACCGTAGCCCGTGGTGACGTCGGCGTACAGCTCGCCGCCGGAGGACAGCGCCTTGGCTCCGTAATAGGCATGATTGCCGCGACGGTCGTAGACGTGGAGGTCGACGTCGTTGGCGTCCGTCTCCCAGGAGAGGACGAAACGCAGGGAGGGCTCGCCGGCGAGCTGCGCGCCTTGCGCCTGAAGGCGGTCGAGCACCTCCTGGCGCCTGGCCGGCTCGGCGAACAGCCAGGCAGACGCGAGGAGGCCCAGGTCCTCCTTCATGACCTGGTCGAGGCCGGCGAAGCGGCCTTGCGGATATTCCTGCTCGATGCCCTTTTCGAGCGCTTCGAAGGCCTCGGCAGAGCGGCCGGCGCGCAGCAGCGCCCAGGCGAGGAGCCGATGGCCGGTGGCGTGGTCCGGCCGGTCGAGGACGGCCTTCTGATAGGTATCGATCGCCAGCTCGAGCCCCGCCTTGCCGAGCCGCTCGAGGCGCTCGCCCGCCAACCGCCGCAGGTCGGCGCGGCTCGGGAAGAGATCGATCAGCGAGCCGTAAGCCCGCGCCGCCGCGGTCGTCTCACCCGCGGCTTCCCACACCTCGCCGAGCGCCAGCAGGGCCAGCACGTCACCCGGCGACTCCTTGATCCAGGCCTCGGCGACGGTGCGCGCCTGCGCGATGCGGCGAGCGGCGAGGTGAGCCATCACCTCGGCGAAACGGCCGCTGTAGGGCTCGATGCGCTTCTCCTTCCGTTGCTCGTCGAGCTGAATCCGGTCGCTGTCGGGCCGCGCCTCGGGTGCCACGGCAGGCAGCTCATTAGGTGCTTCGACAGGCTGCCCGACGCGAAGGGCTTCCTCGGTTTCGACCCGTGGGATGACCTGCGACGGCTCGGGCGGCGGCGCCGCCAACGCAGCGCTCGGCACGCCACCGGGGACGCCGCCGACTATCCCGCCTGCGACCCCGCCTTCGATACCACCCGGGACACCCTCGAAGTCCTGAGCCCCGGGACCTTCGGAGCCCGGCTCGCCTTCCAGCGACTCGGATCCGACGTCGGTCGAGCTTCCCCGAGCTTCGCCGCGACCCGGGTGTCTTGGGACACCGCGGCGCGCGAGCGAGCGAGCACGTCCAGCCCGCCGGGTCCCACGGTGAGGATGTTGGCGAGGGCGCGCCGCTCGAGGCCGAAGCGCGCGTAATCCCACTCGGTCTCCAGCACCAGCATGGCGGTGAACGGGCTCAGCACGCGGTGCTTCACGCTCAGCTCGGTGATCTGCAGCCCCAGGGCGCGGCGCAGGTCGTCGTCGGCGCCGAGCGCGGCCTCGCGCAGATGCAGCATCCGCTCGATGCGCGCCTGCACCCAGGCCCGCTCGAGCAGCGGCCGCTCGGCGGTCGCCAGCTTGTCCGCGAGCGCCACGGTCTTGCCGCCGAGCGTGAGGCGGAACGGCCGGCCCGCCGGCAGATCGGCGTAGACCAGCGTCTCGTCGCCGGGCTGCACGCCGTCGAGCGTCTCGGGCCACACCCAGCCGGCTCCTTCGACTTCGACTTTGATTCCGGAGCGGCAGGCGAGCGTGAGCCGGCGGGCGATGTCGGCGAGGGGAGCGCCACCGTCGATGCGCTGGCCGTCGTGCGCCAGGTTGCCGGTCGTCAGCTCGCGCAGCACGGCCTCGTCGCGCAGGCCGCCCACGGCCAGAACGTCGAGACGGTCGACGCCCTTGGCGCCGAGCGCCCGCACCGCCGCCTTGAGGGCGCGGGTCTCGGTGTCGCCGGCCGTGGCGACGCCGTCGGTGATCAGCAGCACGCGCGGATGCTTGCCAGTATTGTTGGCCATATTGTTGGCCATATTGTTGGCCAACCGGTTGCCGAGCCAGCCGAGCGCGCGGTGGAGATCGGAAGCGCCGAGCGGCCGGCGCGCGCCGAGACGCTCCAGCTCCGCCTGGCCGAAGCCGCTCGCCGTACCTTCGAAGATCGATATCACCTCCTGATCGAAGGCGGCGACGCCCACCGGCGTCGCGCCTCCCGCGCCGTCGCGCAAGCCGGTGATCAGCTCGCCGAGCCGGCGCACCTGGGTGGCGTAGCCGAGGGCGCGCGAGGCGCTCGAATCGACCAGCACGTAGAGGCCGGAGATCTCCTGCGGCGCGGCCTCGACGGGCGGCGAGACGCGCACTACCGCGAGATTGGCGTGACGCAGCCCCGCGCGTCCGGCGACGCGGCTCTGAGCGATCTCGAAGTCGCGGTCCGGGGTCCAGTCCCGCTTGTGCAGCTCGACGAGGCGGCGGTCGCTCACCTCGCCGCCGAGATTGCTCGCCCCGGCCTCCTCGGCGGGCGCGACGGGGCGCTCGCCGAGAAGCACGCGGATGTCGAGCCGGCCGATCTCCGAGAGACCCTGGAGAGGAAGGACGTACGCCTCGTCCGAGCGCGCCATGGCGTGCGAGTAGGAGACGATCAGCTCCTTGCGGCCGCGCGCCGGGATGGGGAAGACGCGGGCCGAGAACTCGTTGCCCGCTTCCTGCTCGAGCAGCGCCGGGTCCTGCCGGCGATGGAGGAAGTCCTCGTAAACCCGTCGGGCGCGCTGGCGCTCCACCACCTCGCCCTCCTGCCAGGCGTCGCCGATCTTCATGGCGAAGCGGGAGAGCGCCGCGCCCGGCGGCAGGCCGATGCGAAAACGGCCCTCGATGATCTCGTTGCGGGGGTTTTCGAACGTCAGATGCAGCTCGGTGAAGGCCAGAGGCGGCTCGAGAACCCCGTTCGCCTCCAGGCCCACCAGGGTGAGACCCGTACCGTCGGACGCGGTGAGGCTGATCGGCGCGGCCGATTCAGCCGCCGGCTCGTCGACGGATACCTTCGGGAACCTGAACGAGGCGGAAGCGAAGCCGGCGGCGGGCCGAGACTCGCCGGGTTTCGAAGCATCAACCGAGAGACCGCCGGCGAGCCCGAGGGCGGCGAGAACGGTCGAACCAAGCATCATGAGGGATCGGGACATGGATTTCGTCCTCTTGCATCGGTCTGGGCGGTCCCGGTTTTGGGGCCGCTCTCCTCCTTAGACACGGCAGGCGGCGAAAACGTGCCCGGCATCCGGGACCGGCCGAGCCGTTTCGACGGCGAAAACCTCTACGGGATCGCGATCGAAAGGCGCCACGAAGTCTCCGCACACCTTCGGTCTCTCCGTGACTCTTCACTTGTATATCGGAGCGACGCCGGCGCTCCCAGGGAGTGGCCCCATCCGGCGGGCCGGAAGTGGATCTTGCCTGCGACCACCCCCGTACTGCAAACTCCTCTCCGCCGCGGGTGCGGCTTCGGAACAGACCCGCACGCGCGTCTACAGAACGAAAGGGGATTCAGGGATGGGACGTCCAGGAACCGACGAGGCCGCTGCCTACTACCACCGCTACATCGACCGGGTGACGAGCGACGACATCGTCGGCTTCCTCGCGACGCAGCTCGACGAGGCGACGGATTTCCTGTCCGGCCTCTCGGAGGAGGGATCCCTCCACCGCTATGCGCCGGAGAAGTGGAGCATCCGCCAGGTCCTCAACCACGTCAGTGACACCGAGCGGGTCTTCGTGTGCCGTGCTCTCTGGTTCGCCCGCGGCTTCGACACTCCCTTACCGAGCTTCGACGAAGGCATCAGCGCCGCCGGAGCGAAGGCCGACGAGGTGTCCTGGGCCCGCCACGTCGAAGAATTTCGCAGCGTACGCCTCGCGACCCTGTCCTTCTTCCGCAACCTGCCGGCCGAGGCCTGGGAGCGCAGCGGCATCGCCAGCGGCAACCCCTTTACCGTGCGCGCCATCGCCTACATCGTGGCCGGTCACCTCGCTCACCACACGGCGATCCTGCACGAGCGGTATCTCGACGCTACGCTCGCATGATCAACCGTTGGACCTGACATAGAACGCCCCGGGAGGCGCGAGACGTTCGAGCTCTCGCGACAGCTCGCGATGGCGAAGGTAGTACAACCGCAGGCGGCGCAGCGGCCCGGCGGCGGCAATCTGCGGGTCGAACTGCGCATGAACCCGCTTTTTCGCCGCCGCGGCGGCCGCCTGGTATTCGTCGCTGGATACCAGCCGTTGGTAACCATCGGCGACGAACTGCTCGCTGTTGGACTGCTTGTCATCCATGGCTGGGTCCTCGCGAAATGACCTCCGCCGGATCGCCCGGCGCCGTTTCGCCCGGCTGCACCACTCGCATGTAGATGCCGCGGAGGTTGCGGTGCCGCAGATCGGGCTTCGATACGAAACGCAGCGCGTCAGGGCCGAATCGCGCTCGGAACTTCTGGCAGCCGTTATGGGGCTTCGGAGTCACCTCCAAAATGGCCTCGCCCACGCGCACGCGGCTGCCGATGGGCAGGTTCGCGGCTGAGAGATCGAGATCCAGCAACAGGTTGTCCCCGAACAGCGACAACGGCTGACCATGCGCGATCAGCTCCGCCACGGCGATCTGCATGACCGTGAGCTGCGCCTCGGGGTTGGGCTCGCTGCGGCGTCCCCATGCGTCTCCTGGAAGGCCGGTATCCGGCGCCAGGCGTACCCGATCCGGCTGCTCCCGCAGACCGCCCTCACCGCGTCTCACGAGCAGGGCTATCCGGCCCAGATCCCGGGGCGCGTCCGGCAGAGCCGCCAGGCTCGTCTCCAGGTGATCCAGCGCGGGATATCGCGCCGGATCTCCGACCGAGCTGGAATCCACGCGTGGGCCTACCCCTGGGAAGCTCTTCCATCAGTCGCGCGCCAGCACCTCGCCGTGGGCGTTGAGGTAGACCTTGCGGACCTTTTTCGGCAGCTTCAGCTTGACGTCGACCGGCACGCTCGCCTCGCCGATCAGCGGCAGCATGCCCACCCGCGCCGTCTCGTTCTTGCCGAGCTCGACGTAGATCGGCACGACGGCACGGAAATCCTTCGACACCCCTTCCTGGCGGATGGTGCCGTGGATGCGGGTCTCCTCCCCCGCCGGCTCCGCTTTGAGGTCGCTCACGTAGCGCGGCATCTCGGTGCCGTACACCCACTGGTTGAAGAACCAGTCCATCTTGCCGTCGTTGGTGGCGTTCATGGCGGGCACCATGTGGCGCTCCACCACCTTCTGAAAGTCCGCCGTAGACGCGAACTTGCCGCCGTAGGCGGCGGTGTAGTCCTTCATCATGACGATGAACCGGGCGTCCGGATCCTTCGAGCTTCCAGTCGTACATCAACATGCGCAGCATGTGGAGCACGTAGCCGCCCTTGGGATACATCATGCCGCCGGCGGAGGGCGTCCGCGCCGTGGAGAGGCGCCAACCCTGGCTGATCGGGCCGGCCTCGTAAGGTGCCATGACGTTGCCGGGAGTCTTCTCCAGGATTTCCTTCCGCCGCTCTTTCCAGAACCGGTCATAATCGGTCCAGCCCTTGGTGTGGTGAACGGCCAAAGCCGCCGAGAACTCGGAGAATCCCTCCTCCAGCCATTGGTCCCGGTAGGTTTCGGCTCCCACCAGATGGCCCCACCATTGGTGCGCGAACTCGTGATATCCCACCTGGTCGACGAAGTCCTTGGCCTGCACCATGCCGAGAATCTGGCGCTGCGTGCCGTTCATGAAGGAAAGATAGGGCATGAAAATGAGCGACGGCCAGGACTGGCCAAAGGTAAAGTTGGACTGCTGCGTGATGGCGACGTGGGTCTGCGGCAGCGGCCCGAAATAGGTGGTGAAGAGGCGTGCGGAGTTGAGCCCGTCTGCGAGGGAAGCCTCCGCCAACCGGCCCGTGTTGATCTTGCCCAGGCTTTCTCCCGGGGCGCCGGTTTCGAACCCTTGGTCGATCTGATCCATCGAGTCACCGCTCATCGCCGCGTTGATCTCTTTGATGATGTTGGGGGTGCCTGGGTTGGTATAGACCTCGACGTCGATCTTACTGAACTCGTCCTGCTTGGCCAGCTTCTTGAACTTGCCGTAGTTGAAGCCCGCGACTTGAACGGGATGCTCCGTTCGCCATCGCGAAACGCTCTGCTCGTTCCCGGTTTTCTCTTCCACGAGCTTTCCCACCGAAATGATTTCGTTGCCGGCGGGAACGTGATAGGTCAGGTCGAAGACGGCGGGATCGGAGAAGACTCCCACGTTCGGGTACCAGCTTGCCCGGGCGCCAACGTAGTAGTTCTTGTCGCCACCATCCACGAGCACCTTCTCGCCTTTGTAGGCGAGCCGCAACAGGGCCGTCGCGCCTTTGGCCAGCGCCTCGGGGAAAACGACCGCGGCGTCGGCGTCCTCCTTCTCGAGCTTCCTGGACGAAGGCGACCGGTTTCCAGGACGCCTCCGCATCCCCGGCGTCGACAGCGAATGCAGCCTCCTTGATGCGGAGGGAGGGCTCCAGGAACAGCGGCAGGACCCGCAGATTGGGCACCAGCGTCTTGAATCGAATCGTGGTCGTGCCGGCCAGATCCTCATTCTTCTCGACGCGAGTGTCGACGGTGTAGTCGAGCGCGTCCGTCAGGCGTTTCTCCGGGCTCTTGCGTTTGCGCTCCACCTCCGCCTGGCGGTCGCAGTGATACCAGAGGCCGCCGCGGTTGGGATCCGCCACGACGAAGACCGTATCCTCGCTGCCCAGACGGATGCTGATTCCCAGTGCTTCGGAGCCGTCAGGGTCCACCGCCGCGAGAGCTGGGGGATATTGCTTGCCGTCGATCAGCGAAAGGAAGACGCCGCTCATGAGGCCGGGACTGTTCAGCAGGTCGCGCAGCAGCCGCGCCTGGAAATTGGTCCGGAAATCCTTCCGCTGCCGCTTGAGATAGCGCTCTTGGACCTCGGCGGCGCGCGGGTCGGGCGTCCCCGCGCGAGCGGATGCGTGGAGCTCGATTTCCTGGGCCGTGTCATCCGCGAACAGCAGGACCAGATCGTCGAAATCGTCCGTCAGGGTCTCGAAGCCGCTGCCGGCGCCCGAGGACAGTGCGAGTTGCCGCCGCTCGTTCTCGGTGGCCGGGCTCAGCCGGTAGCTGCCGCGGCCGACGAACACCGCCCCCACCGTGCGGCCGGCGACCGGCGCCAGAAAATGGAACGCCCCGGAGTCGAACTGGAAGCGGAAGACGTCCCGCTCCAGCACCAGCCCGTTGACCGGCACCGTGCGGCCGTCCGGCCGGGCGGCGCGCAAGGCGGCGTAGGTGGGGTCCGCCGAAGGCGCGGCGAGAGCGACCGCCGGGATTAGGGCCAGGGCGACCGCGAAAGCAGTCCAAGCGTGGGCGGCAGGGGATCGGAATTGGCTGCTCATTGACGTCTCCACAAAGTGCTGAGTTTCCAGAGAAGGGGCCTTCCTTCCGGTATTTTACGGCCGAACGGGCCGGACCCGCCACGGCACAGCAAGCTCTAAAGAAGATGTCCAGAGGCCACGGGACGTTTCGCCCCCCTCTGACACTGCCAAGACCATGGTAGGATCAAACCCCCGACGGCGAGCGTTCCATGGTACCCAGAATCCGCCAAGTCCAGATCCAGAACTACAAGAGCATCGAGCGGGCGGTGGTCGACCTCGAGCCGTTCACGGTCTTCGTGGGTCCGAACGGCGCCGGGAAGAGCAACTTCGTGGATGCGCTGGCGTTCGTGCAGGAGTGTTTGTCGGAATCGATCCAACAGGCGTGGAACCGCCGACACAGATCTGGTCTTCTGCCGATTTGGATGGAGGAGCCCGTCTCCTTCGGCATCAAGCTGGTTGTCGACCTCGCCGAAAACCAGTCCGCTGAATACGCTTTCGAGATCGCCAGCGAGAACGACCAGTACCGGGTCGTCCATGAGAAAGGCGCCGTCTGGGGTCCCCAAGGTGCTGCAGATTTCGAGCTGACGGATGGGCGCTTCATAAGGGAGATCCCGGGAATTCGGCCGAAACTCTCCGCTAATCGGCTTGCCCTTTTCGCGGCGTCGGCCACAGAGGAGTTCAGCCCGCTTTACGAGTTCCTCACCTCGGTGCGGTCCTATTCGATCGATCCTCGCCGGTTGCGCCAGTGGCAGGAGCTCGACGCGGGTGTTCTATTAGAGCCCGATGGGAGGAATGCGGCGTCGGTCTTGGCCCATCTGCGAAATGGGGCAGGGGACAAGGAACGTTATAAGCTCCTTTGCGCTCTCCTCTCCAGGGTTGTGCCGGGAGTCCAGGGAATCAGCGTAACTGGCGTGGAGGGAAGAGCCATCCTGGAATTTGAAGTGGACGTGGGAACGGAGCAACCGGGGCATCTGGCCGCGACCGAGATGTCGGACGGGACTCTCCGCATACTCGGTCTGCTCCTCGCCGTCCTCCAAGCCCAGCAGCCTTCCGTTCTAGTCATCGAGGAGCCTGAAACGACAGTTTATCCAGCCAGCGCGGGGCTGATCCTGCAAGTCCTGTTGCATGCCGTATATGACTGCCAAGTTGTGATTACGACCCACAGCGCGGACATCCTGGACGAAAAGGAAGTGTCCGACGATCAGCTTCGGGTTGTCACCAAGGAGAACGGGCGCACGATCATTGCGCCGGTTTCCCAAGCCAGCAGGCAAGCGATCCGTGAGCGACTCTACACGGCCGGCGATCTTTTGAGGATCAATGAGCTGAGCCAGGATGTTGAAGCCGCTCAGACCGTCGCCAAGCGCCTGGACCTGTTCAAAGAAATCTCGCTCTGATCTGTGATTAGCTGCCTCCTTCCAATTGTCGAGGGGCATTCCGAGGAGGAGGCCGTGCCGATCCTCCGCCGCCGCCTGCTGGTGAAGCTCGAGCATCCCGAGGTCCGAGTAGCGCGGCCATTCCGCATTCCGCGGCTCAAGATGAGCCAGCCGGGCGAGATCGAACGCGCCCTCTCTCGTGGCATTCGGTATCGAGAGGGTGTCGACTCCGTGCTGGTGATCCTGGATGCGGATGACGATGAGCCTCTCCCCCTTGAGCGCTCTCTTCTGCAGCGGTGCCGCGAGGCAAGGCCGTTGCCCACCGTTGTCGTCGCGGCCACTCGGGAGCTCGAGTCCTGGTTCCTCGGCAGTAAGGAATCTCTACGCGGCGTCCAAGGGATCCGCGCCGACGCGAAAGCGCCCGAGGAACCTGAGACGATCCGGGGCGCCAAAGAAAGGTTGAGCCGCAACATGGAAGAGAATCGGCACTATGTAGTCACGGTGCATCAACCCATCTTCGCAGCAAGGATGGATCTCGATCTCGCCCATCAGCGCTGCCTCTCTTTCCGCCGACTGGTCGCCGGCCTGGAGCGGCTCCTGGCCGAGTCCGCGTGAAGGTCCCTTACCGCGGCCTTTCCCCCAGCCGCTGCAGATCCGCCTCGGCGGCGATGAAGCCGAAGGCGGGCCAATTGCCGCCGGCGAGGACCTCACGGAAGGTCCGTAACGCCTCTTCCCTACGTCCGTTGTAGAGGTGCCAGTTGCCCAAGCCATAGCCGATCGTCGGCGGATCGAGGTCGCCGGCGGCGCCGGCGCGGAGAGCCGCTGGCGAAAGCTCGCCCTTGTACAGCAGCAGGAGCCGGTGGTAGGCCTGGTTCTCGATGATGTCCATGCCGGCGTGGATGGGCCCGAGGACCTGGCGCGCGGCCTCCTCCCGTCCCAGGCGCCGGAGGGTCATGTAGAGCCAGTGGCTGGTGGCCGCCAGCATGTCCGGATTGCCCGACACCTTCAGGCACTCCTGGTAGGCGGCGAGCGCGGCCTCGAAGTCGCCCTTGAGGTAATGGGCCAGTCCGAGGTGATACCAGACGTTCGACTGCAGCGTGCTGGTGTGGACGTTGCGCGCGTTGGGCAGACCGTCCGGCTCGATCTCGTCCGCCTTGCCGGCGATCAGTTGCGCCGCGCGCTCCAGGTCCGCGACGGCCCGGTCGAATTCACGCACGGTGATGTAGCGGTGGCCGCGGTGGCGATAGAAACGGGCATCGTCCGGATGCTTTGCGATGCCGCGGAAGAAGATCTCGATCGCCTCCCGGTAGCGTCCCAGGTACGCCGTGCGCCGGCCGAGCCAGATCAGGGCGCCGGCGTCGTCCGGCGAGCGCTCCACGGCGGCGCGGGCCTCGGCGAGCTTGGCCTCGCGGTCAGCCCGCGTTTCGGCTGGGAGCGCCGGCGCCACGAGGGGCTCGCCGAAGAGCGAGACAGCCTCGGCAGAGAACGGTACAGGAGCGCCCTGAGGCGGCAGCCTGCCGGCGCAACCCACCAGGATCAGGCAGAGACAAAGAAGGGGGAATCTCTCCCGAGAGCCGCTGACTTTGCCGCGGAGACCAAGGACGAAAAGGACGGCAAGGACTTCTAGGACGAGGAGCATCCCGTTCACCTCGCGTCCTTGACGTCCTTGCTGTCCTTCTTGTCCTTGATTTCCATCTGGCCCGCCTCAAGGCACGTCGTAGTCGTCGATCTTCTTCCCCTGCAGGTACTTGTCGAACCAGGCCACGATGTGTTGCAGCCGCTCGACGCGATGCCAGGGCTGGCCGCTGCGCGAAAGGTCGTGGCTCTCGCCCGGGAAGCGCACCATGACGACCGGCTTCTTCATGTATTTCAAGGCCCGGAACATCATCTCGCCGCCGGCCGCGGGCGGCGTGCGCCAATCCGTGTCGCCCTCGATGAGCATGAGCGGCGTCGTGATCCTGGCGGCGTGGGTGATCGGCGAGCGGCGCGCGAAATCCTGAGGATCTTCCCACGGCGCGCCGCGGAACCAGGTCGGTCGGAACAGCGTGAAATCCGCCGTGTACCAGAAGCTCGTCCAGTCGGCGATCGAGCGCTGCGAAGCCGCGGCGGCGAAGCGGTCCGTCTGGGTGATGATCCAGTTGGTGAGGATGCCGCCGCCGCTGCCGCCGGTGACGCCCAGGCGCGCGGGGTCCGCGATGCCTTGCTTGACCATCTCGTCCACGCCGGCCAGCAGGTCCTTGGCGTCGTCGCCGGGAAACTCGTACTGGATGACGTTGCCGAACTCCTGGCCGTAGGTGGAGCTGCCTCGCGGGTTCGGATAGATCACCACGTAACCCTTGGCGGCCATCCACTGCATCTCGTGGAAGAAGGCGAAGCCGTACGCCGCGTGGGGCCCGCCGTGGATGTTGAGGATGAGCGGGTATTTCTTCTTGGGGTCGAAGTCCGGGGGCTTCTGGACGAAGGCGTGGATCTCCTTGCCGTCGAAGCTCCTGTAGGTGATCTCCTCGGGCGGGGTCAGCTCGAGCTGCGAGAAGAGCTCCTGGTTCGGCTGCGCCAGCGGCGTCATCTTTCCGGTAGCGGTGTCGAGCGCGAAAAGGTCGTTGATTGCCGTCGGCGTTGAAACGACGACCGCCATGCGCGAGCCGTCCGCCGTCGCGGTGTAGGAGACGATCTCCTGGTCGCCCCGGGTGAGGGCCTCGGCGGCGCCGGTCGCCGCGTCGAATCGCTTCATGTTCACCCGGCCGCGATCGCCGGCGACGACGAAGATCGAGCGGCCGTCCCGGCTCCAGACGATCGGCTGCGACCGGCCGCCGCGCGGCGGATGCTGGTCGGCCGCGAGCCCCTCGAGGACGTCGTCGTCCAAGGTGGTCGTCAGGTTCCGCGCCTCGGCTTCCGGCGCCGCGGCCGCAACGAACAGATCGGTCTGATTGTGCGAGCGGTCCGGCTTGGAATTCCGGTAGCCCGCGAAGGCCACCTGGTTGCCGTCGGGAGACAGCGTGAAGTCGCCGATCGGGCCGTCGATGCTGATGATGCGGCGGATCTCGCCGCCCTTGGCGGCCACGGCGTAGAGGTCGGCGTCCTGCGCCTCGTAATAGGGTTCCTCGAGGCGGTTCGAGAGAAAGTAGAGGAGCGAGCCGTCCGGCGACCAGGCGGGCTCGGCCTCGGCGAGCTCGCCGGTGGTGATCTGTTTCGGCTCGGGGGCCTTGGCTCCTGCCGCCGGCACCTCGATGGTCCAGAGATGGCTGGGGCGCTTGGGATCGAGATAACCGGGGCCGTTGAAGCGGTAGATCGCCCGGGTGATCACGCGGACATCGCTCTCCCGCTCCTCTTCTCCTTCCTTCTTTTCCTCGCCTTTCTTCTCCTCCTTGGCCTTTTCATCCTTCTTGCTCTTCTTCTCCTGCCACTTCTTCAGATCCTCGTCGTTCGCCGAGCTGACGAAGGCGATGGTCTTGCCGTCCGGAGACCACGCCGGCGAGCCCGCGCCGCGCGGCAGGTCGGTGAGGCTCACGGCCTCGCCACCTTGGGTCGAGATGAGGTAGAGCTGCGGCGGCTCGGGCTTGCCCTCTTTCTCGGCGGCGCGGGTGAAGACGATCCGCGTGCCGTCCGGAGACCATCGGGGCGAGCCGTCGCGCGGGCCGCTGGTGAACGGCCGCGGCGGCTCGCCGCCGTCCGCCGGCACGATCCAGATGGCGGTATCGTAGCCATCCTTTTTCTCGTTGACGGTGACCCGGACGAAGGCCACCTGCCTGCCGTCCGGCGAGATCTGCGGGCCTGCGATCCAGACGAACTCGAAGAGGTCGGTCTCGGTGATGGGCCGTTTCGCGGCGGCGGAGAGGGCGGGGATCGCCAGGAGCAGGACGAGGACGACCAGAACGGAGATGTCGCGGCGAAGTCGAGAAACTTCAGAAGGCATAGGTTCACTCCTTCGCCCGGACATCCATGTCCGGGCTACGAGGGCAGCGCCGGGTGAACCCGGCTTCAAGCCTGGTTGCGGGGTGATCTTACGGCAGATTCAGGATGGTTCGGAGGAAATCTCGGGTGCCTTCGGGACCGGTGAGCTCCAGCCAGATGGGGCCGCTCGCGGGGAGCACCTCGAAGCTCGAATCGCAGGAAGGGACAGCACTGGCGCTCCAGCTCGATGAGCGTCGCGAGGTCGGCGAGCATCGCGCCCTCGGGATCGAAGCGGAGGGCGTATCCGGAGTCGAGGTCCCGCACCTCCTGAACGCGGGCGCGGACCTTGGCGAGGACGGTCTGCTCGCGTTCGTGCAGCTCGGGGGTGGAGAGGGTACAGGCGACGGGGAGGTTCATGTCGGTCGGCTCCTCGCCCGGGCATAAATGCCCGGGCTACAAGGGCAGCGCCGGGTGAACCCGGCTTCAAACCTAATCGGTCTCTTCTGTACGTTCCAGGATTGGGATCGTCGAGCTGTTCGCGTGATGGAGCTTCTGGTTTCGTACGTAGGCGACGTAGCGCGGCAGCCGCTTTTTATCGAAGGAAAGGACCGCGTATTCCTCCTGCCAGAAGAACGGACGGTTCAGAAGGCCCGCCTTGTTGAACCTCGTCGAGGTGGCCCCCTTTACCTTGCCGATGAATCCCGCCACGGACAGCTTGGGAGGAATGGAGATGACCATATGGACATGGTCTTCCATGCCGTTCAATGCGAACACCTCGGCTCCCAACCCAACGGCCTTGCCGCGAAGCAGGCCATGAATGACCGACTCCACTTCCGCGGATATCAGAGGCTCGCGAAATCGCGTCGCCCAGACCGCGTGGTAGAAGAGCTGCCAATACGGCAAAATCGTCCCCGGGTCGATTAACGGACGGTCCCGTTTAAAGCCGGGTTCACCCGGCGCTGCCCTTGTAGCCCGGCGATTTATCGCCGGGCTAGGATCGGCTTGGCCCCCGCGTCACCGTGCAGGCGCACGGACTTCCCGTCAGCGACCTAAGCTTCGGTTTGCCGCCCCCTACTTCAACCCGCTGAGGAAATTCCACGCCCGCTTGAAGACTCCCGGGCGAGGACCCCGCTGCTCCCGCCGGGTCGCCACCACATGGTAGGACTGCAGCGTGTCGGCGTGCAGAGCATACGAGCCGCCCCAGAGATAGAGGCGGAAGGCGCGGTAGACCTTCTCTCCCCAACCCTTGACGATGAAGTCCCGCGCGGCGTCGAACCGCTCCGCCCAGTGGCGCATGGTGAGCTCGTAGTCGCGGGTGTCGCGCTTCACCTCTTCGACCTTGAAGCCGTGGTAGAGAAACTCCTGGACGATGTCCTGGACGCACAGGAAGGAGTGGCTGCCTTGCCAGATGTAATTGCGGGAGAACGTGCTCACCTCGTACTTCTGGTGGGAGGCGGAGGCGTCCATGTAGATCCGGCCACCAGGAACCAGGCCTTCCCAGACAAGCTCGCAGAACCGGCGGTAGGTGGGGATGTGCTCGATCACCCCGAGGATGACGATGGCGTCGTAGGGCCGTTCGGGCCGGTGCTCCAGGAAGTCCTGGCGATGGACCTCGCCGGGAAAGCCGGTGGTGTCCAGGATGTTGCGGATGTAGCGGTACGAATCCTCGGCCAGAGTGAGGGAAGTCACGTGAACGCCCCGGGCGCCGCAGTAGCGGGTCACGCCTCCCCAGCCGCCGCCGATGTCGAGCAGGCGCATGCCGGGCTCGAGCCGCAGCGCCGCGAAAAGGGTCTCCAGCTTGTGCTCGGAGGCCTCCTCCAGGGTTTCTGTCTCGGAATGGAAGAGGCCGTGGGAGTAGAAGTGGTACCGAGAGTCGGTGAACGAGTGGTAGAAGTCGTCGCCGAGGGTGTAATGGAAGTCGATCGCCCGGCGGTTGATCCGGGTGGGAGCGATCAGGAGAAGGTTCACCAGGAAGCGCAGGATCTGGCTCGTCCGCGCGCGGTCCTGAAGCTTGCTGCGGATCTCCATGGCGCTCCAGAGGTCGCCTTCGAAATCGATCTCGCCTTCGACGTAGGCGCTGCCGAGAGCGAGCTCGTCGAAAGCCCGGCGCAGCGCACGGTCGGAGTGGATGATCAATCGGAACCTCGGTGGGGCGTCGCCGCAGCGGACCGTCTCGCCGGAAGGGAGCACGACCTCGCAAGCGACACCGGCTGAGTCGAGGAACCGAGCGAGGGCCCTCGCTCCCCTGCTCCCCGTTCCCGGCGTTACCGCGGCGGCGGCACGTTCGCCGCGGTGGCGGGACGGGAGCGGCTGGGCACCGGGCGAGGGGGCCGGATGGGTCTCAGCCTCGGAAGTGGCATCTCGCTGCATGGAGATCGTCGCCATCTTATCCTCCTTAAAAAGCTGCGCCGTGCATCCAAATCAGCCTTGATCCGCGAATACTATCAAAATCCGAAAGCTTGGAACGCCTGTTGGGTGCGCTGGGATTGTCGATGCGACGCCCCATGCTAAGGTTCGCCGGAGCGGGAAGCCATGCTGCGGCGCATTCTCAACCGGAATCAGGACGAGCTGCGGGCCGAAAACCGGCGGCTGCTCGCCGACCTGCAGCAAGCCCTGGCACGCTTCGATGCCTCGGCCGAGGACCAGGAGACCCTCAAACGGTCGGCCCTGCAGCTCGACGAGCTCTTCCTGCTCGTGGTCGCCGGCGAGTTCAACGCCGGCAAGAGCGCCTTCATCAACGCCCTGCTCGGCAGCAAGGTCCTCGAGGAGGGGGTCACTCCCACCACCACGCGCATCCATCTCCTCCGGCACGGTCCAGCCGTGGACCGTGTTCCCCTGGAGCAGGCGCTCGACGTCGTCACCGCGCCAGTCGACCTGCTGCGCGACATCAACATCGTCGACACTCCCGGCACCAACGCCATCCACCGGCAGCACGAGGCGATCACCCGCGACTTCGTGCCGCGGTCGGACCTGGTGCTCTTCGTCACCTCGGCCGACCGCCCGTTCACCGAGAGCGAGCGGCAATTCCTCCAGGGAATCCGCGACTGGGGGAAAAAGATCGTCGTGGCGGTCAACAAGATCGACATCCTGGAGTCGCCGGCGGACGTCGAGAGCATCCGCGAGTTCATCGCCGACAACGCCCGCGCCCTCCTCGGCTTCACGCCGCAGATCTTTCCCGTGTCGGCCCGGCTGGCCCTGCGCGGCAAGACGAGCGGCGACGCTGCCCAGCTCGCCGAGAGCCGGTTCGAGGCGCTGGAGAGGTTCATCGTCGACACCCTGGACGAAAAGGAGCGGGTGCGGCTCAAGCTGCTCAACCCTCTCGGCGTCGCCGAGCACCTCGCGAAGCGGTACCTGGAGGTCACCCACGGCAGGCTCGAACTGCTCAAGGAGGATTTCGCGGCGATCGAGGACATCGAGCGCCAGATGGCGCTCTTCAAGGAGGACGTGCAGCGCGAGTTCCGCTTCCGGCTCTCCGACGTGGACGTCATCCTCCACGAGCTCGAGAACCGGGGCATGGCCTTCTTCGACGACACCATGCGGCTCGCCAGGGTCTTCGATCTCGTCAACAAGTCGAAGATGAAAGCCGATTTCGCGCGGCTCGTGGTGGCCGACCTGCCGCAGCTCACCGAGCGGCGGGTATCGGAGATCATCGATTGGCTGGTCAGCTCGGAGCTGCGGCAATGGCAAGCGGTGACGGAGCACCTCGCCCGGCGGCGGCACGAGCATGCGGACCGCATCGTGGGCCAGGTCGGCCGCAACTTCGACTTCGACCGCTCGCGGCTGCTCGACAGCGTCGGCCGGGCCGCCCAGCGCTCGGTCGAGAGCTACGACAGGGAGCGGGAGGCCAGCCGGCTGGCCGATTCGGTGCAGGCGGCGGTGGCGGGAACGGCGCTGGCGGAGGTGGGAGCGATCGGCCTCGGCGCCGTCCTCACCCACGTCGCCGTCACCGCCGCGGCGGACTTTACCGGCATCCTCGCCGCCGGCACGATCGCCGTGCTGGGCCTCTTCATCATCCCCAACCGCCGCCGCGACGCCAAACGCGACCTGCGCGAGAAGATCGCCGCCATGCGCGAGCAGCTCCTGTCCTCGCTGACGGCTCAGTTCGACCGCGAGATCGAAGGCAGCCTGCGCCGCATCGACGAGGCGATCGGCCCCTACACCCGCTTCGTGCGCGCCGAGCGGGACCGCCTGACCGCAGCCCAGGAGGAGCTCACCCGCATCAACCAAAGCCTGGTGCCTCTGCGGTCGCAGGTGGAATCGCTGTAATAGGATGCCATTGTGAAGAGCTTCCGGGGATCGCAACGTCCTGCACCCGAAGACGCCGATCCCGCCATTCGCGATCACCAGGCTTGATCCGCGCCGCCGGAGCCCTCACTCCCCCAGCCCCTCTCTCCCACCTCACACCCACCCCTCCGGGAGAGAGGGGAGCTTGAAGGAAGCAGCTTCTTTTTTGTTGCTTTTTCAGTCTCCCTCCTGTTCTGAAAATAGCCGCCCTTGCGGCTCATTTTCACCCCATTTTGTGGTGCCGCGAAGCGGCATGAGGATCTCTCCCGGAAGGGCGGGAGTGCGGTGGGAGAGGAGGGCCGGGGAGGTGAGGGGCCCCGGCGGCGCGGATGTCGCCTCAACGATCGAAACCAGCGGGATCGGGCGCTGACGTCGCAGTCCGCAGAGCGAAGGGGAGCCTGGATTGAGCACCGCAACCGGTACGAAAAAACCCACCACCCTGCAGAGCCTCGCCTGGGCGTTCACCTCCTGGCGAACGTGGTCCGTCGTCCTCATGTCCTTCGCCTCGGGCATGCCTCTGGGGCTGGTATGGATCGCCATCCCCGACTGGATGCGCGACATCGGCGTGGACATCCGCATCGTGGGCCTGTTCACCCTGGCGCAGATCCCCTGGACGTTCAAGTTCCTCTGGTCGCCGCTGATGGACCGGTTCGTGCCGCCGAAGCTGGGCCGGCGGCGCGGGTGGGCGATCATCTCCCAGGTCGCCCTGTTCATCTCGGTGCTCGCCATGGCCGGCGTCGGCAACCATCCCGAGGCTCCCTGGGTCGTGGGAGCCCTCGCCCTGGCGATCGCCCTCTCCGGCGCCACGCAGGACATCGCCATCGACGCTTACGCCGTGGACGTGCTGCGTCCCGAGGAGCAGCCGGTCGCGGTCGGCGCGCGCAACTTCCTCTGGCGCATCGGCTATTTCATCGCCGGCAGCCTGTCGATCACCTTCGCCGGCATCTGGGGCTGGCCGGTGGTCAACGTCCTGTTGGCGGCCCTCTATGTGCCGATCATGCTGGTGGTGTGGAAGGCCCCTGAGCCGGACGCGGTGGGTGCCGGCCCGAGGACGCTCAAAGAGGCGGTCTGGAATCCCTTCCTGGGCTTTCTGACCCGCCATCGGGCGTTGGAGATCCTCGCCTTCGTCCTCCTCTACAAGCTGGCGGACAACCTGGTCCAGGCGCTGCAGCGGCCGTTCCTGAACGACATGGGATACAACGAGCTCGACCGCGGCTTCGTGGTCGGCACGCTGGGTCTGTGGGGCAACATCCTGGGCACGTTGATCGGCGGGCTGCTGACCGCGCCGCTCGGATTGGGACGCGCGCTCTGGATCTTCGGCTTCTTTCAGATCTTCTCCAACGCGGGCTATGCCCTGCTCGCCCAGCAGCCGGAGCTCAACCGGCCGCTGATGTGGTTCGCCTTCAGCTTCGAGCAACTGTGCTCGGGCCTGGGCAGCGGCGCCTTCAGCGTGCTCCTGCTGCGCATGACCCAGAAGCGATTCTCGGCGACCCAATACGCGCTATTCTCCAGCCTCTTCGGGCTGCCGCGCATCCTTTCAGGCCCGATCGCCGGGTTCGCGGCTTACTCCGTGGGCTGGTCTACGTTCTTCTGGTCGACGCTCCCCCTCGGCATCCCCGGAATGATCATGCTGGCCCGGTTCGTTCCCTGGAACGCGCGCGAGGTCGAGTTCCGGATCGAGCCGCCGAGGATCCGCGAGCCGCTGACCGGCGGCCAGCTCGCCATCCGCGGCCTCGCCGGCGGCGTCGTGGGGTTCGCCTTCTCCGCCCTGATCGTGGCGTTGCTCGACGCGCTCAAGGCGATGAAGGACAACCCGGGCACGGCCTTCGACCTGTGGACGCCGCTGATCTCGCTCGTCCGGCCGGCGGACAGCGGGGCCTGGATCACCCTGGTCGGCCTGCTCATCTTCGCGGCGGTCTGCGGCCTGTTCACCGCCGCGGTGGTGGCGGCGCGGCACGGGGCGGGTCAAGGATTGGCGGAGGATCTGTCCCCTCAGGCTGACTGAGCGGCGAGAAACCGCACCGGCCCTGGCGCGTAATATGAATGAACGCGAGGGCCGGCGCGGAGCCGGCCCCGGGAAGGCCGCGATTCCGCGGCCGGGAGGAAGAACGACATGCCGCTCTACCGTTCTCGCAGGCACAACGTCATCGCCGGAGTCTGCGGCGGCATCGCCGACTGGCTGGGTTGGGACCCGACGGTGGTGCGCATCGCCTACGTCATATTGTCCATCATCTCGGTGGGTTTCCCGGGGACCATCGCCTACATCATTCTTTGGATCGTGATGCCTAAGGAGCCGGCGTAGGGGGATGCACCCCCGATTCGCCCGGTTTCGATGATCAGAGCGGAGTCTGCGCCGTCGGGCCCCTCACCTCCCCGGCCCTCCTCTCCCGCCTCACACCCACCCTTCCGGGAGAGGAGGGAGACTGAAAAAGCAACAAGAAAAAAGCTGCTTCTTCAAGCTCCCCTCCCCTCTCTCCCGGCGGGGTGGGCGTGAGGTGGGAGAGAGGGGCCGGGGGAGTGAGGGCCAGCGCCGGAGGCGCGACAGAACAGGTGAGGCCATGCTCTCCCGCCTCACACCCGCCCTTCCGGGAGAGATCCTCATGCCGCTTCGCGGCACCACAAAATGGGGTGAAAATGAGCCGCAAGGGCGGCTATTTTCAGAACAGGAGGGAGCGATTTAAGATACTGGTGTGTCTCTGAAGAATCCCGGAACTCTCGTGCGCGCGAAGCGTCTTCGCCGGAGGTCCACGCTTGCCGAGGAGGCCCTATGGAACCGGCTGCGCGACCGCCAGTTCCTCGGCCTCAAATTCCGTCGCCAGGAGCCGATTGGACCGTACGTCGTCGATTTCTACTGTCACGAGAGGAGGCTCGTGTTGGAGCTGGACGGCGGCATTCATGAAGAAGACCGGCAGAAAGCCCATGACGAGAACCGAGATGCCAACCTGACGACCCTCGGCTTCAGGATCCTTCGCTTCACAAATGACGAGCTTCTGGAGGACCTCGATTCCTTCCTCGCAACGGTCCGGCAGCATCTCGAACCGAACAAGCATCAGTAATCTCCCTCCTCTGGAAGGGAGTCCGGGAGGGGTGACCTGCCGCGATTTCGCCCCGCCGGGGCTGGCCCTCACTCCCCAACCCCTCTCTCCCATCCACACCCACCCACCGGGAGAGAGGGGCTTGAAGAGGCTTCCTTGTTTTTGCAGTCTCCCTCCTCTCCCGGAAGGGCGGGTGTGAGGCGGGAGAGGAGGGCCGGGGAGGTGAGGGGCCCGGCGGCGCGGACCCCGGCGAGGGAAGTCGAGGCCGGCGGAATCGGCGTTACCGGCTCCGTGCTAGGGTTGGCACGCCGCGATGCGGCTCCGGAGGATTTCCATGACCACCGCCACCGCCACCCCCCAAGTCTTGACCGGCTCGGCCCGCTCCTCTTCGCAAGCGGAGATGGACGCTGCCGTTGCCGCTCTCCAGGAGAACAAGGGCGCCTGGACCGCCATCAGCCCGCGGGAGCGGATCGAGCTGCTCGCCGATCTCTCACGGCGCTTCCTCGCCGTGGCGGAGCGTTGGGCGGCGTTGGGCATCGAAGCCGAAGGGCTCGATCCCGAACATCCCAGCTCCGGGGAAGAGGCCCTGGTGGGTCCGTACTTCATCCTGCGCAACCTGCGGCTGCTGCGCGAATCGCTGCTCGACATCGAGACGCATGGCCGCCCCCGCATTCCCGGCGGGGTGCGTACGCGGCCGGACGGTCAAGTGGTGGCGCGGATCTTCCCGATCGACCTCTACGACCGGATCTTCTACACCGGCCTCACCGCCGAGGTGTGGATGGAGCCCGGGGTGACCGCCCAGGGGCTCTCCGAAACCCAGGCCGTGGCCTACCACGCGCCGGTGCGCCAGGGGCGGGTGGCCCTGGTGCTCGGCGGCGGCAACGTGTCCTCGATCGGGCCCATGGACGCCCTCTACAAGCTGTTCGTCGAGGATCAGGTGGTGCTCTTCAAGGTCCACCCGGTCAACGCCTACCTGGGGCCGCTGATGGAGGAAGCTTTCCGGACCTTGATCGAGCGCGGCTTCTTCCGCGTCGTCTACGGCGGCGCCGAGGAAGGGGCCTACCTCTGCCGCCATGAAGGCGTGGACGAGATCCACATCACCGGCTCCGACCGGACCTACGAGGCCATCGTCTTCGGCCCCGGCGAGGAGGGCCGGCGCCGCAAGGCGGCGAACGAGCCGATCCTCACCAAGCGATTCACCGCCGAGCTCGGCAACGTCAGCCCGGTCATCGTCGTGCCCGGTCCGTGGGGCGACGGCGACATCGGATACCACGCCGAGAACCTGGCGACGATGCTCACCAACAACGCCGGCTTCAACTGCAACGCCGGGCGGGTGATCCTTCAGCACGCCTCGTGGCAGCAGCGGCAGGACCTGCTCGACGGAGTCCGGGAGATCCTGGCGAAGGTCCCGACCCGCCGCGCCTATTACCCCGGAGCGCCGGACCGGTTCGAGGCGTTCCTCAGCGCCCACCGCCAGACCGCCGAGGTCTTCGGCAGCCGCACCGGCGACCACCTGCCGTGGATGCTGATTCCCGGCCTCGATCCGGCCAACCGCGACGACATCGCCTTTACCACCGAGGCTTTCTGCAGCGTCTTCGGCGAGACCGGTATCGAGGCGGAGAGCGTCCCCGAGTTCCTCGATCGCGCCGTGGCCTTCTGCAACAACGTCTTGTGGGGCACCCTGAACGTGACGGTGATCATTCATCCCGAGTCGCTCAAGGATCCCGGGATCGCGAGCGCCTTTGATCGTGCCATCGCCGACCTCCGCTACGGCACGGTGTCGGTGAACCACTGGGCGGCGATCGGCTTCGGCCTGGTCGTCACGCCCTGGGGAGCCTTCCCCGGTCACACGCCGCAGGACATCAAGTCGGGCGTCGGCGTGGTGCACAACACGCTGATGTTCGACCGCGTCCAGAAGTCGGTCGTGCGGGCTCCCTTCCGCGTCTGGCCGAAACCGGTCTGGTTCGCCACCCACCAGACCGCGCACCGGCTGACCCCGAAGCTCTCCGCGTTGGAAGCGGCGCCGGCGATGGCGAAGGTGGCGGGAATCATGCCGCTGGCGATGCGAGGGTAGAGCCCATAGGCGCTACCTTGAGGCGGAAATCAAGGACGAAAAGGACAGCAAGGACTTCGAGGACGAAAACATGTCATTCACTCCGCGTCCTTGGCGTCCTTGGTGTCCTTTTCGTCCTTGATTTCACCGAAGCCCCGCATCGGCTCGGCGGGGGGAATCACTTCAAGTTCTCGACCTCCAGGGCATCCTGGACCTTGACGAGCTGAACCACGACCGGCTCGGGCGTCGCCTTCTGCAGGACCATGAGCTGAGGGATGCGGACGAAGCGATGCTGATAGGTCGTCCGGCTGGCATGCCTCACAGATTCGTACGGGAACACGTACACCGCCTCGTGCGTACCGATCCTGAATTGCCGCAGAAACGTCACCACCGGCTGGGGCATGCCGCCCCGGAGCAGCTCCTCATCCGACAAGTTTCCCTCCGGATGAAGGACGACGAGATACCCGCCGGGCGTATCCAGTCGGCAAGCCTTCTCCATCCGCTCGTGAGAGGAGCCGTCGAGCGCTCGGGCCTCGCGCTCCATGCACCTCGCCAAGCGGACTGCGGGGTCGGTAAAGAGGGAGCAGCCCAGGCATAGAGTCAAGCTGGAACCGAAAACCAAGTTGCGGAAAGCTGCGGCTGAGCGGCCGCGCTTTTCGGCAGTCCGCTCCGCGCTTGATGGACAATGGGATTCAGTAGTCATCTCGAATCCAAACAGTTTCCAAGGTCGCGATCGAGAATCACTCGTGCAAACCACCCCACGTAGGCGCGGCCAACGACCCAAGCTCAGCGACGGCGGCCTGTTTTTGTGGCGAAACGAGTCATTGCCGCAGAATCTTCTCCATCGTTTTTCCTTTTGCCAGCTCATCGATCAGCTTGTCTAAGTAGCCGCGACATTATGGGTTTCTTAGCATTCCACCCACCATGCATACTATCGCTATAACCACTAGGGCACTACTGGCTGCGAACCATTGAGGTGACATCGCCTCGATGGAGCGTGCCAGATATCCCAGCCATTCGGGCTTGAATTTGCTCAAAGCACCCACTACAGCCAAAATACCCGCTATAGCAAGAGACAGAATCTCTCCAACTCCCCCAGTTCCGAACACCAGAAAGGCATAGGCTAAAACGGCCGCGATCAACACGAACCAAAAGGCGGCATACTGTTTTAGATGGGACAGGGAATAGAAATAAAGGTACCACTCGGCATAAAGACGAACAGGGAACCATAAGCAGAAGAGGCCAACCGCGGCCGCGAGAAACCTCTCGTTCAAGTCCAGACCAAAAAGGGCAGTCATCCCAAGATACCAAAAGGTGAAGGCTATGGTCTCTGCCGCCAGCAAGTTAAGCAGGAAGGATGACCAAGCACAAGGACTACCACGCTCCCTCAGACCTTTTATCGACGCAAATGGCCTAGCCATGGCCTTGTATCTGGCAATCTCCAGTACTCTTGCCTCATTCCCACCTAAGTCAGCCTTCTTTAAATCACGCCTGATCACTTTCTCAATAGCGAGGGATTTCTCGTGAGAACGAAACATGAAGGGCTCAACCATTGGGCGCTTCAAATCTTCTAGTGCCGCCAAGCCTCCTAGAAAGAGGAGCGCGGCAAGAATCATACTCCCCACTCCAAATTCCCAAGACCCCCACGACGCGAGTCCGTCCCAGGGAAAGCTCCCGAATAGTACGGCCGCGCCAATGGAAAAGACAAAGGGGAGATAGAGTGTGAAAGTGGGTGTGTTTTGTAACCAGCGCAAGCGGTCCTCGGGCGAACCCCTTAACTTCCACGCTATGCTAGCAGGATAAAGTAGTGCAACAAGAAGGTAAAGCGACGCTATAAGGGCCATCACACTGATTTGAGGCTTCACGTTCTGATCGCTCCTAGATTTCCTTGCGTAGAACGCTTGGGAGTTCAGCGTGCAGAGGTATAACCAGAAGTTGTGTTTGAGATCGAGAGAAGGCGGCGTACCCTGGGTGTGCTTGAAGCACCCAATCCGCCCCGAGGGGCAAGGAGGTACGCCACCATGGAAGAGCGTAGCGGAAAGCTGGTCGCATTCCCACAGGATTCGTCGAGGGACGTTCTGAGCGAGGTGTTGCGCGAGGGCGCGCGTCGGATGCTGACGACGGCCATCGAGGCCGAGGTAGAAGGTTTCCTGGCGACGCGGGAGACCCTGGTCGATGTCGCAGGTCACCGCTTGGTGGTCCGCAACGGCTACTTGCCGGCGCGGACGATCCAGACTGCCCTGGGAGAGTTGCCGGTCAAGCAGCCACGAGTGCGGGATCGGCGGCCCGCTGCGGAGCGCGAGACGTTTCACTCCTCGATCCTGCCGCCGTACCTGCGCCGAACGAAGTCGTTGGAGGAGTTGTTGCCGTGGTTGTACCTGAAGGGGGTGAGCACGGGGGGCTTCAGCGAAGCGCTGGCGGCCCTTCTCGGTCCGGAGGCTGCGGGTCTGTCGCCGACGACGATCACGCGCTTGAAAACGGTCTGGGAGCAAGAGCTGGCAAACTGGCAGCACCGCTCGCTGGCCGGCCAGCGCTACGTTTACGTGTGGGCCGACGGGATCTACTTCAACGTCCGGCTCGAAGACCCGGGCAACGCCCGCCAGTGCATCCTGGTGCTCATGGGCGCCACGGCGGAGGGCAAGAAGGAGCTGCTGGCGGTGGCCGACGGCTACCGCGAAAGCGAGCAGTCCTGGCTCGAGCTCTTGCTGGACCTGCGATCGCGGGGCTTGGAGCTCGATCCGGAGCTGGCCACGGGAGACGGCGCCTTGGGGTTCTGGAAAGCATTGAGCAAGGTCTTCCCGAAGACCCGGCGCCAGCGGTGCTGGGTGCACAAGACGGCCAACGTGCTCAACAAGTTGCCCAAGAGCCTGCAGGCGAAGGCCAAGTCGATGCTCCACGACATCTGGATGGCGGCCACGCGCGCCGACGCTGAGGCGGCGTTCCACCTGTTCGTCGAGACCTTCCGCGCCAAGTACGCCGCCGCGGTTTCGTGCCTCGAGGACGATCGCGTGGAGCTGCTTGCCTTCTATGACTTCCCGGCCGAGCACTGGATCCACCTGCGAACGAGCAACCCGATCGAGTCGACTTTCGCCACCGTTCGCCTACGTACTCACAAGACCAAGGGCAGCGGCAGTCGTATCGCCTGCCTGACGATGGTTTACAAGCTGGCGATGTCGGCCCAGAAGCACTGGCGCGCCCTCAACGGCGCCACGCTCCTCGCTGATGTCGTCCAAGGTGTGGTGTTCGAAGATGGCATCAGGAAAAAGGCCGCCTGACTCGCGGTCCCATACACAACATTTGACAATACCTCCAGCGTGCACCCGCCAAAGGCTTCCGCCGACCCTCGAAGCGAATCTCCTGACAGGCCGCCACTGATGAGAATGCCTCAGGCGCCCGCTGCAGCGACGGAGTTGGACGGCCTGCCTTTGTCTGCTGAATTGTACCACGCTCAGAGCGGCACCGCGCCAGAGGGCAACGCTGGTGAGAAGCCATTGACGGTCTTCGATGAATCATCGACCTCGCCGCTCACCAGCGCCGAGCGGAGCCACAGAACCCGCCGGCAACCTGTCGGAGAAGCACTGCTCCGACCGCCAAGCTGGTCCCACGCGGCGAGCCGCGCTGGTCACCTTGCATCTAATCCCCCTAATCCCCTGCCCGCCCGGAAAGGAGAGACATGTCTTGACCCAGCACACGGGCTTGACCTACGAACGGTGAAGGTGTAGTCTTCCTCCCAGAAGTACTCTATTTGTAGGCGACGGGCTGAGTTGCCGGTACCTGCCGGCTTGCGGGCGCGAAAAGGCGCGCCAGGGTTGGCTAGACACAACTCGATTGGATCCCTGCCCGTCGGGGTCCCGGAGCGGAGTAACGCTCTTCGAGGTGTGTTCCGGCCCCTGCACCTCGGAAGTTATTCCCTCCCTCGAGACTCTTCATGGGCCGAGAAAGGCGTTTCGGCCAGTGCCTCGGATTCCGCGGATACTAGTAAAGCAGGCAAATAAGGCTCCAGCGAGCCTCCAGAAGAAGACTGGAAAAGCGCGTAAACTCGCTGACACCATTCTGCGCTTTTTGCAGCTAAGGAGAGGAGGTAGGCGGTATGGATGCCTCCTGTCGAGTCTCACGGTATTTCGTGACCGCCGGCATAGAATGCGCCGCCGCGGCACATTCCGGGACGCCCAGTCTTCCGGCCGCCCCGAATACCCGGCTCATCTTGGCCATGTCTCGGCCTGTCAAGGGCGTAGCCGCGAAGCGGGCGGCGTCAGCCGACCCTTGATAGGCCGAAGACATGGCCTGAACAATCCAAATTCAGGGCGGCCGATCGCGTACAAGCGTGGCGGAATAGCGTGCGACTCGACACCTCCACAGCGGGAGTGTGTGTAGTGGCGATCGCGCTCATCTACCGTCTGATTCTTGTTGCTCTTCACCGAAAGGGTGATCTTCGAGCCGGAGCCAGAGTCGGCCCGGCCTCGTTCTTTTTGGAAGTACGCGATAAGAAACGCAGTTCTCGCGAATTGCCGAGCTGACGCGCGTCACCCATTTGGCAGACACGCGGGTCAAGGAGGTTCTGTTGTGTCGAGCTAAGGCCGTAGAGCTGGCGACCGGCCAACGTTCAGCATCAGCGGCGGCGCGTAGCGCCGTCCGCTGCATGCTGTTGTTCGGCGGCATCCCGTTGTTTCTGTGTACCATCATTCAGCTTGAGAGGGCTTTCGGTAGCGCTGAAGCAGAGCCTCCAAGGCCTGCTCCTTGGCAACAAACATCTCGCCCCAAAAGTGGTTCGATACCTTGCCGGCGCGCCCGTCTTCCCTTAACTCCCAGGCACCCCAGCATGCTATGTGCTTCAGTGCGGATTCGACGCCCGTAAGAGCGACCGGTGCCCCCGCTGCATCCCATATGTCGATGGTGAAATCTTCCTGCCACTTGTCAGGGTCATCGCTGAAGGGCCATTCCCTTGTAGGAAGCAGCCGGAAGGAGAAGAAAAGTGCTGGCGTCTCTCCTCGCGGTACCGAGTACTGGGTCCCGGAAGGGAGTCGTAGCTCCTTTGGACCGTCCGCCTCGTACCAGCCCCCTGTAGCGTCCCGGGCGGCGCACAGCATGCCGCCCTCGCGCTGCTCTCCGGCGTAGTAGTCAAGCCGGACGAGTACCTCGTCGTTCGTTGGCTCCCTATCGGACATGATCTTGAAGCTTGTCATCGCGCGCGTCCTCGCTTGGCCGCCGAACGTTTGGCGCCTCAGCGTGCGCCGGTTGCAGGCCGCCAGCTGTCCTCGAAGCCACCAACGACCGCAGGCCACGGCACGCGAGAAGGCCTCAAGCGTCCGCTGCAGGCGCGGGGTTCGCCGGACTGCCTTGTTTGCTGAATTGTACCACGCTTGGGACCGCACTGCTTCAAAGTGCAACGCCCCTCTGGACCGAGATGCCAACAAGGCCATAGATGGTTCTCGAAGTGAGCATCGATCCTGCCGCTGACCATCTTCGAGCGAAGCCGCGGACTCCTCCGGCAACCTCGGGGAGAACGACCCTTTCGACCGGCATTCTGGTTCCGTGCGGCGTCCAACCGGTGGACAGGGGAAGCGGACAGTCTGAAGCCAGGACACGGTGTTGCCCCGTATCGCCGGAGCTCGAAGGCAAGATCCTCTCGGGCACCCTCGGGAAGAGCGCCCTTCTGGCAAGGCAAGCGGCTGCGTGTGCGGGACGCACTCTCCGGGCGCGGGAAACAACCGCCTGTAAAGACGAGCGCTGAGCTGCCACGAAGCTGCTCGAAGAGATGATCGCAGGCCACCAACTGTTTTCGAAGGAATCGTTGATCGAAAAGACTCAGACCTCGGAGCAACCACCAACCTCGACTACCAGGAGATCAACGCACCGTCCGCTCCTCGAGGAAAACAAAAATGAATTCTCAGGACGGCGAACGGTATCTCGGCTCAGCGGCGCGACCGGAGCGAAGCGGAGGTTCGCGTCCGTCTGTAGCCGCTTGGTTGGGCGATATCTCACTCGCGTTTCCCCTCGATCTTAAACGGCCCCGAAAGTTTTCTGTACTCACCTATCGCGTCTTCGTAGCTAAGCCGGGAGGAGTGTCGGTTCTCCTCCCAAGAGTGACCGAACCGAAGACCAACGAGAGGTTTTCCGCTAGGCTTTGCTGCGTCCAACTCGCTATCATCAGGAAGTTCGCAAGTAAACCTATCGGTATCCCCCACTTTGTGGACCAGTTTGAGAATCTCGACGAGATTTCTGCTCGACGTGGTTATCAGTTTGAGCCGGGAGTAGAGTGTCCTACCAGACCATGACCTTGCACAGGCATTTAAGAGAACATCCGACTTCGACCTCTGACAGGTGGCGAACCAAGAGCCGTGCTCATCGCTCTCGATCACGTGTCCATCTACGGCCAAGTAGGGCTCAGCACTTCTGATACGTAAGCCATGCTTGAGGCTGTTGAACTCCGCCTTCATATCTTCGTTGAGATACTCCGACGCCCATTCAGCCCACAGTGCACCCAAGCGTTCCGCCCTGCCTCGACAAGTCTCATCCTCCATTAAACTCGAGGGAAATAGCATTACGGCGAGAGCCTCCCATGAACCCGGCTCGGAGCAAACTAAACGGCTGGGCAGGTCTTCGCCAGCTTGGAAGCGTTCGATAAGCTTTTGGAGATCGTCTTCGCGATACAGCAGCAGCCATGCGGAGGGAGCCTCAGGGGCCTGGAGCGTTGCGAAGAGGAGGGCGAAGAATGTCTCAAGACCCAACCCGTAGAAAAGCCTGAGTCCTAGAACTGCATGATCCTTGTCTTCATGGTCGAGAGAGTCAACGAGATCTTTGGCTAGCCGCAAATGGAGATCCGGACGGAGGCCATGGAGCAGATCCTGATCCCTATATGTCGAAGCGCCAGACCACACCTGGAAAGGCTTCCTGTTCACAAATATTAGTTTGGATTCTGTCATCTCAATCTCTCGCCGCTTTGCCGCCCAACCTAGAAGCGTCTATCTGAAGTCCTCCCGCGCACGTCGCCCCGAAATCCTCAGGAGTGACCGGGAGGATTTCAGATAGACGCAGGTTGAACGAAGCCGCGGGCGAGTCCGAGTTGCCCGCTATGGAGATTGAATCCTCCGCAGGGGCCTCGCGCGATAGCCTTCCCGCTGCCACTTCCACCCTGATCGCCGCTGGTAGGCATTGGCAGTCACGTCCGGCTTCAGGGAAAACCCCGAGCTATTCCTCGGTGCCAGCGGTTTCGCGCCTGCCATTATACCGCAGAGGCCTCGCAAGCGACACGCCTTCTGAGCTGCGGAGGGAGCAGCAAGAGAAAGAGGAATAGGGCTATAGATCTTCATGTTGGCGGCGGGTCTCTGCCACGGGTCGGCTGTGGCGCGAGCGGTTCAATGCAGCGCATCGCGGGCTGGCCGCAGACGGTACAGAGGAGCGGATTGATGCCGGTGAGCTCCTGGAGCCGCTCCTGCCAACTTCGCGGCTCCAGCTTTGGCGCCGGTGGGCCCGGAAGCACGCTGCGGCAGAGCGTGACCATCTGCTGGCGATGACGATTGGCGAAGAGCCCGAAGTAGCGGATGCGGACGAAGCGGTCCGGGAGGACGTGGAGGAGAAACCTGCGAAGGAACTCTTCCCCAGAAAGGGTCATCTCCCGTGGCGTCTCCGCGTCGGCGTAGTCCTTCCAACTGAAGGTGACCGTCTCGTCGGTGATCCGGACCAGCCGCTGATTCGTCAGCGCCACCCGGTGGGTGTAGCGGGCCAGGTAAGCCAGGACCTGCTTGGGGCTGCCGAAGGGCGGCTTGCTGTAGACCATCCACGGCTTACGGTACAGCGGGTCGAGCGCCGGCAGGTGGGCGGGGGGCAGGTCGCCTTTGTCCGCAGCCGATCGGAGCGCCGCCAGAAGCTTGCCTCGGTAGAGCTTGGATAAAACCCGCACCGGCAGGAAGAAGCGGCGCCGGCACCGCACCCACCAGTCGCCGTCGATGGACAATCCGCCGGCCGGTACCAAGCAGTGGAGGTGAGGATGAAGCGTGAGCTTTTGGCTCCAGGTATGGAGAATGGCGAGCACGCCGATGCGAGCGCCGAGGTGCTTGGGATCGGCGGCGATCTCGAGCAGGCTCTCGGCGGCGCAATGGAACAGCAGGTCATACAGCAGCCGGGGATGGCTCAAGGCCAGCGGATTGAGCTCCTCGGGCACCGTAAAGACGACGTGGAAGTACGGCACCGGCAGTAGCTCGGCACAGCGCTGCTCCAGCCAGCGTTCCTTGTCCAAGCCCTGACACTTCGGACAGTGGCGGTTGCGGCAGGAGTTGTAGACGATCTTCCGTGCTCCGCAATGGGCACACTGGTAGACGTGCCCGCCCAGAGCGGCGGTGCGACAGGCTTCGATGGCTCCCAGGGTCCGAAGCTGGGACCGGTTCAGATGACCGCGATACGTCTCTCGAAAAGCCGGTCCGAAGCGCCAGACGATGTCAGCCACCTCCAGACCACTGGAGGAGGCCATCCTCCTGTAGCCTGGCTATCCGAAAAGCTCCGTGGCTCCGGCTGCCAGCAAGTCGAGCGGACTGGCCACCTTGGTCAAGGTCTGTCGGCTGACATGGGTGTAGATCATCGTCGTCTTGATGCTTCGGTGGCCCAAGAGGCCCTGGATATACCGCAGGTTGGTACCCCGATCGAGCAGATGAGTGGCGAAGCTGTGACGTAGAGTGTGTGTGGTAACCGGCTTGCTGATCCCTGCCGTCTTGGCGGCCTTCGCGATGATCCTCTGCACGGTGCGCGCATCGATCGGCTGCGCTTTGGTTTGACCGTAAAACAGCCACTGCTCCGGCCGATACTGCTTGAAATAACGGCGCAGCGTCCCGAGGAGGGTCGCCGCGAGCATGACGTAGCGCTCCTTGCCGCCTTTGCCCGCTCGGATTCGAATCCTCATGGCTGTGCTTTCGATGTCGGCAGGTCGCAACTGGATGACTTCGCACAATCTCAGTCCACCGGAGTACATCGTCATGAGAATGGCACGATGCTTCAGATTCGTCTCGACGGCCAGCAACGCTGCGACCTCGCGCTCGCCGAGGGCAAAAGGCAACCGCTTCCTTCTTTTCTGGTAGGGGATCATCTCGACTTCAAAAGGCCGGCGCAGGACCTGCCCGTAATAGAAACGCAAAGCACATACGGCCTGGTTGACGGTCGGCCACGCCAGCTTCTTTTCCTCGATCATGTGCAGCAGGTATGCTCGGGCCTCTGTGCTGCCCATGGTCTCAGCGGGACGCCTGTGATGCCGAACGAAATTGTGGACGACTCGCACATAGGCTGTGATCGTTCTTTGGCTGTACCCACGCAGCTTCATCTCCTTCTCCATCCGATCGCGCATCTCTCCCATGACCGTGTCTCCTTTCGGGAAGTTCACCGAAAGAGTACGCCGGACTGGAACTACCGCCTGGGATGATTTACAATAGAAAGGTTTTCGGATGAAGCTACCGCGGAGCGGTTTTGTTCAACAGTAAACTGAGCTTGTGCGACCCTCCCGTGGCGTGCTTCGCGTCATGGGGTCTTCGAATTCGGGAAAGTGGCCTATGTCATTCATTCTATTAGTCATAGATTCTACACCGCCTTCGGCGCCGGGTCAAACTGAGAAGGGTCGGTCGCATAAGCCTCTCGGGCCGCCAAGGATTGCGGCAGCTTTCCTGCACGGAGGTCCTGTGGGGCGATCCCATTGAAGCTGCTGAGGTTGCGCCTCGGGCCTCCGCCCTCGTGAGCCTTATCCGAAGGTCGGTATGCCGCCCACGGGAGCGTTATCCGACCGGCGTGAGGCAAGAAGCATTCCTCTCCGAAACTCGGAGTGGCGCTGCTATCCTCCATTCCTTCAGCCGGTTACGAAGGTGCATTGGCTCGGGTGCTGAGCCGCTTATGCGGCCGAAGACCGGTAGCATAAGCCGCCGACGCGAACCCGCGTCCCGGACGGCCCTTGGCGTAGAGCGTAGTCGGACTCTCTCTGGCGAACGAGACGCAGACGGCCGGTGGCGTGCAGACGGCGGATCGTGATCTGCGCTGATGCGCGCGTCGTACCGCGGCGCCGGCCTGTATCCTCAGACGGCGTACCGGCGTAGCGCGACGGCGAGGGACATCCCGAGAAAATGACTCGTCGCCAGCCGGCAGCGAGCCGGCGTGCGGCTGCGACGGCCTGTGTCCACCACGAGCGGGCCCTCGTACCGAGACAATGGTCCGTATCCGCGGGCAACGCTTCGCCGTAACGCGACGACGAGTTGTATCCCCGGACGATGGATCGCCGCATGCCGACACCAACCCGCCGTACAGGTACGACGCTCTGTATCCGGCGACGACGCAATGTCGTACCCCTGCGGCGGGCCGCCGTAGCGCGACAGCGGCTTGTATAGGGGTACGCCGATCCGGCGTACCGCGACGGCGGTCTGTATCCCGCGGCGGCGGCTTGCCGTACCTCTACGATGAACCGCCGTACCGCGACGGCCGTCTGTATCCGCGTACGACGCGCCGCCGTATCGCGACGGCGCTCGGTGCCGGTGTACGACGGCTCGTTGTAGCGGGATACAGCTCGTCGTCGCAGTACGATGTTTCGTCGTCTGCGGATACAGCACGTCGTCGGTGGACGGTGTCCCGCCATCGTGGTAGGACAGACCATCGCACGCGGATACAGCTCGCCATACTGGTACGGCGTTTCGTCGTACGCGGATACAGAAGGTCGTCCCGGTACGGCGGCTCGCCGTACGCCTACACAAGCCGCTGTCGCGGTACGGCGGCCCGCTGTAGAGGTACGACAGATCGCCGTCGCCGGATACAGCTCGCCGCCGCGGGATATAACTCGCCGCCACGGTACGGCGTCACGCTGTCTGGGGGATACAGACCGTCGTACCGCGACGGCTATCGGCCAGCCGCGTACGGCGATCCACCGTCCACCTACGACGAACCGGCTTCACGCCGTCAGCTTCAGGATGACCGAAGTGATGTGACGCGCGGCAACCGCAATGCGCTTCGCGGTATAGGGGTGCGTTATCGCCTCTCCGTCACCAGTCCCACGCGCTTGAAGCCCGCCTCGCTGAGGACCGCCAGCACCTCCGAGACCCTCTCGTAGCCGAGGCGGCGATCCCCGCGCACGATCACCTCCCGGTCCGGCTCCGCATTGTAGATGGCGGCGAGGAAGCCGGAGAGGTCGGCGTCGGCCACCCGGCTGTTCGACCGCTTACTGCGTTGGTACCTGGCCGGCTCAGGTGTGCAGGTCCAGCCGCGAGGCCGTGGCATGGAGGCGGCGGTCGAGCGTCCACACGCGGGCCTGCGAAAGCGCGGCCGAGCACAGCAGGTGGACATCGACCCAGCCAATGCCGCTGCCGGCGAGAGCATGGCGGCCGACGAAAGCGATGGCTTCCTCGTGCTCGGCAACGACCACGACTGGCAACTCGCTGAGGAGTGCGGGCACCTCGCTATCGGCGCGCAGGTTGCCGAGGATCAGCTCGCCGAGCACAAAGGGATGCCACGTCACCTCACCTCCCTCGAGCAGAGCTACCAAGCGTGCATTGCCGTGCCGGAGGTGGTCGACCCAAACTGAGGTGTCGACGAGGATCATCGCGGTGCGCGGCGAGGTGGCTGCCGGCGCCGCCGCGGAGCCGTGACCCGCGGCTCACTCTTGCCCAGCGCCGCGAGCCGGCGAGCGCTCTCACGGGCGATGAGCGCCTGAAGACCGGCGTGGACGAGGGCGGTCTTCTCCTCGACTCCGGTCAATCGGCGAGCCTTCTCGAGCAGGGGCTCATCCAGGATGATGGTCGTTCGCATGTGCATGAGTATGGCAGCCAAAGGCATATCGCGGCAACTCGGCCGAAGACCGGTCGCATAAGCCGCCGGTGCAAACCCGGCTACAACTGATGGCCGTCATCCTCAACCTGAAGGCCTTCATCTTCAACCTCAAGGCCAACATCCCTCAATCTGAAAGTCGTCATCGTCCGATGAAAGTCGTCATCTCCAGGAAGACCAGCGTCATTCCGGGATAACCGCGGTGATGCGACGCGCGGCAACCGCAATGCGTTCCGCGGTTTAGGATGCTTTACCGCCGCCTCTCCGTCACCAGTCCCACGCGCTTGAAGCCCGCCTCGCTGAGGATCGCCAGCACCTCCGAGACCCTCTCGTAGCCGAGGCGGCGGTCCCCCCGCACGATCACCTCCCGGTCCGGCTCCGCATTGTAGATGGCGGCGAGGAAGCCGGAGAGATCGGCGTCGGCCACCCGGTGGGGACTGGCGATGCGGGGCTAGAGCGGCTTTTCGAGGACGAAGCTGAGGTACGCCAAGCTGCGCGTGCGAAATTTTTCGTGAATGATGGACCCGGACAAGCCCGCGAACTGGCGAAAGGTCGGCAGCAGGAAGCGCGGCACGATGTGCTCGATCCGCCGCAGCCGGCGCTCGTTGTCGTCGGTCATGGCGCGCAGGACTCCGCCGGTAATGTCCTGCCGGCGGCGCTCGATGAAGCCCGCCGCCCGGAGCTGCTCGGCCCAGGCCGCGATTTCCTGCTCCGGCCGGAAGTCGGCATAGAAGAAGTGGCCGCCCGGGCGCAACACCCGCCAAACCTCTGCCAGGAAGGTCGGCAGCGAGCCGTAGCAGTGGGACGACTCGACGTTCAGAACCGCATCGAACTGGTTCTCCGGAAACGGCAGCGCCTCGGCGTCGCCTTGCCGGAAGGACAGGCCAGGAGCATGATGGCGCTGCCGGCAGAGCCTCGACAGCGCCCTGAGAGACGTCGACGCCGACAACCGAAGCCGGCGCAAGATGGCGCGCGACGAACGAAGCGCCGCCGCCGCGGCCGCTGCCCACCTCGAGCACGGAGCGTCCACGCAGGTCGACCGCGCCGGCGACGTGATGATAGAGCTGGATCCAAAACCGGTCGGGCTCGTCTTCAGGGTGCAAGCGAAGCTTCTCGGTTTCTGAGGCCGGGACGAAGCCGTAGTTCATGAAATTCCAGTCATCGTCCGGGAAACGGGCGGCTAGATACTGATACCAGCGTCTTGCCAGCCAGCGTCGGACCAGCGGCAGGCGGCTGACCAGGGAGAACAGCCGCACGATCTGATCGCCACCAGGACCCGAATCCCGTGCCGGAACGCTGGGCTCAGTCGTTTGAGCACCGGTCACGGGCATCTGAGACGGCTCGGCAAGGGGCCGGGGTTCGGCGGCTGAAGGTGCTTCAGTCATTGGGTTCTCCGGGACTGTAGGGCAATTTTATATCTGCGTCAACGTTGGCGTCCGCTCCGTTACCGCCCCTGTAATTCGCTTTCGACGAATCCTTGCAAGATGAGAGGCACTTTTTCCGTCTTATGTAGGTGTGAAGAAGCGCACCAGAGGAGGTAGCGACGCGCCGCTCAGGCACGACCCCGGCTACAAAGGGATCTTCTCCCATCGCACCATGGTCGCAGAGCTGCTCCGGGGATTCGTCCGCGAGGATTGGATCGAACGGCTCGACTTCTCCACCCTCGAACGGCTTGGCAGCAGCAGCTTCGTCTCCGACGACCTGCGCGAACGCCACAGCGATCTCATCTGGCGTCTGCAGCTCCGCGGGGACGGGGGCGGAGGCGGCTGGGTCTATCTCTACCTCCTGCTGGAGTTCCAGTCCACTTCCGATCCGTTCATGGCCGTGCGGCTGATGACCTACGTCGGTCTTCTGCTCGAGGAGATCATCCGGAAAGAGAAGCTGAGGCCGGGAGACCGTCTTCCCGCCGTGTTGCCCCTGGTGATTCACAACGGCGGAGGCCGCTGGCGCGCGCCCCTGCGTCTGGAGTCTCTTTTCGTGCCGGTTCCCAAGGACCTGAAGCGGTATCTGCCTCGGCTGACTTATTTTCTTCTCGACGAGCGCCGTCTGGACCTGAATCGCCCCGAGCTCGGGCGTAATCCGACCGCAGCCTTTTTTCAGGTCGAAGTCAACGAGACAGCAGAGGCCTTGCCCGATCTGTACCAACAGCTCAGGGACCGGCTTCCGCCGGAAGATTCGGCGCTCCGGCGAACCGTCGATGCATGGTTTACGGGGGTGGTCCAGAGGACGGTCCCGAAGACTATAATTCCCGAGGAGATGAATCTCCAGGAGGCTCCCATGGGGCTGGAAGAAAATCTGCTCAGGTGGAGAGACAAGATCCACAAAGAGGCTTTGCAGGAGGGTCAAGCCTTGAGCCTGCGGCAAATGCTCCTCGATCTGATGACCCAGCGCTTCGGCCGCCTCCCCGTTCGCGTGCGCCGTCAGGTCGAGGGGATCTCCTCGATCCAGGAGCTGCGCAGGCTGGGGCGGAGGGTCTTGCGGGCAAGAACCCTGGAGGACATGGGACTGGGTAGCTGAACCGCCGCGGCGGCGGATCGCCCGGCCGCGCCCGCGGAGCTCAGTTCCGCGCCGCGATCTCTTCGTCGCCGGCGGGCGCGGCGGCCTTCTCCTCCGGGCAGCCGTAGACGTAGACCGGCGTCCCCTTGGGCACCATCTTCGGCAGGCGATGGGAGGCGAACATCGGGATGCGGATGCAGCCGTGGCTCGCGGGATAGGTCCGCATGTCCTCGCTGCCGTGGATGGCGATGCCGCCGACGATGTACATCGGGTTGTGCATCTCGCCGAGCGGGCTCCTCTTCCAGCCGGAGGCCGTGAGATAGACCTCGAGGCGGCCGCAGGGAGTGATCGCCCGGGTCTCGGGATAGCCGTTCTCGTGGAACGTCTTGCCGCTCCCTGAGGAGATCGGGATGATGTTGCCGACTTTCCCCCCCGCATCCACCAGGAAGAGGACCTGACGCGCGATATCGATCTCGACGTGGGGACCCGGATTCTGCCGCGGCCGCGGCGGAGTCGCCACCGACAGAGCGTTCCACTCCGCCCGGGTGAGCCCGCCGGTCGGCTTGGCCTTCTGGATCTTCTGGAAGGCGATCAGCGCCTGCCGCGAAGAGCTGTCCCAAACGCCGTCGATGGGCCCCGTCCAGAACCCGAGATCGGCGAGCCACTGCTCGGCCTGGCGGATCTCGGCCTTGGTCAGCGTTGCGTTCTTGACGGCGGCAGCGGGAACGGCGACCGAGAGGAGAACGACCGGCAGGAAGACGACGACACGACGGCTGAGCCACGACATCCACCACCCCCTGGTCACCCTGAACGGCGGTCCCCTCGATGGGACCGCGTGCTCGAACATCTCTATATACGCGGCACAGGCCGCGCTACGCTCACCTTACGCCAAAGGTTCTAGCAACAGCAATGCCAATAACGCGGCCCGTTCGGGGCTGCGGTCCAGCACCACGTGCTCGTGAAGGGCATGAGCGCCGTCGCCGACCGCACCCAGACCGTCCAGAGTGGCAACGATGCGGCTGGTGAGGCTGCCGTCGGAGGCGCCGCCGGCCGTCCCTTCGGCGAGTGGAATCCCCAGCTCGTCCGCGCGACGTTGCGCCGCCTCCCAGAGGGTACGATTCCCCGGCGTCGCCTCCACGGGCGGCCGGTCGATGCCGCCCAGGATCTCCAGCCGCGTACCCGGCGTTGACGGCGGTGAGCTCCCGCACCGTCCGTTCGATCCTGACGGCGTCGTCCCAGCCCATCACCCGCACGTCCAACTCGGCCCGCGCCTCCGGCGCCACCACGTTGGCGCGCAGCCCGCCGGAGACGATGCCCACGTTGACGGTGATCCCCCGCTCCGGGTCTGCCAGGCCGTAGAGCGCCTGGATCACCCGCGCCAGCTCCTGGATGGCGCTCGCCCCCTTTTCGGGATCGAGCCCGGAGTGGGACGCCCGGCCGTAGACCCGGATGGTGAAACGCAGCGATCCCTTGCGCCGGGTCTTCAGCTTGCCGGCGGGACCGAGCGAGGGCTCCAGGACGAAGACGCGCCGCGCGTGGCGCGCCAGCCGCTCGATGCGAGCAAGCGACTCGATGCTGCCGATCTCCTCGTCGGAGTTGATGAAGAAGGCGGGCTCCACCTCCGGATCGAGGCCGAGATCGCGCAGGGCGCGCAGGGCGAAGATCCCCTGCACGAGCCCGCCTTTCATGTCGTAGACGCCGGGGCCGGCGAGCCGGCCGTCGCGGATCTCGACGGGCATCCGCTCGACGGTGCCGGCGGGCCAGACGGTGTCGCAATGGCCGAGCAGGAGCTGCACCGGCGCGCCGTGCCGCCGCCGGCGGCGCACGGCCCAGAGCTGCCCGCCCGTTCGCCGCCCCGGCAGCCGGCGGACGCGCAGGCCGGCTCCTTCCAGCTCCGCGGCGAGGCGGGCGAAGACCGGCTCCTGGGAGGCGGCATCGTGCGAGGGGGATTCGAGGAGCGTGAGGTCGCGGAGGAGAACGGTCATCTCCCCTTGCCGCTCACGAAGGTGAGCGAGGATCCTCTGCGCCGTCTCCCCCACGCTCCTAATCGTACCGGATCGCCACCAGCGGATCGGTGCGCATGGCCCGCCGGGCAGCGGCGTCAGGCCCCTACTTCGCCGCGGCCGGGTTCTCCGCGTCCTCGAGGCCGCGCCAGGTCTCCTCGCTGTCGTCGAAGATGGGCAGCGGTGGCATGCGGCCCCGAGCTGCGTTGACGTGCCAGCCCCAGAGGAGGGACCACTTCAGGTAGGTGCCGTAGGCCTGGAGCATGCAGAAGACCAGGCCGTGCATGCCGTCGAGGACGCCGAGCTGGAAAATGTAGGTGCGGAGGAATCGCCAGATGGAGCGGCCGAAGACCTGGACGAAGCCGGAGCTTCTTCTTTTCCTTCCAGTTCTGGGCCGCACCCCAGAAGCTGTACTTCTCGATCCGCCGGACGTACTCGTCCAGCGAATCGGCCATGTAGTGCTCCATGGGATTGCGCAGCACCGGCGCCGGTCCGCGGGTGATCATGTCGGCGTGCACCCGGCGGTTGGGATAGCGGGCCGAGCCGTTGCGCACCAGCCGGACGACACGGTCGTGCTGCCAGCCCGAGAAGCGGATCACCCGGTCGAGGAAGTAGACGCGGCGCTTGACGGTGTACGCCTCGTAGCGCGGCTCGGAGGCGAGCAGCTCCTCGATCTCCCGCTGCAGCGCCGGGGTGCAGCGCTCGTCGGCGTCGAAGATCAGGATCCACTCGTTGGTGACCTGGTCCATGGCCCAGTTCTTCTGCGAAGCCGAGCCGAAGTAGGTGCGCTGGAAGACGCGGACTTTGTCGTAGCGGCGGGCGATCTCGGGAGTACGGTCGGTCGAGAAGGAGTCCACCACCAGGATCTCGTCGCACCAGAGCAGCGACTCGATGCAGCCGGCGATGTTCGTCTCCTCGTTGAAGGTGGTCACGATCGCCGAGATGCGGGAGCGCGGTGACGGGGAGGCGGCCATAGAGGAGGAGAGCGTATCAAAGGCCCGGCGCTTCCGCACCGGGCTATCGAGACGTCGCCCAGAGGGCGATTCGCTTCGGAGAAGCAACGTTTCGGTAGCCCGGTGCGGAAGCGCCGGGCCGCGAGGTCGCGACGTTCGCGGGGAAGCGCTCAACCGCGCCCGCCGGCACCGCAAGGCCCTGCTAGAATCCCGGCCTCGTGCGCGCCTACGTCGTCTTCCTGGTGCTCCTGGCGGTGAAGGTCTTTGCCCGGACCTTCTACCGCGTCGACGCGCGATGGATCGGCGACGTGCCGCCCGACCCGTGGCGGAACATCCGGATCACCGCCATCCTGAACCACACCAGCCTCTACGAGTCTCTCTTCACCGGCGCCTGCCCCAATCACTTCCTGTGGCGCCTCGCCCGCCACGGCGTCGTCCCCATCGCCCAGAAAACCTCGGACCGCGCCTTGGTTGGACGCTTCTACGGCCTGGTCGCGGCGCGGGTGATCTCCATCACCCGCGAGCGGGACGAGACCTGGAGCGAGGTGCTGCGCCAGATCGATCCGGACGCCATGGTGGTGATCCTCCCCGAGGGCCGGATGAAGCGGGCCAGCGGCCTCGACGCCGAGGGCAAGCCGATGACCGTGCGCGGCGGCATCGCCGATATCCTGGAGACGATCGAGGCGGGACGGATGCTGCTCGCCTACAGCGGCGGCCTCCATCACGTGCACACGCCCGGTGACCGCTTCCCCCGGCTGTTCAAGACGGTCCGCCTGCGGCTCGAAGCCGTGGACATCTCCGCTTACCGCACCGCCCTGCTCGAGGAGGGGGGCACCAAGGGTTTCCGGCGGGCCGTGGTGAAAGACCTCGAGCAGCGGCGGGATCGCAACTGCCCCGTGGAGGAGGCGACGGCGGGCACCTAGGCCCAGGGGCGACCGCGGGTCATCCCGCGCTACAATGCCTCCGGGAGGCGAGGCGCGTGTTCGGCAGAGCCATCGAGCTGTTCAAGGTCTTTGGTTTCACGGTCCGGATCGATCCGTCGTGGTTCATCGTGGCCGTCCTGGTCACCTGGAGCTTCGCCACCGTCTCGTTCCCGGCTCAATTGCCCGGCTATCCCCCGGCAACCTACTGGCTGATGGGGATCGCCGGCGCCTTTTGCTACTTCCTTTCCGTCGTGCTCCACGAGCTCTCGCACTCGCTGGTGGCGCGCACCTACGGCGTCGAGATGCGGGGGATCACCCTGTTCATCTTCGGCGGCGTCGCCGAGATGCCCGGCGAGGTCCCCACTCCCCGGGCCGAATTCGTCATCGCCGCCGCCGGACCGGCCGCGAGCTTCGCCATCGGCGCGGTGTGCGGCGGCGTGGGTTTGCTCGGACGGATCGGCGGCTGGCCGGCTCCGGTGATCACCGTATGTCTCTACCTCGGCTTCCTCAACGTTGCGCTCGCGGTCTTCAATCTCGTCCCCGCTTTCCCGCTGGACGGCGGACGCATCCTGCGCTCGATCCTCTGGGGCTGGAAGAAGAGCCTGCGCTGGGCGACTCGCATCTCCGCGGCGATCGGCGGCGGCTTCGGCCTGCTGCTGATCGCGCTCGGCGTGCTCGCCGTCGTCGTGGTGCCCGGCGGATTCACCTCCGGCTTGTGGCTGTTCCTCCTCGGGCTCTTCCTGCGCAACGCCGCCCAGATGTCCTACCAGCAGCTGCTGTTGCGCCGGGCGCTCGCCGGCGAGCCGGTCTCCCGCTTCATGCATGCCGATCCGGTGACCGTGCCGCGCGCCATCTCGGTCCAGGATCTGGTACAGGACTACATCTATCGCCATCACTTCAAGATGTTTCCGGTGGTGGACGACTCCGGCCGGCTGCTCGGCTGCGTCACCACCCGGCAGGTCCGCGAGCTGCCGCGCAACGAGTGGGATCAACAGACCGTCGGCGCCCTGGCCGAGCGGTGCGGCCCGGAGAACACGGTGCAGCCGGACACCGACGCCCTGGAGGCTCTCTCCCGGATGAGCCGCTCCGGCGCCTCCCGGCTGATGGTCGTCGACGGCGACCGCCTGCTCGGCATCCTCTCGCTCAAGGACCTGCTGCGCTTCTTCACACTCAAAATGGAGCTGGAAGAGGCCCGCTGACATCATAGAATCGTGACACCGACGGGCTCGTTCGTCCGCCGTCGCGGCACTCAAGGAGTAGGAGCCATTCCGTGATTCCGCCGGCCGAAGAGCGCGCCTACAGACTCTCTCCGTCGCAGCCCCTGGGCCTCGCCCGCAAGGTCGGCGTCCGCCTCCGGCAAGCGCTCTTCGGCATCTCGCCGGAAGAGACCTCCTTCGTCCGGCGCGGCTTTCGCGGCGACTCGGCGGCGGTGCGGCAGCGCCTGGAGGAAGTGGGACGCTGCTTCATGCTGGGCTACCACGCCGCGCTCGCGGACGAGCGGCCGCCGTCCCTCGCGGCCCGGATCGACGGCGAAGTGGAGCTGGAGCTTCCAGGGCTTCGCCTACGAAGGGGCGGGAATGGCTCTGGCCCTGCTCGACGCCCTGCTCCCCGGCCGGCGCGACCGCCTCGCTCGGCTTCTGGCGGGCCCGGGAGCTGCCCACGCCTACATCATCCACGTCGGAGCCGGCTGGATCCTCGCCCGGCTGCCTCTCGCCCCCGAACGCCTGCTGGCCCGCCTCGGCGACCCGGTGCTGCGCTGGCTGGCCCTCGACGGCTACGGTTTCCACGAGGGCTACTTCCGCTGGCCCCGCTCCGTCGAGCGCCAGGAGGTGCCGCGCAAGCTCCGCGGCTACGCGCGGCGGGGGTTCGACCAGGGGCTCGGGCGCAGCCTCTGGTTCGTGGACGGGGCCGACGTCCGGCTCATCCCACGCACCATCGGGCGGTTTCCCGACGATCGCCAGTCCGACCTCTGGAGCGGCGTGGGGCTCGCCTGCGCCTACGCCGGCGGCCGCAGCCGCAGCGAGATCGAGGCGCTTCGGCAGGCGGCCGGACCCCACCGGCCGAGCCTCGCCCAGGGTGCCGCCTTCGCCGCCAAGGCGCGCGCGCAGGGCCGGCAATCCGGCTGCGCACACCGAGCTCGCCTGTCAGGTGATCTGTGGAACCAGCGCCGCCGACGCCGCCGCGGTGAACGATGAGGCCGGCCACGAGCTGCCGCCCGACCGGCCTGCGGAACCTGCCTTCGAGGTCTGGCGACGGCGCATCCAGGACCACTTCTCCCAAAGGAGCGTTTCGTGAGTCAGCAACCGGGCTTCTTCGGCCGCCACGCGGTGCGGCTGGTGGCGGTGGCGCTGATCGCGGGCCTGTACGGTTTCGCCCGCCTGCCTACGTTGCCGGAGAGCGAGCGGCAGGCGATAGCTTCCCGGTTCGCCTTCGCTCACCTGCCGCTGGCCGCGCCGCCCGGCGACCTCGACCGCGTCGTGCGGGAGGTCCATCCCGACTTCAAGGACATCTCGGCCTGGATCTCCAGCGTCGGCGCCGGCGTGGCGCTCAACGACCTGGACGGCGACGGGCTGCCCAACGATCTCTGCTCGGTGGATCCGCGCGTCGATCAGGCGCTGGTGCAGCCGGTGCCGGGAACGGGAGCGCGCTACGCGATGTTCGGCCTCGACCCGGCTCCCCTGACCTACGACGAGCGCACCACGGCGCCGATGGGCTGCCTGCCGGGCGACTGGAACGAGGATGGACGCATGGACCTGCTGGTCTACTACTGGGGCCGGCCGCCGATAGCGTTCCTGCGCCGCGACGCCGCGGGTCCGCTCGCCGCAGCGGCCTTCCGGCCGGTCGACGTCGCTGCCGCGCAGCAGATCTGGAATACCAACGCCCTGACCAGCGCCGACGTGGACGGCGACGGACATCTCGACCTCGTCGTGGGCAACTACTTCCCGGACGGCATGCGGGTGCTCGACGCCCGGGCGACCGATCGGGCGCACATGCACCGCTCCATGTCGCGCTCGGAGAACGGCGGCGCCAATCGCCTGCTGCTGTGGAAACGGGCGAGCGCCGGTCCCGAGCCGTCGGTCGAGTTCGCCGACGTGCCGAACGCCTTCGACTCCCGGACCACCTTTTCCTGGACGCTGGCCGCGGGCGCCGCGGACCTCGACGGCGACCTGCGGCCGGAAATCTACTTCGGCAACGACTTCGGCAACGACCGGCTGCTCCACAACCTGTCGACGCCCGGCCATCCCCGATTCGCCGCGCTCGAGGGGAGGAAGACCTTCGCCACTCCGGCTTCGAAGGTGCTGGGCCGCGACTCCTTCAAGGGCATGGGCCTCGATTTCGCCGACGTGAACGGCGACGGCATCCTCGACATGTACGTCAGCAACATCGCCCAGAACTACGCTCTGGAAGAGAGCCACTTCGTGTGGGTGAGCACCGGCGACCTGCGCCCGCTGCGCTCCGGAGTGGCTCCCTGGGTCGACCGGGGCGAGGCTCTCGGGCTGTCGCGCAGCGGCTGGGGATGGGATGCCCGCTTCGCCGACTTCGACGGCGACGGCACGCCCGAGGCGCTGCAGGCGATCGGCTTCGTGCGCGGCGAGAAGAACCGCTGGCCCGAGCTGCACGAGCTGGCCATGGGCAACGACAACAACATCGCCCGTCCCTGGATGTGGCCGCGCTTCACGCCGGGCGACGACCTGTCCGGGCACCTTCACAACCCCTTCTTCGTCCGTGCCGGCGACGGACGCTACTACGACCTCGCCCCCGAGCTGGGACTGGACGACAGCCACGTGACCCGCGGCATCGCCATCGCCGACGTGGACGGCGACGGCGACCTCGACTTCGCCATCGCCAACCAGTGGGAGGCCTCCTGGTTCTTCCGCAACGACAGCCCGCGCCGGAACTCCTCGCTGGAGCTCGATCTGCGGCTGCCGGCCGGCAGCGGCCTGTCGCGTCCAGCCGTGGGCGCCGCGGCGACGCTCCACCTTCCCGACGGCCGCCGGCTGGTCGGGCAGGCGGACGGCGGCACCGGCCACTCAGGCAAGCGGACGCCGGAGATCCACTTCGGTCTCGGCCGCACGGGGCCCGGCACGGCGCTGCGAGTGGAGGTGCGATGGCGTGACGGCGAAGGCCGGCCACGGGCGACGACGCTCCGCCTGCCGCCCGGCCGTCACCGGGTGGTGCTCGGCGCCGCGGCTCCCCGCGCCGCGGCAGCGACCCCGGCGGACTCCACGGGAAAGGAGGGCTGAGAATGGGCGATGGGAAAGACATGCGTCTCGCGGCCCTGCGGCGGTTCGCCACCGCCATCACCCTCCTCAACGTCCTGGGACACACGGTGCTGGGCTTCGAGCAGTCGCTCGCCCAACCGATCGTTTCCCTGCTCGTGGCCTACTCGACGGAGATCCTGTTCGAGCTGATCGCGTCGCGGCGGCTCGGACGCAAACCCCGCTTTCTCGGTGGCGGCACGACGTTCATCGACTTCCTGCTCTCGGCCCACATCACCGGCCTGGCGGTTGCGATGCTGCTCTACGCCAACGACCGGATCCTGCCGATCGCTTTCGCCGCCGCCACCGCCATCGTCTCGAAGCATGTCTTTCGGGTCGGCACGAACGGCGCCAAGCGCCACTTCTTCAACCCTTCCAATGTGGGGATCACGGCCACCCTGCTCGCTTTCCCCTGGGTGGGCATCGCCCAGCCGTACATGTTCACCGAGAACCTCCACGGTGGATGGGACTGGTTCCTGCCGGCCGTGATCGTCTGCTCGGGCTCGTTCCTGAACGGCGCATTCACCAGGAAGCTGCCGCTCATCGCCGGCTGGCTCGGGGGCTTCGTGGTGCAGGCCGCGATCCGCCACTTCCTGCTCGGCAACCTGTTCCTGCCGTCGCTCAATCCGATGACCGGCGTCGCCTTCCTGCTCTTCACTTTCTACATGGTGACGGACCCGGCGACGACGCCGGTCGCGGTGCGCGGCCAGGTGGCATTCGGAGCGGCGGTGGCGGCGGCCTACGGCATGTTGATGGCATTGCACGTCGTCTTCGGGCTCTTCTTCGCTCTCAGCATCGTCTGCGTCGGGCGCGGAGTGCTGCTCCATCTGCGGGCGCTGGCCGCGCAGCGGGCGGGGGCGAAGTCGAGGCTCGAGGTGCCGATGGCGGCGAAGGCCTAGATGTGAGCGCGGGCATCGCCATCGTCGGCCTGGCCTGCCGCTATCCGGATGCCCGCAATCCCGGCGAGCTGTGGGAAAACGTCCTCGCCCGCCGGCGCGCCTTCCGGCGGGTGCCGCCGGAGCGGCTGCGCCTGGAGGACTACACGGGCGGCGGCACGGAGGACCCGGACGGCCTGTATCCCATCGAAGCGGCGCTGCTGGAGGGGTGGGATTTCGACCGCGTGCGCTTCCGGGTGGCCGGCCGCACCTACCGCTCGGCGGACGCCGCCCACTGGCTGGCCCTCGAGGTCGCCGCCCAGGCACTCGCCGACGCCGGCTTCCCCGAGGCCGAAGGCCTGCCGCGCGACGCGACCGGCGTCCTCCTCGGCAACACTCTGACCGGGGAGATCTCCCGCGCCAACTCCCTGCGCCTGCGCTGGCCCTACGTGCGCCGGGTGCTGGCCGGAACGCTGGCGGCGGCGCTGGCGGAGGAAGATTGGGAGGAGAGGAAGCTCGACGATCTCCTCGGCCGGATCGAGGAGGCCTACAAGGCCCCGTTCCCGGCTCCCATGGAGGAGTCGCTCGCCGGTGGCCTGTCGAATACCATCGCCGGGCGGATCTGCAACCATTTCGACCTCCATGGCGGCGGCTACACGTTGGACGGCGCCTGCGCCTCCTCGCTGCTCGCGGTCGCGAACGCCTGCTCGGCCCTGGCCGCGGGCGACCTCGACGTGGCCCTCGCCGGCGGCGTGGATCTCTCGCTCGATCCCTTCGAGCTGGTCGGCTTCGCGCGCGTCGGCGCTCTCGCTCGCGGCGAGATGCGGGTCTTCGACGCCCGCTCGTCCGGCTTTCTCCCCGGTGAAGGCTGCGGCTTTGCGGTGCTGATGCGCGAAGCGGACGCGGCGCGCCTGGGCTGCCGCGCCTACGCTGTCCTCCGCGGCTGGGGAATCTCCTCCGACGGCCACGGCGGCATCAGCCGTCCGGAGGCCGAAGGCCAGAAGCTCGCCGTTGCCCGGGCCTACCGGCGGGCCGGCTTCGGCATCGAAACCGTCGGCTACTTCGAAGGGCACGGCACGGGCACGTCCGTGGGCGACGCCGCCGAGCTGGCCGCCCTGTCCTCCGCCCGGCGGCAAGCCGCTCCGGGCGCGCCGCCGGCGCTCATCGGCTCGATCAAAGCCAACATCGGCCACACCAAAGCGGCAGCCGGCATCGCGGGGCTGATCAAGGCGGCGCTCGCGGTCCATTTCCAGGTGCTGCCACCCAACACCGGCTGCGAGGAGCCGCATCCGGAGCTTCAGGGCACGGCCGCATCGTTGCGCGTGCTCGACCGCGGCGAGGCCTGGCCCGCCGATCTCCCCCTGTGCGCCGCCGTATCCGCCATGGGATTCGGCGGCATCAACACCCACGTCGTGCTCGAGGGGGTTTCCGCCATCCGCCGCCGCTCCTCCCTCGAGGCCCGCGAGCACGATCTCCTGGCCTCCTGGCAAGACGCCGAGCTGCTGCTGCTCGCCGCTCCGGACGCCGCCGCCCTGGCCGCCGCGGCGGAACGGCTGGCGGCGGTGACGGCCGGTCTGTCGCGCGCCGAGCTGGCCGACTTGGCCGCCGAGTTGGCCCGCGGGCTGGGCGACGGGCCGGCGCGGGCGGCCGTGGTCGCGGCCCGACCCGCCGAGGCCGCGGCGGGCCTGGAGCGCCTCGGTGACTGGCTCCGCGGCGGCGAGACGATGCGGCTGGACATCCGTCAAGGTGTCTTCCTCGGCCTGGGAATGCGGCAATGCCGCGTCGGCTTTCTCTTCCCCGGCCAAGGCTCCCCCTCCCATCTCGCCGGCGGCGCCCTGCGGCGCCGCTTCGCGGCTCTGGAGGAGTTCTATGCGGCGGCGGGGCTCGATCCCCGGGCGGAGGCGGTGGATACGGCCGTCGCGCAGCCGGCGATCCTCGCTCACTCGCTCGCCGGGCTCCGGCTCCTCGACCGCCTCGGCGTCGCGCGCGGCCGTCGCGGTGGGGCACAGCCTGGGCGAGATCGCGGCGCTGCACTGGGGCGGCGCCCTGGATAGCGGCACCGCCCTACGCCTGGCAGAGACTCGCGGCCGAGCCATGGCCGACGTCGGTGGCGGGAACGGAGCCATGGCGAGCCTCGGCGGCGATGCCGGCGCGGTGGCGGCGATGCTCGGCGAGGACGGCGATGGCGATGGGGAAGCCGTGATCGCCGCCTTCAACTCGCCCCGGCGGACCGTCATCTCGGGAGACGCCGCCGCGGTCGAGGCCGTCCTCGAGCGGGCCCGGGACCGCGGCCTCGCCGCAACCCGTTTGCGCGTCTCCCATGCCTTCCACTCGCCGGCGATGGCCGCGGCCGGCCCGCGCCTGGCGGCGGCGCTGGAGACGATGGTCCTGCGGCCGCTCGCCCGGCCCGTGGCCTCCACCATTACCGGCGGACGGCTCGCGCCGCAGGCCGACCTGCGCGGCCTGTTGCAGGCCCAGCTCACTTCGCCCGTGCGCTTCGCCGAGGCCGTCGAGGCGGTGGCGGACCAGGCCGACCTGTGGATCGAAGTCGGCCCCGGCCGCGCCCTCTCCGACCTGGCCGGCGAGATCCTCGAGCGGCCGGTCATCCCGCTCGACGTCGGCGGTCCTTCTCTCACCGGCTTGCTCCAGGCGGCCGGCGCGGCCTTCGTCCTGGGCGTACCGCTCCAGACGGCATTCCTCTTCGAGGGCCGCTTCACCCGTCCGTTCGATCCCGACCGGCCGCTGCGGTTCCTGGCCAATCCGTGCGAGGCGGCGCCGGTCTCTCCTCTGAGGGCCGAAGGGAATGTAGGGGCGCCCCTGCGTGGGCGCCCTGCCTCTCAGGGCGGCCACATAGGGCCGCCCCTACAGGAGATATCGGCGGAGGCCTCTGTAGGGGAGCAGGAAAAGGGGACCCTGGATCTCCTCCGCCAGCTCGTCGCTCAGCGGGCCGAGCTGCCGCCGGAAGCGGTTTCCGAAGACAGCCGGCTGCTCTCCGATCTGCACCTGAACTCCATCTCCGTCGGCCAGCTCGTGGTGGAGGCCTCGCGCCGGCTGGGCCTTCGCCCGCCGGCCGCTCCCACCGAATACGCCCGGGCTACGGTCGGGGAGGTGGCGCAGGCTCTCGAGGAGCAGGTCGCTCTCGGCGAGACCCGGAGCGCCGACGCCGGGGCTCCCGCGGGCGTCGATACCTGGGTGCGCGCCTTCACGGTGGAGCTGGTCCCGCGTCCCCTTCTCCGCGGCGGGCACGGCGCGATCTCCTCCGAACGGAATTGGCGGGTAATCGCGCCGCCGGGGCTCCGCCTGGCGGGCGAACTGGCGGCCCGGCTCGCCGGGTCCGGCGTCGCGCTCTGCCTGCCGCCCGAGCCCGACGAGCGGCAGGCCGGTCTGTTCGTGCAGGCGGCGCGGACCGCGCTCGCGGCTCCCCGGCCGCTGCGCTTCGCGCTGATCCAGCAGGGCGGGACCGGCGGCGGCTTCGCGCGGACCCTGCATCTGGAGAGGCCCGGCACGACCACCTGCGTCGTCGACCTGCCACTGGATCATCCCGAAGCCGCCGCCTGGGTGGCCAACGAGGTCGCGGCCGCATCCGGCTACGTGGAGGCGCACTACGACGAGCAGGGTCTCCGGCGCGCGCCCGTCCTGCGGCTCCTCCCAAGTTCCGCCGAGACCGGACCGCTCCCCCTCAGCGCCGACGACGTGCTGCTGGTCACCGGCGGCGGCAAGGGGATCGCGGCCGAATGCGCCCTCGACCTCGCCCGCGCGACCGGCGCCCGCCTGGCTTTGCTGGGCCGCTCCCGGCCCGAAGGGGACGCCGAGCTGGCCGCCAACCTGGAGCGTATGGCCGCCGCCGGCGTGCGGACCGTCTACGTCTCCGCCGACGTGGCGGATGCCGCTGCCGTGCGCGGCGCGGCGGCCCGGGTGGAAGAGGAGCTGGGTCCGGTGACGGCGCTCCTGCACGGCGCCGGCGTCAACAGGCCTCGCCCGCTCTCGAACCTGGACGAGGAAGGCTTCCTCCGCACTCTGGCGCCCAAGGCCGCCGGCTTCCGCAACGTTCTCGCGGCCATCGATACCGGCCGCCTGCGGCTGCTGGTCACCTTCGGCTCGATCATCGCCCGCACCGGGCTGCCCGGCGAGGCCGACTACGCCGTCGCCAACGAGTGGCTGGCGAGGTCCACGGAGCGGTTCGCGCGCGAGCATCCCGGCTGCCGCTGCCTGGCTCTCGAATGGTCGGTGTGGGCCGGGACGGGTATGGGCGAGCGGCTCGGCACCCTCGAGAGCCTCCGGGCCCAGGGAATCACCCCCATCCCGCCCGAGACCGGCGTGACCTTCCTGCGGGAGCTGATCTCTCGCGAGCTGCCGGCCACCTCGCTGGTGGTGACCGGCCGTTTCGGCGAGCCGCCCACCCTGGAGGTGGAACGGTCCGATCTGCCGCTGCTGCGCTATCTGGAGAAACCGCGCTTCCACGTTCCCGGCGTCGAGCTGGTGGTGGACGCCGATGTTTCGGCCGACACCGATCCGCACCTCGCCGATCACGTCTTCCGCGGCGAGCCGCTCTTCGCGGCCGTGCTGGGCCTGGAGGCGATGGCGCAGGCTTCCATGGCGCTGGCGGAGACGGTGGAGATCCCCGTCTTCGAGAACGTCGTGTTCCAGCGCCCCGTGGCCGTTCCTGCCGGCGGCTCGACCACCCTGCGCATCGCCGCCCTGGTCCGCGAGCCGGGAGTGGTGGAAGTCGCCCTGCGCGACGCCTCGACCGGCTTCGCCGCCGACCACTTCCGCGCCGTCTGCCGCTTCGGCGCCGGACGAGATGCCGCAGATACAGATATCGCGCCCCGGCTCCTCGCTTCGTTCCACAGGGACGGCGGCGCGGCCAAGGTCTCTCTCGACGCCGCGGTCGATCTGTACGGAGGTCTCCTCTTCCACCGCGGGCGCTTCCGTCGAGTCCAGGGTTACCGCCGCCTGCACGCCACCGAATGCCTGGCCGAGATCGCGCCGGACGGCGCCACGGCCTGGTTCGGGCGCTACCTGCCGGATCGCCTCGTGCTCGGCGATCCCGGAGCGCGCGACGCCGCCATTCATGGCATACAGGCCTGCATTCCCCACGCGACCCTGCTGCCGGTCGCGGTCGACCGGCTGGTCAGCCGCGGCATCGCCGCCGATACGCCTCTCCTGCTGGCCGCCCGCGAGCGGAATCGCGACGGCAACGAATTCGTCTACGACCTGGAGGTCCTGACTGCGGACGGCGTCCTCTGCGAGCGCTGGGAAGGCCTCAGGCTGCGCGCCGTGGACCGCATCGCTCCGCCCGAGTCCTGGACGGCGGCCCTGCTCGCTCCCTACGTCGAGCGCCGCTTGCAGGAGATCCTGCCCGGCTCCCGGGTCCAGGTCGCCTTGGAGCAGGCCGGAGACGGCGCGGCGTTGCGGCAATTGCGGCAGTTGCGGCAGTTGCGGCACCGTCCGGATGGCAAGCCGGAGGCGGCGGACGGCTCGCGGATCTCCCGTTCACGCGCCGGCGGTCTCGTCCTCGCGGTCGCCGGCAACGGCCGCCTCGGCTGCGATCTGGAGCGGGTGACGGGACGCGCCGCGGAGGTCTGGCTGGGACTGCTGGGACCCGAGCGGTTCCGGCTGGCGGAGCTGATCGCCCGCGAGCGGAGCGAGGGACTGGACGCGGCGGCTACCCGGGTCTGGGTAGCGATGGAAAGCCTGATCAAGGCCGGGGTCCCGGCGGAAGCGCCGCTCGTCCTGGAGAGCGCCGGCAAGGGTCCTGATGGTCACGATGGTCACGATGAGGGCTGGCTCCTCCTGCGTTCGGGCGAGCTGCGGGTCGGGACCTTCCTCGCCGCCGTGCGCGAGCTCGATGGCCCGGCGGCGCTGGCGGTGCTCGTCGAGAGCGTCCATTGAAGGCCTACGAATACCGCCATCTGGTCGGCTTCGAAGAGACCAACCTGGTCGGCAACGTCTACTACGTCAATCACCTGCGCTGGCAGGGCCGCTGCCGCGAGATGTTCCTGCGCGACCATGCGCCGGGGATTCTCGAGGATCTGGCGCGCGACCTCGCCCTCGCCACGGTGCGCTGCTCCTGCGACTACCTGGCCGAGCTCGCGGCGTTCGACGAGATCGTGATCCGCATGCGCCTGGGCGAGATCGTGCAGAACCGCATCACCCTGCTCTTCGAGTACTGGCGGCAGAACGGCGGCGGCGAGGAGCTGGTGGCCCGTGGCGAGCAGGTGGTCGCCTGCATGCGCCGGGACGGCGAGCGGACCGTGCCGGTGCCGATCCCGGCTGCCCTGCGCGAGGCCTTGAAACCGTACGCCTAGAGGGAGCCGTCCTGCTCCCCGGCACGCCGCCGGCGCAAGCGGCGGAGGAGGCGCTCCCGGCGCCGGCGCGTCGAACGCGGCCTCTCCTCTTCGCCCCGCAGGTGGGCCAGCTCGCGGGAGATCTCCGAGTTGACCTCGCCGCCCATGAGGATGGCGAAGGCGGTCAAGTAGAACCAGACGAGCAGCAGGATCACCGCGCCGAGCGAGCCGTAGGCGGTGGTGAAGGCATGGCGGTAGGAGAGGTAGAGCCGCAGGCCGAAGGAGGCGATCAGCCAGAGCGCCACGCCGGTCACCGCGCCCGGCGTCCCCCATTGCCGGTTCGAGTTGTTGCTGCCGTGGTCCGGCGCGTAGTTGTAGACCATTTCGAAAGAGAACAGGACGAACACCAGCACCAGCGGCCACTGGAAGAAGTGCCATGCCAGGGCGAAGATCCAGCCGATTCCCAAGCGCTCCGCGATCGTCTCGCCGATCGTGGTGCCATAGAAGATCAGACCCAGGGCGCCGATGATGAGCACGGAAAACATCAGCGTCAGCGCGATGGCGATCAGCCGCCGCGTCCACCAGCGGCGGGTCTCCTTGAAGCCGTAGGCGGTGTTGAGGGTGCGCGAGACGGCGATCATGCCGTTCGACGCCACCCACACGGCGAGGATCAGAGAAAGGTAGAGCTTCGTGCCGGTGCGCGCCGCCGCGATCTCCTCCAGGGTATCGTTGAGCAGCGCCGTCACGTCCTGGCTGGGCGAGATCCTGGCCAGGTAGTTGAACAGGATCAAACGCAGGCCCGGGCTGGCTTCCGCGAGGTAGCCGAGCAGGCTGGTGAGGAACAGCAGCAGGGGAAAGACGGAAAAGAGAAAGACGTAGGCCAGCTCCGCGCACCGGCCGAGCACCTCGTCCTCCCAGACCTGCCGCAGCAGGCGCATGCCGAACTGCCGCCAGGTGAGCCCGGCACGCGTCCAGAGAGAAGTCATCTGCCGCCGATCCTCTTCATCGCTTCACCCGCACGCGAAAACGATACCAGAGGGCTCGGAGGGCCAATCCGCCCGACGATCTCTACTTCGCCAGCGGTACGAGCTTCGACTTTCGAATCTTGCCGTCCCGGGTTACGAGCGGCACCCGATGAATAATGCTGGTGGAAGCTATGAGCTCATCGGCGGGGTCGCTGCTGAAGTCCAAGTCGTGGATGCCCAGGCAGATCTCGAGGGTGAGAGGCCAGGTGTGGATCTTCGACAGGGCACGGACCACATCCGGGTCGGCCAAGTCCATTTCGACCCGGCCGAGCTGAACCAGCTTCGAGATCTCCCACAAGACGATTGCCGAGATGCTCCAAGTGTCAGCGGAGAGGATCTGGCGCTCTTTCGCGGTCAGGGAACCCTTGAGCGCAAGGATCACGATATGGGTGTCAAGATTCAGCATCCCACTTCAGACCCGTGGTCAGAAGGTCTCCGTGCACCCGAATCTTGCCCGCAAGACTCCCGATCAGCGAGGCCGGCTCAGTCTCGAAAGGCACCAGTTTCGCAACCGGCTTACCGTGCTTCGTGATGACGATACCCTCCGGTCCCAAGCGGTCGAGGATCGCGAGACACTCCTGCTTGAACTGTGTGGCTCCGATCGTGCCCATAGGCAGCAGTCTAGCAGTGGACAGAATTTCTGTCCACTCTTGAGCTTCCGCAGGGGCGTGCTACAGTTTTCAACCCGCATCGGAGGGCGACGGATGACCCGCGACAAAGCCGCCGGGCGGATCGACAAGCTGCGCTCCACGATCCGCCATCACGACTACCTCTACTACGTCGAAGACCGACCCGAGGTCTCCGACGAAGAGTACGACCGGCTGTATCGGGAGCTGGTCGCGCTGGAGGAGGAGTTTCCCGATCTCATCGCCGAGGATTCCCCCACTCAGCGCGTAGCCGGCCGGCCCATCGACGCCTTTCCCACTGTCGAGCACTCGGCTCCCATGCTGTCGCTGGAGTCCGACCAGTCCGAGGCGTCGCTGCGCCGCTTCGACGAGCGGGTGCGCAAGGGCCTGGGAGCGGACGTTGCCGTGGAGTACGTCCTCGAGCCCAAGCTCGACGGCCTCTCCGTCGAGCTGGTCTACCGGGACGGCGCCCTGCTGCAGGCCTCGACCCGCGGCGACGGAAGGAGGGGCGAGGGGATCACGGCCAACGTCCGCACCATCGCCAGCGTCCCTCTGCGGCTGCGTGACGGCAAGCTCCCGGCTCCGGCCTTCCTCGCCGTGCGCGGCGAGATCATCATGTTTTCCACCGCCTTCGACAAGCTCAACGAGAAGCTGATCGCCGAGGGCAAGGAGCCGTTCGCCAATCCCCGCAACGCCGCCGCCGGCACCGTGCGCCAGCTCGATCCCCAGCTCACCGCCTCCCGCCCCCTCCACCTCTACGCCTACGACATCCTCGCCTACGACGGGGAAGGCCTCGAGAGTCAGTGGGACGTGCTCGCCGCCCTGCGCGGCTGGGGGCTCAAGGTCAACGAGCGGATCAGGAAGGCGCGGACGGTGGACGAGATCCTCGCCTATCACGCCGACCTCGAGGCCTGCCGGGACGATCTCGGCTACGAGATCGACGGCATCGTCATCAAGCTCAACGACCTCGCGGCGCGCGAAGGCCTCGGCTGGACCTCGCGCCATCCCGCGCTGGGCCTTCGCCTACAAGTTCCCGCCGCGCAAGGAGATCACCCGCATCCTCTCGATCCTGCCTTCGGTGGGGCGCACCGGCGTCGTCACTCCCGTCGCCATCATGCTGCCGGTCGAGATCGGCGGCGTCACCGTCGCGCGGGCCACCCTGCACAACCGCGAGGAGGTGGCGCGCAAGGACGTGCGCGAGGGCGACCGCGTGCGCGTCCAGCGTGCGGGCGACGTCATTCCCCAGGTGATCGAGCGGATCGACGAGCCGGACCGCGAGCGCGCTCCCGAGTGGCGGATGCCCGCGACCTGCCCCTCCTGCGGCACTCCCCTCACCGAGCGTGGACCCTTCACCGTCTGCCCCAACAGCTTCGAATGCCCGGCCCAGCTCGCCGGCCGCATCGTCCACTTCGCCTCCCGCAACGCCCTGGACGTCGAGGGCCTGGGGGACGAGACCGCGAAGCTCTTCGTCGCCAAAGGGCTGGTGCGCCAGCTTCCCGATCTCTTCGAGATCCGTCCCGAGCAATTGATCGAGCTGGAGGGCTTCGCCGAGAAGTCCGCCAACAAGCTGGTCGACGCCCTGAAGAAGACGGCTGCCGGTGCCGAGCTTCCCCGCTTCCTCTATGGTCTGGGAATTCCCGAGGTCGGCGTCGCCGTGGCCCGCGATCTGGCGCGGTATTTCGGTGCGTTCGCGAGCCTGAGGGCGGCGGACGAGGAGGCGCTGCAGGAGGTCTCCGGCGTCGGCCCGCGCATGGCCGAGCAGATCACCTCCTTCTTCCGCGAGCCCAAGAACGCCGCCATCCTCGACGAGCTGGCGGGCAAGGTTCACCTCATCGAGACGGAGGCGTCCAGGGAGGAGCCGGCGTCCGTAAAACCTCTCGCAGGGCAGAAGTGGGTCTTCACCGGCGGCCTCTCCCACATCTCCCGCCGCGACGCCCAGGCGCTGGTCGAATCCCTGGGCGCCCGCGCCACCGGCTCCGTGAGCAAGTCGACCGACGTCGTGGTGGTCGGCGAGGACGCCGGCTCCAAGGCCGACGACGCGCGGAAGCTGGGGGTCAGGACCCTGAACGAGGAGGAATTCCTGGCTTTCCTGAAGGAGAACGGGGTCGAGGTCTGATCGCGGGAACTCCGGCCGCCGAAGAACTGTTTTCGTAGGCGTGGGGCTTGTCCTCACCGCCCCTACACCTGGAGACGCGAATCATGAAATTGTTCCTGTCACTGACCGCCCTCGGGCTCGCCCTGGCCGGTGTCGCCATTGCCGCCGCGCCGGCGAAGCCCCTGTCGAAAGGACCAAAAACCGTGATCGAAAAAATCGAGAAGCCCGACGTCGAATGGAAGAAGGTCCTCACGCCGGAGCAGTACCGCGTGCTGCGCGACCACGGCACCGAGCGCGCCGGCACGAGCCCACTCAACAACAACAAGAAGAAGGGCGTCTACGTCTGCGCGGCCTGCGGCCTGACGCTGTTCAGCTCGGACACCAAGTTCGAGTCCGGCACCGGCTGGCCGAGCTTCTGGGCGCCGATCGACCCCACCCACGTCGGCACCTCGGTGGACCGCAGCTTCTTCAGCACCCGCACCGAGGTCCACTGCGCCCGCTGCGGCGGCCACCTCGGCCACGTCTTCCCCGACGGTCCGCCGCCGACCGGGCAGCGCTACTGCATGAACGGCGTGGCGCTGAAGTTCGAGGAGAAGGCGAAGTAGGGCCCCAAAGACGCGGATAGGAGACTCAACCGGAGAGTTGGAAAGCTCAACCCGTCAGTTGGAGCGTCCAACCGGCGGGTTGGAGGGGCTCAACCGTCGCAATTGCGGCGTAACTTGCGCTATACTTACGCTATGGAAGCGATAGCAATCAAGGGGCGTGGGAGGCCTACCCCTGGGAGCGCCGGCGTCTCGCCGGCCGCTTCTCCCTCTCGGTCCTCTTGCTCTCCCTGGCGTTCCCGAGGCTACCTTCCCCACTTTGATCAACCCGGCCTCGTGCAGTCCCTGACCTTTCGTCTTCACGACGCCGTACCCTCTGCCGTTATCGACTCATGGAAAACCAGGCTGGCCTGGATCGAGAATCTCCCCGCCGCGGATCCCCGAGAAGTCAAGTTACGCAAACTCCTCTCGAGGTATGAGGACGCCGGGCACGGCTCCTGTTGGCTTCGTGACAAGCGCATCGCCGCTCTGGTCGAGGAGGCTCTGCTCCATTTCGACGGCCAGCGTTACCGGGTGATTGCGTGGTGCGTGATGCCCAACCATGTACACGGATTGATCGAGACGCGAGGCGGTTGGCGGCTCGCCAGGATCGTGCATTCCTGGAAGTCGTATACCTCACACGCAGCCAACCAGATCCTGGGCCGCTCCGGCGACTTCTGGTTTCGCGAGTATCACGATCGTTTCATCCGTGACGATGAGCACTTCGCGAAAGCCGTCGCTTATATCGAGCAGAATCCTGTCCAGGCGAGGTTGGTCAGTGCTCGGGAAGAGTGGCGGTGGAGCAGCGCTTGGCGAGAGAGGTAAGGTAAGAAAGGCCGGCGAGACGCCGGCGCTCCCAGGGGGGCGGCATGGCTGGGAGCGCCGGCGTCTCGCCGGCCTGCTTTCTTCTACCGGCCTGCTTTCTTCTAGAAGAAGGCGCACTCACGGAGCGACTTATGCTATATTACCGCCTATGGAAGCGACAGCAATCAAGGGGCGTGGGGCGGGGCTGAATCCCAAGAACCGGTTCGAGATCATCGAGGTCGAGCGGGACCCGGAGATCCCGGGTCCGGAGCGCATCGATACGGAGCTGCTGCGGGACACGTCGCGGTCCCTCATCACCCGCAACGACAGCCCGGACGTCGGCTTCGAGGTGTCGATCAACCCTTACCGCGGCTGCGAGCACGGCTGTGTCTACTGCTATGCCCGGCCCTTCCACGAGTACCTGGGCTTCTCGGCGGGCCTCGACTTCGAGAGCCGCATCCTCGTCAAGGAGGATGCGCCGGAGATCCTGCGCCGGGAGCTTTCCTCGCCGAAGTGGCAGCCGCAGACGCTGGTGATGAGCGGCGTCACCGACTGCTACCAGCCGGTCGAGCGCAAGCTGGAGATCACCCGCCGCTGCCTTGAGGTGCTCGCCGAGTTCCGCAACCCGGTGGGCATCATCACCAAGAACGAGCTGGTGACGCGGGACATCGACCACCTCTCGGCGCTGGCCGAGCACGGGGCCGCCGCGGTCCACATCTCGATCACCACCCTGGACGGCGAGGTGGCGCGCCGCATGGAGCCGCGGGCCTCGCATCCGCGCGACCGGCTCAAGGCGATCGAGCGGCTGGCCGCCGCCGGCATTCCGGTCGGCGTGATGGTGGCGCCCGTGGTGCCCGCGATCACCGACCACGAGATGCCGAAGATCCTGGAAGCCGCCGCCGCGGCGGGAGCGACCTCGGCGGGCTACGTCGTCCTGCGCCTTCCCGGCGCGGTGGCCGGCCTGTTCGAGGACTGGCTGGAGCGGCACTTCCCGGATCGCAAGGACAAGGTCCTGAACCGCGTCCGCGACCTGCGCGGCGGGCGCCTCTATGACCCCCGCTTCGGCAGCCGCATGCGCGGCGAAGGATTGTTCGCCGACCAGATCCGCACGACCTTCGAGACGTTCAAGCGACGGTACGGCCTCGACCAGCCGCGGCCGGAGCTGTCCACGGCCGCCTTTCAGCTGCCGGGTCAGCAGTTGGCGCTGTTGTTCTAGCCGGCTTACTTCAGCGCGTGCGAGAGCACATGCCCCTCGCAGCCGCTGGGCTGCAGGATTCCAAGCAGGTCTGAGAGCGTCGGCGCGATGTCGAGCGTCGAGACGCGCTGGGTATAACGCCCCGGCTTGATGCCGGCGCCGGCCAGCAGCACCGGCACCGAGGTGTCGTAGGCATAAGGCGAGCCATGGGTCGTGCCGGTGATCCGCCCGGGCACCCAGTACGGATCGGGGACCACGATCACGTCGCCGCTGACTTTGGGATGGAAACTGCGGGCGACGCGACGCGCGATGTCGTTGTCGAGCATGCGGCCGTCCAGGAGCTGGCTGCGCGTGAAGACGGTGTAGATCCCGGGCTGCTCGCGCAGGGCGTCGGCCGCGACGTCTTCGACGCGCGTATAGCTGACCTTCTTGGTCTCAATGGTCTGCAGGTTGAGATAGACGTTGGTCTCCACGACATCCTGAACCCAATCGCCCGGACCCAGCTTCGCCTCCAGAGCCTTCTGGATGAGATCTTTGTCGAGCTTGATACCGCCGGCGGGAAAGCCCGCCTTCTGCATCTCCGCGGCGATGGGTGCGACGCCATGGTCGGCGGTCACCACGACAGTCACGTTCTGGAGCCCGCCCTGAACGCTCTTGTTCAGGAAGTTGAAGAAGCGGCTCAGCTCCGCGTCCGTCCGCACCGTGACATCCAGCACCTCGGCGCTGTCGGGTCCGAAGGAATGGCCGATGTAATCGTTGCTCGACAGATTGATGACCAGCACGTCCGGCACGGCATCCTGCCCGAGTTGCTCCCGGCGGACGATCTCCTCGGCCGTGTCGAGGACGTAGCGGTTGGCGAAGGGGGTGCTCGTGAAAGCTTCGTAGAACGCCGGGCCGGGCTGCTCCAGACCACCGGTGACCGGATGGGGAAACGTCGCGCCCAGGCCGTTGCGCGGATTGACGGACCCGTTGCCGGGGGTCCACAGACGTTTGAGAGCGTCCGGAGTTACGGAGAGCTCCCATTGCTGGCCGAAGAGAGAATCGATCTTCTTCGCGGCGTTCCAGTCGGCAACCCACTGCGGCAGCATGCCGTCCTTGCGATAGAAGCGGCTGGAGATCCAGGCGCCGGTCTCATCATCGAACCACAGGACGCCGTCCGCCAGGCGGCCCGCCATCAGCACGGCGGCACGGTCCTTGAGCGCGACGCCCCAGACCTTGGCCTGCCCTCCGGTGGCCATCTTCAGCTCGTCCCCCACGGTACTGGCCCGCAGGGTCGCCGGCGAGATCCCCAGCTTGCCGTCCGGGTCGGCGGCTCCCACCAGCGGACTCTTCGTGTCGCTCACGCAATAACGTTCGTCGTTGAGCTCGCGGTCGAACCACTCGTTGCCCACGATGCCGGTCTTGTACGGCGGGGCGCCCGTCATTTGAACGGAATGGCCGACGGCCGTCACCAGCGGATAGTGATCGTGGTGGGAGTTGGTGTGATACGCCCCCCGCTCCATCAGATAGCGGAACCCGCCCACGCCGCCGTTCTTGGTTGCCGGCGGCAGGAAGAGATCGTAAAACCGCGCCTGGTAATCGGCGCGGAACTGGTCGATCGAGATCAGGACGACCAGCCGCGGCCGCACTGGGGCGGCGCCGGCCGCGGCGGTGAGGAACAGCAGACAGACGAGCGCGAGCGGACGGAGCCTACGGAGCATGAGTGTCCTCCCTCCAGGGATGGAGAGAACGCCAACACATTCGGGACGATTGGAGGTGCAGCTACGCGTACTCGTACAGCGGGACGGTCCGGGAAGGCTCCGTCCTGGCCCGAAGCAGAGCTTCAATATGACGGACAGTTTCCGGTTTCAGCAGGACGTCACCACAGATTGAACAGACCTCCGCCGGAACGTGATCGATCACGACGATATGCCCTTTATGGCGAACCGTGTGCGTGATCTCCCTCGGTTCGTATTCTCCTGGGCAACCCTGAATACTACAGTTCATGACCTCGATCCTCGTTGCGTTGGGGTCATCCACTTTGGCTCATAGACGGTTATCAGGATCAGAAGCGGCTGCGCGGACGTACAAACAACGTGCAGGGACCGCTGCTGGCGAGTATAGCCGCAAATCAGACAGCAGGGTCCCTCAGATGCTCTGGATAATTTTCAATGATTCTGCCGATCCGGATCGCCTCCAGTACCTCTTCGAGGCCAATGCCCTCTTCAGCCATCTCCTGTTGGGCATGCTGGGTCACGCGAAGAGCCTCTCGCTCCACCTGATCGCGTATGAACCCAAGCAATCGCGCTGCATTCGAATCTTGCTCCGCCATCTAGGCTAGGCTCCTCCCCCCAAGTCCCTCACCCCCGCCGTCGCACCCGAAACGCCGCCAGTGCCATCGGCTTCTCCGCCGGCAGCTTCTCGGCCATCCTACGGATCGCCTTGCTCCAGCTCGCCTGGCCCGTCCACTTCCTGACGTCGATCGGCTCGGGACGCAGGGTCTCCCCAATGAGTCGCTCAGCGAGATCGGGACGTAGTTGGCCTCGATTGTCCACGGCCATCGCCTGCCAGTCCGAACCCTTCTTGTAGACGGCGAGCAGTCCGAAGACCTCCTCCTCGCCGGAAACCTGCAGCAGGGTCACACGGCCGCGGCCACCTTCCTCCAGCTCGAAGAGGACGCCTTCGACGAGCGGATGGCCGGAGGAGAAGAAGTCGAGGGTCTCCTCCTCCACCGCCCGCTCGCGGCTGAAGGTGCCGAGATAGCTCGATCCCGGCGGCACGCCCGGCAGGTAATCCACCAGGGCCTCGTAGCCGAACTCGATCCGCCAGGTCCGCTCGCCGCTCTGTTGCTCCACCGCGAAGCCGAAACGCGAGGTGGCGCGGACGACCACGTCCTCGTTCAGGGCGTCGAGGTCCGGCGGCACGCGGGCGAGGATTTCGGGGGCCATCTCGGGCCGGTAAGGATCGCGGTGCAGCTCGTGATAGGCAGCCCGCTGCACCCGGTCGTGGGCGGCGCGGGCCTCGCGCAGCACCCTGTCGAAGACCGCGGCATCGACATCCTCCGGTCCCTCCACGGCAACGCGCTCGATCGCGAGGGCGGCATGGCGCAGCTCCCGCTCGAGACCTCCCAACGGTTCCTTGAAGAGCCCGATGGCCTCGTAGAGCTCGGCGACGGCACGTCCGAAGCCGGCGGGGGGACGAAAGTAGAGGATCTCGGTGGGAATCGAGCGGCCGATGCGGTCCAGTCGCCCGATGCGCTGCTCGACGACCGCGGGGTTCCACGGCAGGTCGAAGAGCACCAGCCGGCGGCAGAACTGGAAGTTCCGTCCCTCGCCGCCGGCCTCGGTGGAGATCAGGATCGAAGGTCCCTCGGGGAGCCGGAACTGCGCCACTTCGATATCCCGCCGCTCCGGCGATAGATCCTCGTGGAAGATGCCGGCGCGCCGGCCCTGGCGCTCGATGGCCGTCCGCAGCAGGTCGAGGGTCTCGCGGTGGGCCACGAAGACGAGCGTCTTCTCCTGCGGTCCCGTCCAGCGGCCGGACTGCTCGACGAGCCAGCGCACCCGCGGATCCTGCGCCTGAGCGTCCGTGGCCAGCGCGACGGCCTCGGCATCCTCCCGATCCAGCACCGACAGGAGAGCGGCGGGAGAGGCGAGAGCGCGAAAGACGTGGTCCGCCTTGCGTCGCCGGGCCAGGGCGTTCTCAACCGGCCGCGCGCGCAGGTGCCGCACCAGGCGGTCGAGGGATTCCCAGCCGGCGTCTTCGATCTCCACGGGCACCGGCACGCGGGGCGGCAGACCGCCGATGTCCACGCGCCGGGTGGCGCTGGTGCACGGCGGCAGCGGCTCGCGCCGGGCCAGCCGTTCCTCGAAAGACTCCTCTTCGGGAAACTCTTCAGGCCGCAGGAGCTGGAGCAGACGGAAGAAGCCGTGGGCGTCGTCCTCCAGCGGGGTCGCCGTGAGCAGCAGGACGTGCCGGCCGAGAGCCGCGACCGGTGCCACGGCGCGATAGGCCTCGTTGCCGGGATGGCCCTTCGGCCGCCGCAGGTGATGCGCCTCGTCGACCACCAGCAGGTCGATCCCCGCCTGCACGGCCTGCTCGGTCAGCCGTCGCCGGCGGACCAGGGTCTCCAGGCCGACGATGGCCTGGCGGTGGACGTCGAACGGATTGAACCCCTCGCCGTAGTCCTTCGCCACATCGTCCAGACGCTTGTCGTCGAGCAGGGCGAACACCTGGTGATACTTGCGCCACATCTCGCCGAGCCACTGCAGGATCAGGGTCTCGGGCGCGACGACGAGAGTGCGCTCGGCCCGGCCCGTGTGCAGGAGGCGGTTGAGGATGAGGCACGCCTCGACCGTCTTGCCGAGGCCCACCTCGTCCGCCAGCAGCCAGCGGACGGGATCGCTCCGGCAGGCGCGCCCGGCGGCGTAGAGCTGGTGGGGGAAGAGCTGGATGCGTCCGCCGAGGAACGAGCCCAGGCCGCCGGCCCGGCGGATGCGCTGGAGGCGCAGACCGTCCAGCCGGTTGGCGAAGTCCTCGAAGGCGTCCACGTTGCCGCGGGCCAGCCGCTCGACGGGAGAGATCTCGGCCGGCAGCGGCCACAGGTCGTCCAGTGCCACCTCGCGCCCGTCCGCGAGCAGGCACCGGTCGCCTTCGCAGGATTCCACGACGACGATTTCTCCCGAAGGCTCCAGGCGCGCCCGCCCTCCCGGCATCACCGTCAAGGGAACGAGCGCGTCCGTGCCCGTCGCGAAGCTCAGGGTCTGCCCGGCGTCTGGAAACTCGACGCGCAGGCTCCGCCCCTGGACCTCGACGATCCGGCCCGGACCGAGCTCGGCGTGGAAGCGGTGAGTGACGCGATCGCCGGGGGTCAACATGGAAGAGGGATTGTACGTCTTGACGTCCGCGGAAAGAAGGAATTGTATGTGCACGTATACGTGCGCTAGAATCGTAACGCTATGGGACAGGTGACGCTTTATCTCGACAACGAAACGGAAGAGAAGATGAGGACGGCAGCGAAGGCCGCAGGTGTGTCTCAGAGTCGTTGGGTGGCAGATCTAATCCGGGACAAGACCGCCACTGAGTGGCCTGATTCGATCGTGAGGCTAATCGGATCCTGGGCGGACTTCCCTTCCCTAGAGGAAATCAGAAAGGGGCTTCCCGAAGATCTACCCCGCGAGTCCTTCTGATGTACGCGCTGGACAGCAACACCGTCATCTATCTTTTCAAGGGCTTGGGGAGAGTTCCCGCGAACTTCCTTGAGACTTCTCCCCAAGAGGTCTCGCTTCCATCGGCAGTCCTTTACGAGTTGGAGACAGGAATCGCGAAATCCCAGTTTCCTGAGAAGAGCCGTGTACCCCTGGACGAGTTGCTTTTGAGAATCACGGTGCTGCCCTTCGGTGTAGCGGAAGCCAGGGCTTCGGCTAAAATCCGCGCGGCTCTAGAAAAACAGGGTAGCCCGATCGGCCCAATCGATCTCTTGATTGCGGGGACGGCTTTGAGCCATGGCGCGACGCTCGTCACCCATAATACTGACGAGTTCGGAAGGATCCAAGGGCTCTCCATCGTGGACTGGTACTGATCCTCTCCGGTTCTACGGTTCCCAGACGATTCCCTCTTACAGCGCCGGGAAGGCTCGCGGATCGCGATCCCAGACGATCTACGAAACTCATCGTTGACAAGTACGATGTCCTTCGTATAACCTCCTTCCATGACCTCGACACCCCGCCCCACCGACGCCGAGCTGGCCATCCTCCGCGTGCTGTGGCGCCGCGGGCCGAGCACCGTCAAGGAGGTTCATGACGAGCTCGACCGGCGCTCCCCGACCGGATACACCACGACGTTGAAGCAGCTCCAGATCATGGCGGAGAAGGGGCTCGTCACCCGCGACGAGTCCCAGCGGGCGCACCTCTACGCCTCCCACCTGCCGGAGGAACAGACCCAGAGCCAGCTCGTGGGAGACCTCCTCGACCGGGCCTTCGAGGGCTCGGCCAGCCGTCTGGTGATGCGAGCCCTGTCCTCTCGCCCCGCGTCGGCCGAAGAGTTGGCGGAGATCCGCGACCTGTTGGATCAGCTCGAAGGAGAGACGAAATGAGCGCCCTAGCGAGCGCGACCGCCTGGGCCCTGGTGCATTTCCTCTGGCAGGGAACGCTGATCGGCCTGATCGCCGGCGGCGTCCTGGCCCTTCTGGAACGCGGGAAAGCCTCGACGCGGTACGTCGCGGCGGTCGGAGCTCTCCTCTTGATGGCGGCATTTCCTGTCATCACAGCCTTGCAGCTCGTTCCGGCCCAGGACGAGATTCTGCAAAAGATCCCCGCGACCGCGATACCTCCTGGGAGCGCCGGCATCTTGCCGGCTCTTGCTCCTGGAAGCGCCGACGTTCCGCCGGTTTCTTCGATCTCTCTATCGTTCGGCGGCTCCCTCCTGCCGTGGGTCCTCGGCCTCTGGCTGGCGGGCGTAGCCGTCCTTTCCATCTACCACCTGGGAGGCTGGCACCTGGCGCGGTGCCTGTCCCATCAGGGACGGCCGGCGCCGGCGGCGATAACGTCGCTGGGCTCGGATCTCCGCCGGCGGCTGGGAATCCGCCGCTGGGTCGCGCTCCTGGAATCCTCCGCCGTCGCGGTGCCAACGGTCGTGGGCTGGCTGCGGCCGATGGTGCTGATCCCGGCGAGCGCGCTGGCGGGACTCTCGCCGGCGCAGCTCGAAGCCATCCTGGCCCACGAGCTGGCCCACGTGCGGCGGCATGACTACCTGGTCAACCTCTTCCAGACCGCGGTCGAGACCCTGCTTTTCTATCACCCGGCGGTCTGGTGGGTCTCGGCCCAGATCCGGCGCGAGCGGGAGAACTGCTGCGACGATCTGGCGGTGGCGGTCTGCGGCAACCGGCTGAGCTATGCCCGCGCTCTGGTGGATCTGGAGGGACTGCGAGCCTCCCCCCGGCTCGCCCTGGCGGCCTCCGGCGGCTCGCTCGCCGAGCGCGTCCGGCGGCTCGTAGGCGCGCCCGGGCGGCCCCGTCGTTTCTGGGCGGCCGGCCTTCTCGCCCTGGTTCTCCTGCCGGCCGGCGCGGCGGTCCAGCTCGCCTGCTCACGCGATTCGGCGAGCGGTACACAAAACGCATCCGCGGCGGACGCTTCGATCGTCCCTGCCACTCCGCAAGGTCATTGGAAGGCCCAGGTCGAAGGCGATGAAGTCCGGCTCGAAGCGACCCTGCGCAAGCGCGGCTGGGGAAAATGGACGTCGATCAACGACTATCGCCGCCGGGAATTCACCGGCCTCACCCGCGGCTCCGACGTGCGCTTCGAGATGCGCCGGGACGCCGGGACCTTCCACTTCCGCGGCAGCTTCGACGGCAGGCGGGGCCGTGGAACCGTCAGCTTCGCCGGCAACCCGCAATTCGCCGAGATGGTGGATCTCTCCTCGACCAGCGACCGTTTGATGGAGCTCGCGATGCAGGACATCTCCTTCGACTACATCCGGCAGATGCGGGAAGCTCGGATACGCGGGTGCCGCCGTCCAGGTGAAAGAGGCCTCGAGGGAGCGGTCGCCCGCGGCGTTCATTCACGGCCTGTTCCGGAGCTTTCACCGCCGCCGCCACTCACTGGTGGACCAGCTCGTCGAGCTCAAGACCCAGAACATCACCCCGGCGTACATCCGAGGCATGACGGAGGCCGGCTTTCCCCGCCTGCAGACCTGGCAACTGGTAGATCTCCACATCCACGGCATCGGACCGGAGTACGTCAAAGGACTGCGGGAGAGCGGCTATCGGCACGTCACCCCCTATCGGATCGTCGAGCTCCATATCCACGGCATCACGCCCGAGTGGCTGCGCGGAATCGTCGAAGCGGGATACGCCGACGCCACCCCGGAGCAGATTGTCTCGATGCACATTCACGGCATCGACGGCGCGTTCATCCGCCAGGCCCGGGAGCAAGGCCATCGCGGCCTGAGTCCGGAGCAACTGATCGGCCTCCGCGTTCAGGGCAAGGTGAGCACGTAAATCATCCGCGATTCCGCCCGCCGGCGTACTTCCGGCGGGAGGAAAACCATGGCAGATTACGCCTTCGTCACCCGCTGGAGCCTCCAGGCGCCGATCGAATCCGTCTGGGAGCTGATCTCGAATTCCGAAGGATGGCCGGGCTGGTGGCCCGGCGTGGAAAAGGTGGAGCTGCTGGAGAGGGGCACGAACGGCGAGGTCGGCAGCCTCCGGCGCCTCACCTGGAAGAGCAAGCTCCCTTACAAGCTCATCTTCGAGATGCGCACCACCCTCGTCGAGAGGCCCCACGTGCTGGAGGGCAGGGCGGTCGGCGAGCTCGACGGCACCGGCCGTTGGGAGCTGCGCCAGGAGGGCGACTGGACCCACGTCCGCTACGACTGGCGGGTCGCCACCACCAAGCCGTGGATGAACCTCGTCGCGCCCATTGCGCGCCCGCTCTTCGCCTGGAACCACGACGTGGTGATGGGATGGGGCGGCGAGGGCCTGGCCCGCAAGCTCGGATGCGCCTGGAAGAACGGCAAGGGGTGAGGCTCAGCGGCGTCTGAAGTATTCTCCTCGGGTCAGGGCCGTCCGAACCGGAGGAGGATGCGCATGCGAGCCGTCGGTCTCTACAAGTACCTGCCGATCGCAGATCCGGAAAGCCTGATCGACCTCGAGATCCCGAAGCCGGAACCCCATCGGCGCGACCTGCTCGTCCGCGTCAAGGCAGTGTCGGTGAACCCGGTGGACGCCAAGGTGCGGGCTCCCAAGGAGAAAATCGAGACGGAGCCGAAGGTCCTGGGCTGGGACGCCGCGGGGACCGTCGAGGCCGTGGGCGAAGCGGTGTCGCTGTTCTCGATCGGAGACGAGGTTTATTACGCCGGCAGCCTCACCAGGCAGGGCTGCGACAGCGAATACCACCTCGTGGACGAGCGCATCGCCGGCAGGAAGCCGCGCCACCTGTCGTTCGAGGAGGCCGCGGCCATGCCGCTCACGATCCTCACGGCCTGGGAAGCGCTGTTCGACCGGATGGGGGCGCCGCGCTCGGACGGCCCTCGTGGGGAGAGCCTCCTCGTCATCGCGGGCGCCGGCGGCGTCGGCTCCATCGCCATCCAGATCGCCAAGCGGCTCGCCGGCCTGCGCGTCATCGCGACCGCATCGCGGGAAGAGACGGAGGCCTGGTGCTACGAGCTCGGGGCGGATGCGGTGATCAATCACCATGAACCGCTCAAGCGGGAGCTCCAGGGAATCGGGGCGAGCGAGGTCGACTACATCCTGTGCGCCGCGGGCACGGAGGCGTACTTCCCCAGATTGCCGGACGTGCTCAGGCCGCAAGGCAAGGTCTGTTTCATCGTCGGGACCAAGGACCCGGTCAACATCAACATCTTCCAAAGCAAGAGCGCGACGATCTGCTGGGAGCTGATGTTCACGCGGTCGACGTACCAGACTCCGGATATGCGGGCCCAGCACGACATCCTCGAAGAGGCGGCCCGGCTTCTGGACGACGGCACGCTGCGCCACACGATGAGGGAGCACTACGGCCCGCTCAACGCCGCGAACCTGCGGCGGGCTCACGCGGTGATCGAGTCGGGCAGGATGATCGGGAAGCTGGTCCTGAGCGGCATCCCCGAGAGCTGACGCCTCCGCGCGCCATGGCCCGCTTCTCGCGCCGCCTGCCCTGGGAGCACCCACCCAACCGCCTGACGCTGGCGATCGAAGAACGTAAGGCCCGCGGCCTGCCGACGATCGATCTCACGGAGACGAATCCGACGCGCGTCGGTCTGCCCTATCCCGAGGAGGAGCTGCGCGAGATCCTCGGCCGCGGCGCCTCCCCGGAGTACTACCCGCACCCACAGGGCCTTGCGGAAGCGCGCGAGGCGCTCGCCGCCGCGCTCTCCAAACCGGGAGATCCGGTCGCGCCGGACGATCTCGTCCTGACGGCATCGACGAGCGAGTCCTACTCCTACCTGTTCAAGCTGTTCGGCGATCCGGGGGACGAGGTGCTGACCGCCGCTCCCTCCTATCCGCTCCTCGACAGCCTGGCGGCCCTGGACGCCCTCGTCCTCCGTCACTTTCACCTGCGGCCCGAGCGCGGCTTCGCCCTCGATCCGGAGGCGGTCGAGCTGGCCCTCACGCCGAGCACGCGGCTCCTCGTCCTCGTCCATCCGGGCAATCCGACCGGCGCCTTCCTCTCCGCCCCGGAGCAGGAGGCCATGCTCGCGCTCTGCGCTTCGCGCGGCATCCCGCTGATCTCCGACGAGGTCTTCGCCGACTATCCGCTCGACGCGGCGGGGGATGGCCGCGCCGGCCCGGCGGCCGTATCGCGGGAAGCCCTCGCGTTTTCGCTCGGCGGGCTCTCCAAGGGCGCCGGCCTGCCTTCCTGGAAGCTCGGCTGGATCCGCGCCGGCGGCCCGGAGCACCTTCGCCGCCGCGCCATCGCGTCGTTGGAGCTGGTGGCCGACAGCTATCTCTCGGTGGCGACGCCCGTCCAGCGGTCGCTCGCGGGCGTGCTGGCCCTCGCGCCGCGCATCCGGGCCGCGATCCTGGACCGGCTTCGCGGCAATCTCGCCGCCCTGCGCAATACGCTGATCGGTGTCCCGGGAGTCGAGCTCCTCGAGCCCGCCGGCGGCTGGTCGGCCGTCCTCCGCTTCTCGCATCCCGTGACCGACGAGGAGATCGTCCTCGACCTTCTGGAGCACGCCGGAGTCCTGGTCCACCCCGGCTACTTCTTCGACTTCGCGACGGAGGATTTCCTCGTCCTCTCCCTCCTGCCCGAGACCGCACGTTTCCTCGAGGGAGTCCGCCGTCTCGCCGGCTGGTTCTGCGGGCAGTGAACGGCCTCCTCGACCGCGGAGTCAGACTCCTCGACCCGCGGCCGCCTTGTGCTGAATCGCCTCCGCTCGCGGGGATCGACCTTCGTCCTGTGCCATCGATAGAATCCAGGCATGGCCGAGGATCCACTGGAAAAGCTGAGGAAGCTCTGCCTCGCGCTACCGGAGACGACCGAACGGATCAGCCACGGCGAGCCGACGTGGTTCGTGCGCGGCAAGAAGACGTTCGTGATGTACGCCGATCACCACCACGACGACCGGCTGGCCTTCTGGTGCGCGGCGCCGGATGGTGCGCAACAGGCCCTGGTGGCGGCGGACCCCGAGCGGTTCTTCCGGCCGCCCTACGTCGGCCATCGCGGCTGGATCGGCGTGCGGCTGGACGTGCCCGGCGTCGACTGGGACGCCATCGCCGAGCTGGTGGAAGACGCCTATCGCGCGGTCGCCCCGGCGCGGCTGGCGGCGGCCCTGGAGAAGTGAGCCCTCAACTCACGCAGCGCTCTACGACGTCGCCGCCGAGGTGGTCGCATTTTGCGACCACCTCGATCACCTTCCGAGGTTCGAAAAAGTCCGAGAGATCTCCAGAAAGTTGCAAGATGAGAGGCCGTTTTTCCGTCTTATACAGGTACGGGAGGCCGGCTCGACGCCCCGAACGCGATCGAGCGGCGAGGTGGTCGCATTTTGCGACCACCTCGATCACCTCGGGAGGCCCCGCCGGGGTTCGCAGGAGAGGACATGGCGAAGAGGATCAGGAGAGGCGCCGAGCCGGGCAACGAGCCGCCGGCCCGCACCCTCGCGCTGGTGCCCGCCGAACGGATCGAGCGTGCTATCCTGTTGATTCGAGGCGAGAAAGTGATCCTGGACGCCGATCTGGCGGAGCTCTACGGCGTCTCCACCAGGCGGCTCAACGAGCAGGTGCGGCGCAATCGGGACCGCTTCCCGCCGGACTTCCTGATCGAGCTGACCGCGGCGGAGAAGGCAGAGCTGGTGGAGCTGGTCGCAGAAGGGCGACCACCTCGGAGGCTCAAGTATTCGTCATCGCTGCCTCTTGCCTTCACCGAGCACGGAGCCATCATGGCGGCCAACGTGCTGAGCTTCTCCGCGGGCGGCCGCGGTCAGCGTCATGGTGGTGCGAGCCTTCGTCCGCCTGCGGCAGATGCTCGCCTCGCACGTCGATCTGACCCGCAAGCTCGATGAGCTGGAAACCCGGTACGACGCGCAGTTCCGGCAGGTCTTCGCCGCCATCCGCGCTCTGATGAGCTCGCCGGACGGTGCCCAGAGGCGGATCGGTTTCTGACGTGCGTCGAGGTGGTCGCAAAATGCGACCACCTCGTCACCTCGGGAGGCCCCGCCAGGCCGGACTCCTAAACGAGGCCGCCGGCGGCCAGGATCGGGATCGGCTCCGCGGCGCCGGCATCCTCCACCGCCTCTTTCGCTCCGAGCGGCGCCTCCGCCGCGGCCTCCCCCATCGCCCAGCGCACCGTGGCGCAGATCTCCTCGACGCTCACCGGCTTCCGCAGGAAGGCCTTCGCCCCGAAGTTGGCCACCGCCCGGGACAGCGCGGGATCGGCGCACGCGCTCACCACTACGACCGGTATGACCGAGGTCAGCCCTGTCACCTTGAGCTGGCGCAGGGTCAACAACCCGGCGCCCGTGAGCTTGACGTCCAGGACCAAGGCGTCCGGCGGATCCCGCATGGCCGACTCCAAGGCCCTTATCGGATCGAAGGTGGTCTCGACGCGCAGGCCTTTGGCCCGCAGGCGGCTCGCTAACGGCTCGACGAAGACGGGATCGCCGTCGGCGACGAGGATTCTCTTTTTCATGGCGGATCTCCTGTGTCGACGCGCTCGCGCAGGTCCACACCGGCCAACGCCGGCCATCCCTGCTGATCGAGTGGGAATCGACTTACGAGAACGAGATAGCAAGGACCGCGCCTGGAGCGAAACAGCCTGCAGCGCGGGAGCCGTGGCCTTGGCGCCGGCGCCTTCGCCTGGATTCCGGACGCGCCGTCCAGAAACGGGAAGGCGCGTCGGCCTCGCGGCCTCGGCTTCAGGGCGATTGCAACAGGTGGACGATGCCGGCCGCCATGGCGCGCGCGCCGACGAAGATGGCCTCCTCGTCAGCCACGTAGCTCGGGCTGTGGGGCATGCCGGTGGTCCCCTTTTCCGGATTGGAGACTCCCAGCCAGTACATGACACCGGCGACCCGCTCCTGGAAGGAGCCGAAGTCCTCGCTGAACAACGGAATGGACCCTTGCAACGCCAGCAGGTTGCCCTCACCGACCGCGGAACGGAGAGCCGGTCTCAGCTTGGCCTCCAGAGCCGGATCATTGTCGACACCGGCGATGACTTTCCGCCGGTAGTCGACCTCGACCGAGACCCCGTCCAGGCCCAGCTTGGCCGCCTGGCCGCGGATCTCCTGCTCCGCCCGAGCCCGCATCGCGGCGCTCGCCGTTGTGACGTAGCCGGTCACGACCCTTCCCGTCTTGGGCTGGGCCGCAGACGGGTCGATCTGAACGAAGAGATAGTCTTCCGTGACCAGGCTCGTGAGACGTTCCCGCGCAACGGTGTTGAGGCCGGAAATGAGGCGCCCCACCGCCGCCGCCGCGGCATCGAGGTCTCCTTCTCCCGAGAGGAGCACGGTGACCAGATCACGGCCCGGCAATGCCGGTCCGGCGACGCCGACGATCTGGCCGACCGGCCAGGGAGCCGTGTGGAGGGAGAGGATCGCTGCCGGCCGCGGGTTGTCGAGCACGCCGGCGGCGATCATCGCTCGGGCTCCCTGAGCGTTCTCCTCGGCAGGCTGGAAGATGAGCTTCACGGTGCCGGGGAGATCGTCCCGGACGGCGGCCAGTCCTCTCGCGAGAGCCAACCCCACGGCGGTGTGGACGTCGTGGCCGCAGACGTGCCGGACCCCGGGGACGACGGAGGCGAAGGGGACCGGGTCGGGCGCCTCGAAGGCGACGGCGTCCATGTCCGCCCGGAAGGCCACCACCGGGCCGGCCTTCTTTCCTCGCAGCAGGGCCACGACCCCATGCCCGCCGACCCCGGTCTCGACCTCGAAGCCGCGCGCCCGGAGGTACTCCGCCACCACCCTGGCGGTCCGCTCCTCGTGACCGGCGAGCTTCCGGGTGGCGATGGATGTCGCGCCGCAGCTCGATCAGCTCCTCACGGTGGCTCGCCAGCTCGCCGGCGATTCTCTCCGCAATCGTCGGAGCGCCCTCGCCGCGGACCGGCGCGGGATGCAAGGTCCAGAGGATCAGGAAGATGGCGCAGAGCCCTCTCCAGGCGACCCACTTGCGGGAAGCGGCGGACGGCTGGTTCATGGGGGGACCTCCCGGTCTCATGAACCTACTACGCTCGATCAGGACGGCCGGTTTCGAGGCAGAAGGAAGCCGACCCCGGGCGGGGCCTTCGCATCCAAGAGCTGGGAAGGGTCAGGCGCCCACCACCCGCAGCTCGAAATCCTCGAGCTTCATCACCTGCCGGACATACAGGAATGCGAGCTCGCTCGCCGCCGCGGGATCCGTGGCGTGCACCGGAAACTCCTCTTCCTGCATCTTGCCTTCGGAGTTCCGGTAGGCCACCGAGGCTGAGTAAGCGCGGATTTTCAACATTCTGAAGTCATTTCCTCTATCTGAGGTAGGGACCAGAAAACATCGGCGTAAAAGACATTTACGATCGAGAGAATACGACCCGGCCCCCGGCGGGTCAAGCCTTTTTCGTCCGGTCCCGGGCCGCGAACCCGCGGCATGCGAATTGCTGCTTGCCAAAGGGGAACGCAACGCGCGTCGCGTCGGCGCGACGGGGAGGTGTGTGATGGGTTTTCTCGGACGCTACACGGAGCCTGTTTACGCGATATTCCGCATCGTCTTCGGACTGCTGTTCGCCTCGCACGGCGCGCAGAAGATCCTCGGTGCGTTCGGAGGTCAAAAGGCGGGCGAGCCGCTGATGCTCGTCGCCGGCTGGATCGAGCTCGTCGGAGGCCTGCTGATCGCCATCGGCCTCTTGGCGGCTATCGCCGCGTTCATCGCCAGCGGTCAGATGGCCGTCGCCTACTTCATGGCCCATGCCTCGGACGGGTGGCACCCGATCGTGAACCACGGCGAGACGGCGGTTCTCTACTGCTTCGCGTTCCTCTACATCGCGGCTCGCGGGGCGGGCATCTGGAGCCTCGATGGGTTGAGAAGGAAGGGCCCGTCCAGGGCCTAGACGTTCGCGGGCTTCCCCCGCGACGTGGCGGCGGCCGGCCACCAGGCCGGAAGGCTGGGCGGCTCCCGTACCGGGCCGCCCGCGGTCAGCTCGCCGGCCACCAACGAAGGACCCGTCCGCGATTGACCACGAGCCAACCGGTCGCGGAAGCCAGCACGTAGTTCAGCCGGTCCACGGAACGGTCGACCCTCTTCACCACCCCGAGGTCCCAGCCGGTCGGGCTTGCCGCGTCTTCATAGGCGACGGTGGCGCCGACACCGGGCTCCCCCGCCAGACCGATCTTCTTGAACGTGGGCTCTGAGAGTCTTTGCGTGTCCATGCCGGCGGGTTGTGCAAGGGATGGGCCCGCTTCCCTCTCCTCGGCACGGCGGGCCGGGAGGAGTCCGGAATCTGGATTCCCCGGCCCGTTCCTGGACATTTAAAGACAGGCCCGCTCGATGTTGTATGGGCTCTCGGAACCGAGATGTTACGATCAGACGCGACAATCAAAAGGAGTCTTTTCGATGAGCGACCTGGACAAGGCCCGCGAGACCCAGATCCGGAACATCGAGGCGAAGACCGGCAAGAGCCTCGACCAGCTCCGCACCTTCATCAAGGAGAGCGGCCTCGCGAAGCACGGCGAGATCCGCAGCATGTTGATGAGCAAGCTGGGCCTCGGCTACGGCGACGCCAACAGCCTGGTGCATTACGCCCTGAGCTTCCGACGGCCAGAGCGCGGCGCAGGCGAGCGGCGCGTCGCTCGACGACGTGGTGAACGAGATCTATTCGGGCAAGAAGGCGCACCTCCGTCCCATCCACGACCGGCTCCTGGCTGCGATCGAAAAGCTCGGAGCCTTCGAGACCGCGCCCAAGAAAGGCTACGTCAGCCTGCGCCGCAAGAAGCAGTTCGCGATGATCGGCCCCGCCGCCGGCGACCGCGTCGAAGTCGGCCTGAACATGAAGGGCGTGCCGGAGACTCCCCGGCTGGCCGCCATGCCCGCCGGCGGCATGTGCCAGTACAAGGTGAAGGTCGCGGAGCCGTCGCAGGTCGACGAAGAGCTGATCGCCTGGATCCGGCAGGCCTACGACGGCGCCGGATAAACGCTTCCGCCTCCTGCGATCGCCATGACCCGATCCCGCTCGCTTCACATCCTGCTCGCGGCGGCGACGCGGAACCTCCTGCGGATCTGGAAATCCGGCCGCGAGGTCGAGCGCCGCAAGGAGGAAGCGAAGGTTTCCCTCCGTTTCCGGATCGGCGAAGTGACGCCCGGGCGGTGACACCCGCCGCGGTCCTGAACATTCCGCCTCCTCCGGTGTCTAGGAGAGGCAGGCGAAAAAGACCACCTGAAAGGAGGGTGTCATGCGCAAGCTGTTCGCCGGTCTCATCCTGTGTCTCCCCCTCTCGATCGGCTGCTCGGTCAATCTGGGCCACAACCCACTGCAGCCGGTCTCTCCGCCGCGGACCGGCGACGTTCTGGTCACGCGGTCGGCTCCGGGCATGTCCAACCGCATCGGCTGGGGCACGTTCACGGCGCTCGCGATCCCGGTGGCCCGGGTCACCGTCAACGGCAAGGCAGACGAGGACCTGATGCTCCAGATCAAGTCGGGGCTCGAGCACATGGGCTACTCGGTGCGCGTGGTCTCCGATGCGTCCGAGGCCGGCGGCCTGCCGGTCCTCACCTGCCAGGTCAACAAGTTCAAATTCCGCAACTACACCTGGTTCTTCCCCCTGGTCTTCAACTGGGGCAGGATCGACGTCGACATGAGCCTGGCTTCGGCGGGCCAGGCGCCGATCTGGCAAAAGAACATCGTCGGCAAGGCCCGCGGCTTCTACAGCTTCGAGAAGACCGTCAACAAGGCCCTGACCCGGGTCCTGGACCAGATGATCCAGGAGATGAACGCCGCGGGGACGCAGACGGCGGCGGGAGGGGGCGGAAGGTAGATCGACTCCGGACGGGGCGACACGCACGACGCTGCCGGCACTGAAAACGGCTGGCTCGGTTATTGATCAGCCAACCGCCGGGCCAACGCCCCCGCCAGATCCTCCGGCAGCGACCAGTCGCCGCGGCCGATCCTCTCCCAGGCGAAGACCGCAACGAGATCGGCCGGGTGGCACGGCTCCGGCCGGTCGATCAATCCGAGCGAGCACGCGAGATAACCGGCGAGGTCCTGCGGCCGCACGCCCGCTTCGCGCAGGGAGCGCAGGGTGAGCGCCTGGTCGCGCTTCGACAGCTTCTCGCCGCGGGCGGTGACCATGAGCGGCACGTGGGCGTACTCCGGCGGCGTGCCGCCGAGGGCTTCGACGAGTTGGATCTGCCGCGCCGTCGAGGCCAGCAGGTCCGCGCCGCGCACCACGTCGTCGATCCCCATCGCCAGATCATCGACCACCACCGCGAGCTGGTAGGCGTATAGGCCGTCGCGCCGCTTCAGCACGAAGTCCCCCACCGCGAGATCCACCCGCTCCGTCACCGGCCCGCAGAGGCGGTCGACGAAGCAAACCGGCCGCTCGTGCACCCGGAAGCGGATCGCCGCCTCCGGCCGCGCGGCGGCGCGCAACCGCTCGAACCAGTCCGGCTCGACGCTCGGCGGCCGCAGCGAGGCGGGGTACGGCGCCTCCTCCGCGCCGTGCGGCGCCGAGGCGACCGCCTGCAGGTCCCGGCGCGAGAGGCGGCAGGGGAACAGCCGCTCCGCTTCGGCCAGCCGGCGGAGCGCCGCCTCGTAGACCGCCGACCGCCGCGACTGCGCGTAGGGCGCGTGCGGACCGCCGACGTCCGGCCCTTCGTCCCAGTCGAGCCCGAGCCAGGCGAGGTCCGCGAGCTGCGCCTCGGCGACGCCGGGCACCACGCGCGGCGGATCGAGGTCCTCCAGCCGCCAGACGAAGCTGCCGCCGCGGCTGCGCGCCGAGAGCCACGCGGCGAGCGCCGTGCGCGCGTTGCCAACGTGGATCATTCCCGAAGGGGACGGCGCCCAGCGGCCGCGCGGCGGTGTCGAGCCGGCGCTCATGAGACCACGCCTTGTATCATCGGGGGGCCCAAATGGGGCCCAAATGGGGCCAAACGGGGCCAAACGGGGAACAAATGGGGGGACGAATGCGAATCCACGGTCTCCACCATCTCCAGCTCGCTATCCCGCGCGGCGCCGAGGACGAGGCGCGGGCCTTCTATGCCGGCCTGCTCGGCCTGCCCGAGATCCCGAAGCCGCCCCACCTCGCCGCGCGCGGCGGCGTCTGGTTCCGGTTGGGCGCCCAGGAGCTGCACCTCGGCGTGGAGGACGACTTCCGTCCGGCGAAGAAGGCCCATCCCGCGTTCCTCGTCGAAGACATCGCCGGGATGATCGACAAGTGCCGGCACGCGGGCGTTCCGGTGGTCACGGACGAGCCGCTGCCGGGGTTCGATCGCGTCTACGTCGCCGATCCCTTCGGCAACCGGATCGAGCTGCTCGAGCGCCGCTGATGGCCAGCCGGCACGGCCCAAACTTTCCGGGTCAATCGCCGCACGGAAAGGCCCGCACGTCGGCGAAAGCCGGTGCGAGCTTGTAAATCCCTGCCAGGCAGGAGGCATTCCCGCCCGATCGGCGCGATAATCGTCAAAGGCGGCGCACGACCCGGCCGCGCCAGAAGAGCGAGGCGACCGTCATGAGCCCGGTTCACGGCATCCATCACGTCACGGCCATCTCCGGAGACGCCCTGGAGAACCTCGCCTTCTACACCGGGGTGCTCGGCCTGCGCCTGGTGAAGCGCAGCGTCAACCAGGACGCGCCGGACACGTACCACCTCTTCTACGCCGACGCCGAGGGTCACCCCGGCACGGATCTGACCTTCTTTCCCTGGCCGCAGATGCCCCCCGGGCGCAAGGGAGCGGGGCTGACGGTCGAAGTCGGCCTCGCGGTTCCCGCGGGGAGCCTCGGCTTCTGGGCCGAGCGGCTGGCGGCGATGGGGGTGGCTCCGGCGGACCCGAAGAGCCGCTTCGGCGAGCGCGTCCTGGTCTTCCGCGACGTGCACGGGCTCTCGCTTTCAATGACGGAGACTGCCGAGGCGCGGCAGTTCACGCCCTGGCAGGAGAGTCCCGTTCCGGAGCGCCACCAGATCCGCGGCTTCCACACGGTGCGGCTCTGGGAGCGGGAGCTGGCGGCGACCGCTCGCTTCCTGCGCGAGGCCCTCGGCTACGAGCCCGCCGCGGAGGAGGACGGCTGGCATCGCTTCGGCGTCGATGGGGGAGGCTCCGGCAAATGGCTGGAAGTGCGCGAGCTGCCGCAGGAGCGGCGCGGGAGCTGGGGCACCGGCGCCGTCCACCACGTGGCCTTCCGGGTCGCCGGCGACGAGGAAGAGCTCGCGGTGCGGCAGCGGATCCGAACGGCCGGCTCGAATCCCACGGAGGTGATCGACCGTTTCTGGTTCCGCTCGGTCTACTTCAAGGAGCCCGGCGGCGCGCTCTTCGAGATCGCCACCGAGGGGCCGGGGTTCACGGTGGACGAAGATCCGGCCCACCTGGGCGAGCGGCTGATCCTACCGCCTTGGCTCGAGCCGCACCGGCAGCAGATCGAGGCCGCTCTGCCTCCCCTTCCCCGTGGGACACCGAACGTCCTTACGGACCCATCCTAGCTACTAGATTTCCGCGGGCCGCGCCGCGCACCTTCACTGCGACGGAAACAGCCGCGCGAGGAACTCCTTGTCCTCCTTGAGGGACTTGAGCTCCGGCCTGGCTTCGAGGGCGGCCTGGAACTGCCTGTCGAAGTTGGGATCGGCCGCCCGAGCCGTCCGCAGCTCCGCGAGGGCGGCGTCCTTGTTGCCGTTGAGATACTCCAGAACGCCCAGGTTGGCGCGCGTGCCGGGCAAGGCCGGCGCGTAGCGCGCGGCCGTGCGTACGGCGGCGAGCGCACCCCTGGGATCGCCGTTGCGCAGCAGGCCGTCCGCGGCGCCCCGGTAGAGGTAGGCGAGGTTGAGGTCGAGCAACCGGCGCAGCTCCACCATGGGCTGCGGGTGATCGTCGACGTTGATGTAGACGTACCGGTCGTTGTTGAGGTTGCGTCCGCCTTGCTTGCGCACCACCAGGATCGAGGCCGACTGGCGGCCGCGGGAGTCGCCGCCCGCATCGTCGCCCGACTTGAGGGCGGCGTAGAGCTTCTCGGCCAGCTCTCCCGGCGTCTGCTCGAACGCCCGGCCCATGGCCTCGGGCACCTGCGGACCGGCGAGGATGTTGCCCTGCGCCGACCAGGTCTTGCCTTGACGGTCGCCGGCCCACGTCAGAGCCTTCGGCCCGGTATGGACGGCGATGTTCCCTTTGGCGTCGACGATCGCCACCTGACGGCCGTCCTTGCCCGGAAAGGTGTCGTCGGCGAGCAGCTTGGCGAGGACCTGTTGCGCCGTCAGGCCCTGGCGCAGGAGATCGATCGCCTGCGGGCCATAGCCGACGTTGACGTTGGCTTGCGTCGCCACCGCGCCCACGCCGGCCATCGCCCAAGGGACCACGGAGCCGACGGAGAAGTACCGCGAGGCGACGGCAACGCCCAGGTCGCCGTTGGCGGGATCGATCGCCACGATGGAGAACGTGGCGACCGGGAGAGGCTCGAGACCCCGGCCGAGGGGGTCCGCCGAGAGAGTCGCCGCAACGGCCAGCAGGCACAGCGTCAGCAGGTTTCTCATCCATCACCTCGCGGGGAAGCCGACATCGTTTCTGAGGCGCGACGCTACCCCTTCCGATCGAGGTACCGCAACCTTCGTAGCGGCTCAGTTGGCCTGCAGACTGCGTACGGTCCTGCCCTCCGAAGCCTCACCCCCCGGCCCCCTCTCCCTGACGGGAGAGGGGGAGAAACACATCTGTCTTTCTTGCTGTTCTCCCCCTCTCCCGTCAGGGAGAGGGGGCCGGGGGGTGAGGCTTCGGAGGGCAGGACCGGGGCAGTCCACGAGAAAACTGAACCACTACCCAGCCTCCCGCCTCTAGGCGGCCGGGAGACTCATCGAATGTCACGAATTTTAGGAAACTAGCACGAGTAATTATAGGACACGTTCCACGCTCGCCGGCCGGTGGGTCCAGATCATTCAACGCTTGGAGGACCCCATGAAAGATCGAGCGAACTGGTATCTGCCCCTCGCCACCCTGGCCTTCGCGCTGCTGCTGCTGGGCCTGCCGGGCCCCGCCGCGGCAGACGACGGTACTCCTGCCGCTGCCGCGGCGAGCGCTGCGGCCGCCGAAAGCCGGAAAGTCACCGTCGTGGACACGGCCGACTCCGTCATCCCCGACGCCAATCACTACAAGTGCTACCCCATCCTCTCCCACACCCCGTTCCATCCCCGGCGCGTCTTTCTGAAGGACCAGTTCTGGAGCACCTGGACCTGGGTGTTGCGGCCCCGCTACCTGTGCAATCCGGTATGGAAGACGACGGAGGACGGCACCACCTATGCGCCTCCCCAGCCGGAGGCGCACCTGGTCTGCTACGACATCCAGGAAGAGATCCCGACGCCGGATTGGAAGGTGAAGACCTACGACCAGTTCGGCTGGCTGGAGCTCAAGGGCAACCGCGCCGAGCTGCTGTGCCTGCCGGCCGCGAAGTACGTCATTTCCGCTCCGGGCACAGGCTCGGACGGCTAGGCTAAAGCCGACGGGCGGCTCGCGGGAAAAGGAGTGTAGGGGCGGCCCTATGTGGCCGCCCCTACAGGATTTCATCGCCTCCGCATCACTGCCCGCTCCCGAGGCTCTGCACCCAGATCACGCGGTAGCCTCCGGGAGCCGCGTCGTAGCCCTCGCCCACGGCGAGCCCCAGGCCCACCTCGCGGCAGCCCGGATCGAGGAGGATCCCGCGGTGGGCCGGGCTGCCCAACCAAGCCTTCAGCGCCTCCTCGGCGGAGAAGCGCTCCTCGACGATGATCTCGCCGATGCCGGATCGGTAGCCGCTCGCCTGGGCCCGATCGGAAGGACCCAATCCCTCGGGCGTTCGATGGCCGAAGTAGGAGCGCACCAGCATGTCCTCGGCATGCTGCTGGGACACCTGGTCGAGGAGAGGATTGGGCGCGAGCGGCGGCAGCCCCGCTCGCCGGCGGAAGGCGTTGACCCGCGAAAGCATCTCGTCCGCCACCCGCGTCCGGTCCTGGAGACTCGCGGTCGCACCGGCGAAGTAGTCCCCCTGGTGCCATCCGAAAAGGAAGACGTAGAGCGTCAGGTCGCCGGTCGCGGCGCGACCGACGCCCAGGTCCCGGAAGCGCCCGTCAAAGGCCGTCCGCGCCTTGGCGAGCGCGGCCTCGGGAGCCGCGTCCGTGAGCGCGAAGTGCTCGCGCCAATCGTGGACCGAGTAACCCACCCGCCGCAGCCGCTCCGATACGGCTTCGCTCGAGGGTGACCGCAGCGGCCAGCCGCCCCTGACCATCTCCTCCGCCTGTTGCTGGGCCACCTGGTTCAGAACCGGGGAAGGACGAAGCGGCGGCGCGCCGGCGCGCGACCGCCCCCGGTTGAATCGGACCAGCCACTCCTCCTCCCCATCCCAGAGGGTCTGCGCACGAACGGCGCACACACCGATGGCCAATACCAGGACGCAGGCGGACCAGCGAATCCACTTCGTCACGACAGAATCTCGTGCCCGGAGGCAAGTGGGAGAAGGATACTGCAAAAAGAGGATCGAGCGCGATTAATGGGCGAGGCCGGACCTCGTCAAGAAGTACCGGGCCGTTCTCGGGCGGACTCTGCGCGAGCACGCGAAGCTCGCCAGGGGCTACACCAGGACCGGCGAGGGCGCGCTCAACGCCGAGCAGCTCAACACTTTGCGATCACTGGGCTATCTCGGCGGCGGAGGGAGATAAGAGAGCATTCCCCCGGCTTCGCACGCCATTCCCTGCATTTCACGGTGCATTCCCCGCGGGGAACGCGACAGGCAACCGGGGAACGGGCCGTTCCCCACACATCCGCTCGCCGAAAAGGCGGGGAATGGGCCATTCCCTCGGGGGAACGGCCGGGAAAGGCGGGGAACGCGCCGAGAAAGCCTTTCACCTATGCGAATCTAGCGGGAACAGCCCGTTCCCCCGAGGGAATGGTTCATTCCCCATGGGGAATGCCTCGCGATTTGCGGGGAATGGCCCGTTCCCCGCGCTCCCGCGTCATTCCCCCTAGGGAATGCAACGTTAAAGCGTCCTTCTCCCCAGTAAGAAGACGCCTCCTGGCGCGTGATCTTGCCTGAGAAGCATTTGGGGGCTTGACAGGCCATCACAACCCGTGGAATATATATTCGCATGTAGAGCGTTGTACAGTCCAAGCCTCTGGCAGCGCGTTGGAACGGGAACCATCGGAGAGGCCGGACTTCTTAACGGGGATCTTCGGCGTCAATTCAGGCGCCAGATCGTTGGGCTCCGACGAGAGCCCGAAAGAGGAGAAGGACCATGTCAAGAGATCCTAAGTACGGAGTCACCCTCAACGGCTGGGACCGGCTGTTGGCCGCCTTCGAGGCCAACGCCGGCGACTTCCCGCAGCTCGAGGTCTACCGCGTGCAGCTCGCGGAGATGCTCGTGCAGCTTCGGGGAGCCGCCGCCCAGCAGGCCGCGCTGGCGGCCAGCAAGCAGGAGGAGAGCAAGCGCCTGCAGGAGTTGCTGGTCGACGGCCGCAAGCTGGCCACCTTCATGCGCAACGGCGCGCGCCGGCGTTACGGCGACGACTCGGAGAAGCTGGTCGAGTTCGGCCTGCTGCCGTTCCGCAGCCGGCCGCGCAAGGCCAAGCCGCCGGAGGGCGGGCCGCCGCCTGCGCTGACTGAAGCCACGTAGCCTCGTCCTCTGAGTCTCTTTGGGGCGTGCCCTGCACGCCCCTCTTTTTCGCGCGGAGCAATGAAGGGATGTGGTGGGTGGGTGATCTTTGACAACTGAATCTGAGAACCCCGCCCGGCGCTTCCGCACCGGGCTATCGAGACGTCGCCCCAGAGGGCGATTCGCTTCGGAGAAGCGACGTTTCGGTAGCCCGGTGCGGAAGCGCCGGGCGGGGCCATGAAAAAAGTTGAGCGATGAGCCCGCGATTTTCCGTCTTAAGTGGGATGGAGGACGGAATCTCCCGTCCACCTCGTGAGGGAGGATCCATCCCATGGCGGATACGTACACGCAGATCCTGTTCCACACCGTCTTCAGCACGAAGCACCGGGCATCGTTGATCGAAGAGAGACTCCGGGAGGAGCTCTACCCCTTCATGGCGGACACGGTACGGCGGCACGGAGGTCAGCTCGTGGCGCTGGGGGGCATGCCGGACCATGTCCATTTCCTTCTCCGGCTGCGGCCTTACGTGCCGATCTCGTCCATGGTCCGCTTCCTGAAGACGAATTCATCGCGCTGGCTGGGCGAGCGCCCGGACTTGGTACGGAACTTCGCCTGGCAGAAGGGCTACGCCGCGTTCTCGGTCAGCGAGTCGAGAGCGGACTCCGTCAAGACCTACATCCTGGACCAGGAAACCCACCACGCGAAGAGGCCCTATGAGCGGGAGCTTCGGAGCCTGTTGAAGCGTCACCGGATCTCCTTCGACCCGAGCAAGATTCTGGATTGAGGTGGGCCTTCCTCGCCCGGCGCGGAAGCGCCGGGCGAAGCTTGTCGGGAGATAATGCGCTATGCCGATTCGCTTGACCGAGCAGCAACAGCACGCTCTCGATTCAATGGACGCCGAACCGCCGCAGGTCATCGATCCCCGTACGAATGAGGCGTATGTCCTGATCCCTCTGACCGAGTATGAAACCGTCCGCGAGATCGTCGAAGACGAAAGGCGACAAAAAGCGATCCGGGCTATTGCCCTCCGGAACGCGGGGCGACGTGCGGGCGAGGCTCCTTGATGGAGCCCGGAGACTTCCCCGAAGCGACTTGCGATTCGCCTCGCATCTCGCCCGGCGCTTCCGCACCGGGCTATCGAGACGTCGCCCAGGGGGCGATTCGCTTCAGAGAAGCGACGTTTCGGTAGCCCGGTGCGGAAGCGCCGGGCGGGGGAGCCGACGCGATATACTTGTCCCGAGGAGTCAGCCATGGCTACTGCCAAAGTGTTCTGGAGCGGTACCAGTCAGGCTGTCCGTTTGCCCAAGGATTTCCGATTTCCCACGGACACGGAGGAGGTGGAGATCCACCGGGAAGGCGGACGGATCGTCCTTGAGCCGGTGCAAGTCGAGGAGTGGCCGGAATCTTTCTGGCGAGCCTTCGAAGGCATGCCCGAGGATTTCGAGCGGCCCCGGGCGGCAGGTCCTCGACTTGGTCGGCAAATGGCCTACGACGACGATTACGATCCCAAGAGGCTGCACGGCCGAAAGGTCCGGTGACTCAGCCTTGCCGAGAGTCCTCCCGCCGCTCTGCGATCAGCTCATCAGAGAGCATTTTCCTCTGGGGCACATAGGAACGAACCACGGCTTGAGCGCGCTGGATGCGCTCTGTCTCGGCACTGACTGACTCAAGGTAGGGCCGCATCACATTGGCGACCCGGCAGATCCGGGCGAATCGCCAGAGGTCGTCGAACGTGCAAAGCCTCCGCGCGATGCAGTGCTTGAGCGCCTCAATCGCCACATCCAGCCCGATCTTGTTCCGGTACTTGAAGCAGTCGGCGACCGTCTTCGCTGGGGAGTAGACGCGCACTCGGACCCCCTGAAGGACATGGACCTCGATTCCCGATTCGAGCGCTTCTCCGGAGAACCGGACAACCCGTAGAGGTGGGTGATCGACCCTGGGCAGCCATGCCTTACGGTCGATCGCCAGCCACACCGCGAAGGGGTTTTGGGTCGTCAGGCCGTGAAAACGTAGTGCGGACAGCAGGCACACCACGCCATGGGGAACCCGCTTACACGCTTCGACCAGGGACTGGTTCTCCGTGACCTCGAACCCGGCCACTCGGTACAACCCGCGGCCGATCCTTTCGATGAGACCTTGGTCGGAGAGCTTCTTCAGGTTCCTTCGGGATACTCCCAGGTGTTCGAGGTCCTGGGTACGAAGGACGCTCTCCTTGTCCAGACCGTCAAGTCGGAGCGCTGCCATAAGCTCAGCTTGGGACAAAACCTCGGCGGATGTCAAGAAGTGCCGATGGTTTGTGCTAGCGGTTAGGCCCTGAAGATCCGTAAGCATCTGTCCTGCCATAGATTGCGATTCGGCTGGCACCTCTCCGGCCCGGTGCGGAAGCGCCGGGCGGGGGAGTCGACGCGATATACTTGTCCCGAGGAGTCAGCCATGGCTACTGCCAAAGTGTTCTGGAGCGGTAACAGTCAGGCCGTCCGTTTGCCCAAGGATTTCCGATTTCCCACGGACACGGAGGAGGTGGAGATCCACCGGAAGGCGGGCGGATCGTCCTCGAGCCGGTGCAAGTCGAGGAGTGGCCGGAATCCTTCTGGCGAGCCTTCGAAGGCATGCCGGAGGATTTCGAGCGTCCACCCCAAGTGCGGCAGAAGCGAGAGAGCTTTGACCTGTGAGGTACCTGCTCGATAGCAACATCTGCGTCTATGCCATGAAGAACCGGCCTCTGCAGGTGTTGAGGCGTTTGCAGAACGTCGGCCGCGTGGTGGTGGCGGTAAGCGTCGTCACGGTGCTGGAATTGCGCCAGGGAGCGCCGTCCCATCGGCGACTTCGATAGCCTCATCGCCGCACACGCGCTCGCTCGGGACCTGATCGTGGTCACCAACAATGTCGGCGAGTTTGAGCGTGTGCCCGACTTGAGGATCGAAAACTGGGCGGAGTAGGGTCCAGTCTTTATCGGATCATCTGCACTTCAACGCCCACGTCCAGACTCTTCCAATTCCGATCAGTGGTCAGAACAGGCGCCCCGAGCTGGAGCCCGAGGGCGATGCAGGCTCGATCTCCGAGGGAAAGGCCCAACTCCCGCGTCCGGGGCCGTAGAAATCCGGTCTGAAACGCCAACTCGACGTCGAACGGATGGATCTCCAAGTCGATCCCACCCAAGACAGACCGGACGGCCTCCTCAGGCATTCCTGCTTCGACCAGCTTGGCGACCACCTCCGAGAGATTCACGGTGCTGACCGCCGCTCCCGGGATGGTCCGTTCCACCTCTTCGCTTCCGGGCTCGGCGTTGAGAAGCGCCAAGAGTGCGGAGGCGTCCAGGACCACGTCAGCCACGCCGGGATTCCTTGCGCCGCTCCGTGATCAGCTCATCGGAGAGCCTCCTCCCCTCGGGTACGTAAGACCGGACTGCGGCCTGAGCGCGCCGGATCGCCTCTCGGGGGGTTGAAACCAGAACCGAACCCTCTTCCAGGACGAGGACAAGCTCGTCCCCAACTTCGACGCCCAAAGCCTTGCGGTAATCCGCGGGAATCACCAGCCTGCCACCTTCTCCGAGCTTTGCCAGAACTCGCGACATATGCCACCTCACCAGAAGTCTACCATAAGCGCACCTGCCCTAAGTAGCTGTTTTTGAGTAACTTGGGATTCGCCTGGCACCTATCTCGGATCGCCTCTTGGGGGGTTGAAACCCGAACCGAGCCCTCTTCCAGAACGAGGACAAGCTCATCCCCCACATCAACGCCGAGGGCTTTGCGGTATTCGGCAGGAATCACCAGCCTGCCACCTTCCCCAAGTCTTGCCAGAACTCGCGACATATGCCACCTCACGAGGAGTCTACCATAGAGGAGCCATCTGTCTAAGTAGCTGCCCTAGAGTAATTTGCGATTCGCCTGAAAAAGGGTCGCCGAACCTCGCCCGGTGCACAGTTCAACGATAGGCTTTGCCCCGCGGAAGGACTCTCAGAATGTAAAGTGTTCTGGCTTCCAAATCGCGCCGGAAACGGACACGCCAAGCTCCGACCCGCAGGCGCCACTCTGGAGGCTCAACAGCCTCCAGCCGAACAACGTCTCCGCGTTCATCTGTGGCGTAACGGTCGAGGGCAGCGACAATGCGGTTACGGACCTGAGGGTCGAGGCGGTCGGCTTCTCTGAGAGCGCGGTCAGTCCAAGCGATGCGCCACCTCACTTGAGGCCCCAACGCCGCTTCACCTCTTCGTGAGAGACGAAGCGCCCCGCTTCGGCGTCCGCTCGTGCCTCCGCCAGTCCACCATCGAAGTCGTCGTCATCGGGTTCGTCATCGAAAGGAGCACCGTCGAGAGGGATGTGCGGCGACGCAGTCTCACGCAACGCTTGGAGGACTCGCTCGGCAGTCGGGATGTCCTCCTCGGGCAGCTCGTTGACCAGTTGGTGCAGGGTATCTCGTGCGCGCATTGTCTTACCCCACGATCAAAGGTCGTTATCGTTGGCTTCGGCGCTCTCGACCCTGGGCGTCACCCCATGGGCATGGGCCAAGGGAATCATCTCGCGGAGGGAGATTTCCGCTTCCTGAGCCGCGTGGGCGAGCGAACCTTCGCCTCGCCTGTAGGCGTCGAGAGCCTTGCGGACCTTCCACTCCCGCAGGCCGAGCGCGAGAACCTCCTGCCGTTCCTCAGGGTCGGGAGGTAACTGGCGCGCCAGCTCTGCGGTGACAGCGATGGAAACGGTCGATCGCGACATGCAGCAGGTCCTCGAAGGTTGGACCTCATCAATCATAGCAGAGGCGTGATATCCCCAGGGTTCGCCAGTTCGAAGATGAGCGCCTTTTCCGCTAGGCGAGACGCAGGGCCTGCCAGCGCGACGGCGCCAGACCCCAGCGTCCGGCCGCTTTCAGGTTCCGGGCTCGGCGTTGAGGAGCGCCAGGAGCGCGGAGGCGTCCAGGACCACCTCAGCCACGCCGGGATTCCTGGCGGCGCTCCGCGATCAGCTCATCGGACAGCCTCTTCCCTTCGGGCACGTAGGATCTGACGATGGCCTGAGCGCGCCGGATCGCCTCTTGGGGGGTTGAAACCCGAACCGAGCCCTCCTCCAGAACGAGGACAAGCTCATCCCCCACATCAACGCCGAGGGCTTTGCGGTATTCGGCAGGAATCACCAGTCTGCCCACCTTCATGGAGCCGTCAGGACTCGCGACATATGCCACCTCACGAAGAGTCTACCCTAGACGAGCCAGAGGTCTAAGTAGCTGTCCTAGAGTGGCTTGCGATTCGCCTGGCAACCTCCCCCCATTTTTGCTGACGCAAACGCCACCTCTCCTGCTCAAAGGCACCTACGCGGCCTCGTTTGCCCTCGCCTCATCATAACGATCCTGGATGATCAGATGCTCGGGAACCGGGTCCGTTGAGAGCTCATAGGCGGCACGAAAAGGAGAACCGAGGTTAGCCAAGCCGGTTTCGACGATGTCCAGATAGGTCGCGCGCACCGCCGCGATGCGCGGCGACTCAACGCCACGGACGACGAACTCCGGCTTAGAAACATACAGATATACATAGCCCCCGGTGACGCTAACGTCTTGGAGTCCGTCGGTCACTGCCACCCGGTCATACATCCATTCCCGCGCGTCGAGCGCCAGGAGCTGCTCCGTCGTCACCACGATCACAACGCCGTTGAGAGTCGCGCCCGCACTCCTCGTTACGTTTAGGTAGAGAATGTTCTCCGGGTACATGCGTCCATCGGCGGTCTCGCAATAGAATGTGCGATTCGGCTGGCGCCCATCCCACGTTCTCCGCCAATCGGGGAGAGAGCAGGTAAAAAAGGGTCTTTTGTATTCCTGCTTGAGTGTGCGCTCGAGGCTCGCCTTCGAAAGCAGGGATCCGTACCCGAGGATCCCCGCTTCACCCGCGTCAATGTGAACGGTTGGAAGGCTCATGAGGCTCTCGCAAAAGGCTCATGGTCCTTCAGGTCCCAGATGATATCCACGACTCCCTGCTTGACACGAACGAACTCCCATTGCCAGATTCCCTTCTCGGCGACAAAGGTGGGCGCGACGGCCTCCCCCAAGGCTCTGGTTTTGCATAGACCATGGTCGCCGGGATCGTGCGCATGAAAGTGCAGCAAAAGGGTGCGCGAGATCTTGAAGCTCGCGGCAAGGTAGGCGCTCAGATCGAGCGTGTAGACTCTCTTCTTCGAATAGCTGTTCCTGCCTATGTGGAAATGGACATCGCGCTGCCCTTCCCCAAAGCCGCCGTAGACGTCGATCTTGGACCGGAACTTCGTACCAGGCTTCGGCGTGAACTTGAAGATCGTGGCCACGCCATAATCGTCGTACTCGCCGATCTCTGATTCGGCTGCCTCGTTCGCATCCGGATAGGTAAACGGCTCGAGAAATCCCTCGTGACGCGTCCGGTAGCGGATTTCGAAAAGCGGCTCCGTACATCGATTCTTCCGCGAAAAGACCACGGACCGGTCGATGCAGCCGATATTGTCGCTGTGGACGATGCGCGTCGTCTCGCCGTGCTTGCAGACAAACTCCTGCTTGTCCAGAGCAGGTCGCACGCTCACCTTCGTTTCGTAGACGCTCCACTTCGTAGACGCTCGAATGTCCTGACGGATCGAGCAAGGCCTCGACGAACTCGGTGTAGCGGCGATCCTGACGATGGCTCGGCCTGAGGATCGTGAAATGATCGGCTTCGAGCGGCGTGAGATTCTCATCCGGGAAGACTCCCCGAGCTGACGCCTCCAGAACGATGTTATCCTGGATCCCATAGAAGACGTGGAACGGGATCGGCCACTGGTTGTTCGTGCACTTCTTCGCATGGACGACATGCTGGGCAATGAAGTTCAGCGTTTCCGAGGTGTAGGGATCCAGAACGCGAAGCGCCTGTTCCTGCGGATTCGAGAAGAACTTCCCAACCAGCTTGCGCCACGGAGACAAGAAGGTCGAGCCTAAACTGGGCGTGGCCATCGTGATGACTTGCCGGATCGGGCTCAAGCTTTCACCTTGGCCATGCTTGAGCATGTCCGCCAGGTAGGCCTGAATGACGAGCCCTCCTTGACTATGGCCCACCAGGGTGATCTCGCGGTCGTAGAATTCCTTCGAGTCCAGGAATTCGCGCAACGCTTTCGCCGCCTCGCCGATTCCCGGAATCCGCTGATGCGGCTTGACCTCGACAGCCTTGGTCGAATAGCCGAAGCACACGAAATCGAAGTGCGGCGCGACTTCCGGATCCCGCCTCAGGAGATTGATGAGCGGCTCCCAGGTCGCCTCCGAGCTCAGGAACCCGTGCACGAAGACGATGGCTGGCTTGAGCTCGGTGCGTCCGTCCTGCAGACGAGACGACAGCGGAACCACAGGCACTTGGGCATGCGAGACGTGTTGTGGCTGCATGGTGTCCCTCAATGAGTGGCACCGGACGAGAGATCTCATCTCGGTCCGGGCGGACCTCTCGTTGTGAGTGAGGCAACGGCCCGAAGCATTTCGTTACATCTGGGGAGCTCGGCTGGCCCACTCTGGGCTATGCAGACTTAGACGGCCGCCTCTCCCCTATCCTCGCTGACGCAAGCGCCCCGGTCTCCTGCGCGTGGGAGGTGGTACCGCGCCGGAACTGCTCCCGCTCCCTCCACACCCGCCGGAGCCCCTCCGTCGCGCCGTGGTGGACGGCAACGCCCCCGCAGATTGGCTCCACTACGCTGCGCCAAACTGCTCCTCCCTTTTCGCTCGCGTCCGCGCCAATGGCACCCTCTATCCACAAGGCCGGGTGGGACGCGCCGGAGACCGCGGCCGTCAACAGCCAGCGCGCCCACCCGCCTGCAGAGTCAGTTCCTGGTAAACCGCCGGTGGGGTCAGTATCTTGGGGAAGAGTCGGAAGAGTGCGTCGAGCCCGCCGACCTTGGCGAGCGCCATGAGCGGTCCCGCGTCAGAGACGACGGTCACAGGTCCTGATCGCCGGCCTCAGTGGTCTCGACCTCGGCGTCACACCATGAGCGTAGGCTAAGGGAATCATCTCGCGGAGGGAAATCCCCGCTTCCTGAGCTGCGTAGGCGAGTGAGCCTTCACCGCGTTGGTAGGCATCGAGAGCCTTGCGGACCTTCCATTCCCTCAAGCCAAGCACGAGAACCTCCTGCCGCTCTTCAGGATCGGGAGGCAACTGGCGCGCGAGCTCTTCGGTCACGGCGATAGAGACGGTGGGACGTGGCATTGAGTCCTCGGTAAGGCTCGTTCCCGCAGAATCATAGCAGGAAGGCGCTGGTATCCCCAACGGGATTCGAACCCGTGTTGCTGCCTTGAAAGAGCCTCAACTTTGTCCATTGGATTCCACAGCCGTCCGTCGTAAACCTTTGTCCTCTTGGCGCTTGTCTCTCTGAATCCAGGGTTGATTCCTTCTGTCCGGCACTGTATATTGAGTGCGTATTGTGTGTCAAATCGACCTTTCAGAGAGGCACCCCTTATGCCCCATTCGCGGCGTGAATTCGACATTTCCACCCCCACTGCCCGCCGGCGCCTGAAGCCGAAGAAGAATTCCGTCCCCTACTGGCGGTTCATCGCGGCCGGCCGCTACATCGGCTATCGACCTCATACCGGAGCCCAACACTTCGGCACCTGGGTTGCCCGGCTCTACGTGGGGGGCGAAAACTACCTCTTTTCCACCCTCGGGACCGCGGACGATCGCGCCACAGCGGACGGAGAGGCGGTCCTCAGCTACCGGCAGGCCCTCGACAAAGCGCAGGCATGGTGCGATGTGCAGGAGCGGAAAGCGAAGGGGCTCGCTCCGAGGGAGCCCGATTCCTACACCGTCGCGCAGTGCATGGCCGATTACCTCGACTGGTACGCGGCGCACCGGAAAGCCCTCAGCACGACGCGGCACGTCGTAGACGCCCATATCCTCCCCCCGTTCGGCAAGTGGCAGGTTTCCTCCCTCACCGTCCGGCAGATTCGCCAATGGCATCAGGCTCTCGCCAAATCCCCCGCGCGGCTCCGTTCGGCTCCGGGGGCTCCTCAGCAGTGGCGGGAAATTGACGGGCCGGAGGACGAGAGGAAGCGCAAGGCGACGGCCAACCGGGTCCTTACGATCCTCAAGGCGGCCCTGAATTTCGCGTACTCCGAGGGCCGGGTACCTTCAGATGAGGCATGGCGGCGCGTGAAGCCGTTCAAGGGTGCGGACGCGGCGAAAATCTCCTACTTGGATGAAGGCCAAGCGACGCGGCTCTTGAACGCTTGCGAGCCCGATTTCCGGCGCCTTGTGCAGGCCGCGCTTTTGACCGGCTGCCGCTACGGCGAGCTGATCTCCCTTCAGGTAGGAACATTCCTCCCCGACTCGCGGGCCATCCATGTCCGCGAAAGCAAGAGCGGCAAGGCTCGGCACGTCTACCTGACCGAAGAAGCCGCTTCTTTTTTCGAGGCGCTAGCGGCAGGCCGGCCGGCGCTCGAGACTCTGCTTCTAAGAGCGGACGGGCTCGCCTGGGGAGGCTCGCATCAGGATCGCCGCATGCGAACGGCCTGTGAAGTTGCCCGGATCGAACCGGCGGTCTCGTTTCACATTCTGCGACACACCTACGCGAGCCATTACCTCATGAGCGGCGGCTCTCTTCCCGCGCTCGCCGCGCAGCTCGGGCATGCCGACACGCGCATGACGGTGCGGCACTACGGCCACCTCGCGGACTCGTGGCGAGCGGAAGAGGCCCGCCAGTACGGACCTCGGTTTGGCCAAGCGGCGGCGGCCGGCGGTATCCGTCGTGCTGCCCTCAAAGCACGCCCTCTGCACGGTGGTAAGAAGAGCAGGCGACACGGAGAGATCGCCGCTCTTGGGGCGTCTGGACGCGCAATCCGGGCCGTTGAGTCGGTCGGCTCTCCCTCCGAGGTGTCGAGTCTCACGGTATTTCGTGACCGCCGGCATAGAATGCGCCGCCGCGGCACATTCCGGGACGCCCAGTCTTCCGGCCGCCCCGAATACCCGGCTCATCTTGGCCATGTCTCGGCCTGTCAAGGGCGTAGCCGCGAAGCGGGCGGCGTCAGCCGACCCTTGATAGGCCGAAGACATGGCCTGAACAATCCAAATTCAGGGCGGCCGATCGCGTACAAGCGTGGCGGAATAGCGTGCGACTCGACACCGAGGCGTAGGGACACACGGTAGGGAGATTCCTTGGCGGCTGTCAGTGGGCCGGTCGGGGGAACGCAGACGGAGGGCCTTAGCCCTGGTGGTGGTCTTGCCTCCGGGCTCCGGGTGCAGGAAGCACCGTTCTCTCGGCTCATCCTGGAACGGCTTCCTCACCGTTTCCCCGCCGCCCTCCGTAGACCTCTGGCGGGGATTTCCACCAAGACGTTTCAGGCGGCTCTCTGCGGCTTCCAGCGGGACGTTATCCCCGCTGCACCATATGGGACCGGGTTGTGGGGCCTGCACAGAGCCCGGCTTTTTACTCTTGCCGCCCGGGGCGCTTAGAGATGCGCCCTCGCGCAAAGCTCCGGGATCGGCTGCTTCCGCCGAGCCCTCATTCATCCCTCTTTTAGGCGTCTCACGACGGCAGGGTAGAGGTGTCCTTGACCCGTCCGGTGCCTCACGGCAAGCGGATTAAAACTGTGCTTGACCAGGGATTACGAATCATCTCAGGTTTCGGAGGGCTTACAGGCGCCCTCTCCAGCGCCGAGCGTCATCTGCTCCATCTGAGCCCGCCATTCGGCCGCCGATTCAGCACTGATGAGGGTGCGCCTTCCTAGCTTCATCAGCCGGGGGCCGTTTCCCTCCGCTATGAGCTTGTAGAGAAACGAGCGCGAGATTTTATGGGCATCGCAAAAACTCTTTATGTCGAAGACGTGATGCTGAGACATAGCCAGCTCCCCATTGGGTACCATGAGCCACCCCGCAAGCTCCTGCAGGAGGGGGCTCAGAGTGAGGGCCGATTCACGGCCTAGAACTACTTTCCTTTGGGAATCTTTGGTGTCCCGACGAACCACCAGCACTATTGAAGGTCTGCTGGTTGGCCCTCCGGTTTCGTGTCCGGGAACCGCTCTTCAGCGTGAGCGAGCCCCTGAAGAGTGAGCTACCTAGGTATATCTACCGCGAGCCCCGTAGGTAGGCATCGGCTGTGAAGCCGTGCATTAAGTGTCCATACGTCCACCGGGATTGTCAAGGCTCTCAGTGCATCTACAATGAGATCCCAAATTCTTATGGAGGACTTCCCCATGCGAAAGCTCCTGCTTGCCCTTCTCTCGGTTGTCGCATTCGGCTGTGGTGGGGATCGCTACGAAATCGTTACAGCGTCCTATGGCGGGGATTGGGGCGGAGTCGTGGCATATCGGCTCGACAAGAAAACTGGCGAGGTGCTTGTCATTCATCGGGACACCAGCAGGCCCGTCAAGATAGCTGGAAAGCGATGAGGGAGGCGCCGCTCCGGCGAGGGGGAGATCGAGAGCGGAATGCTCTCTCTGGAGGACGCGGTTTTGGAACAGAGCCGATATGAGGAGGCGCTATGCACTCCCCCCGCCCCGGCCCCCTTCGCCGGCATACCCCCCTATCGGAAACGCACGCCTGAGCGCCATTCTGAGCCCTCGCAGAAGGGTGGGAGGGGGGAAGGGGTCGCCGCACGTTCGGATCGCGCGTCAGGCGGCGTCTAGACGCGGGCGGGCGGCCATTGTGAGCAAGGCGCCCTCTACGCACTGCCGGGATAATCTCTAAGCTTTCTTTCACTGGCAAGTGAACGGCGGTGTATCATCGTCGCTCATGGAAGATCATTCCGCCATTCGCTTATCCCGATGTCAGCCCGTTCGTCACGAGGGGAGAGACGGGCATGGCGACTAATCCCCGGTTCGTTGACCTTGATATCGCTGACACCGTCTACGGACGCGCCTGGAATCTCCGGTGCTGGATCACAAGTGTAGACACCCACGCTATTTCGTGACCGCAGCCTGAAGTCGTCCCAGATTTCATCGTGGTCGGTTAGATTCGCCGGCGCGGCAGCGCGGGACGCTGCTGCTTTGCCGATGGGATCGGTGGGGAAAGGGAGCCCGCCGGCCCCCTCGTTCTTGGCGGACCGGGGGAGAGGCCGGACGGGCTTCCGAGAGGAGGCCATGTTAAGCCTCGCAGGGGTGGGCTGCAAGGAGTACTGGGAGCGGGTGGGCAGCAGGACGGCAGCGCTGCCGGCGGTGAGCTGTCCGGATCCACAGTGTCAAGGGACTCCTCTGCGGGGCCACGGCTGGTACCAGCGGTACATCGATGGCAAGCAGGAGCCGTTGCGGCGTCTGCGGTGCCCGCGGTGCCGGGTCAGCCATGCGCTGCTGCCGGAGGACTTGTGCACGTACCGCGATGCGACGCTGGGCGCTGTGGAGTTGGCCCTGGCGGCGAGCGGTCCGAGTGCCGGCGCGCAGGCAGCGCAACAAGGTGGCCGTCAGGGTGTGCGGCGGGTGCGCCGTTGGCGGCGCAGCGCGGAGGGGCACTTTGCCGCTTCGTTGCAGGCGCTGCTGGCGCCGGCCGCGGGTCCCTGGTGGTGCCGGGCGCAGCAGGTGGTGGGCGAGGCGGCGGGTTGGCTGACTCGCCTCCGGCACTTCGTCTGGTCAGGATGGCGCTGCTTGGTCGGCGGGGTGAGCGGTTTGTACCGCCACGGGCGACCGCGGGTTGCGACCGCCGGGCGCTCTCCACACCTTGGTAACTGCCCAACCTGGGGGTCTTGTGGCGAAGCTTCACCCGAGCTCAGGGATGGGCCTTGAGCCGAGTACGCAGGGAGCTTCGCCCATGGATGAGACGCTGAGGGAGCAAATCGCGCTGTTTCGCTACGGTGTCATCGCCGAGTTGATCAACCGGCCGCTGGCGCCGCGCGAGAAGGAGAAGCTGCTCGGTACCATTGCCGAGCGGCAGTGGGACGTGCCGGGCAGCCAGCGGAGCGGTATTGGCCGCACGACGGTGCGCAATTGGATCGAGCTGTACCAGACCCACGGATTCGAGGGGCTCAAACCGAGCCCGCGCGCCGATGCCGGACGGTCACGGGCCATTCCGCAGGAGGTGCAGGACCTGCTGCTGGCGCTGCGGGCTGAGCGGCCCCATGCCTCGCTGGACAGCCTGATTCGCGCCGTGCAACTGTCGGGCCGCGTCTCGCCGGCGCCGCGGCTGTCGAGAAGCTCCGTCTATCGCTTCTTCGCGGCCCAGGCGCCGCCGGCCGCCACAGCGTCCACCGCGCAGCCGGACGCGGTGGCCTTCACCTACCCGCACGTCAACGACCTGTGGACTTCCGACCTGATGCACGGGCCCCGCTTGCTGGTGCCCGGACGGCGCGACGGCGGCAAGACCTACCTCTACGCCTTCCTCGACGACGCCTCCCGGATGGTACCGTTTGCCGCCTTCTACCTGGCCGAAAACGCCGCCTGCTTTCAAGACGCCCTCAAGCAGGCGTTGCTGCGCCGCGGCCTGCCACGACGGCTCTACTGCGACAACGGCCCGACCTTTCGCACCCATCACCTGCAGGTCGTCTGCGCCACTCTCAGCATTTCCTTGGTCCACTCCCGGCCCTACAAGCCCCGCGGCCGGGGCAAGATCGAGCGTTTCTTCCGCCATGTCCGAACCGCCTTCCTACCCCACCTCACCGCCGAGATCCTCGCCGATCTGGCGGCGCTCAATCGCGTCTTCTGGGCCTGGCTGGAAGGCGAATACCATCAGACCTCCCACGGTGGCCTCGACGGTCAAACGCCTCTCGATCGTTTCCTCCAGGACCAGGCACTGATCCGCCCGGCCCCGGAACAACTGGAAGTGTGGTTGCGCATGAAGGTCGCCCGAAGGGTCGGCCGCGATCGCACCGTCCACCTCGACGGCCGACTCTACGAGGCCCCCGACGGCTACGCCGGGGAAACCGTCGAGGTCCTCTACGATCCCTACGACCCCGCCCGGCCGGTCCATTTCCGCCGCAAAGGCGAGACCGCCGAGCGGCCTCTGCGCCGCCTCGACCTCTACACCAACGCCACCTTGCGCCGCACCGCCCGCCCCAGCGAGCCGGCCGCCGAAGCGCCCACCACCGGCATCAGCTACCTCGAGCTCATCGCCAAGCGGTTCTATCAGGGAGAGCCCGAATGAACCTCTACACCCAAGCCTTCGGCTTCTCCCATCCACCGTTCCTGTGCCCCCTCGCCGCCGACCAGATGTTTCGTTGTCCGGGACTCGAAGAGCTCCACTCGCGCCTGCGCTATCTCGTCGACGCCAAAGCTATCGGCCTGCTCACCGGCGAGCCGGGAAGCGGCAAGTCCACCGCCCTCAGGCGACTCAGAGAGGACCTCCACCCTGACCAGGTCCGCGCCGTCTACCTCCACGACACCCTGGTCAACCCGGCCGACTTCTGCCGCCAGCTCGCCCTCGAGCGCTTCGGACTCCAGCCCGAGTGGTCCCGGGCCATGACCTTGCGCCTCATCCAGCAGGAGATCCAGCGCCTCGTCCTCGACCGACACCTCACGGTCTTGATCCTCGTCGACGAAGCCCAGAACCTGCGCCCCGACGTCCTCGCCCTTTTTCCCCTGCTCGCCAACTTCGACTGGGATGCCCAAAGCCGGCTCGCCGTGCTCTTGGCCGGACAGTCTGGACTCCGACAGATCCTGCGCCTGTCTCACCTCGAGGCCCTCGCACAGCGCATCACCATCCGCTTCGCTTTGCGCGGCTTCGATCGCGACACCACCCGCCTCTACCTCGAACACCGGCTCAAGATCGCCGGCCTCGACCGACCCCTCTTCACCGCCCCCGCCAACGAGGCCCTCTTCGACGCCTCCCAGGGTGTCATGCGCAGAATCGACACCCTCGCTCACCACGCCCTGGCCGCCGCCGCCACCGCCCGCGCCAAGCTCGTCGAACCCGAACACATCCTCCACGCTGCCGAGGAGCTGCGCTCGTGAACGCGCCCCAAGACATCCTCGGCTACCTCAAAAACCACCTGCCGGCCTATCCCTTCGACCCCCAGCTTGACGAAGAGTTTGTCCACGAGCTGATCGCAGACTTCCACGACCTCGATATCTTGGAGGAAACCAAAACCTTCCGCTGGTACTACAACAACCGACCCGCACAACGCTTCAAAAATGTCCGCGTCGGACTCCGCCGCTGGATCGCCAACGCCTGGACGCGAAAAGCTGACTAGCGCATTAGCCTTCTCCTCACCAAATCAGTCCCGGATTGCACCGCCTGCGAGCCAATCCGGGACTGTAACCTTCCCGCGCATCACCGCCACCACTCATCCCGAAAAGACGACCGCGAAACTACGTGAGACTCGACAACAAGGCATCCGGATGATCCACTGGCCTCAGAGCTGATGATCCTCTGGAATCGCTACGTGGGGAGCTGGGACGAAAGCATCGCCCGCGAGATGTGGGACCTCGTTAAGCCCTTGCTCGACGCACCCACCCCCGAAGGCGCCTGAGCGGTATCCTGAGCAGGCGAGGCCGGAAGGGCAGGGGGAGAAGCCAGGGAGCCGAGATCGCGTGTCAGGGGGCGTCTCCCACCGTACCCGGCCCTTCGACCGGATTGCCCTCCTCCTGCAAGTCAATGAGGCGAGATCTGCACCTTCCCAGCTTCCCCTGTAAGTCTTCGATCTCTCCCCCCATGTCGCTGATGACACCAAGCAACCACAAGAACCATGCAGCCACCGTCAGGACGACAACGTTCGGCACCCACACCATAAATGCGATGCTTGCCAACACCAACAGGAAAACGACGAAAGGGTGAGCGGCGAGAGCCCTGGCCAAACTCCGGCGGTACGGCGCGGGGCGGCGACTGAGTTGAGTCATCGCTCGCGCCCATTCGTTTATGCGATCGTCCCGCGAGGGCGGCGGCTGGCTCTTCCATTAAGCTACCAGTCTAGCCTGCTCTCTGCCTTCTCAGCGCCATCCTGAGCCGCCAGGGGCGGGAAGGGAGGAGGGGGGAGGAGGGGGAATAGCGCGGAGCCGGGATCTCGCGACAGGCGGCGTCCAGACGTGCCCCCGTGCCATCCTGAGCCGAATACGCACCGCCCCTTACACCTTCTGCGGCTTTCGGGCCGTCTCGTTCCCGTCTTGCAGCACCCCCTAAAACCTCCCAACCGGACACCCCGCCCTCTTACACTGGCAGGTATCGTCCCCGTGTCAGGTTGTGGTAGCTCGAAGAAAGCGGAGGGGGAGCGGCCTCCGGAAAGACCGCCCCCTATCCCCTTACGTGCGGGTGAGCTTGCCGAAGTGGCGGAGGAGCGCTTGCGCCTTTTCCTGATCGGGAGCGCCGGCTACGATCTTCTCCGGGTCCTTCTCCCGCCAGTTGAGCTTCAGGACCGCCAGCTCGGCCGCCAGCGCCTTGCACGCCTTCCGGAGCGGCAGGGTGTCGATGATCCGGCGCGTTGGGAGATGCACAAGGCTGTGACGGCAGCAGCCGGGCTCGCCGCGGCCGTCGCTGTCCCCCCGGAAGATCCCGAAGAAGCCGGAGACCTCGCCGCGCACCCGGTAGTCCGCGCGCTCTTCCGGCTGCACGCTTCGATCCATCAGGGACACGACGAAGTAATCCCACCACCACCGGAGCGGCGCCGGCCGGCCCGACCTCGCCAGCTCTCGCGCCGCGGCGTCGGCGACGTCCGCCAGCCATCCCTCGACGCTGTGGCCGTGAATCGCGGCAGCGGCCTCCCATCGCTCGGCTTGAGGCGGAAAGGCGCGAATAGTGAGGGTGACGCTCTGAGTGTAGAACGGCTGCATCCCTGGGCCGCCCACGGCTAGGCATCCCCTTTCCGGGAGCCAAGCTCGCGCTCCAAGCGGTCTGCCAGCTCGCCAAGCGCCGTCGCGACATCGGCCCCCACTTCGGCGAGCTGGACCTCGTAGCGGCCCTCCCGTGCGAAGGCGGGGCCGGTCCACTCCTGGAGAGCCCCCTGGAGATGCCGCAAGTCCGCCACAGCGGCGCGTAGCTCGGCGGGAAAGACCCCCTCCGGATGAGACGGCCACATCCCCCAGAACTCCAGGACAAGCTCATGCAGGAGACGGCCGAAACCCCGAAGTGTGGCGTTCGCTCCGGGATCGGTGAAGTACAGCAGGAACGTTTCCCGGAAGGCGGGCTGCTCTTCCCACTCTTCCGGCCGGATGATCGGCGGGGAGGCGGCGGGACCGGACGGCGGGGGAGGTGAAAGGGGTGGGATAAACTTCGCGGTCAGCTCGGGCATCGGCATGCTCCTTTGCTCGGGTTAGGTCCGGTGGGGTGTTCAGAGCACCCTGCCGGGCCGTCTGTTGGTCCGCTCCCTCGCGGGAGACGGAAGTTGAACCCGGCGCCCACGTGGCGCCGGTCGTCTTTCTGGGGCAGCTCGATTTGAGAGGGAAACCGGGGGCGGCGTGGAGAGCCTCAGCAGGGGCTTTCCCGTGAAGGCCGTATTGTGTGCCTATTGTGTGCGAGGGCTTTCGAGGAAGAGCAGAATCAGCGTAAGTTATTGATTCTAAATGGTATCCCCAACGGGATTCGAACCCGTGTTGCTGCCTTGAAAGGGCAGAGTCCTAGTCCACTAGACGATGGGGACGTGGAAGGAACGGCGAGGCGCCGCGGGCGGCGGCGCCTGGGGGTAATTTACCACATCAGGCGCTGGTCCCGGTGGCGACGGCCGCCTGCCCCACCTCCTGCGGCTGTCCTTCGGGCGGCGGCGGGTAGAAGCCCGTGCGGACGAAGTAGTCGAGGTAGGTGCCGAGGAGGGGAGCGTCCAGCGGGGGGCAGGCAATGCCGGAGCCGTCGAGCCCCTGGCGGGTCCGGGTGCCGTCGAAAAGGATCTCCTTTCGGTCCTCCGCCTTCTGCCCTGCGGCCTGCACCTGCTCGTTGAAGTCGGCGTAGTTCTCCGCCACGCCGGCGAAGGCGGAGAGGGCGTTGTCCTTGTCGACGCGCGCGATCTCGAAGAGGTGCTGGATCCAGTCCATGTACGGCAGGGTGGTCAACGGGTAGCCGTGGGCGCGGACGATCTCGTAAGCCTCGTTGAAAGTCGGCGGGCTCGGGTGCGGGAACTGGAAGAGGCCGGTCAGGCTCTCGGGCTGGAACGACAGGTGGACGATGGCCTTCGCCACATAGTCCACCGGCGTCAGGTCCAGGTGCAGATCGTTGACCGGGTGTACCCCCATCTGGATGCAGCTCTTGATGATGCTCCAGACCATGTCGCGCGGATTGCCGACGCCGGTCCGGCTATGGCCGGCGAGCACGCCCGGGCGGTAGATGCCGATGGGCAGGCCGCGGGAGCGCGCGATGTGGACGAGCCGCTCGCAGACCCACTTGGTCTCGCCGTAGCCGGCGAAGAGGCCGACGATGCTTTCTGAATCCTCATCCTCATAAACGACGGGATCGTCCCGGAAGCCGTAATCCCCCTCGGGGGTGGCGGCGATGCTGGAGATGAAGTGCAGGGGCTTGGCGCGGCCGAAGCCGGCCAGCCGCATGGCCTCGACGGTGCCCTGGACGTTGGTGGCCCGCAGCATCTGGTAGGGATAGGTGAAGTTCACCCAGGCGCCGCAGTGGTAGACGGCGTCCACCCTTTCGCCCAGGGCGCGGAACGCCTCCTCGGAAAGGCCGTAACGCGGCTCGGCCAGGTCGCCGGCGACGGCAACGATGCGCGCCGCGAGCTCGTCTCGCCACAGCTCCCGGTCCGCCAGGGTCTGCCGCAGGCGCCGCAAGGCGGACTCGGCGTCGGGGGCCCGCACCAGGCAGTGGACGCGGGCCGATGTGCGGGCCAGCAGCTCGGCGAGCAGGTGGGAGCCCAGGAAGCCCGTGGAGCCGGTGAGGAAGATCTCGCGCAGAGGCCCGATCGCACCGTTCCATGGGGCCTCGGGCCGCACGGCGGGATCGAGCTCCGCGGCTTCGGCGCGGAGGTCGGCCTGTTCGCGTTGCGCGACCAGGACGTCATAGTCCCCACGCTCGATGAGCTCGACGGCGGCGGCCATCTTGGCGACGGTCGGCGCTTCGAACAGGTCGCGCATGGGGAATTCGATCTGCAGCCGCTTGCGGAGCTCGATCAGGAGCTGCGGCGCGTTGAGCGAGTGGCCGCCGAGCTCGAAGAAGTTGTCATGACGGCCGATCCCCTCGATACCGAGCACGTCCTGCCAGATGCCGGCGAGCCGCTCCTCCAGCTCGGAGTCCGGCGCCACGTAGGGGTTGCGCAGGTTGGCCGGCCTGGCGTGGCGCGGCAGCGCGCTCGCCGCCTCGATTTCGGCAGGTGCGCCGGCCGCGGGCCGCGGCGCGCCAGCGCCGGCGAAAGCCGGCCGGTCGATGAAGTAGCGCCGGCGCTCGAAGGGATAGGTGGGCAGGGTCAGCCGCCGCCGGCGCTCGTGGGTGTAGAACCCCTTCCAGTCGATCCGCAGGCCGGCGAGCCAGAGCCGGGCCAGCGAGCCGAGCAGATAGGCGGAGTCGGACTGGCGGTCCCAGGAGGAGCGCACGGTGGCGACGGAGACGAGCGGGCAGCCGGCCTGCCGGGCCATGGCGGTGAGCCCTTGGCCGGGACCGACCTCGACGAGCACGCGCTCGGGCTCCTTCGCCAGCTCGGCCAGGGCGTCCGCGAAGCGCACGGTCTGAACCATGTGCCGCACCCAGTAGCTGGGGTCGGTGGCCTCCTCGGCGGTGATCCAGGCGCCGGTGACGTTCGAGAGGTATGGAATCTGCGGCGGCTGGAGGGCCACGTCGCGGACCATGGCGGCGAAGGCGTCGCGGAGGGGCTCCATCATCCGCGAATGGAACGCGTGGGTGGTCGGCAGCCGGCGGGCCGGGGTCCCGCGCGCGGCGAGAACCCGTTCCACGCCGGCGATGGAGTCCTCGGGACCCGAAAGCACCGAGACGCAGGGGCCGTTCAGGGCCGCGATGGAGAGGCGGTCTCCCAGAAGGTCCCGCGTCTCCTCTTCCGCGAAGGGCACGGCCAGCATCGCTCCCGCCGGCAGACCGTCGATGAGGCGGGCCCGGCGGGCCACCAACGCGAGGGCATCCGGCAACGAAAGGACGCCGGCCACGCACGCCGCCACGTACTCGCCGAGGCTGTAGCCGACGAGGGACTGCGGCCGGATACCCCACTCCATGAGCAGCTTCGCCAGCGCATACTCGACGGCGAAGACGGCCGGTTGGGCATAGAGGGTGCGGTCCAGCTCGGTCTGCGGGCGCTTTTCTCCGCGGCCCAGCATGGCGCGGAGATCGGGACGGCCGTCAGCCCGGTCGTCAGCCCGGCGCTTCCGCACCGGGCTATCGAGACGTCGCTCCTCTGGAGCGACTGGCCCTGGCGCCGATCCGTCCAGAGGACGGACGTTTCGATAGCCCGGTGCGGAAGCGCCGGGCCCGCCGGGCGTATCGGACGGAAAAAGCAGGCCTCGCAGATCCATCCCCACGTGAGGAACGAGGATCTCGCAACAGCGGTCCAGCTCGGCGCGAAAAGTGGGCTCGGTCTCGTAGAGGCCCTGGGCCATGCCGGGGTAATGCTCTCCCAGCCCGGAAAAAAGGAAGGTCACGGGCGAGTCCGCGGTCTCCTGATGGCTGGCGAGGAGCCTTTCGGGGTCGCGCGCTTCGAGCGCCGCGAGGGCGTCCTCGCGATCGCGGCAGACCAGGGCGAGCCGGTGATCGAAGGTGCGGCGGCCCGCCTGGAGGGTGTAGGTGACGTCGGCGATGTCGGCGAAGTCCTGCTCCGGGTGGGCGCGCAGGTGGGCGGCGAGCCTGGAGACCGAAGCGTCGAGGGCGGTGGGCGTCCTGGCCGAGAGCGGCAGGAGCTGCCAGGGGCGGGAAGGGCCGCCGGGCTGCGAGACCGGCGCCTCCTCCAGCACCAGGTGGACGTTGGTGCCGCCCATGCCGAAGGAGCTGACGCCGGCCCGCCGCGGCCCGCCATCGCTCTCCCACTCACGGGCGGCGGTGTTGACGTAGAACGGGCCGTTCTCGAAGTCGATCTGCGGGTTCGGCGTCTCGAAGTGCAGGCTGGGCGGGATCGTCCGGTGCTCCAGGGCGAGGACGGTCTTGATCAGGCCGGCGACGCCGGCGGCCGCCTCCAGGTGGCCGACGTTGGTCTTGACCGAGCCGAGGGCGCAGAACCGCTTGCGCTCGGTGCCGGCGCGGAAGACGCGGGTGAGGGCCGCCGCCTCGATCGGATCGCCCAGCGGCGTGCCGCTGCCGTGGGTCTCGACGTAGGTGATGGTTTCGGGATCGACGCCGGCCACGGCCTGCGCCAGGGCGATCGCCTCGGCCTGCCCGTCGACGCTCGGGGCCGTGTAGCCCACCTTCTGCGAGCCGTCGTTGTTGTAGGCCGAGCCGCGGATGACGGCGTGGATGGGATCGCCGTCGGCCAGGGCTTCGGAGAGGCGCTTCAGGACCACGACGCCCGCGCCTTCACCGAAGAGAGCGCCCTGGCCCTTGGCATCGAAGGCGCGGGTGGCGCCGTCGGGCGAGAAGATGCCGCCTTCGACATGGGCGTAGCCGGCGAGCTGGGGGAAGTTGACCCGCACGCCGCCGGCGATCGCCAGGCTGCAGTGGTAGGAGAGCAGGCTCTGGCAAGCCAGGTGGGCGGCCGTGAGGGAAGTCGAGCAGGCCGTCTGGACGTTGACGCTCGGGCCGCGGAGCCCCAGCTTGTAGGAGATGCGGGTGGCGAAATAGTCGCGGTCGTTCGAGAGCAGGAGCTGGAAGAAACCCACCTGTGCCGCCAACTGAGGGTTCGGGCGCCAGATGGGTCAGCCAATACGAGGGCAGGCTGACGCCGGCGAAGACGCCGATCCACCCGTCGTACGATTCGGAGACGTAGCCGGCCGCCTCCAGGGCCTCCCAGGCGCATTCCAGGAACACGCGGTGCTGGGGATCGAGGATCTCCGCCTCGCGGGGGGAGAAGCCGAAGAAGCCGGCGTCGAACAGCTCGACGCCGGCGATGGGCGCCGCCGCCTTGACGTAGTTGGGAGCCGAGAAGACCGCCGGATCGATGCCGGAGGCCAGCAGCTCCTCTTCGGTGAGCCGGCGGACCGAGTCGACGCCGTCGCGCAGGTTGCGCCAGAACTCTTCGAGATCGCCGGCGCCGGGGAAGCGGCCGGCCATGCCGATGACGGCGACGGCTTCGGCGTCCTGCTCGTGATCATCCATATCGGAGTGCTTCTCCTTCAACTGTTGTCCCTCCGTGGTCCTATCCCAGCGGTCTTCCGCAGGCGCTCCATGGCCTGCCGTTGCCGGCCGAGCGCCGCCTTCTGCTGCTGCGCCAGGGTTTTGACCTCCTGGAAGGATGGCTTCTCCTCCTCCCGGCTGAGGTGGCGGGCCAGCTTCCCACGCTCGAATGCCGGAAGAGGTCGACGACGGTCAGCTCGCGGCCCAGCGCCTCGCGGAGTCGGGCATGGGCGCGCACGATGAGCAACGAGTGGGCCCCGAGATCGAAGAAGTTGTCGCGGAGGCCGATGCGCTCCGCTCCCAGCAGCTCGCGCCAGACGCCGGCGATGGTGCGCTCCAGCTCGGTCCGCGGCGCCTCGTAGGCGGCGGATTGAGGACCCGCGGCGTCCGGCTCCGGCAGCGAGCGGCGGTCCACCTTGCCGCTCGGAGTCAGCGGCAAGGCCGGCAGCTCCATAAAGAGAGAGGGCACCATGAACTCCGGCAGCCGCTCCCGGAGAAAGGCCCGCAGGTCCGCTGCTTCGGTCCCTTCGCGTACGGTATACGCCACCAGCCGCGAATCCACTCCAGGGCTGCTCTTCAAGGCAACCACCGCATCGCGCACCGCCGGATGGGAGCGCAGGCCCGTCTCGATCTCCCCCAGCTCGACGCGGAAGCCGCGGAGCTTCACCTGGTGGTCCACGCGGCCCAGGAACTCCAGATCGCCGGAGGGTCTCCAGCGCACCAGATCGCCGGTGCGGTAAAGGCGCTCCCCAGGCAAGCCGAAGGGATCGGGCATGAACCGCTCGGCCGTAATCTCCGGCCGCCGCAGGTAGCCGCGGGCGAGACCCGCGCCGCCCACGTGCAGCTCGCCGGGGACGCCCACCGGCACCAGGCCGCCCCAGCGGTCGAGGACGTGGACGCGGGCTCCGGGGATGGGCCGGCCGATGGGCGCCGAATCGGGTCCCCCGATGAGATCATTGAGGTCCCGCCGGGTGCAGACGATCGTGGCCTCGGTGGGGCCGTAGGTGTTGAGCAGGCGCACCCCTGAACCGATATGCCGGCGCCAGAGAGCCACGCGCTCGGGCAGGGCTTTTTCGCCTCCGAGGATCACCAGGCGCACGCCGGCGGGCAGCTCTCCTTCGGTTCCCAGACCCGCCACCAGCTCGTGCCAGAAGGCGGTAGGCAGGTCCAGAACGGTGATGCGCAGCCGCTCCACCTCGCGCAGGAAATGGGCGATGGAGGTGGACATGTCGTCCGGCCGGAGCACGAGGGTGGCACCGCTCGCCAGCGCCGGATAGATCTCCTCGCCGCTGGTGTCGAAGCTGATCGAGGCGAACTGGAGGACCCGGTCTCCCGGTCCCAGGCCGAAGGCGTCGACGGCGCCGGCGGTGTAGGCGGCGAGGGAGCGGTGGTCCACGACCACGCCCTTGGGTTGGCCGGTGGAGCCCGAGGTGTAGATGACGCAGGCGGGGTTGGCCTCTTGAGGGACTTCAAAGGACGAAAAGGACTGCAAGGACGAAAAGGATTCGTCCTTGAGGTCCTTGGTGTCCTTTAGGTCCGTGTTCGTCAGCACCACCGCCGCCCCCGAATCCTCCTTCATGAAGGCCCGGCGCGTCTCCGGGTACGCCGGATCGAGCGGCAGGTAGGCGCCGCCCGCCCTGAGCACTCCGAGCAGGGCCACGATCATCTCCGGCGAGCGCGCCAATTCGAGGCCGACCACCACCTCGGGACCCACTCCGAGGCCTCGCAACCTGGCCACGAAGACGTCCACACGGCGGTGCAGCTCGTCATAGGTGAAGCGGCCGCCGTCCCACTCCAGAGCCGTCGCATCGGGCGAGATCCGCGCGCGCTCCGCGAACATCGCATCGACGCGCGGTGAGACAGGATTCGCCGGCGGGCCGGCGGCCCAGTCCAGGAGCTGCTGGCGCTCGGGCTCCGTCAGGAGAGGCAACTCGCGCAGGGAATGTTCAGGTTCGGCAACGGCGCCGCAAAGCAGGACCTCGAGATGGCTTCCGAGGCGGACGATGGTCTCCCGATCGAAGACGTGGACGCCGTAGCTGAAGTAGCCGGCTACTCCGCCAGCCCCTTCCGCCAGCCAGAGCGTGAGATCGAAATCCGAATGGTCGTTCGCCACCGCGAGCGGCTCCAGCCGCACGTCCGATACCTCGACGGCGGTGGTCGGGAAGTTCTGGAACACGAGCATCACCTGGAACAGCGGGGTGCGGGAAAGATCGCGCTCCACGTGGAGGGTTTCGAGGAGCCGCTCGAAAGGCACATCCTGGTGGGCGAAGGCGCCCAGGGTGACCTCGCGGGCCTGCTCCACGAAGCGGCGGAAGCTCGCCTCTCCCTCGGGCCGGAGGCGCAGCACCAGGCTGTTGATGAAGAAGCCGATCAGCCCCTCCAGCTCGGCCCGGTTGCGGTTGCCGGCGTAGGTGCCCACGGCGAAGTCCTCCTGGCCCGACCAGCGGCCGAGGAGCGCCGCGAAGCCGGCGAGGAGAACCATGAACAGGCTGGAGCCCTGGCGCCGGGCGAGATCACCGAGGTCCGCCGAGAGGCTCCGGCGAAAGGGCGAAGGCCTGCTTGCCGCCCTCGAAGCGCTGGATGGGCGGCCGCGGGCGGTCCGTCGGCAACTCCAGGGGAGGCACGCCGGCGAGCCGGCCACGCCAGTCGTCGAGCTGCCGGCGCAGGCCTTCGCCCTCCAGGCGCCGGCGCTGCCAGACGGCGAAATCGGCGTACTGCACGGGCAGCTCGGACAGGGGCGAGGGTCGGCCCTGGGAGTAGGCGACGTAGAGCGTCGCCAGCTCGCGGAAGAACACGCCCATGGACCAGCCGTCGGAGACGATGTGGTGGATGGTGAAGAGCACCATGTGCTCGCGCTCGGCGAGACGCAGGAGCCGCACCCGCAACATGGGTCCACGAGCGAGGTCGAAAGGCTCGGCCACCTCCTCCCGCGACAGGCGGCGGATCTCGGCCTCCCGCACGCCGGCGGGAAGGTCCGAAAGGTCGGCGAGGGGGACCGCGAGCGCCACGGCGGACGCGATGACCTGCACCGGCTCGCTCTCCGTTCCGCTTTCCAGAACGATGGTGGTGCGCAGCGACTCGTGGCGGCGCACGATCTCGCGGAGGGCGCGCCCGAGGATCTGGACGTCGAGGGGACCTACGACGCGGGTGGCTCCGGGGATGTTGTAGGCGCCGCCGCCCGGCAGCAGGCGGTCGAGGAGCCATTCGCGGAGCTGGGAGGCCGAGACCGGGAAGCGATCGGTGTCCCGCGGCTGGCGCGGGATGCGGTCGAACGCTGCCTCCTCAACATCGCGGCCATCGCGGCCATCGCGGCCATCGCGGCCATTGCGGCTCCCGGCAAGCTCCCGCGCCAGCTCCCCCACCGTGGGCTTCTCGAACAGCGTGCGCAGGGAAACGTCGACGCCGAACGTGTCGCGCACGGCGGCGAGCACGCGGGTGCCGATCAGCGAGTGGCCGCCCAGATCGAAGAAGTTGTCGTGGACACCGACGGTTGCGACCTTCAGCAGCCGCGTCCAGATCGAGGCCAGCTCCTCCTCCACCGGATCGCGTGGCGCCACGTACCCGGCCGCCGTGCCGAGCCGGTCCGGTTCGGGCAGGGCTCGGACGTCCAGCTTGCCGTTGGGCGTGAGGGGCAGGGACGGCAGCTCCACGAACAAGGCGGGAACCATGAACTCGGGAAGGCGCTCCTTGAGATACGCCCTCAGCTCGGTCCTCTCCGTCGTTTCCGTCCTTGCTGTCCCTTCGGTCCTTTCGCCCACTGTGTATGCAACCAGCCGCGGATCGCCGCCGGGGTCTGGCCGCAGGACGACCGCCGCATCGCGCACCGCCGGACAGGCTCGCAACGCGGCTTCGATCTCGCCCAGCTCGATGCGGAAGCCGCGGACCTTCACCTGGCGGTCGATCCGCCCGAGGTACTCCAGATCGCCGTCCCGCAGGTAGCGGGCGAGGTCTCCCGAGCGATAGAGGCGGCGGCCCGGCTCGTTGCTGAAGGGATCGGGTACGAAGCGCCCGGCCATCAAATCGGGACGGTCGAGATAGCCCAACGCGAGACCGTCGCCGCCGACGCACAGCTCCCCCGGAACGCCGATGGGCACCGGCAGGCCGTGGCGGTCGAGCAGGATCAGCCGGAGGTCCGGGATGGCGCGGCCGATGGCGCTGCGCCCTCCCGCTGCGTCCGCCTGGCAGAGCGGCCGATAGGTGACGTGAACGGTCGTCTCGGTGATGCCGTACATGTTGACCAGCCGCGGCGAGCGGTCGCCATAGCGCGCGAACCAGGGCGCGAGACTGCCCGGGTCCAAGGCCTCGCCGCCGAAGATCACGAGCCGCAGGGCGAGCTGCCTGGCGCCTTCGACGAGGTCGGCCTCGACGAGCTGGCGAAAGGCGGAGGGTGTTTGATTGAGAACCGTCACGCCTTCACCTGCCAGCAGTTCGTGAAAGCGCTCCGGCGTGCGGCTGACGTCGAAGGGGACCACCACCAGACGGCCGCCATGGAGCAGCGCCCCCCACAGCTCCCACACCGAGAAGTCGAAGGCATAGGAATGGAAGAGGGTCCAGACGTCGCCGGGTGCGAAACCGAACCACTCTTCCGTGGCGGCGAAGAGGCGGTCCACCTCCGCGTGACGCACCACGACGCCCTTGGGCCGGCCGGTCGAGCCCGAGGTATAGATGACGTAGGCGGGATCGCCTGCCGAGGCTCCGGCGAGCGGATCCTCCTCGCTCTCCTCCGGCGACTGCGGTGACTGCGGCCATGGCTCGGCGTCGAGGAGCAGGGCTTGCGCGCCGTGCTCCGGCAGCGCCTCCAGCCATGCCGCCTGCGTGACGACGACGGGGGCACGGCTGTCCGCGAGAGCGAAGGCGAGACGCTCCGCGGGATAGGTCGGGTCCAGGGGGACGTAGGCGGCGCCCGCCTTGAGCGTTCCGAGGACGGCGACGACCAGGTCCAGCGAGCGCTCGACGAAGAGGGCCACCCGCGTTCCAGGTCCGGCGCCGAGCCGCAGCAGCCGGTGCGCGAGCCGGTTGGCCCGCCGGTTCATCTCGCCGTAGGTCAGCGCTTCGCCTTCGACGAGGACAGCCACCGACGCGGGAGCACGGACGGCTACGGCCTCGAACCGCTCGTGCAGGCAGCGACGCGTACCGCCGACCGCTGTGGAGATGTTCCATTCCTCGAGGAGCTGGTGTCGCTCGCCGGCGCTGAGCAAGGAGAAGCTCGGAGAGACGCCGGCTCTCGTCCGCCACGGCGCCGGCGAGCAGGACGCCGAAGTGGAGCGCCATGCGGGTCACGGTCGTGGCTTCGAACAGATCGGTGCGGAAGGTCCACTCCCCGACAACGGCGTCGGGGGTGTCGCGCACGTTCACCACCAGCTCGAATTCCGCGGTCTCCTTCTCCCGCTCGACGCCGGCCAGGGTGAGGCCCGGAAGCCGCAGGGCCGGGAGCGGCGCGTTCTGCACCTGAAAAAAGGCCTGGAACAGCGGCGAGCGGCTGGGATCCCGCCGGATCCCCAGCTCGGTCACCAGACGCTCGAACGGCAGGTCCTGCCGGGCGAAGGCGTCCACCGCCCCGGCCCTCACCCGGGCGAGGAGATCGCGGAAGGGTGGATCGCCCGCCAGATCGGCGCGCAGGGCGAGGGTGTTGACAAAGAGCCCGATCAGGTCTTCCAGCTCGCTCCGCCGGCGGTTGGCGACGGCCGTGCCCACGACCAGGTCGTCCTGGCCCGTGTAGCGGTGCAGGAGCGTCTCGAAGACGGCCAACAGGACCATGAAGGGAGTCGCGCCGTGCCGCTGGCAAAGCCGGCGAAAGTCGTCCATCGCGACCGGAGGAGGCTCCATCGGCCGGCTGGCGCCGCGCAGGCTCGCCACCGCCGGGCGGCGATGGTCCGCGGGCAAGTCCAGCTCCGGCGCACCCGCGAGGCGCTCCTTCCACCAGGCGAGCTGCGCGTCGAGGACCTCGCCGGAGAGGTGCTCGCGCTGCCATTCGACGAAGTCGAGGTACTGGACGGGCAGCTCGGGAAGCGGCGAAGGCCGGCCCTGGGAAAACGCGGCGTAGAGGGCCGCCACCTCGCGCACGAGCACGCCCAGGGACCAGGCGTCGCTCACCTGGTGGTGCATGGCGAAGGCGACGGCGTGCTCGCCGGCGTCCATCCATAAGAGCTTCGCCCGCAGGACGGGGCCGCGTTCGAGATCGAAAGGCCGCCGCCTCTCCTCGTCGCCGAGCCGGCGGCCTTCGGCGGCGCGGGCGGGCTCCGGCAGGGCGCGCAGATCCACCAGGGGGAGCGGGATCTCCAGCGACGGCTCCGGAATCTGCACGGGCTCCCCTTCTACAACCGCAAAGCGCAGGCGCAGCGACTCGTGGCGGCAAACGACCTCGGCGAGGGCCCGGCGGAAGGCCTCCCCATCGAGCCGGCCGCTCAGCCGCAATGAGAGCGCGATGACGTAGGCCGGGTTGTCCGGATCCATGCGGGCGGCGAGCCACATGCCCCGCTGCTGCGGCGAGAGCGGGAAGGCCTCGGGCTCCTCCGGCGCTTCGGCGAGCAGCAGCTCCAGAAGCTCCCGCCGCTCCGCCGAGAGCTCCGCCTGCTCCCCGGCCTCGAGTTGGATCTCCCTCACCGGGATCCTCCCTCAAGGGCGGCCTTCTTGCGGTGCAGGATCTCCTGGACCTCCGTTTCCGAAAGGTCCTCGATGCTGGAGAGGACCTCGGCGGCGCGGGCACTGCGACGCCGGGCCTGGATCTTCGGCAGGGCCGGGCCGGAGCGCTGGGCTCTTTCGCGGTTGATCCACGCGGCGAGCTGGGAGAGGGTCGTCTCCTGGAAGAGCACGGACAGCGGCAGCTCGATGCCGAAGGCGTCCCGCGCCCGCGCCGCCACACGCGTGGCGAGCAGGGAATGGCCGCCGAGGCGGAAGAAGTCGTCGCCGGCGCCGATCCGCTCGACACCCATCAGAGAGCGCCAGATTTCGGCCAGCGTTTCCTCGGTGGGCGTCGAGGGTGGCACGTGCTCGGCCTGGCGGTCCTCGGCCGGCTCCGGCAGGGAGCGCCGGTCCACCTTGCCGTTGGGCAGCAGAGGCAGCCGTTCCAGGACCACGTACGCCGAAGGGATCATGTAGACCGGCAGCCGGCGCCGCAGGGCCTCGCGCACCGCGACCGGATCGGGCGGGCGCTCCGGGTCCGCCACGACATAGGCGACGAGCCGGCGGTCGCCCACCGCGCCGGGTGTCTCGCGAGCCATCACCACCGCCTCGCGGATGCCGGGCTGAGCGCCGAGAACGGTTTCGATCTCTCCCGTCTCCACGCGGAAGCCGCGGATCTGTACCTGGCCGTCGGCGCGGCCGGCGAAGGCCACCTGACCGTCCGGCAGGTAACGGCCGAGATCGCCAGTACGGTAGATCCGGTCACCCGGCCGGCCGGTGAAGGGGTTGGCAAGAAAGCGCTCCCGGGTGAGCGCCTCGTCGCCGAGATAACCGCGGGCCAGGTGGGGGCTGCGGATGGCGATCTCCCCAACCTCGCCGATGCCGGCGAGCCGTCCGGCGCGGTCGAGCACGAGGAGCTGGCAGTCCTTCATTCCCCGCCCCAGCGGCAGGACCGGCGGCAGGTCCGCGCTGCGCTCGACCACGTGGTAGCCAAGGGCCCGTTGGGTCTCGGTGGCGCCGTAGAGGTTGACGCAGGTCACTCCCGGCGCGGCATGGTGGAGGCGCTCGACGTCGCGCCGGGTCAGCACGTCGCCGATCAGGAACGCCCAGCGCAGCGAGGGGATCTCCGGCGCCTCGGCGCCGCCGCCCGGCGGCTCGGTGAGCATCTGGGCCATGGCAGGCGTCAGGTTGGAGACGCTGACCTCCTCGCGGGCCATCCAGGCGGCGAGGCGTCCCGGCGCCGCGAAGTCTTCCGGCGACGGGATGCACAGGGTGGCGCCGGTGCAGAGGGCGCCGAAGACGTCGCGTTGCAGCGGATCGTGGGAGAGCCCCGAGAGCATGCTGTGGCGATCGTTCCCGCTCAGGTCGAAGCGCTGGCGCTGCCAGGGCAGGAAGTGCGACAGCGGCCCGTGGCGGCCCAGAATTCCCTTGGGACCACCCGTCGAGCCGGAGGTGAAGGCCACCAGCGCGAGATCGTCCGGCCCCAGGCGCACCTCGGCCTCCGGGAGATCGGCCGGCAGATCGGCCAGCAGCACCCGCGCTCCCGCCGGCCCGCCGCCCGGCAGGTCGAGGCGCAGGGGAACCTCGGCGAGCCGGTCCGCCAGCTCCTCTCCGGGCTCGCCCGCCGCCGCGATGGCGAGGACCGCCCGCGGATTCGCCAGATCCACCCCTCGAGCGAGGCGGGAGGGTGGATGAGTGGGGTCGAGGATCACGAAGGCGGCACCGGCCTCGAGAACGGAGAAAATCGCCCAGACCAGGGGTGCGCTGCGATGGGCGTGGATCGCCACCCGGTCGCCCGGTTGAACGCCGTTCGCCCGCAGACAGCCGGCCAGGCAGCGGACGGCGTGGTGGAGCTCGCCGTAGGTCCACGCCCCGTCGACATCGGCCAGGGCGATCCTCTCCGGCCGGCGGCGGGCCTGATCCGCGAACAACTCGTGGACGAGACCCGTGCCCTCCTCGCCCAGCGGCTCCCTGGGATCGGGAAGCAGCGCTGTCGCCTCCGCCGTCAGCAGCGAGAAGGAATCGATGGACCGGTCCGGCTCCAGGACCACCTGGGAGAGCAGCGACCGGTACTGCCGCAGCATCTCCTCCATGCGGCTGCGGTCGAAGAGATCCGCGTTGTAAACGAGTTTGAAGATGAAGCCCTCTTCGCCCTCCATGGCATAGATGGTGAGATCGAACTTCGACTCCGTCTCGCCGAATTCCAGCGGCTCGACGGAGACGCCGCCGGGCAGCTTCGCTCGCGACGGCGGAAAGTTGAGGAAGTTGAAAAAGACCTCGAAGAGCGGCGTGCGCGACAGGTCGCGCTCGGGCTGGAGATCCTCGAGCAATCTCTCGAAAGGGACGTCCTGGTGGGTGTAGGCGCCCAGGGCCGCGGCGCGCACCCGGCGTACCAGCTCGCGGAATGCGGGCCAGCCCGAGAGGTCGGTACGCAGGACGAGGGTGTTGAGGAAGAAGCCGATCAGCCCTTCGATCTCCGGCCGGGTGCGTCCGGCGACGGGCGTGCCGACGAGGACGTCTTCCTGTCCGCTCAGACGCTGTAGCAGGACCTCGAACGCGGCGAGGAGGAGCATGAACGGGGAAGACTTCTCCGTCAGCGCCAGGGCCTTCAGGCGCTCGGAAAGTCCCCGCGGCAGCTCCAGGTTCGCGGCGCCGCCGCGGAAGGTCTGAATCGCCGGGCGCGGCCGGTCGCGCGGCAGGTCGAGGCCGGGAGGGTGGCCGCCCAGGCGGCCGCGCCAGTAGGCGAGCTGCTCCTCCAGGCGCTCGCCGGTCAGCCAGTCCCGCTGCCAGCGGGCGAAATCCGGATACTGCACGGGCAGGGGCGGCAGCGGCGAAGGCCGGCCGGTGGCGAAGGCCTCGTAGAGCCGCGTCAGCTCGCCGAAGAACACGCCCACGGACCAGCCGTCGGAGACGATGTGATGCATGGTCATGAGCACCGCGTGCTCCTCGGCGCCGTCCAGCGCGCCGAGCCGGACCAGGATGAAGCGGAGGACGGGGCCGCGCTCGAGGTCGAACGGTAGCGTGGCTTCCCAGGCCGTCACCCGCTCGGCCTCGCGCCGCCGCTGCGGGACGGGGAGGGCCGAGAGATCGATCCTCGGCATGGGTACGGGTGCCGGCGGATCGACGACCTGAACAGGCGCGCCCTTTCGTTCCTCGAAGCGGGTGCGCAGGGACTCGTGCCGCCAGACGATCTCGGCGAAGCAGCGCGCGAGCACCTCGGGCTCCAGGGGGCCGCGCAGGCGCATGGGGGAGGGAATGTTGTAGACCCAGGATCCGGGGAGGAGGCGGTCGAGGAACCACAGCCGTTCCTGCGAGAAAGAGAGCGGCGCCTCCCGGGCGAGCGCGCCGCGGATCTCCTCCTGGAGAGCAGGCTCGCCGCCCGCGCTCGCGATCGCCGCCGCGAGATCCCCGAGGATTGGATGCTCGAACACGATCCGCAACGGCACCTCGACCTGGAGGGAGGCGCGGAGGCGTGATACGAGCTGGGTGGCGAGCAGCGAGTGCCCACCCAGATCGAAGAAGTTGTCCTCGACCTTGGCCTCTTCGACACCCAGCAGATCCTTCCAGATCCCGGCAAGGGCGATCTCGATCGGGGTTCGCGGCGGCGTGGCGCCGGCGGCGCTGGGGGGCTCGGGAGCCGGCAGGGCGGCGCGGTCGACCTTGCCGTGGGCGGTAAGCGGCAGGGAATCGAGCAGCACGAAGGCAGACGGGACCATGTAGTCTGGCAGCTTTGCCCGGAGCGTGTGCCGCAGCTTGGGCACCATGGGCTCGGCCTCCTGCTGCCCGAGGCCGGCCTTTTCCATCGTCGGACGCGGGACGACGTAGGCCACCAGCCGCTCGACCTGATCGCCGCGTCCCCCGTCACGGACCACCACGACCGCCTGGCTCACCCCCGAATGGTCGCCTAGCGCGGCTTCGATCTCGGCCAGCTCGATTCTGAAGCCGCGGATCTTCACCTGGCGGTCGATCCGCTCGAGGTATTCGAGATCGCCATCCGACCGGTAGCGGGCCAGGTCCCCGGAACGGTACAGGCGGCGGCCCGGCTCGCCCGCGAAGGGATCGGGGACGAAGCGAGCGGCGGTGAGATCGGGGCGGTCGAGATAACCCATGGCGAGAGCGTCGCCGCCAACGCAGATCTCTCCCGGGACGCCGATGGGCACCGGCCAGCCGTGGCGGTCGAGCACGGCCAAGCGGAGGTCGGGGATGGCACGGCCGAGAAGGCTGCGGCCCTGGTCCACATCCTCGCGGGCCAGGGGACGATAGGTGACGTGCACGGTCGTCTCGGTGATCCCGTACATGTTGGCCAGCCGAATGCGGTCGCCATGGCGCGCGAACCATGGCGCGAGGCTCCCCGGGTCGAGGGCCTCGCCGCCGAAGATCACGAGGCGCAGGGCGAGACACCCTGGGTCCCCGGGCAGGCCGGCTTCGACGAGCTGCCGGAAGGCTGCGGGAGTCTGGTTGAGCACGGTCACACCTTCGCTCGCCAGCAGCTCGTGAAATCGCTCGGGCGAGCGGCTGACGTCGAAGGGCACCACCACCAACCGGCCGCCATGGAGCAGCGCTCCCCAAAGCTCCCATACCGCGAAGTCGAAGGCGTAAGAGTGGAAGAGGGTCCAGATATCACCGGGGCCGAACCCGAACCACTCCTCCGTGGCGGCGAACAGTCGGTCCACCTCGGCGTGCCGGACCACCACTCCTTTTGGACGGCCCGTCGAGCCAGAGGTGTAGATGACGTAAGCGGGCTCGACCGCGGAGACACGGACGCCGAGGTTCTCTTCGCTCTCCCCTGCCGGCGGATCGACGTCGAGGAAGAGGCTGCGGGCATGCTGATTCGGCAGGGTTTCCCACAACCGAGCCTGGGTGACGATGACGTCAGGGCGGCTATCGTCGAGGATGAAGGCGAGGCGCTCCGCGGGATAGGCCGGATCCAGGGGGACGTAGGCCGCGCCCGCCTTGAGGGTGCCGAGGACAGCCACCACCAGGTCGAGCGAGCGCTCGATGAACAAGGCCACCCGCCTCCCGTGGCCGGCGCCGAGCCGGAGGAGCTGGCGGGCGAGCCGGTTGGCCCGCCCGTTCAACTCACCGTACGTCAGCGCTTCGACTTCGTGGGTTACGGCAATGGCCTCTGGGGTGCTTGCGGCCACGGACTCGAATCGTTCGTGGAGGCAGCGCCGCGGACCGCTGGTCCGGCCGGGAACGTTCCACTCGCCCAGGAGCTGGTGCCGCTCGAGCTCGGTAAGCAACGGCAGCTCGGAGAGCCGCCGCTCCGGATCGGCCATGGCACCGCGAAGCAGCATTTCCAGGTGCCCCACGATGCGCCGGACGGTCGCGGCATCGAACAGCTCAGTGCTATAGGCGAGGGCCGCCAGCAGCGCGTCGTCCGCCTCCCAGACGTTGAGCTCCAGGTCGAACTGCGCCGTCGTGGCCTCGAGCTCGACCGGCGAGAGCGACAGGCCCGGGAGGTCCATGCGGCCGACCGGCGCGTTCTGCATGGCGCAGATCGCCTGAAAGAGCGGATTCAGCGACAGATGCCGCTGCGGACGCAGCTCCTCGACCAGGCGTTCGAAGGGGAGGTCCTGATGGGCATAGGCCTCCAGGGTGGTGCGCCGCGTGCGGCCGAGCAGCTCGTCGAACGCGGGATCGCCCGAGAGGTCGGCGCGCAGGACCAGGGTGTTGACGAAGAAGCCGATCAGCGGCTCGACCTCGGCGCGGTGGCGGTTGGCGATGGGCGAACCGACTGCCAGGTCCTCCTGTCCGCCGAGGCGCCCGAGCAGCGCTTGGAACCCGGAGAGGAGGACCATGTAGGGGCTCGCTTTGTGCCGGCGGGCGAGCTGCGCCACACCGCGCGCGAAATCGGGACCGAAGACCGCGCGCAGCCGCGCTCCACGGTAGGTGGGAACGGCGGGGCGGGGCCGGTCCGCCGGCAGGTCGAGAGCGGCGGGGACGCCGGTCAGCCGCTGCCGCCAGTAGGCGAGCTGCTCCTCCAGCACCTCCCCCTTGAGGCGCTGCCGCTGCCAGACCGCGAAGTCCGCGTACTGGATCGGCAGCTCGGAAAGCGGCGAGGGCGTGCCGGAGACGGCGGCGCCATAGAGCGCCGTGATCTCGCGGACGAGCACCCCCATGGACCAGCCGTCGGAGACACTGTGGTGCATGGTGAACGCCAACACGTGCTCGGCAGCGGCGAGCCGCAGCAGCACGGCACGGAGCAACGGCCCGCGTTCGAGGCCGAACGGCCGTGACGCCTCCTCCCGGGCCAGACGCCACGCTTCGCCGTCACGGCGGTCGGCAGGCAGGGCCGCGAGGTCGACCAGCGGCAGTCGCCATGGACCGGGTGGAGCAATGACCTGGACCGGTCTTCCTCCCGTCTCACGGAAGGTCGTGCGCAGGATCTCATGCCGGCGTATCACCTCGCCGAGGATCGCCGCCAGAACGGCCGGCGAGATCTCCCCCTCGATGCGCAGCACCAGGGGGACGTTGTAGGCCGTCAGGCGCGGCTCCAGGCGATGGATGAACCAGAGACGCTCCTGGGCGAAGGAAAGGGGAATCGCCGATCCACCGGGATCACGGCGAGGAATCTGCGTCGCCTGCGCCCGCCCCTGGTGGCGCAGGGCGTCGATCGCCGTCGCGAGATCCCCGAGGATTGGATGCTCGAACACGATCCGCAACGGCACCTCGACCTGGAGGGAGGCGCGGAGGCGTGATACGAGCTGGGTGGCGAGCAGCGAGTGCCCACCCAGATCGAAGAAGTTGTCGGCGACGCCCACCTGCCCGGCGCCCAGCAGCTCCTGCCAGATCTCCGCGAGCGCGAGGCTCGGCGGTGGTGCGCGGCGGCGCCGAACCGGCGGCGCGGAGGGGTTCGGGAGCCGGCAGCGCGGCCCGGTCCACCTTGCCGTGGGCGGTGAGCGGCAGGGCATCGAGCAGCACGAAGGCCGAGGGGACCATGTAGTTGGGCAACTGCGCCTGCAGCGCGCGGCGCAGCTCGGGCACCAGCGCGCGGGCGAGCTTGGTGCGCAGCGGATCGTTGGCGTAGCTCCGCCAGGGGAGATCGGCGGGCGTAGCCTGCCGCGCCCCTGCAACCGCGTCACCTTCACCGATGTGCAGGACCACGTCGTAGCGGAACCGTGTCAGCTCGTTTTGGTGACGGCCGTCCTTGGCAAGGACCTCGACGCGGCGGAGCGGCAGGCTTCCCGCGAGCGCGCGGAAGAGCGCCGGATCGAGCACCAGCTCCTCCTCGTCCGCCACCCGCCGCCCCACCCGCCGCTGCAGCTCCTCTTCCGGCAGGGAATCGCCGGCCCGGTACCGCTCGACGGACTCGTGGAACGCCGCGAGCAGCGGCAGGCTCCGCACATCGCCGACAAACACGGCGCCGCCCGGCCGCACAGCCCGCACGGCTCCTGCCAGTACCCGCAGCAGGTAGTCGACGCCGGGGAAGTACTGCACCACCGAGTTGAGGACCACGAGGTCGAAGGAGCCGGGCTCGACGCCGGTCCAGTCGTCGGCCTTCCGCCGGGCGAGCTCGACTTGCGCCAGGCCGCGGCGGTCCGCCTCCCGCCGCACGAGGTCCAGGGCCGCGGACGAGAAGTCGGTACCCACGTAGCGTTCGGCCCCGGGGGCCACGCGGAAGAGGAGGAGCCCGGTGCCGCAGCCCACCTCGAGGACCCGGCGGTGGTCGAGGGAGAGGAGACGGCCGACGGTGCCGTCCACCCACTCGCGCATCTCCCCCGCCGGGATCGGCTCGCCGGTGTAGCTGCTGTTCCATCCCCGGAGGTCGAAGCCAGCGTCGTCGCCGTCCGGACCCTGACCATAGGTCTCGTCGTAGAGAGTCCGCCACTGCGCTACGTGCTCGGCCGCCTCCGGTCCGGTGGCCTCCCCAACATCCTGCGACACGACACAGTAGGCCACCAGCCGCTTTCCCTCTGCCGCCTGAGCCTCACGCGCCACCACCACCACGGCGGCGGCCACGAACGGGAGCCGGGCCAGCGCGCTCTCGATCTCTCGCAGCTCGACGCGGAAGCCGCGCAGCTTGACCTGCTCGTCGCGCCGGCCGAGGAACTCGATCCGGCCGTCCGCCAGAAAACGAACGACGTCGCCCGTGCGGTAGAGCCGCGACCCTTCCCCCCCGGGAGCGGCGAACGGATCCGGCACGAAGCGTTCGGCGGTCAGCCCGGGATGGCCGAGATAGCCGCGGGAGACGCCGTCTCCTCCCGCGCACAGCTCCCCCCGGACGCCGCAGGGAACCGGGCTCAGGTCCCAATCGAGCACATGGACCCGCGTATTGCCGATGGGGCGCCCGATGGGAACGGCCGCCTCCGGCGGCTCCGCCTGGGTCATCGGGAAACAGCAGGTGAAGGTCGTCCCCTCGGTCGGGCCATAGCCGTTGATCAAAGTGGTGTCCGGCAAGCCGGAAAGGGCGCGACGGACGTGCGGCGGCGAGAGCACGTCACCGCCGGCCAGCAACTGCCGCAGCGGCCGCAGGGATTCCAGGCAGTCGTCGACCATCTGATGGAACAGACCCGCCGTAAGCCACAGGGAGGTCACGCCAAATCGTGAGATCGCCTCTCCCAGCTCCGCCAGGGAAGGCTGATGCGGCGGCATGATCGCCAGACGTCCGCCGTTGAGCAGCGGCGCCCACAGCTCCAGGGTCGAGGCGTCGAAGGAGATCGCAGCGAGCTGCAGGAATACCTGATCCGGTCCGAGGTCGGCAAAGCCGCTCTCCCGCACCAGCCGCACGATATTGCGATGGGTGACGCCCACGCCCTTGGGGCGGCCGGTCGAGCCGGAGGTGTACATGACGTACGCCAGCGCGCCGGCAACGGGAGCGCCAGGGTCCGGGCCGGCCGCCTCCGGGGGATCGGCCGACAGCTCGATCAGCTCGATCGCCGTTGGAACGGACAGTCCCGGGGGCAGCAGCAGCCCCGGCTCGGCGAGGAGCACGCCGGCGCCGCAGTCGGAGAGCATCCAGGCGAGCCGCTCGGCCGGCGAGGAAGGGTCGAGGGGCACGTAGGCGCCAGCCGCCTTGACGATGCCCAGAATGCCCACCACCAGGGCCGGGGACCGCTGTGCCAGAAGCGCGACGCGAACCTCGGGGCCGACCCCGGCCGCGACGAGCCGGCGCGCCAGCCGGGACGAGCGCCGGTCGAGCTCAGCGTAGGTCAGCTCCTCCCCGGCTCCCGAGACGGCCACGGCGCCGGGCCGGCGCCGCGTCTGCTCGGCGAACAGCTCTGCCACATCCTCCCGAGGAAGCTTCGCGGCCGTGTCGTTCCATTCGGCGAGTAGCTGGTGGCGTTGCGCGGCGCCGAGCAACCGCAGCTCCGAGAGGCGTTTCTCCGGCGCGGCCGAGGCTTCCCGCAGCAGCGTTTCCAGGTGCCCGGCGATGCGCAGCACAGTCGACCGGTCCAGGAGATCGGTGTTGTGGGAAAAAACCGCCAGCAAGGCGCCGTCCTCTCCCTCCCAGACGTCGAGCTCGAGATCGAACAGCGCGGTGGTGAGCTGGAAGGGAAGCGGCGAAAGCGAAAGCCCGGGCAGCTCCATACGACCGACCGGCGCGTTCTGCATCGCGAAGACGACTTGTACCAGGGGGTTCGCTGAGAGATGGCGCTCCGGGCGAAGCTCCTCGACGAGCCGCTCGAAAGGGAGATCCTGATGGGTATAGGCCTCCAGCGTCGTTCGCCTCACCCGGCCGATGAGCTCCTCGAAGGAGGGATCGCCGCGCAGATCGCCACGCATGACGAGGGTGTTGACGAAGAAGCCGATCAGGGGCTCGACCTCGGTCCTGTGGCGGTTGGCGATCGGTGAGCCGATGGCGATATCCTCCTGTCCACTGAGGCGGCTGAGCAGCGCCTGGAAGCCGGCGAGGAGGACCATGTAAAGGCTCGCCTCGTGCCGACGGACGAGCTGCACCAGACCGCGGGCGACCTCGGGACCGAACATCACGCGCAGCTGGTTCCCGCGCGAGACCGGGGCGGCGGAGCGGGGCCGGTCGGTCGGGAGGTCGAGGGAGGCAGGGACGCCGGCCAGACGCTCCCGCCAGTAGACGAGCTGCTCCTCGAGAACGTCGCCGCGCAGGCGCTGCCGCTGCCAGACGGCAAAGTCGGCATATTGGATGGGCAGCTCGGGCAGCGGCGATACCGCGCCCGAGATGGCGGCACCGTAAAGAGCCGTGATTTCGCGGACGAGCACGCCCAGGGACCAGCCGTCGGAGACGATGTGGTGCATGCTGAGCAGCAAGGCATGGTCGGCTGGGGCGAGCCGCAGCAGGACGGCGCGCAGCAGCGGTCCGCGCCCGAGATCGAACGGCTGGACGGATTCCGCCTGCGCCAAGCGCCGGGCTTCGGCGGCGCGTCCGGGCTCCGGCAGCGCCGCGAGATCGACGAGCGGCAGCCGCCAGGGAGCGGGGGGAGCGATGAGCTGGACCGGCCGGCCTCCCGTCTCGCCGAACGTCGTGCGTAGAGACTCGTGCCGGCGCACCACCTCGCCGAGGATCGCGGCCAGGAAGGCCGGCGACGTCTCGCCCTCGATCCGCAGCGCCAGCGGGACGTTGTAGGCCGCCAGGCCCGGCTCCAGGCGGTCGATGAACCACAGCCGCTCCTGGGCGAAGGAGAGAGGGAGCGAGCCGAGGTCCGGAGGCCGGCGCGGGATGCGCTCCGGCGGCGTCCGACCCCGCTCCTTGCGCCTGCGGATCTGCTCGAACAGGAGCGCCCGCTGCTCGCGCGACAGACCGGTGAGGCGCTCCTGGACGGAGGAGGAACCGCTCACCGCACCTCCTCGATGCCCGCCTGCTCCAGCATCGCCTGCAGCTCGGCCGGCGACAGGCCTTCCATTTCGCTCAGCATCTCGTCGAGGAGCCCGCGGTCGGCGCTCTCGAGCTCCTGCTGGACGATCTGGTCGGCCAGATCGGCCAGGGTGGCCGAGTCGAACACCATCTGCAGGGTGACCTGGATGCCGTGATGCTGACTGAGGCGCGAGACGAGCTGGGTGGCGAGCAGGGAGTGGCCCCCGAGGTCGAAGAAGTTGTCCCCCATGCCCACCCGCTCGACTCCGAGCACCTCGGCGGCGACCGCCGCGAGCCTCTCCTCGAGCGGCGTGGCCGGGGCGATCCATTCCGCGGCGGTTTCGCCGGGGCCCTCGGGCTGCGGCAGCGCGGCGCGGTCCACCTTGCCGTTGGGCGTGAGCGGCAGTGCTTCGAGAAGGACGAAAGCGGCAGGCACCATGTAGTCGGGGAAGCTCGGACTCCAGGAAGCGCCGCAAATCCGGAACCAGTCGCCGCGCCTGGTCGGCCCGCAACGGATCGTTCGTCCAGGCGCTCCAGGGGAGGTCCTCAGCGGCGGCGGGCGTCTCTGCCGGAACGCTCGCTCCGCGCCGGCGCAGAGTGGCGTCGAAGCAGCCGTCCACGCCACCTCCCGACGACCAGGTGAGGTCCGCGTCATAGCCCAAACGGTCGGCCGAGGCCCAGAGATCTTCGGGATCGACTGCCGCCTGTACGTGGACACGTCGCTCGATCGCCGCCCGCAGCTCATCGACCGTTTCCATCTCGCGGCCGGTGCCGGCGAGCAGCTCCAGCGCCACCGCCTCGCCGGCCAGACGGGCGTTGGGAATACCGGCGAGGGACAACAGGTCGGGGGACTCTGCCTCGAGGCGCCGCTCGAGCCCGGCGAGGTCTCCGTACTCCCAGGGCGCGGCCGGCTGCTCCCCTGCAAAGGCCTCGCCGTCCCCCACGTGGAGGACCACGTCGTAACGGAAGCGGGTCAGCTCGTTGGCCTGGCGGCCCCGCTTGAGCAGCACCTGGACGCGACGGACCGCCGGCAGCCGTCGCGCCAGGGCGAGGAAGAGGGCGGGATCGACGACCAGCTCCTCCTCCTCGGCCACGCGGCGCCGCACTCGCCGCATCAGCTCCGCGACGGGCAGCGGTCCGGAAGCGCGATGGATCTGCACCGAGGTATGGAAGGCTTCGAGCAACGGCAGGCTGCGCACGTCGCCCACGAACACCGCGCCGCCCGGCGCCACCGCCGCGACCGCGCCCTCGAGCACCCGGATGAGGTAGTCGACCCCGGGAAAGTACTGGACCACCGAGTTGAGGATCACGAGATCGAAGTCGCCCGGGCGGACGCCGGTCCAATCGTCGGCGAGCCGTTGGGCCAGCTCGACCTGCGGCAGGCGGCGCCGGTCGAGCTCGGCCTGGACCTGCGCCAGCGCGACGGCCGAGAAGTCGGTACCGCGATAGCGTTCCGCCTCCGGCGCCACGTGGAACAGGAGGAGACCGGTGCCGCAGCCCACCTCCAGCACGCGGCGGTGCGGCAGGTCGAGCAAGCGCCCGACGGTACCGTCCAGCCACTCCCGCATCTCCACCGCCGGGATCGGCTCGCCCGTATAGCTGCTGTTCCAGCCCTGGATGTTGAAGGCGCCGTCCCCGCCCTCGGCCGGAGCCGGTCCCTGCGCGTAGGTCTGCTCGTACAGCTCGCGCCACTGCTCGACGTGCTGCAGCCCCTGCTCGGAGCGGCCGGAGCGATCATCCGCAGCGGCCGACGCCGGTCGCGGGACCACGTAGGCCACGAGGCGCCGCCCGGCAGGGCCGCCGTCGTCGCGCGCCACTATCGCCGCCACCGCCGTTACCGCCGCCTCGCGGACTTCCGGGTGCCGGGCCAGCGCGCTCTCGATCTCTCCCAGCTCGACGCGGAAGCCGCGCAGCTTGACCTGCCCGTCCCGGCGGCCGAGGAACTCGGTGCGGCCGTCCGGCCGGAAACGGGCGACGTCGCCGGTACGGTAGAGCCGCCTTCCTTCGTCGCCGGAACCCGCGAACGGGTCGGGTACGAAACGTTCGGCGGTGAGATCGGGGCTGCCGAGATAGCCGCGGGAGAGACCGCCGCCGCCGATCAAGGCTCGCCCCAAACGCCGGCGGCCACCGGCCGCAGGTCGGGTCCGACCACGTAGACCCGGGTGTTGCCGATGGGGCGGCCGATGGGCACCGTCGCTCCCACCCTCTCCGCGTCCGTCATGGGAAAGCAGCAGGTGAAAGTCGTCCCCTCGGTCGGGCCATAGCCGTTGATCAGGGTGAGACCCGGCAGGCCGGCGAGGGCCCGGCGGACGTGCGGCGGCGACAGCACGTCGCCGCCCGCCAGGAGCTGGCGCAGCGGCCGCAGCGCCTCGAGGCGGTCCTCCACCATCTGGTGAAAAAGGCCCGCCGTCAGCCACAGGGAGGTGACGCCGAAGCGCGAGACCGCCTCCCCCAACTCCTCCAGAGAGGGCCGGCGCGGCGGGAAGACGGCCACCCGGCCGCCATTGAGCAGCGGCGCCCAGAAGCTCCAGAGTGGAGGCGTCGAAGGAGATGGGCGCCAGCTGCAGGAACACCTCGCCGGCGCCGAGATCGGCGAAGCCGCTCTCCCGCACCAGGCGGACGATGTTGGCGTGAGTGACGCCCACGCCCTTGGGCCGGCCGGTCGAGCCGGAGGTGTACATGACGTAGGCCAGCCCGTCCGGGAAGGGAGCCGCAGGATCAGGCCCTGCGACCTCTTCAGGGTCAGCCGCCAGCTCGACCACCTCCGGAATTCCAACCTCTGCGGGAAGCTCCGCGAGCAACTCCGGCTGGCCGAGGAGCACGCGGGCTGCCGAATCGGCGAGCATCCAGGCCAGCCTCTCGGCCGGATACGAAGGATCGAGAGGCACGTAGGCGCCGCCCGCCTTGAGGATGGCGAGGACTCCCACCACCAGGGCCGGCGAGCGTTGCGCGAGCAGGGCGACGCGCACCTCGGGACCGACGCCGGCGGCGGCGAGCCGGCGGGCGAGCCGCGAGGCGCGCCGGTCGAGCTCGGCATAGGTGAGATCCCCCTCCTCGGAAGAGACGGCCACGGCGCCGGGCCGGCGCCTCGCCTGCTCGGCGAAGAGGGCGACCACGTCCTGCCGCGGGATCTCGGCCGCGGTGTCGTTCCACTCGGCGAGGAGCTGATGGCTCTCCAACGCGGGCAAGAGCGGGATTTGCGACAGGCGCCGCGATGGATCCGCAATCACCGCGGCGAGGCAGGCCCCCAGATGCTCCTGCCAGCGCAGCACGGTAGCGGGATCGAACAGGTCCGTGCTCCAGGTAATCTGCGTCGAAAGGCCGTTGCCGATCTCGGTGAAGAAGACCTCCAGGTCGAAGCGGGTGGCCGGGAACTCGAATTCGACGGGCGAAAAGGTGAGGCCGGGGAGCTCGATGGCGCCCAAGGGGGTGTTCTGGACCGCGAACATGACCTGGAACAGCGGGTTGTGCGACAGCCGCCGCTCCGGGCGCAGCTCCTCCACCAACCGCTCGAAGGGGAGGTCCTGGTGCGAGTAGGCCTCCAAAGCCGAGCGCCGGGCGCGGGCCACCAGCTCGCGGAACGGCGGATCGCCCGAGAGATCGCCGCGCAGGGCCAGGCTGTTGACAAAGAAGCCGATCAGCGGCTCGATCTCGGCGCGCGTGCGGTTGGCGATCGGCGAGCCGACGACGACGTCCTCCTGGCCGGCGTAGCGGCCGAGCAGGGCCTGGACGGCGGCGAGCAGCACCATGAACGGGGTGGCGTCGTGCCGCCGCGCGAAGGCCTTGAGGGCTTGCGTGGCCTCCGGCCCGACTGCGCCCAGGCGGGTCTCGCCGCGGAAGCTCTGGACCGGCGGTCGCGGCCGGTCGGTGGGCAGGTCGAGCAGCGGAGCCCCCGCCAGCCTCTCCCGCCAATAGCCGAGCTGGCGATCGAGCACCTCGCCGCGCAGCCACTCGCGCTGCCAGATGGCGAAGTCCGCGTATTGAACCGCCAGCTCGGGCAGCGGTGAGCCACCGCCCGCGAGCGCCGCGGGATAGAGCGCGGCGATCTCTTCCACCATCACGCCGACCGACCAGCCGTCGGCCGCGATGTGGTGCACGACGAGCAGCAGCGCGTGCTCGTCCCTGCCGAGGCGCACGGCCTGCGCCCGCAGCACCGGATCGCATTCCAGGTCGAACGGCCGCGCCACCGCCTCGTTGGCGAGGCGCCGCGCCTCCCGTCGCAGCAGCTCCTGCGGCAGCGAGGAGAGATCCACCAGCGGCAATGACCACCAGGAGGGGGAATGCACCACCTGCGCCGGCCGGTCGCCGCGGGCCGCGAAGGTGGTGCGGAGCGCCTCGTGACGGCGCACCATCTCCCCGAGCGCCGCCGCCATGGCCGGCGGGGAGAGTTGGCCGCGCGCGGTCAACGCGAGAGGGATGTGGTAACCCGCGTTGCCCGGCGCCAGGCGATCGAGAAACCAGAGACGCTCCTGGGCGAAGGAGAGCGGCAGGTCCCCTGCCCGCGAAACCGGCCGGATCGGCGGCGCCGCCGCGCTCGAGGCTCCCGCCGAGAGTGCGGCTTCGAGCGCCGCCGCGAGCGCCACCACGGTCGGCGACTGGAACAGCTCCCGAACGGGCAGCTCGACCCCGGCCGCCTCGCGCAGCCGCGACACGACCCGGGTGGCGAGCAGCGAGTGCCCACCAAGATCGAAGAAGTTGGCGGAGCGACCCACGCGCGGCAGGTCCAGCACTTCGGCCCAGATGCCGGCCACCAGCTCCTCGGACGGCGTCCGCGGGGCCGTCTCGGCGGCGTCGCCCGTCATCTCGCCCGGAATGGGCAGCCGCGAGTGGTCCAGCTTGGCGTTGGCATTGAGCGGCAGCTCCGGCAGCACGACGAAGGCCGCGGGCACCATGTGGGCGGGCAGCCGGGCGGCGAGGTGCTCGCGCAGCTCCGCCGGCAGGCCGGCACCGGCGTCCGCCGCGGCGGTGCAGTAGGCCACCAGCCGCCGCTCTCCCCCCCAGTCCTCCCGCGCTATCACGGCCGCCTCGCGCACCCGGGGATGAGCGAGGAGGGCCGCCTCGATCTCCCCCGGCTCGATGCGGAAACCGCGGATCTTCACCTGCTTGTCGATCCGACCGAGGAAGTCGATCCGGCCATCCGGCAGATGGCGCGCCAGGTCGCCGGTGCGGTACATGCGCGCTCCAGGCTCACCCCACAGCTCGCCAAAAGCATCGGGCCGGAAGCGGTCGGCGGTCAGATCGGGCCGTTGCAGATAGCCCCGCGCCAGGCCTGCGCCCGCGATCCAAAGCTCTCCGGCCACTCCGGCCGGTACCGGCTCGTAGCGCGGATCCAGCAGGTAGATCCGCGTCCGAGCGAGCGGCCGGCCGATGGGCGGTTTCTCGCCCGGCCGCAGACCGAAGCCCATGGTCGCGGCGATGGTCGCCTCGGTGGGACCGTAGCCGTTGACCAGGCGGCCGGGGCCCCAGAGCCCCACCAGCTCGGACATGACCGCTTCGCCGCCGACGCTCAGCACGGAGAGGTCCGGCAGCTCCTCCACCGGCGAGGCCAGCAGGAGCTGCGGCGTCGCGTACGAGAAGGTGATCCGGCGCTCGCGCAACGCGCGGACGAGGGCCGGACCCGGCAGGGCTTCCTCCGCCGAGATGAGGTGGAGCTCCGCTCCTCTCGTGAGGGCGCCGAAGATCTCGGCCACCGACATGTCGAAGGAGAAGGAAAAGAGCTGGAGCACCCGTGAGGCGGGGCCGATCCCGAGGACGCGCGCCAGGCCTTCCAACCGTTGCCGGAGCTCGCGGTGCTGGACCATCGTTCCCTTGGGTTGCCCGGTTGATCCCGACGTGTAGATGACGTAAGCCAGGTTGTCTCCGCTCGCGGCAACGTTCGCAGCGGTCTGTCCGGGAGAGGGCTCGCCCGGCGCCTCCAGCGGCTCCCAGCTCGCGCGCGCCTCCTCCGGCAGTGTGAGCAGCAACGCCTCCGGCGCCAGGATCAGCGGCCGGCCGGCGTCCTCCCACATGAAACGCAGGCGATCGGCGGGGTAGCCGGGGTCGAACGGCAGATAGGCGCCGCCGGCTTTGAGCACGGCGAGAGCGGCCATCACCATCTCCGGCGAGCGCTCGGCGCAGATGGCGACAATCCGCTCGGGTCCCACTCCCCGCCCGCAGAGCCGCCGTGCGACGGCGCCGGCCCGCCGGTCGAGCTCGCCGTAACTCCAGCTCCCTGCGGCGAAGACGAGGGCCGTCGCGGCGGGACGGTCCGCCGCGAGCGCCGCGATGATTTGGTGGATGGGCCGGTCGTCCGCGACCGCGTCTCCACTCTCGTTCCACTCGACGAGCGCCTGCCGCCACGCCGTCGGGGAGAGCATCGGCAGCGTGAAAAGATCTCGGTCCGGGTCTGCCACCGCCGCCTGCAGCAGGTTCCGGAGATGCTCCGTCATGCGCGCCATGGTGGCGGCGTCGAACAGGTCGGCGCGGTATTCCCAGGCGCCGGCAAACCCGGCGGGCCGGTCGTAGAGCTCCAGTGCCAGATCGAGCTTGGCTTCGACGCTGTCGGTCGTTTCGGTGGCCAGCCTGAGGCCGGGCAGCTCCAGCTGCTGATGGGGAGCGTTCTGCAGCACGAAGAGAGCCTGGAAGAAGGGGGTCTCCCCCTGGATGCGCTCCGGCCGCACGGCCTCCACCACCTGCTCGAAGGAGACCTCCTGGTGCTGCGAGGCGGCGAGCATCTCGGCGCGCGTCCGTTTCACGTGCTCGCGGAAGGTGAGGTCTCCGTCGAGCCGGCCGCGCAGCGCCAGGGTGTTGACGAAGAAGCCGATCAGACCCTCGATCTCGGGCCGCATGCGGTTGGCGACCACGGTGACCACCGGCAGGTCGTCCTGACCGCTGTAGCGGCCGATCAGCACCTGGAAACCGGCCATGAGGACCATGAACGGCGTCGCGCCGGTGCGCTGGCCGAGCAGCGCGAGGTGCTGTGAAAGGTCGGCGGAGAGGGCGACCGGGAGCTTGCCCGCGCGCCAACCCGCGGCCGGTCGCGGCCGGTCGGTCGGCAGCTCGAGGCGCGGCGGCGCGCCCGCGAGCCGCTCGCGCCACCAGCCGAGCTTCGCCTGCAGCACCTCTCCGGCGAGCCAGTCCCTCTGCCAGACCGCGTAATCGGCGTACTGGACCGGCAACTCCGGCAGAGGCGACCGCTGCCCGTACAGATAGAGCGCCCCCACCTCCTGCACCAGAACCGCTCCCGACCAGCCGTCGGCGATGATGTGGTGCATGGTGGCGAGCAGGAGGTGCTCCTCCGGCGCCAGCCGGAAGAGCACCGTCCGGAACAACGCACCGGTCTCCAGATCGAAGGGCCGCGCCGACTCCTCGCGCACGACCCGCCACAGCTCTCCTTCTCCCGGCAGCGCCGAGAGGTCGATGCCGGGGAGGTACGAGGTCCGCGGCGGATCGATCACCTGGACAGGCTGGCCGTCCCTCACCGTGAAGCGGGTGCGCAGGGCCTCGTGGCGGCGGGCCACCTCGCCGACGGCGGCGGCGAGCGCTGCCACATCCAGCGCGCCGCTGAAACGTACGGCGACCGTCAGGTTGTAGGCCGGGCTTTCCGGATCGAGCTGGTGGAGGAACCAGAGCCGCTGTTGCGCATAGGAGAGCGGGAAGCCTCCGTCTCGGGGTCCGGCCACCCTCTGGATGGGCGGCGGCTGGCGCCGCAGCGGCGTGGCGGTCCTCCTCTGCTCCTCCCGCAGCCGCTCGAGCAACGCGCGCTGCTCGGGGGCGAGGGCCGCGATACGGTCGATAACGCTCAAGCCGGCACCTCCATCTCCCCCAGCCGGCGAGCCGCCTCCTCGGGCGAGAGCCCTTCGACGAGCGCGAGGAGGGCCTCGAGATCCTCCGGGCTCTCCTCCCCTCTCGCCCTCCCGATCAGCTTGGACAGCTCGGCGATGGTCGGCGCCTCGAACAGCGCCGTCACCGGCAGGTCGGCATCGAACAGCGAGCAGACCTGGGTGACCATCTGAATGGCCAGCAGCGAGTGCCCCCCGAGCTCGAGGAAGCTGTCCTCGACGCCGATCGGCGCGATGCCGAACAGCTCTTCCCAGAGGGCGGCGAGCTTCTCCTCCCGCTCGTCGCGCGGCGCCACGTAAGGATTCGACAGCCCTTCCCGCGCGTGGGTCCCCTCGGCGCGCCGCGCCTTCTCCATCTGGGCGAAGAAGCTCTCCGCGGTCAACGCGTCGGTCTCCGCGAGGACCGTCTCGAGATGCCGCGCCGAGACGATGACGCGGGGCAGGCCGGAGGCGAGCAGGCGCCGCAGCGCCTCGCCGCTGGTGGCGACGGGGATGGCTCCGGCCTGCAGCTCCCTCTGCTGTTCCGCCTGCAGCATGGCGCCGAGGCCCGCGACGAGCCACGCCTGCCACTGGTAGGGATCCCAGTGGGCGGCCACGACCAGGCGCCGCCCGCCGTCGAGGGACTGCGCCAAGGCATCGAGATACGAGCCGGCGGCGGCGAGGTCCACCTGGCCGAGGCCGCCCGTGAAGCCCAGGGTCGAAGACATCAGGACGACGAAGGCGTCCTCGTCCTCCGCGAGGGCCTCCAGCAGCGCCCGCGCTCCCCGCTCTACCGGCGCGAGCGCCGCAACCAAGCTGTCGCGCGTCTTCAACTGGATGAGGCCGCCGTGGAAGGAGCCCGGAGTGTGGAAGGCGCCGTCCAGCGGGCCGAAGCGGACGCGGATCTCCTCCACCGCCGTCCTCACCGCCTGCGCATCCGCCAGGTCGGCGCGGAGGATCAGCAGATTCCCGGCTGCCCCCGGTCCGCGTTCCAGGTCCAGCAGCCGCCGCTCGACGTCACCGATCCGTTCCTGGTCCGGCAGCAGCAGCGCCACCCTGGACCGCAGCGGGCCGGTGAGCAGCTCAGCGAGCCCGACGCCGCCGGCGTTGCCGCCGTCGGTGATCAGGTAGACGCCTTCCTCCCGCAATGGCGAGGGCGCCGTTGCCGGGAGTTGGAGACGGTCGAAGGTGCGCACCCAGCGCTGGCGGCCGCGGTAGGCAACGACGGGGTCCAGGATGTCGCGCGACATCTCGGCAAGGAGACGGCCGGCCAGCTCCTCGTCCGGCCGGCAGTCGAGGCTGAAGCAGGTCAGGCGCGACGACTCCTGATGAATCACCCTGCAGGCGCCGACCCCAGCGGCCTTGGCCGGCTGGACGCGGTCTCCCTCCAGGATCTCGTGCAGCCCGTCGCCGACCATGGCGATGCGGATCGGCGGACCGGCGGCGCCGGCGGCCACCAGGGCCTGCTCCAGGAAGACCAGGCTGAGCAGGCCGTGCTCCTGGGCGGTCTCGAAGTCGGGGACCTCGCCCATTTCCCAGAGGTGGACGATCTTCGTCGGCAGCCCGCCATTCTCGCGGAGGTGGTGGACGAGGGCTTCGTAGTGGTCCCGGCGCGCGGGGTCTACGACCGCGGCCTCTTCCTCGACCCGCAACGGCTCACCGGCCGTCACGGTGACGACGCTCCGTCCCTCACCGCGCAAGCGGTCGGCGAGCCTTTCGCCGCTGCCGCCGGAATCGAGGAAGACGAGCCAGCGCCCGGGATCGCTCTCTGGGACGGGGATCACGGGCGCCGTCTGCTTCCAGACGGGCACCCAGAACCAGCCCGCCAGGTCGGGCTCCCTGGCGAGCGCGCTGGGCCGGGGGACGTGCTCGCGCGCCGGCTCGATCCAGCAGCGCTGGCGTTCGAAGGGATAGGTGGGCAGCGGCACGCGCCGCCGCCGCTGGCCGGCGAAGAGGCCGGCGGCGGCGAGGGGCACTCCCTCGACCCAGAGCCGGCCCACGGCGTCGAGCAGGGCGGCGACGTCCGAGCCCTCCTCGCTCTGCCGCCGCAGGGTAGCGACCGCGACCCGGCCGGTCCCTGCGCCCGGGTGCTGCCGGACGAGGGCGGAGAGCGTGCCGCCCGGCCCCACCTCCACCATGGCGCGGTCGGCGTCGCGCAGCAGCTCGGCCAAGCCCTCGGCGAAGCGCACCGGCCGCACCATGTGGCGCGCCCAGTAGCCGGGGTCCTGCAGGTCGGCACCGGTGATCCAGGTCCCCGTGACGTTCGAGATATAAGGAATGTTGGGCGTACCGACCGTGAAGGTCCGTGCAAAGTCCGTGAGCGCCGCCGCGGCCGGCTCCATCATGGAGGTATGGAAGGCGTGCGTGGTGGCGAGGCGCAAGCAGGTCACCCCCCGCCCGGTCAAACGGCGGTCCAACTCGGAAATCCCCGGCTCGGGACCGCCCACGACGCAGAAATGGGGGCCGTTGGTGGCCGCGACAGCGAAGCCCTCCCCGAAGTCACCGAGAAGCGGCCGGACCTCTGCCTCCGGCAGCGGCACGGCCAGCATGGCCCCCGCGGGCAGATCCTGGATGAGCTTCGCCCGCCGGGCCACCAGGACCAGGGCGTCTTCGAGGGAGAGGGCGCCCGAGAGGCAGGCCGCCACGTACTCGCCCAGGCTGTAGCCGATCATGGCCTGCGGGCGGACCCCCCAGAGCATCAACAGCCGCGCCAGCGCATACTCGACGACGAAGACGATCGGCTGCGCCACCTCGGTGCGATCGAGCCGGCGCGACGCCTCGTCGCGGGGCTCCCCGCCCCGGCGCAGCAAGACCCGCAGGTCGGTCCGGCGCTCGGCTCCGGCGGCCGGGTCGAGAGCCCGCGGGTGCGCTGAGAAGAGAACCTCGCGGAGATCCAGTCCCAGGTGGGGGCGGAGGATCTCCGCGCAGCGGTCCACCTCCGCGGCGAAGGCAGGCTCGCCGTCATACAGCTCGCGCCCCATGTCCACGTAGTGGTCGCCGAGGCCGGGGAGGAGGAAGACCACGGGCCGGAGCTCCCTTCGAAAGCACCGACGGCTCCGCGGCCTTCGCGCAGGGCGGTGACGGCGTCCCCCACGTCGCGACAGACCACGGCCCGGCGGCGGCTGAGCGCCTTGCGGCCTGCCTGAAGGGTGAAGGCCACGTCCGCGAGGTCGAGGGCCTCGCCGGTCTCCAGTCGAGCCAGTCGATCCGCCAGGCGGTCCGCCTGGGCCGCCAGGGCGGCGGGCGTGCGAGCCGACAGCAGCAGGAGCTGCCACGGCCGCGACGGGCCGGAGGGCTGGCGTGCCGGCGCCTCCTCCAGGACGACGTGGACGTTGGTGCCGCCGAGGCCGAACGAGCTCACCCCGGCGCGGCGCGGGAAGAATTCTTCCGGCCAGGGCAGCGCCTGCGCCGGTACGTAGAAAGGGCCGAGCTCCACCTGCGGGTTCGGCCGCTCGAAGTGGAGGCTGGGAGGGATCGTGCCGTGCCGCAGCGCCAGCACCGCCTTGATGAGCCCGGCGATGCCCGCCGCGGTGTTCAGATGGCCGAGGTTGCTCTTCACCGACCCCAGGGCGCAAGGCCGGCCGCCGTGCCCGGTCCGCTCGAAGGCCTGCCGCAGGGCCATCACCTCGATGGGATCGCCCAGCGCGGTGGCACTGCCATGCCCCTCGACGTAGCCGATCGTGTCCGGCTCGACGCCGGCCATCAGGAGGCTCTCGGAGACGACCTCGGCCTGTCCCTCGATGCCGGGAGCGGTGAAGCCCACCTTGGCCGAGCCGTCGTTGTTGGCCGCCGAGCCGAGAAGGACCGCGTGGACCGTATCGCCGTCCGCCAGGGCGTCGGCGAGGCGCTTGAGCACCACGATGCCGGCGCCGTTTCCAGCCACCGAGCCGCCGGCCCGGGCATCGTAAGAGCGACAGTGGCCGTCCGGCGAGGCGATGCTCCCCGCCTGGTAGAGATAGCCCTCCGCCAGCGGCACGCCGATGGAGACGCCCCCCGCCAGGGCCAGGTCCGATTCCCCGGAGAGCAGGCTCTGGCACGCCATGTGGACCGCCGTCAGCGAGGTGGAGCAGGCGGTCTGCACGGCGACGCTCGGGCCGCGGAGGTTCAGCTCATAGGACACTCGGGTGGCTAGGAAGTCGCGGTCGTTGAGCAGGAACACCTGGAGCATGCCGGCCTTCGCGAGCTCGCCGGAGCTCGGCAGCAGGTTGGAGATCAGGTACGAGCTGGCGCCCGAGCCCACGTAGACGGCCGCGCGTCCCGCGAACCGCTCCGCATCGCACCCGGCGTCCTCCAGGGCCTCCCAGGCGCACTCGAGAAGGACCCGATGCTGCGGATCCATGATCTCGGCCTCCCTGGGCGTGAAGCCGAAGAAGGCAGGATCGAACCCTTCGACCTCCGCGAGCACGCCCTTGGCGCGCACGTAGCTCGGATGGCGCACGAGCTGCGGATCATTCCCCGCCGCGATCAGCTCCTCCTCGGTGAAAAAGGTGATGGACTCGACACCGTCGCGGAGGTTGCGCCAGAAGCTCCTCCGCAGAGCGGGCGCCGGGAAACCGGCAGGACATGCCGACGACGGCGATGCCGTGGGCCGTGGCGGTCGCTTCGGGTTCACTCATCGAAAACGTCTTCCTTCCGGTCACTCCACCCTGCCGCGGCGATCCGCGCGGGCCGCGCGGAGCTGGCGCAGCGAATCCTGGCGGGAACGCGCCCGCTCGCGCGTTTGTCCGATGCTCGCCTCCGCGGGCGACGCCTCCTGCTCTCCGGCCAGCTTGCGGGCCAGAGCGTCGATGGTGGTATGGCGGAACAGCTCCATGACCGGAACGTCCCGCCCCAGATCCTGCTCGAGATGCGCGTGGAGCTTGACGATCAGCAGCGAGCTGCCGCCCGACTCGAAGAAGTTGTCGTGGACGCCGACGCGGTCCACCTGCAGCACCTCGCGCCACACGCCGGCGATGGCGCGCTCCAGCTCGTTGCGCGGCGCCACGTGCGCCCCGGCGACGGCTGCCTGCGGCGCGGGCAGAGCCGCACGGTCGAGCTTGCCGTTGGCCGTCACGGGAAAGGCCTCCAGCTCGACGAACGACCAGGGGACCATGTACTCGGGAAGGGCCTCCAGCAGGAAGCTCCGCAGCCCGGCGGCGGTGGGCGCCGGCCGCCGGGACGGCACGATGTATCCCACCAGACGCTTTTCCCCTCCGGCGTCCTGCCGGGCCAGGACGACCACCTCCCGCACGCCCGGGTGCCGGGAGAGCACCGCCTCGATCTCCCCCAGCTCGATGCGGTAACCCCGCACCTTGACCTGATGGTCGACCCGGCCCAGGAACTCCAGGTTGCCATCCGCGCCGTAGCGCGCCCGGTCACCGGTGCGGTACATGCGGGCGCCTGCCGGCGCGAACGGATCGGGGATGAACTGCGCCGCGGTCAGCTCCGGCTGGTAGACGTAACCTGCGGACAGGACGTCGCCGCCGATGTAGAGGTCTCCGGCAACGCCCAACGGGCAGGGCGCCATGCTGCCGTCCAGCACGAGGTAGCGGGCGTTGGCGATCGGCCGGCCGTAGGGGATGCTGGGCCAGCGCGGATCCACCTCGCCGATCGGGTACCAGTTGGACCACACGGTGGCCTCGGTCGCGCCGCCCAGGCCGATCACCCGCGCTCCAGGGAAGGCCGCCCGCACCTGGTCGGGCAGGCGCAGGGGAATCCAGTCGCCCGACAGAAGTACCAGGCGCAGCGGACGCGCCGCCCCTGCGGCCGCTTCCGGCGCGGGGAAGAGCGGCGCGAGCTGCTGCAGGGCGGCCGGCGCCGAGTCCCAGATCGTCATCGGCTCGTCGCGCAGCATCGCCGCCAGTCGCACCGGATCGCGCAACGCCGCCTCCGGAACGACGTCGATCGTCCCGCCGGCGGCGAGCGTGCCGAAGACGTCGTAGACCGAGAGATCGAACCCCAGGGAGGCCACGAACAGCAGCCGGTCTCCCGGTCCAACGCCGAAGGTGGCGTTGACCCAGCCGATCAGGCCCGCCGCCGGACGATGCTGGACGCCGATTCCCTTGGGCACGCCGGTGGAGCCCGACGTGTGGATCACGTATGCGAAGTAGTCCGGCGAGACCGCCACCGCCGGACGCTCCGCGGAGCAGCGCTTCACGTGCCAGCCGGTCCACAGCTGCTTGCGCCGCGCGACGCGCGCGACGCACGCGGCGGACACCGCGCGATCTCCGCCCCCCGGGTCAGCAGCACGTCGTAGCGGAAGCGCAGCTCGTTGGCGAAGCCCTCGCGGCGATGGTGGACCGCGACGTCTCCCGCGGCCGGCAGCGCGGCCGCCAGATCGCGGAAGAGATCCTCGTCGTACCAGTGCATCCGCCCCGGTCCCGCCCCGGCAGGCGCCCCGGCCGCGGCGAGCGACCGCTGGAAGCTCGGCCTGCCGCCGCGCGTCGGGCACGTCGGCGATCAGCAGCGCACCGCCGGGAGCGAGCCGCCGCAACGCCTTCTCGACGACCCGCTCCAGATAGAGCGGGCCAGGGAAGAACTGCACCGTGCTGGCCATCACGATCAGATCGAACGTTCCCTCGGGAAGGTCCTCGACCTCATGAGCGAAGCCGGTGCGCAGGTCGACATTGGCGAGACCCCGCGCCGCCGCCTGGGCGTGGTTACGCTCCTGGGTGAGCCCCGAGGGATCGAGGCCGACGGCGCACGCCACCCGCGACGCCATCTCCCACAGGATCAGTCCGGCACCGCAGCCGATCTCCAGTATCCGGGCGTCCGGCCGCAGCCACGGCGCGGCGAGGGCGAGCACGCGGTCACGGTACTCGTCGACCTCGGACTCGGCGAACGGCAGGCCGGTATAGCTGCTGACGAACCCGCCCGCGCTCACCCGGTCGACCGCCCGCTCGGCGACGAAGTCCCAGAGGGAACGAACCGCTTCGGCGTCGACCGGTTCGGCGGGCGGCTCGGGATCGTGCACGTCGAGACATAGGACGTGGGCAAGAGGGGTCCGCCACTGGACTTCCAGCACCTGTGCCAGCTGCGCCGAACGGGTCACGAGAACCGGCGTCCGCGAGGCGGCCAGGATCGCCTCCGCCCGCTCGGCCGGCCAGGCGACGTCGAGAGGAAGGTAATGGCCGCCGGCCTTCACCACGCCGAGGACGGCGACGATCATGTCCAGCGAGCGCTCCATCCAGATCCCGACCGGCGTGCCGGCGCCGGCGCCGAGCTCCCGCAGCAGCCGGGCCAGGCGGTTGGCCCGCCGCTCGAGCTCGCCATAGGAGATCGTCTCCCCAAGGCAGATCCCGGCCGGCGCCTCCGGTCGCAGGTCGGCCTGCCGCTCGAAGAGCTGGTGGAGAACCGGATCGTCTCCCCACGCACGGCCCGTATCGTTCCACTCGCGAAGGATCTGCTGCCGCTGGGCCGCGGCGAGGAGCGGCAGCTCCGAGAGAGGCCGTAACGGATCAGCCGTCGCGGCCGCGAGCAGGGTCGCGAGATGACCCATCCAGCGCTCGATCGTCGCCGGGTCGAACAGGCCGGTCCGGTACTCCAGCCAGCCCTGCAACCGTCCGGACTCCTCGTAGACCGACAACGTCAGGTCGAACTTGGCGGTGCTCGCGTCGATGTCGACGAGCGTTGCGGCCAGTCCCGGCAGCGGCAGCGGCGCGAGGGGGCTCGCCAGATAGGTGAACGCCACCTGGAAGAGCGGCGAGAGACCGGCGGCGCGGTCCGGCTGGAGCTCCTCCACCAATCTCTCGAAGGGAATGTCCTGATGCGCCTGGGCGGTCAGAACGGCGTCGCGCAACCGCATGACCAGCCCGCCGAACGTCGGGTCGTCCGCCGCCTGGATGCGGGCCACCAGGAGGTTGACGAAGAAGCCGATCAGCTTCTCGACGTGGAGGCGGTTGCGCCCGGCGGCGGTCAGGCCCACGGCGAAGTCGTCCTGGCCGCTCAGGCGGCTGAGGAGCGACGCGAACCCCGCCAGCAGGACGGTGGACGGCGTGACCCCCTGGCCGAACCCGAGGAGCCTGCCGGGCAGCTCCGCGGGGAAGCTCACCGGCCGGCTGGCGCCGCGGTCCCCGGTCACCGCCGAGCGCGGCCGGTCGGCGGGCAGCTCGAGGACCGGAAGAGCGGCGAGCTGCCGCCGCCAATAGTCGATCTGGGGATCGAGGGCTCCCGCCGCGAGAGCCTGGCGCTGCCACACCGCCCAGTCGGCATAGCGCAGGGACGGCTGCGGCAGGGACGGTCCCCGGCCGGCGGCGAAGTCGCCGTAGAAGACCGCCAGCTCGCGGAAAAAGACCGACATCGACCAGCCGTCCGTGGCGATGTGATGGAACGTCGCCAGCAGCACGTGGCCATGGGCCTCGATCTCGACGAGGAGGAAGCGCGCCACCGGCCCGCGCGCCAGGTCGAACGGTCGGGCGGCTTCGTCGCGCAGGGCCTGCCGCAACGCTCGCTCCCGCGCCGGCGACGGAAGCTCGCGCAGGTTCAGCCGCGCCAGGTCGAGGCCGGTCTCCCCCTTTGGCCCCGGCGGCCCCGGCGGCGGCAGCGCCACCTGGACCGGCTCCGCCTCAGGCCGCACGTAGACGGTGCGCAGCGGCTCGTGGCGCCGAACGATCTCCGCCAGCGCCCAGGCCAGGGCGCCGGTCTCCAGGACACCCTCCAGCCGCACCGCCACCGGCACGTTGTATTTGGCGCTCCCGGGCTCGAGCAGGTCGAGGAGCCAGAGCCGCCGCTGGGCCAGGGAGAGCGGAGCGACATCGCCGGCGCAAAGCTCGCCGGGTTGGACCGCCGGGACTGCCAGCGGAGGAGCCTCCAGCCGCTGGGCCAAGGCCGCCACCGTGGGCGCCGCGAAAAGATCGCTCAGCGGCAGATCCGTCCCGAAAGCGTCGCTGATCCGCGCCAGCACCCGGATGGCGAGCAGGGAATGGCCCCCCAGCGCGAAAAAATCCTCATGGCGCCCCACCCGCTCGATCCCGAGCACCTCGCTCCAGATCGCCGCCAGCCGCGCCTCGGCAGGCGTGCGCGGCGCCTCGTATTCCGCCGGCAGCCCTCCTGACGGCAGCAGCCGCGCGGCGAGGGCCCGGCGGTCCACCTTGCCGTTGGCATTGAGCGGCAACTCCGGCAGGGCGACGAGGTGCGCGGGAACCATGAATTCGGGCAGCGAGGCCCGCAGGTGCTCGCGCAGATCCTCGGGAAGGGCCTCTCCCCGCCTGGGCACGACGTAGGCCGCCAGCACCTTGCCGCCCGGCTCCTCCCGGACCACCAGCGCCGCGTCCGCCACCTTCGTATGCCGCAGGAGGGCGGCTTCGATCTCCCCCAGCTCGACACGGAAGCCGCGAACCTTCACCTGCTGGTCGCGCCGGCCGAGGAACTCGATCGTGCCGTCCGGCCGCCAGCGGGCGAGGTCGCCCGTGCCGTAGAGCCGTTCCCCTCCTTCCGGCGAAGCGGGGAAGGGACTGGGCACGAAGCGCTCGGCGGTCAGCTCCGGCCGGTTCCGGTAGCCGCGCGCCAGACCGTCGCCGCCCGTGTACAGCTCCCCCGGAGCTCCTGCCGCCACCGGTCGCAGCTCGCGGTCGAGAAGGTGCACCGTGGTGTTGGCGATCGGCCGGCCGATCGGTACGGTCTCCCCCACGTCGGCCGGATCCCGCATCGCGTGGCAGGTGGTGAAGGTGGCGTTCTCGGTCGGGCCATAGCCGTCGATCAACGTACAGCCGGGCAGAGCCGCGAGCGCCCGGCGCACGTGGGACACCGAGAGAACGTCGCCGCCCGCGAGGAGCTGGGAGATCCCCCGCAGCGCCTCCGGCCGGCTGTCGACCATGGGATGGAAGAGGCCCGCCGTGAGCCAGAGCGTGGTCACCCGATGGCGGACGATCGCCTGCGCCAGGAGATCGAGCGACGGCACGCGGGCGGGGAAAACGGCCAGCCGGGCGCCGTTGAGCAGGGCGCCGCAGACCTCGAAGATCACGGGATCGAAGGAGATCGGCGTAAGCAGCAGGAAGACTTCGTCCGGCGTGAAGCGCGCGTAATCGGCGCCCACCACGAGCCTCACCACGCCGCGGTGGGTCACCTCGACCCCCTTGGGCAGGCCGGTCGAGCCGGAGGTGTACATCACATAGGCCAGATGGGAGGGACCGGCCGGCAGGGGCATCTGCGCCGGCGCGCCGGCTTCGGGCTCCCCCAGTGGCTCGCCGTCGTCCCGCAACAGCACCGATCCGGTCGTTCGCGGCAGCGAGGGCAGGCTCGCGAGGCCTTCCTGCACGACGAGCAGATCGCACCCGGAGTCCTCCGCCATGAAGGCCAGGCGTTCCGCGGGATAGGAAGGGTCGAGGGGCACGAAGGCGCCGCCGGCCTTGAGGATGCCGAGCAGGCCCACGACAAAGGCGGCGGAGCGCTCGGTGCAGAGCCCGACCGGCGTCTCCAGCCCGATCCCCCGCCGGCGCAGGCGCGCCGCGAGGCGGTCCGCCCGCGCCTCCAGCTCGGCGTAGGAGACCCGCTCGTCGCCGATCTCGAGAGCCACCGCCTGCGGCGTGCGCCGGACCTGCTCCGCGAAGAGCCCGTGGATGGTGGCCTGCCTCGGATAGGCCGTGGTCCGGCCGCTCCAGGAACGGATCTGCGCCAGCTCCGGCGCCGTCAACAGCGGCAGCTCGGACAGGCGCGCCCGCGGATCGTCGGCGATCCCTTCGACCAGGGTCCGCCAGTGCCCGAGCAAGCGGTCCGCCGTGGACGGATCGTAAAGGTCGGCGTCGTACTCCAGGACGGCGGCGAAGCTCCGCGGCTCCCGGACGACGCTCAGCAGAAGGTCGAACTTGGCCGTCCCCGTCTCCAACCTCCGCACCGCTGCCGCCACCTCCCCCAGCCGCCGGACGGACAACGGCTCGTCGAGCTGGAAGGCGGCCTGGAACAACGGGTTGCGCGCCCGCAGCCGCTCCGGCCGCAGCTCCTCCACCAACCGATCGAAGGGCACGTCCGGGTGCGCGTAGGCTCCCAGGCAGACCTCGCGCGCTCGCGCCAGCAGCTCCTGAAATGCGGGATCCCCGCCGACCGGCGTCTGGAAGACCAGCATGTTGACGAAGAAGCCGATCAGCCCTTCCTCGGCCCGGCCGCGGTTGGCGACCGGCGAGCCCACCGGTACGAGGTCGGCCGCCGTGTAGCGGGCGAGCTGGGCCTGCAGGGCGGCCAGGAGGACCATGAAGGCCGTCGCTCCCTCGCGCCGCGCCAGTCGCCCGATTTTTTCCGCGGTCCCGGCCGGCAGCGCGGCCTGCCGCGTGCCTCCCCGCGAGGACGGCCCGGCCTGGCGCTTGCGATCCGCCGGCAGGTCCAGAGTCGGCGCCCCGGCCAGCTGCCGGCGCCACCAGCCGAGCTGGGTCTCGAGCAGGGTGCCCTGCAGCCGTTCGCGCTGCCAGACGGCCCAATCGGCATACTGAATGGGCAGCTCGGGAAGCGGCGAGGGGAGCCCGGCCGCGAAAGCTCCGTAGAGAACGTTCAGCTCGGAGAGCAGAACCTCCAGCGACCAGCCGTCCGCCACGACGTGGTGCAGAGTGAGCAGGAGCTCGTGATCCGCGGCGTCCCGCCGCACGGCGAGCACACGGAAGAGCGGCCCGCGGCGGAGGTCGAACGGCGCGATGGCCGCCTGGCGGGCGAGCCGTTCCACCTCGGCGCCGCGAAGCGGCTCCGGCACCGCGGAAAGGTCGATCAGGGGCAGGACGGCGGCCGGCGGCGGCTGCACCACCTGCACCGGCTCGCCGTCCACGGCTCGCAGGACGGTCCGCAGGGCCTCGTGCCGGCGAACGATCTCCGCCAGAGCCCGGTCCAGGGCTGACGTGTCGAGAAGCCCCGAGAGGCGCACCGCGCCGGGCAGGTGATAGACGGCACTGCCCGGCTCCAGCCGGTCCAGAAACCACAACTGGCGCTGGGCGTGGGAGGCCGGCAGCGCTTCACCCAACCGGCGCGGCAGCGGCCGGACCGGCGGCGCGGCCGGCACCCCCACCCCCGACGCCGCTTCGATCCGCTCCGCCAAACCCGCCGCGGTAGGATGGGTGAACACCGTCGCCAGCGGAAGATCGACGCCGAAGAGGCGCGAGACCCTCGCCAGCAGCCGAACGGCGAGCAGAGAGTGGCCGCCGATGATGAAAAAGTCGTCGTGCGGGCCCACACTGTCGACGCCGAGCAGCTCGGCGGCCACACCCGCCACCAGCTCCTCGACCGGAGCGCGGCGGTCCATCGCCGGAACCGCGCCGGCCGCGGCCCGGCCGGGATCCGGCAGGGCGCGCCGGTCCAGCTTGCCGTGGGGCGACAGCGGCAGGGCGTCCAGGCCGACGAAAACGGACGGGACCATGGGCGCAGGCAGGATCTCCCGCAGGAAGGCGCGCAGCTCGGCCGCGGCAACGTCCGCGGGTGCGACGTAGGCCACCAGGCGCTTGCCGGCTTCGCCGTCCTCGCGCGCGACGACCACCGCCTCGCGCACGCGCGGATGCCGGCCGAGGGCAGCCTCGATCTCTCCCAGCTCGATGCGGAAACCCCGCACCTTCACCTGATGATCGGCGCGGCCCAGGAAGTCCAGGACGCCGTCGCGCCGCCACCGGGCGAGGTCACCCGTACGGTAGAGACGGGCGCCCGGCTCGACCGCGAAGGGATCCGGGACGAGCTTCTCCGCCGTCAGCTCCGGCCGGCCGAGGTAGCAGCGCGCCAGACCCTCCCCGGCAAGGTGGAGCTCGCCGGGCACGCCGGCCGGCAGCGGCTCGCCACGGGCGTCCAGCACGTAGGCCCGGGTGCCGGCGAGCGGGCGTCCGATGGGCGCCTCGGCTCCGTCCGCCAAGGGGGCGAAGGTCGAGTAGGTCGTGTCCTCCGACGGGCCGTAGAGGTTGTACAGCCGCGGCGCCGGGACCAGGGCGCGGACCGCTTCGACCAGGACGGGAGGGATCGGCTCCCCCGCCAGGTTGACGGTGCGGACCGATGGCGGCAGCCAGCCGCCGCGAAGCACCTCGGCCATGGCCGAAGGAACGGTGTTGACGAGCGTCACCTCGCCGGCGGCCGGCAACCTGGCGAGCTCCAGAACATTCTCGGCGAGGATGACCCGCCCCCCACAGGAGAGGGGGACGAAAATCTCGAAGACGGAAAGATCGAAGCCGATGGAGGTCGAGGCGAGCACCCCGGCGAAGTCTTCCGGCGGAAACGTCTCGCGCGCCCATTGGATCAGGACCACCGGGCTGCGGTGCTCGACGGCCACCGCCTTCGGCCTCCCTGTCGATCCCGAGGTATAGATGAGATAGGCGAGATTCGCGGCGTCCGCCACCGGCTCCGGGTCCGCCGTCCTCTCGCCGGCGATCCGCTCGGCCGCGGCATCGAGCCGCAACCAGCGCCCGCGGCTTCCCGCGCCGAGACCGGCCGCGGTTTCCTCCTCGCCGAGGATCCATCGGGCCTGCGAGTCCTCGAGGATCAGCTCCAGGCGCTGGCGCGGATACGCGGGGTCCAGCGGCACGTAGGCGCCGCCCGCCTTGAGAACTCCGAGGAGGCTCACCACGAGCCGCTCCGACCGGCGCAGGCAGATGCCCACCCGGTCCTCGGCACCGACGCCCTGCCGCCGCAGATGGTGCGCCAGCTGGTTGGCCCGGCGGTTCAGCTCGCCATAGGTCAGCCGCACGCCGCCCGCCACCACCGCCGCCGCGTCCGGCGTGCGCGCCGCCTGCATCTCGAAGAGCTGGTGCAGGAGAAGCCCGCGCGGATCGGCGCGCGCCGTCGCGTTCCACTCCTCCAGCACCTGGCGCCGCTCGGCCGGGGCGAGGAGGGGGAGACTCCAGATCGAGGCGTCCGGCGCCGCGGCGGCTGCCGCGAGCAGGCTGCGGAAGTGTCCGAGCATGCGCTCCGCCGTCGCGCCGTCGAAGAGGTCGGAATTGAGCTCCAACGAAATATGAAGCCCGCCGCGGCCGTCCTCGGCCACGTGCAGCGCCAGATCGAGCTGCGACCGCCGCTCCTCGAGCCGCACCGATTCCAGCTCCAGGCCGCCCAGCTCGATCCGCGCTCCCTCCTGACCGAGGGCGAAAGGAGCGAGGCCGGGAGGGTCCTGCGGCCGCCCCTGCTGGAGGACGAAGAGAGCCTGGAAGACGGGCGAGCGGGCGGGATCCCGCGCCGGCCGCAAACGCTCGGCCAGGAGAGGAAACGGGAGATCGCCGTGCTCCAACCCCGCGAGAACCGCGCGCTGCGTGCGGGCCAGCAGATCCGCGAAGCGCGGCTCTCCTCGGAGATCCGTCCGCAGGGCGATGACGTTGACGAAATAGCCCACGAGCCCCGCCAGCTCGGGCAGCGGCCGGCCGGCCGCCGGCGAGCCCACGGCGAAGTCCTCCTGGCCGGAGTAGCGAGCGAGCTGCGCCTGGAAAACGGCGTGCAGCGACGTAAAGAGGGTGGCGCTGCCGGCGGTCCGCAGTCCTTCCAGCAGAGAGGAGGACAGCGATATCGTCCTGGCGGCGCCGCGATAGGTCTGCACCGGCGGCCGCGGACGGTCCGCCGGCAGGTCGAGGTCGCGTACCCCGTCCAACCGCTGTCGCCAGTAGCTCCACAGCCGCTCGCCGCGCGGGCCCGCCAGCAGCTCCTCCTGCCAGCGGACGTAATCGCCATAGCGCAGGCCCGGAGGCGCCAGAGCCGCGCCGGGCCCTCCCCGCTCCTGACGATAGAGGGCGGAAAGCTCGCGGGCGATGACGGCCAGCGAGGCGAAGTCCGCCACGATGTGGTGCACGGCGAGCAGGACCACCGCCTCGCCTCCGGCAAGCGCGAAGACGCGCGACCGCAGCAGGGGGCCCTCTCCCAGGTCGAACGGCCGCCAGGCCTCCTCGGCGAGACGCCGCCGCAACGGCCGCTCGTCGCGGGAGGTTCCATCCTCCACCCGCACGTCGGGCGGCAGCGAGACGAGGATCCGCCGCACGGGCTCGTCACCGGCGAGAGGAAAGACCGTTCGCAAGGAGTCGTGGCGATCCACCAGAGCCGCCAGCGCGCGGGCGAAGGCGGCGGGGTCCAGGTCCCGGGTCCGCGCCGCGACGACGATGTTGTAGGCCCCCGCCTGCGGATCCAGCCGGTGGAGGAACCACAGACCCCGCTGGCCGGCGGAGAGCGGCTCGTCGCCGGCCGGCGAGAGGGCGCGCAGCGGCGCAAGGTCCGCTGCCGGCATGCCCTCCAGGCTCGAATCGAGAAGGTCCGCAAGGTCCTCGATCGCCGCGCCCTGCAGGAGGTCGGCCAGCGGCAACGTAATACCCAGCGCTGCCTCGACGCTCCCTTTGAGCTCCACCGCCGTGAGCGAGTCGAGGCCCAGGCCGGTCAAGGGCTGGCGCGGCGAGATCGCCGGCCCGGCAACGCCCAGCGCGGCGGCCGCCCGCTCGCGCAGATAGGCGGCGAGCCTCTCCCGGCGCGCCGGCGGCTCCAGGGCCGCCAGTCCGGCGCGCGTGAGCGCGAGCGCCATCTCCGGCGCAGCCTCGGCCCAGGCCAGGGCGCTCCGCCCTACCACCGGCAGCTCGCCGGCGAGATAGAGCTTGCGGCAGAGCCGCCTTTGCACCTTGCCGCTCGAGGTCTTCGGCAGGCCGCCCTGGCGGATCAACACCACCTCGTGGACCTGCACCTCGTGCTCCGCGGCGATGGCCCGGCGCACCGCTTCGGCGATCTCCTCGACGTCCGAGCCCCACCGGCGCTCGACCTCGTGGACGATCACCAGCCGTTCCTCGCCCCCCATCTCCACCGGGAAGGCTGCACCGCTCCCGGGGCGCAGATCCGGATGGCCGGCCTCCGCCGTCAGCTCCAGATCCTGGGGGTAGTGGTTGCGCCCGCGCAGAATGACGAGATCCTTGAGCCGTCCCGTCACGTACAGCTGGCCGTCCGCTAGGAAGCCGAGATCGCCGGTGCGCAGGAAAGGCCCCTCGCCGCGCCCGCCGGCCAGCAGGAAAGCATTGAAATCGCGCGCCGTGGCCTCGGGGTTGCGCCAGTAGCCGCGGGCGACGCTCGGGCCGGAAACCCAGATCTCCCCGATGGCGCCGGGCGGACATTCCGTCCCCGCCGCGAGATCGGCCACCACCACCCGCTGCTCTCCCCAGGCGTGGCCGCAGCTCACCAGGCGTCGCGCTTCCTCTCCGCCTCCGGCTGGAAGCGCCTCGTTGCGCTCGAGGGCCGCCGCGTCCAGCGCTGCGATCCGCGGCAGCCGGCCACGCCCTCCGCCGGTGACGAACAGGGTCGCCTCGGCAAGGCCGTAGCAGGGGTAGAACGCCTCCGGCCGGAAGCCGTAGGGGGCGAAGGTCTCGGCGAAGCGCTCCAACGTCGCGGCGCGCACCGGCTCGGCACCGTTGAACGCGACCCGCCAGCTCGCGAGATCGAGGCCCGCCAACGCCTCCGGGCTCGCCTTGCGCAGACACAGCTCGTAGGCGAAGTTGGGGCCGCCGCTCGTCGTGGCGCGCCAGCGCGAGATCGCCTCCAGCCAGCGCAGAGGACGCTGCAGGAAAGAGACCGGCGACATCAGCACGCATCGCGCGCCCGCGTACAGCGGCTGCAGCACGTTGCCGATCAAACCCATGTCGTGGTAGAGAGGCAGCCAGCCCACCACGACCGAGCTCTCGTCCATGCCGAAGGCGTCGCCGATCAGCCGCTCGTTGTGGAGCAGGTTGGCCTGGGTGACCATCACTCCTTTGGGGTCGGCGGTGGAGCCGGAGGTGTACTGCAGGAAGGCGACCGCATCGGGGTCAGGCTCGGGAAGGGACGCCGTAGAAGCCGCGGACAAGGACAGCGCATCCGTGGAGATCCACCGCACCGCAGCCAGCTCCGGAGCGACGGCAAGCAGGCCCCGGGGAGACTCGACGCCCGTCAGGACGTCGGTGGTCGTCAGCGCCGCCAGCGGCTCGGCGTCGCGGGCGATGGCGCGCAGCCGCGACTGTGACCGGTCGTTCGCTCGCGGCGGATAGGCCGGCACCGCCACGGCCCCGGCGTACAGACAGCCGAAAAACGCGGCGATGAAGTCGAGACCTGGAGGGTAGAGCAGGAGCACCCGCTCGCCCGCGGGGAGCGTCTCGCGGAGCGCCGCGGCGATCGCCGCCGCCGCCCGGTCGAGGCCGGCGTAGGTCAGGCGGCCGGCTTCTCTCTCTCCCTCGGCGAGAAACGTAAACGCCACCTGGTCGGGCCGCTCCGCCGCCCTCGCCCGCAGCAAGCCCGCCAGAGTGGTGAGCCGGACCTCGGGCCCCACCGTCGGCCCGGTCACCACGCTTCTCCGCAAGACGTTGTAATCCCTGGAACCGCGCTGCTGGAAATCTTCAGAAAACCTCGATACATCGCTGCGGATCGTTGACAGGACGAAGGCGACGCGACCTCACAGCTGACCACCTTCACGCGCCATCGCCTACGAGTCTTCACAACCCAAGATACAGTGCCCGTTGTTCCTCCCGCCGAGACAACATGGAGTGGAAATCTGCGCCGGAGGTGGACCGCGCCATGGCGAGCGCCGAGGAGCTCCGCCTGCGGGCGGATCGGATCATCATCGATCGTTCAGGGGCCCGGTGCGGCAGCGCCGGGCAGGGCCGAGATTCAGTCCTTCGTCCCCTTCAACACTTTTTCGTCGAGCCACTGCAGGACCACCCGCAGGGCCTCCGGACGGATCTCGTGCCCCATCTCGAGCTCGCGGTAGGTGATGGCGACGCCGAACGCGCGCAGGGCCTCCCGCGACTCGCGGGCACGCTCCACGTCGATGCGGTCGTCCCGCGTGCCGTGGATCACCAGCACGGGGAATCCTTCCTGCTCGGGAAGCTTCGGCAGGTCTTCGGCCAGTGGCGCCGGAAACCAGGTCGAAAGCGCGGCCAACCCGGCGAAGCGCGAGGGTTCCCGCAAGGCAAGGTCGTAGCCCATCGTGCCGCCCTGGCTGAAGCCGGCGAGGACCACCTTCTGCCGATCGATGGGGTAGCGATCCAGGGCCCGTCCGACGAATTCCCGCAGAGCCTCGGCTCCGCGCCGGAAGGAGTCGGCGTCAGGCGGCTCCCCGGGGCGCAGGGGAAACCAACCGTAGCCGTATTGGCCGCCGCCGAAGGGCACGGCGACGGGTCCCTGCGGACAGAGCACAATGGCGCGCCCACCGTGCAGCATGGGAGCAAGCCCGAGCAGATCGTGGGCGCTCGCCCCCCAGCCATGCAGGGCTATGACCGCCGGGAAGGGACCGTCTCCGGCGGGAACGTGGGCGGTGTAGAGGAGGTTCATATCTGCAAAAGATAGCGCGCGCCGAGCCGGCCTCGGAGTCAATCTCGCAGAAGAGCCTGGAATCCCGCCTGTTCGAAATGCCGGTCATGCGTGAGCGCTTGCGTCAGACGGTCCCGTTCCATGATCCGGAATGAGGAGCAATCCGTGAGCCCCCATGTCTTATCGCTCCTCTTGGCATAGAGAGATAAGGCATCCTGGAATTGGAGACTCGACTGAGGAACGATAACCACATCGCCTTCCCGCCTTAAGTCCTCAATCAACGAGACCGCAGTCTGACGCAGCACCGGACCACGCCCCCCATAGTCGTTCAGGAACTCGGTCAGCACCATTTCGCTGGTGATGACCTGGATGGAGCCAAGAGATTGGGAGAGCCCCTTCGCTCTTTCGTGGAGTCTGTCTTTGGGGTTCAGCAGGGCAATCCAGTAGCTCGTATCCGCAAAGACCGCCTTCATTCTTCTTCCTTGGGGGCTCCGTAGAGATAATGGTCGAGGTTGATCGAGAGGTCTTTCGGCACTTTTTCCCACTCCTCCTCCGGAATACTGGCACCGAGCTCGACGATGCGCTCCCAGAACGGCCGGGAGTCCGTAGCGAGCTCAGCTTCACCCGAGATGTTTTTCCGATCCCTCTCCACAGTAATGAGAACTTCTGCCTCCGCTCCTTCCGGGAGTTGCGGATCATGGATCTCGATGGTGCCTCCAGGCAAAATCGTCACTCGCTGGCGTATCGTCATTTCATGCTCCTCATCTCTGCCCCACCTCTACTGCTTCCTCGGAAACCGCGACCACAGGGCTGACCGGACCGAGCGGCAGATCGCCTTCATAGGATACTCGTTCCAGAAACAATCCCGAAGGCGGCGCTGTCCATTCCGCGGGCAGTCCTTTCCCAGATTTCGGCTTCCTCGCCGCCAACAGCTCCTCGAACGCCCGCAGGTCCAACTCTCCTGCGCCGATCTGCACCAACGTCCCCACCACCCGGCGCACCATCTTCCACAGGAAGTGCGAGGCGCTGAGCCGGACCAGGATCAGCGCTCCGTCCGTCGCCACCTCGGCGCCATCGACCACCACCAGGGTGCTCGGCTGCTCGGACGGCTTTTCGCAGAAGAGCCGGAAGTCGTGCTTGCCGATCAGCAGGGCCGCCGCCTCGGCCATCCGCGACTCGTCGAGCGGACGCTTCACCCACCACACCCACCGCTTGGCCAGCGCCGTCCGCCGCCGCGAGATCTGGTACAGATACGAACGCGAGACCGCGTCGTGACGGGAGTGAAACCGGTCCGGAACCGACGCCAGGGAGAGGACGTGGATGTCCGCCGGCAAACGGTCGTTGACCTCGCGCCGGAAGGGCTCGGGATCGACCGCCTTCGCCAGGCGCAGATGGGCGACCTGGGCCAGGGCATGGACGCCCGCGTCGGTCCTCCCGGAGCCACCCAGCTCGCGCACCGCCGCGCCGGCTCCCTCGACGGCGCGGCGGAGCTCTCCCGCCACCGAACGGGCGTTCTTCTGCTCCTGCCAGCCGTGATAGCGGGTGCCCTCGTACTCCAGCGTCAGGCGGTAGGTGGGCATCCGCGGATTATCGCAGACGCCCGCAGACACCGCCGGCCGGCCCGGACCGCCTCACGCGGCGGGAGCCGGCATGTTAGGATCTGCTTCCAACTTACCCGCGCGGATCGTGGCGGTCCGCAGTCTCCCACCTCCAAAGGAGAAGTCCGCAATGAAAAAACCCCATATTGTCCTCCTGGCCCTTCTGTCCCTCGTCGCGCTCATGCCCTCCCTGGCCGGCGCCGGCACCAAGGGCACCTGGAACGGCTGGATCACCGACGACCATTGCGGGGCCAAGGGCGCCAAGGGCGAACACAAGGGTTGCGCCGAAAAGTGCCTTGGCAACGGCGCCAAGCTCGTCTTCTACAACCCGGCTGACGAGAAGCTCTACACCCTCGACAACCAGGAAATGGCCATCGAGCACCTCGGCCACGAGGTCAAGGTTACCGGCGAGGTGGACGGCACCGCCATCAAGGTGGAATCGATCGCCATGCTGGAGGGCAACAAGTAGATCCGGCAGGGGGCGGGGCCTCGGTCCCGTCCCCGAGCCTTCAGATCTTCACCTTGCGGCTCACCAGCACTCCGTCCCCGTCCTGGCCCGGCACCGCGTCCTTCTGCCGCGCCGCAAGCAGGGCCTGGCCGGCAGGCGGCAGGCGGTAGGAGCGGTCCAGCACGTACCAATCCATCGGCTCCGTGGCGCCGAGCACCACCTCCAGCTCGCTGCCCTGGGGCGGCAGGGTGAGATTCGTGAAAGGCCGCCAGCTCCTCGGGGGCGATCCCGCGCGCCGCGGGCCGTCCTGTGTGATGGGTTGACCGTCGATCGCGATCGACTCCAGCCGCGCGGCGTCCGGAATCCAGACCGTCCCCACCGGCGCACCGCGCGGCGAGCTCAGCCGCAGGCGCAGGCGCCGCTTGCCTCCGACCACCGACTCCTCCACCACCCCCAGCTCCGGAGCCGAAGCCTTCTCCTCCGGCGCGGGCGCTACAAAGGCCCGTGCCGTGGGAGGCGACCAGGGGAACGGGGCAACGGGCTCGGGTCCGAAGTCCGCCGCCTCACGCAGGGCGCGGGGGAAAGCCGGAACGGCGGCCACCACCCAGCGCGCCGCGCCCGCGTCCGCATCCGCGTGGAGAAGGACATTGAGGCTCCGCGGTGAGGAGGGCGAGAACGGAGGCGAGAACATCGCCAGCACGGCGCAGACGATCGCGGTCAGCGCGGCTGCGAGGGGAAGCCAGCGACGCCCCAAGGGCCCGGCGACGGCCACCAGCGGAGAAAGCGTGGCGAAGACGAAGGCCAGCAGCAGGGCGGTGGCCAGGAGACCCGTCAGCCCCAAGGCCTCGTAGAGGGGAAGAACGACGGGGAACCAGATCAGCGCCGCCGCGAGGGCGGGCAGGATCGATGCCAGCGGGCGCCCGGCTCCCGCGAGGCCGGCGAGGCCCGCCACCAGCGACGGCGCCAGGAACAGATAGCTCGGCCCGGGCAGGAGGAGACCGAGCAGCAGCCCGAGCAGCGACCAGAAGATCCAGATACCGGCCCACATCCCGATGGCTCCGATGGCTCCGATGGCTCCTCCACGGCGGGTCAGCAGCACGGCCGTCCACAGGGTGACGGCGAAAGAGACCAGCCAGAAGGCGGCCATGGCCGGCAGCGGCCGGGCCACCCAGAGAGCAGGAAAGACGCCGGCGAGCAGCGCCTGCAGCCCGAAGCCGGCGGCCAAAGTGAGCAGGAGCGCCGCCGGCGTGACGAGGAGCCCCAAAACGACGGCTCCCCACGTCGCGAGGCCGCGCCGGCGGGCGAGCACCGCCGCCACCAGGGTGAGCGCCAGCGCCAGAACCCCCAACAGCGGCGAGAATCCCGCCGGCCACCGCACGACCACCGTACGGAGAAAATCGAAGTACACCGCCCGGCCGCCAGGCGGTCGCGCGAGATCGCCCTCGGCCAGTCCCCGCACCGCCGCCAAGGCGTTGTCGCCGTGGTGCTGAAGGCTGGCGGGCGACAAGTTCCGGTAGTTGTCGAGCGGGGTATGGTAGTGGGCGGGATTGCCGATGAAGGCGAAGTTCAATCCGGGCACATCGCGCTCTTTGAAGATCGTCAGATCGGTATCGTTCGGCATGTACTCGTAGATGGTCGAGGACAGCGAGTTGGTGAACGGCCGCCGGGCCCTGGACGCGAATCGCGAGACCGCCCACGCATCCGGGCCGCTGGTCTCGAACATCAGGCTCGGCCCCGAGGTGCCCCGGGCCTCCAGATTCACGACCGCCCCCACCTCTTTCATCGCCGGGCTGCTCTGCACGAAGGCGCGGGCGCCCAGGAGCCCCGCCTCCTCGCCGTCATCGAGCAGCAGCAGGACGCCATGGCGCAGCGGCGGGCCGGCTTTCAAAACGCGCGCGATCTCGAGGATGGCGGCGACTCCCGCCAGATCGTCGCCGGCGCCCGGGCCGGCCCGCACCGAATCGTAGTGAGCGGTCAGCAGGACGGACCTGCCGGGCTCCCTTCCCGGGAAGCGCGCCAGCACGTTGGCCACCCGCGCGCAGCTGCCCCCCGGGCTGCAGGCGGAGCCCTCCTCGACCTCCGGCGAGTATCCCAGCCAGCGCAGTTGCGCCAGGATCCTCTCGCGCACCCTCGCGTTGGCCGGGGACCCGACCGGACGAGGCGCGCCGTCGCCGATCAGCCCGCGCAGCACCTCCCGCGCCCGCCCGGCCGAGAACTCCGTCAACGGGACCTCCTTGGGCTTCGCCGCGGGAGGAGCCGATTGGACCACCGCCAGCAGCAGCGCCAGCGCCAGCAGAACCAGCGCGACCGTCAGTCCACGGCCGGATCTCGCTTCACCGTCACCTCTGGGATTCTCCATCACGACCCCTCCCTCCTTTGGCCTTGCCGCGCGGATTCTAGCGCGCCCTCCTTATCGGAAGATCGAAATCCCGGGAGATCGAAAGACTGGAGATTGACGCGCGCCGGCGGCTTGACTACCCTGCCGCGGGATGGCCTCCGGTCCAGACGACCTCCTCTTCGGGCGGATCGCCCTGCACTACAAGCTCGTCACCCGCGAGCAGCTCGTGGAGGCCTCGCGGCTCCAGGCAGCCGCGGCAGACCATCGCTCCCTCGGCGAGATCCTCGTCGACAGGGGATACCTCGCCCCGGGCCAGCTCGAGCAGCTCCTCACCGTCCAGCGCGACTACGTGGCCCGGCACCAGGCCTCACCGGCGTCCAGGGCCCCGGCGCCAGCCGCCCTCTCCCTGGAGGAGCCTCACGCCCTCGACCGCCTGCTCGAGCACGCGCTCCGCTCCGGAGCGAGCGACCTCCACGTCCACAGCGGCGCGCCCCTCAAGCTGCGCACCCACGGCCGCCTCACGGAGCTGGACTCCGCCACGCTCGACGCGCGGACGGCCGAGCGCCTGATCTTCGAGATCCTCACCCCGGAGCAGGCGGCCGCCCTGCGCGAGCGCGGCCAGGTCGACTTCGCCTACACCCTACCCGACGTCGGCCGCTTCCGCAGCAACGTCTACCGGCAGCAGCGCGGCCTCGACGCCGTCTTCCGCGCCATCCCGCCCGAGCCGCCGACCCTCGAGGAGCTCGGCCTGCCGGCCACCCTCGCCCGCTTCACCAACTACCACCAGGGCATGGTGCTGCTCACCGGTCCGGCGGGCTGCGGCAAGTCCTCGACGCTCGCCGCGCTGCTCAACATCCTCAACGAGGAGCGGCGCGACCACATCATCACCATCGAGGATCCCGATCGAGTACCTCCACCCCTCCAAGCGCTGCGTCGTCAACCAGCGCCAGGTCGGGCCCGCACACCGGCTCCTTCGCGCGCGCCCTGCGCGCCGCCCTGCGCGAGGACCCGGACGTCATCGTGATCGGCGAGCTGCGCGACCTCGAGACCATCTCGCTCGCGCTGACGGCGGCCGAGACCGGCCACCTGGTGCTCGCCACGCTGCACACCAACAACGCCATCCGCACCGTCAACCGCATCCTCGGCGTCTTCCCGCCGAACCAGCAGGAGCAGATCCGCACCATGGTCTCCGAGTCGCTGCGCGCCGTCATCTCGCAGCGCCTGGTCGCCCGGGCGGACGGCAACGGCCGCGTGGCCGCGCTCGAGATCCTGGTGGTCAACAAGGCGGTCGGCAACCTGATCCGCGAGAACAAGACGTTCCAGATCCGCTCCGTCCTCCAGACCGGCGGCGCACAGGGCATGTGCCTGCTCGACGACTCGCTCGCCGACCTGGTCAAGAACAAGCGTCGTCACTCGCGAGGAGGCGCTGCGCCACGCCGAGGAGCCGCAGCGGATCGCGGGCTGACCCGCGAAGGAAGAGCCATGGCCCGCATCGACGAGCTGTTCCAATACCTGAAGGACAAGCAAGGCTCCGACCTGCACCTCGCGGCGGGCCTCGAGCCGCGCATCCGCGTCCACGGCGCGCTCGAGCCCGTCGCCGGCTGGCCGGCGCTGGCTCACGACGAGCTGCGGGCGCTCCTGCGCGAGATCGTCAGCGTCGAGCAGTGGGAGGAGTACACCGGCTGCGGCGACCTCGACTTCGCCTACGGCCTCGAAGGCGTCGCCCGCTTCCGCGCCAACTACCTGCGGCAGGAGAACGGCGCGGCGCCGTCTTCCGCATCATCCCCGAGCAGATCGTCCCGCTCGAAGAGCTGAACGCTGCCGCCGGCGATCGAGAGCCTCGCCCATCTCCAGCAGGGGCTCGTGCTCGTCACCGGCCCGACCGGCTCGGGCAAGTCGACCACGCTGGCCGCGATCATCGACCAGATCAACAGCACCTACCCGAAGCACATCGTCACGATCGAGGACCCGGTCGAGTTCGTGCACCAGAACAAGCTCTCGGTCTTCTCGCAGCGCGAGGTCGGCGCGGACACGGAGAGCTTCGGCGCCGCCCTGCGCGCCGCCATCCGCCAGGACGCCGACGTGATCCTGGTGGGCGAGATGCGCGACCTCGAGACGATCTCGCTCGCGATCACCGCCGCCGAGATGGGCTCGCTCGTCTTCGGCACGCTGCACACCAACGGCGCGGCCAAGACCATCGACCGCCTGATCGACGCCTTCCCGGCCGACGAGCAGGCGCAGATCCGCACCACGCTCGCCGAGTCGCTGGCCGGCATCGTCTCGCAGCTCCTGCTGCGCACCGCCGACGGCAAGGGCCGCTGCGCCGTCAACGAGATCCTGCTCCGGACCTCCGGCCTGCCCAACGTCATCCGCGAGGGCAACACGCCGATGATCACCTCGATCATCCAGGGCGGCAAGCGCCCAGGGCATGCAGTCGATGGACGACGCCCTGATGGCGCTGCGTCGAGAACGGGCGGATCACCGCCCGCGAGGCCTACTCGAAGGCCACCAACAAGGCGCGCTTCGAGGAGATGATCGAGGACGGCTCGTAGAGCTAGGCCCAGCCGGCGCTCGTCGAGGTAGAAACAGGTCAGCCCTCCCCTGGGCATGCCTGTCAAGGCGTCTGTGCACCAAGCCCCTCGAGCCGTGACATCCACGCGGCGAAGTGAGGACATTTATTTCGGATCAGTTCCAGGCCGATCAGCTCTGCAACCTGTGGGCCTATCGCGGACCTCGCATCCTCATAATCGGGAAGCTCTGCAATGATCCGCTTGCTCGGGGCCGAATGCGACCCGTCGTCAATGAGCTCAGGCGTGGCGTGCCGATCAGCAATGGCCTTGAGCGCCGCAATCTGCCTTTGATGGCGGTCGTAGAAGTACTCGAACCAGGTCGGATCAGAAAAGAGGTAGGCCTCGTATTCATGCAATTGAACGTACGGCACGAACCTGAGATCATCGATGTCTTCGGCGAATGCCTGCTCGAGGAACTCAACTCGTTTCTCGGGCATACTTCGCAACCCTTCGGCTTCCGCCAGCCGCGGGAACTCAGGGTGGATGGCGTACAGGTCGATCATTGTCGTAAAGAACACGTCCCGGCCTTTCTCCTGTGCCAGAAACCGTAGAATGTCATTCTTCATTGGCAAGTACCTGCGTCCTCCGCCTCGATGTACCCTCCCCCGCTTCTTGGCGTGGGCGATGAGAATCGGAGAGTGCAGATACACCCCGAAACCGGCGAGGTGTGGCTTGAGCAGTGTGTCGGCGAAGGTCGAGCTCGGTCAACCCTTCTGCAAAAAGGTAGAGCCGCGACACCTAATGCGGGCCTCCGCCGATGACGTTCTTCTCCCAAACTTCTCCGAGGCTGTACTCATCGAGCCACGCCTCCAGCTTTCCCGCATCGGGCCGCGTGAACTGCGACTCGCTTCCCTCTCGATTGACCGTGACAACATCCTCGGGGTCAAATTGGTCGAGGAAGGAGCTCGACTGGGTGCTAATGAGCGCTTGCGTGTAATGCGATGCCTTCTTGAACAGCGCCGCGACCACGTTGAGAGCATATGGATGTAAACCGAGCTCAGGCTCGTCAACGATGATGAGCTCCGGCAGCTCGTCTTCCGGTTGCATGAGCAAGGCCACCAGGCACATGGCTCGCAACGTGCCATCCGAAAGTTGGTGGGGACCGAACACCTGATCTGATCCTTTGTCCATCCAATTCAGAAGAATGTCCTTCTGATTGGGGCCAGCCGGCTCGAGGACGAAGTTGTCAAAAAATGGCGCGATAAGACGAGTCGTGCTAACGATGCGCTCGTAGACCGCTCCGCCGTTCTCGTCACGGAGCCGCAGCAGGAACGCAGCCAAGTTCCCTGCGTCGGGCATCAGCCGGCGATTGTCACCGATGTAGCTATACTGTCGAACTCGGGCCGTCGGAGATGTGTCATGGAAATGGTATACCCGGCAATGGTTGAGCAGGCGCCGGATCACCCTGGCTGTTGGTTCTCCTTTGTCGGCCTCCTGACCGATCCGGGTTTCTTCATGTCCCGATCCGAGGGTAACTACCTTCGGCCTCGCATAACCAGTTCCGAGAAAGCTCAACCTCTCGTCAGCGAAGACCAGAGTATCCCCAGCCGCGTGAAATAACCGCAGATCATAAGTATCCAGACCGTTATCCACTTCGAACTCCAACCGGGCTTCCATCTGGGGTGTCATTTTGGGGCCGAAGTGAAGAAGAGACTGCGCACGCCCCGAGGCACCTATGTACTGCTGGAGCCGTCCTGCCATCATCTCGTTGAGCATCTTGAAAAACGAAACAAGATTGCTCTTGCCGGCCCCGTTCGCGCCGATCAGGACGTTCAGAGGGCGCAGCTCAAGATCCATCGACTTGATGGACTTGAAGCCGTTGAGGATCACTCGCTGCAGCTTAGCCAAGACGTTGGTCTCCAATTCCCACTACGATGCAATTCTACCCGATCCGGCTCATGTCCATCACCTAGAGCGGCTGGAGCATCCGGCCCACATGGAGGCCGCCGAAAAGACGCGATTCGAGGGAGATGGCCGGGGACGGCCAAGGCTGGGCCGGCGCCTGAAGACGCCGCTCATGTCGGTGCCCACGTATGCGACCTTTCGATGGACTCGGATCTCGTGCATGCTTCCCTTCCTCAAGCTGCCTATCGTACCGCCAAGCCGAAGACTATGCCATATCCCCGAAGACGGTGCCCTGCGTATGCGTTTGAGCCTTGCCCCCTTCGTCAAGCGTTTGCACCTCTCATGGGCTGCACTCGAGCAGACAACGATGCCAGCCGGGATGTCTAGGTGGAAGATTGTCTCTACCTGCTGATCCGGCAGACCGGGAGGTGAAGGTACCGGCTGGTAGCTGACTCAGATCTATCGGCGGAGCGGTGACCAGGACGGACTCCAGCTCTCACATGAGACAATTCTCTGGTCGTCGTCTCACAGCCAAGGGGCACAGCCAAGGGGCGAGGACTTCACCGAGAGGGCAGCCCGGTTGCGGCCTGGCCGATTGGTTACCTGGAGAAAGGCCATATCTATGAGGGTTACAGGCGGAAAAGGCTGCGTGCCGGACACTCAACGCCTCCACAGTCGCACCTCCCGGAGGATGGCCGTTGCCGCTCCGCGAGACTTCATTGGTGGCCAGGGCAACAAGAACTTCCACGCCGGCGCCAACATCAACAGCGTCAAGACCGACGGCCCCGACTTCAACAACGACTTCTTCCGAAGCCGAAAGAATCGGCCACCCCAGCCATTCTACGGGCTGGTGCTCGCTATCCACGCCGTACACACGGCGGGCGGAGGTTCTGAGGTCGCCACGGCCACCGACCTCCGCCTTGACAGACGGCTGCCAAGGCGGGAAGATTCGTCTCCCGAAGAGAAGTCATCCTCGATCCCTTCTGCGGTGCTGGTACCGTCCTCCTCGATTTCGAGACTCCTTTGCCGGAGGCGTTATGCAAAAAGTGCTCGATGCCACTGAGCCTCTGCCTGCAACTGAGATCACCGGAAGATCCGGTCAATCGACCAGCAGCGTCACCCGGGCTCGAGAAGACGTTCTTCTCAGATTCTCCGATGAGGCGAGAAAAACATTCGACGCCAAGATGCGGGAGCTCGGTTCATGGCTGACCGCTGAGGCGCAGAGGGAGGCCGACCGGCGCCAGGAGGACAATATTTCGGCGTGGGATATCAAGGTTGCGGTATCTCGGCTGAGAGAAGGATCTGCGCGCTCGCTTCGCGAGACGCTCCTGGCGATCGGTGGAGTGCTGCTTGGAGTTTCGCTTTCCAACTTGACTTCGAGCATCTTTGACTTGAGCTCCTCTATCGCCAACATTTTCGCAACCGTCGCTGGGATTGCTGGCGGATTTATGATCGCACGGCCCTCAGTCCGCCGATTTTCCGCCGAAGACTACGCTATATCCCCGAAGGCGGCGCCCTCGTCGAGGTCACCTGCCGCACCATCCACAGGCATTTCCTTCGGAATCCCGAAGAAGCACCAGGGGTTGTAGGAATCCCCCTCCTCAGCCTCCCCCGTTTCAGGTAGGATTCCCTCATGAACGGCGCTTCAGCCAAGGTACCCCTCCCGGTGGAGTCTTCCGCAGCTTCACGGCCGAGCTACAGGGGCCTTCGTCCGGCCTCTGCCAAGGCCACAGCGGCGGCTCGGGGGGCCAGCAAAAAGACGGACACTAGCTGTGAGGTGACCCTCCGCCGAGCCCTCTGGGCCGCGGGTTGCAGGTACCGGAAGAATGTCCCGACGCTGCCGGGACGGCCCGACGTCGTTTTCCTCGCAGCGAAGGTCGCGGTCTTCTGCGACGGAGACTTCTGGCACGGCCGGAACTGGGAGAGCCGACGCCAGAAGCTGCGTCGCGGAACCAACGCCGATTACTGGCTCGCCAAGATCCAGCGCAATATGGAGCGGGACCGGCAGAACACCCGACGTCTTCAGGAGATGGGCTGGACCGTACTGCGCTTCTGGGAAACTGAGGTGCGGTCTGATCTGGAGAGAGTAGTTCCGACTGTGAAGGAGGCGTTGGGAAAAAGGGCGGCCACATAAGACCCGACCCTACCCAAGCGCCCCATTGACAATCGATACGGAGTGGCGTAAAAAGAGCGTAAAAACATGAGACGGCGTTCCCGAGCCCCAACACGAATGCGCAAGGCCATCAGCCTCTATACCGGTGCGGGCGGTCTCGACCTCGGTTTCGAGGCGGCGGGGTTCGAGACGGCGGCCGCGGTCGAGATCGATCCGGAGGCTGTGGCCACCTTGCGGCATAACCGGGACTGGCCCGTCCTCGACCGGGACGTCCATACGATCTCCTCGAAAGAGCTTCTGGAGACGGCCGGCCTCGGGGCCGGTGAGGTGGATGCGCTGATCGGCGGTCCTCCCTGCCAGCCGTTCTCGAAATCGGGCTACTGGGCTTCCGGCGACACGCTGCGGCTGGACGACCCGCGCGCTGGCACGATCGCCGCCTATCTGGGCGTGCTCCGCGACGTGCTGCCGAAGACGTTCCTTCTGGAAAACGTCCCGGGCTTGGCCTATCGGAAGAAGAGCGAGGGGCTCGAGCTCATCGCCAGGGCCGTCCGCAAGATCAATCGCGACCACGGCACGAGCTACACGCTGGCCGTCGCCAAGCTCAACGCCGCGGACTTCGGGGTGCCACAGCTTCGGGAGCGGGTCTTCGTCATCGGCGCCCGAGACGGGCAGGAATTTGCATTCCCAGCGCCTTCCCACGTGGACGCCGGCTGCCTTTCTTTCGGTCAGAATCCGTATACGACCGCCTGGGACGCTCTTGGAGATCTCCAGGAGGACGACGATCCGGAGCTTCAGGTGCGTGGAAAGTGGGCCGGCCTTCTGCCATCCATCCCCGAAGGGGAGAACTATCTTCTGGCATACCGAGCGTGGCGGCGGTCTCCCGCTCTTCGGCTGGCGCCGGCGCTATTGGAGCTTCCTTCTCAAGCTCGCCAAGACGCTCCCTTCGTGGACGGTCCAGGCTCAGCCGGGCCCGGCGATCGGGCCTTTTCACTGGAAGAGCCGGCGCCTCTCGGCGCGTGAGCTCTGCCGCCTGCAGACCCTGCCGGATGGCTATACGGTGCTCGGCGATCTCGCCTCGGTGCAGCGCCAGCTCGGCAACGCCGTGCCCTCCGCCCTGGCGGAAGCCCTCGCCCGGGCGATGCGCAACCAGCTTCTCGGCGACCGAGTCAGTCTCAGCTCGCGGCTCGTTCCTGCCTCGAGGCGGCCTGTGCCCGATCCCGAGCCCGTTCTCCCGGTACCTTTCAAGTATCGCCATCTGGCCGGTGAGCACGAAGCGCATCCCGGCACTGGGCAAGGATACGGGGCGGCCCGAAGGAAGAGACACGATCAGGAGCCCGCCGCCCTGGAGGAGAGGCGCGCCTTCGCCTGATATCCTCGCGGTACTGAATACCGCGCCATGAAAAGCGTCCCTGCCTCGTTGTCCGAATACCGGACCTATCGCGTCAACCGCAAAGATCGGGAGCCTCTCGTCGATTTCATGCGCGAGGCCTTGCGAGTACAGGGCTGTCAGATCCTCTACAGCTCGCCGCCTACGGAGGCTCCCTTCCGCATCACCTTCGAGACGCCCGAGGGCGAGCGGATGGGAATCGTGGCTTACGCCTTCCTCGCCAACTTCAAAGAGACCAAGAACCGTCCTCCGGACGAGCACCGGTTCCAGCTCAAATACGGCTCCAAGGACGGGCTGCTGCACGAGCTGTGGCAGGATCCTTACGGCCTGTATACGACACTCCTGATCGGGATCAACACCGAGCACGGTTTCTTCGTGGGATACGATCCGGTTCCCCACAGCCCGACCCTCTTCTTCATCTCCCTCGAGTTCAAGCAACACCACGCGGACCAGATTCTCGAGCACGGATGGCACGTCTGGGAGCGGGAACGAAAAAAGCGCGGCCTCGGAGAACCGGTGGAAGTGCTCGTAGGCGGCAAGCAAGAGTCCTTCCTCTCCTTCGTCCGATTCGAACGTGAGGCGGTCGGCGAGGACCAAGGACACCGGCAGCTTCTGGCGGAGAGAGCCCTTGAGCGCCGTCCGACCGTTCACATGCTCACCAGGGAATTCGAGCTGAGCGAAAGGGAGGTGCTCGATCTCATCGGGGAGGCCCACCGGCTGAAGGTCGCCGTGCGCGGCGAGGTGGCGGAGGAGCACCTCTTCCGTCAACTGAGGCATCTCCCGGAGATCAAGTCTTGCTCTCGCCTCAGAGGCGACGGCCCGGACCTCAGGGTGCGCTTGCGCAGCGGCAACGAGCTGACCATCGAGTGCAAGAACGTCCTCAGGAAAATCGACCGGGAAGGGCTCGCCCGGCTCGACTTCCAGCGCACCCGAGCGGCGAAGAGCGATCCCTGCTCGCGGTACTACAGCCCCAAGGATTTCGACGTGGTCGCCGCTTGTCTTCACGCGGTGACCGAACGATGGGAATTCCAGTTCGCGCCGACCCTCAGGCTCGACCCGCATGCGAAATGTCCCGGCAAGCTCTCGAGCAACGTCCACATCGACGAGCGGTGGTCCACCGATCCCTTAGGTGTCTTGCGTGCCGCAGCGACGCTCCGTTGAGCGTGGCGGCTTCCTTGCCGTCCCCTCCCTCCCGTAGTGTACCATCTCCGCATTCCCGGAGAGCCCAAGCATGGCCAGAACCTCTATCACGCAAACCCTCAGCGAGCTCGAGGCGCTCGTCCAGTCAGTCACTCCGGAAGTCAAGGGGGATGCGCCTTTTCTCGAGCGGCCGCATGCGAAGCTGCAGGGCCTCCTCGAAGAGGCGCGGAAGCTCCTCATCCGGCGAGACTTCTATCAAGCCCGCAAGCAGGAGGCGACGCGCAAAGCGCGGGAACGCATCCGGCAAGCACGCATGACGGCCACCCTCATACGGAAGGGGCTGACGGTGCATTACGGTCCGGACAACGAGCAACTGGCAGCCTTCAACTTGCAACCGTTCCGGGGCAGGAAAAAGTCGAAGAAGCCGGAAGGCTCGCGGTAAGGAGGTACCCTCAACTTCCCCGCTTGCACTGCGACGGGAGAAGGAGGAAGGGAGACCGCCCCTCGCTTTCGCGGCTGAGCGTAAGGAGGGACCATCATCGTCCCTCTCCAATGCGAAACGCTGGAGAGAGCCACGGTGATCATCTCCGTTTATACCGAGACGCGGTCAGGAGGGACGACGACCGTTCCTCGATCCCGAAGCTTGATGTAGGGAGGGATAGTCATCGTCCCGCCTAAGCTCAAAGCGTTGCACGGAGGGACAATGATCGTCCCTCTTTGCAACCCTATGCGCCAAGGAGGGACAGCGACCGTCCCTCGATCCCGCGGCTCTATGTATGGCGGGACAGTCATCGTCCCTCTCAAACACAAGGCGTTGCATGAAGGGACAACCATTGTCCCCGCCTACAACGAGGCACGGTAAGGAGGGACAGCGACCGTCCCTCTCAAACACGAAGCGTTGCATGGAGGGACGGTCCTTGTCCCTCCCTACAACCAGATGCGCTGAGAAGGGACAGCGACCGTCCCCCGATCTCGAATCGTGATGTCAGAAGGGACAGTCATCATCCCTCTTGAGCAGGAGGTATTGCACGGAGGGACAGTCATCGTCCCTGCCTACAACAAGACGCGCTATGGCGCAACAACGATCGTCCCTCCCTTACACGCGCGCCTCTTCGATCCGCTCGGCGATCCACTCCGGAATGGGGACGGCCTTGATCCCCGTCGGATCGTTGATCACGCAGCAGGCGCAGGTGGATCTCCCCCTGGCCAGCACCATGTCGCCGCGCCGGACTTCGAAGCCGTAGGTCATCGACCGCAACCCCTTGCGGATCACCTGGAGATGGATCTCCAGCTCGTCGCCGAAGCGGGCCGGTGACATGTACTCGCAGGCGACCGACACCCGCGGCCAGGAGAGCTCGCGGCCGTCCTCCTCTTGCCAGTGGACGTCGACCCCAACAGCCCGAAGAAAGGCGTGCTCGGTGTTCTCCATGAAGACGAGGAAACGGGAGAAGTGGACGATGCCGCTCATGTCGGTGTCGACGTACTCGACCTTCCTGCGGGCTCGGATCTCGTGCATACGGCGTATGGTACCTCCTCGGGCTGCTCCGCCGATTGCGGCCCCTGCTATCTTCCCTGCCATGCCTCACGTCCTCGCCCTCGACCAGGGAACGACGAAGGATTCCTGAACGACCTGCGTCATCTGCTCGCACTCTGCCTGAGCTCAGCTCACCCACTCATCGCCGGCTGGCTCCACCCGGGCCGCCGCGGCGAGGCGCAGCCTCTCCTCCTCGGCGTCCCACATGCGGTGGAGGGCGGCGTCCCGCGCTCGCCGGCGCTGGATCGCCCATAGGGCGAGGAGCGTGACGAGCAGCCAGAGCGTTACCGAGCTGGTGAGGACGGGCACCCACCGGTACCAGAACGTCTGCCGGCTCCAGAAGGAGGACTCGGCGTCAACGAGCGCGGTCCCGGTGGCGGCGCGGAACGCCTGCTCGAAGGAAAGGCCGCGAGCGACGCCCGCGAGGATCTCCGGGGCCGCCTCCGGGCCGTGGCGCTCGAAGAGGTCGCGCACGAAGGAGCCGGCGATCGCATAGGCGCGGTTGACCTCCGCCTGGCCGCCCGCGAAGCGCAGCTCGAGCTCGGCGAGGGAGACCGGTCGGTCCGCCAGCAGGGCCAGGGTGAGGCGGGAACGGTCGTCGAACCCCCAGGAGCCGCCGGCGATCATGGCCAGACCCTCGTGGAACCAGCGCGGCAGGGTCCCGTTGCCGGCCGCCCGGGCGATGAGCACGTGGGCCACCTCGTGCCGGAGAAGGTCCTCGAGGGAGGAGTCGGGATAGTTGGGAACCCGCTGCGGCATCAGCACGATGAGACCGCGATCGCTCAGGGCATAGCCGGAAATCCATGGCGACACCAGGACGGCCGGCCCCGAGCCCTCGGGCGCCACGATCACCCGGATCGGCGGCCCCGGCCGGGTGAGCCCCACCAGGCGCATGGCGCTCGCGAGCTGCTCCGGGTCGACGGCGCGCAGGCGGGCGGCGGTGGGCGCCAGGGCTGGAGGAGCCTCGACGATCAGCCGCGGCGTCTCGACGGGTGCGGATGCCGCGGATACCGGGAGGTGAGAAAAGAGGAAGAGACCGAGCAAGAACGCCTTCGCGCGCGAAGCTGCCATCGCGAGATCTTACCCTGTGCACCCTATAGACTTTGTGCTATAAGCTGAGCTAGTCTTTTCCGCCTTGTGAGAACCACGCAGGCGGGAGGGGGGTCAAAACCTTCCTTTTGAGGTTATACTCTGCCCCCTTCTCGGTTCTGCTTGCTCCGATTCGGTGATTGTCTGGCGATGCTCGGCGTTGACGGGTGTCGTCGTCTGCTGAAGATGGACGGGTTCGTCAGGAACCCGGTTTCCCCAGGAGGTGGACATGATTGGACGCCGTACCCTCGGAACCTTCTTCCTGCTCGTCCTGACGATGCTCTCTCTGACCGGCTGCCGCGAGGCGGCCCTCCGCTACAACACCCGATTCATGACCCTGTTGCAGGAACCGATGCCGCGCACCCTGCCGATCCCGGTGGACGGCGTCATGGCGGCGCAGCTCCAGGACAACTGGGGCCAGGCGCGCTACGGCGGCCGGCGGCATAAGGGGATCGACATCTTCGCAGCCCGCCATACGCCCATCCGCAGCGTCACCGAAGGTATCGTCGAGAACAAGGGTATGCGCGGCCTCGGCGGCCAGGTGGTGACGATCACCGGTCCCGGCGGCTATCGTCACTACTACGCTCATCTGGAGGACTACGGTCCGCAGGTGGTGGGCGACTGGGTGGAGGCCGGCGAGATCATCGGCACCGTCGGCACCTCGGGCAACGCCGCGGTCTCACCTCCCCATTTGCACTACGGAATCTACGCCCCCTCGGGCGCGGCGCTCAATCCCTTCACCTACCTGCACCGCGGCGAGCCGTTCGCGTTGCAGGTGGCGGCGAGGTAGGGGGTCTTTCGAAGGCCGGCTTCCCGGGCGAATCCGGCTACCCCTGCAAGAAGGACGGGTCGGCTCTGTGCCCCCACGTCGACAGGTGCTACCATGACCAAGGGCGGTCGCAGGAAGTGTCAAGCCTGCCGCCTTTGAACGCAAGGATTGCTCAGCAAGCGTGCTCACCTCCACTTCCCTTCGGGCGATCGCAGCGGCTCGGTTGGACGATGCCCGATTGCTTCTCGCGGCCGATCGCTTTGACGGTGCTGCATACCTCTGTGGATACGCAGTCGAGCTCGCCCTCAAGGCAAGGATAGTTGACACGCTGGGCTGGACGGGCTTTCCCGACACCGGCAGCGAGTTCAAGAATTACCAGAGTCTAAGGACGCACAATCTCGAGGTGCTATTGACGTTTACCGGCCGAGAACCGATGGTGAAGAAAGACCATATGGCCGAGTGGTCAGAGGTGTCCGTCTGGGACCCTGAATCCCGCTACAAGGCGATCGGAACAGCTTCGAAGGACAAAACAACGCAGATGATCCATTCCGCAGACACGCTGATGGGGTCCTATGAGCAAGGTTGTTGACGTTTTTAAAGAGATTGAGAGCAAGCTTGATCGAGAGAAAGGCCCCTTTACCTTGTTTGCTGTGTTTGAACGGGAGGATTTCCCGAACCGATGGGATCTCGTGGTCGCCGCTCCGTGGGTCGAGAGCGACAACGCGCAGGCACTCCGATTCTTGACAGCCGAAATGAAGCAACGACTTCCCACAAATGAACTGACAAGAGTTTCGCGAGTTGTGCTTCTCGACCCTGCCGACGACCGTGTCCGGGCTATCACCTCAGAGCACCCGGTGGAGCATGGGCGGATCGAGATCGATGAAGGCTCTCAGTACGGTCTACCGGTTGAACACGGGTACATCATTACCGCTCGACCTGCAGCCTAGGCAACCCGGCGTCAGCGAGCGGAGAAACCGGATTTCAACATCGGCGAGCGACTTGAAGCCGCGGCCCTTCAATCGTTCCAGCATCGCATCACCTTTTGTCCGACCTCTGTCTGCAGAGACCTTATAACCCCCTGATCATCCCGAGGACGCCTACACGGATCATCGCCACCGAGATGGCGGCGAGGAAGAGGCTCGCCACTTTGGCGATGGCCCGGGAGACGGCGGGGCCGGCGAACCGGCCGACGTATGGGCTGGCGGCCAACGTGAGGAACACCAGGATCATGTTGAGCACCAGCGAAACCAGGGTCGGCAGATAGCCGTAGGCCTCGCGGGAGACCAGGATCGAGGTGATGGCGGCCGGCCCGACGATCAGCGGGATGCCGATGGGAACGATGCCGACCGACGCGAGATCCTCCACCTCGCCGCCGCCGGTGGGGTCACGCCGCCGGAAGTCGCCGAAGAGCAGGTTCGAGATGCTGAGCACCAGAAGGATCAGCCCGCCTCCCACGCGCAGGTCGTTGACGGTGATGCCGAGCAGAGAAAAGATGAGCTGACCGGCGAAAAGGATCAGGATGGCGATCCCCACCGCGGTCGCCATCGCCTGCAGGGTGAGGCGGCGGCGCTCGGCCGTCGAGAGGTTCTCGGTGACGCTCAGGTAGATGGGAATGATGCCGGCCGGATTGATGGCCACGAAGAGCGGCAGGAAGCTTTCGATGTAAGGTCGCATGGGAGAGGCGGAGGGACGCCTCGTGGAGCATATCGCGACCGGCAGGGGCGCAGCGTGCTGCGCCCCTACGGCATCAAAGGGATCCGACGTGGCCTACTGAGGGCCCCTGGCCGGGGGCGCCTGTCCGGCCACCTGAATCAGGTTGACCACCTCGACGACCCCATCGGTGCGGCGGGCGAGCTTCTCGGCCTCCGCTTTCTGATCTTCGGAGGCCACCTTGCCGTTGAGGGTCACGCGGCCGTCGATGGTGTCGACGTCGATGTGGGAGCCGGCAACCTCGGGATCGGCGAGCAGCTTGGCTTTGATCCGGGCGGTGACTCCGGCGTCGTTGAGAACCTCCTGCGCCACCGGGCCGACCTCGCGCTCGATCCTTTCGGCGCCCCGCTGAATCGCGCCTCCGACTTCCTCGGCTCCCTCCTTGACGCCCTGCCCGATCCGCCGGCCCGCGGACTCCAGGTCCTTCTGGGCCTGCGCGAGGTTCTGGTCGATCTTCTCGCGATCCACGTCGACCCGGGTCTTGCCCTTCTCATCCTTTTCAGCGTGGACGGAGCTGATGTCACGATCGCAACCGGCCAGCGGGAGGATGGCAAGCCCCAACAGGCCGGCGATGATGATAGGTGCTCTCTTCAATTCTCTCATCATAATGGATCTCTCCTTTCGAAGAGGATGTCTCTCATGGAGAAGGGGCTAGCAATTTCCGCACCCGCTCTCGAGGACCATCGAAACAAAAAAAGGGGGAGGCGGTCTGATCTTGGTTCAGGACGCCTCCCCTTCAGGGAGGGGCCGCGAAAGGTTTGTTTCGCGCCGATGCTGCGTGACGGGATTTCTCCCGTGCTGCCGGTTCACCATGCTCCCGGCCTGCCGACTGTGAGAAATTGCAGCTTCTGTGCCAGAGGGTTCTCCCGACTTCCGCGAGAGGGGAGTGAGATCTTGAAGGTGGCGATCTATGTAACGTTTACAGCGTCGGCAGGGAGGCCCGTTCGCGACGTCTGGAAGATCGGGAAGCTCGGACCGCAGAGGTGCCGCCGATCCGCTCGATACCGCTGTAGACGTTGAAGCGGTCGCCGCGCAGAAAGCCGACCAGGGTGATTCCGAAGCGTTCCGCCAGCTCGACGGCGAGGCTGCTCGGCGCGGAGACGGCGCAGATGACGGGAACCCCCGCCATCAAGCACTTCTGGAGGATCTCGTAGCTGGACCTTCCGCTCACCATCACCACGTGATCGTGCAGGGGGAGGAGGTCCTGCGAGAAAGCCCAGCCGATGAGCTTGTCCAGCGCGTTGTGTCGGCCGACGTCCTCGCGGACGGCGAGGAGCCGGCCGGTTGCGTCGAACAGGGCCGCGGCGTGGAGGCCGCCGGTGATGTCGAAGAGCCCCTGAGCTTCGCGCAGCCGGACCGGCAGCGCGGCGATGACCTCGGCGGAGACCGCCGGCCCCGGTAGGATCGCGCCGGGCACCCGCAGGCGCAGGGTGTCGAGGCCGGCCTTGCCGCAGACGCCACAGGCGCTGGTCGAGAAGAAATGGCGGTCGAGGCCCGCCAGCTCCGGCTCCGGCACCCCCGCGGCCAGCTCGATCTCGAGGATGTTGGCGCAACCTGCCTTCGTCTCGCCGGGAGGATCGAGGCATGGACCCGCGCGATGTACCTGCTCACGGTGCGTGAGCACGCTCTCGGCGAACAGGAAGCCGAGCGCCAGCTCGGCATCCTCGCCGGGCGTGCGCATGGTGACGGCCACCGTCCGCGTCCGGCCACCCTGCACCAGCCGGATCTCCAGCGGCTCCTCGGTGGCCACCTGGTCCAGCCGCTCTTCGCACCCGGCGGGCTCCATGCGCCAGATGCGGGCGGCGGTCTTGCCTGAGCCGGACGGACGCAAGCGGCGCATGGGTTTAGCTTCTCACATCTCCAAGCGCCCTCACCTCCCCGGCCCTCCTCTCCCGCCCCCTCCCTTCCCACCACACCGGGAGAGGAGGGAGAACGACGAAGAAAAGGATCTGACTCCCGATGCGTCTTTTCCCCTCTCCCGGTGAGGTGGGAAGGGAGGGGGCGGGAGAGGGGTCAGGGGTGAGGGTTTTTGCGGCATGCATCTTGCGTTTCCACTCCCTGGAGGAGGAAGAATCCCATGGCGCGAGCGATCTGGAAGGGCAGCATCAGCTTCGGTCTCGTCAACATTCCGGTCGGCCTGTTCGCAGCGGAGTCGCGGGACGAGATTCACTTCAAACTATTGGACCGGAAGACCCTGTCGCCGATCCACTACAAGCGGGTGAGCGAGGAGAGCGGCCGCGAGGTGCCCTGGGAGGAGACCGTGCGCGGCTTCGAGCTCCAGGACGGCAAGTACGTCGTGCTTTCGGACGAGGACCTGAAGCGCGCCGCACCCGAGGCCACGCAGACGATCGATATCGTCGATTTCGTGGATCTCGAGGACATCAGCCCCCTCTACTTCGACAAGCCTTATTACCTGGCGCCCGACAAGAAGGGAGCCAAGGCCTACGCCCTGCTGCGGGAGACCCTGCGCCGTACCGGCAAGGTGGGAATCGCCAAGGTGGTGATCCGCACCCGGCAGTACCTGGCCGCCGTGGTGGCCCGCGGCGACGTGCTGACGCTCGAGCTGCTACGCTATGCCCACGAGCTGCGCGATCCGAAAGACCTGGACGTCCCCCACGGCAAGCAGGGGGTCAGCGAGCGGGAGCTGGAGATGGCCAAGCGTCTGGTGGAGGGGATGGTGGAGGCCTGGAAGCCCGAGAAGTACAAGGACGACTACCGCCGGGACCTGATGAAGATGATCGAGGCGCGGGTCGAGGCCGGCGAGCTCGAGGGCTCCGCCGAGCCCCCGCCCAAGCCCGAGCGCGCGGCCGGCGGCAAGGTGGTGGACCTGATGGCCCTGCTCAAGAGCAGCGTCGAGGAGGGCGGCGGCGAAAAAAAGCCGGCGAGGAAGGCCGCCAGGAAGCCTGCCCGCAAACCGGCGCGCCGCCCGGCGGCCCGGCGGACGGGCAGCAAGCGCAAAACCGCCTGAACGACTGCCTGAGCTATGAGCAGTGGTTCAGTTTGCCGCTTCGCCCCAGATCGGGCGGATTGCCGGCGCGACCTCACCCCTTGGCCCCCTCTCCTAAAGGAGAGGGGGATGAAGATAAATCTGAGCCCCTCTCCTTTAGGAGAGGGGTTGGGGTGAGGTCGCGCCGGCAGGACGCTGAAACTGAACCACTACCGAGCCATGGCCCTCGAGGAATACAAGCGGAAGCGCGACTTCCGCGCCACTCCCGAGCCCGAAGGCCGCGTCAAGAAATCCAAGGGCCACTCGTTCGTCATCCAGAAGCACGCCGCCAGCCGCCTGCACTACGACTTCCGCCTGGAGATGGAGGGCGTGCTGCGGAGCTGGGCGGTGCCGAAGGGGCCGAGCCTGGATCCGGACGAGAAGCGGCTGGCGGTCCACGTCGAGGACCACCCCATCGAGTACGGCGACTTCGAGGGGACCATCCCCAAGGGGGAATACGGCGGCGGCACCGTGCTCCTGTGGGACCGCGGCACCTGGACCCCCGAAGGCGATGCGGCCGCCGGCTACAAGAAGGGCCACCTCAGGTTCCAGCTCGACGGCGAGAAGCTGCACGGCGGCTGGGACCTGGTGCGCATGGGCGGCCGCCGGGCGGCGGACGACGGCCACGACAACTGGCTGCTGATCAAAGTGGACGACGAGTTTGCTCGGCCCGGCAGCGACGACGCCGTCGTGCGGGAGCGGCCGGAGAGCGTCGCCTCCGGACTGGACGTGGACGAGATCGCCGCCGGCTCCGAGCGCGTCTGGCACTCGAACCGGCCCGGCCGCGGCAAGGACACCTTCAAGCAGAAGGTCGCCGCCCTCGCCGCCGAGAAGACGCCTCGGCGCGGCGTCTCCGCGAAGGCGTCACCGCAATCCACGGTCGATCCGTCGGCGATTCCCGGTGCCCGCAAGGCGGCGATGCCTTCCGGTGTCGATCCCCAGCTCGCGACGCTGGTCGATCGGGCGCCGCGGGGCGAGGAGTGGATCCACGAGATCAAGTACGACGGCTACCGTGTTTTGTGCGAGGTGCGCGACGGCGAGGCGCGGCTGATCACCCGCCGCGGCAATGACTGGAGCGACAAGCTCGCTCCTGTCGCCCGCGAGGCGGCGGCGCTGCCGGTGGGCGAAGCCCTTCTCGACGGCGAGGTCGTCGTCCTGGAGCCGGACGGCAAGACCAGCTTCCAGGCCCTCCAGAACACCCTCTCCGGCAGCCGGAAGGACGACCTCGTCTACTTCGCCTTCAACCTCCTCTACCTGGACGGCTGGGACCTGCGCCGGGCGCCGCTCGTCGCCCGCAAGGAGGCGCTGGCCGAGCTCCTCGGCAGCCGGCAGAAAGCAATCCGTCTGGGCGATCACGTGGCCGGCGGCGGCGAAGAGTTCTACCGCCATGCCTGCCAGTTCGGCCTGGAGGGGATCGTCTCCAAGCGCGCCAACCTCGCCTACCACTCCGGCCGCAGCAAGGACTGGGTGAAGGTGAAGTGCCTGGAGCGGCAGGAGCTCGTCGTCGTGGGCTTCACCAATCCCGAGAAGTCCCGCGCCGGCTTCGGCGCGCTGCTGCTCGGCGTCTACGAGGGGAAGGATCTCGTCTACGCCGGCAAGGTGGGCACCGGCTTCGACGAACGGATGCTGCGCGAGCTGCGGGCCCGCCTCGACAAGCTGGAGATCGACGAGCCGGCCTTCGAGAACGCGCCGCGCGGCGCCGAGGCCCGCCGCAGCCACTGGGTGCGTCCCGAGCTGGTGGCCGAGGTGGCCTTCGCCGAGTGGACCCACGAGGACATCCTGCGCCATTCGACGTTCCAGGGGCTGCGCGCGGACAAGAACCCCCGCGAGGTGGTGCGCGAGCGGCCCCAGGCTCCGCCGGCGGAGGCTCCCAAAGCTTCGCCCAAGACAACCAAGACGAAAAAAAAGACTAGCGCGAAGGTCGCGACCGCCGCGAAGGCCGGTCCCAAACCGCCTCTCCGTCCCGCTCCCGAGGAGGCCGCGGTGCGCTCGCAAAGCAGGAGCCGCGGCAAGGAGGTCGAGATCGCCGGGGTCCGCTTCTCCAGCCCCGAGAAGGTCCTCTACCCCGAGGGGAAGGTGACCAAGCGCGAGCTCGCGGTCTTCTACAGCCGGATCGCCGACTGGATCCTGCCCCATCTCGCGGACCGCCCCCTCACCCTGGTGCGCTGTCCCGAGGGCTGGACCAAGCAGTGCTTCTACCAGAAGCACATCAGCGAGCAGGTACCGTCCTCGGTCCTGCGGGTCGACGTGGGCGAGCCCGAGCCGTACGGCGTCGTGACCGGTCTCGACGGCTTGCTGGCCCTGGTGCAGATGGGGGTGCTCGAGCTGCACATCTGGGGCTCCCACCGCGACAAGATCGAGCAGCCCGACTACGTCGTCTTCGACCTGGATCCCGACGAGGGACTGGCCTGGGAACGGGTGGCCGAGGGGGCCTTGCGGATGCGCGACTTCCTGGAGGAGCTCGGCCTGCAGAGCTTCCTCAAGACCACGGGCGGCAAGGGCCTGCACGTGGTGATTCCGCTCGTCCGGCGGGACGGGTGGGACGAGGTCAAGGCCTTCACCAAAGCCGTGGCGGAGAAAGTCGTCGCCTCCGAGCCGCGCCGCTATACCGCCAACATGTCCAAGGCCAGCCGCAAGGGCAAGGTCTTCATCGACTATCTGCGCAACGGCCGCGGCGCCACCTCGATCTGTCCCTATTCCACACGCGCGCGGAAGGGAGCCACGGTATCGACGCCGCTGTCCTGGGAGGAGCTGGAGACCGACGTCCGCGGCAACTCCTTCGACGTCCGCAATCTCCCGGAGCGCCTGGAAAGCCTGCCCGCCGACCCCTGGACGGGCTTCGCGAAAGTCCGGCAGTCCATCACGGTGGCGATGAAGCGGGCGGTGGGGGTGGGGTAGGAGGCTTTCCCGACGACGACAGCGGCGTTCGTCCAGAGTCAACTGTCATCGCCCGCCAACACGGCGAGGAAGGCCGAGGGGGTAGTGGTTCAGTTTGCTCGTGGACTACCGTACGCAGCTGCAGGCAAACTGAACCACTACGCCACCGTCGGCAGGGCGGTGCCGGGGCGAGGCGGAGCGGCGGGCACGATGGAAGTTGCCCGAAGCGCGGCTTTCAGAAAAAATAGCTGTGTCTTTAGGAAGGGCCGGGTAGTTGCCCTGCGACCTTACGGAGTTGAATGATGCAAGCGCACGTGCTCAGGGGAACGAAGCAGCAGATCGCCGAGGACCTTGCCCAGATGCCCGGTGAGGTGCGCGAGGCCATCGTATTTGTTGAAGAGCCGGCACCAAGGGAGGCGCAAATACCCGACAGGGAGGACATTTTCGCCGAGATGCGCCCGTACATGGTGAGTGTTGAGGACTTGGACGATGCCCGCGAAGCAGTCTACACGCGCGGGGAAGGCGAATGATCCTGCTCGACACGAACCTACTCATCCGGATGACGCGATCGCACGAGCCGCAGGCCGGTGTCGCACGTGCGGCAATTCAGGCGCTCGTGGGACGCGGAGAGCTGCTGGTCCTGGTTCCCCAGAATTTGTACGAATTTTGGGTGGTGGCAACCCGCCCGCCAGGAGCCCCTCCCGCAGGGCGCAACGGGTTGGGAATGACCCCGGCCCAGGCCGGACACTGGCTGCGCTTCTTCCAACGGCGTTTCACGCTGCTTCCTGACCGCGAGGAGTCGAGCAGGCTTTGGCAAGCACTGGTACTGGCCCACGGCGTGACGGGCTTCAGGGCGCACGACGTGCGACTCGTGGCGGCCATGCAAAGTTACGGGATCGCCCGGCTGCTTACGTTCAACGCAGCTCACTTCCGCAGTCTGCCGGTCACGATTCTCGACCCCGCTTCGCAGTGACGATCGGCGCAGATTCCAATACGTACGATTGGGTGAGCCGCGTAGTTTCTATCTACTTTCGGCAGGTTGAATCCGATCCGATGCCCCACAAGAGACCTCTGTCCGCAGCGTCACATTGAGCCGCAGGTTCCAGCGTTTGAGCACAGGACCCTTGGTTCCGGCGCTCGGGTCGAGAAGAGAGATCCCGGCGCTCATGCTCTCCCGACAGGCTTTGGTCAGCTCCGGGGCGTCGATCGTCAGACTCTCGAGCAGGTAGCCCAGACGTTTCCAGACGGTACGATTGCCCAACCGGTGCGCATAGTCTCGGAGACGGCGATCATCGCGGTACTCGCTCCCGAAGTAGGTCGCGACGATCTCGGCGACGTGCCGGATACCTCCTCCGAGAGCCGGATCGTCGAGAAGGTCGACCACCGTACGAGAGGGGTCGGAAACCTCGATCCGGCTCTGTCCTCGCCAGTCCACCTTCGTGCCAAACAGCCGATCCGGAGTCACGGTTTTGGCCAGGAAACGCGTACCTTGGATCTCCTGGACACGATGGCGCAGCCGCCTCGCGGTGACCACCTGGATGTCGCGAAAGATCTGCTCGGTAAGTCCCCAGTGCTCGCACGCAGTCCATCCCGCGAGGTAGCCCGGCGCGAAGACTCGCGCTGCCACCACCCAGGGATCCTCGCGCCACTCGGCGGGCCGCTCCGCACCAAGGGGCACGGTGATGTAAGAATCCCGGCGTACTCTGCTGAGCCATCCCTGGGCCGCAAGATGAGCGAGGAGGCGCCGCGCTCGGGACCGGTCGATTCTGAACAGCTCGGCGGACTCAGCGACCGAGAAAGGGCCCTGGAACCGCCGATGAAGCTCGTCGACTCGCCTGCGATGGGCCTCGGAGATTCCGCCTGTAGCTGCCATGGCAGGACAATGATAGCGCAGAAAGTTCATTCCGGCCGAATCTTCTGCGCGCGCTCCCGAGGGTGTGGCCCTGGATTAGACGATTGCGAATTCAGACCCCGGCCGCCGAAACGGTAGGAAGGATCGATAGAGCGTTACGCCTCCAGACGCAGCAGCCCTTCGCGAAGGGCTCGGTGAGCAGGCGCTACGCCGCCGTAGGAGGGAGCTACGGTGCTGTAGCAGGGAGCTACGGCGCGTGGCAGAGGGCTACGGCGCCGTAGGAGGGAGGCAGCCTGCCGCAGCAGGCTGACGGGGAGGCTGGCGATGCCTTGGGGCGGGGTAAATGCCGGCCGAACCTGTCGCATGGACGTTGCAGGGACCTCGCCTCGATTCTACCGCCGCCGGAAGGGACCGGCTCTCGTACGAGCGGTCAGCCTCTCTCGAACGCGCACCAAAGCTCCCTACCTCGCCTACGACACCGGCCCCGATGGGGCCGCATTTGAAAAGCCCGGGGCGGAAGCCCCGGGTAGCGCGAAAGGTGAACCTCAAGCCCTGAAGGGGCGGCCGGAGCGCTTCGACGCTTGCGGAACTCGACGGATCTCCAGGTTATCTCTAATCAGCTCAGCGTCTTGCGAATCGCATGGCACCTATCCCCCCCCGCACCTATCCCCCCCACCTATCCCTATCCGGTTGAATCTTCTGCGCGCTCCCGAGAGTAGCCCCTGGATCAGGAATGTGGAGCGGACGAGGACAGAGGTAAGGCAGTGGGCCTGACAGGCCGACGCGTGTGAACACGATGATCCGGAAACGGCAGATCTTCGGCGAGCGGCCTTTCGAGGCCCCCGATTCTCGTGGCGATTGGTGTGCTCAGGGCGTCCGGAGCGTGACTGCCGGGAAATAGGTTCGGAAACGTCCTTCGTCGGCTGTCGCGAGCGGCCAGCCCATGACTTGGGCATGGGCACCGATGAAGAAATCGGGCAGCGGCAGCGAGGGCGCATCGCGACCGGATTCCGCGCGCCGGCGCTCTCGGTACACCAGATACGCCTGGGCGCACGGTTCCGCGACGGCAGCGGGGACATCAAGGAGGGTGATGCCCCAACTCCGGATCCGATCGCTGACAGTTTCCGGTTCGGCATCGCCCACGCAGAGCTCGGCGAGGCTGACGGCATTGACCGCCGCTCCGGCCTCCGACACCCCTTCGGCGATCGTGTGCCGGGCCCACTCGAGGAAGGGCGACCGCTCGCTGGAAGCGTAGATCAGGACGTTCGTATCGAGGAGGATCATGGCTCCCGGGTCACGGCCTTCAGGGCGTCCCAGGTCATCGTCGGCTGCAGCGGGGCGGCGGCGATGGCCTCCAGAGAGGAAGCCACGCTCATCCGAGGCCCTGCCTGCGGACGTTCGAGGCGCACCAAGAGCAGGCGGCCCTCGCCCTGGCTCTGGATTTCGAAGACGTCCCCCGGTCTTGCCGCAGGAAGGACCACGCGCCGCTTTGCATCCGCAGTCGAAATTGCCATGGTGGGATTGTCCCACCAAATCCCGGCGAGCGCAAATCTGAGGGCGGGCACCACCGTGGTGACAGGAGGTGCCAGGGATCTACACGACCACCGACCTGCCGTGTTATCTCGAAGCTATCTCCCACGGGCTCTTGGGCAGGAAGGCAGAGCGCGCTTCCACCGGTATCTCCTGCACGAGAGGTCTACGGCGATCGAGCATGGTCGGCTACGCTGAAAGCAATCCAGACGTTGATGTCCGGCAGATCAACCAGGCCGGCCACCGGAGGCCTCCTCCTCGTCCAGGATGCGGTGAATGTCGGCGTTGGTCAGCGCAGGCGGCGGACGGCCCGTCGCCGCTCGCGCAATGGGAAGCTCGCTGCGACGGTGCCTGAAGCGTGCTCCGGCCGGCTGCCGGTCCTGCCTCAGTCCCTGTTCCACATACTGGGTGATGAGGTCCTTCAGCTTCACGCCGTTCCACCAAATTCCATGGCAGGACAATGATAGCGCAGAGATTGAATCTTCTGCGCGCTCCTGAGAACGGCGAATCGCGTCCGCCTGCTTGCACAAAACTAAACTCTGGGTTAAGTTTCGTGCACCATGGGCATGGAGGTCTCACCTCACCCAGGCTCCCCGGACTGGGAGGCACTCTATGCCGTCGCGCAGGCCCGGAGCGGCTACTTCACGACCTGGCAGGCTGCCACGGCGGGCTACTCGCCGCAACTGCTTCGCAAGTACCTCGACAACGGGAGGATCGCGCGAGTGCGGCGGGGCATCTATCGCCTCGTTCACTTCCCGGCCAGCGAGCATGAGGATCTCGTCATTGCCTGGCTTTGGGCCGAGCAGGCCGGTGTGTTCTCGCACGAGACGGCGCTCGCGCTCCACGACCTCTCCGACGTGCTGCCTGCGAAGGTCCACATGACGATCCCGGCAAGCTGGCGCCGCCGGCGCCTCCGAGTGCCCGCCGGCCTCGTTCTGCACTACGCTGACATCGGTGACGGCGACCGCGCGGGGTTCTCGGCCGTGCCTATCACGTCGCCGCGAAGAACCCTGCGAGACTGCATCGAGGCGAACGTCTCTCCAGAGATCGTGCGCCAAGCTGTGCTCCAAGCGCGACGGCGCGGACTCATCTCAGAGAAGGATGGTGCCGAGCTCAACGCCGCTCTCAACCGTACGTCAGAGAAGTCCCGATGATCCGGCGATACGCGACGCCTCTCGCCTTCAAGCAGGCGCTCGAGCAGCGGATCAAGTCCTCCTCGACCACCGGTGCTGACTTCGCCCGCCGTCGCCAGTTGCTCGTTTTCGACCGGTTTCTCGCTCGCATCGTCTCAGTCGTTGGCGACGCGGCGATGCTCAAGGGCGGGTTGGTTCTCGAAATGCGCCTCGCCCGAGCCCGGACCACCAAGGACATCGATCTGTACATGATGGGTTCGGCCGACAAGGTGCTCGACCGGCTTCAAGCCGCCGGGCGTCTCGATCTCGGTGACTACATGCTCTTTGAGGTCCAGCCGGACTTGGATCGTCCCGAGATCCAGAAGGATTGGACGCAGTATGACGGCTATCGCTTTCGCGCCGAATGCCGGCTCGCCGGCCGCCGTAGGAGGGAGCTACGGCGCCGGAGGAGGGAGGCAGCCTGCCGCAGCAGGCTGACGGGGAGGCTGGCGATGCCTTGGGGCGGGGTAAATGCCGGCCGAACCTGTCGCATGGACGTTGCAGGACCTCGCCTCGATTCTACTGCCGCCGGAAGGGACCGACTCTCGTACGAGCGGTCAGCCTCTCTCGAACGCGCACCAAAGCTCCCTACCTCGCCTACGACACCGGCCCCTAAGGGGCCGCATTTGAAAAGCCCGGGGCGGCAGCCCCGGGTAGCGCGAAAGGTGAACCTCAAGCCCTGTAGGGGCGGCCGGAGCACTTCGACGCTTGCGGAACTCGACGGATCTCCAGGTTGTCTCTAATCAGCTCAGCGTCTTGCGAATCGCATGGTACCTATCCCTGCACCTATCCCTGCCCACCTATCCCTGCCCGGGGCTCTCCCGAACGAGGCCGAGGCACTGTACATCGTCAACGAGACCGGCCCCGAAGGGGCCGCATTTGAACAGCCCGGGGCGGCAGCCCCCGGGTACCCGAGGGAGAGCCCCTGAAGTCCCGGAGGGCCGACACTGAGACGGAGAATCGCATGGCACCTCGGTCGGCGCTTGCTTCCACACTCTTCCGCTTCTCGGGTTCACTCTCCCACGAGTTGAAGAGCGCGCGCCACGATGGGCTCGGACAAGTAGAGGCCAGCGCGGATCAATTCCTCGACAAGTTGTCGAGTCTCACGTAGTTTCGCGGTCGTCTTTTCGGGATGAGTGGTGGCGGTGATGCGCGGGAAGGTTACAGTCCCGGATTGGCTCGCAGGCGGTGCAATCCGGGACTGATTTGGTGAGGAGAAGGCTAATGCGCTAGTCAGCTTTTCGCGTCCAGGCGTTGGCGATCCAGCGGCGGAGTCCGACGCGGACATTTTTGAAGCGTTGTGCGGGTCGGTTGTTGTAGTACCAGCGGAAGGTTTTGGTTTCCTCCAAGATATCGAGGTCGTGGAAGTCTGCGATGAGCTCGTGGACAAACTCTTCGTCAAGCTGGGGGTCGAAGGGATAGGCCGGCAGGTGGTTTTTGAGGTAGCCGAGGATGTCTTGGGGCGCGTTCACGAGCGCAGCTCCTCGGCAGCGTGGAGGATGTGTTCGGGTTCGACGAGCTTGGCGCGGGCGGTGGCGGCGGCGGCCAGGGCGTGGTGAGCGAGGGTGTCGATTCTGCGCATGACACCCTGGGAGGCGTCGAAGAGGGCCTCGTTGGCGGGGGCGGTGAAGAGGGGTCGGTCGAGGCCGGCGATCTTGAGCCGGTGTTCGAGGTAGAGGCGGGTGGTGTCGCGATCGAAGCCGCGCAAAGCGAAGCGGATGGTGATGCGCTGTGCGAGGGCCTCGAGGTGAGACAGGCGCAGGATCTGTCGGAGTCCAGACTGTCCGGCCAAGAGCACGGCGAGCCGGCTTTGGGCATCCCAGTCGAAGTTGGCGAGCAGGGGAAAAAGGGCGAGGACGTCGGGGCGCAGGTTCTGGGCTTCGTCGACGAGGATCAAGACCGTGAGGTGTCGGTCGAGGACGAGGCGCTGGATCTCCTGCTGGATGAGGCGCAAGGTCATGGCCCGGGACCACTCGGGCTGGAGTCCGAGCTCGAGGGCGAGCTGGCGGCAGAAGTCGGCCGGGTTGACCAGGGTGTCGTGGAGGTAGACGGCGCGGACCTGGTCAGGGTGGAGGTCCTCTCTGAGTCGCCTGAGGGCGGTGGACTTGCCGCTGCCCGGCTCGCCGGTGAGCAGGCCGATAGCTTTGGCGTCGACGAGATAGCGCAGGCGCGAGTGGAGCTCTTCGAGTCCCGGACAACGAAACATCTGGTCGGCGGCGAGGGGGCACAGGAACGGTGGATGGGAGAAGCCGAAGGCTTGGGTGTAGAGGTTCATTCGGGCTCTCCCTGATAGAACCGCTTGGCGATGAGCTCGAGGTAGCTGATGCCGGTGGTGGGCGCTTCGGCGGCCGGCTCGCTGGGGCGGGCGGTGCGGCGCAAGGTGGCGTTGGTGTAGAGGTCGAGGCGGCGCAGAGGCCGCTCGGCGGTCTCGCCTTTGCGGCGGAAATGGACCGGCCGGGCGGGGTCGTAGGGATCGTAGAGGACCTCGACGGTTTCCCCGGCGTAGCCGTCGGGGGCCTCGTAGAGTCGGCCGTCGAGGTGGACGGTGCGATCGCGGCCGACCCTTCGGGCGACCTTCATGCGCAACCACACTTCCAGTTGTTCCGGGGCCGGGCGGATCAGTGCCTGGTCCTGGAGGAAACGATCGAGAGGCGTTTGACCGTCGAGGCCACCGTGGGAGGTCTGATGGTATTCGCCTTCCAGCCAGGCCCAGAAGACGCGATTGAGCGCCGCCAGATCGGCGAGGATCTCGGCGGTGAGGTGGGGTAGGAAGGCGGTTCGGACATGGCGGAAGAAACGCTCGATCTTGCCCCGGCCGCGGGGCTTGTAGGGCCGGGAGTGGACCAAGGAAATGCTGAGAGTGGCGCAGACGACCTGCAGGTGATGGGTGCGAAAGGTCGGGCCGTTGTCGCAGTAGAGCCGTCGTGGCAGGCCGCGGCGCAGCAACGCCTGCTTGAGGGCGTCTTGAAAGCAGGCGGCGTTTTCGGCCAGGTAGAAGGCGGCAAACGGTACCATCCGGGAGGCGTCGTCGAGGAAGGCGTAGAGGTAGGTCTTGCCGCCGTCGCGCCGTCCGGGCACCAGCAAGCGGGGCCCGTGCATCAGGTCGGAAGTCCACAGGTCGTTGACGTGCGGGTAGGTGAAGGCCACCGCGTCCGGCTGCGCGGTGGACGCTGTGGCGGCCGGCGGCGCCTGGGCCGCGAAGAAGCGATAGACGGAGCTTCTCGACAGCCGCGGCGCCGGCGAGACGCGGCCCGACAGTTGCACGGCGCGAATCAGGCTGTCCAGCGAGGCATGGGGCCGCTCAGCCCGCAGCGCCAGCAGCAGGTCCTGCACCTCCTGCGGAATGGCCCGTGACCGTCCGGCATCGGCGCGCGGGCTCGGTTTGAGCCCCTCGAATCCGTGGGTCTGGTACAGCTCGATCCAATTGCGCACCGTCGTGCGGCCAATACCGCTCCGCTGGCTGCCCGGCACGTCCCACTGCCGCTCGGCAATGGTACCGAGCAGCTTCTCCTTCTCGCGCGGCGCCAGCGGCCGGTTGATCAACTCGGCGATGACACCGTAGCGAAACAGCGCGATTTGCTCCCTCAGCGTCTCATCCATGGGCGAAGCTCCCTGCGTACTCGGCTCAAGGCCCATCCCTGAGCTCGGGTGAAGCTTCGCCACAAGACCCCCAGGTTGGGCAGTTACCAAGGTGTGGAGAGCGCCCGGCGGTCGCAACCCGCGGTCGCCCGTGGCGGTACAAACCGCTCACCCCGCCGACCAAGCAGCGCCATCCTGACCAGACGAAGTGCCGGAGGCGAGTCAGCCAACCCGCCGCCTCGCCCACCACCTGCTGCGCCCGGCACCACCAGGGACCCGCGGCCGGCGCCAGCAGCGCCTGCAACGAAGCGGCAAAGTGCCCCTCCGCGCTGCGCCGCCAACGGCGCACCCGCCGCACACCCTGACGGCCACCTTGTTGCGCTGCCTGCGCGCCGGCACTCGGACCGCTCGCCGCCAGGGCCAACTCCACAGCGCCCAGCGTCGCATCGCGGTACGTGCACAAGTCCTCCGGCAGCAGCGCATGGCTGACCCGGCACCGCGGGCACCGCAGACGCCGCAACGGCTCCTGCTTGCCATCGATGTACCGCTGGTACCAGCCGTGGCCCCGCAGAGGAGTCCCTTGACACTGTGGATCCGGACAGCTCACCGCCGGCAGCGCTGCCGTCCTGCTGCCCACCCGCTCCCAGTACTCCTTGCAGCCCACCCCTGCGAGGCTTAACATGGCCTCCTCTCGGAAGCCCGTCCGGCCTCTCCCCCGGTCCGCCAAGAACGAGGGGGCCGGCGGGCTCCCTTTCCCCACCGATCCCATCGGCAAAGCAGCAGCGTCCCGCGCTGCCGCGCCGGCGAATCTAACCGACCACGATGAAATCTGGGACGACTTCAGGCTGCGGTCACGAAATAGCGTGGGTGTCTACACCTGGTCTCGCGGATCAAGTCGGCGCTGTCACCTTGGATTTGCCCCTCCAGGGTTTGCCGCAGCTCCCTCGACATCCGACGAGGCCTCGGTCATCGACAGTTTGACCGAGGATTCGAGGATAGCTTTGGCCTCGCCTTGCAGGGATCGGCCGTGCGTCGCTGGCGGGAGAAGGCGCTCGGCTGAGGCCTGGCAGCGGAAACGCCGCTCCTACACCGCAACTGAATCTACTTGCGGCAAAGCCAGCGCTTCACCGCAGCTCCAGCGCTTTACTGCGGCTCCCCTCCTTCACCGCGACTCTCTTTATTTGCGGTGAACGGCCCCATGCACCGCAACTAGCTTTCTACGCCGCAAATAAAACAATATACCGCAAAACGAAGCCCTTTGCCGCAAATCCAACGCTTGGCCGCAGATTCAGCGCTTCGCCGCATCTTCCCGCATTGGCCGCAACTGCCGTGATCTGCCGCAAGTAGATGGCTTTGCTGCAAATCGGGAGATTCACCGCAAATGGGGTTCGCTGCCGTGATACCATCCGTCAAGCGGTTCGCCGCAAATCGGGAGGCGAGGACCAGGGAATGGGCTCGAAGCTGTCGGTCGAGGAAGTGCTGGCCAATCTGGAGGCTCGTGCGGCTCTCCACCGCGAGAAGGAGGCCTACCATCGCGACCAGGAGGCTTTTCACGCGCAGCAGGAAGTCCATCACCGGGAGCAGCGGGGGCTCCATGTAGCCGAGCTGGAGAAGGTGCTGCAGGACTTGGAGGTCTTCCGCACCGTCGCCACTTCGGCGGCGGCCCAGCTCATCCCCAGGCCCAAGGAGATTGAGGTTCCGCCTCCCGGCCGGAAGAGGGTCAGCCGGATGGTCATACTGATCGCCGAGAGTCCGGATCTGCAAGAGCCGTTCGGCCCCGCCGCCGTGGCGGAGGAAACCAGCCGCCGTTTCGCTGACCACCTGCGCAACCCTGTCGGCTCGCGGACCGTCTCGGACGTTTTGCGGCGCATGCTTGCCGAAGGTCAGCTCGAGCTCGTCCGCAAGGGAACGGCGAAGCGCGAGGCTCTCTACAAGAGGCCGAGCGCGGGCCGCTGAGGATGATCTGGCCGGGGTGAAGGCGGTTTTCGCCGTGGATCAGGCTATAGTCGACTTCTCCTATCCTACCGCCACCGGCGCATCCGTGTACACAAACTCCACTGGCTTGTCGATCTCCGGCGATAGGCTCTTGTGGACCGGGCAGGTCAGCGCCGCGTTCTCGAGCTTCTTCCGCTGCTCCGGCGTGAGGCCGGGCGGCATCTGGATGGTGACCGGAATGGCGCTGATGCGGCGGGGATTCGGCGCCATGTGCTTCTCCAGCCGGAAGGAGAGGCCCGTCAGGTCGATCCCGTCGCGCTCGCCGACGATGGCGATGAGGGTCAGCATGCAGGCGCCGAGGGAGGTCGCCGCGAGATCGGTGGGAGAGAAGGAGCTGCCGTCCCCCTGATTGTCCACCGGCGCCGCCGTGCGAATCACGGTCCCCGAAGGACCATGGGTCAGCTCCGTCTTCAGGTTGCCGATGTATTTGCCGGTGATCTCGACGGCCATGGGGGTCTCCTTCTGAAAGGGTCTACATTCCCGATTCAAGGACAAAAAGGACAGCAAGGACTTCAAGGACGAGGAGGTCATCTCGCGTCCTTGGCATCCTTGACCCGCCCCTGCGGCTCCGGCGGTGGAAGAAATCCCTCTCCAGAACCCGGCCGGGTCAGCGCCCGACCAGGAGGAGGATGCCTGCGAGCAGGGCCAGGAGGCCCTGGATCACTCCGGAGTAGGCGAAGCTCAAGCTGAACAGCAGGGTCAGGCCGGCGAGGATGAGGTAGATGCTCAGCAACAGCATGCCGATGTTCCGCGGGCTACGGGCCATGTCTCTCCCTCCTTGTTAGAACGTCCCATAGGATATCGTCACTCGCCATGACCAGAACATCCACCTTCGATCTCAGCGGCCGGGTCGCCCTCGTGACCGGCGCCTCGCGCGGCATCGGCGCGGCGATCGCGGCGGCTCTCGCGGCGGCCGGCGCCCGGCTGGTGCTGGCCAGCCGCAAGCTGGAAGGTGTAGAGGCGGTGGCCGAGTTGATCCGTGCCGACGGCGGCGAGGCGCTCGCCGTGGCCGCCCACACCGGCCGTGCGGCGGAGGTCGAGGCGCTCGCCGAACGGGCGCGGGAGGCCTTCGGCGGCGTGGACGTCCTGGTCAACAACGCCGCCACCAGCCCCTACTTCGGACCGCTGCTGGCGGCCGAGGAGAGCCACTGGGACAAGACCTTCGAGGTCAACGTCAAGGGCTACGTCCATACCATCCGCGCCTGCGTGCCGCTGATGCGGGAGCGGAGCGGCGGCTCGATCGTCAACGTCGCCTCCGTGGCCGGCATGGTGCCGCACGGCGGCCTCGGCGTCTACGGCGTCACCAAGGCTGCCGTGCTGATGCTGACGAAGACCCTCGCGATCGAGCTGGCGCGGGACAACATCCGCGTCAACGCCATCGCGCCGGGGCTGATCCAGACCCGGTTCAGCGAAGCTCTCTGGGCAACTCCGGAAGCGCGGGAACGCGCCTTGAACACCATCCCGCAGCATCGACTGGGCCAGCCGGACGACATCGTCGGAGCCGTTCTCTACCTCGCCGGCGACGCCTCGAGGTTCACCACCGGCTCGGTGATGGTGATCGACGGCGGACAGACGCTGAACCTGGCGTACTGAGAACGCGGTCGGTCAGCCCGGCGCTTCCGCACCGGGCTACCGAAACGTCGCTTCTCCGAAGCGAGTCCGTGCCGCGATCGCTCTGTTCGCCTTCAGGGCGACGTCTCGCTAGCCCGGTGCGGAAGCGCCGGGCGAGGTCATCGCCTCCCCCAACCCCTCCACCTCGCGCAGGAAATCGCCGGCTTTGCCCTCCAGCCACTCGGCCTTCAGGGTGGTGAAGAGGCGGTCCCGCCGGATGCGGTTGAAACGGACGAGCGTAATGAGGCCCGACTCGTGCGGGCGCCGTCGTTCGGCGCGCAGGAGCTTCTCGTCCGGCGGGTCGGCGAGGGAGATCTCCAGCAGTCTGCGGGCCCGCTCGGCGGCGGCATTCTCGAGGGCCTCGGCGATCTCCAGCTCCAGCACGTGGGCGTCGTGGAGCTCGCCGAGCAGGTCCTGGAGGACCTTGAATCGCTTGACGACCGCGCCCGCCCCCGGGATTTCTTCGGCGAGGGGCTCGAGCAGGTAGCGGAGGCGCTTGGCGCTGATCCGCGCCCGGTGCGCTTCCTCTTCATCGCCGGCGTCGGCGATGCGGGCGAGGTGGTTTTCGAGCTCGGCCACCTGCCGGCGGAGAATGCCGGCGGTGGTCTCGCCGAGCGTGGAGAGGGGCTCCGCCGCGTCGAGATGGACCTCGGTGCGGTAGACGGAGAGGCGGGCGCGCAGCTCCTTCTCGATCTCGACGAAATCGCGGTCCACCTCGGCGCTCATCTTGGCGTAGGCATCGCGCATCCGCTTCTCCAGCCTGTCGAGCAGCCAGGCGAGGCCGGCGCGGTGATAGGAGGAGAGATGGGATTGCCGGCCGCGCAGCCACTCGATCTGCACCTCCGCGTCCCGCCCGGGACCGGTGGAACGGGCGAGCCGGCGCAGCTTTCTGGCGAGCTTCTTGGGGACGCTCCCCTCCAGGCAGGCGCGATAGGCCCGCAGACAGCTCCGCAGGCGCCGCAGGCCGACGCGGAAATCGTGGAGCGCCTCGGCGTCCTCCGGGTCCGCCAGGCGCGGCCGGGCCGCGGCGGCCTGATCGAGAAAGGAGAGCGCCAGCAGGCGGGCTCCTTCCTCGGGCGAGCGGGAGAGCAGGCCGGAGGTCATCGGCAGCCTGGTCAATCGGCCAGCGCGCGGAGCTGGGCCGGCGTCAGCGCCCAGAGCAGGGTCGCCTTGCCGGCGCCGATGCCCTCGGAGAACTCGAGCAGGCAGGCACCTCCCTTGCGGAAGGCGAAGATCCTCCGCTCGGAGCCGGTCAGGAGCCAGGAGAAGATCAGGCCGATGCTCGGCTCGTGCCCTACCGCGGCCACGGTCCCGGCCTTCTGCCTCCGCAGCCAGCGCAGGAAGTCGCCGGGCGTGGTCTCGGGGGAGAGATTCTCGATCTCCACCACCTTCAGCCCGCCGAAAACGGAGTCGAGAATGGCGCCCGTCTGGGCCGCCCGGGTCAAAGAGCTGGTCGCGAGGAGGTCGATCTCGGGGACGACCTCCCGGAGCCCCTTGGCACCCTGCCGCATCTTCTTCCGTCCCTCGTCGGTCAGAGGACGCAGCCGGTCGTCCTTGCCCGTGCGGGCGAAGTCCTCCCGTTCTTCGGCGATGGCGTGTCGGATGAGCAGAAGCTTCATAGACGCTCCTCAAGTCCGGAAAACTATCGCGCTTTGATCGGTTCTGCAAAGGCGGTGCCGCGTCACCCTATGCGAGCGACCCGCAGGAACCTGTAACACGGCTGTGGCGGGAGTGTTACAAGTGAGCTGGGCGGCTGAGGGTCAGCGGTCGTTCCGCCCGCGGAAGGCGCGCTTCAGCAGGCGGACCGCGGAGAGCGCCGCGTATTGCAGTTGATGGAAGGGCGCCTCGGTATCGCGCCGATAGTCGTCCAGCATGTCGATCTCGAGAGGCACGGGCTGCGATCGACCGGAAGCTTCCGCCACCAGCACGTGGGGAAGCTCCGGAGCGTCAGGATAGGCCTCGTGCCGTTCGAGGCCCCGCAGCTCCAGATGCTCGCTGGCGCCGCGATCACAGATCAGCACCGTCGCGAAGCCGGCAGCTCGGAGGTAATGGGTCAGCATCTGCCGGTTGTAGAGAAAGCGGTGTCCCCACCCATAGAACGATCGATTCAGCCGCAGGCAGTCCTCGATGGCTTCTCGTTCTCCGCTCCAGCGGCCGGGGTGGTAATGAGTCGACCAGACCCAGTCGAGATTCGGAGTCGTGAGGCGCAGGACGCCGTCGTCGCCGAGGGCCTCCCGGCAGAGACGGAGAAAGCGCTGCGCCGCCGGCGGGGACAGGTGCTCGATGAAGTGCTCGGCGAAGATGAAGGCGCAGTCTTCGAAAGGAATCGCCCGGGTGACGTCCTGCACGACGTCGACCGCCGGGTACGGCGCCGCATCGATGTTGATCCACCCGGGAAGGGCCACGTCACCGCAGCCGACGTGCAAGGACACCAAGGAGCGAGGTGAATGACATGTCCCTCGTCCTCGAAGTCCTTGCTGTCCTTTTTGTCCTTGCGCAGGCACGGCAGGAGGCGGCCCCGTCGGGCCCTACGGGTCCTCGCCGTCGTCGCCGCGGAGGAGCCTCGCAGCTTCCTTGAGGGCCTCGTATCTGGCGAGCTGCTCGGGCGTCAGGATGGCCGAGAACTCGTCGTCGAAGACCTGGAGAGCGTCCTTGATCTTCTCCTGGTTCTGATGCAGGGCGATGGCGGCGGCGCCGACGTCGCAGGCGTTCGGACTGGTCGCCTCCAACTCGTCGCGGTACGCCTCGCGGAGCCTCCTCGCCCGCTTCGCGCAGCGGCTTCACCGCGGCCTGCAGCTCGCGGTAGAGGGCCTGCGCGGTCGTGACCTGTTCCGGTGTCAGCTTGAGGTAACGGGCGAGGAGCCGCGGGTTGCTGAGGATCTCGACGGGGCTGCGCGACTGGCGGGCAGCCTGCGCGTCGGCCAGCGGCAGGGCCAGCAGGGCGACGAGGGCGGCTAGAACGAGAAGGGTGGTGCGGGTCTTCATGGCGCTCCTTTCGGATCGGGGCCTTGCGGCCCGGGATTCTTCCTGCTACGTCTCAGGCAGAAACCCTCGGGCTGCGGATTTCCTGCGGCTCCTCATGATAGCGTTTTCCTGCCCGCTGGCGGCTTGCCTGCCGAGATCGATCCCATGACAATCGATCCCATGACAATCGATCCCATGACAATCGATCCCATGACAATCGATCCCATGACGGAATCCCAGACTCCCCAAAGGACGCCGCTCTACGATTGCCACCTGGAGGCGGGAGCGCGGATGGTGGACTTCGCCGGCTGGGAGATGCCGGTGCAGTATGCCGGGGTGATCGAGGAGCATCGCGCGGTGCGCACGGCGGCCGGGCTGTTCGACGTCTCCCACATGGGCGAGGTCCGGGTGCGCGGGGCCGGCGCCGAGGCGCTGCTCCAGCGGCTCACCCCCAACGACGTGTCGAAGCTCGCTCCCGGACGGGCCCACTACAGCGGCCTGCTGACCGAGCGGGGCACCTATGTGGACGACCTGCTGGTCTACCGGCTGGCGGCCGGAGGATTTCCTGGTGGTCGTCAACGCCTCGAACGCCGGCCGCGACTTCGCATGGATGGCGGGATTCCGAGGGTCGCCCGCCGAGAACACCGAGGAGGCCGAGGTCACCGACGAGAGCGAGCGCTGGGCGCTGCTGGCGCTCCAGGGGCCGCAGGCGCTTTCCCTGCTCGCGCCGCTCGCCTCGCCGGACATCTCGGGTCTCAAGTACTACGGCTTCCTGCAGGGCCAGGTCGGCGGGACGCCGGCGCTGATCTCGCGGACCGGCTATACCGGCGAGGACGGCTTCGAGATCTATCTCGCGCCGGAGGAAGCGCCGGCGGTCTGGCGCCGGCTCCTCGCGGCCGGCGCCGCCCCTGCCGGCCTGGGAGCCCGCGACACGCTGCGGCTGGAGGCGGCCATGGCCCTCTACGGGCATGAGATCGACGACACGACGACGCCTTTCGAGGCGGGGCTCGGCTGGGTGGTGAAGCTCGACAAAGGGGACTTCCTCGGCCGCGATGCCCTGGTCGCTCAGAAGGCGCAGGGGGTGCCGCGCAAGCTGATCGGCTTTGAAGTGCAGGGCCGTGGAATCGCCCGCCAGGGTCACGCGGTTGTGTCGGAAAACGGTGCGGTGGGGGCGGTGACCAGCGGCACCTGGAGCCCCACCTTCGAGAAGGCGCTGGGAATGGCCTACGTCCCGCCGGAGCTGGCGGCGCCGGGCACGCCCCTGGCGCTGGAGGTGCGGGGCAAGCCGCTGCCGGCGGCGGTGGTGGAGCTGCCTTTCTATCGGCGGAGCCCGCAGGGTTAGAATCGTTGGTGGTATAACCGAGGAAAAATGGAGGGCTTCAAGAGGATATGTATCCGAGTGATTATCTCTATACGCGGGAGCACGAGTGGGTTCGCATCGATGACGACATCTGCGTCGTCGGCATCACCGAGTTCGCCCAGCAGGAGCTGGGCGAAGTGGTTTTCGTGGAGCTGCCGGAGATCGGCCAGGTGTTCAACGCCAACGACGAATTGGGCACGATCGAATCCGTCAAGGCGGTGGCCGAGGTCTATACGCCGGTGGCGGGCGAGATCGTCGAGGTCAACGACGCCGTGGTCGACGATCCCGAGCTGCTCAACGAGGATCCGCAGGGGGAGGGCTGGCTGGTGAAGATCCGCTTCTCCTCGGCCTCGGACCTCAAGGGCCTGATGAACGCCGAGCAGTACGAGGAGTACGTGCAGAGTGGCGAAGCTTGAGGGCTCGCCGATTATTGCGCCGATTATGGCGCCGATTATGGCGGGGGCGACCGGGACGGCCGGCGACGTCGACCTCCCTGATTCATCGCCGGAGCCCGGGCCGCGCTCGAGATCCGGCGCCGCCTCTTTGAACCCAACCGACACCTTCGTCCGCCGGCATCTCGGGCCGAGCGAGGACGAGGTCCGGCGGATGCTGGAGACGGTCGGCGCCGGCACGCTCGAGGAGCTGATGGCGGAGACGGTCCCCGAGGCGATCCGTCGCCGCGAGCCCCTCCTCCTGGCGGGGCTGCCGGCCGGCCGGGAGCTGGGCGAGCGGGAGATGCTCCAGGCTCTCCGCGGCATGGCGGCGAAGAACCGGCTGTTCCGGTCCTATCTCGGCATGGGCTACCACGGCTGCATCACGCCCGGGGTCATCCAGAGGAACATCCTGGAGAACCCCGGCTGGTACACCCAGTACACGCCCTACCAATCCGAGATCTCGCAGGGACGCCTGGAAGCGCTGCTCACCTTCCAGACCATGGTGGCGGATCTGACGGGTCTGCCCATCGCCAACGCTTCGCTGCTCGACGAGGCCACGGCGGCGGCGGAGGCGATGCACCTCTGCTATGCGGTATCCGATGAAGAGCGGAACATCTTCTTCGTTTCCGAGGACTGCCACCCGCAGACGATCGGCGTCGTCCAGACGCGCGCCGGTGCGACAGGAGTCGAGATCCGGGTGGGCGATCCCGCAGGGATCGATTTCTCGGCGGGCGATCTCTTCGGCGTCCTCCTCCAGTACCCGACGACGGACGGCCGGGTGCTCGACTACGGTCCGTTCGCCGAGCGGGCCCGCGCCGCCGGTACGCGGGTGGTGGTGGCGACGGACCTGCTGGCGCTCGCGTTGCTGCGGCCGCCGGGCGAATTCGGCGCCGACGTGGCGGTGGGCTCCGCCCAGCGTTTCGGCGTGCCGTTGGGCTACGGCGGGCCGCATGCGGCCTTCCTGGCCACCCGCGACGAGTACAAGCGCCAGCTTCCCGGCCGGGTGATCGGCGTCTCGCGCGACCGGCGCGGACGAACCGCCTTCCGCATGGCGATTCAGACCCGCGAGCAGCACATCCGCCGCGAGAAGGCCACCAGCAACATCTGCACGGCGCAGGTGCTGCTGGCGATCATGGCCGGGATGTACGCGGTCTATCACGGCCCCGAAGGCCTCGCGGCCATCGCCCGCCGGGTGCACGCCCTGGCGTCCGTGCTCGCCGAGGGGCTGCGCCGCCTCGGCTTCACGGTCGGCCGCGAGCCGTTCTTCGATACCGTGCGCGTGGGCACGGGCGAGCGCACGGCCGATGAGATCCTGGCCGCCGCGGGGGAGCGCCAGATCAACCTGCGCAAGCTGGGCGAGCGTGCCGTCGGCGTCGCTCTCGACGAGACGGCGACCGCCGACGACGTCGACGAGCTGCTGGAGGTCTTCGCGGACCGCGCTCCCGGCCTTGCCGGCCTCGCCGCCGTGGACCTGGCGGGGCAGGTCGACCTGGAGATCCCGTCGCCGCATGCCCGGACCTCCGCCTACCTCAGCCACGCGGTGTTCAACAGCTTTCACACCGAGCACGAGATGCTGCGCTATCTCAAACGCCTGGAGGCCCGCGATCTCTCCCTGGCCACCTCCATGATCCCCCTGGGCTCGTGCACGATGAAGCTGAACGCCACGGCGGAGATGGCGCCGATCTCCTGGCCGGAGATCGCCTTCCTCCATCCTTTCGTTCCCGAGAGTCAGGCGGCGGGCTACCGCGAGCTGTTCCGCAGCCTCGAGAGCTGGCTCTGCGAGATCACCGGCTTCGCCGCCTGCTCGCTGCAGCCGAACGCCGGTTCGCAGGGCGAGTACAGCGGCCTGCTGGTGATCCGCGCCCATCATGCCGCGCGCGGCGAGGGGCACCGCGACGTCTGCCTGATCCCCGTCTCCGCCCACGGCACGAACCCGGCGTCGGCCGTCATGGCCGGCCTCGAGGTGGTGGTGGTGGCCTGCGACGCCGGCGGCAACGTCGATCTGAACGATCTCCGGGCCAAGGCCGGGGCGCACCGCGACCGGCTGGCGGCGCTGATGGTGACCTATCCCTCGACGCACGGCGTCTTCGAGGAGGGGATCCGCGAGATCTGCGACGTCGTCCACGAGCACGGCGGCCAGGTGTATCTGGACGGCGCCAACATGAACGCGCAGGTGGGGCTGTGCCGGCCCGGCGACTACGGCGCCGACGTCTGCCACCTGAACCTGCACAAGACGTTCTGCATCCCGCACGGCGGCGGCGGCCCGGGTATGGGACCGATCTGCGTCGCGGCGCATCTGGCGCCGTTCCTTCCCGGCCATCCGCTGATCCCGACCGGCGGCGGCGAGGCCATCGGCCCGATCTCGGCGGCGCCCTGGGGGAGCGCCGGCATCCTGCCGATCTCCTGGGCCTACATCGCCTTGATGGGATCGGCGGGCCTGACGCGCGCCACCGAGATCGCCATCCTCAATGCCAACTACATGGCGGCCCGGCTGCGCCAGCATTATCCGCTGCTCTACGCCGGCCGCCGCGGCCGGGTGGCGCACGAGCTCATCCTCGACCTGCGGCCGTTCAAGACGACCGCCGGCGTCGAAGCCGAGGACGTGGCCAAACGGCTGATGGATTTCAGCTTCCACGCGCCGACCATGTCCTTCCCGGTGCCCGGCACGCTGATGATCGAGCCCACCGAGAGCGAGTCCCTGGCCGAGCTCGACCGCTTCTGTGACGCCATGGTCCGCATCCGCGAGGAGATCCGGGCGATCGAGCAGGGGCGAATGGACCGGCAGAACAATCCGCTGAAGAACGCGCCCCACACCGCGGACGATCTGGCAGCCGGGGAGTGGGATCGGCCATACAGCCGCGAGCAGGCGGTCTTCCCGGCGCCCTGGGTGCGCGAGCGCAAGTTCTGGCCCTACGTGGCGCGGGTGGACAATCCCTGGGGAGACCGCAATCTCATGTGCGTCTGCCCGCCGATGGAAAGCTATGCTTGAGCCCTCACCCCCAGGCCCCCTCTCCCGGCCCCTCCCTTGCCACCCTCACCGGGAGAGGGGGAAAGGGAAACGGGCAGGAGGGTGAAAACGGAGCCTGCGGGGGGCGAGGTCGGCCGGCTCGAGATCGCGCTTCTCGGGCTCTTCCTGGCCTGCTGGGTGCTGCGGGTGTTGAGCTTCTCCCGGATCGTCGATCTGGCGGGGAGCCTGCCGCTGTCCCTCTACTCCTTCTATGGCGTGGCCGTGGCCCTGGGCTGGGGTTTCGGCATCCTCTACGTGATCCGGACGCGGGGCATGCCCGCCCGGCTCCGCCGCCTCTTCCTGCTCATCTATTACCTCGGTCCGCCGGCGATCCTCAGCCTGATGCGCGGCATGGCTCCCTACCGCGACCAAAGCGCGGCGCCGCTCGTGCCTCTCTACGCGTTCGGGGTGTTCAGCGTGCTGTTCCTGGTGCCGGTGACGATGAAGTTCCCGGGGCGGCCGGGGGGGTAGGGGCGCGAGCTCGCCCGGCGCTCCCGCACCGGGCTACCGAGACGTCGCTTCTCTGAAGCGAATCGCCCTCTGGGCGACGTTTCGATAGCCCGGTGCGGGAGCGCCGGGCGAGGATGAAGCCCGCGTGCTAGCATCCTTCGCGATGTCCGATTCCGGCCTTTCCCCCCGCCTCGAAACCCTCCTCGCCGACCTCGCCGGCCGCGGCTCGATCCTCGTCGCCTATTCGGGCGGCGTCGATTCGGCCGTGGTGGCGGCGCTGGCCTGCCGGGCCTTGGGGGAGCGCGCGCTGGCGGTGACGGCGGCGGCGGAAACGCTGTCCGGAAGGGAGCTGGACCACGCGCGGAGGGTCGCGGCGGAGATCGGCATTCGCCACGAGGTCGTCACCTACAGCGAGCTGGACGATCCCGAGTTCGTCGCCAATCCCGAGTACCGCTGCTACGTCTGCCAGGGGATGCGCATGGGCATGATGGTCCGGCTGGCGGCGGAGAGAGGATACTCCGTGGTCTGCGACGGCACCAACGCCTCCGATCCCGGGCCGGATCGTCCGGGGCTGCGAGCGGTCCGCGAACGCGGGGTGTGCTCGCCTCTCCTGGCACACGGCGTGGGCAAGGCGGAGACCCGCGCCATGGCGCGGGCTCTGGGGCTCTCCGTCTGGGACCGTCCCGCCAACGCCTGCCTGTCGTCGCGCATCCCGCACGGGCAGGTGGTCACCCTGGGCAAGCTGCGCCGCATCGAAGCCGCCGAGGAGGTGCTCGCCGGTGCCGGTTTCCGGGTCGTCCGCGTGCGGCACGACGCGGAAGCGGCCCGCGTCGAGGTCGGTCCGGAGGAGGTCACGCGGCTGGCGGCGATGTGGGACGAGGTCGCGCCGCGCCTCCGCTCCCTCGGCTTCCAGAGGGTCGCCTTCGATCGGCGCGGCTACCGCCGGGGCGGCGCGGATGCGGCTCCGCCGCCTGCGCCGTGAGTCCCGAGCGGCTCAAGCTCCTCCTCGCAGCGGTCGCCGCGGGCGAGCGGTCGCCGGAGGAGGCCCTCCGCGACCTCGTGGATCTGCCTTACGCCGACCTCGGGTTCGCCAAGCTGGACCTCCACCGCGAGCTGCGCAACGGCCTTCCCGAGACCATCTACGCCGAAGGCAAGCGGCCGGAGGACCTGAAAGCCATCGTCGAGCGGATGCTCGAGGCGCGCGGCCGGGTGCTGGTGACCCGTCTGGGAGGGGACGCGGCCGGCGACCTGAGCGCGGCTTTTCCCGGCGCCCACTATCACCAGCGGGCGCGGGTCCTCACCTGCGGCAGCCCGCTGGAGCCGCAGCCGGGAACGATCGCCGTGCTCGCCGCCGGCACCTCCGATCTGGACGTCGCGGAAGAGGCGGCGGTCTGCGCCTGCTGGTTCGGGCACGAGGTCGAGCGGTCCTACGACGTCGGGGTGGCCGGGCTCCACCGGCTGCTGGACCGTCTCCCCGCTCTCCGCCGTGCCGACGTGGTCATTGCCGTGGCGGGCATGGACGGCGCCCTGCCCACCGTCGTGGCGAGCCTGGTGCCGGCGCCGGTCGTGGCTGTGCCGACCAGCGTCGGCTACGGTTCCAGCTTCGGCGGTCTGGCCGCCCTGCTCACCATGCTGAACGGCTGTGCTCCAGGGATCGGGGTGGTGAACATCGACAACGGTTACGGCGCCGCGGTGCTCGCCAGCCGCATCGCGCGGCGGGGTCCGGCGGCCGGGTAGGCCGCCGGGCTCCCTGCTAGAGTTCTTCCCGATGAACGGCTCCCTGCCCAAGCCCCGAGTCCTGATCGCGGACGACCATGGCGAGGTGCGCGAGGCCCTGCGCCTGCTGCTCAAGGCGGAAGGGTTCGAGACGGAGAGCGCCGCCTCGCCGGCGGAGATCCTCAAGGCCGTCACCACCCGGGATTTCGACGCGGTGCTGATGGATCTCAACTACACCCGGGACACGACTTCCGGCCGCGAAGGGCTGGACCTGCTCGCGCGCCTGCGCACGGTGGACGACTCCCTTCCCGTCGTGGTGATGACCGCCTGGGCGAGCGTGGACGTGGCCGTCGAGGCCATGCGCCGGGGCGCGCGCGACTTCGTCGAGAAGCCCTGGGACAACGCCCGTCTCCTCGCCATCCTGCGCACTCAGATCGACCTCCAGAGAGCGTTGCGCCGGGGCCGCCGCCTGGAAGCCGAGAACGAGCTGCTCCGTTCCGCCAGCGCGCCCACCCTGATCGCCGAGTCCCCCGAGATGAAGCCGGTGCTCGAATTGATCGAGCGGATCGGCCCCTCGGAGGCGAACGTGCTGATCACCGGTGAGAACGGCACCGGCAAGGGCGTCGTGGCCCGCAGCCTCCACGCCATCTCGGCTCGCGCCGCGGTGCCGATGGTCACCGTCAACACCGGCGGCCTCTCGGAGGCGGTTTTCGAGAGCGAGCTCTTCGGCCACGTGCGCGGAGCGTTCACCGACGCCAAGACCGATCGCGTCGGCCGCTTCGAGCTGGCGGACGGCGGCACGGTTTTTCTCGACGAGATCGCCAACATCTCTCTCGCTCAGCAGGCGAAGCTCCTGCGGGTGCTGGAGACCGGCGAGTTCGAGCGGCTCGGCTCGTCGAAAACCCGCTCCGCCGACGTGCGCGTCATCTCTGCCACCAACGCCGACCTGCGCGAGGAGATCGCCGCCGGGCGTTTCCGCCAGGACCTCCTGTTTCGGCTCAACACCGTCGAGATCCGCCTCCCGGCCTTGCGCGAACGGCGGCCGGACATCCTGCCGCTCGCCCACTACTTTCTCAAGCAGCAGGCGCTGCGCTATCGCAAGTCCTTCCGGGGCTTCGAGGAAGCCGCCCAGGCTGCCTTGCTGGGCCACCTCTGGCCCGGCAACGTGCGCGAGCTCGACCATGCCGTCGAGCGCGGCGTGCTGATGGGCCGCGGCGGATGGGTCCGGGCGCAGGACCTCGGGCTGCAGGGGGCGGCGCCCGCCGCACAACGGCTCGAGGATCTGCCGCTCGAGGAAGTCGAGAAGATGCTGATCCAGAAGGCTCTCGCGCGCTATGGCAGCGTCAGCCAGGCCGCCCATGCCCTGGGACTCTCCCGCAGCGCCCTGTATCGGCGGCTCGAAAAGCATGGCCTCTGAGCGCCTGGTCCGGGGCAAGAACGAGCCCGGCACCAGGCCGGCCGGGCGGTTCCCCTTCCGTGGCCTCTGGCGCGACGGCCGCCGGCGCCTCGCGTTCGAAGACCGTATCCTGCTCTTCGCTTTGGCGACCGGTCTGCCCGGCACCCTGTTCTCTCTGCTGTTCGTCTGGCTCGACCCCCATAGCCTCAGGCTCCGTTGGACGGTGAGCCTGTTTGCGGGTCTCCTCTGGGTCTGGCTGGCGGTCAACCTGAGAGACCACGTCGTCCGGCCCCTCCAGACGCTGGCCAATCTGCTCTCCGCACTGCGCGAAGGAGACTTCTCGCTGCGCGCCCGCCAGCCCGAGGAGAATGACGCCCTGGCGCAGGTGGTTCACGAGGTCAATGCCATCGGCGAGGTGTTGCGCGAGCAGCGTCTGGGAGCCGTGGAGGCCGCAGCGCTTCTCCATCGGGTCGTCGACGAGGTGGACGTGGCGGTCTTCGCCTTCGACGAGCTGGGAAAGCTACGGCTGGTCAACCGGCCCGGCGAGCGCCTGCTGGCCGAGCCGGCCGACCGCCTGCTGGACAGGGCGGCCGAGGACCTCGGCCTGGCGGACCTCCTCGCGGGCGACGTGTCGCGGCTTCAAAGCCGTACTTTCCCCGGCGGTCCGGGGCGCTGGGAGATCCGGCGCAGCACCTTCCGCGAGCAAGGCCTTCCTCACCGCCTGCTGGTGATCTCGGACCTCTCCCAGACCTTGCGCGAGGAGGAGCGCCAGGCCTGGCAGCGCCTCATCCGGGTGCTCGGCCACGAGCTCAACAACTCGCTCGCTCCCATCCATTCCATGGCCTCGACCCTGGCCGGCCTGCTCAGGCGCGAGCCGCCGCCCGAGGATTGGCGGGAGGACATGCAGCGCGGCCTGGAGGTGATCGGCGGCCGCTCGGGAGCGCTGATCCGCTTCATGGCGGCATATGCGCGCCTCGCCCGTCTGCCGCCGCCGCGCCGGGCTCCCTTCGAGCTGTCGAGCCTGATCCGCCGCACCGCCGCCCTGGAGACCAGGCTCCCCGTCTACGTCGAAAAGGGACGGGAGGTGACGATCGAGGGTGACTCGGACCAGATCGAGCAGCTGCTGATCAACCTCATCCGCAACGCGGTGGATGCCGCGCTGCTGACGGCCGGCGGGGTCGGCGTGGGCTGGCGGACCAACGGCGGGCACGTCGAGGTGCGGGTCGAAGACGAGGGGCCGGGCCTCTCCAACACGGAAGATCTCTTCGTCCCCTTTTACACCACGAAGCCGGGAGGGACGGGCATCGGCCTCGCCCTCTCCCGGCAGATCGCGGAGGCTCACGGCGGCACCCTGACGCTGGCAAACCGCGCCCCCGAGCCCGGATGCGAGGCGCGGCTGCGGCTGCCGCTGTAGGGCCCTCACCTCCCCGGCCTTCCTCTCCCGGCAAGGAGGCGGGAGAGAGGCAGGGGTGAGGCCCTACTTCAGATAATCCAGCATCTGCTTCGCCGTCTCGGCGTCCGCATCGTTGGGCGACAGTTGCAGGAACTTCTGGAGGTGCTCCTTCGCCTGCGCCTTCTTGGCGTCGTCCTTGGCGTAGGACAGCCCCAGCACGTAGTGGGCCTTGGCGAACTTTGGATCGTCGGGAGAGATCTGGACCACCCGCTCGAAGAAATGGGCCGCCTCGTCGTACTCGCCGGTGCGGGTCCGCTCTGCGCCCTCGTTGAAGAAGCGCACCGCCGTCTCCGGATCCGTCGGATCGGCAGTCCCCAGCGCCTCCAGCGCCTCCAGCGCTTTCTGCTTCTCCCCGGCCGCCCTCAAGGCGTCGTAGCGCACCCGCAGCCCCCGCGGATCAGCCGGTTTCAACGCCAGGTACCGGTCGGCGGCGGCGAGCGCATCGGGGTGGCGCTTCAGCTCCAGATAGAGCTCGGCCAGGACCGCGTGCGCTTCGGCCAGCTCGGGATTGAGCGCCGCCGCCTGCTCGAACTTGGGGACGGCGGCCCCCATATCGCCGGCGCGCAGGGCGGTGACCCCGTCGTTATAGGCCAGGATCGCCTGCTCCGTACCCGCCATCTCCTTCGGCGCGTTCGCCTCCGGCTCGGCTGGAGCGGCTTTTACGAGGGTGAACGTCAACCGCATCGTATCTTCGACCTTGGGCTTGACCGGACCTTCGAAAGGGTGGAATTCCGCCTTCTCGATACGGATCTGGTACTCCTGCGTAGCATCGAGGATCAGGAGCATGACCTGCCCCTTCCTGTCGCTCGTCTTCTCCAGCTTGTAGGCGGTGCCCGGCCGGGTGAGAAGGACTTTGGCGCCCTCCACCGGCACGCCCGCCTCGTCCACCAGGGTGGCGATGATCCGGCCCTCGCCGGTGGCGTAGAGCGGTCCAACGAGGAAAAGCGTAAGCGCCAGCGCGGTCAGGGCAGCGCGGTGAATGGAAGTCATGGTGTCATTCCTGCCTTTCTGGACTGCCTTTCTGGATCAGTCCGGACCGCCATTCTAAATGGAAAATCCCGCCGCGCCCTCTGATACGATTCCGCCCTTCAAGGGAGGTGCCATGCTGGCCGAACGGATCCCCGCCATCCAGTCCGCCCTGGCCGAAGCCGGCCTCGAGGGCTGGTTCTTTGCCTGCTTCCAGCAGAACGATCCCATCGGGCTCGACCTCCTGGGCCTCGCGGGCGAGGGCAAGCTGGTGACCCGCCGCTGCTACTATCTGGTGCCTCGCGAAGGCGAGCCGCGAAAACTGGTGCACGCGCTGGAGCCGGCCATGCTCGACCATCTGCCGGGCACCAAGTCCATCTACCTCACCTGGCAGAAGCACCGCGAGGAGGTGGCGAAGCTCGTCTCCGGCTTCCGCAGGCTGGCCGCCCAATACAGCCCCGACAACGAGCTGCCCTCCGTGTCGCGTCTCGACGCCGGCACGGCCGACCTGCTCCGGTCAGCCGGCATCGAGCTGGTCTCCGCCGCCGACCTCGCCCAGCGGTTCGCCGCCACCTGGAGCGAGGAGCAGCTCGCGGGGCACCGCCGGGCCAACGTCCACCTCCACCGCATCGTGCTCGAAGCCTTTCACCGGGTGTCCGACCTCCTGCGGCGCGGCGACCAGATCGATGAGTACGGCGTCCAGCGTTTCATCCTGGATGCCTTCGAGCTGGCCGGTCTGTGGGCCGAGTCGGATCCGATCGTCGGCGTCAACGCCCACAGCGCCGATCCTCACTACCAGCCCGGACCGGAGCAGACCTCGCCGATCCGCGAGGGCGACTTCCTGCTGATCGACCTCTGGGCCAAGGAGAAGCAGCCGGGCAGCGTCTACGCCGACATCACCTGGGTGGGGGTCTGCGCCGCATCGCCCTCGGCAAAGCAACAGGAGATCTTCACCGTCGTCGCCGCCGCCCGCGATGCCGGCTGGGAGCTGGTGCGCAGCCGCTATCCCGCGCCAGCCCGTGCGCGGCTTCGAGGTGGACGACGCCACCCGCGAGGTGATCCGCAGCGCGGGCTACGGCGATCTCTTCATCCACCGCACCGGCCATTCGATCGGCATCTCCGACCACGGCCAGGGCGCCAACATGGACAACCTGGAGACCCACGACACGCGGCTGCTCCTGCCGATGACGGGTTTCTCCATCGAGCCCGGCGATCTACATCCCCGGCGACTTCGGAGTGCGCAGCGAGATCAACGTCGCCCTCACCCCCGAAGGCGCCGAGATCACCGGCGGCGAGCCCCAGCGCGAGCTGCTGCGGCTGCTGGCGTGACCGGGGATCTGACCGCGGCCTGGCTGTTTTCCTATCCAGCCTAGCTAGTCCAGGACTGCGTCCACCAATTGCGAGCAGAGGTCCTTGATCACCGCTCGTTGCTCGCCGCTGCGCCGGGCCAGATTGCCAATCCCGCAATGCCCATCAGCTCCAGGAAGAAAGCAATCGGGCTCCTGCATCGGGTCGCGCACGACGTACAACGGCGCTCGCCCCTCCGCCTGAATCGTATTGATCCGCTCAACGGCGAGGCCAAATACCGGAAGACTGTGCACAGGAATTCTTCGTATTGTGAATATATGAGCCACTGTCGTCCGGGTGTAATCGAAAACGGAAATCCGGACATGGCCGTTGGCCGCCGGATTCTGCTTCTCCTTATCGGTTGGCTCGAAATCTTCAATGCGCGGCCGCTCCGGGAACGGCGCCAGCCCCTTGCGCTCCTTCGCCATGCGAAGAACAATCCCTGAAGTTAATGGATTAACCATCAACTGGCCACGATGCGATCAAGAATCTCATCGAAGGCGGGTGAGTAAACCCCAATGGTCAGATCTTCCTCGAATTGCTTTTTGCCGGAGTCGCGGTTTCTGTAAAACCAGTCATAACGGCTTTCGGTCAAAACCTCTATCTGTAAGTGGTGCGGACCGCGGTCCCATACCATTCGAAAGCCGCCGTCATCTGTCGGGGCGGCTTCCGGTGCCCACAGGCGCGCTTCGAGATAGGACCAGACGCTTCTGACCTCTTCAGCTATCGGCGATTCAAGGCTAGAAAGGTATTGCTCCCATTCCTTCGCGTATTCCTCGAGGCGGGCATCGCGGATCTCCTCCAATCCTCTGCGGCACTCCTGGTATTCGGCGATGACGGATCGGTTGACGCCGGTGAGCCATTCGCCTTCTTCTGCGGCCTTGGTAGCGCTGTGAACATATCTCTCGCCCATGTCCTGGGCCTCCGCAAGTCTCGCCGCTGCGCGCGCCAGCGTGACTTGCTCTTGGATCTTTTGGTCCAGGTCGCGAACAAATCGCTCCCGAAGCGTCAGCTCGTAGATCGCCTTCTCGAAGTCGATCCCGACATCCCACGCCTTGGAGAGCAATCGCTGAAGGCCCTTGATCGTCTTCTTGGCGATATCCTCGAACACCTCCCGGGGATAACCCTGCGGTCGTGCCTCGCGGCTGAGAACCTGCCCGGCGAGTATTTGTTCCTGCCCAGGGTAGTCGGGCACGCCATAGTTGCTCAGCATGCAGAGAGTTTACCACTGACGACTCGTCTAGGCCTCCATTCGCCACAGATCATTGAGGCGACGGATCGTCCCGCCCGGCGCCGGCCGGTGCTACGCTCCTTCCCATGAGCGAGGCGCAACAACGCAGACCGTCTGCCGTTCAATCCCTGCTCGGGACCGGCCAGCCGCGGGCAACACGCCCTGACGACGCGGCCTGGAGAGCGGACTCCCTCGCTCGCAGCCGGCACAGCCGGCTCGACGCCGAGATCCGCCGTCCGGTGGAGGACTTTGACGAGGAGAAGGCCGCGGCTCTCTGTGCCCAGGTCACGCGCGAGCTCCTCGGCGATTTCGCTCCGGCCCTCCTGCTGCTCCCCGCCTCCGAGCGCCGCCGGGTCCAGACCCTCCTCGCCTATGCCTCCACCCTCTTCGATTTCGCGCGGCAGCGTGGCGTCGAGGGAGAACGGCTGGCGCAGATCAACCGCTGGGAGTTCACGCTGGACGAGGCCTTCTCGGGTCAGCCCGTCGGGCAACCGATCTTTCTGCGCATGACCCGGGAGAACGAGCGCCGCCGCTGGCCGGTGGACGCGCTCGACGAGCTGGCGGCCTGCGCCCGCCGCCGCGCCATGCGCGAGCAGCCTGCCACGGTGGCGGAAGCGGAGGTCGATGCCCTGAGCCTCGGCCGTGCGGTGGCCGCCGCGCTCCTCGAGAGGAGCCTCAACGCGGAGGCTCGACGGCCTGGCCGGCGCCCTCCTCCGCCTCGGATCGCTGCAGAGCCTGGGGAGGGAGATCGACCGCGGGCGCTGCCCCCTGCCGGCGAGCGAGGTGACGGCGGGAACCGACGACCGCTTCGCTGCGGCAGAGCTCCGTGGCGGCCGCGCATCGCGAGTGCAAACGGCTCCGCGCCCGGTTTCTGCGGGCCTCCCGCGGGCTCCTGGACCTCCCTCGCGGCTACCGCCGCGCCGCCGTCTTTTCCCTGCTCGCCGCCCTGCGCCTCCTGAGCGGCATCGAGGAAGCGAGCGTCGAGCTCCTCGACGGCGCCCCCTCATCTGGGCCTGGGCTTGCGGATCAGGTTCCTGCTGCGGGCGCGGTTCTCCTAACCCGCCTCCTCCACGAAGATCTTCGACGCCGCACGGTACCCCAGCGTCAGCTTCTCTCCCGATCCCAGCCGCAGCTCGACCGCATCCGCCGCCTCGTCGCGGCCCTCGACCCGCACCGGGCTTCCCGGCTTGAGACCCCGCCGTTCGACGAGCTGGAGAAAGTCCCGGCTCTGGTCACCCACCCGGGCGACCCTGACCGCGGCGTCCAGCTCGCAGTCGACGAGGCTGGGCAGCAGGACCTCCTCGACGATACCGTGCACGTCCGGGATGGGATCGCCGTGGGGGTCGACCGAAGGAAAACCCAGCATCTCGTCGATGCGTTCGATCAGGCGATCCGAGACGGCGTGCTCCAACTCCTCGGCCTCGGAGTGAACCTCGCTCCAGTCCATCCCCATGACCCTGACCAGGAACAGCTCGATCAGCCGGTGTCGGCGCAGCACGTGGAGGGCAAGCTGCCGGCCCGAGCCGGTCAACCGCACGCCGCTATAAGGCTCGTAGGACAGCAGTCCGCTGTCGGCCAGCGTCTTGACCATGGCCGTCACCGTCCCTGGCGCTACGTTCAAGGCAGAGGTGATCCGGCGCATCGAGACGAGCGCCTCGGGATCCCGCTGCTGCGCCAGCAGAATGCATTTCAGGTAGTCCTCGACGGTGCTGGTCGGCATCGGGAAAAGACTACCGCAGATCCCGGGGTCGAGATCGCGCCGCTGCACGCTTGACATTTTCCCTTACCCAGAAGATAATTTTTGGCATGCCAAAATCTCGGAGCCTCGCCGTGCTCGGCATGCTCGCGCTGACAGCACCGCTCGCCGCCCAGGATCTGTCCGGGCTACCCGAATCCCTGGTGACCGACCGGCCGGACTTCACGGAGAGCACCTCGACGGTACCGCCGGGGCACTTTCAGCTCGAAGGTGGCTTCACGTTCACCCGGATCGGAGACGAGGAGTCCCTGTCCCTCGGCGAGCTCCTGCTGCGCGTCGGTACCGGCGAGCGATGGGAGGCGCGGTTTGGGATCGGCTCCTACGGCCGCATCGATCCCGGCATCCCGGGAATCGACGCGATCACGGGATATGAGGACCCCTTCGTGGGGTTCAAGGTCCGGCTCAGCGACGACGATCCGGATCTGCTGCCGCCGGGCCACCCCGTGGTCGCCCTGCTCTTGCACACCAGCGTGCCCGTCGGCGACGAAGAGCTGACGAGCGACGAATGGCAGCCCGAAGCCAAGCTGGCTCTCTCCTGGGACCTGACCGAACGGCTCTCGCTGGCGTCCAATGTCAACTACGCCTATCTCGCCGAAGCGGGAGAGTGGTTCCATCAGTGGGGGGGCAGCCTGTCCGCCGGGCTCTCGCTCACCGATCGGCTGGGCATGTATGTGGAGGGATTCGGCTTCTCCAAGGAGAGCGCGGGCGGCTCCTCGACCAGCTACGTGAACTCCGGCCTCACCTATCTCCTCTCGAACGACCTGCAGCTCGACGCGCGGATCGGCGCCGGGCTGGACGATCCCCATCCCAACTGGTTTGCCGGCTTGGGCGCGGCCGTCCGTTTTTGAATCGCCGCTCCTGAAACCCGGGTCCCGGAGCAGAGCCTTTCAGTAGCTCTCGCCCGGCTTGAGGGCGATCACCTCGCAGGAGATGCCGTGATCGTCCAAGGCTTTGCGCAGCTTCTCCGGCGTCCCCGTCAGCGCCGGGAAGGTGCCCCAGTGGATGGGGATCACCTTGCGCACCCCCAGGAAACGGCAGGCGCGGGCCGCCTGCTGAGGGTCCATGGTGAAGAGATCGCCGATCGGCAGGAACGCCAGCTCCGGCCGGTACATCTCGCCCAGGAGCTGCATGTCCGAGAACAGGGCCGTGTCGCCCGAGTGATAGAAGGTGTAGCCTCCCGGCAGCCGCACGATATACCCGGCCGCGACGCCGCCGTAGACGATCCGGTCGCCGTCGGAGAGACCGCACGAATGGTCGGCGCGGACCATGGTGACCTGCAGTCCGAGCACGTCCTGGCCGCCTCCCAGGTTCATGCCGGAGCAGTTCTGCACCCCCTTGCCCCCCAGCCAGGAGCAGATCTCGAAGTTGGCGACCACCTTCTTCGGCGTATGCCGCCGGCAGAGGTCGAGCGCGTCGCCCATGTGGTCGAAGTGGGCGTGCGTGATGAGCACCGCGTCGAGCCGGTCGAAAGTCTTTCGGCCCTTCGGGCAGGCCGGGTTGCTCTCCACCCAGGGATCGATGAGCACGACCTCTCCACCGGGGAGATCGCAACGAACCGTGGCGTGACCGAGATACGTGAACCGCGGGCGTGGATGCTGGGTCATTCCTTCTCCTCTCCCTTCGAAGGTGTCGCAGCGGATTCTAACCGCGACTTGGAGCAGGATGACCGGCTCCCTGAAAGCAGAAAGGCGGCCGGGATCACCGGCCGCCTCTTCAAACCGGGCCGCGGCGGGCTCGCCGCGGCGCCCCGGAAAGCGCTCAGACCTGGAACTGCTTGAAGAAGTTGTCGCGCAGCTTGGCGTTGAACTCGTGGTCCGTCAGCCGGTAGTAGATGGTCTGGGCGTCGCGGCGAGGGGCCACCAGCCCATAAGCCTTCAGCTTGGCCAGGTGCTGGGACACGGCCGAGACCGAAACCCCGAGCATCTCCGCGAGGTCGCACACGCAGAGCTCCTTCATGTTCTCGAGCAGATAGAGAAGCTTGAGCCGGGTAGAGTTCCCGGCGAGGTTCATCAGCTCCGCCGCCTCCTCGATGTCCGGCGTGCCTTCGAGATTCTGCCGGATCTGAGCCATTTCTTTTGAAGACATGTTCGGCGCCTCACCTTTCATTTTCTTACCTCCACGTTTCATATCATGCAATCTTTATACCCTCTTACATCCCGGCGGTGCACCCCGCCGGACGAATGCAAGCTCAAGAACTTTTTACTAAAACTCTCACAGCGATGTTGAACAATCTCGATTATACTCAGGGTAGGGATCGAAATCCAGCCTCAGGTAAAAACTTTTAGAGATTTTGTCCCGTTTTGATCCCTCGAGCGCACCTGTAGACTCCAAAACGCGGGGTTCGGGTATTTCATTCCTCTCTTGAAGGGCACCTCCCCGTGACTGCCCGCACCAGGGCCGGATCACCCGGATCGCTATAATGGACGGCGAAAGGGGGTGTGCATGCCCAGCCGGGTCTCCATCGAGTACTGCACCAGCTGAAACTACTATCCCCGCGCCGCCGGTCTGGCGGCGGAAATCGAGCAGAAGCTCGGCATCAAGGCGCAGTTGGTCAAGGGCTACGGCGGCGTCTTCGAGATCAGCGTGGGGAACGACCTGATCTTCTCCAAGAAAAAGCTGGGCCGCTTCCCGGAGCCCGGCGAAATCGAGGAGAAGCTGGCGGCGCGGCCCGGCGCCTAGGCAGGGGGCCCTCCCCGCACGAGCGGGGCCACCTGCGCCAGGAACCGATCCGCCACCAGGCCCCAGTCATATTGCTGCGCGTGCGCCTGCCCATACGTTCCGTAGGCCACCCTTCGCGGCGGCTCGCTCAACAGCGTCGCCAAGGCCGCCGCCAGGGCCTCCACGTCTCCCGGCGGCACCAACAGTCCTGCTTGCCCGTCGGGCACCACCTCCGGAATCGCCGCGGCTCGGGCGGCCACCACCGGCAAACCGCTCGCCATGGCCTCGAGGAAGACGATCCCGAACGCCTCTTGCACGCTCGGCAGACAGAACACGTCGGCATGCCGGTACCACCACGCCACGGCGTCGTCCTCCTGGATGGCACCCAGGAACCGCACCGCGTCGCCCAGCCCCAGCCCGGCCGCCAGGGCGCGGAGCGCCGCGTGCTCCGGCCCGTCACCCACGATCACGGCATGCGCCGACGGCACCGATCGGCGGACCTGGGGCAGCGCCCGCAGCAGGTCGGCGATGTGCTTGCGCGGGTACTGGCGCGCCACGCACAGGATCGTCGATCCGTCGCTCAGACGCGGGCTCTGCGCGGCAAGCCGCCGCCAGCGTGCGAGGTCGATTCCCTCAGGCACCCTGCGGATCCGCTCGGCAGGGACGCCGTAGTGGCGGACGATCGCGTCCTGGCAGTAGGCGCTCGTTGCCAGCACGATGTCGGCCTGGCGCGCGTTGCGGGCCTCCAGGCGAGCGAGCGCCTGAAAGAGGCGACGGGTACGCCCCTGCTCGTGACGCAGCTCCTCGGCGATGACGCCCTTGATGGCCACGACGTATGGGGTCTTGCCTCGCCGGGTCGACCAGAAAACGCCGTCGATATCGGTGCCGACGACCAGGTCGTACGGTTGAGCGCGCCACCGTAGGCCGAGCTGCGCGTTGAAGAGGAGCCGGCGGAGCGTCAGGTTGACGGGCCGCGGCGCGACCGGCGCAATGCGGCTGACGGTATGGCCTCGCGCGCGGAGCGCCCCCACGAGGCCGCCGATGCCGACGGCGGTGCCGCTGCCCTCGGCGCTGTTCTGGATCCATGAGTCGAGGAAAGCGATCTGCACGGCTGTCCCCAGGGAGAGACGACGCGGCTGCCGGCTAGGCGAGCCGCTCCTCGTGCCAGCACATCTGTCCCACCGCCTCCTCCACCGAAACGGCCAACAGGTCGACCCGCGAGCCCGCCAGATGGGGCGCGAGATCCTGCCAGAGCATGCGGGCCAGCAGCTCGATCGAGGTGTTGGCGAGCGGCAGCAGCAAGGCATCGTCGGCCGGGAAGCGGTAGGTCCGCTCCCCGCACCGTGCCTCGATCGCCTCCCCTTCCCGCGACCAGGACAGCCGCGGGCTCTCCCCCGGAATCAGCACCCGGCTGTCCAGACGGGCGCAGATCTCCCGGATGGCCCGCTTGAAGCTCTCGATGTCGACCAGCAGGCCCTCGGCGCTCAGCTCGCCTCCGGAGAGCTCCACCCGCACCCGGTAATTGTGGCCGTGGAGCAGCTCGGCGCGGCCATCCGGAAACAGCGTGAAGTGGGCGGCGGAGAACTTGAAGTCTTCCTTGGCGAGGACCATCCGGTAGCGCACCATGCCGGGATTCTATGCCGCCGGTCTAAGATAGCGCCCGCCTGGAACTTGACCCATTGGGGGATTCATGAACGCCACGGCTCGTCCTTCCCTGACGGCGCGACTCGTCGTGTCCGTTCTCCTGCTCCTCGCGGGAACCCCGGCGGCGTCTCCCGCGTCGGCCGTCCTGCTCCCCTTCTCTCCCCCGGACACGCCGCCGCGGTACATGCCTTCCCGGCAGTACGACCTGCAGCACCTCCGGCTCGATCTCGCCTTCGACTGGGATGCGAAGAGCGTCGGCGGCACCGCCACGAACGTCCTGACGCCTCTCATGCCGGGGCTCGACTCGCTGGTTTTTCACGCCGTCGGCCTCGATGTCCAGAACGTCCGCGTGGACGGCGCGGAGCGGCCGTTCACCGTCGATCCGCAGGCCGGGACCCTCGTCGTTCGTCTGGACCGCGCCTACGGACCCCAGGACCGGCTGGAGGTGGCCATCGACTACACGGCCCGTCCCCAGGCCGGCCTCTACTTCTTCGGCCCCGACGCGGGCTACCCGGCGAAGCCGCGCCAGATCTACTCGCAGGGGGAGACCGAGCTGAACCGCTACTGGTTCCCGAGTTGGGACTATCCCAACGACCGTGCCACCACCGAGATGATCGCCACCGTGAAGCGTCCATTCACGGCGGTCAGCAACGGCGAGCTGCTCGAGGCCGCCGACCGGGCGGACGGCCGGCGGACCTACCACTGGCGCATGGACGTCCCCCACACCACCTACCTGGTTTCGATCGCCATCGGCGATTTCACCCGGGTCTCGGATCGGTGGCGGGACATCCCGGTGGACTACTACGTGCCGCCGAGCAGCGACGCCGAGGCCCGGGCCCGCCGCTCCTTCGGCAACACCCCCGACATCCTCGAGTACTTTTCCACCGCCACCGGCCGTCCCTATCCCTACGCCAAATACGCCCAATCGGTCGTCATCGACTTCATGTGGGGTGGCATGGAGAACATTTCCGCCACCACGCAGACCGCGCGGACCCTGCACGACGCCCGCGCCGCCCTCGATTTCTCCAGCGAGGGCCTGGTCGCCCACGAGGCCGCCCACCAATGGTTCGGCGACCTGCTGACGTGCGAGGACTGGTCCAACGTCTGGCTCAACGAGGGCTTCGCCGACTACTTCACGGCCCTCTACAAACACCACGCTCACGGCGACGACGACTTCGCCCTGGAGATGGACGATCTGCGCGCGCAGTACCTCGGCGAGGACACCAGGGAGTACAGCCGGCCGATCGTCACCCGCCGCTACTCCCATGCCATCGACATGTTCGACGATCACAGCTACGACAAGGGCGCGCTGGTGCTCCACATGGTCCGTTTCCTGCTGGGCGAAGAGGCCTGGTGGAAGGCCATCCGCTCCTACGTCAACCGCTACGCCGGCCGGACCGTGACCACCCCGGATTTCCAGCGGGCGGTGGAAGAGGCCACCGGGGTCTCGCTCGGCGCCCTCCTGGATCAGTACGTCTACGGCGCCGGCCATCCCGAGCTGAAGGTGAAGTGGGACTGGGAGCCGGAGAACCGGCAGGTGCATCTGGAGGTGCGGCAGGTCCAGGAGCTCGACGGTCAGACCGGCCTCTTCTCCTTCCCGCTGGAGGTGGCCCTGGTCGGCGAGGGTGAGACCGCGGTGCGTCGGGTGTCCGTGGCGGCGCGGGAGTTTCAGGACCTCTACATCCCGGTTGAGCCGGCAGGGGAGCGCCCCCGCACCGTCGTGCTCGATCCCCAGGGCTGGATCCTCAAGACCGTCGATTTCTCCAAGCCGGCCTCCGAGTGGGTGGTGCAACTCGCGGCAGCGAAGCCGCTCGCCGCGCGGCTGGAAGCCATCCGCGCCCTCGGCGATCTCGGCGGCGACGAAGCCGTGGCGGCGCTCGGACGCGCCCTGCGCGAGGAGCCTTTCCGCGGCATCCGCCAGGAGGCCGCGAAGGCCCTCGGCACGATCGCCACCGGCTCGGCCCTGGAGGCCCTCCGCAGCGGCGCCGGCGACAAGGAGAGCCGCGTGCGCACCGCCGTGCTGGAAAGTTTCCAGAGCTTCCCCGAGAACGCCGAGCTGATCCCCGTCCTCCGCCGCGCCCTGGAGCAGGAGGAGAGCTACTACGCTCGGGCGGCGGCGGCCACGGCTCTCGGCGCCTTCGAGGACCGGCGCGGTGAGGTCGTGCCCCTGTTGCTCGCGGCGCTGGAGCAGGAGAGCTTCCGCGAGGTCGTGCGGGCGGCGGCGATCAAGGCGCTCGCCAGGCTGGAGCCCGCGCGCGCCTACGGCCCGGCCCTGCGGCTGGCCCGGTACGGCGCGCCGATCGACAGCCGCGACGAGGCGCTGGAGGCGCTGGTCGCGATCGCCGCGGAGGACCACCGCCGGCACGACGAGATCCGCGAGACCCTGGAGGGCTACCTCAACGATGCCAGCTACGTGCTGCGCGAGAGGGCTTATGCGGCATTGGGCAGCCTGGGCGACGAGGCCGCCATCCCGGCCATCGAGCGCCGGGCCCGTACCGAGCCGGACGACCGGCAACGCCGTAACGCCGGGAAAGCCGTCCGGGAGATCCGCGCCCGGACGGCCGAGGGGAAAGAGGAGCAGGCCCTCCGTGACCGGGTCGAGCAGCTCGAGCGGCAGACGGAGGTGCTGAAGGAGCAGCTCAAGGAGATGCGGGAGGAGAAGGGCGGTCAGTAGGCCGTCTGCCCTCCGAAGCCCTCACCTCCCCGGCCCTCCTCTCCCAGAGGGAGAGGAGGGAGATAAACCCAAGAATGCTTCCTTTTTCCCCTCTCTCCCTTTGGGAGAGAGGGGTTAGGGGAGTGAGGGCTTCGCGGGCTTACCGCTCCGATTGCCCTTGAGTCTGAATCCGCGACGCCTTCTCCGCCAGCTCCGCCAGCTCCGGCGCCCTGGCGCTCTTCGGCAGCTCCCGCGCGACCTCCCGCGCCTGCCGGGCCACCTGCGAGAGATCCCCCTTCGCCCAGGGCGACTGCTTGAGGATCTCGGCGAATTGGACCACCAGGGCTGCCAGCCGGAAGCCCGGCGACGACTTCTGCCAGGAAGGCGCAAGCTCGGAGAGGTGCAGCTTGCGCACCGTCTCAGTCTGGTTGCCGATCTCGGGCGCGCGGTAGCGCAGGTGGAGGACGGCGATCAGGCCGTCCCTGGGAGCGTCGGGCCGCAGCTCGATCTCGTAGAGCGCGGTCACGCTGTGGCCGGCGCCGATCTCCCCGGCATCCACCCTGTCGTCGCGGAAGCGCTCGTCGGCGATGTCGCGGTTCTCGTACCCCAGCAGCCGGTAGCGGGCCACCACTTGCGGGTTGAATTCCACTTGCACCTTGGCGTCCTTGGCGATCGTCTGCAGCGTGCCCGTGAGCTCCTCCACCAGCACCCGCTTCGCCTCGTCGAGAGTGTCGATATAGGCGTAGCGCCCATCTCCCTTGTCGGCGAGCTGCTCCATCAGGTGATCGTTGAAGTTGCCCATACCGAAGCCGAGGGTCGTCAGCTCGATCCCCCGCCGCGCCTCGCGGCTGATCTGCCCGAGCATGGCGTACGGGCCCGTGCGTCCAACGTTGGCCACCCCGTCCGAGCACAGGATGATCCGGTTGGCGGCGTTCATCCGGAAGTTCCGGCTTGCCACCTCGTACCCGAGTAGGAGGCCGGCCTCGGCGTTCGTGGAGCCGTCCGGCCGCAGCCGGTCGATCGCCTGACGCACCGCCTCGCGATCGTTGGTCGGCTCCAGCAGCAGCTTGGCTTCGTCACCGTACACCACCAGGCCGATCCGGTCGGTGGGGCGGAGCTGATCGAGCAGCAGCGACAACGACTTCTTGACGAGACCCAGCCGGTTCTCCATGTCCATGGAGCCGGAAACGTCGACCACGAAGATCAGCACCGCCGGCCGGCGATGCTCGGCTTTGACCTGCCGCGCCCGGATGTTGAAGCGCAGGAGCCGGTGCCGCTCGCTCTGCACGAAGGGAGACGGACCGCCTTCGGCCTTGATTGCGAAGTCCCCCCGCGCGGGCGGCGCGTCGCCGTAGTCGAAGAAGTTCACGAGCTCCTCGATCCGCACCGAGCGGGGGTCCGGCAGGTTGCCGTCCGAGAGATACCGGCGCGCCACGGTGTAGGAGGCCGTGTCCACGTCCAATCCGAAGGTGGACAGCCGGTCGGCGGCCGTGTCCACGAACGGATTGATCCCGGCCGACTTGAAGAGGTTCTGTAAACGAGCCTCTTTGTCGGGCTCCACCTGCGACTTGCCTCCCCGGAGCGCCATCTTCGACCTGCCCACCCGCAAGGGAGCGTCGGAGGAAGGCACGCCTCCCACCGTTCCGCCCACAACGCCGCCGGCCACTCCACCTTCAACTCCACCCTCGACGCCGACGACCATGTCGTTTTCCGGCACGGCCTCGGGGATCTCGGACGGCTGAGGATCTGCGACGTACCCGAGCGCCTCGAGATTCTCCCTGAGCCTGCCGTCCGGCTTCGCAGCCATCGGCGGCGGAGGGGGCGGGGGCGGGGGCGGGGGTGGCGGAACGGACATCGCAGCGGGCGGACCCGCGTTCCGGCGCGTCTCCTCATCCCGGTCATCCCGGAAGAGCTGCAGAGAAGGCTCGGCGGGCCGTGGCTGCGGCGAAGCCGGAGCGTCGAGCCGCGATCTCTCGCTTGTCTCGCTTTTCCGCTGTGCCGGCTCTTCCGCTTCTTCAGCACCCGCCGCCGCACGGGCCGCGGGAGCCGCGAAAGTCGCGACGGAGGGAGCCTGGTGCCGCAAGCGCAGGGCGAAGAGGCCCGCGCCGACCGTGACGATCAACGACGCCGCGATCAACCACCGCTGGCGCGAAGGCATGACGCTCCTCCCTCCTGTGGAAACCTCCGTACCGATGGAAATCGTCGAAGGAATCTCGTTCTTGATCTTTTCCAGAAGCCCGGCGGGCGGCTCGAAGTCCTCCCGCTCGGCCAGCTTCCGGGCGATCTCGCGCTCGCTCAACCTGCTCATCGAACGTCCTCCTCGAGGGCCAGCGACAGCATCCGCAGCGCCCGCTTGAGGCGCTTGCGGATGGCGACCGTCGTGATCCCCTCCTGGCGCGCGACCTCCTTGACCGGCAGCTCGCCCCAGTAGAGAGCCGTGACGGTGAGCCGCAGCTCCTCCGGCAGGGAGAGGACCGCGCGCCGCAGCCGGTCGCCCTCGACCTCGCGGCCCACCACCTCGTCGGCGGAGGGCGAAGGATCGGGGACGGTCGACTCGTGCTTCTCCTCCAGCGGCACGAGGCGGCGGGGCCGGCGCAGATGGTTCAGAAAGGTGGTGTAGGCGATGCGGAACAACCAGGTGGAGAACTGCGCGCGGCCGTCGAAACCGGGCAGGGCATCCCAGGCCTTGCGGTAGGTCTCCTGGGCGAGATCCGCCGCCAGGTCCGGGTCACCGCAGAGGCGGCGCAGCAGCGCGTAGACCCCGCGGTAGGTCCGCTCCACCAGTTGCTCGGCGGCGCTCCTGTCCCCCGCCGCCAGGGCGGCGAGCAGCCGCCCCTCCTGACCGCCATCGGCTCGGTCCCGCAACTCGCCTCCCCAGACGCTTGTCGAGACTGCTGTCCGTGTCGTGTTCATCCTAAGGGCTTAGACACCCCCAGGCGCAAGAAAGTAACCGGGGCGGCATCAGATGGCGCCCGCCTGCCGGGGTACAATCCCTCAAAGGAGGACTCCATGGCGAGCCGGCAACTATTGATCGACGTTCCAGAAGCGGTGCTCCTGGCCGAAAAGACTGATGAGGCCGCTTTCGCTCGCGAGCTCCGCATGCTGGCCGCCGCCAAACTCTATGAGCTCGGCCGGCTCTCGTCCGGTCGGGCTGCGGAGTTGGCAGGCATGTCCAGAGTCGAGTTCCTGCTGGGCCTCGGGCGTTACCGGATCTTCCCCCTGGAGGCTGAGTTTCAGGATCTGGAAGCCGACCGTGATCTGAGTCCCTCAGCCCATGGTGGATGAGCCACGTGAGGGCGCCCGCCGCGATCAGTGGGCTGCGGGGGTCAAGGAGCGGACGGAAACCACTCCCGCAGACATTGCCGAAGCTTGGCGAAGGCGGGATCGGAGCAGCGCTCGGTGCTGACGGCCTGGGCGAGAGCGAGGTAGATCGCTGAAGAACGAGGTTTCCAGGATTGCAGCGCCGGGTGCTCGCTTCCACGAATGATGCGCGTAGCCCCTTCCGAATCCTTGGCGAAACAGAGAACCTGCTCCGCTTCGACCGTGCTCAAGATCACCGGCGAATGGGTGGCGAGTAGGACCTGCGCGTCATAGACCGAGGAGAGCGACTGAGTCATCGTCTCGATTGCCCGGGGGTGAATTCCGTTCTCGGGCTCCTCGATTAGATAGATACCCTTGAAGTTTTCCAAGTAGGCAGGAAGGGTGAGGGCGAGCATCCTCAATGTGCCGTCCGAGGCCATCCAGGAGGGGACCTCCAAGCCACCGCTGTAGTGGAGTACGAGGTATCGGTGCCGGTCCTCGGGTCGCTCTATCGTATTGATGTCCTCTAGATCGGGAAAGGCGGTTCTCAGATGAGCGATCCACTGGCGGAAACGCTCAGGCGACCTCTGGCTCAGATCGTCAATAATCCAAGGAAGGTTCATGCCGTCCGGCCTGAGACCGCGTCCGAGACCCGGCGCACTCGCCCTTCGAATCAGGAAGCTGTTGGGGAAAAGCTGCTGGATGCCTGAGCTGAGCATTTCTTTGAGCCACGTACTCACCCGAAATAGCGACTCATCTAGCGGGAGATTGCCCAGAGCCGAACGTCGTAGTCCTAGCTTGAATCCCGGTAACACAGGACTTGGCGGCTTGAAGCCCCGAAGTTCCGGTAAGCCCAACACCGTCTGCGAAGTGGTCTCCGGCCGCAAAACATCCAACTGACTAGGATTCTTGACTAAAACGGTTCGTAACAGGCTGGCATCCGATGAATTCTTCAGGAGAACCCGTTCAGATAGGAGCCCTCGTTGCTCGGTCATGGAATCAAGTCCAACGACGATCTCATATCGGACAACGTCGAACCTCTCGCCGACCAGCCGAGATTGCAGCTCATCCGGAATCTGGGCCTCAATTGCCAACTTGAATTGCGTGCCTTCATGCCGCCAGACGAGGTCGTAGAAGTTCTGCGTCCTTTCTTCGATCGCCGCATCAGGGCCGTCTGAGACCAAACGTCCCAGAAAAGCGATGACGTCCAGGAAAGTGGTCTTCCCGCTGGCGTTCGGTCCAACGAGGACATGGAAAGGACCGAGCGGCTGGCTGATCTCGTGGAGGCAGCGGTAGTTAAGGGCTTCGACCAAGGTAATCATGGCTCGGCTTCGATCATATCCGCTCTGCCGGCGGGGACGCCGGCGCTCCCAGGAGATTTCAGGTCCGCAACGCCATCTGCACCACCACCTCCATATGACCCGTCTGCGGAAACAGGTCGATGAAGGCGAGGCTCTCGACCGTATACGCCTCCTGGAGCTGGCGCAGGTCGCGGGCCAGGGCCGCCGGATGGCAGGAGACGTAGGTCAGCCGCGCCGGCCGGCGCGCCATGAGCACGTCCCGCGCCCGTGGCGCCAGGCCTCCCCGCGGCGGGTCCAGCACCAGCCGGTCGACGCCCTGCGGCAGTTGACGAAGCCAGGTCTCGACCGCCTGGTTCACCACTTCGACACCGGTCGCCCGGTTGCGCCGCACGTTGAGCCGGGCGTAGCGAGCTCCGATCTGATCCGCCTCGACGGCGATCACCCGCCGGTAACGACGGCCCAGGGGCAGACTGAAGAGACCCACCCCGGCGTAGAGATCGACGGCCGTCTCTCCTTCCCAGGGCCCGACCGTGGTCTCGATCAGGCGCGGCAACAGACCGCGATGAGACTGGAAGAAGCAGCGGGCGTCATAGGCGTAGGTGATCTCCCCCAACTGGGTCCCGACCCGGGTCGAGATCTCGCCGTGCGGCAGGCCGGGCACGACCGGCGCCACCGTCACCGACCGGTCGTCTCCCGCCGCCAGGTCCAGCCGGCGCGGCGATTCCGGGCCCAGGTACTGTGGCAGCTCGGCGAGCAGCTCCTCCAGCTCCGGCACCAGCAGCGGGCAACGCGCCACGGGGATCACCTCGTTGGTGCCGCGAGCGTAATAGCCCACCCTCACGCTGCCGGCGACGGAATCGATCTCAGTGTGGAGCTGGGTGCGCAGGCGGTATCCCCAGGGCTCGCCCGTGATCAGGGGCGTGCCGGCGGGAACCGTCAGACGCCCGATCCGCTCGAGGGTCTCGCGGACCGCTTCCGCCTTGAGGCGCGGCTGCACGCGGTCGTCCAGGTGCTGCAGGTCGCAGACGCCGGAGCGCGAGAGCTCCGGCACGGGATCGGGCCGGCGGGCCGGTCCCGGCTCGAGGATCTCGACGATCTCCGCCCGCCCGTAATCGGGCCGACGGTCGACGATGCGCACCCGCAGCCGGTCGCCCGGCGCCGAGCGCGGGACGAAGACCGGCACCCCCTCGAAGCGGGCCAGGCCCTCGCCGCCGGCGACCAGCTTCTCGATCCGCACCTCCAGCTCCTCGACGCCGATCAGGCGGGCGCCCGGCGGGGGCGCCGCCGGGGGCCGAGGAGGCGATGGCGGCGATGATGGAGCCTCGCGACGGCCGACCGCTCGCCGCGGCGGCGCTGCCGTCCGCCGGCCGCGGTCCCGATCGCGGCTGCGATTTCGCCCGCCCTCGCCGCCGCCGCGATCCGGCCCCCTGCCTCCCTGCCGGCCTCTCATCCGGCCCTCCCCTCGACCAGGATATGAACGCGGGACGCCAGCTCCGGCAGCCGCCGCTCGATCTCGGCGCGCAGATCTTCTACCCGATACCGGCGCGAGAGGTGGTGGAGGACGAGCGCCTCGTTGCGAAACTCGCTTCGCCGCAACGCGATGTCCTCCAGGTGGAGATGCTTGAAGAGCTCCCCATGCCGTCGGTGGTCCTCGCCGAGGAAGGTACACTCCAGCATCAGCACCCTGGCGCCGAAGAGCCGTGGCTCCCGCTCGAAGACGGCCGGCCCGGTGTCGCCGCAGTAGGTGAGCCAGAGGTCGTCGATCACCTCGGAGATTTCAATCCCCTGCTCGCGCAGGGTGATCAGCTCGTCGCGAGGCCGTCCCGCGAGCTCCGCCGCCAGGCGCCGCCGGCCACGCCAGAGGTGGAAGCCCAGACTCGGCACCACGTGATCGGTGGCGAAGGCCTCGACGGCGAGCCCCCGGCCGACCTCCACCCGCTCCCCCGGAGCGAGCGGCACCAGGTCATAGCGGTATGCCGCCCGCTCCAGTCGCTCCGCCGCGGCGATCAAGGCGCCCAGCGCCTCAACCGTCTCGGTCGGACAGAAGACCCGGGTGTGAGCCGATTGGTGGAGCGAACGCTGGGAGAGGACGAACGGCAACCCCAGCGCATGGTCCAGATGGCCGTGGCTCAGGAAGACGTCGCGGGCACCGGCGAGCTGGAGCGCTCCCCGCCCGACGTCGAACGCCAGGCCCGGCGGATGAACGCGGAACCAGTTCTCATCGCCGGCGCGCGACCATCCCTCGATGCGGAGGTCACCGAAACGCAGCTCGACGGGGCTCGTTCAGATCTCCCGGTACAGCCAGCGGCGGAAAGGCGCCAGGCGATTCTCGACGCTCTCCCAGTCCGGCTCGATGAGCCACAGCGTCGCCGCTACCGAGGAGAGCAGCGAGTTGCCGTCCTGGGGCGTGAAGCAGAAGCCGTAGACCTCGCGCTTGCGCCGCACCGCCATGGTAGGCATCACCGCCACGGTCTGCGACAGGATGCGGCCGTAATATCCATGGTCGCGACCGAAGCTGAAGATCAGGTTGGCGAAGCGTTTGTCGGTGGTGGCCACCAGCGGGTTGTCCCGCAGGCGCTTCTTGACCTCTTCCACCGTGATGTCGCGGTCGAGCTCGAGGTTGAACCAGATCGAATGCATGTACTGGGTGTTGAGCTTGACGGCGCTGGAGAACAGGTTGAGATCCAGGTCCAGCGTCTCGAAGACGTGGTGGGCGTCGCGCGCGTGGTGGGTGCCGAAGTCGGGATCGTCGTGCCTGCCCACGTTGGGCGCCGGCACGAAGCCGTCCGACTGGGAAATGTCGTTCGACCGCCGCATGCAGACGAAGGTGCCTTTCTGCAGGCTGTAGTTTCTACCACCCTCGTGGCAGATCGTCTTGATGAGGGTGGAGATGTTGTGGGTATTGCACGAGACGATCTGGATGAACCGGTCCTCGCCCGGCACCAGCACCTCCTCGTTGATGCCGCGAGCGTAGGCCTTGCCGAAACCGAACTCGCTGCCCTGCGCCAGGAAACCCTTGGGACGGCTCAGGTTCTCGTAGAACTTCTCCTTGTTCTCGTTGCCCGCCGGCGTACAGTCGACCACCACGGTGGCCCGCTCCAGGGCTTCCCGGGACTCGAAGCCCACCTCGTGCCCCAGCTTCTCGAACTCCGGCCGGACGTCCTCGTCCACCGCCAGCTTGGCGCCGCGCTGGATCAGGTGGTTGAGCTTCGCCCGATCGGACGCGAGCGGCGTCCGCTTATGGAAGGTGACTTCATCGATTCCCATCCTCTCCCGGAAGTCGGTGAAGAGACCGAGCAGGGGCTCCCCAATCGTGCCCGTGCCCACGACGTGGACGATCTTTTTCATGATTCCCTCTCAGAAACGGTTGAGCGACAAGGCGAAAGGAGCGGAAACCCGCGGTGATTACAGGGCGGAGAGTAGCACAACCTTTGGAGCGTGTCCGGCGCCCGCCCGGCGCTTCCGCACCGGGCTACCGAAACGTTGCTCCTCCGGAGCGAATCGCCCTCAGGGCGACATCTCGATAGCCCAGTGCGGAAGCGCCGGGCGAGGGATCGGGCCTACGGCCAAATATTGTAAAGTCTCTATGTGGAGGCCCTCCCCTCAATCCGTCGGATTCCCGTCCCCGATCTCCCCGTGCTTGCCGCCGCCGCGCCATTCCGGGTCGCGCCTGGCAAAGGAGTCCATCTCCCGCGGCACCTCGACGAGGGTGCGGGTCACCTTGGGATCGCAGGTGTCGTTTTCGCACTCGTACGTGTAGACATTCCACTCCTCCCGCTGGCCGAAGCCCAGGAGGGTCTGATACGCGTTGCAGTTGCCGCACTTGATTGAAATGTTCCGGATGTTGATCTCCTCGGCCATAACGATCTCCTCCCAGATATCTTCCCACGATGGCGCGGCTTTTGCACAACTTGGCCGCGCAATGAGAGTAGCGGCACTCCGCCCTCGCGCCCTCGCGGCGGTGCTTCCCATTTTGGCAGTATTGGCAGTATTGGCAGTATTGGGAGTATTGGGAGCGCTCGGAGCGCTGCTCGCCGCGGGGCCGGCCTGGGCGGTCCCGCAAGAGCCGGCGGTCCCGTCTTTCCAGGACGAGGTCTCCGTGGGCCTGGTGCTCGTGCCGGTAGTCGTGCGCTCCGGCGAAGGCTATGCGAAGAACCTCGACCAGCAGGACTTCCGACTCCTCGTCGAAGGCAAGCCGGTGGACATCGAGAGCTTCGAGCGCCGTTCGGACGCACCCGCGAGCGTCGTCGTGCTGCAGGATCTGTCGGGCAGCATGGCGACCGCCGGCAGCCTCGAGATGAGCCGCGAGGTCGTCCGCTTCTTCCTCGACAAGGCCCTTCCCGGCGACGAGTTCTCGATCGCCACCTTCGCCGGCGATCAGTTCCAGGTCGAGGTCCCGTTCACGCCGGAGCTGGGAACGGTGCGCGAGGCGATCGACCGCTGGGAGGCCTACGGCACCACGGCGCTCCACGACGCGGTGGCCAACGTGCCGCAGATCTCGCTCGAGGGCCGCAATCCGAAGCGGTTCGCCATCCTGGTGACCGACGGCGTCGACAACGCCAGCCGCCTGACCCCGGAGCAGGCGCGGTTCGTCATTCAGCAGGCCCAGCTCCCCACCTACGTGCTGGGAATGGGCTCCGGCAGTCCCTACGAGCTGTCGGAGACGGGGGAGAAGATCTACCGCTACGCGGACGTGCTGAGCCTGCTCGCCGCGGTCACCGGCGGCCGCTACTACTCCATCTCCGGCCCCGAGGATCTCCAGACCGCCTTGAACGCGATTCTCGAGGACGTCCGGCACCAGTACGTGCTGGGATTCTCGACCGGCGACGGAGCCGTGCGGTTCCGCCCGCTGCGCGTCGAGGTGGACAAGGCGAAGGACCGTCGCACCATCGTATTCCGCCGTGGTTACAAGGGAACACCTCCCGCGGGATCCCGTGCGGGAGGCTAAATCGAACTGGGGATCCGTTCCAGGCAGGGAACGTCCCCACCGTCCAAGGGGGAATCAAACCATGAGAATGAAACCGTGGATCGTGGCCCTGTCGTTGGTCGTCGCCCTCCTCGGCATGACCGGCTGCGCGACCAAGAAATACGTCAAGCAGGAGACCGGCGCGGTCAGCACCCGGGTGGATGACGTCCAGGGTCAGGTCGAGCAGACCCAGACCCGCCTCAACACCCACGAACGGCAGATCGGCGACGTCTCCAAGACCGCCCAGGAGGCGCTGCAGCGCGCCCAGGATGCGGGCAAGCTCGCCGAGGGCAAGTTCCTCTACGAAACCGTGTTCACCGACGAGAAGGTCAAGTTCGGCTTCGACACCTCGGATCTCTCGCCGGAGGGGCAGGCGGCTCTCGATGAGTTCGCCACCACCCTCAAGAACGAGAACAAGAACGTCTACATCGAGATCCAGGGCCACACCGACAACGTCGGCTCGGAGAAGTACAACGAGGAGCTCGGGCTGCTGCGGGCCGAGGCGGTGCGCCGCTACCTCAACCAGAAGCACGGCTTCCCGCTGCACCGCATCAACGTCATCTCCTACGGCGAGACCGCCGCGGTCGCGGATAACACCAACCGCGACGGCCGTTCCCAGAACCGCCGCGTCGCGGTTGTGGTCCTGCAGTAAGACCCCTCGCCGTTGTGTAGTGTAGGGGCGCAGCCTGCTGCGCCCCTACCAGGCGTTCTACAGAGTTGAAGGTGCCGTCGCCGGTGAGCGCGGCGCTCCCGCCTTCCTGATCATCTCGCGAAGGGTATTGCCGTCGGCGATGCCGGACTCGAAGTAGGTCACCCGCCCCTTGGTATCCACCACCAACAGAGTAGGCAGGGCGTACACGCCGAGGTTGCTGACGACCGCATCCTTCGGGTCGAGCAGAACGGGGTAGGGGAACGGCTTGTTCTTGAGGAAGGTCTTCACGGTCTCCGGCTCCTCCCCCACGTTGGCGGCGAGGAACTGGACACCGCGTCCTTTGAAGTCCCGATAGATGGGCTCGAGGATCCGCGCCTGGAGGTGGCAAGGCCCGCACCAGGTAGCCCAGAAGTCGACCACGACGACCTGTCCCCGGAAGTCGACGGGACCCAGCGTACGGCCGTCGACCGTCTTCAGTTGAAAGTCCACCTTGCTGCCGGGCTTGAGCGCCTTGCCGGCAGTCGCGCCCTCCTGACAGCTCAGGAGAAGGAACGAGGCGAAAGCGGCGACCACCAGCACGGAGCGCCGGGAGCGGAGCGCACGGGAGAGGTTCGTCATCGTCATGATCTCGCTAGCATAAGGGATGAGTCCGAGGCCGGAAAGCCGGGGTTCACCGCCGAGAACAAGAAAGAGGCGGCGGGTAATCCCTCGCGCTCGAAGTGGCCGACCACCGTGCTGTCCTCCAGCGCATGCCTTAGCCCCTGAAGCAGTCCGCCGAATCGGCCGGAAGTGGCTATCCTATTTGGATTCTGCAGGTTGCGCGGGGTTCCGGCAGAGCTTCCCGCGCGCCACCGAAGCCTAGATGCGGCGCCCGAAGCTTAGATGAGCCAATTTAAGCTTAGGCGGGCCACCGAAGCTTGGATGCGACGCCGTAGCTTGGATGCGGCACCGAAGCTTAGATGGGCCACCGAAGCTTGGATGCGACGCCGTAGCTTGGATGCGGCACCGAAGCTTAGATGGACCGCCGAAGCTTAGATGCGGCACCGAAGCTCAGATGCGACGCCGAAGCTTGGATGGGCCATCGAAGCTTAGGCGGGCCACCGAAGCTTAGATGGGCCGCCGAAGCTTGGATGAGCCGCCGAAGCTTGGATGAGCCGCCGTAGCTTAGGCGAGCCACCGAAGCTTAGGCGGGCCGCCGAAGCTTAGAAGCGACACCGAAGCTTAGAAGGACCACCGGCGCTACGGATACAAGAACGACGGAGGCAGACGCCATGGCGAGCACGTTCACCAATCTCCTCTACCACATCGTCTTCAGCACCAAGGACCGCATTCCCCTGATCCAGAGCGATCTCCAGGAGCGACTCTACGAGTACATGGGCGGCATCATTCGCGGCGAAGGCGGCGTCCTCCTGGAGATCGGTGGCATACCCGACCATGTCCATCTTCTGGCGAAGCTGAAGGCGGATACCGCGGTTTCGGTGATGCTCCGCCTCCTCAAATCGAACTCCTCCAAGTGGGTGAACGACGAGCGCCTCATCAAAGGCCGCTTCGGATGGCAGACCGGCTACGCCGCCTTCTCCGTCAGCGAGTCCCAGGCGGCGAAGGTGCGGAAGTACATTCGGTCCCAGGAGGCCCACCACGCCAAGATCTCCTTCAAGGAGGAACTGATCGCGCTGCTCAAGAAGCACCGGATCGAGTACGACGAGCGGTATATCTTCGACTGATTGCATATTGGGTGGATTTTCGGCGCCGAAGGCGCCAAGGCATGTAGCCTGGGGCGTCAGCCCCAGGAATCGAGCCCCCATCATCCAGAGCCCCGAAGGGGCGACGGCAGTTCGGCGGCTAGAGATTGAAACGCCAAGACAGAGAACCGACAAGAAGAAATCAAACTGATACGCGCCTGCCACCGTCGGCTGCCGTCGCCCCTTCGGGGCTCTGGGATTTTCTTCTCTGCCTACCTGGGGCTGACGCCCCAGGCTAATCGGGATAGGGGGAGAGCCTCGCGGCTCTCGCCCCTCCCACACCACCGTGCGTACGGGTCTCGTACACGGCGGTTCGGCCGGTTAAGCATTCGACCAGGTCTCCAGGGTGAGGAGTCCCAGGGACATGAGATAGCGGTTCGAAAGGGCCTGGCTCATGGCCATGTTGCGGCTCATGTGCCAGGGTCCCCGGGTACTGCCGGCGACCGCCTTGGCTCGTTCGGCCGGGACTCCCCGCCGTCGGAGCGCTCGGTATCGCCTGCGCCCGTTCTGCCACTGTTTCCAAGCGGCGCAACGCAGCCGCCGCCGAATCCAGCCGTCCAAGTCTCGCAGGTCCGTACGCCTTTCACAGAAACCGAAGTAGTTAATCCAGCCCCTGAGGTACTCGGATACTTCCCCGATCATCCGTGCCAAGCTGATGCCCCGATTGCGCCCGGTTAGCTCCACGACTCGCTGCCGAAACCTCTTCAGCGCCTGTCGGGCGATGAATCGTTTCGGTTCAGCTCCGTCCGAAAGGCTGAAGCCGAGGAACTTCCGACTCGAGGGTTTTGCCACCGCACTCTTCGTGGTGTTGACCTTGAGTCGGAGTTTGCGGGTGATGAAGTCGCTGAGGCTCCTCATCACTCGCTGGCCGGCTCGCTCGCTGCGCACATAGATGTTGCAGTCGTCGGCGTAGCGCACGAACGGCAAACCCCTCTTCTCCAGTTCCCGGTCCAATTCGTCGAGCACCAAGTTGGACAGCAACGGAGACAGCGGGCTGCCCTGCGGCGTGCCCTCCTCCGTCGGCTGAACCAGGCCGTCCTCCAGAATCCCTGCGTGGAGAAACGCACGGATCAGCTTGAGCATTCGTTTGTCGGCCACCCTTTCCGCGACGCGTGCCATCAGGCGATCGTGGTTGACCCGGTCGAAAAACTGCTCCAAGTCGATGTCCACGACCCAGCCGTAGCCCTGAGCCACGATCTCTTGGGCTCGGGCCACCGCTTGGTGCGCGTCTCGGCGCGGACGAAAACCGTAGCTGTGCTCGGAGAACGTGGGGTCCCACTGCTTCTGCAGCACCTGCAAGATCGCCTGTTGCACCAGACGGTCCACAACGGTCGGAATCCCCAGCTTCCGCCTTCCACCTCCCGGCTTGGAGATCTCCACCCGCTTGACCGCCCGGGGCGTGTAGCTCCCCGCGAGCAGTTGGGATCGAATCTGCGACCAGTGGTCTCCAAGGTAGCCCGGCAACGCCTTGACGGTCATCCCGTCGACGCCCGGATCGCCTTGGTTCCGGCAGACTTTCTGCAACGCTCTTTTCAGGTTTCCTGGGTCACAGACCTCCTCCATCAGGAATTCGGTCGGCGCCGGACCCTGGCAGACGTGGGCCGCCCGGGGCGTTTCGGTCCCTTCCTTCCCGCCGAGAGAGGCTTCACCCCTCCCCGGCGGGACGAAGGCCAGCTCTAGCTGGGTTTTCTGCCGCTTGCCGCCTCGGAGACGCATGACTCGGGTCTCTCCATTTACCCCCCTGACTCCAGGAGGGAACCGTTCGGGCCTTCGCGTAGACCGTTCCCGCCCCGTGCGACCCCCACCATTTCTCCCCTTTCGGGCGAGTGCCTCGATCGAGTGAGACGACTGCGTCTACCTACTATGCCCTCTGCTGACTTCTGCCCGCTGCTCGCCAGGGCGGTCCCTGCGAGCCCGGCAGATCTCTCGAGGTAAGCTCAACCGCCTTCCTCGCACACCCGCCGGATTTACAGCCCCGGTCCTTGATGGATTGGGGACTTCGTGGCGCATGGCCCACTCGTCCGACCGGTCCTGCCTCCTATCCGGTTTCTGTTCGTCGGGTCGCGATTTTGCTCCGCGCTTCCTTCGGACGGCCCCTCACAGGACCTTAGATACCCTTGCGCTTCGCTAGCACTTCGCCTCCATCAGGCTGTGCAGGGGACTTTCACCCCCAAGCTGTTGAACATGCTCGACACACCATGCCTTGGCGCCTTCGGCGCCCTCATTGCTTCAGCAGCTCGGCCTGAAGTTCCTCTTGGAGCCGCGCGTTGGTCTCCCAAACGTTTGAGTCATGACCCTTAGTCCGCTGATTGGCCTCAGCGAGGGCCCGCCGAGCCTGAACATCCCGTTTGGCCCATATAGCCGCCAGCGGGGCCCATAGGCTCTCCTGCTGCGCCGGCTTGCGGTCCCTCCCTTCAAGGTCTCGCAGCGAAGTGGTGGGTTCCGGGCGCGGCGTCGGCGTGAGCTGCCTGAGCAAATCCTCCATAGAGATCCGCTTGGGTGCCGGCTGCCGGGAGGGGCCAGAAAACACGGGCATCACCTTCCGGCTGAGCAACGGCCTGTTCCGGCTCGCTTGTCCACCAGCAGGCGCCGTTACTACCGGCCCAAGAGGTGGGGCCTGAGGCCGAGTTCCACATAGCGTTCCGATTAGTTCCTGGTAGCTGGCAGCTGAGTATGACCCACCTCGAAAATCCAGGTAGAGTTTACCGGCTAGCCACGCAGGAGCAGCGCTAAGCCAAGTCCCGGTGCGCAGTAGCGGTATGAACTTTCGTTGGTTTTTGGTCGTGAGTATGGCGCCAGTGATGATATCTCCCTCATATCCGACTCCACCCTCGCGGCAATCGGATCTCTCCTTATAACGAGGTGTACAGACGATTAGTACAAAGTCGCTTCCGTTGATCGCCTGCTCCATGAATCGTGGAAGCTGATCCCCAGGCATAACGTGCCATTGATCGAGCTTCACATCGATTCCATCGCGGCGGAGCTGGGCGGCAAGTCGCCGGACCCAACCCTTGTGTGCCTCACTATCCCAGGAATAAGAAATAACCGCTGATGGCATTTCATTCTCCTTGCAACTACTAACTGCACCCGCTAGTCGACCCACAATTCAAACACTTGTAGCAACTCCCATTCCGCACCATGATCGCCCCGCACTCGTGGCACGGCGGAGCGTCCTGCTGATACAGGAACGTCGATCTAGGCGGGCCGACGATCTCCGCGCTCACGGCCTGGGCCACGGCTTCGAGACGACCGCCGCCGAGGAGGGGCACCGACGCGGGCGGATCGGCCGGGATTTCATCGCGCAGGATGACCCCCGCCCGCTCCTTGTCCTCGCGCGACAGGAACTTCGAGGCCAGCCAGCGGAAGATGTAGTCGGTGATCGACTTGGCGATCGGGATCTCCGGGTTCTTGGTGAAGCCCGAGGGCTCGAAACGGGTGTGGGTGAACTTGTCCACCAGGGTCTGCAACGGCACGCCGTACTGGAGGGCGATCGAGATCGAGGTGGCGAGGGAGTCCATGAGGCCGGAGATCGTGGAACCCTCCTTGGCCATCACCAGGAAGATCTCGCCCGGCTGGCCGTCATCGTAGAGGCCGACGGTCAGGTAACCCTCGTGCTCGTTGATCGAGAACTTGTGGGTGATGGCCCGCCGCTCGTCCGACAGCTTGCGGCGTACGGCGCGGCGCTCCTGGACCACCTGCACGGCCTGGATCGGCTCGTCCCTCTTGGTCGACAGCGGCTGGCTGCGCTTGCAGCCGTCGCGGTAGATGGCGACCGCCTTCAGACCCATCTGCCAGCCCTCGACGTAGGCCTGCATGATGTCCTCGGAGGTCGACTCCTCGGGCATGTTGATCGTCTTGCTGATGGCCCCCGAGATGTACGGCTGCGCGGCGGCCAGCATCTTCAGGTGACCCATGTAGTGGATGGAGCGCGATCCCTGGGCCGGCTTGAAGGCGCAGTCGAAGACCGGCAGGTGCTCTTCCTTCAGGTACGGCGCGCCCTCGATGGTGTCGTTCTCGTCGATGAACTCGACGATGGCGCGGATCTGCTCCTTGTCGTAGCCGAGCCGCTTCAGGGCGATGGGCACCGTGTTGTTGACGATCTTGATCATGCCGCCGCCGACGAGCTTCTTGTACTTGACGAGGGCGATGTCCGGCTCGACGCCCGTGGTGTCGCAATCCATCATGAAGGCGATCGTGCCGGTGGGGGCGAGCACCGAGATCTGGCTGTTGCGCAGGCCGTGCTCATCGCCCAGCAGCACCACCTCGTCCCAGGACCGCTTGGCGGCCTGCAGCAGGTCGAGCGGCACGTGCGCGGCGTCGATCCGCTTGACGGCGTCGCGGTGCTTGCGCATCACCCGCAGCATCGGCCCGCTGTTGACCTCGTACTCCGCGAACGGCCCCATGGCCTCGGCGATGCGCGCCGACTGGGCATAGGAGGCGCCGGACATCAGGGCGGTGATGGCCGCCGCGTAGTCGCGGCCGGCGTCGGAGTCGTAGGGAACGCCGCGCGCCATGAGCAACGCGCCGAGATTGGCGTAGCCGATCCCCAGCGGGCGGAACTTGTGGGAGTTCTCCTCGATCTTCGGCGTCGGATAGCTGGCGTTGCCGACGATGATCTCCATGCCCGAGATCACCACCTCGCAGGCGTGCCGGAAGCTCTCGACGTCGAAACCGGAATCGGCGTCGTAGAAGCGCATCAGGTTGAGCGACGCCAGGTTGCAGGCCGTGTCGTCGAGGAACATGTACTCGCTGCACGGATTGCTGGCGTAGATGCGGTCGGTCTGGGCGCAGGTGTGCCAGTCGTTGACCGTGGTGTCGTACTGCATGCCGGGGTCGCCGCACACCCAGGCCGCGTCGGAGATCATCCGCATCAGGTCGCGGGCCTTGTAGGTGCCCATGACCTCCCGGTCCGCCCGGCGCGCCCGGGTGTGCCACTCGCCGTCCGCGAGCACGGCCTCCATGAACTCGTCCGTCACCCGCACGGAGTGGTTGGCGTTCTGGTAGGCGATCGAGTCATAGGCGCCGCCCTGGACGTTGAAGCCGCCCTCGAAGCCCGCGTCGATCAGGGCCCAGGCCTTGCGCTCCTCGACCTCCTTGCAGCGGATGAAGTCGACGATGTCGGGGTGATCGATGTCGAGGATCACCATCTTGGCCGCCCGGCGGGTCTTGCCGCCGCTCTTGATGACGCCGGCGAAGGCGTCGAAACCTTTCATGAAGGAGACCGGGCCCGAGGCCGTGCCGCCGCCGGCCAGCGGCTCGCGCGAGGAGCGCAGCTTCGAGAGGTTGCTGCCGGTGCCCGAGCCGTACTTGAAGAGCATGCCCTCGGTCTTCGCCAGGGTGAGGATCGAGCCCATGGTGTCCTCGACCGAATTGATGAAGCAGGCCGAGCACTGGGGCTTCGCCTCGATGCCGACGTTGAACCACACCGGGGAGTTGAAGCAGGCGTACTGGTGGAGCAGGATGTGCGTCAGCTCGTCGTGGAACGTCTGGGCGTCCGCCTCGGTGGCGAAGTAGCCGCCGCCGCGGCCCCAGCCGGTCAGGGTGTCCGCCACCCGGCCGATGAGCTGCCGCACGCTGCGCTCGCGGTCGAGCGAGCCGAGATGGCCCCGGAAGTACTTCGAGACCACGACGTTGGTCGCCGTCTGCGACCAGAATTTGGGCATTTCGACGCCCTTCTGCTCGAAGACCTTCTCCCCCTTCTCGTTCGAGATCACGGCGTCGCGAAGCTCCCACTCCACGGCGTCGAACGGGTCCTCTCCGGGCGTGGTGTAGTACCGCTCGAAGCGGAGACCCCGCGCCGGATCTTCAGCAGGCCCTTCCATCCTGGAGCCTCCCACTCCGGTCGTCTTCGGGGCCCGATTGCGCGTCGTTCTGCCGATCGTCTCGTCGGAATGCAGGGGGAAATGGGGCTCCATGTCTCCGCTCCTTGATGAAGTTCGCTCTCGATTTGACCGCAGGAACGACGTGACGGGTCACGCCGTTCTCGCGACGGACCCTTACTGCGCCGAACGACCGAGTCCCGGCTGAGGACTGCGGAACAGGCCGGTGAAGCCGCCTCTCCGGACGGTGGTCCGGGACATCATCGGGCCTGGATAGGAACGGAAGCTCTCGCGCATCGCATTATCGGCTACAAGCAGCATCTCCAACCCTACGCCCGCCCAGATCAGGTGTCAAGGGGTAAAACCACAAGATGTTGTGGTTGTAACACCAGTCTCCCCAACAATTGGTGAAGCCTATGCCGGGTCAATTATGGAAGACTTTACAATCCGCATTTTCTGCGCAGGATTTTCACAGCCAATTTTACTTTGCCCTCCTGAGAGCCCCTGCGGAATTCACCGTGCAAGCCGGGAAATGCGTCAGGTGGCGGCGGGGAGGATGCCGCGGCGCGGCAACCCCTCACCTCCCCGGCCTTCCTGCCACCTCGCGCCCCCCTCTTCGCACCGTCTTCTGCCGAGAACAACGGGCTCGGTGACCCGGCCGCGATTTCGCCCCGCCGGGGCTGGCCCTCACTCCCCAACCCCTCTCTCCCATCCTCACACCGCCCGCCGGGAGAGAGGGGCTTTCAAAAACAATTTTGGAGCAGTCTCCCTCCTCTTCCGGAAGGGTGGGTGTGAGGTGGGAGAGGAGGGCCGGGGCACGGCGGCACGAATACCGTTTCGAGTTATCGACGCTGGTGGGATCGGCGTCCTAGGGCGAAACCCCATGCTACCCTACCGCCCCGCATGAGCCCTGACGCGCCTCAGCTCCCCTACGAGGCCCAGCTCGCCGCCGGGGGGCCGCGGGCCAAGGAGATGGTCAAGCGGCTGATCTCCTGGAGCGCCCTGCCCCTGGGCAGCATCGTCCGGGTCGCCACCCGGGAGCCGGCGATCGCCCTCACCTTCGACGACGGCCCCGACCCCGAGGAGACGCCGCGCGTGCTCGAGCTGCTGGAGCGCCACGGCGCGCGTGGCACCTTCTTCATGGTCGGCAAGCGGGCGCGCCGCCACCCCGAGATCGTGGCCCGGGCCGCCGGAGCCGGCCATGCCGTGGCCAACCACTCGTGGGACCATCCCTCGTTCCGGCGCATCCGGGGGCCGTACCGGCGCGCCCAGATCCGCTGGTGCGCCGAGGCCCTGACCCCCCATGGCGTCCGGCTCTTCCGCCCTCCCTTCGGCGAGCAGAGCGTGGCCTCGCGGCTCGACGCCCTGCGCTGCGGCTACCGGGTGATCGCCTGGGACGTGGTGGCGGAGGACTGGCGGGACGACCCGGCGGAGCTTCCTGGTGCAGCGGGTGATGCGGCGGCTGCGCCGCGGCAGCATCGTGGCCTTGCACGACTCGCTCTACACCACCACCGACGAGCGCTACCGCGACCGCGGCCCCCTGCTGGAGGCGCTGGAGATCCTGCTGAGCCGGCTCGGACCAGACTACCGCTTCGTCACGGTGCCCGAGCTGCTTCGCCTGGGACGGCCGGTGCGCTGGCACCACTATCAGCGGCTGCCGCTCGATTTCCACCGCCAGCTCGTCTGAAGGCCATGGGATTCCTCCGCAAGGCTCATCGGGCTCTCATCCATACCGTCAATCGCATGGGCTGGGTCGTGGCGCCCACCTCCGACTACTACCATGCCCTGCGGCCGGTGCCGGAGCTGGAGAGCCACGCGGCGCGCTGGCACCGGCCGAGCCGCATGGCCGGCATCGCCTTCGATCTGGACGCCATGACGGCGACCCTGGCAGAGCTGGTCTCCGCCCATCTCCAGGAATACTCGGAGCTGCCCCCCTACGACGAGATCAAGCGGCAGCGGCGCGGTCCGGGGTTCACGACGGTGGACGCCGCCGTGCTCTACATGATGCTGCGCCGCCACCGGCCGCCGCGCTACGTCGAGGTAGGATCCGGGCTGTCCACCTGGTACGCCAGCCAGGCCGGCGCGAAGAACGCCGCCGAGGGTCATCCCATGAAGATGACGGTGGTGGATCCGTTCGTCTCGGAGGCGACACGCGTCTTGCCGGGCGTCGAGATCCTCGCCCGCGAGGCGCAGGACCTGCCGGCCGACTGGTACAGCGAGCGGCTCGCGGCCGGCGACGTGCTGTTCATCGATTCGACCCACATCGTGCGGATCGACGGCGAGGTGCCGCACCTGGTGCTGGAGGTGCTGCCGGCCCTGAGCCCCGGAGTGCTGGTGCACATCCACGACGTGCACTTCCCTTACAACGTCCCCTGCCATCCCGGCGCCTACGTCTTCGACCGCCGGTGGCCGATGCTGTTCACCGAGGCGATGCTGGTCCAGGCCTATCTCAGCCACAATCCGCGGGTCGAGATCGTGCTCTCCACCCCCCTGCTGCGGCACCATCGCGAGGACGTCCTCAGGCGGCTCCTGCCGGCATACCGGGCGCTGGATGCGGCGGACTTCGATACGCATCATGGGTCGCTGTGGCTGCGGTGCGTGCCCGGCGCTTCCGCACCGGGCTAGCGAGACGTCGCTTCTCTGAAGCGAATCGCCCTCTGGGCGACGTTTCGATAGCCCGGTGCGGAAGCGCCGGACGGGCTTACGGCTTCACCTCCACCCCCGAATACCCCATCCCGTCCGGCTCCTTGCCGGCGGTGAGGGAGCCCACGCGCTTCCATTCGACCAGGTCGACCACCGAGATCGCGTCGCCGTTGGCATGCGCGACGTAGGCGCGCTTGCCGTCCGGCGCGATGACGATGCCGATGGGCACCGAGCTGTCGCCGAACTGGGTCATCAGCCGGCCTCCCCTGTCGGCCACGGCCTCGACCGGGACCGGCACCCGCCGCTCGAGCTTGCGCTCGGCGACGCTCAGCACCGCGAGATCGCCCGACTTGGCGGCGGAGACGAGGACCCGCCGGCCGTCCGGGGTCACCTTGGCGCGGATCGGGAAGGCCACGACCGGCACCGTGGCGAGGATTTGCAGGCTTTGGGCGTCCACCACCGTCACAGTGTCAGCCGCACGGTTGGTCACCCATACCTGCCGGCCGTCGGGGGTGACGTCGATCCCCTCCGCGCCGTCCCCGGTCTTGACGTCGCCCAGCGATTTGCCCGCCTTGAGGTCGATGGCCGTCATCGAGCCGGAGCCGATGTTGGCCACGAAGGCGCGCGAGCCGTCCGGCGTCACCGCCACCATGTGGGAGACCTCCTGGCCGGTGGCGATCTGCCGGGTCACCTTGCCCTCCTCCACGTCCACCTCGATCAACGCCTTCGAGGCCTCGGAAGTCACCAGGGCGCGCCGGCCGTCGAGGAAGACCATGCCGTGAGGCCGCTTGAATTCGCCGAGGTCGATCGTCTTCACCACCTTCGCCCCCGGCACGTCGATCAGGGTGAGCGTCGAGCCCGGCTGCGGACCGGTGCCGTAGTTGGCGATCAGGGCGCGCCGGCCGTCGGTCGAGACCGCCACCTCATGCGGCCCCGTCCCCACAGGCAGCGTGGCCGCCACCTTGCCCGAGCCGAGGTCCACCAGCGAGACCGTGGCCTCCGCCTTGTTGGCGACGATCAGCGTGGCGGCCTGGAGCGAGTTGGCGAGAAGCATAGTGGCAGCGAAGACGGATATCCGAACCATGGACGCCTCCCTCTGTTTCATAGCCGGGGAAGCCTACAGCAGCTCAGGCGTCGAGGTCGCCGGGATCGACCTGATCGAAGACGGCGTTCAAGGTGTCCGCCAGGCCCGCGACCTGCTCGCGCTCGGCGCCGAGGCGCTCCTCAAGGTCGAGGGGTGTCCGCAGGACCTCGCGCAGGGCGTTGCGGACGGTCCGGATCTCCAGCGCCTGGAGCTGGACGGTGGCGGCGTCGCCGTCGAACGAGAGGACTTTCATGGCCGCTCCTACCCTACACCCAAAGGCTGCCGGGACGCCGCTGGAACGGATTTCGCAGTCCTTTCTGTCCGGAGGTGTAGTCATGAAGCACAAAACCCTCATCCCCATCTGCCTCGTTCTCGCCGTGATCTTCCTCCTTGCTTCCGCCCGCTCCGCGGCGGCGCAGGGTCCGGCGTCCGAAGTCGCCTCGATGATCTCGGGTACTCACCAGCTCCGAAACGACAAGTCGGATGTACGGCTCCAGATCGGCAGCCTGAGCGGTGGCGGCAGCACCGTCAACCTGCTCGTGACCGCCACGGGAACGCACGAAGGCCGGGAGGTGCGCCATCAAGGCGTCGTCCGCCTGGTCTCGGAAGGGCCCGACGTGCGGGTGACCGTCGTTCCGCATTTCGCTCCCGTCACGGAGCTGTCGCCGGACGTGAACCGGTTCTCGGAGACCGAGGCCTCCGGGCGGCCTGCACCCTGTATCTCGAGCGGGACGAAGGCAAGTGGATCGGCACGACTCAGGGGCCGGGCACCTGCATTCAGGCGGTGACCGGAGCGACAGGCCAGTGGCAGGTGGAGGTCGTTCCCGGAGCGCTCCGCTTCGTCGACCTGGGAACGAAGCAGGCCCTGGTGTTCCAGAAGGCCGGGGATACGGCTTCGCGGTAAGAACGAGCTTGGCGGTTAACGCCGAGCCTCTAACCAAGTCCGGATTTCCTGAGCGAAGTTGCTGAAGTCTCGGGGCGCATGTGTGAGTGCCTGGAGGACCTTCTCTGGATCAACCTCCAGGTAATCGTGGACAAGGACATTTCGGAAGCCTGCCAGGCCCTGCAAGCCGTCCGCGAGCTTTCGTCCGACGACCTTCCGATCGGCGAGACGCGTGAGGATCTCCTTGTACTCCTGGGGGCTTACGCCGAATTCCGAAACCAATATATGACTGCCGACATCAAAAAGGATTTCGGCACCGAGTTGGAGACCCCGCTCGACCGACCACATCTTTTGCGTGTCTTCCAGGAGCTCTTTTGAATCGATCTGGCCAAGGCGCTCCAACCCTGAGATCACCTGCTCCAAGCGCTGAAGCCGGACCTCGATCGCATCAACCCGCAAAACCACGAAGACGCTCCTGGAGGCGTTCGCCAGCTATCCGCCAATGCTCAGAATGGTAGTATTTGAAATCAAGATAGCGCATAACAGCCCGGCACACGAAGTCGGTCTCCAGCTCCGGAGGTTCCGAATAGAGGCACTGCCCGGTCTCGGCAACCTCATGTTTGAGGATGACTCCGGCTTCGTTCAGCGGCACGAGGTCGATCTCTCCTCCGGCAGCATCGACGGCATCGGCCCGCAGCCGGAGGAATTCCCACAGGTCCAGCTTGGAATCCGTCAGAATCGCCAGGTCCACGTCGCGGACGGGGATCTTGCGGTCCGGGTCCGCGGCCGAGCCGAAGAGGAAAATCAGCTTCACCCTGGGATCCGAAGCCAGAAACTCCGCGGCCCGCCTGGCTCGTGCTCGGGCCTCCTCGGGAGGGATCTTGGGCAGGGGACGCATGGACCAACTCTAGCAGAGCCCCCCTCTCCGCCTTATCTATATAGAATCCCCGCATGTCCACCGAGGCGAAGACCGGCCGTCCTGCTCCTACCGCTCCTGAGGTCGAGGTTGAGGACGAACGCCGGACTTCTTCCGAGATCCCCATCAAGCCGTTCTACCGGCCGGACGACGTAGCAAGCATCCCTTACGAGGAGCGGGTCGGCGATCCGGGCCGCTATCCCTACACCCGCGGCCTCTACCCGGAGATGTACCGCCAGCGCCGCTGGACCATGCGCCAGTACGCCGGCTATTCCTCCGCCGCCGAGTCGAACCGGCGCTACCGGTATCTCCTCTCCCAGGGCACGACCGGCCTCTCGGTCGCCTTCGACCTGCCGACCCAGATCGGCTACGACTCGGACTCGCCGCTGGCGCGGGGCGAGGTGGGCCGCGTCGGGGTCGCCATCGACTCCATCGACGACATGCGCCGGCTGTTCGACGGCATCCCGCTCGACCGGGTGACCACCTCGATGACGATCAACGCCACGGCCGCCATCCTCCTCTCCCTCTACCTGGTGGTGGCCGAGGAGCAGGGGGTCGCCTGGGAGCGGGTGGGCGGCACCGTGCAGAACGACATCCTCAAGGAGTACGCCGCCCGCGGCACCTACATCTACCCGCCCGGACCGTCGCTCAAGCTGGTGACGGACATCATCGCCTTCTGCGCCGACCGGGTGCCGAAGTGGAACACGATCTCGGTCTCCGGCTATCACATGCGCGAGGCCGGCTCGACGGCCGTGCAGGAGGTGGCCTTCACCCTCGCCAACGGCCTCGCCTACGTCCAGGCGGCGCTCGACCGCGGGCTGTCGATCGACGCCTTCGCGCCGCGGATTTCCTTCTTCTTCAACGCCCACAACAACTTCCTCGAGGAGGTGGCGAAGTACCGCGCCGCCCGGCGCCTGTGGGCGGAGCTGGTCCGGGAGCGCTTCGCGCCGCGGGATCCGCGCTCGCTCTGGCTGCGCTTCCACACCCAGACGGCGGGCTCGACGCTCACCGCCCAGCAGCCGATGAACAACGTCGTGCGGGTGGCCCTCCAGGCCCTGGCGGCGGTCTGCGGCGGCACGCAGTCGCTGCACACCAACTCGCTCGACGAGGCGCTCGGCCTGCCGACCGAGGAGGCGGCGCGGCTCGCCCTGCGCACCCAGCAGGTGATCGCGCACGAGAGCGGCATCGCCGAAGTGGCCGATCCCCTGGGAGGCTCCTACGTCGTCGAGGCCTGGACGGAGGAGATCGTGCGGCGGGCGCGGGACTACATTCGCCGCATCGACGAGATGGGCGGCGCCCTGGCGGCCCTGGAGCGGGGTTTTCAGCAGCGGGAGATCGCCGAGGCGGCCTACCGCTATCAGATGGCGGTCGAGCAGAAGCGGGAGGTCGTGGTGGGGGTCAACGCCTTCCACACCGAGGTCGAGCCGCCGACGGAGGTGCTGCGAATCGATCCGGCGGCCGAGCGCGAGCAGGTGGAGCGCCTCCACGCTCTGCGCCGGCGCCGGGACGCCGAGCGCGCCACCGCCGCCGTCCGCGAGCTCGCCGCCGCCGCCGGAGAGGACCGCAACCTGATGCCCGCCATCCTCGACTGCGTCCGCGCCGAGATCACCCTCGGCGAGATCTCGGATGCCCTGCGCGAGCGTCTACGGCGAATACCGAGAGGCGGGGCTGGAGTAGTGCGCCGCAGCAGGACGGGTCGCCGAAAGATCGAACCTGCCGAGAGCACCGAGGAGCTGCGGCCGCCCGACTTCGTCCTCGCCTTCGCCCAGGTCACCCTGGATTCGATCGGGGACGGCGTGCTGGCAACCGACGCGGAGGGCCAGGTCAAGTATCTGAACACGGCGGCGGAGAACCTCACCGGCTGGGATAAGACCGAAGCCGTGGGCCGGTCGCTGCCCGAGGTCTTTCAGCTGCCCGAAGAGGCCGGGGACCAGGAGATCGAGGGACTGCTGCACCGCTGCCTGCAGGCAGGGCAGGGCTTCCGCCTCGCCGAGCGCGCCGCCCTCGAACGGCGGGACGGCCGGCGCTACGCCGTCGAAGGTACCGGCGCCCCCATCCGCGCCCACGACGGCCGCATCATCGGCGCCGTCCTGGTCTTCCAGGACGTCTCCGACAAGCGGCTGATGGCCCTGCAGCTCGCCCATCAGGCCACCCACGACGAGCTCACCGGCCTGCTCAACCGCCAGGCCTTCGACGGTCACCTCCAGCGCGCTCTGGAGGAGGTCCGCAGCCGCGCCAGCGTCCACGTCCTCTGCTATATGGACCTCGACCAGTTCAAGCTGGTCAACGACACCTGCGGGCACCTGGCCGGCGACGAGCTGCTCTGCCGCATCACCGGGCTACTCCAGGACACCATGCGCGACACGGACCTGGTGGCCCGCCTCGGCGGCGACGAGTTCGCGGTGCTCCTCACCCGTTGCGGCCTCGGCCAGGCGGAGCGGCAGGTGGCCGAATTCCAGCGCGCCCTGCAGCAGTTCCGCTTCACCTGGCGGGACAAGACCTTCGCCGTGGGCGCCAGCATCGGCCTGGTACCGATCACCCGCGAGTTCAAGACCATCGCCCATCTCCTCTCGGCCGCCGACCACGCCTGCTACGCCGCCAAGGAAAAGGGGCGCAACCGCGTGCAGATCTACCAGGAGGACGACGCCACCTTCATCCGCCGCCACGGCGAGATGAACTGGGTGGTGCGCATCCAGCAGACCCTGGAGCAGAACCGCTTCCGCCTTTTCGCGCAGCAGATCCAGCCGCTCTCGCCGGTCGCCGGGCCGGGGCTCTACTTCGAGGTCCTGCTGCGCATGGTGGAGGACGACGGCCGCATCCACCTGCCGAGCGACTTCATCCGCGCCGCCGAGCGCTACGGCCTGATGCGCGCCATCGACCGCTGGGTGATCAGCAACTGCATCCATACGCTGGCGAGCCAGCCGCCGCCCTTCCTGGACCTGCTGCGGATCTGCGCCGTCAATCTCTCGGCGGTCTCCCTGGGGGACGAGACGTTCCTCGATTTCCTCGACGAGGAGCTGGCCGCCTCGGGAACGCCTCCCGGCAAGCTGTGCTTCGAGATCACCGAGACGGCCGCCATCGAGAACCTGCCTCAGGCCCGCAAGCTGTTTTCGCACCTCACGGCCAAGGGCATCCGCTTCGCCCTGGACGACTTCGGCACCGGCATGTCCTCCTTCAGCTACCTGAAGGAGCTGCCGGTCTCCTTCCTGAAGATCGACGGCAAGTTCATCAAGGACATCGTCACCGATCCCCTCGACCAGGCCATGGTGGAGTCGATCAATCAGGTGGGACACGTGATGGGGATCGAGACCGTGGCCGAAGGAGTGACCACCGCGGCCATCGTCGAGCGCCTGAAGAGCCTGGGTGTGGACTATGCGCAGGGGAACTGGATCAGCCGGCCGCGGCCGCTGGCCGGCTCGATGGAGGAAGCCGTCCTGCGGGAAGAGCTGAGGGCGGTGGAGCGGCACTCTCCTTAGCCCCGCGCGGGCAGGCGCCGGACGGGATGGGCCTACCCTGGTGACACGGCGCGCCTCTCCCTGTAGGATGTGGCCCGCTTTCACAGGGAGATCCTATGTCGGAGAGCATCGCTGAGGCGCCGCGCCGCACCGAAGGGACCACCACGGGCTTCATCCGCGAGCTCGGGCTGCTCGATTCGACCATGATCGTGGCCGGCTCGATGATCGGCTCGGGCATCTTCATCGTGCCCGCCGAGATCGCCGCGGCAGGTGGGCTCGGCCGGCTGGCTGCTGATGGTCTGGGTGGTGACCGGCCTGCTCACGGTGGCCGCCGCCCTCTCCTACGGCGAGCTGGCGGCGATGATGCCGAAGGCGGGCGGACAGTACGTCTACCTGCGCGAGGCGTTCTCGCCGCTCTGGGGTTTCCTCTACGGCTGGACGCTCTTCCTGGTGATCCAGACCGGCACCATCGCCGCCGTGGCCGTGGGCTTCGCACGCTACCTGGGAGTGCTGTTCCCGGCGATCTCCCCGACCTGCGTGGATCATTCCGCCCATCGACATCTCGGATGGCTACGCGATCAGCCTCTCCGTGCAGCAGCTCGTCGCCATCCTCCTCATCGTCTTCCTGACCTGGCTCAACACCCGCGGCATCCATCTGGGCAAGATCATCCAGAACACCTTCACCTCGGCGAAGACCCTGTCGCTGATCGCGCTGATCCTGCTCGGCATCTTCGTCGGCCGCAACGCCGACGCCATCGCGGCCAACTTCACGGACGCCTGGACGCCGCGCGAAGTGACCACCATCCAGCCCCAGTTGTCGATCGTGGCGCCGGTCGCGGCCACCATGGGAGCCTTCGGCCTCTTCGTCGCCTTCTGCGTCGCCCAGGTGGGCTCGCTCTTCTCCTCCGACGCCTGGAACAACATCACTTTCACCGCCGGCGAGGTGAAGAACCCGCGGCGCAACATCCCGCTGTCGCTCGCCGCCGGCACCATTCTGGTGATCGGGCTCTACATCCTGGCGAACGTGGCCTACCTCTGCACGCTGCCGCTCGCGGCGATCCAGGACGCGCCGGACGACCGGGTGGCGACCGCCGCCTGCAGGCCATCTTCGCGGTCGGAGGAGCGGCCATGATGGCGATCGCCATCATCGTCTCCACCTTCGGCTGCAACAACGGCCTGATGCTGGCCGGCGCCCGGGTCTACTACGCCATGGCCTGCGACGGTCTCTTCTTCCGCCGCACCGGCCGCCTGAACGCCCGGCACGTGCCCGCCTTCGGCCTCGTCCTGCAGGGCGATCTGGACCTCGGTGCTGGTGCTGCCGCGCACCCGGGTGACCGACGCCGCCGGCGCAGGTGACCTACGGCAATCTCTACGGCGAGCTGCTCGACTACGTGATCTTCGCCGTGCTCATCTTCTACATCCTGACCATCGCCGGCCTGTTCGTGCTGCGGCGCAAGCGCCCGGACGCGGAACGGCCCTACCGGGCCTTCGGCTATCCCGTGGTGCCGGCGCTCTACATCCTGGCCGCGGCGGCGATCGCGCTCGTGCTGCTCGTCTACCAGACGAAGACCGCCGGGCCGGGTCTGGTCATCGTGCTGACCGGCATTCCCGTGTACTTCGCCTGGCGCAAGCTGGGTTCCGTCCCCGCTCCGGCGGGAGAAACGAGGGCATGAAGAGCCGGGCGGACGTCCATCGGGGACGCCTCGCGGCGGCAAAAAGGATCGCATGATTCTGGAGGTTTAGACATCCATGGCAAACCGCCTTTTTGCCAGAAAACCGCTCGAGATGCTGCTGGAGGAGATGAAGGGCGACAACCGGCTGCGCCGGGTGCTCGGCCCGGTCCAGCTCACCGCCCTGGGCGTCGGCGCCATCATCGGCGCCGGCATCTTCGTCGCCACCGGCGAGGCGGCCCACAACGTCGCCGGCCCGGCGCTGATGGTCTCCTACGTCGTCGCCGGCATCACCTGCATCTTCGCGGCGCTCTGCTACGCGGAGTTCGCCTCGATGGTGCCGGTCGCCGGCTCGGCCTACACCTACGCCTACGCCACGCTGGGCGAGCTGTTCGCCTGGATCATCGGCTGGGACCTGGTGCTCGAGTACGCGGTCGGCAGCGGCGACCGTCGCCAACGGCTGGTCGGGCTACTTCCAGAGCGTGCTGGCCAAAGATCGGGATCGCAGCTTCCCGCAGACCTTGCGGAGCGCGCCGATCCGCTACGACACGGCGACCGGCGAGTTCGTCGCCACCGGTCGTTCATCAACCTGCCGGCGGTCATCATCGTCGCCATCGTCACCGTCGTCCTCGTCAAGGGCATCTCCGGAGAGCGCCAGCTTCAACGCCCCGATGGTCGGTGATCAAGGTGGCCGCCGTGCTCTTCGTCATCGTCGTCGGCGCGTTCTACATCAACCCGGAGAACTGGCAGCCCGTTCGCCCCGTACGGCTGGACCGGCCTCAGCTTCTTCGGCATCCCGTCGCCGGCCAGACCGACGCCGAGCGGCGCAGCCGCTCGGCATGCTGGCCGGGGCGGCGATCATCTTCTTCGCCTACATCGGCTTCGACTCGGTCTCGACGCACGCCGAGGAGGCCAAGAACCCGCAGCGCGACGTGCCGATCGGCATCATCGCCTCGCTGCTCATCTGCACCGTCCTCTACATCGCCGTCGTCGCCGTGCTCACCGGCATGGTGCCGTACGACCAGATCGACGTCGACGCGCCGGCGTCTGCGACGCGTTCAAGCAGAACGGGCCTCGGCGTGGGCCGAGGTCATCATCGCGATCGCCGGCGTGGCCGGCATCACCTCGGTGCTGCTGGTGATGATGCTCTCCGGCCCGCGCGTCTTCCTGGCGATGGCCCGCGACGGCCTGGTGCCCAAGGGGTTCTTCGGCGACGTCCATCCGAGGTTCCGCACGCCCTGGAAGAGCACGATCCTGATCGGCGTCTTCGTCTGCGTCCTGGCCGGCTTCCTGCCGATCGACGCCCTGCTCCACCTGACGAACATCGGCACGCTGTTCGCCTTCGTCGATCGTCTGCGCCGCGGTGCTCATCATGCGCAAGAAGCACCCCGAACGCCGAGCGGCCCTTCCGCTGCCCGCTGGTGCCGGTCGTCCCGATCCTGGGCATCCTGCTGCTGCCTGATGCTGATGTTCTCGCTGCCGGCGGACAACTGGTGGCGGCTGGTCGTCTGGCTGGCGATCGGCCTGGTCATCTACTTCCTGTACAGCCGCAAGCACAGCGTGATGAAGCACCACCTGGATCATCAGATCGCCAAGCACGGGCTGACTCCCGCCGGCACCATCGACACGCACCCCGAGGACCGCTAGCCCTCACTCCCCCGACCCCCTCTCTCCCGCCTCACCGGGAGAGAGGGGGCTGAACCCTCACCCCTGGCCCCGGGGTGGTGAGGGCCAAAAAAAGACCCCGCTTCGGCGGGGTTTTGGAGGAGGGAGGTTTGGAGAGGAGATTGTCTGGCTGTTCGTCCGTCTCCTTCTCCATATACGGGCGAGGTACGGGGAATGTTTGGGGGTGGACAAAACTTCTGAGCAGCGACTACAATTACACGACAACGTTTTCATCTACGGGGGCCGACCGTGAACGAGCCCATGGACACCCACCCTTCTCCCGCCCCACCGTCGGCCGGCTGGACCTTCCTCACCAACCATGCGCACGTTCTGTTCTGCATCGCCATCGACCCGGAGGTGCGGCTCCGCGACGTCGCGGCCCGGGTGGGAATCACCGAGCGCGCGGTGCAGCGGATCGTCACGGACCTGCAGGCGGAGGGCTATCTGACCGTGTCGAAGGAGGGCCGGCGCAATCGTTACCAGCTCCACTCCGAGCGTCCGCTCCGGCATCCGATCGAGCGCCACCTCACGGCGAAGACCCTGATCGACCTGGTGCTCGCGCCCCGCGGCTGAGGCCCGCCGACAGCCCTCACGTGGCGGGCACGCAGACCCGCGCTACCGGCGCTGCAACCGGATCCGCAGTTGGCGCGGCCCCTGCTCGATGCCGGTAATCCTGACGCTCGGATGGACGAGGTCGAGGACGACGTGGAGCTCGCCTTTGCCGGCCTCGGGGTGGTATCCCGTGCGGACCTGCAGGACCTCGCCGGTGCCGACCACCAGGCGCGTCTGCGGTTGGGAGCCGCGGACGCCGGCGAGGCGGAACAGCTCGCGCGGCGGATTGCCTTCGATTCGCGCCTGCCGGTAGCTCGCCGCGGGAATCTCGCCGTTCCCCCACAGCACGATCTCGGTCCCTCCGGCAGTTCTCTTCGAGGTGATCCGGTCGAGCCGGGTGAGCGGCGGTGACGCAGCCGGGGCGGCCGGGGCGGCGGCAGCAGGCCGCGGAGGCGCCGGTGCGGTCGTGACGGCACCCGCGGCAGGAGCCTGCGGAGCGCCGCCCGCCGCCGGAGGGCTGGCAGCCGCCGGCCTCCCCGGCGCGGCGGCCGGGGTGCGGCCGGGCGGCGCCGTCTCCACCGCCTTCTCCTCGGCCCCCGGCCCGATCCACTCCATCAGCCGTCCGCGCAGCAGAAAAGCACCCGCCGCCAGGGCCAGCGCCGCCGCGAGCAGCGCCCACGGCAGGAGGCGGCGAGGCGACCGGTGCAGGGCAGCGCCGCCGAGGCTCGCCGCGAACATCGGCGGCGGGCTCGCCGGCGCCGGCTCCGCGACCGGCGGAGAAAGGAGCTCCGGAAACGGCTCCGCAGCCGGCGGCCGACCGCTTCCAAGGCCCTCGAGCACCGGCAGCCAGGACGCGGTGTCCGACGCGGGCGACCCGGGCGGCGCCGGTGACGCGAGCGGTGCGGGCTCCAGCGGCCGGCGGGGAGGGGCGGGCGGCGGCTCCAGGAGGCCCGGAAAGGGCTCCGGCGCCGCCGGCCGCGCCGGAACCGAGTCGGGAGGCTTTTGGGTCACGTCGAAAGGCGTGCCGCCCTGCAGGATGTGCTGGTCGACGATGCGGTAGATGAGATCGCGGCTGCCTTCGCTGAGCTCCAGGAAGTGCATGCCCATCCCCGCCGGCCGCGCGGGTCCCTCGTCCTCGGCGCGGACCCAGATCACCTCGCCGCGCCCCTTGATCAGCTCGAAGCCGTCGCCCAGCCGGAACTCGAAATCGACCACCGTGCCCGGTGGCCGCGGGTTCCGCGTCCGGAGGAACAGCCCGCCCGGCGAGATGTTGGCCGAATACTCGCTGATGAAACCGCTGAAGCGGTCGAACTTGAACTGGACGCGCGTTTCGAGCGGCACGCGCCGCGAATCGCGGGGAATGTTGGAGTAATCGACCATTGATTGAAATTACGGCAGCCTGCGCATCATAACAGTTTCGGCCCCCGCCCGGCCCTCACCCCTATCCCCTCTCCCATCGCCCTCCCCCCGACCGGGAGAGGGGAACGATTCCGAGCCTGATGAGCTCGTAGTGGGCATCTTTGAGACAGCTCTGGTGCGCACAGCGCAACTATCAAGGCATCCCTCCGCTGCGTCCCCCTCTCCCGGTCGGGGGGAGGGCGATGGGAGAGGGGACAGGGGTGAGGGGTGGGCGGGGGCGTCCTTTTATGGCACAATCGTCAGGGTCCGCGACGGCTCGTCCGTCCCGGCCCCCGAAGGCAAACCCCCAATTCCTTGCCTGCGATTTCCCACGGAGGAATCATGAGCACGACTGTGCTTGAAGAGAAGAAGACCGCGATGCGGACCGCCGACTACATCGCGCTCGAAGAGCGCTACGGCGCCCACAACTACCATCCGCTCGACGTCGTCATCAGCCATGCCGAGGGTGTCTGGGTGTGGGACGTCGAGGGCAAGAAGTACCTCGACCTCCTGGCGGCCTACTCGGCGGTCAACCAGGGGCACTGCCACCCCGAGATCGTCAACGCGGCCATCGGCCAGGCGCGCCAGGTGACCCTCACCTCGCGCGCCTTCCGCAACGACCAGCTCGGCCCCTTCTACCGCGAGATCTGCGAGCTGTCCGGCTTCGACAAGTTCCTGCCCATGAACACCGGCGCCGAGGCGGTCGAGACGGCCCTCAAGACGGCCCGCAAGTGGGCCTACAAGGTCAAGGGCGTGCCCGAGGGACAGGCCGAGATCCTGGCGTTCGCCAACAACTTCCACGGCCGCACCATCACCATCGTCAGCTTCTCCACGGAGGAGCTCTACCGCGCCGGCTTCGGGCCTTTCACTCCCGGCTTCCGCGTCCTCCCCTACGGCGATGCCGAAGCCGTCGAGCAGGCCATGCACCCGAACGTGGCGGCCGTCCTCGTCGAGCCGATCCAGGGCGAGGCGGGCATCGTCGTGCCGCCCGAAGGCTACCTGCGCCGGCTGCGCGAGATCACCCGGGCGCACAACTGCCTGCTGATCGCGGACGAGATCCAGTCCGGTCTCGGCCGCACCGGCAAGCTCTTCGCCTACGAGCACGAGGACATCCGGCCCGACATCGTGATCGTCGGCAAGGCCCTCTCCGGCGGCTTCTACCCGGTCTCCGGCATCCTGGCCGACGATCCGGTGATGGGTGTCTTCCAGCCGGGCGAGCACGGCTCGACCTACGGCGGCAACCCGATGGCGGCGGCGGTGGCCAGCGCCGCCCTGCGCGTCCTGGTCGACGAGAAGATGGTGGAGAACTCCGCCGAGCTCGGGCTCTACTTTATGGAGCGGCTGCAGGGGATCTCGTCGAAGCACGTCAAGGAGGTGCGCGGCAAGGGCTTGTGGATCGGCATCGAGCTGCACCGCGAGGCCGGCGGCGCCCGCCGCTTCTGCGAGGCGCTGCAGCACGAGGGGCTCCTCTGCAAAGAGACCCACGATCACGTCATCCGCATCGCGCCGCCGCTGACGATCAAGAGAGCGGAGATCGACTGGGCGGTCGAACGGCTGGAGAAGGTGCTGATGACGTTGTAGGGGCTCCCGACCGCCCGAGCCCTCACTCCCCCAACCCCCCTCTCTCCCGCCCCTCCCTTCCCCCCTCGCCGGGAGAGAGGGGGCCGGGGGTGAGGTCAGGCAAATCCGGCGGCGCGGGCGAGCGTCCGGACCAGGTTGTAATGGAACGTGCTGTGGAGGTCCTGGCCTGTGCCCTTGTCCTCGGCGTGACTCCAGAGCCGGGGAACCCAGGCGAGCATCAGGACGGCCATGCTCAGACCGGTGATCGCGGGTCGGATGAGTCGCATTTTCCAGCTCCTCTCTCAGGCTGATGGTTGGCAGATCTGGGGCAGGTCCTCCTGGATCTGCCGGCCGCCGTCGTCCCAGAACAGGTGCATCACGGGCTGCGTGGGCAGACGGGGCGGGAAATTGATCAGGGTGCACATGAAGCGCTGGAACTCGCTGGTGAACAGGCCCTGGTTCCACAGGTGGCGGATGAAAACGTTTCTTTGCTCCTGCGGGTCGTCGTGGAGGTTGAACAGCCACATGTAGGACTGCGGCAGGTTGACGCCGGAGAAGCCGCCGAGGTTGCCCTCGTGCAGGCCGACGGGCAGGGTGACCGTGCGGTGCGCCTTGAACTCGTCCATGCGCACGGCGGCGAAGTGGGTCATGTACCAGTAGAGGACGCTGCGGCGGTTCGAGACGCCGTCCTTCGCCAGCAGGAACGAGGTCTGATCGATCCCGTAGCAGTAGCGGTCCTGGAGGTTCGAGGCCTTGGCGTAGTCGAAGCCGGCGAGCGCCAGCAGCGTGGGATAGAGGTCCGCCAGGTCGAACAGGCCGTCCGACTGCCGTCCGGTTTCGATCATGCCGGGCCACCAGGCGATGCCGGGGACGCGGACGCCGCCCTCCCACGTGCTGCCCTTGCCGCCGCGGAAAGGCGTGTGGCCGTGAAATTCGATCTCTTGCTCGGGACCGTTGTCGGAGGTGAAGAACACCAGGGTCTCGCGGTCCTGGCCGGTCTCCCGCAGGGTCTTCATGAGCTGGCCGAGGATCTCGTCCATCTCCACCGTGCAGTCGGAGTAGGTGGTCCGGGCGTACGACTTGCGCCGGGTCTCCTGGCGCGGATAGTTGTCGAAATGACAGCCGCGCGTGGCATGGTAGAGGAAACCACGGCTTGTCGCTCCCTTGCATGCCGCGGATGAACTTCTCGGAATACTCCGCCCAGATCTTGTCGAAGCTCGGAGATGCTGACCCGGCCGTCCTGGGACGCCTTCTCGCAAGGCTTGTAGTAGCCCTGCGTCGGCACCCCGGTCACCTCCGCCTCCCAGGGCAGGACGATCTCCCGCAGGCTGTTGCACTGCTCCTCCGGCCGCCCGCCGGCCTTGGTGAGGATCAGGTAGTGATTGAAGGCGCGGTTCTGCATGAAGCGGGTGCGCTCCTCGTCGAGGGCCACCTCGGGGTTGTAGGCGGGGTCGCGCCACTCCGTGTACATGTCGGAGACGTCGAGGAACCCGAAGTACTCGTCATAGCCGACGACCGAAGGCAGGTTCTTGAGCCCTTCGCCCATGTGCCACTTGCCGACGCCCCGCGTCACGTACCCCTGCCGCTTGAGCAGCATCGGCAGCGTCACCGATTCGGGCGTGATGCCGCCCGGATCGCCGTACATCGGCGGGCTGAGCACTCCGTGCTGGATGGGGAGCTGGCCGGTGTGGATCGTCGCCCGGGTGGGCGAGCAGCTCGGCTGCGCGTAGCTCGAGGTCAGCATCAGGCCCTCGCGGGCGAGCTGGTCGACATTCGGCGTCGGAGACCCGACGGCGAGACCGCCGCCGTAAGCCCCGACCGCCAGCCGGTACGCATAGGCGTAGCGCGGCTCGCGGGGTTCGAGTTGAACGGCCTTCTCCAGCTCGCCGACCGCTTCGGGGAGCCGGCCGGCGCGGATGAGCAGCAGGCCGAGGGCATGGCGGACCCGAGCGTCGCCGGGCGCGAGCGAGGCGGCGCGGCGCAGCAGGCGCTCGCCTTCGTCGTCGCGGCCTCGGAGCCGATAGAGGTCGGCGAGGTTGACGTAGGCGGGGATGAATGTCGGATCGAGCCCGAGAGCGGCCGCGAAGTGCGCCGCGGCGCCCTCCGGGTCTCCTTCGCGGGCGCGAAGCCAGCCGAGGTTGAGCCGGCTCTCCGGCCGGTCCGCGTTGATCTCCTGCGCTTGGCGGTACTCGGCGAGCGCGGCTTCGAGATCCGGGCTCGAGACGGGGCCGGAGGCCAGCACCCGCGCCGCTTCGAGCCGCACCCCCCGGATGGGATCGGCCAGCCTGGGGGAGAGCAGGCGCGGAAGCTCGGCAGGATCGACGCTCTCCGTTGTCGAAGCCGCCGCGAGACGGATGAGAGGATCGGCGTCGACGAGCGAACGCTCCAGCACGGACAGGGAGCCGGGACCGGGGTAGCGCAGCAGCAGCGACACGGCGGTGGCGCGGACGATGGCCGGCTCCTCGCGATCCTCCGCCAGCGCGGCCAAGGCCTCCATCGCGCCCGGCAAACCCGCGCGTCCAGCTTGGATCGCCTCGCCGTAGTGAGGCCGCTTCGACCTTCCCTCTCCAAACCAGCGCGCCACCGTCCCCGCCGCCCAGCGGGCGGAGCGATCGGCGTGGCAGCCGTTGCAGGCGTTGGGCGTGCCGATCTTCACCGACAGATCGGGCCGGGGCACGCGCAGGCTGTGGTCTCTTCGCTCGTCGACGCCCATGTAAGTCGTCTCCGGCATGTGGCAGTCCACGCAGGCGGAGCCGCGGGCGCCGGACGAATGGCGATGGTGGGACGGGGTATCGAATTTTGCGCCGGAATGGCACCGCCCGCAGAGGGCGTTTGCCGGACGCCCGCAGGCTCAGGCTGTGCGGCTCGTGGCAGTCGCTGCAGGTGACGCCCTGCCGGTGCATCCGGCTCTGGAGGAACGATCCGTATTCATAGACCTCGTCGCCGATCTGGCCGTCGGCGTGGTAGAGCCCTTCGTCGAGGAGCGCCGACGTGGCGGGACCCCGAGGCATGGCAAGCTTCGCAGGAGACGTCGAGCTCGGCCCAGGTGGTCTCGTAGCGGTCCGCGGCTGCCTGGTATCCCTTGCGCAGTCCTGTCGAGTGGCACTCCGCGCACATCGAGTTCCAACGCTGGTTGGGGCCGGCCCAGTGGAGCGGATCGCCCGGCGGGACCTGCTCGTCCGGATAGAGATGGAACCAGCGCCGCCCTCCCCGCTCGGCGGGCCGGCTGTCCCAGGCCCAGCTCAGCGCCTGCAGCCGGCCGCCGGGAAGCTCGACGAGGTACTGCTGCAGCGGCTCGACACCGAAGGCGTAGCGGACCGGCAGATCCTGGACGCCCTTCGGACCTTGGACGCGGACGGCGAAGCCCTCGCCCTGGCGAATCGGGATCGAGGTCTCCCCGGAGTGGACGAGCGGCCGTCCGTCGAAGCTGCCGAGGACGGTCCGCGCCGTCGTCTCCTGCATGGCGAGATCGTGGTGCGATCCCTGCCAGAGCCTGTCCTCCTCCGCATGGCAACCCGCGCAGGTTTGCCGGCCCACATAGGTCGCGGCGGCGGGCGCGGCGGCTGGAACCGCCGGCTTCTCCGGCCGTGGAGCGCAGGCGGTGAAGCCCAGACAGACGAGGACTTTGAGGAATCGTCGAGGCACGAGCTTCTCCCTCCGGCGCGATGGCCCTGCTTGTTCGTCGATCACTCTGGTAGTGGGATCAGCGGCGCGGCTATCGCACGCGGAGGGGAAAAGCCAATCTGGTCTAAAAAATGGGACTCCAAGGGGACGTGGAAAACCGAGGCGTCCTGACTCCCTTGCGCCCCTGGACCTCCCACCGCGTTATTCTTGGGAGCATGACCGAGAGAGCGCCGCGAGCCGGGCGCGCTTGACGCCGGCAAAGGAGGCTCCATGAATCCGAAGATCCTTCCGCTGTCGCTGGCTCTGTTCCTCTTCCCCGCCATCGCCTGCGCCGACGAGCGTTCCGGCATGGCGCGCATGGCCCAGGAGCACCAGCACGACAATCCGGCCGCCACCGCGGCGGCCACCCAGGAGCCGGCGCAGCCCGTCACGGCCGAGGAGGTGACGTACGGCGAGATCGGAGGCAAACCGGTCCGTGGCTACCTCGCCCGGCCGCAGTCCGCCGGCGGTGCGCTCCCCGGACTGATCGTCATCCACGAATGGTGGGGCCTCAATGACAACATCCGCGCCATGACCCGGCGGCTCGCCGGGGAGGGCTACCAGGCGCTGGCCGTGGATCTCTACGACGGCGCCACCGCCGACACTCCCGACGCGGCGATGAAGCTGATGAACGCCGTCCTGCAGAACCGCGCGGCGGGCGAGGAGAACCTGCGGCGCGCCGTCGCCCACCTCGAACGCAGGGGCTCCTCAAAGCTCGGCGTCATCGGCTGGTGCTTCGGCGGCGGCTGGTCGCTCGCCACCGCCCTGCTCCTTCCGGACAAGATCGGGGCCGCGGTGATCTATTACGGCCATCTGGAGACGGACCCCGCGAAGCTCGCGGCCCTCAAGTCCCCCATCCTCGGCTTCTTCGGCGCCGAAGACAAGAGCATTCCCGTAGCCACCGTGCAACAGTTCGAGAGCGCCTTGAAGAAGCTCGGCAAGCCGGCCGAGGTCAAGATCTACGATGGCGCCGGCCACGCCTTCGCCAATCCCTCCGGCGGCAGCTACCGGCCCGAGGCGGCCAAGGACTCCTGGCAGCGCACGACCGCATTCTTCGCCCGGCACCTCAAGGGCGGCGGGGGAGATGACGCAGCGGCGTACAGGAAGAGATGCCAGGAACGTGGTAGAATTTAGTCCACGGGATCCATCTTGAGGGTCCCCGAGAATGGAGAAGATGTGAGTTTGAAACTCTACCTCGACTCGAATTACCTCGCGGACGAAGCAACCCGGAAGGTCTTTGGTATGGTCGTCGACCAACGGAAGGTCCGCTTCAAGGATCTCCAGGAGAGCCTGCACCTTGACCGTGAGGAGGCCAAGAGTAAGTTGAAGGACCTAAAAGAGGCTCACCTCATCGAGGAACGTGCAGCTCCCCTGGAGGATTTCTCCCTATACTACGTGACGGCGGAGGGTATCGAAGCCGCACGCGAGCTTCGGCGGCGCGAGCGTCAGCGCCGAGATTTTTTCTCCCTCGGATGAAGGAATCCTCCGGCCCCCGGGATGCAAGATCTCACGGCAGGCGCGGGCGCGGTTCCTACCTACAATCCGTTCTATGCCATTCTGGCTGCTGTTGCGGTCACTTTGCTGCTCACAGCGATCGAGTTACCGTCCCGCGTTAAGGCCGGCCTCCGTGCCTGCCTGAACTGGAACAGCTTCACCTACTTTCTGATCCTGGCGATCGGTAATGTGGCAGGAACCTTCCTCGCCGCCAGTCTGGTGGGCACGAAGTTGCCACAATGGCCCCTGTTCTGGCACGTCTTCTTCGGAGTGTTCGGGTTCCATATCGTCCTCAGGAACACGAATATCTCGGTATTCGACAAAGGAGTCCTGACGATCGAGGAGTGGATCGGAAAGGCTTTGGCAAATGCCATTGAAACATCCCAAAGTCGGGATGCGGATTGGATCCTGGAGAGGGAGGTCGAGACCGCTGAGCGGCTCCGCCGTTTGCCTGACGCCAAGCTCAATGCCTATGTAGAGCAGTACCTGGGCGCCGGAAAGGCCGCCGAGCTGCAAAACGCTGCGGTGGCGAGCAGTTCCGAGCCTGCATACTACAAGGCTTTCGCCCTCTCTCAAGCGAATCCCCGAGCTGCGGCCGCGATCCTGAAATCTCAGGAGAAAGGCGTAAAACGGACTTGAGCCTTGCAGGGAAGACCCCTGCCGTCCGGGAAAACGGGCGTGGCCGGGTCAAGCTACGATGAGCCCCGCCGCATGGCGCGCCGCGCCGAGGAGGGCCGCCTGGTCGTTGAGGACGACGCGTACGGGCACCTTCTCCAGGTACGGTACGAAGCGTCCCTTGGCGGTGAAGGTCTGCAGGAAGAGCCCGTCAACCAGGCGCGGCAGGATCTTCGGCGCGATCCCGCCGCCCAGCCAGATGCCGGCCGTCGCCGTGCCCAGCAGCGCCAGGTTTCCCGCGACGGCTCCGTAGGCGGCGACGAACATCTCCAGGGCGCGAAAGCAGATGGGGCAGCCGTCCGGGCCTGCCATCCCCGCTTCGCCGATGACCCGCGCCGGATCTTCACCCCGGGCGAGCGACTGGCGCACCTCGGGGCTCTCCGGCAGGCGGACCACGTCCCGCAGGTATTGGTAGATGTTGAACAGGCCGGGGCCCGAGACCACCCGCTCGACGCTCACCCGGCCGAAGCGCTCCCGCAAATGGCGCAGCAGCCCGATCTCCTCCTCGGTGCGGGGAGCGAAGTCCATGTGTCCACCCTCCGAGGGAACCGGCACCCAGCCGTCTCCCACGCGGGGGATGAAGCCCATTCCCAGGCCGGTGCCGGCGGCGATGAGAGCCCGGTTGCCTTCAGCGTCCGGGATCCCCGGCTGGAGGACCGCCACCTCGTCGGGCCGCAGCAGGGGAATCCCCTCGGCCGTGGCCACCAGATCGTTGATCAGCGTAACAGCCGGCACCCCTGCCTCGGCGGCCACGACGGCGCCGTCCACCAGCCAGGCGAGATTCGGCGTGCTCGCCCGGTTGTCGATGACCGGGCCCGGGATGCCGAAGCAGGCCGCCTCCAGTTTCCCCGCAGCCCCCTCCCCGGCCATGAAGGCCTCGATCATCGCCGGCAGCCCAGGGAACTCCGCGCTCTGAAACCTCGCCGAGCGCACCATCCGCAGCTCGCCGTCCGCCGCCTCGAAGAGGCCGAGGTTGCTCTTGGTGCCCCCGATGTCGCCGGCCAGGACCCTCACCCCTGGCCCCTCTCCCGCCCCCTCCCTCCCCCCTTCGGAAGAACCCTCACCTCCCCGGCCCTCCTCTCCCGCCCCCTCCCTTCCCCCCTCACCGGGAGAGGAGGGAGAACAACAGCAAGCATGGAACTGCCTTTTTCCCCTCTCCCGGTGAGGGGGGAAGGGAGGGGGCGGGAGAGGGGCCAGGGGTGAGGGCCAGCGCCGGAGGCGCGACATGCGGGTGCGGGAGTCGTCAACCGCATCGATTACCCCTCCACGGCCTGCAACACCGCCTGCAGCCCCGCCTCGTCGTCCCTGCCGAGCTGCACCCGCAGCACCGTGCGACCCCGCTGTTCCAGCGCCTGCCGGTCTCCATCGGCCTGGGCGCGGATCAGGGTACCGAAGGTATAGCCGCTCTCCGGCACCGCCAGGTCTTCCACCGGTTCATCCACGAGCTGCAGGAAACGGCAATGGTCCGGACCGCCTTTGTGGAGCTGTCCCGTCGAATGAAGGAACCGCGGACCATAGCCGACCGTCACCGCGCAGCGGGCCCGGGCGTGCAAGGCCGCCTGCAGGTGCCGCAGGCTCTCGGTCGTCCGCGGACGCGGCGGCAGATAGGCCTGGATTCCCAGGTAATCTTTCGGGGCGACGCCGTCCAGCCAGCCGGCCAGCGCGGAGCCCAGGGCCTGCGGATCGGAGGCTGCGATGGCGCCGCCGCCGGCCTGGAAGGTGCCCGCAGCAGCCGCTTGCATGGCTTCGTTCGCCAGCTCCTTGGCGAGCTGCACGTCCGGCTGGTCGAAGGGATTGAGATCGAGCACGGCCCCGGCCGCGGCGGTCGCCACCTCCCAGCGGAACATCTCGGCGCCCAGGTCGTAGCGGTCCGTCACCTGGATGCGGACCACCGGGTGACCGACCCGCTCGAGGGCTACGAGGCGCTCGTCGATGGCGGACAAGTCGTCGCCGCCGAGCAACAGAGCCGCGAAGAAACGGTCCTTCCCGTACGCCTTCGGCGCTCCCAGGGGCTCCCCCACCACGGGCACGATGCCGCGCCGCTCGCCGCCGGCGAGGATCTTCTTGCCGGTGCTCTCGGCGACGAGCTGCTCGACCCAATCGGGGAACGACTCCAGCGAGTGGGACGTGACGAGAGTCAACTTGTCACGGCCGGCCAGGGCCAGCTCGCCCAGAGCGGCGCCCAGGCGCAGGCCGGGATTGTCCGCGACGCCGACGGCGGGGCGGCAGGCTTGGGCCATGCCGCGCCCGTGAGAGAGGAGCCGGCCGGCGTCCACGCCCAGGAGCGCCGCCGGCAGCAGGCCGAACGAGGTGAGGGCACTGTAGCGCCCGCCCACGTCCTCGGGAGCGTTGAACACGTCCCGGAAGCCCCGCTCGCGGGCCAGCTTCTCCAGGGGCGTTCCCGGATCCGTCACCGCCACGAAATGCCGGCCCCGCTCCGGGACTTCCTCCAGCATCTCCCAGAAGTGGCGGAAGAAGGAGAGCGTCTCGGCGGTGGTGCCCGACTTGCTCGACACCACGAACAGGCTTTTCGCCGGATCGAGACGGGCGGCCAGGGCGCGGACGGCGCCGGGGTGCGTGCTGTCGAGGACGCTCACCGCCGGGCGGCCGAAGGCGGCGCCGAAAGTCCGCGAGAAGACCTCCGGAGCGAGGCTCGAGCCGCCCATGCCGAGCACGACGACGTCCCGGATCCCCTGCTCGGCCACCTCACGCGCGAACCGCGAGAGCCGCCCCACCTCCGCCGTCATCGAGTCCGGCAGCTCCAGCCAGCCCATGCGGTCGGTCAGCTCCGGGACGGACCGGCGAGCCCACAGGCGATAGTCCTTCTCCCAGAGGCGCCGTCCAAAGTCCTTCTTCGCCCACTTCGCGAGCCGGCTCTCGACCTTCTTTTCATAGCGCCCCAGCCGGAAATCCGCTCGATCGGTCATGCCTTCTCCTTCGCCAGGTCCAACCTTATCAGGCCCACACCTCCCCGGCCCTCCTCTCCCGCCCCCTCCCTTCCCCCCTCACCGGGAGAGGAGGGAGAACAGCAAAGAGCGGCAAGCAATAAGGGGTCATTTCTGAAAGCCCCTCTCTCCCGGTGAGGGGGGAAGGGAGGGGGCGGGAGAGAGGGGGTTGGGGGAGTGAGGGCATGCTACGATCCGCCCTCGACGGAGAGGAGCGATGCGGAGAGAGCTGAAAATCGACCGCGCCCTGGCCTGCGGCGCCGTTCTGCTGCTAGCCATAGGGTGCGGCCAAGAGGCCATGGGGGGACGGGATTACACCATCCGCGCCCAAGTCGTGCAGCCTCCCGATCCCGCCGACGGCCTGTACCTCTACCACGAGGCCATCGACGACTGGATGGGGCGGAGCGGCGAGATCGAAGGTATGGATCCGATGTCCATGCCCTTCCCCGTGGCCAAGGGTCTTCCGCTCGCGGAGATCCAGACCAACGACAAGGTCGAGGCGACGCTGCACGTCGACTGGGGAGCCGACACGCCGGTCCAGATCACCCGCATCCGCGAGCTCCCGCCGGACACCGAGCTCGTCTTCCGCGCCGCCAAGCCGCCGCGGAACCCGTAATCTTTTCTGATCGAGGAGGAATCCATGCCAATACGCAAAGCCAGTGCGGTCTGGGAGGGGAGTCTCAAGGACGGACAGGGAACGATGCGGCTGGGGAGCGGCGCCTTCGAAGGCCGCTACTCGTTCGGCTCGCGCTTCGAGGAGGCGGGCGGCACCAATCCCGAGGAGCTGATCGGCGCCGCGCACGCCGGCTGCTTCTCGATGGCCTTCTCCGCCGGCCTCGGCCGCGCCGGCTTCACGCCGAAGCGCGTCGCCACCTCGGCCAAGGTGCATATCGAGAAGGTGGGCGAGGGCTTCAAGATCACCCGCATCGAGCTCGACAACGAGTCCGAAGTGCCGGGCATCGACGAGGCGGCCTTCCAGGAAGCGGCGCGCAAGGCCAAGGAAGGCTGCCCCGTCTCCCAGGCCCTGGGCGGGGTCGAGATCACGCTCAACGCGCGGCTGGCGGGGTGAGGCCTCAGTCCCCCACCCTCGCGATGTCCAGGCGTCTTGCATGCGCGGCTGACCTGCCCTTCGAGACCTCACCCCCTGGCCCCCTCTCCAGCGGAGCTGGAGAGGGGGAAACTTGGCTGAAAAATCCTGTCTGCAGGATTCGTTGTGCGCACCGGCAACGTGATGCGCCCCCCTAATGAATCCACCGCGAAAATATAGCCGAAAATCTATTTGACTTCTTGACATCCTCCCTTCGCGTCCTTACCCTGGGCAGTGACAACTCACATCGTTGAGAAGGAGAAGTGAATGGCTTTTGGAAAGCGTGACGATCCGCCGACCCCTTCCCATCCCGAACCGACACCGCCGCGCCCCGCAACAGCCTCCAATCCAACGCCCGTGACGAGCGAGCCGCCGCGGCGCATGGAACGCGCCACCATCGGGCCCTCGATCTTCATCCAGGGCGACCTTTCCGGCGAAGAAGACCTCGTCATCGAAGGACGGGTCGAAGGCAAAGTGGACCTGAAGCAGAACAACGTCACGGTCGGAAAGAACGGCCGGGTGAAAGCCGACGTCTTCGGACGGGTGGTCACGATCGAGGGCGAGGTGGACGGCAACGTTTTCGCGCGCGAGCAGGCGATCCTGCGCCAGTCGGGGGCGATCCGGGGCAACATCACGGCGCCCCGCGTGGTCCTGGAGGACGGCTCGCGGTTCAAGGGCAGCATCGACATGGAGCCGCCGCGGGAGGCGGGAGCCTCACCGGCGCCGGTGCGGGCGGCGGAGCCTCACCGGGAGCCGGCCCGGCCGGTGGAGCCTGCGCGGGAACCGGTCCGGTCCGAGACGGCGGGAGTGAAGGTTAGCGCCTGATGGCCTGGTTTTCCTCCGCGCGTAGCGCCAGCGTCCGCAAAGAGCAGACCATCGTTCCGATGGCCGTGGAGCCCCGCGTCCATCGGTCCCTCGCGCTCGCGGCTCTCCTCGACGAGATCCGCGGGCGCAAGGTGACCGTGCTGGACCTCGGCTCCGCCGTCGGCTCCAACGTCGACTACCTGTCGCAGTTCGGCTGCAAGCTGTACATCGAGGATCTCTATAGCGCCCTCTCCACCCGCGTCTCCTCGGGAGAGGACGACCTCATCGGGCCGGAGTTCTTCGCCGAGTTCCTGCCGGTGCCGGAGGACACCCGTTTTGACGTGGTTCTGGCGTGGGACCTCTTCAACTACCTGCGCCGCAAGGAGCTGGCGAGCTTCGGCGAGCAGCTCAACCGCTACACCGAGCCGGGGTCCATGATCTTCGCGCTGATCTCCTACCACAAGCAGATTCCGGCCCAGCCGTACCGCTTCAAGATCCAGGACGAACAGCACCTGATCTACGACCGCCGCACCGCGGCCGAGCGGCCCTCGCCGCGGTTCGTGCCCTACGAGGTCACCGGTCTGCTCAAGGGCTTCCGCGTCGACCGCTCCTTCCTGCTGCAGAACGGGATGCAGGAGTATTTGCTGGTGCGGGAGTAGGGGCGGATTGCGGATGCGACGGGCTCCAGACGTCGAGAGTTGTCGATGAACAGGAGCTCTCCGCCGCCTCGGGCCCCTCACTCCCCCGGCCCCTCTCTCCCCAAGGGAGAGAGGGGAGAAAGACATAGGAGAGGCACAATCCTGCACTCGCTTTTCCATCTCCCTCCTCTCCCTCGGGGAGAGGAGGGCCGGGGTGGTGAGGGGCCCGACGGCGCGGCGCTGGCGCGATTGAAGAGGGCTTCAGGAGCGGATCCGTCTCACCCGCCCTGCTTGGCCTCCAGCTCCGCCCACCGCGCGTAGAGGCGCTCGACCTCGCCGCGCGCCCCCTCCAGCGCTGCGCAACGGGCATGGAGAGCGGCCGAATCCGTGGCCACCGCCGGATCCTCGACCGCCTGCTGCGCCGCCGCGAGAGCCTCTTCGGCCGCCAGGATCTTCGCCTCCATCTGCTCCCATTCGAGCTTCTCCTTGTAGGAGAGCCGCTTGGCGGGCTTCACCTCTCTGGATGACGGCTTGGTCGCGGCGGGCTTCTGGGGCGCCTGCACGGCGGCGCGTCGCGCTTCCCACTGCGGGTAATCGGCGAAGTACTCGGCGTCGCCCCGGCCGTCCAGCGCGAGGACGTAGGTCGAGACGCTCTCCAGAAGGTAGCGGTCGTGGGTGACGAGGACGATGGCGCCGGGGAATTCCAGCAGGCTCTCCTCCAGGACTTCCAGGGTCGGGATGTCGAGGTCGTTCGTCGGCTCGTCGAGAAGGATGAGATCGGCCGGCTGGAGCATGAGGCGGGCGATCAGGATGCGCGCCTGCTCGCCGCCGGAGAGCCGGGAGACCGGGGTGTCGAGCTGCTCGGAGCGGAAGAGGAATCGCTTCGCCCACGCGGCCACGTGCACGGCGCGGCCCTGGTAGAGGACCGAGTCCCCTTCGGGCGCCAGGGCGCGGCGCAAGGAGACCGAGCGGTCCAGGGTCTCCCGGCTCTGCTCGAAGCGGACGGTCTTCAGCCATGCCGCCCGCTCGATCGTGCCGGCGTCCGGCTCCAGGCTGCCGTCGAGCAGGGAGAGCAGGGTCGTCTTGCCGCTGCCGTTCGGCCCGAGGAGGCCGAGCCTCGTGCCCGGCGTGAGCTTGATGTCGAGGCCGGCGACGATCTTCCGGCCCGCGAACGACTTGGCGAGGCCGCGGGCCACGAGGAGCTTCTTCGTCTTGCGGTCCGAGGCGTTGAAGTCGATTCCCGCCCTGGCGCTGGCGGCCGGGCCGGTGCGCTCCTTCACCTCCGCGAGCTCGGCGATCAGCCGCTCGGCCTTCTGGATCCGTCCCTTCGCCTTGGTGGTGCGCGCCTTCGCGCCGCGCTTCAGCCATTCCACCTCGCGGCGGACCCGGTTGGCCAGCGAGGCCTGGTACTCCGCCTGATTCCGCAGCACCTCGTCGCGCTTCTCCAGGAAGTCGCTGTAGCTGCCCGCGGCCTGGAAGAGCCCCTCGGGATAGCGGCGGTCGAGCTCCAGCACGCGATTGGCGACGTTCTCCAGGAACCAGCGGTCGTGGCTGACCACCAGGTACGCCAGGGGCTCGCTTCGCAGCAGCGCCTCCAGCCACAGGATGCCCTCCACGTCCAGGTGGTTCGTGGGCTCGTCCATGAGCAGGACGTCGGGCGCCTTGACCAGCGCGCGGGCGATCGCCAGCCGCTTCTTCCAGCCGCCGGAGAGCACGTCCACCGGCTGGGAAGGGCTATCGAATCCGGCCTTGCCGAGGCTGACGCCGATCCGGGCGGCCTTCTCGAAGTCCTCGGCGGGATCGTCCGCCAGGGCCTCGGCGAGGACCTCCTCGGTCGTCTGATCCGGCGGGAACGAGGGATCCTGGGGAACATAACCGAGCCGGGTGCCGCGGCGAAAGGCGCGGACGCCGGCGTCAGGCTCCTCGATGCCGGCCAGGATGCGCAGCAGCGTCGTCTTCCCGGAACCGTTCGGTCCGACGAGCCCCACCCGGTCGCCTTCGAAGAGGCCGAAGGAGAGGTTCTCGAAGAGCGGATAGGCGCCGTATCCCTTGCCGATGGATTCGCAGCTCAGGAGGACGGCGGGCGGCATTCGAGAAGCCTACGATCACCATGCCAATCGCTGAAGGTCGGGGACGTCGTCGAAGTGGCCGTCGCGGCTGACGACCGGCCGCTGGTGCTGCCAGGCCAAGGCGGCGATCCAGACGTCATTCTCGGGGATGGGCCGGCCTTTGCGGCGAAGCTCCTCCCGCACCCGCGCATAGGCCTCGGCCGTCGTCTCGTCGATCAACAGGACGATGGATTCTTGGATGAGTCTCGCGAGAAGAGCCTCGAGATGGTCGCGGTGGCGTGAGCGGGAAAGCCCATACCGGTACTCGCCGATGACGACCACGGGCAGATGGTGCCGCTCCTCTGCGGCCAGCACCTCTCCGAGCGCGGGATCACCCTTGAGGAGAGCGGAGACGGCATTGGTGTCAAGGATCACCGCCAATCACTCGGATCGATGCGCTCGAGCTCCTCCGCGACGATCGTGTCGACTTCCTCGACCGCTTCCTGCCGCGCTTGGCCGAAGACGCTTCGCCAGCCCCGTACTGAGGGCTCACCGGCAACTCGCCTTTCCAAATGTGCCTCAAGAGCTTCCGAGACGAGCTCCTTGAGGCTCTCGCCACGTAGCGCTGCAGTCGCTTTAGCTCTCCTGAAAAGGTGGTCCGGGATCTCCAACGTGGTCTTCATGTAAACCATCTTCCCATATTTACGGTTCTCTGTCCAGCTAACGGCCGCCGCGGCGTCTTCACGCAGCTCAGGAGGACGGCGGCAATTTCTCAAAGAGAACGAACACGCCGTGCGTGTAGAGAGGATCGGAGTCGTTCGTCGTCTGGGCGAGGTCGAACCAGAGATCCCAGGCGAGGTCCAGCTCCTCCGGGGTCATGTCCTTGAGATTCAGGTCGTCTTCGCTGAGCAGCTCCATCCCGATCCTCCGGCATCAAGGGTTGCGAGGCAACAGGCGCTCGGCCAGCTCACAGGCGCGTCGATGGGCCTCGGGCAGCGCCAGGGCACCCAGGTTCGCAGCCTGGAATTCTCGCAGATAGGGCTCGGCGGCTGCCCTAAACGCTTCCAATCTGGCGCGATCCTGCTGCTGAAGATGATCCGACTCCCTGGCCAGCTCCACCACGACGGCTTCCCGCGGGCCTCCGGCGAGGGCCGTTCGAACCGGGACGCGCCGCGATCCTTGGCCGTAGCCGGAAGCTAAAGCCAGGATCCGATCCGGATCGGTCGTCAGCTCGATCTCCCGCTCGGGCGGCAGCAGGCGTGCAAGCTCACCGATCACCGGATAGTCCTTCGCCCTCTGAGTCTGCTTCATACGGATGAGCGGCTCGACACCGATGACCGTCAAGGCCTCTCCCGACCCTTCGGACGCGAAGAGTTGCGACAGCTCCTCGGGAGTCACTCGCGGCGGCCGGGTCACGAAGTCACAGCGGATCCTCCGCCCTTCGGGGTCCGCGAATTCGAAATGGCTCGACCAGCCTCCGGCGAGCCAGCGGAGGTCGAGAGGTGCGCTCGGACGATGCCGTGCGCCATGCCGCTCGAGAACCACAAGGGCTCTGTGGCATGCTTCCGCGGTTTCCCGCAGAATCCAGTCGCCGTCCTTGCTCATCATCGAAATCCGGTAGTAGACCACGGCCTGACCCGAGGCCAGCACCGCGATCACGCCTTCCGCGTTGAGCTCCTCCGTCAGCTCGAAGTAGAGGTTACGCATCCTGCCTCCGATGACGGCTCACGCGACGGATCATACCGTCCGCCATGGCCTCGGCGGACCTGCCCAGCACCCTTTTCGCCAACTGGTGTACGGTAAACACATGAGGAGAGCTACCATCACGATCCCCGACGATCTGGAAGCCGAGCTGAACACCTACATCGAAGCACAGGATGCTCCTCCCAGCCTGACCGGCCTCATCGAGGCTGCCTTGAGGCATTTCCTCGAGCAAAAGCGACTGGAGTCCAGACAATATCGGCCGCCTCGCCGGCCCTTCTCGATCACGCCCGCCGAACGAGGGAGCGGACGCCGCAACGTGAGCGTCGAGCATGACCGGTATCTGGCTGGCTGAGGACAAGTGAGAGCCTGGGAAGTATAAGACCAAGACGCCAAGGGGAAGAGAATCGGATGAGGATCCCGCTCGATTCAGTGATCCCGATGGAGAAGCTCACGGCTTACCTGTTGATCTCCCGTGAATGGGACGATAAGTCCAAGTTTCTGGAGCAGGCAGGATTCACGAGAGAGAATCCTCACTTGCTGCTGGCGGCCATCCGAGAACTTGCGGCAGCGGCCGAAGCCGTAGAAGATAGAGGCAGTGAGTACGGAACGTTTCTCCGTGCTGAAGGCGTGTTGGAAGGCCCGAATGGCCGGACACTGACGGTCGTTACGATCTGGCTCCAATCTCAAGCGGATGGCCGGACCCGTTTCGTGACCTTGAAGCCCGTGAAGGAGAAGAAGTCATGAGCCTACCTCTTTACCAGCGCGTCGCACTGAAACGCGACCTTCCCGCGCATGAGCTAAGGAGGGGCGACGTGGCGGTTCTGGTCGACTATGTCCAGCATCCTCAGGGAGGCGAACAGGGTTGCGTTCTGGAGGTCTTCAATGCGCTGGGGGAGTCGATCGCTGTCGTGGCCGTTCCGGAAAAGGACATCGAAGAGCTCCGTGCTGACGAGGTCCTGGCCGTTCGTCCGCTGGCACGCGCTGGCTAAAGGCCCCCGAGCAGCGCGGGCTCGCCTGGCGCACTTGCAAAGCGTCGCGCCTTGTGATGCAATACCCGCACGATGACCCGCGAAGAATACGAGGAACGCAAACGGCGGCTCGACGAGCAGCTCCGCTCCGGCGTCGAGCTGCTCGAGATCGCCCACCGCCAGCAGGTCCGGGCCTTGGACCTGGTCTGGTCGACCACCGCCGAAGGCGACGTGGCCCTCCCGAGACTCACGATGGAGATACCTCCTCAGGTCCGGCCGCCGGCCGCCGTTCCCGCCCCTCCCGGGCCTCCTCCGCGGCCTGCCCGGAGGGCGGCCTGGGAGCTCTACCGGGACGTAAAGGCGGCCCTCGCCCACGTTCCAGAGATCTTTGACCGCAATCACATGTGCCAGGCGCTCGGCTACGAACCGGATCGCGGCTCCCTGTACCGGGCTCTCCAAGAGCTCAAAGGCGAAGGCGTTCTCGCTGTCCACCAGGACGGCAGCGGCAGGGTGCCCATGCAATACAGAAAGATCGTCATGGACGTTCCCCGAGCCGGCACATAACGCCGCGAGACGTTCACGCGCCATCACGACCGGCGGACAGCTCAGACGCGAGACCCTCCCGCGCCCCCGTTATGCCGCTGCACATCACAGCGGACGCCTTTCGCATCACGATGAGCCGCTGACGAGGCGCGAACGAGCATTCACGGCAGATCCATGAACGGCCACGCATCACAGAGCAGCTCTCATACTTCACGATGAAGCGGGTCGCAGGCGCATGCATGAGCTCACGCGGCACAATGATCCGTTTACGCGGCATGATGATGGCGGCTTGCGCCACGATGACCGAGAATTGCATGACGCAGACGGAGGTCTGCGCGATGCATCTTGAGAATTGCATGACGCAGACAGCGATCAGCGCAGCGATGACGTCCGACTGCATGACGCAATTACTCGTCATCGTGGCGCAGACCTAGGTACGAATGAGGCAGACCAAGATCCCAGCGAGGCGTATCGCGGTCCCTATGATGTAGACCTCGGTGCGAGTGGGACCGACCGCGGCCCCGCGAGGCAGATCCCGCCGCCTGGGATCCGGCGCTTGAAGCGAATGAGCAGACCGAGGTCGCTGCGATGGCGGACTCGGTACTGGCGCCGCGGACCGCCAAACGGAGGAAGCGGACCTGCGGCGCCGTCGCGCAACCGCCGGGGTGAGTCTCCTGTGAATCGGAACGGATGGCTCACGAGCCTATATCGGACGATACGTACCAAACTCACCAACTCGGCTTCTGCCGCTTGTCTGAAGGCCCCAAAGGGGCCAAGGCATGGTGTGTCGAGCATGTTCAACAGCTTGGGGGTGAAAGTCCCCTGCACAGCCTGATGGAGGCGAAGTGCTAGCGAAGCGCAAGGGTATCTAAGGTCCTGTGAGGGGCCGTCCGAAGGAAGCGCGGAGCAAAATCGCGACCCGACGAACAGAAACCGGATAGGAGGCAGGACCGGTCGGACGAGTGGGCCATGCGCCACGAAGTCCCCAATCCATCAAGGACCGGGGCTGTAAATCCGGCGGGTGTGCGAGGAAGGCGGTTGAGCTTACCTCGAGAGATCTGCCGGGCTCGCAGGGACCGCCCTGGCGAGCAGCGGGCAGAAGTCAGCAGAGGGCATAGTAGGTAGACGCAGTCGTCTCACTCGATCGAGGCACTCGCCCGAAAGGGGAGAAATGGTGGGGGTCGCACGGGGCGGGAACGGTCTACGCGAAGGCCCGAACGGTTCCCTCCTGGAGTCAGGGGGGTAAATGGAGAGACCCGAGTCATGCGTCTCCGAGGCGGCAAGCGGCAGAAAACCCAGCTAGAGCTGGCCTTCGTCCCGCCGGGGAGGGGTGAAGCCTCTCTCGGCGGGAAGGAAGGGACCGAAACGCCCCGGGCGGCCCACGTCTGCCAGGGTCCGGCGCCGACCGAATTCCTGATGGAGGAGGTCTGTGACCCAGGAAACCTGAAAAGAGCGTTGCAGAAAGTCTGCCGGAACCAAGGCGATCCGGGCGTCGACGGGATGACCGTCAAGGCGTTGCCGGGCTACCTTGGAGACCACTGGTCGCAGATTCGATCCCAACTGCTCGCGGGGAGCTACACGCCCCGGGCGGTCAAGCGGGTGGAGATCTCCAAGCCGGGAGGTGGAAGGCGGAAGCTGGGGATTCCGACCGTTGTGGACCGTCTGGTGCAACAGGCGATCTTGCAGGTGCTGCAGAAGCAGTGGGACCCCACGTTCTCCGAGCACAGCTACGGTTTTCGTCCGCGCCGAGACGCGCACCAAGCGGTGGCCCGAGCCCAAGAGATCGTGGCTCAGGGCTACGGCTGGGTCGTGGACATCGACTTGGAGCAGTTTTTCGACCGGGTCAACCACGATCGCCTGATGGCACGCGTCGCGGAAAGGGTGGCCGACAAACGAATGCTCAAGCTGATCCGTGCGTTTCTCCACGCAGGGATTCTGGAGGACGGCCTGGTTCAGCCGACGGAGGAGGGCACGCCGCAGGGCAGCCCGCTGTCTCCGTTGCTGTCCAACTTGGTGCTCGACGAATTGGACCGGGAACTGGAGAAGAGGGGTTTGCCGTTCGTGCGCTACGCCGACGACTGCAACATCTATGTGCGCAGCGAGCGAGCCGGCCAGCGAGTGATGAGGAGCCTCAGCGACTTCATCACCCGCAAACTCCGACTCAAGGTCAACACCACGAAGAGTGCGGTGGCAAAACCCTCGAGTCGGAAGTTCCTCGGCTTCAGCCTTTCGGACGGAGCTGAACCGAAACGATTCATCGCCCGACAGGCGCTGAAGAGGTTTCGGCAGCGAGTCGTGGAGCTAACCGGGCGCAATCGGGGCATCAGCTTGGCACGGATGATCGGGGAAGTATCCGAGTACCTCAGGGGCTGGATTAACTACTTCGGTTTCTGTGAAAGGCGTACGGACCTGCGAGACTTGGACGGCTGGATTCGGCGGCGGCTGCGTTGCGCCGCTTGGAAACAGTGGCAGAACGGGCGCAGGCGATACCGAGCGCTCCGACGGCGGGGAGTCCCGGCCGAACGAGCCAAGGCGGTCGCCGGCAGTACCCGGGGACCCTGGCACATGAGCCGCAACATGGCCATGAGCCAGGCCCTTTCGAACCGCTATCTCATGTCCCTGGGACTCCTCACCCTGGAGACCTGGTCGAACGCTTAACCGGCCGAACCGCCGTGTACGAGACCCGTACGCACGGTGGTGTGGGAGGGGCGAGAGCCGCGAGGCTCTCCCCCTATCCCGATTAGCCCTGGGCGTCAGCCCGGGGAAAGCGCGAGTACCAAGACCCGGAGCCCTGAAGGGGCGACGGCAGTTCACCGTTCATCAGAGCGTTCGGCCGCCCTTACAGGGCTTAGAGGATCTTTGACTTTGCTACCCCGGGCTCGCGCCCGGGGCTAATCGGGATAGGGGGAGAGCCTCGCGGCTCTCGCCCCTCCCACACCACCGTGCGTACGGGTCTCGTACACGGCGGTTCGGCCGGTTAAGCATTCGACCAGGTCTCCAGGGTGAGGAGTCCCAGGGACATGAGATAGCGGTTCGAAAGGGCCTGGCTCATGGCCATGTTGCGGCTCATGTGCCAGGGTCCCCGGGTACTGCCGGCGACCGCCTTGGCTCGTTCGGCCGGGACTCCCCGCCGTCGGAGCGCTCGGTATCGCCTGCGCCCGTTCTGCCACTGTTTCCAAGCGGCGCAACGCAGCCGCCGCCGAATCCAGCCGTCCAAGTCTCGCAGGTCCGTACGCCTTTCACAGAAACCGAAGTAGTTAATCCAGCCCCTGAGGTACTCGGATACTTCCCCGATCATCCGTGCCAAGCTGATGCCCCGATTGCGCCCGGTTAGCTCCACGACTCGCTGCCGAAACCTCTTCAGCGCCTGTCGGGCGATGAATCGTTTCGGTTCAGCTCCGTCCGAAAGGCTGAAGCCGAGGAACTTCCGACTCGAGGGTTTTGCCACCGCACTCTTCGTGGTGTTGACCTTGAGTCGGAGTTTGCGGGTGATGAAGTCGCTGAGGCTCCTCATCACTCGCTGGCCGGCTCGCTCGCTGCGCACATAGATGTTGCAGTCGTCGGCGTAGCGCACGAACGGCAAACCCCTCTTCTCCAGTTCCCGGTCCAATTCGTCGAGCACCAAGTTGGACAGCAACGGAGACAGCGGGCTGCCCTGCGGCGTGCCCTCCTCCGTCGGCTGAACCAGGCCGTCCTCCAGAATCCCTGCGTGGAGAAACGCACGGATCAGCTTGAGCATTCGTTTGTCGGCCACCCTTTCCGCGACGCGTGCCATCAGGCGATCGTGGTTGACCCGGTCGAAAAACTGCTCCAAGTCGATGTCCACGACCCAGCCGTAGCCCTGAGCCACGATCTCTTGGGCTCGGGCCACCGCTTGGTGCGCGTCTCGGCGCGGACGAAAACCGTAGCTGTGCTCGGAGAACGTGGGGTCCCACTGCTTCTGCAGCACCTGCAAGATCGCCTGTTGCACCAGACGGTCCACAACGGTCGGAATCCCCAGCTTCCGCCTTCCACCTCCCGGCTTGGAGATCTCCACCCGCTTGACCGCCCGGGGCGTGTAGCTCCCCGCGAGCAGTTGGGATCGAATCTGCGACCAGTGGTCTCCAAGGTAGCCCGGCAACGCCTTGACGGTCATCCCGTCGACGCCCGGATCGCCTTGGTTCCGGCAGACTTTCTGCAACGCTCTTTTCAGGTTTCCTGGGTCACAGACCTCCTCCATCAGGAATTCGGTCGGCGCCGGACCCTGGCAGACGTGGGCCGCCCGGGGCGTTTCGGTCCCTTCCTTCCCGCCGAGAGAGGCTTCACCCCTCCCCGGCGGGACGAAGGCCAGCTCTAGCTGGGTTTTCTGCCGCTTGCCGCCTCGGAGACGCATGACTCGGGTCTCTCCATTTACCCCCCTGACTCCAGGAGGGAACCGTTCGGGCCTTCGCGTAGACCGTTCCCGCCCCGTGCGACCCCCACCATTTCTCCCCTTTCGGGCGAGTGCCTCGATCGAGTGAGACGACTGCGTCTACCTACTATGCCCTCTGCTGACTTCTGCCCGCTGCTCGCCAGGGCGGTCCCTGCGAGCCCGGCAGATCTCTCGAGGTAAGCTCAACCGCCTTCCTCGCACACCCGCCGGATTTACAGCCCCGGTCCTTGATGGATTGGGGACTTCGTGGCGCATGGCCCACTCGTCCGACCGGTCCTGCCTCCTATCCGGTTTCTGTTCGTCGGGTCGCGATTTTGCTCCGCGCTTCCTTCGGACGGCCCCTCACAGGACCTTAGATACCCTTGCGCTTCGCTAGCACTTCGCCTCCATCAGGCTGTGCAGGGGACTTTCACCCCCAAGCTGTTGAACATGCTCGACACACCACGCCTTGGCCCCTCTGGGGCCTCAGACGCCGCAAGCCGCAACCGGAAGCCCAGTGGGCAAGCATGCGAGCCGCAGTTTACCCGCGGCTCCAGGAAGTTGACGCAGATGCTGGACTGCCCTAAGATTGCCATAACTCACGACGCCAGAACGAGATAGGCTCATAGGCATTTCTCGCTCGCATTCGGAGTCGATTAGGGCTATCGGTAAGGCAGTAAGGAATCGGTAAGCCATACTGTTAGCTGGCGGCCAGAGTTGAGGCTTGGAGACCTGCGATGGATTGGAACTGGTTCTTTAGCTCTCTGGCACAATCCGCCGCTGCAATAGTCGGTCTATTCGGCGCCTTCGTCGTCACCAAGATCGTCGCTAACGATGCAGAATACAAGCGAAATCGAGCCAAGAGTCAGGAGTTGATCCATTATTCCGAATTTCTGCGTGACCGAGCCGAGGCGCGTAACTTCTCCTGGTACAACGAGGGCAGCAGCGCCGTGTCGCTAGACCACCTGTGGGGTAAACTCACCAGAGAAAGGGACAGGAAGACACCAGAGGAGTACTATCGCGAGCACAGCTTCTCGCCCTTCATGCCGAAACAAGACGCGCTTATGCGGATCGCACACTTGATAGAAGAGCACCGGCAGCTGGAAGAACGGCAAGGCGGCTTCCCGCGCGTAACAACCCTCTGGGGAGGGTCCAACGCGCAGGAAGAGCGAGAGCAAATTGAGCAGGTGATCATCGAGATCCGTCAGCACATTCGGCTAGTTCGATCGTTGGCCGCCCTAATGAGGAGTAATCCAGAGTCTTCCCCTCAAATAGCTGATTCCATAGTCGCTCTTGTCGCTCTATTCTATGCTGGCGTGATTTACCCGCTAAGCTTCTTGCCGATTCAAGGTAAGCCTGTGATAACTTCATCACCAGGAGTAGTATTGGACTCTCTTTTTTCCTTTCGTGGCGCTCTGCTCGCGATCATCTCTATCATATTTACCGGCATCATGATTGCCTTTTTCATAGTGAACAGGCGGCTCAGGTATGATAGCGGGGATATAGAAGCTCTTCAGGCATGGGAGCCCTTGGGTGCATATTCGCCCTATCTTGCTGTGCTTGAGGAGAATCAACGAAATTTGGTCCAGAAGGCACAGGCCTCTGGTGTATCAGCAGAAGCTAACCATGACGATCGAGCGGACGGCTAAGGCCGCCGCTCATCGGCAGAGCGCTACTGCGTAGTTATTATAAGGGTAAAGATGAGAGTATTACGAGCGCTCAAGATCATTTTAAAGGTTCTGCTGGGACTGATCTTGTTCTTCTTCCTTGGAGAGCTTACAGAAGCACAGCGCGATCAGTTCGGCGTCGATTATGGCAACCGACTGCTGGTCTTTGAAGTTATCCTTCTTGCTGCAATTCTCTATGGCTCCCATCTTACTCGTAAAGCCGGTGACCTCGGCCTTCGCAACGCAGCAGGCTGGCTTCTGTTTGCTGTCGTGCTTGGCTTCGCAGCCTGGTTTCTATTACCTAGCCAGCGTCTGGCTCGCGCTATTGATCGTTATTACGATCTTGAATCGAGCGCTGAGGACTATAAGCTTCACCAAAAGGCCGGCAGTTACTCCTGGGAGAGAGCGCCTGATGGAGGTGGTGATCTTGTCTATAATCCACCGGATCCCCTTGGTGTCGCGACGCGGGTCGGCGATTGGCAAAGGCGGGAGTTGATCGCCCGCAAGCTCGAGCTTGAGGCGGCGGAGATCAGATACCGGAAAGGAGCGGTAAGGGAGTCCGCTCGAGAGCTGAGTACCGGCCTCGCAATTGCAAGCGCCGTCGCCGTCTGCTTAGCTGCGGTGGAAGTATTTTTCAGACGTGCCACTGCCCAGGCTCATCACACAGTTACTACATCAGAGAGTTCGCACCGCTGGTGAGCTCAGGCAAGAAGCATCTGGAGTAGCTATGGATTTCGATGAGCACCTTGAGGCCCTACTCAAGACCGTACAAGTAGCATGGACAAATTATGAGATCTGGTGGCTCTATAGGTGCGATCGCCCGCAGTACGTCGAGGTAATGAATCGATACCTTGGGTTTTTTAGTTGCAGTATTCATGCCCATTTTTTGGCGATGCTTATGGCGCTCTTTAAGCTTGGAGACACCAGAGATGACTCGGCTAGCTTGAGGAGGCTCCTGCTAGAAGCTCGCATCAATCCCAAAATCGATGCGGCTGTACTTGCTGAGGCAGAATCAAAGCTCGACCAACTCGAGCCTTCCTTCAAGAAGATCAGGACCTTGAGAAATAAGGTTTTTGCTCATCTCGATCTACGGCTCTCCTATGACGAGGTGTTCGCCCAAGCTGGAATTACGGGAGACGAATTGCGAGATGCTATTAGAAACCTGCTGGCTATTCTAAACGGAATCGTTCATTCTCGCCAGAAGAACGATGTGGTCGCTCCAAGCAGGCGCGAAGAGTGCCACGCGACGGATGCTTGACGCTCTCAAGGAAGCCGAGTTGAAGCGGAAGGAGATTGCCGACGCGGAACCTACGATGCCTTGACGACTCTGCCCGTGATGACTTGCGCTAGGTCCTGAGGTGTGGCTCCGAGCGCGAAGAGTGAGCGGACCAGCAAGTCCAGGGTATACAGGCTCATCCGCGGCCTCAACCTTCGCTATGTGACTCTGGCTCGACTCGGCAAGTTGAGCTTGGTTCAGGCGTCGATTTTTCGGTATTCGCGGACCGCGTCTCTCAGTTTAAGCCTGAGATCGATATAGGCGGACTCCTCAGGTGACAAACCGAGGAATTCCTCAGCTGATCCGACTCTCCAACCATGAGCTTCGAGACGAGATTTCTTTTCCTTGTCCATCGCCACGGCGGTGCGCATCGAGGTCGGTGATTAGGAACGGAATTGCGCTACTAGTTCGCGAAGTGCGGAATGATCGTGAATAACAGTTCTGGCGACCAGGCAACCGCGTCCTCGATGTCCTCAACCTTGGTCGAAGCGCGGCGTAGGTGGTCAAGAGTCAGAGACGCAACCCTGGCAGCCATCCGCTGATAGTCCGTGCTCAAGCGCTCGCAGGCGTCGGGGCCAAGATCCGCGGCCCGATTGCCCGCACCCCAGGCCGAGATGTCCGGGTTCATGAACTTCGTCAACCGCCCGAGCTTCGCCAGCCTTAAGGACAAGCTCTTGGGCGATGAAGTCGACGATCGCCTCTTCCTCCGGGCTCAGTCCGGGCGGTTCGTCGGCATCGATTACTACCCTCTTCTCCTCAGACCAAGGGACCGTCTCCAGGTGAAATACCGGAGAATCCTCGCACTTGTTCAAGTAGTGCCAGACCTCACCCGTTACCACGCCGTGATCCCAGGCTTGGTGATTTCCCTCTGTGATCCGGCGCCCTAGGACATGGGTAGCGACAACATCGACCAGGTAGGGCAGCTTGACCGCCTGGGTCACATTGAGTGGCTTGGCCTTGCCGAGCCGAATGAGTACAGCTTTCAGCTTCGGCGGAAGGTCGTTCTGATTGCTCTTGGCCACTGTCATGTCTCGCGGGGGAACTCAGGTCTTTGCGCCCAAGTTACGCCTATAATAGCTACAACTGGCCGGGATAGTCAAGAGGAAGTCGCCCTGCCACGGAGCGTTCCAGACGCCGTGCGGAGCGTTCCGGAACCGGCGCGGAGTGTTCCGGAGCGCGTGCGGAACGTCCTCTCGCCTTCAACCCTCTTGGGATAGTCTGGGCCGAGATCTACCATGCGGACGACGCCAACCGAACCCCACCGTCTCTCCCTCGAGCGTATCGCCGAGGCCGCCGCGGTGATCGATCCGGTGTTTCTCGACTCCCCCCAGTATCTGGCGGAGCCCATCGGCCGACAGCTCGGCTGCCGGCTCGTCGTCAAGGTCGAGACGCTGAACCCGGTCCGCTCCTTCAAGGGCCGCGGTACGGAGTATCTGATGGCGTCGCTGCAGGGACGGCCCCATCTGGTGTGCGCGACGGCCGGCAACTTCGGCCAGGGCATGGCCTACGCCGCGCGGAAGCGGGAGATCCCGCTCACCATCTTCGCCGCCGAGGACGCGAATCCGCTGAAGGTGGAGCGTATGCGTGCCTTCGGCGCGGACGTCCGGCTCGTCGGCGAGGACTTCGACGCCGCGCACGAAGCTGCCCAGGTCTTCGCCAAAGAAAACGGCGCGCGTCTGGTGGAGGACGGCCGCGAGCCGGCCGTCTCCGAGGGTGCCGGTACCATCGGGCTGGAGTTGCTGCGCTGGCCGGAACCCTTCGATGCGATCCTCGTGCCCCTGGGCGACGGCGCCCTGCTGGCCGGCATCGCCCGGTGGGTGAAGGCGCACCATCCGGCCACCCGGATGATCGGGATCTGCGCCAGCGGGGCTCCCGCCATGGAGCACTCGTGGCGTTCGGGGCAGGTCCAGGAGCTCGAGCGGACGGACACGATCGCGGACGGCATCGCGGTGCGCAGCCCCTTCCCGGAGCCGCTCGCCGATCTCGCGGGCCTGATCGACGACATCCTTCTCGTCGAGGACCCCATGCTGGTGACGGCGATGCGATGCGCCCACGAGGAGCTCGGCGTCGTGCTCGAGCCGGCCGGCGCGGCAGGCCTGGCGGCGTTGTTCGCCTACCGCGAGCGGTTCCAGGGACAGTTGGTCGGCGCGATTCTGAGCGGCGGCAATATCACGGTGGAGCAGATGCGGCAGTGGCTCGGGTTGTGAGGCTGGACCCCGATCCCGACGACTCCGTAAATTCGGACCGGGGCAGCGCCGTCGGAGCCCTCACCTCCCCGGTCCTCCTCTCCCAGCCTCCCCCCCGACCACCGGGAGAGGAGGGAGAAAAACAAGAAGAGACCGCCTCGCCTTCGGGTTCTCTCTTCAAGCCCCCTCTCTCCCGGCGGACGGGGGGGAGGCTGGGAGAGAGGGGGTTGGGGGAGTGAGGGACGCCCGCATCAGCGCCACCGCCGTCTTGCAGTCGTGGATGTCTCCCCGGAAGGCCTTCTCGACCGCCTCCGCAAAAGGCATGCGCTCGAGGGAGAGCACCTCGTCGTCGCCGAGGACCTGCGCGGTCAGCTCGAGATCCGTGGCGAGGAAGAGCCAGATCTTCTCGTCGGCGAAGCCGGGAGTCGTCCAGATCCAGCCCAAGGGCTGGAGCCGGCCGGGGCGGTAACCGGTCTCCTCCTCGGTTTCGCGGCTGGCGCAGGTCTCGGGAGACTCGCCCGAGTCCAGCTTGCCGGCGGGGATCTCGAGGAGCCAGCCGCCGGTGGCGTAGCGATACTGGCGGACGAGCAGGACGGTGCCGTCTTCGAGCACCGGCACCACGGCGGCGGCGCCGCGGTGATGGACGAGCTCCATGTCCATCTCCCGGCCGTTGGGCAGCCGTACCCGGTCCACGTCCACGTGGATGGTGCGGCCGCGGAAGATCTCGCGGCTGCCGAGCCGCTCGCCTTGAGGCTCAGCTTGGGGAAGACCGTCCGGGCCGCTCACTCGCCCTCGATCTTCGCCCCGGTGCCTTTGATCTGGATGATGCGGAAGGGTCCCTCGCCCACCGTGGCGGGATCGAGCTTCTGGCCGCGCTCCTCGGCCAGGTGCTCCAGCCAGGCTACGTAGCTCTCGCGCGTCATCGGGATGGCCTCGACGGTGCCCTCGGCGACCGCGAGCTTCCCCTTGGCCGTCACCGGAAAGACGATCACGTCGTCGTCCACCTTGACGCGCAGGGACGATGCGCCTTCGCCTTCCGCCAGCTCCATCCAGCAGCCCTTCATCGGACAGACGTCGAGGACCTTGCCCTCGATCCGCACCTGCTTGCCGACGTAGGCGTCCGGGTCGGCGAGGATCCTGGCGACCGACGTGGTCTCGGCGAGGCTTGACGCCGGCGCCGTAGGTCCTGCTGTCCGCCGCGAGCACAGGGGCGAGGGTCAGCAGGAGGAGGGAGAGAACGAGCAGGGTCTTCTTCATTCGAGATGCCTCCTATAGATCTGCGCCCTCGCCCGGCGCTTCCGCACCGGGCTATTGAAACATCGCCCTAGGGGCGATTCGCTCCAGAGGAGCAACGTTTCGGTAGCCCGGTGCGGAAGCGCCGGGCTGTTCCTACCTGTCCCCCGCTTGCACCATGGGCAGGAGCTCCGTCTCCTCGAAGCCGGCGGGGATTTCGAAGGCCGAAGCCGGGACGGCGGCGCTGGCGTCGAGCTGCGTCACCTCCATAGTGCTGCGGGTGGTCTGCGTCCGGCCGCCCTTTTTCGCGGTCGAGGTGTTGACGGTGACCATCTTCAGGGGGAAGCCCTCGAACTTGCCGGCCTCGGCGGCGAGGAGCTTGTCGAATTCGGCGTTGCCGGTGCGCGGCGGCTCGGCGCGGAGCCAGACGCCGAGGCCGGCGTCCTGCAGCTTGGCGGTGGCCCAGATGTCCTGCTCGCTGACCACGTCCGTCGTGTTGCCCATGCCGAGCACCTTGACGGTCATGCTGTAGGTGGTGCGGAGCTTGTAGTGCCGGGTGGGAAGGCCGGCGACCGTGCCGCCGTCCTCGTCCAGGAGCTTCTCCACCTTGGGTGGAGAGAACTGGATCTTGAGCAGCGGCCCCATGCCTTGCATGATGGCGCCGGCCGTGCCGAGCAGGCCCTGGAGGCTCCATTCGGCGTAGGTCTTCTCCTCCGGATTGACCAGGTAGAGCGTCCTGCCCCCGTCCTTGGTGAGGAGATAGGTCCCCTGGGCTAGGACGGGATTTCCCGAGCTTGCCACGAAGACGACCTTGGCGTTGTCACCCGAGACCCAGCCTTCCGTCTGGATGTCGCTGCTCTGCGCGCCGTCCGTCTTGGTGACCGCCTTGTAATGAATCCCGGCCGAGCACGGGACGGCGACGGCCAGGAACAGGCGCGGCGATGAGGATCGAAGTGGATGAATCGTTTCACGGCGATACCTCCTTGCGGAGGCGATGATGTCGCATCGCGGCCGGACGCCGCAACCTGGGCGCGAATCTGTAGGGGCGGCCCTGTGTGGCCGCCCTGCCGTCAGGCACCTCGGGAATAGGGCGGCCACACAGGGCCGCCCCTACAGGTGTTCGAGCAGCTTCAGGCTGTAGCGGGCGAAGACACGCCTGAGGAAGGCCTCCCGGAGCAGCGGATCCCCGAGCCGCCCCTCCTCCTCGACGGCCAAGTCCGGCAGCCGGGCCATCAGCGCCTCAGCGAAGAGCCCGCGGCCGTCTGCCGCCGGAGCGCCGGGCCCGTGGACCTCGACCCTCTCCATACCGCAGCTCGGCGAGCCCTGCTTGAGGATGTAGCCGTCGAGCTCCAGCTTCGCCAGGGCCTCCACGCGCCTTTCGGCATACGCCCGCATGGCGTCCGTGTAGTCGCGGCCGGTGCTCGGCATGACGAGGCGGATCTCGCCGCCGCGCCGTTCCAGCCGGATCGGCGGCCGCGGCGTGCCCATGCCCAGCTCCACCTCCGGCAGACCGGCACCCACTCCACGTAGCTCGCCAGCATGTCCGTCAGGAAGGCGTCGCGCTTGTGTCCGCCGTCGTAGCGCACCTCCTCGCCGAGCAGGCAGGCGGAGAGGCCGAGGCGGGGCTTGGAGGATGTGGTCCACACGGCTCACGGATAACGCAAGGTCCTGCCCTTCGAAACCTCACCCCCTGACCCCCTCTCCAGCAAGCTGGAGAGGGGGAAAACGACTGCGATCCTTCTTTCTCCCTCTCCACTTTGTGGAGAGGGGGCCAGGGGGTGAGGTTTCGGAGGGCAGGACGTACCGACCGGCACCCCCCGCCTACCTCCCGCCCTCGGCTCCCGACAGCAGCGGATAGGGATCGCGCGCCTGGCCGGAAGCGTAGATTCCGTAGTGGAGGTGCGGCGGAGTCCCCTTGGCATTCCCCGTATCGCCGACGTAGCCGAGCACCCTTCCCGCCTCCACATAGTCGCCGGTCGCCGGGGTGGCCCAGTCGTCCAGGTGGGCGTAGTAGTGGAACCAGCCGCCCGGGCCGAAGACGGTGATCATCTTGCCTCCCAGCCGGTTCATTCCCTTGCGCACCACGACGCCGCGAGTGGCGGCACGGACGGGGGTGCCCCGAGGGGCGAAAATGTCGATTCCTTCGTGGCGGCGGCCCTCGCTGCGCAACGCGCCCCAGGTGTCCGCCAGCTGCCAGCGGGACACGCCCTCGACCGGCACCGGCAGGGCGGTGGGCGGCGGCTCGCGCAGGAGCTGGACGAAGCGGAGCCCGTTCCGCAGATAGGGGTAGGCCCAGACCAGCAGGCCGATGAGCACCGCCAGGCCGATCAGCCGGCCGGCGGTCCGCCGCCATCTCATGCCGTTGCCTCCTCCACGTCGATCGTCTCCGGCGCCGGTGCCGCCGTGAGACGAAGACGAAGATATCTCCAACGGGCCGCGCTCCATAGTGGGGTGAGGACACAGGCCTCGCGGCCGGCCACGCTAGAATCGCCCGCGATGCCCCGCCCGGCTGCCTTCGCCGCTTCCCTCCTCACCGCGCTCGCCCTCATCCCGAAGGTCGGCTCGCAGCCGGCCCCGCCCGGCGAGGCCCGTCCGACGCCGACAGGCATGGTCTGGGTGCAGATGGCCGCGGCCGGCGCGGGAAAGCCGCGCGAAGGGGTGGGGCGGGGAGCGATCGAGGCACCGCCGGAACGGGTCTGGCGGGCCCTCACCGACTACGCTCACTGGAGCGAGTTCATGCCCTTCCTGCAAAGGTCGGCAGCCCGGCCGCAGCCGGACGGGTCGGTGCTGGGCGACCACGTGATGGATTTTCCCGCGCCCCTGGGCGAGCGCCGCTACCGGGTCCGCTTCAGCCACTGGATGGAATCCGGAAACGCCGGAAAGGTCTGGCGCATCCGCTGGGCCTGGGTGCCCGGCTCGGGAAACGTCGCCGGCCATGAGGGCTCCTGGACCCTGACGGGGCTCGGACCGGGACGCACCTTCGCCGTCTGCCGCCTCTCGACCGATCCGGGAGGGCTCACGCCCCGCTGGGCCGTCGACCGCGGCACGTCGCAGATGCTGCCTTGGATCTTCCACGGCCTGCGCCAGCACGTCCGCCGGTCGCGGTACGATGGTCCCTGAGCCAGTGGTGAAGGGCCAGATCTTGCATAAACTACCTTTTGAGGGGTTGATTTACACTGAAATTTGGAGCATCTTAAAGGGGACTTTCGGAAGGGAGACAGACTATGCGCAGTTCCGAGCTGAACCGCCTCCTGGAGGATCTGCGGAGCGATCCCAGCCTGCGGGAAGAGTCGCGGACGCAGCTGCGAGACTCCGAAGCGGCGCTTCGGTGGGCGGTCGACAGGGGGTATCGGCTGACCTTCCGGGACATTGCGGAGCTCTGTGAAAGCGACCGGGAGCTCTCGGACGATGATCTCGAGCAGGCCGCCGGGGGCGATGGCTGGCCTCCGGTGTAGTCTCGAGAGACGGTTTGCCTTACGCGCGTTGTGCTGACCGCCGCCGACTGGCTGGCAGTCCTCGAGCCCCGGCTGACCGATCCGCTCTTCGACCTCGAGGCCGTGAGGCGCCTCCTGCGTTTCGCCCGCGGCCTTCCTGGTGACTGCCAGGGGACTTTGGAAGTGCGGCTCGCGCCCAGGGCTGCTGCGGTGGATCTTTCGCTCCGCCTCCTCACGGCTGCCCAGGTACATGCTTTCCCGGCGCAACTGACCTTGTCTCGGACCGGCGAGTTTCTCTCCCGTTGGTCCGAGCCGGGGGGAACGCTGGCGCCCGTCCGCTCCGTCTGGCTGGAGTTCGACCTCCATCGGACAGAGGGGGAAAAGGCTCCCGAGCCTGTCGTCTGCGCCAAGCTCCCGACGGACGCCGGCCGCGGCTGGCTCCTCGATACGCTGCTGCCGGCCCTGCAAGGGGATCCGCTGCCGGGACGGCAGCGAGCCCTGATCCTCGCCTGCCTCGATGCCCTGCCGGACCCGGCATGTCTCCTCTACGTCTTCAGCCTGCGCGCGCGGGGGAACGACGCCGTGCGGCTGGAGATCTTCGGCCTGGCGCCGGACCAGATCGTCGACTACCTGCGAACGGTCGCTCCGCGGGCCGTTGCCGCCGCCGCGGCGATCGCGCCGCTCTTCGAGGGCGTCGAGCAGCTCCATCTATCCATTGACGTCGCCGATACCGCGGAGGTTCTGCCGCGGATCGGTATCGAAGGCTCCTTTCTGCGCCAGCCCGGCCGCGAGCCCCGGTGGCGGGAGCTCTTCGGCCGTCTGGTCTCGCGCGAGCTGTGCTCTCCAGAAAAGCGGGACGCGGCTCTCGGCTGGCCCGGCTACGATACGTTCTGGACGGCTCCGGAGCATTGGCCGATCGCCGCGCTGGGCCCGGGAGGCGTCTGCATCCGCTCACTGAGCCACGTCAAAGTCGTCTGCCAGCCGGACGTCGCGCCGGAGGCGAAAGCCTATCTGGTGTTCGGACCGCTCGATCGTTCCAGCGGCGCTGCCCCCGCGAGCTCCGCGACCAGCCGCTCGGTCCTCTCCACATAACGCGGCAGCTGCAGGTCGGCAAACAGTCGGCGGGCCTCGCCGAGCTGCCACGCCGTCTCCTCGGATCCGACGCCGGCCAGCAGCGCCAGATCGAGCCGGGTACGGCCTACCTCGAAGGGAGCTCCGATCGCCTGGAAGCTCTCGAGAGCTTGATCGAGCTCCTCTTTGGCTCGCGCCGGATCGCCCATGGCTCGGGCAATCCGCCCCGATGCCCGCTGCGCCATACCGGTCCCGTACCTGAACTTGACTCCCTCCGTCAGGACCAGCGCCTCGGCGATCAGCTTCCGGGCTTCCGTGGACCGGTCCGCGAGGAGGTACGCCTCGGCGAGGAAAGCGGAGAACCATCCCAGGAGCTGCTGCATCCCGGCCTGGCGCAGCCTGTCGAGCGACTCCTCCAGCGCCTGGACCGCTTCGGGGAGATCTCCCTTCTCGAGATGGGCATAGCCCAGAAAGCCGAGGGCCGCCGCCGTGTTGAGAGGATCCTGGGACCGCTCGAGACCACCCTTGCACTCCTCGATCCCGAGCTCCCACTCTCCGATCGAGGCATGGAAATAGCCGGTGCTCCAGGAGGGGTCGAGCCGGGGATCCTGAAGGGCGCGCCAGATGGTCTCCGCCTTCTCCATCATGCGGAACGCGTCCGCGAGCTGGCCGAGGACGTAGTGATGGAATCCCGCCACCCAGTAGGCCTGACCCTGCCACCAGCGGTCCTCGCCACGCTCCAGCAGGGACACCGCCTGCCGGCCATGCTCGATGCCCTCGGAGAACCGGCCCGACCAGAAGGCGTCGCGGGAAAGGACGTACCAGGCCCGTCCCTCCGTCGTCACGTCTCCGGCCTCCCGTGCCGCCGCGATGGCAAGTTGCGCGGCGCTCTCCGCCTCTTCCTGGTTCCCCAGGTAGCTATGGGTATGGGAAAGCCAGAAGAAGTAGCGCCCGGTCAGCGAGGCGTCACCCAGCCGGTCCAACGCGTTCCGGTGGAAGGACAGGACCTCGAGAGTTTCGGAGAAGCGCGCCAGGGGGAGCAGCGAATCGGCGAGTTGCACGACCAGCTCCAGCGCGCGGCGGTCCCGCTCGGGCGCAGGGAGGCGCTCGGCGTACGAGAGCGCCTGCCGCAGCGCCTGGGCCGCCTCGCCATGGGCATAGCCGCGCGCCGCACCCGCCGCGAAGAGGGAGAGGTAGGAGACGGCCTTTTCGGGAAGCGCCGCTTCCGAAAAGTGATGGGCGAGCCGGTCGTAGACATCGTCCAGGCGCCCCGCGTAGAGCCGCTCGAAAGCCTGGCCCGCCGCGGCATGGAGGATCTGGCGCCGGCTGGTCAGCAGCGTCTGATAGACCGCCTCCTGGGTGAGGGCGTGCTTGAAGAAGTACTTCGCCTCCTCGGCCGTGGGCTCCTCGTAGAGAAACTCCCAGCGCTTGAGGTCGGACAGGAGGGGCGTCACGTCTCCGCCCTGCTCCCAGACGGCGGTCAGCAGGTGCAGGGTAAACTCCCGGCCCAGAACGGAGGCGGTCTGCAGGAGCCGTTTGTGGTCTTCCGGCAGCCGATCGATGCGCGCCATGAGGACGCCCTGGATCGTGTCGGGGACGGCGACGTCCGGCCGCTCCACGACAGAGCGGGTGAGCTCCTCCAGGAAGAACGGATTGCCTTCGGCCCTGCCCAGGATGACGGGGAGCAGGTGCTCCGGCAGCTCGGCGCGGCGGAGGACCGCCCGCATCAGCATCCGGCTCTCCTGGTCCGTCAAACGGGACAGGGAGATCTGGGTGGCATAGGACTTTTCGATCCAGCGGGGCCGGTACCCGGGGCGGTAGGTGAGCAGGAGCAGCATCCGGGCGGCGGTCAGCCCCTCGATCAGAAAGGCGAGGAGCTCTTCCGAGGTCTCATCGATCCAATGCAGGTCCTCGATTTCCAGGACGACCAACCGACCCCGTCCGGCGTTCAGGAAGAGCTGGCGGAGCAGTCCGAACGTCCGCGCCTGGAGAGCCTGGGGACTCAGCTCCGCCAGACTGTTCGTTTCATCCACCTCTCCGAGAAGCCGGAGCAAGTAGGGCAAGGGCTCCCGCTCGTCCATCCCAGCCTTCCGGATCCCCTCCGCGGCCTTCGCCGCCACCGTGGCGGAGTCGTCGGCCTCGCCGATTCCCCATTCGTTGCGCAGCAGGTAGAGGATCGGCAGATACGGGGTGACGCCGCCGTAGGAGAGGCAGCGCCCGGCGAGCCAGAAGCGCCGGCCGATTCCAGAGCTGGCGGCGGAACTCGTAAAGGAGCCGGGACTTGCCCGAGCCGGCCTCGGCCGCGATTCCGAGGACCTGCCCCTCGCCCTTCTCGGCCCGCTCCAGCAGATCCTCGAGGATGGCCATCTCCCGCCGGCGGCCGACGAAGGGGGTGCGCGACATGGCCCCCAGGACCGCCTCCTCCGACTGGACGGCTCCCGCGCCAAGGACCCGGTAAGCCTGGACCGGCGCCTCCTTGCCCTTCACCTGCACCGGCTCCAGGAGCTTCATCTGCACGCCCTGGAGAAAGCGGCTGGTCGCCTCGCTGACGAGGATCGCTCCGGGCTCAGCGAGTTGCTGGAGGCGGGCCGCGAGGTTCGTCGTGTCGCCGATCGCCGTGTAGTCCTTCCGAAGGTGGTCGCCGATGCCTCCCACCACCACCCAGCCGGTGTTCAGTCCCATGCGGCCCTGAAGCTCCACACCGTAAAGATCCCCCAGCTCGGCCCGTCGCTCCTCCAGTCCCTTCCGCAGGCCCAGGGCAGCGAGCACCGCCCTGCGCGGGTGATCCTCGTGAGTGATGGGGGCTCCGAAGAGAGCCATGAAACCATCACCCAAAAACTGGTTGATCGTTCCCTCGTAGCGGTGGACCTCCCTGAGAGCCAGCTCGAAGAACTGGTTCAGGAGGAGGTGCATCGTCTCGGGGCCGACCCGCTCGGCGAGGGCGGTCGAGCCGACGAGATCACAGAAGAAGACGGTGACCTGCTTGCGTTCGCCTTCGAAGGTGGCTCTGGAATGGAAGATCTGGTCGGATAGATGCGATGGCGTGTAGTCCTGGATCGGCGGCCGGCGCGGCAGATGGGCCGGCTCGCGAGCAGGAACGGAGCTCGCCTCGGCGCTGAAAACCGGGGCCAGGGGAGAGCCGCACTCGCCGCAGAATTTGAAAGCTGGCGGATTCTCCGTGCCGCATTGCGGGCAGACCACCTGCAGCTTCGAGCCGCATTGGCCGCAGAACTTCAAGCCCGCTGGGCTCTCGAGCTGGCATTCCGGACATTTCATGGACGACCTCGATGGCTCGCGAGGTCCAGTCTACCGCGCTCCCGGGACCGGCGGCGGCTAGGAAAGCTCCAGCGCTTTGCCGGGGCTGACTCGCGCGGCCCGCTCGGCGGGCAGGGCGCTCGACAGCAGCACCACCGCGAGCAGCAGGAGCGGCATCATGACGAAGGTGAGCGGATCGAGAGGGCCGATCTCGAAGAGCAGACTGCCGAGCCATCGCGTGAGGGCCACGGCGCCCAGGAGCCCGACCAGGATCCCGGCCAGGGCGATCGCGAGCGACTCGCGGAGGATGAGCCAGCGGATGTCCCGCGCGTGGGCCCCGAGCGCCATCCTGATGCCGACCTCGGCGGTCCGCTGACTGACGACGTAGGAGACGAATCCGTAGATCCCGACCGCAGCCAGGACCATGGCCACCGCCGTGGCGAGCACGAACATCAGGACCGCGTAGATCATGCGCGCTTGCGACCGGCGGAGGATCTGCCCCATCGACCGCACTCCGCTCACCGGTACGTTCGGATCTACCGACCAGACGGCGCTGCGGACCTCGCTCGCCAGCGATTCCGGCGCCACCCGCGTGCGCAACACCACGTTGGCCTGCCGCACCGTCCAGGCGTTGGCGCCCTGACCGAGCAGCGGGTAATAGACGATTTCGTCCGGAGCCATGGCGAGATCGCGGTTGCGAACGTCGCCGACGATGCCCACGACGGTGTACCAGGGATCGCTTCCATCCTCCGCTCCCCCTGGCCGCAGACGCTTGCCGATCGCGTCACCGCGCGGCCAGAAGTGTCGCGCCAGAGCCTGATTGACTACCGCCACGTCGGCGCGGCTCGCCTGATCGGCGCGGGTCAGGGTGCGGCCGGCGAGCAGCGGAATGCCGAGCGCCTCGAAATAACCCTCGCCGGCGTAACCGAACCAGAGAACCGGCGGCGGAGCTCCCGGAGGGAGCGGCAGATCCTGGATGACATGACCGCTCGCCTGGGCGCTGCCGGATAGAGGCAGGATCGAGGCCACTCCCGCCGAGCGGACTCCCGGAAGGCTCCCCAGGCGTTCGACGACGCGATCAAGGAAGCCGGCCGCCGCCACGTCATCCGGGAAATCCTGCTCGGGCAGACTGAGCTGAAACGTCAGCACGTCTTCCGTCGCGAAGCCGGGATCGAGATGGGAGAGGCGGAGAAAGCTGCGCAGCATGAGGCCCGAACCGGTGAGCAGGACGAGCACCAGTCCCACTTGCAGGCCGACCAGGAATCTCCGCATCCGCTGCTGGGCATGGCCGCTGGTCGAGCGCGTGCCGCCGGTCTTCAACTCCAGCGCCAGGTCCTCTTTGCGCAGCGAGCGCAGCGCCGGAAACAGCCCGGCGAGCAGGCTGCTAAGGACCGCCGCCGCCGCCGTGAACAGCAGCACGCGGCCGTCGATTCCGATCTCTTCGAGGCGTGGCAGGCCGAGCGGCCCCAGCTTGAGCAGCAGCCTCAGGCCGCCGGCGGCGAGCAGCAAGCCCAGCCCGCCGGCGGCCCCGGCGAGCAGGAGGCTCTCGAGAAGCACCCTCCCCATGACTTGCCCCGGCGAGGCGCCCAGGGCGGTATGGATGGCCGTTTCGCGCCGGCGCCCCTCGCCGCGAACGATCAGCAGGTTGCTCACATTGGCGCAGGCGATGAGGAGGATGAAGCCCACGGCGCCGAGCAGGATCCAGAGCGTCCGACCGATGTCGCCCACCACGTCCTCGCGCAAGGGGAGCACGCGCGCGCGGAAGCCGCCTTGGATCAGCCCCCAGGCCGCCGCGTCGCCGGGGTCCGGGCTTGCCAGCAGCCGGTCGAGCTCGGTCTGGGCGGCGGCGGGCGTAGTCCCCGGCCGCAGCCGCGCCACGCCGGAGGGGCCGAAGTCCCCGAACTGGGCCTGGGCCGGGTCGATCTCCAGGGGCAGCCAGAGTTCCGTCTCCGGGCGCGGGAACTCAAACCCGGCGGGCATCACGCCGACGATCGCGCGGGGGACGCCGTTGATCCGGAGCGAGCGTCCGAGCGCCCTCGGATCGGTGGCGAAACGCCGCCGCCATAGCTGGTCGCTCAGCAGTACGACGGGGGCCGCTCCGGGGCGCCCTTCCTCGGCCACGAAGGCCCGGCCCAAGCTCGGTTTGACGCGCAGCACGGGGAAAAGCGACGGCGTAATGAGGGCGGCAGGCAACCGTTCCGGAGCTCCGTCGCCGGTCACATTGACCTGGGCGGATCGATAGAGGGCGATGTCCTCGAACGATCGGCTGCGCTGGCGGTAGAGCAGGTAGGTGCCGGGCGACTGCGAGAGCTTGTCGAAACCGAACGCCGGGGCCGTATGCCAGAGGCCGACCAGCCGTTCGGATTCGGCATAGGGCAGCGGCGTGAGTAGGACGCCGTTGACGATACTGAAGATCGCCGTCGCGACCGCGATCCCCACCGCCAGTGTAAGGACGCAGAGGGCGGTGAAGCTGGGAACACGGAGAAGCCCCCGCAGCGAGCGGCGAATCAGGGCTAAGGTGTCCATCGTGCCTCGGAGCGCGCTCTCGAAGATCGTGCCGCGGCTCCGGCCTTGCGGCGTCTTTGAGTATATACCCCTCAAAGCGGGAACGGGAAAGGGGATCCGGCCTGGCTGGCCTTTGCCCAGGCGACCGGACGACCTCTTATTGTCACGTTCCGTGAATATCAGACACTATAACTTTAGGAGAGGTTCTATTGAACGAGCCTTTCCGAGAAGCCGTCGGGTGGCTTGCCCCACGAGGCAGCGCACCAAGGCCTCTGCCACTGAACCCCCGTAGGGATGTCCGGCAGGGTAGGGGTACCAGGTTATCGAGGAGCGTTGCCGACCGTCAGCAGGATGCGGGCTACCGAATGGCCCGAGAAGATTCGCTTGCTTCCAGGTAACCCACTTGAGGGTACCCGGTCCGTAAAGGAGCAGAGTCATGGCAGACACACCAAAGGACAAGGGACTAGATCAGGCGTTCGCCCGCATGCAGGAGAAGGTCGCTCAAGAGGTAGAACAGCACAAGGGCGAGGACATCAGTCTAGAGGATCTGGAGGATGTGGCCGGCGGCTGGGAGATTGTCTACTCGACCGATCCTGCCAGGGAACAGGAGTAGCGCACAGGAGGCGGGACGCGTTCCCGGGTGATCTCACCTATTGGCGGTCGGCGACAGGTGGCAGGACGCCGGCCATTTCAACCGTTGCGGTGAGGTTGCTCGATCGCCAATAGGTGCACCCGCCCCCGGGGATGCAGGCCCGGTCTCGCGACGTCGTCGAGGATTGCCGTCCAGGGATGACTCCGTGACTCCAATTCGGCACAACTGGCGGAGAAAAACGGGAGAAAAACGATGGAAACAATCGATTCAAAGGTGTGGGATGGTGTCCAGTCTCTTCTCGACAACTACGTCAAGATCAGCGCCGACGACTATGTGGTCTTGTTGTACACAAGCGACAGCGCTGAGTCGGCGGTTTGGGTTTCTGCGGCTCTCGATCTCCGCGGAATACTTTGCAAGAGGGTGTGGATGGCACCCCTTTGGGACGACGGGTTTCCCGCACGACTTGCGCCAGCTCTTCCAGATCCTGCCGAGTTGAGTGGCCGCCTCGTAGTCCTGAGCTTTGAACGGGATACGATGTCACACACCCGACCACTTGCCAAAGCCCTTGCGAAATACAAGAACTCGAAAGTATTTCGCGCGATCAGCGCTTGCCCCAGTCTCTTCTCCATTGCGTTGCAGGCGACACCCGAGGATCTCTCCGCCCGCAACACGGCGATCCTCGAACGCCTGATGCCTGCGAAACGGCTCCACATCACGACGGAGAGCGGCTCGGACCTCAGGATCACGCTCGATCCCAAACTTCGCTGGATCAGCAATCGCGGGAGGGTACGCCCTGGAATATTCGCTATTCTCCCCGCAGGAGAAGTCGCCACGTTCCCCGCGTCGATTGCCGGAAAGCTAGTTGCAGATTTCGCCTTCAACGTCAACGCCGTCACCCGACGCGACGCCCGCCTCCACGAACACCCGGTAACCATCTGGATTGAAGACGGACGGGCGGTCAAGGCTGAGTGCGCCGATCCCTCGGTGAGCAACTTCATCCAAGAATGCTTCCGTACTCACTGCGCATACAACGTTGGAGAGCTGGGATTTGGCACAAACTTCGCCGTGACGGATGCCATAGCCCTCAATTCTCACATCAATGAACGGCGACCTGGAGTTCATCTCGGCTTTGGCGACCACAACCAGGATCCGGGCCTCGTCGGCTATGAGTGCATGGTTCACCTGGATCTCATCACCAGAGGCGGGATGGTATGGGTAGACGACGATGAAGCTCCCATGGACCTGGAAAACATCGCGCCTTCAGCAGGGCGGCATCCGGACAGTCCGCGGGATGAAGACGTGTTTGTGGGGGGGGGGACCGTGGAGCTCGAGATCGACGACTGCTGCGGGCTGCTCAAAGAAAACGGCAGTTTCCGGTTGTTTTCCCAGGCCGGGGCCGGAGCTTCATGACCGAGAGCTGAGCCTGGGCCGTAGTGTTCGGATGATCGCCTAAGAGCGGCATGCGCGACATGTACCTGTTCGAGCGCACGGACTTCGGCCGGTGACCACCGCGCCGCAACGCGCCGTCCGCCTCGAGCGCTGGTCGACGCTCACGGGATTCTTCGGCGCGCTGACCGCCGACCTTGGCCGCGTGCAGTTCGCCCAGATCGGCTCGAACGACGGGGGCTACGGGGATCCGTTGCGCCTGCACATCCAGCGCGGGCGCTGGTCGGGCGTGCTCGTGGAACCGGTGCCGTACATCTTCCAGCGCCTGACCGAGAGCTACCGCGGCGTGCCCGGGCTGCGCTTCGAGCAGGCTGCGGTCAGCGCGGCCTCGGCAACTCTGCCGTTCTACTGCCTGTGCGAGGCCACAGAGCAGGAACGCGCGGAATTGCCGCGCTGGTACGACCAGATCGGCTCGTTCTCCCGCCAGCACCTGCTCAAGCACGCGCCGTACATTCCGGGCCTGAAAGGGCGCATCCAGACAATCCAGGTCCCCGTGCTGACATTCGCCGAGCTATGCGAGCACCACGCGCTGGGCCGGCTCGACGTGCTGCACATCGATACTGAAGGGCATGATCTCGTGATCCTGCGTACCATCGACCTGGCCGCGCATGGGCCACGCGTGCTCCTGTTCGAGCACGAGCATGCACCGGCCGGCGAATTGCAGGAATTCCTCGGCGTGCTGCACCGGCACGGCTACTCGACGCTGGCCATCGGGCAGGACACGCTGTGCCTGCGCGCCGGGGCCTGGCGCTGGCGCGCGCCGCGCAGCAGCGTCTCGCGCTGGCTGCTCGGGCGCGAGACGGCACTGTCGCCGACTTGAGGCAGATCATGGGAAGGAAATCCAAGAGCAAGCGGCCGACCTATGTCCTGGGCACCGGTCTCTCTCACGACGGTTCTGCCTGCCTGCTGAGGGATGGGCAGGTGGCCGTCGCCATCGAGAAGGAACGCATCACGCGCGTCAAGCACGACGGTTACAACGATACCGCGGCAATTCGCTACTGCCTGGAAACGGCAGGTATCGCCATCGAGGACGTCGCGGTCATCGTCCAGAACGGCATCTTCGGTGACTTCTCGCAAGGCAACTCCTTCTTCGGAGGAAGCCCGCGTTTGCTCACGGACGACTTGCCCGTACCGGTCGTCACCATCTCTCATCACCTGGCGCATGCCTATAGTGCCATCGGCATGTGTCCCTTCCCGGACGCCGCCGTACTGGTGATCGATGGCTGCGGTAACACCCTTGAAGGGTGTACCGATCTCCAGGGACTCGCGCTGCCTTTCGCGGCCGACGATGACGCGCGGCACCTCTACTTCGAAAAGGACAGCTATTACGTATGGCGGGAAGGCCGGATGCGGACGGTCTTCAAGGATTTTTCTCCCTGGGCCAATTTGTTCGTAAAAACTTGTCCCATGATGATCGACATAGTGACCAAACATTCCATCGGGGGCGTGTACGCGGCGGCTTCACACTACTGCGTCCGCGGTATGTCAGACCTCGGCAAGCTCATGGGATTGGCTCCCTACGGTCGGGAGGGTGTCTTCAAGAAGCGCATCTTCGAGCTACGCGACGGCCGGCTGTTGGTCGATCCCGATTGGATGCGCGGATTCGATCGTCCGGCACGAACAGCCGACGACTTCAAGCGGGACTTCCAGTACTACGCCGACATCGCCTTCTGGGCCCAGCGAGAGGTCGAGAAGGCCCTGCTGTACCTGGTCCAATCCCGATATGAAATGTGCCCCGCTCCCAATCTGGCCTATGCCGGCGGCGTGGCGCTCAATGCCGTGGCAAACGCGAGGATCCTGCGGGAGTCGAAATTCCGCCAGATCTACATGGTGCCGGCGGCGGGAGACAATGGCATCTCCCTGGGATGCGCCTTCTACGGATGGCTCGAATTCTTGGGGCGGGAGCGCGTCCTGCACTCGGGGTCCACCTGCTTCGGCCGCAGCTATGGGAGCCAGCGTGTCGCGGCCGCCCTGCGCTCGGTCGATAAAATGGCTGCGCTGCCACCAGCGAGCGGGAGGGCAGATCCAGCGGAGAAATTCGAGAGTCTCCTGTGGAGCCTCCAGAAGGGTTTGGATCCAGGCGCGGCGAGTGCCTGGTCGACGAAGCTGCGCTGGGAGGTGGCCGGTCTGGCGACCTTTGCAACGGAGGTCCAGGATGGCCACCTGCGCGTTTCGCGAGATGCCGCAGGACCGGTGACAGCCGTTATCCGCGGTGACGCGGCCACGTTCACCCACATATTCCGAGGGCGCCTGCATCCCGCTCGCGCCGTGGAGAGCGGGCGTTTGCAGTGCACGAATCTCGGCGCACTGCTTTACTTTTACAACGGCATCAACTGGAACGCGGTCGTTCCCGAGAAGGCTGCCTCCCTCCCCATGGGGGACTTCTGCTGGCGGCGTGACTCCGATCCGGTCGGATCCGCAGCTCAATTGCTCGCCGACGGCAAAGTGATCGCCTGGTTTCAGGGCGGGTCGGAGTTCGGACCACGCGCCCTGGGGCACCGAAGCATCCTGGCGGATCCGCGCACGCCTGGGGTCGTCGACCTGATCAACGTACGCGTGAAGCGGCGCGACGAGTTCCGGCCCTTTGCTCCCTCGGTGCTATTGGAGGATGCGCCGGCCTATTTCGAATGTGATTTCGAGAGCCCTTACATGATCCTGGTAGCTCAGGTGCGGGAACAGTGGCGGGAGACCCTGAGGAGTGTGGTTCACCGGGATGGCTCCGCGCGTCTCCAGACCGTCACGCCGGATTGGAATCCCCGCTACTACGACCTGCTCACAGCGTGCAAACGGCTGACGGGACTGCCCGTTCTGCTCAACACCTCCTTCAACCGGAAAGGCATGCCGATCGTGGAGACGCCGGAGGAGGCCATCAACTTTTTCCGCGAAGCGGATGGACTCGATGCGCTCGTCATGGAGGACTTTGTCCTCGAACACAAGGTGGCCACGGACCTGTGGAATCCGAGCGACGGACGGCAGATCGCGGGCTTTGCTCATTGACGAAGGAGAAATCGCGCGCCGGCGTGGACGCGGGGGCTTGATAGCGCGTGGCGGTGCGGGATGGGTGACGAATGAAGTACGAGTCCAAGTCCGAGAGCTACAGTCGGTTGGCCAAGAAGGCCCTGGACCAGGTCAAGGGAAGTCTCGTTCTGGACATCGACGTCAAACGTTTTCTCGAAAACGAGTTCGAACGACTGCCGTTTGCAGCTCCGGCGAGAAGCGGCATCGAGCTGTCGTGGCGAGACTTCTTCGAAACCCTGCCGAGATGCCACGAACAGGGGGACATGCGCTACCTGACCCTGAAGGCCAGCCCGCGCGACGGTCTTCCCCACGAGGAGGTGGTCGCCGAGCTCGAGAAACTGGGAGGCCTGACCCCGGAAGCCTTCGAGCGCTACTTCTATGAGCACCCGGTCACCTTCGCCGCTCAGGGAGGCGGCGAGCACTGGAAGGCGCTTGGCGGCGCGGAGGGAAGCATGGCGGAGCTCTTCGACACCCCCGTCTCGGTGACGGTCCTCGCCACTCCGGCCCGCACCGCGGGCACCGACATTCACTACGACAACGCCGACGTCTTCCCCGTACAGTTCCAGGGCGAGAAGCGGTGGGAGGTCTACGAGCCCCAGGACCAGTTCCCCTGTAGGAGGACGCCGCGGAAAAAGCTGGCGCTGGATGAGGGCTCGCTGATCGCCCACCAGGTCTACGACCTCAAGCCGTCCGATGGGCTCTACGTCCCCCGAGGCTGGATTCATCGCGTCAGCAACAGGGGCAATGAACCGTCGCTGCACGCCTCCTTCGTGGTCCACGTCAACACCTGGCTGTCGGTCTTCGCCAACCTCATGGACCACGCCTTCGCCACCCTCCGGGGCCGTCAGCGCTGGCGCGGGGCCTTGACGCGGGCGGACATCGGCTCCCCCGAGACCCTCGTGGAGCTCGATCACTTCGTAGAAGAGCTGCGCGAGCAGATGCGATCCGGAATGGCGGAGGGCGGTCCATCGAGCTTCGATTACGTCGTGAACAGCCCCACCAGCGAGGAACTGCGCGCCTTGGCCAGGCAATCCATCACCGAGGTGGAGTCGGGCCCGGGCGTGAGGATTTGGCGATCCGGTGCCCACTACCTCCTGCGCCACTCCGACAACAGCGACTTCGTGCGGGTGAGTGGTGACGGCAAGCGTTACTACGACGTACCCTCGCGCTTCTTCTACAGCGTCCTGCGAAAGGACGGCACATCCCTCGCCGACCTTGAGGGCGCTTCCTTCTCCCCGCAGGAGATCGTCGAACAGTCTGTACACCCTGGTCTACAAGACCGGAGCCTTCCGCCTGGAGAGCTCCGGCGCATGAAGCGCTCTGCCCTGGGAGTGGCGCAAAGCCTTGCCCACCTCAGTAATCCGCGAACCAGGACTCGTAGAACGCCACCACCGCTTCCTTGGAAGGCTCGCAGGGAAGCTTCCCGGTGGCGGCGAAGTCGGCCACCAGGTCTGCGAGAGGCCGGCCCTCCAGGCAGCCCCAGAGGGCGGTGACCGCCGGCGGATATCCCGCGAGCGACAGACGATCGCGGCGGGGAGCATCACCGCCGCCGGGATGATGCGCGAGCAACTCGAGCACATGATGGAGGATCACCGCGCGGTCCCAACGGCGCGCCCGCTTCAGGCCGACTCGGGACTTCTCGCGCAGCCCCTCGCGGTCGGCGAGCACCTCCAGGACGGTAGCGGCGAGACGGCCGACGTCGGGGCTCTGGGGCCAACCCCTGCCGTCCTTGCGCATGGTCGGCACCAGGAACCCGGTCGACGGGGTGATGGTGTCGCGGAAGCCGTTGTAGGCGGAAACCACCGAAGGCGTACCGCAGGCCATGGCCTCGACCGGCGAGCGGCCGAAGGTCTCGCAGACGCTCACTCCGGCGCTGACGAACAGGTCGGCGGCGTTGTAGTAGCGGACCAGGGTCTCGAGGTCCGGCCACTCGACAAAGCGGATGTTGCCGATCGCCGCGGCGCGCTCGCGGCAGCGGGCCAGGTAGGGCTCGCCGCGGAAGTGGAAACAGACGACCAGCTCGGCAGGGCGCTCGGCGCGGACGGCCGCGAGGACGTCGAAGAGCTCGAGGAGGTGCTTGTCCCGGTCCACGCGTCCGGTGTAGAGGAGGACGTCGCGGTCCGCGGGAAGCCCGAGCGCGGCCCGCAGCTCGGCCCGGCCGGGTAATGGACGAAACAGCTTCAAGTCGATGCCGGGCAGGTCGCAACTGGGGAGGTAGCGGGGCTCGCAGTGGAAACCGAACTCGCCGAAGGACCGCCTCGCCGCACGGCAGCCGGCGAAGAGGACGTCCCGGGGGCCGCGTAGCTGCGAAGAGAGGAGAAGGGAGTAGCACTGCGTCGGGGCGACCTGGTTGATGCGCGCGACGAGCACGAATGGCGTCTGGTCGCCGGCCAGGCGGAAAAGGGCGTGCCAGAGGAAGCCCGCGGTCGACTGGCCGACGATGTAATCGAAACGTCCGCTGTGGGCGCGGGCGATCTCCAGGCAGCGCGCCGGGTCCACTTGGCCGCGCTCCCGCTGGCGGAACAGGTAGTCCTCGTGAGGGGGCACGAAAGCGGTGGAGTCGGCCGCGGCGGGCGGGAAGACCCACCTGGGGTAGGTCTCGGGCTCCAGGAACAGGAACCTGGGCCGGGAGTGCTCGAGGCTTGCCGAAGTCGAGGTACTACTCAAGATACGCCTTCTCCCGCTCGGAGAACACGCCACAGGTACTCCTCATCTCTTAATGTGCCTGTTCTCTAATGAGCGTGACACAGACGCGCCTTGGAAGACGCTGCTCACAAGCTCAGCCCGGCCACTACGACACCATCACCCGCTTCACCATCCGGTCGAACCGCTCCCCCGCCAGGTAGACCCCGTCGAGCACGTTCGCGTCGAGCTCGTCGGCATCGTCCTCTTCCCCCTCCTCCTCCACTTGGGCACTGCCATAACCCAATGCCCGGTGCCGTTCACGGACCGTCGTCGAGAGGTAGATCGCCAGCGCCCGGTAGAACCGCGCCGCAAATCCCTGGTCAGCCGCCAGCTTGGCGTTGAGGACGGTTTTGGAGACGGCGAAGACGGTGGAGTCCTCCAAGGCCCGTACCGTGGCGGAAGGGGGTCGGGCGTCCACGAAGGACATCTCGCCCACGATCTCGCCGGTATGGAGGCGGGCGATCTCGCGCCCCTCCCCCTGCCGGCCCTTCAGCCAGACGGCGAGCCGCCCCGCGAGGAGGATGAAGACGGCGTCGACGGGAATGCCCTGCTCGATGAGGGTGGCACCAGCGGGCAGGAACCGCTTGGCGCCCGCGGCCAGCATCCACTCCACGTCGTCGTCGTTCAACTGGCCGAAGAGGAAGAGGACCTTGCGCATGCTGGACTCCTTCGTTCAGGCGATCTGCCGCGCGGCGAGGCGGGCGAAAGCGCCGCCGCGACGCAGCAGCTGCGTGTACGAGCCATCCTCGACGATCCGGCCGGCTTCGATCACGTAGATGCGGTCGGCGTTCTGGATGGTGCTCAGGCGGTGGGCGATGACGACGCGGGTGGCCTTCAGACTCTCGAGGCTGCGGCTGACGACCTCCTGCGTGCGGTTGTCGAGCGCGCTCGTCGCCTCGTCGAAGAGGACGATGCGCGGCCGGTGAACGATGGCCCGGGCGATCAGGATCCGCTGCTTCTGGCCGCCGGAGAAGGTTTCGGCCCCTTCGGAGATGACGGTGTGCATCCCCATCGGCATGGCCTTGATGTCGTCCTCGAGGCCGGCCATGCGAGCCGCCTCCCAGGCGATGTCGATTCCCAGATTCGAGCTGCCCACGATGTTGGAGAAGATGCTGCCCGCCATAGGCCGGCCGGTCTGGAGCACCACCCCGATCTGGCGCCGCACGGACTGGACGGCCAGACCCGACAGATCCTGGCCGTCGAAGTAGATCGAGCCCGAGGCGGGTTTCTCGAAGCCGAGGATCAATCGCAGGCAGGTCGACTTGCCCGCTCCCGAAGGTCCGACCAGGGCGATGAACTCTCCGGCGCCGGCGCGGAAGGAGAGGTCGTCCAGGATCAGCGGGCCGTCGTCTCGATAGCGGAAAGAGACGTGGCTGAACTCGATCTCGCCCCCCAACTCGCCCGGCTCGGCCTTCGATTCGTCCACCTCGGGGACCGTCTCGAGGATCGGCTGCAGACGCTCGTACACCGGCACCAGTGCGAGAAGGGTCGACAGAACCGAAACCACCGCCAGTGTCGCCGCCAGGAACTGGCCGAAGGCGGCGTTGAAAGCCAGGAATTCGCCGATCGGCATCGCGGTCTCGGAGGAGACGCCGACCACGGCGAAGACCGTCAACGACGTGAGCACTCCGTATACGGCGTTGAACGCCCCCTGAGCGTTCGCCAGTCGCTGTGCCGCCAGGGTTCGCTGCCGCTGCTCGGCAAAGCGTCCGGCCCAGCGGGCGAAGGCCCGTGCCTCCGCACCGGCCACCCGCAGCTTGCTGATGCCGTGGATCAATCCGAAGACGAGACTGGCGATCTTGCCTTGGAGCGTCGAGGAGTGCCCGCTGGTGGCGGAGCTGGAGCCAGGCGAGACCCGCCGTCACCACCGCCAGGACGAGCACGAGCGCCGTCGCCAGCAGCGCCAATCGCCAACTGTAGTAGAAGAGCAGAGCGAAGCTGAACAGGGAGAACATCGCCGCGAGGACGGAGGTGAGAACGTTGCCGGTCATGCAGCTCACGGATGGCGTTGATCCCCAGCGAGCGATTGGCGAGATCGCCCGTCGTGAAACGGCGGAAGAAGGAGGCCGGGAGCGACCAGCAGCCGGTCCCAGACTGCGGCCTGGAGGGAGCCGTCCGCCTTCCCCCCGAGCCGCAGCACGGCGATGCTCCGTGTCACCTGAAAGACGGCTCCCGCCAGCGCGCTGACGATGAGGGCCAGGGTGATCTGGCCGAGCTGGCCGCGGTCGGCGCTCGGGATCACGTTGCCGAAGACCTGGCCTGTCAGGATCGGCAGCAACAGCCCCAAGAGACCGCCTGCAGCTCCCATCAGCAGGATGGTCAGGACCTCCCTCCGCCGCCCCTTGAAGGCCATACGCAGGAGGTCTCCCCGGCCCAACGGCCGTTCGGGTAGGGGCGGATAGAGCATGTGCGCGTCGCCGCTCAGGGTCTCGGCGAACGCGGCATCGACCGGGGCCCGCGTCAGCTCGACCGGGTCCACCATCTCGTAGCTGCGAGCCGAGGTCGGCAGCAGCGCGACCGGGCGCTTGACCTTCTGCTCGGCATCCAGGAAGCGGAAGGCGACGAGCGGGCCGTTATCGCGGCGCCACCAGTCGTCCCGCAGGATCACCAGGCGGGAGCGGACCCGCGAGGCCGCACAGATCTGAGCCAGGCGGTCTCCCTGCCGGGCTCCTTGCTGCCACTCCGGCAGAGAACGGATGGCGATGCCCTGCGCCTGGCCGGCGAGCTGAGTGGCAGCAAGCAAGGGATCGACGGTCGCCGCCAGGGCTGTCCCATCGCGGGAGAGGGGCTGCAGGACGGAGGCAAGCCGCGCGTAGGCACCTCGCAAAGTCGAGCGGTCGAGGTCCACCCTGCGGCCGAGCCGCTCGCGTTCCTGCAGCTCCGCGCGCTCGGTCAGCAGAGCGACATAGCACAGGCAGAGCTCGTGGAAGCGGGCGAGCCCTTGCCAAAGCCCCTCTTCGCGGAGCACGGTCTCGGTCCGGTATGAAGAGATGCGCACCTCGCCGGCGCTGACCAGCCAGAGACCCTCCGGAACAGGCACCAGATCTCCGTTGCCCAGCGCCAGACGTTCCTCCCCCAGGAGATGGGAGATGCCCTCCATGTGTCGCACCCAAGCGACCCCCTCCCGCGGACGGGCGGTCCGGCCCTTCTCCTCGAGACGCGTCTCCACACCGGGACGCAGCTCTTCAAAGCCCTTGGGAGCCGCCGAGCGGGTGACCTCCGCGAACATTCCGGCCAGCCAGGCATCGAGCCGCGCGGCCATGTCCGCGGCCGCCGCAGGGTCACGGATCAGCTCCCGCAGGCCAGCTTCGGAAAGCCGCCGCAAGCGGGTCCCCGGATGGCCGACGGCGAGCAGACCGAGACCGTCGCCGTCCGCGCCCGGGGCGAAGCCGCAGAGCAGTTGGCCGGCGGTGGCCGTCCAGAGGTGGGTCCGGGGTCCCGCGCCATGGCGCGACACGGCGAAGACCTCGGTCCTTCCCTCCTCCACGAGCCAGAGCTGCCGGTCGGAGTCCAGCGTGAGGGGAAGGTTGCCGGCAAGCCGGAGCTCGTCTCCCTCCATGCCGGCTGCATCGTGATCCCGCGGCTCCGTCATGGCCTATTCCGCGCTGATCAGGCGGGTGTAGGGGCCCTCGACCCCCTTGAGATTGTCGTGGGTGCCGCGCTGGACGACCTTGCCCCGCTCCAGCACGATGATCTCGTCCGCGTCCCGGATCGTGCTCAGCCGATGGGCGACGATCAGGCAGGTGCAGCCACGCCGCCGCAGAGCCTCGTCGATCCGGCTCTCGGTGGTCGGATCGAGGGCGCTCGTCGCCTCGTCGAGGACCAGGATCGCCGGCCGGCCCACCAACGCGCGGGCGATCTCCAGGCGCTGCCGCTGTCCGCCGCTCCAGTTGGCGCCCCCCTCCTCGACCGCGCTGTCGTAGCCGCCCGGCCGCGCCGCGATCTCGTCGTGGATGCAGGCGTCCTTGGCCGCGGCGACCACCTCGGGCAAAGGGATGGTGGAATCCCACAGCGTCAGGTTCTCCCGCACGCTCCCCTCGAAAAGAAAGACGTTCTGGTCGACCGTTGCCAGGGAGTTGGTCATGACCTCCGGCGGCATCTCGGAGCGCCTCCGGCCGTCGAAGAGGATCTCTCCTCCCCAAGGCTGGAAGAGCCCTGCGACCAGCCTGGCGAGCGTCGACTTGCCGCTCCCCGATGCCGCCGACGAGAGCGACCCGGGAGCCGGGCTTCAGGTTGAGGCTGAGACCCTCGATGAGCGGCGGGTCGAGCCGGCTGTAGCCGAAGGAGACGTCGCGCAGCTCCAGGTGCCCGGCCAGCTTGACCGGCACGGTCTCCGATAGCGAATCCGCAGGGCCACTCGCGACCGCGGGATCCGTGCGATAGCGCAGCACGTCGTCGAGCCGGTTCATGTCCCCCTCGACCATCTGCAGCTTGCCGCCCGAGGCTCACCAGACGGTTGACCGGCGCCGTGAATGCAACCATCAGGAGCTGGAAGGCCACGAGCCCGCCCAAGGTCAAGTCGCCGTTCATGACCCGCAGCCCGCCGATGCCGAGGATCAGGGCGGTGTTGACGGCCGAGAGCAGGGAGGGGAACGGCGTCGAGGATCTGGGTATAGCGCTCCAGGTCCTGCCGGCCGTTGACCACCTTGGCCTGGAAGCCCGCCCAGCGGGTGAAGAGATCGCCTTCCCCACCCGTCGCCTTGAGAGTCTCGATCGTCTGCAGTCCGCCGATAGCGGTGCCCAGGAGCTTCCCCTGGTCCTGCGCCAGACGGCGGTTGCCGTCCACCCGCTTGCGGGAGACCCACCGCAGGACCGCCACGTTGAGCGACACGACCGCGACCCCGACCAGGGTCAGCGGTGACGTCGTACTGGAAGAGGATGAGGGCGAAGAAAACGATCATCAGGGTGCCCACGGCGTTCGTGGCCAGGTCGCGCGACAGGAGCTGAGCGACGCGGTCGTTGATCGCGACCCGCGAGCTGATGTCGCCGGCGTAAGCGCTGGCTGAAGAACTCCGTGGGCAGGCGCAGGACGTGCCACAGGAAGCGGCTCGAGGCGCCCACGGCCATCCGTGTCTCGAGGCGCAGCAGATACGTCTGCTGCAGCCAGGTGAGAACACCCGTCGCCAGCGCGGCGAGGCCCATGCCCCAGAGCAGCGGCGGCAGCCAGTCCTGACGGTTCTCCAACAGGACGCTGTCGATGAAGACCTTGGAGAACACCGGGATGACCAGCCCCGGAATCACCAGCGCCAGGCCGGCGAGGACGACGAAGGCCAGCGCCGCCCGCGCGCCGGCCAGGCGGCTGCGCAGGGCCGGGATCAGCCGCGGCGGCTCTCCCCGCTTCTCGAAATCAGGGCCGGGCTGGAAGGTGAGGACGACGCCGGTGAAGGCCTGGTCCAGCTCCTCTTCGGTGACGACCCGCGGCCCCGAGCCCGGATCGTTCAGATGAACCCGCCCCTTGCGGCCGAATCCCTCCAGCACCACGAAGTGATTGAAGTTCCAGTGCAGGATCATGGGCGGCCGGGTGGCCCGCAGGCTCTGGGGCTCCTTCTTGAACCCCTTCGCCTCCAGCCCGTACCGGCGGGCCGCCTTGACCATGTTGCTCGCCTTGCTGCCGTCGCGCGAAACGCCGCAGGCGATCCGCAGCTCTTCGAGCGGAACCCAGCGGCCGAAGTGGGCGAGGACGATGCCCAGGGCTGCGGCTCCGCACTCCACCGCTTCCATCTGCAGGATGGTCGGGGTCTGTACCCGCTGCGGCGTGTTCCCGTCCGGTGCGGACTTGCTGTGGAATAGGCCGAGCATTCAGAACCCCAGCTTCTCCCGCACCTTGGGGATGACGAGGTTGATCGGGGCCTCCTCGCGGACGACGATATCCCCGGTCGCCAGAGTGCCGCTGCTGATCTTGAGGTTGGGACCGGTCGAGGAAGACCAGCGGAAGCCGGACGGGGTGGACGGATCTCTCTCCAGAGCCACATTCACCTGGATCGGCGGGCCCTCCTCCATCAGTTTCTGGGCGAGGACCTCGTTGCCCAGCAAGCGGATCATGCCTCGGGAGGTGGAGGGATACTCGGCGGCCCACGTGACACGGCCCAGGATCGATCCGAACTCCTCCCGCTTGACGGTTGAAGGCGAGATCCGCGCCTTCATGCCAGGCTGCACCCGCTTGCCCGCCGTGGCGGGGACGAAGAGCACCGCCACCAGATCCTCGGAAACCACCTCGAGATTGAGAATGGCCGTGCCGGGGCTGACCACGTCGCCACGATCGACCAGCAGCTCCAGCACCCGGCCGGCGCGGGGAGAGATGACGCGGGCGGCCTCGCCCAGGCGGGCCTGCCGCTCCCGCAGCTCGATTTCGAGGTCGCGAATCTGGGCATCCCGCGACTGGATCTGCTGGTCCACCTGCTGCTCAGCCTCGAGCCTCTTGAGCTCCAGGCCGTTGAGCTCGAGGCGGGCGCTCGCCAGTTGATCCTGGTCCGTGTTCAGCTTCTGTTCCGAAGCGAGAAGGGTCTGCTTGGTGATGAGGCCGTCCTTGAGGAGATCCCGCTCCGAGGCGATCCGCTCCCGGGTCAGCTCCACCTGCCGCTCGAGAGCCTGGATGCTCCTCTGGAGATTGGTTCGCTGCTGGGCGAGGTCCTGGTCCCGCAGACGCCGTTGATCGGCGGCATAACCCAGCAGGTCGCGGTACTCGGAGCGAACGTCGGCCAGCTTGTCGCGCGTGTCCTGGATCTGCCGCAGCAGCTCCTCCTGGCGGATGCGCGCCACCGTCTGTCCTTTCTCGATCACGTCCCCCACCGCGACCAGGATCTCCTCGACCTGGCCGCTTTCAGCCGCCACCAGACTCGACACGCCGCCCTGGCGGAGCAGGATGCCCTCGCCATGGGCCTGCGTGGGGATGGAGCCGAAGACTCCCCACGCCAGCGAGGTCAGGAGCAGCATCCCCATCGCGCCCAGGGCAAGCCAGCCTTTGGGGTCGGTCACCTGCAGGAGCTGGTCGAGCTGCTCCGGGGAGGAGAGCCGCTCGAGGGCCACCTTGCGGAAGATCACGGCTCGTCTCCCATTTGAGATGGGATCGTAGTGAACTGAGCGAGCCCCGCGGTCCTGGGGTCGGCATCGGCAGGGAAAAGCGTCCCGGTCTCGAACCGGAGCTGCACGAGAGCCTGGGCCAGAGCCAGATGCGACGCGACCTGCGACTGGCCGGCGGCAGTCAGCCGGTCACGCTGGGAGATCACATCGATGAGCGTCGAAGTACCAGCCCGGAGCTTCTTCTCCTCGTTCTCCACCGCCCGCTCGAAGAGCCTCACCGCTTCCGTGGCCCGCTCGAGCTGCTGGGCGTTGCGGGAGACCGCATCCACCGCGATCATCACGTTGGCTCCGATCTGTCGGGTGAGGAGGTCCTCCAGGAACGCGCTCTGCTCCCGGAGGGCTTCGATCTGCGCCAGCTCGCCCCGGGCCTGACTGTTCAGCGTCGGCCACGACAAGGAAAGCGCAAGCGACGAGCTGGTGCCAGGGACGTTGCGATAAAGAGGCGAGAAAAAGGTACCGGTCCCAGTCCCCTCCACCAGCCCCGAGTAGCTGGGCGTGAAGACGAGATCGAGCTGAGGCTTCAGGGAGCTCTCCGCGGCGCGCCTGCAGGATCTCCGCCGCGCTCCGGCGCTCCCGGGTGGCGTTGAGGTCAGCCCGGCGCTCCAGCGACAGGGCGATCCAGCGCGCGCCGTCCGCAGCGGCGGGTACCGCCGAGGCCGCGACGATCGGGAAAGGGTCCGACGGGAGGGGTAGCGCGGCGACGCGATCCGGCGTCAGGCCGATCTCACGGCCCAGCGCCTGGCGCGACTCGAAGAGCGCCCGCTCGCCGCCGATGCGGGCCGTCTCCTTGGCTACCAGGTTCGCCTCGACCTGCACGAGATCGGCCGCCGGCGTCACATCAGCGTCGATCAGCTTGCGGGTCGTCTCCAGCAGCTCCCGGGCGCGATCTTCGCTCTCCTGGAGGATCTCCAGGTTGAGCAGAGCGGCTCTGGTTTGCCAGTACTGGTCGGCCACGACGCGAGCGCGCTCGGAGGTCGTCTGCCGCAGGTCCAGCTCGCCGGCGACCACCTGGCGCTCCGCCGAGAGCTCCCGGCGCGGCGGTGGCGGTCCGGCCGCGCCCGCGGAGCAAAGGCTGGCGGAAGGTGAACGAGAAGGTCCCAAAGTTGACAGACCCGGGAGCCCCGGTCAGATCCTGGGTCCGCAGCAGCGCCAGCTCCGGCTCGATCGAGAGGCCGGTGCGGAATCGCTTGACGATCCCCAGGGAATTGCCGATCAACCGTTGCTCCCGGCTGGAGGTCTCCGTCAGAGGCGTGTCGATCTCGCTTTCCTCCCAGCTCGTGCTCAGCACCGGATCGAACGTCCCCTGCGTGCTCAGGAGAATCCCCCGTGACGACCGCAGGCGGGCTTGCTCGATCGAGAGGTTGGGGTCCTGCTCCAGCATCAGTCGCACCGCCTCCACCAGACCGAGGCTCCGGGAGGGCGGCGATTCGGCACCGCACACGACCACCGGTAAGGTGAAAAGGGACGCGAGGAGGGCCCAGCCGTACCGTAGGCTATGCCGGGTAAGTGAGGTCGGATAGGCCCGTCCGCATTTCATACATAGATACTGCGCTTCGTATTTTCGCCGGGCCAGGCTGGGGTAGGCTAACACCGTGCCACCCGGGATTCAAGCCGAGCGTCTGGCCGGCCTGGGAGCTTCCCTCGACGAGATCGAGGAGCTGCTCGCCTATAACGAGAATCTCTTCGATCTCGAAGGCCTCAACCCGGAAGCGCGGTTCCCCCTGCCGGACGAGCCCTTCGTCGAATTCTGGGAGCCGCTCGTCGCGGAAAGCCGCGAGCGGGGGGCTTTCCCGGTCTTGCGCGAGCACCTCCCTCAGCTCCACTTTCCGATACGCGAGGGGATCAGCCGGACGGAGCCTTACCTGGCGGCCACCCGCCGGGGAGTGCCGCCCGAATCCTTCCCGGAGGCGACCGGGCTGGAGCTGGAGCACCCGGAAGCGATCGAGCTGGCCCTCCACACGAGCCCGGCCGGCCGTATTCCGCTGCTCATCGCTCGACGCCGGGCGGAGTTCACGGCCCTCCTTCAAGCCCTGACCAGGAAGAACGAGCCGGAACCAGTCCCCAACACGCAGGGGGCGCTGATGGTGTCGGGCTACAACAACTGGAGCCGGATTCACGAGCTGCGGCATCGTTGGGAGGGCCAGGACCCGGCCCTCCGCAGTACCGCGACATGGGCCGAGGAATTCCGCCAGATCCAGTCCCGGCGCGAGCTCTACCAGGATCGCTTCATCCTGCTCTCGGACGGGCCCTACAGCGCGACCCCCGCGGCCGAGCTGGATCTCGCCGAGGAGGAATGGCGGGAGATCTCCCTGGCGATCCGCCGCGATCACGAGTGCGCCCATTACTTCACACGGCGGCTCTTCGGGTCGATGCGCAACAACGTACTGGATGAGCTCATCGCCGATTACGCCGGGATGATCGGCGCCATCGGAAGGTTCCGCGCCGAGTGGTTCCTGCGCTTCGTGGGGCTCGAGGACTATCCCCGCTACCGCTCCGGCGCCCGTTTGGACATCTACCGCGGACGGCCGCCGCTGTCCGATGGCGCCTTCCGGATCCTGCAGACGCTGGTGAAGGCGGCCGCCGAGAACCTGGAGCGCTTCGACGCCGGGTTGCCTGAGGAAGCGAGAACAGCCCGAGAAAAGGGCCTGCTGATCGCGACCCTCGCTTCCCTCCGGCTGGAGGATCTCGCCAAGGCCGGCGCGGAGGATCGCCTCGCCCGAACCCTCACCTCGCTGCGCCGGCGCATGCGGCTTTCAACCTCCTGAGGCGAGGTTTTCGAGGCGCCGCCACTCTTCGTCTTCCAGAGGAATTCCGTGAATCCGCCGGACGGCGGCCGTCTCCTCCTCGAGGTCTCCCGGGGCGATCACCCTCTCCGCCCCGATGGCCGGCTGGCTCCTCACCATCCCCAACAGCCCTGAAAGCTCCTGACGGAACGCCTCCGGGTCCCGGAAGGCGGCGACGTCCAAGGCCAGAAAGAGGTGAGCCACCCGCCGGGGCTCGTCGAAAGGCGGTGCATAGAGGTGCGAGAGCTCGTGGTCGAGAGGCATTCCGGCCAGCAGCGCACAGAGGATCTCCACCATCATTCCCAGACACTGCCCCTTGTGCCCGCCGAGCGGCTTGAGCGCGCCGTCCACCACCCAGCCTGGATCGAGCGGCAGGCCCTGGGCTTGGTGATGCTTGACCTTGGAGTAGGAGACCTGGCTGGTGGCGAAGTCGGCGCAGAAGAGATCCTCGCCCCCGCCGCGCACCGCGAGAGAAAACGGGTTGGTGCCGAAGAGAGGCCGCAGGCCGTTGTGCGGGGCTACCAGCGCATCGCTGTTGCTGAAGGCGATCCCGAGCACACCTTCCCGCGCCATCGCCAGGGTGTAGACCGAGGCGGCGCCGAAGTGGTTGGAGTTGCCGACGGCCACCGCACCGACGCCCAACTCGCGGGCCAGCCGCACGGCCTCGGCGCCCGCGACTCTCCCCGCGACGAGGCCGAGGGCATGCCCGGCATCCAACACCCGGACCGCCAGGCGATCGCCGAGCCACCGCAGCTCGGGGCGCGCGCGGCTGCGGCCGCCGTCCAGCTCGGAAACGTAGATCGGAAACAGGCGGACGCCGTGCGTATCGATGCCACGGAGCGAAGCTTCGAGCAGACCTTCCACCACGTAGGAGGCATGCTCTTCGGAGAGTCCCCGCCGGTCGAGGACGTCCCTCATGAGACGCGCCAGGTCCGCGACGGGGATGGTTCTCAAGGCCTGCTTGCCGACAAGGTCAGCTCGGGCTCGCCGGCGGCCACCCGGTCACGCACGAACCGGGCGAGGCGGGCGACCCCCTCCTCGATCTGTTCCCCGGCGACGTAGCTGAACGCCAGGCGCACCTGGCGCTCCCGCCCGGGAGTGAGGGCGAAGAAGCGCATGGGACAGACGACGACGCCGTAGTCGCGGGCGCAAGTTGTGAGGCACTCGTCCGTGAACTCGAACGGCAGGTCGAGGGTGAGGAAGAAACCACCCTCGGGCCGGGTCCAGCGCACTCCCTCGGTGCCGCCGAAGCGCTCCTTCAGGCAGGCGAGCATGAGGTCGCGGTTGGCGCGATAGAAAGGGAGTTTTTCCGCCATCAGGGGACGCAGCGAGCCGCCGGCTTCGATCAGAAAGCCGCCGGCGATCGCCTGGGCGACGGTCGAGGTGTTGACGGTCGTCAGGCTCTTGATCTTCGACAGCTCGGCGGCGAGCGGTACCCGCTCCCCGGAAGGGAGGACGACGCGCTGGTCCGCCACCAGGAAGCCCAGACGCAAACCCGGGAACAGGGTCTTCGAGAAGCTCCCCAGGTAGATGACGACGCCGTGCTCGTCGAGCGCCTTCAGCGGCGGCAGCGGCGGGCCATCGTAGGAGAACATGCCGTAGGGATTGTCCTCCCAGACGAGCAGGGAGTGCTGGCGAGCGAGGCCGAGCAGATCCAGGCGGGTCTGCACCGGCATCCGGACGCCCAGGGGATTATTGAAATCAGGGATGTCGTAGAGGGCGCGCGGGCGCCGCCCCAGGCGCCGGGTCTCTGCGATTCCGGCCAGGACCGCCTCGGGCTCGAGACCGCGCTCGCCGGTGGGCACCGGGACCAGGGTGAGGCCCATGATCCGCGCCAGCCCGGTGATGCCGATGTACGTGGGATCGCTGACCAGAAGGGCGTCCACCGCCGGATCGATCAAGCCGAGCAGGAGGAGGAGCATCCCCTCCTGGCAGCCGGTGGTGACGACGATCGATTCGGGTGCCGCCTCGATGCCCTCGTCGATGGCGAGCTGGCGCGCGATCAGCTCGTTGATGATGCCGTTGGTCCTGTTGTACTGGCCGAGGTCGTTCCAAACCGCGCGCGGGGACCGGCCGGTGGCGCGCGCTTCGGATTCCACCCACACGGCCACCTGGTCGAGGCTGCGCTCGACGTCGAAATGCCGCTCCGACGGCCGGCCCGGTGCGAACGAGATCGCGCCGGGATAGCGGAGCACCACCTCGTTCAGGAAATTCATCACCTCGAGCAGGGGATCGCCGAGGCCGCTCCTGAGGGTGATGTCCATGGCTGTCCCTGGGGATCAGAAAGCGTTCTTCTTCTCCAGTTGTTCGAAGAGCTGCTGCACGCTCTGGTCGGAGAAGTCGCCGCCCATCCGCTCGATGAACTCGAACATCATTCCCGAGACGGGATCGCGACTGGAGAAGATCTGCCGCAGGCCCGGGCTGCTGATCACGGTGGTATCGAACTCCATACCCGCCGCCTTGAGCTCCTCGGCCATTTCCGGAAGGTTCTGGACGCCGATCGCCAGGTGCTGGACGCCAGGGCCGAAGTGCTCGACGAAGCGGGAGACCTGCGACTCGGGGGAGGTCCCTTCCAGGAGCACGACGGTGATCGGACCCGCCGTGAGCACCGCCGAGATCATGGCTGTCTGCTTGCCCTCGGTACGGCGGCGCTCCTTGAGCTCAAACCCCGCCACTTCGGTATAGAACTTGACCGACTCTTCCAGATTGCGAACCGCGATCGCGACATGGTCGATCGAGGTGGCGTATTTGGAGAGCGTCATGGTCGGCTTGGCCATCGCTTTGGTTTCGGTGCTCATCGAAGGCTCCTCTCTGAGATTGTCCGGCTGGCAACCTGCCGCTTATTACAGGTGCGCCAACCCTCCGTTGCCGGGACTTCCCGGGTGACGAGCGCCGCCTGGCTCACCCCACCGGGCGTGGGCCAGGACTCGTGACAGACTGACCGGGTGACCGATCGCGAGCCTGTCCTGCGGGCCATTCTTCTGGGCGCCAGCAATCTCAAGGTCGCCCTGCCTGCCGTACTCGACGGAATCCGGGAGCGGGCCGCAGGGCCGGTCGACGCGCTGGTGGCCTGCGGGCACGGCCGCTCGTACGGCGCCTGGAGCCGCTTCCTCTTCGTCCGCCGCCTGCCGGGAATCGTGGGGTGCGGCCTCTGGCAAGCCCTGGAGGGACGCCCGCCTCTCCGCACCCTCGCTCTGATCACGGATATCGGCAACGACCTGGTCTACGGCGCTGAGGTCGGGCAGATCGCCGCCTGGATCGGGACCTGCCTCGAGCGGCTGGCACGCCGGCGGGCCGAGATCCTGCTGACGCTCCTCCCCATGGCACGCCTGGAGAGGCTGTCTCTCTGGGAGGTGCGGCTGGCGACGTCGATCCTCTTTCCCGGAAGGTCCGCGCCCTGGCCGGAGTTGCTGCAGCGCGCCCGCGCGCTCGACGAGCGCCTGCGTCGGATGGGCCGCGACCATGGGGCACGGCTCGTGGAGCCGGCAGCCGATTGGTACGGCTTCGATCCCATCCACCTTCGCCGCGGTGTCCGGCAGGAGGCCTGGAACCGCGTTCTTTCCTTCCGGCCGTCGGGGGGCGCTGCAGGCCGGCCGGCGCCGGGACGGATACGCATCCCCCTCCTCGGCGCCGCCGAGGTGAGGCTCTTCGGAACCACCCTCCGCAGGCCCCAGCCCGCGGTGCGCCCCGCCGACGGGACCGCCATCTCGCTCTACTAGACGCTAGCCCGGCTGGCTCAGGGCAGACCTAGCCGCATGGAATGGGCTTTCCGTGCGGATCTACGCCGCATTGCCCTTTTTCCTGATTCCCGCCAGGCGTCGAGGCGGCCGGTTTCGGCTCCTGCGGCCGGAAAAAAGAGATCAGCCTCTCCCAGGCGGCACTCAGAAAGCTCTCTGCTTCCGGAGCGGCAAACGCCTCAGGGACACCCATGGAGGGCCCGGCTTGCGCGGCTCCGGCCGTCAAGACCAAGAGCACGGCGGGGATGGCAACCCAGCGGAAGGTACGAGACATACGTCATCTCCTCTCCAACGGTCCTGAAGCGCGCGGCCTCCATGGTCGCGTGCGGGACCTTTCAGAAAATAGTGACACGTTTTGACGAAAACGCGGCATCTTCGGGGAACTGGAAGGCCGAGAAAATGACCCTTTCGCCGTCAAAAGGCGCGCAATCGGCCCTGGAAACTCCAGGGACCTGCAAGATGAGAGCGCGATTTTCCGTCTTATACGGGGCAGGAGGATGAAAAATGCCCATCGACGAAAATCTGTGCGGATACAGGGCCCTGTTCTCGCAACCCCGGATGGTCCGGGATCTCTGCCAGGGCTTCCTGCCCGAGGAGTGGATCGGCTGGCTGGATCCCGACAGTCTCGAGCGATCGGAGGATGAGCGGGAGCCGCCGGCGGACCGGCTGGAGGAGGTCCTGATCTGGCGGCTGCGCTGGCGGGGCGGCTCGGCTTGGGTCTATCTCATGCTCAAGCTCCAAGGTGAGGAGGACCCCGCCATGGCCCTGCGCATGGGGCTCTATCGCGAGCTGCTGTATCACGACCTGCTGCGCCACCGCGGCTCGCCGAAGCTGCCGGTCGTCCTGCCGGTAGTTCTCTACAGCGGCGCAACGCGCTGGCGGGCTCCCCGCGAGGCCATCGAGCTGTTCCTGCCGCTCCCTCCCGCGCTCCAGCGTCACGCACCCCGGACCCGTTACCTGCTGCTCGACGCCGCGCGCGACCCGATTCCGGCGGCGGCCGGCCCGGACAACCTGGTGTCGCTGCTCTGGCGGCTGGAGCGGTGCCGGACCCCCGACGCGGTCGACGCCCTGCTGGAGCAGTCGGTGGCCGTCGTCTCCGGAAAGGGAGCCGAGGCGCTGCGGCAGGTCTGGAGCGCATTCGTCGGTCGCTGCTTCCTGCCCCGCCGGTTCCCCGACCTGTTCACCTCGGAGGTGCTGGAGGCCCGGGGTCCGGGAGGTGTGCTAGCGTGAGCGCAATGAGGGCCGACGGTGGTGGGGCTTTCCGGTTGCTCGAGGCCGGAATGTCTGAGGGGAGCCGCCGGTTCCGCGTCGAGATCCCGCGGGAAAGCCCCTGGTTCGAGGGGCACTTCCCCGGCCATCCGATCCTCCCCGGTATCGCCCACCTCGCCGTGGCCGAGCGCGCCCTCGGTTCCCTTGCCGCGGTACGGTTCCTCAAGCTCCGCCGTCCGGTCACCCCGGGCGACGTCCTGGACCTCGCCGTCCGGGAATCCGACGACGGCTGGGTCCAGTTCGAGCTGCGCCGTGGAGAGGAGACCGTCAGCGGCGGCACCGTCCGGATCGGCCCAGTCGACAGCCCGGAACCGGATGATGCAGCTCTGTGGGAAGACAAGGATGCCTCACCGGTCGAAGGGCTTCTGCCCCATGCCCCGCCCGCCCGCTTCGTCCGCGGCGTCCTGACGGCATCGGCGGCGGAGATCGTCTGCGCGGCAGAGATCCCCCCGCTCCACCCTCTCGTCGAAGCCGGGCGGCTGCCCGCTTTCGCCGGGATCGAGGCGGCCGCCCAGGCCGCCGCGGTCCTGGAGGCTCTGAACCGGCGGCGCGAGGCTTCCGGGCCGCGGATCGGCTATCTGGTCGGCATCCGAGAGGCCCGCTTCGCGGTCGCCCGCCTTCCTGCAGGCCGGCCGCTGCGCGTAGCGGCGCGGCTCCGGGGCGGCGCTTTCCCCTTGTCCATCTACGAGATCGCCGTGGGCGAGCCGGGCGGTGAGCTGGTGACCGGTTCGATCAGCACCTTCGTGGCCGTGGAGCAACCGCGCCCTACTCGTGACGAATGACCGTCATGGGATCGATCCGAGTCGCCGAATAAGCCGGTAGGGAACTGGCCGCGAGCCCCACCAACATCAAGAGAAGGGCCACGGAGACGAACACCCCTGGATCGGTGGGTGTCACGCCAAAGAGAAATCCGGAAAACACCTGGGTAGCCCAGGAGGCGATGGTCAGTCCGAGGATCAGGCCGATCACCGTCAAGGCGAGGCCCCGCCTGAGCACCATGATCACGATCTCGGAGCCCTGGGCGCCAAGGGCCATCCGGATCCCCAGTTCCCGCAGGCGGCGGCTGACAGCATAGGCCAGGGTGCCGTACAGACCGATGGCGGTGATCGCGACCGCGACCAGGCTGAAGGCGCCAAAGAGCCACGAGAACAGCCGTGGCAGGGCGAAAGCCTCCTGCACTTCGTCTGCATAAACGCTCACCGGGATCCCCAGGTTGGCTTCGAGGTCGCGGATCACCGCGCGAATGGAGTCTACGACTTGGAGAGGGTCCCCCGCTGTTCGCACCTGCAGTGTGACGGCGGGCTCGAAACGTTGGGCGAGCGGTAAGTAGAAGTAGGGCTTCGGGTCGGTCTGCAGGTTCTGCAGTCGCACGCTGCGGGCGACCCCCACTACCTCGTACATCTCCCCCTTGGCCAGGGTGAACCTCTCGCCGATTGGGCTATGGCCGGGCCACAGAATCCGCGCCAGCATCTCATCGACGATCGCGACCGGAGGGGAACCCTGGCGGTCGGTCTCCAAGAAATCCTTGCCGCGAAGAGGAATTTGCAGGGTCCCGAAGAAACCTGGCGAGACGACGTTGTATTGGCTCCACAACGACTCCTTGCCACGCAAACCCGCCTGCGGCGGCAGCTCCGCAAGTCGAGTCTGCTTGTTATCGCTCGAGAGGGGGACCCAGAGTGTCAGCGCGGCTGCCCGGACTTCCGGAAGCTTGCGGACTCGGAGCAGGAGCTGCTCGTAGAAAGCCGGGCCGAAAGGTGTAGCGTCTTTTCGGTACGACAGGTTGAGCCGCAAGTTCAAGATACGCGCGCTGTCGAATCCCGGATCGATCGACTGCAGGCTCCAGAGCGTCCGCACGAAGAGCCCGGTGATGACCAGGAGGATCAGCGAGACCGTAACCTGTCCGACGACGAATGTCTCCTGCAGACGGTTGCGGCCATGCTTCTGGCCACCCGCGGAGACTCCTTGACGCAGCAACGGCGCCGCCTGGAGGTTGGCGGACCACAAGGCGGGAATGAGGCCGAAGAGGATCCCGGCGGCGAAGGAGAGACCCAGCGCGAACGCCACCACCCGACCGTCGACGCTCAAGTCGGTTATCCTCGGGAGATACTTGCCGAGAGAGAGCCCCCGCAAGGCATCCACGGCCCAGAGCGCCATGATGAGGCCGGCGCCCCCTCCGAGCAGAGCGAGCTCCACGCTCTCCGCAAGCAGTTGCCGCACCAGCCGGCCCCGGGTGACTCCGAGAACGAGCCGCACCCCGATCTCCTCCCGCCGCGCCGACGCCTTGACGAGCAGCAACCCACCCACGTTGGTGCACACCACCAGCATCAGGAGCCCCACGACGACAACGAGGAGCGTGAGGCGTCTCGCCAGATCCCCCTGGGTGCCCGGCCGGAATCCGATCCCGCGATAGATCTGCAGTTCGGGTCGCTCTTCACCCGGCAGACCGCTTGCGAAGTGGCCGGCCAGCAGGTCCAGCTCGCGCTGAGCGCGCTCCACGTTCACTCCTGGTACCAATCGGCCGAAGAACCATACGAGCCAGGCATGATCCGGATCATCGAGATTGCCGTCGCGCAACTCGGCAAGGATCAACGGTGCCGCCGTCATGGGCACCCAGAGGTCGACCCCTTCATTGTGGAGAGTGCCGTGGAACCGGATCGGAGCCACTCCGGTCACCACGAAGAGGTTTCCGTTCAAATTGACTGAGCTGCCGACCACGTGGGAATGAGACCCGAACGCACGCTGCCAGAGACCGTGACTGATGACCACCTCCGGGTGGGTTCCCCGCAACCCCTCTTCGGCGCCAAAGAAGCGGCCCCGGGCGCTGCGCAAACCGAGAGTGTCGAAGTAATTCTCGGTCACCACCTGGCCTCTCACGCGGCGTGGCTCGCCTCCCACCACCAGGTTCACTTCGACCGGTCGGAAGGCCACGAGATGAGAGAAGACATGGTTGGCTTTCCGGTAACGAAGAAAGAGAGGATAGGAGAGAGGTTTGGCAATCAGCTCGCCGGGTAGGCCCACATGAGGACCCGGCCTGGGGGCGAGAGATACGACAGAGTCCTGGCGCTCCACCCCGGGAATCGGTCGCAGCAGGAACGCATTGACCACACAAAACACGGTGACGCTGGCACAGATACCGAACGCGATGCAGGTAACCGCAACGATCGTGAAGCCTGCGTGGTTATTCAGCTTGCGGAAACCGTACCGCACGTTGAGAGGAACCACCATCGTCTTGCTCGAACCCACACGATCCCTACCCAACCAAGGTCTCCTTGTGCCGTGTACTCGGAAAGATTAGCATCTCCGCATGGCCATGAAACCTGGATTATGGACTTTGACCATCCTTTTCCTGGCGCGAGCCGCGCTGCCAGGTGGTCAGCCATCGCCCCTCCAATGGCCCGTCCCGCCACCGGGGCCGCCTCGCGAGACCGCCTTTCCCCGCCTCCTGATCGACCCCGGGGAGCTGGCTGACCGTCTGAAGGCAGGGAATGCCATACCGCTTGACGCTCGAGGCGCGAGCCTCTTTGAGGAAGGACATCTGCCTGGAGCGGTTCCCGTCTGGAGCCCGGAGGAGGAACTTCCTGGGGGAGTCGAGCACGTGCGCTCCCTGTTGGCTGGACGCGGGATCGCTGGCGACAAGGCTGTAGTGATCTACAGCGGCGATCGGGAGAGGGTCGCCCGCCTGTTCTGGCTCCTGCGCTGGGCCGGCTGCCCCGAGGTCCTGATCCTCAACGGTGGCCTCGGGGCCTGGCGTGCCGACGGTGGAGCCCTGAAGACCGGCCCATCCAGACTCTGGCCGTTGGCGTTTCGTACTCCCTCGAGCGGCAAAGTGACCGTGGACTCCGGATGGGTCGCCGTCTCCTTCGAGCAGGAAGGAGTTGAGGTGCTGGACGTGCGGGACGCACGGGGCTGGGACAGGTGGCAAACGCCGCCCATCTTCGGCGCCGGGCATATCCCATACAGCCTCCCTTTCGATCCCGGCGCTCTGCTGCCGGCGGAAAGTGGCTGGCCGGATCCAGTCGAGCTTCGCCGGCGCCTCGGCACGCTCGGTCCCCGGGCTGGAGATTCCGTCAAACTGGAGTCCACCTTCGTGCTCTACGGTGAGAGCCCCCAAGACCCGCGGATCGGCATGGGCTACCTGCTCCTCACCCTCGCCGGCCTCGAAGCCCGTATCTTCCCGGGCGGCTGGCAAGAATGGATGGCGGCGGAAAATTATCCGGTCGTCCGGACGATCTCGGCCGCGGAGCTGGCCGTTCTGCTGAAGCACGAGAATCCCGAGCTCGATCAGGACCGCCATCCGGGTCGGGTGATCCTGCTCGACTTGCGCGAGCCACGGGACTTTGCGATCGGCCACCTGCCGGGAGCGCTCTCCCTCTCCTACTACCCCAGGGCGGAGGCTCTGGCGGAGATCCTCGAGCTGAAGATAGAGAGGGAGTGGCCCGATGCCGACCGGGCCCTCCCTGTGGTGTTCTATTGCTACGGACCTGAGTGCCTCCGCAGCCGAGAAGCCGGTGCCCAGGCGGCCCGCCTCGGATTCCGGAACGTTCTCTGGTTCCGAGGGGGCATCCAGGAGTGGCGGGAGACGGGATACCCACTCATCGACTCCGCTGTCCCTACGGCTCGGCCGGTCTCAACCGGAGGCGAAGCCGAACGTCCTTGATCCTGAGGAGCCGGCCGGGCTCCAGCGCCAGCGTATCCGAGATGCTCAGGGCCTGATTGCGATCCACGTCTTGCCAGGAAAGCGAAGTGTGGATCGCTCCCTCATCGGGGTAGACCTCCAGCCAGCGCTGGCCCGTCAGGCCAGGCAGGCCTTCCCCGAGCGGTTCGAGGATGGCACCGGACTCGGTGTAATATCCAGGCCCCATCCACTGCAGGATGTAGGCGCGGCCATCAAACCGCACGAGAGAGCCCACCCTTGGATTCTCAGGGCCTTCGAAGTGCACCCATTCGCAGCTTGGTTTGTGCCACTGGGAGCAAAGCAGCAATGGCTCGTCGGACATGGACTCCAGAGAGATTTCCTGGGCTCCCGAAGCGGGCACGAACAACGTTGGGGCGAGGAAGAGAACGAAGAGCGTGCGACAACTGCACTGCATGTGCGACTCCTTTCAGGACGGTAAGGCCCCACCCCGAGGACTCCTGTCTCCGGAGGTCCGACCGCCCTGCGCCGCTCCTCGAGCTCAGTGAATGGAAGTTGAAGCTACTTGGATTGTACCACGTCGCGCCACAGCGAACGAAAGCAGAACCACTGGTGAGGACCCCGCCGGATGGCTTCCTCGAGGTCGACGGCGAACCGTTCCAGAGCCTCCCCGAGATCCCGCTGCCGGTCGGAGCTTGGCCGACGCGGATGGCCGGCCGGATGACGCAGCGATATCTCCGCCGTTCCTCGCGGAAGATGAAGACCGGCACCAGCGGAACGCCGGCGGCCCGCGCCAAAGCGGCAGGCCCGATCGGCAGATGAAACGGCCGGCCGAACAGGCTCCTCTCCGCCGTCCGGCCGCCGGAGCGCGGGCGGTCGCCCTGGAGGGCCACGACGTCTCCCTGGCGCAGGGCAGCCAACAGATCCATGCCGAGATGCGGATCGTCCGCGAAATGGGTTGCATACAGCTCACCCCCGCGGCTGCGGATCAGCCCCTCGATGAACCGCTGCGCCCGGGGATCGGTCTCCGCTTCGCGGACGACGTGGATGCACCGGTCCCGCAAGGCCACCAGCATCGAGCCGACCTCCCAACAGCCCAGATGGCCGGTCACCAGGACGAAGCCTTGCTCCGACGAGGCGAGCTCCCGCCAGCTCTCCTCCCCCTCGAGCTCGACCGTGAAAGCACGGTCGGTGCTCAGGCGCTCGTAGCGTTCCGAGAGGCACCACGCGAACGTCCGGAACGTGCGGTAGATCCGGCGCTGCCGCTCCCACCAGCCGCACGGGCCGAGCACCGGCACCAGGTTCGCGGCAATGGCCGCGCGGATCTTGCGCAGGGTGATCCAGAAAAAAGTGGTGAACAGGGCGATGCAGGAGCCCATGGCCCACTCCGGCAGGACGCGGATCCCCAAGCAATGGAGGCGAAACCAGAAGACTCCCGTGACGTGGAAGGGCCCCAGGACGCGGCGGGTCCAACCGCCTTCCGGCGCGTGGGGCGGAGTCTCGTGACGGAGGGCGACGCTCACGGCGGATCTTCCTTCAGCCCGTCCTTCCTGAACCGGCCCACGAGGGACTCGACGGCCGGCAGCACCAGGAAGGTCGCCACCAGGCAGGCGATCACACCCAGGGCGACGAGGGTGCCGGCGTTGCGGATCCCGGGTACGCGTGACGAGCCGAGGCTGCCGAAGCCGACGCCCGTGGTCAGCGCGATCAGGATCATCGCCAGTCCGGAACTCTTAATGGTACCGCGGATTCCTTCCGCCGGGCGCAGCCGCGCGCCGTGGACGGCATGCACTCCGAGATCGATGCCGGTGCCGAAGAGCACCGGCAAGGTCGAGATGGCCAGCAGATCGACGTGCCCGCCGCCAGCTCCCCACAGACCGAAGGTCCAGAGGCAGCCGAGGGCAAGCGGCAGAGCGGAGAGAAGGGAGTCGCCGATCCGCCACCGGACGGAGACGACGACGACCGCCGCCACCAGCGCCAGGGCCAAGGCGCTCGACCGCGCCAAGTCCTGGAGCGCCAGCGCCCGCAGCTCGGCGCCCACCCGCGGGACCGAGGCGAGAGCCAGGCCGGGCGAATCCCGCTCGAGATCGCGAACCCATCCGTCGGCTGGCCCTTGAGCCCCGAGGGGCACCCGGACGTGGACGGCCGCCGCCACCCCCTCCGGGCCGATCCGCACCAGCTCGGCCATCCAGCGGGGCCAGGCCTCGCGGGGAGGCGGATGCAAGTCCTCGCCGCGTCCCATGGCTCGCAGCGCGGCGAGGGCCGGCGCGAAGGGCTCCTTCCTGAAGCCCGCCGCCGCCAGCTCGCGCTCGAAGTCGTCCGCCGCCCTGGCCAGCGGCAGGCGCCGCAGCTCGCGCAGGCGCCGTTCCAGCCGCCGGCCCTGGACGAGCCAGTCCGCGGGCGAATCGATCTCCGCCCCGGAACCGAACCTCTCCTCGAGCACCGGCCGCACCGCGGCCGCCTTGTCCAGGGCCTCGTCCAGCGTGCGGCCCCGGGCCACGATGGTGAAGGTATCGAGCCCCACGGGAAAGGAATCCACGAGCAGCCGCTCGGCCTCGGCGGACGGGTGGTCCGCCGGGCGCAGGGAGCGCAAATCGGTGGCAAACGAGAGGCGCGAAACTCCCCAGACAGAGACGGCGGACAGCGCGGCGGCGAGGAGGAGGACGATCACCGGCCGGCGCGCCGCGAAGCCGAGGACCGCCGCCAACGAGGGCTCGCCGAAACGCCGCCACAGGCGCGGCGGGGTCGCGACCGCCGAGCCGCGGGGAAACGCCACCAGGACGGCGGCCCCGAGGACCACCGTGGTCAGCAAGGTCACCAGCACCCCCAGCGTGAGCACCTGGCCCAGCTCCCGCAGCGGGCGGAAGTGGGCGAAGCCCAGGGCGGCCAGGCCCGCCGCCGTGGTCAGCGCCGAGGAGACGATCCCCGGCCCCGGATCGCGAAAGGTCGCGGCGAGGGCGGAGGCAGCGTCCTGTCCGGCGAGGCGGAGCTGGCGAAAGCGCGCGCCGCCATGGATACCGTACTCGACCCCCATGCCCAGCAGGGCCGCGCCGAAGCCCACCCCGACGACGGTGATGCTCCCCAGCCCAAGGGCCGCAAGCGCCAGGGTCCACACCAGACCGGCGAGGACCGAGGCGAGGATGACCAGGGGAATGAAGGCGCCGCCGAATCCCAGCAGCAGCAACACCACCACGCCGAGGCCCGAGGCCGTCGCGGTGCGGCTGAGATCGCCGCGCAGCAGGGCCTCATCCTGGGCGGCGTAGATCGGGCCCCCGACGGCCTTGAAATCCAGCGGCAGGCCCGCCCACCGGCGGACCTCGGCATAGGCGCGCTCGAGATCCGCCAGCAGCGCCCGCCCTCCCTCGGGGTCGATCTCCGCTCGCGCGGGGGTGAGGATCACCAGCGCCGCGTCCCCCCGGCGCGAAACGAAGCTCCCCGTCAGGGGATCGACGGGCAGGTTCGTGCCGAGGGCATCGAGAAGGCCTTCGGAAAGCCCCAGCGGATCGGCGGCGAAGAACGGGGCCACCACCGATCCCGCCGGGCCGCGGAGCGCCTGCCGCATCCGGGCGACGCGGGCGCGGATCGCCGCGGGCCCGAGGCGGCGGGCGAGGTCTTCGCGCCAGCCTGCATCGCGCACCAGCAGCGGCAGGCGCGGCGCAACGTAGGTCAGGAAGAAGCGTTCGTCCTCCTCCGTGAGCCCGGAGTACGCCGTGGCCACCTCGGGGCTGCGGCCCAGGATCTCCGCGAGCCGCTCCGCGGCCCCGGTCAGCGGCGCCGGATCCTCCAGCCGGAGGCCCGGCGAGCGTACGACGACGAAGACCTTCTCGAAGCCGCCGAAGGTGCGCAGGAAGAGGCGGTAGTCGTCGGCTCCGGGAGATCCTTCGGGCAGCAACGCCGAGAGATCGGTCTCCAGCCGGAAGCGGAGGGCGGGGACGACCGCCGCCAGGGTCAGGAGCACCGCCAGGGCCAGCAGCAGCCGCGGGCGGCGGCAGACGGCCGAGGCGAGGAAGCTGGAAATCCGCATGGGAGCGCCTCACGGCCGGCGCTTCCGCACCGGCCTACCGAGACGTCGCCCGGAGGGCGATTCCGCTCCAGAGGAGCATCGTTTCGATAGGCCGGCGCGGAAGCGCCGGCCGGGGTGAGGTCGTATAGCCACGCGCGATGAGCCCAGGGAATCCCTCAGGCGGAGACGCCGGCATCCACCACCAGGGCCTGGCCGGTGATGGCGGCGGCACGGTCCGAAAGCAGGAAGAGCACCGCCTGGGCGACGTCGGCGGGCCGAACGCCCTGCGGCAGGCACTCGCCGGCGCGCAGAGCGGCCACGGCCGCTTCGGCGAGCCCCGCGGTCAGGTCGGTCGCGACGAAGCCCGGCACCACGGCGTTGACCCGCACGCCGCGCCGGCCGGCCTCGCGGGCCAGCGACCGGGTGAGCCCGAGGATGCCGGCCTTGGAGGCGGCGTACGCGCCTTGGCCGGGAACGCCATGCAGAGCGGAAAGGGACGAGACGCTGACGATCGCTCCCCGCCGCCGCACCATCATGCCGCGCAACACCGCCCGGCAACAGCGGAAGAGCCCGCCGAGGTTGGCGTCGAGCACGGCGTCCCAATCCCCGTCCGAGGTCAGGGCGAGGAGCGATTCCCGGCGCAGGCCCGCGTTGTTGACCAGGCCCTCGAGCGGTCCCAGCGCCGTCTCGACTTCCGCGACCAGGTCGTCCGGCCGGGCGCGATCGAGGAGATCGAAGCGGAAGGCCCGCGCGCCCGTCGCCTCCTCGACCGCTCTCGCCGCCTCTTCGTCCACGTTCCAGGTGAAGGCCACCCGCGCCGGCGTCTCGGCGGCGAGCGCCTCGACGATCGCCCGCCCCAGGCCGCGGCTGCCGCCGGTTACGAGGACCGCGCCCATCGCAGCATCTCCAGCCGGGCGCGGGTCACCGCCGCGGCGATCCGCAGGCTGTCGATCAGCGGCCGGTAGTGGCTGGTCGTGCGCCCGTCCGCGAAGGCCAGGCGCACCGGCACCGTTGCCACTTTGAAGCCGCCGCGGGCGGCTCGCACCACCACGGCACTCTCGGCCTCGAAACGGGCCTCGGGGAAGCCGACCTGCTCGATCAGCGGTCGCGAGTAGACACGAAATCCGGTCTGGATGTCCGTAAAAGGCTGGCCGGCGGCGAAGGAAATCGCTTTGGAAGAGAGCCGGTTGCTCAGCCGGCGCACCGCGCTCATCTCGGCGAAGAGGTGATCCCGGATTCCCAGCACCAGGTCGGCCGCCGCCGCGGCCGCGACGAGCTTGGGAATCTCCGCCGGCAGATGCTGGCCGTCCGCGTCCAATGTCACCACGCCGTCGAAGCCGCGGCCGAACAGATCCTGAAAGCCGGCGGCGAGGGCCATTCCCTTGCCGCGGTTATGGGGCAGGGAAAGGACGCGGGCGCCGGCGCGCCGCGCCTCCTCGGCCGTGGCATCCGTCGAGCCGTCGTCCACCACCAACACGTCCGGTAACTCGCGGCGAGCCCCGCGCACGACGGCGCCCACCGACGGCGCCGCCTGGTAGGCGGGGATCAGGGCGGCGAGGCGCGGGCTCATGCTCTCCCCAGGACCAGCCAGGCCGCGGCGCCGCCGGCCGCCAGGCTGGTGACGAGGACGGTCTCGGGCGGCGGCAGCGGCGAGCCGTCGTGCGGCACGATTCCCAGCTCGGGATCGATCTCTCCGAAACCGGCCGTGGGACCGAGGGGCGAGCCCGCCGCCGCCAGCACGGCGGCCCCCAGAAGGCCGCCGCCGTACTCGCCGGTGACCGATTTCGGGGCCACCACCGGAGGCAGGGGAATTCCCCTCCAGGCCTCGTGTATCACCCGCGCCTCGAGCCGGTCTCCCTCGCGGGATCCCGAAGCGCCCGAGACGATCAGATCCACGTCCGCCGGTCCGGCTCCGGCGCGGCGCAGGATGCGCAACAGGCGGCGGGCGAGCGTCCCGGCGCCCGTGCCCCAGCCGCTCGCCGGCGCCGTGGAGTCGAAGCCGCTCCCCCACGCGAGCACCCGGGCGAGAGCCCGGCCGCCGCGCTGACGCAGGCCTTCCTCGCTCTCCAGAACCACCAGGGCGGCCCCCTCGCCGGCCAGAAAGCCGCCGCGCCGCCGATCGAAAGGCCGCCCCACCTCCTCGCCGTCCGGCTCCGGCCGGGCCAGGGCGCCGAACCGGTCGAGCAGAGCATGGAGGAGGGGCGTCATCTCGTCCACCGCGCCGGCCAGGGCCCGGCGCGCGCGGCCGCAGGAGATCTCACCGGCTGCCCGGCCCAGGGCGATCAGCGGCCCGGCCTCCCGCTGGCAGACGGTGAGGCTGGGACCCCGGGCGCGCACGGCGATGGCGATCTGCGCCGCCGGCGCATTGGCGACGCTCTCCATGAACAGCGACGGCGAGGCGGACTCCGGACCTTCGTGCAGGATCTGCTTGAGCAGCGCCTCGGTGTTGGTCGACGGGCCGAACGCGGTCGCCACGGCGACGGCCGTCTCTTCTTCCGTATCCGGCAAACCGGCGCAGCGCAGAGCCATGCGCGCGGCGGCCACGGCCAGCTTCGAGGGCGGGCTCATGCGGCGGGACTCACCGGCAGAGAGCCAGGGCCCGAGCTGGCCGGGTGGCAGCAGGCAGGCCCGGCGGGCGCCCCCGGGGAGGTGATATCCCGCCGAGCGGTCGACCTCGCGGGTCTCCGCCCGGCCGGCGGCGAGGGCCTCGGCGAGACGGTCGGAACCGGCGCCGCAGGCTGCGAGAGTCCCCAAGCCGGTCAACAGGATCGCTCCGCTCACGCCGCCTGGTCCGTCCAGCGGCAAAAGACCAGGGCGGCGTTGGACCCGCCGAACGCCAGACTGGTGGAAACCGCCGTTCGTGCCGCGGGCATCGAAAGCGGCTCGCCCGTCACCAGTGAGACCGGCAGCTCGGGATCTGTTTCGTATCCGGCCGCGCCGTTCGCAGCCGGGTGCAGCTCGCCGTTTTGGAGGCAAAGGATGGTGGCCACCGCCTCCAGGGCCCCGGAGCAGCCCAGCAGATGGCCCACCAGCGCCTTGGTGGCGACCAGGGGGATCTCCCCCGCCCGCTCGCCGAACACCCGCTGGAGCGCCCGCCACTCGGCGGCGTCGTTGAGCGGCGTGCCCGTGCCGTGGGCGTTGACGAAGTCCACCGCCTCCGGCGGCAGGCCGGCATCGGCGAGGGCCGCCGCCAGCGCCGCCGCGGCGCCGGCCCCGGTCGGATCCGGCGCCGTCATGTGGTAGGCGTCGCAGGAGGCGCCGGCCCCCGCCAGCTCGGCCAACGGCGTCGCTCCCCGTGCCAGCACCCGCTCCAGCGGTTCCAGCACCAGCACCGCCGCTCCCTCGCCGAACGACATGCCGGCGCGGCCGGCACGGAACGGCCGGCAGGGCGTCTCGTCGACCGAACGCAGGGCGTTGAAGCCGGCATAGGTGAGCTGACAGAGCGAGTCCGCGCCGCCGGCGACGGCAACCTCCACCTCGCCGGAGCGGACCGCGTCGAGGGCCGCGGCCAGGGCGAGCGCTCCCGAGGAGCAGGCCGAAGAGAGGGTCTCGACCGGTCCGGCGACCCCGAGACGGCGGGCCACCGCGTCGCCGGGGCTGTTGACCTGCTGCGAAGCCAGCACCGAGAGGCGAACCCGCCGCCGGTCGCGCAGGAGCTCTGCAAAGAAAAGCTCGCTCTCATACATGCCGCCCGTGCTGCTGCCGAAGTAGACGCCCACCTCCTCGGGACCCGCGTCGCCATTGCCGCTCGCCAACGGAAAAGCGAGCCCGGCGCCCGCCATCGCCTCGCCGGCGGCGAACACGGCGAAACGGTCGGCGATCGACAGCCGGCGCCAGCCCGGAATGGAGCTCGCGAGCTCCGCCGGCGGCTCGCCCGCCTCGGCGGCGAGATGGGTGCGGTGAGCGCTGGGGTCGAAACGGCGGAGCGTGCCGAAGCCCGCGCGGCCCGCGCGCAGACCCTGCCAGAGCGGTGCCACGCCCCACCCGAGGCCGCAGACGGCGCCGATGCCGCTGACAGCAACGCGCCGGACCGTTCCGGCCGGTCCCTTTCGTTGCATCGGAGGCCTTAAAGCTCCAACCTCTCGAGGGCTCAGGTCCGACCCTCGATGAACTGGGAGAGCGTCGAGACCGAGGAGAAGACCTCGCGGCCGATCTCCTGGCTCCTGATCTTGATGCCGAATTCCTTCTCGAGGGCCACCACCAGCTCCAGCGCGTCGACCGAATCGAGGCCCAATCCCTCGCCGAACAGAGGGGTCTCGTCCTCGATCATCTCCGGCCTCATCCCTTCGAGGTTGAGGCTCTCGACGATCAAGCGTTTGATGCGGGCCGGGGTGGCGATGGCTTCCGACATTCACAAGCCTCTGCTATCCGGCGGGCTCACACTCCACCGGCGGCGACTCCGCAGGTTGTCCCATTCACCGGATCTTCAATGCTAGCGTGCCCGCGGGGCGCTGGCAATCCTGGCCGCCGGGCCCGTAGTGGTTCAGTCTGCCTGCGGACTGCGTACGGTCCTGCCCTCCGAAACCTCACCCCCCGGCCCCCTCTCCGTAACCGGAGAGGGGGAGAACAGCAAGAAAAGACAGATGTGTTCCTCCCCCTCTCCCGTCAGGGAGAGGGGGCCGGGGGGTGAGGTTTCGGAGGGCAGGACCGGGGTAGTCCACGAGCAAACTGAACCACTACCCCCCCCCGGTCGCGCCAGCCCGCCGCTACAGTATGATTCGGCGCTCCCCTGGAGAGCCGACCGATGTACCGGGATCCCATCCTCACCGCTTTCGCAGCGCTCGCGCGGCGCGATCCGCTGGCGACCCTGGTGGCCTCGCCGGAGCGGCGGGCGACCGTGAGCGACGTCGACGCGCTGGCCCGCGCCGCCGCTTCGCGGCTGGCCGACCGGCGGCTCGCGCCGGGGACGATCGTAGGCCTCGCCGCCGCCAACGGACCGGGATTCCTCGCCTCGCTGCTCGCCCTATGGCGGCAGGGCCTCGCCGCGCTGCTCCTCGACGTCACGATGCCCGAGACGGAGGTCCTGCGCGTCCTCTCCGCCCTGGGAGCTCCACTCCTGCTGCGCTGCGCCACCGGCTGGCCGCAAGGCCCATCGAGCTGGTGCCTGGCGGAGGCATCGGACACGGCGGTGGCCTCCCCCCCGGCCGTCCCGGATACCGCCGTCGTCAAGCTCACGTCCGGCTCCACCGGCGCGCCGCGCGGCATCGCCACGACGGCGGAGGCGCTGATCGCCGACGACGAGGCCCTCACCACCAGCATGGGGCTGCGGCCGGAAGACCGCCTCCTCACCACCATCCCGCTCTCCCATTCCTATGGGCTCTCCAGCCTGGCGCTCCCCGCCCTGACGCGCGGCGCCATGCTGGTGGTTCCCGAGGAGGGCGGCCTCTACGATCCGTTCGTCACCGCGGAGCGCACGGGAGCGACCTTCTTCCCTACCGTGCCCGCCCACCTCGACGCCCTGGTGCGGATGAGCGGGCCGCCGGCGCGGCCGGACTCCCTGCGGCGGGTCATCACGGCCGGCGCGCCCCTGGCCGCGGCCACCTCGGCGCGGTTTCGCGAGACCTTCGGCCTGCCCGTCCACGTCTTCTATGGCGCCAGCGAATGCGGCGGCATCTGCTACGACCGGGAGGGAGGTGCGGCCGAACGCGGAACCGTGGGCTCGCCCGTCGCAGGCGTGCGGATCACCCTCGAACCCGCCGGCCGCGGGTCACGCGAGGACGGTGAAGGGATCGTCACCGTCGGGTCCGCCGCCGTGGCCCTGGGCTACCTTCCCGATCCCGATGACCGGCTGGCCGGCGGGCGGTTCCGCGCCGGCGATCTCGCCGTCTGGCGCCATGGCGAGCTGGCCCTCCAGGGGCGGGTCGACGACCTGATCAACATCAAAGGAAAAAAGGTGAACCCGCGCGAGGTCGAGGGCGTGCTGGCGCGGCTGCCGGGCGTGGACGAGGCCGCCGTGCTGGGTGTGCCGGTGGCGGGGCGGAGCGGCGAAACGCTGCGCGCCGTCGTGGCCTGCCGCCGGGGCCGCCTCACCGTCGAAGAGGTCGTCGCCTGGTGCCGGGGACACCTGTCGGCGCACAAGGTGCCGCGCAGCGTCCTCCTCGTCGAGGCCCTGCCGCGCAACGCCCGCGGCAAGCTGGACCGGTCCGCGATGCTCGCCCCGCCGGCGGACCGCCCATGAGCGGACGGCGGGAGCCTTATCGCCCGCCGGCCCTGCTCGCGGGCTCGATCGGGCTGCACGCCGCCGGCCTTGCGACCCTCGCCGCCTCTCCCGGGCGCTGGCTGACCGTCGCCGGCGTCCTGATGGCGAATCACGTCCTCCTCGCCGCCGCCAGCCTCTCTCCCAGGGGCCGGTGGATGGGTCCCAACCTCGTCCGCCTGCCGGAGGAAGCCGCCCGGCGGGGAGAAATCTCCCTGACCTTCGACGACGGTCCCGACCCCGACGTCACTCCCGGGGTGCTCGGCCTGCTCGACCAGGCCGGCGCGCGGGCGACGTTCTTCTGCATCGGCCGGCGCGCCGCCCTCCATCGCGACCTCACCGCCGAGATCGCCCGTCGCGGCCATCGCGTCGAGAACCACAGCGACACCCATCCCCACCTCTTCGCGTGCTATCCATGGTGGGCCTTGCGGCGCGAGGTCGAGCGCGCCCAGGAAGCGATCGCGGAGACCGCCGGCCGCCGGCCCCGGCTCTTCCGGGCGCCCGCCGGCATGCGCAATCCGTTCCTCGACGGGGTGCTCCACCGGAGCGGCCTGCGCCTCGCCTCCTGGACCCGGCGCGGCTTCGACGCGGTCGGGAACGATTCGGCCGCGATCACGCGCCGCCTCCTCCGCGGGCTCGCCGCGGGGGACGTCCTCCTGCTCCACGACGGCTCCACCCTGCGCGAGCGCGGCGGCAATCCCCAGGTCCTGGAGGTCCTGCCGCGGGTGCTCGAGGCGCTGGCTGCACAGGGGCTCAAGTCGGTGCCGATCGAGGTGGAGGATGGATGACTCAGCGTTGGGATCACGACGCCGGAGGTGCGCGCAGACCGGACCGGTCTTGCCGCTGCGGAGACGACCCGCCGTTGTGCGCCTTCGAGCCGTTGTCGCACACCGACTGGGTGGTCTCTACGGAACCTCGGAGACACCGCCAGAGATCGAGGTTACGGAGGCGTCGGAAGGGTTCGTTTTCGCGATCCCACAATCGCCATCCTTTGCCATCGCGACACCGTACCGTAGAGACGACCCAGTCGCTCTACGACACCCGCCGCAGGCCACGGGGACGGCGGGTCGTCTCCGAAGCGGCGATATCGCTTCGGTCCATCACGACCTCCGGCGTCGCGATCCCAACGCTGAGATATGGATAAGAGGATGGGCTGACGCCCCGGGCTACATGCCTTCGCGCCTTCGGCGCGGAGGGGAGACCCTTCGTTGAAGGCCCGCCTCACCAAGGGTCTCCGCGACCTCCTCTACAAGCTGCGCACGGAAGGGACCTCGCGGGGAAAGCTGGCCTGGGCGGTCGCGGTGGGGGTCTTCATCGGCTGCAGCCCGTTCTACGGCTTGCACCTCGCGCTCTGCCTGCTCTTCGCCAGGCTCCTGCGGCTCAACGCCGGCCTCACCTACCTGGCGGCCCACGTCAGCCTGCCCGGCCTCTGGCCCTTCCTGGTTCTCGCCGAATTGGAGACCGGACGGCGTCTGCGCGGGGAGAGCTACCTCGACATCCGCGTCGCCGACGTCCGGCGGATCGGTCTCGGCCAGGTCGGCATCGATCTCCTGCTCGGCAGCGCGGTCGTGGGGGTCGCTCTCGCCGCGCTCCTCGGGCTGCTCACCTACCGGGCGGCGCGGCGCCGGCAACTGCACCCCGAGATCGCCGCCCTGCGCGAGGAAGCGGCCCGCCGCTACCTGGAGGCCGGCATGCTCCACTGGGAATTCGTCCGCGGCAAGCTGCGCCATGACCCGCTCTACTTCGGCCTGCTGCGCCAGGGGTTTCTCCCGCCCGCAGGGTTGCTGCTCGACCTCGGCTGCGGGCGCGGCATCGTCTTTTCCCTGCTGCTGGCCGCGCGCGAGATCGAGCGCCGGGGTCTCTATCCCGGCGACTGGCCGCCGCCGCCCGGCGGACTGACCTTTCACGGCATCGAGGGGCGTCCGAAGACCGCCGCGGCCGCCCGCCTGGCGCTCGGCGGCGAGGCCCGCATCGAGACCGCCGATCTCCGCACGGCCGAGCTGCCGGCAGCGGCGGCCGTCCTCCTGCTCGACGTGCTTCACTACCTCCCGGCCGCCGATCAGGAGGCCCTCCTCGGCAAGGCCGCCGCGGCGCTCGCGCCCGGAGGCGTCCTCCTCATCCGCGACGCCGACGCCGACGCCGGCTGGCGTTTCACCGCCACTCGCGCCCAGGAACGCCTCTCCGCCTTGGCCCGCGGCCATTGGCGACAGCGGTTCCATTACAGGAACGCCACAGAATGGCGAGAGATGCTCACCCAACTGAACCTGGCGGTGGACGTGCAGCCTATGGGAATGGGCACGCCGTATGCGAACGTGCTGCTGGCAGGCCGGCGGCCGCTTAAGGTGTGCTTGACCGGTGTTGTATGCGCCCATGGTAAATAGGGAAGATGTTTCCCGCCTACAGACGTTATAGAGTGAGGAGAGGGGCTGCTACCAAGAGTAGCACTCCTTGACTGCTCATAGCCTTGGGGCGCAGAATAACTCTGGCCTTAGAGTGTCAGTTCAAAGACTTACGGACTATGGCCAGTAGCACTTGGCCTGGAGAGAGTTCCTGCATGGAGACGAAGGAGTGGCATCCTGGACTGGCAGGCACGAAGGCGCAGCCTCCGGACTCGAGTCGCTCGTATGAGCGGGTAGAGGATCTAACGAGGCTTCGCCTCAGACCGCCGAGTTATAGGGGTGGTAGGGGCGGGCTGGAGGTGGGCGAAGGAAGCGCAAGTGGCTCCGGCTGAGCATAGGATCAGGCTCCGAGGAACCCGGTCCGCATTGGCCGCCATGTCAGGCGGCAGGTGGTCCCGAGGGACCTCGTCAACCGGAGCCAACGATGAGCGTAACACAGAGCGTCGCAGCGGTCCTCAGAGAGCACGTCACCCTGAGCGTCGAGAGCATCGACCGGATGTACCTCAACGTCTATGTGCCGCGTTTGCAGACGGATGCGGGAATCGCCTCGTTCTTTCGCTTTCATCGGGGATACACCTTTGCGTCGTCGGTTCTGATGGCTCCGATCAGCCGGACCTTCGTGGGTGCGATCGAGGAGCTTGCCGACAGGGAAGGCATTCCCTTGAGGCCGTTCCAGAAGGGGGAGGACAAGGAGGACGTGGCGGCCGAGTACCGGGCTGGCTTTCAAGGCGAGGAGGGGGTTTACCTGATCGGCAAGGCGCAGGAGAAGGCGCGGGTGTTCCGAACCCAGAAGCGCCGCGATCCGGAAACGGGTCAGAGCTATCCCTGGATCGTGTCCTCGACGGCGATGGTCAACCAGTACTACTTCTACGCCCTCGACCGCGACTTCGGTCCCTTCTTCCTGAAGTTCTGCTCCTACTTCCCCTACAATGCCAAGCTCTGCCTGAATGGGCACGAGTACGCCAAACAGCAGATGCGCCGCCAAGGCATCGACTTCGAGCCGCTCGACAACGGGGTACTCTCGTGCGCAGAGCCGCGGCGTTCTGCAGCGGATCTGCGATGGCTTGTCGGCGGAGAAGATCGATCGGCTGGCCCGGAAGTGGTTCCGCCGCTTGCCCCATCCCTTCACCGGCCGCGACCGCCAGGCCGGCTATCGCTACGACCTGTCGATCCTCCAAGCCGAGTTTTCTCTGACCCAGGTCCTCGACCGCCCCGTCCAGGGTCGAGTCTTCTTCGAGGAGGTCATTCGCGAGAATCTCGATCTCGGTCGTCCCGATCAAGTGCAGCTCATCTTCGCCCGACGCGTCAGCCGCAAGACTCCGGGCACCTTTCGGACGCGCATCATCACCGACGGCGTGATCCCCTCTCTGCACGTCAACTACAAGAGCCTCCAGGATCAAGCAGTACTTCAAGGAAGGGCGCGCGCTACGCGTTGAGACCACCGTCAACAACACCCGCGATTTCGCCATCGGCAAGCGGCTGCACAACCTCCCAGCCCTGCGGGAGGTCGGCTTTCAAGCCAACCGACGTCTTCTCGACGTCCAACGCATCAGCCATGATTGCGCCATCGGCGAGGACGCCTTCCAGCAGGTGGTGCAACCCGTCACCATGGCTGGCCAGCGGGCTTCGGCCCTGCACTTCGATGACCCCCGCGTCCAGGCACTGCTCAGCGTCATCGTGTTGTTTGCCTTGCTGCCCCAGGGTTTTGCCAACAAAGACCTGCGCGAGCCTTTGGCTCATCTGCTGGGTATCGCCCCAGCCAAGCTCACCCAAGGACGCATGACCTACGACCTCCGACGCCTGCGCCTGCACGGCCTCATCGAGCGCATTCCCCGAAGTCATCGCTATCGACTCACGGACAGGGGTCTTCGCACAGCGATCTTCTTTTCCCGGATCTATGCCCGCCTCTTGCGACCCGGCCTTTCGCTGCTCCATAGCCGAGCGCCATGCAGCACCTCACCTCTGCATCCGGCCTTTGCCAAAGTCGAAAGCGCCATCACCCATCTCTGCGAGCAAGCGAGGCTGGCCGCATGAAACTTGACTCAATCACATCGAATTCGCGGGGCCAAGGACTCTAGGGGCATGTAACGTCTTGCACCACCAAGATCTCACATGTACAGCGATTAAGATCAAGATAGCTCATAAAATCGTTCTTGGCGTCGGCCACAAGGCGGACAACCTGGAACGGAAGGTCCGCCTAAAGGTGTATAAGCACTTCCGTGGAAACCTGGGGGGGGGGGACAAGGTTGGGGGGACAAGGTTGGGGGGACAAGGTTCGGGGGAGACAAGGTTCCAGGGGAGACAAGGGGGAGGAGGAGACAAGGTTCCAGTCGATTCGACAAAACTCGATGAACAAATCGCGGCGCGGCAAGCTATCTACCTGTCGGAACGGCTATGCTCGCCTTGTGAACCCCGAATTGCACGCCCGAAAGGTCTACTGGCGAGCTCGGTTGCTCTCTGATTGGATCTTTTTGACGGGAATTCGGGTGCCTGGGCACACCTCGACCTCGAAAGGACCTCGAAAACGCACGCCGGAGTGGAGTACGACTATTTGCGACTATCCGGCCCCGGTCACAAAGGGCAAGGCTGGCGGGAAACTCCCCGCTGGAAACCTCGCCAACCGGTCTCCGCCTCGGAGCTTCTCAGACGCTTCACGGAAGGCGGCTACGAACCAGGCATAGGCAGTCCAAAGCTCCTCACGCACCCGCTTGCTCGCAGCGTGGAACAATGGCGCGGGTGATTTCTTCGGCCGCGCCGGACGGTCGAAAGGATGCTGCCCACGAATCGCCGCGGCTCCCAGCACCTGGCTCCCCGAGCGCTGCCGGCCAATCGCCGCTTCCGACTCGATGTCGGCGATCATCCCGACGACGAGCCGTCGCCGGGTCTCCTCACTCAGATGCTTCCAGCACGGCAGTGGCGAGAGGACCAGGATCTCCGGCGTCGCGTAGCGCATGCGGTCGAATTCCTCGCCTCGACGCCGGGCGGCGTACTCCTGCGTCTGATCGAACCAATATCCCGTCGCCGGCTCACCCGACAGCAACGACTGCGCGCAGTGGACGCCCGGCCACTGATCTACCCTTTCCACCAGATTCTCTTTGACTCCGTGGCTGACAACGTACCGGAGCCGGGCGACCTGGGCGGCTTCCTCCGGGCTGATGATGATGGCCTGGTATCGCCGCGACCAGATCTTGTCGCGCCAGCCGACGAGGCGACCGACCTTGCGCGCGAGGTTGGAGTTGACGTAGCGCATGAAGCAGCAGAGCTGGTTTGCGTCATCGACGTCCAGTATGAGGTGCAGGTGGTTGGAGCCGAAGACGTACCCGCAAACGCGCATCTGGTACAGGCGTTGGGCTCGCCCGAGGACGCCGACGACGATCTCGTTGAGCAACTCGCCGGGGCGCAGGAGGAAACGGCTGTGGATGGTGCGGCAGGTGATCTCGACGAGGGCACCGCCTTCGGGGATGTAGCGTAGTCTTCTCATGCCCTCCTAAGACGGAAAAAACGGCCCCTTCTGACAAGTCCTTACCCGTCTTGAAGTTACAGAGGGCTTTCCGGCTTCATTCGACATTTCTAGAAAAATCGAATCATCCTCCCCAGCCCAAATCCCGGCCCAATCCCCGGCCAATCCACTGGCACTTCGGTCCGGCGGCGCTCCTCGATGACGTCAGCGACATCTCTGGCTCGGGAAGCGTAGGCGATCTCGAGGTCGATCAGCCGGCAAGTCCACAGATGGCCGGCCTGCGCCAGGGTTGTCAGCCGATTCCCCACGATATCCTGGCGGGCGCGGGCGAGCACCGAGGTATCGACGAGGTAGCGCATGGCTCAGCGAGCGGTGCGCGGCCGCCGAGCCTCCTCGATCCTCGCCGGGTCGAGCGCCCCCGGACTTCTCAGCCGCTCAATGTGCCGCAGCACCTTCTCGTCATCCACGAGCCGTTGCAGTGCGGCGTTGACGGTTTCCTTGATCGTGTCGGTGCCCGCGATGCTCCGGGCCCGCTCCAGGAGATCGTCATCGATATCCACGAGTCGCTTTGCCATACCATCAGTCTATCCGAAAGGCCCAGGACGACCGGCCCCGCGCCCTCGCCGCCGCCGAGAAAGCGCTCGCCCTCGACCCCTGGCCGTGCAAGCCTGGGCGCGCGCGGTGCCTGCCGGGCGGGGCGCCCTGAAGAAGCCTTCGGGAGACAATGTCAGCGACGCGTACAGGTTGCCCGGTTATCTTCGGCGATCCAGTCGTAGTCCTGGTCGTATTGCCAGAGGATTGTTCCGGCGCCGTCGCGGAGCCGAGACCCGCGGCTCGCTTTTTCCCAGCGCCGCGAGCCGGCGCGCGCTCTCACGGGCGATGAGCGCCTGAAGACCAGCGTGGACGAGGGCGGTTTTCTCCTCGACTCCGGTCAATCGGCGAGCCTTCTCGAGCAGCGGCTCATCCAAGATGATGGTCGTTCGCATGTGCATGAGTATGGCAGCCAAAGGCATATCGGGCAACTTGAAGAAGCCGTACTCTTGTGGCCTCGCGTCGGCTACGCGGTTGATGAGATTGAAGTTGGCGGCGCTGCGGGCGGAGTACAGGATCTCTAGCCGGACCTGGGTGCAGGTGGCGAGCGAATCGGATGGGTGGCGCGATGCCAGGCGCTGGTGTCGGCGAGGTATACCGTCAACGCTGCCACCGGCGGCTGGCCTCGAGCAGCTCCTCGCCGCGGTCGACTCCCTCGCCGGAGTGGATGCGGAGAGCGAGGCGTCGTCGCAGCTCGGCCCGGTGAACCTCGTCCAGGGCCCGGCCGATGGTGTCCTTGATCCCTGTCGTGCCCAGCGCCCGCTGGGCGCGAGCGAGCCTCTCCTCGTCGATCTCAAGGGATGTGCGTCGCATGGCTCAAGCATAGAATGAAACTGGGCCTCTCTGATACATGCTCAGGAAGCGCTTCTGGATGCGGTCCGCGCTAGAATGGATGTCGTCGGCGATCGCTCGTCGGAGAGGCCGGCGGCTCGCAGCGGGCGCCACGTCCGCTGGCTCTACCCATGTGCCGTGGCGATCCATGGTTTCCGGGAAGTATGGTGCAGCTCGATTCGGATCGACGTATGCTAGTCAGGATGACCAGAACCAGAGGAACAAGCAAGCGTGAAACCTCTCGGCAGAGCCACGGCCGTGAGGAGGTTGTCGTCTCTGGAGAGGAGTACCGGCGCGTCGAAGGGCAGACCAGCGGCCAGGCGCTCGTGAAGCTGCTGCACGATTCGCCCCTGCGCGACGTCACGATCGAGCGGACGCGCACGCGCGGCCTTGTCCGCAATTCGGGTGGCACATCGCCTGGTTCACTCCTATCGGACGACTGACTCTCAGCTTTCCAGCCCGTAGAGGCGCAATCTCGCCTTCAAGGTGCGGTAAAGGCTGTGGTGAAAACCCCTTTGGATACAGGTAGGATCTAGGCTATGGCCCACGACATCGACAAAGTCCTCCTGAGACCGGGTGACGCCGTGACCTTCAAGGATCGCGACGACCTGTTGGAAACCCTGGACCGCCTGGAGCAGCGTGTCCCGGCGAGGCATGAAGGGCGGACGAAGGATCATCGGGAGCACTTTTGCATGTTGCGCTACTTGCGCTTCCTCGCAGGTGAGGATCTTCTGCCGCTTCCCGTGACTCTGAGAAAATCCCCCGAGGGACAAGATCCTCCCGACTTTGTTCTCGAATGGCCTAATGGACGGAAAGAGAAATTCGAGCTGACGGACGGCTCTACAGAGGAATACCAAAAGAGGCTCTCCGCCTCGAGCGCGAACGAAAATGACCTGTGCTTGCCCGTCGACATCAATACGCCAGAGAAGGAGGCAGCTCAGCTATGGGCAGAAACCCTCTTCTCCGCCTTCCTCAAGAAGGCCGAGGGGCTCCTACACGGCCGCTTCGATCTGGACCATCTCCTCATCTACGACTTGACGGGACTAGGCCTTTTGCTTCCTCTTGAGCGTGGGGCGCCGATCCTAAAGCAGAAGCTCCAAGAGTGGCATTCCAAGGTGAATCCGGAGTATCGGTTTGGGCGCATCTCCGTTCTTCGAGACTTGGCGCTTCTTCTCGATGTACAAGGAAGTGCCCAGATTCTCCGTCGGGAGTCGCCCTATTTCCAAATCTGGAGAATCCGTGCACGCGACGAGGAGGACCTTAGGAAGCGGCTTCGAGAGCTCGACCGCTATTGCCGCGAGAATTCCATTCGCCACCTCAAGGCTTTCGGTTCTATTCTGGGAAACACCGACGACCTTGACCTTGATGACGACAGTGACTTGGACTTGCCGGTGTTTCGAGAGGACAGCGACCTGGACCTGCTGGTGGAGTTCGAGCCTGGCACGCGCGTCACCCTCCTGGACATGGCCCGTATGGAGAGGGAATTGGGCGATCTGATCGGATTCAAGGTCGACTTGCGTACGGCTGCCGACCTGAGCCGGTACTTCAGGAGCGAGGTCCAGCAAGAAGCGGTGGAGCTGCTTGCTACCTCAGGATGACAGGATCCGCCTGCAGCACATGCTCGACGCCGCCAGGAAGGCGGTGCGTCGTGCTGCAGGTCGGAGTCGCGAAGATCTCGAAGCCGAGGACGATGATCTCGCCGACGCGCTGGTCCGTCGGATCTCGGTGATCGGTGAAGCTGCCACCAGGGTGAGTGCGGACGTTCGCTTGGCGCTCGGCGAGATCCCGTGGAACGACGTCATTGGCATGCGGAACCGCCTGATCCATGCCTACTTCGACATCAACCTGGACATCCTTTGGGCAACGGTCCAGGACAGCTTGCCCGTCCTCATCCGGTTATTGGAGTCTGCTCTGGTCGAAGACGAAGATGTGTAAGCGCGTACGGGCCTCGCTCTCTTCCTCCTGCTCCTGCCCCTCGGATCGTCTCGTTGCTGCCTGGCTATTCAGGCATCACCCGTGGTGGTGAGCCCGTCGGGAATCGGTCCGCATCCGCGATCTTCCGCGCGATCATGGCGCCGATGCCGGTCATGAGGTCGCGCCGGTCGCCGCCGCCGATGTCGAACCTGTAGCCGTGCCTGAGCTCGCCTGGTGCTTGCACGAGAAGCTGTTCAGCCGACGTTCAGCAGGATCGAGCTTCGCCTGGGCCGTGGGCCGCGAGAGCCCGCGGGAGGGCCGTCATCGCCCCCTCGAGGGCCGCGATCGCCCCGGGGAGGGCTGGAGCTGCCCAGGTGAGGGCAACGACGGCCCGAGCCAGGGCAATGGCAGCCCACCTGGGGGCAATCGCGGCCCTTATAGGGGCCATCGCAGCCCCGGCGGGGGCAGCCTTGGCCCCGATTGGGGCAGTCGCAGCCCCGATCGGGGCAGGCGTGGCCCGCGCGCGGGCTGTCAGAGCCCTCCCGGGGGCCGCCGGCGCCCTCCGCTCGCGCAAGATCCGCCGGCGCGCGCGGTGCACTCAGCCCTCCTCATGTGAAGCGGATTCCGGCTCCGCGGCCGACAGCTGAGCTTCTTGCACGGCACCCCTCCGGATGTCCTCTACCGGGAGGTGACCGGCGGCGAACACCTGGGACAACGACACGGACTGCCCCTGGATCGGGCGGATGCGGAACAGCGACAGCCCCGCCCAGCGGTGGCCGAAGCAACTCTTCGCCGCCGCTTGGATCTTGATCACCAGGTCCTGACCCTCGCCCCGGGTGATCCGCAACTGCTGCGTCACCGCCTGCCGGAGACCCTCGAGATTCTGCTGTTGCTGAGCCAGACGCCGAGTCATCTCGGCCGTCGCGGCGAGCGCGTCCCGCAGCTCGCGGAACTGCGGCGCCTGAAGCTCCGGATGCTTGTCCATCTGGGCGAGGATAAAATCCCAATCTGTTAACGTGTCCGCAAGCGCGACCTTCCGCATATCGGCCTCCTGGGCTTAGAGAGATCCTGATAATGCTGGTTCTACGGAGGAACCTGGATCCCGTCGCCGTTTATTTCCTGGCGGGTAGTGGTTCAGTTTGCTCGTGGACTACCCCGGTCCTGCCCTCCGAAGCCTCACCCCCCGGCCCCCTCTCCCTGACGGGAGAGGGGGAGGAACACATCTGTCTTTCTTGCTGTTCTCCCCCTCTCCGGTTACGGAGAGGGGGCCGGGGGGTGAGGCTTCGGAGGGTAGGACCGTACGCAGTCTGCGGGCAAACTGAACCACTACGTCCTGGCGGCATAAAGGAGCGCCACGGGCCAGGGTCAGCCGGCGGCCGGCATTCCCACCGTCACCCGCAGCTCCTGCGGATGGAGATGCCGCCGGGCGGCCGCCTCGACGGCCGCGCGGTCGACGGCCTCCAGCTCGGCCTTGCGGTGCTCGAAGTCGTCCAGGGGGAGGCCGTACTCCTCGGCCTCGATGAGCAGGTCGGCCCACTGGCGGGCGGTCTCACGGCGGAAGGGTTCGCGGCCGATGAGATAGGCGCGGGCCTCCTCCACCTCGGCCTCCTCGACGCCGTCCTCCACCAGGCGGGCGATCTCCTCGGCGACGCCCCGCTCGGCCTGCTCGACGGTCGCCGGAGCGGTGCCGACGTAGGCGACCAGGCGGCCGGTATCGAGGCCGGAGCCCGCCACCGTCTGGGCATAAGCCGTGTACGCCAGGCCCTCCTTCTCGCGGATGCGGGCGGGAATGCGGCCGGTGAGCCCTGCACCCGAGCCCAGGATCACGGCGAGCACCTCCAGGGCGGCGTAATCCGGGTGGCGGCGCGGCACGGTCAGGTGGCCGATGTAGAGGTGGGCCTGGTCCTCGGCGTCGGTGGCGACGAGGTGCCGGCGGGCCAGGCCGACGGGCTCGGGCGGCTCGGCAAAGGGCTCGGCGCCGGCAGGCGGCCCGCCGAGGAGCTGGAGGAGCCGCTCGCGGACCGCGTCCTCGTCCACGATGCCGGTCACCGAGGCGAGGACGCCGTGGGCCCGGGCGCGCTGCAGGAAGGCGGCGCAGTCCGCAGGGGTCAGGCCCAGGAGGCTGTCGCGGCTGCCGTGGAGGGGCCGGCTGCGCGGATGGGGCGCGTAGAGCTGCTCGAAGAAACCCCAGGCCGTCTTCATCTCCGGCTGATCGGCCAGGCTCTCCAGCTCGGCGGCGGCCTGGCGGGCCAGCCAGTCACAGCGGTCCGCGGGGAAAGACGACTCCAGCAGCAGCTCGGCCGCCCACTCGAGGGCCAGCTCCCAGTCCCCCGCCAGGGCGTCGACCGACAGGCCGATGCTCTCGAAGGAGCCGCTGCTCTGGAGGATCATCCCCTTGGCCTCGGCTTCTTCGGCGATGCGCCGCCAGTCCCGGCGCAGGGTCCCCTCCGTGAGCATGCGGCCCGTCACCAGGGCCTGGCCGGGGATCGGCTCGTGCCGCGCTCCGGCCCGCAGCCAGAGCCGGACCGCCACGACCGGCGCGCCTTCGACCCGCCGCACCCGGATGTTTGGAGACTGGATCATTTCCGGACGCCCCTCCGGGGCTGGGCCCTCACCCCTGCCCCTCTCCCAGAGGGAGAGGGGAAACGCCGAGCCGCGCTGCCTTTCTCCCTCCTCTCCCTTTGGGTCTGTGAAATTTCGCCTGCATGCCCTCCGAAGCCCTCACTCCCCTATCCCCTCTCTCCCAAAGGGAGAGAGGGGGACAAAACCAAGAAAAGAAACACCTTAACCGTAGTTTCTCCCTCCTCTCCCTCTGGGAGAGGAGGGCCGGGGAGGTGAGGGCTTCGGAGGGCACGGTCACGACTTCGGCAGAGACCAGCCCATCACGCCTCCGCTCTCCGGACGGAGATAGCGGTCGGCGACGTCGAGAACGTGGACCGGCCCGGCGGCGAGCATGCGCTCCAGGTGCAGATCGAGGTGCTCGAGATCGAACAGCGCGAGGGCGACGCCCACCGAGAGGGCCTGCTGGTGCACCTTCTCGTGGCCGAACACCCAGTCGGCGGCGGCGATCCGGCGGCAACGCTCCAGCTCCTCGTCGGCGACGGGATGGCGCCGCAGCTCCTCCAGCAGCTCCAGGACGCGGGCCTCCACCCGGGCGGGCTCGATGCCGGGCACCACCTCGGCGGCGATCGTCATCATGCTGGCATCCACGCCTTCGGAGAGGTCCGCCGTCACCCAGACGCAGAGCTTCTCGTCCTCCACCAGCGCGTGCTGCAGGCGGCTCGTCCGGCCGCTGCCGAGCACGGTGGCCGCCAGACGCAAGGGCGCGTGGTCCGGATGCGAGCCGTGGGGCGCCGGCAGGGCCAGCAGCATGCGCGCCACCTCGCCCTTGCGGCGCTCCAGCCGCTCGAGCGACGAGGGAAGGGTGGTGGGAGGGGTGAAGCCGCGGCGAGGCTCGGCCCCGGCCGGCAGGCTCCCCAGGGTGCGCTCGACGGTCGCGAGCGCGTCTTCGCCGTTGGCGCCGTTGGCGTCAATATCGCCCGCCACGATCAGCACGGCGTTGTCCGGCCGGTAGAAGCGGCCATGGAAGTCGCGCAGCGCCTCCGGCCCCGTCGCCAGCAGCTCCTCGCGACTGCCGAGCACCTGCCGGCCGTAGGCGTGGCCGGCGAAGAGGCGATCGTGCACGGCCATCTCCAGCGCGTCCCAGGGCTCGCTCTCATACATCGCGATCTCTTCCAGGATCACCTGGCGCTCGCTCGCCACCTGTTCCGGGTCGAGCGTCAGGGCCGCGATGCGATCGGCTTCGATTTCGAGCGCCCGGGCCCAGCGGTCGGCGGCGAAGTTGAAGTAGTAGACCGTCGCGTCGTGGCTGGTGAAGGCGTTGTTGGACCCGCCCAGGGCCTGGGTCAGGCGGTCGATCTCGCCGGGCCCGAAGCGGGCGGAGCCCTTGAACATCATGTGCTCGAGGAAGTGACCGACGCCGCCGTGGCCCGCCGGCTCGTCGCGGGTGCCGGCGCGGTAGAGGACGGCGGTGGTGACGATGGGCGCCTGCGGGTTGGCGAGCAGACAGACGGTGAGCCCGTTGTCCAGCCGCTCGAGCCGCAGCCGGCCGGGCAGCGATCTGAGGGCCGGCAGCGCCTCCAGCGTCGCCACGTGAGGCAGCACGGAACGGATGGAGCCCCTACTCACCGCCGCCTCCCGGCGCCAGGACCACCTCGATCCGCTCGCGGTCCCTGTCGGCCGTCGGCGTCACCTCGACGGAGATGTCCTGCCGCAAATAGCCCGGCGAAACCAGGGAGATCCGGTGCTTCCCCGGAGACAGCTCCAGCCACTCTCCCCGGCCCCGCAGGGCGCCGCCGCCCGAGAAGCGACGGGCCGGGCCCATCGGCTGGCCGTCCACGATCACGCCGGCCACGGGCGGCTGGACGCGAAAGGCCACCGCCTGCCGCACCCGCACGGTCTGCAGGTCCGAGACGTCCACGTCGGCGGCCGCCAGGGGTTGCAGGCGCGCGGCGATGGTCGCTCCTCCCGAGGCGCCCGCCTCGACCGCGATCCGGTAGTCCTTCATGCCTGCCTTCCTGAGCTTCACCTGGTACGTGCCGGGACCGGGAAAGGTGTAGGTTCGTCCGCCTCGCCCGCCGCTGAGCTCGTGAGCCGTGCCGATCACCCGGCCTTCGATCAGCACGAAGGCATCCGGCGGGAAGACGCGGAAGGAGACTTCGAGACCGGTGCGGATGAACTGGTCCGCCGGCTGCGCCGCGGCAGGAGGCAGCGAGGGAGCGGACGGCGCCGCGGGCTCGTTCGCGCCCACGGGCTCGGGCTCGGGCACCGGTCTCATGGACGGTTCCTGTGGCGAATCGGCCGGCGGCTCCGTAGCCGGCCGGGTCACCTCCGCGCCGGTGGAGCTCCGCGTCGGCGCCGGGCGAGGCTCCTGCCGCGGAGGCGCCGCGGCGGCCGGCGGCGGGCTCGGGACCGGCTTCGATGAGACCACCGGCGCCGCGGTCCCGGTCGCGCCCTGCGCGGCTACCGCGGGTGGCGACTGCGGCGCGGCCTGCGGCGTCTGCTCCTCCACCGGGACCACCGGGACCGCCGGCCCCGGCCGTTCCAGCCGGTACCGCTCCAGCAGGTACCAGCCTCCCGCCACGGCCGCGATCAGCAGCAGCGCGGCGGCGATCGGCACCCAGAGCAGCGAACGCTTCGGGCTTGTGGCGGGGAGCGGTGGAATCCGGGGCCGCGGCGGCAGGCTCGGGGTCGTCGCCGGCGAGGCCGGCACGGTGCCCCGCGTCGAGCGCAGTGACGGAGGCAGGGGCGGCGGAAGCGGCAGAGGCGGCGGCACGGCGCCGCTCCGCGGCAGGATCTTCGTAGCCTCGTAGGCGACCGAGCCGGCCGGCGCCGACAGGGTCTCCTCCGTCAGCTCGCCTTCGATGGCCGCCAGCTCCCGGGCCACCTCGCCGGCGGCCGCCGGGCGCTCGTCGCGGTCCTTGGCCAGCATGCGGCGCAGCAGCACCTCCAGCCGCGCCGGCACGGCCCGCAGCTCGGAGATGGGCGGCGGATCCTGGTGCAGGATCTGATAGACCAGCGTGGTGATGGTGTCGCCGTTGAACGGCCGCTTGCCGGAGAGGAGCTCGTAGAGCACCACGCCGAGCGAGAAGAGATCGCTGCGGCCGTCGAGGTCGTCGCCCCGCACCTGCTCCGGGGAGAGGTATTGCGGGCTGCCCATCACCGAGCCCGCCACCGTCAGCTCGGTGCTCTGGCCGGCCATCTTGGCGATGCCGAAATCGGCCACCTTCACCCGGCCGGAGGGGTCGACCAGGATGTTGCTCGGCTTGATGTCGCGGTGCACGATCCCCTGGCCGTGAGCGTAGTCGAGGGCCTCGGCGGCCTGGCGGACGAGGCGCAACACCTCGCGCAGGCTGGGGCGCTCGCCGGCCTCCAGCCGCGCGGCGAGGTCCGTGCCCTCGACGAACTCGAAGGCGAGGTAGAGGAGCCCTTCCGCCTCCCCGGCATCGAACAGCATCACCACGTTGGGATGGAGCAGCCGGCCGGCGGCGCGGGCCTCGCGCAGCAGGCGCTTCTTGCGGTCGTCGATCTCCTGCGGCCGGCCGGCCAGGCGGACGGTCTTGATCGCCAGCTTGCGGTCGATCTGGGGATCCTCGGCGAGGTAGACCTCGCCCATGGCCCCGGCCCCCAGGAACTTCTCGATGCGATAGCGGCCGACGCTGCTGCCGCCCTCCAGCGCGTTCACGGCTCGCCCTGGCTCTCCCCCGGCGTGGGCTCCTCGGCGAGCGGCTCGCCCGCCATGTCACCTTCATCCCCCGTCGTCACGTCCTCGCGCTGGTTGAGCAGAGCGAGGGCGTCCTGGGCCTGCTCCGCGGGGACGCGGATCCGCACCTGCGCGAGATCACCGAACTCGATCGGGAACTCGCTGGCAGCCAGGGATTCCGCCTCGGCTTCGATACCGCTGTTCTGGAGGAAGCCCACCACGATGGACGCCTCCTCCTCCGTACCCACGATCTTGACGATCTCCCAGTCTTCGGCCATGCAGGTCCCTCCAGAAGCTGAAGGAGGATCATATCGCAGGCGCCCCCTCACCTCCCCGACCCTCCTCTCCCGCCCCAGGGCCCCGTCAAAGTCCACAGATCGGGAGAATTCCATGTAGGGGCGGCCCTACGTGGCCGCCCTCCCCCCAGGGCGCCCACACAGGGGCGCCCCTACAGAAGAGGCGCTCCGGCCGACTTTGACGGCGCCCCTGTTTCCGTCCCTCGGGACCACCGACGGTCCCGCTCCCTCTGCTAGGATGTCCGGTCCCATGGATGCCATCTCCGTCCGCGGTGCGCGCGAGCACAACCTGAAGAACCTCAACCTGGAGATCCCCAGGAACAAGCTGGTGGTCATCACCGGGGTCTCGGGCTCCGGCAAGTCGTCCCTCGCCTTCGACACCCTGTTCGCCGAGGGCCAGCGGCGTTACGTCGAGTCGCTGTCCTCCTATGCCCGGCAGTTCCTGCAGCAGATGGAGAAGCCGGACGTGGACTCGATCGACGGCCTGTCGCCGGCCATCTCGATCGAGCAGAAGTCGGTGTCGAAGAACCCGCGCTCGACCGTGGGCACGGTGACCGAGATCCACGACTACATGCGGCTGCTGTACGCCTCGATCGGGGTGCCCCACTGCCCCACCTGCGGCCAGATCATCCGCCCGCAGACGGTGCAGCAGATGGTGGACCGGGTCATGGAGCTGCCCGAGGGCACCCGCTTGGTGCTCTACGCCCCCTACGTGCGCGGCAAGAAGGGCGAGTACAAGAAGCAGCTCGGCCAGATGGCCCGCGAGGGCTTCCTGCGCGCCCGCATCGACGGCGAGATGGTGGAGCTCCTCGGCGAGCCGCCGAACCTCGACAAGCAGAAGAAGCACTCGATCGACATCGTCATCGACCGCCTGGTCGTCAAGCCGGGCATCGAGAAGCGCCTGGCGGACTCCATCGAGACGGCCCTCAAGGTGGCCGGCGGCCTGGTGGTGCTGGCGCCCCAGGTTGAAGGTCAACCGGCGGCCGAGGAGACGCTCTCCCAGAACTATTCCTGCTCGGAGTGCGGCACGGGCCTGACGGAAATCACGCCGCGGCTGTTCTCGTTCAACAGCCCCTACGGCGCCTGCCCGACCTGCTCGGGGCTGGGCACGCTGATGGGCGTCGACCCCGAGAAGATCGTGCCGGACCCGGAGCGCTCGATCCTCGCCGGCGCGGTGGCGCCCTGGCCGGAAGGCTCCAAATCGTGGCGCCTGAAGATGGTCGAGACTCTCTCCAAGGCCATGGGTTTCTCGCTCGCGACGCCCTGGAAGAAGCTGCCGGCCGAGGCGCGGCAGGTGATCCTCCAGGGCAGCGGCGACGAGGAGCTCTCCTTCAGCCTGACGGGGAAGAAGTCGAGCTACTCCTGGAAGGGCCGCTTCGAGGGCGTGATCCCGATGCTCGAGCGGCGCTACAAGGAGACGGACTCGCCGACCATCCGCGCCGAGATCGAGAAGTACATGTCGGTCCACCTCTGCCCGACCTGCGACGGCCGGCGGCTGCGGCCGGAAGCGCTGGCGGTGAAGGTGCACGCCAAGGCCATCGACGAGCTGTCGCGCCAGTCGGTTGGCGACCTGCGGGCCTGGATGGGCGTCCTGCCGCTCGACAAGCGCGAGCGGGCCATCGCCGAGAAGGTGGTGACCGGAGATCCAGGACCGTCTGAGCTTCCTCGACGACGTGGGGGTGGGCTACCTGACGCTCGACCGCTCGTCGGCGACGCTCTCGGGCGGCGAGAGCCAGCGCATCCGCCTGGCGACGCAGATCGGCAGCAAGCTGATGGGCGTGCTCTACGTGCTCGACGAGCCGTCGATCGGCCTCCACCAGCGGGACAACGCGCGCCTGCTCGCCACCCTGCGCGGCATGCGCGACCTCGGCAACTCGGTGCTGGTGGTGGAGCACGACGAGGAGACGATCCGCGCCGCCGACTGGGTGATCGACCTCGGTCCGGGCGCCGGCGTGCACGGCGGCGAGCTGGTGGCCGAAGGGACGCCGGACGAGGTGACCCGCCATCCCCGCTCGCTCACCGGCAAGTACCTGCGGGGCGAGCTGCGAGGTGCCGGTGCCCGAGAGCCGGCGGCGAGGACGGGGCGAGCTGGTCATCGAAGGCGCGCGGCAGAACAACCTGAAGGACCTGGAGGTGGTGTTCCCCGTCGGCGTCTTCACGGTGGTCACCGGAGTCTCGGGCTCCGGCAAGAGCACGCTGGTCAACGACATCCTCCACAAGGCCCTGGCGCGGCACTTCTACCGCGCCGGCGACAAGCCGGGCGAGCACGACCGCATCGTGGGCCTGGAGCAGCTCGACAAGGTGATCGCCATCGACCAGAGCCCCATCGGCCGCACGCCGCGCTCGAACCCGGCGACCTACACCAACGTCTTCAACCCCATCCGCAACCTGATGGCGATGACGCCCGAGGCGCGGATGCGCGGCTACGGGCCGGGGCGGTTCAGCTTCAACGTGCCGGGCGGCCGCTGCGAGGCGTGCAAGGGGGACGGGCAGATCAAGATCGAGATGCACTTCCTGCCCGACATCTACGTCACCTGCGAGATCTGCGGCGGCAAGCGCTACGACCGCGAGACCCTGGCGGTGCGCTACAAGGGGCTGAACATCGCCGAGATCCTCGACCTGCCGGTGGAGCAGGCCGACGAGCTGTTCCGCAACATCCCGTCGATCGCGCGCATCCTGGAGACGCTGTGCGAGGTGGGCCTCGGCTACATCCGCCTCGGCCAGCCGGCGACGACGCTCTCCGGCGGCGAGGCGCAGCGGGTGAAGCTCGCCCGCGAGCTGTGCAAGCGCTCGACCGGCCGCACCCTCTACCTCCTCGACGAGCCGACGACCGGCCTCCACTTCGACGACGTCGGCAAGCTGCTCAAGCTCCTCCACCAGCTGGTCGAGCTCGGCAACACGGTGGTGGTGATCGAGCACAACCTCGACGTCATCAAGACCGCCGACTGGGTGATCGACCTCGGCCCCGAAGGTGGTGCGGGAGGCGGCGAGATCCTGGCCGTCGGCACGCCGGAGAGCGTTGCGGCGGCATCGGACAGCTACACGGGCGAATACCTCAGGCGCGTGCTGCCGGCGGCGACGCCGCGCAGGCGTGCCGCCGGCGGTGGGGGACGAGCTCGGCGCTAGTGGTGCTCGTAGGGGGTCACCGGTTTGTCGACGACCTCGATGAGCTGCATCATCCCCCGGTCCTCGTGCATCAGGATGTGGCAATGGAGCACGAACTGGCCGGTGAAGTCCACGAACCGGCTGCGCATCTTGAAGTAGCCGGGAATGGTCGCCGTGCAGGTGCCGTTCGAGCACGATGTGTACTTCTGGATGTCATCAGGACACTTGTCGAGCTCGGTGCAGACGGAGCTGGGCAGCGCGTCCTTTCGGGCGGTGGGGATGGCGAAGGTGTCCCACCAGACGAAGGGCGGTGTGAGCGGCTGGCACGGTTTCCAGGTCTCCGGCTTGGCCGGGTCCGCGTAGCAGTCGCTGTTCTTGTCCTTGGCGGACGGGGAGTTCGGCTGAAACACCTCCACGATCTGGAAAGGATTGATATGGATGTGGAACGGATGTGCGATGCCGCTCTGGTTGAGCACCGTCCACTCCTCGTCGGTGTCCAGGTACATCGTCTGGTCGACGTGATGGCCGTCGAAAAGCTTGTCGTTGATCGTGTGGAGCGGCATCTTCCCCCCTCCCCGGCCGGGGCCCGGATCGGTGTTGAACCACAGCTCCCGCTGTAGCAGGAAGGGCCCCTGGATGGTCTTCAGGAACGGCGGCAGCTCGGGGAAGTCCCTCTCGTCCTTGATGAAGTCCATGGGAGGATCGATCTTCTTTCCGTCCGCCTTCACCCGGACCGTCAGCAGCGTCGTCGGCGTGCCCGAGGGGACATCGCTCACCGACTGGACGACCTGGAGCTGGTAGACGCCTTCGAAGGCCGGCGCGCGCACCAGCAGGTCGGCGCGGTTCGCGGACGCCAGGTTGAACTGGGCATTTACGGCCCCCACCCGCTGATAGTTGGTGTAGGAAAACTGCACGCCGTCCTGGGCGATCTGCCGCCAGGCGGGGCTCTCCCTGTGCGGGCCGCCCGTGGTGAAGCTGTGGAACTGCACGAACGTGCGGGGGGCGGTGTTGATCACCCGCCACATCTGGACCTGGTTGGGCCTCATCGTCACCACCGGGCTCAGCCGCCCGTTGACCGACAGTGGAGCCGGCCCGCCACCTAGTTGGACCTTCCCTTGACGGTTGAGCGGGCTGAGCACGTTCAGCGCGGTCTCCAACTGCTGGATCACCAGCACCTGCTCCTGCAGGCCCCAGTTCTTGTGGGACGAGGTCTCCCGGTAGAACTTCCTCAGCGCGTCGTCATAGTCGCCTTCGATGACGAACGCGCCGGTCATGCCGTTGCCGACGTTGAGGGCGGTCGAGCCGTGCTTGTGCGCGTGGTACCAGTGCGTGCCCGGCGCCTGCCCCATCTTCACCTTGGCCGGGTCGTAGGCCGGCAGGTTGAAGCAGTAGGGGAAGGCGCCGATCGAGTATTGCGGCCAGAGGCCTTTCTTCAGTCTCTCCTCGTTCTTCGGCCACAGCTTCATGCTGGCGGGCAAGTTGCCGGGCACGCCCTTGTAGGGAGCGGTCTTGTCGTAGGTCTCCAGGAAGCTCCTGCTGCCGCGATTGCCATTTCGGAGGCATCTGCTCCCACTCCTGCGGCGGGCCGTTGGCAGCGCACCAGTTGAAGAAATCCGAGAATTGCTCCTTGACGAAGGCATCGTCGGGAGCGATCTGGCCACCCTGACGGAGGGCGGGACGGATGAAGAGCAGGACGTTGTCGCCCGTGGTGCTCGGCGTCGTGTGGGTGCCGTGGAAATGGAGGTTCGCGGTGCTCGAGCCGTGCAAGCAGTTGGGATCGACGTCGTTCAGCGGGTAGATCTCTTGAGAAGTTGTGGGGCTGTCCTTGCGCGGGGCTCTCGCAGTGTCGCAGCCCTCGGTCTTGCCCTGCTCGCCCTGGTCCAGGCTGTTGGGGAAATTGCTGGGGTTGACCTGATTGAGGAACGTGAGCTGCACCCGGTCGCCGACCCGCGCCCGCAGCGTCGGCCCGGGAATGGGGTCGCCGGTGGACGGCCAGTCCATCCGCGGTCCCTGCGTGCTGTAACCTTTGAAGTACCTGAGCTGCTGCGGCCGACACGGGGTGCCGGTGGCCGCGCCCGCCAGGGAACGCTGCTCATCGCTGAGCATGATCACTCCCTGGAGACGTTTGTTCTGGCTCTTGATCTCCGGGATGGTGATGAGGTCCCGTCCCGGCGTGCAGACGGCTTGCTGCGCCCCTGCCGGAGCCAGGGCGGAAACCAGCGTAAGGGCGAATACCGCACTCGACATGAATCGCATGGGATCCCTCCGTTGTCGCGGACCCGTTCTCTCGGGTGTCGGACCTAGGTCACTTCGATCGTGCCCTGCTCTTTCGGGTGAAGGGAGCAGGCGTACTTGAAGGTGGCCGCCGCAGTGGTTGAAAAGGTCGCCGAGACGTCGCCGTTCGGTGCGATCTGGTTCGGCATGAAGAACGTCTCGTCGATGCTTCCGTCGTCCTTGAGCAGGCCGGGCCAGTGCGCCTCGCTGTCGTCGTTGTTGGTCCAGAGGATCTGGTCCAGCACGCTCGCCGGGAGGGGATCGGGATCGAATACGACCCGGGGCGAGGGCCCCTGGGGGTTCTTGTTGATTGCGATTCGCCATTGGAACGGCATGGGGTCAACCCTCCATAGAGATTTAGCGCCGAGGCCGGAGGCAGCGATTTTTGCGCCAGGATGCGGAAGTCAAAAGAACACAGCAATGGAGCGAAGTCAAGCCGGCCGTCTCGCTTCCTTGTTCTCGGAACACCGAAATAAACGGGAGCGCATGCCTCCCGCGGTTCGGGAGATGCATCGCCTGCCGAGACTAGGAGGACCCATGAAGAGAAAGCTGCTCCTGCTCGCCGTCACGCTCGGGCTCTGTTGTGTCTCGTCATCGACGACGGGCGAGGCCGCGTGCTACCCCTCGTGCGACACCTACTGCCCGGGCAAGCCTCCCAGCACCGTCTGCGGCTGCCCCCAGTGGACGGACCGCTGGTGCCGCAAGGTCACCTGCGGCTCGTGGAACTCCGTCGGCGCCTGCTGGTACGAATAGCCGGCAGTAGCCGGCGCGAAACCGAAACGGATTCAGAGCGTATTCCTGGAGGGCCGTCCGGATCGGACCGGCGGCCCGCCGAGGGACGCGGTACAATGCCGGACGTGGCGCGCAACGACGCCCTGATCGCCGAGAAGCGGCGCTTTCTCCAGCTCGAGACGCTCTACGACCTGGCGATCGCGCTGCACGCGCAGCGTCCGGAACAGGAGCTGGTCGACGAGCTGCTGCAGCGGGTCTGCGCCGTGCTCGATCCGGCGGCGGCCGTGGCCGTGAGCCGCGACGCCTATGGCGGCGCCCGCGGCGTCGCGGCCGTCGGCTGGATGGACGAGCTGCCGACCGGCGATGCGCTGCTGGCGGCGCCGATCTGGCGTGAGCTGCTGACCGAGGGCCGCACCCTCGCCCGCACCAACGGCGAGCTGGCCGGCCGCCGCTACGAGCAGCTGCTGGCGGCTCCGCTCGCCTACCGCGGCGTCTTCCTCGGCTACATCGCCGTGCTCGACAAGGAAGTGCGCGGCGACTCCAACCCTGCCTTCCCGCCCGAGGACCGGCGGTTCCTCGACTCGGTGGCCGCCCTGGCCGGCGCCGCTCTGGATGCCGCCCGTCAGGTGGAGCGCCTGGAGACCCAGCGCGAGCGGCTGGAGGAGGAGAACAAAGCTCTCAAAGGCCGTCTCGCCCAGGAGGTCGCGGGCCGGCGGATCGTGGCCCTCGCGCCGCCGATGCGGCGGGTGCTGGACGTGGTGGAGCGGGTGGCTCCGCGCAGCGTCAACGTCCTGGTGCGCGGCGAGAGCGGCACCGGCAAGGAGCTGGTGGCGAAGCTCCTCCACCATCTCTCGGCAGGGAGGGAGCGCTGATCGCCGTCAACTGCGCCGCGCTGCCGGAGTCGCTCCTCGAGAGCGAGCTGTTCGGCATCGAGGGCGGAGTGGCGACCGGCGTCCAGGCGCGGCCGGGCAAGTTCGAGCTGGCGGACCGCGGCACGCTTTTCCTCGACGAGATCGGCGACATGCACACCTCCCTCCAGGTGCGGCTCCTGCGCGCCCTCCAGGAGCGCGAGGTGACGCGGATCGGCGGGCGCCGGCCGATCCCGGTGGACGTGCGCCTGGTGGCCGCCACCCACCAGGATCTCGAGACCCTGGTCGGCGAAGGACGCTTCCGCGAGGACCTCTACTACCGACTGAAGGGAGTGGAGATCGAGCTGCCGCCGCTGCGCGAGCGCAAGCAGGACATCCCCCACCTGGTGCGCGCTTTCGTCGAGGAGTTCTGCGGCCGGGAAGGCATCCCGGTGCCGGCGCTCCGTTCCGAGGCCCTCGCCCTGCTGCTCGCCTACGACTTCCCCGGCAACGTGCGCGAGCTGCAGAACCTGATCGAGGGCGCCGTCTCCCTCGCCGAGCGCGACATCGACGCCGACCTGATCCGCTCGCTCATGGGGACGCCCATGCAGCAGTCGCCGGAGCCGCTCGACCTGGCCACCCTGGAGCGGCGCCACATCGCCCGCGTCCTCAAGCTGACGGGCGGCAACAAGAGCGAGGCGTCGAAGATCCTGGGCCTGGACCGCAAGACGTTGCAACGCAAGGGGTACTGAGGCCCGGCGCTTCCGCACCGGGCTATCGAAACGTCGCCCCAAGGGCGATCGCTCCAGAGGAGCGACATCTCTGTAGCCCGGTGCGGAAGCGCCGGGCGAGGGCCGCGACAAATTTACCCATCAGCGACTTTTTGTCCCTAAACATCACCAAACCGCGGCAGGATGGGCATTCGCCGGGGTTCACCGGAGGCGTAGCGTCCCGGCCTGCGGCAAATTGTCGCGGCTCCCTGTGGGGCATCTTGGGAGACCCTGCCGCTCGTTGTCTGCAACAGCTTGGAAACGAAATAGTTACGGGTACGACAACGCGGCTTCAAGGAGTTGGCAGCGGCCTTGCGATAAGTGGGTGCGGATGAGGAGGAATGCCATGCTAGACTCCGTTCGGAAGCACGCCGAAGTTCCTTACGTGCCGGTCAAGGTGCTGCTGTCCGTGGGTTCGCTGGCCAGCTTCGGCTGGTTGTTGTCTCACGACCTGGTCCACCCAATCGTGATCTACGCCGTGCAGCTCTATCTGTCGTTTTGATCTCAGCCCGGGGCGGCCGCACGAAATGGCTGAAGGCGTTCTGAGGGAGGTTACGCTGGCGCTCCCGATGGTCCCCGAGATGGAGATCGAGGCGAGCAAGACGGCGACCGCCATCGCCGAGTCGATCCGCATGAGTCCGGATAGAATCGACGAGGTGCGGATGGCGGTGGTGGAGGCCTGCATCAACGCCCTGGAGCACAGCGGCGCCTCCGACCGCGAGGTCTTCGTGACCTTCCAGGTCGTCGGCGAGGGGGATCCGGAGAAGCTGCGCATTATGGTTCACGACAACGGCATCGGCTTTGTTCCGGAAGAGGTGGAGCCGCCCAACATCGAGAGTAAACTCAAGGCGGTCCGCAAGCGCGGCTGGGGGCTGAAGATCATCCGCGGGCTCATGGACGAGGTGGAAATCCGCTCCGGCACCGAGGGAACGACTGTCGTAATGAGTAAGATGCGATGAAAGCGGGGGCGAGCCGATGACCGAGAGCCTCAACGTGACGGTGGATCGCCGGGATGGGCTGGCGGTGATCTACACCGAGGGCTATATCAACAACCAGGGGGGTGAGGAGATCGCCAAGGTCTCCTACGAGCTCCTCGATGCAGGCTATAAGGTGCTGCTGCTCAATCTGGCCGGCACCAAGATCGTCAACTCGATCGGCATCTCCATCCTGATCGAGATCATCGAGAAGATGATCGAGATCAACGGCAAGCTGGGGTTCTGCTGCCTGACGCCGACGATCGAGAAGACCTTCCACATCATGGGCCTCGCGCAGTACGCGCCGATCTTCGGCGACGAGGCGGCGGCGGTGGCCCAGATGCGGGCTGCTTGAAACCGGGAGCTGAGATGGAGGGTTCCGCAACGGCCGGCACGGTAGCGCGGGCCTGGGACGAACTGCTGGCCCTCTCCCGCGACGAGACCAGCGAGCGTCAGTTGCTCGAGCGGCTGCTCGATCTCTGGCGCCAGGAACACGGTGCCGGGGCCGCCGGCCTCTACCTGGAACGAGGAGAGGTGCTGGTGCGGGAGGCCGCCGTGGGCGACGGCCTGCCCGAGGCTCTCGAGGACGGCGGCGCGGCCGGCGACTACGGCAGTCTCTCCTTCCCGGGCGGCCGGCTCTTTTTCGCGCCTCGCGAAGCCCTGGACCGGGGCGAGACCGCTCAGGCGATGAGCGATCCCCTGACCTTGCTCCTCGCCTCCTCCCTCAAGAGCTGCCGCCTCAAGCAGGACCTGAAAGAGCAGCAGTTCCAGGTGAACTACCGGGTGGTGGAGCTGGAGGCCCTCTACGACGTGGGTCTCGCGGTGGCCTCGACCCTCGACCTCGATCGGCTGTCGGAAGAGATCCTCCTGCGCGCCGTCGGGCTGCTCGACGCGCGGCGCGGCGCCCTCTACATCCTCGACGATGGCGAAGACGGCCGTTACCGCCTGGACCGCACGTTCGGCGGCGATGCCGCGCCGTCGTTCTCCGTCCAGAATCCGGAGCTGCACGCCTTCCTCGCCGGCGGCGGACCGGCGCCGCCGAAGCTGTTGCCGGGAACCCGCTATCTGCTGGGCGTGCCGATCGAGGTCGAAGCCGGCCCGCGGGGTCTGATCGCGGTCGGCGACAAGGAGAGCCGCCGGGGGGTCGGTCCCTTCCTGCCGGCGGACCGGCGCACGCTCGCGCTCTTCGCCAACCAGGCGGCGCTCGCTCTCGAAAACGCCCGCCTCCACTTGCAGGCCCTGGAGAAGGAGCGTCTGGAGCGCGAGATGCACCTCGCGGCCGAGATCCAGCGCCAGATCCTCCCCAAGGGCGCGCCGGTCGTGCCGGGATTCGAGCTGGCCGGCTGGTACCGTCCGGCGCGGCAGATCGGCGGCGACTACTACGATCTCGTTCCCCGCCGCGACGGGCGGATCGGCCTGGTGCTGGGGGACGTCTCCGGCAAGGGCATGCCGGCGGCCCTGATGGTCTCGACGCTGCACTCGGCCCTGCGCCTGCTCTTGGACCATAACCCGTTCGGGCCGGCCCTGCTCGAAAAACTGAACCGGCACATCGTCGAGTCGAGCGCCGCCAACAAGTTCATCACCATGATGCTGGCCGAGCTCGATCCGCATACCGGCGTCCTGCATTACATGAATGCGGGCCACAACCCCGCCATCCTGCTGCGCGGCAATCGCGGCAATCGCGGCGATGGCGGCGATGGCGGCGATGGCGGCGATGGCGCGGTCGAGCTGCTCGGCGCGGGCGGCGTGCCGCTGGGGCTGCTCCCGCAGGCCCATTACCAGTCCCGCGCCGTCACGCTGGAGCCGGGCGACCTGCTCTGCATCTACAGCGACGGCATCACCGAGGCCGAGTCGTCGGAGGACGTGGAGTTCGGCATGGACGGCCTGATCGAGCTTCTCCGCCGCGAGCGCGGCCGGCCTCTCTCGGAGCTGATCGAAGAGATCCTCCGCGCCGTCGGCGAGCACTCCCGCGGCCTCCCTCAGGGAGACGACCAGACGTTGGTGCTGCTGCGGCGGGTGTAGGACCGCGAAGCTTCTACGGCGCAACTGGAATTACTTGCGGCGAAGCGGGCGCTTCACCGCATCTCCTCTCCTTCACCGCGTCTCGCCTTCTTCACCGCGTCTCGCGTTCATTTGCAGTGAACGGCGTTCTTCACCGCAACTCTCCTCCTGCGCCGCGTCTAGGGTCATGCACCGCAAGACAGGCTTCTTTGCCGCAACTCGCCTTCTGCGCCGCAACTCGAATAAGGGGCCGCAACTGGCCTTGTTCACCGCAAGCCGCGTTCTGTGCCGCAACTGAAGCTATTCACCGCAAGACAACCTGATTCACTGCAAATGGGATCCGGCGTGATATCGTCTCTCGGACGGTTCACCGCAATGGAGGCAAGGACCAGGGGCGATGGGCACGAAGCTCTCCGTCGAGGACGTGGTGGCCAATCTGGAGGCGCGCGCGGCGCTGCATCGCGAGAAGGAGGCCTTCCATCGTGACCAGGAGGCCTTTCATACCCAGCAAGTGGTGCATCACCGGGAGCAGCGGGCGCTCCACGTGGCCGAGTTGGAGAAGGTCGTGCAGGACCTGGAGGTCTTCCGCACCGTCGCCGACTCGGCGGCGGCCCAGCCGGTGCCGAGACGCGCGGAGGCCGAGATTCCGCCTCCTGGCCGGAAGAGGGTCGGCCGGATGGTGGAGCTGGTCGCCGGGAGTCCGGACCTGCAAGAGCCGTTCGGCCCCGCCGCCGTCGCGGAGGAGACCAGCCGCCGCTACGCCGGCCACTTAGCCGAACCCGTTGGATCGCGAACCGCCTCGGACGTTTTGCGGCGCATGCTTGCCGAAGGCCGGCTCGAGCTCGCCCGCAAGGGAACGGCGAAACGCGAGGCTCTCTACAAGCGGCCGCAGCGGCGGAGTAGAATATGACGGAAGGAAACCATGCTCCGGAAGAACAAGCGGCGCCGGATTCTTCTCGCGGTCCTTGCGGCGCTGGTGATCGCAGCAACGGGCCTGGTCTTCTTCCTCCGCGCCGACAAGACCGACGAGTTCTATCTCACCCGCGGCACGTACAGCGGTGCCCGCGTCCTTGAGGCGTCCACCGGTCCGGCCTCCCGGACGCGCCTGGTGGAGCTCCACAACGATCGCGGCGAGGCGGTCGCCACCGCCTATGTGCGCACGCCGCGCCGGCTCTCCAACGGCTACCGGATTCTCCTCACCTACGCCGGGGAGAAGACCGGGGCACAGATCCTGCGCCTGATCCCCGATCGGCCGGACGTGGTTCTCGTCGCGGTCCAGTATCCCTTCACGCGTCCGCGGACGCCGGCGGAGTACCTTTTCGGGCCGTATCACCTTCGCCGGGCGGTGTTCCGCGCGGTGGCCGGGGGCATGCTGGCGCTGAGCTATCTTCAGGAGACCGAGGGCCTGGGGATGGACCGGATCACCGTGCTCGGCGCCAGCCTGGGCTCCGGCTTCGCCGTCATCCACGGCGCCCTGGATCCGCGTGTCGGCACCGTCCTCCTGGTACACGGCGGCGGTGACTTTCCCGCCACTCTGCGCGGCTACGAACGTCGCAGGGGCCGCTTCTGGCGGGGAGAGCTGCTGGCCGGCACGGCGGCCGTCCTGGTGGACAGCTTCGAGCCCGGGCGCTACATCGGCCGCATCGCGCCGCGCCGGCTGGTGATGGTGTCCAGCCGGCGGGACAAGTACTTTTCGGTCCCTGGAGTCCAGGCACTCTTCGACCGCGCCGGCGAGCCCAAGACGCTCATCTGGACCGAAACGGAGCACGTGGGCGCGCGCAAAACCGATATCGTGAACGAGCTCGTCGGGCTGATCGAGGACCACCTCGAAAGCGTCCAACCGGCCGTGCATCAGCAGTAAGGGAGACCACAACTATGCGCAAAACAGCAGGAACGCTCCTCATGATCTTGGTACTGGCCATACCGGCGGTCGGCCAACAGGCGGCACCGGCAGCCGAGCCTTCCGTGACGCTGCCGCCGGACCTGGCGCGAGTGCTGAGGGATTACGAGACTGCCTGGGGGCAGCGAGACGCGGCGGCGCTGGCAAGCCTGTTCGCCGAGGACGGCTTCGTGCTGCCGAACGGAGGGCTGCCGGTGCGCGGAAGGGCGGCGATCGAGAAGCACTACACGGGACACGGCGGACCGCTGTCGCTGCGGGCCATCGCCTACGCGGCCGAGGGCAAGGTGGGATACATCATCGGCGGCTACGCCGGGGCGGCCGGGAAGCCGGACGATGGGAAGTTCACGCTGACGCTGCGCAAGGGCTCGGACGGGAGGTGGCTCATCATGTCGGATATGGACAATTCGAACCGGCGGCGGGAGTGAGGGGTTTCAAGTCAGCGCGTCTCGCGCGGAATCTGCGCCAAGTTTCGCCGCAAAGCGGCGACGGCATGTAGCCTGGGGCGCCAGCCCCAGGAACGGTGGGTCTCAAATTCCCGAGCAGCCCCGAAGGGGTGGCGGCAGGCAGGTCGCCGTCGCCTCGCGCCCGGCGCTCCCGCACCGGGCTAGCGAAACGTTGCTCCTCTGGAGCAATCGCCCTCAGGGCGACGTCTCGATAGCCCAGTGCGGAAGCGCTGGGCGGAAGACGGCTGTCCTTCAGCCTTCCGCCTCTTTCATAATAAGGGACCATGTCCGAATCGGGTTCCCCTCGGCGCTTCCGCATCGCCCTGTCGTTTCCCGGCGAGCATCGCGCGTTCGTCGAGCAGGTGGCCGAGCATCTTTCCGCCGCGGTCGACCGGGAGCGGGTGCTGTACGACAAGTTCCATGAAGCCGAGCTCGCTCGGGTCAACCTCGATGTCTATCTGCCCCGCTTGTACCGCGAGCAGTCCGAGCTGATCGTCATCTTCCTTTGTCCGGCGTATGCGGCGAAGAGATGGTGCCAGCTTGAGTGGCGGCACATCCGGCAGCTCATCGCGACGCTCGATGAGGACCGCATCATGCTGGTGAGCTTCGGGTCACCGGGTGATCTCTCGGAGCTCGGCATCCTAGTGGGCGATGGCCACGTAGACATTGGCAGCCGACCCGCGTCCGATATCGCCGGGCTGATCCTGCAGAGGCTTGGGGCCGATGCCGGAGCGCATCCCAACAAGTCCGACGAACCCGAAGAGGAGCCGGCCGAATTCATCGAACCCAAATGGACCGATGAGCTCCGCATCTACGGTGAGGGCTTCGTCGGACGGCGCGAGGAGTTGGCGGCGCTGGATCGGGCGTGGTCGGAGGGGGTACGGATCTTCGCGCTGCATGCCGAGGGCGGGGCGGGCAAGACGCGGGTGGTGGTCGAGTGGCTGCGGCGGATGCGCGATGACGGCTGGCGTGGAGCGCGGCGGGTGTTCGTACATTCGTTCTACAGCCAGGGGAGCGACGAGCGGCGTAATGCATCGTCCGAGCTGTTCTTCGAGCAAGCCCTCGCCTGCTTCGGCTATCGCGGCGAGCCGATCACCCAGGCCGATGAACGGGGACGCGCGCTGGCCCGGTTGCTCGTCGAGCACCACGGGTTGCTAGTGCTCGACGGCCTCGAACCCTTGCAGCATCCCCCGCTGCATGCCGAGCGTGGCCGTCTGAAAGATCCCGGCATCGCACGATTGCTGCTGTCGCTGGCCAACGTCCCTCACGCCGAAACGCGCGGCTTGTGCCTGATCACCTCGCGGCAGCCTGTGGTCGAGCTGGAGGCGCGCGAGGGCGCGACGGTCATCCAGCAGTCGCTCGACCACCTGCATCGCGACGACGGGGTGGAGCTGTTGCGGGAGTTTCAGGTCGTCGGTCCGGACGAGGAGCTGCGGCAGGCGTCGGACGAGTTTCACGGGCATGCCTACTCGCTGATGCTACTTGGCTCGTTCCTGAAGAACGCGACGGACCACCGCGATATCCGCCGCCGGGGCGAGGTTGTGCTGCTGGAGGAGGACACCGAGCACCAGGGCCACGCCCGAAAGATGTTCGCGGCCTACGTGCGCCATCTTGGCGATGACAGTCCCGAGGTCGCGGTGCTGCGTCTGCTTGGCTTCTTTGACCGCGCTGCCGAGCGGCAGCTCCTCGACGTGCTCCGTGCGCGGGAGGCGGTGGTTTACGAGTGGCCGAAAGAGGACAAACCGGCCGACAAGCGGCCTCTGTCGAATCGTATCGAGGACTCGCTGGCTGAGGTAAGCGCGCCGTTGCTGGATCTCCCGCAGTCGCAGTGGAACCGCGTGCTCAACCGTCTGCGCGACTTGCGGTTGATCGACTTCGCTGGACCGGACAGATCGCCGGCCGTGGATGCTCATCCACTGCTGCGCGAGTGTTTTGTCGAACAGGTGCGGACGCGGTTTCCGGCGGCGTGGCAAGCCGGCCACCGACGGCTGTTCGAGCACCTGAGCGGCACAGCCCCGTACTGGCCGGAGGGAATCGAAGGTCTCCAGCCGCTGTACCAGGCCGTGGCCCACGCTTGTCTGGCCGGGTTGCACCAGCGGGCGGGTGACGATGTCTACAGCGATCGCATACTGCGGTGCGGCGAGGGTTACAGCGTGAAGAAGCTCGGCGCAATCGGTGCGGACCTGGGGGCGGTGGCGTGTTTCTTTACGACACCGTGGGCCATCTTCGCGTCGAACTTTGCGCCCGTCGTCCAAGCTTGGCTGCTCAGCGAGGCGGCCTACAGATTGCGAGCCCTTGGTCGACTGACCGAGGCGGTCGAGCCGATGCGGGCTGGGCTGGCGATGCACGTCCAAGATAAGGAATGGAAACAAGCCGCAATCAACGCTGGCAACCTGAGCGACCTGGAACTCACGCGGGGTGAGATCGCCGTGGCGGTAGCTGCTGGCGAGCAGTCGGTGATGTATGCTGACCTCAGCGGGGACTTGTTTCAGCAACTGGGCCGCCGCACGTTACTGGCCGCGGCTCTACACCAGGCGGGCCGTCGCACTGAGGCGCGGCGTCTATTTGAGGACGCGGAGTCCCGGCAAGCCGCGCGCCAGCCGACTTACCCTCGACTCTACTCACTGCAAGGCTTCCTATACTGCGATCTTCTGTTGGCCGACGCGGAACGCACGGAGTGGCAACGTTGGTTTAACAAGGAGACTGGACCCAATGGGATGCTTACGGCATCTATTGCCGCCTGCGACACCGTCGGAGAACGAGCCCGTCAGTGGATTGAATGGCGAGTACCTGACGATTCACTTCTTGATATTGCTTTGATCGAACTCACGCTTGTCCGAGTCACGTTGTACAAGGCCCACTCCGCGTTTCCCATCCGGCACGCCGCGCTCGACCACATGACCGCCGCCGTCAAGGGCTTCCGCGCGTCCGGTGACGTTAGCCGCTTGCCTCTCGTCTTACTGACTCGTGCTTGGCTGCGATGTCTCTCCTGCGACGAGCCGGGTTGCCGCGCAGACCTGGACGAAGCGTGGGAGATCGCCGAGCGGGGGCCGATGCCGCTGTTCCAGGCTGACATTCAGCTCTATCGCGCTCGCCTCTTCCGCGACCGTGCCGCGCTGGCCGAGGCCCGCCGGTTGATCGAGAAGCATGGCTACCACCGGCGGGACGGGGAGCTGGCGGATGCTGAGGAGGCGGCGAAGGGGTGGTGAGAGAGTAGGCTTGAGGCGATGTCCCTCTCTGGACGGAGGTGAGAGGAAGTGCCAATATAGCCCTGCAGGCGGAGGATGGTTTGAGGTAGCCCAGATCATGACTACAGATCGCATCGAGATCAACCCGAAGGTAATGATGGGAAAGCCCGTTATCCGAGGAACCCGAATACCCGTCGAGCTTCTGCTGCGCAAAATCAGCGAGGGTGCGACCGAAGACGACCTCTTGGACGCCTATCCGCGCCTTCAGCGCGAGGACATCCGTGCAGCCGTCGCTTATGCGGCAGACACCATTGCCCATGAAGAGACCATCTTCCTACCGCAATAACTTCCGCATGCTGACAGATGCCCCCTTTCCTGGCTGACGAAGGCTGCGACTTCGCGGTTGTCAGGGCATTGCGCTCGGCAGGATTTGATGTTCTTGCGATCGCTGAGGTTGCGCCACGGGCGGGAGGAGAGTGCCCCAGTCGGCGGCAGACCGCAAGATCATCTTTCAGCTTAAGACACAGAGGATTGTCCGAATCATCACAGGATGGCCCCTATGAGCGGAGAATCCACACGATCGAAGAGACTGTCCGAAGAGGAAATTGACGAGATCGTCATCGCGGAGGCTGACAACGACGCGGCGTGGGAGGCGCCGGTCAAGGTTGAGCCTTCCGCCCGAACTTCCTTCGCACTCCCGCGAGATCTTGCTGCTCGCGCGGCCTTCCTCGCCCGTCTCCATCATGCCGGGCGAGTCGAGGACTGGCTCACGCAGGTGATTCGTGAACGAATCGAGCTGGAAGAGACCGCCTTTGCTACGGCCAAGCGGGAGATCGGGAGGGGCTCCGGTCGTCGCTCTGCCGGATGATCACAGCCGCGAACCCTTCGAGGAGACGTTCCGCCGTCCCCGTGGCCTGCGATGGGTATCTTGGGCGGGCTGGAACGTCTCTACGGGTACGATGTCGGCTCAAGATTGGAGGTGGAGATGAACCGAGAACGAACCGAAATGACCTATCCCAGAGCAGGATCGCAGATGGCGTTCGCGCGCGCCGCCACGGCGCTGGCGGCGGTGAGCGTCGGTGCCCTGTCGATAGGCGCCCTGGCCATTGGAGCGCTGGCGATCGGGCGCCTGGCGGTGAAGCGATTCGCCCTGAAATCCGGTGCGATCGACCGGCTGGTCATTCAGGAGCTGGAGGTCGGCCGCCTGCGGGTGCGCGAGCTGATCGCGGAAGAGACGATCTGAAGGAAGACGTCCCGCCGTCCCCGCGGCCTGACGGCGCGGCTACGTGATACACTGAGGAAACAGCGAAGAGGGTGCGCTGTTCTGTGGCAGGAGCTACGCGCCTACCGTCCAATCACCTCATGAGGGGGGTGCGTCATATGCCAAGAAATCGTGCTTCATTCTTTAAGCGTCAACGTGAAGTTGCCAAGAAACAGAAGCGGGAGGAGAAGTTTCAGCGCAAGCTCGAGAGAAAGACTGCCGCGGTCCCTGGTGAGCAGCCGCAAGAGCCCGGTGCGGAAGCGGCAGAGGAAAACCACCAGCCCGTTTGACGACCGCTGTTCCAGCCGAGCCTCACCCCGCTGCCAGACCGTACATCTGCATCCCGCGAGTAGAGCTGCGAACGGCGTGACGATCGCGCCGCCGCGATTTCGCCGCAGTGGATTCTGCCGCGGTGGAACGCCTAGAATCCCCCCGCCATGAACTGCAAGACTCTGTCGTCCATGTTGTTTTTCTCGATCTTTCCCCTTCTCACCACGGCCCAGCCGGCGGCCGCGCAACAGCAGGACAAGGCGGAGATCGTGCTCCGCCCGGCGGGCGCACCGCGGTGGGCCATCGCCATTCACGGCGGCGCCGGCACGATTCCGAAGACCCTGCCGGAGGAGCGCAGGCAGCAGTACCTGCAATCCCTGGCCGCGGCTCTGAAGGTCGGCCAGGGCGTGCTCCAGCAGGGCGGCACCAGCCTGGACGCGGTGGAGAAGGTGGTGCGCTTCATGGAGGACGATCCGCTGTTCAATGCCGGCAAGGGGGCCGTCTATACCCACGAGGGGACCCACGAGCTCGACGCCGCCATCATGGACGGCCGCGATCTCTCCTGCGGCTCGGTGGCGTTGCTCAAGACGGTCAAGAACCCCATCACGCTGGCGCGTATGGTGATGGAGAAATCGCCCCACGTCTTCATGGTCGGCGAGGGAGCCGAGGCGTTCGCCACGGAGATGAAGGTCGAGCGCGTGCCGAACGCGTACTTCGACACGGCCTTCCGCTATCAGCAGTTGCAGGAGGCGATCAAGAAGCAGGAGCAGGACAAGGATACGGTGGGCGCGGTGGCGCTCGACGTGCACGGCAACCTGGCGGCGGCGACCTCCTCGGGCGGGCTCACCAACAAGCGGTTCGGCCGGCTGGGCGACGTGCCGATCATCGGCGCCGGCACCTACGCCAACAACCGGACCTGCGCCATCTCCGCCACCGGCATCGGCGAGCAGTTCATCCGCCACACCGTGGCGCACGACGTCTCGGCGCTGATGGAGTACGGTGGCCTGACCCTGCAGCAGGCCGCGGAGCGGGTGATCCGGCAGAAGCTCAGGCCCGGGGACGGCGGTGTGATCGGCGTCTCCCGGGACGGCTCGCTCGTGCTGGTCTACAACTCGGAAGGGATGTACCGGGGAGCGGCGGATTCGGCGGGGAGGTTCGAGGTCAAGATCTGGGAGTAGGACCCTCACCGGCGCTGCCCCCCGCCCGAGCCCTCACCCCTGACCCCTCTCCCGCCCCCTCCCTTCCCCCCTCACCGGGAGAGGGGAACAAGGCACAACCTGTGAAGCCTGTAGGGTCTTATGTGCTCTTTTTGCTTGTTTCTCCCTCCTCTCCCGGTGAGGAAGGAAGGGAGGGGGCGGGGAGAGGAGGGCCGGGCGGGGGAGAGCCTTTACTCCACGGCGAAGCGCAACCCTGCCACCTCCTCCACCGCCAGCATCGGCGCGGTGGTGGCGCGGAAGAGGCCGGCGCCGGTGGCGAGGGGAACCAGCTCGGAGCCGACGGCCAGCACCCGCGAGAGGATGCGTCGCAGATCGTCTTCCCAGACCAGGTCCGGCAGAGCCCGTCCGAGCTTGCCTCCGGCGATGAGGCGGACGCCGCGGGCCACCGTGCGGAAGCGCAGCGCGCGGGCGTCGTAGCCTTCGAGCGGCTCCAGCGCCGCCACCCACACGCCGCCCTCCGCCGCCTGGAGCAGCTCCTCCTCGGAGGCGCTCCCCGGCAGCAGGAACAGATGCGCCGGGATCGCCTCGTCCGGCGCCACCCGTTGCGGGGTGGGCGCGACGCCGAGCTCGCGGGCCAGGCGAGGGTCGACGGCGGGAGTGAGCGCCACGCCGCCGGTGACCAGGTCGATCGGCCGGGCGGCGGCGCCCAGGATGTCGAAGGGGAACGGCAGGCCGCGCGGGTCGGTAGGGTCGTCGCGCAGGTTGATCGCGGGGTGGAAGACCGGTTGCCCGAGCTTGTCGCGCAGGAAGGAGACGCCGGAGTGGAAGGAGTCGGAGGTGAAGGCCTGCCGGTTGAGCAGCTCGATCAGCCCGGCCGCGGCCTCCTGCGACAGCAGCAGAGGGTGAGGTCCTTCCGGCGGCGGCACGACCTCGGGCGGGCCCTGGCGCCGCCGCGCGCGCTCGAAGACCCGCGGCAGGTCGAGCCCGGCCAGCGACCGCGCGGCCGCCGCGGCGCGGCCGCCGCCGGGCTGGCGGCCGCGGATCACCTCGACCCAGCCGGAGGTCACTTCGGTGGCGCGCCGCAGCCCACGGCTGCCGGCGACGGCGATCCGGCCTTCGGACCATCCCAGGCGAGCCGTTTCCCCCTTTGCAGCCAGACGCTGGAGCGTTTCCCTGGCCCGGGCGGGCTTCATGCCGGCGAGCTCGGGATCGCACAGGCCGTCGGTCGCGGTCGGCGCGAGGGGCGCGTCGTGGCCCGGCGGCGGCAGCGGTGGCGGAGTGGCCGGCGACAGGCGGGCTCCCGCCAGCGCCTCGCGCAGGGCGTTCTCGAGGTCCGAGAGCCCGCAGGCGCTGGTGCGATGCATCCCGGTGCGGCCGGATTCGCGTACCCGCAGCAGGACCGTCCGCTCGTGCTGCTCATAGCTGTCGCGGCGCCGCTTGCCGTTGCTCTCCTGACCGCGCCGGACCTCCAGCCAGGAGATCTCCGTGACCTCGGCCGGAGAGAGGGCCAGCACGTGCTCCAGCCGTGAAACGATTTCTTCGAGCGGCACCGGACCGTCGGGAAACATCCGCGGGAGTGTACATCGAGCCCCGCAAGAAGGTAGCGTACGGGTAAGTTTGTGCCCGCGCGACCTCACCCCCTGGCCCCCTCTCCTGAAGGAGAGGGGGAAACGGATCTTCAAAGCCCCTCTCCTTCAGGAGAGGGGTTGGGGTGAGGTCGCAAAGGCTGGACCAGACAGAACGAACACAGGGTTTTCCCGTGGCTTGGACTTTGCAGCCCATGGCTTCGGCCATGGGTGAAGCGAGCTGGGGAGAAAAGCGAAATGATTCCGAGGCTTACGCCTGTTCTGGCGGTCGTGCTGCTCGGCTTGGCGGTCGCCGCCTTTTCGAAACCTTCCTTTGCAGAGGACGGTGCCGACCTCATCCTGAGGCACGGCGTGTTCTATCCCGTGCAATCTCCGGGCCGGGTCGAGGGGAGCCTGGCCGTGCGCGGCGGGCGCATCGTCTATCTCGGGCCGGACGCCGGGGCCGAGCGGCTGCGTGGGCCGCGGACCCGCGTCATCGAGCCTCTCCGGACGCGCCGTCACCCCGGGTCTGATCGACGCGCACTCTCACCTGGGGAACCTCGGCCAGGCTCTGCAGTTGATCGACCTGACGGGCACCGCGACGTATGAGGAGGTGGTGCGGCGGGTGCGCGAGGCAGCCGGCCGGGTGCCCGCCGGCACCTGGCTCGGCGGCCGCGGCTGGGACCAGAACGACTGGCCGGAGAAGGCCTTCCCCGCTCACGAGGCGCTGTCGGCGGCGGTGCCGGACCACCCCGTGTGGCTGGTGCGCGTGGACGGCCACGCCGCTCTGGTCAACGCCCGCGCCATGGAGCTTCTCGGCGTCGACGCCGCGATTCGGGATCCCTCCGGCGGCCGCTTCCTGCGCGACCCGGCGGGACGGCCCACGGGCGTGCTGATCGACAACGCCATGGACGTGGTGGGCGGCAGGCTGCCCGGCGCCCTCCGTCGAGGACCGCCAGCGCGCCTTGCGGCTGGCGGCGCGCCATTGCGTGGAGCTGGGGTTGACGACGGTGACGGACATGGGCATCGGCGACGCCGACTACCGCGCCTACTCCGCTTTGCGCCAGGCTGGCGAGCTGCCGCTGCGGGCGGCGCTGTTCCTGGCCGACGACGAGGCTCTGCTCGCGCGCTGGTTCGAGCGCGGGCCGGAGATCGATGCCGAGGCGCGCCTGCAGGTCCGCGGCGTCAAGCTCTACGCCGACGGAGCGCTGGGCAGCCGCGGCGCCGCGCTGGTCGAGCCCTACAGCGACGACGCCGGCAATCTGGGGCTGCTGGTGAGCGCCGGCGCGCATATGGAGGAAGTCTCCCGGCGCGCTCTCGCCAAAGGCTTCCAGGTCGGCATCCACGCCATCGGCGACCGCGGGGGGCTGGTGGTCCTCGACGTGCTCGAGCGGGTCCTCGGCGGCCCGCGGCCGGAAGTCCGTTTCCGGCTGGAGCACGCGCAGGTGCTGCGCCTGCAGGACATCGAGCGCCTGGCTCGCCTGGGCGTCATCGCCTCGATGCAGCCCACCCACGCCACCTCCGACATGCCCTGGGCCGGGGACCGCGTGGGCGACGCGCGGCTGGCCGGGGCCTATGCCTGGCGCAAGGTGCTCAACGCCGGCGGCCGGCTGGCCCTGGGCAGCGACTTTCCCGTGGAGTCGGCCGACCCCCGGCTCGGGCTGTACGCCGCCGTCACCCGCCAGGACCTGCAGGGCAACCCGCCGGGAGGCTGGCTCCCCGGCGAGCGGCTGACCCGCGAGGAAGCCCTGCGCGGCTTCACCCTCGACGCCGCCTGGTCGCTGTTCCTCGAGCAGGAGGTGGGCTCCCTCGAGGTCGGCAAGCGGGCGGACGTGGTGGTCTTCGCGCGCGATCCCATGACCGTTCCCGAGGCGGAGATGCCGCGGGCGGAGATCGATTACACCCTGGTCGACGGCCGGGTGGTCTATGAGAGGGGGAACGCCCGGTGACAGGGAGCGCCCTTCGGGGCCGCCGCTCCAGGATCGTGCGAGGTCCCGCCGTGGGGCTCGCCGTGCTCATGGTCCTCGTGTCGCCGGCCGCGGCGGTCGACGGTTACGAGGGCCTGCGCCACACCATGGTGGAGCAGCAGGTCAAGCAGCGCGGCATCACGCAGCCCGAGGTGCTGGCCGCCATGGAGCAGGTGCCGCGCCACCTCTTCGTGCCGGACTCGCTGCGGACCCAGGCCTACTCCGACCAGCCGCTGGTGCTGGGCCAGGGGCGCACCGTCTACCAGCCGTACGTGGTGGCGCTCATGACCTCGCATCTCGGCTTGAAGCGCGGCGACAAGGTGCTGGAGATCGGCACCGGCTCGGGTTACCACGCGGCCGTGCTGTCGCGCATCGCCCGCGAGGTCTACTCGATCGAGATCGTGGAGCCGGTGGCGAGCCAGGCGAGCAAGCGGCTCGCCGTCCTGGGCTATCACAACGTCGAGGTGCGGGTGGCCGACGGCTACCGCGGGTGGCCCGAGAAGGCGCCGTTCGACGCCATCCTGCTCTCCGCGGCGCCGTCGCAGATCCCGAAGCCCCTGCTCGCGCAGCTGCGGGTGGGCGGTAAGATGGTGGCGCCGGTGGGCGGCTTCTTCCAGGATCTCCAGGTGATCACGAAGACGGCGGACGGTCTCGAGACGACGAAAATCATCCCGGTCCGGCTCTCGCCGATGAAGGGAAAGGCACAGAATGGCGGCAGGTAGGCGGACACCGCTGCTGGCGCTGCACCTCCTGGCCGCGGCCGTGATCGTCGCCGCCGGGCTCGCGGCCGTACCGCGCCAGGACGCCTTCGCCGTCGCGCGGCAGCGCCAGCAGATGGTCGACCAGATCCGCGCCCACGGCCTGACGGATCCCACGGTGCTCGCCGCCATGGAGGCTGTGCCCCGTCACCTCTTCGTCCCCGAAGGGGAGCGGTTCAGGGCCTACGAAGACCAGCCGCTGCCGATCGGCAACGGCCAGACGATCTCCCAGCCTTACATCGTGGCCCTGATGACGTCTCTGCTCGAGGTCGAGCCGGGTGATCGGGTGCTGGAGGTCGGGACCGGCTCGGGCTATCAGGCGGCGGTCCTCTCGAAGCTGGTACGCGAGGTCTACTCGATCGAGATCATCAAGCCCCTGGGCGACCGGGCGCGCCGCACGCTCGCCGAGCTGGGCTACCGCAACGTCCACCTCCGCATCGGCGACGGCTACGAGGGATGGCGCTCGGCGTCTCCCTTCGAAGGCATCATCGTCACCGCCGCGCCGCCCCGCATCCCCGAGCCGCTGCTGCAGCAGCTCAAGACCGGCGGCAAGCTGGTCATTCCCGTCGGCAACGCCTACCAGGACCTCCTCGTCCTGACCAAGCGGCGCGACGGCGGCTTCGACCGTCGCAACGTCCTGCCCGTCCTCTTCGTGCCGATGACGGGCGAGGCGCAGCGCCGGGATCCGCCGTAGGCCCTCACCTCCCCGACCCTCCTCTCCCGCCCCCTCCCTTCCCACCTCACCGGGAGAGGAGGGAGAAAGGCAATAGAAAAAATTGTTTGGGGCAGAGGCGGGTCTGGACGGATGGAGAGGCTCGACCCCGCCCTGAATCGCCGCGGGCGGGGACAAGCCCCGCCCCCTGCGAAAAACTCCGCGATCTCCTTCTTGCTGTTCTCCCTCCTCTCCCGGTGAGGGGGGAAGGGAGGGGGCGGGAGAGGAGGGCCGGGGAGGTGAGGGCGCGTTGACGCCGTCCCAGCCCCAACATACGCTTAGGAAGCAAAGGAACAGGAGTCTTCTGTTGGCCGAGATACGGCGCGAAAGCATCCTGGGGCTTGACAACATCCAGCTCGAGCTGCCGGTGGCGAGCGTGGGCAGCCGCTCGCTCGCCGCATTTCTCGACTACGTCATCCTGACGGCTGTCGGGTTCGCCTGGATTCTCGTCGTCGCTTTTGCGATCGCTCCGCTCTCAGCCACCTGGAGCCCGGTGTTCTTCATGGTCGGCGTGTTCCTCCTCAACTGGGGTTACTTCGCCGGATTCGAGATCGCCACCGGCGGCCGTACGCCGGGCAAGATGGCCTTGCGGTTGCGGGTGGTGACGGCGGAGGGCGGGAGCGCGGGGGTGGCGGCTCTCCTGATTCGGAATCTGATCCGTCCGCTGGACCTGATCATCGGCGTCCCGCTGATGGCCGTCGACGCGCTCTCCCGGCGGTTGGGCGATCGCCTGGCCGGCACGCTGGTCGTCCACGACCGCGGCCGGGAGGCGGCCCCGGTGCTGGGAAGAGTGCCGCCGGGCTGGGGAGCCCGCGAGCTGGCCGTGGTGGAGGCGTTTCTCGCCCGCGCGCAGGGTCTGGACGACACGGCCGCGAGCTGGCAGATGGCGGACCGCATTCTGGCGCGGATCCGCACGGACGCCCCGCAGCTCCTCGCCGGCGTCGACACGAAGCGCGATCCGATAGCGGCCTTGCGGCAGGCGCTGCAGGTGGAAGAGGCCTGATGGACTACGCGCGCTTCGTCCGCATGCGGCGGTCCGTGTGGGAGGCGTTCGAGGCCCAGCTCGCGGCGGTGCGCGACCGCCTGCGCAGCCTGGGCTACGGCGAGCTGGAGGAGATGGCCCTGCGGTACCGGCAGGTGCTGCACGACCACGCCCTCGCCGCCTCCCGTTTTCCCGGCACGGCCGCGGCGCGGCGCCTGCAGTCGCTGGCGCTCGAGGGTACCCGCCGGCTGACGGGGGAGCGGCGGGAGCGCGCCGGCCTGCTGCGTTTCTTCTCGCGGACCTTTCCGCGAGCCTTCCAGCGGCATCTCGATACCGTGGGCCTGGCCGTCGCGCTGTTCCTGCTGGCCGCGGTCTGGGGACTGGTGGTTGCCGTCTTGCGGCCGTCGCTCGGACTGAGCTTGCTGGGGCCGCGGGCTCTGCAAGGGCTGGAGGAGGGGCGGCTCTGGACGGAATCGCTGGTGACGACGGTGCCGCCGGCCTTCTCCTCGTCCGGTATCGCGACCAACAACATCTCCGTCGCGCTGTCGGCCTGGGGCGGTGGCGTCCTGGCCGGCCTGATCCCTCTCTACGTCATCCTGCTGAACGGCATGATGCTGGGCTCCATCTTCGGGGTCACGCTGCACTACTCGATGGCCGGCGAGCTGCTGGAGTTCATTTCGGCCCACGGACCGCTCGAGCTCACCCTGATCCTGGTCTCGGCGGCGGCGGGGCTCGCCATGGGCCGCTCCCTGGTGGCGGCGGGGGACCGGCCTCGCGCTCTGGCCGTGCGCGACGCCGGCCGTGACGCCCTGGCCGTCCTGCTGGGCTGTCTGCCGTGGTTCGTGGTGCTGGCCCTGGTGGAGGTCTTCATCTCTCCCGCTCCGGAGCTGCCCGTGTCGCTGAAGGTGACCCTGGGGCTCGCGCTCGAGAGCCTCTTCCTTTTCATGGCCTTCCGTCCGGTTGCTGCGGAGCCGACCCGATGACTGATTTCGTGACGGATCCCGGGACTGATCCACATATGGGCCGTCCCGGCCCGATGCCCTTCCGCCTGATTCTGGACGAAGCGATCCGGCAGGCGCGCCGCCACTTCCGCTCCATCTATCCCTCGGTGGCGATCCCGGTCGCGATCCTCGCCACCTCGGTCTCGGTGGCGCAAGCCCTGTGGTTCACGCGCGTCGTCAAGAGCGCCGGCACGCCCCCGCAGCCCTGGAACCCGGAGACGATCGTCCTGACCCTGGCCTACCTGGCCCTCCTCATCGTCGCCTATAACGCCATGCAGGTGGCGGCGATCGACGCGCTGTCCGGCCGGCAGGTGTCCATGCGGCGGGCGTGGCGCTTCACGGTGCAGGGCCGGGTGCTCGGCACTCTTTTCCTGTGGTACGCGGCGACCCTCCTGTCCGTGCTCTGCTGCTGCTTCCCCGTTCTGTACGTTGCCCCGATGCTCTCCTTCGTGCCGCCGGTGATGGTGGACGAGGGAGGGTTCGGCACGCGGGCTCTCTCCCGCAGCGCCGAGCTGACCCGCTACAACCCGCAGCGCAGATTCCTCGAGAATCCGCTGGTCAAGGTCTTCCTTCTGATGTTCGTCGGCATCCTGCTCTCCTACCTGGTCAGCGTGCTGGTGAGCTTGCCCTTTCAGATTCCCATGTGGGTGGACATGTTCCGCAGCGTCGCAAAGGGAGAGGAGCTCGCGCAGAACATGCCCACCTGGATGTGGATCCAGGTTCCCGGCCAGTTCCTGACCGCGCTCGCCACGACGGCGGTCCATCTCTACATCTGCTTCGGCATCGCCCTGCTTTTCTTCGATACCCGTGGGCGCAAGGAGGGATCCGATCTCCGTTCGGAGATCGATTCGATGTTTCCCGGCCCGACGCCGCCTCAGGGAGAGCAACCGTTCTGAGGCGCCGGCTCGCGTTCCTGCTGCTGGCGCTGGCGGCACTGGCGGCATTGGCGGCGTCGCCGGCGGGCGCCACGCCTGAGGGCGGAGAACGGATCGTTCCTGCCGAGCGCGCCGTGCTCGAGCGCGTGCTGGCGGAGAGCGGGGTCGAGCGAGCGCCGGTGCCGCCGGAGACCTCGTATCTCGGCGAGCTCTACAAGGCCTTTCAGCGCGCGCTCATCGAGCTGATCTCCAGGGGAAGCCGGATGCTCAGCCTGCCACGGCCGGTCTTCCAGGCTATCGCCGTCGCGCTCGCCGGGCTCGCCGCCTTCCTGCTCGTCCGGCTTCTCCTCCCCCGGTTGCGCAAGCGTCAGGCAAAGCAGAAGGAGGGTGACATCGCCGAGGCTCGGCCTGGCGCCCGCCGCCATGAGCGCCGCCGCCTGGCGCGCGGAGCTGGAGCGCCGCCTGGCCGAAGGGCGGATCGCCGAGGCGCTGGAGGCCCTGTGGTGGTGGCTGGCGCGCTCGGTCGCCGCCACCCAGGTCGAGGCCGACTGGACCAGCCGGGATCTGGTGACGCGATCGCGGCGGGAGGACCTGCGGGACTTCGTTCGCCGTCTCGACGCCTTCACCTATGGCCCGCGGCGTCCGGCGGTCGAGGACCTGCGCGGATTGGTCGGCCGGCTGGAGGAGGCCCTCTCATGAAGGCCGGGATCCGGAACCGGCTGTGGGTGGGCGCTGCGGCGGCCATCCTGTTGCTGCTGGGAGGAGCGGTGCTGGCCGGTCGCGGTGGGGAGGCCCGCGGCAGCTCGCTCTCCCGGGGCCCGGGCGGCTGGCTCGCGGCCCGGCGTTACCTCGAGGCGCGGGGCGCCCGGGTGACGCTGCTCGACCGGCCGCTCGATCGCTTCGAGGAGAGCGGCGTGCTGGTCTCGACCTTCCCCTGGCAGCACGGTCTCTCGGCGGAGGCGGCCGACCAGCTCGAGGCGCATCTGCGGCGCGGCGGCCATCTGGTGCTGGCCTACTCCGGGGATATCGGCAACGCGGCCGAGGTGGTGGCGATGGAGGGACTGGGTCTGCCCCTGGCGGAGAAGCGCAAGGCCGTCCTCGACCCCTTCCGCTGGCGGCGGTTCGCCCGTGAAGAGTGGGACCTCGGACCCGGCCGGGGCGTGGCGGCCGCGCCGGTCCGCGTGTGGGCTCCTCGCTGGGTTCCGGAGCTGCCGGAGAATTCCAGGGTGCTCTTCCGGTTCCCGGGGGGCGCGCCGGCCATCGTGGTGCTGGAGCGCTTCCGGTCCCATCGCGGCCAGGTCTGGCTCCTACCGGTGGACGCCCTCGCCAACGCCCGGCTGGAGCATCCCGGCAACGCGGCCCTGCTGGAGACCCTGCTTCGCCGGCTGGGAAACAGGTGGACGTTCGACGAATACCACCACGGACTGATCGCCGAGCAGACCGTGGAGACCGACGCCTTCGGACGGACCCTGGACCTCATCCTCCTCCATCTCGCCGTGTTGTACCTGGTCGCGCTGCTGACGCTTTCGCGGCGGTTCGGACCGGCCTGGAACGAGCCGCCGGTGACCACCGGATCGGCCGGCGCTTTCCTGCTTGGGCTGGGGAGCCTTCACCACCGGCTGGGCCACCATCGCGAGGCCGCGCGGCGGCTGCTCGAGCGCGTGCGGGAGCTCGACCGCCATGCCGTCCTGCCTCAGGAGCTCGACCGCCGCGCCGGCAAGGCCGGCCCTCGCGAGCTGGTCGAGCTGGCGCGGGAGGTGGCACGATTGCGGGTGGGGCGGCCGGAGTGACATCGTTGCCGGCTCGACCTCACCCCAACCCCTCTCCTAAAGGAGAGGGGCTTTACGGCGGCTCTTGTTCCCCCTCTCCTTTAGGAGAAGGGGTCAGGGGGTGAGGTCGAGCCGGCACAGGCGTCTGAATGAACAGGAGACCGATGTATGACCTCGAACGAGCCGTCCACCGTTCCTACCGAGCGCCTGATCGAGGTAACACAGGAGCTCGCAAAAGCTCTGGAAGGTGCGGTGCTGGGGCAGCGCGCCGCCATCGAGATCCTGGTCGTGGCCTATATGGCCGGCGGGCACGCGTTGCTCGAAGGAGTGCCGGGGATCGGCAAGACATTGCTCGCCCGCGCCTTCGCCTCCTGCCTCGGCGTTCCCTTCACCCGCGTACAGTTCACGCCCGACCTGATGCCGGCCGACGTCATCGGCACCAACGTCTACGAGGCCTCCTCCGGCTCCTTCCGGCTGCTGCGCGGACCGGTGTTCACCGAGATCCTGATGGCCGACGAGATCAACCGCACGCCGCCCAAGACGCAGTCGGCGCTGCTCGAAGCCATGCAGGAGCGGCAGGTCACGATCGACGGCGTTCCGCTCGCCCTGGAGCCCGGCTTCTTCGTCATCGCCACCCAGAATCCGATCGAGTTCGAGGGTGTCTATCCCCTGCCGGAGGCGCAGCTCGACCGCTTCCTGGTGCGGATCGAAATGGGCCTGCCCGCGCCCGAGGCGGAGCTCGACCTCTACCGCAAGGCGGTAGCGGGCGACCTTGTCGATTGGGGTGGAGCGCTCCCAGCATCGCTTCTCGGACCCGGCGAAGCTCCGGCGCTGCGGCACGCCGCGCGGCGGGTTCACGTCGCCGACGAGCTGCTGGGCTATCTCGGCCAACTGGCCGACGGCGTGCGCCGCTCGCCGCAGGTGGACCTGCCCATCTCGCCGCGCGCCGCCCTTTCCCTGCTCGAAGCCGGCCGCGCCAACGCCCTGCTGGAAGGGCGGGACTTCCTGATCCCGGACGACCTGAAGCGTCTGCTCGTGCCCTGCTGGGCGCACCGCATCCTCCTCACGCCCGAATCCGAGCTGGAAGGCTTCACGCCGCGGCGGATTCTGGAGGGGACCGCCGCGGCCGTGCCCGTGCCGCACTGAGGCCGGAGATGTGCCAACTGAATTGCGATCCTCGGTCGGTCTTTCCCGCGCGACCTCACCCCAACCCCTCTCCTGAAGGAGAGGGGCTTGAAGAGGGAGGTCTTTCTCCCCTCTCCTTCAGGAGAGGGGCTGGGGGTGAGGTCATGCCGGCAAGGCGGCCGTTTCAGAGGTAGCCATGCCGGCTGCTCGCTGTTTCCAGCTCCTGGGGCTGATCACCCTGCTGCTGGTCGCGTCCTTCCTCGATTCACGTCTGGCGTGGGCTGCGCTGGCGCTGGATCTGGCCCTGGCCGCGGCGGTGCTGGTGGACTTCCGGCGCGCCGCCCGTACTTCCCTGTCGGCGTCCCGGAGCTGGCCGCTGCTGCTGGTGCAGGAAGCTCCCGCCGAGATGGCGGTGAAGATCGCGACGGAGGCTCCCCGCCGGGTCTCGGTGTTGCTGCGGGAGGGCTTGCATCCTGCTTTGGCGGAAGGTCCGCTACGGCGAAGGGTTGAGATCCGCGGTCCCGGAGAGGTTCGCTGGACCTGGCCGATGACGCCGCGCCGCCGCGGCGAGCACCTGGCAGGGCCCTTGACCGTCCGCGTCCTGGGGCCGTGGGAGCTCGCCTGGGCGCAGCGGGATCTGCTGCCGGGCGAGCCGGTGCGCGTCTATCCGCAGGTGCGGTGGGACGGGCGCGTCGGACAGCTCCTCTCCCTCGCTCAGCGCCGCCGCATGGGACAGATCCCGCTGCGGGTGCACGGCGTCGGCAGCGAGCCCTACGCCTTGCGCGAATACCTGCCGGGCGATCCTCTCGCCAAGATCCACTGGAAGGCGACCGCCCGCCACGGCCGGCCGGTGAGCCGCGAGGAGACCTGGGAGCGTAGCGGCCGGCTGATCGTCCTCCTCGACTGCGCCCGCGCCATGGCCTCCATGGACGGGCGCCGCAGCAAGCTCGACTACGCCGTGGCAGCGACGCTCGCCCTCACCCGCGTGGCGGCGGCGCGCGGCGACCAGGTGACGATCGTGGCCTTCGCCGACCGCGTGCTGCGCACCGTGCGGGTCCGCTCCGGCGGCCGCGGGGCGAGCTCGCCTACGAGGCGCTCTACGACGTCGAGGCCCAACTCGCCGAGCCGGCCTACGACCTCGCGGCCGAGGCCGCCTTCGGCGTCGAATCGCGCAGCGCCACCGCCGTGCTCTTCACCTCGGTGGTCGACCTCGCCGCCGCCGAGCTGCTGCGCGAGTCGCTGCTGCGCCTCGGCCGGCGCCACCGGGCGCTGCTGCTGAACCTCGAGGATCCCGAGCTGCGGCGGCTCGCCTCTGCCGAGCCCGAGAGCCCGCCTCAGGCCTTCGCCCAGGTGGCGAGCCTGGAGATTCAGCTCGCCAACCGCCGCCTCGCCCGCCATCTGCGCCGCGGCGGCATCCGCGTCGTCAACACCCCCGCCGACCGGCTGGCCCTGGAGGCGCTGGAGGCCTACCTGGCGGTCTATCGCGGTGCCTCGGCCGCCGTGCCTGCGCGAGCGTAGGTGGAGGGAGAGCGGATCGTCGAGTGTCAAAAAATGGACGCCTCGGCGGAGTCTTGCTGCTGGGCCTGGCCTTGGCGGCACTGCCCCAGGCCGTCCAGGCGCAGCCGTTTGGCGCCTGGCGGCGACCACGAACGTGTTCTACCGGGTGGAGGTGTTCGATATCCTAGGTCCGTCCAACAAGGTCTACTTCAACTACCCTGGACCGCCGGCCCCGGCCGTCACCGACACCGCCGCTTTCGCGACCTGCCCTTAGCGCCTCCGCGGCATCGTTGATGGAGGGAGGGATCGCAGGAACGGATCCCTCCTTTTCATGTCCATCTTCCTCTGGTGAAACCCAGGCTGAAACAATGTCCCGAGGGAGCGCTGTTGTAGGCGGACGAGGAGCGTAGACTTCTCATCCGAGAAAGGGAGAATGCATATGGCCATCGCCACGTTTGGAGCGGGTTGCTTCTGGGGGGTGGAGGCGGAGTTCCGCCGCGTCAAGGGCGTCACGGCGACCGCCGTCGGATACTCGGGTGGGCAACTGAAGAATCCCACCTACCGTGATGTTTGCTCGGATACGACCGGCCACGCGGAGGTCGTGCAGGTGGAGTATGACCCCGCGGTCGTCGCCTACGACGACCTGCTCAACGTCTTCTGGGAGAACCACGATCCGACGGCGCTCAACCGGCAGGGGCCGGACGTCGGTACGCAGTACCGGTCTGCCATCTTCTTTCACACCCCGGAGCAGGAGGCCGCCGCCCGCGCCTCGAAGGAGCGGCTGGAACAGAGCGGGCGTTTTCGGCGCCCCATCGTGACCCAGATCGAGCCCGCCATCGAGTTCTGGCGGGCCGAGGAGTACCATCAGCAGTACCTGGAGAAGCGCGGGCAGGCGAGCTGCCACATTTGAGGCCCTCACCTCCCCGGCCCTCCTCTCCCGCCCCCTCCCTTCCCCCCTCACCGGGAGAGGAGGGAGAACAGCAAAGAGACTCTTCTTCTAGCCCCCTCTCTCCCGGTGAGGGGGGAAGGGAGGGGGCGGGAGAGAGGGGGTTGGGGGAGTGAGGGCTTTTCGCTGGCTGCCGTTCTGGGCGGCCTTCGCCGCCGCCCTGGGGCTCCGGCTGGCGTTTCTCGACGTCAGGCCGCTCCACCACGACGAGGGAGTGGCCGCCTGGACTCTCTCCAGACTGCTCGCGGGGTACCGGTTCGCCTACGACCCCGCGCGCTTTCACGGTCCTTTCCCGATCTTCCTGACGGCGCCGTTCGTAGGGCTGCTGGGGGAGAGCGTTTTCATCCTGCGGCTGCCGGTGGCCCTGGCCTCCGCCCTGATGATCCCGGCGCTGCTGCCGCTGCGGCGCCGGCTGGGAATGGCGGGGATCACCGCCGCCGCCTGGCTGCTGGCGCTTTCCCCTTCCTTCGTTGCTTACGGCCGGGATCTCATCCCCGAGACCTTCCTCGCCCTCCTCACGCTGGCGCTGGTGGCGGCGGTCTCGGTCTGGCTCGAGACCCGCCGGCAGGGGAGCCTGGTCCTCGCAGCCTTCTGCTTGGGACTGCTGGCCACGGTGAAGGAGACGTACGCGCTGACCCTGGCCATTCTGGGAATGGCGGGTTTCCTGACGCTGCTCCGGATCCGAGGGCTCCCTCGTCTCGGAGAGCTGTGGAGGGACCTGCGGCAGGCGGCGACCCTTCGTGTCTTCGCCGCGTTCGCGATCCCCTATGTCCTCCTCTACACCTCTTTCTTCACCAACCCCCAGGGGCTGCCCGATTCTTTTCGGACGTTTTTCGTCTGGGCCGGCAAGGGGCTGGAAGGCGCAGGACACGGCAAGCCGTGGGACTACTTTCCGCGGCTCCTGTTCTCCTTCGAGCCCCTGACCCTGGTCTGTGCCGTCGCGGGCGGATGGCTCGCCGTGCGGCGGCGGGAAGCTTTCGGCACCTTCTGCGCGCTCTGGGCCGCCGGCGAGCTGCTCGCGTACTCCCTCCTTCGTTACAAGACTCCCTGGCTGGCGCTCAACTTTCTCCTGCCCGCCGCGCTCGCGGGCGGTGTGCTGTTCCGGGAGGCCTTCAGCCGCACGGGCTCGCGGGCTCTGCGCACGGCCCTGGCCGGCGCCTTCGCCTTGGGGCTCGCCTGGACCGCCTGGCGCGCCGCCGAGGTCTCCTTCCGGCGCTTCGACGACGACCGCCTGGCCCTGGTCTACGTGCCCACACATCGGGACGTGGACGCCCTGGTTGCGTGCGTGCGGGAGGCGGCGATGCGAACGCCTGGGAACGAAGCGCCTTCCATCCGGATCCTCGGCCGGCACGCTTGGCCGCTCCCCTGGTATTTCCGCGATTTTCCCGGAATGGAATATCTCTCTGAGATTCCGCCCCATCCGGACGGCGATGTGCTGATCGTTGAGCGTAGGTTGGAGGACCGTCTGCGGCCCCTACTGCGTCAGCGTTATCAGCGGCGGGAGTTCCTGCTGCGGCCCCGGGAGCCGACGGTGGTCTACGTCAGGGTAGAATACCCGCCGTGAACACGGCCCGCCGGACCCTCGGCCGCTGGCTCCTCGCAGCGTTCCTCGAGCGCGGGTGCGATCCCACGACGGCGCGCCTGCCTCGCCGTATCCTGAGCATCCGGCCGCTCACGCCGCGCGAGATGGCGGAGCTCAATCCCCTGGCCGAATCGCTGGTGGCCGTGTCGAATCTCCTGCCTCTGCCGCGGCCCGTCCGCCGGCCGGTCTACGAGGTTTAGCAACCCTTCCGGCCAGCCTGCGTACACTGCAGGAAGCCGGGGCGCTCCTTGACACCCCTGTGCCCCGGCCATACGCTTCGGCCGGTCACTTACTGCGCAACACGGCGAGGAAAGGCCATGGGTCTCAAGGAAGTCCTCAGTAAGATGAAGATCGTGGAGCTGACGCCCGAGGAGATGCCTACCATCTCGAGCCTCCGATGCCGGCAAGCCGCCTCTCTCGGGATCGCCGACCGACATCCGCGAGCTGCTTGGGACGATGCCCGAGACGCCGGCGATCGACGAGAGGAAGCTCGCTGCCGAAACAGGAGGCGGCGAGAGCGACGAGATCCCGGACTTCCCGGCAGTTTTCCGGGCCGCCGGAGTCGCCAATCCGGCGCATGGCTACAGCGCCTACAAGGTGCTGGAGATCTTCTCGTCTCCGGGGTTCGCCGCCCTGGACTCCCGCGCCAAGGCGGCGGCCCTTACCGGGTTCCTGAACATGAATCCCACGGGGCCGGTGCCGATCACCGACATCGTCCAGGACGCCGTCCGCCGCGACCAGGCGCTCGACCGGTTCGAGGAATTCCTGCGCAAGAAGCTGGCGGAGCGCTCCGACCACATCGACAAGGAAAACGCCCAGCTCCAAGCGGAGATCGACGACGTCATCCGCCGCAACCGCGAGAAGATGGAGGCCAACCGCATCGCCGCGGAGACGGAGCAGGCGCGGCTCTCGCGCTGGCTGGTGCTCAAGCGTGCCGAGGAGCGCAAGCTGTTCGATGCCGTCAACCCGTTCGTCGAGGAGAACCCCATCTCGACCGCGGAAGCGTCCCGCCCGCCTGCGCCTGCCGCGGCGCCGCCGGAGGAGCCCGAGAGATAACCGATCGACCGCCCCGAGCGCGGATCGTTCGGAGAGGAGACCACTATGTTCCAGCGCCTCGCCCGTCTCATCAAGTCGTGGATCGGCTACTTCATCTCCTTCGCGGAGGATCCGGAGGTGATGCTCCAGGAGTCCATCGAGGAGATGCGCAACACGCTGCCCAAGCTCAACCAGATCCTCGTCACCACCCGCGCCACGGTCATCCGGCTGGAGCAGGAGAAGGAGGAGCTGGAGCGCAAGGAGCGTCAGCTCACCTCCTCGATCAAGGCCGCTCTGACCGAGGGGAGCCCCGAGGCGCGCCGCATCGCCGAGGACGACGCCGCCACCTTGCAGCAGGTGCGCCAGGACCTGGCGGCCACCAACGAGCAGCTCACGGCGGCCTCGAACGCCTTCCAGAACGCCCAGATCACGGTCGAGGATCTCAAGCAGAAGCTGCGGATGAAGATCGACCAGAGCCGCAAGGCCATCCAGGAATCGAAGAAGGCCGTGGTCATGAAGCAGGCCGCCTCGGCCCTGGCCGAGCTCGACACCTACGGCGTCGGCGCGACGAACGACAAGTACCTGGAGGAGATCAAGCAGCGCTCCGCCGAGGCCAAGGCCGCGGTCGAGGTGGCGACCGGCGGGCTCGACGTCGAGCGCATCAAGACCGAGCGCAAAGCCCGCCAGCTCCAGGCGCAGAGCGTGCTCTCCGAGTTCGAAGTGGAGATGGGGCTGAAGAAGCCGGACGCCGTCAAGGAAGCCGCGCCGTTCCCCACCCAGTCCACCGCCGCGGCCACGCCGCAGAAGCTGCCGGAAGCGGGGTAAACGCCGGTCCGCGCCATCCCCGCCCGAGGCTCCCGCCGCGGGCTACCGAAACGTCGCTTCTCCGAAGCGAGGCTCCGACCCCTCGCCCTCCGGGCGACGTCTCGATAGCCCAGGGCGGGAGCCCCGGGCGGCCGGCGGAGGGCTGACAAAGTAGAGGATAATAGGCTCCACCATGCCCGAAGCCGCCGTTACGCCTTCACCGGCCGTGTTTCTCGAATCGCTCCCGCCGTGGGCTTCGGATCTGGTCCGCGCCGTCAGCGCCAAGCAGTCGAACACCTTCGTCCTGCACGGAGTGCCGGCGGACCTGGTGCCCGTCCGCAGCTCCGCCGGCCTGCGCTTCCTGTCGCTCGACGACTTCCTGGTGCAGCAGCTCTTTGCCGGCTGGCCGTCGATCGTCACCTACAACCGCGCCGAGGGGTTGGGCTTCGCCAACCCGGCGGCGCGCAGCCACTTCCAGGAGAAGCTGCGGGGTTACGACGCCGTCCACGGCACGACCTGGGCGGACGGCCTGCCGCGCGACGCGGGCAACTGTTTCGCCCTGCTCGACTCGTATTTCCGTCACTGCGCCTCGCTCCAGCCCGCCCGGCCGGTGGCGCTGCTGCTCCCCTTCGCCGAGACCATCGTTCCCGCGGCCGAGGTCGCCTACCGCACGCCCGAGGACCGCGCCGTCCTGGTCTACCTCCGCAAGTGGTCGCAGGATCCGGTGCTGCTGGCCAAGAACATCGTCATCGTTCTGGTGACCGAGGGCCTGGCGGAGCTGGACCCGAAGCTCGTGCGCTCCCATGGCACGCGGGAGATCGAGATCTTGCGCCCCGACCCGGCCGAGCGCGCGACCTACCTGGAGGCGGTACGCTCCCCTGAATGGTATGCCGCCAAGTCGGACCTGCCGCCGGCCCGCCTCGCCGAGCTGACGGCCGGCATGACCCGGGTGCAGATCGGTCAGCTTCTGGACGGCGCGGACGCCGACGGCGATCACCTCACCCGCGAGCGGGTGCGGCGGGTCAAGAAGGAGGTCATCGAGACCGAGGGCCTGGGGTTGCTGGAGTACGTCGAGCCCAAGTTCGACCTCTCGATGGTGGCCGGTATGCCGGCCGTCAAGGACCGCCTGCGCCGCGCCGCCCGCGCCATCGCCCGGGGCAATCCGGCCGCCGTTCCTATGGGCTATCTGATCTGCGGCCCGGTGGGGAGCGCCAAGACCTTTCTCGTCGAATGCTTCGCCAAGGAGATCGGCTTCCCCTGCGTCAAGCTCAAGAATTTCCGCTCCATGTGGGTGGGCGCCACCGAGGCCAACCTGGAGCGGATCCTGAAGATCCTCGCCTCGCTCACCCCCGTCGGAGTGATGGTGGACGAGGCCGACGCCGCGCTCGGCAACCGCGAACAGCAGGGAGACTCGGGCACCCAGAATCGCGTCTTCGCCCAGATCGCCGCTTTCATGGGCGATACCCGCAATCGCGGCAAGATCCTCTGGTTCCTCATCACCGCCCGGCCGGACCTGCTGCCTATCGACCTCAAGCGCCAGGGGCGGGCCGAGGAGCACATCCCGCTGTTCTATCCGGAGACGGCGGCCGAGTACGACGAGATCTACCGCGTGATGCTGAAGAAGCTGGGTCTGAAGACCCCGGTGTCCTCCATCTCCGAGGTCGCCAGCGAGGACCAATACCTCGGGCTGTCGGGCTCGGACCTGGAGGCCGTGCTGGTGCGCGCCGTCCTGGAGGCCGAGGCCGCGGAGTCCTCCGAGGTGAAGCCGGAGCACCTGCAGAAGGCGTTCACGGACTTCATCCCGCCGGCGAACACCCGCGAGCGCGAGATGCAGATCCTCTGCGCCATCCTCGAATCCACCAGCCGCGAGCTGCTCCCCGAGCGCTTCCGTACCCTGGACCGCGGGGCGGTCCAGGCGCGGATCAACGAGATCAAGCGCGAGCTGCGGCTGATGTAGGCTCAGCAGAGCCAGAGTCGGCTACTCCCACGTATGAGGCGGCGCCATCCGGCATGAAAATTGACGAGGTCATCTGGCTCAGAGCGTTCGTTGACAAGATAGCCAGCAAACATGGCGTTGAGACGTTCGAGGTCGAGGAGGCACTCAGCAACAAGCCCAAGATACGACGCATCGAGAAGGGAAGGCGCGAGGGGGAGGACGTTTACATGGCACTGGGTCGGACTGATGCCGGACGGTACCTCGCCATCCTGTTCATCGACAAAGGAAACGGAGAAGTGATCCCTCTGAGCGCTCGAGACATGGCCGACAAGGAGCGGAGGAGTTATGGCCGCAAATAAGAAGAACGCCTTACCGCGGACGGACTCGCTCGCCGAGCTCGTGGAGTTTTTCGATACGCACGATATGGGAGAGTATTGGGATCAGATGCCGGAAGCGGACTTCGACATCGACATACGCCGGCGTAAGCATCTGGTTAGTCTCGATGAGGACCTCGCAGGGGAGATTTCGAAGATCGCACGCTCTCGGCATGTTTCTTCGGAGTCTCTCGTCAACGACCTCCTACGCGAGAAGCTGGCCGAGACGCATTCCTGACGGCTTAGATCCGCTTCACCACCACCACCGTCGTATCGTCCTGGTGCTCCTCCGCACCCAGGTGGCGGCGCCAGTCCGCGAACAGCCGCTCCAGGATCTCGGCGGCGGACCGGTCGCCCAGGGAGCCGAGGAACTCTCGCGGATGTTCATAGCCGTAGAGGTTCTCTCTCGCGTCCGCGGCCTCGAAGAGTCCGTCCGAGCAGATGATGAGGCTGCTTCCCGGCGGAATCTCGAAGCGCAAGTCGGCGTACGTGCGGGGCGGGCCTTGTCCCAGCGGCAGGCCGGGCAGATCGATCTCTTCGACGCCGGCGGCCCCCAGCAGCAGCAGGGGAAAGGGGTGGCCGGCGTTGCTCATCAGCGCCTCGCCGGTGCGGGGGTCGAGACGGACCAGCGCCAGCGAAGTGAAGTTCCGTTGCGAGGCCCGCCGGATGACCCGGTCCACCCCTGCCAGTACTTCGGCCGGAGTCTTCTCGGCGCCGATCAGGCTGGCCAGGGCCGCGGAGGTCATCGCGTGGGCGATGGAGCAAGAGTAGCCGTGGCCGGCCACGTCGCCGGCGGCGATCCAGAGGCGTTCCTCGTCATCCCGCAGAAAATCATAGAGATCGCCGCCGGCCTCCGTGGCGAGGAGCGAGCGGGCGGCGATCTCCCATCCCGCGATCTCGGGCAGCTTCGCGGGCAGCAGGCCGAGCTGCATGCGGGAGAGGAGGTCCATCTCGTACTTCAGCCGCCGTTCGCCTTCGAGGCGCTTCATGAACGCCGGCGGCTTGATCCGTTCCAGCTCCGCCTGAGGCGGCCGGCGCAGGCCCACGAATCCCAGCGCCAGAAAGAGGGCAGGAATCCCCGCCGCGGCGGTGAAGGTGAAGGGGAGCCAGGTGAGGTGCATCGCCGAGAAGGCCGCCGCCTGCAGCAGGAACGCCGAGAGCGCCGCGGCGAGGCTGGCGGCCAAGCCGGCCTGGCGGCATAGGAAGACGAGGGTGCCGCAGGCGATTACGCCCGCGACGGCGTGAAGCCAGGGCGGCTCGCTGGCAGCGAAAGGAAAGGCGAGCCCGACGCCGAGTGCCGCTGCCCAGGGTGCCCAGCGCGCCGGCAGCAAGCGGTAGGCGATCCCCATCGCCAGGGCGACTCCACCGGCCATGAGGACGCCGCTGTTGAACGGGGTCTGAGCGCCGAAAGGGGGAAGCCGGACGCTGTTCCCTTCCGGCCAGGCTCGGGGAAGATGCGAGGCCAGCGCCAGCACTGCGAGACGCAGGCCGGCCAGGAACGCTCCCGTCGCGACACCATGGAGCAGAGCCTGGCCGCCGCGCGGTCCGAGCCGGCCGGTGCGGAGAGTATCCAGGCCCAGGGTGAGGCCCGTTTGCACGGAGCGCAGGAACGACTCACCGGTAGACCATACGAGGAAGACCCACAAAGCAAGAAACGCGGCGCCGACCACCTGTAAGGCTCCCAGCCAGCTCCAGTCGCCGGCCAGGCAAGCGACTGCCGCCGTCACCAGAACGACGCCCGCCAGCAGGCCTCCGTTCACGAAGTCGATCTGGCGTCTCCCCAGCAACACGAAAAAGAGCACGAGCACGGCCAGGACTCCGACGATCATCGGCAAGACCAGGAGAAAGAACTCGGCGACCTCAGAAGCTCCCCTTCGTCATCGTCACCTTTGGACTCGGTGGGCTTGCGCGCCAACCGCAAGGCACCGCCCGGCGCCCCGATTACGAAGACGTACTGGGGAGGGTCGCTGCCGAGCACGGGATAGGTGGTTCCCATGAAATCTTCGGCTTTGGGCTCGCCGTTGACGGTCACCTTGGTGCCCGGCCCGCCGGCACCGCCGTGGCTGGCCGAACCGAAGCGTTCGCCGGGCCGGAGCAGCAGCCGCGAAAAACGAGCCTGTACGGCGGCCGAGGGTGCAGGTTCCTTCTCCAGAGCGCCCTTCAAGATCTCCGCTTGATGGGCCCAGCGAATGAAGAGGGGGTCTCCAGAGGGCAGAAAGCGAATGAGAAGCTCCCGCGGTTTAGCCCCTGTGGCGGGCGGTGCTCCTTCCTGCTTCACCTCGACCAGCACTCCGGCCCCCACGGCGGCGGCGCGGCTGGGGCCCAGCCGGTCTATGACGTCGTCGTCGAGCTTCAAGTCGTCGTCTCGTCCGCCGAAGGTGACCCGCGGCTCGGTCGCAGGCAGCCGGACCCCCGCCCGCCGGGCCAGCTCGCGGTAGCGGTCGACGAAAGCCTGCCGGCTCGGCAGCTCGCCGGCCTGCCACTCGGGCAGCCAGGCCCGCGCCAGCGCAATGCCGGCCGCGAACACCAGGGCTCCAAGGATCAGGGCGGCAAGGAGGCGGGTGCTTTCGTAGCGCGGCTTCACGGAGATCTCGTTCGGGTCTGGACTCCATACGCTGACACGAATGGACAGGTTGCGCCAGGGGTATCTGCGGCGGCGGTTTGGTAGTCTGTGGTAGAAGGTGTCGGTGGCTGAGTCATGACACTAAAAGAGAGCGCTGAAGTTCTGGCAGGAGAGAGCGAGCGCGTCGAGTGGAAACAATCCACGGCAGACGTGAACGGTATTCTCCACGCCGTCTGTGCCTTGGCCAATGACCTGGGAGACAGCCGCAGACCAGGTTTTGTCGTCCTGGGACTTGCCGACGACGGGAGGATCGTCGGTCTTCAGGGGGATCTCGATGATGAACAGCAGAAGCTGGCGAGCCGCCTCTCATCGATCAGACTGTTGCCGACTCCCACATACAGCATGGAGCCGGTGGAACAAGACGGCAAGACCGTGCTCGTGGTAAGGATTGATCCCTATCCCGTCCCCCCCGTCGTGGCTGTGGATGGCACGGCATGGATCCGCAGAGGCACGGTCACCGAGCGGGCTCGTGAATCGGATCTTCTTCGGCTTCGCGAGAGGCGGCCGGAGAACCGCCAGCCCTTCGACTACCGCCTTGTTCATGGAGCCACCCTAGAGGACCTGCGACAGACTGTATTGCGGCCGATGTATGAGGCCGCCAAGGAGGCCAATCACGATCCCGAAAGTTTCCCCGGAATCGAGGCCTGGTTGTCCCGTAAGGACTTGGGGCGCACGGTCGAAGGAACCTGGACTCCTAACGCTGCAGCGCTGCTGCTATTCGGCGAAAACCCGCAAGCTTTCTTCCCCGGGGCCGTGGTCGAGTTCGTACGCTACCGGGGCACCGAGGTGGACGCCGCCGTCGCCGTCCGCAAGAGCGTTGACGGAACGATACCTCAACAACTCGAAGCGCTCTGGGCGCAGCTCAACGCCCATCTCGTCAGTATCCCGGCCTCAGCCGAGGGTATACGGACTCTCTATCGGCCCGAGTATCCCCTGGAGGCTCTTCGGGAGCTGGCCCGCAACCTGGTCCAACATCGCCTGTACGAGGGCACTCACGCACCCGGAAGGGTCGAGTGGTTCAACAACCGCATTGCATTCTCAAACCCTGGTGGACCTTTTGGCCAGGCCAGCGAAGGGGAGTTCGGTCGCCACGCGGATTATCGCAATCCCACCATCACAAGATGGCTTGTGGAGCTGGGCTACGTCGAACAACTCGGCCGCGGTATTCGTCTCGTGAGGCGAATGCTGGCCCAGAACGGAAATCCGGACTTGGTGGTGGAGACGGACGGGTTCACCTCAGTGACCGTCCACAACGGGATGTGAGGACCGCCGCCAGGTGCGCCTCGGTTACGCTACAATGCCTCTCCCGTTGAACCCTCAGACTCAGGAAAATTTATATAGATCATGAAATACGCGATCTGCTCGCTCGCCCTTCTCATCCTGGCCGTGCCCCTGGCCGCGCAGCAGCCCGCGCAGAAGCTGATCATCCTCGGCTTCGACGGCGCCGACGCCAAGCTCACCGAGCAGTGGATGGACGAGGGCAAGCTGCCGAACCTCGCCAAGCTGCGCGCTCAAGGGACCTTTTCGCCGCTGCGGCCGACGATCCCGTCGCAGACGCCCGGTCTCCTGGTCCACCTTCGCGACCGGCCTGAATCCGGGGCGGCACGGCATCTTCGACTTCCTGAAGCGCAACCCCGCGGACTTACAAGCCGGCTTTCGCGGCGGCGGAAGAGGGCAAGGAGGTCTTCCTCTTCGGCGAGAACAACGGCTGGATGACGGGGCTGATCGCCGCCGCTGTCGTGGCGCTCCTCTTCCTCCTGATCCTCAAGCTGTTCCGGCTGCGGTGGACGGTGGCCGCGGCCGTCGCGCTGGTCCTGGGAATCGCCGCAGGCGTCGGCTCGGGGCTCGCTGCGGACAACCTGCTGCCCAAGTCCCGGCCGATCGCCATCAACAACCAGCAGGGCGACACCTTCTGGAAGCTGCTCGGACAGGCGGGCAAGCGGGTGCGGGTGATGCGCATCCCGGTCACCTTTCCGCCCAAGGGTTTCGAGCACGGCGAGCTGCTCTCGGGTCTCGGCGTGCCGGACCTATCGGGGCGCATCGGCAAGCCGTTCTACTTCACCTCGGAGCTGTTCTTCACCCCCAAGGGAGGCGGCGACTTCTAGGTCGAAGTCGTCGAGCTGGTGGACAACCGCGGCACCATCGAGACCGAGATCAAGGGGCCGCCGAACGAGCTGTTCCCGGGAGAGGAGGGGCTCGAGTACATCAAGATCCCCATGGTCCTCACCGTCGCCGAGGACCGCTCGAACGTCCGCATCCAGGTCTCCGGTAACGACCTCAGCTTGAAGCCGGGGCGAGTGGAGCGACTGGGTGCGCTTCACCTTCCCCTTCAATTCGCTCATCAAGCTCAAGGGCATCGGCCGGTTCAAGCTGCTGTCCATCGATCCCGAGGTGCGGCTCTACCTCGGCGCCGATCCAGTTCGATCCGGAGAACCTGCCGCCGGGCTTCGACATCACCACGCCGGCCGGCTTCGTCGGCGAGCTGACCCACGAGCACGGCCTGTTCAAGACCCTGGGCTGGATGATCGACACCTGGTCGATCACCAACGGCACGGTCGGACGAGCAGACCTTCCTCGACGACGTGAAGATGACGGTGGACAAGGATAAGGAGATCCTCGACGGCCTGCTTGCCCAGGACGACTGGGACGTGCTGGTGCACTACTTCGAGTTCACCGACCGGGTGCAGCACATGATGTTCCGCTTCTTCGATCCCAAGCACCCGCTCTACACCGCGGAGGGGGCGGCGAAGTGGGGCGGCTCGATCCTCCAGTCCTACCAGGAGATGGACCGCATCGTCGGCGAGGTGATGCGCAAGCGGCCGGAGGCGGCCCTCATGATCGTCTCCGACCACGGCTTCGCCTCCTTCCGCCGCAGCATGAACTACAACACCTGGCTGGCGAAGAACGGCTTCATGAGCCTGACCGGCGAGGACGCCGCGCGGAAGAACCTCGAAGACCTCTTCGACCAGGGCGACTTCTTCACCAACGTCGACTGGTCGAAGACCCGGGCCTACGCCCTCGGCCTGGGGCAGATCTACATCAATCTCCAGGGCCGCGAGGAGAAGGGGATCGTCAAGCCGGGCGCGGAGTACGAGCAGGTGGTGGCCGCGATCAAGGCGGGGCTCGAGTCCTTCGTTGACGAAGAGACGGGCGAGCAGCCGGTGGCGCACGTCTTCACCCGCGACGAGGCCTACGAGGGCGTCTACGATCCGGTGCTGATCCCGGACCTCATCCCCTCCAACAGCGAGGGCTACCGCGTCGGCTGGCAGGACAGCCTGGGCGGCATCGCCAAGACGGTCGTCGAGCCCAACACCGAGATCTGGAGCGGCGACCACTGCTCCGTCTATCCGCCGCTCGTCCAGGGCATCCTCTTCAGCAGCCTCAAGCTGAACGCCCCGGCCGGCGCCTACATGGGCGACGTGATGCCGACGATCCTCGATCTGTACGGGGTCAAGCCGACGACGAACCTGGATGGGAAGAGTTTGCTGGCGAGGTAGATACAGCGACGGCTAATCGAGGAGATAGCGCATCAGCTTTCGTCGTGGGGGAAGCGACCGTTCCCGAGCAAAGGCCGCCTCCACCGCACGAGCTACGAACTCGTCGCGATCCGGGAGGCGGCAAACTCTCTCGGCGATGTCATCCGGCAGGGCAATGGTGATCTTCATTTGAGAGCCTCGACCAGCGCGGCGTCGTCAGCCTCGCGAGCCTCGCGAACGGCCTCGGCTGCCGGGTCGGAAAGCGAGACGGATATCAGGCGGCTCAGACCGTCGAGCCATTCGTCCAGCGTCATGAGGAGAGCATAGCATGCAGACTCGATCGGCTTGGAGGTGCGCCCATGCTTGATCTCGCTCGCGGCAACCTTGAGGCATAGCGTTCCAAGCTCGAGCTGCCTCACCTCGAGCTTGCCGGCGCCGTTTCAAGCTTGCGGCGTCTCGGGGGAAGCTTGCATCGCCACGGCCAGAGCTTGGACCATCACCGGGAAGCTTTGAGGCGGGACCCGGCAAGCCTGAATCGCCTCGGGTCGAGATTGAGCCGGCGAGCTCAAGCTTGATCCCGCACGATGCAAGCTTGCGGCGGGAGAATCAAGCTTGAACCGCGCCGCCTCAAGCTTGGGTTCTGGCGTCGCAAGCTTGCCGGAGCCGGATCAAGCTTGAATCGTGGCAGCTCGAGCTTGAATCGTCACGCCTCGAGCCTGCAGCGAGGCGGTTCAAGCTTCCGTATATCGCCTCAAGCTTGATCTGGCGTCTCGGAGCCCCTACTTCCCCCGTCCCAACGCAGCCTCGGCCCGCTGGCGGTCATGGCTGGAGCTGATGGATCCGGCGGCGGCGAGGTACGCATCGCGCGCCGCGCCGGAGAGGGAGTACTTGCCCGCGATCTCCACCAGCAGCGACGCGCGGTCGTAGCTGGACCCGATGTTCTGCGCCGAGCGGAGCACCGCCAGCAAGGCATCTTGGGATAAGTCCCCTCGCTGCACGGCGGCCGAGAGGGCGCGGCGGGAATCGTAGTCGGAACCGACCTCCTTGACGGTCTCGGCATAGGCGCTCTGAACGGTGGGGTCCTTGAGCGCGCTCTTCTCGGCAACCGCCACGAGCAGGGTGGCGAGGTCGTAGTCGGAGCCGATCTGGCGGGCCGACCGCAGCAGCGCGGCGAGACCGGCCGCATCGAGGCGGCCCTTCTCCAGGAGTCCGGTCAGGGCCTGCCGGTGGTCGTAGTCGGACTCGATGGCCCGCGTCGCTTCGGTGTAGGCGAGCACGGTGGCACCGGCGAGCTCCTGGGATCCGGCGGCGGCGAGGAGCGCCTCCCGGAGATCGTAGTCCGACCGGATCTCCCGGCCCGCCTGCGCCAGGGCGCGGCCGACGGCGTCCGCTCCCAGGCCGGAGTGGGCGAAGAGCTTCTGGAAATAGATCCGTTTCGTGTAGTCGCCCGGGATCTGGGAGATCTCGGCGAGGACTCCATCCGGCCCCTGGCGCTGCAGGAACCAGGCGACCCGCCGCTCCGCGTCATAGCCGGTGCCGCGAACGAAGTGCAGCAGCATGCCCTGGAGCCACTTCTGCCCTGCGGCATCGAAAGCGCGTTTCTCGCCGTCGACCTTCCAGGTATAGACGGGACGGCCGTCGCCGCCGGGCTCGACGTCGAGGCGCCGCTCGGTGCCGTTTTCCTCCTCGAACCGCAGCTCGGCGCCGCGCGAGAGGCTGGCGATGCCGGTCCAGTCATCGGTGAGCTTGAACTTGCCTTCCGTGCGGATCTTGATCCGGTGGCCGTCCCGCGACCAGTCGAAGGTCACGGTATCGTTGTACGAATTGATTTGGATCGACCGGTTTCCGGGCGGTGCCGGCGGCGCAGGTGGAGCCGGAGGTGCCGGAGGGGCCGGCGGCGCTGGAGGGGGCGCCAGGCGGGCTACCGGTGGTACCGGCGGAGCGGGAGGCGCCGGAGGCGCTGGGGACGTCCGCGGTGTTGGCGGCGTGGGAGGGATGGGTGGTGTCGGAGGAGTCGGCGGTGTTGGCGGCGTTGGAGGCGTCACCGGTCCGTCCCAGGATGAATCCATCGCGGTCGTCCCGGCCGAGCCCGCCGCTTCGTTCTCCTCTTGCGGCGAAACCGCGGAGGCCATGGTCATGGATCCCAACGGCGGGAAGCTTGCCGCCAACGCCGGCTCCTCGGCGGGAGCCAACGCGGCCAGCGGGAGCACCACGCAGGCGGCCGCGAGCCAGGCGGGAAGAGCGAGGCGGCGCGAGACCCCACGCCGGTTGCGCCCGCCGTCGAGCACGGCGAGGAGACGGCCGGCCAATTGCGAGGGCCGGGCCATGGCGAGCCCGGCCGGAGCGGCGGCCCGCAGAGCGCGGAACGACCTGGCGATCTCCAGCAGGTCGCCGGCGTAGTCGGTGGCCCGGGCGCCCCCTGCGAGCACCCGATCGTCGCACGCGTGCTCGCTCTCCAGGCGCAGCTTCTTCGCGGCCATCCAGACCAGGGGGTTGAACCAGTAGAGGGCGCGGACCACCTCGGCCGCAAGCTGCGCCGGATAGTCTCTGCGAGCGATGTGGGCGAGCTCGTGGAGGAGCACGGCCCGGCGCCGCGGCTCGGGCCACGCCTCGGCCCCGGCCGGCAGCATCACGACGGGCCGCCGCCAGCCCCAGGTCATCGGCATGACACTTTCGCCGCCCGTCACCAGCTCGATCGGCCGGCGGATGTCCAGGTCTGCGCGCAGACGGTCGAGGAGAGTGGCCCAGGCGTCGTCCAGGATCGGGCGCTCAATCCGGCGTCGCCACCGCAAGCGAAGAAAGGCGATGGCCAGGACGGAAAGGACCGCGAGGACACCCGCGAGCCAGATGCCGAAGACGATGGCCGGCCAGGAGGGCAGGCTGGCTCCGATGCCGCCGTTTTCGATCATTTCAGCGGCGTTCGCGCCGCCGCCTCTCACTCCCCTGGCCCCTCTCTCCCCGGGGGAGAGAGGGGAAACCGAGGAGAGTCTTTCCTGTCCTACTCCCTCCTCTCCCTCTGGGAGAGGAGGGCCGGGGAGGTGAGGGCTCAGCGGCACGGACGACGCTGGGTCCATGGAGGAGACCGGAACCGCAACCCGCCACTCCGGCAGCACCGCCGCGAACACCGGCAGAGCCAGCAGTCCGGCAAAGGCGAGCCGCCAGACGAGGTGCCGGGTGGCGGCGGAAGCCCGCCGCAGCAGGAGGGCCGCCGTTGCCGCGACGAGACAGAGGGCGAGCCCCTTCAGCGAGGAGTCGAGGAGCGCTGCGAACCAAAGGTCGAGCATCACTTTTCCCCTTTCTTGGCTTCCTGAATCCATACCGAGAGACGGTCCAGCTCCTCGTCGCTCATCTCGGCGGCCGCTCTGTCGAGCAGGGCCGTCACCGCCTTTTCGGCCGAGCCGTCGAAGAAGGTCCGCACCAACCGTTCCAGCGCCGACTCGCGCGCCTCGTTGCGGGGTACGGTGGCGAGATAGAGGTACTTCGGGCCTTCCTGCCGGTGCCTGAGGTAGCCTTTGGCCTCCAGCTTGCCGAGCATCGCCCGCACGGCCGAATAGCTCGGCGGCTCGGGGAGCTCCACCATCACCTCCGACACGGTGGCGCTCCCCAGACGGTAGATCGCCTCCATGATCTGCCGCTCGCGGCGGCTCAGGTCGAGATGGGCTTTGGCTCTCATCTGGATTCCTTCAGCAGTCAGTACGGCCGGAGCGCCGCGGAGTTTCCGTTTCGTGCTGTGAAAGTAGCATGATGCTATGAAAGTAGCACTGAGCGGGCTGCGCGTCAAGGGCCGGCCGCGTTTCCGGCAGAAAGGACGAAAAGGACACCAAGGACAGCAAGGACGACAAGGATAGGGAGGCTCACCTGAACGCACCTGTCCTTGTTGTCCTTGCAGTCCTTTGGGTCCTTTCTGTCCTAGACTTGCCTCGCTGATCTCAAGGAGACCCCCCGATGCGAACCGCGACGCGCCTGTCTTTCGCCCTCGCGCTCATCGCCGTCTGCGGCCTTGCCGCCCGCGGCACTGCGGCGGATCGCCCGCCGATCGATCTGCGCGATACACGCCTGGTGGATCTCACCCATTCGTTCGACGAGAAGACGATCTACTGGCCCAACGCGCCTTCCAACTTCCAGTTGCACCGCCTGTCCTTCGGCAAGACCGAGGCCGGCTTCTTCTATGCCGCCAACTCGTTCTGCACCCCCGAGCATGGCGGCACCCATCTCGACGCGCCGATCCATTTCGCCGAAGGCCGGCGGACGCTGGACCAGATCCCGGTGGAGCAACTGATCGGCCCGGCGGTGGTGGTCGACGTCAGCGCCAAGGCCTCGGCGAACCCCGACTACCGCCTGACGCTGGAGGACCTGACGGCGTGGGAGGCCCGGCACGGACCGATCCCGGAGGGCGCCATCGTCCTGCTGCGCACGGGCTGGGGGCAACGCTGGCCGGACCGCAAGCGCTACCTCGGGGACGACAAGCCCGGCGACGCCTCGAACCTCCACTTCCCCTCTTACGGCGAGGAGGCGGCCCGCCACCTGGTCGAGCGGCGGAAGGCCGGAGCGCTGGGAGTGGACACCGCGAGCATCGACTACGGGCCGTCGAAGGACTTCATCGTGCACCAGATCGCCAACGGCGCCAACGTGCCCGGCCTGGAGAACGTGGCGAACCTCGGAGAGCTGCCGGAGACGGGCGCCTGGGTGATCGCCCTGCCGATGAAGATCGCCGGCGGCTCGGGGGGTCCGGTGAGGATCGTGGCGGTGGTGCCTTCAAAGTAGGGGCGGGGCTTGTCCCCGCCCTCAGACGCTACGAGCGGGGACAAGCCCCGCCCCTACGAAAGACTCGGTAGGTAGTGGTTCAGTTTGCTCGTGGACTGCCCCGGTCCTGCCCTCCGAAGCCTCACCCCCCGGCCCCCTCTCCCTGACGGGAGAGGGGGAGGAACACATCTGTCTTTCTTGCTGTTCTCCCCCTCTCCGGTTACGGAGAGGGGGCCGGGGGGTGAGGCTTCGGAGGGCAGGACCGTACGCAGTCCGCAGGCAACTGAACCCCTACGAAAGACTCACCCCGCCGTCGACGCCATCCCCGCCTGCAGGAAGCCGCCCTGCCGCTCTTCTGGCGAAGATCTCGCGCAGCCGTTTCATCCCCAGCAGAGCGCGCGATTTGACGGTCCCCAGCGGCGCGCCCAGGTGGGCGGCGATCTCCGTCTGGCTGAGACCATGGAAGAAGGACAGCTCGATGACCCGCCGCTGCTCGCGCGGCAGGCGGTCGAGGGCCGAGCTGATCCGCTCGCGGCTTTCGAGGTGCTCCAGGCGCCGGCTGCCGAGCGGCGCGACGGCCCGGGCGGTGGCCTCGCTGGCGATCGCCTCCTCGCGGCGCTGGAGCGCCGTCCGCTTGCGGATGCGGTCGAGGGCGCGGGAGCGGGCGATCAGCAGCAGCCAGCCGCGCGGCGTCGCGCGTTCGGGGTCGTACCGCTTGGCGTCCCGCCACACCTGGAGGAAGGCCTCCTGCATCACCTCCTCGGCCTCGCCGCCCTCTCCCAGCATCCGCCGGAGAAGGCCCCAGACGAGGCTGGAGTAACGGTCGTAGAAGGCGCCGAGGGCGTCGCTGGAGCCGCCGGCGATGCGACGCAGCAGGTCGAAGTCGACCTCGTTGGCCGGTTCGGCCGCGGCAATAGCGCCAATAGCGGCAGGAGCGGTCATCTCCGGCTCGGCGGAGCCGGCCTCCGGAGAGACCTTCGGTCCGAAGGTGAGGAGCGTCTTGGTTCCGTAGTCTTCGGGCATGTCGAGGGCTCCGATGCTAGACTGGGTACCCGCGGCAGGGGCTGCGGATCCCAAAGCCAGTCAGGTTACGGAGACAATGTAGGTTCTGAAGGGTGCCGCCGTCCTCACAAACGGCATCAAAGGACGATCAAAGAAGTCTCAAAGCGTTCATGCACGGCGGACGAGTACTCGAGTTCGACGGCTTCAAGGTGGACCTCGGCAGCCGCGTTCTCCTCCGAGGTGACCACCAGGTAGCCCTCACCCCGAAAGCGTTCGACACCCTGGCGGTGCTGCTCGAACGTCCCGGGGAGGTCCTGCCCAAAGAGCAGCTCCTGGAGCGGATCTGGCCGGACACCTTCGTGGAGGAGGGGATCCTCACCCAGAACATCTACACCTTGCGCAAGGCTCTCCAGGAGGCCGGCGGGACGCGGAGCTTCATCGAGACCGTTCCCCGCCGGGGCTACCGCTTCGTGGGTCCGGTCGCCGAGCACGAGGCCCCTGCCAGGCCCGCTCTGGAGGCGGCCGCCGTCAGCTCCATCGCGGTCCTCCCCTTCGAGCCCCTGACGGGCAACCCCGACGACGCCTACCTCGGGCTCGGCCTGGCCGACGCCCTGATCACCCGGCTCTCGAACCTGCGCCGGTTGACCGTACGGCCGACCAGCGCGGTGCGCCGCTATCTCGGGGTCGACCGCGATCCGGCCGTCATCAGCCGCGCGCTGCAGGTGGAAGCGGTCCTCGACGGCACGCTCCAGCGCTCCGGGGACGGCCTCCGGATCACCGTGCAGCTCATCGGCGCCCGCGAGGCGGCCCCCCTCTGGGCCACCAAGTTCGACGCCCGGACGGCGGATCTCTTCGCGTTGGAGGATTCGATCTCCCAGCAGCTCGCCGACGAGCTGCAGCTCCGGCTGTCGCGGCAGGAACGGGACCGGCTGAGCCGCGCCCCCACCCCGAATCCCGAGGCTTACGACGTCTACCTGCGGGGACGGTTTTTCTGGAACCGCCGGACCCGGGAGGGGCTCGAGAAGGCGATCAGCTCCTTCCGTGAGGCGATCGCCCTGGACCCCGACTTCGCCCTCGGCCACGCGGGTCTCGCGGACTGCTACGTCCTGCTCCCCCTCTACGGCCCCTTCGCGCCGCGGGAGGTCTTCCCCCAGGCGATCGCCGCCGCCGAGCGGGCCCTGGCGCTCGACGACTCTCTCGCCGAGGCGCACACGTCCCTGGCTTACGCCCGTTTCCTCTATGAGCGGCGGTGGGAGGAGGCCGAGCGCGGCTTCCGCCGGGCCATCGATCTCAATCCCGGCTATCCGACCGCCCACCAGTGGCACGCCTTCCTGCTCTCCGCCCTGGGGCGTCACGAGGAAGCGATCGCCGGGGTGCGGCAGGCGCGGGACCTCGATCCCCTGTCGCTGGTGATCAACGCGGATTTCGGCATGGTGCTCTACTTCGCGCGGCAGTACGCCGGCGCGGTGGAGCAGTTCCGCAAGACCCTGGAGCTCGAGCCGTCCTTCGCCTACGCCCATTTCGGTCTCGGCCATGCCTGGCAGCAGCAGGGCCGGCTGGCCGAAGCGGTGGAGGAGCAGCGCCGCGCCGTGGAGCTCGCCCCTGGCAACTCGGTCCTGCAGGCCGCGCTGGGGCAGGCGCTGGCTCGCGCCGGCCATCCCGACAAGGCGCGGCGGATCCTCGCCGAGTTGGAGGAGCGGGCCGCCCGCGAGTACGTGGAGGCCAGCGACTTCGCCTTCCTCTGGACCGCCCTCGGCGAGCCGGACCGGGCCATCGACCGCCTCGAGCAGGCCTGCGACGAGCGCTCCCGCTTCGTCGCCTTCCTCGCCACCTGGCCGATCTACGACCCCCTGCGCGGCCACCCCCGCTGGCCGGAGCTGCTGGAGAGGGCGGGGTTGGACCAACCCTAGCCGGCCGCGGGACCGCCTTGGGAAAATCCTCCCAAGCCTTCCGGATTTTCCGCAGCCTTGGGAAAACCTCCCTTGGCCTCCGGAAAGTTGCCCCAAGCCTTGGGAGAATCTCTGCCCTGCGGCGGCTGATGGCTTCGGGGGACGGCGTTGGCCTGCAACGGGCGCACGCTGAAGCGCCACAGCGTTGGGCTACCGGATGACCCACCGGGAGATGAGACAGAGATGCTGAAGCGCTCGATTGCAGTCGTCCTTATGGTTGCGTTCTCTTTCGCGTCTGCGTTTGCTGCAGACTGTCCTCCGCCGAAGCGAGTTGTCCCGATTCCAACACTGAGGGGTACTAGCTATCATCAAGCCAGGAATCGTCTTCTCGCCGCGGGATGGTTTCCCGTTCAGACCAAGCCTCGTGGCGTAAATCCTGACAACGACCCTGAAATCAGCAGCGGCAACGGGCGCCTGTTTTGGGAGCGCGGATACCTTGAGGTTGAGGGTTGCGCGGGAACTGGTCTTGCACCCTGCTCATTTCGATGGATAGACAAGTATGGAAATCAGATCAACGTGTTGACTCGGGGAGAGGAGGCGCCTGAGCAGAAGGCGTTTGCCAGGGTTTCTGGTAGCAGGTTTCTCTGCCATGGTGAAAGGTAGCCCAACCCGCCCCTACAGCGGACGACTATCGACGTCAATGACTTTGAGCCAGTTTGACAATGGGTATTGGTACGCGAGTGAGCTCAAGGAATTTGCGGCGAGCATCGGGATCCCATCCGCGAACAAACTGCGAAAAGACGAGCTTGAGCGGTCGATCAAGGTGTTTCTGCAGACCGGCAGCATCGAGCTTCCCTACCAAGCGACGCCTCTCGACGATAGGAGTCAAAGACGTCGAGCGCGGACTCAGCCTCTCGCTTCCGGTGCTGGCCTACACGAACGATAAGGAGACCAAGCAGTTTCTCGAGCGAGAGGCTCTCAAGCGGGCGCCTGGCTTGAAAAGGAAACCCGGCGCGCGCTACCGCCTCAATCGCTGGAGGGAAGAGCAGCTCTCCAGCGGCGTCGAGCTCACCTACGGAGACTTGGTAGACGAATACATACGACTGAATCAGACCGAAGGGGTCTTCGCCCAAGTTCCTCACGGAAGATACATCAACTTCCTGAGCGACTTTTTTGCCGCCGAGAAAGGCGCAACCCGAGAGCAAGCATTGCAGGCGTGGGACAGCCTGAAGTCGCTGGACGCCCCCAAGACCTATCGGTCATGGGTGAGATCTCAGGGTTTGAAAGCGAAATGACGGGAGTGACTATTCAAGGGCCGGGCTAACTCGCCAACCACCCTTCTGGTCGTAATTCCCTTCCATGGACACCTTGCGGCAGGATCTGCGCTTCGCGGCCCGCATGCTGGCCAAGAGCCCCGGCCTCACAGCCGTGGCGGTGCTCTGCATCGCGCTGGGCATCGGCGCCAACACCACCGCCTTCAGCGTCGTCCAGGCCGTCCTGCTGCGACCGTTTCCCTATGCCGATCCCGGGCGGATCGTGGGGGTCCACATGACGAACCTGCGGCGGGAGCTCGACGAAGAGAGCCTCTCCGCTGTCGAGCTCTCCGAGCTCCGCGCGCAAAGCATTTCCTTCACGCAGATCGCCGCCTATGCCGGCCGGAGCCTGGTCGTCTCCGGGACCGAGGAGCCGGAGCGGGTGCTCGGCGCCTTCATTTCGGCGAATCTCTTCCCCCTGCTCGGCGAGCAGCCGGCTCTCGGGCGCAACTTCCGCGAGGACGAGGACCGGCCGGGCGCGCCGCCGGTGATCCTGCTCAGCCACGATCTCTGGATGCGCCGGTTCGAAGGCGATCCGGGCATCGTGGGCAGAATGGTCATGGTCAACTCGACCGCGCACACGGTGGTGGGGGTGATGAAGCCGCGCTTTCGCTTTCCGGAAGAGCACGACGCCTGGGTGCCGATCGGCCCGCTGGCGCGCGACGAGCCGTGGTACCGAAGGTATCAGGTGCTGGCGCGCTCGAAGCCCGGGATCACCCTCGAACAGGCGGCGGCCGAGATGAAGACGATCGCCGGCCGCCTGGAGAAGCTCTATCCCGACACGAACATGGGGTGGTCCGCCAGGGTCCGGCCCCTGCGCGACGAGTTGGCCGACGGGGATTTGCGCCTGGTGGTCCTGACCATGCAGGGCGCCGTGGTCTTCGTGCTGCTCATCACAGCAACAACGCCACGCAGAGCAACCAGATCCAGGTGGGCGCCTCGGGGTTCGTGAGGAAGAATGCGGGTCCGCCGCGGCAGTTCCAGCTCGGAGTGCGGTATGCGTTCTAGAGCGGCCGCGCGTGGCGTCCCCTATGATGATCCCTGCGAGGATCCATCCGATGACCGGCTTCGAGCACTGTGAATCGCTGTACTGGGTCTTCACCCACCTCTGCAACGACGATTGCGCCCATTGCTACAACCTCTCGAGCCCCAAGGGAAACACGATGCCTCTGGAGGAGTGCCTGGCGATCGTGGCCAACCTTCCCGAGCGAGTGGACCGTCTGATCCTCTCCGGCGGCGAGCCCCTGGCCGAGCGTGCCAAGCTCTACGCCATCCTGGAGGCGGTGGCGGAGAAGTACCGGGGCGAGACCCAGGTCATGCTGCAGACCAACGGCGACCTGTTGACGGGCGAGCGGCTGGACGTGCTCATCGCCCGGGGCGTCTCGCGCATCGACATCGCCTCCATCGACCGTTTTCACAAGCTCCAGGGCCAGCGCCGGGCCGAGCTGGAGGCGCTTTTCCGGTCCAGGGGAATGGTGGATGAAGCCACAGGCCCACTCATCACCCGCGACGACTATCTCAAAAAAGGCGTGCTCTCCTACGGCTTCTGGGGAGCCAATGAGGACTTCTGGCTGGGCGGAAACTGGGCCCGCGGCCGGGCGCTGGAGACCGGCGTCTGGCTGAAAAACGGCGAGCACAACTTCTGCGCCATCCTCTCCGGCGGCCGCGGTTTCCTCGGCGGCACGGATCTTCCCCAGGAGATCTCGATCCAGCTCTGGAAGATCAACCCCTGCTGCCCGGGTACCCTGCATCCCCTGGGAGACGCCCGCCGGGATCGGGTGGCCGAGGTGCTGCGGCGGATCGCGTCCTCTCCGGTCTTCCACAAGATCAACGAGGGTGATCCCTACGCCATGGGAGAGTCCCTGGGGATCAGCGCCGACCACGGCCACCGGCGGGCGGTGGAGCTGGGCAACGTGTGCCTCTGGTGCGACGAGTTCTTCGAGCGCCACTTCGACGTAGCGAGCCTGGAGCCCCGAACGGAGCCTGCGAAGAGGGAGCTGTTGCCGGTGCTGAAGGGCGGGTGAGGGGCAGCGTTCCATAGCGGACCGTCCCTGATCCCGCAGTGCAGAAACAAGTGCCTGCCGAATAGACGAAGATGCTCGGCTCCCGAGCCAAGACGTCGTCGTAACCGGCTGAAAGTATGAAGGATCGTAGCGTCATGCGAGCTCCGGAGTGGAATGCTTCTCGTCTTCACACCGGTCGGCGTCTGTCCGCACGGCCCTTGCCGTCCCTGGCCGGTCCTGTTGACCTCCTGCCTGCGAAGGAGCTAAAGTGGCTGCCAATCCGGAGAAGACAGGGAAGGTCAACCCAGGATGGGGCCCAGGAGCGAGAACCGTCTGGAGACGCAGACGTGGTCAACGCCGACGGGTAAGACCCCACCTTCGCTCACCGTTGCCGGCTTGACGATCCTCGGCCACCCCCAGGTCCAACGGGTCGGCGAGCGGGCGGCTCTGCTCGATCTGTCGTCGGGACGGGAAGCGCTCTTGTCGCGAGCGGAACCGGGGTTCGCCCCGCCGGGTACATCGGCTCCCCAGCCTCTCGCCGTGCCCTATCTCAGCCGCCGTCCCTGGCTCCTCCGTTCGACAACCGACGGCGGCGTCCGGTTGCTCCGGGGCGACTCGCCCATGTCCCTCGCCGCCAACGACGAGCCGGTCGACAGCGAGGCCTCGTTCTCGGCCGCCGAGGTGGATCGCGGCGTGGTGCTGCTGCTCGCCGGCCACGTGGTCCTCCTGCTGCATCGCTTCCGCCCGGTCTTTCCCGGCAGCTTGCCACGCTACGGCCTGGTGGGGCTGAGCGATCCCCTTCTCGACCTCTGCCGCCAGATCGCGCGGGTCGCCGACCTCGATGTCCCGGTGCTGTTGCGCGGCGAATCGGGGACCGGAAAGGAGCTGGTGGCCGCGGCTCTCCATGGCGCGAGCAGCCGGCGCGACCGGCCTTTCCTGGCGCTCAACATGGGCGCCCTGCCCGCGTCGCTCGCCGCCGCCGAGCTGTTCGGGGCGACGCGCGGAGCCTTCACCGGCGCCGAGCACGCGCGGCGAGGCTACTTCCGCCGCGCCCATGGCGGCACGCTCTTCCTCGACGAGATCGGCGAGACTCCGCAGGAGGTGCAGCCACTGCTGCTGCGCGCCCTGGAGAGCGGCGAGGTCCAGCCGCTGGGGGGTGAAGAGCCGGCGCGCGTCGATGTGCGCGTTCTCGCCGCTACGGACGCGGATCTCGAGCAGACGGTCGCCGCCGGGCGCTTCCGTGCTCCGCTCCTGCACCGCCTGGGCGGGTACGCGATCCGCCTCCCCGCCCTGCGCGAGCGGCGCGACGACATCGGACGGCTGTTCTTTCACTTCCTCCACGAGGAGCTCGCCATCGTGGGAGAGGAGCATCGTTTGACAGCTCCCGGCCCGGATGCGCAGCCCTGGCCTCCCGCGGCGTGGATCGCCCGCCTCGCCGCGGCACCGTGGCCCGGCAACGTCCGCCAGTTGCGCAACGTCGCCCGCTCTCTGGCCATCGACAGCCGCGGCACCGGAGAGGACGTCGCGGAGACCCAGCTACCGTCGGCAATCGAGGATTTGCTGCGCGAAGAGAGGCCGCCCCTGGCGTCGAGGTCACCGTCGGAGCCTGCGGCGGCCCCGCCGGCCGCACCCGCGCCACCGCGGACGGTCTATCGCAGCCCTCAGGACGTCTCTGAAGAGGAGCTGCTCGCGGCGCTCGCGGCCAACCGCTGGCAGCCGCGGGCGACCGCCCGCCAGCTCGGCATCTCGCGCCCGTCGCTCTACTTCCTTCTCGACACTTTTCCGAGCACTCGCAAGGCGATGGACCTGAGCAGTGAGGAGATCGTCGAGGCCGGGGAACGCTGCGGCGGCCGCCTGCGCGAAATGGCGGCGCTCCTGCACGTTTCGGAGGCCGGAATCCGGCGCCGGATGAAACAGCTCGGCCTGCTCTCGATCCCCCCGGTCCCCGCGAAGCCGTCATGAGCCGGGAGGAACAGCCATGAGCCGGGAGGAGCAGCCTTGAGCTGGGAGGAAAACCCGCCGGCCGAAGCGTTGGGGCCCTACCGGCTCGTCGAGCGGCTCGCCGCCGGCGGTATGGGAGAAGTCTGGCGCGCCTGGGACGGACGGCTGAAGCGGCCGGTGGCGGTCAAGCACGTCCTGCCGCAGATCCTGGACCAGCCGGGAGCGCGCGAGCGCTTTCGCCGCGAGGCCGAGGCCGGGGCCCGGCTCACCCATCCTGCCGTGGTCCAGATCTACGATCTGGTGGAATCGCCGGAAGGCGACTGGCTCGTCATGGAGCTGGTGGAGGGAAAGACGCTGCGCCAGCTCCTCTCCGCTGGTCCGCTCGACATCCGGAGCGCCCTCAAGTGGGGCTGCGAGATCGCCGGAGGGCTCGCCGCCGCCCATGCGCAGGGCATCCTGCATCGCGACCTCAAGGCGGGCAACGTGATGATCACCGAGGCGGGTCACGCCAAGGTCCTCGACTTCGGCATCGCCCGCGCGCTGTCCCTTGAGGGGGGGCCGGGGCACGAGACGACGCTCTCGCAGACGGGCACGGTGATGGGCACGAGCTACGCGATGTCGCCCGAGCAGGCCCTGGGGCTGCCGCTCGATCCCCGCTCGGACCTCTTTTCGCTGGGCTCGCTGCTCTACGAGATGCTCACCGGAGAGGCGCCGTTCCGCGCCTCCTCCGCCGCCGCCACCCTGGCCCGTGTGTGCAACTACCGCCCGTTGCCGGTGCGGCGGCTGCGCGCCGAGATTCCCGCCGAGGTCTCCGCGCTGGTCGAGCGGCTGCTCGAGAAGGAGCCGAACGCCCGCCCCCGGGATGCCGGCGAGGTTGTCGCCCGTCTCGAAGAGGCCGCCGCCCGTCTGCCGGCGCTGCGACCGCCCGCAGGAGCCGCCGCCGTTCTATCCGATCACACCGATCGCGCACCCGGGCAGCCGCCGGACGAGGCCACGTGGGTCGCGGGACGGCCGCGGGTCGCGGGTGTCGGAGTCGTCCAGCGCCACTCTCCCGCGCGGCCGTCGCGCCTTCCTGCCAGCCGTCTTCCTCGCCGGCGGGCTCCTCCTCGTCCTGGCCCTCGGCTGGCAGGGCTGGCGCCTTGCCGCACCGCAGCGCACCGCCAGCACGTATGAGCTCTACGAGCAGGGCTCGGCGGCGCTCCGCCGCTACGACAAACCGGGCAACCTCGACGAGGCGATCGCGGACTTCCGGCAGATCATCGGCCGTGACCCTGATCATGCGGCGGCCCACGCCGCCTTGGCGCGCGCCTGCCAACTCAAGTTCCAGAGTCAGAGCAAGGACCGGATGTGGCTGGACCAGGCCCTGCCGCTGGCCGAGCGTGCCGTTGCGCTCAACGGCTACCTGGCATCGGCCCGGGTGAGTCTGGGCTTGGTCTACACCTCGCTCGGGCGGCTGGACGAGGCGTCCCGGGAGATCGAAAAGGCGATCCAGCTCGAACCGGGGAACGCCGATGCTCAGTACGCCCTCGGCGCCGTGTACGAGGCCCGGACCCAGCTCGACCTGGCGGAAGCCGCGCTTCAGCGTGCGGTCGTCCTGCGCCCCGACCGCCTGTTCTACGACGCCTTGGGCGCGCTCTACCTGCGCACCGGCCGCCTCGCTCCAGCCATCGCGGCCTTCCAGAGGAGCATCCGCCTGGCCCCCGACGGCCCTCTGGGCTACCGCAACCTGGGATCGGCCTATTATCTACAGGGCAACCTGGCCCAGGCTGCCGCCCAGTTTCAAAAGGCGCTGGAGATCCAGCCCCAGCCGTCGCTCTACTCCGCCCTGGGGACCCTCTACTTCGCCCAGGGGCTCTATCCGCAGGCGGCCCAGGCCTATGAGCAGGCGCTCGAGCTGCCGGGAGGGGCCAACAACTATCTCCTCTGGGGCAATCTCGGGGATGCCTGCCGTTTTCTGCCCGAGGGCGGCACCCGGGCTCGCGAGGCCTACTCGCGGGCCCTCCAGCTTCTGGCAGACCCGCTTCGCGCCGCGCCGCAGGATGCCACCCTCCTGAGCCGGCGCGGGGTCTACCTGGCCAAGCGCGGAGACTGCGGACCCGCCCTCGCCGCGAGCGGGGAGATCGAACGGCTGGCGCAGAAGGACGCCGACGCCCAGTTCCGGATCGTGGTCGCCCACGAGGTCTGCGGTCGCCGCGAGCCGGCGCTCGCGGTGCTCGAAAGGGCGCTTCACAACGGCTATCCCCTGGCCGAAGTGAAGCGCGATCCGGAGCTCCTCGCGCTCCGCAGCGACGTGCGCTATCACAGACTCCTGGTCCGGCTGGCCCCAGCCTCGACCGCTCTATGAAGGAAGTGGGATCACTCGAACGGCCCCACGACCATTTCGGGATCATGGCTGAAAAGGCGTACCCGGTCATCAGGCCCAATCGCCTGCACTTGAGTGGTCAGCAGAAAACGCCCCGAAGAAGCCGTCACCGTCACCGGCGAACAGGTCCAGGAGCGGCGAGCGCTTCCGAGCAGGCTCGGAGAAGCGGCTGGGTCGTCCGGCGTGATCTCGGGCTGGAGGGAGCTCAACGGGTTGTCAAACAATTGGCCGTTGACCGCTGCCTTCGTGAGGATGACGAAAGATCCGACCTCGGCCACCTGCTCAGATGAGCTCACATCAAAGATCCGAAAGGTGATTTGGTCGTCGTGCTCCACCGGCGCAGTGCCCGGCAAGGGCACGTCGGGTTCGCCGTCGACCTTCTTGACAAGGCCTCCACGCAGGTAGCTCACGCCCACGGTTTCAATCGCGTTCCAATCGATTCCAAGCTCCCAGACATACTCGGTCATGATCGTTCTCCGTTGGGTTGCGAACGTCTTTCTCCAACGCTTTGTGCAAGGCGTGCGCCAAGGGTAACACGTCTCGTCTCCAGGGGCTCGGAGGTTGTCGGAGGTTGTCGGAGAGCCCGGCCCGACAGTCGGAGCTGTCGCTGACAACCGCCCATAAATTATTTCCCCTCTGTGCTTTGTCTGGCACATCCCTTGCTTTTGTCCAACCGTAGACATCACGGCGACCACGGCGACCACGACAGATCAGCGGCCATCGAGCCGGCCAGTGCAAGCGCCGCGAAAAACCAGAGAAAAGGAGACATTATGTCACGCACTCTTCTTGGCGCATGGGGTAGTTTCAGCTTCACCATCACTCCCGAAGCGAAAAACGTATTCGATCGGGCATTGAAGGGTTTGGAGGGGGTACAGTACACCCCACTGGCCTTTGCCACTCAGGTCGTCGCCGGGCTAAACTACTGCTTCCTCTGCGAAGGGAAAGTTGTTTATCCTGGGCAACCTGAGCTCGCGGCACTGATCTACGTCTATGCACCATTCGATGGCGATCCTCATATCACCGACATCACACGGATTAACCCTTAGGTGTAGATGCAGGCTGGGGAAGAGGAAGAGCTTTCAAGCTAAAGCAACGCGGCGCACACTTACGCTAAGGGCTCGCCACAAAATAACTGGCTCATAGTCGATTCTCTCCCGCCAGCATCTACAAGGGGGAAAAATCGGCAAATGAGGCACTTATTTCGTGGCGAGCCCTAACGACGCCAGCGTGGCGTCGGTGATTCAACGGCCAAGCGATTCGGGAACCAAGAACGGGAAAAACTCCCAGGAGGTCCGTGATGGACGAAATGACCAGCACTCCACTAGAGAACATTCACATTCTATTCGTAGTTGACACTGCTGCGATCGCAACCTGGTGCAAAGACAGCAAAACACCTCCCAGCCAACAAATGGCGGAGCCAACTCCGCTTCCCTCTAGTCTTAACGACAGCCTGCGCTTCATCTGTGACAGCTCACGGGGCATCGTCAGTGGTCAGGGAGCTTACAACCTGCATTTCAAAGCCAAAGTTACCGACGTTGTTAGTTTCGTCGGCACTTCGATCGAGGCCAACGCGAATTCAGCGGTGATCGTGTATGGCTTCACGAAAAGAAAGGGTGACGATGTATTCAACCAATTCCAGCAGAACTTTGTAGAGCGCGATTACGCCGTCGTGCCTACGGAGGGCACTGGAGTTCCGCCTGCCTTGCAGAAGATCTCTTTCGCCTCCTATAATTCCGCAGTCAAGAGGTCCGGCACGGAATCTTTCGATCTCAGCTTCGCACAGTATTTCTTGAAGGATGACAACCTGACGCAAGAGCTGTTTGGCTACTTCATCTGGGATCCGACGATCACGGTCAGCTAACCGAACGTCTCGGAATCTCCACAAGTGTCAGAAAGAGGGGGCTTGTCATACACGTGCCGGCACGCCGTGGCGTGCCGGCGGTTCCCTCCTTCAAGGCGGCCTCCGTCGTCGGTCGTTACGAACTGGCGAGGCTCGACCTTCTTGCTGCGGCGGCGGGCGAAATATTCCGCCGACCGGTCGCGCCAGATGCCGGTCATCGGCTCGCCGGTGAGCAGCGAATGGACGCCATGGACGCCCGGCCATTCCTCGACGCGTTCCACCAAATTCTCTTTGACTCCGTGACTCAGAGTTAGCAACTACACCTCGTCGCCCGTTTTCCGGCTTGCGGTTCCGGGTGACACACCTGTTCGTTCCGCAGCGGGGGGAGGAGCATGAGCCTGTCAATCGCCTCGTGTCCTGGGGCGAGCGGGGCTACGCCAACAAAAGAATCTCTTAGAGATGAGAAGGCGAGCGTTTCTCCAAGCAAGAGACACGATCTGCGACGATCACGGGTGGCATGAGGACATTGCTGATCATCATCATCGCGCTTGCGTTGCTCTCATGCCGCGTCGTGATCGGATCGCGACCCTACAGCGCCGTAGCAGGGGTCTACAGCGCCGTAGCAGGAGTCTACAGCGCCGTAGCAGGAGTCTACAGCGCCGTAGCAGGGGTCTACAGCGCCGTAGCAGGGGTCTACAGCGCCGTAGCAAGGGTCTACAGCGCCGTAGCAGGAGTCTACGGCGCCATGGTAGGGGTTCTACAGCTCGTAGCAGGGGTCTATAGCGCTATAGCAGCAGCACTGAACCGTTGGAGGGCTCGCGCCAGGGCGCCGATCACGATCTGGTGAGCAGCGGGTCGGGCTTGAGGGCCTGCGACGAGCGCTCCCGCTTCGTCGCCTTTCCTCGCCACCTGGCCGATCTACGACCCTCTGCGCGACCACCCCCGCTGGCCGGAGCTGCTGCGGCGAACGGGGTTGCCGGATTGAGGGCCCTACGGCTGCCAGTTCTCGTTCCGGCTCCCCGAGCCCGAGGCGGGCACCGTGTAGTTGCGGTTCGAGCCCCCTTCCCACGTCGTCGAGCCTCCCTGCCGCATGATGTACTTGTACTGGATGCCCGAGCCCTTGCTGGCGAAGAAGAAGACCGGTCCGCTCCAGGTGTCGCTGTCCACCCAGTTGAGCTTGATCGCCTTGGCCGGGTCCCAGTTGCCCAGCTCGGCGACGTTGCCGACGACGTAGAGGTCCTGCCCGGGCGAGGTGACGAAGCCGTTGACGGTGAAGTCAACGCGGATGGCCTCGGAGGCGTTGCACGCACGGGCGGCGAGCACCAGCGTCGAGCGCGCCTGCACGCCGTAGGTGGTGCCGCCCATGCGCGGCAGCGGCTGTGAATTCCAGGCGCTCACGGCCGGGTCGTAGTAGATGTTGCCGGTGCCCTCGCCCCAGTCGCCGGTGTCGGCCACGAGCCACCAGCACTTGCCGTTCGGGGCGGTGGGGATGGTGAAGGTCAGGTTCCCCCAGTAGGAGCTCGAGGCCACGTAGAGGTCCGGCGCGTCGGCGGGGCCGCCCGTCTCGGCACTGGAGCCGTCGATCAGCCAGGCCAGCGCGTGCGAGGTGCTGCTCCAATCGGGCGAGTCCGGCGCCGTGCCGTGCCAGCCCAGGTCCTTGTAGAAGTCGCCGTCGTGGTCGGCGCCGCCCGCCGCGTAGGACCGCCGCAGGCCGGGGTGGGCCTTGCGGACGGCGATCAGCTTGCGGAAGTAGTCGTACGTCTTCTTGTGGGTGGTCTGCTGGGTCCAGTCGATCCAGCCGCAGGCGTTGTCGGCCATGTAGCCGTTGTTGTTGCCGTTCTGGGTCTGGCGAAACTCGTCGCCGGCGAGGATCATCGGCACGCCGTGGTGGAGGAGGAGGCTGCTGGCGAAGTTGCGGATCTGGCGCCGCCTCAGGACCTCGTCGCCGCCGCTGTCCCAACTGTCGTTGGTGTCGCTGCCGCTGCCGGGATCGGCGCCGGTCGGATTGCAGGGGCCCGTGCCGTTCTGCTTGGTGTTGTAGGAGACGAGGTCGTTCAGCGTGAAACCGTCGTGGGCGGTGACGAAGTTGACGCTCTCCGGCGGTGGTCTGAAAGCCGGTCCAGGTGCCGGTCACCGAGGCGCCGAGGTTGCCCACCTGGCTGTTGTCGCCCTTGGTGTACTTGCGCAGGTTGTCGCGGTAGAAGCCGTTCCACTCCGACCAGCCGTCCGGGAACTGGCCGACCCCGTAGCCGGCCGGTGTCCCAGGCCTCGGCGACGACCTTGACGTCCTTGTCGTCGGCGAGCTGGGCGATGTCGACGAGGGTCTGGGCGTTGGCGTTGAAGACCCGGCCGTCGCTGCCCTCCCGCCCCAGCTCGTAGGCGAGGTCGAAGCGGAAGCCGTCGACGTGCATCTTGTCGACCCAGTAGGCGAGGCTGTCGAGGATGAGCCTGCGGACGGGAGCGCGGCTGGCGTTCAGGTTGTTGCCGGTGCCGGTGGAATCCCAGTAGCAGGTCTTGTCGTCCGCCAGGGTGTAGTAGTTGGCGTTGTCGATGCCGCGCAGGTTGATGTAGCGCACCGGGTTGCCGGCGCAGGCGCCGCCCTCGAAGGTGTGGTTGAAGACCACGTCGAGCCACACCTCGATGCCGTCGGCGTGGAGGGCCTTGACCATCTCCTTGAATTCGTTGACCTGCTGGCCGGCGGTGTAGGTGCAGGAGGCCGTGTCCGTGCACAGGTACTCGCGGTTGGGGGCGAAGAACTGGGTGGTCATGTAGCCCCAGTAGTTCACCCGGTCGGCGGTGGCGCCGCCCACGGGATCGTCCCACTGCGGGTACTCGTGAACGGGCAGCAGCTCGGCGGCGGTCACCCCCAGGGTCTTCAGATAGGCCGCCTTGGCCTTGAAGCCGTCGTAGGTGCCGCGGACCGCCGACGAGAGGCCGGCGTCGTTCTTGGTGAAGCCCCGCAGGTGGACCTCGTAGACGACCGAATCCTTCATCGCGACGTTCGGCTTGACGTCCCCCGTCCAGTCGAAGGAGCTGTCGTTGATGACGATCGACTTCGGCATCGCCCCGGCGCTGTCGACGAAGGCGTAGGCGTTCGTGCCGCCGAGGATCGCCGTCGAGTAGTGGCCGCTGACGCGCTGCGGCTCGCCGGTCACCGCCTTGGCATAGGGATCGGTCAGCAGCTTGTTGGGATTGAACCGGTGGCCGTTCGAGTCCACGTGGGAGATGAAGCCCACGTTGCTGCCCGGCGTCCAGCCCGCGTTGTAGGGCCAGTTGGGACCCCAGACGCGGTAGCCGTAGAGCGCGCCGGCGCCGAGCCCCGAGACGGTGACGGTCCAGATGTGATTGATGGTGTCCGTCTTGGTGAGAGAGTAGGTGGCCGTCGGCGAAGACGCCGTGGGGGTCGCGAAGATCCAGACCTCGACGCGGCTGGCGTTCTGCGAGTAGAGGGCGAACTGCACGCTGCCGCCGGTGATGGTGGCGCCGAGCGGCGTCTGGGCAGCGGCCGGCGCCGCGAGGAGGACCAGGACCCACACAGAGGCGGCCAGACCGGCGGCGACGGAAAAGAAGGATGGACGGGTGGAACCAGCTGGACTCATCTTCTCATCTCCTTGAGAGATTGGAGCTTCGGGTGGCAGAGCCGAGAACCTCCCGAGGCTGCGGGGAGGCCGGCCGGAGGGGCCGATGCTCGACGAGCAGCATCGGGCCTTCTGTATCTAGGTGCTCAGATGCTTTCAAACTGAGCATTTGCGCAGAGATGCTCACAAACTGAGCAGGCCGGCTGAGCGATGACCGCCCGATTTTCCGTCTTTCTCTCTCCGGTTGGCAGGCCCGCTTGACAATGTAGCCACCGGTGGCTACATTCTTCCCATGAGAGAGGTAGGGATCCGTGAGCTCAAGAACCGTCTCAGCGAGTACATCCGGCTGGTCCGCGAGGGAGAGGTCGTCATGGTGACCGATCGTGGGGAAGTGGTGGCCGAGCTGCGGCAGCCGGTTGCCGGGGGCGAATTGCTCCAGAAGTATCCGGGGCTCGTGGATATGGTCCGGCGCGGGCTGGTTCGTCTGCCGCTCAAGCCCAACGGTCCGGATGCGTATCCGCTCCTGCCCTCGGTGACGCCGCCCGGAACCGCCGCGGAGATTCTCGATTGGCTTCGGGAGGATCGCCGATGAATCTTTATGCGGATTCGAGCGCGGTCCTCGCGTGGCTCCTCAGGGAGGAGTCGGCCCACCTGTTAAAAGAGATCCTGGCAGGCGCCGAATTGGTGCTGGCATCGGACCTGACGCTGGTCGAGTGCGACCGCGCCTTGATCCATGCAGAGGCGGCGGGCCGGCTGTCCCAGGCCGAGGCGAGCGAGAGACGGGGACTTCTCGAAGCCACCACTTCCCGGTGGATGCTGTTGCGAATCGAGGGCGAGGTCCTGGAGCGCGCCCGGGGACGATTCCCTCGGGAGCCGGTGCGCACACTGGACTCCCTCCACCTGGCTTCGGCTCTGACCGCTCGTTCTTCGGTCTCGGATCTCGCCGTGCTGAGCCTCGACCGTCGGGTGCGCGAAAACGGTGCGGCACTCGGCTTCGACGTGCTGCCGGCCTGACGGGCCCTGAGTCCCCGCTTTCCCCATGCCGCGAAAGGATCTCGAAGCTCTCCTCGCCTACCTGGCGGAAAACGCCGGCCGGTTCCCCGTAGACACCCTCCGGGCGCAGATCATCAAGGCCGGCCACTCGCCGGCCGCCGCGGACCGGGCCATCGCGGTGTTTCAGGGCAAGGCGCCGCGGCCCGAGCCCTCCATCTGGAGGCCGGCGCTGCTGGTGGCTTTCGCCAACTCCGCGCTCGCGTTCCTGTGCTACGAGCTGTTCTCCCGCAACGGGACGGGCCAGGTCGCGTGCTCGGCCCTGGGGCTCGTCGCCGGCCTCTACCTGGCCGAGCTGTTCGCCGGCTTCATCCTGCTCGCCGGGGGAAAGGAGCGCTGGGGCCGGGCGCTGCTGCTGGGGCTCCTGATCTTCTTCGCGTTGTGGGTGCTGGTGCTCTTCGGGCTGATGGTGCGCTGGCTGTCGAAGGCCACGGGCTCCTGACGCTGCGGGCTACCCCTCGTGGATCGCGACCGTCGGATCCGTCTGCGCCGCGCGCAACGCCGGCAGCGCGGCGGAGAGGAGTGCCGTCGCGGCCACCACGAGCGCGGCAGCGGTAAACACGAGCGGGTCGCTGGATTCGACCTCGAAGAGCAGCGAGGCGATGAAGCGCCCGGCCCCCAAGGCCGCCAGCCACCCGATCGCGATGCCGATCAGCGGTGAGCCGCATCGCCTGTCCCACCACCATGCCGAGCACGTCGGCGCGCCGCGCGCCGAGCGCGATACGGACGCCGATCTCCTGCGAACGCTGCGCGACGCTGTAGGCGATCACGCCGTAGATCCCGACCGCGGCGAGCGCCAGGGCGAGGGCCGCGAAGATGCCGAGCATCAGCATCGAGAACCTCTCCTGCGTCACGGAAGAATCCAGCGCGTCGTCGAGCGTCGTGACGTTGGCGAGCGGCAGATTGCGGTCGATGGCGGCGGTCTCGCGGCGCAGCATGGGCAGGAGCTGGTCGAGCGGTGCCTCGCTGCGGACGATGAGCCAGTATGCCGACGATTCCGATTGGGCGGACGGGTAGTAAACGGTGCCGCGTCCGCTCGCGCGCAGCCCCTGGTTTTTCACTTCAGCCACGACGCTGGCGATGGTGAGCCAGGGGGCATCCGGGCCGGCGCCTTTTTCTTTCATGCGCCGGCCCACCGCGCCGCGAGCGCCGAAGAAGCGCCTGGCGACCGTTTCGCTCACCACCACCACCGGCAGCCGGCCTTGCGTGTCCGACGGCTCGAGGCCGCGGCCGGCAACGACGCGGATGCGTGCCGCGTGGAAGTACTCCGGGCTGACGATCGCGGCGTTGAGAAGGGGTTCGCTCCCCGCGCTGACCGGCGCCAGCCCCTCGAAGAGGAACGCCGTCTGCCAGCTCGAGGTCAGCGGCAGATCCGTGGTCAGGGCGGCATCCTGCACCTGCGGCAGCGCGCGAACGCGCCGCAGCAGCTCGTCGAAGGCAAGCCGGCGGCGGGTCTCGTCGGGATAATCCCGCTCGGGAAGCTAGTGCAGGTCCTGCAGCAGCGTCTCCAGCAGCGCTCCCGCGCGCACCTCGCGCACCCGCTCCTTGACCTGCTCGACGCCTCCCGCCTCGATGGCCGCCGCCCGCCGGGCCTCGTCCCGCGGCATGCCGGCCGCGACCTTCTCCTCGACCAGCGCATCGAAATAGGAGCGGATCTCCTCGTCGAGGTCCCGTTCGATCCGTTCCCGCCGGAAGAGATTGCGCATCACGCTCGAGCCACGCGCCAGCAGCGGCATGCATCCTCCCGGCGGTCAGGTGGCGGCGAGCGCGCGGGTGATGGCGACCACGACGCGCTCCCAACTCTGCTTTTCGATCTCGAGCCGCCGCCGCCCGGCCGGCGTGAGCCGATAGAACTTGGCGCGCCGGTTGTTCTCCGATTCGCCCCATTCCGCCTTCAGGAAGCCATGCTCCTCGAGGCGGTGAAGGGCGGGGAACAACGAGCCAGGCTTTACCTGAAAGGTTCCCCGGGTGATCTGTTCGATGCGGTGGGCGATGCCCAGGCCGTGGTTCGTGCCGAGGGTCACCGCCTTCAGGATCAGCAGGTCCAGCGTCCCCTGCAACAGCTCCGTTCGTTCCTCGCTCACGCTCGTCCTCCTATCGAGTGTCGATAGGAGGGGCGGAGCTGGTCGGAATCCCGTCTATCTGAACGGACGGCAGGCTTCGAACACCGCGACGGGTAGTCCCCCTCGTGCCGGTGAAGCCCGCGGCCGGCCTCGGAGTCCGCCTGCTGCAACTGGCCCTCCGCGCGCCCGCCGCCGCGCCGTCCCTTTCGCTCTCACTCCTTGGCCACGATGGCGCGAATCTCCTCGCCGTTCCCGGTGAGCTGCCAGCGAATCAGCGAAACGGGGATGATTCCGGCGGTGTAGACCTCCTCGAACCAGCGCTTCATGGTGAAAGCGCCGCCGAGCTGGCGGGCCCGCTCGCGCATCAGGTCCTCGAGCTGAACCTTGCCGGTGAGGTAGCTCGTGCCGTAGCCCGGTTGGCGCAGGTAGAGCTGTTGCTCGAAGCCGAGAAGGTCGAGATCGGGACGCATCCAGCCGCGCGGGGTCCATTCGACCTGGAAGGCCTTGGCCTGCGCGAGGTCGAACTCGTTGGCCTGGAGATAGAGCGAGGCGAGCCCGCGGGCGGCGCGCTGGGCGAGCATGATCCAGACGATCTCGCGCGCCCGCGGCTCGTCGTCGAAGAGGCCGGCGTGGAGCATGAGCTCTTCCATGGCCGTGGCCATGCCCTCGGAGCGGCCGTCCCAGATGTTGTAGAGGAGCGGGCCGCGCCGGACGGCGCTCGGATGCGGTTCGTCGCGCATGCGCGCCAGGTCCCACCAGTGCGAGGAATGCGTGTAGAGGGTGAGCGGCTCGTAGTGCATGGCGATGGCGAAGAAGTTTCGCTGCTCGATGGGCACGAACGAGCCCCGGCGCTGGCGCAGTTCGGCGTCCATCGTGTCGCGCATGGGGTAGAGATTGCGCTCGCCGAGGAAGGCGATGAATTTGCGGATCGCCCGGTCGGCGCGGCGCTGGTACTCGGCGTCGTCCTGGGCCACGGTCATCGCGGGCAAGCCGCGATTCCGCTCCTCCTCGAGCTTCAGCGACGCGTGCGCCCGCGCCAGCTCGCGCCGGAGAATCGCCACCTCGTCCTCCCAGGTCATGGGCAGGAGATGCACGTGCTGCTGCGACCAGGTGTAGCTCTCCTTGCCGATACCCGAAGGTCCGGTCTTCGAGGGCGCCTTCTCCTCGAGCCAGGCGACGAAAGAGGCGGTCGCCTTGCGTGCCGCGGCGATGGCCCCGCGTAGCTCCTTGCCGCCGCCCGCGACCTTCTGCTCGAGATCGGTCAGATCGGCGACCTGCCCGCGCATCGTTCCGATGCCGGTCGTCCAGAGGTCGCGAGCGTTGCCGGTCAGATTCTCGCGCGCCTGGGAGAGGAAGGCAGGAATCGGGAGCAGCTCGCCGGCCAGCCGCGCTTCGTCTCGCGGCGACAGCGGAAAGGAGTACGTCCAGAGCTCGACGAATCCGTGCCAATTCGGCCCTTCGTGGGCCGGCGTGTCGCTCTGCTCCGTCCGGACCGTGGCGTAGAAGGCGGGATCGCGGGCCCACGGCTGGAGGACGCGCAGGTTGAAGTCGAAGCCGTTCATCTCGGCGCGCAGGAGCGCGAGGTCGATGCGAGCGTCGGTCGAAGCGGTGCTCGCCTCGAGCGCCGCCAGCCGGTCGCGAAACCGCGCCAGCTCCGCCCGCCGCCGCTCGAACGTCGACGACCGGTAGTCCGGCGCGCCCTGGTGAGAGGGCGGCGTCTCGAAGGTCCGCCAGTCCACGAACAGCGCCTCGACCGGGGACTTTCCGCCGGCGGCCGCTGACGGTGGCGCGGCGCCGGTTTCGAAGGACGACGCGAGAGCCACCGCCATCATGAGACCGCCTCGATGGGTCCATGCCCGCGTCCCAAACCCTGCGCTCATCTCGGACCTCCCGTTCCTTTTCCAAGAGCCGCCCCGCATCATAATCCTAGGCACACCGAGCGGAACGGCCCGAGTACGGTCCTTTGGAGGGGGCTCCGCATCAACGACATCATTGGGGGCGTCGATGCCGGCAGCAGCGTCGTCGTCGATGTCGCTGATGCGAGCGGCAACTTCGAGGCCTCCTCCGGCGCGGGCGGCGCGTGCACGTTGGCGGCCGGGTGACGGCCGAGAGCTCTGGCGGCTCGTTGAACGCCGTATTGGCAGCGGGCACGCCGCCGGTGACAGCCCTCGGCCGGCGGCGTGAGCGTGACCCTCGCGCGCGAGACGCGGCTGAGCATCGACGATTACTCCTCGGGCGGTTCGGTGAGATGCGAGCTACCGGTGAAGGCCTTGGGAAGGCCTTGGGATTGTCGACACGCCCTGGTAGTCAATGGAGCAGCCGAGGCGAGTGATCGCCTGGAAGGCCGTTGGAGGATGGGTGAGCAATCGACCGAAGAGCCCGTCCTCTCCAGTCGGGTAGTAGGGTCAGCATGCGCAAGGGTTTTCGAGGTGTATGGAGTGGATCGGTGGTTGAGCAGGATATGGTAATCTCTTCGACGGCGGATAGCATCGATGTCGATCGCCTCGAAGAACCAAGGCAGCGTCGCTGCGTGAGGTTGACGCTCATCGCGACGGCGCCGAAGTGCTGAACCTGTACTTGGTCAGGTCGGAGCGAAGGTACATGGATCCCTCGGATTATAACTTGCTGAAGATGGTCGTCGCTTTGCTCGGAGTGGTGTCGTCGATCATCGCGATTATCGGGTTCCTAACGGGAAAGTTCACTCTGGCGGCGTTTTTGGAGCGAGCAGAAGTGGCTCGCCCGGATCGTAGCCTGCTCAAGGTGGTCGTCACTTTGCTCGGAGTGGTGTCTTCGATCGCGATTGTCGGATTCGTAACGGGAAAGCTCACTCTGGAGCGAGCAGAAATGGCTCGCCCGGGCCCGGCTGCTTCTGCGGTGCGAGAGCCGACTGCTACCACCCCCGGTCCGATTTCGGTGGAGCGGTTGGGACAACGCACCTCTCCTCCTCCCAGCAGGGTCGCTCCGCCCCGGTTCTCCAGCGAAGAGGCAGACGTTCGGTCTTATTTGCGCCGCGCGCAAGATAGCTTCGATCACGGCAATTGTGATGCGGCACTGCGGGAATGCGAGGAGGGTCTGCACGTACAGCCCGATAGCGAGCAGCTCAAGGACCTGCGGGATCGCATCATCCGGACGCGCGAGCGCGGGCTGTGTTGAGTCCCGATCGGGGTAATATGAAAGGGCACTCGCGTCAGTGGTTTCGATGTCTGCCGATCGTGGTGCGGCGGTGGCAACGCCTGATTCAGATCGCGACGTTGGCCGTGTCGCTTGCGGCGAGCGGCGCCGGAGCCCCCGCCGTAGCGTCCGCGGAGCTAACCGACGTAGAAGCGGAGATCCGTGGCTTCCTACAGGGCGTCGGAGAGACCTCCACCAGACAGGACCTTGCGCTCAAAGGCGTCCTCAACCGGCGGTCAAGATACTCGTCGGTGCACATGGAGTCGGCACGGGCGCGGACCGAGATCACCATTGGGGGAGGCATCAGCTACTCGGTCCGCATGCTCGGCATGGAGGCCCCGGCTAAATCGTATGAGGTCGAGTCCTGGCTGCCTCGCGGGACCGCTGTTCGCATTCTCGGGTTCAACCCTTACGCGACCTATGTCGATTTCGTGCTCAAGAGGGCGCACTCTCCAAGCGGAGAGCCGCCTTTCGGCGGCGCCTCGATCTTCGAGAGAGTCGACATACGCGTGCGGACTGAGGGCCCTCCAACAGCCGTCCTGACCCTGGTAGGACTCGGTACTCTGGTCGAGCTCGGCGGGAACCTAGATCGGCTGGTCGCGCTCGATAGCGAGCTTGGCGAGCTCAACGCCTCTCTGGATCGGCTGCGGACAACGCCTGTCGATTCAGCCGCGCCACGCCTCCGACTGGAGAGCCTGAGGCGCACGCTGCCAGGACGCCATCCGCAATCGGCGAGACTACGGTGCGCTCGTTCGCGCGGCACCCAGTGAACTGAGTAAGCTTGAGGCTGAGCTGCGGGCCGTCACCATTGAACTTGGAGAGACCCCGGCTCCAGCCAGTGCGGAGGTAGAGCTGTCTTCGTCGCTGGCTGGCTTGATCTCGCATCTGGCGGGAACGGCAGCCACTCCCGAAGCGTCGTTCGACAGCGCCGAGGCGTGGGCGAAGCGGCTCCTGGAGCTGATTGCGGAGATCATCGACAACCGCCGCCAATGCGAAAGCTTAGGCTGCCAGAACGCCGAGCGCGAGCGGCGGGAGTGGGAGGAATTCGAGGCCCAGGTGCGGCGATGGTCCGAAGGGGTGGCCGCTGCGAAGAACCGAGGTTGTACCGATTCGGCACCTAGGAGTCGCCGGGATATCGAAGGCGATCTCGACGTGGCCTCCGACTTCCTGATCGCCAAGAAGGTGCGCAGCTGCGGCGTGTCCTTCGAGCCTGACGCCGCGGCTATTGCCGCTCTCGGGCACCGTCTCGGTCCGCTGACGGCGGCGGCACTGCGCGAGCCCACCGCCTATCGCATGTCGAGTTCCGATCTGTCGAGTCGCGTCGCCCGGCTCTGCGCCACGACAACTGCGGCGGTGAGCGCGAAGCTGCGTGCCGCCGGAGTCGCAGCGCAAGAGGGCTCGTCCGTATCCCCCGATTCCATCGAGCAGTCGGTGTTGCCCCAGATCGTCGAGGTGGGCGAACTGCGGTGGACGGGCAGCTCGCTGGGCCTAATGCCGTGGGCGGATGCGAAGCAACGCTGCGAGGCACTCACCTGGAACGGCCGGCGCTGGCGGTTGCCCACGTTCGAGGAACTCCAATCCCTTGCGCGGTCGGGGTCGCTAGGGTTCCTCAGCTCCGAAGCCCAGATCAAGATTGTCGGTTGCTGCGTGTGGACCAACACCAGCACTGACCGCAAGGCATTGTCGATGAGCGTGGACGACGCCGAGAAGGACTGGTTAAGTCGGCGCCTCGGCCAAGCCAGTGTCCTCTGTGTGTCTTGAGGGTTGCAAAAATCAAACGACTCCCGCGCGGGTGGCTCAAGTCAAGAGGTGCCGCCCTCTTCACAAAGCACTGAGCGGAGAAGGGATAGACTTTGCCCCTTCGGTTCGCCAGTTCCTCGGGATTCATCCGGAGCCTTGAGAGGAGGCCTTGCCTGATGCGCGAGGAGACATCATAATTGATGCCTGGGATGAGGGGAACGAACATGTCGGCAAGAAAACTTCGAACGACAGTGGCGCTCTCGGCGGACCTGCTCGAAGAGATGGATGCTCTCGTGCGGCAGGGAGAGGCTGACAGCCGCAATGACTTTCTCGAAAAGGCGCTTCGCAACCAGCTCGCCACCTCCCGACGAGCCGCAATCGACGCGGAGTTCGCCCAGATGGCCAGCGACCGTACCTATCAGGGAGAGGCGGTGCAGGTCGCTACGGATTTTGCTGAGGCCGATTGGGAAGCGTTGCAAGCCGCCGAGAAGAATCCGTGAGACGAGGTGACGTCTTCGATGCACGTCTCGATCCTGTAGAAGGTTCCGAGCAAGCCGGCACCCGCCCTGTCATTGTGGTCAGCCGTGATGCCATCAACGACGCCAGCCCCGTGGTCATTGTGGTCCCGTGTACGACTCTCAAAGCGGAAAGGCGGATCTACCCCAGCCAAATCCTCCTCCAAGCACCGAAGGTGGCCTGAGAGCAGACTCCATTGCCCTCGGCGAGCAGGTTCGGGCGATCGCGAAGACTCGACTACGCTCAAGGCGAGGAGCACTCTCGCCGGAGGCGATGCGGAGACTCAACCGAGCCCTTCTGATCACCCTCGATTTGCCAAGCTATGAGGTATAAGGGGCTAGCCTCGATCAGGTGCAGCGCGACTGCGAGCAGGCCATCCAGGGAGTGCCCATGATCTACGTCAAGGCGTTTCTGACCTGGCTCGCGTTCGCGGTGGTGGCCGTGGCGCTGGGTGCCTGGCGCGACAAGCTTTTGCGGCCGCGCCGAGCATGATCCAGACGATCTCGCGCGCCCGCGGCTCGTCGTCGAAGAGGCCGGCGTGGAGCATGAGCTCTTCCATGGCCGTGGCCATGCCCTCGGAGCGGCCGTCCCAGATGTTGTAGAGGAGCGGGCCGCGCCGGACGGCGCTCGGATGCGGTTCGTCGCGCATGCGCGCCAGGTCCCACCAGTGCGAGGAATGCGTGTAGAGGGTGAGCGGCTCGTAGTGCATGGCGATGGCGAAGAAGTTTCGCTGCTCGATGGGCACGAACGAGCCCCGGCGCTGGCGCAGTTCGGCGTCCATCGTGTCGCGCATCGGGTAGAGATTGCGCTCGCCGAGGAAGGCGATGAATTTGCGGATCGCCCGGTCGGCGCGGCGCTGGTACTCGGCGTCGTCCTGGGCCACGGTCATCGCGGGCAAGCCGCGATTCCGCTCCTCCTCGAGCTTCAGCGACGCGTGCGCCCGCGCCAGCTCGCGCCGGAGAATCGCCACCTCGTCCTCCCAGGTCATGGGTAGCAGGTGCACGTGCTGCTGCGACCAGGTGTAGCTTCCTCCTTGCCGATACCCGAAGGTCCGGTCTTCGAGGGCGCCTTCTCCTCGAGCCAGGCGACGAAAGAGGCGGTCGCTTTGCGTGCCACGCCGCTAGAAAAACCGGATTGATCACCGCGACGTTGATGGCGTTCATGGCGGCAATGCCCTGCGCCGGCGGCAGGCGGGCCAGGGCCTTCATGATGAAGGCCGAAAAAGCGAAGAAGACCCCGGCCATCAACCCGCTGCCGAGGGCCGACAAGACCGTCAGGACGAAGAGCAGATCGTCAAGCATCTGGAAAACCTCCTCTCCTCTCTCATGTCTCTGGCTGCCGCGGCTTGTCGGCCCTACTCGCCGTCACTACAATCCTCCCTACGAGATTCGAGATGGATGCATTCAAGCTGAGGCAGATCTTCGACAAACTCGATCAGGCTCTCGAGCATCGCACGGAGTTGCTCATTCGAGGAGGAGCGGCGGTGCTCGCTCATGGGTTGGAGCAGCGAGTAACCATCGACATCGACGTCCTGCCGGCCTCCCGCTTCATCGAGACGGATCTGCGCCGGGCCTGTGCCGCGGCAGAGCTTGGCTTCAACCCGTCGGACAAGGATTTGGCGGAACAGGATTACCTCGAAGTCGTGCCCGAGGAGACGCTGATCCTCCCGCTTCCGGATCCGGAGCGAGGCTATAACACGATCTTCCGTGGCCTGCGTCTCACCGTCAAGACGCCCCCTGCAGCCGACCTTGTCATTGGCAAGCTAAAGCGGCTCGATCCTGCGGATCTCACCGATGTCACCTTCCTCGTTCGACATTTCCGGTTGACCGAAGGCGACCTTGAGGAAGCTTTCGACCGGTTGCCGGCGCGCTTCAAGGCCGATCCCGTAGTGCAGGACAACCTCCGCTTCGTCGTCGAGGATCTCCTGTGAACGAGGAGCCAGTCGGGACGTCGCGCTGGCACCCGGTGCTCGAGCGGATGTTCGAGGAGTTGCGCTCCGGGTCGCCGCGTGCGGAGGCCTATTGGGCGCAGCAGCTTGCGTTCGGGCCCGTGTTCTTCTTTGCCGTCCTTCTCGCGGTCCGAAACGGCGGCCTGGCGCCCGCCGATCTGGCGCTTCTCCGGCAGGTGGTTCCCCTGGCGCTTTCGCTTCTCGGAAGCTCTACCCGACGGAAGCGACGGTGACCCCGCCAGTCTGCTCTTGCTGGCGCGCCGGCAGGCACGGGCGCTGGAGCTGGGCCGCCGCCGACACCTCGCCAGGCTTGCCGCACGTCTCGGGCTGGAGGTGTCGAGCCTTCCCTATGACCCCGTGCCGAGACGGCTCCAACGGCCTTATGAGTTGATTGGCTGGGTTCCCCCGTCGAGCCCGGAATAGCGATTGGTCGAGCCTGACGGTAGGACCTGCTCGATAGGCCAGGAAACCTAGGAGAAGGTGATGGTGGAGCAGAAGGGATTCGAACCCTCGACCCCCACGTTGCGAACGTGGTGCTCTCCCAGCTGAGCTACTGCCCCACGGTACGGGAGGGCGGTATTGTACTTGCGGGGGCAAGCTCCTGCAAGGACGGCGCTTCCGCGGCCTGCGGTGCCTCCAGCAGGTCGGCCACCGTCAGCGGGCCGAGCGAATCGGACCGGGTTGACGCGAGGGCGCCGATCAGCTCCTCCAGGCGCGTGGCGATCTCCCCACCCACCAGCTCCGCGCCCCGCCGCGCCCGGTGGTCGTAGGCGGCGAGGATCCTCTCCACCTGCAGCTCGTGCGGATCGGCGGCCAGAGCGTAGCCGTGATCGCCGCGGACCTTCAGCAGTCCCTGGGTGACGAGCGGATGGAGGATGCGCTCGATCTCGCCCACGGTCAGGCTCAGCCGGTCGGCCAGGGCCTCGCGGGAGAGGGCGGACTCGCCACGGGTGAAGCGGCGGGCGATCAGCGCCAGGGCGGCGAGCCCCACCCAGCTCGCCTGCACGGGCGGGTGCCGGTGGAGGCCGCGGGCGAGCAGCGCGAAGTGCTGGGCGGTGTAGGCCGCTTCGTTGCCGAAAAGGATGATCGTCCAGGTCAGCTCGATGGAGATCATGAACAGCAGGGCGAAGGCGAAGCTGCCGTAGACGGCGTTGACGTTGCGGAACAGCTCGACGTAGGAGCCGAAGCCCTGGCGCAGCATCTCGAGCAGGATGCCCGCGAGCAGCCCACCGGCCAGGGCGTTGCGCAGGCGCACGGCGGTGTAAGGCACCGCCCAGTAGAGGATGGTGAGCCCCATGACGGTCGCCACGAAGGGCAGCACGTTGAGCAGCAACGATTCCTCGAACAGCCGCCGGAAAGCCGCGCTCTGGCGCAACAGAAAGAGGCTGGAGAAGGTGGCGCCGATCAGCAGCGGCCCCCAGAAGAGGAGGAGGATGAAGGAGAGGAGGCGCATCCGGAGGGGCCGCCGCCGCGAGACGTTCCAGATCTTGTTGAGGCTCTCCTCGACGGTGGCGAAGAGCAGCAGCGCCGTGACGAAGAAGACGACCACCCCGAAACCGTGAATCGTCCCGGCCTGATCGAGGAACTCGGCGATCTTGTCGACGACGCTCTTGTCGGAGTAGGGGAGGATCTGGACGAAGACCTCCAGGCTCCGTTGCGGGTATTGGCTGAACACCCGGGCGCCGACGAAGGAGAAGGCGGCCAGCAGCGGGATCAGCGACAGGACGGTGACGAAGGCGAGCGCCGCCGCGGTGAGGAAGATCGCGTCCTCATGGGACTGGCGGAAGGTGAGGTGGAAGTAGCGGGAGAGCTTGCCGGGGAGGGACGGTCCGCCCTCGTCGCGGCGGGGAGCCGGTCCGGCGACGGTGACGTCGCCGGACGTCTCCACGTCTACCAAGGCTCGGACTCTCCGCTGAGCGGCAGCCGCGGGCGCGGCCAGCCCAGCTCGTCGGCGATGGCGGCCGCGAGCGCCTTGCGGGCCGGATCCTCGCCGTGATTCAGGAAGATCCGTTGCGGCGGCGCCGGCAGCGCCCGGCACCAGCGCAGCAACTCGTCGCGGTCGGCGTGGGCCGACAGACCGTTGAGCTGGTGGATTCGCGCCTTCACCCAAACCGACTGCCCATGGATGGCGATCGTCTCGGCGCCGTCGATCAGGGCGCGGCCACGGGTGCCGGCCGCCTGATAGCCGACGAAGACGACCGAGCTGCGGGGATCGGCCAGGCGGTGGAGCAGGTGATGGACCACCCGGCCGCCGGTGGCCATGCCGCTCGAAGCCACGATGACCGCCGGCTGGCCGCGGCTGTTGAGGGCCTTGGACTGATCGACCGTGCGGACGCGGACGAAGCGGCCGGCGGCGAGCGGATCGTTCGCCAGCGCCGAGAAATCCTCGTCGTGCTCGGCCGCCGCCCGCTGGTAGATCTCGGTGGCGTCGATGGCCATCGGGCTGTCCAGGAAGACGTCGGAAGGATCGAGCCGGCCGGCGTCCGCCAGGGCCGAGAGGTGGTAGAGCACCTCCTGGGTGCGCCCCAGCGCGAAGGCGGGGATGATCACCATGCCGCCGCGGGCGAAGGTCTCGTCGATGATCCGTCCGAGCGCCGCCGCCGCGTCCTTTTCGGAGTGCCGCCGGTCGCCGTAGGTGGACTCGAGCAGCAGCGCGGCGGGCGGGGCCGAGGTGGGTTCGGGATCCTTGAGGATGGGCACGCCGTAGCGGCCCACGTCGCCCGAGAAGCACCAGGAGCGCCGCTCGCCGTCCGCGCCCTTGGCGGAGATCTCGACGCTCGCCGCGCCGAGCAGGTGGCCGGCGCGGACGAAGCGCAGGCGCACGCCGGGGAACAGCTCCCGCTCCTCGGCGAAGGGAATCGGCTGCAGGAGCTTCAGCGCCCGGCGGGCGTCGTCGGCGGTGTACAGCGGCTTGGGGTCGGGATGCCGGCTGTACCCCTTCCGGCGCGCGAAGCGGGCTGCCTCCTCCTGCAGCTCGCCGGCGTCCTGCAGGACCAGAGAGATCAATCCCCGGCTCGGCTTCGTGCAGTAGATCGGCCCCGAGTAGCCCTCGGCCCCCAGCCGCGGCAGCAGTCCGGTGTGATCGAGGTGCGCGTGGGTCACCACCACGGCGCTCAGCGCTGAAGGCCGGAACGGAAACGGGCTCCAGTTCCGCAGCTCCAGCTCTTCGCCGCCCTGGTAGAGGCCGCAATCGACGAGGACCTTGTGCACCCCCCAGTCGATATGGGTCGAGCTGCCGGTGACGACTCCGCAAGCGCCGTGAAAGGTGACGGTAGGCATGATGGGCGAGTTTAGCAGGGCTGCCGAAGCCGATTCCCGAGGGGCCTCTGGAATCGGGTCGTCGTCCGCGCCGCCGGGCCCCTCACCACCCCGGCCCTCCTCTCCCACCGCACTCCCGCCCTTCCGGGAGAGGAGGGAGACTGAAAAAGCTCCTTCAAGCCCCCTCTCGCCCGGCGGATGGGAGGGAGGCTGGGAGAGAGGGGGTTGGGGGAGTGAGGGGCAAGCGCCGGAGGCGCGAACGACGGGTCGATGCGAGAAGGCCCCGAGATCGGACTACCCCCGTTCCGCTGAGGCACGATTTCTGCTAGACCTTCTCCATAGTCCTGCCGCAGAACGGCAGATTTCTTTCCTCTCTCCTACAGAACGGAGGTTGTGATGGCCGATAGAGTGAGTCCGGAGGTTCCGCAGGATGCCGAAATGGCAGGTGAGACGGAGGGCGTCGTCTCCGCGCGCCAGAGATTCCAGCGTCTCGGCGAAGAGGTCCAAGGCAAAGCCAAGAAAGTTTCGGAGGACGTCCGGCGGGGTGCCGAGCGCGCCTCTCACGAGATCCGCCGCGGCGCGGAGCGGGCGCGGGAGACCTATGAAGAAGTTGCCGAGAACGCCGAGCGGACGTACCAGCGGGTGCGCTCCGAGGCCGGCAACGTGTCGCGGGAGGTCAGCCTCTACGTGCGGGATAATCCGGGCAAAGCGCTCCTGATCGCCGCGGGCGTCGGGTTCCTGCTCGGTCTGCTCGCCCGCGGGCGCGGCGGGTCGGACGAGGATTAGGAGGCCGGGCGACCGCAGGTCGCCCCTACAATAGAGTCCGATCGCGGGTGCAGGGGCGACCCTGCGGTCGCCCATGAGGAGGCCCACATGACGGAGCTTCAGGAGCGGGATTCGGTCGTCGACGAGCTGATCGATGAGCTGGTGCCGGAGGGGCTGGACTGGGAGCGGCTGGTGGTGACCTATCCGATCCCGGCCCTGCTGCTCGCCGCGCTCGGCGGGTTCCTCCTCGGCCGCAGCCACGGACCGCAGATCCTCGGCGCCATTTCCGGCTTCGCGGCGGCCGAGGTGTCGCGCAACGTCGGCCAGCTTGTCGAGCGGGAGGCTGGCTAGCCCTGCGCACCGTCTTCCACATCTCGGACGTTCACTTCGGCCCTCCCCATCTGCCACGGGTGTCGCGGGGAGTGCTGGAGTTCATCGAGCGGAACCAGCCCGACCTGGTCGTCATCTCCGGAGACCTGACCCAGCGGGCCAAACCGGAACAGTTCCGGCAGGCCCGCGAGTTCGTCGACCGCATCCCGGTGCCGGCCCTGGTGGTCCCGGGCAACCACGACGTGCCGCTCTACCGCGTCTGGGAACGGGTTTTCAACCCCTACCGCTGCTATCGCAAGCACTTCAGCCCGGAGCTGGAGCCGGTCTACCGCGATGACGAGATGCTGGTGATCGGCATCAACACCGCCTTCGGCTGGACGACCAAGGAGGGCCGCATCACCCTGCGCCGTCTCCTGGAGGTGGAGGAGCTGTTTCGCGGCACGACCGAGCGGGTGTTCAAGGTGGTGGTGGCGCATCATCACCTGATCCCGCCGCCCAACTTCGGCACCCAGCGCGTGCTGGCCAACGCCTACGAGGCGATCGACCTGTTTTCCAAGGCGGGCGTCGACCTCATCCTCTCGGGGCATCAGCACCAGACCTACATCGGCAACTCCGAGGAGTTCTACCCCAAGGGCCGTCCGCCGGTCGTCATCCTCCACTCGGGGACGACCACCTCGAACCGGGGGCGCGGCGGCGAGCGGGAGCGCAACACCTGCAACTGGATCCAGGTGGACGACCGGTCGATGGTGGTGTCCACCTACCGCTGGCACCACCAGTTGGAACGCTTCGCAGAGCACAGCCGGCACTGGTACCCGCGCCAGGAGGTCACGCCCTACACGCTCGAAAGCCTGACGGCGCCGCAGCCGCGGCCGGCCGAGCCGGTGCCGGCGCCGGAGCCGGAGAAGGTCGGTCCGTAGGTCGGTTCGCGCCTCTTTCCCAGCCGATTTTCGTAGGGGCGGGGCTTGTCCCCGCCTTGAACCGTCACGGGCGGGGACAAGCCCCGCCCCTACGAAAAGCCTTCTGCGGGAGGACGGAAAAGGAGAGGGGTGAGGCCGGCGTCGTCAACGTCGCCGACGCGGTGGACGTGCACTTCGAGATTCTCGCCAAGCCTGCGGGCGAGGGCTGTCCGTAGCGGCTGCACGCTGGGCCTTGAAGTTCCTCGAGCAATCGCCGCCATGCCTCAGCCAGTTGAGCTTGGTTCTCACATTTGCTAACATCGAGTCGTGCCGTATGAAGTCGATTACTTCCACCTTCGAGTCCGAACCGAGATAGAGAGCTGGCCAGTCGGCATCCTGTCCGACTACGCCCGGATGGTGGAGCTTCCTGATGGAGTTCGGACCGGATCTGCGTATGCCGCACTCGCGGGCCTTGGGCGGCGGGCTCTTCGAGCTCCGGCCACGTGGGCGCGAAGGCCTCGGACGCGTTCTCTACTGTTTCGTCACCGGCCAACGCGTGGTGATACTGCACGCGTTCGTGAAGAAAACGCAGGAAATCCTGGAGCGCGATCTGCGAATCGCCCGGAAGAGGATGAAAGAGGTGCGAGATGGCTGAGCTGAAGTATCGACCTGTCCCCCACGACCAGGAGGCGTTCCTAAAGAAGGCCGTGACGCGGAAGGGTTTCCAAGAGGCCTATGAGGAGCTGGAGGACGAGTATGCCCTCGTCCGTGAGCTCCTCGGCGCTCGGTCGAGAGCGGGTCTGACCCAAGAGGCGGTCGCCGAGCGGATGGGTACGACGAAGAGCGCTGTGTCGCGGCTGGAAGCTGCCGGCAAGCACTCCCCATCCGTGACGACCCTCAAGAAGTACGCGCGCGCCGTCGGCTGCGAAGTCGAGATCCGGCTCATACCGGCTCCTCGCCCCAACACGCCCTCAACACGGATCTCCCGCAAACGGGCGGCCCGCTAGCGCGGACGTCGGCTCCCGCGACCTTCCTCAGTACAGCGCGTGGCTCGTGCTGTGGCCTATCGAATCCTCGAGCGTACGAAGATCCCGCCTGGCCTCCTGGCAGCTCTCGAATCGGCCATCGCGTTCTTCGAGGAGCAGGAAGGGCAGACTCCCTCAGACATCAAGGTCTTGTCTTAGAATCGCTCCCGGAAGGAGGCAGCGATGAAAAAGACGATCCTGACGATTCTCATCTGCGGACTGGCCATGCCCGCCCTGGCGCAGGACTGGGCCTTGAAGCGCCTCGAGGAGTCGCCGCGCCATCACGAGTGGATCGCGGTCAAGAACGGCGAGCGGACGGTCCATACCTTCGTCGTCTATCCCCAGGTCAAGGAGAAGGCGACGGCGGTGATCGTCATCCACGAGAACCGCGGGCTCACCGACTGGGTCCGCGGCGTCGCCGACCAGTTGGCCGAGGCCGGCTACATCGCTCTCGCCCCCGACCTGCTCTCGGGCGCCGCGCCGCAGGGCGGCAGGACGAGCGACTTCCCCACTTCGGACGCCGCCCGCGAAGCGATGTACAAGCTGACGCCGGACCAGGTGACCGCCGATCTCAATGCCTTGGCGGACCACGCACTGAAGCTGCCGGCGAGCAACGGCAAGCTGGCGGTCGGCGGCTTCTGCTGGGGCGGCGGGCAGACCTTGCGCTTCGCCACCAACCGCAAGGACCTCAAGGCCGCTTTCGTCTTCTACGGCAGCTTCGAGCACAGCAAGGAGGATCTCGCCCGCATCCAGGCGCCGGTCTACGGCTTCTATGGCGGCACCGACGCGCGTATCGCCGCCACGGTGCCCAACACCGCGGCGCAGATGAAGGAGCTGGGCAAGACCTACGAGCCCGTGACGTACGAGGGCGCCGGCCACGGCTTCATGCGCAGCGGCGAAGATCCGCAAGGCGCCGAGGCGGACCGCAAGGCGCGGACGGAGGCCTGGGAGCGCTGGAAGACGGTGCTGAAGGGGCTCTAGGGCGGCGGCCTACGGCGCGGTCCTGGGACTCTGGCACGGCCCCCGGCTGGCGGCGTACTCGGCCATCAAGCTGCCGCTCGTCCTTCTCCTCACCGCGGCGCTGACCGTTGCGTTCAGTTGGATTGCGGCCGCCGCGCTCGGCCTGCGCGCCGAGAAGCAGACCGAGAAGAGCCCCGAGCTCAGGAACGCCGCGGGGGTTCTCCCAGAAGGCGGCCGACGAAGCCTCCGAGAAAGCCCGAGATGAGGTACGCGACCAGAAGCCCGCCGGCATCGCCTGGACCGGTCCCAGAGGGGGGATGAGGCTCTTCCCGGTCTGCTCCGTGTGTCCCCGGCCCGATGCGGCCGGTTCAAGCGCGACGCTGGACTCACAGGCCCCGGGAAGAGCTACAATGTGTCGTTCGTCGCCTGGCCGGGTCGACTGCACGCGCCGGCAGGGGCGGCGCCGAACGCCTTCAAAAGGGGGGACCGTCATGCATCGCAAGACTGCTCGAGCAAGCGTCTACGTAGCCGTAGCGCTCCTGGGACTCGTCGTCGCGGGCTGCGGCAAGGGATATCGGCAGGTCGTCGTCATCGATGGCGGAAATGCCGAGTTCGTCACCTTCGGCCCCCCGCCCAAAGAGCCCCAGCAGGTCTGGGTTCCCGGCAGGATCCTGGTCTTCCGGACGGATTCGACCGTTCCGGGCGTACCGGACAGCGGCACCGGGAAGACCGGGAAGGTGTACCGCGTCAGCGACAGCATGCAACTGGAGGAGGTCGGCGAGTTCGAGCTCACCGTACCGAACGATACGCTGGCGTATCGCTTTGGAAAGTGACGTGGCCGTCTAAAAACAAGAGATTTCGTCTCTTCGCCGTGATGTCGATACTGCGAACGGCTCCCGGTTCCGGCAGTAGCGTTATTCCTTTACAACCGATGTGTGCTGGAAAACCGCTCGATCGCGTGACGCTTCGGGCCGGGGTCTATAGAATCCAGGCTATATGGACTCTCATCCAGATGAACCGGACGGCCCCCCGGAGGCGATCACGGAGCTGCTGCAGGCCGCCGAGGGCGGCGACCATGCGGCCCTGGATCAGCTGTTCGGCCTGGTCTACGCGGAGCTCCGCAAGCTCGCCCGCCGCCAGCTTCAGGTTACGCCGGTCCAGGCGACGCTCAGCACCACCGCCCTCGTCCACGAGGCGTACCTAAAGCTCTCCGGCGACGCCCGTTGGTCGACTCGCGACCGCTCCCACTTCTTCGCGCTCGCGGCGCGGGCGATGCGCCACATCCTGATCGACCACGCGCGGCGCCGCACGCGCCACAAGCGCGGCGGCTCCGAGGCGCCGATCTCTCTGGACGATGCCCAGGTCCCCGTCCACGAGCGCGGCGAAGAGCTGCTGGCCCTGGACGAGGCGCTGGAGCGGCTGGCGGCGGTAGACCCGGAGCTGGCGCGACTGGTGGAGTGGCGCTTCTTCGCCGGGCTTTCGGTGGAGGAAATCGCCGGCATCCTCGAGGTCTCAGACCGCACGGTCAAGCGCCAGTGGCGCACCGCGCGGGCCTTCCTTTATCAGCAGCTCGCCGAGCCCGGAGCCGGCGCGTGACCCCGCCCAGCCCGGAGCTCTTCCAGCGCGCCCGGGAACGCTTCGAGGAGCTGGTCGAGCAGACCGGCGAGGAGCGCGACGTGCATCTCGCCGCGCTGGCCGAAACCGACCCCGAGCTCGCCGCGGCGGTGAGCGACCTGCTGAAGGCCGACGCGCGCTCCGGCGGCTTCCTCGACGAGCCCGCCGTTCCCGCGGCGGTCGAGGAGTGGCTCACCGCGGGCGCCGGGGAAGACGTCCTTGGCCAACGGATCGGTCCGTACCGCACGCTGTCGCTGCTCGGCCGGGGCGGCATGGGCGAGGTCTACCTGGCCGAGCGTGCCGACGGCCAGTTCGAGCAGCGGGTCGCCCTGAAGCTCCTGCGGCGCGGCATGGACTCCGACGAGATCCTCCGCCGCTTCCTGCGCGAGCGCCAGGTCCTGGCGCGGCTGGAGCATCCCCATATCGCCCGGCTGCTGGACGGCGGCCGCGCTCCCGACGGCCGGCCGTTCATCGTCATGGAGCGGGTGGAGGGCGAGCCGATCACCTCGTGGTGCGCCGCGCACGAATCGACCGTCGAGGAGCGGCTGCGCCTCGCCGTCACCTGCTGCGAGGCCGTCGAGGTGGCACACCGCAACCTGATCGTCCACCGCGACTTGAAGCCGTCGAACATCCTGGTCAGCGCCGGCGGCGAGGTGAAGCTCCTCGACTTCGGCATCGCCAAGCTGCTGGGAGAGGACGGCGAGGAGACGCTCCTCACCCGCGCCGAGGTGAAGGTGCTGACGCCTGCCTACGCCGCGCCCGAGCAGATCCTGGGCGGCGCCGTGACCACGGCGACCGACGTCTACGGCCTCGGGGTGGTGCTCTACGAGCTGCTGACCGGCACGCTGCCGCACGACCGGAAGGCGACGACCGGTGTGGAGCTGGCGGTCAAAGTGTCGCGCGAGACGGTGGAGCGGCCGAGCACAGCGGCAAGGAAGGGCGCGGAGCCGGAGACCGCGACCGGCGAGCGTGAGAGCCGCAAGCTGGCGCGGCGCCTCCAGGGCGATCTCGACACCATCGTGCTCAAAGCGCTGCACCGCGACCCCGCCCGCCGCTACGCCTCGGCCGCGGCGCTCGCCGACGATCTGCGCCGCCACCTCGATGGGCGGCCCGTCTCGGCCCGCCCCGACACCGTCGGCTACCGCGGATTGAAGTTCATCGAGCGCCACCGCGTAGGCGTAGCCGCCGCGATCCTCGTCGTGCTGTCGCTCGTCGGCAGTCTCGCCATGGCGCTGGTGCAGGCACGCGCCGCGCACGCACAGGCGCTCCGCGCCGAGCAGGCGCAACACTTCCTCGAGAGCGTCTTTCTGGAGGCCGATCCGGACCGCTCGCAGGGTACGCAGCTCACGGCGCGCGACCTCCTCGACCGCGGCGCCGCCCGGGTGGACAAGGAGCTGGCGAACCAGCCGGAGCTGCGCGCCGAGATGCTGACGCTGCTGGGCAACGTCTACTTTCAGCTCGCTCTCTACCCGGAGGCGCGGAGCCTCTTCGAGAAGGCGCTGGCCCTGCGCAAGGATCTCTACGACGAGTCGGACCCCGAGCTGGCCGAGAGCTACAAGCGCTTGGGACTGGCAATCCACAGGGAAGCCGACTACGCCGTGGCGCGGCCCCTCCTCGAACGGGCGCTGGCGTTGAACGAGCAACGAGGCGACCTCCTGGAGGTGGCCAGTACGCTCAGCAACCTCGCCAACCTGGAGCGCGCCCAGGGGAATCTCGACGTCGCCCAGCGCCTGCTGGAGCGCGCCGTCGATCTGTACAGCCGCAACGGACCGCTCGACAGCCCGGAGCTGGCCAAGGGCCTCAACAACCTCGCCCTCGCGCTCTGGAAACAGCAGAAGCACCGCGAAGCCGCCTCCGTCTTCGAACGCGCACTGGCCATCCACCGCAAGAACGAAGGCGAGCTATCCACACTCGTGGCCGGCACCGAGGACAACCTGGCGAACATGTTCACCCAGATGGGCGACTTCGAAGCCGCCCGCACGCACAACCAGCGCGCCCTTTCGATCGCCGAGCGGCTGTACGATCGGCCCCACCCGAATCTGGCGCTGTTCCTCAATACGGCCGGATTCCTGGCCGCGGAACGCAGCGAGCTCGAGGAGGCTGTCCGATTTTTCCGGCGGGCCCTCGTGGTCTACGAACAAACTCGGGGCTTGAACCATCCGGACGTCGCCTACACCTTGAAGAACCTCGGCAAAGCGCTCGCCGCTCAAGGCGATCCGCAGGCGGCGCTGAAGCTCTACCAGCGCGGGCTCACGATCCGCGAGGAGGCGTTCGGCCCGGAGCACGCCGAAGTCGCCTCCAGCCTCCTCGACGTCGCCTCGGCGTACCGCCAGATGGGCGACTACGCCACGGCTGAGGCCGCCCTGCGGCGCTCAGTTGCGGTCTTCAGCACAGCGGTGGGGCCGGAGCACCGGCGAACCGCTACGGCGCTACTCGGTCTGGGCGAGATCCTGACCCGGCGCGGGCGCGGCGCCGAAGCCGAAGCCGTGCTGCGCAAGTGTCTCGCCATCCGGCGCGGGCAGCTCAAAGCCGGCGACCCTGATATCGCCAGGGTCGAGGAAGCGCTGGCGAAGGCGCGAGGCGGAGCCTGAGCTGCGCACCGATCGTCTGAGCATCGAGGAGCTGCTGCGTAGCGCGGCCGGCTGACCTCTGTGCCGGCTATGTAGTGGTTCAGTTTGCCTGCAGACTACGTACGGACCGGGTAGTCCACGAGCAATCTGAACCACTACCGCCGGCTATGGATACATGCCCTTGATCATCTGAATGTCATATGACGACAGTTTCGTATTGTTGTTCGTCGAACCGAGCCCATCGGCGAAGAGGGCGCCGTCAAACGAATACAGCATGATCGACTTCGGGTCGAACTGCGTGGCGGAAACTCCCTTCGGCGAGTATTTCCCCAGCACGTTGTGGCGAATGTCGTCGGGCGTCCAGAAATTCGGCGGACCCTGGAAATACCGCGTCACGGCCTTCTCGTTCCATTTGCGGTTGAACGTCGGGGATTGGTGCTCGTGGACGCAGGCGAGCGCGTGGCCGAACTCGTGCAATACCACCCGCGAGCACTCGTCATTGCCCGTACGGTCACGGAGCCAGCCGTAATTCATGGTCGGCTGGTGCGGGGGAAAATACGACGTATTCAGCGCATCGCGCCCTACGGCCGACCAGGAGCCGCTGTCCGCGTAGAACGAAATACGGATCTCGGCCGGCCCGGAGGTGACGAACTTGAACCGGATGTTGGCGTGTTTCTCCCATAGATGCGCGAACTCCTCCACCTTCCTCCGCATCCTGACGCTGCCGTCCAGGAACCGGCAGCGCAGCGTCGAGCCCGTCGTCCATCGCTTCGAGTTGACGACGGCCATCCGGGCGAGATTGCCCATCTCGTCGGCGTCGAGGGTCCGGCCGGCAGTCGCCGCGAGCGCCTCGCGCATCCGCCGCCGCACCACCCGCTCGGGGTCCAGATCGTCCGGGATGATCCGCTCGAAGCAGATCTTCACCGGCTGGGTGTTCTCTTCGGCGACCGGCTCGGGCACAGCTTTCTTCGCCCTCTTCTTCGCGGCTTTCTTGGCCATCTCCAATCTCCTTTCGCGGGGGATCGCGCGTCAAATATCAGGCGTTCAGGACCGTGCGAACGTTACCGGGCTGACCGTGGCGCTCATGCGTTGGAGGATGTAGTAATTTTACGCCGGTTCCTAATCATCGTCAATGCGGGGAATGGACGAGACCCGTTGCCGCTTTTTACTTCACCAGCCGCTCGAGAAGAGTCTCAGAGCCGCTTTCATCCCGCGTCGGCGACCAGATGGACCGGCTTTGTCCTGTGCTTGAAAACGCACCGTTCCAGAACGCCCGGTTTCGGGTTTGGCGTCGCGGCGATGACAGACCACTCGTTCGTCTTTTGCAAGAAGGTCTTCACACCGTAGGCCGCGCCCCAATACAGATTGTTCTTCGGATCGTCACCGTTGCCGAGCTTCAGGGGCACGGGAACGATGCCCTGGAATTCATTGTCACAGAGAGCCACGACGACGTGGACCAGCTTCCCGGGATTGCGTGGCTGAGGAGTCGCGGGCTGCGTCCCCGCAGAACCCGGCAGCAAGAAGAGCAGGAGGAGCGCCCGGATGCGGCTCAGACTACGGCACCCGTCCCTCCAGGATGGCGCAGAGCTTTGCGGCGTCGAGGTTGCCGCCGGAGACGATGCAAACCACCTTGCGCGCTTCCGGAACGCCCTTCAGAGCGGCGGCGACCGGCGTGGCGCCCGCGCCTTCGGCGATGACGCGGTGACGCTCGGCAAGCAGGCCGACGGCGGCGGCCACCTCCGCGAGAGCGACGACGCGGGCTCCGGCGAGCAGCGTGCTGACGATAGGCCACATCTCGGCCAGGAGGCTCTTGCCGCCGATGCCGTCGACGAAGCTCGGCTGATAGTCGACCGTCTGCACGGAGCCGGCGGCCAGGGCCGCAGCGAGCGGTGTGGCGGTCGCCACCTCGCAGCCGTAGACGCGCGCCTGCGGACGCAGCGCGGCGAGCGCCGCGGCGATGCCGCTCGATAGCCCGCCGCCGCCGAAAGGAACGAGCACGGTGTCGACGTCCGGAAGATCCTCGAGGATCTCCAGGCCGATCGTGCCGTTGCCCGCCATCACCGCCCGGTCCGCCACCGGATGGATGAAGAGCCCGCCGAGCCCCGGGAAAGCGTGCTCCTCGATCACCTGCCACCAGCGCTCCCACGGCACCTTCACCACCCGGCCGCCCAGACGCTCGATGGCGGCGAGCTTGGTGGCCGGCGCATGATCGGGAACGACCACCGCGGCCGGCACGCCGAGCTCGCGGGCGCTCCAGGCCACGCCCTGCGCCATGTTGCCGGCGCTCGCCGTGTAGACCCCGTCCCGTAGCTTCTCGGCCCCGGCCAGGCGCATGGCGTTGGCGGCGCCGCGCAGCTTGAAAGAGCCGATGGGTTGCAGGTTCTCCAGCTTGAGCCAGACTTCGGCGCCGGCGGCGTCCGCATTGAGACGCACGAGCGGCGTGCGCACGACCGTTCCGGCCAGCCGCTCGTGGGCGGCGCGGATCTCGTCGAGACCGGGTGCGGAGATCTCCCTCATCGCGCTCGGGGCTATCCGGGCAGGAATGAGCCCAGACCGTACTGGACCTGGAAGTTGATGGTCAGGACGTAGTACACCTTTACAGGCTTGCCCTCCAGCGTGGCGGGAAAGAACACCCACTGCCGGACTGCCGCCTTGGCGGTCTCGGTCAAGCCGTTGGGCAATTCCTGGAGTGGCCTCACGTTGCGCACGCAGCCCTCCTCATCGATGATGGCCTCCACGATCACCGTTCCCCTCGTGCCTGCCTTGCGCGCCTTCTCCGAGTACTCCGGTTTCACCTGCGCGAGGATCTCGGGCCGACGGACTTCGCCCTCGACCCGAAGCTGGCTTGAATTTCCCCTCGGAAATGAGCCGGTAGGCCCGCTCCAGAACGCTGGCCAATGTCTCCTGCGGTGCCGGCGAAGGCGGAGCCTTCTCCTCCTGCGAGGAGATCGGGGCCGTCCCGCAGACCGCAAGGATCGCGAAGGCGGAGAGAAGGAAACGAGATCTCATCCTGAATAGATTACAGGATTCAGCGCAGTGCTCCATAGACCTCGGTCTGGGGAAAGAATCCATACCAGGCGAACCAGAACGAAACATGCCCCGGCAATCGATCGAGACGCGACGAGGTCGCCATCTCCGGAAGCAGGGCTTCCTCGGTGATCCGCCAAGAGCTTCCCGACTCGTCCCGCAGCTCGCGCTCGTCGCGTCCTGGCGCGAAGGTGCGGCCATCGCGCCGGTAGGCGCGAACGGCGCCGGAATTGGGATCTCCGATCAGGACCAGATCCACCTCGCCGAGACGATCGTTCACCACCTTGTCCTGAAGCACCCGCTCGATCGGATACGCCTTGGCGTGCCGGCCCACTCGCAGGGCGTAGACCTCGGCCTTGGGCGCGAGAGCCTTGCTCTTCAGCCAGATCGGAAAAGACACGCCGGACCGGGCCTGTTCCGCGGCGCCCGGCCGGTAGGTGTAGTTCCAGCGCTGCCCGAAGCCGTCGTCGAGCTTGAGAACGGTGGTATCGGGATGGGCGGAGCGCCAGCCTTCCCAGGTCGTCACGGTCGACGGCAGGATTTCGAGACGGACGGGACTCCGCGCCAGCCGCCCGACCACCGGCTCACCGGTGAGGTTGCTCCAGAGGGTGTGTGTCTGGCGGTCGAACATCAGCTTGTTGCTGCGGTAGAGCAGGCCCGAGGTGCCGAAGGTCCGCCGGCCGCCCTCCGGCGTCTTCCCGGAGTATGCGATCCCGGAGTTGCAGAGCGTGCAGTAGCTGAGCGTGACCGGCTCGCCTCCCACCACGTCGTTGACCATCTCGTGCCAGCTCAGGTACCGCAGCGGATAGGCGTGGTGGGCGCCGCCGGCGCTGACCCCGAAGACCAGCTCGCGGTCGGTGAGAAACCCGGCCTCCACTGCCGCGACTGCCGCGACGCGCGGCGGATCTTCCAGGGAAGGAATGCCGTCGAGCTTCACGCCGCCCCAGACGATCTCCTCCAGCCGGAGGCGTGCCGGCGCATCTCGATAGAAGATCTTCTGATAGGCGGCATCGATGCGGCTCAGCAGCGACAGCTTCCACGCCATGTACCCAGGCCTGCCGGTGAGATCCGTACGGCGGCCCACGAGCTCCACCCATTCGTAATAGCCGGTTCCGGCGTCCTCGCCGGTAAGGCCGCGCAGCACCTCCAGCAGCTCCGCGCGGTCGCGCTTCGGCGTATAGAAGAGGGCGTCCACCAGCGCGGGAACGAGAGACAGATCCCGGCCCTTGAGGAGCTTGCGCGCCGCCTCACGGCGTTCGCCGAGCTGTGCGGACATCAACTGCCGCACCAGGAGGTAACCCTGGTCGGCAGGCGGCGCGGCGGCGCCGTTCGAGATCGCCAATCCACGTGCAGGATAGCCGAAGCGGCCGCTACCCCACCATTCGAGAGCCTCACCCCTATCCCCCATAGGACCTAACTTTGCCGCCGGAAAACCAAGGACAAAAAGGACAGCAAGGACTTCAAGGACGAGGAACAAGTCATTCACCTCGCGTCCTTGGCGTCCTTGCTGTCCTTTTTGTCCTTGGTTCCACTGCCGCTCACCACAAAGCCAGCGAAGATCGGTCAGTCAACCCCTGGCCGTCCGACGCCCAGCGCCGCCGTAGCCACGTCATGCACCGGCGTCTCGACGCCCGCCTGGCGGCCGAGCCGCGAGACCGCGCCGCTCAGGTCGTCGATCTCCGTCGGGCCGCCCGACTCCACGTCCAGCAGGAAGCTCGGCTTGATGGCCTCGCCCAGGGAGTCGACGAAGGCAAGCATCTTGGCCTCGTCGTCATCCGCAATCGCCACGCCGCGGGCGCGGGCCACGTCGAGCACCTCGCGCAGCGCCCGTTCGATCAGCAGGCGCCCCAGCGGCGCATTCCGGACCGGGCCGACCGATGCACGGGCCAGCCCGCAGGCGGCCGACATGGTGGCGATGAAGGCGAACTTCCGCCATAGATCGGCGGTGATGTCGGCCGAGGCTCTGGCGTCCGCGCCCGCCTCGCGGAAGGCCGCGGCGATCCGCTCCGCGCGCTCGGAGATGCCGCCCGCCCGCTCGCCGACGACCACGCGCTGGAAAGGGCTGCGGCGCTCGACGACTCCCGGCCCGACGCGGGCGGCGCTGATCTGGGTCAGCCCGCCGAGCACCTTTCCGTCCGGCACGCCGGCAGCGACCAATCGGTCCGCGGCGTCTACCCCGTTGAGCAGCGGCAAAACGATCGCGCCCCGTTCGCCGAGCAGCCTCGCTGCCGGCACGATCTCCTGAAGCGAGTAGTTCTTGACGGCCACGATCGCGAGCTCGGCCGATCCCAGCTCCCGCGGATCGTCGCTCGCTTGGACCGCGGCGATGAAAGTCCCTTCCGGCGTGCGCACCTCGAGGCCCCGCGCGCGCAGGGCGCCGAGATGCTCACCACGGGCCAGCATGGCGACCTGATGTCCGGCCCGGGCCAGCGTGCCGCCGTAATAGCCGCCGACGCCGCCCGCTCCCAGGATCGCGATCCTCATCTTCACCCTCCCGGCGCCGAGCTCAGCGCCGGAAGGGACCTTATCAAAGCGTGGGAGGCGCGAACGGGCGGGGACGGCGGCGCGGAGAATCGTACGGTGGAGCCGCAGGATGCTTTGCCGCAGCATTAGCCGAGACACCGCAATCCCGGCTCGAGTCGCGGTGCCGCCAACTAATTGGCCGCGATCTCAACTGAGAGGCCGCGATCTCGATCCGGATTGCGACGCCGCCAATCAATGCGCCGTGATCCAGGACAATTCACCGCAAATTCGGCCCGTGTCGCGGCGTCTCGGAGAAGGTGCCGCGATCTCACTCAATGCGCCGTGAACTTGGATAAGATCTCGGTGTCTCGGATAAGATGCCGCAATCTTAGCTCGCGTTGCGGTGTTTCGGATGCCTTCACCGCAATTCAGGCCAATTTGCCGCAAACCGGGCGCGTTCGCGGCGAACTTGCCCTGAGTCACGGTCTGCCCGCGTGTTAGGATGTGCTTCAGAAGGCTTCACCGCAATCTTGGAGGCGAGAGGCAGGCGTATGGGCACGAGACTGTCGATCGAGGAGATGCTGGCCGAGCTGGAAAAGCGCGAAGCGTTTCACCGCCAACAGGAGGCTTTCCACGCCGAGCAGGACGTCTTCCATGGCGAGCAGCAGCTCCATCATCGCGAGCAGCGGGCGGTCCATGCTGCGGAGCTGCGGGGACGAGACGGCAGAGCTGCCCTGTGCGCCTCCGATGCGGCGAGGCCAGTCCGGCTATGAACTGCTGCCAGCGCCACCGAAGACCGCGTCACCTACGAGACCGCGAAGCCTTCCGAGGAGGCCGAAGCTCCAGGGAGAGTCGCCACCCGATGGCCCGGGCATAGCGCTCCAGCGTAGAAAGTCGTATGGTGCCCGCACTGTTCTCGATTCGGCTGATGGCCGACTTCTTCGTTTCCAGACGCTCGGCCACCTCCTCTTGAGTGATCCCCGCCCGCTCACGAGCCTTCCGGAGCAAAGCACCGATCTTGAGCTCCTCGTACCCTGCCTCGAGACCCTCCGCGAACTCGGGATCGCGCGCGGCTCGAGACTGTGTGTACTTAGTCAGGTCGCTCATATTCATGCCTCCTACTCAAATAGTCCTGTCTACGCTTCTCAGCCAGTGCAATCTCTTGGCGTGGTGTCTTGTCGGTCTTCTTCGCAAATCCGCTGGTGAGCACCAGCAGTCGAGGCCCGTCAAAGAAGCCGAGAAGCCGGAAGGTATCTCCTCCGTGCTGAGCCCTCACCTCCCAAAGGCCTTCGATATCGGCGAGCTTCTTGAGGTACTGAGAGGGAACAGTTTCGAGCTCCTCGACCAACCGTAGTACCCAGACAATCTTCTGGGCCTGCTTTCCACCGAGCGCATCGAGAAATTCCTCGACCGGGCAATGGCCTGCCTTCGTCCGATAGAAGCGCACTTCACGCACGCGAGGAAGTTAACACAAACGTGAACCCAACGCCAGCGCCGCGCCGCCAGATTAGGGCGCTGTAAGATACTTCCCCTCTCCGCGTATCCAAGATGATGATGCGGCGAGCCCTTGTAACCTCGCACCGCCACTGCTGATCGCCAGGGAGCCAGGCATGCCGACCGCCCCCGATCTCGACCCTGACGCCGTGCCGAGCGCGGCCAACGTGCAGCACCCGCCCTCCGTCACGACGCATCGCCAGGGAACCTTCTCTCCGCGGCAAGCTGCGAGGATCGCCGGCGCGGCCTACGTCATCCAATATGTGACATCGGTCTTCCCGGAGTTCTACGTGCGCCCGGCGCTGATCGTCGCCGGCGATGCTGCGCGCACGGCGAGCAACATCGTGGCGCACGCGCAACTGTTTCGCATGGCTATCGTTTGCGACCTGCTCGCGGGTGTCGCCGTCGTCATCCTCAACGCGGCGCTCTACCACCTGCTCGCGCCCGTGCATCGGGGTCTCGCCCGCTTCGCGGCGTTTTGGCGGCTCGTGGAGGTTTCGCTGGGCAGCGCCATCGCGGTGAGCGGCTTCGTCGTCCTTTCGCTTCTGAGCGGCGCCGAGCCCCTCCAGCCGTTCACGCCACGTGAGCTCCAGGGACTGGCGCACGTGGTCATCAGCGCCCGGGAGTCCGGGTTCATGATCCTCCTGCTCTTCTTCGGCCTCGGGTCGACGACCTACATGTATCTTTTGGTCAGATCGCGCTACGTCCCGAGGGCTCTCGCCCTTCTCGGGCTCGTGGGTTCGGCCCTCGTGGCGCCTTTCGCGCTGACCCAAATGCTGTTCCCGGCGTTCATCGCGGCGGCCTTCGCGGCCGTCCGGACGCTGCCGCCCGTCGCGCTGGTGTTGCTCGCGCTGGTCCTCGCGCCGATCCTCTTGCTCGAGCTCGCCCTCGGCCTCTGGCTGCTCGTGAAAGGCGTCCGCACCGGTCGCGAGCGCTGGGGCCGGTGATACCGTAGAGCGCAGGAGGAAAGAACCGCTGATGGAACCGATCGGCGTCGTTCGCAGCCCTTATACCGACAAGGCGCAGATTCCCAAAGGCCCCGGCGCCGAGCATCACGCGGAAGGCGTCCTGGAGATCCTGCCGCAGCTCGAGGCCGGTCTCACGGACATCGAAGGGTTCTCCCACCTGTACGTCCTTTGGGTGTTCGATCGCGCATCCGGCTACGAGCTGTTGGCGACTCCGCCCACGGATACCCGGCCGCACGGCGTCTTCGCCACCCGGGCACCGCGGCGGCCGAACCCGATCGGTCTGACGGTCGTCGCCCTGCTGCGGCGCGAGGGCAACCAGCTCTACGTCCGCGGTGTCGACATGCTGGACGGCACGCCCATCCTGGACATTAAACCTTACCTGTCCAGCATCCCGGACCACGAGCTCCGCCGCGGCTGGATCGCCGAAGCCGAAGCCCGGCGATGCGCTGACGAATCCACGTAGAGGCTGACTCGTCGCGATGCCCCGCTTGGCCGTCGCGCTCGTCTGGCTGTATCAGGGCCTGTGGTGCAAGATGCTCGGCCGCTGCCCGGGGCACCGCGCGATCGTCGAGGCACTGCCGGGCCTGGACGAGCGAGCCGGCGCGGTCGCGCTCGCGGCGCTGGGGACGATCGAGATCGGGCTCGCCCTCTGGGTGCTCTCCGCCTGGCGGCCGCGCCTCGCCGCCGCGGCACAGACGCTGCTGCTCGTGGTGATGAACGGCGGCGGCCTCCTCTGGGGGCGGGAGCACATCGCCGATCCCGGCGCCATGATCACGCAGAACCTCGCCTTCCTCACCCTGGTTTGGCTGGTCGCCGGTCGGGCGGCGAAACAGGCCGAGATTCGTGAGGCCACTCCCTGGGAACGCGGCCGGCTGGATGGCAGGGTCGGACCGCCGCAGCTCCTTTTCGGCCGCATGCACGAGGACTGGAGGATTGAGGCGTCGGAATTCCCGCCGGGAGGCCGGATCTTCTGTATCGCCTCCTCCGGTGATACCGCGCTGGCTCTCGCCGCCCGCGGATTCCACGTTACCGCCGTCGACATCAACCCGGCGCAGATCGAATATGCACGGGCCCGTGCCGCGGGCGCACCGCCGCGCATGGGTCTGGTGGACCGGCGCCTCGCACGGGTGCGGCGGACCTTCCCCTGGCTCGGCTGGCGCGAGCGCGACCTGCGGCGGTTCCTCGAGCTCGCCGCACCGGGCGAGCAGACGGCCTTCTGGCGGCGGAAACTCGACACGGTTCGCCTGCGGGCGGTGCTCCGCTTCCTGCTGCATCCGGCCGTCCTGCGGCTCGCCCACGGCCGACCCTTCGTCGACTGGGTGCCGCCTCGATTCGACCGCGCGATTCGCCGGCGGCTGGAGCGCACCTGGGCGAACCACCCGAACCGGGAAAACCCCTTCGCCTGGCGCCTGCTGCTCGGCTGCGAGCCGCCCGTGGAGACGCCGGACACGGCCGATCAGCCGACTTCCGAGATCGAATTCGTCTGCGCCGATGCCGTGGAGTACCTGGAGAGCGGCCCGTCCGGCCGCTTCGACGGCTTCACGCTCTCGAACGTCCTGGACGCCGCTCCCGCGGCCTATGGGGAACGCCTGCTCGCCGCCGTCCGCCATGCTGCCGCGCCGGGCGCGGTCCTGGTGCTACGCAGCTTCGGCGAGCCGCGGAATACCCAGGCGGCCGAATGGGCGGCGCGCGACCGCTCGCTGCTTTGGGGGTCCCTAGAGGTGAGCTCGCCCGGCGCTTCCGCACCGGGCTATCGAGACGTAGCCCAGAGGGCGATTCGCTCCAGAGGAGCGACGTTTCTATAGCCCGGTGCGGAAGCGCCGGGCGAGCAGCGGCAATATAGAATCAATCCTGAAATGCTACACCTCCTCAAGCGGCACCCGCTGCCGGTTCGCGCCTTCTTCCGACACTGCCTCGTGCTGACCTACGCGTTTCCGGAGCGCGTGCTGGTCCCCTTGCTGCCTCCAGGGCTCGAGCTGGACGGCTACCGCGGCCTCGGCTTCCTGGCGATCGCCATGGTGCAGACGGAGAAGCTGCGGCCGGTCGGCGTGCCGGCGGCGCTCGGGCAGGACTTCTTCCTGACCGGCTATCGCATCTTCTCGCGCTTCCGCACGGCGGCGGGGCGCTCCCTGCGCGGGCTCCGCATCCTGCGCAGCGACGCCGACCGCGAGCTGATGGTGCAGGCGGGCAATCTGCTGACCCACTACAACTACGTCAAGTGCGAGGCGCGGCTGCACGAGACGAACGGCAGCCTGGAGGTGCGCATCGACACCGGCGGCGAGGCCGACCTGCAGGTGATCGCGGACCTCGCCGGCAAGCCCGCGCCGCTGCCCGCCGGCTCGCCGTTCCCGACTCTCGCGGAGGCCCGCAAGTTCGCCGGGCCGCTCCCCTTCACTTTCGATTACGAGCCGGAGACGCATTCGATCGTGCGCATCCAGGGCGTACGGCGGCGCTGGAACCCCGAGCCGGTCGCCGTCGACGTGCGCCAGTGTACCTTCCTGGAGCGCGAGCCGTTCGCCGGCGAGCGTCCGGTGCTCGCCAACGCCTTCCATCTCCAGGACGTGCCGTACCGCTGGGAGCGCGGCGTTCGCGAGGCGCTGCCGCGAGCCTCCGAGGAGGCCCAGGGATGAGCGCAGATCTATCCCACGGTCCGTACCATGGGCTGCTGCAGATCCTGCGCTACAACCAGCCGACGTACGCGAAGGCCGGGGCCGCCTCGCTGGCGATGATCCTCGCCGTCGTCCTGCTGCCGCTGCCTCGGCCTCTCGCGGTTCTCGCCCTGGCGGGCGGCGCGGCGATCTTGCTCTGGTCGGCTTCGTCGCTCCTCGTCTCGCACTGGGTCTACGACCGCTCGAAGCTGGGCCGCTGGGATTGGCTCGCCGGCCTACTTCGGGAACCGCCGCAGCGCTGGACGAGCCTTCACGCCGGGCTCGACGAGACCTTCGGCGCTCTGAGACGGTTTTTCCCGGTCGAGAGCGGCACGGTGCTCGACATCTACGATCCGGTGGAGATGACGGAGCCGTCCATCGTGCGGGCCCGGCGGCTGTCGCTCGACCGCTCCGCCACGGCGGCCGATTTCTGCGCCCTGCCGCTCCCAGACGGCTCTCAGGACGCCGTTTTCCTCATCTTTGCCGCCCACGAGCTGCGCCGGCCGAGGTCGCGCGTACGCTTCTTCCGGGAGATCGCCCGCGGGCTCGCTCCCGGCGGGCGGGTCGTGCTCGTCGAGCATCTCCGGGATTGGCGGAACTTCCTCGCCTTCGGACCGGGATTCCTCCATTTCCTGCCGCGCCGCGAGTGGCTGCGGCTGGCTGCGGCGGCGGACCTCGCCGTACGCGAGGACTTCCGCGTCACTCCCTTCGTCGCCGTCCTGGTGCTGGAGAAGCGGCCGTGAGCCTCGAGGCCCATCTGCGGCTCGCGGGGGCTCTGCTGCTGCTGCTCGCCGCGGTCCATCCCTTCTTCCCCAAGCAGCTCGGCTGGAAGGACGATCTCGCCAAGCTCACCCTGCTCAACCGCCAGATCTTCCTCGTGCACGTCGGCTTCATCGTGCTGACCCTGGTCCTCTTCGGCGCGCTCGCGCTCTTCTTCGCCGGCGACCTGGTCGTTCCCTCGCGCCTGGCCGCGGTGGTGCTCGCCGGGCTCACCCTGTTCTGGGGCCTTCGCCTGCTCACCCAGCAGTTCATCTACGACCGCAGCCACTGGCGCGGCAACCGCCGCAACACGATCCTGCACATCCTGGCGAGCCTTCTGTGGACCTACCTGACCGTCGTCTTCGGGTGGGGTTGGTGGCGGCAGGTGGCGGGCGGGTAGGTTGGAGCAACCTCCCGCCGGGGTAAGCGCTTGGCGCCGGAAATCAAGGACGAAAAGGACAGCAAGGACTTTAAGGACGAGAAACAAATCCTTCACCTCGCGCCTTTAGCGTCCTTGCTGTCCTTTTCGTCCTTGATTCCACTCGCGTATCCTCCCCTGAAGTCTCCGCTATAGTGATGCCCGAAATGCGCAACGGGGCACCCTTTTTCGATACGGAGCCGGAGGGCGAGCTCCCCGAAGGACTGGAGGCGGCCGATGCGCGCGGTTGGGAGGGGCTCGCCGAATGGACCGGCGGGCTGGCGCCCGATCAGGTCGAGGAGCTCGCCGCGGTGCGCGAGCTCGAGGCCGTCTATCCGCTCCTCCACGCCTTGATCGGCCGCTCGCCGCGCCAGTTCTTCGTTCGCGCCGCGGTGATGGAGGCGCTGGTGAAAAGCGCGCGACCGGCGTTCTCGCCGCAGGATCTCGACGAGATCCTCTACTGGCTGGCCGAGCCGGTGCGGACGATGGCCGTGCGCGCGTTGCGGCAGAGCGGCTGGCTGGAGTTCGATCCGGCGGCGGGCCATACGCTCACCGATGCCGGCCGCTGGGCCGGCGACGTGATTTCGTTCCTCCATCACCGGCTGCGGGAGAGCGAGCTGCTGCCGACGGTGGAAGGGGTGCGCTACGCCCTCAACATCGGGCTCGACCCGCTACGTCACCTCCAGTCCATGCGCTCGCGCCTCGCCGCCCTGCGGCAGGAGATCGACGACGCTCTGGCATCCCACTCCGAGGTCGTGCTCCGCCGCACCGCCGAGAAGCTCCAGGAGGTGCTGCGCCTCTCGGAGCAGATCCGTGCCGTGCTCGATGCCGTACGGCTCGACCAGGTGGCGGCGCGGCGGGTGGCACGCGAGATCCACGACCTGCTTTCGCGCCTGCACGGCGCCAGCTCCACCCTGCACGCCGCCGTCACCGAGGTCGGCCGTCAGTACCTGCGGTTGACCGCCGGGCTCACCACGGAGCAGATCATCCGCGCGTTGATGGCGAAGCGTGGTGTCGAGCTGGCCGCCGCGGCACGGGAGGCGCTGCTCCCGGTCGTGCCCGCGCCGCCGTTGCTGACCACCGATGGCGTCGCCTACGCGGCCGAAGTGCAGGCGTTGCGCGAGCGGGTAGAGGCCGAGCCGGTCCTGTGGACCGAGCCGCCCGAAGCCCCGCGCGCCGCCGGCGCCGTCGAGGTGCCTCCCGAGGTCGAACGGTTGCTCGTCGACCTCGCCGCCGTCGCCCGGCACGGCGAGCCGGTCGCGCTCTCGCGGATCGTCCCTGCCGGGGACTCCGGAGAATCGTTCCTGCGCGCCAGCCTGCTGGCGCTCGCCGGGCAGCGTTGGGCCGGCGAAGGGATCGCCGGCAGGCTCGGGGCTCTTCCGCTTGCCGTCGAGCCTGCCGGGGACGGCTGGCCGGAGCAGATCGAGAACGCTCCGCTTGCGCGCCTCACCCCCGGAGAGGTTCGCCCCCGCGGCGAAGCCTGATCCGCCTTGGACGCCGCCATCCACATCTGCGCCCGCCTGCTCCGCGCGGGAGCCGTGCCGCGCGCCGAGCTGCCCGACCTGGACTTTCCGGAGGTGCGCCGCGAGGTCGAGCGCCGGCTGGAGGCCGTAGGCCTCGTCCTCGCCACCAGCGCCTACTCCGAGCACGTCGGCATCCGGCTCTCTGCGGAGGTGACCGCCGACTCCGCTTTCGACGCCGCCTCGAACCTCGGCCTCCGCTCCGACGCCTGCGCCCTGCTCGTCATCCTCTGGGCGCGCCTCGTGCTCCAGAAGCGCACGGCCGCCGACACCCGCGAGCTGCCGGGCCAGGGAGCGCTGTTCACCGGCGAGCAGGCCGCGGCGGCGCGGAGCTACCGCCCCAGCGTGCGCCTGGAGGCACTGGTGCGCGAGTTCCGCGCCGTCCTCGGCGGCCGCAGCCGCATCCAGAGCCTGGTCACCCAGCTCCGGCGCCTCCACTTCCTCGCCGGCCACGGCGAGGTGATCGAGGCCGGACCTCTCCTCGAGCTGGGAATCGACGGCGAGCGCATGATCGGCTTCATCCGCCGCGAGGTGCTGGCCAAGCTCGTCGAGGAGCGGGAAGGGGCGGCGGCCGCAGAGGAGGATGAGACCGCGGCGGCCGTCGACGGGCCCGCGGTCCGCGCCCTGGAGGCTCTGGAGCGGCTGGGCGGCTCGGCCGCGATGAGGGAGCTGGAGCGCGAGACAGGGGTCAAGAGGGAGCGCCTGCGCCCGCTTCTCAGGAGACTGGCCGAGGCCGGACGCATCCGCCGCTCCGGCGAGCGGGGCGCGGCGCGCTATCACCTGGTGGAGGCGCACGCGGCGGGAGAAGCGGCGGGCCAGGAGAGGGAAGAGCTGGAGACCGAAGGCTGATGTTCCGTTTTCGCGAGCTCTCCCTCCACGGTTGGGATCTCTGGCCGCCCGTCCGCATCCCCCTGGACCGCGACGTGGTGCTGGTGACCGGACCCAACGGCTCCGGCAAGACGACGCTGCTCGACGCCATCCGCCAGCTCCTGAACGCGCCCCGCCTCTCCTCCCGCCGGCGCCTCCAGAACTACTTGCGCCGGCCGGACGCTCCGGCGCTGATCCGCGCGGTGGTCTCGAACACGGCCAGCACCGGCCTGAGCGGCGGCGCGCCGTTCCGCCGCGAGCGGATCACGACGCCGGAGGCGACGCTGGCCTGTGCTCTGGTGCCGGCGGGAGGCGGGGCGCCCGAAAAGCGCTTCGCCGTGCTGGCGGGGCGGCCGCCTTTGGAGGAGATCCGCCGGCTGCTGCTCGAGTCGCGCGACTGGTACGGCCCCGAACGCTACGGCCGGGTGCTCGAAGGCGCCGGCGTCACGCGCAGCCTGATGAGCGTGCTCGCCATCGAGCAGGGGCGGACGAACTCGCTGTTCGAGCTCAAGCCGCGGGAGCTCTTCCGGCGCGTGCTCGAGATGATGGGCGATCAGGACGTCCTGGAACGCTACGGCGAGGCCCGCCGGCGCTACGGCGAGAGCGAGCAGGAGGTGGGCCGGCAGATCTATCAGGTGCAGGGGCTGCAGATGGAGCTCCAGCGGGTCGTGCGCAAAGTCGAGCAACTGGACGACTGGGAGCGCCACCGCGACCGCGTCGCGGGCCTCGAGGCCCGCCTCCCCGCGGCCGAGCTGCAGGTCGAGCTGCGGCGGCGCGACGAGGCGGGGGCCAAGGTTCCCGAGCTGCGCACCAAAGTCCGCCGCGGCGAGACCGAGCGGGCGGAGCTGGAGGCCGCGGTGGCGCGCGCCCGCGAGACCGACGCACGGGCTCTCGCCGCGTTGGAGGCGGCGCAGAGCGCGGCGGCGCTGGCGCGTGCGGCCTGGGAAGAGGCGCACGACCGCCACGTCCGCGCCTCGGTGCGGCTCGCTGCCCTGGAGGAGCGCCTGCGGGAAGCCGAGAGCCTGCCGGTGGAAGACCTCGACGCTCTCGCCGCCGCGGCGGAAGAGACCAGCCGGGCGTTCTTTGCTGCCGAAACCGCCGCCGCCCGGGCGCGGGAAAGGAAGGAGGGGGCGCACGAGAAGGTCGAACGCCTCCGTGCCGGCCTCCCCGTCTACCCCGGTGAGGTCGATCGCACGCTCGCCGCTTTGGAGGAGCAGGCGATTTCCTTCGCGCTCCTCGCCTCCACCGCCGAAGTGGCGGACCCGTCGCTGGGCGAGGCGGTCGAGGCCGCTCTGGGAGACGCCCGCTTCGCGCTCCTGGTCGAGGCCGGCGCGGAGACGGCGGCGCTGACAGCGGCGCGGCGCCAGGGATTCCCGGGCCCGGTCTACTCCGGCCCGCGCGTGGATCATGCCGAGCGGACCGGTCCGGTCGAGCTTGCGCCCGGAGCCCCCGCCTGGCTGGCGAGCTGGCTCGCGGCCGTCGATCTCGCGCCGGACGGCTCCTGGCGCGATCGGCGCGGAACCTGGGTAGCCCCGCCACGCGGCCGGGTGCTCGGTGCGGCCGGTCGTGAGGCCGCCCTCGCCGCCGCGGAGGAGAGCCTCGCGGACGCCGAAGAGGAGGTCCGCGAAGCCGCCGCGGCCCTGGCTTCCGCGCGAGAACGCCGTGCGTCGGCTGAGACCTCCCTGGCCCGGGAGCGGCGCCGGCAAGAGCTGCTCGCCGAGGCGTCCGCCCTGCCCGAAGCCCGGAAGCATGCAGCGGACGCCGCCGAGGCTTTGCGGCGGGTGGCAGAGGAGCGCGACCGCGCCGCCGCCGAACGGGAAGAGGCGCACCGGGCTCGCGAGTCGGCCCTGACGCAAACGACACAGGTCGAGGAGCGCGCCCGGCAGACGGCCATCCGTCTGCAAGGAGAGAAGGAAGCGCTGGAGCGCTCCGAGGCCGAGCTGGCCGCCGCCGACGCGCGCCTCCGGCAGCTCGCCGACCAGGTCTCCGGCGAGCTTCGCGCCCTCGCCGAGCGAGGGGAAGCTCGACGGGCCGGATACCGTACGAAACGACCTCGACCGGGCGCGCCGCCAGCTCGCGAACCTGGGTGAGCCGCCGCCGCCGGAAGTGCGCGAGGAAGCCCTCCATTTGCGCGCCAACATCGAGGAGGCGGAGCGCCACCTCGCGGCGCGGCGCCGGGAGGCGGCGGAGGCCCAGGCCGAGCTGGCGGAGTGCCGGCGGCGCTACCTGGAAGTGGTGAGCGGCTCGCTCAACGATTATCGCCGGCGGGCCACGGATCTCGCCGCCGGCGCCGAAGTCGTAGTGGAGATGGGGCTCCCCCGCCTGGCCGACGACGACCGGATTCTCGATGAAGCCGCCATCGAAGCCAGCTTCGGCTTCGACGGCAAGGAGCCGGTGCCCTTGGGCGATCCGTCGTTCAGCGGCGGCCAGCAGGTGATCGCCGGCCTCGTGCTGCTGATGGCGATGGCCGAGACCGACGGCCAGGGGTTCTTCCTCCTCGACGAGCCTTTCGCCCATCTGTCGCTGGACCGCGTCGATCAGGTGGGACGGTTCCTGCGCGCCTCCCGTTCGCAGTTCCTCCTCACGGCTCCCACCACCCTCGACCGCGCCCAGCTCGACCCGGCCTCCCTCGTGGTCGTGCTGCAAAAGAAGCGGCCCCACGAGCCCCTCGCGCCGGTGCCGATCGTGGCGGAAGCGTGAGGCAAGAAGAGGAGCTGCACGCCTGCCGCTACCGCCGGCGGCTGGTGTGGTCCGGTTGGGTGCGCGCCGGCGCGCTTGTCGAACGCCTGGCGCGGCGGGTTCCGGTCTGTGAGGCCTGCGGCCGCGAGCAGCCGGCGCGCCGGCCCCGGCCGGCGGCCATGCGCGAGGTGCGGGCGGAGATTCCGGCGGCACCGCCGCTCGCCGACGCGACCGGACGCACGGTTGCCGCCGCCCTGCTCCGGCACGGCGGAACGGCTGAGCGCGCCGTGCCGGTCCGCGGGCTCTTCGGCGAGCTGGCGCGGCGCGGCGTCCCGGCCAGCCTTGCCGAGGAATGGATCGAGCACTTTCTGCGCGCGGGCTGGCTCACCACGGGCTGGGAAGCTCGGCGGTCAACCCAGCCTGGGCACCGTGGCCCTGCGCCAGCCGGAGGCGCTGCGGGAGCTCGCGCGGCCCGGAGAAGACGCCCGGCGCCGCGGCGCGCTGCGGCAGGCGCGAGCGCAGACGGCCGGCCTCTCGCACCCCAAGGCCGCCGAGATCGCCGCCATCCTCGGCAGCTCCGAGGCTGAAGGCTTCCCGCCGTCGCTGCTCCAGGCCCTGACCGCCCTGGGCCTCCATGCCGAGGCGGGCGAGGTGCTCGCCGAGCGGATCTTCTCCGCACGCCATCTCGGCAACTCCAAGGCTCTCGCCGGCCTGCGCGGCCGTCTCGAGCGTTTCGTCGGGCCGCTCTCCGAAATCGGCATCCGCGACGGAGCGAGCGTTACCTTGCTCGGAGGCGAAGGAACGCTCCGGATGCCGGGCCGGCAGCTCGAATTACGCGATTTCGCGCCGTTCGTCGGCTTGGCGGGCGAGACCGTGGGGAGCCTCGAGGAGATCGCGTTTCCGGCCTCCGGCCTCTTCGCGGTCGAGAATCTCGCCGTCTTCGAAGCCTGTTGCCGCGGCGAGGTGGAAGCCGCGCGCACGGCGCTGATCGCCTGGTCGGCAGGTTATCCGAGCCTCGCCTTTCGCCGGCTCGTGGAGCTCGCCAAGGTTGCCGGGGCGCCCATGCGGATCTGGGCCGACCTCGACCTCGATGGCGTGCGCATCGCCCGCCTCATCGCTTCGTGGTCGCCATCGAAAGCAACCTTTTTCCGCATGTCCTCGGAAGACCTGGCGGCCGCCGCCCGTCGTCACCCCCTCTCTGCGCGCAGCGTTTCGGCGATCCGCCGCGACCTGGAGGAACGCCCCGGAGCGCCTCTCGCCGATACCCTGCGTGCGCTGCTCGACTCCGGCTGCTGGGTGGAGCAGGAGGCGTTCCTGGGAACCTGACCCCTCCGGCCCCCTACGGACAATCGAACGCAGCGGTATGGGCAAACGTCGTCGAGAGATGCCCCACGGGGTTCGTATAGGTCTGCGTCGCGCTGGTCTGGGTGTCGCGCACGTGCAGGGCCCATCCCTGATCCGTCAGGCCGCTGGCGAAGACCCAGTACTTGTTGCCGAGCGCCGGGATGCAGGCCTGGAGGACCTTGACGCCCATCTCGAAGTTCGTCGGCGAGAAGAACCACCAGAAGACCGATTGGTCGTTCTCGGCTCGCTGCCCGCCGAATTCCATTACCTGCGCCTTGCCGGTGTTGGTGCCGGTCTGCCAGTCCACCTCCACCTCGAAGCGGCCGCCGAGCAGGCAGGCGGTGTCGGCATCGCGGACACAGGCGCCGCTGCCGCCGCCGGCGGCTTGCACCGCGTTGACCGCGTCGATGATGCCGAAGCCGGAATCGCGATCCACCCCTGCCGCCATGACGTCGAGCGCGTTGGACTGAAGGGTGCTCCGGAGCGTTGCGAGGCTCATCGCCGGATTGCGGTCGAACATCAGCGCCGCGATGGCCGCTGCGTGGGGAGCGGCGGCGGAGGTGCCGAAGAACGGATTGAACAGGCTGCCGCTCGCCGTCGCGACTCCGTCGGCGGCCGTCAGGTCCGGCTTCTGCCGGACGGTTCCGCCGCCGGCCAGAAAGTTGCCCGGAGTGATCGCGCTGCCGTTGGCGTTGAAGAAGACCTGGCGGGGCCCATCCGAGGTGAAGGGCTCGACGGGATTCGCCGCGCCCCCGGTGAACGCTCCGCCGCCCGCCTTGGCCACGTCGACCGCGGCGATCGAGAAGGCGTCCGCCGCGGCCGAATGACCGGAGGTCTGGCCCGCGGTGACGCTCTGAAGCCGGCCCCCATGTGTGTTCACGTGGAAAAAACGGGCCGGCTGCGTGCCGTTGAAATTCACGACGGCGATTCTCGTTCCCGCCTGCTGGTTGCCGAACAAGGCTTCGATGGGATCGTCGTTGCCGTCCTGTGCGTCCGTGGAACAGCCGAGCACCACGCTCGCGGCGGAGTCCACCAGGCACAGATCGTAATCATTGCCGGAGCCGCCCAAGGGATCGGACCATTGCAGGGTGATCGGCCGGGAAGCCGGCGCGGCAGTGGTGATCTGATTGAAAAATACGCCGCCGCCGAAGTTATGGACCGTCCCCATGGTTTGGCTGCCGAAGGTGAAAGATCCACCCGGCTGGAAGTTCCCTTCCCACACTCCGGCTCTGCCACTGTTGAGATTCCCGGAATTGCCCGCGGAGGAGAAATATGCCACGCCGGTGCCCGCCACGGTGGTTACCGCCTGCGCGATGATGTCGTCCTGAAATACACCTTCGCCGAAATAGCTGACGTCGTCGACGATCACCTTGCAGCCCTGGTTCCTGAGGGCGACGATATTGTTGGCGAAAGCCGCCTCGCCGCCGAGCGCGGTGGCGAAGAACAACTGCGCTCCCGGGGCCAGGTCGTGCACGATCTCCAGCATGGCCGTGCCTTCGCTGTTGCCGCTGCCGCCCTGTCCCGGGAGGACGGTCACGGCAGGCAGATCGCCCGACAACTGAAGGGCGACGAGCGCTTCGACGCTGTCCGAGATCACACCCACCTTGACGCCGCTGCCGTCGACCCCGAAGAGCGCCCGGGCCTGGGCCGTGCGGTGCGCGACGTCGCCCTGGCTGGTGTTGATTTTCTTTTCCGCCGAGCCCCATATCACCGGCTGGCCGGCCGGCCGGATGTGAGCGACTTCCGAGCGCTCCGCCAGCCGCCCGATCGCCGCCAACGGAAGATAGGCGCGGACCGCTCGGTAGCGTGGGAATGACGACACGACGGAGCCGCCCTCCTGCTCGATGGCATCGAGGAGCGCCGCGGTGACCGCCGCCTCGAGGTCGACCTCCACGCGCGAGGACTTGTCCTTCTGGAGCGGGGACTGCAACCGCGGCAGGTCCCGCATCACCGTCTCTCCCTCGAGCTCACGGAGAGCGTGGACCAGCGGCGTCGCCAGCTTCTTCTGGGCGGCGGTCCGGGTGCTCTTTTCCTGATAGATCTGTTCGAGCTGGAGCAGAGCCTGGGGGCCCAAAGAGGACGGTTCACCGACCGCGGTCGTCTGACCGAGGAGAGAGCCGGCAGTCATGGCGGCGGCGGAGAGATACGCGAGAGAACACCTGCCCATCGAGACCATTTCCGACCTCCTTCGGGAATATCCTGGATTTCACCAAGAGATTGCATCCGCACCGTCTTGATGAGCGAGATCGCGAGGAAAGTCTATCGGGTGAATATCGATCCGTCCAATAGCCAAATGCCCATGACCATCTCCTGCGCGGCTCCGGCTTCAACTTCACGCGGACACCTCATCCGGTTTTCCGCTCTCCTTCGTAGAAGGTTCCAGACAGCGGCAACGGAGGACTGACGCCGCGAGGAGAATGCCATGAAATTCATTGTGACCTTCGGCATCAAGCCGGAAACCAAGTCCCGCGACGAAGCCATTGCCCGCTTTCAGGCGACAGGGGGCCAGACGCCGGCAGGAACCACGCTCCTGGGCCGCTGGACGGCCGCGGACTTCAGCGGCGGCTTCGTCCTGGTGGAGAGCGACGACGCCAAGTCCCTGACCGAGTTCTCGCTGATGTGGACCGACCTCATCGAGATCAGGATCGTTCCGGTGCTCGAGGACGCCGAGCTCGTCGAGGTCCTGCAACGGCTCGGCTCGTAGCGAGCCGTCAGCCGCCGTCGATCCTGTCGATCCCCGAGGGGGCGCCCGGCCTTCCGGTGCCCTCGTCCGCCTCCCACCCTCTCCCACGAGCCGGCCGTTTCGATACAGAATAGGCCCCGCCAGATCAGCCTGGTGCCGCTCGACATCCTGAGAGTCCATGCAGGTTCCATGGGAGAAGCTATGACCGATTACGTTGCATCGCTGATGGCGGGAGTGAAGGCCAAGAACCCCGCAGAGCCGGAGTTCCATCAAGCCGTCCAGGAGGTTGCCGAGTCGCTGGCTCTGGTCCTCGACCGCCACGCCGAGTACCGGCACAACAAGATCCTGGAGCGGATCCTCGAGCCGGAGCGGGTCATCATGTTCCGGGTCCCCTGGCAGGACGACCGCGGGGAGGTCCAGGTCAACCGCGGCTTCCGCATCGAGATGAACAGCGCCATCGGACCCTACAAGGGCGGGCTGCGCTTCCATCCCTCGGTCAATCTCGGCATCCTCAAGTTCCTCGCCTTCGAGCAGGTGTTCAAGAACTCGCTGACGACCCTGCCCATGGGCGGCGGCAAGGGCGGCTCCGACTTCGACCCCAAAGGCAAGAGCGACTCCGAAGTGATGCGCTTCTGCCAGAGCTTCATGAGCGAGCTTTTCCGCCACATCGGCCCCGACACGGACGTGCCGGCCGGCGACATCGGCGTCGGCGGCAGGGAGATCGGCTTCCTCTTCGGTCAATACAAGCGGCTGCGCAACGAGTTCACCGGCGTGCTCACCGGCAAGGGCCTGAACTGGGGCGGCTCGCTGATCCGCCCGGAGGCCACCGGCTACGGCTGCGTCTACTTCGCCCAGGAGATGCTGGCGACGCGGAACCAGACGCTGGAAGGGAAGACCTGCCTGGTCTCGGGCAGCGGCAACGCGGCTCAGTACACGGTCGAGAAGCTGCTCCAGCTCGGCGCCAGGCCCGTCACCCTCTCCGACTCGAACGGCTACGTCTACGACGAGCACGGCATCGACCGCGAGCGGCTGGACTTCGTCCTGGAGCTCAAGAACGTCCGCCGGGGCCGCATCAAGGAATACGCGGAGCGGTTCTCCTCGGCGGTCTACGCCGATCTCGATCCCAAAACCAACCACAATCCGCTATGGGACCACAAGGCCGACTGCGCCTTTCCCAGCGCGACGCAGAACGAGATCAACGGCCAGGACGCCGCGAACCTGCTGCGCAACGGCGTGTACCTGGTGGGCGAAGCGGCGAACATGCCGGCCACGCTCGAGGGAGTCCACCAGTTCGTGGACGCCGGGATCCTCTTCGCCCCCGGCAAGGCCGCCAACGCCGGCGGCGTCGCCACCTCGGGCCTGGAGATGGCGCAGAACAGCATGCGCTACGGCTGGACCCGGGACGAGGTGGACAACCGGCTCCGTCTGATCATGAAGAGCATCCACCAGGCCTGCGTGGAGACGGCGGAGCGCTTCGGCACTCCCGGCAACTACGTCAACGGCGCCAACATCGCCGGTTTCCTCAAGGTGGCCGACGCGATGCTGGACCAGGGGTTGGTGTAAAACTAGACACCAGCGGTCGTTGCCGGCGCGACCTCACCCCAACCCCTCTCCTAAAGGAGAGGGGCTAAGAATTGTGATTCCCCCTCTCCTTTAGGAGAGGGGGCCAGGGGGTGAGGTCGCGCCGGCAAGGCGGCCCCTACGAGCTCACCATGTCCACCTCCCAGCCCTCCCGCTTCCACGATTACCAGGACCTGATGCGCTACCGCATCATGCATGTCCTGCTGGTGGCCACGCCCTACGAGCGCTTCGTGCTGGAGGAGGCGGGCGAGCTCAGCGAACGGGTGCTGGGGGAGTTCCGGAACCTCGACGTCCACTACGCGCCGGGTCTGACCGGCGTGTCCACCGGCGGCGAGGCCCTGGACCTCGTCCGCCGCGAGGAGAGCATCAATCTCGTCATCACCACTCCCCGCGTGGCGGACATGAGCCCGGAACGGCTGGCGCTGCAGATCCAGGGAGTGCGCGACATTCCGGTCGTCCTCCTGGCCTGGGACCCCGCCGAGCTGCAACGGTTTCGCACCCCGCGATGGCTCGCCCATCGAGCGGACGTTCCTGTGGCAGGGGGACGCCCGCATCCTGCAGGCCATCGTCAAGTCGGTGGAGGATTGGCGCAACGCCGAGCACGACACCCGGTCGGTGGGCGTGCAGGTGATCCTGCTCATCGAAGACAACGTCCGCCACTACTCCTCGTTCCTGCCGTCGATGTACTCGGAGCTGCTGGAGCACTCGCAACGGGTGATCTCCGAGGGGCTCAACCTGTCGCAGAAGATCCTGCGCATGCGGGCGCGGCCGAAGGTCCTCCTCTGCACCACCTTCGAGGAAGCCCTGCGGGCCTTCCATAGCTTCGCCGACGACGTCCTGGGCATCATCTCGGACGTGGAATTCCCGTTCAAGCCCGGCAGCCAGCCGACTCTGGAGGCGGGGCTCCGTTTCGCGGAGACCGTGCGCGCCACCTATCAGGACATCCCGATCGTCCTCCACTCCTCGAAGCCCGAGAACGCGAAGCTGGCACGCCAGGTACGCGCCGAATTCCTGCTCAAGGGAAATCCCCACCTGCTGGAAGACCTGCGGAAGGTCATGGTGCAGGACTTCTGCTTCGGGCCTTTCGTCTTCCGCCGCGAGAACGAGGAGCACGTGGACCGGGCGGATGACCTGCGCAGCCTGGAGGAGAAGCTGCGGACGATCCCGGAGGACTCGCTGCTCTATCACGGCCGGCGGAATCACTTCTCCCGCTGGCTGAAGGCCCGCACGGAGTTCGCCCTCGCCCATGCCCTGCGGCCGCGGCAGCTCAAGGACTACGGCAACGAGCCGGAGAAGCTGCGGGCGGACCTGATCCAGGCGATCGCCGATTACCGCTTCGAGCGTGACCAGACGGTGGTGGCGGACTTCGACCGCGAAAGGTTCGATCTCGGCAGCGACTTCTACCGCATCGGCGGCGGCTCCCTGGGCGGCAAGGCGAGGGGGCTCGCCTTCGTCCGGCGGCTGATCTCGACGCACGGGCTGCGCTGGCGCTTCCCCGGCGTGCGCATCGCCATTCCGACCACGGCGGTGCTGGGTACGGACGTCTTCGATTCCTTCCTGGATGCCAACGACCTCCGCTCCTTCGCCATCGACTGCCAGGACGACGAAGAGCTGTGGCGGCGGTTCCGGGAGACCCCCTTTCCCGAAGAGACGGAGCGGGATCTGACGGCCTTCCTCGAGAAGGTCCGCCAACCCCTGGCCGTGCGCTCGTCCAGCCTGCTGGAAGACTCCCTGCACCAGCCGTTCACCGGCGTCTACGACACGCTGATGGTACGCAACAACGCCTGGAGCGTGGCCGAGCGGGTGGCGCAGGCCGAGCTGGCGGTCAAGCGCGTGTGGGCCTCCACCTTCTCGCAGCACGCCAAGGCTTATTTTCAGGCCACGGCGTTCCGCCTGGAAGAGGAGAAGATGGCGGTGATGCTGCAGTGCATCGTCGGGGCGCCGCGCGGTCCGCGCTTCTATCCCGACGTCTCCGGCGTGGCCCGCTCCCACAACTTCTATCCCTCGCCGCCGATGACGGCGGAGGACGGTATCGCCGCCGTGGCCCTGGGTCTCGGCCGGGCGATCGTCGAGGGCGGCACCTGCCTGCGCTTCTGCCCCCGTTATCCGCTGCACGTGCCGCAGCTCTCCTCCGTGGAAGAGGCCCTGGAGACCACCCAGCGCGAGTTCTGGGCCCTGCGCCTCGTGGGGGAGGATGACCAGCTTGCCATGCGGGAGGAGGCCTTCGGGCTGGATGCGGCCGAGAAGGACGGCACCCTGGGACGGGTGGGCTCCACCTACTCGCCGGAGAACGACGTGATCTACGACGGGCTCTCCCGCCCGGGACCGCGCGTGGTCACGTTCGCGCCCATCCTCAAACAGGGCCTCTTCCCGCTGGCGGACATCCTGCGGACCTTGCTGGAGGCCGGACAGGAAGGCGTGGGAGCGCCGGTGGAAATCGAGTTCGCGGTCAACCTCGACGTGCCGCGGGGCCAGTCCAGGGAATTCGGTTTCCTGCAGGTGCGCCCCCTGGCGCTGGCGCGGGAATCCGAGGCCATCGAGCTGGGCGAGGTGGACTCCGGCGCCGTCCTGTGCGCCAGCCGGCGGGTGCTGGGCAACGGCCGGATCGAGGGGATCCGCGATCTCGTGGTGGTGGACTTCCAGCGTTTTCAGCGGGAACAGAGCCGGGCCGCGGCGATGGAGATCGGGCGGCTCAACGGCCAGCTTCTGGCGGCCGGCAGGCCCTACGTGCTCATCGGCGTGGGCCGGTGGGGCTCGCGGGATCCCTGGCTGGGCATTCCCGTGACCTGGGGTCAGGTGGCGGGGGCGAAAGTCATCGTCGAGGCGGGCCTGCGGGATCTCAAGGTGACGCCCTCGCAGGGAAGCCATTTCTTCCAGAATCTCACCTCCTTCAACGTCGGCTACTTCACCGTCAGCTCCGAGGAAGGCGCCGACGGTGATAGAGGTGATGGGCGCGTGGATTGGGACTGGCTGGACGCCCAGCCTGACGAGAGCGCAGCCGTCCACGTGCGGCATCTGCGCCTCGCCGAGCCCGTGCTGATCAAGATGAACGGCAGGAAGGGCGAAGGGGTGATTCTCAAGCCGGAGCGGTAGGACGGTCTGTTATCCGCGGACGGCGGGACCTCGTAGCGCGACGGCGAGTCATATCCCGGGACGGCGATCTGTCTCCGGCGGCGGCGATCTGCCGTACCTCTACGGCGCGCCGCCGTACCGCGAAAGCGGCTTGGATAGGCGTACGGCGAGGCATCGTACCGGGACTGCGGGTTGTATCCGCGTACGACGAGCCGTATCCGCCTGCGACGAAACGCCGTACCCGTACGACGAGCCGTATCCGCCTGAGACGATCGTTCGTACCGCGACAGCGAGACGGCGTATACAGACGACGTGCCGTATCCGCAGCCGGCGAGCCGCCGTACCTGTACGACGAGCTGTATCCGGCTACGGCGAGCCGTCGTATCCCGGCACCAAGCGCCATCCCGCTACGGCGGTCCGTCGCACGCGGATTCAAAGCGCCGTACCGATACCGCGGTTCGTCGTAGAGGTACGGCAAGCCGTCGCCGCTGGAGATAGGCCGCCGTACGCATCTGCAAGCCGCTGTCGCGCTACGGCGGCCCGCGGCAGGGATACGGCATTTCGTCGTCGACGGATACAGAGCGCCGCACCGGTACAGCCTCTTGCTGTAGGACTACGGCGATCCATCGTCCGGGTATACAGCTCGCCGCCGCGCTACGGCGGTCCGTCGTACGCGGATTCAAAACGCCGTACCGATACCGCGGTTCGTCGTAGAGGTACGGCAAGCCGTCGCCGCTGGAGATAGACCGCCGTACGCATCTGCAAGCCGCTGTAGCGCTACGGCGGCCCGCGGCAAGCGATACGGCATTTCGTCGTAGACGGATACAGAGCGCCGTACCGGTACGGTACAGCCCCTTGCTGTAGGACTACGGCGATCCATCGTCCGGGTATACAGCTCGTAGCCGCGCCACGGCGGAGCGTCTTTCGCGGATACGGACCATGCCCACGGTACAGCGGTCCGCCCGCGGTTGACACAGCCCGTCGCAGCCGCACAACGGCTCACGGCGGATCGGCGGCGAGTCATTGTCTCGGGATATACCCTCGTCGTCGCGCTACGCCGGCACAGCATCTGGGGATACAGGCCGTCGTCGTGGGGCGACAGATCCGCCGAAGATCTCGAAGCTTGTGCAACTCGGCCGGCTCGAAAAGCCATATCCCAGCCGGCTTATTCCTTGACGCGCGCTCGGCCGGTGCTCTATCATGATTCAAGCTCTTGCGGGAGAATAGAATAGACGCTTGGCTATTCCCCACTTCGCTCTTTCGGAGGGTGCGCCGTGGGAGTCAGAGGTATGCCGGAGAAGATCAACTGAAGGTTCGGCGGCAGGGCACCGGCCGTGATGCTGACGCAAGGAGGAATTCATGACCCGGGTACGACTGAAAGGTGCGATCTTGGCCGCCACGTTGCTGTGTTCTTGTTCCACGCCAGGCGATGAGGGGGAGAAACCGAGTACGGATGCTCTAGGAGAGCTTCCGGAGTTCTTCGGACTGTATGTCGTGGCCGATGGGAAGTTCCACGGCGTCGATGTCTCGGTCTCAACCCTCAACCCAGAGACCCAAGCGGTCGCCGTCTCCCGGACGGAAAGAGATTTCAAGGCGGGTGGCGGTGCACCCTCGGTGTTGCCGCTGTTTCCTGGCACACTTAACCTACTCGTATTTGTCAAGTCCCTCCCGCTTGAAGTAGCTGAGCAGCTCGAGCTACGCAAGCTTTCGTTCGTACGCCAGATGATAATCAATGAACAGATGCCAGGATACCGCCAAGCGTTCGCTCCAAACAGTTGGGTTGCTGCAACCGACTTTGGCTATAACGGAGTTGGTGAAACCCCAGTTCAACTGCTCTATAAGCCAGTTCAAGGTCAGAATGAAATGGTGCTTGCGGTGCCTTCCTCTCCCCTCGACCCAGGCCTCTATGCCCTTCGGGCGGGCGACGATGATTATCTCTTTGCGGTTCCCCCGCTAGAGTCAGCCCATAGTACTCGATGCATCGATGCATCGAATCCAGGTGGTGGCGGCTTCGGGAAATGGGAGACCAGATTGTGCGGCGAGTCAGCCATCCCGGCGACCACTGGCGATACTCTCAGTGCAGGAGTTGAACCGCAGTCGCCCATCATCAGCTTGGGAAGCTTCTCGGATGGCTCAGTACAACTCGAACTGTGGCGAGATAACAGCGCCAACGAGCAAGTCCTTGGGCGAGTTTCAATCTTCTCTCAGGACGTAAGTCAAACCCCAAAGATAGGCGAACTTGCTAACATTAAAGGCACTGGCATCAGCGGTGCGTTTAGCTTCACCTCTAGCCTTCGTGGCGAGGACATATCCTTCGACGGAAGCATCAATGGTGACGCAATCCAGGGTAGGTTGCGTTCCACTCTCTATGAGGAGCCTTTTGAGCTGGATCTTAGGCGCGGGGAGAAGCAGTATGAGAAGAACTACCCTAGCAGGAGTGATTGGACCAAAGAAATGGCCGAACAGCTCGCGTGCTGCGGTCCAGCCGCCTCCGGTGATTCCCGGTAGCTATCCGTTTTGGTGAGATCGTGCTCCGCAAAACAGCACGCGCTCGCGGCCTACCGCCGAACCCACCGATCAAGCGGACAGCTTACGCTGCCGCTTATCGGACATCCCGTTGTGCGCCACTGCAGGGTGGCGTCACGGGAAAAACAGGTCTTTACCAGACTGAGCTTGGTCCAATTCGGCTTAAGTGACTAACGAGGCTTCGCCTCAGACCGCCGAGTTATAGGGGTGGTAGGGGCGGGCTGGAGGTGGGCGAAGGAAGCGCAAGTGGCTCCGGCTGAGCATAGGATCAGGCTCCGAGGAACCCGGTCCGCATTGGCCGCCATGTCAGGCGGCAGGTGGTCCCGAGGGACCTCGTCAACCGGAGCCAACGATGAGCGTAACACAGAGCGTCGCAGCGGTCCTCAGAGAGCACGTCACCCTGAGCGTCGAGAGCATCGACCGGATGTACCTCAACGTCTATGTGCCGCGTTTGCAGACGGATGCGGGAATCGCCTCGTTCTTTCGCTTTCATCGGGGATACACCTTTGCGTCGTCGGTTCTGATGGCTCCGATCAGCCGGACCTTCGTGGGTGCGATCGAGGAGCTTGCCGACAGGGAAGGCATTCCCTTGAGGCCGTTCCAGAAGGGGGAGGACAAGGAGGACGTGGCGGCCGAGTACCGGGCTGGCTTTCAAGGCGAGGAGGGGGTTTACCTGATCGGCAAGGCGCAGGAGAAGGCGCGGGTGTTCCGAACCCAGAAGCGCCGCGATCCGGAAACGGGTCAGAGCTATCCCTGGATCGTGTCCTCGACGGCGATGGTCAACCAGTACTACTTCTACGCCCTCGACCGCGACTTCGGTCCCTTCTTCCTGAAGTTCTGCTCCTACTTCCCCTACAATGCCAAGCTCTGCCTGAATGGGCACGAGTACGCCAAACAGCAGATGCGCCGCCAAGGCATCGACTTCGAGCCGCTCGACAACGGGGTACTCTCGTGCGCAGAGCCGCGGCGTCTGCAGCGGATCTGCGATGGCTTGTCGGCGGAGAAGATCGATCGGCTGGCCCGGAAGTGGTTCCGCCGCTTGCCCCATCCCTTCACCGGCCGCGACCGCCAGGCCGGCTATCGCTACGACCTGTCGATCCTCCAAGCCGAGTTTTCTCTGACCCAGGTCCTCGACCGCCCCGTCCAGGGTCGAGTCTTCTTCGAGGAGGTCATTCGCGAGAATCTCGATCTCGGTCGTCCCGATCAAGTGCAGCTCATCTTCGCCCGACGCGTCAGCCGCAAGACTCCGGGCACCTTTCGGACGCGCATCATCACCGACGGCGTGATCCCCTCTCTGCACGTCAACTACAAGAGCTCCAGGATCAAGCAGTACTTCAAGGAAGGGCGCGCGCTACGCGTTGAGACCACCGTCAACAACACCCGCGATTTCGCCATCGGCAAGCGGCTGCACAACCTCCCAGCCCTGCGGGAGGTCGGCTTTCAAGCCAACCGACGTCTTCTCGACGTCCAACGCATCAGCCATGATTGCGCCATCGGCGAGGACGCCTTCCAGCAGGTGGTGCAACCCGTCACCATGGCTGGCCAGCGGGCTTCGGCCCTGCACTTCGATGACCCCCGCGTCCAGGCACTGCTCAGCGTCATCGTGTTGTTTGCCTTGCTGCCCCAGGGTTTTGCCAACAAAGACCTGCGCGAGCCTTTGGCTCATCTGCTGGGTATCGCCCCAGCCAAGCTCACCCAAGGACGCATGACCTACGACCTCCGACGCCTGCGCCTGCACGGCCTCATCGAGCGCATTCCCCGAAGTCATCGCTATCGACTCACGGACAGGGGTCTTCGCACAGCGATCTTCTTTTCCCGGATCTATGCCCGCCTCTTGCGACCCGGCCTTTCGCTGCTCCATAGCCGAGCGCCATGCAGCACCTCACCTCTGCATCCGGCCTTTGCCAAAGTCGAAAGCGCCATCACCCATCTCTGCGAGCAAGCGAGGCTGGCCGCATGAAACTTGACTCAATCACATCGAATTCGCGGGGCCAAGGACTCTAGGACAATGGCAAAGGTGCAATTCGACGAAGCTGCAATCCTGATGGGTATGTATATCGATAGCGCGAAAACATATCTGCAACTGAGCACGTTCGCTCTTGGCTTCTCTCTTGCTGTTCTTGAGAAGCTTAGGGTTAAGAAGCACGCGGCAAGACGCGATTCTCTTCTGATTCTGTCTTGGCTAGGATTCATGCTTACGGTGGGGCTCAGTTCTTTCTATCAGTACTTGGCTGTCAAGTTTCTCGACCAGAAAAGCTCCAATCCTGGTTCATTGGGGCTCATTCCAGTTGGGTGGGTAAGCGCGCCGGGATATTTCTACGCAGCCATGCTTGTCTCATTCTATATTGGAGTCTTGGCGCTTTCGCTCTTGATGTTTCGAAGGCCTGGGGAGCACAAAGGGCATGAGGACGGATAGTACAAGATTCCATCAGCTCGTATCGTCGACTTCGAGCTTTTGTCTGCGTTACGACTAACCGAGAGGCCCATAATTATCTCGACTGGAATGTCGACCATCGAGCAGGTGGACAAGGCTGTTGCCTTTCTGAAGACGATTGGCCATTTCCCCACTTCGCTCTTTCGGAGGGTGCGCCGTGGGAGTCAGAGGCATGCCGGAGAAGATCAACCGAAGGTTGGGCCGACTGAGATCGATTGCCGGCCCTCCCGGTTAGCTTTTTCGGCATATCGGTACGCGACCGAAGACATCCTCCTGCCGTAGTACAAAAGGCGGGAAGAGAAGGAGGCGGAGATGCTTAAATCAGCCGTAGGTTTGCTGACCATCGCTATCGCAATGGCTGCCGCCGCGCAGCCTACGAAGAAGCCTGCGCAGGAAACCTTGGGCAAGAAGGTGTATATCATGCGCCCTGGCTGCCCGGGTGAGGGTGGCTGCGACTTCAAGATCTGGCCGCAGAACAGGTGCCGCAGAACAGGTGCCTGCCAAATAGACAAAGGCAGACAGCCTTCGACGGCGTTTCGCGGCGCCTTTGTCTCGGCTTCGAGCACTCCACGCCCCTGCCAGAACAGGTGCAGAACAGGTGCCTGCCAAATAGACAAAGGCAGACAGCCTTCGACGGCGTTTCGCGGCGCCTTTGTCTCGGCTTCGAGCACTCCACGCCCAAACTCTTCGCTGGAAAGCCGCGACTGCGGCCTTGGGAGAGCCTGACAAACGACTTCCTCTTCCGGAATTCGCTGCTAGAGTAGCCCTTCGGACACACCCGTGCCCGGCTCCCTTGTCGGGAAACCTTCGCGGAGCTCGGCGAAGAAGTCGAGCTCTATCCGCCGACGAACGGCAACGCGGGTGGAAAGCTCCCTCGGGGGAAGGGAGCGGCCCGGTCTCCGCGTTTGAGCTTCTCGGCGGCTTCCCGGAAGGCGGCTACGAACGCGGCGTAAAGCTGCCGGAACTCGAGGCGGAAGGCCTTGCTCGCCGCGTGAACCAGCGGCGCGGGCGATTTCTTGGGACGCTCGGGATGGTCATGCGAGTTCTGCGCGAGCACGCCGTTCCGGCCGAGCGGCGGTTTTCCCGTTCTCGCCCTTTCCGCGGCGGCCTCCTCATCGATCTCCCGCACCAGCCCGGCCGCGAGCTCGCGTCTCTTTTTAGCCGGAAGATGCTTCCAGCACGGCAGCGGCGCCAGCGTCAGAGTCTCGGTCGTTACGAACTGAAGAGGCTCGACCTTCTTGCCGCGGCGGCGGGCGAAATACTCCGCCGTCCGGTCGTGCCAGATGCCCGTCATCGGCTCATCGGTGAGCAGCGAATGGACGCCATGGACGCCGGGCCATTCCTCGACGCGTTCCACCAAATTTTCTTTAACCCCGTGGCTGAGGCTGTACTTCAGGCGCGCGATCTGCGCTGCGGGCTCTGCTGTAACGACGATCGCCCGGTATCTCGTCGGAAAGATCTTCTCGCGCCAGCCATAGAGGCGGCCGGCCTCGCGGGCGATCTTCGAGGTCAGGTAGCACATGAAACGGCTGAGCTCGCGAGCGTCCTTGGGAATCAGCAAGCCGTGAAAATGGTTCGAGGCCACGACGAAAAAGCAGCACTGGACCTCATGCCGTCGTAGGGCTCGCGCCAGGGCGCCGATCACGATCTCGTTGAGCAGCGGATCGGGCTTGAGAAGAAACCTGCCGTGAACGGTCCGAGAGGTGACCTCCACGAGGGTATCTTCCGGCACGCAGCGAAGAGGGCGTCCCATACCCATAGAAGACGGAAAAATGGGGACCTTCTGACAAGATCTTACGTGTCAATGATTTACGGGGGTGATTTTGGACACTTCGAAGATTGTCGAAGGGAGCGCCTGCCCACTCCTCCGGGGTGGCGGCGAATCGGTGGCGGCGAATCTGGCGGCGAATCGGGTGGCACCCGAATCGGTCAGCCCCGGGCTTTGCGGAAGCCACGTAGCCCAGGGCTTGCGGAGCCGGGCCATTCGGGTGGCACATAGCCATAGAGGCCATTCGGGTGGCACATAGCCATAGCCATAGCCATAGCCATAGCCGTAGCCGGGCCATTCGGGTGGCACATAGCCGCCACATAGCCGCCATAGCCGCCAGCACATAGCCGCCCACATAGCCGCCAGCACATAGCCGCCAGCCCGCGGTGGACACAGGCCGTCGCAGCCACACAACGGCTCGCGGCGGATCGGCTGCGAGCCATCTTCTCGGGATATGCCTCGTCGTCGCGCTACGCCGGTACAGCGTCTGAGGATACAGACCGTCGCCCGCAGGAAGGCAGCCCCGTCGAAGATCTCGAAGCTGGTGCAACTCGGCCGGCTCGAAAAGCCGTATTCCGGCCGGCGTCATGGTGGCGAGGTGCTCTCATTCGGAATACATGGAAACCACCAAGCGCGCAACCGTCTACTTCGATCGATCCCGAGATCCACCGCGCCCTGCGGCTCAAGGCAGCAGCGACGGAGCGCTCCATCTCGGAGCTCGTCAACGAAGCTGTCGAGCTGGCCCTGGGTGAGGGCGCGGAAGATCTCGAGATCTTCGATCAAAGACGTGGCGGGCCACTGTTGAGCTTCGACGAGGTGATCAAGGACCTGAAGCGCCGTGGCCGGATATGAGATCCAGATCACCGACGCGGGTCACGCCGCTGAGCTCGAAGCACGTTGGCCGACACTCGGACCGACTGTGAGCTCGGCACCACTGCCACGGGCCCTCAGAGCTCCTAGCTCCCTGCAATCCGCCTGAGCAGCGCGATGTTGTCGCGATGCCCCGTCAACCGCGCGGTGACCTTGCCGCGGATGGGATAGCCCAGCAGGTACAGGTCGCCGATGATGTCGAGGATCTTGTGGCGGGCGAACTCGTCCGGGAAGCGCAGCTCGGTGTTGATCACCTCGTCCTCGCCCACCAGGATGAAGTTGTCGAGCCGGCCGCCCGAGCCCAGGCCGAGCTCGTTCATCATCTTCAGGTCCTTCATGAAGCCGAAGGTGCGGGCCGGCGCGATCTCCCGCTTGTAGACCTCGGCCGAGGTCAGCGCGAACTCGTAGGACTGCTCGCCCACCGGCGGCGGATAGCGCAGGAAGTAGGAGACGGAGAAGCCGTCCGCCGGCTCGATCGCCAGGCGCTTCTCGCCGTTGCCGTTCACCTCATAGCGGCGGTCGATCACCACCTCGCGCTGCGGCTCGTCCTGCTCGGCCACCCCGACCTCTTCCAGGACTTTGCAGAACTCGAGGGCCGAGCCGTCGAGGACCGGAATCTCCCCGTGCACCTTGATCAGCAGGTTGCCGACGCCATAGGCGTGCAGGGCCGAGAGGAGGTGCTCCACCGTGCGGATGCTCTCGCCGTGGGCGGCGAGCGTAGTGGCGTAGTCGGTGTCCGCCACGGCGCGGATATGGGCCGGGATCTCGAGCCCGGTAGGCAGGGTGACGAAATGGACGCCGCTGTTCTCCGGCAGGGGTTGCAGGACCATGCCGGTGCGTTGGCCTGAATGCAGCCCCAGGCCATAGACCACGGTCGAGTGGCGGATCGTCCTCTGCCGCCGGCCGGTCTCGGCGAGGAGCGGCAGGTCCGGCGCGGCGGCGAACCGGCGCTCGCCCTCGACGCGCTCCCTTGCTCGGTCGGGAACGGCGTCCGCGGCGCCCGTCTGAAAGGAACGCTTGAAGGCGAGAGCCCCGGCCGCGGCCTCCACCGCTCGCTTGTAGGAGAGCGGCTTCTCCAGGTAATCGTAGGCCCCCATCTTGATGGCCTTGACGGCGGTGGCCGTGGTGCCGTGCCCTGACATCATGACCACGGCGGCCGAAGGGTCCGCCTCGCGCAAGGCCTGCAAGGTTTCCAGGCCGTCGCGATCGGCCAGCCAGATGTCCAGGAAGACGACGTCGGGACGTTTCTCCTCGTAGAGGACGAGCGCCTCCTCGCCGCTGGTGGTGGCCAGGGTCGCGTAACCCTCGTCGGTGAAGATTCCTCCCAGCGTGGAGAGGATCCCCGGCTCGTCGTCCACGATCAGGATCAGCTCGCTCATACGGCTCCTCGCACCTCGGCGGGTAAGGATAGCAGGAGTCCGCGGCAATCCCCGGACCCCCCGATAGCAGTGGAGTTATCAATATTCAACGCGGCGGAGATACCGTTCCATATGCGCAGATATATATTGCTGGGACTGTCTCTATCTGATGACTCGTCGTCCTTTTTAGGCCACATCCCTGGCGGCATCGCTCCCCGGCCTTGGCGCTCGAGAAGCCTGGCATGCCATGTGCTGGACGAGGGACCGACGCCGTTTCAGGGAGAGGCAGACACTTGGGCTCGCACGCAGGTGCCGGTGAGGTTTCAGGCGGCCCGTCGTCGATCCGCCCGGGGATGAAACTCCGCATCCACCGGCGCGTAAGGATAGCAGGGCTTCACGCCGGAGGCGGCCCTCCAAGGAGCTCGGCCTCATAGACGTGAAGGTGGACGTCGACCGTATGATGAGTGATCTTGGACGGATGGGGGCACCTACGAAAGGGAGGCCCAGGATGCCGCAGCGAGAGAACCTGCTTCTGTGTCTCAACTTCGCCCAGAAGATGATCAATGAGCGGGACCTGTCGTCGGCTCCCGAGTTCATCGCAGAGGGCTCCATTCATCACGAATTCGGTGACGTGCCGCCGGACTTTCGCGGCGGACCGCGAGCCATGGCGCAATTCATCAACCTTTACCTCAGCGCCTTTTCGGACTTGCACCTGTTCTTCGAGGACGCGCTGGCCGACCGCGACCGGGTGGTGACCCGCTGGCGCCTGGAAGGCACTCACGGCGGACCTTTGCTGGGCATTGCGGCCTCCGGCCGGCGGGTGAGCATCGAGGGCATCCGCATCGATCGGATCGAGGACGGAAAGATCGCGGAAAGCTGGATGCAGTGGGACATGCTCGGCCTGCTGGAACAGGTCGGCGCGCTTCCCAAGCTGCGCCGCGAGCCGCTGCGCGAGGTCTCCGGAGAGAACCTGCCGGTGCCGCGAGAGTCCCGTTACGTGGCCTGAGACGCGAGGCCGGGGCCTTCTCGCCGCAGCGACCGTGGCAGGGCGGCCGCCGGTGCTGCTCATCGCGGGCCTCGCCATGCTGGCGTTCTTCGAGCTCGCCGCGCCGCCCTCGCGGATCGCCGACCTCGATCGGGTGGTGAGCCGCTGGCACCTGGAGGGCACCCACATGGGACCGCTGATGGGCATCGCGGCCTCCGGCCGGCGGATCAACGTCGAATGCATCCGCATCGATCGCATCGCGGAGGGCAAGATCGTGGAGAGCTGGATGCAGTGGGACTCGCTGGGCCTGCTGGAGCAGATCGGCGCCCTCCCCAAGCTGCGCCGCGAGCCCTTGCACGAGGCGGCCCGTATGCCGGCGCTGCAGGAAACCCGATACGTCGCCTGAGGGCTCGTACCCTCCCGAAGCCCTCACTCCCCTAACCCCTCTCTCCCAAAGGGCCCAAAGGGAGAGAGGGGAACGAAACCAAGAAAAGAAATGCCTTAACCGTAGTTTCTCCCTCCTCTCCCTTTGGGAGAGGAGGGCCGGGGCGGTGAGGGCTTCGAAGGGCACGCCAGGAGTGGCGTCCGAGTGCTCGAACCGGTCCATCTTCAATCCCGGCGCCGTGTGCCACACCTTCACCAGCCGTTCGGGCTCGGGGATACGGCAGGGGACGGATCAGCACGGCGTTGACGACGGTAAAGATCGCCGCGTTGGCGCCGATGCCGACGGCCAAGGTGAACACCGCGACCAGCAGAGAGCCGGGGCCGCGGCGAAGCTTCCCGGGCCAGGGAACGGAGCGCTGAGGGAAAGGACGCCAGGAAATCGCCTCCACGGGCTATGGGTTCGCTCCCGTGACTACGAGAAAAGGGGCGGCGGTGTTACACGGCCGGCGATAGACTGCGGGCGGAGAGGAGAACGCCATGTCCCACCCAGCCGACGCCGAGCCTCCCACCCCGCCGCCCGACCCGGTCGACGAGGCCTCGAAGGAGAGCTTCCCGGCCAGCGATCCTCCCCCCTGGCAGCCGCTGCATCCCGGCCCGCCGGCGGATCACCCGGATGATGAAACCAACCGAGCGCGCGTGCCGGCCGGGGCGGCTCTGTATTAGGATGGCGCCGGATCGATCGCTGAAAGGAGTCCGGCCTATGAGAGCGCAACCGATTGCGATGGGGCCGCTGGCGCGCCCCGCAGCCTTTCTGCCGCTGTCCCTCCTCCTCGCCGTCGGAGGAACGTTCCTGGCGGGCCCGGCCCGGGCCGCGGGCAGCGTCACCTTCAAGCAGATGATCGTGGAGCGCTGCCCGGAGAGCTCGTGCGAGTGGCGGCTGAGCTGCGGCGTGGACGGGCCGCAGGAGACCGAGTTCTTCGCGGGAGAGAGTGCGAAGACCAAATACAAGATCAATATCAACCGCACTCTCGAGGCCCGGCGGTTCCCGGTCACCGTCCACTGCACGGCCTGGGAGGACGACGGCTGGTTCGGAGCGAGCTGGGAGAAGGTGAACAGCGGCTCGGTGGAGGTGCCGGCGGGAGGAGAGTTCCGGCTCGACCTGGCGAACCGCGATCAGGGGACCGTGCGCATCCTGATGTCGGTCGACAGCCTGGAGATGGCCATGCCGGCCGAGGCGAAGCCGGCCGCGGCATCCGCGACACCGAAGAAAGGCTCGGCGGCCAAGCCGGCCCCCGCATGGCGGTTCACCGGCACCTTCAATCCCTCCCCGGAGGGGCGCGCGGTGGTGATCGGCATGGAGTGGAAGCCGTTCAAGGAGATGGTGGACAAGCTCTCCGGCCACGGGATCCAGATCGAGACCCTCTCCAGCTTCGAGCAGGGCGGCAAGCGGCTGTGGAACGGCATCCTACGCAACAGCCATGACCAGGTCGTCCTGCTCTCCGACCAGGATTGGGACAAGTTCAGCGGCAGCTGGAAGAAGCTCACCGGCGGCCAGTCGCGGCTGACCGACCTCGAGATCTATCAGAAGGGTGGGCAGAACACCTTCGCCGGCATCTTCCGCAACCTCGGCGAGAGCCACGCCTTCTGGGTCGGCCAGAAGCGCGATGAGTTCACCGACAAGATCAAGGAGCTTCTCCGAGGGCAAGGGGCAGAAGCTGATCGACGTCGAAGTTTACCGGCCGTCCGCCGGCGGCTCCTCCACCCTCCTCTACGCGGGACCGTTCCGGCAGAGCAACCTCGAGGCCCGCCTCTGGACCGGTCTCAAGCGGGAGGCTCTCGACACGAAGCTCAAGGAGATCCGCGGCAAGGAGTGGCAGGTGGTGAACGTCCAGGCCTACAAGGACGGCAAGGACCGCAACTACGACGTCCTCCTTCGCACCGGCCCCGGAGGCGAAGTGGTGGTCGGCCTCGACGACGCCGCCTTCACCGCCAAGTGGCGCGAGCTGGCGGCCAAGGGCCTGCGGCTGGTGGGCGTGGAGGTTTACCAGGAGTAGGTCTCCGATGGACTGGCCGCGTTGGCTGAGCGTCGCCCGGTACGGCATAGGCGTGTTGCTCGCGATCTCGATGCCGCCCGCGATCGCCTACTGGTTCATCGTCCATCCGTTCATCGCCTTCTGGCGCCGGGTGGGGATGAAGCCGACCTTCTGGTTCCTCGGCGTGTTCCTGGGCGGCTCGATGGTGGCGCTGTCCCCCTTTCGCGACGCGCTGCTGGGGTGGGATCTCGGCACGAGCCTGCCGGCGATCGTGCTCGCGATCCCTCTCCTCGTCGCCGGCGGCGTGATCAGCCGCAAACGCCGCCGGCATCTCACCTTCAAGATTCTGGCGGGAGCACCGGAGCTCTCGCCGGAGACGCATAGCACAGGTCTCCTCACGGAAGGGATCTACAGCCGCATCCGGCATCCCCGCTACGTCGAGCTCACCCTCGCCCTGGTGGGCTGGTCGCTCTTCGCCAACTACCTCGGGCTCTATGTGATCACCGCCCTGACCATCGCGGCGCTCTGGCTCATCGTGCTCATCGAGGAGCGGGAGCTGCGCGAACGCTTCGGATCGGCCTACGCCGAGTACAGCTCCCGGGTGCCGCGGTTCGTGCCGCGGCGGCGGTAGGGTGCTGATACCGAACCGATTGGCAGGGTGCGCTGTGCGCACCAAATCAAGACTGTGGCTGGACCTAGGCTTGACGCCGCAGCGGCTCGAGCTGCTCGATCTGCGACGCTCCCTCGCCGTGCATGGCATGCCAAAGGTCCCAGTCTTGTTGCAGACCGAGCCAAAAATCGGCCGACATGCCCAGAACACGCGCCAGCCGGAGGGCCGTATCCGGAGTCACAGAACGCTTGCCGCGAATGATCTCGTTGAGCCTCGGAAAGGAGACCCCGAGGCGAATCGCAAACGCCGACTGGCTGATTCCGAGAGGCTTGAGGAACTCCTCGAGAAGCATCTCGCCCGGATGAGTAGGAGGCCGATGCTTCGGAAGCCGGCGCTCCACCAACGGCGTCTTGCCCTCGACAGCTCTCCCGGGAGACCCGCGCTTAATGGTAGTCCGTGATTTCGACTTCGTCTGCATAGCCTTCCTTCCATTGGAAACAGACCCGATAGCGATCGTTGATGCGGATGCTGTATTGGCCGGCACGGTCTCCCTTCAGTCGTTCGAGTCGATTTCCGGGCGGCACGGCGAGCGCAGCCAGCCAAGGACAGCGAGCCCGGCGAGGCCAACAGCGCCTTGCCCGAAGCCACCGTCCGCCAGAGCGGCCGCACCATCCTCACCGTCGGCCGCAACTTCTTCAGCCCGCGCGAGACGACGCTCGACCGCTGGCAGGGAGCCGACACCTTGACCCTGGTGCGCGGCGACCACACCTGGAAGGCCGGCTTCGACCTCAACCGCGACAAGATCCTCAACTTCTTCCCCGGCAACTTCAACGGCGCCTACACCTTCAACTCGATCGCCAGCTTCAACCGCGGCATCCCCCGATGCCGCCGGCGAGCGCTACGTGCAAGCCTTCGCCGGCCCGGGGACCTCGGGCGCGACGACCAATCCGGACATCTTCGAGACCGCCGTCTTCTTCCAGGACCAATGGGACCTGCGCGGCAATCTCAAGCTCACGGCCGGCCTGCGCTACGACCGGCAGGACTTCGAGCAGCCCGCGGTGCGCAATCCCGACCCGCAGCTCGCCGCGACGGGGATCGACACCAGCTTTCTGAACATCGACAAGGACAACGTAGCCCCCCGCCTGGGTCTCGCCTGGACGCCGAACGCCCGCACCGTGGTGCGCGCCGGTTACGGCCTGTTCTTCGGCCGCACGCCGGCCATCATGGTGGGCACCGCGCACTCGAACAACGGCATCAACGTGCAGACCCTCAGCTTCACCGGCGCTCAACTGGCGTTGAAGGTCACGTTCTAGAGTCCACGGCATTCTATCCCTCCTCCCCCTTGGGGGAGGAGGGATATGGGCCGGGGCGGTAGGCAATCACTCCAGCCACGCCTCGAAATCGGCAGCGTCGTACTCGACACCATGCCGGTTGAGCAGCTCCATGAGCTCCTTACGAAACGTCCTCCTTCGATGATGTTTCTCCTGGGTGAGGACGTACTGTCGTACCTCCGGGACCTGGGAGGCGCTCACGGAGAAAGCGCCATAGCCAGCCTGCCAGGCAAAGCCGCCCCGCGGCGCGAAGGGTTGCTCGTTCAACCATTTCGACGAGTTCGTCTTGATCAGTTGCAACATCTTGGCGACTGAGATGGTCGTCCCCCATCCTGCCAACAGATGGACATGGTCCGGCATGCCGCCCGCGACGAGAAGCACGCCCTTCTGGGCGCGAAGAATGCCGCCAATATAGCCATACAGGGAATCGCGAAAGGTCTCCGCGATGAGCGGAACGCGGTTCTTGGTGCTGAAGACGAGGTGATAGTTCAGCTTCGAATAGGTGTCTCGCATGGACGAGATCTCCGCCGATGAACGCGATGGATGGTTCGCCTTCCGGTTTTCGGAGATCGTAACCCGGTGCTCCGTGATTGCGCAATCGCCTATGCGATGGATCCGGCCGTCCCTGCATACCCGGGCCTCGCATACCCGGGCCTCACGGCGCCGGGCTAATTCCGACCGCCCCGAGGGGCTGCGCTTTCGTGGTCAGGAAGGATTGCGGGTTTGCCGGACGGCCGTGATCTTGGCCTTGATCTCCACGGGCTGATGGTGTCTATCCCCGCTCGACCGAGCTCCGTTGGAGGTCCGACACGGCTGCAACCGCCTTCGATCGGCGGAGATTCTCAACATACTCCGCACCGCTTTGCACCCTCCCCATCCTCGGCCCAGGCACCTATCTCCGGACACGAGGCGATCTCCTCCGCGGTGAGACCGGCCCCTTCCACGTCCTCCTCGGTCAATTCGAGAGGCTCGTCTTCGGCCATGATCAGCGATCGTCTCACAACGAGCTTGCTCCGCGAAATCAGAGAGCCCCTTGGGGCGATCGGAATTAGCCCGGCGCCGTGAGGCCCGGGGGAAATCAGAACGAAATATCCAATCCAGCCCCGCCGGGGCGGCAGGCGATCGCAGGCCGCAGCCCTGCGGCTCCGGCCCCCATCCGCCTCGCGTCAATCCGGACTGGTTGTTGAATCTCGCTGCCGGCTCCGCTGCGACCATACCCAATTTCGCTTCGACTCGACCACATTCTTGCTGCGTATGATTCCTGGCCGCTGCGTATCGAGCCCAGTCAGTCCATCGCGGACCTTAGTAAGCTTCGACTCGACCCCGAACGGCTGCGACTCACTCTCGTGCCACTGCTCACGGACCTCCGGCCGCTGCGACTCGGCCTCCGGCAGACCACGACAGGCCCCAAATGTCGCGTACCGGACCCTCGCCAACTCGTGACGGACCCAGGTAGCCTCCTTCCGGACCCTCGGCGTCGCGTACCCGAGCTCCCTGTCGCAACAAACGGACCCCCGGTGGCAACATACGGACCTCCGTCAGCAGCCACCGGACCCCTACTCGCAGCCGCTCTGCCTCGGCAGGCGATGATGCGAGTCTCGCCACGAGGGCCCCGCAGGCGGCGAGTAGCCCTTGGCCTAACCGTCCGGCCACGGTGAGAAAAACGTAGATCTCCTTTACCGTAGTGCTTGGCGAGAAAGAGCTCCCACTGCGTGTAGGAGGCGCGCGGCTGTCCCGTGGATTTCTGGTACGCCTCAAAGGTCGCTACCAGTCCCAGCGCCGCCGCGTGTTCGTCCGTCGGAAAAGCTCCGCAACGCTCGCCGACCAGGAGGATCACGGCGTCGCAGCGCTCGATGTACGCGCGAAGCTGTTCGAGCAGCGTGGCCGGACCCTGGCGGAAATGCTCCTGATCCCGTACCTCCAGCTCCGTGCGCCGCAGTACGCGGGCGATCTCTGTCCGATAGGAGCCAAGCTCCCGCGTGACGGCCGAGATGAAGATGCGGTAGGCGGCTGGAAGCTCTCATGGTCCTGGGTCGCCTTTCGCGATTCCGCAGAGAAGGAACAAGCTGATGAGCATTGTCGTACAAAGTATCCCACAGCTTCCCGATGAAGCCGCGCGGCGCGTCAGACAGCTTGCGGCCAAGACCCAATAGGCGTTAACTTTGCCGCGGAAACCAAGGACACAAAGGACAGCAAGGACGAGGAACATGTCATTCACTTCGCGTCCTTTTTGTCCTTGTTGTCCTTTGTGTCCTTGATTACAAAACATCCGGGAGGTGCGATGAACGGCAGCTTCTCCGCGAGCGAAGTCCTGGGAGCCATGATCACTCCGGCCGTGCTCATCTCGGCTTCGGGAACGCTCGTCCTCTCGACGTCCAACCGGCTGAGCCGCGTCGTGGACCGGGTACGGACGCTGACCGCGGAGGCGGAGCGGCTCCAGCAGGGAACAACCGGTGAGAAGGGAGCCCGGGAGCGGCTGATCTCGGACCAGCTCGTCAAGCTCTCGAAGCGCGTGCTCCTGCTGCGATCCGCTTTGACGGTCTTCTATTCGTCGATCGGTCTGCTGGTGGCGACCAGCATCGCCATCGGTCTGGTGGCGGCGCTGCGGTGGAGCTACGGCTGGGTGCCGGTGACGATCGGGCTCTGCGGCGCCTGCGCGCTCCTCTACGGCACGCTCCTCCTCGTCCGCGAGGGCCGGCTGGCCGTGGGCTCGACGCTGCAGGAGCTGGCCTATGCGCGGGAGGTGGTGACGAAAGCCGCCGACAAGTAGTAAACTACTACCGGCGGAGGTAGACCATGGGCACACCCCTCAAAGTCTCTGACAGCTTGTTCGCCGTGGCCAAGCAGGAAGCTCAAGCCACGCAACGCTCCATTACGGCACAGGTTGAGCATTGGGCGCGGATTGGCCGAGCCGTCGAAGTCATCCTGGCTCATCAGGAATTGCTCGCCATCAAGGAGGTCGGTGAGCTTCTTACGCCGGTATTTCCTTCAAACGTTCGGCGGCAAGAGGTGCACGATCTGCTCATGCGGGTCGCGACCAGCACCGACCGTGAGGTCACGAAGGCCGCCCTTCGCGCCGCCGGGACTCCGCTGTATGAGACGGATCCCGAGTATCCCGGCATGATCATCCAGGTGCTGCCCGACGGCACCAGAATGCCAGGTCACATGGAAGGCCGGCGCTTCGTACCTCTAGATAGTAAGTCGATCAAGAGCGCACGGTGATCCACGAGATCGGCGCAGCAATTCGTGCGGCCCTGACCCGAGAGGAACCTGTTCTCGTCTTTCTCGCGGGACCGAACGGTGCAGGAAAATCCACCTTCTTCAAGGACCATCTGGAGGCACTTGGAATCGAGTTCATCAATGCCGACGAGATGGCACGCCGACTCCGCGAGGCGACGCCTTCCACCGAGGCTGAAGACTTCGAACGGCTCGCCTTCGAAAAGACCGAGGAGTTACGCAACTCGCTGTTGCAGGAGCGTCTCTCTTTCTGTACCGAGACCGTATTCTCCGATAAACAGGGTGCGAAGCTGGACTTCCTGAGAAAATCTCGCGGCCTCGGCTACGTGGCGTTCCTCGTTTTCATCGGGCTCAGCAATCCCGAGCTGTCGCTCGCACGCGTCCAGCAACGAGTACAGAAGGGCGGGCATGACGTACCGGATGACAAGCTGCGCGGCCGATACCCAAGGACCCTCGCGAACCTTCGGAAGGCGATTCCGATCGTGGACGAAGCATTCCTCTTCGACAACAGCTCCTCTCGCCAACCCTTTCGGCCTGTGGCGGTCTATTCTGAAGGGCGGATCGCCTGGCGAACCGATCTGCTCCCAGACTGGGCCGTAGGGCTTCCAGGCCTTTGAACGCACGACCGGGAGAGAGGGGAGCCCAATAGGCCGCTTCTTCAAGCCGTCTCCCTCCTCTCCCGGAAGGGCGGGTGTGAGGCGGGAGAGGAGGGCCGGGGTGGTGAGGGGACCGACGGCGCGGCGATGGCCCGCTTGAAGAGGACCTGAGGAGCGGATCCTCCAAACCGTCGCGCAATCCTCCCTCCAAGCTTTGTAAACCGCCAACTCTCCCCTATCCTCCACCGGATGCAGTCGAAGACCCTCAAGGAACGCTCGAAGAGCGCGCTGGCGGCGAGGGCCAGGATGCTGCACGCCGCGCATCTGGAATGGCTCGAAGGCTTCCCTCTCGCGCCGGCGGCGGGGTCCGTCCAGTGGATGGCCGTGCCCATGCACGCTCCCGCCGGGGAGATGTACATCGAGCGCACGCACCTCAGCCAGGCCACCTTCACGCTGAACAAGCTGCGGATCGAGCTGGCTTCGGCCCTCGACCGGCTCGCGGAGGAGCCGGAGGCCTGGCTCGCCTCGGTCGAGCGCCGTCTAGAGCTGCTCAAGCGCGCCGTGCATCAGGGCGAGCCGTTGCCGTCGCAGCTCTTCGACGAGCCTTCCCTTTCGCGCGCGCGGCGCGAGCAGGCGTCGGCGCTCGCCACGGCCGAGCCGCGGCTGCGGTCCCTGATCCAGGCGCTCTCCTGGATCCATGCGGGACATCCGGCGCGGCTCAAGGTAGCCCTGGATCTGACCGGCACCTTGTCTCCAGGCTTCGTCTTCCTCTCCAGCCGGCTCGACGAGCAGGCGGCCCTGATGGTTTCGCTGCGCCTGCTGCAGCTTGCGGCCGACCATGGCGTCGATCGCATACGGGCGCTCGCGGATTGTCTGTTCGACGAGCGGACCCACGACGTCGCGCTGGAGGACGGCCCCGCCTTCTGCGTGAAGATCCTGGGCGCCATCAGCAAACGCCCCACGAGACCCATGCCTGACGAGCTGCCGCCGGGGACTCTCGGCGGCGAGCTGGCGCGCTGGTGCGAAGAGCTCGTCCAGCAGAACCGCCGCAGTCAGCGGCGCGCTCTCCAGCTCTTCTCGCTCGCCACGCCGTTGCCGCTCATCGAACGGTGGGCGTTCTGGTGGCAGACGACGCGTCGGCTGTTGCGCGAGGCGCGCGAGATGAAGGCTCTACCTTACGAGCGGGAGAGCCGCCACCGCCTGCGCGCGGAGCTGGAGGAGCATCAGAAATCCGTGCCGCCGCCGCTTTCGAACATCGATCTCATGGCGGCGCTGCGCGAGCAGGCGATGCGTCCGGACGCCGGTCTCGCCAGCCGTCTCGAACGAGCTCTCGCGCTCGTCCCCGCCGAGGCCACGACGCCGGGACGGACGCAGCTTTTCATCTACTGGACCTTCCTCGGCGCCGGCGAGGGGACTCCGCGGGTCGACGCTCTGCTCGCCGGTTTCGAGCGTTATCTCAGCCGCAAGCCCGTCGAAGACGCGGCGGCGCTGCTGCAGCCCTGGCGCGAGATCGCTGCCACGCCCCGCGGCTGGGACACGCCCGAGCGCGAGCTCCTGGAGCGCGAACAGCCGAAGCACACGATCCTGGCCGCTTACGATCACCTGGCGTCGGTGGCCGCGCTTCATGGCGGCCTGGAGCCGGACGCCGCGGACACGGCCATCGAGCTGTTCCTTCTCGCCGGCGACTCGGACCTGGCCGCCGGCCTGTTCGATTCGTTGCGCGCCAAGGGCCGCCTCGAGACCTATTACTCGCCGGAATCGAGCAAGCTTGCGTTGCGGCTTTGCCGGGACCGCCCGGAGAGTTTCGCGGACTTACTGAAGGCGCTCGACAGCCGGAGGGACCAGCCGGAGCTGCCGCCGAGCGAATGGCCGGAGTCCGTCATCGGACCTCTCAGCTCGGGAGAAGCTCGGCGAGTTCGTCCGCGAGTCGGTCGCCACTCGTCAATGGGAGCGGCTGCTGGTCTGCGGCATGAAGACAACGCTGCTCGCCGCGGCGGGCCAGATACCCCTGCCCCAGCCGGCGTTCAGCGAAGCCGCGAAGCCGCCGGACTGGCTGCAGCGCTATCCAACGCAGCTCCATCCGCCGCTTCGGCGCCTGGCGGCCGTGCTGGACGACGCCGAAGCCGCCGAAGCCGCTGAAGCCAAGGTGGCGAGATGGCTGGCGGACGACTTGCCCGATGCCGAGCGTCTGCAACGCGAGATCAGCGCCCTGGAGCTGCGGCTGGAGCAAGCCGACGAAGCGCGGCGGCCCGCCATGCGCACCCGGCTGGACAACCTGCGCTCGCGGCTCGCGCGGCCGGCGGCCCCCGGCGCGGCGCGCCTCCAACGCCTGACCGCCAAGCTCGACCGGGCCTGGGGACGGGCCATGCTCGACCGTTGGGAGCGCGAGATCGATTCGCTCCTCCCGGCGGCGCTCCGCAGGCTGCTCGACATCGAAGAGGTGCCGCCATGGCTGCTCGAGAGCCGCCAACTGTCGCTCGTGGCGGCGGCCACCCAGTTGAAAGAAAGCCACCGGCTGCTGGCCTACCGGCTCTTCCGCCTGCGCTGCGGGCCGCCGCCCTGGGACCTCCGCGACGCGCCGCAGAACCGGCAGTTCGTCGAGGGACTGCCGCAGATCGAGTGGGGCCCTTGGATCGAGGGCATGGGGACGATCGCCGTCACCGCCGGAAACGGCCAGCGGCTGCACCTCAGGCTGGAGGACGATCCGCTCGAGATCTTCCGCATGGGAGCCCACTTCAAGACCTGCCTCAGCCCCGGAGGCCTGAACTACTTCTCGGCGTTCGCCAACGCCGCGGACGTCAACAAGCGCGTGCTCTACGCCCGCGACGACGACGGCCGGGTCCTCGGCCGCTGCCTTCTGGCGCTCACGGCGGAGGGCGAGCTGCTCAGCTTCGAGTCCTACTGCCACTATGGCAGCCTGGGATTCGAGCGGATCTCCGGCGACTTCGCCGACCAGCTCGCCCGCCGCATGAACACCCGGCGGGTCGCGCGCGGGAGGGTGCCGGCGTTGGTCGCCTCCAACTGGTACGACGACGGCCCGCGCGATCTCGGCCGCCGTTTCCCATGCCTCGACGAGGGCTCGGCGCTGCGCCGACGGCTGGCCACCATCCGTCCGGGTGAGCTCCTCGGCGAGCTGAGGCTCGCGCTCAAGCCGGACGACCTCGACGAGACGACGCTGCCGCTCATCCTGAAGCTGCCGGAGCTGGCCGGCCGGCCGGAGCTGGTGGTGCCGTTGCTGCGGCGGATCGCGGAGTGCCGCGACTTCCCGGGGGATTCGCTCACCACCGCCGCTCACCTCGCCCTTCGCGCCGGCTCCGGCGACCTCGTGCGGCGCCTCTTGCTGCGGCGTCTCGCCCAGTCGGTGCGAGCGGTATACGGAGTTCTCGCATGGGCCGATCCGCAGGCCATCGAGGTGCTCCTACAGCTCGACCCGGCGCGGCTGCTGGCCGTCCTCCGCCAGACCCGCCCGAAGCTCGTGCGCGACTGGGTGGAAGAGACCGAAGCCAACCGGCTCCACGCCGCCGCGGCAGCGCTCGAGGCCCTGCATCGGCCGCATCAGGCCCGGTTGCTCTGGCAACGGCTGGCCGCCAGCCCCGACGTGCGGGCCAGCGAGGAGCAGCGGCAGCACGCCCGCGCGGCGTTGGGAAAGTAGGACCTCCCCGGCGCTACCGCTTCACCACCGCTTCGAGCGCCGCCTCGTCGCCCCGTTCCATGGCCACCTCGGCCTCCAGGCTCTCGCGGTCGCGGAAGACGGTGGCGACGGCGGCGATCCGGTCGCCGGTGCGGAAGGCGACGGTCGCGTTCTTGTCGGCGAGCGAGCCGGAGACCTCGATCGCGTCCCACTTCGCCGCGTGGCCGACGTAGGAGATCACGACGTCGTAGTGCTGGCTCCAGAAAAAGGGGACGGCGTCGAAGCGCTCGCGCCGGTTGAGGATATTCCTCGCGGCCGTCTGCCCCTGGCGCTCGGCGACGACCCAGTGCTCGACGCGGATCCGTTCGCCGGAGCGCGGGTCGGGCCAGCGCGCGATGTCGCCCGCCGCGAAAATGCCGGGAACGCTCGTCTCCAGGTACTCGTCGACCAGCACGCCGTTGTCGACGTCGAGCCCCGCCTGTTCCGCCAGCGCGACCCTGGGACGGACTCCGACGCCGACGACGACCAGGTCGGCCGGCAGCGACCCGCCGCTCTCCAGCTCGACCGCACTCCCGGTGAAGGCCTTGGGCTTGGTCCCGAGCCGGAATTCGACCCCGTGCTCCTCGTGCACGCCGCGGATGAAATCGCCCAGCTCCGGACCCATCACCTTGGCGAGCGGCCGCTCGTCCGGCGCGACCACGGTCACCGCGATCTCGCGCGCCCGCAGCGAGGCGGCGACCTCGAGGCCGATGAAGCTCGCTCCCACCACCACCGCGCGCCGGGCGCCTTTCGTCTTCTCGATGATCGCCCGGCTGTCGGCCAGGCTGCGCAGGTAATGGACGTGCGGCAGGTCGCCGCCCGGCAGCGGCAGGCGCACCGGCTCGGCGCCGGTGGCGAGAAGCAGCGCGCCGTAAGGCACAGCGCGGCCGTCATCGAGCACCACGCGCTTCGCCGCCGGCTCGACGGCCTTCACCGCCACGCCGAGCAGCAGCTCGATCCGCTGCTCCTCGTAGAACTCGCGCGGGCGTAGCGGGATCCATTCCTCGGGAGCGTTGCCGGCGAGGTAGTCCTTGGAGAGATTGGGCCGGTCGTACGGCACGTCCGGCTCGGGACCGATGAGCCGGATCGGTCCGCCGTAGCCCTCGCGGCGGAGCATCTCGGCCGCGGCGTTGCCCGCCGCGCCGGCGCCCACGATGACGACGGAATCCGGCCCCGCCGCCTCCTCAGGCTGCGCCGGCGCGAGCTTCTCGCGGACGGCGATGCGGTCTCCCTCGCGCTCCACCTTGTAGCAGGCCACCGGATTCAGGGCGGGCGCCCGCAAGGCCTCGCCGGTGCGCAGGCTGAAGCAGGTGTGGTGCCACGGACAGCGGACCGTGTCGTCCACCACGAGCCCTTCGGCGAGCGGCCCGCCGTAGTGGGTGCAGTTGGCGCCGATGGCGAAGATCTCCTCGCCGCGGCGGACGACGAGAACCGCCTCGCCGCCCGAGTGGCCGAGAAGCTGGCCGCTGTCGCCCAGATCTGTCAGCGGTACGCCTTGGGATAGGTCGGGTCCGGAAAGCTGGGTTTCGGTGCTCATGGTGGGCCTCCTCCGAAACCCATGGTACCCGAATCGAGCGGTATGCCCTCCGAAGCCCTCACTCCCCCAACCCCCTCTCTCCCAGCCTCCCCCCCGAACCTCCGGGAGAGAGGGGGCTTGAAGAGCAGTTTCCTTTCCGTTCTCCCTCTTCTCCCGGCGGCTGGGGGGAGGCTGGGAGAAGAGGGCCGGGGTGATGAGGGCTTTCGCGGGCACGCCGGTGGGAGAATCAACTGTCCCCCCACAGCTCCACCTCCCCCGCCTCGGCCGTCACCTGCGTGCCGGCCTCGCCGCTGGCGATCCGCACGAGATCGGCGAGCGCGCCGATGGCTGCGGTCTTGCCGGTGCGCTCGACGAAGTCGCCGGCCGCCTCCACTTTCGGTCCCATGGAGCCGCCGGCGAAGGACCAGGCGGCGAGCGCCCGCGGCGAGGCGCGGCGGATGGCCCGCTGCGTCGGCTTGCCCCAGTCGAGATAGACGGCGTCGGCGTCGGTCGCCATGATGAAGAGATCGGCCTCCAGCTCGCGGGCGAGCAGGGCGCCCGCGCGGTCCTTGTCCACCACGGCCTCGGCGCCTTGGAGCTTGCGGCCCGGGCGGTACATCGTCGGTATGCCGCCGCCGCCGGCGCAGATGACGATGCAGCCTTTTTCGAGCAGCCAGCGGACGGGGCGGATCTGGAAGATGCGCTTCGGCAGCGGCGACGGCACGGCCCGCCGGAAGCCGTCGCCGTCCGGCATCATGGTCCAGCCCTTCTCCGCGGCCAGCCGGCGGGCCTCCTCCTCCGAGTAGACCGGGCCGATCGGCTTGGTGGGGTTCTGAAAGGCCGGATCGTCCGGATCGACCTCCACCATCGAGAGGATGGTGGCGAGCGGCTGCTCGAACGGCAGAATATTGCCGAGCTCCTGTTCGATCATGTAGCCGATCATCCCCTCCGTCTGAGCGCCGAGCACGTCGAGAGGATAAGCTCCCACCTTCTCGTAGGCCGCGCCCTGCAGCGCCAGCAGTCCCACTTGCGGGCCGTTGCCGTGCGAGATCACGAGCTGATGCTCGCGGGTGAGCGGCGCCAGCGCCTCGGCGGCGATGCGGACGTTCCTGCGCTGGTTCTCCGCGGTCATCTCCTCGCCGCGGCGCAGCAGGGCGTTGCCGCCCAGGGCTACCAGGATGCGCATGCGCGAAGTCTACAGCCCTACGCTCCCCCCGCGCACGTCCCGCTGCAGGAACCGCAGGAACCACGCGGCTGGTGTGTTCCAGGCAACGCAGGACGGACCATGAAAGGAAAACGCTCATGAAAACCAAATCCGCTTTCTCGATATTGACGCTTCTCGTGCTGATCCAGACCCTCCTGCCGGCCTGCGCCGCGGCGGGCCGGCCCGGACGCTGGGAGCTCCTGGGTCAGCGGTCGGTCACCGACAGGGCCGATCACGACGTCATCCCGGTGACGGCGGCGCGGGGGACCTTCCGCGCGCTCAAGATCCAGGTGGAAGACCGCGCCGTGCAGTTCCGCGACGTCAAAGTCCACTTCGCCAACGGCACGACGCAGGACGTCACCATCCGCAAGGTGATCCCCGCCGGCGGCGAATCCCGGGTCATCGACATCCGCGGCCGCGGTGACCGCGTGGTGCGCAGCGTGGAGCTCTGGTACGACGCGCAGTCGCTGACCGGCAAGCAGGCGACGGTCAAGCTGTACGGGAAGAATTAGGGCGGCTGAAACCCGTTCGGCCCGCTCCCGTCGTGCTCGGCCCCGTCTCGCCCCGTGCTACCATTCAGCTCTCAACAAAGCTGTCTGTCACCGGCTTGCGGCGATCGGGAGGCGGGATGCGCCGTACAAGCTGACCGGAGGGATGCCATGGCGGGGAGCACGTTCGTCCGCTGCCGGTTTCTTTCGTTCGGAGTCTGCGTTCTCGCGCTGCTCGGCGCCCGCCCCCTCGCGGCGCAGCTGGAACCTGCGCCGCAGGCGGGGGGAGGCGGACCGGCGACCGAATCGCCGGCTTCACCCGCCGATCAACCCTCGGACCCGCTGCCGTGGGTCATCAAGGTCGAGTCGAGCGAGGTCGACCACCGGAACCGGGCCGGTCTGGGGGACGGTCTCATGGTCACGGTGCAGGGCATGAAACCGGCGATCTTGGAGAAGCTCAGCCACGGCTGCGAGAGCTTGATCCTGTTCCTCAACGAGATCCCGATCAAGGGAGTGCCGCCGGACTCCTGCAGCCTGGGCGACGGCACCGGTACCGGCGAGGTCCATTTCACACTCGATCGCACGGACGAGTCGGACAAGGCCTGGCACATCCTGCTGGAGGAGCCCATCGCCTTCCACAAGCTGATCTCGGTCAGCGTCGGTCCGGAAGGAGACCTCTCCTTCCCCACGAAGGTCGACAGGTTCGAGCTCATCGTCCTGCCGCAAGTCAAGCTCTACGCCTACTTCGCCGGGCTCGGCATCTTTCTCCTTCTGCTGCTGCGGCTTTCCATGCGCACCGCGCTGCTGCGCGACAGCACCGTAAAGCCGCCGGCGGGAAAGCAGGCTCCCTACAGCCTGGCGCGTTTCCAGATGGCGTTCTGGTCGTTCCTCGTCATCGCGGCGTACGTTTTCATCTGGATGATTACGCGGGAGCTCGACACCATCACCGGCTCGGTGCTGGCGCTGCTCGGCATCGGCTCGGCCACGGCGCTCGGGGCCAGCCTCATCGATTCGGGCAAGCAGACCGCCGCGGCCGGCGGCGAGCCGCCGCAGCCGGCCGCCGCTCCTCCGCCGCCCGAGGCCAAGGTCTCGCAGGGCTTCCTCAAGGACGTCCTCTCCGACGACGGCGGGATCAGCCTCTACCGCTTTCAGCTCTTCGCCTGGACGTGGGTGCTGGGGGCGATCTTCATCTCCTCGGTCTATCACGGCCTGCAGATGCCGCAGTTCAGCACCACGCTCCTCGGCCTGATGGGCATCAGCTCGGGAACCTATCTCGGTTTCAAGGTGCCGGAGAGCCGGACGCCGCCGGCCGGTACTTGAGGGAAGTGCTCAGCCCTGTGCCCGCTCGACCTCACCCCCGGCCCCTCTCCTGAAGGAGAGGGGAGAAAAACGGTCTCTCTGTTTCAAGCCCCTCTCCTTTAGGAGAGGGGTTGGGGTGAGGTCAGCCGCCGCAGCGCCTCCTCCAGCCGCGGCAGGGCGGCCGTGATGTCGGCCGGCGAGACGGCGCCGACGCTGAGGCGGAACCAGCCCTCGTCCTCGGTCGAGCCGAAGGCCTGGAAGGGGACGACGCCGATGCCGGCGGCCTCCAGCACGTAGCGGCGCACGTCGTCGTTGGTGCGCAGCTCCGCCCCGCCGGGAGCGCGCCGGCCGAAAGGATGGATGCGGGCGGTGAGATAGATGGCACCCATGGGCGGGATGCTGTCCACCGGCAGGCCGCGCTCCTTCATCGCCTGCAGACCGCCGTGCAGCAGGTCCAGCCGCTCCTGGAGCTGCCGCTTGAAGCCCTCCTGGAACTCGCGAATGCCCGCCGCGTCGTCGAGCAGCGCCACGGTGGCGATCTGCTCGGCCCGCGGCGCCCAGGCGCCGACGTGGCCCAGCACGGCCGACATGCGGGAGATGACGTCCACGGGTCCGACTCCCCAGCCCAGGCGCAGCCCGGTGGCGGCGAAACCCTTGCTGATGCCGTCCACGAAGACGGTATAGCGCGCCATCTCCGGCAGCAGCTCCGGCGGCGTCACGTGGGTGACGTCGCCGAAACAGAGCAGCCAGTAGATGTGGTCGTAGAGGACGAAGAGCGGGCGCTCGCCGCGGCGGGCGCGGACCTCGTTCTCCTCCAGGACCGCCTCGCAGATCCCCAGCAGGGCCTCCCGCGTAAAGGCCGTGCCGGAAGGATTGAGGGGAGAGTTGAGGCAGAGCAGGCGGGCTCCCGGCAGCAAGGGGAGCAGGTCTTCGCGGGTCGGCAGGAACAGCCGCTCCGGAGCGCATACCACCGGCACACCTTCGCCGCCCACCATGTGGACATAGTGGTTGTTGTTCCAGCTCGGCACCGGGTAGATCACGCGGTCGCCCGGATCGCACAGCGTCCGGAAGGCGCAGTAGATGACCGGCCGGGCGCCGCCCACGATGAGCACCGACTCGAGCGGATAGCGCAGACCCAGCTCCCGCTCGTAGAACCTCGCCACCGCCTGCCGCAGCTCGCCGATGCCGTTGGCCGGCGGATAGTTCGTCTCGCCGCGCTCCAGTGCGGCGTACAGGGCCGCGGCGAGCCCGGAGGGAATGGGGAACAGCCGCGGATCGAAGTCGCCCACCGTCAGGTTGCAGACCGGCCGGCCGCTGGCCACCAAGGCCCGGATCTCGCTCGCGATGCGCAGGATCTCCGAGCCGATGAGGCCATCGGCCATGCCGGAGACGCGGCTCCAGCCTTGCGGACCGGCGTCCTTGACGATCGCCGCCAGGTCGAGGCGGGTCTCTTGGATGGCCATCGACGAAGAAGAATATGCCAGGATCGTCATCGGGGAGTCTCCTAAGCGATCTGGTCGTTTAACTCAAAGTGAAAAGGGGGGACGATACCGGGACGCCGTTCTCAACCCAATCTTCGCAAACCCTCCGAGAGGTGCCATAGCCCCGCCGCCACGTCCTCCGGCCGGACCGCGAAACCGAGCCGGAAGTGCCGCGGCGATTCGAAGAACTTCCCCGGCACGATCGAGGTCTCGCGGGTGCGCAGCCAGTCGTGGAGCGCTTCACTGTCCTCTTCCTTCCTGAGGTGCGGGAAAACCATCATGGCGCGCCCGGGAGTCACGCAGTCGAGCCACTCCCCGTGCTCGGCCAGAAAGGCGCGGATCTGCGCGAGGTTGGGCTCCATGATGGCACGGCACCGCTCGGCGAGGCGCGGAAGCTGCCGAAAGGCCGCGACGGCCAGGGTGTCGCTCGGCACCGAATCCACCGCCTCCATAAAGTCCTTGGTGCGCCGCAAGCGCTCCGCGAGATCCGGCGCGCAGAGTACCCAGCCGCAGCGCAGGCCGGAAAGGCCATAGCTCTTGGTGAGGCTGCTGGTGGCGAGGAAGCGGGGACCCAGATGAACGTGGCTCGGCGGCGCCGCCTCGAACCAGATGTCGCGGTACACCTCGTCGACCAGCACGTAAGCGCCCACGCCTTCGGCGAGACGCCCGACCTCGGCGATCTCCTCCGGCGGCAGCAGGACGCCGCTCGGGTTGTGCGGGTTCGCCAGCACGACGAGGCGGACCCGATCCGTGAGCAGGGAACGGATCTCGTCCGGATCCAGGCGGTATCCATCCTCGAAGCGGCGCTGGAACCGGCGGATGCGGGCGCCGAGGAAGGAAAGGGCCGCCAGCATCGGCTCATACGTGGGCTGCTCGACGAGCACCTCGTCGCCCGCCTCGACCAGCGCGGCGAAGGCGAGGAAGTTGGCGCCGGAAGCTCCCGGGGCCGTGACCACCTGCTCGGGACCCACGCCGTACTGCGCCGCGATCGCCGCCATCAGCGGCGCATAGCCGTCGCGATTCGGCCCGTTCACCTGCACGTCGCCGGGCTCCAGGACGAGCTCCGCCGTCGAGCAGCCCAGCAGGCCGCTGTTGGCGAGGTTGTAGCGCGCCGCGGCGTGGTCCTTGGACCAACGCATGTAGACGCTGCCTTTGGCGGCCATCGCGGGAGAAATGTATCAGAGCCTCCCGCGCTCCTCCCTCACATCTCCGCCCAGCGCCGCAGCAGGTTGTGGTAGATGCCCGTCAAATGCACGGCCGACGGATGATCGGGCACGTCGCGGCTGATCGTCTGGATGGCGGCGTCGAGATCGAACAGCAGGGTGCGCTCGCCGTCGTCGCGCACCATGCTCTGGATCCAGAAGAAGGAGCAGATGCGTGCGCCGCGCGTCACCGGGCGCACGTGGTGGAGGCTGGTCGAGGGGTAGAGCACCAGGTGGCCGGCGGCAAGCTTGACGCTCGTGCACGACCGTAGGTGTCCTCCACCACCAGCTCGCCGCCGTCGTACTCGTCCGGGCCGCTGAAGAACAGCGTCGCCGAGAGGTCCGTGCGGATGCGGTGCGGCGTGCCGGTCACCTGGCGGATGGCGTTGTCCACGTGGGTGCCGAACGACTGGCCGCCCTGATAGCGGTTGAAGAGCGGCGGAAAGACCTGCAGCGGCAAGGCCGCGGTGATGAACAGCGGGTTGCGCTGGAGCGCCGCGAGGATCATCTGGCCCAGCTCGCGCGCCGCCGGGCTGTCCTCCGGAAGCTGCATGTTGTCCTTCGCCCGCGCCGACTGGTGGCCGGCGGTGACTTTGCCGTCCACCCAGTCGGCGCGATCGAGGGCCTGCCGGGCTTGCGCCACCTGCTCGGCGGTCAGCACGTCGGGAATGGCGAGCAGCATCGTTTCTCCTCGCGGCTCAGAAGTTGACGCTGGTGGTCAATGCCGCCGAGCGTCCGGCACCCGGAATGAAGTGACCGCCGCCGACGCGGTCGATGTAGCGCTCGTCGGCCAGGTTGTAGATGTTGAGCCGCAGAGTGAAGCGCTGGTTCACCGTAGTAGGCGGCCATGGCGTCGAAGAGCACATAGTCCGGCGCCAGACGCGTGTTGGTGTTGTTGTTCCACCGGTCGCCGACGTACTGCGCACCGGCGCCCAGCTCGAGGCTCCGCCGCAAACGATAGGAGGTCCACAGGCTCAGCGAGTGGTCCGGCGTGTTGGCGAACTCCTTCCCCACCTCGGCCGGGGTGTTGGAGTCGCAGAATCTCGCTGTCCAGATAGGTGTAGCCGAGGAACGACGTACCAGCGCGGAGTGAGGTTGCCGGAAATCCCCAGCTCCAGGCCGTCGACGCGCTGCTCGCCCTGCAGGACCGTGGGCGGGTCGCCGGGATTGACGCCGGGAGTCCGGGCGTTGGTCTTCTCGGTGCGGAAGAGCGCCGCGTTCAAGGCCAGGCGATTGCCGAACAGGTCCCATTTCGTGCCGACCTCGTAGCCGCGGCTCTTCTCCGGCTCGAGATCGACCGTGCTGGCGCTCAGGCTCAGCCCCGTGGTGCCCTCGGCGGACGGGTTGAACGAGGTGCCGGCCGAAGCGTAGAAGCTGCCGTTGACCCGCGGCTTGTAGATCACACCCGTCCGACAGCTCAGCATCTCGTCGGTGCGTTCGAAGGGGGTGACGGCTCCGCCGACGGCGACGGAATCGAAATCGACGTCGAAGCTGTCCCAGCGCAGCCCGGCGCTCACCTGCCATTGCTCGCCGAGCTTCACGGTGTCGGTGGCATAGAGCGCCGCGGTCCTCGCCGTGCTCTCGGTGCGCGCGCCGGTATGAGTGATCGGACCGGGATAGGCAACGTCAGGATCGGGGTTGAAGAGGTCGGTGGGCGTTGCGACCGGGCCGGTGCGGTTGCGGTTTTCCGACGTCTCCCGGGCGATCTCGATGCCGGCGATCACGTCGTGCACGACGGCGCCGGTGTCGAAGCGGAACGTCAGATCGTTCTGTTGCGCCAGGATGGTATCGGTCAGGTCCCGCGACTGGAGCTGGTGGTTGATGCTCGGTGCTGCTGTCGCTGACGAAGCGCGGGGCGGTGATGATCGAGTCGCGCGATGCCCGGCCGTAGCGGACCACGCTGCGCAGCGTGAGCGCCTCGTTGAAATCGTGGACCACCTCGGCCGTGGAGATACCCGTGGAGGTCTTCTCGTAGTCGCGGTCGTCAGACCGTAGAAGTTGTCGAAGTCCACCGGCGCCGGCTGGTCGGCGAACCGGGAGAGCGGAACGTTGGTGGCCGGCACCCAGGGCATGCCGTAGTCCGGCTGGTTGTCCTGCTCGAGATGGGAGTAGCTGAGCGTCACCCGCGTCGGCGTGCCGAGGCCGAAGGCGACCGTCGGGGCGACGCCCCAGCGCTCGTTCTCGACCTCGTCGCGGCCGGGCGTGTCGGCGCGGGTCCACATGGCGTTGATGCGGAAGGCGGTGCCTTCGATCCCGAAGTCGGCGACCGGTTGATTGATGTCGACCGTGGCGCGCCCGTAGTTGTCCGTGCCGGCGCCGAAGGTCGCGTTGTTTTCCGCCTCGAGGCGCGGCGCCTTGCTCGCCAGGTTCAACGAGCCGCCGGTCGAGCCGCGGCCGGCGAAGAGCGACGCCGGCCCCTTCGTCACCTCCACCTGCTCGATGTTGAACGGATCCCGCGAGTAGGCGCCGAAGTCGCGCACGCCGTCGACGAAGATGTCGTTGCGGGCGGCAAAGCCGCGGATCGCCAGGTTGTCGCCGGGCAGGCCGCCGCCGCCTTCGCCGGCCTGGATGCTGATGCCGGTGACGTTGCGCAGCACGTCCCGCAGCGTCGTGGCGCCCGCTCCTCGATCAAGGCCTGCGGGATCACGGTGAGAGTCTGCGGTGTGTCGCGCAGCGGCTCGGTGTACTTCGGCGACGAGGCGGCGACGCGCTCCGTCACGTCGAGCGTCTCCGAGATCACCGTCAGCTCGATCGCCACCGTCCGCGAACCGGTGAAACGGAATGTGAATCCGGTTCCCGCGAGCAGCTCCTGAAGCGCCCGCTCGATCGTGAAGAGCCCCGAGACGCCCGGCGAGCTGACGCCGCGGACCGCATCGGGTGGGACCTCCACCGTCACTCCGGCCGCGCCTTCGAAAGCCGCCAGCGTCTCGCTCAGAGGACCGGGAGGAATGTCGAAACGGTGGGCCGTCTGCGTCGGACCCGCCGCCGCATCGAGCGACAGATGGTGCGCGGCCGGCAGCACCTGGGCGATGAGCTCGCGGCGGGAGGCAGTTCCCGGCGGGCTCCTGCGCGTAGGCCTTGGTGGCGACGCCGCCGCTCATGGCCGTGGAAGCCAGGGCGCCCAGGACCAGCCAGCGCGGCGGTTTTCCCGAGGACCGGCCCGACGAACGATGATGACCCTTGCGGTGGTTCTTGCCTCTTGCTTTCATGACACCTCCCTCACAAGCCGTGCATCGTTTTCTGAACGGACGGTCTTTCGTTTTCCCGGGAAGAACCGCCGCCAGGCCATGGCCCAACCGGTCCACACGAGCACGGTCGCGCCGGCCGCGGCGAGGCCGGCGATCGTCTGGCCGATGAAGCCTCCGGCCTCGCCGGTGTGAACCCACCGCGACCAAGAGCGCAGCCGGCGGCCGAGGCCCTGGCCCGAATAGGGCTCCCAGCTCATGACCGCGCCGCTGCCGCGTTCCAGCGAGAGTTGCGCGCGCAGGTCGGGCCGGCCGCGGTGACCGCGCAGGATCGTGAAGGCCACGGGAGCGTCGGCTTCGTCCGGGAGCCGCATGGTGATGCTTTGCCAACCCGTCACCCGCCGCTCCGCCAGCGTCCACAGCTCGTCGAGACCGTCGAGGCTCGAGAGCCTCCGTCCGCGCCATGCGGTCGCCGCCTCGCTCCGGGCGGCCACGCCCGCCAGAACCGCCGGGACCCTGGCGTGCCGGCGGCGGTTCTTCTCCGGCCAGACGGAAGAGAAGGTCGTTAGCCCAGCGATAGGACAGGATCACGCCGGTGAGCACGACGAGCACGAGCGGCAGCCATGCCCAGAGGCCGATGACGTTGTGCCAGTTGAAGTCGCGAGCTTTGCCCGCAAGACCCCGCCGGAACCACGTCACGTTCCTCACCTGCGGCCAGGTCCACTTCCGCGGCATCCAGAGATAGAGACCGGAGACGACGAGGATCAGGAACCCGAGATTGCAAGCGCGGGTGATCGCGCGGCCGATGGCCCGGTTCTCCTCGCCCGTTCCCAGCCAGCGGTGCCAAGCCGTGACGGCGCGAAAGAACGCCCGCACCCGCGACGAGCCTTCGCCGAGAATCTGGCCACTGTAGGGATTCAGGTAGAGCGTGTGCTCCCGCCCCAGGCTGACCGCGGCGGGCGCTGCGGGATCGGCCTGCATCGCCAGGCTCGTCGGAGCAGCGCCAGGCCGCGCCGCCAACACCGCGGCGAGCAAGGTCTCCGTCGAGAGCCGCGAAGCGCCGGGCGCGGGCGGGGCCGAGCGGTAGCCGCGGTGGGCCCAGTCGGTGATCTGCCGCTCGTACATCAACAGCACGCCGGTCGCCGACATGATGAAGACCACGCTCCCTACACCGAGGCCTGCGGCGAGGTGAAGCCAGAAGATGACCTCGCGGAACCGTCCGTTCATGGCTCTGGAGCTCGCACGGCCGGCGCGCGATGAGAAATCGCGGGGTCATGGAACAGACAGGAAAAGATGCCGAGGGGTAAACGGAGAGGGCACCGCAGCCCGAGGCCAGGCCAGGGCTTCATGTATACTACCCCCGTGGTCAAAGCCCCCGCGTGTTCCGCGGCGGCGGAGTCCATATCCCAGGGCGGTGACCGGCCTGCTCCCCAGCGAATCCGGTTACCGCCCTCGCCTTTTCGATCCCGACCTTCTGATTCCCAACCTTATTGAGACTTAATCTCAATTTATGTAGAACATCCTGGACCAAAAAGGTCTTGATTGTCAAGACCCCGGATCGCGCTTTTTTCGAGGACCTACTTCTTGGGGGTTTTCAGGACTTGGGGCGAAACTTCAGCGAAGCAAAGACTTCGTCGCCAGGAATCTCAGCGAGCTCACCTCTCTCATAGGCGGCAATGCGATCCTCTGCCTCTCGCCCCCAGAGCCGGTCCACTCTTCCTGATCGCGGGTCTCCCCGAGGCTTTCGTAGAGCCGGTCTGCAAGCTCGGCCCTCGCCTCCTCGGGAAGGGAAAGCGCGGCGCGGAAGACTTCTTCTTTCGACATGCTCCGAGCTTACCAGCGCTCGACCTTCAAATCGTCTACGGAGTCGAAGTGACCGTCCCTGGTAACAAGGGTCAATCCGTACTGTCGCGCGGAGGCCGCAATCCAGATGTCGTTCTCGGGAATCGGTCTCCCCTTCCTGGAGAGGAGGTGCTTGACAGCGCCATAGTGGCGGGCTGTCTCCAAGTCACATGGGAGCACAGGGCAGCGTAAAGCGAGCGCACGCACACGGGCAACGTTCTCATCGACCCGTCGCGACTTCTCGGCGCCGAAGAAAAGCTCTCCCGCGACGACCGTATTCAGGAAGATTTCGATTTCACCGCCAAGGTGCTGTTCGAGATCAACTTCCTTCTCGAGGATGGCGATGGCGACGTTGGTGTCGAGGAGGAATCTACCAATCACAGGGATCAATCCGCTCACAGTGCTCTTCGATAGCCTCCCTCATCTCTCGAGCGGATTCCTTGTCCAGCGTGCCGCTGAGGCTGAGCAGATCCTCCACCGAAGCTCCTTTGGGTGCAGGAGCGACGAGACTGTGAACCAGATCCAACGCTCGCCGTTGATCCTCGGGAGACAGCCGGTCCAGGTCTTTCAGGATCTGCTCTTTGATGGTGGGCTCGATCACCGAGAACCTCCTCGCCTTTATTCTATCGGACCACGACCGCGAACAAGGGCTCTCCGCCGCCAGAGGAAATACACCGGCACCCCCAACGCAAAGATCGCCACGCCCATCAGCGCGTTGCCGGGATCGGTGAAGAAGATGTTGATGACGATGCCCGCGCCGGCCAGCGTGAAGAGGATCGGGATCCAGGGATATCCCGGAGTGGGAAACGGCCGCGGCGCTTGTGGCAGCTTGCGGCGGAAGACGAGGAGCGCGATGCCGGAGAAGGCGAAGAAGATCCAGTCCGCGAAGACCGCATAACTCAGCAGGCGGTCATAGGTCTTGGCGAGCGCGTAGAAGGCGGCGAAGGCGCCCTGGAGCAGGATCGCCGCCGTGGGCACGCGGAAGCGCGGCGAGAGCCGGGCGAGCGAACGGAAGAAAAGGCCGTCCGCCGCCATCGCGTAGTACACCCGCGGCGCCGAGAGGAGGGAGAGGTTCAGGAAGCCGAAGGTCGAGATCACGATCAGCAGGCTGATGGCCTTGGCGCCCTTCTCTCCCATCAGGCGCGCCGCCACGTCCGCGGCCGGCGTGTGCGTGGCGGCCAGGGCCTCCGCGCCGAGAACGTGGACGTAGGCGACGTTGGCCGAGACGTAGACCGCGATGACGCAGAAGACGCCGATCAGGATCGCCCGCGGCAGGTTGCGCTCCGGCTGCCGCACCTCCTCTGAAACGTAGTTGAGGCTCTGCCAGCCGCCGTAGGCGAACATGGCCGGCACCAACCCGGCGAAGAAGGCGGAGAGGAGCGGCAGCCCGCCGAGCCCCGGTGGAGTCAGCGGCTCGAAGGTGACGCCGGACTCCCGCGTCAGCACGAAGGCGCCGACGATGAGCGCCGCCAGCGCCAGCGTCTTGGTGAAGGTGATCAGGTTGATCAGCACCGCCCCGGGCTTGATGCCCAGGCCATGGAAGCTCGCGAGGACGAGCAGGATGGCGGCGGCGAGCCACGGCGTGGCGCCCTCCGGCAGCGCGAACAGCCGGTCCACGTACTGGGCGAAAGCCACCGCCACCGCCGCCGTGGCTCCGGACTGGACGATGAGCAGCAACGCCCAGCCGTGGAGGAAGGCGGCCAGCGGATGGAACGCTTCGCGGAAGAAGGCGTACTGGCCGCCGACCCGCGGCATCACCGTGCTCAGCTCGGCGAACACGAAGGCGCCGAAGAGCGCGATGACGCCGCCCGCCAGCCACACGCCGAGGATCAGGAACGGCGTGCCGACCTTCTGCGCCACCACGTAGGGATTGATGAAGATGCCCGAGCCGATGATGCCGCTGACGACGATCATCGTGGCGTCGAACAGCGTCAGACGCCGGGCGAATCCCGGGCTCGCCGGTTCGGTCATGGTGAGGCTCCCCGCTGGCAAGAGGCACGGGGAGTCTATCTCACGCTACGGGTCTCAAGGCTCGAAATCGTCCCCCCATCGCCGGTATAGCGGTTCGATGTCGCGCCAGCGTGTGAACGCCCGGTCGCCGATCTCCAGTTCGGAACACTGCCAATCACCCTGCGCCAATGCGGTCTCCTCTTCGACCTTGGCGTTGTCCTCGACCCATGGCCGGAACGCCGGCGGTGGGTCTCTGTTTCGCTTAGACGGTGGTGTCCGTCGGAAAGATCCCGGCGACGGCCTGATCCCGTTCAGGTCCTCAACCGGAACGTCGCGGTGCCGTCGGACCCCTCACCTCTTACTTCTTTGCAGCGAGCGATAGCGAAACAAGGACGAAAGGGACAGCAAGGACGCCAAGGACGCGAATGACTTGTTCCTCGTCCTTGAAGTCCTTGTTGTCCCTTTTGTCCTTGTTTCCGGCAGTAAACCTGGCAACGGACTTGCTACCTCCTGACGGTATGGCCAGGCATGCAACAGCAACCAAGGAACGGCAGGACTGGCCGGAGCCGGAACTGCCGTCGAAACAGCCGGAAAAAGGCCGTTCCCGGGAACCGCTCGGCCAGCGCGGTCTGCTGTGGATCCTGCTGGTCGCGGCCCTCGCCTTGCTCGTCCTGCTCGTCGCCAGCCGCTTCGACGAGTACCTCCGGCGCACGCTGGAGGCGAAGATCAACCAGTGGCTTCAGGGCTACAGCGTCAGCGTCGGGCGCGCCCACCTGAGCCCCTTCGGGTTGTCGCTCACCCTGGAGCGGCTGCTCATCCGGCAGAACGCCCATCCAAAGCCGCCGGTGGCGGACCTTCCACGGCTGACCGCCAGTGTCGAATGGCGGGAGGTTCTGCGCGGCCACCTGGTGGCCAACGCCGCCTTCGAGCGCCCGCGCGTTCACGTCAACCTGCCGCAGCTCCGACAGGAGGACCGCGACCGGATCGACATCCAGGACCGCGGCTGGCAGCAGGCCCTGGAGTCGATCTATCCCTTGAAGTTCAACCTCGTCGAGGTGCGGGAGGGCGATCTCGTCTACATCGACGTCGATCCCGAGCGTCCCCTGCACATCTCGCGATGGAACTTCCGCGCCGCGAACATCCGCAACATCCGCTCGGCCGACCGCGTCTATCCCTCACCGATCCACTCGGACGGAGTGATCTTCGGGACCGGCCGCGGCGTTCTCGACGGCCACGCCGATTTCCTGGCCGAGCCGTATCCGGGCTTCCAGGCGGTCTACCGGGTGGAGAACGTGCCGCTCGACCGCCTGCGGCCGATCGTCGACCGCGCGAACCTAAAGCTCTCGGGAGGCATCCTCTCCTCACGCGGGGACTTCGAGTACGGGCCGCGGCACCGCGACGTGCATGTAGCCGACGTCACCGTCCGCAAGCTCCATCTCGACTACGTCCACAGCCCGGCCACCGCCGCCGCCGAGGAGAGGCGTGGCCGCCAGGTGGCCGAAGCCGCCAGAAACCCGCAGCCCGAGGTGCCGGTGCGGATCGACCGCTTCGCGATCGTGGACGGCCGCGTCGGCCTGGTGAGCTGGGCCAAGGACCGCCGCTTCCGCGTCTTCGTGGACGACGCGGATTTCGAGGTGACCAACCTCTCCAGCGGCTTCCGGCAGGGACCGGCGAAGGCCAACCTCACGGGAAATTTCATGGGCAGCGGCCATGCCGTCGGCAGCGCCACCTTCCGCGACGACCGCAAGGGACCGGACTTCAATCTCGCGCTGGTGATCGAGGACGCCAGCCTGCCGTCGATCAACGACCTGCTGCGCGCCTACGGCAAGCTCGACGTCACCGCGGGCACCTTCTCCGTCTATACCGAGGTGCAGGTTCGCAACGGCCGCATCACCGGCTATCTCAAGCCGCTGTTCAAGGACATCGACGTCTACAGCTCGAAGCAGGACAAGGAAAAGCCGGTGCTCAAGAAGATCTACGAGAAGATCGTCGGCGGGCTCTCCCACCTGCTCGAGAACCAGCCGCGCGACCAGGTCGCCACCGTGGCCGACCTCTCCGGCACCCTCGAGGACCCCAACACCGACACCTGGCAGATCTTCGTCCGCCTGGTCTCGAACGCCTTTATCAAGGCCATCCTGCCGGGCTTCGAGCGCGAGTACGAGAAGGTCCGCAAGAAGCGCTGACGCCCAACCGGGATCAGCCGAGGCCCGAGCGGCGGAGCAAAATCGGCGAAGCGCGGATCTTCGCGCAACGGATCGAGAACCGGCGCCGTGGGCAGCCAGGAGACGTACCAGGAGCGCTCTTCGAGGCTCGCCTCCAGCTCCGCGAAGCAGGCATCGAAATCCCCGAGACCGAGATGGATGAGAGCGCGGCCGAAGGCCGGCGCGTGGGGAAAAGCGCCACCCGGCGCGAGCTCGGCCAGCAGGGCGCGAGCTTCCTGCGGGCGGCCGATCCGAGCCAGGACGCGGCCGAGGTCGGCGACGATCTCGGGCACGTCCGGCGCGATGGCACGCGCCGCGGCGAACCGTTCGCAGGCGTCCCGCGTTGCGCGGCGCAGCGGATGACGATCGGCCGGGCGGCGGTGCTTAGCCAGCGGCACATGGCGCGGCCAGGCGAGCGCCGCCGGCCGGCTGTGGGCCTCCATCGCCGCCGTGAACAGATCGGCGAACGACCGATCCTGACGCCGCTGCTCGATCTCGTCCGCGCCGCGGCGCTCGACGCGCCGCTGGGCTGGGGCGTGGTCTCCGGGATCCGGCCATGAGCGAGCCGGCGCGCAGCGGCAGTACCAACGGTCAAACCGACGGTCAAACCGACGGTCAAACCGGTCTCGTCCGGCGCCTGGGGCTGTTCGATCTGGCGATGGCGCAGGTGCTGCTGGTGGTCGGCACCAACTGGTTCGGCGTGGCGGCCAGGCTGGGCGGCGCCGGGCTGCTTGCCCCAGATCATCGGTTTGCCGTCGCGCTCCATCCGCCAGTCCACCACCAGGCTCTCGCCTTCCCCACCATGCGGGTCCGGGCGCCACTTGCCGGCGAGGTTTGGGGGCTCGGCGGCGCTGGCAAGGACGGAAAGGACACAAAGGACGGCAGGGACAAGAACTGGACATCGCTTCATGGGAAACCTCCACGGATGATCGCCTGACTCCTAAGGGACTAGGAGTGTAGCGGAGCCTGCCGCGGGTATCAACTAAAGAATTAGGAGCTGAAGCCCGCGCCGTAGCCGATGCGGACCGGTCCGCAAAACGGCGCGGCACTGCTTGCACCGACTCTGGCGCGCCTGTACTCTGTGACCTATGACGATCGAACTGTCTGCCCGGGTGGAAAAAGATTTGCGAGATCTCGCCGTGACGCAGAACCGTACCGTCGGCGAGGTCGTGGAAGACGCCATTCGACTGTATCTCGGAGCCGCTTCCATAACCGATCTGGAAGCTGAGGAGGTCGGTGAGACTCAGTCCGCCATGGTCGGTGAGCTCCGCGGCATGGGAGATCCATGCTAGCTGAGCGTGTCAAGCAGTGGGTCATCAGTGGAAGGCGGAGGAAGCCGAGGCGAACTTGGAAGAGGGGCGCACCGTATTGATGGAAGTGCTGGAAAAACGATTCGGACCTCTTCCCGACGAAGCCCGGCAACGAGTGACGTCCCTCGATTCCCTAAGAAGGATCATCGAGCTGAGCGCCGCAGCTGCCACCGCCCCCTCTCTCGCGGAATTGACTGAATCCTGAGGCTTTCGTCGCCGCCATCTGACCCGGAAGACACACTCGCCTCGCTCGCTCCAGATTCAGCGAACACCGCTTGGTCGAGCCGGCGGTGGGTGCGGCCCCTCGGGATGCCTTTTGGTACGGCTTATCCCCGATGCCTCTCGGGATCTTGCCCGTAGGTCCATTCAGTCTGGATCAGGCCGTCGCTGCGATGCACGATGACTTGGCCAAGCTCTTGCGCCTTGGCGAGCTCTCTGGCCCGATTGATGGCTTCCTGCTTGGTGTCCGCCGAAACGCTCGCTCTCCGAGCGTTCTCCTTCTTGACGTTCCAGCCACCACCGTGATTCGAGACGACGTGATACGTGACCCGTTCCGGCTCTCTCTTTTTGGCCATAGTAGATCCCTTTCACGAATGTCTAAGAATAGCACAAGCCTCGCAGTTACGGAATCAAGCTCCTCCAAGCGAACGAGTTTAGAAGCCAGGGCCTTCGCTTTTCAGGGGCAGGCGGCTCAGCTCATGCGACCGACGATCATCTCCTCCACAACTCTTCCTTTTTTGCAATGATGAATAGGCCGACACCGCAAACCACACCAGCGAGCGCGATGAGTACGCCGATTGCCACGATCAGAGCCTGGCCGTTCTTGACCCCGTACTTTATCAAACCAATACCAATTGCGAGACCCGAAAGGATAAGAGCCGAACTAATACAACCAAACGTGGTCCATACGGCCCCATGCCTAATAGGCTCCTCGAAGCGGATCAAGAGAAAAAAGGCAACGACAACTGCTGCGGCTATCAGAAATCCTAGAACAAGAGTGCTCATGATTGAACCTTGACGATCATCCCACCCGCTCCAAGTTGAGCGCCAGCAACCGCTCCAGGATCTCCTCATCCGAAATCCCCGGGTCCCAACCATACGCGGCGAAGAGTCATCCTCGTCACGTGGAAAGTCTTCCGCGCCACGGAGAAAGTCATCACCTTCACGAGGCAAGTCTTCCGCGTCACGAGGAAAGTCGTCATCGTCGCGAGGAAAGTCATCAGGTTGAGGAGGGAAGTCGTCAGGCTCAACCTGACCGCGGTCCTGCGAGTGGCTCACTCCTCGCCGATGTCCTCGTTCCACACCTCGGGATGCGCTTCGATGTAGCCGGCGAGGAGGCGGATGCACTCCTCGGAGTGGAGGTCGATCACCTCGACGCCGCTCTCGCGCAGCCAGTCGAGACCGCCCGCGAAGTTGACCGACTCGCCGACCACCACGGTGCCGATGCGGAACTGCCGTACCAGGCCGCTGCAGTACCAGCAGGGCGCCAGCGTGGTGACCATGATCTTGTCGCGGTAGGTGCGCTGCCGGCCCGCCTTGCGGAAGGCGTCGGTCTCGCCGTGGACGGAGGGGTCTCCTTCCTGCACCCGCCGGTTGTGGCCTCTGCCGAGGAGGCGGCCCTGGCGGTCGAAGAGGGCCGCGCCGATGGGAATGCCGCCTTCGGCCAGGCCTTGCCGGGCTTCCTCGATCGCCACCGCGAGCATGGACGGGTAGTCGGGCATTGCCATGGAGGGTCCTCGATTCAATAGGGAATCACGGACGAAAAGGACGCCAAGGACGCCAGGGACGCGGGGTGAATGACAAGTTCCTCGTCCTTGAAGTCCTTGTTGTCCTTGTTGTCCTTGATTCCCGCAGGGCTCCCTACCGTGTCTCGACCGACAGCGCCACGCGCTCGATGGAGATGGCGGCGTCCGCGCCGGCGGTCCCCGGCTCCAAGACCATCGTCACCGACACGTTGTCGCCAAGCAGCAGCCGGTCGCCCTTTTTCAGCCGCTTGATGGCGCGGCCCGCGTCGAGCAGGAAGTCGTCGCCGGGTGAGTCAGGAGGAGGGTCCTCGAAGGAGGTCATGCTGCCGACGTAGTGGAAATCGTTGATCGGCGTCTCGGCGGTGGCGCCGGGAAGGTTGACGAAGACGCGGATGGTGGCCCCGCCGGGCGCCTTGACGCGCTCGATGGCGAGGCGGACCACCGGTCCCTCGTCCGGATTGCCGGGCAGCTTGCGCAGGACGCCGCGCATGTCGAACGGCACGTGCATCACGATCGTCACCGGCGCGCCGTTGCGGAGAGGGACCAGCGGCGCTCCTTCAATGGCGTACACGCGGGCGGCCAGCGGCCTGCCCGAGAACGCCGTCAGCCCCAGAACGAGGGCCGCCACAGACATCAGGACGGGGCGTCGCGAGAGCATTGAGACCCTCCGTACTCGGCAAGAAGAGTTGTCAACTATAGCCTACGTCCGGGGCCTTGACCTGCCCGGAAGGCTGCGAAACGGCCGCGAGGATACAATTACGCCTGGAGAAGGGTGATTTTCTCCATCGCAAGGGACGAGCCTGTCGAGGAAAGGAGAAAAGCATGAGACTGGCCCTGGCCAACCTCAAGGGCGGCGTCGGCAAGACGACGACGGCTGTCAATCTCGCTGCTGCGTTCGCACGGAGCGGGCTCTCCACGCTGCTGATCGACCTCGATCCCCAGGCTTCGGCGAGCTTCTCGCTGGGAGTGGGCCGGGACCAGGCGGAGGCCTCTTCGGCGGAGGTGTTGAGCGGCAAGATCGAGAGCGGCGAGGCGATCGCCGAAACGGCGGTGCCCGGCCTCCAACTCATACCGGGCTCGCTGCGTCTCGCCGGCGCCCAGATCTCCCTCGTGCGCAAACAGGATCCCGAGAAGCTGCTCAAGCGGGCGCTCGCCCCTCTGCGCCGCTTCGACGTCGTGGTGATGGACAGCCCGCCCGGGCTGTCCATCCTCACCCTGAACGCCCTGGCGGCCGCCGAGGCGTTCATCGTCCCGGTCGCCCCGCACCATCTGGACGCGGAGGCGCTCGGAGGCTTTCTCGAGCTCGTCGAGGCGTCGCGCGACCGCATCGGCCGCAAGACGGAGCTCCTGGGCATCCTCCTCACCATGGTCGACCACCGCACCCAGGTGACGGACGACGTGGTCGCCGCCATCCGCCGCGAGTACGGGCAGAGGGTCTTCCGCACCGAGATCCCGATCAACGTCCGCCTGGCCGAAGCGCCGGGCCGCGGCCTGCCCATCTTCGACTTCGAGAGCTGGTCCACCGGCGCCTTCGCCTACGGCCGGCTGGGCGCCGAGGTGCTACGCCGGGCACGCAAGTCGGAGCTGGTGTAGGGCCGGCGGGTCCGCGTTTGCCAGAGGGTCTGGAGGATTTTTCGGCGGTATGCCCTCCGGGGCGTGCCGGCCTCGCCAGGATCGACCACGGTGGAGGTGAAGGGACATCGGCTGGTCGCCACGACGTTCGTGGACGGGCAGCCGATCATCCGCACCCGGGCCCGGGTGGGCAAGAAGATCGCCGCCGTGGCCCGCGGCCATCTGACCTACGTCACCCGCCTGGGACGGAAGCTGATGGCCGGCAACTACGCCTACATCGGCGAGATCGTGGACGACTACGCCCTCGAGGCGGTGGAGTTCCTGGCGCCGGACCATCCGGTCTGGGCGCTGCGGCCGGCGAGCCCGCTGGAGAGCGTGCCCGCGTCCTGCTGGTTCGCGCCGCGCGACTCGTTCGTGTATCCGGGTGGAGAGCGGGAGCTGATCCAAGACTGATGAAGGATTGACCGCCGGAGCCCTCACCTCCCCAGCCCTCCTCTCCCAGAGGGAGAGGAGGGAGAAAGACAGCAAGAAGGTGCTTCCTTTCCCCTCTCTCCCTCAGGGAGAGAGGGGTCAGGGGAGTGAGGGCTTCCGCGGGCAAACCGGTCAGGTCTCGCCACCCTTCCCCGCCACCTGCGCCCTGCCGATGTACTCCATCATCTTGCGCATGTTCGCGGTGTCGATGCCGGCGATGGCCGTCTCCTCTTGCCACATGCGCCCGACGGCCTTTCCGATGCCGGGGTTGCCGGCGGTGAACTCGCGAACCAGGCCCGACCAGCGACGGGCGAGCAGCTGCACCCGCTCATCCGCCGGGTCCGTGCCCTTGTCCATCTCGGCCTGGACCTGCTCCATGAGCTCCTTCCATTCGCCCTCGACCTGGCGGATCCGTTCGTCGCCGACCGCCTCCCGCCGCTGCTTCAGCTCTTCCATCTGCTCCGGGGTGTAGTACTTGTCCAACATGTTCGTCACCTCGATGACTTGCAGGAACTCCTCGGTGGAGACCGTCTCCTCCGACCGCCAGCGCGTGGCGATCGCCTCCAGACGCTCGCGGAGCCGCTGCCGCAGCTCGATCTGCTCGGTCAGGTGAGCGATCTGGAGCTGGAGCACGCGCTCGGGGGAGACGTCGGGCCGGCTCAGGAACCGCCGGACCTCCTCCAAGGTGAATCCCAGGTTGCGGAGCGACTTGATCTGCTGCAGGCGGATCACGTCGGCTCCGGTGTAAACGCGGAAGCCCGCTGCCGTGCGCTGCGACGGCGAGAGCAGGCCGATTTCGTCGTAGTGATGGAGCGTCCGCACGGACACCCCGGTCCGTCTGGCCAGCTCGCCTACCTTCCAGGGCGGTGGCCGCATGTCTCTCCTCCTTTCCGCCACCTTTATGAGGATCCAAACGGTGGCCCACGGAGAGACGATAAAGCCTCACGTTACGTGAGGGTCAAGGGGGAGTTGAGAAAAACCGGGATCAGAAGACATTTGCCCGCGCGACCTCACCCCAACCCCTCTCCTAAAGGAGAGGGGCTCAGGCTTGTCTCCATTCCCCCTCTCCTTTAGGAGAGGGGGCCAGGGGGTGAGGTGGCGCGGGCAACGACGCCGAAACAGACTGGCCGCGGGCTCCTAATAATCCGTATACCCCTCGCGATGCCGTACCCGTTCGCCGAGGCCGCGCACGCGCACGTCGACCCTGTGCCATTTCCCGTCGCCCTTGGAGTTGCTCGGGTAGTAGCCCAGCGCGTACTGCTGGCGCAGCTCCTGGAGGATGTCGCGGAAGGCGGATTCGAGCTCCTCGGGGCGCTCGATCGGCAGGATGCGGCCGCCGCTCGTCTGCACCGCCTCCTCCAGGTTCGCGTATTCGCGGTCGTTGGCCTCGTAGTCGCGCCAGGAGGAGGTGAACGACTTGTGCTTGCCGCCGAGCTGGATCCAGTAGATCAGCGACTGGCCGACGCGCGCCTTCCAGAGGATGTCCGAGGCGGGCAGGACGCTGTGCACGTCCGAGCCGTCGGAGAAGAGCACGACGACCCGCTGCCCCTGGCGGGAGTCCAGGGCCTTGAGCGACAGATAGAGGAAGTCGTTGACCGCCGTGCCGCCGGCGGACCGGACGCCCGTGAGGGAGGTTGCCAAGGTGGCTTTGTCGGAGGTGAAGGGCGTCAGCCGCAGCAGCCGGTCGGAGAACAGGGCGAGCATCGCCTCGTCCTCCGCCTTCATGCCGTCGAGGAACGCCTGGGCTCCGCGGCGGACGGCCTCCAGGTCCCTCTCCCGCATGCTCTCGCTGGTGTCGAGGAGGAGCACGGCGGTCAGCGGCAGCTCGTCGCGGCCGAAGGTCACGATCTCCTGCGGCGTGCCGTTGTCGGAGATCTGGAAGTCCGCCTGGGTGAGGTCGAGGGCGCGCGCGCCGTCGCGCATGACGTTGACGAACAAGGCACGCAGCTTGAGGTCCAACGTGTCCATGATCGCCACCGGCGCCGTCACCAGAGAGTCGGAGCCGGAGGCGCCGGAGGCGGTGTAGGCGACGGCCCGGAACTCGCGCCGGATGTTGTCGTCGCCGACGTCGACGTTGATGCGGAAGGGCGGCGTCTTCGCGGAGCCCATCAGCTTGCCGTTGACGAAGACCTCCACGCGGTCGATCGGCTCGCGGGCCTGGACTCCGACCTTGATTTCCGTGGGTCCGAAGACCGGCTGGTCCGCCGCCGGGCTCAGGAAGCGGACCGCAACCTGAGCGCCCGCGGCACCGGCGAGCAGGAGGCTGAAAGAACCGGCGAGAAGCGTCGCGCGCCGCATCATCGTCCCACCCCCGTTCCCGAGCCCTCGACCGGCGCGCTCAAAGCCGTGGCCAACACCGGCAGGCGGGCCCGCGAGTTCTCGGCCAGGAACGTCCGCGCCGCGGCGAAGGCCTCGGCGCGGACCGTGTTGTAGAGGTAGCGGGCGGAATTGGCCTCGCGGGAAGACGAGGAGGCGAGGGCCTTTTCCACCAGCCCGGTGGCCTCCCTGGCGGCTCCCTTCCGATCCAGCACGGCGGCGAGCTGAACCGTCAGCCGCGCGTCTTCGGGGAAGCGCTCGAGGGCCCGATGCAGAACCTCCTCCGCCTCGGCAGGCCGCCCCTCCTGGCTGTGCAGCCGGGCCAGCTCCTGATAGGCGAGCGGCGTGAGCCAGTAGGGATCGCCGGCGGCCGTCAGCTCTTCGAGGAGCTTGCGGGCCTCGTCCATCTGGTTCAGCCGCTTGAGGTTGAGCGCCAGGCGCAGCCGTCCCTCGGCATTGCCCGGCTCGGTTTCCAGGGCGCGGCGCGCCAGCTTCACGGCGCTCTCCGGCTGGGCGTTCTTCTCGTAGATCGCGGCCAGCCCGAGGAGGGCGGCGGTGTTGCGGCCGTCGAAGTCGACGGCCTGCTGGAACATCGCTGCCGCCGGGAGCTGCTGGGCGGATTGCAGCAGCAGGCCGCCGAGGCTGGTCAGCAGGCGGCTGGCCACCATCGAGGCGCCCTCGGAGCCCGACTGCTCGCGGTAGATGACGGCCAGCTCCTTCGCCATGGTACGGCTGTGGGACATCGCCGTCGCCTGGCCGCGTCCGCCCCGCTGGATCAGCCGCTGGTAGGCCTCGTGGTGGAGCACGGCGATGGGCACGAGGGCCTCGAGGTCCGTGGCCCCCGCCTGATGGATGACCGCCTGCTCCGCCTTGAGGAGGGTCTTCCGGGTTCCGGATTCCCCGTCCACCAGAACGGCCGTCTCGAGCTCGATCAGCTCGTCCGGCGCCCGCTCCGTTTCGCCCGCCGACCAAGCGACCAGGATCTTGCGATAGATCTCCTGGATCCGCTGCGGCGGAATCTTCTCTCCCGTCTGCACGCCCAGGGAGGCTTCCCCCTCGCCCGGGACCGGCGTAGCGGCGGGATCCTGAGCCCAGGCGAGCTGGCCCGCCCAAAGCCAGACCGCCGCGGCGAGCCACGCCAGAGGCTCGCCGGAGTACTTCTTTTCCGTACACGCGCGCATAGGACCTCCGACAAGAAACGCGCCTCCGTCCTCTCCTCCGGGAGGTCCAAACCTGCGGTTTTAAGACAAAACTCCAACAAGAGAAAGGAATGAGACCAAAGCATAGTATAGATCCAAGTCAAGGTGCTTGGGAATCAAATTTCGTGACAAAAGGCGAGGAAGGGGAGGGCGAGGAGGGAGAGGGGGGCGGCCACCGGGCCGCCCCTGCCAAGAGTGCGCCGTCTCAGCCCTTGCCGCCGCGCCGCGGACGGTGGGGCTTGGGAGCCGGCTTGCCGTCGACGATCCACTTGGGAACGCCGAGCGACAGCAGCAGGTTGCGCCGGGCCTCGCGGGTGAAGACGAATCCCGTGTAGTCGCCCGCCGCCTTGCCCGAGGCGACGGCCGCCGCGCTGGCCGCGCTGGTGCCGAAGACGAAGGGATAGAGATCCACCGGCTCGATGTCGGCCTCGAACTTCGCGTTGATCGCGTCGATGAAGAGGTTGGCGACGTAGGCGTAGCCGAAGGCGTTGGGGTGCACCCCGTCATAGGAGAAGATCCCGCCGGTCAGGAAGGCGCTGGTATAGGTGATGCCGCCGACGGAAACGCCCGTAGTGGCGAGCCGCCGGAAGCTCGGCGTTCATGTCCATCAAGGCGGCGCCCCGCTCGTTGGCCACGGCGCTGATCGTCGCGTTGTAGGCGTTGACCCGGGCCTGGATGGTGGCGACCTCGCTCGCCGAGAGCACCACCGAGTCGGACAGCGCCGGTTGACCGGTGCCGGGAATGCCGCGGCCCTGGGCGAGCTCGGCGCTGGCGGTGAGCAGCACGAAGTCACCCGCCTGCAGCGGTCCGTTCGGGCCGATCAGCGTGACGGTCTGGCCGGTGGGCAGCGTGAAAAACCGCGAAATCGCGGTGACGAAGGGAATGCTGGTGACGTCGGGAATGTTGGCGACCGCCATCCTGGCGCCGGTCGAGGCGATGGCGGCGGCCACCTGGCGGTACTCGGTGTCGAACTGGGCGGCCGGAGTGAGCGTCACGCCCTCGATCACCAGGCCTGACGTGGCGGCCGCCAGCGCGTCGTTGTTGCCGATCCACAGGGTGACGAAGGTCGGCTGCAGCGACAGGCCTTGCTGGAGCTGGGTGGCGCCCAGGCGCCGCAGGATGAGGTCCGTCGGGTCCGTGGCGCTGGTCGATTGCGTCTTGGCCAGCAGGTCGTGCAGCCGGGCGCCCGGTACTCCGAGGTTGTCATAGGGCCGCGCCAGCGTGAGGTTGACCGGATTTCCCTGGCCCGGGGTAGGACCGATCGAGGTCGCGGGAAGCAGGCTGTTCAAGCGCAGGATGCCCGGCAGACCCGGCTCGCTGACCAGCGGCTGCTCGAATCCCGAGGTGCGACCGGTGGCCTGCTGGAAGATGAGGGCCGGGTAGCTCTTTTCCTGGAAGCGGCGATTGATGCTGCCGCTCGCGAAGCCGGCCGTCAGGCTGTCGCCGAGGGCCACGTAACGGGTGAAGTTGGCCGTGCCGGTGTCCACCTGGGCGAAGACCGCGCCGGCCGTGAAGAGCAGGGCGAGCGTCAGGGCGCCCGCCGGGATCTTGAGACGATGCATCGTCGTGTCTCCTTGGATCGGTCTCGGGTTAGAAGTTGAGGGTCAGTCCGACCAGCACGGCCTGGGTGTTGTAGGTGCCGAAGAAGGGTCCCTCGCTGGGGAAGCTGCGGTTGCGGCTGCGCTCTGCGAAATCGAGGTACATGAGGGCGACGTCGAAGCCGATGGCTCCCTTGTGGCCGTAGCCGATGGTAAAGCCGTTGCGGTCGGCGTCGGGCAGCAAGGGAGACACGCCCTCCTCGGGCTGCGGCGTCTCGTCGAAGACGTAGCCGAAGCGCCACTCCGAGGCCGGGCCCGTCGTCCAGCGCAGGCCCGCGCGGTAGTTGTTGACGTCGTCCCAATGCTCCGGCAGCTCCTGGTTCGGCAGGCGGTTGCCGGTGCCGCCGGTGAAGGTGATCGGCACCGTGTCGAAGCTGCTCCAGCCCGTCCAGTTGAAGTCGGTCTCCAGCAGCAGGTTCCGGGTGAGCGCGAAGGCGAGGCCGAGGCTCGCCTCGTCGGGGAACTCGATCTCGGTCTCCACCGGCAGATCGCGGTCGAAAGGAACCTGGCTGCCGAGGATGAGGTCGAGCTGCGGATTGCCGGTGGGAATCCGGTTGACCCGCGCGTCGCCCTGGTACTCGACCTTCACCTTGCTGCGGTAGGAGAGGCCCCAGGAGAAGCTGTTGTTGAACTTGTGCAGGATGCCGGCGTTCCAACCGATGCCGGTGTCGAAGTCGCTTTTCAGCTCCAGGTGGCCGATGTCGATGATCTGCTGGGTGAAGGGGTTGTTGAACGGTACGTTGCGGTTCAGCTCGACCTGGGAGAAACGGCCGACGGCACCGACGCCGACACCGAAGTTGGGGGTGATCAGCCAGCCGAGCGTGGGATTGAGGTCGACGACCTTCAAGGAGGCCTTGGTGCTGATGAAGCGGCCGGCGAACTGGTCGGGGTCCTTCCACTCGGTGACGAGGCCGAACGGCGTCTCGATGCCGAGGCCGAACTTCCAGGTGTCGCTGATCGGCTGTACGTAGTACGCGTGGGGCGGGAACTCGGAGAGCTTCTCCTGCTCGGCCGAATAGTTCGGGCCCGGGAACGGGGCCGCGCCTTCGAATTCCGCCTTGGTGCCGTGGATCCACGTGAAGCCGGCGGCGAACTGCCGCTCGGTAACGAACGCGAGGCCGCCGGCATTGTGGAACAGAGCCGACGGATCGTCGGCCTGGGCGGTGAAGGCGCCGGCCATGCCCATGGCCTTGGTACCCTGTTCGAAGATGCTGAAACCGGCCGCGTGGATCGGTCCCGCGGCCAAAGCGACAAGGGCGGCGAACATCAGAGCCCCCCGCACGGCACTGCCCAGCCTCTGCATGGATCTCCTCCTGTCTTGAGAATGGCTGACCCGCGGACTTTTTTCTCCGAGCCAACCCCAAAGTAGCGGCAAAGCGGTCTCGGAAGGTCTTTCGCGGCTCGCCCCAACGTTAGTCCCAACGCCCTAGGGTGTCAACGCCCCGCGGGGGCGGGGAGTTGCTGCTAGAGTAGGGGAGATTTGGAGGTGAGGACATGTTCGAGAGTCCGGTCCACCAGGAGACCTTCGACAAGCTCAAAGAGTACCTCGGCGAGCTGTTCGAAGATCCTTATCACGATCCGGAAAACGATCACTTCTATGTGCGCTACGGCACGACCGTGCTGGAGCTCTCCGTGGAGCCCTACGGCCCGGAGGAGACCGCCGTCGTCATCATGTCTTACTGCGTGCAGGACGTGGAGCTGGAGGAGGAGCTGCTGGCCGGGCTCCTGGAGCTGAACCATCAGATGGCCTGCGGCCACTTCTCGGTGGTCGGCAACGACATCTTTTTCGCTCATTCGCTGTTCGGCCGCAGCCTCGATGCGCGCGACCTGCTGCGGGCGATCACGGCGGTGGCCACCGTGGCGGATGATTACGACGATCGCATCGTGGCGAAATACGGCGGCCAGACGGCCCTGGAGCGCATCCAGGACACCGGCGGCCGGCGGCGAAGGCAGGAAGTGGGAACGGAGTAATACCCGATCAGTACCCGCCGCCTTTGATCGCGGCTTCCATTTCGCGGTCGAGCTCGCGCGTCTTCTCGGTTTCCCGCTTGTCGTAGAGCTTCTTGCCCTGCACCAGGGCGATCTCCACCTTGATCCAGTTGCCTTTGAGGTAGACGGCGAGGGGGACGACCGTCAGCCCCTTCAACTGCGCGCGGCCGAACAGGCGGCCGATCTCCCGCTTCTTGAGCAGCAGCTTGCGGAGCCGCTCGGGATCGCGGTTTTCGCGGTTGCCATGGCTGTAAGGGCTGATATGGGCGCCCACCAGGTACGCCTGGCCGTCCTTGAGCTCGATGTAGCTGTCCTTGAGCTGCACCCGCCCCTCGCGCACCGATTTCACCTCGGTGCCGGCCAACTGAATTCCGGCCTCGAACGTCTCCAGGATGTGGTAGTCGTGCCGCGCCCGCTTGTTGCTGGCGAGGGGACGCGGGGCGTCCTTGGCTTTGGCGGCCATGGGGGGAGTGTATCGCGGCGCGGAGCAGGCCCGGCGCTTCCGCAGCGGGCTAGCGAGACGTCGCCCAGAGGGCGATTCGCTTCAGAGAAGCGACGTTTCGGTAGCCCGGTGCGGAAGCGCCGGGCGGATCTACGACTGCGACGCCTCTTTCGCCACCTTCCCCAGCTCCTTCAGCTCCGGCACCTCGCGGCCCTTGACCTCCGGCCAGGAGACGCGGCGGGCGGCCATGGCCGCCTCCAGCCGCTCCCAGAGCACGCGGTTGAGGACCGGTTGGCCCTCCTGCGTCTTCCAGCCGCGGCGCTTCCAGCTGGCGAGCCAGCGGGTGGCGCCGTTGCGCAGGTAGTCCGAGCCGGTGTGGACGGCGACGGAGATCCCCCGCGGCAGTTTCTCCAACGCCGCAATGGCACCCAGCAGGTCGAGCTGGTTGGCGGTGGTAGCCGCGAGACCTCCGGACAACACGGTCTCGGCGCCGCCATGGCGGACGAGGGCCGCCCACCCTCCCCTGCGGCCGGCGCAGGAGACGCGCAGGAAGACGTCGGCCTCGGCGGCTGCGGGGACCGCCGCGGCGCTCTCGCCGGCCCGCCGCCGGCGGATCTCGCGCGTCGCCAGCTCGTCGGCGCGCTCGTTCCACTTGTCTCCGGCATGCCCGCGGACCCAATCCCAGCGGACCTCGTGGCGCTCGATCAGCTCGGCCAACCGCCGCCAGAGATCCTCGTTCTGCAGCTCGCCGGTCTTCCGCCGCCAGCCGCGGGTCCGCCAGCCGGGAAGCCACTCGGTGATGCCCTTGCGCAGATAGAGGGAGTCGGTGAAGAGGCGCACCCGGCAAGGCCGCTTCAACGCCTCGAGGGCGCGGATGGCCGCCGTCAGCTCCATCCGGTTGTTGGTGGCCTGCGGCTCGCCGCCCGAGATCTCCCGCGCCTTGCCGCTGGCCGGATCGATGAGGATCGCCGCCCAACCGCCGGTGCCCGGATTCGGATCGGCGCCGCCGTCGGTGTAGATGGTGATCTCGGGAAGGGGCTCGGTCATCGAAAGAGCATGGCATACCTCTTGCGGCCCTTCCAGGGTGGACCGGCGCCACAGGACCCGATCCTCTTGCAGTCATCCCAGGAGGCCGCACTACCGGCGAGAAACCTTTTGCAAAAAGGAGGCATCCACGTGCGAGACGCTGTCGCTTCGAGCTCCTACCAGCAGGTCCGGGCGAGAAACCGGGCCGCCCAGGCCGCGATGCTTGCCGGCGGCGTGGCTCTGGTCGCTCTGGCCGCCCGGCAGCGGTCGTGGAAGGCGGCGGTCGCCGGCGCGCCCCTGATCTATCGCGGTGCCACCGGCCGCTGGCCCCTGCCCCAGGCGCTGGCCCGGCGGGCCTCCGAAGCCGTGTCGCCGGAGCCAGTCGAGACCGCCGTCACCATCGACCGGCCGCGCGCCGAGCTGTACGCCTTCTGGCGCCGGCTGGAGGGTCTGCCCCGTTTCATGCGCCATCTCGACGAGGTGGCGGACCTCGGCGGCGGCCGCTCGCACTGGATCGGCAGGAGCCCGCTCGGGCTGCGGGTCGAGTGGGATGCCGGGATCGTCGAGGAGCGCGAGGATCAGCTCCTTTCCTGGCGCTCGCTTCCCGGCTCGCAGGTCCACAACGCCGGCACGGTGCTCTTCGAGGACTCCGCCGCCGGGCGCGGCACCGTGGTGCGGGTGTCGATGGAGCTCGTCGCCTCCGGCGGCCTCGGCCGGGCCGTCGGCAAGGTGCTCGCCCCGATCACCGAGCAGCAGGTGCGGGAGGACCTGCGGCGATTCAAGCGGCTCATGGAGGCGGGCGAGATCCCGACCACGGAAGGCCAGCCAGCCCGCGGGAGCCCGCCCACACCTCAACCTGCACAACCCGCTTTGAGCCAGACATCAGCGCCTCGACGAGGCCGGGAGAGACGACAATGAAAGCAGTCTGTTGGAACGGCAAGACCGACGTCCGGGTCGAGACGGTGCCGGACCCGGAGATCCTGAACCCCCGCGACGCCATCGTGCGCATCACCTCGACGGCCATCTGCGGCTCGGACATCCACCTCTACGACGGCTTCATCCCCAGCATGAAGAAGGGGGACATTCTCGGCCACGAGTTCATGGGCGAGGTGGTCGAGGTCGGCCGCAGCGTGGACAACCTGCGGCCGGGGGATCGCGTGGTGGTGCCCTTCACCATCGCCTGCGGCCGCTGCTTCTTCTGTCAGAAGGGCCTGTGGTCGGCCTGCGACAACTCGAACCCGAACGCCTGGATGGTGGAGAAGGCCTACGGCCACGCGGGCTCGGGCCTCTTCGGCTACTCGCACATGATGGGTGGTTACGCCGGCGGCCAGGCCGAATACGCCCGCGTGCCCTTCGCGGACGTCGGACCGCTGAAGCTCCCGGACGGGGTTGAAGACGAGAAGGTCCTCTTCCTTTCCGACATCTTCCCCACCGGCTACATGGCGGCGGAGAACTGCAACATCCAGCCGGGGGACACGGTGGCCGTCTGGGGCTGCGGTCCGGTGGGTCTGTTCGCCATTCAGAGCGCCTGGATGCTGGGCGCCGGACGGGTGATCGCCATCGATCGTTTTCCCGAGCGGCTGCTGCTGGCCGAGAGCTGGGGCCGCGCCGAGGTGATCGACTACCAGGAGGTGGACAGCGTCGTCGAGACGCTGCGGGAGATGACCGGCGGCTTCGGTCCGGACGCCTGCATCGACGCCGTGGGCATGGAGGCGCACGGCACCACGCTGGACGCCCTGTATGACCAGGCCAAGCGATCGGTGCGGTTGGCGACCGACCGCTCGCACGCCTTGCGCGAGGCCATCCAGGCCTGCCGCAAGTGCGGCACCGTCTCGATCCCCGGCGTCTACGGTGGCCTGCTCGACAAGATCCCCTTCGGCGCCGCCTTCGGCAAGGGCCTGACGCTGAAGATGGGGCAGACGCACGTCCACCGTTATCTGCGTCCCCTGTTGCAGCGGATCGTCGACGGCGAGATCGATCCCTCCCGGATCATCAGCCATCGCCTCGGCCTCGAAGATGCGCCCTGGGGTTACCGCACCTTCCGCGACAAGGAGGACAGCTGCATCAAGATCGTCCTCAAGCCGGGAGGCAACGGCCATGCCCATCCCCGGACGAACGGCGGCAACGGGCGGGAGCCCGCATGAAGGCCGTGACCCGGGAGGGCGTGAAACGGCTGGCCGGACCGGCCGCCGTCGTTCTCGCGGCAGCCGGGATGGCCGCCGCGGCGCGCGCGCTGCGGCGGCGTCCGCCGATCGACTTCCGCGATCGCGTCGCGGTGGTCACCGGCGGCTCCCGCGGCCTTGGGCTGCTGCTGGCGCGGGAGCTGGCGGCGGCAGGGGCGCGGCTGGCGATCCTGGCCCGCGATCCCGCGGAGCTGGACCTCGCCCGCCGCGAGCTGGCGGCGCTCGGCGGCTACCGGGTGCTGGCCCTGCCGTGCGACGTCGGCGACCGTGACGAGGTCCGCTGGGCGATCGACTCGGCGGCCGAGCGCTTCGGCCGCCTCGACGTCCTGATCAACAACGCCGGCACGATTCAGGTGGGTCCCCTGGAGCACATGTCGGTGGAGGACTTCGAGGAGGCGCTGCGGGTCCACTTCTGGGGCCCGCTCTACGCCACCCTGGCCGCCCTGCCCCATCTCCGCCGGCAGGGCGGCGGGCGCATCGTCAACATTTCGTCGATCGGCGGCCGCATCGCGGTGCCTCACCTCCTCCCTTACAGCGCCAGCAAATTCGCCCTCGTCGGGCTTTCCGACGGCCTGCGGTCCGAGCTGGCGAAAGAAGGGATCTATGTCACGACGGTGTGTCCGGGGCTGATGCGCACCGGCTCGCACGTGAACGCCACGTTCAAAGGCCGGCGCGAGGCGGAGTTCGCCTGGTTCGCGGTGAGCGGCTCGCTGCCGCCGGCCTCGATGGCCGGCCGGCGGGCCGCCCGGCGGATCGTCGAGGCCTGCCGCTACGGCGAGCCGAGCCTCATCCTGACACCGCAGGCCCGCGCGGCGATGGTCGCCAGCGCGCTGGCCCCCAACCTCACCGCGCGCCTCCTGGAGCTGGCGGCGCGCCTGCTCCCGGGCCCGTCGGGAAGCGACGGCGACGAGGCGCGGCCCGGTTGGCAAAGCACCTCCCGCTGGGCTCCCTCGGTACTCACCCGATTGTCCGATGAGGCGGCGGTGCAGAACAACGAGCTGCAGGGGAGGGCGGCGGCGTACGGCGGGACCGGAACATAGTCTCGTGGAAGTCAGGGAAAGTATCGATAAATTTCTCTCCTGTGGAGAGCCCTGGCCAGGACGACCAGGTCACCGTCGACGATGAGGCCGATTCTGTAATCCCCCACCCGGATTCGGTACGACCGCTCCTCGCCTTTCAGTTTCTTGAGGCGGAGGATCTCGTCCAGGCGGTTCGCGCCCTCGATGTTCAGGATGGCCTGCTTGATGCGATCCAGGACCTTGTTATCCCGGATGCCCCGTAAATCTCTGACGAAGCTCTCTTTAAACTCAACCTTCACTCGATGCGCTCGAGAACTCGGAAGACTTCTTCGCGAGAAACGGTCTCCGTCTGCATCCCTTGCTGGATTGCCCGAGCCAAAGCAATATCTTCCAACACCTCCTCAAGGGCCTCGACGACCGCTTCTTTCAAGAGCTCCTTGAGTCGATCCTCTTCGAGAGCCGCCTGCGCCATATCAACCTCCAGCACAGATACTATAACCGTTGCCGAATCTTCCGGAGATTCCACCCTTGGACAACCCCGAAATCGCCCGCGTCCTCGAGGAGGTCGCCGACATCCTCGAGATCCAGAACGCCAATCCCTTCCGCATCCGCGCCTATCGGAACGCCACCCGTACCGTCGAGGGTCTGACGACGCCGCTGAGGAAGTGGGTCGAGGAGAACCGGCCGCTCACCGACCTGCCGGGGATCGGCAAGGAGATGGCGAGCCACATCCGCGAGATGGTGGAGACCGGCACCCTCGGCTTCCGCGACGAGCTGCTGGCCGACGTGCCCCGCTCGTTGATCGAGCTGATGCGCCTGCCCGCGCTCGGCCCCAAGAAGGCCAAGAAGATCTTCGACGAGCTCGAGGTCGGCTCGATCGACGAGCTGGAGGCCGCCGCCAAAGCGGGGCGGATCGCCGCCATCCCCGGCTTCGGCGCCAAGAGCCAGGAGAAGATCCTCGCCGGCATCCAGGAATACCGCCTGCACGGCAGCCGCTTCCTGCTGCCGGACGCCGAGCGCTACGTCGAGCCGCTACTCGCCTACCTGCGCGAGATCCCCGAGGTGGAGCGCCTGGAGGTGGCCGGCAGCTATCGCCGCCGCCGCGAGACGGTGGGCGACATCGACCTGCTGGCGATCGCCTCGCGTCCCCTGCCGGTGATGGAGCGCTTCCGCGGCTATCCGCAGGTGGACAAGATCCTGATGGCCGGCGATACCCGCAGCACGGTCGTCATCGGCTCGGGATTGCAGGTGGACCTGCGGGTGGTGCCGGCCGAATGTTACGGCGCGGCTCTCGTCTACTTCACCGGCTCGAAGGAGCACAACGTCAAGCTCCGGCGCCGGGCCGTCGAGCGCGGCCTGCGCATCTCGGAGTACGGCGTCTTCCGGCTCGACGAGCAGGACCGCGAGGCGGAGGGGGAGCGGATCGCCGGCCGCGAGGAGGCGGACGTCTACGCCACGGCGGGGCTCGCCTGGATCCCGCCCGAGCTGCGGGAAGACCGCGGCGAGATCGAGGCCGCGGCCGCCGGACGCCTGCCCCATCTCATCCGGCTGGAGGACATGAAGGGCGACCTGCACATGCACTCCACCTGGTCGGACGGCCGCAACACCATCGAGGAGATGGTCGCGGCCTGCGCCGCCCGCGGCTACGAGTACATGGTCATCTCGGACCACAGCAAGTCGCTGGCGATGACCGGCGGCCTGGACGCCTACCGCCTGCGCCTGCAGTGGCACGAGATCGACGCGGTCCGCGCCCGCCATCCGGAGATCCGCATCCTGCGCTCCATGGAGGTGGATATCCTCGGCGACGGCGCGCTCGACCTGGAGGACGAGATGCTCGCCGGGCTCGACCTGGTGCTCGTCTCCCTCCACTCCCGCTTCGACCTGCCGGCTGACCAGCAGACGGCGCGGGTGCTGCGGGCCCTGGAGCATCCGGAGGTCAACGTCTTCTGCCATCCCACGGCGCGCTACATCAATCGCCGCAAGCCGGTGGAGATGGACGTCGACCGCGTCCTGCGCCGGGCCGCCGAGCTGGGCGTCGCCGTCGAGCTGAACTCCAATCCCCAGCGCCTCGACCTCAAGGACACCCACCTGCAGCTCGCCAAGGAGCTGGGCTGCAAGGTGGTGATCAACAGCGACTCGCACCGCACCCGCGAGCTGGAGCTGCTGCGCTACGGCATCGAGCAGGCCCGCCGCGCCGGTCTGGAGGCGAGAGACGTGCTCAACACCCTGCCGTTCGCGGAGCTTCCAGGCGGCGATCCGGCGATAGACGGAAGCCGGGCCCGGTGTAAACGTGCCCGCGCGCGTGGGCAACCTTTACAAGCGATCGCTGGAGTGTCGGGGCTCGCCGAAACGCTCTGGGCGGCCGGCCCTCTTGCTCCGTAGAAAGGAGGTCGGACGGCACGGATCTTGGATAGATCCACCGTCAGCGCAGCACTGCGTTGGAGGAGCGGTATGAGCGAGAACGTTCCACTGCCCCGCAAGGTCCTGATGACCGCGGACACGGCCGGCGACGTCTGGACGTACGCCATCGAGCTGGCGCGGGGGCTCGCCGAGCGCGGTGTCGAGGTGGCGCTCGCCACCATGGGCGAGCCGTTGAACGTCCTGCAGCGGGAAAAAGCGAATCGCATCCCCCGTCTCAGGGTCTTCGAGGGCGCCTTCAAGCCGGAGTGGATGGAGGACCCCTGGCGGGACGTGGAGAAGGCCGGCGAATGGCTGCTCCGGCTCGAGGACCGCATCGGCCCCGATCTCATCCATCTCAACGGCTTCGTTCACGGCTCGCTGCCGTGGAACGCTCCCAAGGTGATGGTGGGCCACTCCTGCAGGCTCTCCTGGTGGCAGGCCGTCAAGGGGGAGGCGGCTCCGGAGGGCTAGCGCCGCTACGCGCAGGAAGTCGCCGCCGGCCTCGCCGCCGCCGATCTCGTGGTCGCTTCCACGCAGGCGATGCTCACCGCGCTCGGCAGGCTCTACGGCGGCCTGCCGCGGACGCGGTTGATCCTGAACGGCCGTGATCCCCGGCTTTTCAGGCCCGCCGGCAAGGAACCGATCGTCTTCGCCGCCGGCCGCCTCGGGGACGAGGCCAAGAACCTCGAAGCGTTGGAGCGGGTGGCGCCGCGGCTTCCCTGGCCGGTCTTCGTGGCCGGTGAGAACCACCATCCGGATGGCGGCGAGGCGCGGCCGCACCACTCGCGGCTCCTCGGGCGCCTCTCGGAGTGGGCCCTCGGCGCATGGCTCGGCCGCGCGGCCATCTACTGCCTGCCGACCCGCTACGAGCCCTTCGGACTCTCCGTGCTGGAGGCCGCCCTCTCCGGCTGCACCCTGGTGCTGGGCGACATCCCGAGCCTGCGGGAGATCTGGCGCCACCGCGCAGTCTTCGTTTCGCCGGACGATCCGGAGGCGTTGGAAGATGCGTTGGGCCGGCTGATCGCGGATCCGGACCGTCGCGCCTCGCTCGCCGCCGGCTCTCGCGCCCGCGCCCTCCAGCTCACCTCCGAGCGCATGGTGGCGGCCTATCTCGCGGCCTATGGCGAGGTGCTCGCCACGGACGGCGTGTTGGAGGACGCGGCATCGTTCCCCACCCAGGTGGCGGTCTGAAGGTCCCGGGCTGTAAAGGAGAACACGCCGTGGCTTTCTTGCGTCTTTCATCGGGCGCTGCGACAATGCCGCCGCCCCGCACGGGTTCCCGGGATTGCGATCCCACAGGTCGCAGATCTTCAGGAGGTCAAGTCGATGCTCGCCGAACGCGTTATGGAATGGACGGAGCAGTGGAAACAGGAGGGGCTCGAACAGGGGCTCGAACAGGGACGCGAACAGGGGCTCGAAAAAAGCCGCGGAATCCTCTTGCGGGAGCTTGAGAAGCGGTTCGGTCCGTTGCCCGAGGAGATCCGGCGGCAGATCGACGCGATCGGCTCGATCGAGGAGGTGATGGAGTTGGGCCTTCGCGTCGGTACAGCCGCCTCGCTCGAGGATCTCAAATTGAGCTAAGTGCTCTGGAACGGAAGTTCAGTAACGTATTCGTCAAGCGGCCCGTTGGAGGTTCTTGTCGGGGAGGTTAAGGCCCCGCTAAGGTACGGCCCTCCCCCCGTCGGGGGAGTTAAGCCCCCGCTAAGGTACAGGCCTCCCCCTTTGGGGGACGTTAAGCCCCCGCTAAGGTACAGGCCTCCCCCCTTCGGGGGAGGTTAAGGCCCCGCTAAGGTACGGGCCTCCCCCCTTCGGGGGCGTTAAGGCCCCGCTAAGGTACGGCCCTCCCCCCGTCGGGGGCAGCTCTCCCCCTGAAGGGGGCAGGCTTCCCCCCGTCGGGTACAGGCTCTCCCCCGTCGGGGGTTGTGGCCTCCCTCCTCCGGGGGCAAACCGCTCAAACGTCCGCGAGAGATCGCACCGCGAGGATGGCCCCGCACCGCTCGAGGGCGAGCGGGCCGGCCGCCTCCAGGAGGTACGCCAGCGAGCGCGGCGACCGCGCCAGGGACACGGCGACGTTCATGGCATCCAGCAGCGGCTCGTCGAACAGCTCGAGATGGCCGATCACCGTGCCGTCGTCCAGCGCCACGCCGTAGCCCTCCGGGTCGGTCTCTTTGTGCAGCCGCAGCAGCGCGTCGCGGCCGGTGCCGGGCAGCACCGCCGCGGCGAGGAGCGCCAGCCAGCGGTCCGGGAACACCGCCGCCGGCCGGAAGCCCCGCGCCAGCGTCTCGCCGGCGCGGAACAGCCCGAACCCCAGGCCCGGGATCGGCTCGACGAACCACGGTCCGGCCACGTCGGCTTCGCCCGCCGTGGGCGGCTCGTCGCGCTCCATGAAAGCTTCGAGGAAGGAAGAGGAGAAGGCGTTGCTATTATCGGGGTAGCTGCGCATAGGGCTGTCTCCTTTGCGTGGTCAGGCTCGGAGTTGAGTTCGTCGCTCACTCCGGGCCGTTTGTTTGTTGCTGCGATCCTATGAAAGCAGGAAGGCGGAAGTCAAGCAGTAAAATGCGCGGACGCTCTGCTCGCGCCGAAGGCGCGAAGCGCGCAGCCGCACGGAGAGGTGCAGGACGTGGGCGGCGGCATCCGCGTCGCTTCGGTGCTCGATCCCTTCGGCAACGTCCTCGGCATCATCGAGAACCCGCATTTCAAGATCGAGGGACCGGGCCCCGTTCCGGCCTAGCGAGAGGCACACGCGGTCAATTCCTCTCGGCACAGATCTTGCGGGGTTTCCCGCCTCTGAAGCCCTCCCGGCGCCCGCCAAGAGCGCCGATCTGACAACTGGCAGTTACAAGCAAGGAGGAGCCATGAAGTTGGAATCCCTCAAAGACCTCTACCTCGAACAGCTCAAAGACCTCTACAGCGCCGAGACGCAGCTCATCGACGCCTTGCCGAAGATGGCGGAGGGAGCCAACGCGCCCGAATTGCGCAAGGCTTTCGAAGATCACCTGCGGCAGACCAACGAGCACGTCCGCCGGCTCGAACGCATCTTCCAGGACCTGCGGGAGAACCCCAAAGGTCACACTTGCGAGGGCATGAAGGGCCTGACCAAGGAAGGCGACCAGATGCTCCATATGCGCGGCGACGCCGCGGTGCTCGACGCCGGCTTGATCGCCGCCGCGCAGCGGGTGGAGCACTACGAGATCGCCGGCTACGGCACGGTGCGCACCTACGCCGAGCTGCTCGGCAAGGGCGAGCACGTCTCGCTGCTCGAGCGCACGCTGCAGGAGGAAGAGGAGGCGGACGAGCGGCTGAGCGAGCTGGCGGAGAGCCGCGTCAACCAGGAGGCGCTCGTCAGCTGAGCCCGCTCCCGGCGCCGAGATTCCGGGCGGGGGCGCGGGCATGCCGCGCCCCTGTTTTCCCTCGCGGAAGAATTGGCCTCTGTTTCGTGTTCCTGGCTTCAGGTGCTGTGTCCGAACGGAGGTGAAATCGTCAATGGGTAACAACAGCGCGGAGGGGTAGACATGCCATCGACCAAGACAACGACCGACCACGAGCAGATCCGCCGTTGGGCGGAAGAGCGGGGCGGGCGGCCTGCCGCAGTCGTCAGCCCCCTGCAGCAGAACAAGATCGCCGGAGGCCTGCGCATCGACTTCCCCGACTACGACAGCGGCGAGGTCCTGCAGGAGATCAGTTGGGCGGAGTTCTTCGACAAGTTCGAGGAGCAGAACCTGGTCTTCATGTACCAGGAGGAGATGGTCTGCTGAGCAGATAGAGCACCTGGGCTTCGAGCCGGCGCAGGCCGCTGGAACCCTCTTCCAGCTCGCCCGCGAGGGCCCGCGACAGGGAGCCTTCGAGGAACGATTCGATCACCGCGGGATGGATGTAGTACTTGCGGCAGATGGCAGGCCGGTTTCCCAATTCACCGGCAACCCGTTTGACCGCTTCGACCACGGCCTTGCCGGCTTCCTTCTCCGTCTCGCAGGGGCCGGCCTTCAGGAGGGCGCTCAGGGCGAGCACCGTGCCGCCCCAGGTGCGGAAGTCCTTGGCGGTGAAGTCCTCGCCGGTAGCCTCGCGCAGATAGGCGTTCACGTCCTCCGAGCCGACGCTCTGTCGCAACCCCTCGTCATCGACGTACTGGAACAGCCTCTGGCCGGGCAAGTCGCGGCACTGCTTGACGATGCGCGCCAGCCGCCGGTCCTGGATCTCCACCGACTGCTCCTTGCCGCTCTTGCCGCGGAATTCGAACCGTAGCGTGGCGCCGGAGATGTCGACGTGCCGGTCGCGCAGCGTCGTCAGGCCGTAGGAGTTGTTCTGCCGGACGTACTCCCGGTTGCCGATGCGCAGCAGCGTCGTCTCGAGCAGCTTGACCACCGCGGCCAGCACCCTCTCGCGCGGCAGGCCTTGGAGCGCGAGGTGGCGCCCGATCCGTTCGCGGATCTTCGGCAGGGCCTCGCCGAAGGCCGCCATGCGCCCGAACTTGGTCTCGTCACGGACCTGGCGCCAGCCGGAGTGGTAACGGTACTGCTTTCGGCCCCTGGCATCCCTGCCGGTGGCTTGCAGGTGGCCGTTGGGCCGGGCACAGATCCACACCTCCGTCCACGCCGGTGGGATCGCCAGCTTGCGGATGCGCTCGAGTTGCCGCGGGTCCTTGACCGTCCCCCCCTGGGAGTCGAGATAGGTGAACCCTGTGCCGCGCTTGCGGCGGCGGATGCCCGGCTCGTCGTCCGTGACGTAACGCAGGCCCGCGGCCTTGGCGCTCTCCACGGGGTCGACGAAGACCGCGAGGGTCACCCCGGTATCGAGCTCGTCGCTCCGGTCCATGGCGATAGCGGTCGACATGATCTCCTTGGCCGGACTGCGGACGGTCGTTGCAAGAATTACCGGATGGCATCTCTTTCCTCAACGGAGCACCGGCTTCTCTCGTGTCCAGCCGTCTCAGCGGCTGGCTTTCGCCCTGCATCAGCCGTGCCCGAAACTGCCGAGAAGCAAACCGGTCGCTGCCCGTGGCCGTGGCATGCAACCTGCAGTCCGGGCTCTACGCATCCGGTGGCGGAACTTCATGTTCGCGGCATGCAGCCTCTCGACGCGAAGGGGGTCCCGTTCTCAAGCTTGACTTGCAGATTCCTGGAAGGGGATTCATGAGCACCTCTGCCTCCGCCGTCTCCGATCCGTATCCCCCCGGGCTGCCACCCGTGCTCCGAGCGACGGGGCGTTGCGTCGTCCTCTCCGACCGCCTCCCCATCGTCCTGCACCGCGAAAGCGGCCAGGGCTGGCGCGTCTCGCCGGCCGGAGGCGCGCTGATTTCCGCGCTGACGCCGGTACTGCGGCAGCGGCGGGGAGTCTGGATCGGCCGGCCGGGAGCGACCTCCGAGAAGGTTCCCGGGCTGCGCAAGGTGCTGGCCGGCGCCATCCAGGAAGGCGGCTTCTCGCTCCGCCCCGTGCTGCTCACCGCCCAGGAAAAGCGTCTCGGTTACGGCGGATTCTCGAGCGAGGTCCTGTGGCCGCTGTTTCACGACCTGCCGCTCGAGTGCAGCGCCTCTCCCGCCCACTGGCAGGCCTTCCTGAAGGTGAACCGGAAGTTCGCGCAAGTGGCCGCCAAGACGGTGGCTCGCGGTGCCTCCGGAGCGGACCTGGTCTGGGTGCACGACCACCTGCTGATGAATTTGGCCGTCGGGCTGCGGCGGCTGGGCGTCTCCTGCCGGACGGCGTTTTTCCTCCACCTGCCGTTCCCGACGCCCGACCTGTTCCTGAAGCTCCCCTGGCGGGACCGCCTGCTCGCCGGCCTCCTGGCCTTCGACCAGGTGGGTTTCCAGACCGAGCGTGACCTGGAGCACTTCCTGGCCTGCGTGCGGGAGCTGACGCGCCCAACCATCCAGGCGCAGGTGGATGGCGCCATGTGGGCGGTGGTGGGACGCGGCAGCGGCGGCGCCTTCGACCTGCGCGCCGGCGCGTTTCCTCTCGGCGTGGACGCGCGGCGGATCGAAGAGCGAGCGGCGCGGCCGGAGGTGGAGGCGCGGTTGAAGAACCTGCGGGTGGCGTTGCGCGGGCGCAAGCTGGTGATCGGCGTCGACCGCATCGACCGCGCCAAGGGCATCCCCGAGAAGCTGCGAGCTTTTGCCGAGGCGCTCACACGATATCCCGAGCTGCAGGAGCACGTGACCCTGGTGCAGGTGGCGGTTCCCAGCCGCGAGAGCCAGCCCTGGCATGCCGGGCTGCGGGCCGAGATCGAGCGCCTGGTGGGAGAGATCAACGGCCGCTTCGGCCGACCCGGGTGGGTGCCCGTCCATTATCTGCACCGTGAGCTCGATCCGGACGAGCTGTTCGCTTACTACCGGCTGGCGGACGTGGCCCTGATCACCCCGCTGAAGGCGGGAATGCAGCTGGCGGCCAAGGAGTTCTGTGCCGCCAACCTCGAGGAGCGGGGCGTGCTCATCCTCTCCGAGTTCGCCGGGGCGGCGCCGCAGCTCGCCGAGGGCGCGCTGCTGGTCAATCCTTTCGACTCCCAGGGGATCGCGAGCACCCTGCGCCGGGCCCTGCGGATGAAAGACCGGGAACGGATGGCGCGCATGCGGAAGCTGCGCCGGGAGGTCCGGCGCCACGACGTCTCCTGGTGGGCCGACGCGTTCCTCGCCACGGCGCTCGCGGCGCGGCCGGCTGAAGCGCCCACTACCGACTTTTCATGAGGATTGCCCTCCGCCTCCCAGGGAGGAAGCCGCACGCCGCTTGCTTGCGCGGCGCCGGTACAGCTCTTATAAATACCCGCCGCGCCGACGGAGCTTCCGCGGCGGCGCCACGAAGGGAGAAAGAGCCATGGGCTCCTCCGAGAACTCGCTGATTCCGCCGCCTTCCGGCTCGCCGCACGACGATCTCGCGGCGCTCCTGGGTCCCGGCGCCCTGACTCTGGATCCCGAGGGGAACGTGAGTTTCGCCGACCCGCGGGCCTTGGAGCTCCTGGGCTGCGCTGACGGATTCGAGCTGGAGCGCCTTTGGGAGGAGCTCAGGGGCCGACTCCAGAGCGCCGGCCTGAGCTGGAACGGCGCCGGAGGCAGCGCCCACTGGGCCGTCCTCGACCTGTGCGCTGCAGCGGGCACATCCACGTCCGGAGAGGCCGAAACGGAACCGGCGCGACGCGTGCTTTTCGACTGGCGCCGCGACCCCGCGAGCGGCGGCATCCTGCTCGTCCAGGACTTCGCGGCCCTGGCCGGACTGGAGACGGACCTGCGCCTGACTTCGCAGATGCGATCGGTGGCGCAGATCTCTCCGGCGGTGGCCCACGACCTGCGGGCGCCGATCAACGCGATGGTCTTCAATATCGAGCTCCTCAAGGAGATGGTCGTTTCGGGACGGGCCGCCGATCCGGGCAGCAACCCCAAGCTGCTGCGCTACGTCAACGTGCTCAAGGAAGAGCTGTCGCGGCTCCATCGCGGGCTCGAGATCTTCCTCGCTTACGTCTCGCCGCGGAGCGACAAAATCGAGGCGCTGGACCTGCGCGAGCTCGTCGAGGAGCTGGCATCGCTTCTGGTAGCTCCTGCCCGCAAGCAGCAGGTGCAGGTGAAAGCCGAGCTGCCGGAGGAGCCGGTAGTGGCCGAGGGCAACCGCTATCTGCTGCGGCAGGCGCTCCTCCACGTCGTCTTGGCTGCCCTGGCCGAAGCACCGAAGCAGGCGACGCTCCATCTCCGTCTGGAACGGTTGGACGATAGGGCTCGCCTGCGCGCTTATGGAGTGAGCGGCGGGGAAGGTGCAGCCGCAAACCCGCAGACGCCGGCGCCGGACTTCGACCTCCACTTCTCCTCTGGCGGCGCGGCAGCCCAGCTCTGGGTGGCGCGCTCCATCCTCGCCGCCCACGGCGGCGAGGCGCGGGTGTCGGACCCGGACGCCGGGAGCCCCCGCGCCTATGAGGTAGAATTGACCCTCCCAGGGGACCAGAGCACGAGGAAGGATTGAGGTGACCCTTGCCACATGCACTCGCCGTCGATGACGATCCCAACTTTCTCTCCGCGCTCGCCGAGCTGATCGAAGGGCAGGGCTTCACCACCAATACGGCCTGCACATTGCGAGACGCCCGCGCCCAAGTCAGCCATCGCACCCCTGACGTGGCTCTGATCGATCTTTACCTTCCCGACGGCAGCGGCATCGACCTGCTGAAGGATCTCGAGCTCGGCGCCTCGACCGAGGTGGTTCTGATGACCGGCCACGCCGACGTCGAGAGCGCCGTTCAGGCCTTGCGCCTGGGGGCCAGCGACTATCTGACCAAGCCGCTCGACATCGGCCGGCTGAAGACCATCCTGGCCAACGTGGCCAGTATCCAGCTGGCTCCTCAGGCGGCCGCGCCCGTCACCGAGGAGGAGGAGGTCGGCCGCCTGGGATTGTTGCTCGGGGCTTCGCCGCCGATGCAGGCCGTCTACGAGATGATGAAACGGGTGGCGCCCACCGACGCCTCGGTGTTTTTGGTCGGCGAGAGCGGTACCGGCAAGGATCTCGCCGCGCAGACCCTCCACCTGCTTTCGCGGCGCTCCAAGGCTCCCTTCCTGCCCCTCAATTGCGGTGCCATCTCCCCCACCTTGATCGAGAGCGAGCTGTTCGGGCACGAGCGGGGGAGCTTCACGGGGGCCCAGCGGCGTCACAAGGGCTACTTCGAGCGTGCCCACATGGGGACCCTCTTCCTGGACGAGATCTCCGAGATGCCGATCGAGCTGCAGGTCAAGCTCCTGCGGGTGCTGGAGACCGGCCAGCTCATGCGCATCGGCGGGGACCAGGCGGTAGAGCTGGACGTAAGGGTGATCGCCGCCACGAATCGCGATCCCCACAAAGCGGTGCAGGAAGGAAAGCTGCGCGAGGATCTGTTGTACCGCCTGCAGGTGTTCCCGATCCACATGCCGCAGCTGAACGAGCGCGGCGACGACATACAGCTCCTGGCCGAGTACTTCCTCGCTCAGCTCAACGAGCGCCAGGGCGTAAGCAAGAAGTTCAGCGAGGAGGCCCTGGAGCGCCTGCGCAACCATTCGTGGCCGGGCAATGTGCGCGAGCTCAAGAACGTGGTCCACCGGGCGTTCATCATGGCCGACGAGGAGATCACCCCGCGCGCGCTGCCCCGGGAGGTGGGCGGCGACTCCGGATCGGTGCGCAGCCTCAACTTCCAGGTGGGCGCCTCGATCGAGGAGGTCGAACGCCGGCTCATCATGACCACCCTGGAGGCGTACGGCGGTAACAAGCGGAAGACGGCGGACGTGCTGGGCGTCAGCCTCAAGACCCTGTACAATCGCCTCAACGCCTACCGGGTGGAGTAGCCGGCAACGCCCGGGGGTGCCGGACACGGCCGGAAACGACCGGGTTCCTCCCTCTTGAGGAGCCGCACGGGAGGTTGTATACTCCCGCCTCGTCCGACGACTCACTGTGTGACTCGAACAGGAGGCTGTGGCACAAATTCTGCTTCAGAGCAACTCTGTACGCGTGGATCCGATGCCACGGGACCCGAACGACAAAGTCAACAGTGAGGAGGAAACCCATGAACCGTAACAACTGGCTGCTGCGTGTACCGGTAGTATGCTTCGCGCTGGCCCTGGCCCTGGTATTGGGCGCCTGCAGCACGACCCAAACGGCCGGAACCCAGGTCGACGACGCCGTCATCACGGCTGCCGTGAAGGCAAAGCTGGCGGCCGATGGCGACATCAACCCCTTCAACATCGACGTCGACACCAATGAGGGCGTGGTGACGCTCCAGGGACGGGTGGAGAAGGCCGAAGCTCGCAGCAAGGCCGAGGACCTCGCCCGGGAGACGGACGGCGTGAGGAGGGTCATCAATCTGGTCAAAGTGGGCGATGAGAGCTAACATCGCCCTGTCGTCTTAAATCAGTTGCATTTAACAAGGGAGAAAACAAAATGAAGAAGCTGTCCGTTCACCTCTTGCTTCTCTGCCTGCTGGTCTTCCTGCTCGTCCCGTTCGCCGGGTGCAAGAAGGACGAAACGACGGAAGAGGAGACCCCCGCGACGACCGACATGATGGAAACGACGACCGAGCCGATGCCGTCGACCGACATGAGCACGGACATGACCACGGACATGAGCACGGACATGACCACGTCCGAGCCGGCTCCGGCTCAGTAGCCGTCCATCTCGAGAGCTTGTGCCGGGGGCGCCCGCGAGTCGGGCGTCCCCTTTTCTTTTTCCGCTTCGCGCCTTCCCCGCCTGGTAAAAAGTTCCGATTCTTGGCGGGGCGAAGATCGTCGAGACCCCTAAGAGACCGGCCGCAAGACCTCTTCCAGGAACTGCCCGGCGGCGGCGCGGAACTCGTTCGTCCACTCATGGCCGCCCTCGAACACGCAGGGGCGGACGTCCGCTCCCTTGCGGCGCAGGAGCTCGACGTCGTGCTCCATCTTGGCGGCGTCGTACCACTCTTCGCTGGTGCCGCGGCCCAGGAGGACGGGGGGGAAGCCGCTGAGGTCCTGGCTTTCCAGCTCCGGCGGCACATCCCCTCCCAGCACGATCACGCCCTGGCAGGAGTGGCCGGAGCCCGCGGCGGCCCGGTAAGCCATTGCCGCGCCCTGGGAGAAGCCGAGATAGACGAGATGCTCGGAGCCGGGCAGCTCCCGTTTCAGCCCGGCCACCACGCTGGCGACGTAGCGGACGTTGTCGAGGATCGCCCGCTCCCGCTGCAGGCGGGTCATCCAGGAGGCGATGACGTCGCCCGAGCGGTTATAGAAGGGGTGCAGGGCCTGCACGGCGCAGAGCACCCGGCGGGAGGCGCAGGGCAGGCGGCGGAGCTCCTCCAGATGCTTCTCGGCGTTCTCGCCATAACCGTGAAACCCCACCAGGAGGGGACAGCTCTCGGCCTCCGGCGCCTCGAAAAGATAGCGTCCATGGACCACGGCTGCGACCTCTCGCTCCTCGCGGCGGCGCTCGCGCATCAAGCCCGCCTCTTCTCGGAGCGTTGCCGCAGGGGCCCGGCGAGCTCGCGCACCCGGCTCTCGAGCAACGCGGGCAGCTCGGCGCCACCCAGCCTCTCCTCCACGAGCCGCACCAGGGCGCTGCCGACCACCACTCCGTCGGCGATCTCCCCCACCGCCGCGACCTGCTGTGGCGTCGAAATGCCGAAACCCACCGCGAGCGGCTGGTCGAGCCGTTTGCGCAGGCGCTTGACGTCACGCATGAGGTCGCCGGGCAACGCGGCGCGCTCTCCCGTCACGCCTGCGCGCGAGACGTAATAGACGAAGCCCGTGGAGGCCTCGGCTACCTTGCTCACCCGCTCGCGGGTGCTGGTGGGCGCCAGCAGAAAGACGGTGTCCACTCCCTGACCGCGCAGGGCCGGGATGAGCTCACGCTCGCCCTCCTCCGGCGGCAGATCGACGCAGAGCACGCCGTCCACGCCGGAGGCGGCCGCCTGTTCGGCGAAGCGCTCGATCCCCCGGGCATGGACGGGGTTGAAATAGGTGAAGAGGATGACAGGCACGCGGAGCCGGTCCCGCTGCCGCGCGACGAGCTCCAGAATGCCCGAGAGCTTGGTGCCGGACGCGAGCGCCCGGACCGCGGCGCGCTGGTTGACCGGACCGTCGGCGATCGGATCGCTGAACGGCACGCCCAGCTCGATGATGTCCGCGCCGCCGGCCGCGAGCGCCTGCAGATACTCGGCGGTGGCCCCCAGGTCCGGATCCCCGGCCATGAGGAAGGGGATGAAGGCCGCTCTCCCCTCATGCGAGCAATTGAAGAAGACCTCGTCGATCGCGCTCATCGCGACTCTCCCCGCCGGGCGGCCGCCGCCACGAAGGACTCGACGTTGCCGTCTCCCGCGCCGCCGCGGTTCCAGGCGAGCACGGACTCGACGTCCTTGTCGCCGCGACCCGAGAGATTCACCAGGATGACCCGCTTGCGCGACAGCCGCGGCGCGCGCTTGGCGGCCTCGGCGATCGCGTGCGCGCTCTCCAGGGCGGGCAGAATGCCCTCGGTGCGAGCCAGCAGGTGAAAGGCGGCGATCGCCTCCTCGTCGCTGGCCGCGGTGTACTCCACCCGTGCCGCGTCGTGCAGCCAGACGTGCTCGGGACCGATGGCCGGATAGTCGAGGCCGGCCGAGATCGAGTGGGTGGCGGCGATCTGCCCCTCCTCGTCCTGGAGCACGAAGGTGCGGGTGCCGTGCAGCACGCCGAGCGAGCCGCCCGCGAAGCGGGCCGCGTGCTCGCCCAGGGCGGAGCTGCGGCCGCCGGCTTCGACGCCGATCAGCCGCACCCGGCTGTCCTGCAGGAACGCGCTGAACAGGCCGATCGAGTTGCTGCCGCCGCCGACGCAGGCCACCGCCACGTCGGGTGCCTCGCTCCCGGTCTGGCGCTTCAACTGGATTCGCGCTTCCTCGCCGATCACCCGGTGGAAGTCGCGGACCATGCGGGGAAAGGGATCCGGCCCGAGCACCGATCCGAGCACGTAATGGGTGGTGCCGACGGTGGTGACCCAGTCCCGCATCGCCTCGTTGATGGCATCCTTCAGGGTGCGGCTGCCGGCGTCCACCGGCACCACCTCCGCACCGAGGAGCCGCATGCGGTCCACGTTGAGCCGCTGGCGGCGCATGTCCTCGCTGCCCATGTAAACCGTGCAGGAGAGGCCGAGGGCGGCGGCGGCGGTCGCCGTCGCCACGCCATGCTGTCCGGCGCCGGTCTCGGCGATCACCCGCTCCTTCTCCATCATCCGGGTGAGCAGGCACTGGCCGAGGGCATTGTTGATCTTGTGGGCGCCGGTGTGCAGCAGGTCCTCGCGCTTGAGGAAGATCCGCGCGCCGCCCAGTTCCTCCGACAGCCGTTCGGCGAAGTAGAGCGGCGTGGGACGGCCGGCGTAATCGTTCAACAGGGCGGTCAGCTCGCGTTGAAAGGCGCGGGACCGTTGCGCGCGATCGTAGGCGCGGGTCAGCTCGGCCAGCGGCGCCATCAGCGTCTCCGGCACGAAGCGGCCGCCGTACCGGCCGAAGTAACCCTCCGTGTCAGGGAGGGGTTTGGGTCTCGCCATGCCTCACCTCCTCAAACAGCCGCCGCAGCAGCGCGAGGTCCTTGATCCCCGGCGCCGACTCCACCCGCGAGCAGACGTCGAGGGCGTAGGGCCGGACGCCGGCGACAGCCCGCCGGGCGTTGTCCGGACCGATGCCCCCCGCCAGCAGCAGCCGGCCCGGAAGCTCCGCGGCACCGCCGGAGACCGAGCCGTAATCCCAGGCAGCTCCCGTACCGCCGTAGAGGGCGTCATGGGGTGCATCGACCAAAACCCCCCAGATCCCTCCGTAGAGAGCGACATCCTCGCGGCGCGGCGGCCGGCCGATGCGGAAGGCCTTGATGGCCCTCGGAGCGAAGGGAGCCACCTCCTGCGGGCCCTCGTCGCCGCTGAACTGCAGCAGGTCGAGCCCGACGCGGTCCGCGACCTCCTCGACCTCTGCCGCGGGCGCGTTGACGAACACGCCGACCAGCGGCACCCGCCCCCCCACCGCGCCGGCAATCTCCAGCGCCCGCCCAACCTCGACGAACCTCGGGCTGCCTCGATAGAAGTTTAACCCCAGGTAGTCGGCGCCCAATTCCACCGCCGCCGCCGCGTTGGCCGGATCGGTGACGCCGCAGACCTTGACCTTCACATGCATGTCAGATCTCAGGCCCGATCAGCAGCTCCCGCAGCTTGGCCGCCGGATCGGCGGCGAGCAGGAGCGACTCGCCGACCAGAAAGGCGTCGAAGCCGCTCTCGCGCAGCAGGGCCAGGTCGAGGCCGTCGCGGATGCCGCTCTCGGCCACCTTGACGGCCTCTGCGGGCAGTCCAGGCAGCAGGGAGATGGAGCGTTGGAGATCCACCTCGAAGGTGCGCAGGTCGCGGTTGTTGACGCCGACGATCTCCCATGATTCTCCGGCCAGCTTGGCGACGTCGTCCGCGTCGTGGGTCTCCACCAGGGGCACCAGCCCCAGACCGCGAGCGAGCCGGGCGTAGCGGGCCATCTCCTCGGCTTCGTAGAGCGCGGCGATCAGCAGGATCGCGTCGGCGCCGGCGTCGCGCGCCCAGCGGAGCTGGACGGGATCGACGACGAAGTCTTTGGCGATGGCCGGCAGGCCCGAGACCTCGCGGCAGGCGGCGAGCAGGTCGTAGCTGCCGTGGAAGAAATCGGGCTCGACGACGACGGACAAGGCCGCCGCGCCGTTCTCGGCATAGAGGCCGGCCTGCACCACCGGGTCGATCTTGCCATGGAGGACGCCGAGGCGGGGCGAGCCCATCTTGATCTCCGCGATGATCGCAGGCGGACCGCGCCGCGCCCGCAGCGCGGCGAGGAACGAATTGTTCCCCGGCGTGCGGGGACCGCCCCCGGCCATCCCCTCTGCTTCGGCGCCTCCCACCTCGGCGATACGCTGCCGGCGCCGCTCGGCGATACGCACGAGGATGTCGGGAGTGGTGGTCATGCCTCACCTTGGCTTGGAGAAAAGGACCAAAAGGACAGCAAGGACGCCAAGGACAAGAAGCATGTCATTCACCTCGCGTCCTTGAAGTCCTTGTGTTGTCCTTTTGGTCCTTGGCTTCTGCGAGCTCATCCCGCAAAGGTCCTCAATTCCTCCAGCTTCTCCGCCGCCGCGCCCGAGGCGAGCGTCTCGCGGGCATGCTCGACCCCTTCCTCCAGCGTCGCCGCGGCGCCGCCGACGTAGAGGGCAGCCCCGGCATTGAGCGCGGTCACGTCCGAGAGCGGTCCCGACTCGCCGGCGAAGACGCGGCGGGCCGCCTCGGCGTTCTCCTCGGGCGTGCCGCCGGCGAGGTCTTCGAGGCGCGCCCGGCGCAGGCCGAACCTCTCCGGCTCCAGGTCGTAGACCCGCACCTCTCCGTCCCTGACCTCGGCGACGCGCGTGCGGCCCGTAGTGGTGATCTCGTCGAGCCCCTCCCCGTGGACCACCAGAGCGTGCTCGGCCCCGAGGTCGCGCAGCACGTGACCGATCGGCTCGACCAGGCTCTCCGCGTAGACCCCCATCAGCTGGCGCCGGGCGCCCGCCGGATTGGTCAGCGGACCGAGGACGTTGAAGATGGTCCGCATGCCCAGCTCGCGCCGCACCGGCATCACCTCGCGCATCGCCGGGTGCAGCAACGGAGCGAAGAGGAAGGTGATCCCCACCGCGTCGAGGGTGCGGCCGGCCGTCTCGGCGTCGATCTCGATCCTGACGCCGAGGGCGGCCAGCACGTCGGCGCTGCCGGAGCGGCTGGAGACCGAGCGGTTGCCGTGCTTGGCCACCGGCACGCCCGCCGCCGCCACCGCCAGGGCGGCGGCGGTCGAGATGTTGAACGTGCCACGGCCGTCGCCGCCGGTGCCGCAGGTGTCCACCAGGCCCTGCCGCGTGTGGGGGATCGGGATGGCGCGGCGGCGCATCGCAGCGGCGGCGCCGGAGATCTCCGCCACCACCTCCCCCTTCATGCGCAGCGCCACCAGCAGCGCCGCCTTGAAGGTCTCGCTGACCTGGCCGTCCATGAGCTGGCCGAAGAGGGCCTCCGTCTCCTCGCGCGTGAGGCTGTCGCCGGCGGTGAGCCGCATCAGCGCCGAACGGGCGTCAAGCTCGGGCATCCGACTCCTCCTCGCCGGCGTGGCACAGATTCAGGAAATTGGCGAGCAAGTGCGGCCCGGAGCCGGTGAGCACGGACTCGGGATGAAACTGCACTCCCCAATAGGGAAGCGCACGGTGGCGCAGGCCCATCAGCGTCCCGTCGTCCGCCCAGGCGAGGGGCTCCAGCTCCTCCGGCAGGCTGTTCTCCTTTACCTCCAGGCTGTGATAGCGGGTGGCCTCGAACGGGTTCGGCAGACTGGCGAAGACCCCCCGATCGCCGTGGCGGATGGGCGAGGTCTTGCCGTGCATCAGGCGGGGAGCCCGATCGACGGTGGCCCCGAACGCCACCCCCAGCGCCTGATGGCCGAGGCAGACTCCGAGCAGGGGCACCGGGGCGCGCAGGCGGATCAGGTCGAGGCACACCCCGGCGTCCTCCGGCCGGCCGGGACCGGGCGAGAGCACGATGCCCCGAGGCTTTCTCGCCAGCATCGCCGCGGCGCTGCAGGCGTCGTTGCGCAGCACCTCCACCTCCGCTCCGGCCGCGCTCAGCATCTGCACCAGGTTGTAGGTGAAGGAGTCGTAGTTGTCCACCATCAGGATCACGATCGTTTCTCCAGTTCCTCGGCGAGCGCCACCGCGGTGAGCAGCGCCGCCGCCTTGTTCTTGGTCTCCTGCTCTTCCGCCGCGGGATCGGAGTCGGCGACGATGCCGGCACCGGCGGTCACCGAGGTCTCGTTCTCGCGCACGACCAGGGTGCGGATGGCGATGCAGGTGTCGAGATCGCCGGAAAAGGAGAGGTAGCCCACGGCGCCGGCGTACGGTCCCCGGGCCTGCGGCTCGAGCTCGTCGATGATCTCCATCGCGCGGATCTTGGGGGCGCCCGAGACCGTGCCGGCCGGGAAGCAGGCGAGCAGCGCGTCGAGCCCGTCCCGGCCCTTCTCCAACTCGGCCTCGACGCTGGAGACGAGGTGCATGACGTGGCTGTAGTTCTCGATCTCCATGAACGTCGGCACCCGCACGCTGCCCGGCACCGCCACCCGGCCGACGTCGTTGCGCCCGAGATCCACCAGCATCACGTGCTCGGCCCGCTCCTTGGGATCGGCCAGCAGGTCTTCCGCCAGGCGCCGGTCCCCCTCGGCGTCCATGCCGCGCGGCCGGGTGCCGGCGATGGGACGGGTCTCGATGTGCCGTCCCTGCTTGCGCACCAGCATTTCCGGGGAGGCGCCCACCAGAGACATGTCCGGGGTCTCGAGCAGGACCATGTAGGGGCTCGGATTGACCATGCGCAACGCCCGGTACAGGGCGAACGGCTCGATGCGCCGCGGCACCCGCCAGCGGCGGGCGAGCACCACCTGGAAGATGTCGCCGGCGGCGATGTACTCCTTGGCCTTGAGCACGGCGAGGCGGAAGCTCGCGCTGTCGAGGCTCGGCAGATCGGTCGCCGCCGGCCCCGGCGGCTGCCCCGGCATGGCCACCCCGCCGCTGCCCGACTCCTCGGTGAGCAGCTTGGACAGCAGGGCGAGCTCCCTCTCCGCCGCCGCGACGTCGATCTCGCCCTCGACCTCATTGGCGATGGCGAGCACCCGCTGATGCGCGTGATCGAAGAGCACCAGAGTGTCGAAGCGGGCGAGCAGGACGACGGGCAGCTCGAACGGATCGTGGGGACGGTGCGGCAGCCGCTCGACCAGCCGGATCAGGTCGTAGCCGAAGTAGCCGACGAAGCCGCCGGTGAACGGGATGGAGCCCGACTCGCTCACCACCGAGCTCAGCACCTCGTGCAGGGCCTCCAGCGGCTCGCCGGGCAGGATCTCGGTGCGGCCTCGCCTTTCGACTTCGAGCCGGTCCGGATAGAGGCGGTAGATCTCCCGCGGCGCGGCGCCGAGGAAGCTGAAACGGGAGACCCGCTCGCCGCCGCTGACGCTCTCGAACAGAAAGCGATGCGGCGAGAGCTTGGAGAGCCGGCGGTAGACCGCCAGCGGCGTCAGGCTGTCGGCCAGGAACTCGCGGACGTGCGGCACCGCGCGCCGCGGCCGGCGCGAACTCCCCTCAGACGGCATCGGATGACCTCCAGCAGTGATCCAACCAGCTCGCGCTTTGCATTAGGAGTGCTCCCGGCGGACGGAACCGTGCCGCCCGAGAAGCTCATCCCGGATTTCCAGCGGATCGACGCCGCTCGCCTGCAGCAGCACGAGGAGGTGGTAGAGCAGGTCCGCCGCCTCTCCCACCAACGCCGCGCGGCGTCGATCTCCCTCATCTTCGCCCCGCGCGGCCAGCGCCACGGCAGCAATGGCGGTCTCGACTCCCTCCTCTCCCACCTTCTGCGCGATGCGCTCGACTCCCCCGGCGAGCAGCCGGGCGGTATAGCTCGCTGCGGGATCGGCCCCTCGGCGCGACTCCAGAACCGCGGCGAGCCAGCCCAGCTCCAGCCGGGCCGGATTGGGCTCGAAGCAGCTCCGCGTGCCGCGGTGGCAGACAGGCCCGGCGGGACGCGCCCGCACCAGCAGGGCGTCGCCGTCGCAGTCGGCCGTGACCTCCACCACCTCCAGTGTGTTGCCGGAGGTCTCACCCTTCCGCCACGGGGCCTGCCGGGAGCGGCTCCAGAAGTGGGCCTGTCCGGTGGCGAGGGTCCGCTCGACGGCTTCGCGGTCGGCATAGGCGAGCATCAGCACCGCGCCGCTGCCCACGTCCTGGACGACGACGGGGATCAGGCCGCGGTCGTCGAAGCGGAGAGAGGAGAGGTCGATCATCGCCAGTCCTCCCACCGACATCGCCTGAATCGCACCGGCGCCGCTCCGAAGCCCTCACCTCCCCGGCCCTCCTCTCCCAGAGGGAGAGGAGGGAGGAAGAAACGACAAAGAGTGCTTCTTCTTGTTTCCTCTTGTTCCCCTCTTTCCCTCTGGGAGAGAGGGGTTAGGGGAGTGAGGGCCAGCCCCGCAGGGGCGCCAGGAAGCTCGCGTCATTCCTCCTCCTCCCGAACCGGAAACCCCGCCTCCGCCAGCATCTTCTTCACCTCACCCACCGTGTAGGTCCCCTGGTGGAAGATCGAAGCGGCCAGCACGGCGGCGGCACCGGCCGCCAGGGCCTGCGCCAGGTGCTCCGGCCGGCCGGCACCTCCCGAAGCGATCACCGGCACCGGCACGGAGCCTGCGACCTCGGCGATCAGCTCCAGGTCGTAGCCGCCCTTGGTGCCGTCATGGTCGATGCTGGTCAACAGGACCTCGCCCGCGCCGCGCTCGACCCCCTCGAGGATCCAGGCCAGGGCATCGCGGCCGGTCGGCCGTCGCCCCCCCTGAGTGACCACCTCCCATCCGCCCGCCTCTCTCCGGCGGGCGTCCACGGAGAGGACCACGCACTGGCTGCCGAAGCGGCGGGCCAGCTCTCCCACCAACTCCGGACGCTCGACGGCGGCGGAGTTGATCCCCACCTTGTCGGCGCCGGAGCGCAGCAGCCGGCGGGCATCCTCCTCGCCGCGCACACCTCCTCCGACGGTCAAGGGGATGAAAACCCGTTCCGCGGTGCGACGGACCCATTCGACATCGGTATCCCGCCTCTCGGGGGCAGCCGTGATGTCGAGGAAGACGATCTCGTCCGCTCCCTGCCCGGCGTAACGCGCGGCGGACTCGGCGGGATCTCCCTGATCGGTGAGATCGCGGAACCGCACGCCCTTGACCACGCGCCCGCTCGAGACGTCGAGGCAGGGGATCACGCGCCGCGCCAGGCCGGAAGGACCGCTCATCCGCATGCCGCCAGCGCCTCCTCCACCGTAAACACCCCTTCGAGCAGCGCCCGGCCGACGATGGCGCCGGCGATCTCGGGGACCCGCCGCGCCGCCTCCAGATCGCTCAGCGCATGGATGCCACCGGAGAGCAGAGCCGGCAGGCCCGAGGTATGGGACACCCGGAGAGCCAGCTCCAGGTTGGGCCCGGTCATCATGCCGTCCCGCTCGACGTCGGTCACCAGGACGGCCGGACACGGCAGGCCCATCAGCCGCGCGCACAGCTCACCGAGCGAACGGGAAGCGCTCTCTTTCCAGCCTGAGATCCGAATCTCGTCGTTGTCGACATCCAGCGCGGGCACGAGCCGGCCCGGCCGCTCCATGGCGAGGGCGCGAAAGGCCTCGACGTCCCGGGCCACCAGGGAGCCGATCACCACCCGCTCGCAGCCCGCCGCCAGCGCCCAATCCATCGCCTCGCGGTCTCGCAAACCGCCGCCGAGTTGGACCTTCGTTCCCACCGCCGCCATCCTTCCGATCAGCTCCCGTTGCGGCGCCTCGCCGAGGGCGGCGTCGAGGTCCACCACATGGACCCGCTCGACCCCGGCGCGGGCATAGGACTCCAGCAGGGCGACAGGATCGTCGCCGTAGACGGTCGCCCGCTTGTCGTCCCCTTGCCGGAGGCGGACGGTACGACCGTGCCGCAGATCAATCGCGGGGATCAGCTCCATCGCCTATCTCCAGGAAGTTCGCGAGCAGGCGCAGGCCGGCCTCGCCGCTACGCTCGGGATGGAACTGCGTGCCCATGACCCGGCCCCGTCCGGCGACGGCCGGGAAGGCGCGGCCGTGCGTGCAGCGGGCGAGGCACAGATCGTCCGGCACCTCTTCCGGAGCGTAACTGTGGACGAAGTAGACGAAACGTCCCCGGTCCCCGTCGGCGAGGCCCGCGAGAAGCGGATGATCGACGAGCCCGTGCAGCCGGTTCCAGCCGATATGCGGCAGCGGCACGGTCTCCGGCAGCCGGGTGACGCGGCCGGGAAGGAGCCCCAGGCCGTCGGTGATCCCGAACTCCTCCCCCTCCTCGAAGAGGATCTGGTATCCGACGCAAATCCCCAGGAGCCATGCCCTCCGCGCCAGCGCTTGGCGGATCGCGTCCTCCGCAGCGCCGCGCAGGGCCTCCCGGGGCGGCGCGAAGGCTCCCACGCCGGGGAGCAGCAGGCAGCGGGCCGCCGCGATGCGCTCGGGATCGGCGGTGATCCCGGCGCGCCCGCCCACCCGCTCCACGGCGCGCGCGAGATTGCCCAGGTTGCCGACACCGGCGTCGATCACGAGCGCCTCGCGCCTCATGCCGAGAGCGTCCCCTTGGTGCTCGGCACGCCGGCGATCCCGGCTGGTCCGGTCCGGAAGGCCACCGCCTGGCGCAGCGCCAGCGCCGCTGCCTTGAACGCGGCCTCGGCGGCGTGATGGCCGTTGCGGGCCGCGAGGATTTCGAGATGCAAGGTGAGCCGGCCGCGGTCCGCCACGGCCTGGAAGAAGTCGGCGACCAGGGTGAGGGGGAACTCCGCCGTCACCCAGCCGGCGGCGATCTCCGGAGGCGCCGAGTAGTGGAACGAGCCGCGCCCGGAGAGGTCCACCACGGCCCGCGCCAGGGCCTCGTCGAGGGGCGCGTAGGCGTGGGCGAAGCGGACGATCCCCCGCCTCTCCCCCAGAGCCGCCGCCAGGGCCTCGCCGAAGGCGATCCCCACGTCCTCCACCGTATGATGCAGATCGACGTACGTATCTCCCGCGGCCTCCAGATCGATACCGAACCCGCCGTGCGTCGCCAGGGCCTGCAGCATGTGGCCGAAGAAGCCGTCCGGCACCTCGATGCGCCGCTCGCCGCCTTCCAGGCGCAGATCGAGGCGGATGTGGGTTTCGGCCGTGGTGCGGTGGACGTGGCCGATGCGGAGCGGGCGGACCGGCGCGCCTCCGGCGCTGGCCCTCACTCCCCCGGCCCCTCTCTCCCAGCCTCCCTCCCGTCCGCCGGGAGAGAGGGGAGACTGCAAAAGCAAATCTTTGTTCATGTCTTCTCCCCCTCTCCCGGTGAGGTGGGAAGGGAGGGGGCGGGAGAGGGGGCCGGGGGGTGAGGGTGCATTCCGCAGCGCCCTCCGCACCGCCCGCAACGCCCCGCCCGTCCCCACCGACACCCGCAGACACCCGGCGAGCCCGGCATAGCCGCTGACGTCCCGCACGCGGATGCTCCGCGCCTCCAGACTTTCGCGGATCTCCCGCACCCTCTCCGGCGGCGAGGTCCGCACCAGCAGGAAATTCGCCTCCGAGGGGAACACCTCGAATCCCTCCCCGGCCAGCATGGCGGCCCAGTGGGAACGACGGGCCACGAGGATCCGTACCCGCCGCCGAGCCTCCTCCGCCTCCTCCAGGGCCATCCGGCCTGCGATCACCGAAGCATGGCCGACGTTGTACGGCAGCTTCACCTTGATCAGCTCCGCCACCAGGCGCGGATCGGCCAGGAGATATCCCAGCCGGATTCCCGCCAGCGACCAGGCCTTCGAGAAGGTGCGGAAGAGGATGAGGTGGGGATACCGGGCGAGCAGCGGCCGGTAATCGTACTGACAGAACTCGCCGTAGGCATTGTCGAGCAGCAGCGGCGCCTCCAGCCGTTCGAGCAGCCGCTCGATCCGCTCCACCGGCAGGGCATCGCCCGTCGGATTGTTCGGCGAGCAGAGGAGAACCGGCCGGCGCGGATCGCGTTCGACCTCGGCCTCCAGCTCGTCGGCCGGCAGCCGGAAGTCGGGGCGCGGCGGCAGGAACCGGGGCGTGCCCCCCGCCTTGAGCACGAAGCTGCGGTAGAGCCCGAAGCTCGGCTCGGCTCCCAGCACCTCCGTGCCGGAACCGGCCAGGGCCGTCAGCGTCACCGACAGCAGCTCGTTGGAGCCGTTCCCCACCAGCACCCCTTCAGGCGGGTGGTGGTGGAGCATCCCCAGATCGCGGCGCAGCGCATCCGCATGGAAATCGGGGTAGCGCGCCCAGTCCGCGGCGAGGAGGCGCCGGGCCATCTCCACCTTGAGCCGGCGCGGCAGGTCCCACGGCACCTCGTTCTGGTCCAGCTTGTGCCGGCAAGGGGTGAGGTCCAGGTGATAGACAGGAAGCGCCCGCAACTCGGGACGGACGAACGCGGCGGGATCGGCAGTCCGGCTCACGCCACCACCTCCGGCTCCGCTGTGTCCACTCCCGACTCTCCTGGATTACCCACCCCGAAGGGGTAGGATTTGAACAGCCCGGGGCGGGAGCCCCGGGTACGGGCGCCAAAAGTAACCCCACAAGCCCCGGAAGGGCGGCCTGCCCGTCCGCAAACGAAGGTCGGCCCTCCGGGGCTTTCAGGTTGAATCGGCACGCCTACCCGGGGCTTCCGCCCCGGGCTGTTCAAATCCTGCCCCTCCGGGGCGGAAAACGGAGAGAGCCTCTTCATCCCAGCCTCCTCCTTGCCGCCGCCGCGTGCGCGGGCAATCCCTCGGCGTCCGCCAGGACCGCCGCCGCCGCGGCCCGCCGGCTCGCCGCCAAGGGGGTGAAGCGCACGGTGTGGCTGCGGCGCAGGAAATCCTCGACCCCGAGGGATGAGGCGAAACGGGCGCTGCCGCAGGTGGGCAGCACATGGCTGGGGCCGGCGATGTAGTCCCCGAAGACCTCGGGCGTCGCGGCGCCGATGAAGACCGCGCCCACCGCGCGGACCCGCGGCGCCAGGGCCTCCGCCTCGAGCCCCACGAGCTGCAGGTGCTCCGGGGCGATGCGCTCGACCAGGTCCAACGCATCTTCAAGGCCGGCCACCACCAGGGCGGCGCCGAAGTTGGCGAGCGCGGCCCGGGCCGTCGCGGCTGTCGCTAGAACTGCGAGCTGGCGGTCCGCCTCGGCCGAGACCCGCTTCGCGAGCTTCGCATCCGGAGTGATCAGGACCGCCGCCGCCAGCGGATCGTGCTCGGCCTGGGCCAGCAGGTCCGCGGCCAGGTCGCCCGGATCGGCGCCGGCGTCGGCCACGATCACCACCTCGCTGGGGCCGGCGAGGCCGTCGATGGCGACGTCTCCCACCACCAGCTTCTTGGCCGCCGTCACCCAGGCATTGCCGGGGCCGGCGATCTTGTCCACCCGCCGGATCGTCTCCGTGCCGTAGGCGAGGGCCGCCACCGCGTGCGCGCCGCCCATGCCCCAGACCTCGGTCACGCCCAACCTCGCGAGGGCGTGGCGCAGGGCCGGGCTGGAACGGTACGAACCGGGAGGAGTCGCCACCACGATCTCCTCGACGCCGGCCAGGCGCGCGGGCACTACCGTCATCACCACCGTCGAGGGGTAGCTCGCCCGGCCGCCCGGCACGTAGAGACCGACCCGCCGGAGGGGTGCGATCCGTTCCTCCAGCTCCACCCCGTCCTCCTCCAGCCGGTAGCCGGCCCGCACCTGCGGCGCATGGAAGCGCTCGACGGCGGCGATGGACCGCTCCAGCGCCTCGACGAAGCCGGCGGGCAGGCCGGCATCGGCGTCGTCCTCCGGTGGCGCCAACGCGAGCTCCGCCACCGAGCCGGCCTCCGCGCCGTCGAGCCGGCGGACGTAGGCGAGCAGGGCACGGTCTCCGCGCCGGCGGACGTCCTGAACGATTTTCTCGGACCGGCGCAGGGTCTTCGCGTCGAGCACGGCTTCACCGCGGCGGACGAGGCGGTCCACGGCCCGGCGCCCGGCGCGGGAGTCGGCCCTGAGCACCGCGAGCGGGCTCACGACACCACCTCCGCCGCCTCCAGGCGGCCGATCCAATCGTTGAGCAGCCCGCGGTGGCGCTGGTACGAGGCGCGGTTCACCACCAGGCAGGGGGCCACCTCGGCCACGGTCTCCACCTCCACCAGGCCGTTCTCAGCCAGCGTGCGGCCGGTCTGGACGATGTCCAGCGCCAGCTCGGCCAGCCGCAACACCGGGGCCAGCTCGATCGATCCCGAGAGCGTGAGGATCTCGGCTCCCCACGGGCGTCCGGCGACGACGCGGCGGGCCGTGTTCGGGTACTTGGTGGCGAGGCGCACCTGGGTGCCCGGAGCGGGCGGCGCGGGCGCGCGGCCGATCAGCGACAGCCGGGATCTTCCCTGCAGCAGGCGCACCGGCACCAGGAGATCCCCATCCACCTCCTCCAGCACGTCGCTGCCGACGACGCCGCAGTCCGCCACGCCGTGGCTCACGTAGAGCGGGAGGTCCCAATCCTTGAGCGAGAGAACCTCGATTCCCTCCTCGGGAAGGTGCAACCGCAGGCTGCGTCCGCCGGAGTCGGGACCGTTGAGAGAGATGCCGGCGGACCGGAAGGCGGCGAGGGCCGCGTCGAGGTTCCTCCCCTTGGGCAGCGCGAAGCGGATCATGGCTGCACGTCCCGTCCCCGATCCCGCTGGGTCTCGATGGTTCCAGCGTTCTCCGCGACGCCGGGCCCCTCACTCCCCCGGCCCTCCTCTCTCACCTCACGCCCACCCTTCCGGGAGAGGAGGGAGCTTGAAAAAGAAGCTCCTTGTGTTGCCTTTCTCCCCTCTCTCCCGGAAGGGCGGGAGTGCGGTGGGAGAGAGGGGCCGGGGGAGTGAGGGCCAGCGCCGGAGGCGCGCTCCCCGCCTCCCGCCTCCAACAATCTCTCCAAACTGACCGCGAAGCCAATGGCCGGCACCTCCGCTCCCAGGGCGCGGAACAGCCGGTCATAGCGGCCGCCGCCACCCACCGGCACGGCGGCGGGGCCGGCGTACGCATGGAAGACGAGTCCGTCGTAGTAGGGACGTTCCCCCTCGGCGACCGCGAGGCGGGGGTCCAGGCTGTTGCGCGCGAACTCGGCGAGGTCGACCGTCAGCAGCACGCCCGGGAAGTCGGCGGCGAGCTCGTCCCGCAGCGCCAGCAGACTCCGCAACCGGTCGGCCGCCTCGGGTCCCAGGTCGTCCGGCTGTTCCGGCACGCCGTCCTCGACCACGCCGAGGAGCGTGCCGCAGGCCCGTCTCACCTCGCCACGCTCGCGCCGGGCCACCGCCGCCGCGAGGCGGACCGGATCGCCCGTCGCCGCCGTGAGGAGAAGCCGGTCGAGGGCACCCGCGAACCCGAGCACCACCTGGAGCGCGGCGCCGCCCGTAGCCCTCGCCATCTCCAGGAACAGCCGCAGGATCTCGCGCTCCGCCCGCTCTCCCTCGATACCCAACAGCTCCGCGCCGAGCTGATAGAACTCCCGCGCCCGGCCCGCCCGCTCCTCCTGATACCGGATCACGTCGCCGCGGTAGAAGAGGCGCAACGGCAACGGGAGCGACTCCAGGCGGGGCGCCAGCAGCCGCGCCAGCATGGGAGTGAAGTCGGCCCGCAAGGCGAGCAGCTCGCCGTCGCGATCGACGAAGCGATAGAGCTCGCCCGCGGGCGGCAGGGGTCAGCAGCGCTTCATAGGGCTCCAGGTAATCCAGGATCGGCAGGATCACCTCCGAGTAGCCGGCCCTCAGTAGGTGGGCCGCCAGCCGCTCCTCGGCCTCGCGGCGGCGCCGGGCGCTCTCGAAGAGCAGGGCCGCCACCCCGGTCGGCAACGCGGCGGAGACCCTCACGCCGTCTCCTCCAGTCCCGACACGCGGCGGGCGAGGTTGAGCGGCAGATCCCGTCCGGTCATCATGCGAAACTGCCCACGGGCCTGGTCCACCAGCACTTCCCGTCCGTCGATCGCCACGGCACCCCGCGCCGCCGCCGCTTCGAGCAGGCGCGTCGGCCGGTCCATGTGGTAGACGAGATCGATCACCACCGCGCCGGGAATCAGCCGATCGACCGCGAACGGCAGCTGATCGTCGTGGCCGCGGCCGAGCGACGTGGCGTTCACCAGCAGGCTGTAGCGGGAAGGGTCGAAGTCGGACAGCGGGAGGAACGGCAGCTTCAGACGATCGGCGGCGGCCTGGCCGCGCTCGGGATCCCGGTTGACGATCGTCACGCGCGCTCCCGCTTTCGTGAGGCCTTCGGCGGCCGAGCGGCCGGCGCCGCCCGCCCCCACCACCGCCGCCTCCAAGCCTTCGATGGCGATGCCGCGGTCGCGCAACGGCAGCACCACGCCGTCCGGATCCGTGGCCTCCGCCTCCCACACCTCCTGGTTCCAGACCAGCGTATTGGCGGCGCCGATGAGACCGGCAAGGGGACTCTCCGCGCCCGCCACCGCCAGGGCCGCTTCCTTGAACGGCGCGGTGACGGAAAGGCCGCGAAGGGGCATGCCGAGCGCCTCCAGCGCGCCGTTCTCCACCACCTCCAGCCAGAAATCGCCGAAAGAGTCGGTGTGGAACGGCAGGTACGCCGCCGGGATGCCCAACGCGCGGTATGCGGTGTTGTGGATGCGCGGCGACAGCGAGTGGGTGACGGGGTTGCCAACGATGCCGAAGAGCCTCTCGACCGGCGGCAGCTCCGGCAGCCCGTAGTCGCGGCGCAGGCGCTCGATCGAGAGCTGCCCCGGCGCCCCGGGGACCTCTCCCAGCGAGCCGTAGACCACGGGCGCGCCGAGCCGGGGCGCCACGAAGCGCGTCCAGACGCCGCCAGGGCCCGCCGCGAAGGCGGCGACGTCGCGGCGCCCGAGGGCCTGGAGCAGCATCAGGGGCGCCAGCTCCTCCCCGGGCTGCGTGGCCGTGGGCACCAGCTTGTAGAGAGCGGCGGGCACGGCCGTCATCCTCTCAAAGGCGGCTTGGAGGCCTTCGACCGCCATGGCGGAACCGTGCCAGGAGACGATTCTCTTCTCGGGTGGTACGGCTTTCAGGATCTCGGGGGAAAGGTCCCGCGCCGCTTCGAGGTCAAGGAGGTCGAAGCGCTTCGCGGCATCGAGCATCCTCCGCTTCCGGCGCTCGGGCGATCCCTCGAAGGCGCCACCCTCGGCCCGGCTGCGCAGGGTGTAGAGGAGCTTGCCCGGGAAGATCCGGCCGAGATGCTTGGCGTCGAGGTCTCCCACCAGATCGGCGCGGACCTCCAGCCAATCGACCTCCTCCAGCTCCGCGGGCGCGAAGCTACCGTCCTGAAGGATCGTGACCGTGGCGATCAGGGTCGCGCGGCCCGGCGCAGCCGGAGATGTCTCCAAACGAAAACCTCCTTCCGGACCCGGAAGGAGGCGGCGTGTGGCGTCTGGCGGTCTCGCGTCCCGGGTCCGTACGGCCGGGACGGCGCCCGGCTCAGCTCACGGAATGATGATGCGCACGCCAGCCCCATGCGGTGGAAAGCTCGAAGCGGAGGGCGGTATTGGAGCGCATCGTCAGGTTCCCGATCAGGCTGGAGAGCTTACCGCAGAGGGACGGCGGTCTGTCAAGGCGCCTCTCGCCCCTGGCCGCCCCCGCCGGTGGACAGCGCATCGGACCGGGTGGACTGTCCACCCGAGGCGGCGGAGTGTCCACCGGACCCGGCGGTCCGCTCGCCCACGCCGATGGGCCTCTCGCCCCCCGCCGGCGGTCCGCTCGCCCACGCGGGCAGTCTTCTCGCCCGCCCCGGCGGTCCTCTCACCCGAGCCGGCGGTCTGCTCGCCCCCGCCGGTGGTCCGCTCGCCCGAGCCGGTGGTCCTCTCGCCCCCACGGGCGGTCCTCTCGCCCGAGCCGGCGGTCCGCTCGCCGCCGCCGGGCGCCACGACGGCCGCGCTTTGACGAGCCGGTGAGCCCACCCATAATCTCCATCTTCGGAGGGTGCAAGGTATTCATGGAAGAGACCGTCGCCCGCCTCATCGAGTGGGGCCTGCTCGTCGTCTTCGCCAACGTCCTCCTGGAGCAGATCGGGATGCCGATCCCTGCCTTTCCCACGCTGGTCGTGGCCGGGGCCCTGACGGCTCGGGGGCGGATCGATCTGCCGAGCCTCGTTGCCGTGGCACTCATCGCCTCGGTGCTGGCCGACACGGTCTGGTTCCAGCTCGGCCGCTGGCAGGGCCACAGGGTTCTGCGGACGGTCTGCCGCCTTTCCCTCTCCCCCGACTCCTGCGTCCGCGGGGAGCGGTGCGAATGACCCTGGACCAGGTCGACGAGCGATTGGGCCAGCTGCCCCATGACCGCGAGATCGTCCTCTACTGTACCTGACCCAACGAAACCTCCGCGGCCCGTGTGGCTCGCGCCCTGTTCGAAAGAGGATTCACCCGGGTCCGCCCGCTGGAGGGAGGTCTGGACGCCTGGATCGACGCCGGGCATTACGCCGAGGATGAGACGATCGTGGGGATCGGGCGGCGGGGGTAGGCGTCAGGAAAGGCTCGATCCGCCGCAGATCTTTAGCTTGTTGAGGTCAAGCACGGCGCCAAGGACCGAGATTCGCCGGGGAAATCTCCCGGCCGGTCATAGGCTATCTGCGGCTCACAAAGCCTATGTGCGGCCCAGAGCGATTGGGCAAGATGCCCCAGACGTGAGATCGTCCTCTATCGTACCTGACCCAACGAAGCCCTCGGCGGCCCGTTTGGCTCGCGCCCTGTTCGGCCACGGTCGCGGGCCCCTAGGGTTGGTAAGCACTGCCCCGTGGAAGGACACGCAGGACGAGAATCAGGAGGACCGCCTTATCGCGGAAGAACAGCACCCGCCAATCGCCTACGCGTAGTCGGTATGTGCTCTCCCGTCCGCGTAAAGGACGGACATCGCCTTGGCCAGACTCGGCAAACGTCTTTACCGCTTCGGTGATCCGGTCTTGGAGAATGCGGTCTAGCCGCGCAAGATCCTTCTGCGCTCGATGCGCCCACTGAACCTGCCAGCTCATTCTTCACCAAGGACGCGTCGCCGTACCTCTTCATGAGATACGACCCGGCCTTGCCGAACGTCCTCCCAAGCTTCCTCCAGAGCCTTCAGGTCTTCCTCGGTGACGGGTTCATCATCTGGAGGCGCTTCCCGTAACGCCTTCAACACGGGATCCTCCTCGGTCTCTCGGAGGTACTCCACAAAGCGTAAGGCCACATGCACTTCCTGCTCGGGCAGGTTGTCGACCAGGGCTCGTAAGCGTTCTCTATCGGTCATGGCTCCATCTTAAAAGAGGTATACCCGGAGGGCAACCGCACAGGGCGACAGCAGCGGTAGCCAGTCAAGGCGCACCATCGTGAGAAGATCCTTCAAAGAAGCCCCTGACCCTGCGAGATGAGAGATACCAGAGAAGAAACGCGACGATGGGGACGCCGACCACGGCACGAGGCTCGATACCCAGCCCTGCATTGACCACGTCGCCAATGAGGTTGACCACCAGAAGGGTGACGCCGAGGCGATAGCCCCGCCGCTTGCCCGTAAAGAATCCGTAAGCCGAAGCTGTGCAAGCCAGACAGACGATACCGGGGAGAAGGGGCGCCCAGATGCCCATGCGCGAGAAGGTCTCGTGAGCGCGCGGGTTCAGCCGCCACATGGGCTCCAGAGGCCCGCCTGGAGTCAGGAGTGAGACAACCGAGAGCCCGCTAGCGAGCGTACCGAAGGCGAAGAGACACGCGAGCGCGGTGACACCGGGCGGCCTATAGGTGAAGGAGGTGTGGACAGGGAATGAGGACCGCACGCTCAAGACACCGTGAAATCCCAAGCTTTATGCCTGCGCCCTCTCAGGGCTAGGAGGCTGCAGCGGCAGTATAAACAGCTCATCTCTGCTGTTCAACGACGCATTGCCGCATCCCCGGCGCCCTGCGCATGACCGTCGGCGAGATCGATGAGCGGCTGGGCGAGCTGCCTCGGGACCTAGAGGTCGTCCTCTATGTACCTGACCGAACGAAGCCTCCGCGGCCCGTGTGGCTCGCGCCCTGTTCGAGAGAGGATTCACCAGGGTCCGCCCGCTGGAAGGAGGCCTGGACGCCTGGATCGACGCCGGGCACTACGCCGAGGACGAGACGATCGTGGGGATCCGACGGCGGAGGTAACGATAGATGATCTGATCAGGAACGATAAGCATCCCCCCGAGGAAGGGCACGCTTGCGACGGTTCTTAGGTGGTGATCCGGCGGCGCGAGGGATGGATCCGATGGCACCATACGATTGGCCATGAAGGTGAGGACGTACTCGGATTCGGGAAGCACCTTATCTCCCTCCTGAATTCTTTGCACGCCCAGGCGCGGCAGAGCGGCCACCATATGGATGGTGGGAATGAAGAGTCCCCGACAGCTCCAGCGCCGAGAAGCCTGCGTGATTTGCTTCAGGATATCAGAGGAATCTGGAAGACACAACCGGCGTTGCCGGCTACAGCAGCGCGTTGGCCTCGATCGCGCTGCGCAAGGATCGAATATCAGCGTCTAGCGTTCGATCTGCAAGAAGCGGAGCGACAAGTTCACGGACACCAAGGTAGGTGCGGCCGGTGCCCTCCCCGAGGCTAGAGGCGATCCCCGGACGCCACTCGGGTCGGGTGCGCTCGGCGAACTCCTGCGCCTCTCGCGAGGCCGCCGCCCAGTCGCTGCCGGCCTCGGGATGCGGGCGCACTGGATCGAACTCCATGGCGACCCGCCACTCAACCGCCTGCGCGGCAACCAGCAACTCGATCGCCAGAACGGCTTGCACGTTGCGTAGAACCGTCCTCAACTTGCGAGCGGCGATGGTGGCCATGGCATTGTGGTCTTCGGAGTTGGAGGAGGTCGGGATGGAATCGACCGTTGCGGGGTGAGTGAGAATCTTGTTCTCGGAGACGATGCCTGCCGCGCAGTACTGGGCGATCATGAAGCCGGAGTTGATGCCGCGGTGGGGAATCAGGTTGGCGGGGAGATTCCGGTTGTGGTGGGCGTCGAGCAGCATCTGGGTGCGCCGCTCGGAAATGTCCGCGAGCTCGGCGAGGCCGATCGCCAGGAAGTCGGCCGCCATGCCCACGGGCTCGCCGTGGAAATTGCCCGCCGAGTAGGAAATCCGCTGCCGGCCGTCGTAGCCTTCCGGCCAGTTCGCCGCGAATTCGTGATCGAAGGGTGGCTCGCCATCCTCCGGGAAGAAAAGAGGGTTGTCCGTAGCGGCGTTGATCTCCGCCTCGGCCACTTTGCGGGCGTATTCGATGACGTCACGGGCGGCGCCGTGGACGGCCGGAGCGCAGCGCAGGGAGTAGACGTCCTGAACGGCCCCTGCCTTCTCGATGAGCTTGCTTCCTTTGATCAGGGAGCGGATGTTCGCGGCGCTCGCGATCTGCCCGGCGAGGCCTCGGGCTTGGTGGATCCTGGGATCGAACGCGCGCGCGCAGCCACAGACCGCCTCGAGCGTCAGGGCGCATGCGCTATCAGCGACATGGGCGGTGTGCTCGGCGTCATGGACCGCTAGAGCAAGGAGGGCCGCCGAAAAGTTTGCCCCGTTCGTCAGGGCAAGACCCTCTTTGTAGCTGGGAGAGGGGATTTCGTCTAGCTCGAGATCCTTTCTCAGCGCCTCCATGCCGCTCCGCAACTCGCGAGGATGGTAGGCGAGGTCGCCCGGCTCGCGAACGACGTAATACCTCCCCTCCCCCAAAAGCACGACGAAAAGGTGGGAAAGCGGGGCAAGATCGCCGCTCGACCCCACGGAGCCACGGATCGGGACCTGTGGCACGACCCCATGGTTCAGCATCGCCTGGACGGTACGCGCCAGCTTGGGGCGGACGCCGGAGTGTCCCTTGAGAAATGCGTTCAAGCGAATGGCGAGAGCCGCGCGGACCACGTCCGGCTCGAAGTAGTTGGCCGGATTGTTCGGATCGGCGGTCTCCCCCGTACCCACAGAGTGGGACAGGAGAATGTTGCGCTGGAGCTCCTCCAGACGATCTGGGGCAATGGGAACCGTCTTGAACTCGCCGAAGCCAGTGGTGACGCCGTACTCCAGGACGGGGTGAGCGTCCTCTCCGGCCTCCCGCCGTTTCCATTCCTTGATATATCGGTTGGCCAGGGTCTCGATCTGCGACCAGCCCTTTTCGAGGCGGGCCAGTGCGTCTTCGTGAATCTCCACCCGGACGCGAGGGTCGCGGGCGAGGCGGGCGAGGTCTTGAAGGGTCAGCGAGCCGCCGTCCAGGACGACGGCGGTCGGATGATCGGGGTCGCTCATCAGGCTGGTCTCTCGATTTCTCCTAGCATAGCGCGAACGGCAGCCACCAGCTCTGCTCGCGGCACCTCGCGCTGGCCTGGACGCTCTTCGAGCCACTCTCGGCGGTCTTCCAACGCCTGGGCGCGTTGCCTTCCCAGCTCCATGTCCTTGAGCGTCACCATCCCCCGCCCTTTCTCGTTCGAACCATAGAGCAAGGCGATGGGAATCCTCCACTGGTCGGCGTACTTGAGCTGTTTGCCCGGACCCCGCGCGGTGCCGAGGTAGAGCTCGGTCGGAATGCCAGCCCGGCGCAGCTCCCAGGTCATGGCGATGTAGTCGTCCTGCAGGCCGGGATCCATGCTGATGACCAGAACCTTGGCCGTGGACTTTTGCTGGCCGGCGCGTTTCAAGTCAATGAGCGCGGCCAACAGGCGATCGACGCCGATCGAGGCCCCGGTGGCAGGCACTTTTTCTCCAAGGAAGCGTAGTACCAGGTCGTCGTAACGGCCACCGCCGAAGACGGAGCCGAACTGCGGCGCATCGAGGAGGATCGCCTCAAAGACCGGCCCCGTGTAGTAGGCGAGACCGCGGGCGATCGAGAGGTCGAGCGAGACCCGGTCTTCCCCGTATCCAAGAGCGTAGAGGTGGTTCGAGATCCGCTCGACCGTGCTCAACTCGCTCTCGGCTCCTTCAACCCCCGCAAAGAGATCCCGGAGCTGGGCGACGACCTCACGGCGATCCTCGGACCGGACCTGCAGGAAACGTTCGATCCGGTCCACCTGGCTCGATTCCAACCCGAGGCCCGGAATGGGATCGCCGGAGGAGTCGACATAGCCGGTGGTGAGCTCCAGCCGGACTTTTTCTGGACCTACCTTCTCCAGCTTGTCGAGGACGCGGAAGACGTCTTTCCCGCGCTCGGCCGGGATCTCCCCATAGGCGAGGAGGACGTTGAGGATTCCCCGCGAGGAGAAACGCACGAGGTAAGACCCCACCTGAAGAGCCGAGAGCGTGTCGCACATGCCGGCGATGATCTCGGTATCGGCTACCTCCGACTCCACGCCCACGGAGTCCAGGTCGAACTGCGTGAACTCGCGGAAGCGGCCCGGCCCCGGCTTGTCGGCCCTCCATACCGGAGAGACCTGGTAGCGGCGGAACGGGCGCGGCAGGTCGCGGTACTGCGCCACCACCCGGGCGAGAGGCACGGTGAGGTCGAAGCGGAGCCCCAAGGCCTCTCTCTCCGGGTTCTGAACGGTGAAGATGGACTGTTGGGTTTCCGTGCCGGCCTCGGAGCCGAGAAGTACGTCGAGGTACTCGATGGCGGGGGTACCCAGTGGCACGAAGCCGTACAGCTCATAGACGCCGCGAATGACGTCGACCATCCACTGGCGGGCCAGCATCTGGTCCGGCAGGAGATCGCGCAGGCCTCGGGAAAGGCGTGGCTCAACCGTCTGACTCATGGAGAAATCCTCGAGGAGAAGTCCTTTAAAGAGAAAAGGTTGGTACCGGCGATGGGATTTGAACCCATGACCTCCTGATCCACAGTCAGGCGCTCTCCCACTGAGCTACGCCGGCTCCGAGGGTGTGACATCCTAAGCTCTCTGCCTGGGCTTGTCAAAACTCTCCTTCGTCTCGAATCACACCGCCACGAGCAGATGTGAGCCGAAGCGTCGGTTCGAGTCGGTCCAGACGCGTTCCAGCTTGAAACCTGTCTCCGCCGCGAGTTTCGCGATCTGCTCCGACTCGAACTTGTACGAGCTTTCGGTATGGATCGTTTCCCCCTCATCGAAGGAGATCTCCAAGCCAAGCTCACGGATCGGAACGGTCTGCCGGCGCCGGCTCTCCAAGTGCATCTCGATCCGGCTCCGCTCGTCGTTCCAGCGCGCGAGGTGCCGGAACGAGGCGAGGTCGAAGCCGCCTCCCAGCTCGCGGTTGATGCGCATCAGAAGGTTGAGGTTGAACGCTGCCGTCACGCCGAGGGCATCGTCGTAGGCCGGGATGAGAACGCTCGCCGGCTTCCGGAGGTCGACTCCCAGGACCCATCCGTCGCCTGGACACAGCAGTTCGCGAACCGAGCTCAGGAGGGTAACCCGCTCGGGCGGCTCGAGATTGCCGAGCGTGGAGCCAAGAAAGAGCACCAGCGTGCGGCTTCCCTTCGGCGCCGGCGTGGCCTTGGACAGAGCGCGCAAGGTGGGGACGAATTCGCCCACCCAGGCGTCGATGCGCAGTCCCGGATAGGAAAGGAGGAGTTTTTCGCTGCTCTGCTCGATCGCCGTTCGGGAGATGTCGATAGGCAGATATTCGAGCGCCTCTTGCCGGTCGAGCAGCGCCTCGATGAGCAAGCGAGTCTTGCGGCCCTCTCCGCTCCCCAGCTCGACCAGCCGCACCGGACCACCCAGAGCGGCGGCGATCTCGCGAGCGTGTTCCACGAAGATCTCGGTCTCGGCTCGGGTTACATAGTATTCGGGAAGCTCGCAGATCGCCTCGAAGAGCTTCGATCCTAAAGCATCGTAGAAGTGCTTGGGGAGCAGGAACTTGGGCGAGGAGGTCAGGCCGCGACGGACGTCTTCCGCGAAGGTCGAAGCGGCGAAATCGGACCCCACCTCGCGAATCTGCAGCCGCTCTTTGGGGGTCGATGGAGATTCCAGGATCATGCCGATTCCTCCGTCACGCCCTTGCAACGCGCGAGCCTGGGCCGCGGTCCCCCAATGGTAGCACTTCGGCTCCCCTGGTCAGGAGGGATCGGGAAAAGCAGCTTTTGGAAAGGCACATCAGGTACCGAATAGAAAGCGTACCCCCCCGAGCTTGTCCGAACCCGGAGTCCAGAGCAGGGCGATCACCGCGGGTGCCTTGCTCGAGGACGACTCTCAGTAGACCGCCTGGCCTGGGCACGGATTCGATTTGAAATCCCAGGGCAGGAGGTGGCGGCGGAAGAAGGCGAGAATACGTGAGTACTCGGTGACGATGTTGGCCTCTTCTTTGTTGGCATGGCCTTCGTCGAAGAACAGGGCTTCTTCCAATGGAGCTCCGCACTGACGCGCGGCCTGGACAAACTTCTTGATCTGCCGGAAAGGCACGTCATGATCCTTTCGGCCATGAGTAATGAGGAGCGGGACCTTGAGATCGGCGATGCCGTGAATGGGGGAACGGTCCTTTGCCCGTGCGCGGACGGCTTCGTCGGTCAGGAAACCGCCGAGGAGCTGGTAGTCGTAATAGCGCACTTCGGTCTCGGTCTGCTGGATCTCCCCGTCGGCAATGGCGGCTCCAGCCCAACCGCAGACGAAGGGATGCACGGCCCGAGTCACGGCACGCAGGGAAAGGTAACCGCCCCAGGAGCGGCCGGCAAACCCCCAGGCGCGGGCCAGCAACTCCGGGCTGGGCCGCGAGCCAGCGGGCGCCTGCGAGTACATCCTCGAGATCGGCCTTACCCACCCCCTCCACCTGACCGGCCTCCATGTGCGCGATGCCGAGCGCGGCCGAGCCGCGGAAGGCGGGCACCAGGACGACGAACCCGTGGCTCGCTAGCCAGGCCTCGTAGCGCGACCAGCCGCGGCTCACCGCGGAAACCGGCCCCCCGTGGCACCAGACGATACCGGGCAGAGAACCCTCAGCCGGCAGATCACGAGAACGATAGAGGAGCGCGGCAAGAGCTGGCCTGGAATCGACCTCTGCGATGTTGACGCTCACGACCTCCACGGCCTGCTCTGCAGCGGCCTCATCGCTCCAGGTCAAGCGGCGCGCTCTCTCCCCGTCGGGATCGCAGCGATAAAGATCACCACGCGCATTCGTGGCAGCGAAGGTGTAGAAGAGGTTATCGTCTACCCAAGCAACGGGCATGAAGAATCCTTCTTCGGTGCCCAGAGGCTCGCGCCTACCGCTCGCGAGATCGAGCCGGAAAAGCCGCTCATCGACCGGTGACCCCTCGCGGCTGCTGAGGCGCCGCCAGAACGCCGGTGGCACCAATCCCATGCGGTTGATGCGGGTATTGAACTCCCGCGCCGAAAGTCCGCTCTGCAAGCTCTCCTCTTGCAGGGCGGCGACCTTCATTCCGCCCACGGCGTAGCACGGCGCATAACCGGGGCTGGCATAGAAGTGGAAACAGAAATCGTGGATCCGCTCCTCTGCGAACCCGGTGGCCGCCTGCTGCTCGGCGAGGAAGTCAAGATAACTCTGCCTGCCGGCGTGCACCCGTGCGTCGAAGAGCGCGCGGAGGAAACGAGCCAGTCGCCAGTACCGCGTCTCCAGCTCGAACTCCAGAGTCGCCTCTTCACGGCGCACCCCGATGCCGTCGAAAAGCGAAGCATAATCCCAAGATTCCGCCGTTCGAATGCTCTCCAGGTAAAGCGCGTAGACCTCCCACTCGCGATGGAGGGCGATGCCTTCGAGGAGGATCTTGCCCGCGAGATCTCCAGCCCTTGCAGGAGCCGGGAGAGACAGTGCTTCGGTGGCGACCGCCAGCATGTTCCAGCAGTGGGCAAGCTCGGCAGTCGCTCTGCGGTTCGCTAGGGAATAGCACGAGGCGGCACAGGAGGTGCACAAACTACATTCGTTATCGATCGAGCTTCCTCCCTCCTCCGCCAGTTGGCCATCAATGTGCGCGAAACGCCGCTTTAGCGAGGGCAGGGAGGCGGGGAAAACCCGCCCTTAGTAGAAGCCGAGTGATTTGCAGCATCTCGAAACTGGCATAATCGACATCATACAGGTCCTGGATGATCTCCAACTGCAGGAAGATCGACTCGGTATCCTGGAGTAACGGAATCACGGCCTCAGAGTATTTCTCCATCAAGATCGCTTTGGCGCGAGGAGAACGGACAACATCGACCAGGTGGACGCCGGGGCTTGGAGCCAGTTCTTGCCAATGATCAGCGAGCTGCCCCCACATCTCAGAATGTCTGATAAAGATTCGATAGTAGTGTCTCGACCGGCAAGGATTCCCTTTCAACAAAGCAGAGGCTTGGCCGAAAGCTTCCTTGGCTGCCACAGGGTCGCGATTCGCCTGTGTCACGTACCACCGGCCGATCCGTTGCCAGTAATGGGCGGCAAAGACACCCTCGTTATTCTTGCGGTGCTCTTCGGCTCTAAGCTTTGCGTCAAGAACCTTCAGAGCGCCGATCTCGCCCATGGCACCTGAAGAACGCAATTCACGGTAAAGCGTCTCGATATCCCAAACCTCAACCCTGCCCCCTAGATCGTCGTCTTCTTCGAGCTCTTCGTAGAGATAGGTACTGCCGATCTTGGAAATCCTCCCAGTCGTGATCCACCGGAACCGCGCCAGGCGCCCCCGTCCGTCCTTTCCGAAGCGAAAGGCGAACCCGTCGCGGGCACAACGCTGAATGTTCTTTTTGACATAAGATCTGGTCGTTATGTTTTCACGAACCTTCATTTGTACGCCCACGAGAGTACGCTCCCCTTGCCCATCGCTCTCCAGTAGAAGATCACAGCCATGACTGACTTCCCGATTCTCGTCGACTACTTCCACCTTTAAGCCCTTATGCTGAAAGAGGGGCACGACCACCTCATCCCTCAGATGATCCTCTGAGAGTCCACTAAGGATCTTGAGGGCCTCCTGTTCAATAGATATCTCGTCCATAGCAGGTTTTTTATCACCAGGATTGGGCGGTGGTGGACTACTCACCCTTTCGAACCCTTACCACCAGCGTCCTGAACTCCTCGAACGAACCCCGCCCATCGAGGATCTCCCTGTAGGCAAGATCATCGAACCACGTCTCGATCCGAAAACCCAGATCCTCAAGCAAGCGGAGAATCGCGTCGCTGTTGCCGTACTTCTCCCAGAACACGCCTTGAGTCCAGTTGAGAGGGTCGGTGAAGATCAAATGGCCTCCCGGCCGCAGGATACGGTGGCACTCGGCGAAGGCGCGGTCCGGGCCATGGGGCAGGCGATCGATGATGTTGACGCTCAAGGCGAGGTCCGCGCTGCCGTCCGCCACGGGAAGATCTTCCACGTCGGCGCGGAAAAGATGGGCGTTCTTCCGCGCTCGGGCAGGAATGGAGAGGGTTCCGAAGCCATAGGCGGAGAGGTCCACCTCGACGGGCTCCCGTCCCAGGACGATTCTCTCCGCCAGCTCGAGCATGGCGAGCGAGGCGTCGAACCCTATGACCACGCCGTCAGGAGCCAAAGCCGCGCAGTCCGCCGCCACCCTACCCACTCCGCAGCCGCAATCGACGATCGTCGTCGGCTCGCTCCTCTGCTGAGATGCCAAGGCCTCGGCAACGAGGGAGGAGACGGAGCGATAGAGAGGCTCGTCGAGACCGCTGTGGAGGGTCTGGCAGCCGAAGGCCCAGAGCGCCGCGTAGCGAGCTGCGTAGCCGGGGTCGTACTTGCCGACAGGCGGCTTGGCGAAGGTGAGGAACCCCTCTTCGACAGAGAAGTCGTGGACCGGAGATCCCAGGCAAGAGACACCCTTGTCCATACCGGAAAGCGCCGCTCCGCAAGCCGGGCAGCGCAGGGCGCTAAGGACTTCCTGAGGCAGGCTCATCAGGGAAGATCTCCGTCTCAGCCATGGTAGCATCCCCGCCCGGTCAACCGCATAGAGGAACCGCACGCATGAGCGACGAGCGGGCTCTGCGCGAGCTCTTCCCCGACGACCGGCGGAACGCTCCCTTCGAGGGCAACTACGTTGCCTCCCTCGGCAAGCTCCTCAAGTGGATGGCGCCCAAGGTGGAGGCCGCCGGCGTGGACATCTTCTTCGAGTTCCCCGCCGTACAGGCCCTGATCGAGGACGGCCGGGTGGTCGGCGTACGCACGTGCGACAAGGGCATTTCGCACAAGGGCGAAAAGAAAGCAAACTATGACATGACTGGCACATCTCGATCCTACTCCCTACGCCATCTCGGTCCGGTAAGTACCGGTTGTCCTCACGTCCCCATTGTAGGATTGCACCATGACCGACGCGACCTCCCCCCAAGCCTCCGCCATCGCTACCTTCCGCGCCTTGCACGAATCAGGCTGCTTCGTGCTGCCGAACCCGTGGGACGTGGGAACGGCCCTGTATCTCGAGCATCTGGGGTTCAAGGCGCTGGCGACCACGTCCGCGGGCTTCGCCTTCACGCGCGGCTTACCCGATACGGTTTCGGCGATTCCTCGCGACGCCATGCTGGCGCACATCCGCGAGATCGTTGCGGCGACGGCGCTATCCGTGAATGCGGACTTTCAGACGGGGTACGCGGACGAGCCCGAAGGCGTCGCCGAGAGCGTGGCGCTCTGCGTCGCTACCGGCGTTGCCGGCCTGTCGATCGAAGACTCGACGGGCAACGCCGCCGCGCCCCTCTACGAGCTCGGCTTGGCCGTCGACCGCATCAAGGCCGCGCGCGCCGCCATTGATGCCTCAGGGATTCCGGTGGTCCTGACGGCACGCTGCGAAGCCTGGCTCGTTGGCCATCCGGACCCTTTCCGCGTGTCCATCGAGCGGCTCACCGCCTTCGCCGAGGCCGGTGCCGACTGCCTCTACGCTCCCGGCGTGCGGGACCCGGAAGAGATCGCGGCGATCGTCACGGCGGTCTCTCCCAAGCCGGTCAACGCGCTGGTGTTCCGGCAGAACCGCTCGCTTTCGGTCTCCCAGCTCGCGGACTTGGGCGTTCGCCGCATCTCCGTCGGCTCCGCCTTGGCGCGCGTCGCCTGGGGGGCCTTCGTCCGCGCCGCGCGCAGCATCGCGGCCACGGGCACGTTCGAGGACTTCGCGGACTCGGCCTCCTCCGAGATCGACGCGGTCTTCGAGAAGCGGCGTTGACGGCGGCTAGCGGCGCTCGGTGAGCCGGACAGCGAAACTGAACCCCACAGACGCCAACCATGCACCGGGAATGATGACCTTGAGGCCATCCAGCGCCGCTTGAACCCAGGCCGCGCGCGGCGACGGCATCGAGCGCAGGGCCAGGGCCGCAATCACACTGAGGAAGGCGATTGCCAGACAGAAGTACATGCAACGCATCAGGGGCTTCGACCTCTGGACCATCTCATTTCTCCTTGCGCGTGCTCAGCCAGCTTTGATGCCGCTTCTCCGCCTCGGCATTCACCGCCGCTGCCGCCGGCCTCCTCCGAGATCGATGCGGTCTTCGCGAAGCGAGAATGATCCCTACTTTGATCGACCCCAGAACAGAATGAGCAACTGGAACGTGTAATACCCCGCAGCAAAGACCGTGAAGAGCCCCAGGAGGCCATTCGACACGCTGCTAGCCCACGGCCGATGAACCAGCACGAGAATGAGGAAGCCTCCGACGAGACAGAGGATGGCCGCCGCGGCGCACGCCAGAGCGAAACCGATCAGGACTTTCGGCCTCGCCGGCTTCTGCTGCTGATCTTCGCGACTGTCGAGAGCCTTCCCAGCCATCGTCATCTCTTCTTGCGTGCGCTCAGCCAGCGCTGATGCCGCTTTTCCGCCGGCTTGTAACGCAGCACGGTATCGGCGTCAAGCGCTCGAATCAACCCGTAGAGCGGACCACGACGAAGGTGACGTCGTCCTCCTGCTCCCGCTCGCCGCGCCAGGCCGCCACGCGGGCGAGGAGCCGCTCGACGAGCTCGCCGGCAGGCACGTCCGCTGAAGCGCGGAAGACCTCCGCGAGCCTGTCATAGCCGAGGGGCTGGTCGGCGGCGTCGAGCTGCTCGGCGAAACCGTCGCTGGCGAACAGCAGGGTATCGCCCGGCCCGAGGGGGACGCTGTGCTCGTTCCAGACTCCGGCAAGGCGCGAGCCGATCGGCGGCCCGCCGGTGCCCAGATCTTCGATTTCGCCGCTGCCGGCGCGATGGATCAGCACCGGCGGCATGGCGGCCGAACAGAGCGTGATCGACTGCGGCGTGACGCGGGCGAGCGTCAGGCACATGTGGAGCGGCCTGACCTGCATGTCGCGCAGCACGCGGTCGCATTCCGCGAGCACGGCCGGCAGGCTCTCCCCGCCGCCGAGAGTCGAGAACAGCGCCTTGACCGCCGTCACCATGATTCCCGCCGCCACGCCGTGACCGGTGGCGTCGCCGAAGGCCACGACGAGGCTGCCGTCGGAGGCGACGCGAAAGTCGTAATAATCGCCTCCCACCTCGCTGGCCGTGGACATGACCGCGGCTGTTTCCAGCCCCTCCAGAGCCGGCAGAGTTGCGGGGAGCATCGACAACTGGAGCGTCCGCGCCGCTTCGATCTCCGACGTCGTGCGGGCGTTCTCGGCCTCCAGCAGACGCCGGCCCAGCTCCTGCTCGTGGGCCGCGCGTTCCTGGGCGAGGATCTGTTCCGAAAGCGCGCGCACCTCGTCGAGTCGCCGCTCGAGGTGAAGGCTGGTCCGGCCGAAGCTGCGGGCGAGAAACAGGGACATCGCCATCTGGAAGGCGAGCAAACCGAACATATAGATGCTATCCACACCGGGGATGGAGGGAACCAGACCGAATTCCATGAGGACCTGGGCCAGAATGACGGCACCCAGGATCGCGAACCCGCGAAGCAGGATCGTGACTCCTTCCCGCGCCACCGTTGCGCCGCTGGCCTCCACCCGCAGGATCTCGACCAGCATCAGAACGAAGTACCCCGACCAGATCCAGTCTTCATACAGCCGTTCCGGTAGCGTCCAGGTAAGGATCGCCAGCGCCACGCCCACCGCCGCCGCGGCGATCCAGGTACGCGGGAAGGAGCGGGTGCGCACCGCGTAGTAGGTGAGGAGGCTGAAAAAGATCGTGGCCAGGATGCTCGTCAGGGCCAGCCGGTTCGCCAGCGCGCTCCACAGCTCGCTTTGCGAACGCCCCAGCCCCAGATCGGCAAAGACGATTCCCGCCGAGGCGACCATCGTGAGCGCATAGAAGAGGTTTTCCCGGGCCTTGGGATAGGAGAGGAACAGCGCCAGATGAAACAGCGCGAGAAACGCCGGCACCGCGGTGAACACGGCCAGCCGCGTGTTCCGGCGCCGTTCCTCGGCAAACTGGAGCGCGGTGGTATCCGGCGTCTCGATGGCAAGGAGAAACCCGAGATTCCTGCTCCGGGCACGGCCTTCGGCCAGGGTGAGAGTGTGGCGGACCGCCAGGAGGTGGTCGCGCCGAGGTGAGAAGACCACCTCCCGCAAGGCCCCGGCCCGGCGCGCGAGCCGCGATGCCGTCGCCGCCATCAGCGGCGACCCGTCGAGAAAGACCTCCGTGGCGCCCAGAGTCTCGATGCGGATCACCAGCGGTTTGCCCCACAGCGCGGGCTCGACCCGCAGGTGCCGGCGAAACCATCCGGTTCCTTGCCAATCGTCGCGGGGATGCCCGTCGGGTCGCAGGAGCGGCGCAACCGGCTCCCAACCCGTGTCATCGAAGGCCGGGTCGGCCCATCGCGGATCGTCGCCGGAGTGATACCGCCATGCGTCAGTGAGGAACATCAGCCCCCGGTTTTCAGCGAGCTGAGCCTGCGTGATCCGCATCGCGTCCGGTTCCTGCCCATACGCAGCGGTGGGTGCGCCGAGAAAGACGGCGAGGGCGGCGATGCGATACAGAGGTTGCCGGAGCATGGCTGTCACCGGGGCTTGTTACGAGTCTGCGCGGCCGAGGTTTTCTCCAGGGCGGATCTGCAGTCTGCCCCCGGAATACCTCCCAAGAGCACTCATAAGGTTGAAGGTCCGCTGAAAGGAGCCCACATGCGCCGGACGAACCTTACCCTGTTACCCCTCCTCCTGCTTCTCGTTGCCGGTCCGGCGCATGCCGTTCATCCGCCCGACATCATTCTCCACAACGGCAAGATCTTCACGGTCGATACTAACCGCCCGTGGGCCCAGGCCGTCGCCATCCGCGGCTCACGCATCGTCGCCGTCGGAAACAACGGGCCGGTGCGGGCCCTGGCAGGCTCGGGCACGCAGTCGATCGACCTCGGTGGGCGGGTGGTGGTGCCGGGCTTCAACGACGCGCACGCGCACTTCGGCGTGGGCCTGCCTCGTCTGACGCTGCCGCCCATCAACATCCCCGGCACGGGCCCAACTCTGCAGCAGGCGCTCGACCAGGTCGCGCAGGCCGTGGCGGTGGCAACGCCGGGCGAGTGGATCCTGGTTTTCGTCGGCGAGACGATCATTCTCGACCCGGCCGTCGACCGGCTGGCAATCGATCCGGTGGCGCCGGACAATCCCGTCATCCTCCTGGCCTGGTCGTCCCATCGGGCGATCATCAACAGCCGGGCGATGACGGCGGCGGGCATCGCTCCGAACCAGCCCGACCCGTTCGGCGGCTTCTACGGCCGCTTCCCGGGAACCAACACCGTCAACGGCGTTCTCGACGAGTACGCCCTCTTCCGCCTGGTACGGGCGGTGCGGGCGGAGGTTCCGGACGAGGTGCTGCGCGCCCAGTTCGAGGCTCTCTCGGGGCTCGCGGCTCAGGTCGGAGTGACCTCGGTACAGGAGATGACGATCGGGCTCACCAAGGAGCGCAGCGAGAGGGTGCTCGACGGCGCCGACCTCAAGCTCCGGCTGCGGATGATGTGCGTGCCGATGGCTCTGGACGAGTCCTGCCAGCCGCACCTCTTCGACCCCGCGGACCGGCTGACCTCGTCGGGGATCAAGTGGCTGCTGGACGGCACGCCGATCGAGCGCAGCGCCTTCCTGCGCGAGCCTTACGCCGATTTCCCCGGCAACGGCCACTTCAACGTCACCAACAATCAGCTCTCGCAGCTCGTCCGGCGAAGCCTCTTCGGATTGCCCGTCGTCAATCAGCTCATCGTCCACACCTTCGGCGACCGGGCCATCGACAAGGCCTTGGGCGAGCTGGACCACGCGGCGCCGGACTTCATCTGGCGCCTGCTGCGGCCGCGCATCGAGCACGGCGACATGATCCACCCCGAGCAGATCGACCTGGCACGGCGCCTCGGAGTGATCGTGGTGCAGAACCCCACCCACCTGACCCTCGACCTCGTAACGCCGCTGGGGCCCGCTCGGGCCGCGGAAGCCCAGCCGCTGCGCTCGCTGCTCGAAGGAGGCGTTCAGCTCGCCTTCGGTTCCGACGCTATCCAGCCGAATCCCTTCGTCGACCTCTTCTTCGCCGTCACGCACCCCTTCCGTCCGGACGAGGCGCTGACCATGGAGCAGGCGGTGACGGCCTACACCCGCGGCTCGGCCAGGGCGGAGTTCCAGGAGTGGCAGAAGGGCTCCATCAAGCCCGGCTACCTCGCGGACCTGGCGGTGCTCTCGCAGGACATCTTTACAGTTCCTCCGCCGGCGGTTCCAGGGACGGTGAGCGTACTGACCCTGGTTGGCGGAGAGGTTGTTTGGGATGCGGGGGTGGTGGGGCCGTGAGGGGCGCCAGCTAGCGCTTTGTGAGCTTCGGGCCGACGTACACCACGTACAGCGGCTGGTCCGCGGGGACGGGCCATGAGAAGTGAATGCGGATCGGCGGCGTCTTAACCTTGCCGTGCCAGGAGCAGAACAAAGACTGGCCAGCCGACGTTGGGTGCCGGAAGGTTAGTTCCGCTCGAAAGTCGCGTTTCTCAGATTCTGAGGAATCCGAGAACCAGGCTTTATCTCCAGTGAAGTGGTCTTGATACAACCGCTGCCCCTCAGGCGTACGCTGCCCGTGTTCATCGCGACTGCTCCTGAACCGGTGCAGAGTCTCCAAGAGTACGAGGATGCGTTCCGCGGCTCCAGGGACAAAGGGGTGTCCTAAGAGAGGCTCGAAAGAATCCGCCAAAAACGAGAGGTTAGGGTTAGGACACAGCGAGACAGCAACTCTCTCCAGCTGCTTCCAGGTGGCGAGAGGTATGGGAGCGGCTCGGAGGGCGGCCTCCACCCCTTCCACGTTCCAGTGGTTGGTGACCTCGACCCTCTGAACGGCGTCGGCATTGGGCATCCAGGTGACAGACACGGGCGAGAATTCCCACAAAGAGGGGACGAAGCTGACGAGGTGGCGATGAAGTCCATGGTAGCAGCAGTACGCGGCCTCTCCCACGGCTGTATCAGTGACGATTTCTCCATTAAACTCCAGGTAATCGTCGGGATTATGGACCCTTGAATCCTCCCAAAACGGCCCATGCCGCGTAAGCCATTGCATTAATGCTCGTCTCTCGTTGACGCCGAGGGTCTGAATCGCAGCGGGCATCGACAGAGTTGGGGTCACCTGAGCGTGACTGACATTCCTGTGGCAGTACAGATCACGGTCGAATCGGTGTGCGATCTGGCGAATAGTCATCATACGATCGATCGCGAGTCGAAACATGGCGAGATCTAAGAACTGGCCGTGGATCGAGAGGTCGTTGACAAGGAGTTCCACCTCACTTTCCCCACCCTGCAAAGTAATTCATATCCTTGTCGAACTGATCGAAAAACCCTTCGGGCCAGACATCGATACCACCTGCGCTATCCAGGACGGGACTAAGCACCTGCGCCACCTCCGGGGAGCGCTGCCTAAAAAAGTGGATAGCGACCTGTTCTCCCGTGAGTCGCCCCGCCTTGACTGATCTCCGAACGCCATTGAGGACGTGGTCGCTGTGGGTCTCGATCATCACCTGCACGCCGGCCCGTGCCACTTCCGCTAGAAACTGACCTACGAGCGCCTGCCCAGCGGGATGGAGATGGACCTCGGGATTCTCAATGAGGAGGAGGTCCTCCTTGGCTGCAGAGAGAGCGGCGATTACGATGGGTAAGATCTGGGTAAGTCCAAACCCCACGTGAATCGGGCGGTGGAAGTCTGTGGCCTCGGAGGTGCGCAACCCTAAAGTTACAGCGTTCACCTGCGGCACCTGTTGTAACGTCAGAGCGCAATCGGGGAAGAGTGTACGCATTCTCTCCCCCACCTGGTGCAATCGGGTAGCCGGCACGCCCGGCAGCACGAGGTCTTCGAGAACGTGTTCGTCTCTACCCCAATGTAGTACGCTTATTGCATGCTCACCCAATGGCCCAACGACGGGCGCGGCTTGGCGGTCTTCTACGGTGTACACCTCCCGGGGTCCCACCCTTTCAGCGGTAATGTAGGTCAGACCTCGCAGGCGATGAGCTAAGGATTGTACAGCTCCGTGCGCTTGGGCTGGCAGCAGGTATCGCAACACCGTAGGCGCCTCGCTCGCGACACCTTCGACCGCAACTCGATCGACCGACATAGACATCTCGGAGCGCTGTCCGGCAAAAGTCCAGTGGCAGCTAAGCTCGCCATCTAATACACCGACTTCAAAGGTGTGTCGCCCATGCACCTTGTCGACCACGTCAGTCACAGTGCCCATCCTGATAGAAGCGCCGTTGAGCATGAGGCGCGTCGACCACTCATGTTCGCGCATAGTTTGATGAAGCAGCACAAGCGCTTGAAGGACAGACGACTTTCCGGAGGCATTCGATCCCGAAAGCAGCGTCAGAGGACAAAGTGGGAGGCGCAGGAACTCGAAACACTTGAAGTGCCGGATATCAATCTGAGTAAGCACCGAACACCTCCTGGAACATCGCCTCCGCAACCTTGAAGCGGTATCTGACCTTCTTCATGTCGTTTGGCCCGTAGGTGATCGCCTTGGTGAACTCAGCGTCTTCCTTCAGAGAGTGAAAAGCGATCCGCAGAGCATCGGCGTGAGCTTCAACGACAGACTCAGAAAAATGCGAGAGCCCGGTGGACATGACGTCCCAAAGCGAGGCATTAAGCACACCGCGGCTCTCCTGGCCTGGGTCATGTTTTCTAAAGGCGTGCTTCCCGAAGACATTGAAGTTATTGGCCAAGCTGGTCCGGAACTTCGCGGAAAGGCTATCCAGAGCCTCTTGCGAAAAGGTGTTCATTCTCCTCAGGCCCTGTGCTAGGAAGTCATCCATGTCCCCCCGGTAGTCGTCGAGAGGGAGCAGATTGAATGCGCAGAAGCGGTTGACGAATTCGCGGTCCCTCATTGTCGAGGTCTTTAAGCTGCTCCCCGTCGCCTTCAAAAAGAGAGGCGTGGTCGCCTCGACCTTCAGAAATCGGGTCGCCCGGCCTGAATATAAGCTGTTCCGCATCTGCTGCCGGCTCAAAGGGACCCCACTATTCACGCGCTCGAAAATGTCCAGGCGGGCTCGCTCAGGCACCTTCGCATCAATCACATATAGGATCAGATTGCAGTCTTCCACGCGGTTTTTGAGCTTGGCAGAGAGATCCTGGAACTGCTTCCTATGGAGTTCATCCTGCTTGGGAAGCTTCAGTCGTAACTCGTTATTAACGAAGCGCTGGAAAGTTGACAGCCGCTGCAAACCGTCGACCACGATCATTCGACCCTGGTCATCCTCCGCCAGATAGAATACCGGCAGCGGGATCCGCATCAGCACGGACTCGATGAGCTTGCTCTGTGTGTCTTCGGCCCAGATAAAGTCGCGCTGGAAATCCGGGTTCATAACGAAGGACCCCATCTGGATCCTCCGCAGGACGTCGTGGACTGTACGATTCTCGTTCCGGATCAATACGGTGTCGATCGGATAGTCGCCCCAAGAAGCGTCCTCGTCTCCGCCAAGGCCCTCGATCTCTTCGGGATTAGAATCAATCGGCTGAGTGTTCATGCGATCCTCTCTTATCTACCCGAGCCAAGATCTCGCCGACTCGGCTAAATACCTCATCTTCGATCAGGTATTCTGGACAATTCACGCACCGTAGGACCGGAAGCTGCTTGAGGATCATAATCCTTGTGTCCCGCACCTTGAAGGGTAGGTCTGTGCTCGTCGCCCTCAGCTCGGCTCCGCAGTCCGTACATCTCATGGTTCTAGCCTCGGCCGGCCGGAGGCGGTGACGAACTCAATGTCAAGGCCGTCCGGGTCATAAACTTGGACGACCGCCCCGAGATCTCCCCTGCGTAAACCCTGTTCTGGCAGGTCGCGATCAAGAACAACGGCGCCGAGCTCCTTGAATTTCATCGCATCTCTCCTGGGAAGGCGGTCACAAAAACGAGGAGAGCGTTCGCCTGCCAGAATGATCCGCTCGGTCACGACCTCAGCGCGCCCGTCCCGAAGGTCCTAGAATCGTACCACGCGCCTCGAGCCAAGTCGCGAGGCTCACCCCGTCAGCACGCGTACGAGAGCCGAGGTGTCGAGGCCGACGATCACAGATCGCGTTCCCAAACGATGCCTCGGGCGAGGCTTTCACGGATCGCGCTCATATCGTGCCGCGTCACAGCACGAGCGGTCTTTCCAAGGGCTCCAAACCAGGACGGAATCGCCCGGCCCTCGAGCAGGTCCCCGACCGCCGCAGCTTCGCCAGCCTCTGCCGCGGGCGCCTCTTCTTGCCCGACATAGCGCTGGTAGAGCTCCACGGTCACCTCGCGAACCGCTCGTCCCTCGAGCGCGCTCTTGGCCTTGACCAGGCGATAGAGCTCATCCGGGATTTCAATCGTCGCCTTCATGAAGCCAGTGAACCGTATTGCTGGGTCTCTGTCAAGCCTCTTGGATTGAAGCTTGAACCGACGCGTCTCAAGCCTGGGTTGGCTTAGCTCAAGCTTGAGGACTCCCGATCAAGCTTGACCAGCGGCTCGCGAGCTTGAATCGTGCCGAGAAAAGCTTGAATCGATGCGGAGCCAGCTTGGATCAGGGCGATCCAAGTTTGTAGTCTGCTGGTCCGAACTTGAACCGGAACCGCCAAGCTTGTGCCAACCACTTCAAGCTTGAGCCGGCTCCGGGCAAGCTTGACCTGAGACGATTCAAGCTTGCATCGGGCCTCGCGAGCTTGGGCCCGCTCTCTTCAAGCTTGAACCGGCTCGGTCGAGCTTGAGGCGAGACGATTCAAGCTTGACGGGGCCGCCGCAAGCTTGTGCCATCCGGATCCGGTCTGCATCGACCCACTCCTCCCTGGCGGAGCGTCGCCGCTCCCCTAGAACCAGAGATGGCGATCGAGTGCGGTCCGTATCTCCTCTAGGCGCTCGGGAGAGAGCCTACCGAGTCGCTCGATGAGACGGCTCCTGGAGAGGGTCCGAATCTGCTCACAAAGCGCCTTGCTCTTGCGCTCCAGACCACCCTCTCCCGCCGGTATGAGAACCTGGAAAGGGAAGATCCGCTCCGTCTTGGAAGAGAGGGGGACGATTGTGACGGTCGGGCTGGTGCGGTTCGCCAGCTCGTTTTGCAAGACAACGGCTGGGCGCGTCTTGCCGACCTCCGACCCGACCACTGGGTCCAGGTTGACGAGGAAGACATCGCCACGCCCGATCACAGGCCGTCGGTCTCCACCTCAACCCACTCCCTATCCAGAGAGGGATCCGCCGCCTCGGAGCGATAGCCCTCCGCCATTTCTTGAGCGAGGTGCTCCCTCTTGAGTCGCTGGATGCGGTCTTGGATCGCCTCGCTCGCGAACTCGCTGAAAGGGCGAGAGCCCATCATCTCCTTCGCCTCCGCGTAGACCTCATCCGGCAGGGAAATCGTGGTGCGCATGATCTCACCTCTTGACGCATCGCATTTGTATGAACTGTACGATGAACGACGAGAACCTTCAAGGGGTTGCGTCTCTCCTGGGAACGCTGCCGAGCGCTGATTCACCCCGCCTTCCGCATCCCCTTCTCCGCCTCCTCCAGCGCCTCCTTCAGCGCTTCGAGATCCTCATCCTCCAGCGCCTGCCCGCCGAAGCTCTCGCGCAGGTAGAAGTCGATGACGCGCGCCGTGGGCGCGGCGGCCGCGGGGTAGCGGATCTCGGCCTCCCGCCGCACGCCGAGCGGCGGCACGGAGTCGGTGAGCGGCGCGCCGACCCGGCCGAGACGGCGCCGCAGACGGCGATAGGCGGCGGTGGCGGTGAGCGGCGGGCGCAGGCGCAGGTAGAGGATCCAGACCGCCGCCGCGACCAGGGCGAGCCCGAGGGCGAGAGACAGCGGCACGGCGGGCCATCTGCGGGGCGGCGTCGTCTGCAGGGTGGAAGGATCGAGCGCCTCCAGGCCGGTCGCGGCAGGCGGCGCCTCCGGCTTCTCCTCGCGCTTGAAGACGGACCAGAAGTCGTTCCAGGCCTCGCGCAGGCCGCCGAAGATGCGGAGCTGATCGTAGAGGCCGAAGGTCAGGACGTAGCGGTCCCAGCGGAAGATGCACGAAGTCCCAGGCCTGCCGCGCCAGGAGCAGGGCCCCCTCGCCGCGGCTCGCCGGGCCGGCCGGCGGGAGGCGTGGGATCGAAGATCCGCCAGCCCTCGCCGGCCACGTAGGCTTCCACCCAGGCGTGCGCGTTGTTGTCCCGCACGATGTAGTAGCCCTCGAACGGGTTGTACTCGCCGCCGAGAAAGCCCGTCACCAGCCGCGCCGGAATGCCCTGCGAGCGCAGCATCAGCACCATGGACGAAGCGAAGTACTCGCACTGGCCGCTGCGGTAGCGGAAGAGGAAGTCCTCGATCGGCGTCGCCGCCGAGCGGCCGACGAAGTCCAGGGTGTAGGTGTAGTTGTCCATCAGGTAGCTCTCGAGGCGCCGGGTTCGCTCGGCCGCCGTCCCTTGCCCCATGGCCTGACGCGCCAGCACGGCGATCCGCGGCGTAATGCCGGTGCGATCGAGCGCCGCCTCGACCCCGCTGGCGCCGGCGGCTGGCGTCGAGCCCGCCAACACCGCCCTCCGGATCAGACCGACCCGGTACTCCCTGACTTCCTGCGGGCTGAAGGGGAAGGACACGGCGCCGCCTTCGTCGATCGACAGCGACGACATGCGAGGCTCGACGGCGGCGGTCTCCACCGGCAGCGGCACGCTCGGGCTGCGCAACGGCTGGAGCCAGATGGTGGCCCAGTGGACGGGCCTTTCGGGACTGAGGAGAAAGCGGGATCCCTGAACGCGCCGCAGGCTGCTGCGCATCGGCGAGCGCCGCCAGGTCCGCCCCTTGTAGACGTCGTAGGTGGCGGCCTTGAAGCGCATCTCGCGGTCCGGGTCCGCCGACCCCTCCTCGAGCATCGCGCATGGCCACCTCGCGGCTGCCGCGGATGCAGCCCGATCGAGTCGAGGGTCACCTCGTCGGAGAAGCCCGCGGCCTCGATCGTCATGCCGGTGCCGGCGCCGCGGCCGACGATGAACGGCGCGCGCACGCGCGGCAGGAGGAGGAAGAGCGGCACGGCGAGCGCCAGCACGGCGGCCGTGGCGACGAGGAGGAAGCCGCGCAGCGGCATGCGGGCGAGCGCCGGGTCCTCGCGGCCGAAGCCGGAGAGGACGTGGAGGAAGGCGAAGCGCGTCAGCAGCACCAGCGCCAGCACCAGGAAGGCGACGAGATAGAGCACGATCGTCGGATGGACGCTGGTACCCATCGCCGCCAGGAAGAGGAAGAAGATGCCGATCGACGCCTGCCACTTGTCGCGCTCGCGGACGATGGCGAACAGCTTGACGAGCACGGCGAAGAGGCAGAGATGGAGGACCGGCCGCACCAGCCCGCTGGAGAGGACGAGCAGATCGACGAAGAAGAGCGGCAGGTAGACGAGCCCCAGGACGTTCATCCCCCACAGCGGCAGCCAGCGCGGCGGATCGCGGCGGGCCCGCCGCAGGAAGAGGAGCGACTCCGATCAGGTACAGCGCGACCACGCGGCCAGCCCAACACCTCGTTGAACGGCAGGGGAATGGGGGCCAGCAGGGCCAGCCAGCCGAGCAGCAGCCGCTTCTGCCGTCCGAAGCTCATCCCGCCAGCCTCGCCGGCGAGCCGGGCTCCAGATGCAGCCGCAGCTGCGGCGCCCGCGGATCGCTCGAGATCAGCGGCTCGGCTGCCGCGCGCCGGGGCTGGACCAGGGACAGCGTCTCCAGGACGGCCAGCCGCTGGCGGGGTCCGCCGGCGAAGCCCAGGGCGCGGTCGCGCGTCACCAGCTCGACCTCGTAGCCGCGCGCCAGGTGATCGACGGCGATCGTCGCCGCCTCGCTCACCAGCCGCTCGAAGCGGCTCAGCTCGGCCGGCGTCCGTCGAGCTCGCCCACGGCGTTGTCGAAGACGATCGAGAGCCGGCGGCTGCGCTCGGTCGCCCGCTCGGTGAAGATCAGCTCGCCGGTGCGCGCCGTCTGCTTCCAGTGGATGCCTCGCGGATCGTCACCGCGTCGGAAGCGGCGCAGGGAGTACAGGTCGTGTCCCCAGCCGCGCGCGGCGGCTGGGATCGTCGCCGATGTGCTCGACTTCCTCGGGGACGAGCTGCCGCCGGCCGGGAAGAGCTCGGGGAATACCAGCACCTCGAAGTCCACGCGGTAGCGCACCCCTTGCGGAAGAAGCCGAAGGGGAAGAGGCTCGACACGTGAACGAACGGGAAGCGGTGGTAGCCGCGCGTGCCGACCATCATCTCGAGCTGGCCGATGCTCTTGCCCCGGCGCGGCAGGTAGGGGATGAGCAGCGGCTGCGCCGAGCGCGAGACGGTGAACAGCAGGAACCAGCGCGGGAAGACGAGCGGCGCGGCTTCTCAGCGTGAAGCCGATCGTGAAGGGGCGGTTGGCGAAGACCTCCCCCGGCGGCTCCAGCGCGGCCTCGAGGCCGCGCACGTTCTCGCGCGACGCGACCCCCGAGAGGATCAACACCGAGAACATCAAGGCCAGCACCATGTAGAGCGCGTTGTTGCCGGTGTTCGTGGCGGCGATCGCCACGAGCACGGTGAGCAGCACGTACCACAGCCCGACCGTGGTGATGCGGATGCCCTCGGGCACGGCGCGGCGGGAAAAGAATCGGCGCCCCCCGCCCGAACCCTCCGGGAGAGGGGAAAGCGAAGATGCGGAGCGGGAGCGCCGGCCGCGCCAGGGGAGCTTCACAAGGGTACCGGCGTTGCCGCCACCACCCGCTCGATCGCCTTTCTCGCCTGGTCCAGGTCCGCCGTGCCGCGCTTGAGCACGACGCGGTGGGCCAGCACGGCGGCGGCCAGACGCTGCACGTCGTCCGGGATGGCGTAGGCCCGGCCTTCGCAGAGCGCCAGCGCCTGGGTGGCCCGGAAGAGGGACTGCAGGCCGCGGGTGGAGACGCCGAGGAGGAAGTCGCCGCCGTGGCGGGTGGTCTCGGCGAGGGAGAGCATGTAGTCGGCCAGCTTGTCGGCGACCCGGACGCGCGCCACTCGCGCCTGGAGCTGCACCAGGCCGTCGCGGGGAAGCACGGGCTGGAGATGCTCGAGCACGTCCTCGACGCCGCCCGAGAGCAGCAGATCCCGCTCGTCGGCCCGCGGCGGATAGCCGAGCGACAGCGACATCAGGAAGCGGTCGAGCTGCGACTCCGGCAGCGGGAAGGTGCCCTGGTACTCCAGCGGGTTCTGGGTCGCCAGCACCGCGAAAGGCTCGGGCAGGGTAAAGCGCTTGCGCTCCACCGAAACCCGGCGCTCGCTCATCGCCTCCAGCAGGGCCGACTGGGTCTTCGGCGTGGCGCGGTTGATCTCGTCCGCCAGCACGACGTTGGCGAACAGCGGTCCGGGCACGAACTCGAACGCCTGGGTCTTCTGGTTGAAGATCGAGACGCCGATGATGTCGGACGGCAGCAGGTCGCTGGTGAACTGGATGCGCTGGAAGGAGAGGCCGAGCGAGCGGGCGAGGGCCTGGGCGAGGGTGGTCTTGCCGACGCCGGGGACGTCCTCCAGCAGCACGTGGCCGCGGGCCAGCAGGCAGACCGTGGCGAGGCGGATGACCTCGGGCTTGCCGCGGATGACGCGGGCGACGTTGTCCTCGAGCTGGCGGATCGGCTCGGCGGCGTGAAGCGCGTCGTTGGTTTCGACGGCGAGGGATTCCATGGCGCTGTTTACGCGGGTCGCGACGAAATTGTTGAGCGAGGCTGGTTCAAAACGATCCCAGCCGGTCCTCGACCTCTTTCCAGAACGCGGGGAGGTTGAGATGGATTTCCGGCAGGACCTGGGAGCGGTACTCTTCGCCTTCCGGCAAGGCCACCACGAAACGGCCGTCCTCGTTGACCAGGAATTCGATCTGCCTCTCGACAGGATCCACCAGCCAGTACTCACGAATTCCGGAGTCCGCGTAAAGGGCGAGCTTGTCGCCGCGGTCCCTGCGGACCGTGCCGGGGGAAAGGACCTCAATCAGCAGATCCGGAGCCCCCTCTACCCACCGCTGAGCAATGCCCATTCTGGCCGCCGAGATATAGAGGACGTCGGGCTGGACCACGGAATGGTCGGCGAGATGCACGTCGAGCGGAGCCACCAGGGCCAGACCGCCGGAATCCCTGGCGATCTGGTCGAGAATCCGCCCGAGGAGCAAGACGACGAACTGGTGCAGAACCAAGGGGCTCGGGCTCACGAAGAACCTCCCGAAGATCAGCTCGCAGCGTGGCTCGTCGGGCAGCGCCTCGTAGTCCTTGCGGCGATAGGGACCGAGTTCGGTGTAGGGGGAGAGGGGAGGCTCTTTGAGCAGGGCCACGGCCATGCGGGAGAGTATACGCTGGGGCAACCAAGTACGCTCCTCACCGGACGTGCCCAGAAGGCGGTCAGTGATACCTTGTCTAGGGGGTTGACCTGGCAGCAGGTCACTGCTATGCTATTTATCTCTGCGCCCAAAGCCGACCCTAATTGACCGGGCGGCATGTCTGTTAGCAGAGAGAGATAACGGTCGCCTACGGGCGGCCTTTTTGTTGGCCTTCAACCTGCCACCGGGCGAGGCGGGCACACAGCTTCTGAAACGCGGGGACCTCCTGTAGCGGGGAAGCGGGTCCTACGTCAAGGTGGCTCGCGACCTTCTGTAAAAATTTGGTGTTGAAATCGTGTCCCTCACCGTATCGCCGCAACCAATCTTTCAGGCATTGCTTAAAATCACCCTGACGCTCCGGAGGTTTGGAGGAGCAACGCTGCCGCCCACACGCGTCCTCAAGGGGCTCTTTGCAACAGATAAACAGGACCTCCAACATAGGCTCAAAGACCAAAGTAATGACTCGCTCCTGTAGCTCTTGAGGAAGCGCCTGGATCGAACGCTCCGCGATCCTCGTGAAGCGCTCCTTCTTGTCGCCGTCCACGCTCAGGACGACAAACTCGACTGCCAGCCGAGAAGGAGGGAGCAGGACCACGGGCCTTAATAAATTATCCAGGAGGCGCGATAGAAGATACTCATCGAGTAGCAAGTCCACTGCTTTAGGGCGCTGGCCCGAACGATTTCTGATCGGCCGAACCCAGCAGACTGGCTGACCTGCTCTTCCGTATCTCTCGGCCAAAATGCGCATTACCAATGCCACCAGCGCTCCCTGGGCACTCTTCGGCAAAGCGGCCAGTGCCACACCCATTTTATCCGAACCTCCATGCTCGTTGGGTCCTTCGCCAACGACCGCGAATCGGACCGGCTCAAGCATTAGATCTCCTCCTCTTCCGGCTCCGGATGCGGCGGTACGGCCCCAAAAGCGCCAGAATACCAAGCCAATCCTAGGTTTTTGTCATATTGTGCATAGACTCGCTCCAGGTCCTCCTGGCTGGCAAGCCTGTGAATCCGTGTACCCGTTTCGGGTCCTAAATGCTCCACAAATCGGAGAACGCTCAGCGCCTCATTCGCCTCAACCCAGCGAAGCAAATCGATAGAGTGTGTGGTCGCTACGATCTGAAGGGGCATCTCGGTCGGGGATCGCTTCACCAGTCGACGCAGCATCTCCAGCCGGCGACCTTGGAAAAACGGATGCGTCCCTGCTTCCGGTTCTTCAAGGCCGACACAGAATGGGGTCGGCTCTCCTTCCGACTCAGGATCACCCAAGATGTAAGGGAGAGCGCTGAAAAACAGCGCGAGGTTGACGCCATCGGATTCGAGTTGCGCCGGCAGCACTCCCTGATAGCGATTAGTTTTATATTCAAGGAATAGCATAGAGGGGCCGCCCCGGAAGCCGATCTTTTCCACATGAGGGAAGAGCATTTGCAGCCAAGGTGTGATCCTCTCCTCCAAGACTTTCCTTCCAGAAATCGTTTGACTGAACCGCTCCAAGGTGTGGATAAAGCCTCGACCGACTTCGTCCACATGGGGTCTGTCCGCGGGAATCCAGTTAGGGAGACGCGGAGAGATTAAGTCCGGCGTGCCGATTCGGAAAGTATGGGCAACCCCCAACCGGTGGTTGAAGGCAAGGAAGGGCTGAACCGTGCTCAAGGCGTACTGGTCCCTGCGATAAACATAGGCGAGATAAGGAAGAGGTCCGGCACGCAAAGGTCTTCCAGGAGTCTCCCAGCGGATCGTGCCGCGACGCTCTGTGGCAAACTCCAGCGGGCCTTGACGGCTATCGTAGGCGAAACCATCAAGCTGCAATCGCTCCTCGACAACGGCCCACAGATTCTCACGCTGGGCGAGCGCCAACTCGTAGGTAGGGCCTCCCTCTAGGCCATCGAGCCACACCGAGAAGCGGATCTCGCGGGACAGGTCGCCAAAGGATACCAGTTCGGTGAGCGTCACGTGATCCATCTTGAAGTCGCTCTTCTGCCCTCGCAAGCCCGCCCGCATCAGCTTGGTCAGGGTGCGGAGGGCGCGGATGAACATGGTCTTGCCGGCCGCATTCGGCCCCACTAGGAGCGTCAGGGGACCGAGCGGGACGTCCACGTCGACGAGACTGCCAAAGTTCTGGATCCGGATGCGGGAGATCATGTGTGGTCCTCCAAGGACGGCTCGCAGTAGCCTATCATCCGAGTTGACCGCCGCATTTACGCCTGCTAAGATAGAACTCCGAACCGGCTGCGAGAGCCTTTTTCCCTCGCGGAAGAAAGAAGCGAAGTACAATCGGAGCCCAGGCGCCCCCGGGGCCAAAAGGAGCCAAAGAATCCCATGGCAGACGCGAAATCGGAACGGTTGAAGGCCATCGACGGCACGCTCTCGCAGATCGAGAGGCAGTTCGGCAAGGGGGCGATCATGCGACTGGGACAGCGTGAGACGGTAGGGCTGGAAGCGATCTCCACCGGCTCGATCGCGGTGGATCACGCCATCGGCATCGGCGGCTTCCCCCGCGGGCGCGTGGTGGAGGTCTACGGCCCCGAGTCCTCGGGCAAGACGACGCTGGCGCTCTCGGTGGTCGGCCAGGCTCAGAAAGAGGGCGGCATCGCCGCCTTCATCGACGCCGAGCACGCGCTCGACGCCGAGTACGCGAAGAAGCTGGGAGTCGACATCGACAACCTGCTCGTGTCGCAGCCGGACAACGGCGAGCAGGCGCTGGAGATCGCCGAGATGCTGGTGCGCAGCAACGCCGTCGACGTGGTGGTGATCGACTCGGTGGCCGCCCTCGTTCCCAAGGCCGAGCTCGAGGGGGAGATGGGCGACTCCCACGTCGGCCTGCAGGCGCGCCTCATGTCCCAGGCCCTGCGCAAGCTGACGGCCATCGTCGCCAAGTCCAAGACCACCCTGGTCTTCATCAACCAGATCCGCGAGAAGATCGGCGTCATGTTCGGCAATCCCGAGACCACCACCGGCGGGCGCGCCCTGAAGTTCTACTCCTCGGTGCGCATCGACATCCGCCGCATCGCCTCGATCAAGGAGGGCGAGGAGGTGACCGGCTCGCGGGCCAAGGTCAAGGTGGTCAAGAACAAGGTGGCGGCGCCCTTCCGCCAGGCCGAGTTCGACATCGACTACGGCGAAGGGATCTCGAAGTGCGGCGAGCTGGTCGACCTTGGCGTCGATCAGAAGCTGGTGGTCAAGAGCGGCGCCTGGTACTCCTACGGCGACCTGCGCCTCGGCCAGGGGCGCGACAACGCCAAGTCGTTCCTGCGCGAGAACCCCGACCTGGCCGACGAGATCGAAGCGAAGATCCGCGAGCGCCTCGGCCTCCCCTCCGTCGCCGTCGCACCGCTGCGGGAGGCCGCGGCGGGGGAGTAGGAAGGTGCATGTCGGGGCGGCGACCCTCCGAAGCCCTCACCACCCCAGCCCTCCTCTCCCAGAGGGAGAGGAGGGAGCAAGAGAGCGTACGGGTTCCTCGTCTTTCTCCCCTCTCTCCCTCTGGGAGAGAGGGGCCGGGGGAGTGAGGGCTTCGGAGGGCATGCCCCCGGCGCGATCTTCTACCCGCACGGCTCGGTCGGCGGGCACTTGTAGGAGCTTCCCCACACGGTCCACTCGCCGTTGACGCACCGCATGAGGTGCAGCTTGCCGGGCGGGGGATAGAACTGCCAGCAGCAATCCCCCAGGTTCATCCACTCGAAATCGCCTTCGTCGCACTCCGTGGCCTGAACGGGGAAGTTGAGGGCCGCTCCGGTGAGGAGCAGGGCGAGGACGAGGAACAGCGGACGCAGTCGACGGATCATGGTCGCTCTCCTTTTCTAAGACTCCAAAGAAGAAGGTGAGCGACGAAGGCTTTCCGGAGCCGCAGGCTCTCACTCGGCGGGCCGGAACACCCGGCGCCACCACCGCTGGTGGGCCGGCAGGCCGCGCCGCTCGGCCTCTTCTTCGAGACGCTCGAGGGGAGCGGGCAGAATGGCGAGGCGCCCCTTCTGGAGCTGCAGCAGCAGGAGGTCCATCTCGCGGCCGCGGTTGCGGGGATCGCCGGAGAAGGCCTCTCCCAACGCCGTGCGGCCGTCGAGGCGTGAATAAAAATCCCGCGCCCGCACCGGCATTCGCTTCTGCTCCTCCGCCAGCGGCTCTTCCACCCAGATCGGATAGCACCGTTCGAGCAGGCTCAGGGGCACGGCCATGTGCCGGCGGGCCACCAGCGCCTGCTCTTCCGTGGCCTGCTCGAGCAGCAGGTCGCAGACGACCTCCTCGATGTGGGCGCGCAGCGTCCGCTGGATGGCATCCGGTGCGAGCAGGCCCAGCTCCTGGAGAGCCACGCCGAGACGCACCTTGTGCTGGTTGCCGACGGGAAAGGCCGTCAGCCTTCCTGAGAATTCCATGAAAGTAGGGTGATTCTAGCAGGGAGCCGGGAGAAATTCCCCTCGGAAGCGCCCTGTTATCCATGCTGCCATGCACCGCCCAAGATCCGCCTTTTTCGGCAGTATCCTCCTCATCCTCGCGCTCCCGCTGGGAGCCGCCGAATTCCCCTGCCGGCCCTGCGCCGGCTTGCGCATCGCGCCTTCCACTTCTGCCGCCGCTCCCGCGACGACCGAGAGCCCGGCGCCTCCAGCTTCCGTCGGCCCGGCGAGGCCGGAGGACATCGCCCGCACGTTGAAGGCATCCGGCGGCCTCGAGCCCGGCAGTCCGCTCTTCGTGGCCTGGGAGGTACCACTGTCGGCCGAGGCCGCGACCGGAGCCGAGATTCCATCCGCCGTACGCGAGAGCGGGGCGACCCCCTGGGTCTCGCTGATCTTCCGCACTCCGCCGCCGCTGGCCCAGAGCTCCGACCGGCTGCAGGCCGAGCTGCGCGCCGCCGCCGAGATGGCCGCCAGGGCGCCCGCCGGCACCTGGCTGCAAGTCGTCTGGCGGCCGGAGTCAGGAGAGTTTTCGCCCACGGAATACGCGTTCCTGCTGAAGCGGGCCGCCGTGGCGTTGACGGGCGCCCAGGCGCAGGCACGGGTGGTGACGCAGCCGCTCGCCGCCGACCCGAAGCTCCTTCAGGAGCTGTATGCCGAGGAGGTGGCGGCCTACCTCGAAGCGGTGGCGCTTCAGCCGGCCGCTCCGGACGCGCTCACCGCGGCGATCGAGGCGGTGCAGAACCTCGACCCGGGGCGCCCGGTCGTGCTGGACTCGCTGCCCTTGCCGGACGAGCCCGCCGAAGTGCTGGCCGATGCCGCCCGCAACGCCGCCCTCGGGTTCGACCTGACGCTGTTCCAGGCGCCGGACCTCGCTGCGTCCATGGTGATCCCGACCCTCGCGCCGTTCGCCCTGCTGGCTCGCGAGTTCAAGGGAGACCTTTCCTACGATCCCGGCTCCTCGCCGGCCGGCGCGGTGGAGGCATGGGCCTTCGCGCGCGGCGAGGACCTTTCGCTGCGGGTGATCGCCCTGGCGCCTCCGGGAGCGCAGGCGCTGACGCTGCGTTTCAGCGATCCGGAGCTGCGCCGGCCGGTGCGGTTTCCCATCGGCGGCCAGCGGGTGCCGCCGCCGAGCGGCCGGATCGCCGGCCAGGCGCTGGAGCTCCAGGTGGACTCTCCCGGCAGAGTCGCCGTGCTCGGCCTCGACCGGCCGACGGCGGCCGAGCGGCAGGGCATCGAGGAGAAGGTGACGGTCTCGGGCCAGCGCGAGATTCCCGTCGAGGAGATCCTGCGGCGCCTCCAGGCCTTCGAGGACGCCCAGGCCCGCAAGCTCGACCACTACAGCGCCACCAACACGACCTCCATGCGGTTCCAGCCCGCGGCGGGTACGCAGACGATCGAGGCGACTCTCGAAGGGCCGTTCTTCTTCGACCGCCGGACCGGCGCCGACTGGGCGTGGAAGACCCTCTACGTCAACGGCGTGCAGTGGCGGGCGAAGACGCTGCCGGAGATCCCGCTCATCCAGCCGGAGAAAGCGGCGGCCCTGCCGCTGGAGATCCACTTCAGCAAGCAGTACCGCTATCGGTTGCGCGGCTCCGACACCGTCGACGGCCGCGAAGCCTGGGTGGTGGACTTCGCGCCGGCCGGCCCCGGCGAGAGCGGCAAGCTCTATCAGGGCACGGTGTGGATCGACAAGCAGATCAGCTCGCGCCTGCGCACGCGGGCGGTGCAGATCGGCCTCGAAGGGGAGGTGCTCTCCAACGAGGAGACGCTCTTCTACACGCCGATCGACGAGCACGGCGCCGCCGCTCCCTGGTCGCCGCAGAGCTTCATCCTGCCGCTGCGGCTCGTCGGGCAGCAGATCCTCTCGGTGGTCAATGCCACGACGGTGGTCGAGCGCGAGACCCGGCTCAGCAACGTGATCGTCAACAGCCCCGGCTTCGAGGAGGCCCGCAAGCAGGTCCATGCGTCGGAGGTGACGATGGTGCGGGACACCGACCAGGGGCTGCGCTATCTGGTCAAGGACGACCAGGGCGAGCGGGTGGTCAAGGAGGGTTTCGACACCAGCAAGCTGTTCGCGCTCGGCGGCGTGTTCTACGACGACGCCCTGGATTATCCATTGCCGCTCGCCGGCCTCAACTACTTCTCCTTCGACTTCAAAGGGACGGGCAAGCAGCTCAACGTCTTCTTCGCCGGCGCCCTGCTCACCGCCGACATCGCCGAGCCGCGCCTCTTCGGCAGCCGGTTCGACGCCGGAGCGGACATCTTCGCCCTCGCCCTGCCGTTCTCCGACACCTTCTTCGAGGACGACCGCGAACGGCCGGACCAGGAAATCGAGCAGCGCGCGGCCAACGTCGGCTTCAAGCTGGGGCACCCGCTCGGCCATTTCGGCAAGCTCCGCGCCGAGTACGAGATCATCTCTTTCAACTACGGCAAGGCGGACGATACGGCGGACGACTTCGTGATCCCGAGCGACAACCTCACCCATTCCCTGGAGCTCTCGGCGAGCTTCGCCCGCTCCGGCTACGGCCTGGCGGCGAGCGGCAGCTACAGCCGCCGGTCGAAGTGGGATTTCTGGGGCCTGCCCGGCAACCCGGACTTCAACGAGGAAAAGCAGGACTTCCTGCGCTGGGGGCTGCGAGCGAGCAAGAACTGGTATCTGCCCTCCTTCCAGAAGGTCGGGCTCGAAGTCGACTACGCTTCGGGCTCGGATCTCGACCGCTTCAGCAAGTATCAGTTCGGCTTCTTCGGCGGCACCCGCGTGCACGGCTACCAGAGCAACCGGGTACGGGCCTCGGAGGTCTACGCCGCCCACGCCTCCTACGGCTTCGAGATCGGCAAGGCCTTTCACCTGGAGGGGGTCGCGGACGGAGCGCTCGCCACCGACGAGGAGACCGGCCTCGACCAGGAGCTCCTCGCCGGCCTCGGCATCAACGGAACGTTCGTCGGCCCCTGGCAGACCGTGGTCAACCTCGACCTCGGCGTGCCCGTGGCCGGCCCGGACGACGGATTCGTGCTGTATGTGGTTTTCCTGAAGCTGTTCAGGTAGAGACGCCGATCCCGATGTCCTCGATTTCACAGCGTGGTCCGTGCCGCCGGGCCCCTCACTCCCCCAGCCCCTCTCTCCCACCGCACTCCCGTCCAACCGGGAGAGAGGGGAGACTGAAAAGACAACACAATTTCGCTTTTGCAGTCTCCCTCCTCTCCCGGAAGGGTGGGAGTGCGGTGGGAGAGGAGGGCCGGGGTGGTGAGGGGCCCGGCGGCGCGGACGACGATGTGAGGATCGAGAACGGCGGAATCGGCGCTAAGCGGTTTCCTTCCCCTTCACCTTCTCCCGCAGCGCCCGGTATCTCTCCAGCCTCGCCTTGAGCTCCGCCTCGAACCCCTCTCCCTTCGGCTCGTAGAAGCGGGTCCCCTGAAGCGACTCGGGGAGGCAGTCGAGCCCGCCGACGCCCTCCTCGGTGTGCGGGGCGTAGATGTAGCCGGCGCCGTAGCCGACGTCCTTCATCAGCCGCGTGGGCGCGTTGCGGATCGCCATCGGCACCGGATCGGCCGGCCTTTCCTCGACGGTGCGCCGCGCCGCCTTGTAGCCCTCATAAGCCGCGACGCTCTTCGGCGCCAGGGCGAGGTAGAGGACGGCCTGCGCCAGGGCCAGCTCGCCCTCGGGCGAGCCGAGCCGGTGATAGGCGTCCCAGGCGGCGAGGCACTGGGGCAGCGCCTGCGGATCGGCGAGGCCCACGTCCTCGCTGGCGAAACGGATCATCCGCCGCGCCACGTAGAGCGGGTCCTCGCCGGCGGCGAGCATGCGGGCGAGCCAGTAGATCGCGGCATCCGGGTCGCTCTCCCGCAGCGACTTGTGGAGGGCCGAGATGAGGTTGAAGTGCTCCTCGCCCGACTTGTCGTAGAGCAGCACCTTGCGCTGAGAGACCCGGCGCACGGTCTCCTCGTCGATCCGTCCGCCCTCGGCGTCCGCCGCCGCCAGCTCCAGGAGGTTGAGCGCGCGGCGGGCGTCCCCGGAGGCGAGCTGCGCCAGCATCTCGAGAGCCTCTTCGCCGGCTTCGACGCTCGGCGCCTCCCAATCCCCTCTCGGCGTCCCGCAGCGCGCGGCCCATCAGCTCGAGCAGGCCGGCCGGCTGCAGGGGCTCGAGAACGATCACCCGGCAGCGGGAGAGCAGCGCCGCGTTCAGCTCGAAGGAAGGGTTCTCGGTGGTCGCCCCAACCAGAATCACGTCGCCGCTCTCGACGTAGGGCAGGAAGGCGTCCTGCTGGGCGCGGTTGAAGCGGTGGATCTCGTCGACGAAGAGAAGGGTGCGCCGGCCCTGGGCCTTGCGCAGCCGCACCGCCTCGGCCATCACCTCCTTGACCTCCTTGATGCCCGAGGTGACGGCGGAGAAAGGGACGAAGTGGGCCGCGGTCTCGGCCGCCATGATGCGGGCGAGGGTGGTCTTGCCCGTGCCCGGCGGACCCCAGAAGATGAGCGACGGCACGCGGTCAGCCGCGATCGCCCGTCGCAGAAAGCCGCCCGCTCCCACCACCTTCTCCTGGCCGACGACCTCGTCCAGGTTGCGCGGGCGTATGCGCTCGGCGAGCGGGGAACCTGATGGCGCCTCACCGGTCCTGCGGGGAGACTCGGGTTCCTGATCGTCGAAGAGGCTGCGAGCGGGCATGGTTTTCCTGGGAACGCCGGCATCCCTGCCGGCCATCAGGGCCCGCTGTTTGAAGAGGCCGGCAGGATGCCGGCGCTCCCAGGAAGCTTCTCCACCTCCACGCGCGCATCGTTGAAACAGGCTCCCTGGCCGAGATCGGTGTAGGTGTCGGGCGAGAGGGCGTTGGAGGTGGTGCCGGAGAGGGTGTTGTGGCTCCAGAGGCCCTTGGGAAGCAGAACCACACCGGGGCGCATGTCAGGGTTGAGACGCGCCGCCACCCGCACTTCGCCGAGATCGTTCCAGACCCGCACCGCAGCGCCGTCGGAGATGCCGCGGGCCTCGGCGTCGCGAGGATGGATCTCCAGGGGGATGCGCTTGCGGACGAGCTGCCCGAAGGTGGAGCTGATGGTGCGGTGGGTCGAAGGGGAGATCAGCGCCAGCGGGAAGCTCGCCGTCGCCGGGTCCTCCTGAAAGGCATAGAGGCCATGAGGGGCCTCGCGGTCGAGCGCCTCGGGCACGAGGTGCGCCTTGCGGTCGGGGGTCAACGGGAAAGAATCGACGAACTGGACGGGCGCGAAGCCGCAATCGGGATGGGCGATGCCCTCCCGCTTCAGCTCGCCGCGCATCCGTTCCGAACGCCCGAGCAGGACGGCGGCGAGGTCGTCCGCCGTTTCCGGCTCCCCGGGCCGGGCGAGATCCAGCCGGCGGAGGAGCTCGGCGAAGACCTCCGGATTGGAGCGCGCCTCGCCCGCCGGCTCGGCCACCGGCGGAGTGCGATGGAGCACGTACGCGCCATAGCCGCGCGACATCTCGGTGTGCTCCAGGAAGTGGGTGGCCGGCAGCACGAGATCCGCCAGCCGTGCCGTATCGGTCCACACCTGCTCGAAGACGACGGTGAACAGGTCCTCGCGCGCCAGACCCCGCCGCACCTTCTCCTGGTTGGGGATCGTCGCCACGGGATTGCAGTTGTAGACGAAGAGGACCTTCACCGGCGGATCGTCGCGCTCCAGCAGCGTCTCCCCCAACCGGTTCATGTTGATCACGCGCGTGGAGGCCTCGGGCTCGGCGATGGCCGCCGCGGAATCGAGCGACCAGGCGCCGGAGTTGCTCAAGACGTAGCCGCCGCCGCGAACGCCGAACTTCCCGGCCACCGCCGGCAGGGCCAGCACCGAGGCCACCGCCGAGCCGCCGTTGCGGTTGCGCTCCAGCCCCCAGCCGCAGCGGATCACGGCCGGCGAGGTCTCCGCGTAAAGGCGCGCGAAGCGCTCGATCTCGGCGGCCGGCACGCCCGAGGCGTCCGCCGCGCGCTCGAAGCTCCAGGGCAAGGCCCGCCGCCGCAGCTCCTCCCAGCCCGTGGCGTGGGCGTCGAGGAAGCCGAGATCGGCGTGCCCCTCTTCGAACAGGCAACGGATCGCCGCCAGGGCGAGGGCCAGATCGCTCCCCGGCCGAGGCGAGAGATAGAGATCCGCCTGCTTCGCCAGCGGCGTGCGGCGTGGATCGACCACGACCAGGCGCGCCCCCGCCCGCTGCGCCTCCTGGATGAATGGCACCTGGTGGATACCCGACGCCGACGGGTTCACACCCCAGAGCACGATCAGCCGGGCGTGGACGAAGTCCTGGAAGGCCACGCCGGGCATCTTGCCGTAGAGCCCGGTGGCGGCGCGGCCGGTGGCGGCGGCGCAGACGGTGCGCGCCATGCGCGAAGCTCCCAGCCGGCGGAAGAGCCGGGCGTCCGTGGTGTCCTGAGTGAGGGTGCCATTGGAGCCGCCGTAGTAGAAGGGGAGGATCGACTCGCTCCCCCAGCTCCCGCGGGCCTCGCGAATCCTCTCCACCGCGAGCCCGACCGCCGCATCCCAGGAGATCCGCTCGAACTCGCCGGAGCCTTTCGGGCCCACCCGCCGCGCCGGAAAAAGCAGCCTCTCCGGACCGTAGAGATGCTCCGGCAGCCGGCGCACCTTGGAACAGATAAACCCTTCGGTGATCGGGTTCAGGCGGCTGCCGTCGACCTTCACCACCCGCCCGTCCTGCACCCGCACCTCCAGGCTGCAGGCGTCGGGGCAGTCCAGGGGGCAGGCGCTGGGGAGGACGTCGGGGGAACGCAGGGATTCGGCCATAGAGACATTCTAGCCGAGAGCACGCCGGCGCCAGAAAGGCCGATCGGTCCAGCGGGTCTCGAGCTGGTAGATCCGACGGTAGCTCAACCCATAATCCGCGAAAATCCCCCGGAGCATCAAGCCGTAGGCCGGCAAAGCCTCCGGCTGACCGGCGAGGGCTTGCTCCACCGCAGCCGCGGCCTTCTCCGCGGAGTAGAGCGCGGTGAGGATGCCCTGCGAGGAAAGGGGATCGAAGGTGAGTGCGGCATCGCCGACCGCCAGCCAGCCTTCACCCTGGAGCGGATCGAGACAAGAGCTGCTCGCGACGGTCACCGCCGGGGCGCCGCATGGAGGAAGGCCGCCCACCGAGGCGCGGACGTGGAGAGTGTCCGCAAGCAGGTCCGCGAATCCTTGCCGGCTGCGGGCCGTCCGCGCGGCGCCGACATCCGCGTCGGTCAAGAGCACCGCGATGCGGCGGCCCTCGGGCAGACGCACGGAATACCACCACCCGTCCGCGAACGCCTCGATCAGGGTGACGCCTCCTTCATCCTCGGCTGCCGCGGGGAACAGACACCAGATGGCGATCAACCGGTCCAGCACCCGCCGTCGCGCGCCCAGGCAGTGCGCCAGGGCGGCACCGCGCCCGCTCGCGTCGACCAGGAACCGAGCGGCGAGCCTCGGGAGGCGCTGCTCCGCCCCGGGCCTGCAGATGCCAGATGCCGTCCACGCGCTCGCAACTCCCCAATCGGACCGGCTGGAAAACGGCGGCTCCGGCCTCGCGAGCGAGTCCGAGCAGCATCTCATCGAAGGCCACCCGGTCGAGATGCCAGCCATGGCCGCCGGGGCTGCGAAGGAAGTCGTGGTCCCTTGCCACTGCCGATCCCCAGGCCGATCTGTTGACATAGGCCGGCTGGTGGGGACCGCGGGAGACGAGATCAGCAAGACCGAGCCGGGCGAGCAACGGCTGAACGGTCGGCGGCAGCCCCTCACCGATCTTGAAGCCGGGAGGGCCCGCGCGGCGTTCCACGACGGCGACCCGGCGACCCGCCCGCGCGAGAAGGAGCGCCGTGGTCGACCCCGCAGTCCCTCCTCCCAGGACAGCCACGTCGACGGATTGCCGCCCGCTCTCCGGCTGGATGGTGCCGCTCGTCTACCCCTCCAGCTCGCCTCGTTGCGACTCGACGTACATCTCGGGCGGCACGTCGATCACGCCATCCTTGGGGCCAGGCTTGGGGACCAGAATCCCCATCTTGGACCAGTCGTTGACCATATGGATCATGCCCTCGCTGTAGCCTCCCGCGGCGTGATAGCCCACGGCGCCGACCCCGCGCATCCACGGCTGGCGAGACTCAAAGAAACGGGTCCGCACCTGGCTCGGCTGCCGCTCGTCCATCAGGAACTCGTAGTACGCCTGTGGCAGCACGTCCACCGGCAGGTTGGCGGGCCACCAGACGGGGACCGGGAAATCCTGGGGCAGGTATACCGACTGACAGCTCGCCGCATCGGACTGCCACGGCAACCCCATCCAGCGCGTCAGATCTCCAGGATAGTTGGGACCGAGCGGCCCTCCCGGCGCCAGGGCGATCTCGGGGGTCAGAAAGCGACCGTAGTCGGTGTGCGGGTCCTCGCCCTCGGCCACCGCGATGCGGAAGGGCCCCGAATAGAGCGGGGCGTGGCGCATCGGCCACGTGGCCTCCACGCCGGGATGGAAAGCGCCGCCGAATACGGGCTCGAGCGCGGCCTTGGTCAGGGTCTCGGGTTGGTCCTGGAGGGGCACCCCCTCGATGCCTCCGGGAATCGGTTCGGGCGGTTTCCAGCCTCCCTTGAAGTGGCCTTCCGCCCACTTGCGCATCATCTCGTATTGAAACTTGGGGATGGCGAACCACTGCATCGGGCTGCCGGGATAATCGATGCCGTCGCCCAGCAGGAACGGGATCTTCTCCTCCTTGGGGAGACGACCACGGCTGATCTTGAGATCCGAGGCGTCCGCGCCCTGGTAGGGCACCACGGGATCACCGACCGGCTCGTAGGCGGGGCTGCGCAGAGCGTGAAAGATCCTCTCCCTCTTCGGCTTGCTCTTCTCCCCGGGGTCCGCGAGCTCGCGGATCAGCTCGGGGTTGAGGAAGTCGAGCTCGCTTTGCCAACCATAGCGGAGGTTGGCCGACTCGCTGACCCACTGCAACTGGCCGAGACGGTGCAGGAGAGGCCAGATGTCCTCCTGGAACGACGGCAGGACGGGGGCCGGCAGCCAGCCGGTATCGACCGCCACGCCGCGCATGAGGTCCCACATCGTAATGAGCGGGGTAATGCCCGGCGCATAGTCCGGCGGCCCTACGAAAACCCAGCCCGGCTCGGCGTCCAGAACCCGGCCGTCGCCGAGAGTGACCCGCGCCTTCACCCAACCGTCGCTGGTGTCGTCGAACCAATCGGAGTTGTTGGAAAAGTTCTCGATCGGGTTGGACGGGGTCGACGACGCCGAGCGCCCGAAGCCGCCGAGGAAGACCAGCCGCCCGGCGTCATCGGTCCGTAACTGGCCGAGTGTAACGGCGACCTGCTGGAAGTGACCCGACATCGGCTGACCCTCTTGATTCCTGCCCGCAATGCCGTGCGCGCCCGGGTCGATGTTGAGCGCCAGGCGAGCCTTGTTCAGGGTGTTGATGTTGCGCTGTTGAGAACCGAGGGGAGGCGCCTTGGGCGGCAGGTCGAAGGCGTTGTTGTAGAGGTACCAGGAGGCTTTCTTGTTGGCCACGTGGACCGTCCATTCGACGGACTGCGCGGTATCGAGGTTGAGCTCCTCGACCACCCGGCCGTCGGCGTCGAAGCCGTAGACCCGGAACCGGGCAGCCTGCCGCTTGATTCGACCGCGACGATCCTTGAACCCGCCGGGAGGAACCTCCTGCACCTGCCCCGGGACCTCGGGGCCCAGGAACCACTCGTCCGGACAGTTCCCAACTCGTGCGCACCCCACCGAAGGATAAACGGCACAGCGAACGACCTGTGTGTCCGGCATGGCGGCCCTCCCATCAGTTGACCTGTTTTTTAAAGTTATAGCACAGATGGAGGTGGTCCGCCTACCAATCCAGTATGACCCCGCGCCCTCTTTCAGAGCGTTCCGCTTTCTGATATGCTCTTTTTGAGTATATCAGACCGCCAACCAAAGGAGAGTCAAGGATGGCCCAGATCCGCCGGTACCCCTTCATCTCCCATTTACGCGCCGAGCCGAACCAGCACATCCTCCATTACCGGCGTGGCCGGCTGGTGCGCCGTGGCGCCGGCCTTTCTTACTGGTTCAGCCCGCTTTCGGCCGCCGTCGCCCAGGTTCCGGTCGAGGACATTGAAGCGACCTTTGTCTTCCGCGAGCTGTCGCAGGATTTTCAGGAGATCAACGTCCAGTACACACTCCGCTACCGCTGTGCCGAGCCCGAGAAGGCGGCATCGCGGGTGAGCTTCGCGATTTCCCTCGATAGCGGAGTTTGGTTGGAAGAGCCTCTCGAGCGCCTCGCCAGCCTGTGGAGCCAGCGCGCGCAGCAGCCGGCCCGCGCCTATATCCAGGGCGTACCGATGGTGGAGGCCGTGCAGTCCGGCGCGCAGGTGATCCAGGCCGCGATGGAGCAAGCCCTGCGCGCAGACCCTGAGATTCAGGTGGGCGGCCTCGCACTGGTCAGCCTCGTAGTCCTGCGCGTGGCGCCTACGGCAGACATGGAGAAGGCTCTGCAGACGCCAACCCGTGAGGCGGTCCAACAGAAAGCGGACGAGGCTACGTTCCAGCGCCGGGCGTTGGCGGTGGAGAAAGAACGGGCGATCAAGGAGAACGAGCTGGCCACCGAGATCGAGCTGGCGCGCCGCCAGGAGACGCTGATCCGCCAGCAGGGCGCAAACCGCGTGGAAGCGGTTCACCAGGACGCCGAGGCAGAGAAGGCGAAGGTCGAGGCCGAGATTCAGCGCAAGGTCGTGGCCGCCGAGGGCGGCGCGCAGGAGACTCGCATCCGTTCGGAGGCCGAAGGTGCAGCCCAGCGGCTTCTCGGTCAGGTCGAAGCCCAGAACGAAGCCCTCCGCCTCGCCGCCTGGAAGGATCTGTCCACGGCCGTCGTCTTCGGCCTCGCCTTGCGGGATTTCGCCGGTAAGATCCAGACCATCGAACACCTGAATATCACGCCGGACCTCCTCAGCGAAGCGGTCCAGCGTCTGGTGCGGGAGAGCGGGAGGTGACGCTGCCGGACCTCCGTCTCCCGCGCATCGTCCTGGTGACGCGGAAGACGCCGCTCGAGCTCTTGCTCGAGCGGCATGGGACGCTCGGCCAGGTGCGCTTCTACCTGGAGTCGCGTGGCCAGGAGGCGGCTGGTTATCAGGAAGCGCACGAGTCTTTTCACGCCGGTCTCGGTGCGGTCCAACGCGCCATCCCGCCCGACCAGCGCCGGGTCCGGGTGGACCGTCAGGGCCTCGACCGCTTCCTCTTTGCGTCGGACGACATCGTGGTCATCGTCGGTCAGGACGGCCTGGTGCCGAATGCGGCCAAATATCTGACCGGACAGCTCGCGATCGGTATCAATCCCGACCCCGCGAGATACGACGGCGTGCTCTGTCAGCATCCTCCCGGCGCCATGGAAAGCCTCCTGGATTGGGTGACGGAACGGCGTGGCAACCCGGGGTTCCGGATCGAGCACCGGGTCATGGCGCTGGCCGGGCGCGAGGACGGCCAGCGCCTCCTCGCCCTGAACGAGATCTTCATCGGCCATCAGACCCATCAGTCCGCCCGGTATCGGATCCAGGTCGGCCAAACCGAGGAGCGGCACTCGTCGTCGGGCGTCATCTGCTCGACGGGCACGGGGAGTACCGGATGGGCACGCTCGATCTCCGAGCAGGTCGGGATGGCCGGGCGGCTGCCGAGGCCGGAGGAGCCGCGCCTCGCCTGGTTCGTCCGCGAGCCGTTCCCTTCTGTTTTCACCCAGACGGAGCCTCCGCTACGGCGACATGGCCACAGGGGAGAGCTTGACGCTGCTTTCGGAGATGGGAGAGGGCGGCGTCGTCTTCGCGGACGGCATCGAGTCTGATCGCCTGGAATTCCTCGCCGGCCATCGGGTGAAGATGGAGATCGCGCCCGATACTCTCAATCTGGTGGTCCGGGAGGCGGTAGCAGTGTAAGCCGGACGTTCAGCTCGTGGCCGTCGACTCCACCGGGCTCTCCAGCGCCGCGACGACCGCGTCCGTGAACTCCGTCGTGGTCGCCTCGCCGCCCAGGTCGCGGGTACGGATCTTCTGTTCGACGACCACCTCGCGCAACGCCGTCCGCACCCTCTCGGCCACCTCGTCCTTGCCCATGTGGTAGAGCATCAGGATCCCCGAGCGGATGATCGCCAGGGGATTCGCGAGGTCTTTCCCCGCGATATCCGGAGCGCTGCCGTGCACGGCCTCGAACACCGACGCGTGCGTGCCGATGTTGGCGCCGGGCACTACACCGAGCCCGCCCACCAGGCCGGCGCAGAGGTCCGAGACGATGTCGCCGTAGAGGTTCTCCAGCACCAGCACGTCCGACCTCTCGGGGTACATGACGAGCTGCATGCACATGTTGTCCACGATCTTGTCGTCGGCCTTGATATCGGGATATTCGGCCGCCACCCGGCGGAAGCAGTCGAGGAAAAGGCCATCCGACAGCTTCATGATGTTCGCCTTGTGCACGGCGGTGACCTTCTTGCGTCCCTGGCGGCGAGCGTAATCGAAAGCGAACCTGGCGATGCGGGTCGAAGCCTTCTCGGTGATGATCTTCAGGCTCTCCATGACCCCGGGCACGACCTCGTGCTCGATACCGCTGTACAGACCCTCGGTATTCTCGCGCACCACCACCAGGTCCACGTTCGCGAAGCGGCTCGGGATGCTGGGAAGCGACCGCACCGGCCGCAGGTTGGCGTATAGATCCAGCTCCTTGCGCAACGCCACGTTGACCGAGCGGAAGTTCTTTTTTTCCGCCTTTTCCTGTCCAGCCTCGTCCTTGGGCTGACCGTATTTGGTCTCGATGGGTCCCTTCAACGCCACGCCGTTGCGCCGGATCGATTCGACGACGTGATCGGGAAGCGGGTCGCCGAACTGCTCGACCGCCCTGGCACCCGCGACGTGTCTCTCCCACTCGATCTCCGCCCCGGCGGCCTCGAGCACCCGCACGGCGGCCTCGCTGACCTCGGGGCCGATGCCGTCGCCCGGGAGCAGGGTGACCACGGTCTTGCTCATCGATTCACGCTCCCTCGATGGCCAGCGGATAGCGAAGGGTCTTCTGGAGCCACTCGCCGTTGTCGCGCACGCTCCGCGTGAGCTGCTCCACCAGTTGGTCCCGCTGCTCGTAGAGGCGGTATCCCTCCCGCGGCCGGAGATACCCCGCGGCTTTCGGCTCCTCCTTGAACAGCGCCTCCTCGCCGATCTCCGCCGCCCGGCGGGCGTAGCGCTCGCGGTTGTCGAGCAGGGCCTTGACGAGGAACGGCATGACCATCGAGTAGTCGGCCTGGACGCTCTCGGTCGTCTGCTGGTAGGTGTCGCGATCCACCTTGCCCCAGGTCACGGCCTCGGCCGGCGGGCAGGAGGAGAGGGAGCCCTCGGTGACCGGGGCGCTGACGATCTGGACGTCGAACGTGTAGCCGCGGATCCCCTCGAGACCCAGCACCTGGCCGAGCGCCGGCTCGGGCTGGAGGTTGTAGTTCTTCGGCACGCCGCCGCCCAGAATCAAGGTCGCCAGCGAGTGCGCCGGATGGTCGAACAATCCCCAATAGTGGTAGGCGCACGACTCGAAGACCTCGGCGTGCAGGTCGAGCGAGAACTCGTACTTGTCCAGAACGCCGGCCTGCCGCATGGCCCACAGCTTCATCGAGTTGAGGAACAGGCTGCCGTCGCCGGGCGCGCCGACGAGGATCGGCAGCGCGAGGCGCCAGCAGGTCGCGAGCAGCCCCGGCGCGACGCCGTTCTTCTCCTCCTGCGCGGCATAGATCTGCCCCACCAGGTAGCGCAGCTCGGTGCCGGTCATCGCCTTCTGGAACTCGGGCCGCAGCAGGCAGGCCGTCATGAAGCGGTCCTGCTGGAAGAGGACGTCCTCGTCGAAAGCCATATCGGTGACGCGAATCGTCCGGTCGTCGCGCAGCGCGCCGTCGTCGCCGAAGATAGGGACTTCGAAGATCGGGTGGGGATGCTCGTCGAGGCTGCGGTGGCCGTCGTGATAGCAGACCGCGTCGGTGGTGCTCAGGTAGGCGACCCAGCCGGTCTCGAGCAGAGGGATCAGCCACGCCTGATGCTGGCCGGAGACCGTCACCGGCCCGGCGATCGCCAAGGTCAATGGACAGCCCGCGCCGATGGCCTGGTCGAGCAGGCGGTAGACCCGCCTCAGGTAGGCCCCCCCGAAGGCCGGCAGGCAGGAGTTGAAGATCTCGTCCAGCGTCCCGCACTCGTCGACGCGCCGGACCTCGACGCGCCGCCGCGATTGGAGGTGCATGTGATGCGGCGTCCGGTAGTCGTGCGCGCTGCCCATGGCGCGTAAAGGTACAAGGTCCAGGAGGGGGGTGCAACCTGCCGGAGCCTCCCTGCCGGCGCGACCTCACCCCAACCCCTCTTCAGGAGAGAGGGGCAGGGGGCATACACGTTAACCTGACGTCAAGCGTCCTCGCCGAGCGATGTCTCTGCGCCGCCTCGGTCCCCTCACCACCCCGGCCCTCCTCTCCCACCACACTCCCGCCCTTCCGGGAGAGGAGGGAGACTGGAAAAAGCAAGAAAGAAGTTGTCTTTTTAGACCCCTCTCTCCCGGCGGGCGGGTGTGCGGCGGGAGAGAGGGGAAGGGGAGTGAGGGGCACGAGGCGGGCGGAAAACCCCGTTCATCGACAACTCTCGACGTCAGGTTAACGCCTATGGGGCCAGGGGGTGAGGTCGAGCGGCGAATTCGGCCGGGGCTACCGGCCCAGCTCTTCGATTCGCGCCACCACGTCACGGTAATTGGTGTTGATGCCGTAGAGATCGACGAACACTCTGTAGGCCGACTCCCGGTCGTCCAGGGTCAGGTAGGCGCAGCCGAGGTCGTAGAGGAGACCCAGGGTGTCCTCCTCGCTCACGTCCGGCGCGTCGAGGCCGCGGCGGTACCATTTGACGGCCAGCTCGGGGAGGCCCTTGTCGAGGAAGCAGAGCCCCAGCATGGAGCAGCAGAGCACGAGGTGCCGCGGATCCTTGGCGGCGATCTGGAACTCGCCGATGGCCTCGTCCAGGAGGCCCATCTCGCGGTAGGCGATCCCCAGGTTGAAGTGGGTGTCGTAATCGGTCGGCGAGAGGTGCTCGGCGACGCCCTTCTTGAAGCCCTCGACGATCTCCTCGAGCGACTGCTCCGCCGGCTGCACCAGCAATCCCTCGCCGCCCTTGAAGACCTCTTCCTGGGAGAGCTCCTGCTCCAGCTCCGCGGCGAGGTCGAAGAAGTCGTCCTCCTCGTCGAACAGGCTCTCGGAGCCGGCGCCGCTTTTCACCGGCCGGCTGCGGTCCGCCTCGTCGAGCCAGCTCGCGCCGGCGGTGTCGTCCAGGCTGGCGGCGTAGGCGCGGCGCTCCCCGGTGGCGGCCGGCGGGCCCTGCGCCGCGGCCGGCGGCAGGGTCGGCATGGGGAGCGGCGAGGGCGGCGCGGGGCTGTGGCCGGTTCCCGCCGGCTGCCAGTCGATCTCCTCGCGCTCGATCATCTCGCCGATCTCGAGCGGGTTGAACATCACGCGCTGAGGCGGCTCCGCGGCCGGCGATGCGATCTGCGCCGCGGCCGGCGATGGCGGTGATGGCGGCGCTGGCGGCAGGAATGGCGCCGGAGACGGCGCCACGGGCGGCGCTGGAGGGGGCTCGGGAGCCGGCTTCGCCGCAGCCGCGGCCGGCCGCGCCGCGGCGGGACGTTTCGGCTTGCTCTCCAGCAGCCCGCGGAGCATCTGGTCGATGTCCGTCGAGGCCTTCTTGCGCCGCGAGGGTGCCGCGGCCGCAGGTGCGCTCTCTACCGGCGCAGGCTCAGGGGCGGGAGGAGGAGCTGCCGGTGGAGGCTCCACGGGCGGCGGCTTGGGGACCGGCGGCGCAGACTCCTCGACGATGGGCTCCTCGACGATGGCATGGGGACCGGTCACGACACGCTCGCCGTCGAGGCCGTAGCCGGCCGCGACGAGCTGCTTCTTCGTCTTCGGCCACACCTGCGCGTCGTCGCGGGTCTCTTCGGCGGCCCGCGCCATGGCGTCGGCGAGCTGCATCACCCGTTCGTGGCGGCCCTTCCCCAGGTGGATCTGGATCATCACGCCGTAGGCGCTGAGGTTGTGCGGCCGGAGCCGCAGCGCCTCGCGCAGGCGTTCCAGGGCCTTTTCCTCCAGCCCGTACTTGGCCAGCACCTCGGCCTCGCTGACCAGGTCCTCGTCGCGCTCGACCGGCTTCAGGTGCAGCTCCGCCGCCGTCCGCTCGAGCATGTCGGTGTCGATCTCGGAGGGTGGCGGCGCCGCAGGCTCCGGCTCGAGGGCCCAGGCCGCGGAATCGAGCTGCGGCGGCTCCGGCAGCTCGAGGAAGAGCTCCTGGCTCGCGCCCAGCGAGAGGAGCTCGACGGACTCGAACGGGCTCGGCGCCGAGGCGGGCGCCGAATCCATTATTGGCTCAAGTATTGGCTCAAGTATTGGCTCAAGCATGGGCTCGAGCTCCACCTCCACCTCCGGCAAAGCCTCCGGCTCCGCCTTCAGGATCGGCGCCGGCTCTTGGGCTTCCTCGGCTTCCTCGAGCGTGGCCTCCGCCACGCCCTCCTCGCCGTGGGCCCAGGCCGAGCCGAACCGGCCCGCGCCCGCCATGTCCGGCGGCGGCTTGACGAGGCTCGCCGGCTCTTCCTCGCCATCGATGTCGAGCACGAAGACCTCGTCGAGGTCCAGCTCGATCTCGTCGCTCTCCACCCCGGCCGCAGCCGGGGCAGGCGGAGCCGCGGCTTCGGCAGCCTCCATCGCGGCGGCCAGATCGAGCGCGTAGCCGTCCTCATTGGCGAACTCGCCGGCGAAAGCGAAGGGCTTCTCGGCCGCCGGCTGCGGCGCGGCCGGAGGCGGCGCCGGTTCGGCCACGGCCTGCACCTCGGGCTCTTCCACCCGTGCGAGACGGGCGATGCGCGCCGCCTGCGGGTTGCGCTCGGCGGCGACGCTCAAGAAGCGCGCCGCCGCGACGACGTTGCCCGATTCCTTGAGCTTGAAGACGGCGTCGTTGATGAAGCCGAGATTGCTGCTGTCGATGTCCAGCGCCCGCTCGTAGACCTGGGCCGCGTCCTGGGATCGGCCGTGGGTGAGCATCATCTCCGCGATGACGCGGTACTCGCCCACCGCCTTCTCGATGAGCTGCTGCTGCTGGTAGATCTCCGCCAGCTTGACGTGGTAGGTGGGATTGTTCGGCTCGACCTCCGACATCTTCTGGTAGATGGCGATGGCCGACGCCGCGTTGTCGTGCTTCTGGTAGTAGTCCGCCAGCACCTGGTACTGGGTGCGCGCCTCGTTGACCAGGCCCTGCTTGTGGTAGAGCTCGGCCAGCTTCTCGTAGACCTCGAGCCGCGTCGGATCGAGCTTGATGATCTTCTTGTAGATCGCGATCGCCTTGACGAAGAAACCCTCGGTCGTGTACTGCTCGGCGATCTGGGTGAAGAAGTCGACGGCTTCGTCGATGCGCTGGATGCGGGCGTAGAGGTCGCCGATCCGGTTCAGCGTATTGATGTCGTTCGGGTTCTCGGTGAGCAGCTTGCGATACTCGCGGATCGCCGGCTCGATCTTGCCGCGGGAGACGTACTTCTCGGCCGTCTGGACGACCTGTTCGCGCTGGAGAGCCATCAGCAGCGGGCCTCCGCGCGCGGGAGCACGGGCCGGAAGGTGAGCCGGTGAACGGGGCACGGTCCGTACGCCGAGAGAGCCTGCAGATGCTCGGGCACGGAGTAGCCCTTGTGAGCGGCGAAGCCGTACTGGGGGTACGTCCGGTCGAGCTCGACCATCATCCGGTCGCGCTCCACCTTGGCGAGGATGGAAGCGCAGGCTATGGCGTAGCTCAGGCAGTCACCGCGGATGACCGGCAGGCAGGGAAAGCCGAACCCGGAGAGCCGGACGGCGTCGATCACCGCGCAGTCCGGCACGGGGCGCAGCCGCGACAAGGCCTCGCACATGGCCTGGCGGGACGCTTCGAGGATGTTGACGCTGTCGATGACTTCAGCCGGGACCGCCGCCACGGCGCAGGCGACGGCGGTGGCGCGGATCGCCACGGCGGCGCGCTCGCGCTCCGGCGCGGTGAGGCATTTGCTGTCGTCCACTCCGGGGATGAGACAGCGGGCGTCGACGATGACGGCGGCGGCGACCACGGGACCGGCGAGCGAGCCGCGGCCGACCTCGTCCACGCCGGCGATCAGGCCGTAGCCGCACCGCGCGAGCTTCTCCTCCAGCCCGCGGAGCAGGTGGAGGCGGTAGGCTTCGAGAAACAGCTCGATCATCGCCGGGGCCGGTTGGGCTTCCGGTCTCGCCGCCCTGGTCACCGCGACTCCTTTCTGCGCCTGCCCCTTACCCCCGCCCTTGATCTTCCCGGCGCTCGTCGATGCGAGCCGCCTTGCCGCGCAGATTCCGCAGGTAGTACAGCTTCGCGCGGCGCACCCGGCCCCGCCGCACGACTTCGATCTTGTCGACGTTGGGAGAGTGCAGTGGGAAGATCCGCTCGACGCCGATGCCGCCGGAGATCTTGCGCACCGTGAAGGTCTCCCGGGTCCCGCCGCCGCGGCGGGCGATCACGACGCCCTGGAAGACCTGGATCCGCTGCTTGTCACCTTCGACGACGCGCACGTGGACGCGGACCGTGTCCCCGGGCTTGAAATCGGGCTGTCCCTGCCGTACGTAGACACTTTCGACCTGATCCAACTGATTCATGACTCACCTCGCAAACCCGACGGATCGCCCAAGGGACGGTGCCCGTCATTATTCCTATTTCAGAATGGCCGTGCAAGCAGGCCGGTCAATGCGGTACTGGTTCAGTCTGCCTCAGGCCTCTGAACCGACATGCCCTTCGAAGCCTCACCCCCTGGCCCCCTCTCCGTAACCGGAGAGGGGGAAACAAAGAGTTGCTTCTTGCCTTCTTCCCCCTCTCCCGTCAGGGAGAGGGGGCCAGGGGGTGAGGCTTCGAAGGGCATACCCGTCCATAGTCCCACAACACCTCTGTACCTCACTCCCCGTCCCGCAACCCCTCCAGCTCCCGCCGCTGCTCCACCGTCAACCCCGCCAGCATCTCCGGCCGCTGCAGCAGGTCGGGGCGCTTCTCCAGGGTCGCCTTGAGCGCCTCGCGCTGCCGCCAGCGCTGGATTTTCGCATGGTCGCCGGAGATCAGCACCTCCGGCACCGCGAGCCCCTCCACCACCGGCGGCCGCGTGTAGTGCGGATGGTCGAGCAGGCCGCCGCGGAAGCTGTCGTTGGCGACCGAATCCGCCAGCCCGACCACACCGGGCACCTGTCGCGAGAGCGCCTCGATCAGCACCATGGCCGGCAGCTCGCCGCCGGACAGTACGTAGTCGCCGATCGAGACCTCCTCGTCGACGACCGTCAGCCGCACCCGCTCGTCGATCCCCTCGTAGCGCCCGCACATCAGCACCAGATCGGCGCCTGCTGCCAAACGAGCGGCCAGCTCGCGCACCTTGGCGTCGTCGAGCTGGGCTCCCTGCGGCGAGAGCAGCACCCGCCAAGCCCCCTCCGGCGCTTCCCCCGCCAGGGCGCGCACGGCGCGGATCCACGGCGGCGCCGTCATCACCATCCCGCCGCCGCCGCCGTAAGGCTCGTCGTCGACGCTGCGGTGGCGGTCCTGCGTGAACGGCCGCAGGTCGTGAACCCGCACCTCCAGGAGCCCCTTCTCGATCGCCTTCCCCACCAGGCTGGTCGCCAGGAACGACGCGAACAGCTCGGGGAAGATCGTCAGGACCTGGACGCGCATGCTTCGAGCAGCCCCGGGGGCAATGCCAGGTCGATCCGGCCCCGCGCCACGTCCACCCCGCGCAGAAACTCCTTCACGAACGGCACCGGCACCCGCCGGCCCTCTCCCTCGACGATCAGCAGCACCCCGCCGCCGTCCTCCACCACCTCGATCACCCGCCCCAGCTCCTCGCCGTCGTTGCGGCAGAGGCAGCCGAGCAGCTCATACTGGTAATAGGTGCCGGGCGGCGCCTCGGGCACCTCCGAGCCTCGGGACCTCGAGGTCCAGCCCGCGCAGCTCCTCGGCCTGATCGCGGTCCTCGAAGCCCTCGAAACGGACCACCGCGCCGCTCTTGTGGACGCGGCTCGCCGCAATGACCAGGCCGAGCGGCGGCTCGCCCGCGCGGACGCCGGTGATCCGGCTCCCCTTCGCGAAGCGGCCGGGCACGTCCGAAAGCACCTCGACCACCACCTCGCCGCGCACCCCGTGAGGGCGCAGGACGCGACCCACCGCCACGGTCTCGGGGAGATCATCCCGCCGTGGGGGAACCTCGTTCGGGAGCTCAGTCTTCGAGGATTTCGAGCTCATAGCGCACTCCCCGCCGGTCCTCTCGGGTCTCCAGCAGCGTGCGCATCGCCCGGGCCGTCCGGCCCTGGCGTCCGATCACCTTGCCGAGGTCGTCGGGGGCGACCTTGAGCTCCAGGACGCCGCCGCCCCGCCGGCTCGGGACTTCCTGGACCTCGACCTCGTCGGGCTTGTCCACCAGCAGGCGGGCCAGCTCCTGGAGATCGTCGGCGAGCTCAGGCACTTCAGGCACTCTTCTTCGTCCGGGCCAGCAGTTTCTTGACCGTGGGTGAAACCGCGGCGCCCTTGCCGATCCAATAGTCGGCACGGACGGCGTCGATCGTCACCTGCGCGGGGTTCTTCGTCGGGTCGTAATGACCGATCTCCTCCACCGCGGCGGCCGTCGGGGTGTTGCGCGAGTCCGACACCACCACGCGGTAGAAGGGGTTGTTCCGGGCGCCCATCCGGCGCAGCCGAATCGTCAGCATCGGGAAAGCCTCCAAGTTCTCTGTTACGGTCGCGGCGGACAGACTCCGGCCCGGCGCGCAAAGGCGGGTGATTGTAACAGGGAACGGGTGGAGCGGCAAATCACCACGCCGGTTTGTGCGGACTTCGGGCCTTTCCTATTGTGCTTCAAGGACTTGGGTATCATAGGATTATACTACGAAGCATGACCCCGACCGCCGAATTGCTCGACCGGATCACCATCAACCCGAACCAATGCGGTGGCCGACCCTGCATCCGGGGGATGCGGATCAGGGTGTCCGATGTCCTCGCGCTCCTGGCGGCAGGTCAGAGCCAAGAGGCGATCCTCGAGGCCTATCCTTACTTGGAGGCGGACGACATCACCTCTTGCCTCCTGCACGCGATCCGGGAAGAGAACGCCGATCCTGACCGCAGCCAGATCATGCAGCGCCTCCGGATGACTCCCAAGCAACGTCTCGCTCACCTCGTGGAGGCGGCCGCCTTCCAGGAGCGAGCCCACCGTGCCCGACGGCTTGGCTAGCACCACTCGTGCTCCCCTTTCAGCCTGAAGAGATCCTCCGCGTCCTGGATCACCACGGGGTGGAGTACGTCGTGATAGGCGGCGTCGCTGCCACGCTGCACGGCTCTATTCTTGTCACGACTGATTTGGACATCTGCCCGGCCCGTGCCCCGGAGAATTTGGTCCGTCTCGCGGCAGCGCTCAAGGAGGTCAACGCCAAGATTCGAACCGAGGATGCCCCGTACGGCCTTCCTTTCGGCTGTGACGCCGGGCTTCTGGCTCGGGTCGATCTGCTGAACCTGGTCACCCGTTACGGTAACTTCGATCTCTCGTTCTTCCCCACCGGCACCGCAGGCTACGAGGATCTGGTACGTCAGGCAATCAAGGTCGATCTCGAGCCGGTCATTGTCCCTGTCGCTGCGCTGGAAGACGTAATCCGATCGAAGAGGGCGGCGGGGAGACCCAAGGATCTCCAGGCGCTGCCGACTCTGGAAACCCTGCTGGAGGAAATCCGCAAGCGCGGCGAATCTTGACTCGCACGACCTGCTCGCTCTGCTGCGGCTGAACAAGGATCCCGACCTGCTCGGTTATGGGAAGGTGCTCGAAGACGGCGAGCTCGTCGGCCACTTCGAGCTGTTCGACGAGCCACTGCCGGACGCCGTCAACGTCGCCGTGGCCCTGGTACGGTCGCCGCAGTCGCTGGCGTATCTGTTGAAGGCGGCGGGTGCCGCCGCGCTCGAGCGGTGCGGCGCGATCCTCGACCGGTGGGTATCGGAGGCCGCAGGGGACTAGGCATCCGCTGCGAAGGACGTCTCATCGCAGCGGATGCACCTCCCATCGCAGCCGGTGGACCGAACATCACATCCAATGGATGACTCATTGCTGCCAATGGACATCCCATCCCAACCAATGCGCACGTCATTGCTGGCAGTGAATGTCTCATCCCAACCGGTGTATGCCCCATTGCTGCCAATGGACGCCTCATCCCAACCGATGTACGTCCCGTCGCAGCCGGTGGTCGTCCCAACGCAACCGGTGGGTCTGCCGCCGAGGCCGCCTACATCCGCGCCATCGGGCCGCCCGCACCCATGGCCCGCCGCAGCCACTTGCCCTGGACGCCCTTCATCATCTTCCGCATCTGGGAGTACTGCTTGAGCAGGCGGTTGATGTCGGACACCGAGGTGCCGGAGCCGATGGCGATGCGCTTCTTGCGGCTGCCGTTGAGGACGTCCGGACGCCGGCGTTCGAGCGGCGTCATCGAATCGATGATGGCCTCGACCCGCTTCAGGCCGCTCTCGTCGACGCTGGAGGCGTCGAGCCCGCGCAACGGCCCCGCCTTGGGAAGCATCTCCAGGATCGAGGCGAGAGGGCCCATGCGGCGAAGCTGCCGGAGCTGGTCGCGCAGATCCTCCAGCGTGAACTGCTGGCTGACCATGCGCTTCGCCAGGCGTTCGGTCTCGGCCGAGTCGAGCCCGCGCTCGGCCTTCTCGATGAGCGACAGGACGTCTCCCATGCCGATCATCCGCGACGACATGCGCTCGGGATGGAACAGCTCGAGGTCGTCGGCCTTCTCGCCGACGCCCACGAAGCGGATCGGCACGCGGGCGACGGTGCGGATCGACAGCGCCGCGCCGCCGCGCGAGTCGCCGTCGAGCTTGGTGAGGATGGCGCCGGTCAAGGGAAGCACCTGCGAGAACTGCTCGGCGCTCTTGACGGCGTCCTGGCCGGTCATCGCGTCGGCCACGAAGAGGACCTCGTGCGGCTCGATGCGGCCGGCGAGCTGGCGGATCTCCTCCATCAACGCCGTGTCGATATGCAGGCGGCCGGCCGTGTCCATGAGCACCACGTCGTGGCCGCGCTGGCGCGCCACCGACAGCGCCCGGACGCCGAGATCGATCACCTTCTCGCCCGGCTCCGGCTCGAGGACGGCGACCTCGACCCCCTTGCCCACCTGCTTCAACTGCTCGACGGCGGCGGCGCGCTGAAGGTCGCCCGCCACCAGCAGGGGGTGGCGGCCGCGTTTCTTCAGCCGCTTGGCGAGCTTGCCGGCGGTGGTCGTCTTGCCCGAGCCCTGGAGGCCGCAGAGCAGGATGACCGTGGGGCGGCCGTCGAGGCGCAGCTCGCTGCCCTCCTCGCCGAGGAGCGAGGTGATCTCGTCGCGCACGATCTTGACGACCTGCTGCGCGGGCGTGAGGCTCTCCATCACCTCCTGGCCCAGGGCGCGCTCGCGCACCCGTTCGATGAACGGCTTGACCACCCGGAAGTGCACGTCGGCCTCGAGCAGCGCCATGCGGATCTGGCGCAGCGCCGCCTCCAGGGCCTCGGGGCTGACCTTGCCCTCGCCCTTGAGCTGGCGAAAAACGCCCTGGAGCTTGTCCTGTAGACCGTCGAACATGGAAGACCTCGATGCTGCGGCGCCTATCCCCGGCCGCTGTCTGGGGAGCGGAATGGTAGCACGGAGGAATTCCGTCGTCCCCCCGCCCGAGCCCTCACCCCTGTCCCCTCTCCCATCGCCCTCCCCCCGACCGGGAGAGGGGGACGAAGCAAGACGGGTGGAGCTTGTAGGGTGCGCTCTGCACACCGTCAAGGTCGATTATGGTGCGCCCAGCGCACCCTACTCGGTTCTGTCCATTGTGTTGCGTCCCCCTCTCCCGGTCGGGGGGAGGGCGATGGGAGAGGGGACAGGGGTGAGGGGCGGGCGGGGGAGAGAAGCGCCGGAGGGCCCCCCCGCTATACTCCCCATCCATGGAGCGGCGGGCGAAAATCATGGCGACCCTGGGGCCCGCGAGCCGCGACGAGACGGTGCTGCGGGCGCTGATCCGGGCCGGGGTCGACCTGCTCCGGCTGAACCTCTCTCACGGCACCCAGGAGCAGCATCGCGAGACGATGCGGCGCGTGCGCCGCCTCGCCGGCGAGGAGGGATGCCACCTGCCCGTGGTTCTGGACCTGATGGGGCCCCGCTACCGCCTCGGCCGGATCGCCGACGAGCCGCGCCTGCTCGAGCCGGACCAGGAAGTGGTGCTCGGCATCGAGTCGCCGGGCGTGGACCTGCCCGTCGACGCCGAGATCCTGGAGCACCTCGAGCCTTCGGAACGGGTGCTCATCGACGGCGGCCTGATCGAGCTGCGGGTGGAGTCGAAGGCGGGAAACCAGGTACGTGCCCGGGTGGTCAACGGCGGTCCGGTGAAGACCCGCAAGGGGATCAACCTGCCGGACAGCGCGCTGCCCTTCGAGATCTCGGAGAAGGACCGATCGGACATCGCCTTCGCCGTCGCCGAGGGCGCGGACTACCTCGCCGCGAGCTACGTGGGCGAGGCGGCGCACGTCGAAGCGGTGCGTGCGGTGTCCACGGCGAGCGGCAGACGCCTGCCCATCATCGCCAAGATCGAGCGCGCCACCGCCATCGAGCACCTCGACGAGATCACCGAGGCGGCAGACGGCCTGATGGTCGCCCGCGGCGATCTCGGGGTGGAGGTCCCCCTCTACACCGTTCCCGTGCTGCAGAAGCGGATCGTCGCCGCCGGGCGCCTCGCCGGCAAGCCGGTGATCGTGGCCACCCAGATGCTGGAGTCGATGATCGAGCAGCCGCGCCCCACCCGCGCCGAGGCGACCGACGTGGCCAACGCCGTCTTCGACGGCGCCGACGCCCTGATGCTCTCCGGCGAAACGGCGGCCGGCAAGTACCCCGTGCCGACCGTGGAGATCATGGCGCGGATCATCCAGGAGGCCGAGGACTATGCCCGCAAGGATACCGCGCGGCCCTCCCTTCAGCCCCTCGGCCACGTCTACGCGCGGCGCACCTTCGCCCTCGAATCCGCCGAGCCCGCGGCCGACGGCGCCGAGGTCCTCGAAGTTCCGGACATGGTCTCCGCCGCGGCCGTCTATGCCGCCGAGCAGCTCCGGGTCAGCCGCATCGTCGCCTTCAGCCAGAGCGGCTTCACCGCCCGCCTGGTGGCGCGCTACCGGCCGCCGTCTCCGATCATGGCCTTCACCCCCGACGAGCGGGTGGCCCGCCAGATCCAGCTCGTCTGGGGCGTGCGGCCGTTCGTGGCCGAGTTTCGGGTCGGCAGCCTGGAGGACATCGTGCAGGTCGTCGAGCGCACGCTTCTCGAGGCGGGGCTGGTACGGCCGGGCGAGCGCATCATCATCCTCATGGGCCACCCGGTCCACGACCGCCCCTTGACCAACCTGATGCGGGTGCACCGCGTCCGACCCGTGGAAGAGAGGAAGCCATGATCCCTCTGCGCGACCACACGACCCGCCGGATCGGGGCGACGCCCATCGTTACCATTCTGCTGATCGCCGCCAACGTCCTTCTCTTCTTCTATGAATTGTCGCTGGGCGAGCGGCTGCAAGCCTTCATGATGTCGGCGGCGTTCGTGCCGGCGCGGATTTCCGAGGGCGGTCTTTCTCTGGGCGACCTCGGGACAGGCCTCGGGAGCGGCCTCCTCTCCATGTTCCTGCACGGCGGTTGGGCGCACCTGCTGGGCAACATGCTCTTCCTCTGGATCTTCGGCGACAACGTCGAGGAACGGCTGGGGCGCTTCCGCTTTCTGGCCTTTTACCTCCTCTGCGGTTATGCAGCCACCTTCGCGCATCTATGGGCCAACCCGGGCTCGCCGGTGCCGGCCGTCGGCGCCAGCGGCGCCATCTCGGGCGTGCTGGGGGCCTACCTCTTCCTGCATCCGCAGGCGCGCATCGACACCCTGGTCTTCCTGGGCTTCTTCGCCCGCATCATCCAGGTGCCGGCCTGGGTCTTCCTGCCGTTCTGGTTCCTGCTTCAGTTCTTCTCCGGCGTCGCCTCCCTGCGGGTGACGACCGCGGAGGACGCCGGCGGCGTGGCCTGGTTCGCCCACATCGGCGGCTTCGTGGCCGGACCGATCCTGCTGTTCCTGCTCGGAGGAGGCCGCCGATCGCGGCGGGAGCGGGAGGCTCTGTATTGAGGCGACGCCTCGTCCTGGCCGCCTCATTGATCCTGCTGCTCGGCCTTGTGGACGCCTGCTGGATCGAGCCTCACCTTCTCCTCGTTCAAGATCGGGTGCGAATCCTCCTCCCCGCTCCCCGGCTGCGGGTGGCCCATCTCTCGGACCTCCACATCCGGGGTGACGGCGCGCTGCTCCGCCGCCTGCTGCGGGAGGTGCGAGCGGCCCGGCCGGATCTCGTCGTCATCAGCGGCGACCTGATCCGGGATTCGCCGGACCCGGAGGATTCGGCCAGGATCGCCGCCGCCGTCGCAGCTTTCGTGGACGCCCTGCGCCGGATCGCGCCGGTCTACGGGGTCCAGGGACACAGCGAGCACCAGGGAGAGCTGGTCGCGATCCTGCACAGGGCCGGCCTCCAGTGGCTGTCCAACGAGGGACGCCGGGTCGGTCCCGGCGGCAACGTCCTGCTCCTCGGGCTCAACCAGCAGGTGGGAGTCGACTCGTTGGGCTGGCGATGGCCCTCGCCTTTCCGCCCTGTCGAGATCGACGGCCGCCGGCTGTACGGCGCCAGGCGCGGGGAACCCTACCGGAATTTCTACAGCCACTACGATCCGGCGCCCGCCGATCTCGCCGACGCGGGAGGCCCGCTGTCGTGGAGTGGCTACGAGGTGACGTGCGACGCCCGGATCGACGACAAGGCCGCCGGCGTCGGAATCACCCTCCACAGCCGGCACGTGCTGGGCGAGGACCGCTTGATCGAGCTCAGCCGCGACGGCTCGCGATGGGCCCAAGGCGGCCGCTTCGCGGTGTTCGCCCACGGCTCCGCGTTGAAGGGCCGCAACGATACCGGGGTCCTCCCGCAGCCCGGGCGCTGGTATCGCCTGAAGGCGCGCACGGAAGTGGAGACGGACCGGCTCCGCGTGCTGGCGAAGGTCTGGCCGGCGGACCAACCCGAACCCGAGCGTTGGCAGGCGGAGGCGGAAGACCGCTCGCCGACCCAAGCCACGGCCGGAACTGTAGGGCTATGGGCCTCAGGGGGAGGAACCGTCGTATATCGCAACCTGCGAGTCGTGGACCGCGCCGGTCGCGTGCTCCTCGACGAGCCGCTCGTTCTGCCGCACGGCATCCGCCGGCCCGAGGGATTCCGCGAGGGCGCGCGCGGGACGCGCCTCGCCATGGCGCTGGCCCGGAGCCCCCGAGTTCCGCCCGGCACGCCAGCCGTCGTCCTCTCGCACGTCCCGGACGTGGTGCGCGAGGCCTCGCAAAGGGGCTTGGCCGTGGTTCTCGCCGGCCATACCCACGGCGGACAGGTCCGCATCCCCTTCCTCGGCGCCCTCACCACCCGCACCTCGCTCGGCGCCTTTTACAGCATGGGACGCTTCGACTTTGCGGCCCCGAACGCACGGGGGCTGACGACGCTCTACATCAATCCAGGGGTGGGGATGTCGGTGCTGCCGGTGCGCTTCGCGTGCCCACCGCGGTGGGCGTTGATAGAGTTGGGATCATGAGGGTGAAGCTCGATCTGGACAATGAACTCGTCGCTGAGGCGGCTCGGGTCAGTAGGATCACGGACCTGCAAGCGCTGATTCGCGAGGCCTTGAAGGTTCTGATCGCAGAGAATCGGCGCAGGTCCCTACTCGACCTCCAAGGAAAGATCGAGTTCGCACCAAACTACGATCACAAACAGCTCCGGTGACTATCGTCGAGTCTTTCGGCGCGACGTCTGCTGGGCCGGCCTTCCTTGTGGGCAGCCCAGCACTTTGAGGAGCTTGCGGAAGGACCGCGAATTTACCGCGGCCCGGTTCGGATCGAGCGCCTTGCAAATCGCAATAGCAGCATCCACTTTGTCGTAGCTCCGCTTGGAGCAGGCCTTGAGGAGGTCCATAGCGCTCACGCTGTCGGCCCGACCGCCTGAAACTTGCCTCCCAATTCGTTCAACATGCTCGAACAACCCAGGTAGTTGGCGAAGAGCGTCGGGGTCAGCAACCAGCCAGTTCTCGAACATCGTGATCTTGAAGACAGCCCTCAGATCCACTGTCGAGGAGAGATTCCTCAGGCGCGCTTTAGCCTCTCGTTCCAGGTCTTGGACCAATTCGACTGTACAGTCTGGACGCGCTTCTTTGTCAACGAGAATGACGATGGCCTCGGCACCCTTGGCAAGAAGGATTTGGAACTTCTTGCTCGCTGCCAGTGCCATCTGCCCGGGGCTCGCGAAGGGCTGAATATCGCAGAAGAGAGGTGGTGTCAGAATTTGGTGAGGAGATCCGAGCCGGGGCAGAAGGTGAGGAAGCGCCCGGTACTCCCCTTGGCCGTCGACCAGCAGACCGATCTTCATGAATTGACAGCTGGCACGGCCTCAGGCACGGCCCCGCTATCCAGGTACTCTGAGAGGGTGAACTTTCCTTGACCCCAGAACTCCCTTAAGGATGGATCGAGACTCAGGAGAGGATCGATCTTGGTCTCGGTTCCCGGCTTCTGGACCACCCAGACCTCCTCGGGCTTCATCTGATCGAGGAGGATCGGGGAGTGAGTGGTAAGGAGGATCTGCTTCTTCTCAGATGCGAGGCGGAAGGCTTCGACGAGGTTCCGTAACGCCCAAGGGTGAATGCTGTTTTCGGGCTCCTCGATGACGACCAAGGGCGTCCGAGGATCGAAAGCGGCTACGAGAAGGGCGATCATCTGGATCGTGCCGACGGAGATGTCTTCCGAGTTCCAGGGGCGGCGGATTCCTTGCTCCTTTAGAAAAAGAGCCAGGGAGCGCGTATGTGTCCAATCCGTCTCGATCGCCTCCAGGCTCGGCATGACCCTCCGGGCCGCAGTCAAAACTGCGCGGTACTCGTCTGGGTAAGACGTCTTTAGATGATCGAGAGCAACTGGCAGATTATGGCCAGATCGATCCAGATCGGGATTAGGGGTGGGAACACCGGGTTCACGGCAACTTCGCGGATCCAGTTGGAAGATTCGAAGGGCACCCATTGAATGATTGAAGTTGTTCGACCACTCGGGGGAAAGAATGAGTGAACTCTCTAGACGCCCCTCCTGCAGTTCTTCCCTCAAGATCTTTTCTAAAGCACCTCGACTCCGAGTTCTTAGCGGAATTTCCGGCTCTTGGTCGTCTGATATATCCTTGATTTCCAATTTCCCTGCTTCTCGAGTGATTCGGCGGAACTCGTGGAACGGGCCTCCTTGGGAGTCTCGTTGAGAGGCTACGATCTGTTCGGAAGTCATCCCAAAGGAAGCCTGAATGCCGCGAGTTCGAGACTTGAACCCGAAGGAGTGATCTATAAGGATGGGGTCCCGCTCTTCTTCTTTCTTCGAACCGATCCGCAAGAGATCCCAAAGGCTCCACGGGATCTCGAGGAGGACTCTAAAATAGATGGAATCCGCCGATCGGCGTCCATTTCGGAAGCGGATACTCTCGTAGCCACCCTTGTAGGCTACCGCTTTCTCTAGACCCCATGCATAGACGTGGCCAAGAAAATCGACCGCATCCGCCAGGTTCGTCTTCCCCGCCGCATTCGGTCCCACGAAGACGGAGAGCGGCTTCGGCTCGATCGCCACGTTCCGCAGCGACTTGTAGTTGTGGATCTCCAGTCTGTGCAGTCGCATGGGCAGTCAACTCAGGCAGGTCGTCGTGCCGTCGCCTTTCGCGTCGATACACGACGCAGACACGCTAACTTCTAAGACCTCGTCCAGGGATCGAGCTGTGAGCACGCGTTCGCCCCAGGCGAAGAGCTGCTCCGAATCCGCCGCGTCGATCCGCGCCCGGTCGCCGGGCTGGAGAGGACCGAATTTGAACTCCAACTGACGGATGAGCAGAGTGGCTTCACCGTCACGGCGGCCCGCCCGATATCCCTCTTCGTGCCCCTCCCGTTTCCACTGCTGCGTCCACTCTCTTGCTGTTTCTCGCAACATCGGTCGTATCTCCTCGAGCTGGGCGAGCTGCCTATGAGCTCTCGAAGACCTCTCTTAAAGATGTAGCGGTGAGGATACGCTCGCCCCACCGGATGAGCTGTTCGGAGTCTGCGGCTTCGATCCGTGCCTGGTCTTCGGGTAGGAGAGGACCGAACTTGAGCTCCAATTGCCGGATCACCAGAGTACGACGCCCTTCTCGGAAGCCGTTCTGCTCCCACTCTTGGGTCCACCCTCTAACTGTTTCTCGCAACATAGGTCGTATCTCCTCAGGCTCGAGCATCGCGGGAATCCGTGCCGCCGGAAACCGGTTCGGGAGCAACGACTACCTCAGAAACACCCTGAAGGCCCGTCTCAGGGCTATCCGCAAAAGACCTCATCTGAGGACCGAGCCGTCAGGACGCGTTCGCCCCAGGCGAGGAGCTGCTCCGAATCCGCCGCGTCGATCCGCGCCCGGTCGCCGGGCTGGAGAGGACCGAACTTGAGCTCCAACAGGCGGATGAGCAGGGTAGCTTCGCCTTCGCGACGACCCTTCCGGATCCCGTCCTGCTCCCACTCCTGCGTCCACCCTCTAACTGTTTCTCGCAGCATAGGTCGTATCTCCTCGAGCTCGAGCATCGCGGGAATCCGTGCCGCCGGGAACCGGTTGGGGAGCAGCGACTCCCTCAGAAACGCTTTGAAGGCCCGTCTCAGGTCGGCCGCATCCGGACCCTTCAGGAGCCTCCCCAGCCTCTCCACCGGGCCGGCCAGCGCCTCCGGCGTCCGGCTCCGCTCCAGCCCGAACAACAGTGCCACCAAGTTATCCGAATCGGGCGGGAGCGGCTCGCGGATGGCGTCAAGGAGCCGGAATGGAGCCTCTGCGCGCTCGCTCCACCGCTCAGGACCATTGTAGAGCACGACGGACAGAATGGAAGGCGGCCCCGCAGATCGGGGGATCTCGCCAATACGGATGAGATCCTGATGGAGGAGCCCGCGGTAGACCGCCATCCGGACCGCCATCTGCGGATCGGGCTCGGACTGGAACTCCAATAGGAGATATAGGAGGGGCTCTCCTCCAGTTCCTCGCAGCCGCCAGACGAGATCCTGCTCGCGCCTCTCCAAACGGTCGCTGATGTAGATCTCGCTCCTGCGCTCCATAGAGCCGACCGGCTCCGGAAGGTCGGACTGGAGGAATCCGCGCAGCAGATCCTCCACCATCCGGGGGTGGGAGAAGAGCAGCCGGTATCCGCCGTCATGCCGCTGGACCATCCGCGATTCACTTCCTCCATCTGGTATAAGACGGAAAATCTGCCTCTCATCTTGCAGGTTCGGCAAAAAAAGTCCCGAGAATCCTCCATGCCTCTCCTTCCCGCACCCCCGCTCCCGGACTTCCTCGATCCGCTCCTCCCCTTCCGTCGCGCCGCGTACCTCCTCCAGTCGGGACCGGACGCGGGCCGGCGCATCCACGTCATCGATCACGGAGAGCCGCAGGCCCAGCCGGTCCTGATGCTCCACGGCAACCCCACCTGGAGCTTCCTCTGGCGCAAGGTGATCGCTCTCCTGCCCGGTTTCCGCTGCGTGGCCCCGGACCTTCTGGGGCTCGGGTTGTCGGACCGGCTGCCGCGGATCGAGGACCACACCGTGGAACGCCACGGCGCGGCGATGATCGAGCTGGTGGAAGCGCTCGACCTGCGCGGCATCATCCTCGTTGGACAGGACTGGGGCGGACCGATCGCGGCGCAGGTGGGAGCGCGGTTGCCGGACCGCATCGCCGGGCTCGTGCTGGCCAACACCACGGTAACCGTGCCCAGCCATCCCAAGGGAACTCTGTTCCACAAGCTCGCCCGCCTGCCGCTGGTCAGCGACCTCGTCTTTCGCGGGCTCGGGTTCCCGCAGACCGTGCTCTGGGCTGTTCAGGGAGACAAGCGCTCGATTCGCGGCGAGGTGGCCCGCGGCTACCGCTGGCCGTTGCGGACCTGGCAGGACCGCCTCGCCCCGCTGGCCCTGGGTCGCATGGTGCCCAACGGTCCGAACCACTTCAGCATGGCCGCACTTCGTCGCGGCGAGGCCTGGGCACGCTCCTTCACCGGTCCCGTAGCGCTGGTCTGGGGAGTCAGAGATCCGATCCTCGGCCGCGCCTTGCGGCACCTCGAACGCCTCTTTCCCCGAGCACCGGTCACGCGCACCCAGGCCGGCCACTTCCTTCAGGAGGAGGTGCCGGAGGAGCTCTCGGCGGCCATCGAGGACGTTGCGCGGCGGGCCAGCTCCGCCTTCTGACCCTTCTTTCGCCTCTGCTCGTAGCGCCAGCTCAGGATCGCCGGCACGAGGGTGATCGCGACGAGACAGGTCGTAATCGCCCCCAGGATTGCCACCTTGCCCGTGGACTGCAACCCGGGATAGTGCGAGAACATGATCGAGCCGAAGCCGAAGATCGTGGAAACGGACGCCGCCACCACCGCCTTGCCCGTCTCGACGATGCCCTTCTCGAACTCCGGCCGCGGAAAGTCCTGCACCTCCCGGAATCGATGGAGGATGTGGACTCCGTAGTCGACCCCGATGCCGATGATCATGGTCGTCACGAAGATGTTCATGAAGTTCATCGGGGTTTTCACCAACACCATGGCCCCCACCATCCAGATGAGCCCCACGGTCAACGGAGCCAGAGAGGCGAGGGTGCGCGGCAGGCTCCGGAAATCCATCCAGATGAGCGCCGCGACCAGGATGACGCCGATAATGCCGGCGATCCAGGCATCCTCCAGAACCAGCTCGCGGACCCGCTGGTTGATCACGTTGACACCCGAGAGAGACGCCTGCGGTCCCAGCTTATGAACCAGATGGAGAGCGTCCGGGGGCGGCTCGCGGCGCCAGCGGTTGTCCGGGGGAAAGAGGTAGACGGCCCCTTTCCAGCCGTGGTCGGTCTTCAGCAGATAGCGCGCCAGGAGGAGCCGGGTCTGCGGGCTGTCCTGAAAGCTCTCGTAGCCGACCGGGTCTCGGAGGCTGACGGCCTGGGCCAGCAGGTCGAGCCCCGCCGCGAAGCCTTCCGGGCGCAGCCCTTCCGCGGCCGTTGCGCGGGCGAACGTGGCGCGAATGCGGTCGAGGTCGAGAGCTCCATCCTTTTCCCGCTCGATCCAGGCGAGAGCCTCCCGCTGCTGCGAAGGCGGCGGAATCAGGGAGGTCACGCCGCTGAAGCCGTAGAGCGTGCCGGTATCGACCAGGCGTTGCGCCCCGTGCGCCGCCCGCCCGGACAGCTCGATGACGTCCTCGGGCGTGTCGCCGGTGAGGATCACCATCATGGAATCGAATCCGGAGCCGAACTTCTTTCCCACCTCCTCGGCCACGTCGATGCCCCGGTTCCCCTTCGGCCGCATCGTCTTCATGCTTTCGTCGAACTCGATGTTGACCGCCAGAGCCAGCGCGGCCAGGGTGACCGCCACCCCGATCAGGCACGTCGCCCACGGATGGCGCAGGGAAAGCCGCATGAGCCCTTCGGACCCGAAGCTGTGGAGAAAGAGGGTGGGCTGCGTCTTCCGCCGGCTGTGGTGGTCCTCGCCCCAGGCGAGCATGGCCGGCAGCAGCAGGAAGACGGAGAGGACGCAGAAGAGGATGCCGGTACCGGTGAGCAGCCCCATCTGACGGAGGCCGGTGAACCGGGTGAAGATGAACGCCCAGAACGTGACCGTCGTGGTGACCGCGCCGACCAGCACGGCGCGGCCGTTGGAGCCCGTCATGGCGAGCAGCGCCTCGTCCAGGCTCGCCCCCTTCTGCCGCTCCTCGATGTAGCGCCCATAAGAGACGATCACGAAGTCGATTCCCAGGCCGGCCAGGAGCGCCGCCACGACGCTCGTTGCCGAGTTGAGCGAGCCGATCGCCACCTCGGCGAAGCCGAAGGTGAGGGCCAGACCGGCGATCATCGGCAGCAGCGCGTACATCAAGGTGCTCGGCCGCCGGAAGGTGAACCAGAAGAACAGCAGCACGCTGGGCACCGCGGTGCCCAGGTTGAGGAACATGTCTTTGCGGATCAGCGCGGCATCGCCCAGAGCCGTCAGATGGGGGCCGCCGACGACCACCTCCGGCGCCTTCATCCCCGGCCCGGCGATCTCTCCCCACTCTCCCTTCACCTCCGCGATGACGCGGTCCACCTCGGCGGCCAGGCGCTCCACGAATTCGATGTCCTGGGGTGGCCGCACCGGCTCGGCCAGGATCAGCAGCAGGCGGTGGTCGCCGGAGAGATAGTAGCCGCTCGTCCAATCGACCCTGAGGCTGCCGCGGGAAGACTGCAGGCGTCCGAGGAAGACGTCGGACAGCCCGAACGGATCCATCTGCAGGAGCTCTTTCGCGGAAAGGCCCTGAGGGGTGGTGAGCTGGCGCCGGAGCTCGCTCACATGGCGTTCGATTCCGGGGTCGGAGAGCCGCTCTTCGAGATTTTTTCGGCCGGCGGCGTCGAGGAAGAGCAACGCTTTGGGATAAAACGTTTCGAGCAGCTCCCGGGGCTCACCGATCCGATGCTGCACGCTCTTCAGCTCGGGAAGGCGGGCCAGCCGCTCCGCGAAACGATCGGCCAGGGCCTCGTACGGATCGACGACCGCGTCTTCAGGGATGCGGATCGCCACCAGCAGATAGATGCTGCTGCCGAAATCCTGCAGCGTCTCCACATAGGTGCGCACCGCCGGGTCTTCCCGCGGCAGGAGGTTCAACATGTCCGTATTGAAGCTGAGCCGCGAGATGAGACCGGCCGACACGGCGACCAGGACCGCGAAGGCGATGAAGACCGTGCGGTAGCGATGTCTCGCGAACATCGCGAGCCGCTGCAGGGGAGACAACTTCATTCAGGGCCTCGAAGAAGGGGGAGGAAGGGAGTCCGATGCCTCTCCCCGCAGGAAGAGCCGGGCGAAGCGCACGAAGTACTCGATGCCGGAATAGACGGTGATCACCAGCGCCGCCCAGAGGGAGAACGGCGCCAGGCGCGGAAACAGCTGCTCGATCTGGTTGTGGATGATCACCAGCGATATGGCGATGATCTGGACGGTCGTCTTGACCTTGCCCGAGAGCCCCGCCGGGATCACCAGGTTCTCGGCCGCGGCGAAGCCCCGCAGCGAGGTGACCGCGAACTCGCGGGCGATGATGACCACCACCATCCACGCCGGCACCACCCGCGGGACCATCTCGACCAGGGAAATGAACGCCGCCGAGATGAGGATCTTGTCCGCCGCGGGATCGAGCAAAGTCCCCAGACGGGTGACCTGCTTGCGCCGGCGCGCCAGGAAGCCGTCGAGAAAATCCATTCCTGCGGCGAGCAGGAACAGGCCCAGACCCCACCACTCCTTGCCCTCGAACTTGGTGAGCAGCACCACGACCAGCGGCGGAACCAGGAGGATGCGGGCGATCGAGAGCAGGTTGGGCAGATTGAGCATCGGGTGTCGGGACGTAGCCGTCTTGTGCGGAGGATTCTATGCCACCGCGGGAACGGCGAAACCAGACCCGCGGCCTAGCGCGAACCGGTGAGAGAGGTGGTGAGAAGCAGGCGGTTGTTGGGTCCGCGGGTGAGATAGGGCTTGCGGCGGTTCGCGGCGGGTGTCCAGGATACGGAAGGAATACCGGCCTCCCCGCCGCGGTAGAGCGCCAGCACCCGCCGCACGTAGTCGCGCGTCTCGGCGTACGGCGGAATGCCGCGGTGCCGCTCGACGGCGCCCGGCCCGGCGTTGTAGGCGGACAGGGCCAGCTCCAGCTTACCGGCGAAACGGTCGAGCATCTGGCGCAGGTAGCGGGTGCCGCCGCGCAGGTTGTCGTCCGGATCGTAGGGGTTGCGCACGTTCAGCAGGCTCGCCGTCGCCGGCATGAGCTGCATGAGGCCTATGGCTCCCTTGTTCGACAGGGCCCGAGGGTTATAGCCGGACTCGGTCTGGATGAGCGCCCTGACCAGCTTGGGATCGAGGTTCTGGGCGCCGCTGTGGCGCACGATCAGCGGTTCGAGGTCGGCGTCGGGCAAGGGCACGAGCTTCACCGACAGCCGGCGTGAGCGCTGACCGGAGTCCTCGTTGACGATGACCTTGCGGCCGCTGGGACCGATGGCGATCCGCACGTCGCTCGCCGCGGCCAGCGCCGGGCAGAGCGCGAGAATCATCCAAGCGATGACGCGTAAAGCCGTTCTCGTCACGACAGACCCTTCGAGAAGGTTCCTGATCCTGGCTCGCTGGTTACTACTGAGGTCTATCTTAGCCGGAAAGCTGAAGATTGCAAGGCCCTTATCTCGTGCCGAGCTGTTCGCGAACCGCCTCTTCCACGAGGGCGAGGGCCGCGGGCAGCTTCTCGGGCTCCTTGCCGCCGGCCTGGGCGAAGTCGGGACGGCCGCCGCCGCCGCCGCCCACGATGGCCGAGAGCTTCTTGACCAGCTCGCCGGCCTTGACGCGGGAGGTCAGGTCCTTGCTCACGGCCGCCACCAGGCTGACGTTGCCGTCGCCGCGGCTGCCGATCACCACCACTCCCGAGCCGAGCCTGGAGCGCAGGCTGTCGGCCATGTCGCGCAGCTCGTTGGCGGGCGCCGGCGGCACCTCGCGGGCGAGCACCCGGATGCCGTCCACGAGGATCTCCTCGTCGCCCGCCGGTGAAACGGCGCCGGAGACGAGCTGCATGCGCAGCCGCCGCATCTCCTGCTCCAGCTCGTTCTGGCGCTGCCGGATCTGCTCCGCCTTCTGGAGCTGCTGGTCGTAGTCACCCGAGCGGATGCCGAGCCGCGCCACCAACTCCCCATAGGCGGCGCGCTGGCGGCGCATCTCCGCCAGGGCATAGGTGCCCGTCAGGGCCTCGATGCGGCGTACGCCGGAGGCGACTCCACGCTCGGACTCGATGACGAGTAGCCCGATCTCGCCCGTGTTGTGCACGTGGCAGCCGCCGCACAGCTCCAAGCTGAAGCCGGGAACGTTGACCGTGCGCACCCGCTCGCCGTACTTCTCGCCGAAGAGCGCCATGGCACCGGCGGCGATCGCCTCCTGATAGCTGCGCCAGACGGTCTCGGTCGAGACCGCACGGCGGATCCACTCGTTGACCAGATCCTCGACCTGCTCGACCTCCTGCCGGAACATGGCGCGGTGGTAGGTGAAGTCGAAGCGCAGGCGGTCCGGCGCCACCAGCGAGCCGGCCTGCCGCACGCTCTTGCCCAGCACCTGCCGCAGGGCGGCGTGCAGCAGGTGGGTGGCCGTGTGATTGCGCTGGATGGCGAGCCGCCGCTCGTGATCCACCCGCAGCTGCACCTTCATGTGCCGCGAGAGGCTTCCCTCCTCCACCTCGACGAAGTGGAAGATGACCCCGGAGGCGTCCTTCTGGGTGTCCACCACCTCGGCGCGGCCTCCCTCCCAGGCGATTTCGCCGGTGTCGCCCACCTCGCCTCCCGCCTCGGCGTAGAACACCGTCTGGTCGAGGATGACGACCCCCAGCTGCCCCTTCTGCAAGGTGGACACCCGCACCGGCGCGCCTTCGCGCCAGGTGGCGAGGCGCACCACCTCGGCGGGCATGTCGATCAGCTCGGTACGATCGTAGCCTTCGAAGCGCGTCCCGGCCAGCTCGGCGTGGCCGCGCAGCACCTCGCGCAGGGCCGAGAGGCGGTTCTGCACCTCCGCCGTCGCCTTGCGCGACTGCTCGCGCTGGGCGTCCAGGGCCTCGTTGAAGCCGGCCTCGTCGACCCGGAAGCGCTCCTCCTCGGCGATCTCGCGGATCACCTCCAGCGGCAGGCCGTAAGTGTCATAGAGGCGGAAGACCATGGGACCCGGGAGAACGGCCGCGCCCTGCGGCCGCAGGCGCTCGATCTCCTCCTGCACCTGGCGGGCGCCGTTGGCCACCGTCGAGAGGAACTTCTCCTCTTCCGCCTTGATGGTGGCCATCGAAGCCTGCCGGGTCGCCGCCAGCTCCAGGTAGGCGCCGCCCATCACCTCGCCGAGCACCGGCACCAGCTTGTGCAGGAACGGCTCCTCGAAGCCGAGCCGCATGCCGTGGCGCACCGCCCGGCGAAGGATGCGGCGCAGCACGTAGCCCCGCCCTTCATTGCCCGGAATGACGCCGTCGGCAAGGAGGAAGGAGACCGCCCGCAGATGGTCGGCGATCACCCGCAGGGAGATGTCCTTCTCCTCGTCCGCGCCGTACTTCGTGCCGGCCAGGTCGGCCGCGGCGGCGAGGATCGGCTGGAAGAGGTCGGTGTCGTAGTTGGAGCCCACCCCCTGGAGCACGGAGGTGACCCTCTCGAGACCCATACCGGTGTCGATCGACGGCTTGGGCAGGGGAGTGAGATTCCCCTGATCGTCGCGATCGAACTGCATGAACACCAGGTTCCAGATCTCCATGTACCGTCCGGCGTCCGTCCCCTCCTCCCAGGAGACCGCGGGCAGGTCGGGGTGTAGATCGACGAAGATCTCGCTGCAGGGACCGCACGGACCGGTCTCGCCCATGGCCCAGAAGTTGTCCGCCTTGCCGCAACGGTGGACCCGCTCCGGCAGGCAGGCTGGAAAGCTTCAGCCACAGATCGTACGCTTCGTCATCCTCCTCGTAGACCGTGGCGAACAGCCGCTCGGGCGGCAGGCTCCACACCCGGGTGACGAGGTCCCAGCCGAAGCGGATCGCATCCTCCTTGAAGTAGTCGCCGAAGGAGAAGTTGCCCAGCATCTCGAAGAAGGTGTGGTGGCGCGGGCTGGGTCCCACGTTCTCCAGGTCGTTGTGCTTGCCGGAGACGCGCATGCACTTCTGCACCGACGCCGCACGGGGCGATCCCGGCTTTTGCGTGCCGAGAAAGCAGTCCTTGAACTGAACCATTCCGGCGTTGGTGAACAGCAGGGTTGCGTCCCCCTGCGGCACCAGCGGCGAGCTCGGGACCACGCGGTGGCCGCGCTCCCGGAAGAACTCGAGAAAGCTCGTGCGAACGTCTGCGCTCTTCATGACCCGTCGTCGATTTCCAACCCGTCCGTCCTGGCGTTTAAAACGGCAACGATAGCACGGCGGGAAAACCCCTTGCGGTCGAGGTGGCGGGCCAGGGCCCGCGGGTCGCGGCCCCCCAGCCGCTCCCACCGCTGCGCCGCCGCGCGGGCGGCCGGCAGATCGTCCTCGGGCGTCAGCTCGGCGAGGGCCTCCTCGGCCACCTCCTCGGCGGCCCCTCGCCGCAGCAGCTCGGCGCGCAGCCGCGCCCGTCCTTCGCCGCGCGCCAGGCGGGATTCCACGAAGCCGCGCGCCGCCGCACGATCGTCGAGGTAGCCCTGCGCCGCCAACCGGGCGAGCGCCTCCTCGATCTCCTCCGCGGCGTAGTCGCGCTGTTGCAGCTTCGCCTCCAGCTCCCGCCGGAAATGCGGGCGGGAAGCGAGGAGCTGGACGGCCTTGTCATAAGAGGAGGAGCGCATAACGGAAGTTCCTGCCCCTGCGACCTCACCCCAACCCCTCTCCTAAAGGAGAGGGGCTTTCGTATCAAATCCCCCCTCTCCTTTAGGAGAGGGGGGCAGGGGGTGAGGTTGCGCGGGCAAATGTCTTAGGCCGAGGGCTGAACCTAGTTCTGCTCGATCTCGAACGGCAGGTCGCCGCCCCCCAGCAGGTCGCTTTCGCCGGACATCTGGAGGGACTCCTCCATCTGCTCGCGGGAGATATCGGCGGTGAACTGGACGCCCTGGATCTTGAGCCGGAACTCGTCCGGGTTGGTGGCGCGCTTGAGCGCCTCGTCCAGGGTGATCAGGCCGCTCTTGTAGAGCTGGAAGAGCGACTGGTCGAACGTCTGCATGCCGTACTGGCTGGTGCCGAGGGCGATCTGCTCGCGGATGTACTTCGTCTTCTCCTTGTTTTCGATGCACTCGCGGATATAGGCGGTCGAGATCAGGATCTCGCAGGCGGGCACGCGGCCCATGCCGTCGGCGCGAGGCATCAGGCGCAGCGAGAGGATCGCCTTGAGCACCTGCGAAAGCTGAATGCGGATCTGCTTCTGGTGGTGCGGCGGAAAGACCGAGATGATGCGGTTGACCGTCTCGGTGGCGTCGAGCGTGTGCAGGGTCGAGAACACCAGGTGGCCCGTCTCGGCGGCGAGCAATGCCGTCTCGATGGTCTCGTAGTCGCGCATCTCGCCCACCAGGATGACGTCGGGGTCCTGGCGCAGAGCGGCGCGCAGCGCGCCGGCAAAGGAGTGGGTGTCGACGTCGATCTCGCGCTGGTTGACGATCGATTTCTTGTCGCGGTGGAGAAACTCGATCGGATCCTCGACGGTGATGATGTGCTCGGTGCGGCTCGAGTTGATGTAGTCGATCATCGCCGCCAGGCTGGTGGACTTGCCGGAGCCCGTGGTGCCGGTGCAGAGAATCAGGCCCCGGCGCTCCTCACAGATGCGCTCGAGCACGGGCGGCAGCATCAGCTCGCGGATGCTCTGGATGCGCGCCGGGATGACGCGCAACACCAGACCCACGGCGCCCCGTTGCTGAAAGACGTTGCAGCGGAAGCGCCCCAGCCCCGGCACCGAATAGGCGATGTCGAGCTCGAGCTCCTCCTTGAAGCGCTGCTTCTGGCGGGCGTTCATGATCGAGAACGCCATGGCGATGGTGTCCTCCTGCATCAGGCGCTTCAGCTCGCCCAGCGGCACCAGATCGCCGTCGATGCGGATCACCGGATGGCTCCCCACCTTGAGGTGGAGATCGGAGGCCTTCCGCTCCACCGCGATTTTGAGCAGGTCATTGATGTTCATGGGGAAGCCTCCGGTTAAATCGCGATGAAGCGCGGTCGATCCCTACAAGGCCTGCGCCTCGGGTACTTCGGCCCCTACCCGGGAGTAGACGGGATGGAGCCAGCCGTGACGATCTTCGATCTCGCCGCTGGTGATGCCTTTGAACTCGTTCAGGATCCGCCGGGTGATCTCGCCCGGACAGCCGCGTCCCACCGCGATGCGGTCGATGGCGCGGATCGGCGTGATCTCGGCCGCCGTGCCGGTGAAGAACGCTTCGTCGGCGCAGTAGAGCTGGCCGCGGGGGATGACCTCCTCGCGTACCGGTATCCCGAGGTCCCGGGCGATCCTGACCACGGTGTCCCGGGTGATGCCCGAGAGGATCGAGGATGCCACCGGCGGCGTGATCAGCGCCCCGTCCTGGACCAGGAAGACGTTCTCGCCCGAGCCCTCGCTCACGAAGCCGCGCGAATCGAGGCCGATCCCTTCGACGTAGCCGTTGGCGAGAGCCTCCATCTTGATGAGCTGCCCGTTGAGGTAGATGCCCGTCGCCTTGGAGACCGCCGGCATGGAGTCCGGCGAGACGCGGCGCCAGGACGATACACAGACTTCGACCCCCTGCTCCGCCTCCTCGCCCAGGTATTTGCCCCAGTTCCAGACGGCGACGAACACCTCGACGGGCGAGCGCAGCGGGTTGACCCCGAGGGTGCCGAGGCCGCGAAAGACGATCGGGCGGATGTAGCAGGCCTGGAGCTCGTTGGCGCGGATCGTCTCGCAGCAAGCCTCCGCCAGCTCCTCGTCGGAGAAGGCGATCGGCATGCGGTAGACCTTCGCCGAGCTTCTCCAGCCGCCGGATGTGCTCGGCCAGACGGAACACCGCCGGTCCCTGTTTCGTGCTGTAACAGCGGATCCCCTCGAACACTCCAGAGCCGTAGTGCAGCGCGTGGCTCAGCACGTGGACGGTGGCCTTCTCGAAATCGATGAGCTGACCGTTCTTCCAGATCCAGCGGATACCGGCAAAGGGGTTGGACAAGGCGGCCTCCTTTGGGACTGACTGCGAGGACGTCCGATGCTAGCCCGAACCTTCGGGGCGGGTCAATTTCGGATTTCTAAATCGCGATTCCGAAGGCGAGGGAAAAGCACCAGGGCGGCCCCCACGACGGCGGCGGTCTCCAGACGCAGGACCCGCTCCCCGAGCCCTATGGGCTGCCAGCCTGCCGCCAGGCAGCTCACCCCTCTCCTCGGACGCGAGCCCTCCCTCGGGGCCGACGAGGAGGGCGCCGCGCGCGGAAACCTGTAGGGGCGGCCCTGTGTGGCCGCCCTGTTCCGCCTCCGGGTTGTCCTCAGGGCGGCCACATAGGGCCGCCCCTACATTCAACGATGAGACCGTCTCCCCTTCCGGATCGAGAAACCAGCGCTGTCCGGCGCCCGCGGTCAGACCGCCGAGCTCGCTCCAGGCGTGGGGCCCCGTGATCTCCGGCAGGCGGGAGCGGTGGCATTGCTCCACCGCCGCCGCGGCCACCCGGCGCAGGCGATCGAGGGTGCCGCCGCCGAGCTCGCGCGGCGCCCGCGCGGTGTTGAGGAAGCGGACGGCGAAAACCCCGACCTCCGTCACCTTCTCGATCAGCCAGGAAGCCCGCTCGGGCCGGCAGGTGGGCACCAGCAGATCGAGCCGGCAGGCAGGCTCATGGCCGGGAGCCGGCTCGCCCAGGACGGCGGTGGCGGTCGTCCGGTCCACCCGCGCTACCCGCCCCCAGCGCGCCCGGCCCAGACCGTCGACGATCCTCAGCTCCTCTCCCGCCGCCACCCGCCGCGCCCGGAACAGATGGCGGTAGGCCTCCCCCTCGATCCGCAACTCGGGCGCTGCGAACGCAGCGGCGTCAACGAGCAGGGTGATCATGTCCTTGAGCCCCCTCTCTCCCGGTGAGGGGGAAAGGGAGGAGGCGGGAGAGAGGGGGTTGGGGGAGTGAGGGCTACCCGGAAGGCGATCCAGTCCCCCGCCGCCCGGCGGTCCAGCTCGACGAAGCCGAGGCTTCGCAAGCGCTCCAGCACCTGGCGTCCCCGCTCCACGAGAATGCCCGAGAGGATGGCCTCGGCGCCAGGGCGCAGGAGCCGCACCAGGTCCGGCATCTCGGGAAGGATCTGCTCCGGCACGACGTTGACCAGGGCGAGATCGAAGCGAGGCCCCTCGCGGATCGCCGCCAGAGGGCCGGCGAACCAGAACGGATGGAGATCGTTCAGCTCGCCGTTGTCCCGCGCGTGGACGGGCGCCGCAAGGTCGAGATCGAAACCGACGACGGAGCGTGCGCCGTAGAGCAGCGCGGCAAAGGCGAGCACGCCGGTGCCGGTGCCGACGTCGAGCGCCCGGCGCCCCCCCACCTCCGCCGCCTCCAGCAGCTCCAGGGCCAGCGAAGTCGACTCGTGACTGCCGGTGCCGAAGGCGGCGCGGGCGGGCAGACGGAGCAGCCGCCGGCCCGCCGGAACCTCGGCCGGCTCCTCTCCGGGCTCACGCGGATCCACGAAGAGCGTCCGGCCGACGGGGAACGGCCGGGCCCGCTCGCGATAGGCGGCGAGCCAGTCGGCATCGGCGACGGTCTCCTCGGCCGCGAGCTCGACGCCGGTGCCCACCTGGAGCGGCGCGGCCTCCAGGGGAAACCACGCCTCGAGGCGCAGCCGGCCGTCCGGCCCGGATGAGGAATGAACGCCCAAGGTGCCGGCGAGCCAAAGATCGGCCATGAGGGTATCCTCGAGATCGGGCGCGAGGAGATAGACGCGTCTCAGATGTGGCATTGAAGAGCTCAGGGACCTGAAGGACACCAAGGACGATAAGGACATCAGGCGTTTTCTGTCCCTGCCGTCCTTGCTGTCCCTTACGTCCCTCTCGGCTTCCGCAGCCGGGCCGGACTTTATCCGAACAGGTTCTTCACCCGGTCCAGGACGGTTTTGTCCTCCTTGACGGACTGACCGCCCAGCTCGGCGAGCCGGCGGAGGAGCTGGATTTCCTCCGCCGAGAGCTCGCGCGGGTTGGGCACCGCGACCTCCACCGTCACCAGGTGATCGCCGCGGCCGCTGCCGTCGAGCCGATCGATACCCTGCCCGCGGAGGCGGAAGTCGCGGCCGTGCGGGGTCCCGGAAGGAACGTCGAGCGGCCGCTTGCCGTGCAGCGTGTCGGCTTCGACCGTGGTCCCCAGCACGGCCTGGGCGTAGCTGACGGACAGGCGGGACAGCACGGTCGAGCCGTCGCGGCGGAAGTGCTTGTGCGGCCGTACCTGAAGGACGACGTAGAGATCGCCCGGCGGTCCGCCGCGACGCCCGTGCTCGCCCTCGCCGGAGAGGCGCAGACGGGCGCCGGTGTCGACCCCGCCGGGAATCTTCACGGCGATCGAGCGCTCGCGCTCGACCCGCCCTTCGCCGCGGCACTCGGCGCACGGATCGTTGATCACCCGGCCCTCGCCCTGGCACTGCGGGCAGGTGCGGGCCACGGTGAAGAACCCCTGGGTGAACCGCACCTGGCCGCGTCCGCCGCAGGCCGAGCAGACGACCGCCGGCGCGCCGTTGGCGCTGCCGCTGCCCGTGCACCGCGGACAGACCTCCAGGCGCGGGATGCGCAGCGACGTCTCGGTGCCGAAGGCGGCCTCCTCGAAGGTCAGCGTCAGGTCGTAGCGCAGGTCGGCTCCCCGGGTCATGCCGGAGCCGCCGCCGCGGCGGCCGCCAAAGCCGAAGATGTCGCCCAGGATGTCGGAAAAATCAGCGAAGATCGTCGGGTCGAACCCGCCGGCCCCCACGCCGGACACGCCTTGATGGCCGAAGCGGTCGTAACGGGCCCGCTTGTCGGCGTCGGAGAGCACGGCGTACGCCTCGGCGGCTTCCTTGAAGCGCTCCTCGGCCTCCTGGTCGCCGGGATTCTTGTCCGGATGGTCGCGTACCGCGATCTTGCGGTAAGCCGACTTGATCTCCTGCTGGCTGGCGCTGCGGCTGAGCCCCAGCACCTCGTAGTAGTCGCGTTTCGCCATTCCTTCTTAACCCTTCGGCGGACCGGAGCCTCCGGCGCGGGTGAGCATGACGTCGGACAGGGTACGGGAGACGGAGTTGAGGTCGAAGATCGCGGCCTCCAGCTCGGCGCGCTTCTCGTTGGTCACCGCCATGCGCGCCTGCAGCAACACTTCGTTGATCTTCTTCGCGTCAGCTTCCTGAAGCATGTCACGGAACTGCTCGAAGACCCGGTCGTTGCTGTAGATCAGCCCCTCGAGACGGTTCTTGAGCTGGCGGATCTCGCGCCGTTCGGCATCGGCCTGGGAGCTCTTGTCCGCCTCCGTCACCAGGCGCTGGATCTCTTCCTCGGAGAGGCCGCCGGCGGGATTGATCTGAATGCTCTGGGAGAGGTTCGTCGCCACGTCGCGGGCGGAGACATTGACGATGCCGTTGGAGTCGATGGCGAACGTCACCTCGATCTGGGGAACGCCGCGCGGCGCCGGCGGGATTCCCACCAGCTCGAAGCGGCCGAGCGACCGGTTCTCGCCGGCGATCTGGCGCTCCCCCTGGAGGACGTGAACCTCCACGATGCTCTGGTTGTCGACGACGGTGGTGAAGATCTGGTTGTTCTTGGTCGGAATCGTCGAGTTGCGGTCGATGAGCCGGGTGAACAGGCCTCCCTGGGTCTCGACTCCCAGCGACAGCGGGGTGACGTCGAGGAGCACGAGGTCCTTGATATCGCCGCGCAGGATACCGCCCTGGATGGCCGCGCCCATCGCCACCACCTCGTCGGGGTTGATCTCGCGGTTGGGCCTGCGGCCGAAGATCCTCTCCACCGTCTGGACGACCAGCGGCGTGCGGGTCTGCCCGCCCACCAGCAGCACCTCGTCGATCTGATCGGCCCGCAGGCCGGCCTGCTGCAGCGCGTCGTTGCACGGTCCCTCGGTGCGTTCGACCAGATCGCGTACCAGGCCCTCGAACTGATCACGGTTCAGAGCGCGGGCAAGGTGGCGTGGACCGCTGCGGTCCGCCGAGATGAACGGCAGATTGATCGTCGTCTCTTCGGTGGCGGACAGCTCGCACTTGGCGCGCTCCGCCGCCTCCTTCAAGCGTTGCAGGGCCATGCGGTCGCTGCGCAGGTCGATACCGGTGTCGCGCTCGAAATCCTGGATCAGCCAGTCCATGATTCGCTGGTCGAAGTCCTCGCCGCCGAGATAGGTGTCGCCCGCCGTCGAGCGCACCTCGAAGATTCCCTGGGAAAGCTGAAGGATGGAGATGTCGAACGTGCCGCCCCCCAGGTCGTAGACGGCGATCGTACCGGCGGCGCCCTGCCGGTCGAGACCATAGGCCAGGGCCGCGGCGGTAGGCTCGTTGAGAATGCGCACGACCTCGAGGCCCGCGATCTTGCCGGCGTCCTTGGTGGCTTGGCGCTGGGAGTCGTTGAAGTAGGCGGGGACGGTGATCACCGCCTCGCGGACCTCCTCCTGCAGCCCCTCCTCGATGAACTCCTTGATCTCGCGCAGCACCAGGGCCGAGATCTCCTCGGGGCTGTAGTGGCGGTCGCGGATCTCGATCTTGACGTCGCCGTTGATCGCCTCGGCCAGAACGTAAGGCAGGACCTGGCGCGCCCGCTCGACCTGCGGGTCCCGGAATTTGCGGCCGATCAGCCGCTTGACGGCGAAAACCGTGTTCTGCGGATTGGTGATCGCCTGGCGCTTGGCGATCTGGCCGACCAGCCGGTCACCTTCCTCGGAAAAGGCCACGATGGAAGCGGTCGTCCGGCTGCCCTCGCGGTTCCCCAGCACGGAGGGCACCGTAGCCTCCACGAGGGCGGCGCAACTGTTGGTGGTGCCCAGATCGATACCGATGATCTTGCTCATCGCGGGTGGCTCGACGGACGGCCGCCGGAACGGCTCAGAGCGCGGGACCTTCCTCGCCGCCCTTGTCGGCGGTAGTGGCGGGCGGCGCCTCCGGCGGCACCGCGACCTTGACCATCGCCGGCCGCAGCAGGCGGTCGTGCATCCGGTAGCCGCGCCGCAGCTCGGCGGCGACGGTCGGCTCCTTGACCTCGCCGCTCTCCTCGCGCGACACCGCCTCGTGCAGGGTGGGATCGAACGGCTGACCCACGGCGGCGATCTCGGTCACGCCGAAGCGGCGCAGCAGCTCCCGCAACTGGCGGTGGATCATCTCGACGCCCCGCTTCAGATCCTCGGCAGACCCCTCCGCCGAGAGGGCCAGGTCGAGGTTGTCGGCCACGGTCAGGAGCTCGCGCAAGGGCTCGAGCAGGGCATAGCGCTTCAGCTCCTGGCGCTCGCGCTCGCTCCGCTGGCGGAAGTTGTCGAAGTCGGCCAGGGTACGCATCGAGCGGTCGCGCAGATCGGCGATCTCCTGCCGCAACTGGGACACCTCGTCCGCCTCGGCCACCGGGGTCGCGGGCGGGGACCGCCTCGACCCCCTCGACCGCCGCCACCGCCTCGCGCATGGCGGTCTCCAGATCGGTGCTCTGCTCGTCCAGATCGAGCGCCACCTCGGAGGTGTCGCCCGCGTCTCTCACGTCGTCTGCCATCACGTCCTCGCTATCGTTTGCTCGGTGGTGTCCTATCTCCGCTGCGTTGCCTCGGGTCCTCCGGAGAACGTCTCCGCCAGGGCGCGGCTCAAGGCCTCGCCCAGGAAGTTCACCAGCGGGATGATCGTTGCGTAATCCATCCGCGAGGGACCGACGATGCCCAGGGTGCCGAGCGGCCGCTCGCCCACGACCATAGGGGGTCGCCACCACGCTGAAGTCGAGCTCCGAGGTCAGCTCGCTGTCCTCGCCGATCAGCACCCGCACGCCGCCGCCCAGTATGCACTGGTTGAGGATCTTCACCAGACGCGCCTTGTCCGCGAAGGCTTCGAACATCCGCCGTACCCGCTGCACGTCGGAAAGCTCGGGCTTCGACAGCAGCATCGAGGTGCCGTCGACCACCACCCCCGGCCTCTGGTCCGTGGCGAGGCCGCTCCTCGCCAGCTCGATCGTGCGCGCCAGCACACGGTCCATCTGCGCCCGCTCCTCACCCATCATCCGCAGCAGCCGCTCGCGGATCTCCCGCAGGGTGTGACCGCGCGAAGTTCTCGGTCAGATAGTTGGAGATCCGCAGCAGCTCCTCGCGCGGCAGCTCCTCCTCGGTCTCGATCACCTTGTTGTCGATGAAACCGGTCGAGGACACCACGACGCACAGCACCTTGCGGCCCGAGACCCGGATGAAGTCCACGGCCTTCAATACCGTCTCCCCCATCGCCGGGGTGACCACGATGCCCACCTGGCTCGACAGCTCCGAGAGCAGGTGCGACGCCGTGCCCGTGAGCTGGTCGGCGTCGGCAGACCCGACCTTGAGGTTCTCCTGGATGTAGCGCCGCTCCCGCGCCGGCACCGAGCGGGCCTCCATCATCGAGCCGATGAAGAGATGGTAGGCCGTGGTGGTGGGGACGCGGCCCGCGGAAGTGTGCGGCTGCATCAGGTAGCCCCATTCCTCCAGGTCGGCCATCACGTTACGGATCGTCGCCGCCGAGAGGCCGAGCTTGCCGTGCTTGGCGACGGAACGCGAGCTGACCGGTTCAGCGCTCAAGATGTAGGTCAGGATGACGTCCTTCAGGATCTCCCGATCCCGGACGCTCAGCCTGATCGTGATCCCTGACTTCGGGCATGCCTGTCGCCTCGAGAGCTGGCACTCTCCCCATGAGAGTGCTAAGAGATGGTAGCTTCGACCGCTCCTTCCATGTCAAGGAGCGCATAGCCCAAATTACTGAGGATCAGGGAACTTGTGCGCTTCGTGCGGATACTGGGACGAGGCTGTTATCGTTGCCTCGTGACGCGCTTCCCTGGCAGGCCTCCGCTTCTCTCTGGTCGGACCCGGCAAGGTTGGCTCGAGCCTGGCGAGCTGGGCCGTCGCGGCCGGGGCGGAGCTGGCCGGGGTCGCGGGCCGGCGTCCGCGGCCGGCTGCATGGCCGGACGGACCGGCTTGCGGAGACCTGCGGCAGCTCGCGACGGCGGGGCAGGACCTGCTGCTGATCGCCGTGAGCGACGGAGCCCTGCCGGACGTGGCCGCGCGAGCTCGCCAGGCGCCCGCAGGCCAGGGTGGTCCTCCACACCTCGGGGAGCCTGGATGCCTCCGTCCTCGCCGAGCTGCGGGCAGCCGGCTCGGCCGCCGGCTCCCTCCATCCCCTCAAGGCCTTCCCCCGGCCGCTCCTCGATTCCGGGGAGGCGCGCGGGGTGTTCTTCGCCGTGGACGGCGACCCGGCGGCCCAGGCCCTGGCGGTCCGGCTGGCCGCCGCCTGGGGAGGGGTGGCCGCCGAGGTGCCGGCGCCGGCCCGTCCGCTCTACCACTTCGCGGCCACCCTGGCGGCCGGAGGGGTCGATCACCCTGCTCGCCGCGGCGGCGGAGATCGCCGGCCGGATCGGCCTGCCGGAGGAGGTGGCGCGGGGATATCTCGAGCTGGCCCACGGCGCCGTCGCCGCCGCCCGGAAGACCCTCGACGCCGACCGCTCTCTCGGTTCGGCCATCACCGGCCCGGCCGCCCGCGGCGACCGCGCCACCCTCGAGCGCCACCTCGAAGCGCTGCGGCAGCTCGCCCCCGAGAAGCTCGACCTGGCGGCGGCCCTGGCCCTGGAAACCTTCCGGCAGACGGGGCAGCGAGCCCGGAGGAGCGCTCGCGGCCGCAATTGACGCGCCCCGGGGGACGGGTGCTATGCTTTGCAGTCCCATTCCGGCGCGCGTACAGCCCCTATGGTGTTCTTCAACTACAGCACGATGCAGATGGCGGCCAAGGTCGTCTACTACGGCCCCGGGCTGTGTGGCAAGACGACCAACCTCCATTACATCTACCAGCACACCGCCGGGGAGTCGCGGGGCGAGATGGTATCGCTCGAGACCGAGACGGACCGCACCCTCTTCTTCGACCTCCTGCCCATCGACGTCGGCTCGATCGCCGGCTTCAACACCCGCATCCAGCTCTACACCGTACCCGGCCAGGTGTTCTACAACACCACCCGCAAGCTGGTGCTCAAGGGAGTGGACGGCGTGGTCTTCGTGGCCGACTCGCAGCGGGCGATGCTCCAGGCCAACCTCGATTCGTTCCGCAACCTGGAGGAGAACCTGGCGGAGATGGGTCTGTCGGTGGACACCCTGCCGCTGGTGCTGCAATACAACAAACGGGACCTGGCGGACGTCTGCTCGATCGACGAGCTGAACGCCGCCGTCAACCGCAACGACTGGCCGTGGGTCGAAGCCTCGGCCGTGACCGGGCATGGGAGTGTTCGAGACCCTCAAGGGCGATCTCCAAGCACACCCTGCTGTCGCTCAAGAAGCGGCTGGGCCGCAGCGAACCCTCCACCCCTCCCGCGCGTTCCATTCCTGCCGCCAAGCCGGCGACCGCGACGGCGGCGGCAACGGTGGCCCGTCTCCGCAGCCGGTGCCGCCCCCTCGCTGCCGGCTCCGGCATCAGCGCAACCGGAAGCCGCCTCTCCGGCGGATCGCCCGCGCCCACCCGCGCCGGCGCCAAGCGCGGCGCAGCCGGCGGCGGCCCGGCCGCGCCAGCCCCCGCCCCTCCCAAGGCGCCGCCCATCGGCAAGGGCCGCACGGTGGACGTGCTGAGCGAGCTCGAACGGCTGCGGCGCGAAGCCATGCAGAAGCCGGCGGGCCCGCCGGTCGTACCTCCCCCGCGGCCGGCCGCCGCCACCAACGGCCGCGGCGAGCTGTCGCGGACCATCGAGATGACCTTGCGGCGCACGGATTTCCAACGCGCCCGCCGCTTCCTGGTCAGCTTTCAAGTGGAAGACGACCAGCACCGGGTGATGGACGCCGTGCGCGACCTGCAGGTCGAGATCAAGGACGCCGCCAGCCTGGAAAAGCTCCTCCTGCGCCTCAACATCGCCCTGAGCGCCAAGGAGTAGCGGGACGGCCCCGGCCGGCATCCCGAGCCCCAACGATGCGCTGCCCCTTCTGCTCGGAGAACCGCGACCGCGTGGTGGATTCGCGGGAGAGCCGCGACGGCGCGACCATTCGCCGCCGCCGCGAATGCCTGAGCTGCGGCCGGCGCTTCACCTCCTACGAGCAGATCGAGGACATCCCCTATATGGTCGTCAAGCACGACGGCACCCGCGAGGAGTTCAGCCGCAAGAAGCTCCTCGGCGGACTGCTCAAGGCGTGCGAGAAACGGCCCATCGCCCTGCGGCAGTTGGAGGCGATCGTCGATCAAGCCGAGTCGATGCTCAACGAGCGCGAGGACCGGGAGATCTCGACCCAGGTGATCGGAGCCTTCGTCATGGAGCGCCTGAAAGAGCTGGATCAGGTCGCCTACGTGCGCTTCGCCTCCGTCTACCGGCGGTTCGAGGACATCGACGCCTTCATGGACGTGGTCAAGTCTTTGCTCCAGCCGGGCAGGGAGGCGTAGGGCCATCATGGCCGCCCGTTTCGAATCCCTGTTTCTGATCTCCCGCTTCCAGGCCGAGCTCGATCGCCTGTTCCAGGAGGCGCTGCAGATCGGCGACAACGACCTGCCGCTCGGCGAGTGGCAGCCGGCGATCGACGTCGTCGAGACGCCTGCCGCCATCCTGATCCTGGCCGAGCTACCGGGCTTCGCTTCGGCCGACCTGCGGATCGAGGTGCGGGGGACGCGCGTCGTCATCTCAGGGGTCAAGTCCACCACCTTGCCGGACGCGCAGCGCATCAAGTTCCACTGCCTGGAACGGGGTCACGGCCGGTTCAGCCGCGAGATCCACGTCTTCTCGCCCATCAATACCCATCAGGGGACGGCGCGGCTGGCCGACGGCCTGCTGACCCTGAACTTCCCGAAGATCCAGGACAAGCGTCAGGAGGCTCGGGTATTGCGTATCGAGGAGCCCGCGGATGAGTAGACCGGCCGGCGAGCCGCAGGAGGAGGCGATCAAGATCCCTGACGTCCTCCCCGTGCTGCCGCTCAAGGATACCGTCGTCTTTCCGTACATCATCCTGCCGCTGTCGGTGGGCCGCGACAAGAGCGTCCTGGCGGTGGACCGCGCGCTCTCGGAGAGCCGGGTCATCATGCTGGTGGCGCAGCGCGACGCGGCGATCGACAACCCGGGCGAGCCGGACCTTTTCGAGGTGGGCACCGCGGCCGTGATCATGCGGATGCTGAAGCTGCCCGACGGCCGCATCCGCATCCTGGTGCAGGGCCTCTCCCGCGCCCGCGTGCAGCACATCAGCCAGATCGAGCCCTACCTGCAGGCCAAGATCGAACGCATCGAAGAACCGCGCAGCGGCGCCACCGCGCTCGAAATCGAGGCCTTGGTGCGCAGCGTCAAGGAGAGCATGGACCGCGCCGTCACCCTCGGCAAGGGGATCTCGGCCGAGGTGATGGTCATCGCCGCCAACCTGGAGGATCCGGGAAGGCTCGCCGACCTCGCGGCGAGCAACCTCGACCTCAAGCTGACGGAGGCGCAGGCGGTCCTGGAGACGATCGATCCCATCGCCCGCCTGCGCAAGGTGAGCGACCTGCTGGCGCGCGAGATCCAGGTGCTCACCATGCAGCAGGAGATCTCCTCCCAGGCCCGCGGCGAGATCGACCGCAGCCAGCGCGAGTACTTCCTGCGCCAGCAGCTCAAGGCCATCCAGCAGGAGCTCGGCGAAGGCGAGGAGCTGGCCGAGGAGATCGCCAACTACCGCCGGCTGGCGGACGAGAAGAAGATCCCCGAGGAAGCGCGCGAGGAGCTGGAGCGGCAGATCCGGCGTCTGGAGCGCAGCCATCCCGAGAGCGCCGAGACGCAGATCATCCGCACCTACCTCGACTGGCTGACGGCCCTGCCGTGGGATTTGACCTCAGCGGACAACCTCGATCTGGAGCATGCCCAGCAGGTGCTCGACGAAGACCATTACGATCTCGAGCGGATCAAGGAGCGGATCCTCGAGTACCTCGCCGTGCGCAAGCTCAAAGCCGACACCCGCGGCCCCATCCTGTGCTTCGTGGGGCCGCCCGGCGTCGGCAAGACCTCGCTCGGGCGGTCGATCGCGCGCGCGCTCGGCCGCAAGTTCGTGCGCATCTCTCTCGGCGGCGTGCGCGACGAGGCGGAGATCCGCGGCCACCGCCGCACCTACGTCGGCGCTCTGCCCGGACGCATCCTCCAGGGAATCCGCCAGGCCGGGACCAGCAATCCGGTCTTCGTGCTCGACGAGATCGACAAGATCGGCGCCGACTTCCGCGGCGATCCCTCCTCGGCGCTCCTGGAGGTGCTCGATCCGGAGCAGAACTTCAGCTTCGTCGACCACTACCTCGGCCTGGCGTACGACCTGTCGCGGGTCATGTTCATCGCCACCGCCAACATGCTGGAGCCGATTCAGCCGGCCTTCCTCGACCGTATGGAGATCATCCGCCTCACCGGCTATACCCAGGAGGAGAAGGTCCGTATCGCGCGCCTTCACCTGATCCCCAAGCAGACGCGGGAGAACGGCCTCACCGAAGAGCAGATCTCGCTCATCGACGAGTCCATCCGGGCGGTGATCGCCGGCTATACCAAGGAGGCGGGACTGCGGAACCTGGAGCGCGAGCTGGCGGCGATCTGCCGCAAGGTGGCGGTCAAGGTGGCGCGCGGCGAAGAGGTCCGCGTCGAGGTCGATCCGCAACAAGTCGAGGAATTCCTCGGCCCCCGCAAGCACTTCGCCGAGGAGCTGCTCAACCGCGACCGGGTGGGCGTGGCCACCGGTCTCGCCTGGACCGCCGCCGGCGGCGATCTGCTGTTCATCGAGGTGGTCGCGGTACCGGGCAAGGGCCAACTCCTGCTCACCGGCCAGCTCGGCGACGTCATGAAGGAGTCCGCCCAGGCGGCGCTCTCCTACGCCCGCGCCTACGCCGCTACGCACGGAGTCGCCGAGGATTACTTTGCCAAGCACGACCTCCACGTGCACGTACCGGCCGGATCGATCCCCAAGGACGGCCCGTCGGCCGGCATCACCATCGGCTCCGCGATCCTCTCCGTGCTGACCGGCCACCCGGTCAATCGCCGGGTGGCGATGACGGGAGAGATCACGCTGCGCGGCGACGTGATGCCGATCGGCGGATTGAAAGAGAAAGCGCTCGCCGCCAAGCTCGCGGGAATCGATACCGTTATCGTGCCGAAGCTCAACCGGCGCGATCTCGCCGAAATCCCGGCGACCATCACCAACGGGCTGACCTTCCATTTCGTCGATCACATGGACGAAGTGCTGAAGCTGGCGCTGCTCGATCCCGACCAGAGGCAACCCATTGTCACTCCCGAGGGAGCGCCTGCCGACGTCGCCAGCGCACAGCCGCAGCCCGCCGTGGCGTGAGTCCCATCACCGGCGAAGATCGTTTGATCGATTGGCTGCGAAAGCAGCCGGGCGCGTCGTTGATCGGCGACGACGCCGCGCTGCTGCCGCCCGGCGGACCGTTCGCCGTCACCGTCGATCAACAGATCGCCGGCGTGCACTTCCCGTCCGACCTCGACCCGGCCCTGCTCGCCCGCCGCCTGCTGGCCGTCAACCTCTCGGATCTCGCGGCGATGGGAGCCTTTCCTGTCTGGGCCTTTCTCGCCCTTGCCGCGCCGCCCGGTTTCGATCACCGGCGGTTCTTCACCGCACTGCTCGCCGCCTGCCGCCGGCATGGATTGCAGCTTGCCGGAGGCGATCTGGCGCGGCATCCCTGCGCGGCCACGGCGGCGCTGACGCTGCTCGGCGCCAAGGAGAAGAGCTCGCGCTGGCTGCGCCGTGAAGGCGCCTCGCCGGGACACGATCTCTGGCTGGGAGGAACGGTCGGCGAGTCCGCCGCCGGCAGAATGCTGATCGAACGCGGCGCCCGCAGCTTCCGCGGGGATGGCTCGCGAATCGATCTGCCGCCTGCATTGGAATCGTTTTCTTCGCTGCGCGATGCGGCGCGGCGGGCCGTCCGGCGCCATCTGCGGCCGATCCCCCAGCTCGCGCTCGGCCGCTGGCTCGGCACCCAACCGTCAGGCGCGGCCCTCGACGTGTCCGACGGCGTGGCGCGCGATCTCCATCGCCTCTGCCGCGCCAGCGGCGTCGGCGCGGAGGTCGAAGCGGACGCGCTGCCGTTCTCCGCTCGTTTCATCGCACTTTGTAAAGCGATCGGCGCCGCTCCGCTGGCGCTGGCGCTCGGCGGTGGAGAGGACTACGTGCTGCTGTTCACCCTGCCCTCCGGTTTGATTCCGCCCGCGGCGCTGCGATGCCGGCGGATCGGAACGATCACGAAGCACCGGGCCGTCTCGCTGCTCGACCAGGGAATCCGCAGGGATCTGCCAGATCTCGGATGGGATCATCTCGCAACCTCACCCCAACCCCTCTCCTAAAGGAGACAGCCACCCGAGCCGAAAAGAAAAACCCCGGCGACGAGCCGGGGTTTTCGCTGGCGGCTGGCGGCGAAGGGCCGCGCGGCAGGATCAGCGGAAAAGCTTCTGCAGACTCTTGACCAGTCCCTTGAATCTCTTCTCGAGGTTCTGCTGCGTCTTTTCGATCCCCTTCAGGCGTTTCGCGAGCGCGCCGCTCGCCTCACCACCCCCGGCTCGGCGCGCGCTGCCGGCACGGCGGCCGGCGCCCTTCCTGCGGCCGCCGCGGCCGCTCTCGCTGCGGAGCTGGCGGAACACGTCCACCGCCTGCGGATGAAAACGCCGTGCGCGTCCCGTGCCCTCGGACGGCAGATGATCGGAATGCAGTTTCACGTAGCGCACCAGAGTCGGATAGGAAATGCCGGTCTGCTTGCTGATCTCGGTCAGCGTCAATAAACCGCCGGCGGCGGCCTTCTTCTGGCGGCCCGGGGGACGGCCGCGGCGGCGACCCGGTTTTGCGGCGGGAGCGGCGGCGGAAGCCGCTGCGGGAGGACGGCCGCGGCGCGACGCCTTCTTGCGTCCGCCCGCGCGCCGGGCCGCGGGCTCCGCGGCAGCTTTGACCGGCGGCCGGCCACGACGGCGCGAGCCCGCCGGAGCCACGGCGGCAGCAGGAGCAGCAGCGGCGGCGTCCTTGCGCGGCCGCCCGCGTTTGCCCGCGTTCTCCTGCTTGATCTGATTGAACACCGGCAGCGAGCTGTCGGGATAACGCTGCCGGCGGCCTTGGCCGACGGAGGGGATACGACTCTGGTACAGCTTCTTGTATCGCTGGAGCGTCGGCATCGAAATGCCGGTCTTCTGCGAGATCTCGGAGAGGGTATGGAGCTTTCCGTTTTCGGGTTCCGCCATGATCTTTTCTCGCCTCCTCGGTTGGAATGAAATGGATGACACGCTCAATGAAGCATGGGCATTATCAAAAAGGAATCCCGAAATGTCAAGTCCGAGAAAATTTTGGCGGCAATTAACGTAGAATGCGCGCCATGGACGCCGACACCAAGCAACAGAACTACCGCGAAATCCTGCGCCAGCTGGACTCGTTGCTCGCAGGCGTCGACGACCCGATCACGGCGATGTCCACCTGCGCCTCCGTGCTCCACCAACGGCTTGCTTACGCGAGCTGGACCGGTTTCTATCGCGTGGTGGCGCCGCGGCTGCTGCGCGTCGGCCCGTACCAGGGACCGCTGGGATGCCTCGAAATTCCGTTCGACCGCGGCGTCTGCGGCGCCGCCGCGCGCGAGAACAGAACGCAAGTCGTGCCCGACGTGCACGCCTTTCCCGGCCATATCGCCTGCGACGGGAGCGCCCGCTCTGAAATCGTGGTGCCGATTCGCAATCCGCCGGGCGACCTGGTCGCCGTGCTGGACATCGATTCCCATCAGCCGGCTGCTTTCGACGAGCTCGATCGCGACGGATTGGAGCGCATCGCCGAGCGGCTGCGTGGCTGCCTCGGCGGCGAAGACATGGTCTTTTACAAATCGGCGGCGACAGAAACCCGCGCCTGAACAGAAAGTACGAGCGGCCGGCACAGCACCCCCCATCGGCGGAGGATCTCATCTCTTGAATTTCTTGACATGGTAGTTTCCTTGTATCGCTTTGGTTCCGACTGATCCGACTGATCCGAAAAAAAGGGGGGGCGTGCTCCTTACACGCCCCCCCCGGGTTTTCAGGGACTAGGCGGCGGCCTTGTCGGACGGGGAGCCCGAAGCACCCGGATTGGTGCTGGGGGTTTCCCCGTTCGGCTTTTCCTCTTCCTCCGCCGGCTTCCTACGGCGCGGGCGAACCCCCTGCCGGGAGAGAGAGGGGAGCTTGAAAAGGCTTGTTTCTTGCTGCCTTTTACAGTCTCCCTCCTCTCCCGGCAGGGGTGGATGTGAGGTGGGAGAGGAGGGTCGGGGAGGTGAGGAGCCCCGACGGCGCGGCGACGCTGAGCTGAAAGTACCGGTTGGATCGGAAAGGGAAAATTACGGCGACTTTGCCGGAGTCCTGCGTCCGCTGCAGGAGGTCCTCCGCTGCGCGGCTCATCTGCCCTGTCACGGTGGTTTTCCGCGTCATGCCGCCTCTCCGCCGCCGTCCTCGCCGGCAGGCTTGTCAGGAAGAACGCCGCCTCGCGCAGGGTGGCGATGGCCGGCCGGATCGAGTCCGCGAGCACGCATTGGATGAAGGCCCGCAGCTCCCGGGTGACGTTGACCTCTTCGGGGTCCAGACGGGCGCGGGAGCTGTGGGGGGCGGGGGGCTGAAACCGATCCCGAGCTGCTGGCCGAGGGCCGACTGCTCGACCTCGAGGCGGGGATGGGGTGAGGGCTGTGATGCCACCCTTTTCGTTGTTTCTTGCCACTCTATCTTAAACAGAGGCTGGCGTGGAGGCTTAGGCCCCACCTTGTGCCCAGTCTGTGAATCGGAGCGGAGAAGCGGGGGCGAGGGGGCCACCCCCTCCTCCGGAGTTTCGCTATCTGCTTTCATACGCACTAAGTAAGGATAGAAGTGGCGTGAAGGCATAATCCCCCCCCCTTGCAAAAGGGGGCGTCAACAATCTGCATAGTAAAAGGGGGAAGGGTATGAGAAGGACATTTGTCATCCTAGTAGGACAGTTTCTTCTTCTCGGGTGTACCGCTTGGGCGCAACGGGCGTCTCGGACCGAGGAAACCAACCTTCGACCGGGGTTGCTTCATGCGCGAGCCGTCCTAGAGATCAAGAGTGCGGCGGGGTTGTGTTTCTGGACCATATCCGGAGACAACGATCTCGTTCGCCTTCCCGTCGAAGACGAGCGCTTCTCCGCCATCCTCCTCTCGACGAATTTCGAAGGTGCCGAGCTGCATCTGACCATGGCGGGCGAGGGGACTCCTTTGGAGGTCACGCCTCTCGGGAAGGTCGATCTGGCGTTCGACGCCAGCGCCCCGGTCACGGTGGATTCCTTCCGGGCTGCCAAATCCAGGTCGGAGTCCGGCCAGGGGCGTCCTCAACCGGAGCCCAGGCTGCACGGCTGGGAGCTGCGGCTCCTCCGACCCGGGGATAAAGTAGATACCATCAACTGCTGTCACTGTCCCCCGCAAAAGCTCGCTTGTTGCCCAAACCCTAATTGGTGTGTGGGCTGCGGCGCTTGCGGCACCTGCTGCGGCTGAGCTTCCCGTTCATCGAAGCCTCGGGAGACCCGGGGCGGAGAGCTGGCGCAGCCGCGCCCAGGGCTATTGCTGGGCTTTCGTGGCCAACGCCCGCCGGGCCGCGAAGACTTCGATGGCGCCGGCGAGGCGTTCAGCCAGGCCCGGGAGCTGTGGCGGGCCGGGGCTACACCATTGTCGAACTGAGGGCTGGAGGGGAAAATACCACCTGAATGCAGTCTCAGTCTGCACGAGGAGAAGGCGAGACTCCCGCCTCGCGAGGCGGAACAGCGGACCCGGGGCTTGTGCGAGCGGACCCGCCGCTCCCGGGAGTCGACCCGTCAAACGAGCCATCCGCTCCGAGCCTTGCGCGATCCGGCGTGCAAGGCGAGCCAGTTGACCCGGGAAGCGCGTCACTCGACCCGTGGGTCGCGCCGCCGGACACGTGCGGGAGGGTCGAGCGGCGCGCTACGCGATGCAACTCACGCGACCCGCGGCGCAAGTGGCGTGATCCGCAGGGCGCGCGGCAGGACCCGCGGGTCAAGCGATGCGACCCCTGGGGCGCGCGGCTTGGCCGTCGAGGCCGAGCTGGCGGATGAGATACGAGAGAGCCTGGCGCGAGATGCCGAGCCGGCGGGCGGCCTCGGCGCGGTTGCCGCACTCTTCCATCGCCCGGGCGACGAGAGCGCGGCGCAGCGCGTCGACCTGCTGGTGGTAGGGAGCCTCGGGTGCGCCGGCGCCGGCCGGCAGCTCCAGGTGCTCGGGCTCGATCGGACCGTCGCCCGCCAGGGCCGCGGCGACGGCGAGCACGTTCTCGAGCTCACGGACGTTGCCCGGCCAACGGTGGGCGACCAGCCGGGCTCGCGCCTCCCGGGAAAGCCGCGCCGGCCGGCCTCGCAACCGCCCGAGGATGTAATCGGCGATCCGCAACACGTCGTCGCCGCGGTCGCGCAAGGGCGCCAGCTCGATGCACCCCACGCGCAGGCGGTAGTAGAGATCGCGCCGGAAGGTTCCCTCCTCCACCATCCGCGCCAGGTCGCGATGGGTCGCCGCGAGCACCCGTACGTTGACCCGCCGCGCTTCGCTCTCGCCCAACCGGCGGATCTCCCCCTCCTGAAGCACGCGCAGGAGCATTCCCTGGGCCGACAAAGGGAGATCGCCAATCTCGTCCAGGAACACCGTGCCGCCGTGTGCCGTCTCGAAGACCCCCTTGCGGTCGCGGTCGGCGCCGGTGAAGGCGCCGCGGACGTGGCCGAAGAGGTCCGAGAGGAGCAGCGTCTCCGCGAGGGCGCCGCAGTTCACGGCGACGAAAGGTCTGTCGGCCCTCCCGCTGGCGCGATGGAGCTGCCGGGCGGCCAGCTCCTTGCCGGTGCCGCTCTCGCCCAGGATCAGTATGGGGAGGTCGCTGGGCGCGAGCCGCGCGATCCTGTCCAGCGCCGCCCGCAGGAGCGGGCTCTCTCCCATCATTCCCCCCGTGCGCCGCTGCGTCGTAGCCGCCGAGGATTCCTCCCCGTTCGGCAGGCCGGACCGCGTCAGATCCCGCAGTACCAGAGCGAAGACCGCATGCAGGGCTGGATCATCGCTCTCCGCCCGCAGCGTGAGGCGGCCGGCCTCGAGCTCCGCCGACAGCTCGGTGCTCCCGCCAGGACCGGCGACCAGGACCCGCGTTCCGTCCGGGTCCGTCCTGGAGAGCTCCGCTTCCGGATGGCCGGCGCCCGCGAGGAGGGCCGCCAGCCCTTCCGGATCGACGGGATCGACGGGGTCGCCGCGGTCCCGCGCCAGATACTGCGCCAGAATCGCCCAGGGGCCGCCATCCCGGGCCTCCAGCCGCTCCGCCGGCGCCGCGGCTCCCAGTTTGCGGAAAGTGGCGGTCGCCGCCCGCCGCCACGGGGCGGGAGCCGAGCCGGGCGCGAGGAGATCGAGGTCGAACACCAACCGCGCCGCCCGAAAAGGCTCCAGAGCGTCCAGCGCCTCCCAGGCGCCGGACGGCGGCGGCTCACCGGCGAGCAGGCGCTCCCAGAGAGGCGCAAAAGGCGTTCCCGCCGCCTCGCTGAGCGCCCCGGGGCTGTCGCCTGCATGCGCGCGCAAGGCGGGCCGCTCCTCCGGCTCCAGCTCCGCCAGAGTACCCGCCGGGACAGCCGCCAGCTCGGCCGCGGCCTCCTCCGGCCGCCCGAGCCATCCCAGCGCCCGCGCGGCGAGCAATCGGAGCTCGGGCCGGTGCCAGTCAGACCTCTGGCGGTCCAGCTCGGCCAGGGCCTCGCGGCAGAGCGCCAGCGCCGCCGCGGTCCGTCCCAGGGCCAGGTCGAGCCGGGCCCACAATCCCAGGTCCTGGACGATCCCGCGCAGGTTTCCGGAACGGCGGTTCTCTTCCTCGGAACGGACCAGAATCTCCCGGACTCCGGAGAGCCGCCCGCGCCGCAACCGGATCTCGGCAAGGTTGCACAGCGCGAGCGTCATCCGGCGCGGCCCGTCACAGCCCGCCTCCAGCCGCATGGCGTGGAGGAAGGCGCGCTCGGCGCCGGGAAGCTCTCCGGCCCTCGCCCTCCCGAGCCCGAGCTCATTCCACAGCCCCGCCGCCTGGCGGCGAGTCAGTCGGCGGCGGCCCACCCGCAGGGCGCGGGCGATGCTCGCCACAACCTCCTGACCGCCACCCTCTTCTTTCATGGCACGCAGAGCGCGGGCATTGTGCCAGCGCCAGGCGAGATCCGGCTCCGCGAGCGACGGGCGGGCTTGTTCCAGGAGACGATCCATGGCGGCGAGATCGCCGCGGTCCCAGGCCGCTCCGGCCGCGGCGAGAGCGGCCTGGAGCGCCGCCCGCCGATCGCCGTCAGCCTCGCGGAGTGCGCGCCGGATCCAGAAGCTCGCCCGGCCCGGCTTGCCGCGGTTGGCAAAGACCCGCGAGGCGATCTCCGCCAGCTCGGCGACCTGAGGCGCCGCCAGGGGCAGATCCTCCAAATCCCGCAGAGTCGCCCGCGCCGCCCCGAGCTGGCCGAGATCGAGCTGGCAACGGACGGCGAGGGCACGGGCCGCCGGGGAGCGCAGGCCGGAGAGCGCCTCCAGAGCGGACTCGAAGCGTCCCAACCAGATCAGGGCCGAAGCCAGCCCGAGGCGCTCCTCCTCGGAGACCGGCGGCCGGCGCTCCCAGGCGGCCACCGCCGCCCGCCAACGGCCGGCGGCGATCAGCTCCGCCGGTGTTCCCTCCTCCTCTTCGTTCCAGAGAGCGCGGACATCCGGTCCGCCGAGGAGCTCTCGCAACTCGGCGACCGTGCGGCAGCGCGAGAGGAGACGCGCGCGAAGGGGCCGGGGCCCTGCCACCCAGAGCCGGAGGCTGCCGTCTCCGTCACGGTCCAGTCCGCCGGCCAGCGCGCCGCGAGCCGGAGCATGCTCCGGCTCCCACAGAAAGGAAGCGGCGTCGAGGATCCGCGCCACGGCCTCGTCCGGCGAAACCGGCACGAGGATCTGTCGCCAGGAATCGAGCACGGCCCGCACCACCCGGCGGGCCTCTCCCCGGCCCGCCACCGGACCCTCGCCGAACAGCCGGGCGGTGAGCTCGAGCAGGAGATCCTGCGCCAAGCGCGAGGAGCGGCCGGGCGCTGCACCGTCCTCGCCCGTCACGAGCCGGCCATCCCCGGTAATCCGCGCCAGCTCCCAGCCGCAGACGAGATGCCAGCCGGCCCGGTCGAGCAGGGACAGCAGGCCCGCCGCCTGGAGCAGCACCCCCACCTTGCGGCGGTCCGTCAGCCGGGCTTCGCCCAGCGGGACCGCCCGCGTCATGGATTCGAGGCACGGATGAACGACACCGGCCACCCGTCGGGTCGCTGAAAAGGGCATCTAAGAACATAAGTGTACCGGAAAAACGTAACCTGGACGATCCGCTGCCCTGAGAGCCTGGGAGCGCCGGCATCCCTGCCGGCAAAAGGAGTGAAAAAGACGAAAGCCGGCAAGGATGCCGGCGCTCCCAGGAGGTCTCCGCCCCTACAGGATCTTCTGCAGATCCCGCCAGAATCCCGGGTACGACTTAGCGACCACCTCCGGATGGTCGATCACGACGCCGGGCCGGCGCAGGCCGACCAGCGCCAGGCTCATGGCGATGCGGTGGTCGCCGTGGGGATCCACGTGGATGGGCTCCGCGGGCGGCTCGGCGCCGCTCCAGAGGCCGGGGAGCCAGAGGCTGTCGCGGCCTTCGCGCGCGTCCGCGCCCAGCTTCTTGAGCTCGGCGGCCATGGCCTGCAGGCGGTCGCTCTCCTTGATGCGGAGGTGGGCCACGTTGTGGATCAGCGTCTCGCCGCGGGCGAACGGGGCGAGCGCCGCCAGCGTCGGCACCTGGTCGGGCATGCCGGAGAGATCGGCCTTCACGCCACGCAGATCGCCGCCGCGGACATCGAGAACGCCGGTCCGCCAGCCGATCTCCGCGCCCATTTCGGCGAGCAGGTCGAAGAGCTCGCGGTCGCCCTGCTTCGACTCCGGCGAGAGCCCCACGAGCGCCACCTCGCCGCCGGTGAGGGCCGCGGCGGCGGCGGGATAGCAGGCGGCCGACCAGTCGCCCTCCACGCGGAGGCGGCCGCCGCGCAGCGGCGAGGGAAGGACGCGATAGGCCCGCGGGCCCACCCGCTCGATGTGGCCGTCGAAGGCCGCCGCCGCCGCGGTCGTCACGTCCACGTAGGGCCGGGAGGTGAGCGAGGGAACCTCCACCACCACCGGCTCGGGCGCCCGCAAGGCCGCCATCAGGACCGCCGAGAGATACTGGCTCGACTCGCCGGCGTCGAGCGTGGCGGTGCCGCCGCGCAGGCTGCCGCCCTCGATGCGCAGCGGCACCCTGCCCTCGTCGGCGAGGTATTCGACGCGGGCGCCCAACTGCCGCAAGGTGTCCACCAGCGGGCCCACCGGCCGCTCGCGCAGCCGCGGCACGCCGTCGAGCCGCCAGCGGCCGGGAATCACCGTCAGTGTGGCCACCAGGAACCGGAGCATCGTGCCGGCGTTGCCGCAAAAGATCTCAACCTCGCCGGCCGGCGGCGTTCCCGGCTCGAGACGCACCTCCTCCGGGCTCTCCTCCACCTCGAGGCCGCAGCGGCCGAGGGCGGCGAGGAAGAGGCGCGTGTCCTCGGCCAGGAGCGGCCGCTCGATCACCAGCGGCGCGCCCGAGAGCAGGGCGAGGTTGAAGTAGCGGTGGGTCACGCTCTTCGACGGTGGCACCCGCAGCCGGCCGCGCACCCGCCGGCCGCTCGGCACCGCGAAGGGCTCAGTCGGCGTCGAGGACGAGGCCGTCATAGCCGAACTCCACGCCGGCAGGGAGGGGGTCGTCGTGGTCCACTTCGTGGGTCATGTGGGTGAAGACGGTGCGGCGGGCGCCGATCCGTTCCGCCACCGCAATGGCTTCCTCCACCGAGAAGTGGGTGGAGTGGGGCCGGTGGCGCAGGGCGTCCAGCACCAGGATCTCCACCCCGACGAGGAGCTGGAAGCTGGCCTCCGGGATGAGGTTGCAGTCCGTCACATAGGCGAAGCCGCCGGTGCGGTAGCCGAAGACCTCCATCTCGCCGTGCCGGACCGGGACGGGCACCCACGTCCGGCCCAGCATCGGAAACGGCTCGCGCACCGGCACGAGCTCGAGCTGCGGCTTGCCTCCGCCCGCCTGCCCCGGCTCCCAGATGTAGGCGAAGACTCGCCGGATGTTGCGCAGGGTCTCCTCCGAGCCGTAGCAGGGGATAGGGGCGCGTTGCCGGAAGTTGAAGATCCGCACGTCGTCGAGCCCGAAGATGTGGTCGGCGTGTTGGTGGGTGAAAAGGATGGCGTCGACGCGGGGCAGCCCGAAACGCAGAGCCTGCTCGCGCAGATCGGTCGGGGTATCCACGAGGATGACGCGATCCTCGATCTCCAGCTTGAGCCCCGGGCGCCAGCGCTTGTTGCGCGGGTTCTCGGAGCGGCAGACCTTGCAGGTGCAGCCGATGACCGGGATCCCGGTGGAGGTGCCGCTGCCGAGCATGGTGACGCGCAACGCCATGGAGGCGCGGAGTTTAGCGCAGTCGGCCGCTCGGCCGGCAGTCTCCTCGAGGCAGTCGAACTTTTCTCCATCTGCTGCACCGGCGATGGCTCCGACTTTGATGCCGCGATGCGGCAGGCTCAAACTCCCCGGCTCAAGCTACGTAATAGTTAAAGGGATGCAATACTGGCCAGTCCCAAGGCAGTGAAGGTGTATCTTGACAGCCACTTTAGTATGGACCAAAGTATGACCCTGGCACGTCCGTCGGGCAACGGCACGGCGGCGTATGAGGAGAGAACTAGATGCGAGACAAGTTGCTCTTCGTGAGGGTAGGGGTTTTTCTTATGTGCCTGACGCTGCCGACTTGGGCGCACGCACAGGAGGCCTTCGCGATTCCAAGGAGCGATCGGTTCATTTCCGGCTCACTTACGCTTCCAGGAAACAAGACGGCGCGGTTCATCGTTCAGGATGGCACTTGGGTCACTGTCGAGCGTAAGGGTGAGGGCGCTTACTTTTTTGCCTTCACCGGACGCATCAACGACCAGACGGGCGACCCTAACTTCATCCCCTTTCGACTCAACCGAGGGAAGACCGACTCCGAGAAGGTCGATGTCATCGAGCTTGACCAAGACCCACGTAGATCCCCCGACTTCCCAGACCCGGCCAGAGACATCCCCATCGGCGAAAGCAGAGTCTTCAGGACGGCGAGGAATATCGAACTGGAGGTCATTGGAACCGGCGTAGCCAAGTTTTCGGCGCCCTACATCTCTGATGCCTCCACATATGACCCGGAAGATCTGGAAAAGCGGTTCGGGTATTCAAATGCCGCGGTCTGCTGCGTCACATGCCAGGGAGTTACGGTCTGTGGAAGCAGCGTCGATACTTCCTGTGGAGGGTGCAGCAGCGGCGGGGGCCCTCGGATTATGTGATCAAGACAGACGGCACGATAGCAGATTCATGACTAGCTAAGGGCGGTGCGTGCTGCGCACCGCCCTTGCTATATGCGGGAAATTGACGGAGTCAGGAATGGCCGATAAGGACGAGGCTCGTTCGGCGTGCTGGGGCTTCTGGGTTGCGGTTATCGGATTCATCTGGGTTTGCCTATTTTTCGTATATATAATTGCGACGTCGTTGCAGCTACAGATAGTAGAACCACAAGTTCTGTCGAGTTATTTCCCCATTTCGATGCAAGACATCTCCAGCCTGCACATCTCCTCCTCTGGCGAGATCATCGCAGTGGTCGAAAGTCCTGCCTCTAATGGCTCTGGACCCTGGATGGAAGTGTACGCTTGGAATACCACTTATCGGAATTCGCCACCGCTCATTCTGGACTTCGGCAAGCTTACAGGTAAGCCAGGGCTACCCAGACTGATCCCGATGTTTGAAACGGCCGAGCCGGTCAACGAGTCGATCGGAAAGTTCAGTCTCTCTGAGGCTGCGACAGGACTCCCTTACGCTTTCGCCGAAGACGGATCGATGATTGCGTGGTCCTGGGAAGGCAAATTGTTTGCCGGACCGCTCCACAACACGAAATACAAGCTGATTACTCTCAATCCTCCCACCCCCCTTGTCGCACTCTCGATTTTTGATAAAAATCTGGTTGGCGTAATCGACGCCGGAGGCATATTTAGAATCGAGAAGCTTTCAGGCTCCAATCCGAATCGGATGGTGGCACCACTGTCGCTGGCAGGTGCCTGGAGGATCTCTGGGAGGGGTCCCTTTCGAGTTCTGTCACGCCGCGAGGCGGGCAACGGCGTTTCGGTCACGACCAAGCCTAAGCCTCACAATGACACGTTTCCCGTCAGTGCAGCCGGAACCTTCATCACTGCTTCAACCGGCGGAAGGGTTGCGATGGGGACAACTGATGGGAGTATTATTTTTCCTAAAGAAGCCAGACCTGGACTGGTCTTACTTCCGAAGATGGGACATGTGCAAACCCTGGCATTCCATGACGACCAGAACCTAATAGCCAGCCTAACTGGCGACAGTCTCTTCCTGATTGAAAATGAGACGAGCGTGACCCGCATGACCCCGGCACCACGAGGCGTTCGCCTTCTAGCGATAAGTCCCTCTCGGATCGCGATGGTGACGCCCAGCATGATCGTAGCCGCCGACCTAAAAAAGCGATTGGTTTTCGGTGAAGCCGCCAGATCCAAGGTCGCAATCATGTTTTATATCTTGAGCTTTATCGCTACCGTACGCCTAGCCCTTGTCGATGGATTTAAATGGCGCTCTCTTAGGCGCGCGTTGGAGCTCCAGACCTCAGCGTCCTCTTCCGGCAATTCTGGGATAGAAGCAGAGGACTTCATGCCAGCTCAGCTCGCTGATGCCACAGAAGCCAGCTCCTCGCCGTTGAGGCCCGAAGCTAAGTCTGACGACACCACAGCGAAGCCCGAGAGCTGTTAACGATAAACTGGGCGGACCCTGGCGGCGGCAGCCCTCATTCGCGCTAGAACGCGGCGAAGGAGCTTGACAACATTAGCAGGGTGGCACCGCATATGCGTAGCCATCTCTTTTCGGCCAAGATCCAGCCCAAACCACATTTTAAGTAGTCTTTTCTCATCGGCGCTCAATTCTCGGCACATCACTCGGAGGTCGCGACAGGCATCCTGAAACTCCTGCGGCGGATCGAGCGGCGCGGCGAGAGTTTGAAGTTCGGCGGGATCCACGGGTTCGACGAGTCGTTTCCAGCAGGTCCGTCTCCGATGATAGATCGAGCACCGATTTCGAACCACCGTCAGTAGCCAGGCTTCGATGTTGTCGATCTGTCGGGGGCACTCCAAGGTGGCCACAATCGCCTCATGAAGGAGGTCATCCTCGTCGGCGGCCGGAATCCGGTACCGCGCCATCATAGCCGAGATCCTGGGCCGGAGAACACCCACGACATCCTCGATTCCTCGGCCCTCAGACGTGCTATTGGCTCGCATCGGGTACTCTCTTGAAGTCCGTATTCTCTAATTATAACGCGAAATTTCATCTGGCAAGGGCTCAATCCCCTCAGCTCAATAGTCGGGCAGGGCCAGACAGGAAAACCTGTAGCCACCTAACCATTTAGAAACATTGAAGTTAGGCACCACTGCCGGTGTCAGGCAGCCACTCCACCGCCCGGCTCCTGAACCAGGCGTCGAGCAGCCTGACCTCCCCTCCCTTGACCTTCCAGACACGCGGCTCGTGGAAGTGGCCGAGCAGCAGCACGTCGTGGCCTTCCGCCAGCCGGCGCTCGGCGTAGCGGCGGATGGCCGCCTCGGGCAGGGCGGCGCGGTGCTTGAAGTTGGTCTGGGAGAGGCGCCTTTCCGTGGAGTGGACCATGCGGTGGGCGAGCCGCCGCGGGACGTTGCGCACCAGGAAGCGGACGGGAGCGCTCTTCGAGAGACGCCGCCAGAAGCGGTACTTCCAGTCGCGGTCGTTGAGGCCGTCGCCGTGGACGGCCAGGTAGCGGACGCCCGCCACCTCGAAGGCGGTCTCCAGGCCGAGGCGGTCGAAGGCGTCGGCATAGGGGCTGCCGGCGAGGAAGAAGTCGCGGTTGCCCTCGACGTAGTCGATCTCGATCCCCTGCTCGCGGAGGTTGCGGAGGGCGGCGGTGACGGCCCGCACGTCCGCGGTCTCGAAGCTGGGGAATCCCACCCAGGCCTGGAAGAGGTCGCCCATCAGCACCAGCCGGCGGCAGCCCTGGGCGGGCAGGGCCTGGAGCTGCGCAATGAGCGGACCGGCGGAGCCGCCGGGCCCGCCCAGGTGGGCGTCCGCGAGCAGGGCGACGGACATCTAGACGATGGAGAGCTTCGGCTTCAGCTCTTCCTGCCGCGCGACCTCCTCGATCACAGCCTCGGCCACCTGGCGAAAGGCCGCGGCGTGCGGTCCCCGCGGCTCGGCCACCATGATGGGCACGCCGGCGTCGCCGCCGAGGACGATCTTGGGATCGAGGGGGATCGAGCCCAGGAAGGCGGTGTCCAGCAGGTCGGCCGTGCGCGCGCCGCCGCCCTTCTTGAAGACGTCGGTCTCGTGGCCGCAGTGCGGGCAGACGAAGGTGGACATGTTCTCGACGATGCCGATCACCGGCACGTTCACCTTGCGGAACATGGCGAGCCCCTTGCGGGCGTCGATCAGGGCCACGTCCTGGGGCGTGGTGACGATCACCGCTCCGGCGAGAGCAATGCGCTGGGTGACGGTGAGCTGGGCGTCGCCCGTGCCCGGAGGCAGGTCGAGGATCATGTAGTCGAGGGCTCCCCACTCGACGTCTCCCAGCATCTGCTCGATGGCCCGCATCACCATCGGGCCGCGCCAGATGACGGGCGTATCCGTCTCCAGGATGAAGCCGAGCGACATCACCTTGAGGCCGTACTTCTCGAACGGCAGGATGCGGTTGCCGATCACCTGCGGCTTCTGGGTGATGCCGAACATCATCGGCACGGAGGGGCCGTAGATGTCGGAGTCGAGGAGGCCCACGCGATGGCCGAGCTGGGCCAGGGCCACGGCCAGGTTGGCCGCCACGGTGGACTTGCCGACGCCTCCCTTGCCGCTCGCCACCGCCACCACGTGACGGACCTCGGGGATCAGCGACGCGTCCTGGGAGACGGCGCGCTGGGCCGACTCCTCGCGCGTGGGGGGCTTGACCACGTGCAGGTTGACCTTCGCCTCCTGCACCTCGGGCAGGGCGCGCAGCACCCGCTCCACCTCCTCGCGCACCTTCTCGCCAGCCGCCGGGTTGTGGGTGGACATCTGCAGGTCGACCGACACCGCGCCGGCGCAGGCCTTGACCTGGTGGACGAAGCCGAAGGAGACGATGTCCCGGCTCATACCCGGGAACTTGACCGTCTTCAGGGCCTCCCACACCGTGGATTCGAAATCGTTCGCCATGTCGTTCCGTCCCTCTCCAGGCTTCCGCCTCATCGTACCATCCCGCCAGCTCGGCGATCCGGGCGAGCCAGATTCCCCGGGGCGGTCCCTGGCACGGCACCTGCTAGAATCCTCCCGGCCATGACCCTGATGAGCCCCTACGCCCGCCGCTTCCGCCTGCTGACGCTGCTGCGCGCCAGTCTGATCGCGGGAGCGGTCTACGATCTCGGATTCGCGGTCCTGATGGTGGCAGCCCCGGAGGCGCTGGCGCGACTGTTTCGCCTGCCCTTGCCGCCTCTGCCGCGGGGCTCCTTCTACCTGTGGATTCTGGCGACGCTGCTGGGGATGCTCGCCCTTTTATATCTCGTCGCGGCGCACGATCCGCGCCGTTACAGCGCCATCATCGGGGTGGCGATCGGCGGCCGTTTCCTGGGGGCCTTGCTCTTTGCGCTCACCGCCCTGCGCGGTCCGGACCTCGGCGGGCTCTATCCCCTGGCGGTGGCGGACTTCGTTTTCGGCGCCATCCACGCCGCCTCCTGGTGGCCCATCCGCTCGTGAAGCTTCGAGAGATCGCGGAGCAGACGGGCGGGCTGGGGATCCTGACCGGGCGGGCGTTCTTCGCCATGGTCCGCCCGCCGTACGAGATCGGCCTGTGGGTCCGCCAGATGGAGCAGATCGGCGTCCGCTCCCTGGGCGTGGCGGGGATCACCACCATCTTCACGGGCATGGTGCTGGCGCTGCAGACCGCCCTGTCGCTGCCCTCCCTCGGGATCAAGTACTACATCGGCTCCGTGGTGGCCAAGTCGCTCGTCCGCGAGCTGGGCCCGGTGCTGACGGCCCTGATCGTGGGCGGCAGGATCGGCTCCGGCATGACCGCCGAGATCGGCACGATGAAGGTGACGGAGCAGATCGACGCCTTGCGCTCGCTGGCCACCGATCCCGTCAAGAAGCTGGTGGTCCCCAAGCTCGTCGCCACCCTGGTCATGCTGCCGGCCTTGACGATCATCGGCGACGCCCTGGGCATCCTCGGCGGCTTGATCGTCGCCACCCTCACCCTCAACCTGACGCCGGGGATGTACCTCAACGACGTGTTCGACTCGCTGACCCTGGGCGACGTCGGCAGCGGTATCGCTAAGTCCTTTTTCTTTGCGTACTTTATCGCCGTCGTCGGATGCTACAATGGCCTCAATACCACGGGCGGCGCCGACGGCGTCGGGCGGGCGACGACGAACACGGTGGTGCTGGCCGCGATCCTGGTCCTGATCTCGGACTTTTTCCTCACCAAGCTCTTCTACATCTTTGCCTGAAGGAGCCAGTTGTGCCGGAAGCGTTGTATGGGATTCGCGGCCTGACGAAGAGATACGGCAGTAAGGCGATCCTCGACGGGCTCGACTTCGACATCCAGCGGGGCGAGTGCCTGGTGATCCTCGGCCGGTCGGGAAGCGGCAAGAGCGTGACCCTGCGCCAGCTCAACGGGCTGGAGAAGCCGGACGCCGGCAGCGTCACCTTCGACGGCACCGACCTGACGGCTCTCGAGGAGCGCGACCTCTTCGCGGTCCGCCGGCGCATCGGCATGCTGTTCCAGAGCGGCGCCCTGTTCGACTCCATGAACGTGCTCGAAAACGTCGCCTTCGCCCTGCGCGAGCACAGCAAGCTGTCGGAGAGGGAAATCCGGGAGACGGTGCGGCACAAGCTGTCGCTGGTGAAGCTCAAGGACGTGGAGACCAAGATGCCGTCCGCTCTCTCCGGCGGCATGCGCAAGCGCGTCGCCCTGGCCCGCTCCCTGGCCCTCGATCCGGAGGTGGTGCTCTTCGACGAGCCCACCACCGGCCTCGACCCCATCACCGCGGCCACCATCGGCAAGCTCATCAACTCGATCCAGAAGGAGCTGGGGGTCACCTCCGTGGTGGTCACCCACGACATTCCCCTCGCCCGCCGGGTCGGCGACCGCATCGCCCTGCTGGTCGACGGAAAGTTCTGCTTCCTCGGCGACTGGGAAGAGGCGGAGCGCAGCGCCGATCCCGGGCTCGCGGACTTCCTGAACGGCCGGGAGGAGGAAGAAGAGAATGTCGCCTAGCACCCGCGCGATTCGCGTCGGCCTGGTCATCCTGGTCGCCGTCGCCGTCCTGGCGGTCGGCATCTTCGTGATCGGCGACAAGAACAACCTCTTTTCACGCAAGCACCGGTACTACGTCGACTTCAACTCGGTCAGCGGCCTCAAGCCCGGCAGCCCGGTGCAGCTCAACGGCGTCGACGTGGGGACCATCAAGAAGGTCGACCTGCCGGAAAACCCGCGGAAGCGCCAGATCCGGGTCTGGCTGGAGGTCGACAGCCGCTACTCGGCCCGCATCCGCGGGCCGGTCGGCGCGGGCCAGGTGATCGCCGGCCAGCCGGGCTCGGTGGCCCGCATCAAAACCCTGGGCCTGCTGGGGGACAAGTTCATCGAGATCGGCTCGGGCTCGCCCGAATATCCGGTGATCCCTTCCGGAGGACCCATCCCGGCGGCGCAGCCCACCAACGTGGACGCCCTGATCGCCACCGGCGAGGACGTGATGGACAACGTCGTCCAGATCTCCCACTCTCTGAACAAGATCCTCGACCGCATGGAGCGGGGCGAGGGCATCCTCGGACAGCTCACCAAGGACACCCCCCAGAGCCGGCAGCTCCAGGAGTCGCTCGTCGGAACTTCCGAAAGCCTGCAGCGCATCGCCCTGACGATCGAGCACGGCGAGGGTCCCCTGCCGCGGCTGCTCAACGACCGCGCCCTGGCCGACCAGCTCGCCCGCTCCCTCGACCGCTTCGAAGGTGTCCTGGCGCAGGCCCAGAGCGGGCCGGGGCTCCTGCCGGGGCTGCTCAACGACCCTGCGACCAAGACGCGGTTCGACGAAACGCTGGCTTCGCTGAACCAGGTGGGGCAGGACCTGAAGGAGTTCACGGCCGAGCTGGAGACGAGCGAGGCGCTGCTGCCGCGCCTGGTGAAGGACGAGGCATACGGCCGCGAGGTCACCGAGCAGGTCCGCCAGTTCGTGCAGCGCCTCAACGAGATCTCCCGGAAGGTTTCGGAGGGGGAAGGCTCGGCGTCGAAGCTGATCAACGATCCTCAGGTCTACGAGGCGGTCAACGACATTCTCATCGGTGTCAACGAGTCCCGGTTGCTGCGCTGGCTGATCCGCAACCGGCAGAAGAAAGGGATCGAGAAGCGGTACGAGGACACGACGAAGGCGATCGAAGAGCAGGGCGGGACGGTGGCGCCGCTCGATGCAGAGCCGGACGCGACGACGAAGCCGCCGGAGAAGCCGGAGGCAGAGCCCTCAGAACCACCGCCGGCCGAGCCCCCACCCCCCCTCACCTCCCCGGCCCTCCTCTCCCACCGCACTCCCGCCCTTCCGGGAGAGGAGGGAGACTGTTTTGAATTCGTTTTTGCAAACCCCTCTCTCCCGGCGGGCGGGTGTGAGGCTGGGAGAGAGGGGCAGGGGAGTGAGGGCCAGCGCCGGAGGCGCGCCACAGCCGGCTCGAGTTGGGGTGAGGGTTGAGGGCCATGCCGTCGCACGTTCTGGTGACGGGGGGCGCGGGCTTCATCGGCTCGCACCTGACCCGGCGCCTCCTCTCGCGAGGGGACCGGGTGACGGTGCTCGACGACCTCAACGACTTCTACGATCCGGCGCGCAAGCGGGAGAACGTCGCGCCCTTTCTCGCCCGGACCGACTATCGCCTGGTCGAAGGGGATATCCGTGACGAGGAGCTGGTGGAACGCCTGTTCGCCGGCGGCGGGTTCGATGCCGTGGTGCATCTGGCGGCGCGGGCGGGGGTGCGCCCCAGCCTCGAGGAACCGATCCTCTACGAGGACGTCAACTGCATCGGCACCCTGCGGCTCCTGGAGGCCGCCCGCCGCCATGGACCGGAGACCTTCCTCTTCGGCTCCTCCTCATCCGTCTATGGCATCAACGAGAAGGTCCCCTTCTCGGAGGACGACGAGATCAACCAGCCGATCAGCCCGTACGCCACCACCAAGCGCACGGGCGAGCTGCTCTGTTACAACTATCATCACCTCTACGGCCTGCGGACCGCCTGCCTGCGCTTCTTCACCGTGTACGGCCCGGCGCAGCGGCCGGAGATGGCGATCCATAAGTTCACCGACCTGCTCTGGCGCGGCGCCGCGGTGCCCATGTACGGCGACGGCGGCAGCCGCCGCGACTACACCTATGTGGACGACATCGTGGACGGCCTGGTGGCGACGCTGGATCTCGCCCCTGGCTTCGAGATCATCAATCTCGGCGGGGCCGACACCACCTCCCTTTCCGACCTCGTGCACTGGATCGCCGAGGAGCTTGCCGTCACGCCGCGGATCGATTATCTTCCGGCGCAACCCGGGGATGTTCCGATCACCTTCGCCGACGTCTCCAAAGCGGCGCGCCTTCTGGGCTACTCCCCGAAGGTCCCGATCCGGGAAGGCCTGCGCCGCTTCGTCTCCTGGTATTGCGAGCGTGGCGAGCGCGCCGGCCTTGAAACCTTTCCAAGCGAGTCTGGGCGAACATGAATATCTGCGTTATTGGTAGCGGTTACGTCGGTCTGGTCACGGGCGCCTGCCTGGCCGACTTCGGCATGCATGTGGTCGGCGTCGACATCGACGAGGAAAAGGTGCGGGCCCTCTCCACGGGCGAGGTGCCGATCTACGAGCCCGGTCTCCGGACCCTGGTGCGGAAGAACATGGAGGAGGGCCGGTTGCGCTTCACGACCGACCTGGGACCGGCCATCGAGGACGCTCAGGCGGTCTTCATCGCCGTGGGCACGCCGCCGAAGTCCGACGGTTCGGCCGACCTCACGTTCATCCGCGAAGTCGCCACCTCGATCGCCCGGCACCTCAACGGCTATAAGGTCATCGTCACCAAGAGCACGGTACCGATCGGCACCGGCAAGATGATCGAGACCCTCGTGCGCGAGGGGACCGGCAGCCGGCACCGCTTCGCCGTGGTGAGCAATCCCGAATTCCTGCGCGAGGGCTCTGCCATCGAGGACTTCATGCACCCCGACCGGGTGGTCATCGGCACCCGCGATCAGCGGGCGGCGGAGCTGATGCTGGACGTCTATTCACCGCTGGTGGTTGCCGACGTGCCGTTCATCATCACCGACGTCGAGACGGCCGAGCTGATCAAGTACGCCTCCAACGGCTTCCTCGCCACCAAGATCTCCTTCATCAATGAGGTGGCGCAGATCTCCGAGGCCTGGGGGGCCAACGTCGACGTGGTGGCCAGGGGCATGGGCCTCGACAGCCGCATCGGTCCGAAATTCCTCTCCGCCGGCCCCGGTTTCGGCGGCTCCTGCTTTCCCAAGGACACCCGCGCCGTGGCCCAGATCGCCCGCGATCAGGGACTGCGTTTCCACATCATCGAGGCCGTCCTCGAGGTCAACGAGGCCACCCGGAAGCGGATGCTCGACAAGATCGAGCGGGCGCTGGGGAGCATTGCCGGCAAAACGATCACCGTGCTCGGGCTCTCCTTCAAGCCGAACACGGACGACATCCGCGAGTCCCCGGCCCTGCCGATCGTCCAGGGTCTGCTCGACCGCGGAGCCGCCGTGCGGACCTTCGATCCGGAAGCCATGGAAGGCTGCCGGCCCCTCTTCCCTGCGGTCACCTTCTGCGAGAACGCCTACGAGGCGGCCGAGGGGGCGGACGCCCTGGTCATCGTCACGGAGTGGAACCAGTTTCGCAAACTGGAGCTGGACCGCCTGCACCAGCTTCTCCGCCAGCCCCTGGTGATCGACCTGCGCAACCTGTACGAGCCCGAGAAGATGGCCGAAGCCGGCTTCCGGTACGTCTCGGTCGGGCGCCCGGAAGGGGTCCCGCAGGCACGGCCCCGGGCCATGGCAACCAAGCGAGCTCACCGATGAGCCGCGCGGTCATCACCGGCGGCGCCGGCTTTCTCGGCTCCCACCTCTGCGAGCGGTTGCTCGCCGAAGGGCACGAGGTCGTCTGCGTCGACAACCTGCTCACCGGCCGCACGGCGAACATCAGCCACCTGCTGGAGCGGCGAGGCTTCGAGTTCCTCGAGCACGACGTGACGCGGCCGTTTACGGTCGAGGGGCCGGTCGACTTCGTCCTCCACTTCGCCTCGCCGGCTTCACCCATCGACTACCTCGAGCTGCCCATCCAGACCCTGAAGGTAGGCTCCCTCGGCACCCACAACGGCCTCGGCCTCGCCCGTGCCAAGGGCGCCCGGTTCCTGCTCGCCTCCACCTCCGAAGTCTACGGCGATCCCAAGGAGCACCCGCAGAAGGAGACCTACTGGGGGAACGTCAATCCGGTGGGCCCGCGCGGCGTCTACGACGAAGCGAAGCGCTTCGCCGAGGCCATGACCATGGCCTATCACCGCTACCACGGGCTCGACGTCCGCATCGTGCGCATCTTCAACACCTATGGACCGCGCATGCGGGCGCGCGACGGCCGCGTGGTGCCGGCCTTCGTCCAGCAGGCCCTGATGGGCGAGCCGCTGACGGTCTTCGGCGAAGGCCGGCAGACCCGCTCCTTCTGCTACGTCGACGATCTGGTCGAGGGGATCTGGCGGCTGCTGATGAGCGATCTCCGCGAGCCCTGCAACATCGGCAATCCGCACGAGATGACGATCCTCGAGTTCGCCGAGACGATCCGCTCGGCCATCGGCAGCGCCAGCCCGATCGTCTTCAAGCCGCTGCCCGTGGACGACCCGCAGACGCGGCGGCCGGACATCTCGCTCGCCCGCCAGCGCCTCGGCTGGGAGCCGAAGGTCTCGCTGGAGGAAGGGCTGGAGAGCACCATCGCCTATTTCCGGTCGGTCCTGGCCGAGCAGGGCGCTCTGCAAGTATAGAATCCGGCCATGCAGAATCCGCGGAAAGCCTTGAGCTACGCACTGGAGAAGTATCCGGAACGGGTGGAGATGGTGTCGATCGAGGAGATCGTCACCGACAGCGCCCGCCAGAACCCGAAGCGTCCGGCCTACGTGACGCTCGCCGTCCCCGACGAGGTCGTCAAGAGCCTCAAGGGTACGCGGCAGAACAGCGATCTGCTGCTCCTGGTGCGGGTGCCGAAAGAGATCCTGGAGCGATCCGAGAGCCTGATCGTGCTTCCCGGGGAGGTCCGCTGATGGCGGCGACCGTCGATTGCGCCCGCTGCGGCCGGTCCGACGCGCCGGCTTTGTCCAGGCCCCCGCACCCCGGCAAGCTCGGCGCCGAGATCCAGCAGCGGGTCTGCGCCAACTGCTGGGCGGAATGGCAGAAGGTCGAGGTGATGGTGATCAACGAGCTGCGGCTGAACTTCATGGACCCGGCCTCCCAGGAGACCCTCAACCGCCACATGCGGGAGTTCCTGTTTCCGGGCTCGGGAGAGGAATCCGGGCCGGAGACCGGCTGACTGAGCGATGCAGCGCCCCCGCCCCCTGCAACCATCCGCATTGCAGGAAGCGGAGATTGGATCACTTCCGGGTCTCGAGGATCTGCTCGACCTCGATACCTAAGGTTTATATGCGATGAGAGGAAAAGTGGCGGCACCCGGGATGGGGCGCCGCCTTTTGTGGATTCGGCAGAGCCCATTCCAGGGGCTCCCGAGTTCTGCGGCCGGCGCTCGGGCGCAACCGGGTCCATCTACCCATCAAGGATCGATATAGAACGTGAGACTGGACCCCGCCGGCACAGACACCGAAAGCGACTTCTTGGCATTCCCCCGGTACGTGATGGTCACTGTGTATGTGCCGGATGCCAGGCTCGAGATATAAAAGGTGCCATCGTCGATCGTGACGGCTCTCGCCCGTTCAGGGCCCTTGAAGTCCACGATGGCCTGCGCTACAGGCGCGTTGCTGCCACTCAGCAACACCCTCCCGCTGACCGGGTTGCCCTGGGCGTCCGCAGCCCACGAACACAGGAAGATCAGGACTATTGGGAGCAAGATTCGTATGTGTCTCATGTCGATTCTCCTCGATGTTATCGTGATTGTCGTTATCTATGGTTCCTGGGGCAGTTTGATAGATATAGAACGATACTTCTCGTGCGCTCCCTTCGGCGAGTCAGTGTCCGTGATCCTCAGCTCGTAAGCCCCCGCGGGTATGGCCCGATCGAGCTCAAGTCGTTCTTCATCCGCTGGTATGAGAGCAAAGATCCCATCCCTGCGAATCAGCTCATACGTAACTCCCCCGCTCAGGTCGATGTCCAGGTTTTTGACTTCGATGGATTCTCCACCCTCCACCTGCGCCGATGGATCCGGCTGCGGCTTGGCATAGATAAGCATCAACGTTTTGTTTGTCTTCAGCACCTCAGGCTGCACAGTGAAGAAGAGAAGAAACGTGGAGCACCACAGCGCACCCGCACCCGCGAACCGAAAAGACAGGTTGTTCATCCCCGGGACTTTCCCGGCCAATTGGGCTGTCCCCCGGTTCCATAGCACCGTTGCTGCGATGAAGGCGACAACCGTTGCGAACACCCACCACAAGGCAGTGAAGAGGATCAGGCGGTCAAGGCTCAATGGACTGCTCATTTTGGGCTCCTCGTCGTATGAATTCCGCCGGCAGTAGTGCCCATGACGGGTTTCATGGATGGCCGTCGCCGCCGGCCGAGATCGGTTCATCCCGGTTCTACTTCAACCTTCTTCAATCCGTTCCTCGGCAAAAACGTTTACACGCCAGAGAAAAAGAGGCGGCCACCCGGGATGGGCCGCCCTCTTTGCTTGGCATCCTTGGCCGAACCAGTCGGTGTTACTTGCCCACGAGGAGTCCGCACGCGATCACTAATCGCCCAGCACCTCGATCTCGTGCGTCGCGGTGCCGGTGAGCCCAGCCTCGGTCACCTGCAGGCGCACAGAGTGGCGCCGCGCGCCGGGGTTCTCCACCCACAGGTCAAGACCTTTGCCGACCGGCTTGTCGTCGATGAACCACTCGGCCGCTTCCGGATCGATGGTGGCGCCAGCGAAGCTCGATGCGGTGCCCCACAAGTGGATCAGCCGGTCAGGGTACACACGCGCTCCCATGCCGGGGTAGAGGATCGTCACAGCCGGTGGCTTCGCTGGCAAGGTGACTTCGTTGGTGACCGCACGCACGGTGTGGAAGCCGTCGTGGGCGAGCAGTTCGAAGCGCACGCTGCCTGAGGGTAGCTGCTCGGCACCTATCGTGGCCGAGTTGCCGCGCAGGCCGACGGTGAGTGCGTGCCACGTCTTGCCGTCGTCATTAGTCCAGCGCACCCAGACATCGACCTCGTCCTTCGATTCGCCACCGCCCAATTTCCAAGCCAGTTCGAGCTCACAGTTCTTGTTCAGTGCCGCGCGAGCGCCGGCGAGCGTCCGTGGCTTGGCCGCGGCATGGCGCTCCCACACGACTTCACCACCGCGCTTGACGATCCGTAGGATGGCGCCGGGCGCCAGATCCCGCAGCATCGCCTTGAAGAGGATCGGCTGCGGGTCCCGGCAGTCGCTACAGCCGCAGTCGCCGCGACCGGGGTCGGAGCTATCGGCCTTGCCCGCGCAGCCCTCGCTGTGATAGCCGTACACGTTGTCCTCCGCGATCACGCGGCCGTCGACGTCCAAATGCTGCGCGATGTAGCCGGTCTGCCGGCCGTTGCCGCGCAAGTAGCGGGTTTCGATGCGCGCGACGCTTGCCACTTCGATCTTGCCGTTAGCGCCGATCATGCCGAGCATGTGAATCATCGGCTCGATTGCCCGCTCGTCGCGCTCGAAGCCCACTGGCTCATCCTCGATCAGCCGCGGCGCAGCGGAGTCACTGCCGGTCGGGATAACTTGCGGCGTGAGGGACGCGATATTAGTGAGGAAGTTGTATGTGAACAGCGACATCCACCGCGGCCCGCAGTAGGACATGAAGTCTTCGAAGTCGTTGGGGTTCGCGATCGCGCCGCTGTTGATGTCGAGCCCGTACTCGCCGATGCTCGCCATCGTCCAGTTGGCAGTGCCGGGTGGATCGACCGGCAGGTCGTACGGTTCGTAGACTGGGTAGTTCGGGTTGCCATTGCCAGCATTGCCGCAGCGTGCATGCGGCAGGCCGAACTGGTGTCCGATCTCGTGCGCATAGGTCACTGGCGAGCCGGCGAGCCCGCCGGTGGCCGTGCCGCCGCTGCAACCGGGCACGGTGACCGGGATGCCACCGGCGACGATGCCGTAATAAACCCACGGCCCCGGGTTGGCCACTTGGTCAAGCGCCGCCAGCGCCGCGATCTGGTTCAGCAGTGGCCCCCAGTTCGGCGAGCAACAGCCCGGGCAACTACGCGGGTCATTCAGCGGCGTGTTGGTCACGAAGGTGCCACCGATGCGCACGTTCGGCGCGCCCGAGACCGGGTAGGTGGCCATTGCCCAACTCGTCTCGGTTTGGCATTGCGCCAGCGTCGGCGCGGCGAGAACGATGTTTCCGGTATTGGTCGCGTTCGGCCCGTTGTAGCCGATCGTGATGAACGCCGCGTTCAGCGTCTGCCCCAGGTTCACGTCGACCTGTGTCGAGCCGCTGGCGCTGTTGCCGGGGCAAGGCGCAAACGGCGACGCGACGGCGACGGTAAAGCGCAGCAGCCCGGTCATCAGGTTGGCAGGCACGACGAAGTTGAGCGTGGTGTTAATGTTGCCGCGCTCGGCGTCGTAGCTCGCGAAGCTGTCTTCGGCAACGATCGGGCCGTTCTGCGGCGCGAGGTTCGCGATGGTGTTCCACACCCCGCCGACGCGCCGCTCGACGCGCAGGGTGCCGCTCACGCTGGCGAGCTGACCGTTGTCGAAGAGCGGGTCTTGCCCGCTGCGCAGGTAGCAACGCACCCAGGCGGTCTTGTTGGTCACCAGGCGCAGGCTGTTGTCGGAGCCGCGGTCGGCTGCGTCGACCAGGTGCTGGTTGGCGCGGTAGTACTGGATCGACTGTGTGACCTCGAGACCCTGCACCTGGAGGTTCGGGCGCTTCTGGAACACGAGGTCGATCTGGCGCGACACCTGCGGCGGCGTGCAGCGGCCGCTGGCCGTGATGCGCACGCGCAGGCGTACGGTGCGTGTGAATTGCGTGGCGGTGAAGTCCCAGCGCCCGTTCGCAGCAGCCGGGTCTTGCGCGGCGATGACGTTGTTGTTGGCCAGGTCGATCAGCTCGATGCGCACTCGGTCCGCAGCGCAGGTGTTCCAGCGGATGCGTAGCGGCTCGCCGGGTTGCAGCGGGCACTCGCCGGCAGTATGGCCCTTGACGTCGAAGCGAAGGATCTCGGCCGACGTTCCTTCGAAGCCCTTGCCGACGCAGCCGATCGGCCGCAGTTCGAGGAAGCGGTCGCAGACGGCGATCGTTGTCAGCGGCAGATCGAGCCACATGCCGCAGCCGGCACCCTGTGGCACGAGCACGGTGATCCGGTCGTCGCACCACCTCTTGGCCGCGACCGACGGGCTCGCGATGGATGTGCTGCCCTGCCCGCGGAAGACGACTTGGCCTGGCCGCTCGCCGAAGCCACAGCCGGCGATCAGGATCTCTTCGCCGGGGCAGGCGCGCGGCGGGCGCACTTCGCAGACGTGGTAGCAATGGATCTGGCACCACTGCTCAATCGCCTCGCGCAGGCAGCGGGCGAGCTTCGGGTCCAAACAGGGCACGCAGCAGCCGGGCGGATGGCGCGGGGTACAGCTCGACTTGTCGTGCGTCGGTGAGCATTGGGCGCATAGCAGCTCGAGCAGGTCGCGCGCATGCGCTTTTGCCGCATCGTCGCCGAGCAGCGACTTCAACGATGCCGAGTGCAACGCGCCGAGCGTTGCGAATCGGCAGAATTGGCCAAGCAGAACCCGCAGGTAGCGTTTGGCGACAGCTTGCTTGCTGCAGGCCACATGAAGCGCGGCCATCGCGAGCAGCAACGCCTTCTCGTTGGAGATGAATGGCGCGCCGCACGAGCAGTCACCTTCGGCACATTCCTCGGAGGAGCAAGGTGCGCAGGGAGCGGGCTCCTTGCACTCGGCCGCTGGCGGCTCGGTGCACGCTCCTTCGAACAGCGCATCCACTTCGGACGCCAACGGCGAATGCTCGCCGCAGCAAGCACCCTCCGTCCCGCACAGCGCGTCGAGCACTTCGCGGTAGCGCTGCGCTGCATTCGGATCTCCTTGGAGTGCGCCCCAGGCATCCTGCAGCAGGCGGTCGAAGCCCTCGATCGGCGGTGTGGCACAGACCGCGAGCTTCAGCGAGGCCAGGTCGTGCGGCAATCCACCGGCGTGCAGCAGTTCGAGCCCGTCCTCGATCTCCTGCATGACGCGAATTGAGACTAGCGGCCCGTCAATGCGCTCCCAGGACAGCGGCCGCGACAGATGCCACCACAGCGCCTGCGGTGCGAGCGCCACGTCGATGCGCAGCGGCTGTCCCGGTTCGCAGCAGCGCCGGTCGGCACAGCCGTCATGAATCAGGCGGCAGTCGCGGTCGCGGAGCTTGAGGTACACCTTGGGACATTCGCAGCAGTCGGCGTCGGTGCGGTCGCCGCGAAGGTCGATGTGGTATGAACCGTCGCGGTTCGTCAGCGTCATGCCGAGCAGTCGCTTGGATGAGTGCTCGGCATCCCAGGCTTCAACGCGCACGCCATGCACGCCTTGCTGGGTGTCACTGCGGCTAACGCGGCCGCTCAGTTCGAATTGGGTGGTTGCCATGGCTGTTCTCCTTCTGTTATTGAACTTTCAAGTTCGCCGCGGAGGCGGTTCGGCGCCTAACGGAGTCGGAGGTGAGCGACAGCCTCAGCCGCCCGCGACCGACCGTACGAGTTCCGCCGGCAGGAGTGCCCAAGACGGGTTTCATGGATGGCTTTCGCTGCCGGCCGAGATCGGTTCATCCCGGCTCTACTTCAACCCTCTTCAATCCGTTCCCGCCAAAAAGGTTTACAGCCAGAAGAGAAAAAAAGAGGCGGCCACCCGGAATGGGTCGCCGCCTCCGTGGAACGCAGTGAGCTGTCGAAATGCCTCTGCGCGGGGCCCGAAAGATCCGTCCGAGGCGGTTGTGGCCGCCCCGGCCCGAGCTGGCGGACTCTAATGCGGCACGGGGTCCAGAATCGCCCGCGGAATCGGCGGGATCCTGATGAGGCCTCCTGTGCAGACGATAAATCCGTTTTCGCAGCAGTAACATACCTCACAGGTTGAATTGCATTGGTCGCCGGGTTTTTTGGGAAGACAGCCGAGCGAGACGACGGTCGGCCTGAGCAGTCTCGAAGCAGGTAGGGTCATAGACTCGATATGAACGGTGGCGGGCAGCTCGGCGGCGACCCGTCCTTCCCTGTTGACTAGCTGCACCCGTCCGTCGATGGTGCCGACCTGTCGGGCGTCGGCGGTTGCCCGGAGCGTGTAGAAATCCCTCGGAAAGCTCTGTCCGGGCGAGTCCAGATAGGCGACGCCGATGTTGACGCCGCGCGGGAAGCTCGGTCGCGGGAATCGATTCCAGGTTGGCGGCGGCCGCGGCGAACAGCGACGCTCCTGCTTGGGAGAAATTGACCATCCCTTCGGTCCGGACCGGAACGCCGAGGCGCTCGCCGGCCTGGCGCAGCTGCTCGGCCTGCGTCTTCGTCCAACTTGCGCTCGTTCGGCAGCCAGTGGCAGACACGGCGATCAGGCCCACCATCAGCAGACTCCATTGCGCGTAGATGATGATTCTTCGCATCACTTCTCCTTTATTGCGCCCGCTGCTCACGGAGCTAGTAGGGCGCGGTTTTACGTCTCCGCTCTACTACAAGTTCTTCAATCCGTTCCCGCCAAAAAGGTTTACAGACCAAAGAAAAAGAGGGAGGCGGCCACCCGGGAAGGGTTGCCGCCTCCGTGGAATGCGGAGAGCTGTTGAAAGGGTTTCTAGGCGTCCGGACCGAAGAACCACGTGATGCGTCCGACCTCCTCACCGCGCCAGAGCTGGCGCAGGGCAAGACTGTGGCCGGCAGTCAAGGCCGGGCCTCCGGCGTCGACCGTGAACGTGGCTTCGGCGTAGGCCCCGGCGGCGAGCTCCACGCCGCGGATCGCCGTTCGCGGCCTCTTCGGCAACAATCCCGTGCCGCCGCCGAGCCAGGGCTGGCGTTGGCGGAGCTTGGCGGCCAGAGCGGGAGGTACTTGCAAGGTGACCGTCGCTCCGGCGGGGAGGCGCTGGATCACCTCGAAATCGAAATGGCGGGCGCGATCCGGGGTGCCGGCGATGATGAAGTCCAGAGTTGGGCTCGAGGTGGCGTCGTGATGGGTGTTGCGCCAAGCTACTCCAGGGCCTCGCAGGAACGCGCGGTATTCCGCCCAGTCGAAGTACGGCGGACCGGGGGGCATACCGCCCGTCCCGCCGAAGTACGGCAAGCCCTGGGGCCTGTTCTCCTCGAGCTCGGAGAGGATCGCGAGCAGGCTCCAGGCCTGGGGTGGAGGGGTGATCGCGCCGGAGACCCAGGGGACGGGACCGACCACGACCAAGTTGTCGCCATGGCGGATCTGGCCGACCTGGCTCGCGTCGAGGCGACCGACCGGGAGCCAGTGCTCCGGCGTGATGAGAGTGGCGGCCGGGCTCGCGAAGAGCTGCACGTGGACCTTGCCTTCACCGAGACCACGGTTGCGCAGCCGGAGGTAGATCTCACCGCCGGGGACGACCGGCTCGCCCGGCGCCGCGAGGTTCTCCCCGGGGCTCCCCGCACCGAAGAGAGAGATCACAGTTTGGAGTTTCTGGGCCGAGCTTCCGGGACGAGATCTGGGACGAGATGAGGATGTCCGGGCTGGAGCTGATCTCGTCCCCCGCGGCGGATGCCGAGCCGTCGTCGCCGATCGAGCGCCGCAGGTAGACGTCGGGCACGAGCTGCAGCCTGTTCCGGACGATGGCCTTGAGGTCCGGCATCACGCCGATGTTGCCGGGGACGTTGGGACCCTGGCGGGTACCCGTTGTGGAGTCCGCGAGGATCTCCCGAATCGCCCGCGGCTCCAGCTGCATGCCGGTACAGGCCTGATGCACACTCTGAAGCAGGGCCGCGGCGCCAGCGACGATCGCCGAGGCGCTGGAGGTGCCCGAGAAGCGGTTGGTGTAGTAGTCGTTGTCATGACTCCCGGCGAGGTCGCCGTAGCCGCAGGTGGTCACGCTCTCCCCCCAGCCGAAGCAGTCGAGGCGTGAACCGTAGTTGGAGAAGAGCGCCCGGTCGTGGGGCAGCCCGGCGCGGGCGGCTCCGACGAGGATCGCTCCCGAATCGCGGAAGGCGGGAGAGCCGCGGTGCAGGCTCCGGCCGATGCTCGGGTCGCCGTAAGCGTCGAAGTCGAAGCCGCCGTTGCCGGCCGCTTCGACCACGATGACGCCGAGGCCCGAGGCGAGACGGATGGCGTCGAAATCGGCCTCGTCGACCTCGGCGGGCAGGTGGCCGCGCTGCACCTCGAGCAGCAGGACGTCGCCGGTCGTGAGCGCCTTTGCGTTGAGCACCAGCAGGATGGCCTCCGCCACGTGGCCGTTGGTGCCGGCGAATTTGGCCCCGCCGTTCTTCGCCTTGTAGTGAGACGCCACTTTCAGCGAGCCGAGCCCGGCGGCGGCCCCTTTGATGCCGAGCGAGCTCGAGCCCGTCGCCACCAAAATGCCGAGGACGGCGGTGCCGTGGTGGCCGCAGCCGGGCTCGTCGGCGTCGCGGTTGGCGCCGCAGAGGGGGGTGCCCACAAGAGGCTGGGCGTTCGGGTACTTGAGATCGTCGTGGCCGAGGACCCAGCCTTGCTCGAGATCGCAGATGGTGAACGCGGGGGATGGCGCCGCGGGGAGGCTCTTCCACGCCCAGGACGCACCGATGCCCATTGGGGCATCGGAGAGATAGCCTTGGTCTTCGGCGAAATCCTTGCCGTCCATCGCCGCGGTCTGGGGATCGGTCGCGGCCAGCTCGCGGTACGCCAGGTCCACCTCGGCCAAGCGGTTGAGCCGCGCCGCCACCACCTCGACGAGACCGGGGTGCTGCCGCAGGTCGAGCCGCCAATAGAGAGTGAGACTGTGGCGCGGCGGAAAGGGGCTTGTCGCGGCCGTCTGCTCCAACAGGCGGATCAGGTCGAGCTCCTCGGCGCGGACCGGCGCCGGGAGCTCGACGAGGGGACGGGAGACGAAATGCTGTGGTCTCTCGCGTCTTTGGCGCCTTCGTCCGACAGTCTCGGCTTCGCGCGGAATCTCCAACGCGGCCTTGAGGCCAGCGAGCTTGGGCTCATGGCGTTTGGCGAGCTGCCACAGGCTCCTGGCGGTGTCGTGCTCGATGCCCCTGGCCATCCGCACGATGACGAAGCCGCTGTAGTCCCGCGGCCTGAAGAAGGGGCGCAGCGTGTCGGCTCCCACCGATGCCGGCGTGGTGCAGCAGCCGCAGGAGCCGGTGGCCGCCGCGACCGTCCCGAAGACGCCGGAACCTCCAGAGGGGAATCGGATCCCGCTCGGGTCGTCCACAGGCGCTATGACGTCGCTCGACTCCGGGTCGTCCACGAGTGCGATGACGTCGCTCGATCCCGGATCGGTGCTTCCCCATCCAGAGAGGGGAGCCGGCGTCACGCCCCGGGGCAGAGTGCCGGCGTTGTCGTGAATCGTGATGTGAAGACAGCGGTTCATGGGAATCTCCTTTGTCGCTTCCGAGCGGACCGTTCCTCACAATCCCGTTTCCGGCGGGAAGGGTGTGCTGTGCTTCGACGCGGTGGCTTCAGTCGGAGAAGGGGGGCAGCGGCCGCCAGTCGCCCAGGAGGACGAAGCCGGCCCATTGGTTGGGGCGGCGCCCCGCCTGGCGGAGGGTGCGCTGCGCTTCCTGGAGCGCCCGGGCCGGAGGGAGGGCCCGGTCGAGGAGGCCGCGGTAGAAGAGGACCATCAGATCGCGGGTGCTGCGGTCCTCGACCTCCCAGAGGCTCACCAGCACCCGGGCCGCGCCGGCATGCAGGAAGGCCCGAGGCAACCCGCTGACCAGGCCTTCGTTGGGCACCTCACGGCCGCGCGCGGTCTCGCAGGCGGAGAGCACCACCAGCTCCGCCGGCAGGTCGAGGCCGTAGATCTCGTGGGCGGGCAGGGGCCCCGACACCGGCCGCCCAGTGGCATCGCGCTCCGCGAGGTCGAGCGCGGAGAGCTGTGGCTGCTCGGCGAGGACACCGTGGACGGCGAAGTGGAGGATACGGAAGCCGCGGAGGGCGCCGCCGGTCACGGTCCGCCGGGACGCGGCAGCGCCGGTAGCCCGGAAGACCTTGCCGGCGGGCCGCCCGGCGACGAGCGCCGCCGCCTCCTGTGCCGAGCCCGGCAGGCGGCGGTGGGCGGAGCTGTAGGCGGGATCAGCCACCACGGCCAGCCAGCCCGGAGCGGGCCGCCGCCCGGCCAGCAGGCGCCGCTGGGTGAGAAGGGCCGCCACGGAGGGGAGGGAGACGATCTCGTGGGTGTCCACCAGTAGGGGCGCCGCCGGGCAGGCCGCGGCGTCGCCCGGCAGCGGCAGAGCCGCGAAGGGGAGGGTCTCCAGAGCGCCGTCGGCGACCACCACCAGGCGCCGGCGGCCGAGCTCCCGGGCCACCGGCGCCAGGAGCATCCGGCTCACGTCGCACAGAGCCGGCGGATTGTGGCCGGGCCATTCGAGGCTTCGCAACCGGTGCGCGGCCTCGCGGACGATCGGCTCGATCTCGCCCCGCGGTGGCAGGCGGGCGGCGATGAGCGCGTCGCGGGTCATCGCCCAGACGACGCTCCCCGTCTCGCCGAGCCGGTACTCCAACAACACGGTGTCGTCGTCCAGCAGATCGCGCCAGGTCGCGGCGAGGGAGACCGGCTCGGGCCGGGCGAGGGAGGAGTAGCGAGGGTTCCGGCGACGGAGCTCACCGCGCAGCGACTCCAGCTCCTCGATCCTGGCCTCGATGGTCTGCCGCAGCGCCTGGAGCTTCTCCGGCCGGGCCTCGCTCGCCTTGAGCCACCGCGACTCCAGAGCATTGAGCTGCCGCTGCAGCGCCCGTTCCCGCGCCACCAGCTCGGGAGCAGCGTTTCGCCGCAGGCCGGCGCCGGTTTCGGCCAGGAGGTCCTGGAGCACCCGCGCCCGCGCCTCCTCGGCGGTGACCCAGGCCTCTTCCGCGGCGCCCAGCTCCAGCAGCAGATCGATGTGGAAATCGAACGCCTGGCGCGCGCCGGCGAAGAAAGAGGTGCGCAGGTCGTCGGAGAGCACCGTCGGCCGGACGCCTTCGATGATGTCGAGAGCGTGCCGGCTCGCCGCGCGGGCTTCCTGGCGGTCGCCCAGGGAGCGCGCGCTGCGCGCGATGCCCGCCAGGCTCTCGGCCAGGAGCATCCGGTCGCCCAGCCCGGTGAACAGCGCCTCCGCGCGGCGGTATCCCGCCCTGGCGGCGGCAGGCTCGCCGCGATTCTCCAAAAGATCGGCGCCGAGGAGGTGGACCGTAGGCTCGGATTTGGGGCAGACCGCCGTCTCGACGATCCGCAGCGCCTCAGCCCGGCGCGCATCGGCTGCCACCCGCGCTCTCTGCCCCGCTTCCACCAGGGCGAGGCGCGCGAGGCGCACCGCGCTGCCGCAAGGATCGCTTTCTCGCTGTAGCTCCAGCGCCTTCTCGTAGTAGCGGCGCGCCTCGTCCAGCCGGCCCTGCTCGTAGGCGAGCCGGCCGAGCTGGCTCAAGGTGCGGGCCTTGTCGCGCTCCTGCCCCGGTCCCCAGGCGTCCAGTGCTTGAAGGAGAAGCTCGCCGCCGCGGCGCTCGTCGTGCAGATAGCGGGCGTAGAGGACACCGAGTTGGTGCAGGGTGCTGGACCTCTTCGGCTCGCCCGGTGGCCACAGAGTCAGGGCCTCGCGGTACCGATCGAGGGCGCGTTGCGGCTCTCCCTGGTTCTGGAAGGCCTGACCCAGACCATGGAGGGCCAGGGCCTGGTTCAAGCGGTCGCCCATCCGCCGCGCGAGAGAGAGGGCGAGGGCGTGTTGATCGATCGCCTCCTGGGCCGCGCCCTGCGACTGGAGGCTGGACCCCAGCTCATTGCGGACGATCGCCTCCCAACGGCGGTCCCCGGCGCGGACGAAGGCGGCGGCCGCCTCGCCGTACAGGTCGGCAGCCGGCTGGTACTCCCCGCGGTGGAAGCGCTGCCTGGCCATGCTTCGGAGAGCTTCGGCCTGCAGGGCTATCTCGCCCAGCTCCCGCCAGGTGGCGAGCGCCCGCGTCCGGCTCTCCATCGCCTCGTCGCCTTTCAGCTTGTCGGCCCTGGTGAAACTCCGGTAGGCAGCGGCCGAGCGCCGGTCGGCCGCCGACGCCGGCCGCAGCGCCTCGACCCGGGCCGTGTAAAGACCGGGGCCGCTTCCTTCCAGGCCACGGACTTCCAGGCTGTAGTCGCCGGACCGGTCGGCGACCGCGAGCACCAGCTCCGGGCCGCGGTCGCCGATCGGCCGGTCGGCTTGAAGCACCAGGGAGCCGGCAGGATCATCGAGGGCGACGACTGCGTCGATTCCCTGCTGGTCCACCACGAGGCGAAGCAGCGTTCCCTTTTGCAGCGGCAGCCGATAGCGGTGGACTTCTTCGGGGGCGAGCGGCACCTGCCGACCGTCTGCGCGCAGCTCACCTGCCGGCCACTCGCGGTCCGGCCCGCGGCAGGAGGCAAGGACGAGCACGCCAGCGCAGGCGAGCGCCCGTAGGAGGAAGTTATCCATCATGGGGCCGGGTGATGCGGAAGCGCTGCTCCTCCAGCGTGCGGCGGGGTTCGCAACCGAGCAGGCGCAGGGAGTACAGGCCGGGCTCGGCGCGGGGCAGTAGGAAGGTGACGAGTCCCCCCTCGTCTCTCGTCAGTTCTTCGACCGTCTGCCGCTCCCCGCCCGTCGCCTCAATCTCGGCGGCGTAGCCAGGACAGGGCTCGGCCGGAGCGAGCACCACGCGTAGTGGCTCTCCCGGCGGGACCACGACTTCCCGCTCCGTGCCCGCGCGGCTGCCGGAGGGAAGCTCCAGGCTGGCCAGGTTCGCGATCGGGCGGTTCAGCGCGACCTGGAGCCTCCACGCCCAGGAGCCGAGGCCCACCGTGGCCACCAGCAGCGAGGCAGCGATCGACGGCAGCAGCGACCACAGACGTTGGAGACGGGACGGGGCAACCGGCAACCGGTGACGGAAGTCGCGCCAGCCGGCCAGCGCCGGAAGCTCGGTCGGGCGCTCGCCAGCCTCGGCTCCCGCCGCTTCGAGCTCCGCGAGATCGAGGAGGGCGCGGGCGGCGGCGGGGCTCGCGACGAGCTGCCGGGCAATCCGTTGCTCGTCCTCTGGCGCCAAGCGGCCCGCCAGGTAGTCGAGGAGAACCTCGGGCTCCGGCTCGGGCTCCCCGGCGGCATCGCGCCGGGCCTCCTCGGCCAGGACGGCGATCAGGGCTTCGCGGTCCGTGGACGGTGGTGGTGGTCCGGTCATGGCGTTCAGTCCTCCAGGTCCCCCAGGACGAAGTCGGCGAGCTTCTCCTGGAGCTTCTTGCGGGCGCGGAAGAGGTGGGCTTTCACGGTCTCGATCGAGATTTTCTTGACCGTCGCGATCTCGCTGTAGGAGAGCTGGTGGTAGAGCCATAGTGTCAGGCAATCGCGCATCTGCTCGGGTAGCTCGGCCACCGCGGACCGCAGGGCGCGCCGCCGCTCCTCGTCGAGCAGGCCGTCGAGCTGAGGGCCAGGAACTGCCAGGATTGGCTCGGAGTTTTCCATGCCGTCGCGTGACACCTCCACCATCGCTCGCTTCCACGCCTTGGCCCTCCGCAGCCGCTTCCGATAGATGTTCGTGGCGACCTCGTAGAGCCAGGCGGAGAAGTGTTGACGATGCTCATAGCCGTCCAACCCCTTGTAAATCCCGAGAAACGTCTCCTGGGTTAGATCGAGGCGGTCTTCCGGCGGCAGGCCCTGGCGGGCGAAGAAGCGCTCGATGGCGCGGAAATAGGTTTCATAGAGGAAGCGGAAGGCCCCTTCACGGTCGCGGCCTTCCTGGAAGCGGCGGATGGCCTGCTCGACGAGATCCGAGTTATCCGTGCCAACCTCCGAGGGCTCGCGCGGAATCAGCAGCCGCGGACGAGCCGGCGACCTGTTCGGCCATCGAACCGCCTCCGGCGACCCGGAAAGTCGCTCTTGCGCAGGGTCCGTGTTGAAGTATGTCATAGAGCTTCCGTGAATCGCGAGGGATTGCGAAGGGCTCCATGCCGCCGCCGTGGCAAGGTTCATCCGCTCCTTCGGGCAGCGCCGGGCCGCTTGGCGGTGAGGCGAATCCCGGCCATAATCGCCTCATTCCGTGAGGCGATTACGGATCGCTCATGCCTGCCTGGATCTGGGAACAAAGCGACTGGCCCGACTTCCGCTGGCGCGAGACGGAGATCTCGCCGGCGCTCGCCCGCGCCCGTCTGGCCCAGGGCCGCATCCTGGGGGCGGTCGGCCTGCTCGATCCGGCCCTGACCCTGGATGCGGACGTGAGCATCCTCGTCGAGGATGGGGTACAGACCAGCGCCATCGAGGGAGAACGGCTGGACCTGGACGCCGTGCGCTCCTCGGTGGCCCGGCATCTGGGGCTGCCCACCGCCGGCTTGCCGGTTCCCTCCCGCGCCATCGACGGGCTCATCGACGTACTGCTCGATGCCACCCGGCGCTTCGACGCTCCCCTCACCTTGGAGCGGCTGCTGGGCTGGCAGGCGGCGCTGTTCCCCACCGGCTACTCGGGGCTCGCGGCCATCCGCAGCGGACAGTTGCGGGGCACGGAACCCATGGAGGTGGTGTCCGGCGGCATCGGTGGGGAGCGCGTCCACTTTCTGGCCCCGCCGCGCGAGCGTCTGGAGGCCGAGCTCGCCCGCTTCCTCGGCTGGTTCGAGGACTCCTCAAGGGATTTGGACGGCCTGGTGCGCGCCGGGATCGCTCATCTCTGGCTCATCACCTTGCATCCGTTCGAGGACGGCAACGGCCGGCTGGCCCGCGCCGTGACCGACATGGCCATCGCCCGGGACGAGCGCCGGCCCATGCGGCTCTTCAGCCTGTCGGCGCAAATTCAACGCCGGCGCAGCGACTACTACAAGATCCTGGAGCGCACCCAGCGCGGGGACCTGGACGTCACGCCCTGGCTGGTCTGGTTCCTGTCCCAGGTCGAGGAGGCCGCCACGCAGGCCCACGCCCTGGTGGCTCGCACGCTGGGCAAGGCGCGCTTCTGGCTGCGTTTCCAGGCCGTGGAGCTCAACGAGCGGCAGCGCAAGGTCCTGAACCGGTTGCTCGATGCCGGCCCGGAAGGCTTTGCCGGCGGTATCAACAACCGCAAATACATGGGCCTGACCCGCGCCAGCCGCGCCACCGCCTGGCGCGAGCTGTCCGATCTGGTCGACAAGGGCTGCCTCGTGCCGACCGGCAAGGGTGGCCGCAGCAGCGCCTACGAGATTCCTTGGGCGGAGCTGGCGTAGCGGTTGCGGGCCGGCGTCTCCAGAGCTGCAACACGTCCCGGCTCACCGTTTCAGCCACGCGGCGAAGCGTCGGAAAAGGCGGGAGGTCCTTTTCCCATCCCCGTCTCCGGGAGGCGGCTCCACTTCGTTATAGATCTGCGGATCGAGCTCTTGTGCATGACGCTTGCTGTTCAGCCAAAGCGCAAAATGATAGGTCCGATAGGGCCCCCGCTTCCGTTGATGCCCCAATTCTCGACGGAGACCGAGGTCTCCTTACCGGTGAGGTCAGCGGTGAGGAAGAAACAGCCGCCGCAGGGTCCTCTCCATTTGTATTCCTCGATCTGGTTTGCGCATTCCGAAAACCCGACCGCCGTGATGGGAACCTCAGCTTCGAATCGGAGGACCCGGGGAATTCGCGGGACTTCGCTTTGATCTCGCCATCTGGTCACCCCGACCAAGTAGCGGCTACCTTGCTCCTTGACTGAGTATTGATCACTATTGAGTGCCCCGGCGGGTTTGTAGTAGTGAGGCCGACAATCCTGGACCTTGATGACGAGGATTTCTTCAAAAATGGGACCGTTGCAGGTGTCGGACATACGACACATTCTCCTTTCTAGAAGGGGTCGATCCCCTCATCCCGACACAACTTGGCCAGCTCGACCGACTGATAACCGGAGGCCCCGAGCGTGGCGAGGATGGGGCGGGCTTCATCCGTGCGCTTCAACAGGAGAAGCAGCGAAACCCAGGGATCGAGGAGCTTTTGCGAGCCCGACCGATGGACCGCCGGTTCGAGCAAGCTCCGTGCTCGTTCCCAGGAGGCGCGGGCGACCGTGGTGTCACCTTGGCGCCGTTCCACTTGGCCGAGGAGGATGAGGGCCTTGGCTAGGGCGCGCAGAGCGTCCCGGTCCGCCGGCTCCCGCCGCCGCAGGTCCTCCAGCAATTCCACGGCGCGCCCGGCGTTTCGTCTCGCGCCCGCGCCTCGGCGCTGGCCGGCTAAGGCGGCTCCCAGCTCGATGTGGACCAACCCCGCCAACAGGCGCCATCTCCGATCGTCCGGCTCCGCCTCGACGCGACGGGCTGCGTTCTCGCTCAAGGCGGCGAGGCTGCCCAGGCTCTCCTGCGTCTCTCCCTGCTGCAGCCGCAAGCGGTATTCCTTCAGACGGCTGAAGTCCAGCTTGCAGCGCCAGAAGCTGATTGGCCGGGTCGCGGTCCGCCAGCCGCGTAAAGATCTCCTGCGACTTCAAGGCATGCCGCAGGGCCTCTGCGGTGTGGCCGCGCGCTTCGTGCCAGTTCGCCAGGGAATCATGAGCCGTGCCGAGATAATCGAGGAACCTGAAACTGTGGGGATCGGCCTTGACGAGGGCCTGGCGCAGCTCGAGGCTCGCCGCGAAGTGAGAGAAGGCCTCGTCGAGCCGCAAGCGCTCGAACAGGGTGTGACCGATCAGATCGTGGGTAGCCGCCAACTCGAACCGCCACTCCTGGTTCGAGGAGCTTTGCGTCACAAGTTGCTGTTTGATGGCCAGCGACTTCTCGAAGCTCGCGAGAGCCTTCGAAAGCTCTCCTGCCAATCGCTCGAGCGATCCAAGGTTGCTGTAGGCATAGGCCAGCTCCATCCGGTACTCCAGGCGCTGCGGGTCCATCCGCACCAAACGCTCCGAGAGATCCTGGTACGCCTCGAAATGCGGCCGGGCCGCTGCGAGATCGCCTTGTTCCCATTGCACGTAGCCGACCCAGAATTGGCTCTGGCCGAGCCCGAAGAGGCGCTCCGCGGTCGGGTCGCGGCCGGCCAGGGCCTGCGCCAGTACGAGCGACTCCTGGAGAGGCTCGACGGCCCCGGTGAGATCCCCCTGTTTGATGCGCACGTCGCCGATCTGGTAGAGGGCCTGGGAGCGCCGCGCCAGCTCCTCGTCGGACAGTTCCTGCTGGGGTACGGCGGCGAAATAAGCCATCGCCCGCTTGCCCACGCCGTCCAGGATCTCCAGCTTGCCGAGCGGCTCGAGCTTGCCTCGCAAATCGTTGAGCATGAACCCGATCAGGTCCTCGGCCTGACCGTGCCTCAGCTCGGCCCGCCGGTTGGCCACGCGCGCCTCCACTCCCAGGACCGCCGCCACCAGCAGAGCCGCGGCGAGCAGCAGCGCGGCCACTCCGGCGACCGCGAGCAGCCGCCGATGACGCAGAGCGAACCGGGTGAGACGGTACGAGAGGTTCGCCGCATGGGCCTCCACCACCTCACCGTCCAGGTAGCGCCAGAGGTCCTCGGCCAGGGCGCGCGCCGAGGGATACCGCGCCTCGAGGTCCTTCTCCAGGCACTTCAGGATGATGGCTTCGAGATCCGCCGGCAGCGACGGCAGGAGCTGGCGCGGCGGCCGGGGGGAATCCTCGCGCACCTGGCGCAACAATTCCGTCAGCTCCGAAGCGTGGAACGGCGTTTCGCCGATGAGAAACTCGTAGAGCGTCACGCCCAGGCCGTAGACGTCGGCGCGGCGGTCCGCCTGAGCCGCCTCGCCGCGCAGCAGCTCCGGCGCCAGATAGGCGGGAGTCCCTGCCAGCTCGCCGCCGGCCCCGCCTTCGCTCCACTGGGCGATACCGAAATCGGCGATCCAGGGCTTCCAGCCACCGTCCGCCGTCCGTTCCACCAGGATGTTCGACGGTTTGACGTCGCGGTGGATCAGTCCCGCGCGGTGGGCGGCGTGGAGGCCCTCGGCCACCAGGGCGATGAGGCGGATCTTCTGCTCCAGGGAGGTCTCGCCGCGGATGGCGAGGAGGGTCGGCCCGTCCACCCAACGCATGGCGATGAAGGGTTGCTCATCGAGCTCGCCGGTCTCGTAGATCTCCAGGACGTTGTCGTGGCGCACCTGGGCCTGGGCCTGGGCTTCGCGCAGGAACCGGCGGCGGGCCGCGGGCTCGAAGCGGTCCAGAAACTTGAGCGCGACCTGCCTCCGGAGCTGGCGGTCGAAGGCCTTGCAGACCCGCGCCATGCCTCCTGCGCCCAGCTCCTCACCCACCTCGTAGCGCTCGGCGCCGGTAACAGGACCGGCCGGCTCCTCCTCGGATGGGTCCAGGACCTGCTCCGCCGCCTCCAGCAGCTCGGCGGCGGGCACGGCGAGAAAGCCGCGACCGCGAAGAAGTGCCCGCGCTCGTTCCAGTCCAGGTTGGAGGCGGCGGGGCCGAGCAGCCGCAGATAGGCCTCGTGCACCAGGGTCGTTGTGCCGAGCCGACGCTTCCCCGCCCGGCCGCGGAGCACGCTCCGAGCCAGGATCTTGAGCTCGCGATAGAGGACCGGCCACAGCTCCCGCTCCGCCTCGTGGCTGCCCCCTCGCCACTCGCGCAGCAGGAGAGTGATCCCCTCGGGGGAGGATCTGATCATGAGATTTGCGCGAGCTTAGCACATCCCGGACTGCCCACTTCGTGCTTTTGCCGCCGAGGGAATCGCCGCCCGGCACGTCACCGGCTGTGGTCGTGGTTTCCGCGCAGGGTGAGGTGCTCAGGCCACTGACGTGACCTCGGCGGCAGACGTGGCCACGGCGGCCCGGCGCAACCGCTGTTTCGAGCGGTCGATATCGGAACAGCCCAGGATCTCCTCCCGTTGTGCCGGGCTCACGGCGACCCCGCGCGCCGCCAAGACCTCGAGAATGGACTCGCCGATGCCTCTGGCCTCCCCCGTGGCTTCTCCTCTGGCCTCTCCCCTGGCTTCTCCTCTGGCCTCCGCTGCCGCTGCCAGGCTCAGGATCGTCGGGTTCCCCTTGGCGATCAGCCCCTCCGCCACTGCGTTGTCGGCCTCTGCGGCATCGAGCAGAGCGACCACCTTGAGCGGCGTCGCCAGGCATCGATCCTCAATATGGGATTCTCCCTTCAGCAGGCGCCAGCTCCCGCTCTCGGCAGACCACTCGCAGACCCTCCGGCGGCCCTTGACCCAGATCCCGAAGATCCGCCGTACGCCGCGGCGGCTCATCTCCACCGCCTTCGCCGTCACATTGGGCTCGCTCTGGGTCGAGACCACCTCAAAGGCGATCTCCTCCAGATAGCGCCGGCCGGTCGCCGGATCGATCCCTTTCTGGTATACACAGACGTCAGTGGCAAAGTCGGACTTTTCGCCGATGCGGGTCAAGAGATCCGAAGAAACCTGGTAACCGGAAGCCACCTTCCCCCGCACGACATAACCGAGCTCGGTCTGTTGGTTCGCGTGAGGCGCCTCGGCCGGGGAGGCTACCACCCGGCGGCCCGCGATGATCTCGTCGCGCGTCACCTCCGGCACGACCAGATGGTCATCGACCGCCGGACCCCCCCCACGGCCCGGCAGATGCACAGAAACGCCAGGCGGCGCCGGCGCCTTGAGACTCAGTCCTGACCGTTTTTCGTCCATGGGCGACATGGTAGCAGAGGATTGTTCCGTGTCTGTCGCGAGGGAGGGTTCATTGCGTAACGAAGACAGGCGCGGATGTCTTCGGCATCGAGGTCGGGATAGTAGTCGACCAAAGCGGCAATAGTGTATCCAAGGCCGTAGAATGGCGTCATGCACCCCGAGCCCAGCCCGGAGGTCACCGAGCTGCTCGACGCCTGGAGCGGCGGCGACCGCGAGGCTCTCGACCGGCTGGTGCCTTTGGTGATTGGGGATCTGCGCGCCCTCGCCCGCGCTTATCTGGCGCGGGAGAATCCGGGCCATACGCTGCAGCCGACGGCCCTGGTCAACGAAGCGTTCTTACGTCTGATCGGCCGCCGGCAGGTGCGCATCGAGAGCCGCGTGCAGTTCTTCGCCGTCCTCGCCCAGACCATGCGGCGCATCCTGGTGGACCACGCCCGGCGCAAGAAGGCGGCGCGCCATGGTGGTGGCACGCCGCCGTTGCCCATCGAGGAGGCCCTGGAGCTGCCAATTCGTCACGACGTGGACCTCGTGGCCCTCGACGAAGCGCTCACCGAGCCGGCGAGCTTCGCTCCGCGGCAAGCCGAGGCGGTGCAGCTCGCCTACTTCGGCGGCCTCACCTTCGACGAGATCGCCCTCGCCCTCGAGGTCTCGCCGGCCACCGTCCAGCGAGACTTGAAGGCGGCCAGGATGTGGCTGCTCAAGGAGCTGCAGCGCACGGGTGGTAGAGCGTAGGCTGACCAGTCCCGAGAGCCGGCGCCAGGGAGTCGAGGCAGAAGAAGCTGCGCCGAGCGCTCACTTCTTCTGCCTGAGCAACCTCCCGCTGATCAGAATGCGGTCAGAGCAATCTATCGAGGGATGCAGTAATACTCGAGTGATCCTGGAATATACCAACTGTTTCGATGCGCCACTTATATCCTCCACCCGTACTGTATCCATTGATGACCGCACACTTAAAGGCCAACTGATATACATATACCTCCTTTTTCGCCGGTACGGTCACGGTGTAGGTCTGGGTTTTCTCTTGACGGAAGGTCTCTGTAGTTGTTTCCCGTAGGTCGAAGCCAAGCTGTGCGTTGACCTTGCCCGTGGCTTCGCTACCAAACTCCACGCCCATGCTGAATTGCATGCCCCATTCGAATGAGTAGCTCTGTTCGGTTCCTATCGTCGCGGAGTAGGAGGTCGTAAAGTCCGACGAAGATCCTCGATTATCATGCCCGAACAGCAAGTCAGCTTCGGCGCCGATGATAATAGTTGCTCTGAAGCTGTTCTCATTATACGGAGGTGATTTGCCGGCGCCATCCATAAAGTTGACCGAGTTCGTCCTGAAAGAGTTTCTGTAGGATTCGTAATGGGGGCCAAAGTGGTCAGGCTCGGAACTCTCGACATAACTCCAGTTTTGCCATGCCTCGGGCAAGCTGGGCGCATCGGAGCCCAGGTCCTTCACTAGTTGAACCGTCTTGTCAGGTATTATCAACGAGCTCATAACCATCTCCTTTCGATTTCTCGGGCAGCGAGCTTACTGCCGGATTCGAGTCTGGTGAGGACGCGCAGTCCGCCGGCGGATCCAGTCATCGCCCTCGCCGCGAGCCCGCGTGATAGAATCTGTCCGTTCCCTTTTCGAGGACGACGCGATGCAGCCCCACCGCCGGGCTCAGGTCCTGGCACTGTTGGACGAGGCTCTTCAGACGCCGCCCGACGCGCGGCCGGCGCTCCTCGCTGCCGCCTGCGAAGACGACGGGGAGCTGCGACGGGAGGTCGAGTCCCTGCTGGACCTGGAGAACGCCGCGGACGGCTTTCTGGCCGACCCGGTGCTCGGAACCGTCACAGGCCTCGCTCCCGGCACGCGCATCGGGCCTTACCGCATTGTCGAGCTCCTCGGGCGCGGCGGCATGGGCGCGGTCTACCGCGCGGCGCGCGAGGACGATTTCGCCAAGCAGGTGGCGCTGAAGCTCGTCCGGCACGAGCTGGCGAGCCCATTCACGCTCCGCCGCTTCCATCGGGAGCGGCAGATCCTCGCCCGCCTCGAGCACCCCAACATCGCCCGGCTGCTCGACGGCGGCACGACGGAAGACGGCCGGCCCTACCTGGTGATGGAGCACGTCGAGGGCGTGCCCATCGACACCTACTGCCAGGAGCAAAACCTGACGCCGCGGGAGCGCCTGGAGCTTCTGCTGCCGGTCTGCTCGGCCCTCGCCTACGCTCACCAGAACCTGGTCGTCCACCGCGACCTGAAGCCCGGCAACATCCTGGTGACGCCGGCGACGCCGGCGACGCTGGCGGCGGACATCGCCGTGCCGAAGCTCCTCGATTTCGGCATCGCCAAGCTGCTCGACCCGGCCGAGGAACCATCGGTCGCCACGCGCACCCTGGAACGGCCGATGACGCCGCGCTACGCCAGCCCCGAGCAGGTGCGCGGCGAGCCCGTCACTCCGGCCAGCGACCTCTACTCCTTCGGCGTCCTCCTCTATCAGCTTCTCACCGGCCGGCTCCCCTGCGGCCTCGACTCCTGCACGCTGCCCGAAACCGTGCGGCGGATCTGCGAGGAGGAGCCGCTGCGGCCGAGCTCCATCGCTGTCGCCGGGGCCGTCCTGCCGCGCGGGCTCGCCGGCGACGTGGACGCCATCCTCCTCAAGGCGCTGCGCAAGGAGCCGCACCTCCGCTATCCCTCGATGGTGCACCTGGGCGAAGACGTCCGCCGGTGTCTCGCGGGGCAGCCGGTGCTGGCCCACCGAGGCACGCTGCTCTACCGCGGCGGCAAGTTCGTGCGCCGCCACCGCTTCGGGCTCGCCGCCGCGCTGATCGCCCTGACGTTGACCGGGGCGTTCCTCTTCCGGGAGCAGGAACGCCGGGCCGCCGAGCGGCAGCGCACGGCGCAGAGCATCGAGGTGCTGCGGGGGCTCGTCGATCTCGCCGATCCCGACCGCCGCGACGGCTCCACCCTCGTCGCGGTCCTGGATCGCACCCAGCGCCAACTGGCGGCGCTCGAGGCGCAGCCCGACCTGCGCGCCGAGCTGCTGGCGACCCTGGGCCGGGTTCACCGCAAGCTCGGCCACGGGGCGGAAGCCCGGGCAACGCTCGCCGAGTCGCTGGCCATCTGGCGGCAATACCACTCCGAGGATCACGCGGGTCTGGCCGTCCGGCTCAACAATCTCGGCGCTCTCGATCTCGACCAGGGAGATTACGCGGCCGACGACGAGCGGTTCCGCGAGGCCCGGACGCTCTTCGAGCAGGACGGCACGGCCACGGCGGAGGAACGCGCCGTCAACCTCGACAACCTGGCGACCGTGCGGCTCTATCGCGGGCAGCTCGGGGAGGCGGAGGCGCTGTACCGGGCGGGACTGAAGCTGCGGCTGGGAGCCTGGGGCCGCGACGATCCTCGGGTCTCCTTCAGCCTGCGGAGCCTGGGGGCCCTGCTCTACAACCGCGGCGACTTCGCGGCGGCGGAGCCGCTGGTGCGGGAAGCCCTGCGCATCCGCCTCGCGGCCTACGGACCCGACAACACGGACCTGGCGCCGGTGCTCGACCTGCTGGGCAACGTGCGCTTCGCCCGAGGGGACCCGGCCGAGGCTGAAAGGCTCTATCTCCAGGCCCTGGAGCTGCGGCGCCAGCGCCTCGGTGAAGAGCACGTGGACCTCGCCCGCAGCGAGCGGAACCTCGCCGTGCTGCGGCTGGCTGAGGGTGGCCTGCCGGCGGCGCGACGTCTGGTCGAGCAGGCCCTGGCGCGGCTGCGGCGGGCGAAGCTCGCCGGCGACTGGCGCATCGCCGATTCGGAGAGCATCCTGGGGGCCCTGCTGGCGGCGGAGGGGCGTCACCGCGAGGCCGAGCCGCTCCTGCTCGCGAGCCATCGCGCCCTGGCAAAGAGCCGGGGCGAATACGCCGGGGTCACCCGCGAGGCGCGGCAGCGGGTCGTTGCCTTCTACGAAAAAACGGGGCGGCCCGGCGAGGCCGCCCCGTATCGCGAGAGCCCCCGCGAGAGTCCCAAGGTCAACCCAAGCCTGCCGGTCCCGGCGCTGCCGTGAGGGTTTCGGGTTCCACCTCGATGGGCTCCGGCCGGTTCGAGGACGTCGGCGGGTTGGACTTCAGGATGGCCGGCGCAGTGCCGAGCGCCAGGAGCCAGACCAGCAGGAAGGCGAGGAAGGTTCGGTTGCCGAGCATGGGGATCCCCCTTTGCGGGCGAAGGCCCGCCATTGCGAGAGAAGCGGTTTCGGGTTGGCTTCCACCGGCTCTGCGGTGGGTTTGCCGGGTTTCTTGTCGTCTACCCGTTCACTCGCAAGCGGGAGAAAAGGAGGATCATTGGGATCGCCGGTAGTGGTTCAGTTTGTTCGTGGACTACCCCGGTCCTGCCCTCCGAAACCTCACCCCCCGGCCCCCTCTCCCTGACGGGAGAGGGGGAGAAACACGTCTGTCTTTCTTGCTGTTCTCCCCCTCTCCGGTTACGGAGAGGGGGCCGGGGGGTGAGGTTTCGGAGGGCGGGACCGTACGCAGTCTGCAAGCCAACTGAACCACCACGAGATCGCCGCGGCGCTTGCCGCTCAGCCGCGCATCGAATATCGTCCGGGGCCGGACTTTGAAGGCCCAAAAGAGCTTCGCCGTGAAAGTGCCGCGCCATCTGCTACTTCGTTTCCTCGTGCTGGTGATGATCGTCGGGATCGGATTCGCGGCCCTGCGCTGGACGCCCCTGGCGAATTACCTGACCGTGGAAAACGTCAGAGCCGTCCTGGGGCCGCTCCAGGAGCGCCTCCGGGAAGCCTGGTGGGCGCCCGTGGCGCTGATCGCGTCCTACGTGATCCTCTGCCCGATGATGCCGGCGACGCCGATGATGGTCGCCGGGGGCATCGTCTTCGGCCCCGTCATGGGCTCGGTCTACAACATCATCGGCACCTTCCTCGGCGGCACGGTCACCTACTACCTGGGCCGGGGCCTGGGCCACGACCTGGTGCTCCACCTGATCGGCAACCGTCTGAAGCGGGTGGAGCGGGTCATCGCGCGGCGGGGTTTCTGGAGCATGGTGGGCGCCCGCTTTCTCCCCGTTCCCTTTCCGTTGGTCAACTACTGCATGGCCCTGGCGGGGATCCGGCCGGCCTTGTTCCTCGTCACGACGGCCATCGGGCTCATCCCGGGAGTGACCATCTTCACCTACTTCGCGTCCCTGTTCGCGAAGGCAGCGAGCGGCGACTGGTCGGGCATCGTCGCCCAGTTCGCCGTGGCTTCGCTGCTGATGCTCCTGCTGACCTTCATTCCGCAGATCTGGATGATGCGGAAGCGGCGGGAGCGGTATCGGCAGGTGAAGGAGAGCCGGCGGGCGCGTCAGAGCTGAGGATCGGGCCGAATTTGCCCGCGCGACCTCACCCCCTGGCCCCCTCTCCTAAAGGAGAGGGGGAAAGAAGAAAGAAAGAAGAAATGAAAGCCCCTCTCCTTTAGGAGAGGGGTTGGGGTGAGGTCGCGCGGCCGTCAGGCCCTCCCCAGCGCCGCCTCGACCTCCGGCAGGTCGATCAGCAGCGCCCCACCGTTGACGGACCGCGACGGATCGAACTCGTAGTCGCGGATCACCCGGCGGAAAGCTTCCTTGAGAGCCCGCGCGCCCAGGCGGGGCTGGCGACCGGCCTCGGTGGCGATGCGGCGGACGGCGGCGGGGGAGATGGCGAGATGGATGCCGCGGCTCTCGAAATAGCCCCGGCTCTGGTGGAAGGCGGACTCCGGCGTCTCCAGGAAGATGCGGACCAGCTCGTCCTGCCCCAGGTCCTGGAGCAGCACGACGGCATCGAAGCGGGAGAGGAACTGCGGGCTCATGCCGTAGTCGAAGAGGTCCTCGTTGCGCAGCCAGTCGCGAAGCTGGAAGACGAGCTTCTCCATCACCTTGCCGCCCTCGACCACGGTCACCGGCTGCAGCGCGCCGCGGTCCCTGCCGATGGTGATCCGGTCGTAGACGGCGTCGTAGAGCCCTTCAAAGGCGCCGGCGCAGACGAAGAGGATCTCCGAGGAGTCGACCGTCACCGGGCCGCCGCCGGCCCAGGCGGGGAGGGCGAAGGGAACGGCCTCGTTTTCGATCAGCGTCAGCAACGCCTCCTGGGCGCGGATACCCGCGACGTTCGGCTGGCCGCCCACGTGGGAGCGGATCTTGTCGACCTCGTCGACGAACACCAGCCCCGAGGCGGCGCGCCGCAGCAATGCCTCGACGGGAGCATCGGGCTCGAGCTGCTCGCGAGACCGCTCCAGGAGCCGCCCCAGCACCGCCTCGCCCGGCCGGCCGCGCTCCGCCTCTTCGCCGAGCACGTTGGCGTGGATCCGCACCACGGCCGAGCGGGCCGCCAGCACCGGATCCGAGCCGAGGTAGGACTCGACGGCGCGCATCAGCGTCGTCTTGCCGGTGCCGGAGGAGCCGATCATCAGGATGTTGCCCACCCGCAGCCCCGCGAGCTGCTTGGCGAGGGCCACCGCCATCTCGCGGACGGCCTCCTCCTGGCCCATCACCCGCTGGCGGAGGGCCGCGGCGATCACGGCGGGATCGGGAGTGGGATTGCGATCCAAGGGAGCTGTCATCTCCACCGGTGTACCCTCCGAGGCCCCTCACCTCCCCGGCCCTCCTCTCCCACCTCACACCCGCCCTTCCGGGAGAGGAGGGAGACTGAAAAAGCAACAGCAGAATGAGGCTGTTTCTTCAGGCTCCCCTCTCTCCCGGCAGGGTGGGTGTGAGGCGGGAGAGAGGGGCTGGGGGAGTGAGGGGCCCGAGGCGGCGAAATGGCTCCGGTCATCGACAATTCTCGGCGTCAGATCCGCACCAGCACCGTGCCCCAGTGGAGGCCGGCGCCGAGGGCGGTAAAGGCCACTAAGGCGCCTTCCGGGGCCTTGCCGGCCTGGCGCGCCTCGTGGAAGGCGAGGGGCAGGGTGGCGGAAGTGGTGTTGCCGTATTTCTGGATGTTGTTGTGGACCTTCGCGTCCGGCAGGCCCATGATCTGCTGCGCCTTCTCGTTGATGCGCAGGTTGGCCTGGTGCATGATGACGAGGTTCAGATCGTCGGTGGTGTAACCGCAGCGCTCGAGCACCTCCCGGGTCGCCTCGGGCATGCGGGTGACCGCCAGCTTGAAGACCGCCCGGCCGTCCATGACCGGCACCATCTCAGCGGCCTGGATCATCTCGCAGGTGACGAAGGGACGCCGCTGCGAGCCGCCCCCGGGGACGTAGAGGATGTCCCGGTGATTGCCGTCGCCGTAGAGAGCCGCGGCCAGGATTCCGCGGCCGTTCGCCGCCTCCGCCCGGAACACCATGGCGCCGGCGCCGTCGCCGAACAGCACCAGCAGGTGCCGGAACCGCGAGTTCCACTCGAAGCTCCTCGGCGGAGAGGGGGCCGGGATCCCGCCCGTGCAGCACCTCGAAAGTGCGCGCGCTGAACGGCATCAGAGAGGTATGGACGTCGGCGCCGACCAGGAGCACGGTGCGCGCGATTCCGCTGCGGATCAAGGCGTCCACCATCTGCAGGCCGTAGGCGAAGCCGGCGCACTGCTGGCGGATGTCGAGCGCCGGCAGCGGGCGGATCCCCAGCTTCTGCTGGATCAGGGTGCCGGTGCCCGGAAAGTAGTGATCGGGGGTCATGGTGGCGCAGACCAGATAGTCCACCTCGCCAGGCTCGATTCCGGCGTCCTCCAGCGCCGCGCGGGCCGCCGCGGCGCCGAGATCGGAGGAGCTGACGCCGGGCTCGACGTAGTAGCGGGTGACGACGCCGCTGCGCTCGCGGACCCACTCGTCGCTGGTCTCGATGATGCGGGACAGCATGACATTGTCGACCTCGAGCGGCGGCACGCAGATCCCGGTTCCCGCAAGCACGGCGCGAGATTCGTTCATGGCGAAGGACCCTCCGAACGGAAGCCTACGGGATGTCCCGCGGTCCGGGCAGCGGGGCGAGCGGACCGGAGCCGATGGCCGGGACGTAGAGGACGGTCAGATCGCCCGGTTTGATGAAGCGGTACGTACCCGGGCGTTTGCCGTCGAGGCCGGACGGTGCGCCGGAACCGTAGAGCCAGACCTCGACGGGCGGCCCATGCGGCACGGGCGAGACCTCGAAGTCGACTTTTCCCGGGGGGCCGTAGAGGACGTAGAGCAGGCCGCGATCGGTGCGGCGGCCGAGAAAGCCGGCCTCGCTGTAGAGACGGTCCGCATCGGCCGAGCGCCGATCGAAAGCCTCTCGGATCGGATTCCCGGGCTTGTCGGGGGCCGGATCGCGGCGGTCCCAGAAGGCCTGAATGAAGGCGTCGGCCTGGCTGTCCTCCTTCAGCGCCAGGTATTCCTGGACCTCCTGCGGGCTCGCCAGGCGCGAGACCGCGCCCACGAGCCAGGCGGTGTATTCGGGTCCCAGGAAGGGGTTCGTCAGCTCCGCCCGGGATCGGGAGACGGAGCCGCCGCCGCCGCAGCCAACGGCGAGAAGCGCGGCGACAAGCGCCAGCAGCAGGAGGGCCGGACGGCGCTTAGGCATGGCGGAGCAGATCGAGGAACTCCTCCCGCACCGGCCGCTGGTGGAAGATCCCCCGGATCGCCGAGGTCACGGTGAGCGCTCCGGGCTTCTTCACTCCCCGCATCTCGACGCAGAGGTGCCGCGCCTCCATCACCACCATGGCGCCGAGCGGCTGGAGCTTTTCCTCGAGGAATCTCACCACCTGCTCGGTCAAACGCTCCTGGAGCTGCGGCCGTTTGGCGTAGAACTCGAGGATGCGGGAAAACTTCGACAGCCCGAGGATGCGGTCGCGCGGAATGTAAGCGATGTGGGCATGGCCGTAGAAGGGCACCAGATGATGGGCGCACATGGAGTAGAAGGGGATCTGTTTCTCCATCACCATGTGGCTGTAGCCCTCGTCGTTGGGGAAGGTCGTCACCTTCGGTTCCGCCCCTTCCGCGAGGCCGTGGAACATCTCCAGGTACATCTTGGCGACGCGGAGGTCGGTCTCCGCGAGGTTCGGGTCCCTGAGGTCCAGCCCGAGCGCCGTCAGGATTCCCCGCACGTGGTGGGCCACCGCGGCGAGCTTGCGCTGCTCCTGCTCGTCCAGCTCGGCCATGGCGACAGGCGGCATGTGCCCGGGAATGATCACGTCGGGATCATGGCTCATCAGGACCTCCCCCCGGTGGGTGGAACTGTATCCTACACCAGCCGCCCGGTCGGGTCCGTCTTTTGCACATCTATGAAAGGAGTCCCGTCTCGACGGGACACACCGGCCACAAGGAGGACATCATGACGGCGAAAAAAGCCCGAGACATCATGACGGAGACCCCGGCGGTCTGCACTCCCGATACCAGCGCGCGGGAAGCCGCGCGAATGATGGAAGAAAACGACTGTGGGAGCCTTCCGGTGGTGGAAAACCGGGATTCCATGAAGCTGATCGGGATGGTGACGGACCGCGATCTGGCGATCCGCATCCTGGCGCGGGGCCAGAGCCCCGACACGCCGATCCGGGAGGCGATGACCCGCAACGTCACCTCGGTGAGGGCGGACGACGATCTGGACGCCGTCGAGCGCGTCATGTCCGGTAAGCAGGTCCGCCGCATACCCGTGGTCGACGACCGCGACCGCGTCATCGGCATCGTCGCGCAGGCGGATCTGGCGCTGAACCGCAGGGACGTCGGAGAGAAGGACTTCAGCCGGGTCGTCGAAAGGATCTCCGAACCGGCGCGCAGCTAGGGGGGCGCGAGGCCTCGGCCCTGCTCTATAGGGGTTGAATCAACGTCTTCTCGCGATTTTTTCTTAGGGTAGGGGCGGGTCTGGACGGTGGGCGGGGGCTCGCGCCGCGCCAGCCGCTCCGGGCTCGATGCGGCGAGCTTCCCCAGGGCTGAGGCCGCGGCCTCATACTCCGTGGCGCCCCAGGTTCGATCGGCAGCGGGCATCCCCAGCGATTCATATTCAGCCGCCGTCAGCGAGGGGTCCTCCACGGCCCAGGCGGTTGACGAAACTCCTACGGCTGCGACGGCATAGACGAGGGCCCGGCGCAGATGGGCGTCGAAGCCAAAGCTCCTGCCCTGGGAAGCCGCCATCACGTTTGTGGCCATGTTCTCCTCCTGGAGTTTCTCTCCGAAGCCCACGACCCGCCACGAATTCGCGGCTTCAGGCAGGCTCGTGGATAGGCAAATCGAGGGTGATCAAAAGGGCCCGGTCGAGCCTCCGCATGGCCTCCGGCGAGAGCGTCCCCCGCCTTGCATGTAGCCGAGTCTTCGCGATAGCACGGACCTGCTCGCCGAGGGCAAGGGAATCCGCTCGCAAGCCGCCGTCGGGTGCTCGAAGGAGGACCTGGCTTGGATAGATCCTCCTTTCTCCCTTGAGCGTCGTACACGGGATCACCACGACCACGGGACTGGAGTCGTTGAGGGCATCGCGGCTGACGACAACGACTGGGCGGATGCCCGCTTGTTCGGAGCCTTCTACAGGATCGAGACGTGCATCGAAGACATCGCCTCGTCTCATGATTTCTTCTCAGCGGCTTGCAACGCCTCCCAATCAGCCTCTGCGAACTCCTCGGCGACTTCTACTGCCTCTCGCCGATAGGTATGGTCACTCGCCATCAGGGCGAACTCCGCGTCGATCGCGGCCCGACGGGAGGCGGCGAGTTGGTTGCGCAGGGCCTTTTCGAGAAAGTCATTGCGGCTGTCGGCCTCCCCCTGCTGCACGCGGGCATCCATCTCTTCGAGGAGCTCCGCCGAAAGCGCCACCGTCGTTCGAAGTCTTCTTGGCATGCGCGACTCCTCCCGGCATCAATTATGATGCCTCTTCGCGCATCACACAAGACTCCTCATCAGGACCCTGGCGCTCAGATGGAAGCCAGGCAATCAGGGGTGAAATCGGGCATCTCTTTTCTGTTCAGTGGTTTGAGATTCGGGTGGCACCTCTCGGGTCGGGCAGCTAGGGGGCGCGCTACCCGAGCCGAGGCTCCATCTCAGCGCTCGTCCGCCTTGGCGCCGCTGGACCGGCCCCGAAGCGGGCCGCATTTGAAAAGCCCGGGGTGTGAACCCCGGGTAGCGCGAGACGTGAGCCTCAAGCCCTGAAAGGGCGGCCGAAGCGTGGCTATCTCTTCTACGCTCAGTATCTTGGGATTCGGGTGGCACCTATCTATCCGGAAATTGGGCGGCACCTACCTCTCCCCGGCAGCACCTCTCCCCGCGGGATCATGGAAGACACGCACCATCATCATCCCGGGCCCAGGGACGCGCGGACGCTCGACTACCTGCGCGACGTGGTCGGCTTCCTCACCTATCTCGCGGACAACGGCGCGGTCGCCGTCCTGGATCCCCAGACGTTCACCCTGTGGTCGCCTGAGCGGTGGCGAAGCGAGTTGTTCGCTCCGGACGGTCCGGTGCCGCACCGGCACGTCGTGATCCTCACCTCCGAAGACCAGCGGCCGGACCGGCTCTGGTTCCATACCCGCGGCATGAGGAAGTTCGGCCGGCCGGATCTCAGCCTGCGCGGCGTCGCCGAGTCACAGAAGGCGCCGCCGTCGTCGACCTGTTCAACCGATTCATCGGGCTCCAGGCCCCTGGACGGCATGGTCCCCGAAGGCGAAAAGATCCGGATGGCCGGCCTGCCGCCGGGCCTGACCTGCCACCACCGCGGTGACTTGGACGATCCGGACTTCAATAACGTCCACCTCGAAATCGAAGGGCTCGCGGGCGGCTCGAGTTCTCGTCCGCAAGCATCGCCGACCAGGTGCAGATCCTCTACGCCTCCGAGCCCTTCGATGGGAATCGGTTGGAGCAGCTCGTGCGCCGGCGGATCAGCCTGGCCTTCGCGTCGGAGAAGGAGCATCGGACGGCTGTCTATGTGGTCTTCCGACTGACCGACCGCTTCGAGCTCCTGGGAACGTTCACCGCTCTTCCCAAGTGCTGCTGCGGTGGAATTCACTGCATGTGACCTCACCCCCTGCAACGAAGATATCGATCCAGAGCCCCTCTCCTTTAGGAGAGGGGTTGGGGTGAGGTCGAGCGGGCAACACGGCAGAGCGGATATCCGACATTGAGAAAGTAACGCCGATTCATCGGATCGAAGTTCAGCCTCATGATGTAGCGATAGGGCAGGGCCCGGAGGGCGCGGATCAGGACGTCGCGGGCGGGCTCGTCGTAAGCGCCAAAATCGACGCTGTTCTGGTAGAAGGCGTTGAGCGGCAACCAGCCGTAGCCAACTTGGTAGGGACCCTTCTCGTTGAGCTCATCGAGCACCCGATCGAAAAGGTCTCCGACCGTCCGGTGTTGGGCTTCGATGGTGACCCGGCGCGACAACACGGGCTCGATCGCCGACCACTCCCCCCGCTTGTCGCGCGCTGCGTTCGGTACGATCGAGGCGATCCCGTCGTTCAGACGCTCGACCCGGAAGCGTCCGTGGCCTCCCTGCTGGCGATGTGCCTCCACCAGGTCTTCGAGCAAGTCGTGGGTGTTCAGGGGGAGCTGGGTCTCGGGATCCTCCACGTACTCGAAATCGAGGCGCTCGCTCGCCGGGAACAGCACCCGCACCGGAGGTCGACTCGGCACCGGCGCGCCGCCGGCGGGGGTCTCCAACCTCGTTGGCGACGGTGGCTCTTGCACGTCCTGCTCGGCGATCCAGGGGGCGTCCTCGTAGTTGAGGAAGATGCCGTGCCGGCAGACCAGGGTGTCGACGGCGGCGCCCAGGCTGCGGGCGCCCTCGAAATGGAACGCCGCCGTCCTCGTCTTGCCGCTAGGCGCAGGCTTCGGCTCGCGCATCAGGTCGTCCCAACCATCGGGAAACCGCTTGAGGATCGTCCAGGGATCCTGGACCGTAGGGAGGGATTCGAGCTCGCGAACGGTCGCCGTCGTCGCAGAAAGACCGGCAGGAGAGAGGGGCCTCTCCGGCGGCGGCGGAGCGGCTGCGAGGCCGAGCGGGGCGAGCAGCGATAGGACAGTCGAGAGGCTCCGACGGTGCATAAAGTGATCTCCGGTGCACACTCTGACGCAATCGCCGGGCCAGAGAGCAGGGAGCGGTGCCACGCACCTAGTTGAGGCGCCCGAAGAGTTTCGTGATGACCGTCGCCAAGCCCTCGACGAAGGTTCCTGCCGCGAGCCCGGAGGGCGGCATTCACCTAGCCCAGGACGTGAGTCCTGGGTTGCGGTGATCCTCCTTCCGGGAAGCCCCGTCAGGGGCGCCAGAGCGCTTCCACAGCCGGCCAGTCCAGCATCAGACACGACAGCCGAATCTGCCCTGCGAAGGCAATGGGATCCGCTTTCATCACGCCCTGAATCGGGTTATCTCTTCTCCGCTCAGTGGCTTGGGATTTGGGTGGCACCTCTCCGGGAAACGGGAGCCATGGACGAGACTGAGGCACCGGCGTTTCGGCGAAAGCCGCCAGCCACAGCAACTCCCTCGACCTACGGTCACCGCGCCCGTCCTCGACTCTACCCTCTTCTGGCGGTCCCCATGAATCAGACCTATCTCCTTTGCACTCAGTATCTTGTGAGCAGGGTGGCATTTCTCTGGGCTTGTATCGCATAATCGCGCAAGTGGAGCGCTCACCTAGCTCGGTAACATTGCCGATCCCCACCGTCAGCCTATTTTGCGGACCTGGCGGCCTCGATCTTGGCTTCCAGCGCGCTAAGTTTGAGCCGGTCTTGGCGCTCGATCACAGCACCGTGGCTATCGAAACATTCAATGGCAACCTCCCGCCCGTTGGGAAAACGGTTGACCTAGCGGAGATTAGCGACAAGGATGTAGTGGCGCTGGTCGCAGCTACTGGCAAGGCCCCTGCCGGAGTAATCGGTGGGCCGCCGTGCCAAGGATACTCACTCGCCAATGTGCGGCAGCGGCGGGTTGATCCCCGGCGTCGCCTGTCCTTTCGCTTCGCTGAGTTAGTGGGCGCACTTGATGCCGCCTTCGGCCTCGATTTCTTTTTGATGGAGAACGTCTCAGCGCTCGCTATGCCGAAGCAGCGCCACGTGCTTCAGCGTCTCAGGCGGAGGTTTGAGAGCCTAGGTTTTAGGACCTATTCGACAGTTGTAAATGCCAGAGACTTTGGCGTTGCACAGAATCGGCCGCGACTCTTTGTCGTCGGCATCAAGCGAAAACTTGCCCGCTTTGCGCGGTTCGAGTTTCCGGTACCAACCACCAAGAATCCAGCGACCGTACACCAAGTGATCGGCCACCTTCCGGCTCCGGTCTTTTTCGACCGTCGGCTAACCCCGGAAATGATTCCATATCACCAGAACCACTGGACAATGGTCCCCAAGTCCGAGAAGTTCCGGAAAGGGTCAATGCAAGGTGGCAGGTCGTTCAAGCGACTGGAATGGAGCAGGCAAAGCCCAGCGGTTGCGTACGGCCATCGGGAACTGCATGTCCATCCGGCGGGAACACGACGCGTCAGCCTCTTAGAGGCGATGCTCTTACAGGGGTTTCCGGAGTCGTACACGTTCGCTGGGAACCTGAGCGAACAGGTCACACAAGTTTCGGATGCAGTGCCGCCGCCGCTTGCAGCTGCGCTGGCAGGAAGTATCCACAAAGCGTTGTATGAGCGGCGAACAACGGTGCAGAACGTTCTGATCGCCTATCACCGTGCCGCGGGCCGCAAGGCCCTGCCGTGGCGAAGGACCAAAGATCCGTTCAGGCTTCTCGTCGCCGAGAAGTTGCTCCAGCAGACCGCAGCGCGGCGAGGTGTCGTCAAAGCTTACCGCTCACTTCTAAGGCGCTGGCCGAGCCCGATTGCGCTCGCCGATGCGGCTGTCGAGGAGGTCCGCACCATTCTCCAGCCTCTCGGTCTACCATACCGCGCGTCGGAGCTCGTGACCATGTCGCAGGTCCTCGTACGTAAGCACCAAGGCATGGTGCCGCTCACGCGGAGGGATCTCCTCGCGCTTCCCGGAATCGGCGAGTATGCCGCAAATGCCCTGCTGTCGTTCACGAGCCAACAGGAGACGGCAGTCGTGGATACGAACGTCAGCCGTATCCTTCGCCGGCTCTTCGGGCTCGAGGACGCCGCTCCGGCGAATCCGGCTCGCAGCCGGGCTCTCTACGCTCTCGCCTCGTGGTTGATCGCGGGCAAGCCGTCGAGGGAGCTGAACTATGCCGTGCTCGACCTCACGGCCGAGCTCTGCACTGCCCGGAAGCCCCGCTGCGAGGAATGCCCTCTCCGAACCTTCTGTGTGACGGCAGCCTCTGCCGAGACCGAAGAGCGCTCACCTCGCGGAAATTCTTGAGCACGCCTCATTACCCCTCTAGACTCGCTATGCCCCCAGAGCTTGGTACGTCCAACTTGGTCGGCGTTGTAAGTTGAACGAGTCGATATAGCGAACTTCGCGCGTCTGCGGGATCGCCGTCCGTGCCTCGGCCAGAAGACCGGCTGGGTGGCCGACATCCCAGAGCGGATGCACCAGGAGAACAGCCACGCCGCCGACGGAGAGGCCGGGCAGCGGGCCGAAGAACTCCGGTCTGAGTGCCGGAAACGCACTACAGAACAAGTCGCGCAGCTTGCGGGCATCCTCCAGCCAAGTGACCAGCTCAGGAAACCCGAAGTTTCTGTCCCTGTCAAGGCCGCAGCGATAAGAGGGATCAGCGAGCACGCGAAGGAACGACAGGCCCAGCCGCCAGTCGAGGAGGCCGTGATAGCTCATGTTGCGGTAGGTGCGGAGGCAGTCAGGACAGGCGTGATCGCACTCATTCATATGTTTCGGCTGGACAATGGCTCCCGCGAAGGTCTCGGGATCGGCTGGAAGCGCCGTCGCAGCTTGGAGGACATCTATGAGGTGGTCGGAAATCCAGCTTGTGAATCCCGCTCCGTTCGGCAGGTAGTCGTTCATAACAATCTCGCCGACGTGGCCTCCTCCCGCACTGGGGACAGCCCTGAGATTGCTGACGCTAAGCTCCTCGGGGTCGATATCGAGAAGCTCTGACGCGACGGAGCGCAAGATGAACGCGGCCGAGTAATACGAAGCCTTGACGGAAGCAGCAGTGCCCCGGAGATGAACTTCGGCGGGTGCAGGTGCCAGAGGATCAAGGCGGAGGCCGGGCGGGACGGCGGCGGGGCGAATGCGGAGCACGTCGGTCGTTTTCGGAGCTGCCAGCGCGACGCACTCCGGCGGAGTTTCAGGTACAAAAGTGGCGACCCCAAGATCCCGGTCGTTCTGAAAGCGATCGTCAATCCATTGGTGGGTGAGCCGTGCGTGGCCGTTCGCAAGCGATGCGGTACCCCTAGCTCCAGTGAAGAGCTGGCCGTGGTTCGTATTGATGCGGAAGACGCGGCCGGTCGAGAACCCCATCACCGCGTTGCTTCCCGGGAGAGGCCGCGGCTCCACTGCGCTTGACTCTGCTACCGTTCCCACTCCGGAGGATAGGATTTCACTCTCCTCTTTCGCATCTTCCCCGCTCCCAAGGTTGGTGCGGAAGGCGGACGGGACGACGACTTGGAACACGCGAAAGCCAGGTGAGGCCGTACCACAGTTCTGGCAGGCGTTGGCCTGGGGTTGCTGCTCGCTGACAGCCGTCTCATGGCAGCGTTCGCAGCGCGCCATCCAGCGACGCCAAGGAAGTGGATCCGGAGACGCAGGTGCGTAGCGCGCTCCCGCACTGGACAGGATCGGGGCCGTGAAGCCTATGGCAGTCATGACGCGCTTGTCCTTCGTCTTCTGGGAGCCCGGTGCAAACTCTGTCACAGCGAGTTCGAGGTCGCGGTCAATCGATCCCTTGCTAGGAGGCCATCTGTGGTAGAGCGGCCGAACGCGCGACGGCATTCCGAACATTGGAAGGACGCCGCCCTCCGCGAGCCTGTGTGCCAAGCCGTCTCCAGCCAGCTCCGGATCGGCGACGGCATGATCGATATCACCGATGAGATTGCAACGGAGGTACACCGCTAAGTGCGACGGATCGATCTCTGTCTCGCGCGCAAGCGTAGTGCAGATAACGTCCACTTCCGGGCTTGACCTGAGCCACGCCTCGACCGCATCCCGATAGGTGGCCCAATCGCTGGAAAGCCCGAACTCGCCATGTGTATCAGGCGGCGTGGGACCTTGCCACCATGCGACGCCAGCGTTCTGGAAAGCGCGTCGCAGTGCCTCCTTGGCTGCCAACCGCTCAGCGATTTCAGGCCTTTGCATCGAAAGGAAGGGAGTGGGCGGGAGGTCTGCCGTGATCCGCTTGGGTTGGTTATAGTAGAACTCATCATGGCTCCGGCCCCGGCAGAGAGTGACGGCGAACGAGAACGCCTGGCCTCCCCGGCCGGCTCGCCCAACCCGTTGTTGGTAGTTGAAGCGCATCGGGGGCATATTGGCGAGCATCACTGCCTGGAGGCTGCCTATGTCAACGCCGACCTCCATAGTGGTCGTGACGCTAAGCACGTCGATTTGATCCACAACGGGAATGAGTGGCCGCGCGCCAGGCGTTCCGGCGGCAACGTCGACGAGAATGTTGCGAAAATGCCGCTGCCGCTCGGCCTGGTCATCGGTCTGCGCGGTTAACTCCTCGCAATGGAGCCGTATGGGGACCTCGCGGTCTGCGGTCTGCCTGGCGTAGTAGTTCCGGCTCTGTAGCTCACCGCAGGTTGCGCCGGGAGCGGCAGGTATTGCACCGAGACAGCGGGTGCAGACTTCTGCGGAGAGGTGTAGGTGCTCGCGGCGGCAGGACGGGCAAATCCAGACCGGGTCCTCCGCACGAGCGACGCGAACCCAAAGCGCTCGCGGATCGATGACCATGTAGCGGTGCTGGCCCGCTTCACAGACCGCTTCCCAGACCGCGGCACGGAGGCTGGCCGGGGACACGCCGCCATGGACTTGCGCGCAGGTATCGACGAAGTGCCGGAGGTGCGCCCGCGCATCCTGCCACGTCGCCCAGTCATTTACGGGGTACTCAGGGGTGGGTTCCCGGTAGCGATAAAGATCTCCTAGAACGCGAAGCACCGAGTTCGCCATTTCGGTGAAGGTGCCTACCGCCACCCCAGCCTGGCCGGCGAGCGTGGCCATCGTCGCCGACGGCAGGTTGAGGCAGGCGTACCCCAGGCCCGCCGACTCGAAGCCGAAGTAGAGCCGGGCAAAAAGGACAGCACAGATCTCGCTCGCCACCTTCAGGCGGAGCTGCTCACGCCTGATACGTGCGCCTTCTGAGAGACCATCCCGCCAGCCTCGTTCGGGAGAGGTGAAGTCAAAGAAAGCCGTCCAGTGATTGTCCCAACGGCCATCGTAGTGGAACTCCTGGTAGAGCAGGTCATTCCCGGCGGGGTTCACGCCCAGCTTCTTCAAGCGCAAGATGAGCGAGCCCGGGTCGTTGGGGTCACCGGCATTTCGGGGCTCAAACAGGAAGCGGACAGGCACGGTGCGCGACGCCGCCAGCGCGTCGATTCCGGCAAGGCGATCGATTGCCCTGTTTCGCCGGTCTTCGAGCGGCTGGCGGTCCTCGGGGTCGAGCCCTTCCGGAATCTCGCGGGCGGCGTGCCGGATCGAATTACGGAGATCCTCGGCTGCGCCGGGGTGCCGGGCGAGATATGCGCGGGCCTCTACCGACTGCGCAGCGCCATTCTGGCGCAGATCGTCGAGGAACGCCGCCTCGCCGAGGGCCTGCGTCGTCAGCTCGTCGTAGATCGCCTCACGCATGAGGTCTGAGTAGTGATTGCGCTCGATGCCATTCGCGATGGAAGCGGCATCCTCGCGGCTATCGGAAAAAACGATGAGTTTCTGTGTGTCGCCTGGTGGAAGGAGCTGGAACAATTCCTTCGAGAGGAGCTGGCTGACTTTGGAGAAGCCGGTCCTGAAGCCGCGGATCGGAGATTTCCGGTAACGTCGGCGCAAGTAGTCAGCGCCGCAGTCCGGGCAGACTGCGGGCATCGCCTGAGTCCGGAGAGACGCCTCGGCAGGCAGCGGATCAATGACCTGGAGCACAAAACCTGGCACGGAGTTGCCTCCGGGCACAGCCGCTGCCTGCGGCCCCAGGCTGACGACCGCGGAGGCAGTGTCGAGGTTCGCCTCCGACCACCGGGCATTTGGACCCGGGTTGGAATCAAAGCGAGGCTGGTGCCAGCGCCGGTTGGCATCCGCGTGGAGGGGACGACCGAGCGAGGGCCAGAATACGCAATAGTCGTGATAGGAACGTTGCTCGACCAGCCGGGTGGCGTCGCGGTCAGGAATCGTCTCGATTTGGGGGTCCGTATTTAGGAGTTCCCAGCCAGCGTTGTCCGGCAAAGTGAAGCGGCTCCCACCGAGCAGCACGGAGCCGCATTGCTCGCAGTAGAGTGCCTCAGCCACACGGTGGCGCTGCTGTTGGTTGTCGCAGAGAAGCCTCGGCACTGGAAAGAGCTTGCCGACGGGGCGCTCGCCCTCCGAATCGCAGTCAGGGTGCGTGCAACACCAGAGGCCCTCGATATTGCGAAAGAACCAGTGCATGCGGAAGGACGGCAGGGGCACATCGGGAGCGGTCGAGCAGAATTGGCGCGCAATCAGGAGGCCGCACGCCGCCTGCTCTCGGGTGGCCTCCGCTGCACTCTCAAAGAGCCGCTCTTGGAAGGAGGAGAATGGCACTGCGCGCGGGTCGCCCTCGGGTGCGCAGGCCCGAAGCAAACGCGGGCCTAGAGCCACTGCATCGCTTTCCAAAGTGCGCCGGAGCGCTTCCTCCGAAGTCTCGCCAGTGGGCGCCGTTCCCCCGAGCTCCTCGACGATGCGATGCATCGCGGGAGCCAAATCGCCGCCAGCCGACCAGGCTTCAGCGAGGTCGACGAACCCTGCGGCCGGTAGTGGAGCGCTAGCGCCCGGCCCTGCGGTCTCGCCAGGAATGATCTGCTCAGGGGTCCACTCGATACCGAAGAAGCCTCGCAGGAAGTCCAGGCTGTCAGGGTCGGCGCCATTGAGCGATGCGCTCGAGGCGAGAATCCGCAGCTTCGGGCTGTCGAGAGTGAGCCCGAGGCGATCGAGGAGCAGGCGGAGAAGGTAGGCAACCTCCGTCCCGGCCGTGCCGCGGTACAGATGGAGCTCGTCAATGACAAGATGGAAGATGCTGTCTTTCTTGCGGAGCCAAGCGGCCGTCTTCTGGAAGATCGGCGCGTCCGCGTCGCGCATCAGCATGATGCTCAACATGCTGTAGTTCGTGATGAGGATGTCTGGCGGTGCGTCCTGCATATCCCACCGGCTGCGCATCTCGGCGCCATCGAGCCTGGGAAAGAAGGAGACAGTGTCTGGCTCGTTCTTCTCGCGCTTCTCGCGCGCGTGATCCGCAGCGCGCGCGGCGGCGCGCGCCATATCGGACAGGGCGCTTCGCAGATCGTCAAGCCGCTCCCGGTCGGGCCTGCCGGTCCTCGTTTGCTCGTGGCCGGGAACGGGGGTCGCCCCGTTGTACCTCCCAAAGTAGATGCGATTCTTGATGTGCGACTGCGCAAAGAATTGCCGGGCACCTTCCGAGTCGAGCGCGCGCCGGAGCCGGGTTAGCTGGTCTTCCACGAGCGCATTCATCGGGTAGAGGATGAGGGCGCGGACAGCGGCGTCGCGCGTCTCGTGGCCGCGTTGGGGCACGCGGTACGAGCGCACCAGACGGGTCTGATTCCCGGTCTGGCGGCGGCACGATGCCAGCCAATCCTCGTTGGCCCACCAATCATTGAGGTGCGGATGCGGCACTCCGGGGGCTGGCCAGGCCCGCAACTCCCGGGCGAGCGCGGCGAACACGGGCAGCAGGAACGACTCCGTCTTGCCTGAGCCAGTGCCGGCGGTCACGACGGCATGCCGCCCCGAGAGGGCCAGCCGGAGCATCGCCAACTGGTGGCAGAATAGGCGGTAGTCGCCGACGAGCCCGGCACGCGCGAGGGCTATGAAGTCATGGCGCTCCTCCGCTGAGAGGCCCGGCAGGTCATCCTCGCCAAGGTCATGCACCGTCTTGCCGGCCCGCCTGTACTGAGGCAGGGGTTCGATCCATGGGGGCTGGCAGAAGACCCCTGGGAGCCGTAGCAGGCTCTCGCGTTCCTGCTCAAGCGCCGGGAAGCGCGTACCGAAGGCCGTCTTGAGATAGAGGAGGAACTGGTCCCTGACGGATTCGAAGGAGGAGAGGGGGTTCATTCTGACTTCAGTCATCTATGTTTCGTGGTAGCTCGACGAGTCTGGTTCGGGTGAGCTGCTGGCCCAGCTTGCAGGCGAGAAGCTCTGCGTGGCTTTGCGGAACCTGGACGAACGCCCTAAGCCTGCGCCCATCATGCGCAGGCACCTCCTGCGGCGCAAACCCCGAGCACATCACAAGGCCGCGCCCAAGCAGGCGCGGTAAAGGGAGAGAAGCGGGCAACAAGGCGATAGCGCATTGCTCGTCATATAGGAGCATATTCTCATTATACCTGTGGAGTATGTAGTAGCGCGCCCAAGTAGGTTCGACCTCCGCCGATCGCTCCCCATCGACTAGGTAGTAGACGTGACGATGCTTCTGCTGGGGGTGCCGGTAGCGCGTGAGGCGAGGGGTGTCTGGTGAGATACCGCTGAAGGATAGCGACTGGATGTCGAAGTCGTCGCGACGCCAATTGAGATCTGGTGTAGATGCCTTCCAAGAGAGGATGGCGGCGTGTGCCTCGACCGCATGCGCGTAGGAGAGCAACAACCACGAGGGTGTAGTCCCAAGAAGCGAGATACTCGCGGCTTCCGCAATGGCGCGCATCGCCGGTATGTCCTTCGTCTGAATGCTAATTCGGTGAGGCAGCAGCGGGAAGCCAGGCTGCTCCGATACCTCGAAGGAGGCTTCGCGGCGGCGCTCGCGTGCGGCGGCTCGTAGCCGCTGGAGGATGGACGGTGTGCGAGCCCCAAACAGGACTGCTACTGGAAAGCCAGCGTGAGGTAGCAGTCCGAGGTAAGGCGGGCAACTCTGAACTGTCTGCCGATCGCGGAATTCAAAATCGCAGATCGAGAGCGCTTCAAGGTTCGACTCCGTGGTACGGCGGTGCCAGTCAATGTCATCGAGCTTGTAGCCAGCTGGCGCCGCGTCTGTGAGGTAGAGGTGGTCGAATACGTTACGGAAGTACTGCCGGCTCAGCGGCTCAGGTGTCGCAAGGGCATAGGCAAGCTTATTTGTGGACCTAGGCATGGCGAGCAGCGTCTTGGTAAGCCAGCCACAGGATTCGTTCCGGTTCGAATGCAGGAGGGGCGATTCGTTTACGCTGGTGCCAGAGCACGTCCTTCCACTGCCGGATCGAGCGATGGCTTCCACAGCGTGACAGATTAGGTGGAAACGGCGAGCGGCCAACGAAGGTGGCTGCCGCAGACCTGCGGTGACGAACGATCGCCCATACAGGCTCCCAATCCAGAAGTACGCCAGGCTGGTATGCCACAACCTGACCGGGCTGAGCGCCGATAAGCATAGCGGTGTGCCCAGGTTCGAGGACAATTAGTGGAGCTGCGGGTGGTAGCGGGCAGATGTATGATTCGGGGACTCCGCAAGCATTGGGCATAACTGTGACGGGTGTAGATTCATCCAGGGCTCCAGCCGGCGTATAGCAGCGCGGCAAATATAAGGTATCCCTCCCGTCGAGCTGGTCCCGGAGATAGATGAGACGACGGAGCGAAATACCAGCGTCTTCGCAGACGGCAGAGACCGTGTCCTCCTCCAGGAGATCATCGGGAATGCTGAAGGTGCCGTCCGGATTGCGAGACACCGTGGTTGCATCATTGAATCGGACCTCCGCGCTCTCGCTTGCGCCCTCGAGCCGGATTAAGGGGGGTGCGAACCGGAAGTGGTACTGCGTCGCGCCCGGGAGCCGGAGCCCGCCCTCCAGGCGAATCCGCCTGAGGCGACGTGAGAAACTGAGCTGCGGCACGTGCTCTCGGAGCGAAGAGTCACTTGTCGCGCGGGTCGCAGTGAACAATGCCCATCCTATCGGAAGCCCTGAGAAGTCAAGTTCCCGAAAGTCGACACACGAAATGGCACCCCATGCGCGTACGTGCTGGACAGCTTGACCCGTCACGGCCACAGCGAAGGGCCGACTTGGGTCTAAAAGTCGGGCTTCGATAAATCCGCTCACACCGACTTGCGATCCGTCTGTAAACACGCGGACGCTAGAAGGAGTCATGCGCAGGGGCATGTCGTCGCGCGTTGCGAGTGTAATAGGCCGGAGCCAGTCGAACTGGGCGCCATCTAGATGTCTGTGGCTGGTGTCGCGGAGGGCGGTAGAGTGTCCATGGGGAAGGAGGCGGCATGCGTACTCCACTCCGTCATGGGTCACTTCGATCGTTTCGACTTCGACGTGCCGGAGTCGAACGTGCAGCCGGAGGGTCGCCAACCGAGCGGTGGAATCGAGCTGCAGACTGAAGAGAAGCGTCCCACGAATAGGCTCGGAACTAGCAGACTCTACCCTGCTAACATCGGTCCAACTCTCCAATTCCTCAAGAATACGATCCAGGAGAACCGACGTGTAATCCGACTCAATGTTGGCAAGTGTGAGTGCAGAGAGTGTTCGAGGGCGAAGTTTCCCGGCGCCTTTGGCCCGAATAATACTCGCCAGCTCGGCATCCGGGGGCGGGTCCTCAGAGTCCAGACCTCCCTCTAAGAATACTTGTTGCAGGTGCTGTCGCTCGGTCTCCGTAAGAATGGTTTGCGCGACAGGCAACCCCACATGCAACCAGCTGCCAGCAATGTCGAGGCGGACTACGCCGAGACCACCTTGCTTCTCGATGTTAGCCCATTGTTCAAGGTCACTCCAGAGTTCGAGCATCCTATGGAACGAAGGGTATTGTCCTGGCGTTGGCGCCTCGCCAAGTAGCTCCCGAAGGCGCGGGTAGTATGCGTGCGGTGCAAAGTCACCCTCATGCCCGGCAGCAAGCACGAAGAGGGCCAGGTAGCCAACGTATGGCGGCCATCGGAGCTGGCGAGTCCGCCAGTTGGCCATGCTCTGGATTGCCTTTTGGCAGAGACCACTTCTGGTAGCCCACGATGGACCAGCTTTCATGGCTGCAACAAAGTTGGTAACAGTGTCGCCAGTAGTGTCTCCAAGTTCATGAAGAAGTTGCTGAGTAACATAGAGATAGATCGTACGACCGCCACTCGCTTCACGGAAGAAGTGGGCTGCTATCGCATCGTTCCACTCCAAGAAAGTCATCATGCTCATAAATCTCAAAGTGCCATGTTAGGCATTTAGCCAGCCTGTCTGTACAGTTAAGTACCAGCCCAGATTTCGGAGGGCGGTCATAACTCTAGCTCCCTACACATTTTAGCTAAGGCCCGCGAGAGGTGCTAGAAATACTGGGAAGGCCAGAATTATCTCAAGAAGACCAGGTCCCCATGCCACTCCAGCGCCACCCGATTCGGTTGACTTTCAGGCTCCCCTGGCATCCAGATCCGCTGGCCGTGGAAGGGGAGGTAGGGCTCGCCGTTGTCGAAGTCCTCTTTGAGGCGACGGCTGACGAGGAAGCGGCCGTCGGGGGTTACGGTGACGTAGCCTTTGTCGAAGAGGCGGTGGACGTCGGTGCGCAGGAGGAGGCCGTTGTCGAGGCGGTGCTGGCCTCCCTCCTTCACTGGGAGGATGTGCGCGGCGTCCAGGGTCGGGAGGGCCTTCTCTCCCGTCACGGCGCAGCGCCGGCGGTAGTTATCCAGAGTCAGGAGTTGGAAAGTGCCCTGGCCCAGACGCCGCCGGGCCAGGACGGGATCGCCCCACATCGCGGGCTCTTCCTCTTCGACTGGCGCCGCCACCTCTCCCGCCGAGGCAGCCAACCGGGTCTGGACCTGCTCCAAGAGGTTGCGGGCGGTGGCCGAGTCCGGCTCGTAGGTCTTGCCCTGGACGATGTTGGGAGCGAAGTCCGCCGGCGACTCGATCCAGAGGAATTCGTCGAAGAAGAAGGGATCGCGCAGGAGGATGCAGCCGATAGGGTCGTTGGGACCGACCGGTGAGCGGCGGTATCGCTCGATCCTCCTCTTCATCTCCTCGAGGGTCGGAGCGCCGTTCTTCGGGCCGAAGGCGTCCCAGACGAAGGGATACGGCAGCGAGAGGTAGCGGACGAAGAAGCCGCCTCCCACGATGAAGTTGTGGGGATGGTGGAGCTTGAAGAGGAGGAGCTCGCCCGGCTCGAGGGCACGGAAGGTCCGCTCGCCGCTCGGCTGCCAGAAGTTGACCTCGTCGACGGCCGGCAGGCTCCGGAGGTAGCGGAACCAGTCGTTGTCGGTGACGGCGATTCGGAGGCGCATCAGGGTAAGGTCAATTTTAGCTGATGCGTCTCCGGTCTGCTGGGACCTCGGCCGCCCCTCCGGGGCTCCTCGGTTGATGGGGGCTGCCGACCCGGGGCTTCCGCCCCGGGCTGTTCAAATGCGGCTCCTCCGGAGCGCCGATCGCCGCGGATCATTCTGCCGCCCTCTTCGGGGCTCCGAGGCGGAGGGGGCCAGGTTTCCCGGGGCTCGCGCCCCGGGCTACATTCCGCCGCCCCTGCGGGGCTGGTCTGGGGTGGCGCAGACCAGGGTCTGCCCTTTTGTCTTAGAATCTGCGGAGACATCATGTCCATCCAAATGAAGCTCTGGCGCATTGAGGGGGACCGGCCCATGCCGCTCTCTTCGGCGAAGCTGGACCTCGAGAGGCGGCTGGAGGACTGGATCTGCCAGGACCTGAGCCTTGTCGGCGAAGATCTGCTGCTGCTCGGCCGGCAGGTCGCCACGGCGTATGGACATGCGATCGACGTGCTGGCGCTCGACCGGGAGGGGAACCTGGTGATCCTCGAGCTCAAGCGGGGACGCACACCCCGGGAGGTGGTGGCCCAGGTGCTGGACTATGCGTCGTGGGCGCATGGCCTCTCCGGCCAAGAGGTGGAGGACCTCGCCCAGCAATACCGCAAACGGCCGCTCGAGGAGCTGTTCATGGAGAGGTTCGGCCCTCGCGCCGAGCTGCCGGAATCCCTGAACGAGGAGCAGCGGCTGATCATCGTCGCCACGGACCTGGACCCGCAGTCGGAGCGCATCGTCCAGTTCCTCTCCTCCCGCTATGGGTCGACATCAACGCCGTGTTCTTCGACTACTACAAGCACGAAGGCCAGGAATTCGTGGGCCGGAGCTGGCTGATCTCGCCGGAGGAGGTGAAGCACAAGGCGGAGACGGTCGGGCCTACGAGGCGGCGCCGGCTGCTCAGCCTGGAGGATCTCGCCGCGCTGGCCGAGGCCCGCGGCGCCGGCGACCTCTACAACGCCCTGCATCAGGGCCTCTCGCAGCTCGCCGATCAGGTGGGAACCACGCAGTCGAACGTCAGCTACCGGTGGCGGTCGTCCGAGGGGAGCCGGAATGCCCTGGTGTCCGTCTATCCCAAGGTGAGCGGACTGCCGGAACCGGGCCTCGTGGCCGATATCCGCGTGGCGGAGCTCGCCAGGCAGCTCGGTCTCCCGACGGACAACCTCCGGGGTGCCCTGCCCGCGACGAGGATCCAGTCCTACCAGATGGCCGGGCTCGGCCTGTATGCGGAGGGCTACGCCTTCCGCAGCCGCGAGGAGATCGACCGGTTTTTCGCGAAGCTGGGATCCGCCTCCGCCGCGGCGAGTCGGACGGCCCTTCGGGGCTTGCGGGTTCTTAAGGACCGCCCACCCGGCGCTTCCGCACCGGGCTGTTCAAATGCGGCTCCTCCGGAGCGCCACTCGCCTCGAGCGGCTGGCCGGGTTTCATTGCAAGATGGCCATGGTCCCGGTCTATCCGCACCCCTGATTACCCCGCCCGCTTCGCCTGCGACCCGTAGTAGAACCCCATCGCGGAGCCGAGGAGCGCGGTCTCGGCGGGCAGGAGGATCTGCAGGATCTGCTTGAGATGCTCGAAGGGACGGTCCGCGAGCGCCAGGGCGAGATCGGGATCCTTCTCGGCGGCGGCCTGGAGGAGCCTTTCGGCGTCGGGGCCGCCGAGCAACAGGACCGTCGTCAGGCTCAGGCCGGCGGTTCCCACGAAGGCCCAGAGCAGCAGCACCATGCCCCACTTGCGCACCCGGTCCGCGAGCGTGATGACGCTGGCGCCCTCCGCGTAGGGCGGCGGCACCTCCGTCGCCCGAGCCGTGCGCGAAGCCCCCGCGCCGCGGGCCAGCCGTCTCATGTCTTGAACACCACCTCGCTCGCCGCGCCGCCGGAGCCGGGCCGTTTCACCAGGAATTTGGCGCCGGTCTGCAGCTCCTTGTAGAGCCAGTTGAACACGTTGACCGACTCGCGCAGGATCGCCGGGACCGATTTGCCGCTCAGCCGCTCGATCTCCTCGATCTGCGCCAGCGTCGGCCCATAGAAGCGGACTTCGACAGGTCTCCTTCCAGCCATGACGGTCGTCTCCTCGCGGCCGAGCCGCGTGTCAGGATAGGTTCGCTGCTCAAAAACGGGAGGGCGTGTTGGCCCACGCCCTCCCCGGAACGACTCAGGACGATCGAGGAGCAGGCTGGGACTGGGGAGCCGGGGCCGGACCTTCCGGCTTCGGCTGCTCAGCCGCCTGCGGGGCTTGGTTTCCCCTCGGTCACCTGTGCCGCCGGCTTCGACGTCCCTCCCGCCTGCGGCGCAGATTTCTTCTCGGGTGACGGCTCGCCCGTACCGCCCGGCTCCGGCGTCTCCGGCTGCCCTTTCTTCCTCCTTCGAGACCGCCGGGGGTTGATGCCGTATCCGAGCAGCATTTCGCTCGTCCGGCCGTGATGGCCGATGATGACGGACTTGAGCTTCTCCGCCAGATCCCGCCCCGTCCGCAGCAGCTCGGTGGAGTCCTTCACCTCCTGCTGCTTGACGGCCCGCCGGTTCTGCTTGGCGGCCTCGATCTCCTGAAGGCCGTTCAGCACCTCCTGGAGCGGAGCGGCATACGGCGGGATGTGGGGAGGCAGCTCCGCGACGTTCCGCGCCACGTTGGTGGTGAGCTTCTCCCAGGCGTGGACGAAATCCGCGATGGCACGTTTGCTCGCCATGTGTCCCTCCTTCCTACCCGAAAATCTGGGCGAAGGCGACGACCTCCTCGGTGAGCCCGCCGCGGCGGCCCCGCACTTCGGGACCGGCCACGACCAGACTCACCTCTCCCTTGGAGACGTCGAGGTAGACGTTGTGCCCCTCCTCCCCGGCGTACGCCGAGACGTACCCGGCGAACGTCGAAGCCACCCGCGCCGACGGGAAGCTGAAGACGCGGCCGATGGCCTCGCCCTCCGGCAGCAGCGCCCACGCCGGCATGGCCGCGAGCATCTCCTGCACGCGCTCCGACTTGAGCTTCATCACGGGGATGGTGGGGGACAGACCGGGAGACGGACTGCATACGGCTTGACTCATACTGCACCTCCTTCTCGGTAATCCGGCGCCGTCATTGGCGCCGAAGGCTCATTCCTTTTCTTTTCCTTTCACGCCCTGCGGCTTCAGCCACGGCCCGATCACCCGCAAAAAGTCGGAGAGGCGCGCCGCCGCCTCCTCCCGCTCCGCCGGCGGGATCCCCAACGCCGGCGCGGAAGCTCCCAGAACCAGCTCGTCGAGGCTCACCTCCAGCACCACGCTCAGCTTCGCCGCGTCCTCCAGCGCCGGAGCGTGCAGCCCCCGCTCCCACTTCCCGAGCCGGTCACGGGAGATCTCCATCCGTCTCGCCGTCTTCATCTGGCTCCAGCCTTTCTTCCTCCGCGCTCGAACGATCCTCGCCCCGAGCTCTTGGCGTAATCTCGCCTTCCCTTTTGTTCGGTTCTCGTTCATGAGCTCTATATATTCAACTCTTCAGGCTCCCGTCGCTATACAGATTTTTTTTAATCTCCTCTCAGATCTGATTCGGACATAAGAGAAGATGCCGGCAACGAAAACTTATCTCCCCTTGCAGGCACTGTTTGGCTGAGTTTGGTTCTGAGGGGGAGAAATTCACCGCGGAAAATAAGAGGCGCGTGCTACGCGCCTCTCGGGGAGAGAAACGACGCATTTTCGCGAATTGGGGGACGCTTGCCGAGGCCCGGTGCTCTGAGAGCCGACCGAAGCCGGCTGATGAAGCCTTGACTCTCCTGATCCATGAGCGCCTCCCGGGGCATTCAGCGCGCTGGCTGGGAGAGCTCGCTCCCGAGACGAGAGGCTCCCCCCGGGCGCGGAGGCTTTGCCTTCCTTTGCGGAAAGCTCTCCGCCGCGTGCGGAGAGTCTCCTCCCAGGCGCGGGGATCTCCCCGCCGACAGCGGAAAGTTTCCCCTCGACAGCGGAGGCTTCCCTTTCGTGAGCGGAGATCCCCATCCCGATTGCACGGACGTCCCTCACGTGAGCGGGGACTCCTCCCTGACGAACGGAGACCTCCCGCTCGCAAGCGGAGACTTCCCGCTTCTGAGCGCAGAGCCTCCTCCCACGAGGGGGGGCTTTGCGCCGGCCGGAGGGAGCTTTCCCCTCGTTGGAGGAACGCCGCCGCTCGCGGGGGGGACGTTCGTGTTGGGCGGGGGGCCTTCGCCGCCGGCGGGGGGCGGCTTCGCGTCGTGGAGGGGGCATGCGCCGCTCGCGGGGGGAATCTCCCCGCCCGGCGGGGGAAACTCTCAGCTCCAGAGCGGAGAGGGCGGGTTGATCTGCGCTGGTCCCAGGGCGCCGCTGCCGCTATGATCCGGTGGGCAAGGAGGGCGTCCGATGCTCTACGACCTGTCGCCCACGATCCGGCCGGAGACTCCCGTCTGGCCGGGCGATACACCGTTTCAGTGCCGCCTGATCTGGTCCCTCGACGACGGCGCCAGCGTCAATCTCTCCGCGATCACCACCACGCCTCACCTCGGGTCCCACGCCGACGCGCCCTTCCACACCGAGCCGCGCGGGGAGGGGATGGCCGACATGCCCCTGGACCGCTACCTGGGACCTTGCCGGGTGATTCGGGTGCCGCCGCAGCCCTTCATCGAGCCGCGGCACGTGGAGGGAATCGACCTCGCCAATCCCGGCCGGCTGCTGTTCCGAAGCGAGAGCGTCCGCGACCGGCGGACGTTTCCCGAGCGCTTCACCGCCCTCTCTCCCGAGCTGGCGGCCCTGCTCGCCGAGCGGGGCGCTCTCCTGGTGGGAGTGGATACGCCTTCCGTCGATCCGTTCGACAGCAAGACGCTCGACGCCCACCACGCCCTGTTCCGCGGCGGCGTCGCCATCCTGGAGGGGCTGACGCTCGACGGCGTCCCGGAAGGGATTTACGAGCTGATCGCCCTGCCTCTGCGGCTGGCGGGGCTCGACGCCTCGCCGGTACGGGCGGTGCTGCGGAGCCTGGAGACGTGAAGGTGGATCGAGCGGAAGATAGTGGTTCGGTTTGCCTGTGGGTTTCGGACGGGGCTTCCCTTCGAGGCCTCACCCCCTGGCCCCCTCTCCGTGACCGGAGAGGGGGAAAACAGCAAGAAGCTGCGTCTGTTTTTGTTTCCCCCTCTCCCGTTAGGGAGAGGGGGCCAGGGGGTGAGGCCTCGAAGGGCATACCCGTCCGTAGGTAAGAACCCGGCTGAACCGCTGCGGAGCGGATAGAATAGGAGCCGAGAGGAGAGCTGCCCGTGAACAGCAAGGAATTCGTTGCGCAGCTGGTCGAGGAGATGGACCGGCTTTTCGCGCATCTCGGAGAGACGGAGACGCTGGAGTCCGAGTCCGACGGCAAGGTGGACGTCGTCACCCTGCTCCGCCTGGCGCTGAAAAGCGAGCTCGAGGCGAGCGAGCTCGCCGGGTTCTGGATGCCGACGACCCCCGAGGTTGACGCCAAGATGGCCCTCGCCCTGCAGTGCGGGGACGAGATGAAGCACTACGGCATGATCAGCCAGCGCCTCGCCGAGCTGGGCGAGGACCTGATGGATTTCGATCCGCTGGCGGAAGGCCACAGTCCGCTCTACCAGTACCTGCGCGGCCTGCGCACCACGGTCGAGCGCATCGCCGGCGGTCCCTTCGCCAGCGAGGCCATCGCCCAGGTGCGCAACAGCCAGTTCGTGAGCTTCTGCCGCCAGGCAGGCGACGAGGAGACGGCGCGGCTCTACGCCGAGACGATCCAGCCCGAAGAGGCCCACCACCATCACCTCGGCCGGGAGATCCTGGAGAAGTACGCCATCACGCCGGAGCTGCAGGAGCTCGCCGGCTCCGCCGTTCGCAACACCCTGGCGATCGCCGACGAGCTGCGCAACCTCGCCGCGAAGACGACCGGCGTCCACAACATCCCCGTCTCCTGAGAGAGGACCCATGGAAGAGATCTCGACGATCACCGTGCTCGGCGCCGGCACGATGGGGCGCGGCATCGCCCACGTCTCGGCCCTCGCCGGGTACGAGACCCGGCTTTACGATACGGCCGGCGCGGCTCTGGAGAAGGCCGAGTCGTCGATCCACCGCAACCTCGCCAAGGGGGTCGAGCTCCGGAAGATCGATGCCGGAGCGGCGGAGCGGGCGAAGGGTCTTCTCCACCTCCACGCCAGCCTGCCGGAAGCCGTCGGCGGGGCCGGACTGATCATCGAGGCGGTGCCCGAGGAGATGGCGCTCAAGATCGAGACCTTCCGCGCCGTGGCCCTCCACGCTCCACAGGAGGCGATCTTCGCCTCCAACACCTCCGCTCTCTCGATCACCGAGATGGCCGCCGCCTCGGGGCGGCCCGAGCGCTTCGCGGGCATGCACTTCTTCAATCCCGTGCACCTGATGAGGCTGATCGAGCTGGTGCGCGGCCTCGAGACCTCGCGCGAGACGCTCGACGCGCTCTCCCGCGTCGGCGAGCGGATGGGCAAGGAGGTCGTGCGGGTCAACGAGGCCCCCGGCTTCGTCACCTCCCGCATCAACGCCCTGATCGGCAACGAGGCGTTCCGCATGCTCCAGGAAGGGGTGGCGAGCGCCGAGGACATCGACAAGGCCCTGAAGCTGGGCCTGAACCACCCGATGGGACCCTTCGAGATGGTCGACCTGGTTGGCCTCGACGTGCGCCTGTCGATCCTCGAGTTCCTCCACCGCACCCTGGGCGATGCCTACCGGCCCAACCAGATCCTCGTCCAGCACGTCCGCGCCGGCCGGCTCGGCCGCAAGGTCGGGCGCGGGGTCTACAGCTACGACGAGCAGGGGAACCGCGTCGGCTGAGGAATCAAGGACAACAAGGACAGCAAGGACGCCAAGGGGTAATGGTTCAGTTTGCTCGTGGACTGCCCCGGTCCTGCCCTCCGAAGCCTCACCCCCCGGCCCCCTCTCCCTGACGGGAGAGGGGGAGGAACACATCTGTCTTTCTTGCTGTTCTCCCCCTCTCCGGTTACGGAGAGGGGGCCGGGGGGTGAGGCTTCGAAGGGCAGGACCGGGGCAGTCCTTTGATCGATCACCCCGGCGCGAACGACCACGCCTCCACCTCCCAAGCCCCGCCCTCGATGGCGAGAGCGCCGATGTATTCGTCCGCCGGACAGAGGTGATGGAACCACCAGCGGGCTGCCCTATCGGGGTCGCCTTCCAGGGTGAGCATGCGCGGCGGCTCGCCCTGAGCAAGGGTCACGTCGAAGGAATCGAGAGCGGCCGCGAGCCCTTCCCCCACCGCCTTGAGGTAGGCCTCCTTGCGGGTCCAGCAATTGAAGAATACGTCCCGTTTGGCGGGGAATGGAATTCCCCGGAGCACCCGCCGCTCGCTTTCGGAGAAGAAGCGTTCGGCGATCTGCTCACAGTCCGGCATCGGCCGTAGGTATTCGACGTCCACTCCGATCTCGGGGCCGAGCACGAATCCCACCAGCGCCAGCTCGTCCGAGTTCGAGAGGTTGAACTGCAATCCCTCGGCCCCGGGCGGGGTCGCCAAGAACGGCTTGCCCCGCGGGCCATAGGTGAAGCCGATCCGCTCCGGCCGGGTGTCGAGGTACGCGGCGAGCAGCGACCGCAATGCGCCCCGACCCACCACGTACTGGCGCCGGTGCCTGTCGAAACGGAAGCGGTTCGCCCGCTGCCATTCGTCGGCGGCAAGAAAACGGCCGAGCCGCTCGACCTCCTGGGCGGGGGGATCGAGGGGGATGGACCAGACGTGGATCTTGCCCGGCTCCAGCGCCAGGCCGGCCGCCGGGGAGCGAGGAGGAAAGCCGGTCACCGGGAGCAGGGGAGCGCCGCGGCCGCGATCTCCGCCAGGTCGCGGGAGACCGCTTCGAGGACGAGGTCCTTGGCGCCATGGATGAAGAAGTGGTGACCGGGAAGCATGCGCATCCGGAAGCGCCCCCGCGTCTGCTGCCGCCAGGCCTCCACGTCCTCGCGGGTGACCTCGTCGTCGCCGAGGCCGCCGAACGCCGAGATGCCCAGGTCGAACGGCTCCTCCTCGGCGTACGTATAGGTCTCGTTGACGGCGAAGTCGGCCCGCAGCAGGGGAATCAGCAGGCGCATCAGCTCCTCGTGCTGCAGCACCTCCTCCGGCGTGCCGTTGAGCTCCCGCAGCCGCTTGAGGAACTCCGGCTCCGGCAGCCCGTGGATCGGCTCTTCACGCGGCGGCAATTGGGGCGGACGGCGTCCGGAAACGAAGAGGTGGAGAGGCAGGGCGTGCCCGCGCCGGCGCAGCTGCCGCGACAGCTCGAAAGCGATCAAACCGCCCATGCTGTGCCCGAAGAAGACGAAGGGGAGGTCCATGTAGGGCCGCAGCGCGTCGAGGACCGCTGGAACCATCGGCTCGGTGCTGCTGAACGGCTGGTCGCGCAGCCGGCTCTCCCGGCCGGGGAGCTGCACCGGACAGACTTCGAGGTCGGCGGGCAGGGAGCTCGCCCAGCCGCGGTAGATCGAGGCGCCGCCTCCCGCGTAGGGGAAGCAGAACATGCGCAGGCGTGCGCGAGGATTCACCTCGCGGTAGGCCAACCACCGCTCCGCAGGATTGCCGCTCGGTCTCACGTCGAGGATCGACTCCAGATCAAATCGGCGGAACGCTCCCCAGGGGAGCGCGCCGGCTAGTTGGTCTCCTGGCCCGCCTGCCGGTTGCGCTCCATCTCCTCCATCTTCTTGCGCAGCGAGAGCGGGCGCATGTCGGTCCAGACTTCCTTGATGTAGTCGAGGCATTCCTGCTTGGGGCCGCTCTTGCCGACGTCGTTCCAGCCCAGAGGGTTCTCGCGATGGGCCGGCCAGATCGAGTACTGCTCCTCGTGATTCACTACGACTTTATAGATGGTGGTGTCTTCCCTGTCTTCCCAGCTCATGGAATCCTCTCCTTCATATGGGTGATCCGTTCCTCCCTTTTAAGTGTCGGGAACTCGGAATGCGGGACAGATCCCGCTCCACACCCTCGCGGAGGGCCGAAGCTTAGCAGCCCCGGCGGAAAAAGCGGAAAACAGTCGCCGGCGTGCCCTCCGAAGCCCTCACCACCCCGGCCCTCCTCTCCCGGAGGGAGAGGAGGGAGATTTCGGGAAGCTGCGGTCAAGGCCTTCTCTTTCTTGGTTTTATTCCCCTCTCTCCCCCCGGGAGAGAGGGGCCAGGGAAGTGAGGGCTTCGGAGGGCACGCCGGCGATGGATTCACCCCCGTTCCCGCGCCCGTCCGAGCGCCGCGACCAGGGCGTCCACGTCCTCCGGCCCCGTCCGGTAGTTGGTGATGCAGGCGCGCAACGCCGGGCCGACCTCCCCGAGCACGGCGATGCTGAGCCACGCCTCACCGGAGGCGACCACATCCGCGGCCACCCTTTCGAGAAACACCGCCGAGCGCCCCTCGGGTCCCGGGTGCACGAAGCAGACCACCGGCAAGGGAGTATCGTTGACCACCTCCCAGCCCTCCTCCCGGAGCCGCCGGCGAAGCCGGTCCCCCATCGCGGTCTGGTGACGGATCGCCGCCTCGTACCCCTCCCAGCCGGCGACGGCCAGCGAGAGGAAGACCTTGAGGCCGATGAAGCGGCGCGACCACTGCATCGAATGGGCGTAGGGATCCGCCACCGGCAGGACGGCACCCTCGCGCGGCATGTACCCGGCGGCCACCCGGAACGTGCGCTCCAGGATGCCGGGGTGGCGCGTGATGTACATCCCCGCGCCCATCGGCACCGAGAGCCACTTGTGAGCGTCGAAGGTGAGGGAGCCGGCTCGGGAAATTCCCTCGATGATCGGACGCAGCTCCGATACCAAGGCCGCGGCTCCGCCCCAGGCCGCGTCCACGTGCAACCAGAGCCCCTCCTCGTCCGCGACCTGGGCGAGGCCGGCGACGGGATCGACCGCGCCGGCGCTCGTGGAGCCGACCGTAGCGACGACCAGGAAGGGCGAAAGCCCCGCCTCGCGGTCGTCGCGGATGCGGGCCGCGAGGTCCTCCGGGATCATCCGCAGACCGGAGTCGACCCTCACCTCCCGCACCGCTTCGGTGCCGAGACCGGCGAGGCGGGCCGCTTTGAGGAAGGAGTGGTGGGTCTCCGGCGAGACGTAGAGCACCGGCTGGCTGCGCAGCGCCAGCAACCCCCGCCGGCCGACCTCGGGAAAGGCCCGGGTGAGCGCCGTCGACAGCGCGGTGTGGTTCGCCTCGGCGCCTCCCGACGTGAAGGTGCCTTCGACCCGCGCCGGATCGAAGCCGAAGCGGCCCGCGAGGGCGCGGATGAGGTGCTGCTCGATCTCGGCCGCCAGGGGGCTGTGGCTCCAGGCCGCGAGCTGCGGATTGAAGGCGGCCACCAGGGCGTCCGCGGCGATGCCCATCGTCGTGGGAGCGGGATTGAACAGTCCGAAGTAGCGCGGGTGGGGCGTGTGGACCTGCCAGCGCCAGAGGCCCTGCACCGCAAAGTCCAGCGCCTCCAGGGCGGGAACCGGCCGCTCGAAGTCGAACGGGATGAGCGCCCCGCGGACCTCCGCGAGATCGAGCTTCCGGCGCCACCCGCGCCGCTCCGATCCCGGTCGCATACGCCTCGATGGTCTCGGTCAACCGGCGCCACAGCTCGCCCCGGGTTTCCACGTCCAGCATCAACATCCCGCGTCTCCCTCGTGGCGCGACCTAGCGGCCGCGCCAGATCTTCCAGCGGTCCACCACGCGATCGCCGCGGACCACCGCGTACTCGTCGAAATGCGCCGCCGTCAGGCGACCTCCACCGACTTGTGGGTCTTGACGTGCGGGCGCAGCGCCACCCCCAGCGAGGCGGCCCGCTCCGACATGCGGCGCAGGTTGCGCTCCAGGACGTCGAGGTCCAGGAGCAGCGCCGGCGTCGGGAGATCGTTGAGAGAGGTCATTCGGAGCTCGCTTTCGCTGGAGCGCACGATCATAGAGCAGGACGGCCCCCGGGGAGTCCGCTACAATCGCCGCCATGTCCGCCAACCCCGCATTGCCTTCCCGTCTGGCTCCCTGCCCGCGCACCCCGAACTGCGTTTCGACCCAGGCGCCGCCCGGGAGGCAGCGGATGGAGCCCATTCCCTACACCGGCGCTCCGGAACAGGCGCGGGCGAGGCTGCTGGAGGTCCTGCGCAGCCATCCCCGGACCCGGATCGTGCGGCAGGAGCCCGACTACCTCAAGGCGGAGTGCCGCTCCCGGATCTTCCGTTTCGTGGACGACGTCGAGCTCGTCTTCGACGACGAAGCGCGGCAGATCCATTTCCGCTCCGCCTCCCGCCTCGGCCGCCGGGACTTCGGGGTCAACCGCGAGCGGATGGAGGCGATCCGGGCGGCGTTCCTGGCGGGCGGGGGGTGAGGGCGGACCCATCTTCGTTATCGAGCAACGCTCGGAGTGGATGACACGTCCGAGGCGCCATTCAATCGTGAAGGGTCAGGCGACCACTTTGTGGATCGAATATGTTCGGTATCGCTTCTCTTCGTAATTCGAACGCTTCATAGACACGCTCGATCAGACGATAGCCACAGCGATCAGGCCCAGAGTCGGAATCTAGCTCCTCAAAGCGGAAGACGAGTGGCTGTGCGAGGACAAAATCGTCTTCTGTGAAGACCTTGGGACGGTTTCCCGAGAACCAGACACCGGGAGTCCCAGGCCGGAGTTTCCAATCCTTGAGGCCCGAGAGAAGAAGGTCTACCACAACTGCGTCTCTCGGGCGAAGAGGGCCCTGATATATCGCACGAGCGAGACGAAGCGCTGAGACGATGTACTCGATGAGGACAGGGGGCCAAATCTGATCCTCGTCTCCTTTCCAATAAAGGGCCTCTAGCGGCGCAGAAAAAAGGAGGCCTCCGTCTCTCCGAATTTCTACCTTAAGAAGCTCTTCCGAAGATGTAATCAGCCTACCTGCTGGGCGAATCCGCGGCCTATAGGTGAATTTAGAGAAGTTCCATCCAGAAAGGCGATTGCCTGTAGCCTGGGGATTCTGTAGAAACTCCTCATACTTTGTATCTTGAATATCTAGAGAGACTTTGGCCGCTGGCTCAAGGCGCAGCCAAAGCAATTCTTCGCCTGCCTCCAAGATTCTCCTTCGCTCCTCCATCACCTTGAATTCAGTTTTCTGGAGATGTTCGTCCAGGATCGGTCGGCCAGAGCCCCGGAAGATTTCCTCGCGGGTCATCGGCCTGATCCGATTCCCGACCCGGATTACGAAATGGCGACCTCCCTTCCTCAGAAATGCATAAGGTGTCCCTTCTCCTTTCACCCCTTCCGAATTCACCTCGACACGTAGGACGGTCCCTTGTCCCTCATCCCGAAGCCCAATACTCACCTCGCTCGAAATAGGCGGCTCGATCGTGTCGACCAGATAGTTGAGGAGCCGATCTTTTTCCCCCTCTGGATCGGCAATTGCGTCCACCGCCACTGCCCGTCCTTCTTCTTCTCGAAGCCCCACCCAGACGTTTCCGCCCTCGGCGTTGAGCATGGCTACGACCTCCCGGGCGATCTTGTCAGGATCTCTGAGAGCGTCCGCCGCTTTGAACTCCCGGCGGAGGTTTTCCTGTTTTCCAAGAGGAATACTGTCGCTCATGACTCACATCTCTGGATGAAAGCAACAGGCTCGAAGAGAAGCCGCTGAAGAGGTATCGCTTCGACATCCTGGGCCGCCTGCTCCACCACACCTCCATGGATCAAGAGTCGGTGGCCAGCCCCCAGTTTCTTAGCGGCTCTACAGAATCGGTCGATCTTGTCTGCCCTCAACTGAGAACCACTCGTTACCTCGATCCCGATCAGACCTTTAGAGGTTTCGAGCACAAAATCGATCTCGAGACCCTCATGATCACGGAAGTAGGACAATTGGGCCCCAAGCTCGCGAGCGGCTTCCCTCAGATGACGAAACACCGCCGCCTCAAATACCTTGGCTCGTACCTTAGGATCCCGCAGCGGTGACAATGCGAAAGCCGTTACCAATCCTGGGTCGGCGGCAAAGATCTTGGATTTCGATCTCAACCCTGCGGCAGCGTTGCGCACAAATCGGTCCAGGGAAGAGATCAGAAAAGTGTCGGTGAGGAACCGGACCCATTCCCGGATAGACCGGGCATCGGCATCCAGATCCCTGGCCCGAACTCCGGCATTGAACTCTGCCCCGGAGTCCTGGAGGAGATACACGAAAAGATCCTTGACCCTCCCCACGTCCGCAACTAGGCCGGAAAGATCGCGAAGGATCGCCCGCTCAGCGATATCGCTCCGTAGCCGCCTTCGAACCTCCGGAAGGTCATCGCTCAAGGTATGCTCAGGAAATCCTCCCAGAGCCAGGTACCGCTCCAACAGGTTAGGTAGGCGGCGGATGGTCTCTTTGGCTTCTTCCCCAGAGCCTCCGTGAAGACGAGCGAAATCCTTGAAGGATAGTCCTTCGATGTAGATTTCATCCCACCGCCCCTGACCCGACTCCCGAGCACCATCTCGCAGCAGGCTCGCGGCTGAATCCGTTGCCACGATTTGCCCTGTCCCTGCGTCCACTGACTCCTTGAGCCAGAAGATTCCAACTAGCAGCGTTGCGGATCTCGTCAAGAAGAAAGACACGAGGGTGATCGGGGTTGAGGCTAACAGGCTGCATGTCGACGACCTCACGGGCCGAGATCCTCCCCGAGAGACGATCGTCTGAGAAGTCGAAGTAGGTCAGATTCGCGGAGGGCCACCCGGCCTCGAGCAAGTCATCCGCTAACTGGAGGAGGAGCACCGTCTTGCCAACCTGTCGAGGACCAAGGAGTAACGTCGCCCGGCGGTCCAGACGGAGCACCCGGTCATAGACTTGCGCCTGAAGCTCTCTCCGGACAGGATATCTTTGGGCCCGGCGGATCGCGCCGTTCCGCCACCAAGGGTTCTGATCCTCCAAGAGATCTGCCACGATCATCCGAATGTTCCTCTGGGAGGAGTTTACCAGCATCCCGATGTAAAAACTATCCCCGGTCGTCTCGACCGATCCCTGAGCTCAGCTTAGGGCCGGAGTTGACATCGCGCCGCCGACTTCCTATAAGCAAGCCATGGCAGCCAAGGCACGGTCGATCGCAGTCCGGGAGTTCGAGTCGAAATGCCTCTCCCTGGTCGAAGAGGTAGCAGCCACGGGAGAGCCGGTCATCCTGACGAAAGCGGGAGAGCCGATCGCCAAGCTGGTCCCCTTCAAGAAATCCGGCCCACTGATCGGGAGCGTCCTATGGGAAGGAGACCTCGTCTCGCCCATTGGGGAGACCTGGGACGCTGAAACGTGATCGTCCTCGACACCCACGCCTGGGTCTGGTGGACTGCCAGACCGGACCAACTCTCGAGCACGGCGAAGCAGGCGATCGAAGAGGCAGACGAGATCGGCATCTGCCCGATCAGTTGCTGGGAGGTGGCCATGCTCGTCTCAAAGGGACGTCTCAAGCTTGACCGGGACGTGCGGGCTTGGGTCAAAGAGGCTCTTCCGGAAGACGGCTGCAGGCTGATTCCGCTTTCGCCTTCCATCGCGGTGACTGCCGGCACCCTGAATCACGGATTTCACGGCGATCCCGCCGATCGGCTGATCGTCGCCACAGCGATAGAGAGCAATGCGGCTCTCGTGACGAAGGATCGCGAAATCCGCGATTTCCAGGGTGTCAATTCCTTCTGGTGAGGGTGATTGAATCCCGACCCCCTCTACGCCCCCCACGGCGAGCCCGGGCGCTTCTTCAATCCCTGGGGACGCTTCCCCACACGGCTCACCGACGTGCTGCGCTGGAAGCTCAGCGGCAACGCCTACGACAAGAGCGCTCCGCCCCAGGTGCCGGTGGTGTCCAACGACGGCGCCTACCTGAAAGACAGGGGACAGCCCGATTCGGTGACCTGGGTAGGGCACTCGACCTTCGCCGTCGAGGACGGCGGGGAGGTGTTCCTCACGGATCCTCACTGGGGTCCCCGCGCCTTGATTCTCCGCCGGCTCACGCCGCCCGGGATCCCCCTCGATTCGATCCCGCCGGATGCCTTCGCCGTCCTCTCCCACAACCACTACGACCACCTGGACTCCTGGACGGTCCGGCGCCTGCCGGCGACGATCCAGTGGTTCGTTCCCCTGGGCCTGGGGGACTTTTTCCGATGGCGGGACCACCGGCGGGTCGTGGAGCTGGACTGGTGGCAGAGCGCCCGTCATGGCCTGTGGACTCTGACCTGTCTGCCGGCTCAGCACTGGTCGATCCGGCTGGGCATGAAACGGAGCTCCACCCTCTGGTGCTCCTGGCTCCTCGATTCCGGCACGAGACGGTACTACTTCGCCGGCGACTCCGGCTCCTTCCAGGGCTTCGCCGAGATCGGCCGGCGCTTCGCCCCGATCGAGGTGGCCTTCCTGCCGATCGGCGCCTACGAGCCCCGCTGGTTCATGCGCTACCAGCACGTCAACCCCGAGGAGGCGTGGGAGGCGTTCCGCGACCTGGGCGCCCGGACGATGATTCCCATGCACTGGGGATGCTTCGATATGACGGACGAGCCGGTCGATCTCGCCCCGAAAGTGCTGGCGGAAATCCTCGAACGGGAGGCCGCGGATCGGACTCGGGTCCGGACCCTGGCCGTGGGAGAACGTTGGGAGCTGACTCCGAAGGAATAAGGAGAAGCTCGGTTTGCTCGTGGACTGCCCAGGTCCTGCCCTCCGAAGCCTCACCCCCCGGCCCCCCAGGGACTCGTCAAAGTCGGCCGGAGCGCCTCTTCTGTAGGGGCGCCCCTGTGTGGGCGCCCTGAGGGGAGGGCGGCCACGTAGGGCCGATGCTAGCTTGCCCTTTTGCCATCTTACCCTCCGAGCCCCCTTGCCGCCTCCCCGAGGGTATCCGCGAGCGCCGAAGACCCTGGGCGATCACCTGAAGAAGACTCGCCTCGACCGTCGGCTCCGGCAGAATGAGGTGGCCGCGGAGTTCGGCGTCGATTACCGGACCGTATCAAACTGGGAGCGGAACAGCCCGGTTGCGGCCCGCTTCCTGCCCAAAGTGGTGGCCTTCCTCGGCTACGACCCGCGTGAGGAGTCCGGCCACCTTGGGGAGCGGATTCGAACTCTTCGGGAGCGGCAGGGCCTCTCCCAGGAGGCCCTGGCAGAGAGGCTCGGAGTCAACGCCTCGACCGTGACCCGCTGGGAGCGCGGCCGGGTCAAGAAGCTCTTTCCGAAGGTCAAACGGCGGTTTGAGGAGCTCCTCCGGGAGGATGGGTCACCTTCCCTACGCGAGATTCTTGAGGGGCAGTCGTAGTTGAGTTTTTGGAGCGGTTGGGCATGAACGCCTGCCGCTCCTTTTTCTTTGGAGGAGCGGAGACCGAGGGAGATGCGGCCTTCCCTCGGATCGCGGCGATCTTTGAGCAGTATGTTGAAGGTGTGTAGCTGTGCAGGCTCCGGGGGTAATCCGGGGCTGTTTTCTTTTGCTCGCTGAACTACTCATCCAGCGCACATCGCCAAGCTGCCGGCTACTGCCACCTGCGTTACGTAGATGTCCCGGTCGATGCCATAGCACAGCATCTCCCGCCCGAAATGGTTGATGCGCCCTTGCAGTCTTTCGCAGATACGCTCGGCGACTCGGATAGAAGCTCGATTCTCCGGATGGATGAGGCTGATGACGCGATCCTTCTCCAGGGTCAGGAAGGCATGGGCCAGAGCGGCCCTTGCGCCCTCGGTCGCGTAGCCGTGCCCCCACCAGCGCCGCACCAGGGTCCACGCTAGCTCAAAGCCGGGCCAGCCCTCCGGCGCCGCAAAGCCGACCACGCCGATGAACGCGCCGGTCTCTTTGTGCTCCAGCACCCACATGCCGGCGTCTCCGAGTTGCCAGTGTCCCATGAGGAATGCCATGTGCCGCCAGGACCGGCCCCGATCCCATGGCTCCGACCCTCCGCCCAGATAGTGCAGGACCTCGGGGTCGGCATTCAATGCGGCGTAGTCGTCAATGTCGCTCTTGTGGAAAGGTCGCAGGCGTAGACGTTCCGTCTCCAGGATCGGGATTTCGAATGCGTCCATGGCTGATTCCTCTCTCTATCGGTATCTCTCCTTGAAAACACACACTTGCCCCTGGGCCAGGAGAGACGGACACTCCGGCCGTAGGGACACCTTTCTCCACGGGCAATGGCGCTCGTGCGGACACGTGTCCCCGAAGGGAGAAGCTATGCTTCGCCTGGTTCTGCTCCTGCTGTACCTCCTCGCGTCGTCCTCCACGTCCTCCCAAATAAAACAGGGGGGCGGCGCGGACCCCTTGGGCCTTAACCCACCCTCGCCGCCTCCCCAGACTGACGGAGGCGGCGGCTACGACCCTCTCGGGTAGTTCTCTAAAGCGGAGCCGCAGTAATCGCGGCTCCGCTCTTTCTCGCTATACTAGGAAACGCCAAATTTCACGGTTTGCTAACTTCCGGTTCACTTCCGCTGACCGTGAAGGGATGCCTAAAATGTTTGAAGAAGCTCATGAGAACCTTGAGGGGTTGCGTAGGCTCTTCGCCGGAGAGGCTTCTCCGGTCGAGGCTGAGCGAGCGGCGGCCCACCTGACGAACTGCCGCAGATGTTGGCTGCTTGCCATCCGCGCTATTGCTTTAGAGAAGACACGCGGCGCCCTCCCCGTGCACGGTCCCTTACGGCCGCTCGTCGACTTGCACCAGATGGAGCAAGCCAGACTGGAGGAATGGCTGGACGCGCAAGCCATGTGGGCCGAGATTCGGTCTTTGGGCGGGAAAGCCAGGCGGGACAAGGTACGTCTCACGCGCTCACTCCACACCCTGAGCTTTCTCGCAGTACTCCTCGCCGAGGCTGCCGCGGTTGGAGTTCCAAGAGAAAGCGAAGAGTTCTTCTACCTTGCCCTCTTGGTTGCAGGACAGCTCCCGTCACCAACGTTTTCCATCGAATTGAAGAACGATCTCTGTGCCGAATGTTGTGCCGAGATTGCGAACGCCCGGCGGCGGCTGGCCAAGTGGCCGGCAGTCCGTGATGCACTGAAGAAGGGGAGCGAGTATGTCCAACGAGGCACAAGGAACGGTATTGTCGAGGGTAAGTTGTTGTGCGTGGCGGGAGCCCTTGAAGATGATCTCGGCAACACGGAGGAAGGAGCAAGAATCCTGCACCGAGCAGCAGGGCTCTTCGAGGCAGCCGCGCAAACGTTGCTGAGGAGCAGGACACTCACTCAGCTAGCCTACATCCTGGCAGATCTCGATCCTGCCGAGAGTCTCCACGTCGTAGAGCAGGCCCTAGCATTGATTCCGGACAACAATCCTCGCCTCGTCGTGTTCGCGGAGGGCATCAAGATTAACTGCCTCATATCGCTCGGCGCGCCACAGGAGGCCCTTCTGAGGTTCAATGACCTGGACGGGTTGCATGGACAATTTCATGAACCATTCCTCCAGCTTAGAAGGCGGTTTACCGCGGCCCGCATCCTGGAACACCTGGGGCGACCGCAGCGGGCAGAGAGCCTCTTCCAAGAGGTTATTGCCGGCGATCTCGAACACGGGTTCGTGAAGGACTTCTTCCTGGATCTTGTCTACTTGTTTGGCTTCCATCTCCGGAGGGGGCAGTCGTCTGAAGCGATCGCCCTGTGCCGTCGCGCCAGTCAGGAGCTATCCCTATTGGATGACGAGGAAGGAAGCGGCGAGTCCGCACGCGACCAGATGCGGATGGTGTGGCGCAGTTTGGAAGAGGAGGTGAAAAAGGGAAACGTTGACCTTGGTGCAACGACGGTGCTCCGAAACTACATAAAGGCCCACTGGAGAACTCCGGCGAGCGAGCCGCCATTCTCCCAAAAGTGATGGCAGCTCTGGGTCACTCGGCAGAAGATCACTATGCGCCCGCAATGCGCAACTCAAAATCCCGAAGTTTCATGACCTGGAGCACTTAGCCCGTCGCCGCGGCTGTGTGTAGCTGTGGGAATCCCGTGCGGCGACTCCGGCTCCTTCCAGGGCTTCGCCGAAATCGGCCGGCGCTTCGCCCCGATCGAGGTGGCCTTCCTGCCGATCGGCGCCTACGAGCCCCGCTGGTTCATGCGCTACCAGCACGTCAACCCCGAGGAGGCGTGGGAGGCGTTCCGCGACCTGGGCGCCCGGACGATGATTCCCATGCACTGGGGATGCTTCGATATGACGGACGAGCCGGTCGATCTCGCCCCGAAAGTGCTGGCGGAAATCCTCGAACGGGAGGCCGCGGATCGGACTCGGGTCCGGACCCTGGCCGTGGGAGAACGTTGGGAGCTGACTCCGAAGGAATAAGGAGAGGCTCGGTTTGCTCGTGGACTGCCCAGGTCCTGCCCTCCGAAGCCTCACCCCCGGCCCCCCAGGGACTCGTCAAAGTCGGCCGGAGTGCCTCTTCTGTAGGGGCGCCCCTGTGTGGGCGCCCTGGGGGGAGGGCGGCCACGTAGGGCCGCCCCTACATGGAATTCTCCCGATCTGTGGACTTTGACGGGGCCCTGCCCGGCCCCCTCCCTGACGGGAGAGGGGGAGGAACACATCTGTCTTTCTTGCTGTTCTCCCCCTCTCCGGTTACGGAGAGGGGGCCGGGGGGTGAGGCTTCGGAGGGCAGGACCGTACGTGGTCTGCAGGAAAACTGGATCCTTACGAAGGAATAAGGAGTCTTCCGGTCGGTCCCGCCGCTCTGGTACAGTTGGCCTACCCCGTCGCTGAACCGGGTGTTCAAGTTGTTGCTGGAGATGGGCACGATGAGATCATCGGCGCAGGAACTCCCCAGGGACTCTCGCCGCCCCGGGACAAGACGGAGCCGTCCGAAACGGTCGCAGGGCCCCGATCCGCACCGTCCCGTTCAACTCGAGCTGTTCGGAGCCCGGCCTCTCCAGGCCCTCTCGCCGCTACCGGGCTTCCAACCGGGCGATCCGAGCACGCTGCGGTTCCACCTCCTCCGGCGACTGAACCGCCTGACCGGCGGCCGGGTGCGGTCGCTGGAGCTGACGGACAACAGCCGCACCATCCTGACCGTTCGCTCCGGCCGCCTGGCCAACCGGGCGCCGCTCGAGGTGCGCATCCACCACTCCTTTACTCACGCGCCCGAGGATGTGCTGCGGGCCGTCGCGGCGTTCGTCGAGAGCAAGCGCGGGAGCGACCGCGCCAGAGAGGCGCTGGGGGTCATCCGCGAGCACTTCTCCACCCACCGCACCACGGCCCGCTCCCGCCCGCTGGTCCTGCGGCCGGAGGGCGACGTCCTCGATCTGCGAGAGGTATTTGCCGACCTCAACGAGCGATACTTCCGGGACCGTGTACAGGCGGAAATCAGCTGGGGAAGGGCCAGCTTCGGCGCCGCCCAACGTTGCCGGCGCTCCGGAACTTCGATCGTCCAGCTCGGCAGCTACTCCTTCGAGGACCGCCTGATCCGCATCCACCGCATCCTGGACGACCCCGGAGTTCCCCGCTACGTGATCGAGGCCGTGGTCTACCATGAAATGCTTCACGCCGACATGCCGCCCGAGGTGCGCAACGGCCGGCGGCTCTTCCATACGCCCGAGTTCCGCCGCCGGGAGCGCCTCTACCGCAATCTCGGCCGGGCCGAGCGCTGGATCGGCGAGAACCTCCGCGCGCTGCTGCGGGCGCGGCGGGGCGCGGCAAAGCAGCAGAAAAAGCGGTAATCCGCAGGGAAAGCGCCCCTGACGTGCCGATCCTGAAGCGCGAAGTCGATCTCTTTCCCTCCCACCTGTTCGAGCTGTCCTCAACCGCGCACCCCTGGTGGGTGGCCTACGTGCGAAGCCGGCAGGAGAAGGGTCTGGCGCGCCACCTGGCGAATCATCAGGTGGGGTTCTATCTGCCACAGGCCGAGAAGCGGGCGCGGCGTGGAGGCCGGACGTTCACCTCCAGCCTGCCGCTGTTTCCCGGCTACTTATTCTTCCGCGGCTCCGCCGAGGCGCGCAGAACGGCACTGCGCAGCGATCTCATCGTCCAGGTCCTAGGTGTGTGCGACCAGCGGCGGCTCCACCTGGAAGCTCGAGAGCCTCTGGCGGCTGCAACAAGCGGGAGCGCACCTCGTCTCCCATCCGTATCTCCAGGCGGGGGACGAGGTGGAGATCGTGGACGGCCCGTTGCGGGGCTGGACAGGAACGGTATTGCGTGAGAAGGGCCGGCTGCGCCTGATCGTCTCCGTCACCTTCCTGCGGCAGTCCGTCGCGGCGGAGCTGGACCGCGAGGTCCTGGCGCCGCTGCGTCCCTGCCGGGTGGCGCGGACGGCAGCGACCGGATAGGACGGACCCCCGGGCGCGCTCGCGCGTCCTGCCCCTCGGTGTCGTCGCGCATGTACACCGAAGGGGGCGGAGCCTGCCCGGCCGGCTGGCATGAACCCTGGGCTGAAATGAACCGTCCCCGCGATCTCGTCTTCGTCTCCGCCGGCCTGGGGCTGGACGGCGGCGGCCGGGCGGCGGCCGGCCGTCTCCTCGCCGGCGGATGCGCCGCGTTTGCCCGGGAACGGGGGATCGGCTTTCGCGTCCTCTCTCTCGACGGCGACGGCGCGCCCGGCATCGACGCTCCCGCCCGCGGCTTTGGCGGCGACCAGCGGGCCCTTGGGCTGGCGGTCTACAAACAGCAGATGGTCGAGCGGGGTACGGCGTACGTCTTCGATCTGCTCGGACCGGCGCGCGTGCAGGCCTATCTCCCGCCATCGCTGCGGGCGCCCTATCTGATCCAATTGCACGGGCTCGAGATCTGGCGCCGGCTGGAGTGGGACCGCACCCGGGCCCTCGCACATGCAACGGTGGCCTGCGCCGTTTCGGCCTATACGCTCGAGCGCGCGCGGCCGTTCTGCCCCGATCTTGGCGGCACCGCCGTCGTTCCTCTGGCATTGGAGGAACGGAAGCCCACGGGAACCACGGACGACCGCCTGCTCGACCGGCTGGGCCAGGGCTTTCTCCTCATCGCCGGACGGATGGCCCCGGGCGAGCGTTACAAGGGACACGACCAGCTCCTCGAAGCGCTGCCGGCTCTCCTCGCCGCGCATCCGGGAGGCGTCCGCCTTGTCGTGGCTGGCGATGGCGACGACCGCGCCCGTCTGGAGGAGAAGGCGGCGTCCCTTCAGCTCGAAGACAGGGTCGCTTTCACCGGGTTCGTCAGCGAGGCGACCCTCGCCGAGCTGTACCGGCGCTGCGCGGCCTTCGTCATGCCCAGCCGGGGCGAGGGCTTCGGCCTCGTCTACCTCGAAGCCATGCGGGCCGGCAAACCGGTCCTGGCGGCCCGGGGGAGCGCCGCGGAGGAGATCGTGCGCCATGGTGAGACCGGGCTCCTCGTCGATCCGGACGACCGGGACGAGCTGGCGGCGGGCCTGGCGCGGCTGCTCGGCGATGCGGCGATCGCCGCGAGCCTGGGCGAGGCTGGCCGGGCGCGGTGGCGGCAGGATTTTGGGCTCGAACGGTTCCAGGAACGGCTGCGGCCGCTGCTGGAGATCCTCGTTTCCCCCTCTCCCGGTGGGCGGGAGGGCGATGGGAGAGGGGGACAGGGGGGGAGGGCCTGATGTGCGGCATCAACGGCATCCTCCGCCTTTCCGACGCGGCCCCGCCGGTCGACCGGGACGAGCTGCTGCGGACCCGCGACGCCATGACGGCGCGTGGACCGGACGGCGCCGGCGCCTGGATTTCGAGCGACGGCCGGATGGCGCTGGCGAGCCGGCGGCTCGCCATCCTCGATTTGTCAGAGGCCGGCGCTCAGCCCATGGCCTCGGAGGACGGGCGCTTCCAGGCCGTCCTGAACGGCGAGATCTACAACTTCCTCGAGCTGCGCCGGGAGCTGGAAGCGGACGGGATCCGCTTCCGCTCGCGCAGCGACACCGAGGTGGTGCTCGCCCTCTACTCCCGCGCCGGGCCGGCCATGCTCTCGCGCCTGCGCGGCATGTACGGCCTGGCGATCTGGGACGACCGCGAAAAAACCCTCCTTCTCGCCCGCGATCCGCTGGGCATCAAGCCGCTCTATTTCTCGATCGAGCGGGGATCGCTCCGCTTCGCCTCACAGGTGAAGGCCCTGGAGCGCGGCGGAGCGGTTTCGCGGGAGATCGATCCGGCCGGGCTGGCGGGTTTCCTCCTCTGGGGTTCCGTCCCCGAGCCGTTCACGATCCGCCGTTCGGTCCAGGCCCTGCCGGCGGGGCACCACCTGCTCGTCCGCGACGGAACGATCGGCTCCGCCCTGCCCCACGCCCCCAGGAGTATCGAGCCGCTGGAGCCCGCGACCGCGGTGGAGGACTCGGTCAGAGCCCACCTGGTCTCGGATGTCCCCGTAGCCGTCTTCCTCTCGGCGGGGCTCGATTCCAGCCTGATCGCGGCCCTCGCCTGCCGCCACCTCCCCGAGCCGCCGGCCACTTTCACCCTGCGCTTCGAGGGATTGGAGGGCACGGCCCTCGATGAAGCGCCGCTCGCCGCCGAGGTGGCGAAGCGGTTGGGAACCCGGCACGTCGAGCGCCGCATGGGCCGGGAGGAGGTCGCAGGTCTCTGGCAAGGCGCTCTCGCCGCCATGGACCAGCCGAGCATCGACGGCTTCAACACCTGGACGGTGAGCCGGGCGGCGCATGAAGCGGGCCTCAAGGTCGTGCTCTCCGGCCTGGGTGGAGACGAGGTCTTCGGCAGTTACCCCTCCTTCGCGGACGTCCCGCGTCTCGCCCGCGCGGCGCGCTGGGCGGCCCGAATACCCGGTCTCGCGGCGGCCTGGCCCGGGATCGCCAGGCGAGCTTCGGCCGGCCGGCCGAAGCTCGCGGGTCTCCTCCGCCATGGCCGGACGGTGCCCGGAGCCTACTTCCTGCGGCGCGGTCTCTTCCTGCCGGAGGAACTGCCCGCGCTCATCGGCCGCGACCTCGCCGAAGCCGGGCTGCGGCGCTACGACCCTGTGGCGGACGCAGCCCGGGCCCTCGCCGCCGGCAACGGCCGCGGGCGCGATTCCTGGATCGCGGTGCATGAGCTGGAGACCGTCCAGTACATGCGCAACCAGCTCCTGCGCGACTCGGACTGGGCCTCCATGGCCTGGTCCGTCGAGCTGCGGGTACCTCTCGTGGACGCCTGGCTGCGCGCGCGGCTCGCCGCGGCCGGTTTCGAGCCTGCCCGCAGCGAGGGCAAGGCGGCACTGGTCCGCCGGACGGCGCCGGAGCTGCCCCGCGAGCTGTGGACCCGGCCGAAGTCGGGGTTCTATATCCCGATCGCCGAGTGGATGCAGCCGGAGCTGGCGGCGCAGCGGCCGGGAGAGCGATCGCGGCGGCTGGCGCGGATGGTTCTCGAAGGATTCGGAGTCAGCCTGCGATGAGCATCCCCCCCGCCGCTTTACGCATCCGCCGCTGGGCCAAGATCCTCTCCGCCTACTTCTCCACCCAGACCGTCGTCCAACTGACCGGCATTGCGGCGGGGCTGCTTTTCGTCAACTTCATGCCGGTGCGCGAGTTCGCGCTCTATACCCTGGCTTTTTCGGTGATCACGTTCTTCGGTTTCATCACCGACCTCGGAAGCTCCACCTCGCTCGTCTACTTCTTCCGTCACACGGCGAAGGAGGAAGAAGCGTTCCAGCCTTACTTCGCTGCCGTTCTCTCGCTGCGTCGACTGGCCTTTCTCCTGGGCGCCGTCGGCGTGCTCATCGCGTTTCCTCGCATGGCCACCGTAGAAGGCTATGGCTACGCCGAGACGCTTCTCGTGACCGGCGGGATCGTCCTCTGCGTCTGGTTCCAGATCGCCTCGTCGTTGCGGGTGCTGGCCCTGCGACTGGCCGATCGTTACGGGGCCTCCTATCGAGCCGAGCTGGCGGGAGGGTTTACGCGCCTCCTGCTCGCGGCACTGCTGGTCGTTTCAGCGCTTCTCAGGTCCTGGCTGGGAGTGCTCACCTCGGCAGCCGCCTCGGCGGTCGTCGCCCTCCTCGCGCGGCCCGCCGTTCAGACGGCGGCGGCACCGCTCGACCTCGGACCGTATCGGCGCAAGATCCTTCGCTACCTGCTGCCGACGCTGCCGAACGCGTTCTACTTCGCGATCCAGGGACCGCTCATCGTCTGGCTCGCAGCCACCTTCGGCGCCACCCGCAACATCGCCGAAGTGGGAGCTCTCGGCCGGCTCGGGCTCATCGTGGGGATCTTCTCCGGCCTGACCGGAGTGGTTTTCCTGCCGCGGCTGGCGCGGGTCACGGATGACCGGTTGTATCGCCGGCGCTTCGTACAGTTCGGCGCCTTGCTGGCGGTCGTTGGCCTGGCGATGTTCGCCGCCGCCGCGATCGCCCCGGGTTTGTTTCTCTTCCTCCTGGGGAAGAATTACGCCGGCCTGCATCGCGAGCTGGTCCTGGTGGTCGCCGGAGCAGGCCTGACCCTGCTGGACGGCTATCTGGTGAGCGTCAACTTCGCCCGCTCCTGGACACGGTGGCAAGGAGCGGCCCTGTTGCTTCAGATCTCGCTACAGGTGGCGCTGCTCCTCCTGCTGCCACTGTCGACCACCTTCAACCTTCTCCTGTTCAACGCGCTCACCGCCGGGATCGCCCTGACCCTGCAGCTGCTGACCGCCTCCGCCGGCTTCGCTCGCCCGCGGTGGGTGCACTGGTCTTGACTCCTCTCCCTCGCGTCGCCATCGTGTATCCGATCCCGTTCGGCGAGGACGGCATCTTCGGCGGCGGCGAGCGCTACGCCCTCGAGCTGGCCCGGGCGCTCGCCCGGCGCACGCCGACCCGCCTCGTCAGCTTCGGATCGCGGGCCCGCCGCGAGCGAGAGGGGTCCCTGGAGGTCTCGATCCATCGGCCTTGGCGCTACGTCCATGGATCACGATTCAATCCCTTCACCCTTACATTCCTGCGGGACCTCGAGGACGCCGACGTGATTCACTGCGGGGCATGGAACACCTTGGCGACGGATCTTTCGGTGCTCTTTGCCCGGCTCACCCGCAAAAAGGTGTACGTCACGGACGTGGGAGGCGGCGCGAGTCTCTCCCTCAATCGCCGGCTGCCCATCGCCCGTTGGGTCGACCGCTTCCTGCTCATCGCCGAGGAAGGCGGCGACCCGTTCGAAGCTCACCGGGATCGCTGGAGCATCCTTTACGCGGGGATCGATACGGAGCATTTCCAACCCCGCCCAGGCAACCATCGCAGCCATCGCAGCGGAGTGCTCTTCGTCGGCCGGCTTCTCCCGCATAAAGGGGTGGACGTGCTGATCCAGGCCATGGACCCCGGCGTGCCCCTGCGAATCGTCGGCCGGCGCTACCACGACGAATACTTCGCTCTGCTGCAGCGACTTGCCAACGGCAAGGACGTGACCTTTGTGACCGATGCCGCGGACGAGCAGATCGTGGATTTCTACCGCTCCGCCGCCGTCTCGGTGCTCCCCTCCGTGAACCGGACGGTCTATGGCGACTCCAGCTCTCTGCCCGAGCTCCTGGGATTTACCGCGATGGAGGCCATGTCGTGCGGAACGCCGACCGTCGTCAGCCGCGTAGGGGGGATGCATCACGTGGTGGATGACGGGGTGACCGGCTACCTGGTGCCGCCGGGCGACCCGGAGGCACTGGGAGAGCGGCTGCGCCGCCTGCTCGACGATCCGGAAGCTCGCCGCACGCATGGGCGCCGCGGCCCGACGCCGCATCGAGGAAGCTCTTCACCTGGGACCACGTCGCGCAGCGCTGCCTGGAGGCCTACACGCGATGAGCCGGCAGGATGCCATCGTGGTGGTTGGCGGCGGCGGCCACGCCCGCGTCGTGATGGAAATCCTCCTTGCCGCCGGCTGGCGGGTGGCGGGCTACACGGATCCCGCCGAGACGGGAGCCGCCTTCGGCGCCCTGCCCCGGCTGGGCGACGACTCCGAGCTGCCCGCGCTGGCTGGCCGGTATCGCCATGCCATCGTCGCCTTGGGAGACAACGCTTTGCGCGGGCGCCTGGTCCGGCGCGTGGAGGAGCTGGGATTCGAGCTGGGCAATGCCATTCACCCTTCGGCCCGGATCTCCCCTTCGGCGACCCTCGGCCGGGGAATCGCCATCATGGCCAACGCCGTCCTGAACGCCGGAGCCGCGGTCCTTGATGATGCCATCATCAACACGGCGGCGACGGTGGATCATGACGGCCGCATCGGCCGGGACGTCCATGTCGCTCCAGGCTGCCATCTCGCCGGCTACGTGACCGTCGATGAAGGCGCGCTGATCGGTGTGGGCTCCGTCGTAGGACGTGGCAAGCCCCTTCGAATCGGCGAGTGGGCGATCGTCGGCGCGGGCTCGGTCGTCGTCCAGGACGTATCTCCCTTTACCACCGTGGTGGGCCATCCCGCGCGGCCACTACGGCGTCCTGGTGCGGCGCCGCGGGAGGAGACTTGATGCCGGATTTCATTCCCGTTTCCGCCCCATCTTTTCTGGGCAACGAGAAACGCTACGTCAACGAGTGCCTGGATTCGACCTGGATCTCCTCCATCGGAGCCTTCATCGAGGAGCTCGAGCGCCGCTTCTCCTCCTACTGCGAGGTCGGGCATGCGGTGAGCTGCTGCAACGGCACGGTGGCTCTCCACCTGGCTCTGCTCGGGATCGGCATTGGGCCCGGCGACGAGGTGCTGGTGCCGTCGCTGACCTACGTCGCCTCGGCCAACGCCGTCCGGTACTGCGGCGCCGAGCCGGTGTTCGTGGACAGCGACCCGCGCACCTGGAATCTCGATCCGGCGGACCTGCAACGCAAGATCACCTCCCGCACCCGGGCTGTGATGGCCGTGCATCTCTATGGCAAGCCGGCGCCGATGCGAGAGATCCTGGAAATCGCCCGCGCGCGCCGGATCGCCGTGGTCGAGGATGCCGCCGAGGCGATCGGCGCCTCCTACGACGGCCGGCCCGTGGGGGCACTGTCCGACGTCGCCGCCTTCAGCTTCTTCGGCAACAAGGTCATCACCTGCGGCGAGGGCGGCATGGTGGTGACCGGAGACGAGGCCCTGGCGCGGAAGATCCGTCAGCTCAAAGGGCAGGGCCAGGATTTCGAGCGGCGCTACTGGTTCCCGGTCGTGGGCTACAACTACCGGATGACCAACATTCAAGCCGCTCTCGGCCTCGCGCAGCTCGAGAAGATCGACGAATACCTGCTGGCACGGACCGAGATCGAAGCCTGGTATCGCCAGGAAGCTCGAGGGATGCCCCGATCTCGCCTTCGCCGTCGACGACCCCGGCGAGCGCCGGGTCTGCTGGCTCTTCAGTGCCGTGCTGCAGCGGCACGCCGGCGAGGCGCGCGACGAGGTCATGGCCCGGTTGCGCCAGGCCGGAGTGGACAGCCGGCCCTTCTTCTATCCCTGTCACGTCCTGCCGCCCTACCAGGGCAGCCGGCCGGCCGACTGCCCGCATGCAGAGTGGCTGAGCGCGCGAGGGCTTTCGCTGCCTACCTGGGTGGGAATGACGAGGGAGCAGGTGCGGCATGTCGCGGCAAGCCTCGTCAGCGCCATGGAATCCGTGGGCGCCGCGGTCCGGAGTTGATGCTGATGGAGGCTTACGGAGAGGTGTGAGGCTGCGCATCCTGATGGTGATCCACACCTTGTGGTCGCGGGACCTCGGAGGGCCGCGAGCCCAGCTCGAGCTCGGCGAGGAGCTCGCAGCGCAAGGTGATCACGTGGAGAAGTTCAGTTACGAGGACGCCTTTCCGTCGGCGCCGCCCTCTCCCCCGCGCAGTCCCGGCCGGCTCCTGGACTTTCTCCGCTCCAACAGGAGCTTCGCCGTCCGCGCCCGCATGCACATCCGCGCTCACGGCCACCGCTTCGACGTGATCGACGCCAATCAGACGGATCTGCCCTTCCCCAAGCGGGATCTCGATTTCTCCGGCCTGCTGGTGGCCCGTTCGGTGGGATGGATCCCCGCCTATGCGCAGTTCGAGCGCTGGGCGCGGCGGCGCTGGCGGGAGCCGGTCTCCACCCGCCAGCTCGTCTATCGCGCCCTCACCTTGCCCGCCCACCGGCGGCGCCTGCGGGACGTGGAGCGAAGCCTCCGCCACGCGGATCTCATCAACGTCTCGAATCGGGACGATCTGGCGGCCCTCGCTCAAGATCCGGGCTACGGAAACAAAGTGGTGATGTTCCCCTTCGGCCTGTCGGCCGCTCGCCAGGAGGCGTTCCGGCAGGCTCGGGCCGATGCCGGCGAGAGGCTCGCGGCCCGGACCGTGGTCTTCATCGGCGCCTGGAACAGCCGCAAGGGGTCGAAGGACTGGCCGGGAATCGTTCGCCGGGTCCGGGACTCGATGCCGGACGCCCGTTTCCGCCTCCTCGGAACGGGCCTCGACCGGCAGCAAGTCCTGCGGGATTTCGCGGCCGGCGATCGTGAGGCCGTGGAGGTCATCCCCCATTACCGGAGCGAAGAGCTGCCCGGGCTGCTCGCACGCGCTACCGCCGGCGCGTTTCCGGGTTATCTCGAAGGCTTCGGCTTCTCGCTGCTGGAAAAGGCCGCCGCCGGACTTCCGACGGTGGCCTACGACGCGCCGGGCTCCCGGGAAACCCTGCGCCAGCTCCGCCGGCCGCTCACCGTGCCGGCCGGCGACGTGGAAGCTTTCGCCGTCCGATTGGTCGATGTGCTGTCCCTGCCGCCGGAGCGCTGGATCGAGCTCTCCGAGGACGCCTTGCAGGGAGCCTCCCGGCTCTCCTGGAAAGAGATCGCCGCGGCGACGCGGGAGGCATACATCCGCCGCCTGGAGGAGATCCGGAAGCCCTGATGGACGCCGCCGCCACGCTGTACGAAGAGAAGGAGGCGGGATACTTCCAGGCCGCCCGGCTCGATCTCCTTCGCCTCCTCCCTCCGGACCGCGGCCTCCGCCTGCTGGAGCTGGGCGCGGGCGATGGCGCGACCCTGCGGACTGCCCGGGAGATGGGGCTGGCGTCCTATACCGTGGGGATCGAGCTGACGGCGCCCCACGATCGTGCGCCGGGAGTGGACCGCTTCCTCAAGGGAAACATAGAAGGGATGGAGCTCGACCTCCCCGCCGGCAGCTTCGACGCGGTCCTCTGCGCCGACGTGCTGGAGCACCTGGTGGACCCCTGGCGGACGGTGGTTCGCCTGACGAATCTCCTGCGGCCGGGCGGAGTCTTCCTGAGCAGCATCCCCAACGCGCGCAACCATCGGCTGCTGCGCCCCGTCCTCCTGCGGGGAGATTTTCGCTATGAAACCGCGGGGCTCATGGATCGCTCCCATCTGCGCTTCTTTTGCCGCCGCAACGCGCGGGAGCTCTTCGAGAGGGCCGGCCTGACCGTCGAAACCGTGGCAGAGAACATGGGAGGCTATGGCCTGCGCCACCGCTTGGTGGACAGCCTGACCCTCGGGCTCCTTCACGACTTTTTCGTCTTCCAGTTCCTGATCCGGGCTCGCAAGCCGTGACTACGTCCGGTCTGCCCCTCGTCTCGGTCGCCATGGCGACGTACAACGGCGCCCGCTGGCTCCAGGAACAGCTCGACTCGATCTATGCCCAGACCTGGCCCCACCTCGAGGTGGTGGTAAGCGACGACGCTTCGACCGACGGCACGGTGGAGATCCTCGCGCAGTACGCCGCCGAGCGTGGGCTCCGGTACGAGGTCAATCCCGCCCGCCTGGGGTTGGTGAAGAACTTCGAGCGGGCCATCTCCCTCTGCCGCGGGGAATACATCGCTCTTTCTGACCAGGACGATGTCTGGAAGCCGCACAAGATCGAAACCCTGGTCGAGCGGATCGGCGACTTCACCCTCGTCTACGGCAACATCCAGGAGGTTCTCGAGGCCGATGGCGGAGGGGGAGTCGAGCAGGAGTTCGAGCCGATCTTTCGCTTCGCCCGCGCCCACGGCAGCGGACATCCCATCCACTACCTGCTGGCCGAGAACTGGGTGGTCAGCCACAGTGTCTTCTTCCGCCGCGAGCTGATCGCGCACGCGCTGCCCATCCCGCCCCACCAGCCGTTCCACGATGGCTGGCTGGCCTTGGTGGCCTGCAAGCTCGGCGGCATCCTCTATGTCGACGAGCGGCTCCAGACCTACCGCCGTCACGAGAGCAGCCTGACCTACGCCCGGCCGCAGGAGCGAACGCGGCACGAAAGTCTGCTGCGGACCCTGCTGAGCGGCCGCTACCGCGCTGCCTGGCGTCGCTGGTGTGAGCTCGAGACGGCGCGGCTCGAAGACGCCCTCGAGCTCCCCCTGCTCGACGCAGCGGACCGTGAGCTCGTGGGCGAGCTCATGACCTACTACAGCTCGGGTCTCTCCCGGGGGGTCCACTGGCGGTCGTTCCGCAGCGGCCTGCGGGTGGCCCCGTTCGTCTCGACGCTCCATGGCAGCCGCGGGCGCTGGAAGTTCCCGCTGCGCGCGCTCCTGGGGGGAATTTGATCGCATCGCAGAGGCTCCCGCGCGGCCGCTCGCTTCTGCTGCTGGCGTTGCTCGTCGTCGCCGCGGCCGTCTATACGGTCGTCGTGGCCCGCTACCTCGACCGGCCCCTGCGCTTCGACGAGATCGAGTTCCCCATCCAGGCCGCCAACATCCTCCACTACGGCGTGCCCAAGGCCCTCTACTCGGAACTGAGCGCGATCTGGCTCCACCCTTACCAGGGCTACGAAGACTACTACTACGGGATGTGGCACCCGCCCCTCTATCAATACAGCCTGGCGCTCGGCATGCTGGTCCTCGGCGGGTCGAACGCGGCTCTGCGCGGCGTCAGCGTGCTCTGGTTCTTCGCCTCGCTTTTCGTCGCCTGGCAGATCCTCCGCCTCATCCTTCCGCGCGACACGCCGTTTTTCCTGCGGGCCGTGCCGCTCGCTCTCATCCTCCTCACTCCGCTCGTGATCGAGGGCTCCCTCCTGCTGGAGGTCGACAATACGGCCCTCACCTTCTTCCTGCTGCTGTTTTCCTGGGCTTTTCTGCGTGCTCCCATGGACGCCTCCTGGCGCCGCTGTCTCGCGCTCGGATCGGTGCTCGCGCTCGCCTTCTGGTCCAAGCTGACATCCCCCTTTCTGCTGCTGGGAGCGGCCGTTCTTTTCCTCCTTCTCAGCCGTCAAATCCGCGGCGCCGTCCGCCTGGCCGTCGTGGGGCTCTCCACCGGCCTCGGTTTGTTCCTGCTGACCTACTTTCTCCTCTGCGCCGTCTTCGACTATCCGCCGGAGTTCATGTTCCAGTGCTCCTATTTCACCAATAACAAGATCTATCGTCCGAACGACCTCTGGCCGATCGTGCAGAGCATCCGCTGGCACCTTCTTCTGGCTGAGCCCGGGTATCGCTCTGCTGCTCTTTTTCGGCGTCGCCGCGCGCGTCCGTGAATACTTCCGCCACCGGCGGACGGAGCCCGCCGATTTTCTGCTCCTGGGCGCCGCGATGATCTTCTTTTTCTATGTCTTCTGGGGAGGGCAGTTCGGGAAATACACGGTCCCCGGGGCGATCCTGGGTCTTCTGGGCCTGGCGCCTCGCCTCGCCGGCGCGCTGCGCGGCGTGCAACTTGAGCGTCCCCGGGCTTGGCTCGCGCTCTGCGCCGCGCTGCTGCTGGGTCATGCGCTGTTCTTGCCGGCCCTGCAGCTCCGGCCCCCGCGCGCCGCGGCGCCGTCGTATCCCTGGAGGGACTCCATCCTGGACTCCCGCAACCTGGCCCTGCTGCTCGCCCTGGGCTCGCTGGTGGCGTTCTATCTGCTCTCGCGCCGGCTCTTCTCTTCTTCCGGCGGCGCGGCGGTTCTCGTCAGCCTCTTGCTGTACGTTGCGCTCGCCAACCCGGTGAACATCCTGAAAACCGTCCTCCCGGACTACGAGCGGTCGCCCTATCGGCCCTTCTTCGATCGCGGATTCTCCGAGCTCGTGGACGGCCTCAACAGGGACTACGGCAAAGGGTCGGTGATCCTCTGTCCGAAAGAGATTGGATATTACTTCCGAGGCCGCCACTATCCGATGGAATCCGTCGCCGCCATGGAGGGCATGGCGGCTCTACAGCCCCTCATCGAGGGGGGAGCCGTGAACGCGGTCGCCGACAACCTCAAGTATCCCACCTTGACAGATCCCGTGCTGCTGCGCCGGCTCGACGAGCTTGGGGTAAGGTCCAGGTTCGGCGATTACATGGTCTGGCGGCTCGGAGCCCGCCGCCGCTGACCGTCTCCGTGCCGGGAATCCCCACTCTTGAGCCGCCACCGATCCGCCGTCCAAATCGTTCCCCGTCTCCCTCCGCCGGCCGAAGGAGTCGGCAGTTTCGCCACCGCGCTGGCCGGCGCTCTACGTGCCCGATGCGGCATCGAGAGCTCGTTCCTCGTCGCCTCGCCTTCCCGGGCTCCGGAGCCGGCAGGCGGAGAGAGCCCCGCCGCGCCAATCCCGAGAGCCGACCCGGAAGCGCTTCTCGCGGCGCTGGAGGGCGCGACCGGACGAGATGCGGAGGCCGCCGTGCTCCTGCACTATGCGAGCTATGGTTACGAGCCGCGCGGCTGCCCTTCGTGGCTCGTCGATGGGCTCGCGAAGTGGCAAGCCGGAAGCCATGGCCGGCTGGTGACGATCTTCCACGAGATCCATGCGACGGGCCCTCCCTGGCGCAGCTCCTTCTGGCTCTCGCCCCTGCAACGGCGGCTGGCCGCCTCCCTGGCTCGTCTGAGCGACGGGCTCGCCACGAGCATGCAGCTCTACCGGAACATCCTCCGGCCATGGGTACCCGGCAAGGAGATCGCCGTGCTGCCGGTGTTTTCGACCGTGGGCGAGCCGCCCGCGGCGCCGCCGCTGACCGAGCGCGCCCGCCGGCTGGTCGTCTTCGGCGGCCCGGGAGCCCGCGCTCGCGCGTATCGCGAGCTGAGGCCCATGATCGAATCCGCGAGTCGGGATCTGGGAATCGAGGAGATCTGCGACGTGGGCCCGGACGACGGGCCGCAGGCTCCGGACCTCTCCGTGCCCGTGCGCCGGCTCGGCCCGCTGCCGGAAGCCGAGGTGAGCGCGCTGCTGCTCGGCTCCGTGGCGGGCTTCGTCGCCTACCCGGCGCCCTTCCTGCCAAAGTCCACCATCTTCGCCGCCTATTGCGCGCATCGCATGCTGCCTATCTGCGCCCGGCCTTCGCCGCGGCGCGAGTTGGAGCCGCTGCCGCCATTCTGGACGCCGCGACCCGGCCTCACGCCCTCCTGGGATGAGCTGCAGGAAATCGCCGACCGCGCCCATGCCTGGTATGGTGGCCACAGTCTGGACCGGCACGCGGCAGCGTACCTGCGCCTGCTTTTTCCGAGCCCGCGATGAGGATCCTGCTCTACTGCCCCGTTTTCCATCCGAGCCTGGGGGGCCTCGAGATCAGCGTCGCCGGGCTCGCCCAGGGCCTTCACCGCGGCGGCCACGAGGTCACGCTGGTAGCGAAGACCGAGCACGCCGGCCCGGAGCCTTTTCCCTTCAGAGTCGTCCGGAATCCGGGGCGCCGGGAGCTCTTGGGTCTGGTGCGTGAGTGCGATGTCTTCTTCCAGGCCAACGTGAGCCTGCGGGGCCTCTGGCCCCTGCTTTTCGTCCGCCGGCCCTGGGTGGTCTCCCACCACGGCTGGTACAGCCGGCCGGACCGCAGCCGCGCCGTCCAGGATCGCCTCAAGCGCTTTCTCCTCCGCTGGGCGACCTCGATCTCGGTCTCTCAGGCCGTGGCCGACGACCTCGAGACTCCTTCGGTGGTGATCGCGAACCCCTATCGAGACGATCTCTTCCGCGTCCTGCCCGGCGTGCCGCGCACGGGCGAGCTGCTGTTCGTGGGCCGGCTCGTTTCGGACAAAGGGGTGGACATCCTGCTCGACGCCCTCGGGCGGCTCGCCGGCCGCGGAGCACGGCCGGGGCTCACCATCGTCGGAGACGGCCCCGAGAGGCCCGCGCTCGAGAGCCAGGCCCTGCGCCTCGGGATCGGCGGGCAGATAACCTATCTGGGCAGCCGGCAAGGGGAGGAGGTCGCGCGTCTGCTCAATGCCCACCGGATCCTGGTCGTCCCCTCGCGCTACGACGAGCCGTTCGGCATCGCGGCGCTGGAGGGCATCGCCTGCGGATGCCTCGTCATCGGCTCCCGGGGAGGCGGCCTCAAGGAGGCGATCGGCCGCTGCGGCTTGACCTTTGCCAACGGCGACGACGCCGGGCTCGCCGCCCTTCTGGAGTCGGCTCTGACCGACTCGGTCCGTTTTCTCCCGCCTCCCGACGTGGTCGCGGAGCACCTCGCCCTGCACGGCAGCGACCGGGTGGTGGCGCGCTACCTCGAAGTGCTGGCGGCGGCGGTTTCAGGCCGGAGGCCGGCGGCGCTCCCGAGCCAGGAGGCGGGCGCGTGAACACGCGGCTGCTCGTCTTGCTGGTCTGCGCTGCCGCAGCCGTCTGGTCGGTGCAGAGGTGGCGGCTCGCCGTCCAGGTGGGGTTGCTGCTGGTGATCTTCGAGGGGGCGATCCGCAAGTGGCTTCTCCCCGGCGCCCAGGACATGGTGTATTTCGCCAAGGATCTGTTCTTTCTCGGCGCCTACATCGGTTTTTTCCAGGCTCGGGCGCGCCTGAGCCTGTACCTCCCGCCGGCGCCCGGGCTTTACGCCGGGCTCGCCTTGGGGGCTGCTTTCGGCATCTTCGAGGTGTTCAACCCGCAGTTGCCCAACCTCCTCGTGGGAGCTTTGGGGTTCAAAGCCTACTTCTTCTACATACCCCTGATCTTCGTCGTGCCGGCGGTCTTCCCGGACGACCTGGCCCTCGCCCGCTTCCTCAAACGCTACGTGCTTCTGGCCATCCCGGTAGGGCTCCTCGCGGTGGCGCAGTTCTTCAGCCCCCAGGGGAGCATCCTGAACACCTACGCACAGCCGACGACCAGCGCCACCATCGCCACCTTCGGAAGCTCTGCGTTCGTCCGCACCACCGGGACTTTTTCCTATATGTCGGGTTTCACCTCCTATCTCCTCATCTCCACCGTTCTCATCCTGATGATTCTGACCACGACCCGCTGGCGCTTCCGGGGTAACCTCACGATCTACGCCGCTCTCGGCATGACGGTTTTGGGCATGCTGATGAGCGGTTCCCGCGGCTCGTTCCTTCTGCTCGCCGCGGTCTTTCCTCTCTACTGGTGGCTCGCCGTGGTGCGCGAGAGGCAGAGCGGCCGGACCTTCGTGCGGCTGCTCCTGGGGCTGGGAATCCTGGTGGCCGGCTTGTCCTCGGTAGGGGAGCAGGCAGTCACGGCTTTCAGCCAGCGGGCCTCCGGGTCGCAAGACCTCCCCGGCCGCCTGCTCGTGCCCTTCACGTCTCCCTTCTACATGCTCCCGCACGCCGGAGCTCTGGGCCATGGCATCGGATCCACCCACCAAGCGGCGAGCGCCTTGACGGGAGGGAAGATGAGCGACAGTTGGCTCGGCAACGTGGCGCCCGAGTCGGAGAGCGGCCGGGTGATGCTGGAGCTGGGTCCCCTGGGCTTCTGTCTCGTCTACTTCGCGCGCGTGAGCCTCGCCCTCTTCGCCTTCGGCCAGGCTTTGCGGCTCCGCACCATATTTCACCGCGCGGTGGCGATCTCGGCCCTGCTGTTCCTGCTCATCCAGATTCCCGGCGGCAATGTCTTCGACGTCACGGCGGGGGTCTACTACTGGTTCCTGGCCGGCTTGGTGTTCCTCGTCGTGCGGCTCGACCGTGAAGCCCTCGTCAGGGCTGCGAAAGCCGGACCTGCGTCCTCGCCCTCGATGCCACGTCTGGCGGCAACGCCAGGCCTGCCGGTCTCCACGGAGAGCCGAGGGTGAAGGTGGTGGTGACACATCCGGGGCGGCAGCACTCGCATCAGGCCGCCCTGGCGCTCGCAGGAGCCGGAATGCTCGCCGGCTACTGGGCCGGGGTCCCCGCCCTCGAGCGCCAGCGGCGACTCCTGCCGGAGCGCCTCTGGCGCCGTCTCGTGCGCTACGCTCCCGTGCCCCTGCCGGAAGATCGCGTCCGTTGGTTCCCCTGGGTCCCGGCCCTGCGTCGACTGGGGGATCTGGCGCTGCCGCCCCGCCTCGCCGCCTGGACGGACTTCCTGGCCTGCCGGCTCTTCGATCGCCGGGCCGCAGCCGGGCTGCGGCCAGGGCAAGCCGGCGCCGTGATGGCCTGCGAGATCTCGGCGCTCGCCACATTCCGTCAGGCGCGGCGGCTGGGGATGGCCACCATCCTCGACGCGGCGGCCACCCACCACAGAACTCAGGACCGCCTCCACGGCTTCGCCGAGCCGCCGGCACTCCATCGGCGGATCACCGCGGTCAAGGACGCGGAGATCGCATGGGCCGACCACGTGCTCACGGTCTCGGAGCTGGCCAGGCGGAGCTACCTCGAAGCCGGCGTACCGCCGGAGAAAGTCCACTGCGTGTCTCTGGGGGCGGATGTGGATCTCTTCGCTCCTCCCACGGAAGCTCCCGAGGGCCTGGGAATGACGTTCGTCTTCGCGGGAGCGGCGAACCGGGTCAAAGGGTTCGATCTCCTGCTCGAAGCTTTCGGCCGGGTTCGTGCCGCCGAGCCTTCGGCACGCCTCCTGGTCATCGGGCCACCCGGAGACGCCGCTGTGCTCGGTATTCCCTCGGGGGTGACGGTTCTGGGTCCGCTCTCTCAGGCGGAGCTCGCGGCGCGCTTCCGAACCGCCGACTGCCTGGTGCTTCCCTCGCGGAACGAATCATTCGGCATGGTCGTTCCAGAAGCCTTGGCCGCCGGGTTGGCAGTTCTGGTATCGGAACGCGCGGGAGCGAAGGACCTGGTGGCCGAGGGGAGGACGGGCTGGATCGTCCCCGCAGACGTTGCCGGTCTGGCCGACCGGATGATCTGGTGCGCCCGCCATCCGGAGTCCGTGCGAGCCATGAGACCGGATTGCCGGCAAGCCGCCGAAGCCGTTACCTGGCCTGCCTATCATCGCCGGCTGGCGGAGCTGGTCCGGACGATCCTCGAACCCCGAAGAACGCCCGGTGCTGCCCTTGCAGGGGAGCAGCATGCTGCTCCCCTACCAGGGCCGTCCAGATGAGGATTCTCCACGTCGTCCCCACCTATCTGCCCGCGTGGCGCCACGGCGGACCGGTTCTCGCCGTCCACGGTCTTTGCAAGGTCCTGGCGGCAAGAGGACACGATGTAACGGTCTTCACGACCAATGTCCACGGCGATGGCACGCTGGATGTCGCCGTGGGGGAACCGACATGGATCGACGGCGTCAGGGTCCGATATTTCGCGGTGCGGCCGCCGCGGCGTCTGTATTTCGCCCCCGGACTGAGCACGGCGGTACGCGATGAGGTCGCCGGATACGACGTCGTCCACCTTCATTCGGTTTTCCTCTGGCCGACGACGGCCGCGGCGCGCGCCGCCGAACGCACGGGCGTTCCGTACGTCCTCTCTCCCCGCGGCATGCTGGTACCGGGGTTGCTCCGCTCCCGGGGCCGCTGGCGCAAGAGCGCCTGGATGCTCTTCGCCGAGCGCCGGACGATCGAGCGGGCGGCGGCTCTCCATGCGACGAGCTCTCTCGAAGCCAGGGAAGCGGCCCGCCTGGAGCTCTCCCTGCCGCCCGTCGCCGTGGTGCCGAACGGCATCGATCCCGCGCCCTGGACCGGCAACGGCAACGATCCGTCGCCGGCCACGCGGAGTATCCTGGAACGAGGTCCCTTCCTGCTTTTCCTGGGCCGGATCTCCTGGAAGAAGGGGCTCGACCGGCTCATCCCGGCGATGGCCCGCGTTCCCGGAACCGTGCTCGCGCTGGCCGGCAACGACGAGGAGGGCCTCCGGCCCCAGTTGGAGCGGCTCGCGCGGCAGGCCGGCGTCGCGGACCGTATCGCCTTCCTTGGTCCCGTCTACGGTGCGGATAAAGCCGCGCTCCTCCATGGCGCCTCTGCTCTTGTCCTGCCCTCGTATTCGGAGAACTTCGGCAACGTGGTCCTCGAGGCCTGGGCGGCGGGACGGCCGGTCGTCGTGACTCCCGAAGTCGGCCTCGCCGAGGTGGTCCGCGAGGTGGCGTCGGGGATCGTCGTCGAAGGGGATCTCGGGGAAGCGCTGCAGGGTCTCCTGGCCAATCCTGACCGCGGCGCCGAGATGGGCCGGCGCGGTGCCGAGGTGGTCAGGGAACGCTTCGGGTGGCCGGCGGTGGGGAGTGAGATGGAGCGGATCTATGAACGAATCCGGACGGGTCGACCCGTGGAAGCCTCGCCCCCAAGCCCCTTCTGCGTGACGGGCCGGGAATGAGGATCTCTTTCCTGGTCGAGCGCCCCACCCAGTTCGACGCGCCGTTCTTTCGCTTCGCCGCGCAGGATCCGGAGCACGAATCCCGCGTCCTTTTCACCGGCCCGGGGATCGCGGACCCGGTCTTCGATCCCGAGTTGGAAAAGACCGTCTCCTGGGGGATCGACCTGCTGGAAGGCTACCGCCATGAGGTCTGCCCGGCCCGGGACCAGACCCGCTGGCTGAGGGATCGACTCCAACCCGGCAGGTGCGATCTGCTCATCACGAATGGTTATACGCAGCCGCTCCATCGGTTGGCAGCCAGGATCGCGAAACGGGCGGGGACCGCAACAGCCTTGCGAATCGACTCGGTCCTCTGGGACAGCTCTACCGCCCGGAATTTGGTCAAGCGGCTCCTCTTCGCCACCTATCTGAAAAGAATGTACGACGTCTTCCTCGGCGTCAGCAGCTTGACGCTCGACTACCTTCAGGCCTTCGGCGTGCCCAGGGCGAGGACGGGGCTGTTCCCCTACGCCGTCGACATCGAGGACTTCCGGTCGCGATCCGCGCTGTCGGCGGAGGAGCGCGTCGCCTTCCGGGAGCGGCTCGGCGTGCCACCGGACGCCCGGGTCGTCCTGAGCCTCGCCAAGTTCAACGACCGGGAGGCGCCGTGGGACCTCCTGCGCGCCTTCGCGCGCATCGATCGCCAGAACCTCCGGCTCGTGCTCGCCGGGGACGGCCCCGCTCGCGAGGACCTGGAACGGTTCGCTCGCGAGCACGGCATCGATCGGCTCCACTTCTCCGGCTACGTCCCGTATCCCGAGCTGCCGGCTCTCTACGCCGCCTCGGATCTCTTCGTCCACCCGGCTCGCAAGGAGCGCTGGGGCGTTTCCGTCCAGGAGGCCCTCGCCTGCGGCTTGCCCGCCGTCGTTTCCTCCCGTGTGGGAGCGGGCCAGGACCTGATCGAGACCGGCGGCAACGGCTTCCTCTATGCGGCTGGCGATGACGGAGAGCTCGCCCTCAGGATCGGCGAAGCGCTCGCACTGCCGCCGGAGCGGGTGCGCGAGCGGAGCCGCGAGATCCTCGCGCGCTGGGACTACGCCGCGGCCTGGCGACACCTGCTGGACGCGGCGGCGCGGGCGGCAAGACCGGCATGATCCCCCTCTCGGTCCTGATCACCACCCGCGACGAGGAGGCCAACGTCGAGCGCTGCCTCCGCAGCGTCCATGGCTTCGCGGACCAGATCTTCGTCCTCGACTCCGAGAGCACGGACCGCACGGTGGAGATCGCCCGCCGCTACGCCGAGGTCCACACCCTCGCCTACGACCACAGCCGGATCATTCCCTGGATCTTCCAGTGGGGGCTCGACAACCTCCCGCTGAGGCACGACTGGGTGCTCATCCTGGAGGCGGACCAAGCCCTGACGCCTGCACTGCGCGCGGAGATCGCGGCGCTTCTCTCCAAGACTGACGTGCGGGAGGACGGGTTCTACATCCATCGGCGGCAGATTTTCCGCGGCAAGCCTCTCCGCTTCGGCGGTTATGGCGGCAAAGTCCTCCTCAAGCTCTTTCGGCGGAGCCGCTCGGAGCTCGACCCGATCGAGCAGGATACGCGGGTCTATGTCCGCGGTCCCGTGGGCCGGTTGCGGGCCCCCCTGGAGGAATGGAACGTCAAGGAAGACTCGATCCAGTTCTACCTCCAAAAGCACCTCCGTTACGCGGAGGCCTTCGCGACGGAGGAGCTGAAGCGGCGGCGGGGCAACCTGCCGTGGAAGACGGCGCCTCGCCTCTTCGGGACTCCCGACGAACGGGTCCTCTGGCTGAAGGACCGCTACTACCGGATGCCGTTGCTCGTTCGCCCGGCGCTCTATTTTTTCTATCGCTATTTCATCCTGCTGGGAATCCTGGACGGCAGGAACGGCTTCGTCTTTCACTTCCTCCAGGCGTTCTGGTTCCGCCTTGTCGTCGATGTGCGGCTGGAGGAGTTGCTCGCGGAAGCAGATACCACGAAGGGAGAGACGGCCGCATGAGGCCCGGCTTGCGGCGGCTGGTTCCTATCGGGCTCTCCCTGGCCTTTGCTCTCTCGCTCAACGTCATCGTCTCCGATTATTTCATCGACGATGCCTACATCTCGTTCCACTATGCGGACAACCTGGTTCGCGAGCGGTCGCTCTACTACAACCAGGGCGAACAGGGACCTTTCGGCTACACGAATCCGCTTTACATATTCCTCCTGGCCGCCCTCCGGTCCGCATCCGCCGGGACGATCTCGTACGAGGCGATCTCGCGCAGCTTGAGCTGCCTGGCGCTGGCGGCCATCCTTGCGCCGATCCTGTGGACGATCGCGAGCCGGCCGGAGCGGCGCTGGAAGTCCACGCTGGCTTACAGCGGCTTCGTCCTGCTTCTCGTCTTCCTCTTTCCCTACCTGCTGGCCAACTTCTACAGCGGCCTCGAAACGGGGCTCTTCACGCTCTCCCTTTTCGTGATGATCCTCTCGCTCGAGCCGCGAGACCTCCGGACGGAGATCTGTTTCCTCACAGCTCTCGCGATCACGATGAGCCTCAGGTTCGACGGCATCGTCCTGGCTCTGCCCCTGCTGGGAATCTATGGCTTCGACGCCCTGCGACGGTCTGACCCTGCGCGGCTGCTGCGACTGGGCTATGCCTTCCTCGCCGCGGGCCTCGTCTACGCCTCGCAGTTCGCCCTCGCCGGCTTCTGGGTATCGCTCTCGTTGCACCAGAAAGGTTCCTCCTTCTCGGCCCAGTCGCTCTGGTCTTACACCACCTTCTTCCTCCTGGTCCTCGCCCCTTTGCTCGTGCTCGCGCACCGCCGGACAGCTCCCTCCTTGACGCGCCTGGCGATCTTCTATCCGATTTTCGTCGGTCTCTTCTACAGCTTCTTCATGCATTGGATGTTCAAGCGCTATGTGTTCCCCGCCGCCTTCGCCCTGTTCGCCGCCCTCCTGCTGTCTTTGGCCGGATCCGAACTCCAGATTCGCCGGCGCGAGCTCGCCTTTTTGTGCCTCTATGTCCTGATCGCGTTTCCGGCCGGCGCCTTCGAAGGATACTCCTGGGTCTCCGGCTATCGGGTGGCGATGCTCAACACCCGCCGCATCGCGGAGGCGATGAACGCGGCTCGGCTCCCTGCCCGATGGCGGACGATCGCGGCCCAGGACGCGGGTTATCTCGCCTATGGAACCGATTGGCGGCTGCTGGACCTGCTCGGGTTGACCACTCCCGAGATCCTCACCGAAGACACCGCCGGAGCCGTCCGCCGCCTGGCTCCGACCCTCCTGGTGATCACTGCTCCCAACGAATCCCGGCTCGAGGAGCTGAAGCTAGGGTCCAGGCTCGGCCGCCCCGCCGCACCGATACCGGTGGACTACAAGTTCGTCAAACATCTGTCCTTTACGAACCGCTACTGGTGGTCCGAAGCCGACTACGGCTACTTCATTTTCGTGAACGGCAACGCCAACGGCAAGCTCATTCGAGGCCTCAGGGCCATTTCGGTCGACGTGAAGAAGGAGATCGGATGGCAGCTTTATAGCTTTCACCTCCTCCGCGGGCTCGCCGCCATGGGTGTTTAGCGGGGGAACGATGCGCATGACCAGCCGGCGGCTTGCAGTTCTTCGCGGAATCGTCGTGACGTTCATGGCGGTCGCCGGCATGACCGTTGCCGAGCTCGTGGCGCGGGCGACCTATGGCCCGGGATTTCTGTCGGCCGTCGATCCTTACGAGCATCACCCCTACCGGGCCTATGTCGAGACGACCGACGTCTACGGCCGCCGGCTCTTCACCAATTCGATCGGCTGGAAGGACAGCCGGCCCCATCGCAAGATCGAGCTCGATCCTTCTCCGAAGCGCCGCATCGTGTTCCTCGGCGACTCTTTTACCGAAGGGCTCGGCCTGCCCCAGGAGCAGACATTCAGCTTCGATGTCGAACAAAGGTTGAACCGCGGCGGCCGCCGATTCGAAGTCTTGAACGGTGGGCGGGTATCCTACAGCCCGCTGCTCGAGTACATGCGGCTCAAGAAGGTCCTGGCCGAAGGCTATCGCGTAGACACCGTGGTGCTGCTGCCCGACCTCTCGGATGTCCAGGACGAGATCGAGTACCTCCCCCAGTTCGATTACTCGGCCGACGGCGAGCCCCTGCACCTGCGCTCGGGGAATTACAGTCCGGCCATTCGCTGGCTCTACAACCGGTCGGCGCTGGCGCGCTGGGCACGCCGGCTCCAACTGCGATGGCAGGGAAGACCGCCGGCGATTGCGGAGACCGCCCATTCGGAGCGTAAGATCATCACGCTTCCCCCTGCCGATGCGGCGCTCCTGCGCGCCCGGGCTCCGCTGACCACCGAGGCGTACTCCCGTCTCTCGGGCTCGGCCAAGGCCCTGCTGCGGCACACCTGGAGCGATCATCCCCCGAGCATCGAAGGTTGGGCGGGCGACGGGCTACGGTCGATGCGGAAGTACATCCTCAGGATCCGTGAGCTCACCCGGCGGCATCGAATCGGGCTCATCGTCGCCGTCTACCCGAACCCGGAGGTGCTGTACACGCGGGAGGATCCCGCCCGTTATGCGGTCCTGCGGAAAACCTTTCCGAAATGGTTCGGCGAGCGGGAGCTGATCCTGGGCACCTCGCCTTCGAGCGGCGCCGCCGCCTACAGGAGAGCCATCCGCAAGATCTGCCGGGAGAGCTCGATTCCTTTCGTCGACCTTTTTCCGGCCTTTCAGCGGCAACAGAACTGGCATCGGCTGTTCCTGCCGGGCGACGTCCACTTCAACGTGGAGGGCCATCGCCTGGTGGGGCGGGAGCTCGCCGAAGCCATCCTCTCAAATCAGCGATAAGGGTTCGGTGATGACTACCACGTTCGCGCCGTCGCCCGAGGATCCCCCGTTGAACAGGATCCTCGGCTTGAGCGTCTACCATGCCGACGCCTCGGCGGCCGCGGTGGTGGACGGACGGTTCGTAGCCGGCGTCGAGGAGGAGCGCTTCCGCCGGGTCAAGCACTGGGCCGGCTTTCCCGAGCAGGCGATCCGCTTCTGTCTCGGGGAAATGAACGGCGGCGACCTCGGAAGCGTCACCGCCCTCGCCGTAGCCCGCCAGCCCCGGGCTTATCTGGCACGCAAGGCGGCCCTCGCTCTCACTCATCCCCGCAGCCTCCGCCGCGCCCTCGGCCGCGCCCGCAATCTCCGCCAGGTCGCCTCCCTGGAGGAGCGCATCGGCGCCACTTTCGGCGGTCCGCTCCCGCGGCTCTATCCGGTCGAGCACCATCTGGCGCACGTGGCTTCCGCCTTCTTCTGCTCGCCGTTCGAAGAGGCCATGTGCCTGACGGTGGACGGCTTCGGCGACTTCGTCTCCACCATGATGGCGGTGGGCCGGGGAAGCTCGCTGGAGGTTCTCGACCGCGTCCACTTCCCTCATTCGCTCGGCCTCTTCTACACGGCGGTCACCCAGTTCCTCGGCTTCCCGGGCTTCGGCGACGAGTACAAGGTGATGGGCCTCGCGGCCTATGGCGAGCCCTCCTTCGCCGACCGGCTCGGGCGGATCGTGCCGCCGCGGCCGGACGGCACCTTCGCCCTCGATCTGCGCTACTTCCGCCACCTCTCCGAAGGAGTGGACATGACCTGGGAGGACGGCGCGCCCGAGCTGGGCACCGATCTTCACACCGGCTCTTGAAGCGCTGCTTGGGTCCCGCCCGCCGGCCCGGCGAAGAGCTGACCCAGCGCCACAAGGATCTCGCGGCGTCGCTCCAGGCGGTCTACGAGGAGCGCTTCTTCGCGCTGGTGCGCGCCCTCCAGCGCCGCAGCGGCCTCAAACGGCTGGCTCTGGCAGGCGGCTGTGCCATGAACTCGCTCGCCAACGGCAAGCTCTTCGACCGGACGGACGTGGAGGACGTCTTCATCCAGGCCGCCGCCGGCGACGCCGGCACCTCGCTCGGAGCGGCGCTCTACGTCCACCACACGGTGCTGGGAGCGCCTCGCAACGGCTTCGTCATGGAGCATTCCTACTGGGGGCCCAACTATGGCGAGAAGGAGATTCGGGAGGCCCTTGCCGCGGCGATCCCGGAGTCCGGCGGCCGGGACGGCGAATGGAATGAGTTGCGGATCGAGACGGTCCTTGACGAGGACCGCCTGGCCGAGGAGACGGCGGCGGCGATCGCCCGAGGCGAGGTGGTGGGCTGGTATCAGGGCCGATCCGAGTGGGGGCCCCGCGCCCTCGGCAACCGTTCCATCCTCGCCGACCCGCGCCGGGCGGACATGAAGGACGTTCTGAACGCGAAGATCAAGCGACGGGAGTCCTTCCGGCCGTTCGCCCCCTCCGTGCTGGAGGAGCGCACCGGCGATTGGTTCACGATCGACTATCCCGATCCGTTCATGATCAAGGTCTATCCCGTGAGGCCGGAGAAGCGGCCGCTCATCCCGGCCGTGACCCATGTGGACGGCACGGGCCGTCTGCAAACCGTCTCGAAGCGGGCGAATCCGCTCTACTGGGGACTCATCTCCGCCTTCGAGCACCGGACCGGCGTGCCCATGGTGCTCAACACCTCGTTCAACGAGAACGAGCCCATCGTCAACACCCCCGCCGAGGCCCTGGACTGCTTCCTGCGCACCCGCATGGACCGGCTGGTGCTCGGGAGGGTGCTGCTGCGCCGCGCGGACCGCAGGGAGGAGCCCTCCTGGGTCGAAGGCTCCTGAGGAAACTGCGTCCGCTGGGCCGGCGCGCCGCCGCCTCCGGCCTGGAGGGGCTCGTCAGGCTCGCCGCCCTCCGCGCGCCGTCCTTGCCGGAGTGCCCGCGGGAACCGCGCTCCATTTTCGTGCTGCGCAACAACGACGTCGGGGACCTGCTGGTGGTTACCCCCGTTTTCGAGGCCTTGCGCCGCCTGTTTCCGGAGGCCTGGATCGCAGCCGGCGTCGGGGATTGGAGCCGCGACGTCTTGACCGGCAATCCTCATCTTTCCGAGGTGCTTCCCGCCAACGCGCCCTGGTTCAACAAGTATCAGGAGAGGACCGGCCCCTTCGGGCGGCTCGCTTATATCCGCTCCTCCTCCGAGGTCCGGCAGATCGCCGCGCGGCGCTTTCAGGTGGGCATCGACGTGCTCGGCAGCGCCTGGGGGTCTCTTCTTCTGCTGCAGGCCCAGATTCCCTGCCGGTTGGGAGTGCGGGGTTACGCAGGAGGCCACTCGGCCGCCCACATGACCGTGCGGTTCGATCCCGCGGAGCACGTCGGGCGGTCGGCCCTGCGCTTCGCCGAGCTCCTGGGCGCCGTCGAGCTGCCGCCGAACCGGCCGCAGCTCTTCCTGAGTCGCGAAGAGCGAGACGAGGGTCACCGCTGGTGGATCGCCGCCGAATCGGCGGGCCGGTCCACGCGCGTGGTGATCGCTCCCGGCGGCGGCTTGCCGGAGAAGTGCTGGCCGGCGGAGAGCTTCGCGGCCCTGGCGGCCGGGCTTGCGGATCTCCCCCGCCTGTCGATCCTGGTCCTCGGTGGTCTCCGCGAGAGCGACCTCATCGCCAAGGTGGCCGCAGCCTCGCCGCGGGCCCGCACGCTTCCCGAAGTACCCGGCTTGCGCAAGGTATTCGCCCTCCTCGCCGCCTGTGACTTCGTCGTCTGCAACTCCAGCATGCCGATGCACGCCGCGGCGGCCTTCGGCAAGCCCATCGTGGCGCTTCTCGGCCGGTCCTTCCACTCGGCGGGCCATCACCAGGCGCAGTGGGGCTATCCGGGTCTCTCCGCCAGCCTCGGCCGCGAGCCGGGGCGGGAGGATATCTGGACGCCGGAAGAAGCGCTGAGCGTGATCCGGAAGGAGCTTGCAGGCATCCCGCTCGAAGGACGGCAAGATGCGGTCTCGCAGCGATAGAGATAGAGAAGGAGCGATCCGCCCTTGGCTGGAGCCCGCCCTGACGCGGTTTCCCGGTCTCTATTCGCGGCTGATCGCCCGACGCCGCACGCCCAACTTCGAAAAGATCGTCTTCCTGAGCCTCATCCGCCGGGGGGACGTCGTGGTGGACGCCGGCGCCAATACCGGCTACTACAGCCTGCTCTTCTCGAACCTGGTGGGCTCCCGCGGAGGCGTGCATGCCTTCGAGCCGGTGCCGCCGACGTTCGCGGAGGCTCGCGGCGCGGATCCGGCGCGCCTGCCGGTTCCGGAACGTGGTCTTGAACGAGAGCGCCCTGGCCGAGGAAGAAAAGACGACGGTCATGCATCTGCCGGGCAACGACTCCGGGCAAGCCGCCCTCACGCCGCACAGCTTCGGCTCCTGGCTCACGGGCGCCCCGGTTCAGACCTTCTCGTGTCACGCCACGACACTGGACGCCTATGTGGAATCCCGCAGGATCGAGTCTCTGAGCTTCGTCAAGTGCGACGTCGAAGGAGCCGAGCTGCTGGTCCTCCGCGGAGCCGGCGAGACGATCCGCCGCTTCACCCCTCTCCTCTTCCTGGAAGTGAGCCGCCAGTGGGCGGCCGACTTCTCCTATGCGCCGGTGGATGTCGTTCGCCTTCTGGAGGCCTTCGGGTATTCGCGGTTCTTCCTGGTCACGGACAGAATCGTCCCGCTTGCCGAGGCGCGGCGGGATCTCGATGAAGGCCACCTGCCGGACTCGGCGAACCTGTTGTGCGCCCATGACGGGTCTCACCTGCAGCGTCTCGCGCGGCTGCAGCCCTGGCTCCGGAAGCCCCGATGATCGAGGTCCTGAACCTCGCTTTCTCTCTGGGCTGCGTCCTCGCCGTCTGGGGTGGGCTGTTTCTGCTCCTCAGCGGCGTGGGTCTGGGTTTCCTGACCGCAGTGTACGGCCGTAGCGGCGAGAGATTCCCGGGGCTGGTGCCGGCCTGCTGGTGCGGCTTCGCCGTGGCGATCGCGATCCTGCAGGTCTGGCACCTATTCCTCCCGGTTGATGGGCGCGCACTGGCGGCTCTCACCGTCCTCAGCCTCGCCGGCTGGCGGAGCCGTCGCCTATGGCAGCCTGAGCCCGCAACTCCGCTCCCCTTGCCGATCCTCGTCGCGTTTTGCGGGCTCGCGCTCTGGCTGGCCGACAGGTCTATCGGCCCTTTCGTTTCCTATGACGGTGCCAACTACCACCTGACGGTCGTACGCTGGTTCCATCGCTTCGCGATCGTCCCGGGGCTTGCCAACCTCAATCCACATTATGGGTTCAACTCGTCCTGCCTGCTCTTCCCGGCGCTCCTCGAGCAGGGCCCGGGAGCTGCCCGGAGCCACCACTTCGGTAATGGTTTCCTTCTCTTCCTCTTCCTGCTCCTCGTCGCGCCGCGCGTCGGCCGCTTGTTCGCCGGCTCGCCCGTTGCGTCTCATTCGATCGCGGCATCTGTCTTTCTCTTCCCGACCGTCACCCTGCTGATCCGCGACCGGGGAGCTTGGATCTCGAGCCATGCCACGGACGTCGCTCCCCTTTTCGTCGTTTTTTCGGCCTGCATTCTCGCGCTGCAAGCCTTCGACCAGGACAGGAACGAGCGTCCTGCATACCTCAGCCCGCGGCTCTTCATCGCTCTCGCGCTGCTGGCCATTGCGCCCTGCCTCAAGGCGACGACCCTGATCTTCGGAGCCACCGCCTGGGTGATCCTGCTCTTGGGCCCTTCATGGCGCGACCTCCGCAGGGAAGCCGGATCACGGTCTCTTCGGCCGGCGGCCTGCGCAGTCCTTTTCGCCTCCATCGCGATCGGAACGTGGATGGCCCGCAATGTCGTGCTCAGCGGTTATCCGCTCTTCCCGGCTACACTGGCGGCCTTCGACGTCGACTGGCGCCTGCCGCTCGACCACGCCCAAGGGATTCTCTGGTGGACCCGCGCCTACACCCGGACACCGCAGGCGTGGGATCTGATGACGCAAAACGGCACCGAGTGGCTCTCCTACTGGCTCCGCATGGAGCTCCGCATCGCCCTTTTCGAAGCGCTCATCCCGTTAGCCATCGTGGTCCTCTCGGTCCTGGTCTGGCTGCTGGCCCGTCGCCCGCTGCGCCGCCGCCCCATCCTCCTCCTTCCACCCCTGGTGGCGATCCCGGCGTGGTTCTTCCTCGCTCCCTCCGTCCGCTATGGCGCGGTTCTGTTTTGGGCTCTCAGTGCCCTGGTTGCAGCCGAGCTCCTCACCCCCGTCCTGGCGGCGCTTCCCTGGCGGCGCACAGCCCTCGCGATGGGCGTCCTGCTTTCCACCGTTACACCCTTCGCTTTCCATACCTACTTCACGTTCCGGTATCCGGGGCCCAATCTGTCCGCGCCGGCCCTCGGCCTTGTCACTTTGCCGGGACCCGACCGTGGCTTTCATCCCGTCTTCAAGCCTCCCCTGATCGCCAGCACGATGTGCGGGAATCTGCGCGTGTTCATGCCCGTCGCCCGGCTTGGCGAAGGGGAGACGGTGCCGTGGGAGGAGAAGGTTCCCTGGGACGGCCCCCTTCCAAATACTGCGTTGCTGCTGGACGGCCTCTGCTCGAGACGCCCGGGAAGCCTGGGGTCCGGCTTCCGGATCGTTACCGGCGGCCGCTCGTGGCCGGAACGCACAGCCGGGACGGTTTCGGCAGTGCAGGAAAAGACCGGCTGGAGCCTGGGGCAGATGGCCGTGAATTTCTGCGTTCGCCCCGAGTTGATCACCGAAAGTCTGCGGCGCGCGAGGTCGGAAGACAAGGCACAATCACTTTGAAGGAGTCTTTGCCCTGACGCCCCTTACCCTCGGCGTAGTTATCACCAATTACGACTCCCGGGATCTCACCGCCCGGTGCCTGGAGGCAGTGCTGGCCCACCATGAGGGGATCGACCGCATCTTCGTCGTGGACGATGCCTCCCCCGAAGGACCCCCGGCTTCTCCGGATCCGGCCGTGGAGGTCCGGGTCAACCCGAAGAATCTCGGGCTCGTCCGCTCTTTGAATCTCGGGATCCGAGCCGCAGGAACCGACCTCGTGGTTCGTTTTCGATTCCGACGCCCGCCCGCTCATGCCCTTCGCCTCGCGGGTGAGGGAGCGCTTCGCGGCAGATCCGCGGCTCGCGATCCTCGGTTTCGCCACCGTGGACGAGCGGGGCCTGCCCGCCGGCTCCTGCGAGGAGGAGCCCGACGTCTGGAGTCTCCTCCTCGGTCAGCGTTTGCACGCCGTCTACGAACGCTTCCGGCGGCGGAGCCAACGTAACCTCTGTGTCTTCACCTGCGCCATGGCTCTGCGGCGAGCCGCCTTTGACGACCTCGGCGGCTTCGATGAAGGTTTCGATTGGCTCGACCTCGATCTCGACCTCTGCATGCGCGCCCACAGAGCCGGCTGGCGCGTGGCCCACGAGCCCGGGCTTGTAGCCTTCCACAAGGGCTCCGGCTCGCCGCAGAAGGTCAGCCAGCGCGTTCTGCGGTTCTACAAGAACCGCTGGCGACTGCTGCGCAAGTTCGGCAAGATCCGCCGCCCGGGTCTCGCCCGCGCCCTGATCCTGGGCCGGCTCGGCGTGGAGCTGTTGGCTCTGCGTCTCCTGGGCCCGTTGCTCCGCCGCGATCCCGAAGCCCTGAGCGACAAGCTCGCCGGCCGCCGCCGTGTCCTGGAGCACGTGCGGAGGAGCTTTCGATGACCGCCATGCAGGCCCTGGCAGCTTCAGGCGGCGCAGAAATCCTATGGTGAAGCGGCTCATTGGGAGGTCGCTGCGCTGGCTCGGGTATGAGGTCATTTCGTATACCCCGATGCGTAGTCACGAGCTCCGACGCGCTACGCTGTTACGCGAGAAGGGCGTGCGTACAGTCTTGGATGGCGGCGCCAATACCGGCCAGTATGCCGCGCGCCTTAGAAGTTTGGGCTACAACGAGGAGATCATCTCCGTTGAACCCATTCCAGGGGTCTTCAGACACCTCAGGGAACGCACTTTGGGCGACAGCCGGTGGACCTGCGTGAACGCGGCTCTGGCGCGTCAGCGGGGAAGTCTCACGTTGAATCTTGCTTCGATTTCTGAGGTAAGCTCGGTATTGCCTGCCACCGGAGCCGTTCATACCGAAGCATGGCGAGTCACGGACCCGATCATTGTGCCGGCGCTGAGCATCGACGATCTTCTGCAAGACCGCGATCATTCCTTCATCAAGCTCGATCTTCAGGGTTATGAAATGGAGGCACTGGAGGGTGCAGGAGAAGCTCTTGGGAAGGCTGTCGCGATCGAGGTCGAGCTTTCGACGGTGCCGCTCTATCAGGGCGCGGCACTCCTGCCGGAAATGGTCAACTATCTGGCCGACCGAGGCTACAGCTTGTTCTCCGTCGAGCCGGCTCTCGTCGACCACGTCTCGGGGAGGGTCCTTCAACTCGACGGCATCTTTGTCAAGTAGCTTCGGCAGCCGGAGACTTTCGTGAGCGTGACATCCGGCTTCTACCGGCTGGCCAAGGCGGTGCGCAACTACCGCCATCCCTTTCCGGCTTCTCGGGCAGCGCCTCCTGCGGTGCAAGATCGTCACGGTCGTCGACCGGCACACCGGCCTGCGCTTCCGCTGCCTGCAGGGAGCGGACCGGATGTTCGGCGATGTCTTCCATTCCCGGGTCTATGACATCCCCACCGCGCCGGTGCGCTCCGGCGACGTGGTGATCGACGTCGGAGCGAACCATGGCTTCGCCACCTGCTCGTTCGCGCGACGGGGGGCTCGCGTTTTCGCCTTCGAGCCACACCCCGAAGTCTTCCGGCTGTTGGAGTGGAACGTGGCAGCCAACGGACTTGCCGCAGGCGTACACGCCTTCCAGGAGGCCGTTGGGGACCGGGAGGGACGCGCCGAGCTTCTGCTCAGCCCGATCCTGGGCGGCGGGACCAGTACGCTGCATCCCGAGCTTGCGGAGCGCAATGCCCTGCCTATTTCCGGGCGATCCGACGTGCGGCTGCGCAGCCTGCCGGTCGTCCTCCGCGAGCTCGGACTCACCCGCATCCGGCTGCTCAAGCTCGACTGCGAGGGGAGCGAGCTGGCGATCCTGCGCTCGCTCGACCGCGCCGCGCTCGATTCCATCGACTCGGTGGCGATCGAGTACCACCCCGAAGCCTACTCGGTGGCGGCCCTGGTCGAGACTCTCCTCTCCTGGGGCGATTTCCATCTTTCCAAAGCCGTGACCCTCGACGTGAGCAACGCCATCCTGCACGCCGTCAGCCGCCGCGTGTGGGAGGAGTGGGCCCGCGACGGGGCGGGCTTGAGGCGCTACCCTGAGCCATGAGGATTTGTGCATCCGCCCCTTCCCCCTTACACTTGGGTGTCGACCCCGAAAGCGGAGCTGCGGCCTCCCCCGACGGAGGACAGTGGAGAGCTAGAGCATGGATTGGAAACAGAAACAGGTCCTGGTGACGGGAGGCGCCTCCTTCATCAGCTCCCACCTCATCGATCACCTGGTGGAAAAGGGAGCGCGCTCGATTCGCGTCGTCGACGACCTGTCGAGCGGCCGGCTGGCCAATATTCAGGGCCATATCGACGACGGCACCGTCGAATTTCATCAAGCCGACCTGCTCGACCCCGGGATCCCCCAACGCATGGTGGACGGGATGGACATCGTCTTCCACCTCGCGGCGATCCACGGCGGCCGCGGCTTCGTCGACCTCCACCAGGCCGCCTGCGCTCAGAACCTCGCCATGGACGGCATGCTGATCAAGGCCGCTCACGAAGCCGGCGTCGGAAAGTTCGTCTTCGCCTCTTCCGGCTGCGTCTATCCCAACCACCTTCAAGGAGACGTGAGCCAGGAGCTCTACCTCTCGGAAGAGATGGTCGGCCCGCCCTACGACGCCGACAACATGTACGGCTGGGCCAAGCTGATGACCGAGATGACCCTGCGGGCCTATGCCCGCGATTTCGGCCTCAAATCGGCCTCCTGCCGGTTCTTCACCGTCTACGGCGAGCGCGGGGTCGAAAACCACGCCGTCATCGCGATGATCGCCCGCGCCTTCGTCCGCCAGGATCCATTCGAAGTGTGGGGGGACGGCAATCAGATTCGCAACTGGACCTACGTCGGCGACATCGTGAGTGGCATGGCGCTCGCCGCCGAGAAAATCGACGACGGCACCGCCGTCAATCTCGGCACCGAGGAGCGCACGCAGGTCATCGATGCCGTCCGCGAAGTGCTGCGCTACACCGGCCATCAAGCCGCGATCAAGCTGCTCCCCCACATGCCCACCGGTCCGCTCAACCGCGTGGCGAGCAACGGTCTGGCCCGTCAGCTCCTGGGCTGGGAGCCGCGGATGAAGTTCATGGACGGGCTCCACCGGACGATCGATTGGTACTTCGGCTCTCGCGAGCGCGAAACGGTGAGCGGATATCTCGCGGGAATGCTCACCGAGCGATAGGCCTAGCGGAGGCATCCCATCCCCGAGAAGACGGACGGACAGTAATGGAAAGCGGCAAGATCCACTTCAAGGGCCTGAACAGTCTGCGGTTCTTCGCCGCCCTGTTCGTGGTGATTGGCCACATCCCCTTGAACCAGGCGAGCCTGGGGCTCCCTCACCCCGCCTCCGGAGCCCTGTTTTTCCGCGGCGCTCCCGCCGTCTCCTTCTTCTTCGCCCTGAGCGGATTTCTCATCACCTACCTGCTGCTCGAGGAGCGGCGGCGGACCGGCGGGATCGACGTCCGGAACTTCTACCTGCGGCGGGTCTGCCGGATCTGGCCGCTCTATTTCGCCGTCGTCTTCTTTGGTCTCTTCTTCTACAACGTGCTGCTTCCTGCCGCCGGCATCCCCTATCAGGTGAAATACAGCGTTCCCTTCGCCCTCGCGCTCTACACCTTCTTCCTGCCCAATCTGATGAACAGCCTCTATACGGTGGGCGGAATCCTCAACCCCTTGTGGTCGATCGGGGTCGAGGAACAGTTCTATCTCGCTTGGGCTCCGGCCATGAAGCGGGTCCGCGAGAGGGTGCCGGCCCTCTGCGGCGCCGTCTTTGCCGCCTCGGCTCTTCTCGCTTGCCTGAACTCCTTCGACGTTTTCGGCATCCACATGTGGAAGAACTTCGTGGGCCAGCTCAAGTTCCACTTCATGGCGGCGGGCGGCCTCTGCGCCTGGTGGCTTCATCGCCACAAGGAGAGGTTCCTCGCTCTGCCGGTTTTTCGCAGCCGGGTGCTCCAGCTCGTCCTCTTCCTCCTCGTCGCCGACTATTTCCTGTTCAATTACCTGTTCAACCTGGCCCACGTGAGCGGGCTTGCCGAAGAGGCGGCCCAGATCGTCCTCTACACCTGGCTCATCGTCAACGTCGCCGCCAATCCCCGCAACATCATCCTCGTGGAGAACCGGGTCTTCGACTACCTCGGGACGATCTCCTATGGCATCTACATGCTTCACATGCCCGCCATCTACGTGACTTCGGGAACCTTCCGGACACTCCCCTGGCTGAACGGCCATCTATGGCTCTTCTGCACGGCCTACTACGGCATGGCGTTGGGCTTGACGGCGCTGCTGGCGCACCTCTCCTACCGCTATTTCGAATCACCCTTCCTGCGGATCAAGGACCGGCGATTCTCCCTGCCGGCGGCTCCCCACGTCGTTCCAACCGGTGAACGAGTCGCTCCTGGCGCCGCATCCGCGTGAAGTCAACGGCGGCGGGCTTCGATGAGCGGCTTGCGACGCCTCCTGAATCACCTCCCGCCACGGCTTCGGCGGCAGAAGCTGCTGAGGCTCCTGTACCGCACCGGGCTCGTTCCGGCGGCCCAACGGCTGGAGTTCAACGACGGCGCCCGGGCGTGGGTGGATCTCCGGGACGCGGAGTCCCGGGCGACGTATCTTTCGCAGTCCTTCTGGCCGGAGTTCCATCCGATCGTCGCCGCCTTTCTCCGGGACGGGGGCGACCTCTTCGACGTCGGCGCGAATTTCGGGCTGGTAACGTTCGGGGTGCTGCCGCATGTGTGCGGTCTGGGGCTGGGGTTCCACATGTTCGAGGCCAATCCCCGCATCGTCCCGCTCCTGAGGCAGAGTGAACGTCTATGGCCTGCTGAGCGAATTGCCGTCAACCACTGCTGTGTCACGGATCTTCCCGGCATATCGAGGCTCACCAGGCCGGATACCTCCTGGGGTCACGCGTTTATCGGCGAGCGCGGCGACGCGGTTCCCAACCTTGTCCTCGATGAGTACATCGCGGAGAAAGGGGTCGAGCGCGTCGCTTTCCTGAAAATCGATATCGAGGGATGGGAGTTGCACGCCCTCAGAGGGGCAAGACGGTCGCTGTTGGCGGGCAAGGTGCGCGCCGGATTCATCGAGGCTCTCACCGGAGGTGCTGCGCCGGTCCGGAACGGACGCCGATGAGCTTCTCGGGTTCCTTCACGAAGTCGGGTTCGACGTCTATTTCTGCGGCATGTGGGATTACCCGGATCCACACGGCCTGACGTGGACTCGGCTGGCCGTCAATGGCGCCTCCCTTCGCTTCGCTCCGGCCACGCCGCTGCCTCCCACCTATGTCTCGGGCGACGTTCTGATCGTGCACCACAGCAGCCCTCATAGCGCCATGCTGCGAGAGGCCACGGCAGGTTCGAGCCGCGGGTGAACGGTCGCCTCCGCCTGGTCTACCTCTGTGACTGGCTGCCGCCGGACTTCGGCGCCGTCGGCCAGTACAGCCTCCTCTTCGCCCGCGAACGCGCCGCTCGGGGCGAGGACGTGGTGCTCGCCGGCCTCTCCTCGACGGCGAGCTCGGTCGAGGAAGAGCGGCCCGGCGGTGATCCCAAGGCAGGGCGCCTGCGGATCGTTCGCGTCCGCGCCCGCCTCTACGATCGCGCGAACTTCCGTGTTCGAGCCCTCTGGACAGCCCGCACCGATCTGGCCCTCCTCTGGCGGCTGCGGCGCGAGCTTGCACGTACCGACGAGATCCTGTTCACCGGCAGCCCGCCGTTCCTCATCCATCTCCTGGTACCTCTGAACCTTCTGCTGCGCAAGCGGCTGACCTACCGCATCACCGACTTTCATCCCGAGTGCTTGATGGCCGAGATGGAGCGGGTGCCCGCGGCGTTGCGGCTCTTCCACCGCTGGACGGTAGCTCTGAGGCGCCGGGTAGACCGCTTCGAGGTGCTGGGGGAGGACCAGCGGCAACGGCTGCTCGAGATCGGCATCCGGCCCGAGCGGATCGTCCTGAAGCGCGACCCCTCGCCGGTCGAGATCCCGCCCGGCACGCAGCCCCTCGAGCCGCCCGCGGAGCTGCGCGGCCGAACGATCCTCCTCTACTCCGGCAACTTCGGGGTGGCGCACGACCACGAGACCTTCCTCGCGGGCTATCGCCGGCATCATCGCCAGGGCTCTGGGCGGGTGGCGCTCTGGCTCAATGCCACCGGTGCCAACGCGGACCGGCTCGAGGAGAACCTGCGGCGCGAGGACCTGCCCGTCCACCGCAGCCGTCCCGTGCCTCTGGAAGCTGCTGCCCCGGCTGCTCGTCACTCCGGACGCCCACCTCATCACCCTCCGCGACGGGTTCGTGGGCTACGTCCTGCCCTCCAAGGTCTACGGCTGCGTCCAGTCCGGCCGTAGCGTCCTCTACATCGGCAGCCCCCGGTCCGACATCCATCGGCTCTGCTCAGGGAGCCCGCCGTCCGCCCGCTACCGGCGCGTCGACACCGGGGATGCCGAGGGCCTGGCGCGGGCTCTCGAGGAGATCGCCGACGCCGCCATGGAAAAATCCCTGGATTCGCGCTAAGATAGCCGCGCAACTAGCGATTACAAGTAGCTTTTTCAGGCGTGTTGCATGAACGCCTGCGCTGGTTGAGGGGAGTTCTGGTCGCATGGATCACATCTTGTTATATGCGCTCGGCGCAGCTCTGGTCGCCGCCTTTTCCACCCATCTCATGGTGCCGCCGGTCACCCGTCTGGCGGTTTTCTTCCGCGCTCTGGACCATCCGGGAGAGCGCAAGCTCCAAACGGGCGCCGTGCCACGTCTCGGCGGTGTCGCCATTGTCCTGGGCCTTGCCCTCGGGGGCGGCGGCGCGGCGGTTTCGCTGTGGGGCCGGCTGGGCACCGCCATCGGCCGCAACGAGCTGCTGGCCCTGGCGTTCGGCACCGGCGTGGTCTTTTTCGTCGGCGTCGTCGACGATATGGTGGGGGTTTCCTGCAGCAGGAAGTTCCTCTTCCAGCTCGTGGCCGCCTGGCCCCTGGTGCACGTCGGCTGGTCGTTCGAGGTGCTGCGGCTGCCCCTCGTCGGCCAGATCGATCTCGGCCCCTTCGCCGTGCCGGTCTCGCTGCTGTGGATCGTCGGCGTCACCAACGCCATCAACCTGATCGACGGTCTCGACGGCCTGGCCAGCGGCGTCGTCACCATCATCGCGGTGAGCTTCCTGGGACTGGCCATCCTGCAGGGCAACGCCGGCACCGTCATTCTGATGGCTGGCGTCGCCGGCGCCTGCGCCGGGTTCCTGCGCCACAACTGGGAGCCGGCGCGCATCTTCATGGGCGACTCCGGCTCGCTGACGCTGGGTTTCCTGCTCGCCGCGACGGCCCTGCACTCGTCGCTCAAAGCGCCGGTGGCGGTCGCCATCCTGGTGCCGATCCTTGCTCTCGGCGTGCCCGTCATGGACACTTTGCTGGTGATGGCGGTGCGGTTCCTGGAGCGTCCGAAAGGCGCGCTGGCGGACCGCTTCCTGCGCATGTTTCACGCCGACCGCAAGCACCTCCACCATCTCCTTGCCCACTTCGGCGGCAAGCGTTCGCGCATCGTCGCTGTGATCTACGGCGTCGTCCTCTCCTTCTGCGCTCTGGCCCTGGTGGTCGCCGCGACGGGCGAGACCACCCTTGGCACCGCACTGGTAGTCCTGGAATTCTCGGTCATTCTCGCCATGCGCCGGATGGGCCTGGCCATGGAGGCCCGCCGCCTGGCGCGCCTGCAGCGCGAGGAGGTCAAGTCCGAGGTCCTGGGCCTCGCCCAGGAGCCCCGGTCTGCCGCCGTCCGCCGCATCGCGAGCTGAAACCCAGGGGCAAAACACCAACGGCCGGCCCGCTCGCGCGGACCGGCCGTCTCTATATCGAGCCGGCGGTGTAACAACCGCCGGCGGAAACCGGCTTTAGTACATGCCGCCCATGCCGCCGCCCGGCATGCCGCCCGGACCGCCCTTGCCCTCGTCCTTCTCCTTGATCTCGGAGACCAGGGCCTCGGTGGTCAGCATCAGGCCGGCGATCGACGCGGCGTTGAGCAGCGCCGTCTTGGTGACCTTGGCCGGATCGATGACGCCGGCCGCGACCAGGTCCTCGATACTTGACCGGTGGCCGCGTTGTAGCCGCTGTTGCCGTTGGTCGACAGGAGCTGCTTGACGATCACCGAGCCCTCCTCGCCGGCGTTGGCGGCGATCTGGCGGGCCGGCTCCTCGAGCGCGCGGCGGACGATGTTGACGCCGACCCGGACGTCGCCTTCGGCCTTCACGGCGTCGACCGCCTTGATGGCGCGCAGCAGGGCGACGCCGCCGCCGGGGACGATGCCCTCCTCGACCGCCGCCTTGGTGGCGTGCATGGCGTCCTCGACGCGAGCCTTCTTCTCCTTCATCTCGGTCTCGGTCGCGGCACCGACCTTGATCACGGCGACGCCGCCGACGAGCTTGGCGAGGCGCTCCTGGAGCTTCTCGCGGTCGTAGTCGGAGGTCGTCTCCTCGATCTGGTTGCGGATCTGCTTGACGCGGCCGGCGATGGCCTCACGCCGCTTGGGGTCGTCGGAGTCGGTGACGATGGTGGTCTCGTCCTTGGTGAGCGACGACCTTCTTGGCGTCGCCGAGATCCTCCCACTTGACGTTCTCGAGCTTGATGCCGAGGTCCTCGGTGATCACCTTGCCGCCGGTCAGGATCGCGATGTCCTCGAGCATGGCCTTGCGGCGGTCGCCGAAGCCCGGCGCCTTGACGGCGGCCGACCTGCAGCGTGCCGCGCAGCTTGTTGACCACCAGGGTGGCCAGCGCCTCGCCCTCGACGTCCTCGGCGATGATGAGCAGCGGCCGGCCCTGCTTGGCGACCTGCTCGAGGATCGGGAGGAGGTCCTTCATCGAGCTGATCTTCTTCTCGTGGAGCAGGATCTTGGCGTTCTCCAGCACCGTCTCCATGCGCTCGGCGTCGGTGACGAAGTACGGCGACAGGTAGCCGCGGTCGAACTGCATGCCCTCGACCACCTCGAGGGTGGTCTCGAGGCCCTTGCGCCTCCTCGACCGTGATCACGCCGTCCTTGCCGACCTTCTCCATCGCCTCGGCGATGATGCGGCCGATCTCCTCGTCGTTGTTGGCCGAGATGGTGCCGACGTGGGCGATGTCCTTGCCCTCGACGGGCTTGGCGAGCTTGTCGATGCGACGCGATGGCGGCCTTGACGGCCAGCTCGATGCCGCGCTTGATCTCCATCGGGTTGGCGCCGGCGGTGACGTTCTTCGAGCCCTCGCGGTAGATCGCCTGGGCGAGAACCGTCGCGGTGGTGGTGCCGTCGCCGGCCACGTCGGAGGTCTTCGAGGCGACCTCGCGCACCATCTGGGCGCCCATGTTCTCGAGCGGATCCTGGAGCTCGATCTCCTTGGCGACGGTGACGCCGTCCTTGGTGATCGTCGGCGAGCCGAACTTCTTCTCGATGACGACGTTGCGGCCCTTGGGGCCGAGGGTCACCTTGACCGCGTCGGCGAGCTTGTTGACGCCCCGGAGGATCGCGGCGCGCGCGTCCTCGGAGTAAGTGATCTGCTTAGCCATGGCTTTCTCTACCTCCTGATTTCTATATCGGATACCTGAGGGATGACGCAGCGCTTGCTTCTACTTCTTGCCGTTGGCGTTGACGACGGCGAGGATCTCGTCCTCGCGCAGGATCACGTACTCGTCGTCGTCGATCTTGATCTCGCTGCCGGAGTACTTGCCGATGAGGATCCGGTCGCCCGTCTTGACGTCCATCGGCGACCGCTTGCCCTCATCGTTCAGCTTGCCCGGGCCGACGGCGATCGACCTCGGCCTCCTGCGGCTTCTCCTTGGCGGTGTCCGGAATGATGATCCCGCCCCGGACCTGCTCTTCCTGCTCACTGCGCTTCACCAAAACCCGATCATGCAACGGACGGATATTCACGGCTTCTACCTCCTTGGACGATGGTTGGGATTGACCCCAGAATTCGCGTCACCGGCCGGTTTTTAGCACTCATCGACGGCGACTGCTAACAGTGTAAGGGCCAGCCGGCTGCCTGTCAAGGGGTCCCGAAGCGGGTTCCCGCAGCGGCTGTGCTAAAATCAGCGGCCATTGAACGACGACCCTCCTAGTCCGCGCGCCGCTTCCCCCCTCACCGGCCAACAGCAGCCCCGATCTCAAGGCGCCCGCCGGAGCACGCCCGTAGTCCGCCCGCGGGAGATCGCTGGGAGCCGGCCGTGAGCCTCTTCCTGCTCGCCGCCACCCCCGGCCCCGAATCCTCGATCCCTCCAGGATGGGGGCTGTTCCTGGGCCTGTTGCTGGTGGCGCTGAACGGCTTCTTCGTCGCCGCCGAGTTCGCCCTCGTCAAGGTGCGGCCGACGCAGATCGATCCTCACGCCAGCGAAGGTCTCCGCCGGGGTCTGGTGGCGCAACACATGATCCGCCATCTCGACGCCTACCTCTCGGCCACCCAGCTCGGCATCACCCTGGCCAGCCTGGCCTTGGGCTGGATCGGCGAGCCGGCCTTCTCCTGGATCGTCCGCCCTCTCATCGCTCCCTTCGCCGGTGACAATCCCCCGCTCGTCCACTCGGTGAGCGTGACGGTGGCCTTCCTCGTCATCACCATCCTCCATATCGTCCTGGGCGAGCTGGCTCCCAAGTCGATCGCCATCCGCAAGCCCGAGGGAACCTCGCTGCTGATCGCCCTTCCCCTTTACGTCTTCTACAAGGTCACCTACCCGGCGATCTGGGTGCTCAACCATGCCGCCAACGCCCTGCTCAAGCTGATCGGAATCTCGCCGGTGAGCGAGAGCGAGCTTGCCCACGACGAGGAGGAGCTGCGCCTCCTCCTGGCCTCCGGCCCCGCGGACCAGCTCTCCACCCATAAACGCGAGCTGCTCGACAACATCTTCGAGCTGTCGCACCGGATGGCCCGCCAGGTCATGCTGCCCCGCCAGGACGTGGTCTACCTCTCGACCACCCGGCCTCTCGAAGAGAACCTGAAGCTCGCCCGCCGCAGCGGCCACACCCGGTTTCCCCTCTGCGAGGGCGACCTCGACCACGTCGTCGGCCTCATCCATATCAAGGACCTCTTTCGCCGCGAGCGCCCCGTGACCTCGCTCACCGAGGTGGCGCGCCCCATCGCCTTCGTCCCCGAGACGCTGCAGCTCGACCGGCTGCTGAAACGGATGCGCACGGAGCGGTTCCACCTCGCCGCGGTCATCGACGAGTACGGCGGCGTCTCCGGCATCGTCACCCTGGAGCACGTCATCGAGGAGATCGTCGGCTCGATCCAGGACGAGTTCGACGTCGAAAAGCCGGAGCTGCTGGCGCGGGGCGAGGGCGTCTACGAGGTCTCCGGCGGTATGCTGGTGGAGGATCTCGAGGCGGCTTTGGGCATCGAGCTTCTCCGAGCGCGACGAGGACACGATCGGCGGCGTCGTGCTTTCGGAGCTGGGGCGCAACCCCGCCCAGGGCGACCGCGTCGAGCTGGGTCCGGTAAGCCTCGAGGTGCTCGAGGTCCAGCACAACCGGGTCAACACGATCCGTGTCACGGTGCCGCAGCCGGTGACGGTGCCACCGGAGGAGGCGTAGGGCCCTCACCTCCCCGGCCCTCCTCTCCCGCCCCCTCCCTCCCCACCTCACCGGGAGAGGAGGGAGAAAGAGTGTCTTAAAGCCCCCTCTCTCCCGGTGAGGTGGGGAGGGAGGGGGCGGGAGAGAGGGGGTTGGGGGAGTGAGGGGCCAGGGGCAGCCAGACCGTAAAGCGCGATCCCCGGCCCGGGCCTTCGGACTCCGCCAGCACCCGCCCCCCCTGCAGCTCGACGAGCTGGCGCACCAGCGCCAGGCCGATCCCCAGGCCACCGTGCCGCCGGCTCGTGCGCCCGTCGGCCTGGCGGAACATCTCGAAGAGCCCCGGCAGAACCCCCGCCTCCAGCCCCTGTCCCGTGTCCTCGACGACCAGCCGCGCCTCGCCTGCGGCGCGCTCCAGGCGGACGGTCACCCGTCCGCCCTCCGGCGTGAACTTGACGGCGTTCTGCAGCAGGTTCCAGGCGATCTGCTGCACGCGCACGGGATCGGCCTCGACGACCAGCCGCTCCGCCGGGCTGTCGAAGCGCAGCTCGATACGCTTGAGGTCGGTCTCCACCCGCACCGCCTCGGCGGCGTCGGCCAGGAGCGGAGCGAACTCGACCGGCTGCCGGTGGATGGCGAGCTTGCCCGTCTGCAGGCGCGACAGGTCGAGCAGATCCGAGACGAGCCGCTCCTGGGTCAGGGCGTTGCGGCGAATGACCTCGGCCGCCTTGAGCACGATCGGCAGCCGTCCGGCGTCGGGATCGCGGGACAGCAGCTCGGTGTAGCTCACGATGACCGACAGCGGATGGCGCAGCTCATGCGACAGCGTCGCCAGGAATTCGTCCTTGAGCCGGTTGGCTCGCGACAGCTCGTCGACCAGGGTCGCCGTGTCGAGCGCGGAGGCCACCTGGTTGGCGATCACCTCCGCCGTGCGGACGATCGGCTCCTCGGCGCCGCGGTTCTCCTCCCGCCACAGGAGAGCGACCACTCCGAGCAGGCGGCCTCTGGCCCGCAGCGGCACGGCGAGCAGGGAGCGGATGCCCGTGCGGTTCCACAGGTCCGAGAGCTCCGTCCAGGATTCGTCGGCTTGTGTATCCGGCAATACCACGGGGAGCATCGCGTGAGCTGCCCGCGCCACCGGATGCTCGGAGGCGAGCTCGACCCGCAGCAGCAGCTCCTGCATCCGCCGGTCGACCTCGTTGCGCGGCGTGCGCCGGACGCCGTAAGTCCCCCGTGCCACCAGAGCCGGCGAGCTGGGCACGGACTCGTCCAGCAGCCAGTAGACCCCGCGTGGCGCGCCTGTGACGTGGCAGAGGATCTCGATCAGCCGGTCATGGCTGGGGGCCTCACCCTCCAGGCCCAACAGGCCGGCGCTCGCTGCCTGCAGGCGCACGAGCGCTTCGTTGCGGCGCTCGGCCTCGAGCCGCCCCAGGCGTTCCGACATCTCGACTCTTTCCGCGCTCGTGCGCGAGAAGCTCTCCATCCGGTCTGCCGCTCCACCCCAGCGTTGGAAGTTCTGCCGGTAGTTTACCGCTTCCTGAAGGTTTTTGGGCAGCCGGCGCGGCCTCCAGCGCCTTCGGATCGATCGCTGGATTGGCTGGCGGCACCGCCTCGGCCGCAGCCAGCCGGGCGCGCACCGCAGCTCGCCCTCCCTTCCCGAGATCCCCGCGCATCACCAGCACCCTGCGGTTGGATAGGGTCTCCAGCCGCCAGCCGGGCCGCAGCCGGCGTGCCGCCGACCGGAACTCCCGGGCTTCGGCCTCGCTGTCCCATTCCGTCCACCAGACCAGGACACGCCTGCCATCCTTCTCGTAGAGCGCGAACCGGTCTCCTCCCCAGCCCGCCGCCGCCGCGGCGGCCTGGTCGCGGTTTCCCGGGATCTCCCGCAGCAGGGTCTGAATGCCGGCCTCCCCGAGCTCGCCTTCGGCGACCTTCCGCCATCCGGGCAGGGCGGCGGAGAGATCGGGCCAGCGCAGAAGCACCGGATCGTCTCGCTTGGCGTGCCACTTTTCGGGATGCAGGATCTGCTCTGAAGAGCGCGGCGGATCGGTGCTGAAAGCGTAATCCACCAGCTTCTGGCCGCCCACGCGTCTCACTTCCATGCAGAAGGCCAGGCCTCCGGCATAGGGAAAGAGCAGCGAGTCCCGGATCCAGGCCGGCGCCGTCGTCAGGTCGGCGCCTCCGGAAATCTCTGAGGCGGCGCTCATCAGCTCTGGAGCTTCCAGGAGCGACTTCATCGCCTCGCCGATCCCGGAGACTTCCTCCACGTTCGCGCCGGCCAGGAAACTGATCATCGCCAACGTCGCGTCGCCCTCGGTCAACGCCGCGAAGGCGGTGGCGGCGTCCGACGCCGGATCGAGCTTCTCGAGCTGCCGCAGATCGAAGTGCTGGTCTTGAAGGGCGTGCACCAGCTCGTGCACGATCACCGCGTCCTCGGCCTCCCCCTCTTCACCGGGACCCTGGCTGGTCCCTCGACTCACCAGAGCCATGTAGTCCCGCACGGGATCGTAGAACCCGGCCACCTGGCTCGTCAGCAGATCGGGAAGATAGCTGGAGAGATCCAGCGATTCAGGAATGAGCCCGAAGGCTTTGGCGGCGCGCTCGATCGCCTCGAGCTCCTCCGGGGAGAGGTCCTCCGCCATGGACTGAGCCATCTTCTTCCGCAGCTCCGGCTCCTCGAGCGTGCCCACCGGCACCGGCCGCAGCGCCTGGAGGCCGCGGTATGTCTCCGCCGCCTTCAGCAGCTCCTGAAAGTGACTGTCGCTCTCGGACGGCAGCGGTACCACCCCTTCCGGCAGTTCCGGGACGGGCACCGATTCCGCCCGCATGGCTGCCGCGGACCCGAGGACGAGGAGGACAAGCAAGACGATCCGGAAGGGTTGCCAACGCATCGAACGATTATAGGAGGGATCTGAGGCAGAATCCGTGCATGGTCCGCCACCGCACCTTCGTCACGAACGGGATTCGCCTTCACGCCGTCGAAGCCGGAGCCGAGAGCGGGCCGCTCGTCCTCCTGCTCCATGGCTTCCCCGAGCACTGGATCGGCTGGCGAAAACAGCTCGAGCCGCTCGCCGCCGCCGGCTTCCACGTGCTGGCTCCGGACCAGCGGGGCTACAACCTGAGCGACAAACCACGGCGGGTCTCCGCCTACAACCTCGACACCCTGGCGTTGGACGTCGTGGGGCTGATCGACCAGGCCGGAGCCGCCAAGGCCCATGTCGTCGCGCACGATTGGGGCGGCCTCGTCGGCTGGTGGCTGGGGGTGAAACACCCGCAGCGGTTGGAGCGGCTGGTCCTGCTCAACGCTCCCCATCCGAAGGTCATGCGGCGCGCCCTCCTGAAGAACCCGCGGCAGAGGAAGCGGAAGCTCCTACGTCTTCTTCTACCAACTCCCCTGGCTTCCCGAGCGCACCTTCCGCCGCGACAACTTCGCCTACGCCGCCAAGGCCCTGCAGGCCACCAGCCGCCGCGGCACCTTCAGCGACGCCGACGTCGACCTCTACCGCGAGGCCTGGTCCCAGCCCGGAGCCGTCCGCGCCATGATCCACTGGTACCGCGCCGGCCTGCGCGCGCAGCCGCAGTGGCCCGCCGCGCCGCGCGTCACCGTGCCGACCCTGCTTCTCTGGGGAGCCAAGGACCGCTTCCTCGGCCGCGAGCTGGCGCAGGCCAGCATCGACCTCTGCGATGACGGCCACCTCGAGTTTTTCGACGACGCCACCCACTGGATTCAGCACGAGGAGCCGGAGCGGGTGAATGGACGGCTGCTGGAGTTTCTGGCGTGATCAGCCTTCCGCCAGCACGATCATCCAGTCCTTCTCCGTGAAGGCCAGCTTCGCCGATTTCTTGGGATTGACCGCCACGCCGTACGCCTTCGCCGCGTCTCCGGCGTGAGCCGCCAGCCGGAAGCCGATCGCCACCTCTTCGCGCCGCCGGGCCGCTGCCACCACCGTATAGAAGTTGACCTCTCGGCCGATCTCGACGTACTCGCCGGCCGGCTTGAGATAGATCTCCGAGCCCTCCGGATCGAAGAGATCCGCGAAGACGACGTTCAGGTCGCGGTTTTCGGACACCTGCGCCAGCATCAGGCTGGTCAGCTTGTTGCTGACGATGAAGTCGTCCGCCTGCGTCACCGCCGCCAGCTCGCGGTTGCGGACGTCCAGCATCTCGCTGACGATGCGGAAGTCGTGCCCCACTCTCTCGGCGATGTCGCGCAGGTGGAGCAGGGTGATCAGCCGCCCAGGGTCACTCCCAGCATGGCGATGCGGAACGCCCAGCCCTCGTCGCCGCCCATGGTGCCCGAGTCGAGCGTGCGCATGAGGCTGAGCCAGGCCGCCTCGAAAAGCCCGGCTGGTTGCCCCCCGCCGGCGCGATGTGGAAGAGCACGACGAGCAAGGCGAAAAAAAAGATCAGGGCGACGGAAACCAGCCCCAGGTAGCCGATCAGCGCGATCGCTCCCCGGGACATGCTGTTGTCGAATGCGTAGCGCAGCCGATCCGCGAATCCGGTGCGGGTCATGAGAGGTCTCCTTGGATGAGCCGGGGGACGATAGCACAGGGGGGAATCGCAGCAACCCAGGTCGCCCCCGCCCCCAGGGACTCGTCAAAGTCGGCCGGAGCGCCTCTTCTGTAGGGGCGCCCCTGTGTGGGCGCCCTGGGGGGAGGGCGGCCACGTAGGGCCGCCCCTACATGGAATTCTCCCGATCTGTGGACTTTGACGGGGCCTTGCCCCCGCCCCGTAGTATCCGTCGATCGAGCCCGGCACTCTTCCTTCCATGGCCGGGCGGAAAGCGAGAGAACTCACCATGCGGCGAATGCCCGCACTGTTGCTTGTTTTGCTGATCCCTCCTGCTTCGGCCCTCGAGGTCCGCGTCCATCCCGGCGAGCACGTCTACGCCTACGAGGTCGAGCCGGCCCGCGGCCTCCATGACGTGGTGCTCCAGAACATCGCGATTGTCCAGAAGGAAGGTCCGGCTGTCATCGTCGACTCCGTCGAGATCCAGGCGGTCTCGAACGGCCAGGCCATCCAGACGCTGATCGTGCCCGCGGCCGATCTCGACAGGAGCGCCCAGCGGCTCAGTGCCATGGAGGCGCAGGGAATCCTCAAGCTGTACGACGCGCACTTCCAGACCAGCCGGTATCTCGCCGGTATCCGTATCTCGGCCACGCGCACCCTGGAGCCGGGCACGGCGCTCGTCGTGGCGAGCAAGCCTCTCCTCCTCATCGGCCTGCCTTCGGATGGCCTCGCGGTCATCGCCCGTGGCTGGGACGCCGGCGGCAAGGCGGTCGAAGCCCGCGCCACCCTGAAGGTCGCGAATCATCGCTCCCCGAACGAGTACGCCTTCCCTCTCGCCGGCACCCGGACGGACCTCCTTTTGCTAAGTAGTCCACGCCATAAGTTCGATTCCGTATTCAGCGGGCCTGGCAAACCGAGAAATCGCGTGGCCCGACCCGCTCAGCACGCCGCAGGACCCCCGGGCTCTGCCGCGTGACCTCCGGGCTCTGCCGCCAGACCTTGGAGCCACGGCGCAGGACCCGCTCAGCACGCCGCGTGACCTCCGGGGGCTGACGCCAGACCCTTGGATCACGGCCCGTGACCGCGGGGTCACCACCCGTGACCCGCTCAGCGCCAGCCAGGGCCCGGAGGTCATGGGGCGTGACCCATGGGTCATGCCACTGGCGGAGCGGGTCACGCGCCAGCCCAAGGGGGTCACGCAGCGTGCGCCGCAGGTCCGCTGACGCAACCCGCGGGTCCTGCGCCGCGGCTCGCTCAGCACGCAACAGAGATCCCTTGGCACGCACCAGGGCTCCCTTAGCACGCAGCAGAATCAAGAGGTCGGGCCGCGGGAGTCTCCGGATGCGCGCCGTCACCGCGGAGTCTCGCCAGAAGGGCCCGTGGGGCTCACGAAAAGACGGTCACGTGGTCAGCCCGGTTGCGCCGCGGACCGCTCCGAGATCTCGGCGACCGTGCGCGCGATCTGGGAGAGGTGCTCGAGGTTGTGGGCGCGCAGGGCCTGGACGAAAGCCTTCCAGTCGAGGCGCTCCTCCCACGGCACGGGCTCCAGCGCGCCGTCCGGACGCGCGACCTTCACCACCATGACGATGGGCGCGCGAACGTCGAGAGGGTGCTCGTCGGTCGCCGACCCCAGCAGGTCCCGGAGCGAGCCATGAACGCCATGGAGCGCCTCGACGAGCTCCTCCCACGGCTTTGAAAACGGGTCCGCCGACTGCAGGCTGGCGGGAACGGCCGGAGTCTCGGGCATCCGGCCCTGGAGAAGGGATTCGAGCTGTGGAAGGGCGGGACGGTGGCTCTCGACGAGGTGGTCGAGGATCTCGTGGACGGACCACTTCCCCGGGCCCGGCGAAACCTGACGCAGCGCGGCTGGAACCGCGTCGAAGGCCCCTTCGAGATTGCCGCACGTGTCGGCAACTTTCCGGCGGATCTCGTCGGCCGGCGCTTCAGTTCCCTTGCGCTTCAGGTAATCGAGGGCGCGGAGCTGCTCGGGGTGGAGGGTCATGGCGGCGATTTCCACGTTCGATCATACTCGGGTCTTGAAGTACCGAAGCCATAATACGACCCACCGAGCACGGAGAGATTATGAAGAAGCCTGATCCCGAAGACGACCTCCGGCCCGAATACGATTTTCACTCCCTACGCGTGGTCGCGCGAGGTCCGGGGCGCCCGAAGCCGAGGGAGATCACTGTCTCCCTGGCTCCTGATGTTGCCGAAGTCTTCCCAGACGCCGACTCCGTCAATGAGGCGCTCCGGTTTCTAATGCGGATCACCGAGAAAGAGATGTCCCGCCGTTCATAGCCGAGGGCTCCCACCTAAGACTCCGCTCTGGGCCTTCGCCCTGCCGACCCCTGGACAGTGACGGTGTCGGCTGCTTACAATCTGGCATGTCTACCGTCAAAAATGCAGTCAATATGACGGCGGTCCCGCGATTTTTTCAGGCCCCCTCCAGCCACTTCTTTCTCTTCGGACCACGCGGCACAGGGAAGTCGACCTGGCTGAGGAACGCCTACCCGGACGCGCTTTGGGTCGATCTGCTGAGACCCGAGATCCACCGGCAGTACGCCGCCCGGCCGGAGAGACTGCGCGAGCTCGTCGCCGGAAACCCGGACGCGCCGGCGGTCGTGATCGACGAGGTGCAGAAGGCGCCCATCCTCCTGGACGTCGTCCATGACCTGATCGAGCGCCGCCTCGGTCCCCGGTTCGTCCTGACCGGCTCCAGCGCGCGGAAGCTCAAGCGGGAAGGTGTGGACCTGCTGGCCGGGAGGGCTCTCTTGCGGTCCCTTCACCCCTTCATGGCCGCCGAGATCGGCGACCGCTTTCATCTGGGCTCGGCGCTCGTGCTGGGGCTGGTGCCCCTCGTCTGGAGCTCGCGCGAGCCAGAGGAGGTCCTCAAGACCTACGTAGGTCTGTACCTGAAGGAAGAGGTGCAGATGGAGGGCCTGGTGCGCCGGTTCGAGGGATTCGCACGATTCCTCGAAGCCGTCAGCTTCTCCCACGCCGCGGTCTTGAACGTCTCGGAAGTGGCTCGGGAGTGCCAGGTCAGCCGCACGACGGTAGAGGGCTATCTGGAGATCCTGGAGGACCTCCTCCTGGCGTTCCGGCTCCCGGTCTTCTCCAAACGGGCGCAGCGCGGTCTCACCATGCATCCCAAGTTCTTCTGGTTCGACGCCGGAGTCTTCGTCGCGATACGCCCGGCGGGTCCGCTGGACCGGCCCGAGGAGATCGGCGGAGCCGCTCTGGAAGGATTGATCGCGCAGCATCTGCGCGCCTGGATCGACTATTCGGGCGACGACTTCACGCTGAGCTTCTGGCGCACCCGGGCCGGCGCCGAAGTCGACTTCGTCCTCTACGGCCGGCACGGATTCTGGGCCCTCGAGGTCAAGCACTCGGCGACGATCCGCCCGGCAGACCTGCGCGGGCTGAAGGCCTTTCACGACGAGTACCCGGAAGCCGAGCTGCGCCTGCTGTACCGGGGCGAGGAAACCCGCGTCGTGGATGGAATCCGCTGCCTGCCCTGCGATGACTTTCTCCGCAAACTGGTCCCGGGCCGGCCGTTACCTTGACTCGGGGAGAGGTCTTGTCGAGAACCCCTGCAGCCGCTCAATTGTCCTCCTGAGGCGTCACTGCAACCCGAAAAAGAAAGCTCGGGTGCCTCGGACTCCTGAGCCAGGATCGAATCAAGGCAGCGGGGCACGATCTCGGATCGTCCAGGTCGGCCAGCAAGAAGATCGGAGAGCCTCTGGCAGCTTTGTTGAGACTTTCTGCCTTCTTCTCGAGATAAGATTTCCCCTTGAGTCCCAAGCAGAGCGTGATCGATCTCTGCGGAGAGACAGCGGTAAATACCTTCCGCGCAACCGCCTCACTGAGCGGATCTTCGACCGCGAGCAACATCAAGGATTTTGCCTATCCGAAAAGTGCGATCTGATTGACCGATTCGGGCCGCGTGCGAGGGAGGACCACCTCTCCTACGGTCAACCCTGCTTCGAGGAGATTCCGGACTCCGTCAATGTCAGCAGCGACGGTTACTTCAGTCCCTTCTCGGGCAGGTGTCAACAGCAGGACTTCCCTCCCGTCGATACCTTCTTCTGTCATCAAGTCATCACTGTGGGTACTGATGAGCACCTGCCGGCGCCGGCTTCGTTGCATCCGGTGTATAAGAGGTGCAAGCTGCGCCACGATCCCTGCGTTGAGCGAAAGCTCCGGCTCTTCGAGGAGTAGCAGAGATTCCCCTTCAAGGAGTGACCACAGCAATCCGATGAGCCTTAAGGTTCCATCCGAAAACTGATCCTCCCGTTGCTTGCCGGCATTGGGACGCCAGTGAGAGTAGAGGGCCTGGAGGTGAGGTCGCCCCATGTCTGGATCGCGCGTGAACTCCAATTGCTGGAGCTGAGGGACTGCAACCTGCAACGATTTCTCGATCGTCTTGAGGCGCGCACGCCGCGTTTTCTCGGGCGTCTTGGCCACGCGTTCGAGGAAGCCCTGCCCAAACGGGTCGTTCTCCAGAACGCGTCCCTGAAGCGTATCGGCATAACGAAGTAATTGCGGGACAAGGTGCAGATAAGTGACCGCTTCAAGAAAGCGAGCTACTTCCCGAAAATCGGAATTGGTGTTGATCTGTTCAAGATAGGTCTGCGTCAGACGATATGGGTCTTCCTCGTCCTCTTTATTGGGCCGAACGAGAACCTCGTCTTCGCGATGCCAGACTTTTTCGTGGGTCAGATTCGCCAACCGGCGTCCCCGCGTTTCCTGCTTGATACCCAGGGCATAACGCCAGAGCGGCTCCTCATCGGAGCTATTGGCGAGAGCCACTTCGACGGAGATTTCCGGGTCCTGTCGAGCCGCCAAGCTCCGGATTTTGGAGACACCTCCGCGATCCTTCAAGGCCTTCTGTAGACCACCACCCTCTGGCTTCGCGATGTCCCGAAGAAAGCGGAAGACATCCAGAAAGTTCGATTTCCCGGAGGCGTTTGGACCAACGATGAACTGCCGTTCCCGGAGAGGAACGTCGGCGTGCCTGAAATTACGCCAGTTCTTGATCTTGACGTGACTGACAATCATCCGCCGGCTCCCGATGGCCGACTATACTACAGCGCACGGAGAAACTCTGAAGCCAGGTACCTAAGGGTTAACCCATGGACGATATCCCTCAGAACCCCACCCGGAACTCCGCCCCGCCGCCCACGCCCGGCGCCAGGCTGAACTCGAAGCCGTGCTGCGAGAGGATCTCCTGCACCAGCGTCAGCCCCAGACCGCGGCCGTTCTTCTTGGTGGAGAAAAAGGGCGTGAAAAGGAGAGCGCGGACGTCGTCCGGAATTCCCGGACCGCTGTCCTCTATGGACAGGCAGGGGCGCCCTCGATCCCAACCGCCGTTGCGGCCACCCTCGTAGCCGAGGCGCAACGCGATGCGGCCGTCCTCGCCGATGGCTTCGGCGGCGTTCTTCAGCACGTTGACCAGTACCTGCTCGATCTGGTTGCGGTCGAGGTCGAGCGGCGGCACCCGCTCGGCCCGCTCCCACTCGAGGCGGATGCGCCGCCGGTCCATCTCGGGGCGCAGCAGCAGCAGGATCTCGTCCACGAGCTGGCGCAGGTCCGTGGGCCGGCGCTCCGGCGGCGGCAGGCGGACGACCTCGGCGAAGCCGTTCATGAAGGCCCGCAGGTTTTCGAGCCGCGTGACGGCCACCGCGATCGCCTGCAGGAAGTCGTCCCGGTCCTCGCCCGCGAGCTGGTCCGCGTAGCCGCGGAACGAGTCGAGCAGCGAGCCCACCGCGCCCACCGAGTTGTTGATCTCGTGCGACATCATGCGGATCAGCTTGCCGTAGGCCGCCTTCTCCGAGGCCCGCAACTCCTCGGTCAGCTCCTCCAACAACAGGAAGCTGCGGGGAAACCCTCGGTCGAAGAACTCGGCCCGCGAAACCTTGAGCCGCCGGCCGCCCTGCAGAGACAGCACCTCCGAGCCGCCGACGGGAACAGCGGCGAGGGCCGGGCCCAGCGCCTCGATCTCCTCCAAGCCCTTGCCTTTCGCCTCCTCGGGCGAGACCTGGAGCAGCCGCTCCGCCGCGCCGTTGGCCGAGTCCACCCGGCCGTCGAAGTCCAGGGTCACGATGCCGGCCGGCGAGGCGGCCAGCACGCGGTCGAGGAAGTAATGCTGCTCCTGGAGCTTCAGCCGCTCCTCCCGCAGCCGGCCGATCATCTGGTTGTAGACCCGGATGAGGGAATCCATCTCCGGCTGGCCCACCTCGCGGAACTGGGTGGTGAAGTCCCGCTCACCGATCAGCTCCGCGCCGGTACGGATCAGCTCCAACGGGACGAAGAACGCCCGCACCAGCAGGATGCCGAGGACGATCGACAGGACGAACAGCGCCTCGACGGCCAGCAGCCACAGCCGGTTCTCGCGCAGGACGAAGAACGAGATCGCCGCCAGGACGGCGTGGATCAGGACGAGATAGGTGATGATCTTGGCGCGCAGGCTCATCCGGAGGCCCCCCGCCTGTCCTCTTCAAAGGACGCTTTGGACGGTATCCGGGCTCCTGAAACACGCTCTGAACGCTTTTTCCATTGTTTTTTCCGTTCAAACAATGTTTGAAGCCAAAAAACAATGTGTAAACGGAAAAAACAATGTTTGAGCGTTCCCATACAATGTTTTTTCCCGTCAAACATTGAAAAAATCGAAAAAACAATGTTTGAAGCCAAAAAACAATGTTTGAGGGGAATTTCCGGCCAAATTGGCACCCGCTCAGTGTGAATCCAGCCCGTACTTCTCGAATCGGCGATAGAGCGCCGCCCGTGACAGCCCCAACGCTTCGGCGACGCGGGTGACGTTGCCCTCGTAGTGCCGCATGCATTTGACGATCATCGCCTTCTCCATCTCGTCCAGGGTCATGGAGCCGGGGCTGGGGAGCGCCGTGCCGCCCCGCGCCTCGCGCTCCTCCAGGCCGGAGAGGGCCACGAGATCGCCGGCGTCCAGCCGGTCGCCGTCGAAGACGAGCACGGCGCGCTCGATCGTCTGCTTGAGCTGGCGGATATTGCCCGGCCACGGCTGGTCCTGGAGCCAGGAGAGGGCGCGGTCGGCGATCGCCACCGGCCCCGTGCGGTAGGCGCGGGCGCAGAGATCGAGGAAGTGGCGGGCGAGCAGCGGCACGTCGCCGCGCCGCTCGCGCAACGCCGGCAGCCGCACGGCGATCAGGTTCAGGCGGTAGAGGAGGTCCTCGCGGAACTGCCCCTTCGTCACCAGCTCCCCCAGCTCGCGGTTGGTGGCCGAGATGACCCGCACGTCCACCGTCCGCGTGTGGCTCGATCCCAGCACCTCGTAGGAGCGGTCCTGGAGCACGCGCAGCAGCTTGACCTGTGAAGGCGGATCGATCTCGCCGATCTCGTCGAGGAAGATGGTGCCGTGGTCCGCCACCTCGAAGCGTCCCTTGCGATCGGCGCGGGCGTCGGTGAAGGCGCCCTTGACGTGGCCGAACATCTCGCTCTCGAAGAGCGTCGCGGAGATGCCGCCGAGGTTCACCTTGACGAACGGGCCGCCCTGCCGCCGGCTGTTCCTGTGGATCGCCTCGGCCACCAGCTCCTTGCCCGTGCCGCTCTCGCCGGTGATCAGCACCGAGGCGTCGGTCGTGGCCACGCGGCCGATCAGCTCGAGGATCTTCAGGAACTTCTGCTCGGTGCCGATCAGCCCGCGGAAGTCGAAGCGCCGGTCCAGCTCCTCGCGGCTGACGGCGCCGGCGCGGCCCTCGCCGGGTTGCGCGGCCAGCGACAGCGCGGTCTCGACCGACTGCAGGATCTGGGCGTTGGACCACGGCTTGGTGACGAAGTCCGCCGCCCCGGCCTTCATTCCCTCGACGGCGAGCGAGATCGAGCCCCACGCCGTGATCAGGATCACCGGCATCCGCGGCCGCAGCCGCCGCGTCTCCGCCAGCAGCGCGAGGCCCTCCTCGCCCGCCGTGCCGCGCGAGAAGTTCATGTCCTGGAGCACCAGGTCGAACTCCTGCTCGCGGAGAAAGGCGAGGGCCTCCTCCTGCGACCGCGCCCCCCGCGTGGGATGGCCGTGGCGCTTGAGGAGGAGGCCCAGGGAGGCGACCACCGACGGATCGTCGTCGACGATCAGGATCATGCCGTCATTCGTCTGTCACTCGTAGCGCAGGGCCTCGGCCGGCTGCACGCGGCTCGCCATGGCGCTCGGGTACAGGGCGCATACGGTCGAGAGCAGGTAGATCATCGCCATCGAGGCCAGGAATCCGCCGGCGTACACCGCCGGGCGGATGAACGCGATCAGGTCGAGCACCGGAAGCTGCGCCACCAGCACCGCCCCCAGCAGCACTCCGAGGCTGGTGAGGATGACCTGCTCGATGAACACCTGCCGTTGGACCGCCGCGCGGGAAGCGCCCGCCGCCCGCCGCAGCCCCAGCTCGCGGGTGCGCTGGATCAGATTCTGCCACAGCACCCCGATCAGCCCGAGGCCCACCATGAGCAACAGGAAGAAGGCCACGATGCCGCCAGCGGCAAGCGGCGTCAGCAGGGTGCGGAAGCTCGCATCCCGCACCTGGGTCAGCGGCTTGATGCCGAACGACCACTCGGGCGCCACGCTCTGGAGGAGCTGCGTCAGCTCCTCCTCGAAAGCCGCGGGCGTGCCCGGCCGTACCCGCGCCAGGATGTTGTACGGCAGGTGCCTCTCGGATCCGTCGAGGTTGAGGAAGCGGAACTGGAAGTTGGTCCGCGGCGAGAGCTCGCCGCTCTTGCGGAACTCGCTCACCACTCCGACGACGCGATTCGGCCGCTCTCCGGGCTCCGATTTGCCGAATTGCCGTCCAACCGGGTCCTGGTCGCCGTAGACCGTGCGGGCGAGGTCCTGGTCGATGACGACCGGATCCCAGGCCAGCGCCTCGTCCGCCTTCTGAAACCACCGGCCGGCCACGATCTCCAAGCCCAACACGTCGGCGAAGCGTTGGGTTACGGAGTTCAACTCCATTTCCACCTGCTTGCCGTCGATCATCCAATTGCCGCTCATGCCGCCCTGATCGTAAGGGCTGACCACCGCCCCGGCCGCCGCTTCGACCGGACCGAGCTTCTCGGCCTCCTCCAGGAGGCGCGAGAAGACCTTCGCCTTGGCGACGACCTCCTCCGGTTTTTCGTCGTCGCCCTCCCCCCCCGTTTCCACCGTGATCCGCCAGACGTTCTGGTAGGAGTAGCCCAGGGGCTGGTGGTAGTTGTCCCAGAAAAAGATCGCCAGAGTCGACACCAGGAAGACCACCAGGAAGGAGAAGAAGATCTCCAGGATGATCAGCGCGTTGATGCGCTTGCGGTTCCACACCAGCTTGAAGAGATGACGGATCATGCCGGCCTCCCACGAAGAGCCTGAACGGGGTGGAGCTTCGACATCCGCCAGGCCGGATAGACGCCGGAGAGGACGCCGAAGAAGAGGGCGAGGGCCAGACCGTAGAGGAAGATGCGCCAGTTCAGCTCCAGTTGGGCGTGCGCGATCAGACCGCTGGCGTTCAGGGCCGGGAGCGTCAGGGCGGCGAGCACGAGGCTCAAACCCGCGCCCACCAGCGTCAGCACCACGTTCTCGACCACGAACTGGCCGACCAGCGTGCGCGACGAGGCGCCGAAGGCCTTGCGCACGCCGATCTCCGAGGCGCGGTCGAGGATGCGGCTCAGGTTGATGTTGACCAGGTTGAGGGTCGGCAGGAGCATGAACAGCAGCATCAGGAGAAACAGCGCCGCCCAGACCCGCTCCGGCCGGATGCCGCTCGCATCGCCGGGCGAGATATGCCGGGCGGCGGCATCGAAGAGCGTGTCGGCGTTCGCCGTCAGAGTCTTGTAGCTCTTGGGATCGGGAAGGTGCCGTTCGGCGTCTCGCACTCGCGCCTGGAGCTCCGCCCTGATGGCGGGAAAGTCGGCGCGGTTGCGGGCGAGGATCAAGCCGTTGAACTCTCCCATCCATTGCTCCTGATAGCGGCTCGACTTGGCGGTGCTGATCGGCACCCAGAGATCGGCCGAGGAGGAATCGCGCAGGTCCGACACGTCCGGCACCACGCCCACGACGCGGAAGCGCTGGCCGTCCGCCTCGATCGTCCGGCCGAGCGCCGGCGGGCCGCCGAAGAAGCGCCGGCGGGTGGACTCCGTGATCACCGCGACGAAGTTGGCGTTCTTCTCGTCCTCGCCGGTGAACGGTCCGCCTTCCAGGAAGGTGAAGTCGAGGATCTGCCAGAACTCGCCGTCGGCGCGCCGCAGCCTGGATTCGACCTTGCGTCCGCCGGGATAGGAGATCACCGGCTGCGGGGTCGAGACGATCGACACCTTTTCGACCCCGGGCAGCGACGCCAGCGGACGCACGTAGCGATGGAGGAAGCCGTAGCCGGGCTCCGTGCTGGAAGTCATCTGGGGTCCCTGCATCTTGAGAAAATAGACTCCCAGCGTCCGGTCGCTGCGGGTTTCCGGCGAGTGCGGCGCCAGGGCATGATCGAGGATGGCGGTCGCCACCAGCAGCACCAGCAGGGTGAGGCTGATCCCGAACAGGCTGATGAAAGTGAAGAACTTCCGCCGCGCCAGGACCTTCAGGGCCACCTTGAGATAGTTCTTGAGCATCGCTGATGTCCTCCGGGGCTCCGAAGCTCACTGCACCTGGCGGCCGTCGAACAGGCGCACCGTGCGGTGGGTGCGCTCGGCCAGGCGCGGGTCGTGGGTGACCATCACGATGGTGGTCCCCTCGTTGGCGTTCAAGTCCTCCAGAATGCCCATGATCTCGTCGCCCATCTGGCTGTCCAGATTGCCGGTCGGCTCGTCGGCGAGGAGCAATCCCGGCCGGCCGACGATGGCGCGGGCGATGGCGACCCGCTGCTGCTGGCCGCCCGAGAGCTGGGTCGGGAAGTGGCGGGTGCGCGAGGAGAGCCCCACGCGGTCGAGCGCCGCCAGCGCCGCGCGGCGGCGGTCCTTGTTCGACATCTTGCGGTAGAGCAGGGGGATCTCCACGTTGTCCATCACCGAGAGGTCCGACACCAGATGGAACTGTTGGAAGATGAAGCCGACGCATTCGTTGCGCAGCCGCGCCAGATCGCGGTCGCCGTAGCGGTCGATCGCCTTGCCGTTGAGCGCCACCTTACCCTTGCTGGGCGCGTCGAGCAGTCCCATCAGGTTCAGCAGTGTGCTCTTGCCGCAGCCCGACGGTCCCATGACCGACACGAATTCGCCCTTGTCGATCTGCAGGTTGATGTTGTCGAGCGCCGTCGTCTCGACGCGCTCCGTGCGATACAGCTTGCTGACTTGTTGCAGGTGGATCATGGTGTCTCCCTGAATGATTTCCACGTTTCTTGCCCGCGCCACCTCACCCCAACCCCTCTCCTGAAGGAGAGGGGCTTTCAACTTTCTCATTCCCCCTCTCCTTCAGGAGAGGGGTTGGGGTGAGGTGGCGCGGGCACATCGTTCACTTCACTTTCACCCGTTCCAGATCCTCGAAATCCCGCATGTCGGAAAGGATCACTTCCTCACCCGGCGCGAGGCCGTCGAGCACTTCGTAGAAGTCGTATCCCGAGAGGCCGAAGCGCACGGAGCGGCGCACGGCATGGTCTCTCTCGACGACGAAAACCCGCTCGGCGGCGCCGCCCTGGCCGAACGGCCCCTTGGGGATGCGCAGGGTGCTGGCCCGCGCGTCCGTGACCACCAGCACGTCCAGCCGCAGGTTGTTGCGCAGCTTGGGATGGCGGGCGTCGTCCAGATCCACCTGGAACTTGACGGCGCCGTTCTCGATGGTGGGGTCGATCGCGGCGAGCCGGCCCGCGAGCGGTTTGCCGTCGAGCATCACGCGCACCGGCTGGCCGGCGTGGAGGCGCGAGGAGTGGACGTCCGATACCGTGGCTTCGACGCGGAACGAGTCGAGGTCCGCGATACGGGCGATCACCTGGCCGCGCGGCACGGTCACACCCTCCTGCAGCACCACCCAGGTGAGGACGCCCGAGCGGTCCGACCGGGTCGTGGCCAGGTCGAGCAGATGGCGGGCGTCCTCGCGTTCCTTGCGCAGCGTCGCGAGATCGAGCTCCAGGCCGTCGAGCTGGGCGTCCGTCGAACGGCGGGCGCCGCCCACCGACTCCTGGAGCTGCGCGAGCTCGATCTGGGCCTTCTTCGCCTCCACCTCGGAGGCCTTCGAGGGTCTGCTCCGAGACGAGACCGTCGGCGCGCAGCTTGCGGTTCTGCTCGGCGCGGTAGGCAAAGACTTCGGCGTCGAGCTTCTGCCGCTCGATCTGGCCGCGCAGATCGCTGAGACTCTTCTCCAGATTGATGCGGAGCTGCCGCTGCTCGTTGACCTTCTTGGCGAGCTGGTCCTCGATCCGTTCGAGCTGCAGCCGCGCGGTGGAGGTATCGAGCTTCAGGATCTCCTCGCCGGCCTGCACCATCTCGCCCGGCCGCTTCAGGATCTTCTCCACCCGCGCGTCGATAGGGCTCGAAAGCACTCCTTCGAACGCCGGAATCACGGTTCCCGATGCTTCGACGATCCCCTCCACCGGACCGCGATCGACCTTCCCCGTCCGGATCTCCGCCCGCGCCACCGAAGGCCGCAGCCATCCCGGCAGCAGCACCAGGATCATCGCGCCAAGCGCTGCACCCCCTACGCCCCAAGCCGCTTTGCGACCCAGGCGGCGGTATCGGTAATTGGCATCCAGCTCACGGTCCATGCAATTTGCTCCCTCTCGGTCGGAGACCGATAAGGGCAAGGGGTGTGCCAGGAGCTAAGTCGTTGATCTATATGGAATTGAGAGAATCAGGAGAGATGCGGAAGCGTTCGAGGGTGGACGGGGGTGTTCGGAAGCGGACGGTGGCCCGAGAATGTGCAAAGTAGTATCATTCTCTCGACATCAGAGAGGAGCGACTGATGCCCCGATTCGCGAAGAAGCAGATCGACCCGATAGAGCAGAGGCTGAATGAGCCCGCCTCGCCGGAGGAAATGCAGATCCGCAAACGGCTCGTCGCCGAGCTTCGCGCTCGCAGGAACCGGCCTGTAACCGAAGAAGAGAAGGAATTCTGGCGGAAGCTCGACGAAGAGCTCAAGCGAGAGCGCCTGACGTTCCGCTGATATGCCTGTTCCCCTTCTCCTGGACAGCAACATCCTTTCGAGGTATGTGCGGTCAGATCTGGCCGACAACAAACAAGTCATCGCTGCAATGGACCGTCTTCTCGAAGACCTGCGTTTCAAAGTCTGCGTTCCCGAGATCGTTGATTATGAGCTTCGCCGCAAGCTCCTGCATCTTGCCAACCATCGGCACCAGGGCAGGAAGTGGGCCCAGGAGGCGCTCACCGATCTGGATAAGCTGGTCTCCGTAGGTTACATTCCTCTCACGACAGAGACGATGAGACTTGCCGCCACTTTATGGGCTCAGACCCGCGCCGAGGGGCAGTTGCGGGGCTCCGAGGAAAGACTGGACGTCGATGTTATTCTTGCGGCTCAGGCTCGTCAGGCTGGCGGTCAGATCGTGACCACAAATGAGAGGCATTTTCTAAATATTGCCGACCTCTTTGACTGGCGGACCTTCCACGGAATCACCTGATCCCGCAAGCCCTTGATTCACCCTCGTAACATTGCCGTACCGGTAAACGCCTATCCCTGTGTCGACAGGACAGCGGCGGCGTGATCCCATAAGAGGCGCCTCCGCCCGTGAGGGTGCCCAGCTTGGCCCCTATACCACCGGAATGACGAGAAAAATGCAAGGCTCCAGATCGCTCTCTGGGCCAACAGGTGAAACCAAACTTCTCTTCGATCGGAGGAAATCAATGGGCAACGGTGCCGACCCGAAAAAACTCAAGGCCAAAGTCGCAGCGCTCCAGCTCAACACCGCGGGCTTGCTCAAGCTCCTCGGCGGCAGCGATGCCGACCGCATGCGCTTCTGGGAGATTCTGAAGGGGATCACCACGCCTGTAGAGCTGCGCCTCGTGGACTCCCAGCTCGATGCCATGACGTCGATCGTCTCGCAGGTCCAGGCGAGCGCAAAAGCCCTGGAGAAGACCGCCAAGCAGATCGCGGCGGGTGGCTAGCCGGTCTGCCCTTCGCGGCTCCGTCCTCGTCCTCGGCGCCCGTCGCGGCGAGGTCTTGGGACGGAGCCTTGCGAAGGCCCTCAGGGCGGCGGCCCGATTTTCCCCGGACCTCAACGAGGCTGACAGCAATGCGTCTGCGGATCTCGCCCTCGGGGTCAGCGCTGGCGACGACGAGGAGCAGAAGGGGTTCGCAGCATGGGCGCAGAAGGCAGGGGTGCCGGCGCTCGGCGTGGTGCTGAAGGCAGACGGGGCGCGGATCGGTCCTCTCGCATTGCCCGGGAGAGCAGGGTGCGGACGGTGCGCATGGGAACGCATGACCGCGGCGGCGGCTTCTGCGGGCATCGCGGGCATCGCGGGCATCGCCGATGAACTCGCAACATCGGAGTTGCCGGATGAGATCGTCGCCATCGCGTCCCGATCGCTGGTCCGTGAGGTCCGTGCGATCCTTCGTCGCGGATCGGAGAGCTCGCGGTTGATCGATCATGTCCTGGCCGTCGACGCCGCGACCGGGGAAGAATCGCTGCACCGGATCATTCCCTTGCCGCGCTGCATCGTCTGCGGTGGAGCGGCGGCTTTTCCGAGGACAGCTCAACGAGTACCACTTTCGCCCGACGATCCGACGGCAGAGGTGCTGGCCGCGCTCGCCGGCTGGCTCGATCCGCTGACGGGCGTCATCTCCCGCCTCGTTCTGGACCGGAATGACGTGGAACTGCCGCTGGTCGCGACCGCCGCACCGCCGCACGTGATGGAGGAGGACGGCTCGCTCCGGATGCTGCCCATCGGCTGGGGCAAGGGCCTCACCGTATCCGGCGCCATCCTCTCGGCCGTCGGCGAGGCGATCGAGCGCTACGCACCCTCGCTTCCCGATCCGGCGCGGATCGTCTGGGAGCGGCCGGAGGAAGCTCGACGGTGAATTCCTGGACCCGCGCACCTGTGCGCTCTACACGGACGGGCAGTACGAACGCGAGGGATTCCCCTTCGTCCGGTTCGACCCGAGCCTCCGCCATCCGTGGGTGCTCGGCAGGTGGCTCGGCGATGATACCCCGGTCTGGGTTCCCGCCATCTTCGCCTTCCAGTCGCTCACGCTTTGGCGTCAGCATCTGATCTGTCAGGGGACCTCCAACGGCCTCGCCGCGGCGACGGACCTGGAGGAGGCCGCGCTGCGCGCGACGCTGGAGCTGGTCGAACGCGACGCCTTCATGACCGCCTGGCTCACCGCGTCTCCCGGCCGGCGGGTGGAGCTCGACGACGACCCTCTGCTCCGCCGCGTGCTCGACGGCATCGAGGGGCTGGGAGCGGCGGTGGAGCTGTACGTCCTGCCGACGAGCGCCTGCGGTACGGTGGTGCTGTGCCTCGCCTTCGGCGGCGGCGATCGGTATCCCGGCGTCACCCTCGGGCTCGGCGCCGATCTCGATCCGCGCTCGGCCCTGCGGCAGGCGATCCTCGAGCTCGGCCAGACCGGCCCTCACCTGCGCCGCATGATGCGTTCGAGTGGATTGCCTGTACCGGAGGCCGCCGGCGGCGTGCGGGAGATGCTCCACCACGCGTCCTACTACTTCCCCGCCGAACGCGCCGCCGCGTTCGACTTCCTGCGCGGCGGCGAGCCGCCGATCGCCCTCCGTGAGCTCGCCGAAGCCGCCCCAACGAGATCGTTGGCGAGCTGCGCCGCGGCGTTGGAGGCGTCGGGTATCCGCGTCGCGCTGGTCGACGTCACCTCGCCGGACGTGGCGACCGGCCCCTTCCGCGTCGTGCGCGCCGTGAGTCCCGAGCTACAACCGATCTCGTATGGCTATGGTCTCGACCGCCGGCCGGTGGAGCGAGTCCGCGCACGGGGTCTCGCCTCCCAGATCCCGGAAATCCATCCGATCTGGTGACGCCCGGACATCGGAAGAAATGAGGCAGGGCCGGGGAGAACGGCCCTGCCTGGGAGGAACGGAGGAAAGCCTACGGGCAGGTGGCGAACGCTTCGACGTCGCGCACGGGCGCCGGCAGGCTGCCGGCCGGATTGAAGTAGACCCAGGTGCGGCCGGTCTGGGTGTCGCGCACCCGGACCGTGAGCTCGACGTCGCTGACGGCCGCAAAGTGGACCCAGTAGCGGTCGTTGTCGGCGCAGCCATTGACTACGTTGAGCAGGAGCTGCAAGTCATCGCCCGGGGAGAAGGAGAAGAGACCCGAGCTCGTGGTCTCGGATACCGTCACCCGCTTGGCCTGCCGGTTCACCTCGTCGGCGGACCGGCGCCACTCCACCGTGGCCTCGAACCGGCCATCCTTGAGGCAAAGGGCGTTGCGCGTCTCGTCGCAGGCACCTGCCGGACCGTCGGTGGCGCCGGCCACGAGGGCGGAGAAGGCGGAGACGCCGTCGGTCCCCTCGCTCCTGACCCGGTACTGGAAGGTGGCGCCGCCGGGCAGGCCGGAGTCAGTGAAGCCGCTCACTCCCGCCGCGACGGAGGCGATCTTCCGGAACTCGCCGCCCGGCGGCCGCCGCTCGATGCGGAACGAGTCCGCTGCCGTCGACTCGTCGACCCAGGTCAGATGAATTTCGCCGGCCGACCGGCCGGAAGCGCGCAGCTTCGAGGGCGCGAGGAGCTCCGAGTCGCATTGAGGACCATCGTCGTCGTGGATGGTCACCGTCGCGGTGGCACCGGCGAGCGTGGCGCCGGTGGCCTTGCTGAGCTTGATGGTGAAGCTCTCGTCCGTTTCGATCGCGGTATCGTTCTTGAGCGGCACCGCGATCGATTTCGGTTCCTGGTCGCCGTTGGCCCATGTCAGGGAGCCTTTGCGGGTCGTGTAATCCTTGCCGCTCTTGGCGGTCCCGGGGGCCGTCTGGTACTTGACGGACGCGGCGCCTTCGCTGCCGCCCACGCGCTCCACCGTCACGTTCAGGGAGCCCGCGTTCTCGTCCACGGTATAGGCGGACGTGAGCTCGAGGGTGCCGGGCCCGGCGGGAGCGTTGGGATCCAGGACGACGATGGTGCCGCGCATGCCGGTGGTGGGGGTGCCGTGAACCTGGCAGTGGTACTGGTAGGTGCCCGGCGTCGTGAAGGTCTTCTGGAAGGTGCCGGTATTGGCCGGGGGGCCGCTCGTGAAGCTATTGTCGTTGGCCGTGATGTTGTGCTGGTCGCGGGTGCCCGCCCAGGTCCAGCACACCGGCTGCCCCGGGTCGACGGTCACCGCCGCCGGACCGAAGGTGGTGGCGGCGTCAGTGATGCTGACCTTGGCCTGCACTCCCGCGCACCCCTCCGGCGGATCGGGATCGCCGCCGCGCGGATTGGGCTCATAGTCGACCTTGCCGCTCATCACGTGATGCTGGCCCCACGCGGGGGCGGCGAGCAGGACGCCGAGCGCGAGCGCCGGTAGAAGAGATCGTGGAGTCATCGTCGTTTTCCTCCAGATGGGACGCACCGCGCCTTCGCAGGGCGATGGGCGCGGGGTGGATCTAACTGTGAGTCCTCCGAACGGCCTCGGCGGTTCAACGTCTCGGAGGTTGCGCAAAGAAAAACCGCTCCCGAGCGCCCGCGAGCGAGATTGACACGCGCTGAGGCGGTCTTGAGGCCCGGCGGGTTTTCTGGTATCTTGTCGTGCCCTTCGGGGGCGCGGCAAGGAGAGACGAACTATGGCCAAGCAATGTGAAATCTGCGGCAAAACGACGGTCTTCGGCCGCAATGTCAGCCACGCGCACAACGTGACCTCGCGCACGTGGGAGCCCAACCTGCAGACGGTCCGGGCGCTGGTCAACGGCGGCGTGCGCCGCCTGCGGGTCTGCACGCGCTGCCTGCGCAGCGGCAAAGTCGTCAAGGCGCCGGCCCGGAAGTGGAGCCCGGAAGGCGAGGCCGCGAAGTAGGTAGAGCCCGCCCGGATCATTCCTCCCTCCCCCAAGACCCTCACCTCCCCGGCCCTCCTCTCCCGCCCCCTCCCTCCCCACCTCACCGGGAGAGGAGGGAGAACAGCAAAGAACCGATGTTGAGGAGGGTGGGGGTGCCCCTCTCCCGGTGAGGTGGGGAGGGAGGGGGCGGGAGAGGAGTGAGGGCTCAGCTCAGCGCTTCCAGGTGGCTGCCGACGGCGCCGGTGTTGCGGCGTCCCACCCGCAGCACGCCGGAGATGGACCGCACCTCGCGCAGCAGCTTGTCGAGGTGCTTGCGGTCGTGGAGCTGGCAGACGACGCCGATGGTGCCGCGGCCGGTCTCGCGCTGGGTGTCGGCCTCGATGGAGGTGATGTTGCTCCCGGCCCGGGTGATCGCCTCGGTCAGGCGGGCGAGCATGCCCTGCTGGTCCTCGACCTCGATCATCAGCGACACCTGGTAGACGTCGTCCTTCTGCTGGTCCCACTTGACCTCGATCTCGCGCTCCGGGTTGTAGAGCAGATTCTGGACGTTGGGGCAGTCGACGCGGTGGACGGAGACGCCGCGGCCCCGCGTGATGTAGCCCACGATGTCCTCGCCGGGCAGCGGAGTGCAGCACTTGGCGAGGTAGGCGAGCAGGTCGCCGTGCCCCTTGACGGTGATCGGTCCGGAAGCCCCGAAGGGCAGGATCTTGCTCACCGCCTGTCGCAACCGGCTCGGCTTCTCCGGCGTCTCGGCCAGCTTGTCGTGGCCTACGGCGCGCTCCAGGACCTGGCGCGGCTCGGCCTTGCCGAAGCCGAGGCGGCTGTAGAGGTCCTCGAGCTTCGACAGGCCCTCGGCCTGCAGGTACTCCGCAAACCCCGGCGCCTCCGTCACCTTGCGCAGCGACAGGCCGTACTTCCGCAGCTCCTTCTCGAACAGGCGGCGGCCGATCTCCATGGCGCGCTGCTTCTGCTGCGTGTTGAGCCACTGGCGGATCTTGCTCTTGGCGCGGGAGGTGACGACCAGATTGAGCCAGTCGCGGCTGGGATTGCGCGAGGGGTTGGTGAGCACCTCGACCATGTCGCCGTTCTGGATCGGCGTGCGCAGGGGCACCAGCCGGCCGTTGACCCGCGCGCCGGCGCAATGGTGGCCGAGATCGGTGTGGACCCGATAGGCGAAGTCGAGCGGCGTGGCACCGCGCGGGAAGGAGAAGACCTCGCCTTTGGGCGTGAAGACGTAGACCTCGTCGGGGTAGAGATCCACCTTGAGGGTGGTCATGAAGGTCCGCGGGTCCTGGACCTCCTTCTGCCACTCCAGGAGCTGCCGCAGCCACAGGATGTCCGGATCGCTGCGCGGCTCGACCCTGCCTTCCTTGTAGCGCCAGTGGGCGGCGATGCCTTCCTCGGCCACGAGGTCCATCTCCCGGGTGCGGATCTGCACCTCGAACGGCTGCCCCTGGTCGCCCACCACCGTCGTGTGCAGCGACTGGTAGAGGTTGGGCTTGGGCATCGCGATGTAGTCCTTGAAGCGGCCCGGGATGGGACGCCAGTTCTGATGCACGACGCCCAGCGCGGCATAGGTGTCCTTGAGGCTGGCGGTGACGATGCGGAAGGCGAGGAAGTCGTAGAGCTGCGAGATGTCGATCCCCTGGCGGCGCAGCTTTTCGTAGATGGAGTAGAAGCGCTTGACGCGGAAGCTGATCTCCGCGTCCAGGCCGGCCGTCTCCAGGCTCGTGGCGAGCCGCTCGCGAATGCGATCCGTGGCCGCCTGACCCACCTTCATCTTCTCGGCGATCTTGAGGTGCAGCTCGGAGAACTGGTGGGGATAGAGATGGTAGAAGGCCAGGTCCTCGAGGTCGCCCTTGACGCGCGCCATCCCCAGGCGGTGGGCGATGGGAGCGTAGATCTCCAGCGTCTCACGCGAGATGCGCCGCCGCGACTCGGCCGCCAGGTGCTCCAGCGTCATCATGTTGTGCAGCCGGTCGGCCAGCTTGACGACGATGACGCGGATGTCCTTGGCGGAAGCCAGGATCATCTTGCGGAAGGTCTCGGCCTGGGCCTCGTCGCGGCGCACGTACTCATGGCGGCCGATCTTGGTGACGCCGTCGACCAGCTCGGTGATCTCGCCGCCGAACTCGCCCTCCACCACCTCGCGGGTGGTGAGCGTGTCCTCCAGCACGTCGTGCAACAGCCCGACCGCCACGCAGCTCTGGTCGAACTTGAGGTCGGCCAGCAGCCAGGCGACGTTCAGCGGATGGATCATGAAAGGCTCGCCGGAGCGGCGGACCTGGTCCTTGTGCATCTCGGCGGAGAAGTCGTAGACGGAGCGCAGGAAGGCCGGATCGGTGAGGCGCCCGTGACTGGCGAGGCAGGCGAGGATGTCCTCGAAGCGAGCCACTCCCGGAGAAGGCACGGGCGGCGCGAGGTTCTTGCTGGAGGGGGACATGGCGTCTCCCCGCCGCAGGCGTGGTTGGCGAGAGGAAACCCCGGCGGGTCAACTGATTATAAGAGGGAAGGCGGGGCGCGGGATTCCCGCCCTCACCTCCCCGGCCCTCCTCTCCCGCCCCCTCCCTTCCCCCCTCACCGGGAGAGGAGGGAGAACAGCAAGATGGAAATTGCCTAGGGTAGGGGCGGGTCTGGACGATGGGGAGGGGGCTCGACCCGCCCTGTTTTCAAGCCCCCTCTCTCCCGGTGAGGGGGAAGGGAGGGGGCGGGAGAGAGGGGGTTGGGGGAGTGAGGGTTTACGCCCGGCGCCGCACCGGACGGGATCCTCGCGACGGCGTCTCGCCGGCGGCCCGTGGCTCCGGGCGCGGCTCGGGGCGAGAATCTCCGGCTGCGGCGGAGAGCTTGCCCATGCGGCCCTTGCGCCAGCGACCCTGGGGACCGAGGAGGTATTCCCAGAGCAGGGCGAACGGGCTCGCGACGTAGATCGACGAGTAGGTGCCGACGAGGATGCCGACGAACATGACGAAGGCGAAGCCGCGCAGCACGTCGCCGCCCCAGAGCAGCAGGCAGAGCAGCACGAGCAGCGTCGAGCCGCCGGTGAGGAGGGTGCGCGACAGCGTCTGGTTGATGCTCTCGTTCATGGTCTCGATCAGCGGCTTGCGGCGGCTCTTCCGCATGTTCTCGCGGATGCGGTCGAAGATCACCACCGTGTCGTTGACCGAATAGCCGATGAGGGTCAGGAAGGCGGCGACGGTGGTCAGGTTGAACTCGTAATCCAGCAGCGCGTAGAGGCCGAGGGTGACCAGCACGTCGTGCAGGCAGGCCATCACGGCGCCGACGCCGAAGCGCAGCTCGAAGCGGATCCAGATGTAGGCGAGCATGCCGAGCATCGACAGGATCACCGCCCAGAAACCCCGCTGCCGCAGCTCCTCGCCGATCTGGGGACCGACGTTCTCGAACCCCGTCTCCGTGAAGTTGCCGAGCACCGCCCGCTCCTGCAGCGCGCGCATCACCGCCGGGCTCACGCCCCGGACGCCGGTGAGCGCGTCCCAGGAGGGGAACAGGCCGTCCTCCTTGCGCTGGTCGAGGAGGGCCTTCGCGACGCCCTTGTAGCGGGCGAGAGCGGCCTCCGGCCCCTGCGCCGCCACGCGGTCGGGATCGGCCTGCAACAGGAGCTGCGCCAGCGTCTCGGTGCCCACGCGGTTGAGGTCGGGCTTGCCGGCCTGGCCGGGGTTGTACTCCCGGTCGAGGGCCGCGATGATCTGCCCGCGGCTCCCCTCCGCGCGGCCTTGCGCCAGCCGCGTCTTGATGATCACCTCGTTGGCGTCCTCCTCGCCGAAGCTCTGGATCTGGGCGTCGCCGAGGCCCTGGGCGGCGAGGATCGAACGGATGCGGTCGATCGCCGGCCGCTCGCGGAACTTGAGCGTCATCTGCGTGCCGCCGGCGAAGTCGATGCCGACGTTCAAGTCACCGTGAACGAAGACCGAAAAGATGCCGATGCCGACCAGGATCAGCGAGACGACGATCCAGAACTTCCGGTACTTCATGAAGTCGATGTGGGTATCGCGGAGGAACTCCATCGCGTGCTCCTTCTAGCGGGGCGCCGGGGCGCCCTAGATCGAAAGCCTCTGCAGGCGCAGCCGCGACAGCACCAGGTCGAAGATCCAGCGGCTCACGAAGACGGCGGTGAACATGGAGGCCAGCAGGCCGATCGTCAGGGTGACGGCGAAGCCGCGGATCGGTCCGGTGCCGAACTGGAACAGAAAGAGGGCGGCGATCAGGGTCGTGACGTTGGAGTCGATGATCGACGAGAGGGCCTTTTCGAAGCCGAGATCGACCGACGACCGGACGGTGCGTCCGGCGCGCAGCTCCTCGCGGATGCGCTCGAAGACCAGCACGTTGGCGTCCACCGCCATGCCGATGGTGAGGATGACGCCGGCGATGCCGGGCAGCGTGAGCGTGGCGTCGAAGGCCGCCAGCCCGCCGAAGAGCAGCACCACGTTCAGCGCCAGGGCGAGGACGGCGTTGAGGCCGCTCAGGTTGTAGACGATCAGCATGTAGAGCACCACCAGCGCGGTGCCGATGAGGCCCGCCTTGAGCCCCGACTCGATGGAGTCGCGGCCGAGCGAGGGACCGACGGTACGCTCCTCCAGATAGGTGATGCCGGCAGGCAGGGCGCCGGAGCGCAGCACCGTCACCAGGTCCTGGACCTCCTGCTGCGTGAAGCTGCCCTCGATCTGGCCGCGGTCGGCGATCCGCGAGTTGATCCGCGGCGCCGAGACGACGCTGCCGTCGAGCACGATGGCGAGGCCGGCACCGACGTTGCCGCCGGTCAGCTCGGCGAAGGCATCGGCGCCTTGAGGCTTGAGGGTGAACTCGACGATCGGCTGGCCCACCTGGCCCTGGCCGGGCCTGGCGTTGGCGAGATCGCGGCCGGTGACGGCGCGCCGCTTCTCGACGGCGTAGTAGACCTTGCCGATGACGTTCTTGTTCTCGTCCAGCCGGTCTCCCGGAAGGATCTCCACGTCCTCGGGGAGCCGCCCGCCGTAGTTGGCGAGGATCTCCTCGCGGCTGCCGGCGGCGCCGCCGCCCTGGGGGAACTTGACGAGGCGGAATTCCAGGAAGGCCGTGCTCTTGATCAGATTGCGCACGCGCTCCGTGTCGTCGACTCCGGGGAGCTGGACGACGATACGGTTTCCCGTGGCGGTGGGCGTGATGACGGGCTCGGCCACGCCGTACTGGTTGACGCGGTTGTCGATGGTCTGCACCGCCTGGTTGACCGCGCCGTTGCTCACTTCGTTGGCCGCCAGCGAGCTCAGGGTGAACACCAGCCCGTCGCCTTGCGGCGTCCGCTCCCAGCGGCCCTCCAGATATCGGTCGTAGAGCTTGCTCACCTGCTCCCGGGCCTCGGGGGGACCGGAGACTACGAAGCGCGTGTCACCCGTCCGCCGGCCCGTGACTCCGGTGACGCCTTCGTCCTTGGCGATGTCGAGGAGCCGCGCCATGTCGGAGTCGGTCTCCGCCCGCAGCGCGTCCTCGGTGTGCACCTGCAAGACCAGGTGCATGCCGCCCTGGAGGTCGAGGCCGAGATTGATCTTCTCTTCCGGCGGGTAGGCCCAGATCACGGCGGCGGCGGTGACCGCCAGGATCAGCAGCCCGCGCCAGAGCAGCTTGGTTTTCATGAGTGACTCCCTTTTTCGCCCTTCTCGCTCTCGGCGCCCTCGAGGCCGGAGATCGCGGACTTGGCGACCCGCACGCGGACGTTGTCGGCGATGCGGAGAATCACCGTCGCCCCATCGACGGAGATGACCTCGCCGTAGATGCCGCCGGAGGTGAGCACGCGGTCGCCCTTCTTGAGGTTCTCGATCATCTGCCGCAGGGCCTTGCGCTGCCGCTGCATGGGGAGCATGAGCACGACGTAGAAGATGGCGAAGATGAGGAGCATGGGAACGAGGCCTCCCAGCATTCCCAGCGGGCCCTGGGAAGCCTGGAGGGCGAGGATCGTCGAAGGACCGAGGATTGGATTCATACGCAGAATTCCGGCAGTGTCTGCCTGCCGTCAAGAGCTCCTTTGCTCAAGGGGATCGGAAGAAACCGGCAGGGCCCGGAGGCCGGGTCCTTCCGGCGGGTCTCCGCCGGTGGCGCGGCGGGCGAGCCTCGCCGCCTCCGTCAACGCACCGAGTTGGATAGCCTGCCGGAGGCCGGCCATAAAGTCAAGGTAATAGCGTAGGTTGTGGAGGGTGGCCAGCACCGCCGCCGTCAGCTCGCCGGAGCGCGAAAGGTGGTGGAGGAAGGCGCGGGAAGTACGCCGGCAGGCGGGGCAGCCGCACTGCGCGTCGATCGGCCGGGGATCTTCCCGGAAGCGGGCGTTGCGGATCTTCAAGGTCCCCTCGCGGGTGAACAGCACGCCGTGCCGGGCGTTGCGCGCCGGCAGCACGCAGTCGAAGAGGTCTATGCCCTCGGCAACCGCGTGCAGGATGTCCTCGGGATAGCCCACTCCCATCAGGTAACGCGGCCGGTCCGCCGGCAGGACGGGCGCCGTCCACTCCACCACCGCCCGGCGCTCCGTCTCGGCCTCTCCCACCGCGACGCCGCCGATGGCGAAGCCGTCGAAGTCCAGCTCCGCCAGCTCCGCCGCCGCCCGTTCGCGGAGGTCGCGGTAGACGCTCCCCTGGACGATGCCGAAGAGCCCTCCCGCCTTCCCCGACCAGGCCTCGCGAGCACGCCGCGCCCAGCCGAGCGTTCGCTCCCAGGACGCCGCGGCCGCCGCCCGCTCAACCGGCCAGGTGGTGCACTCGTCGAGCACCATGGCGACGTCGACCCCCATCCTCTCCTGGAAGCTCGCGACCCCCTCGGGCGTAAAGCGGAGAGGCGAGCCGTCGAGATGGCTGCGGAAGGTGACACCTTGCGCGTCCACGGTCCGCAACCCGCCGAGGCTCCATACCTGGAAGCCGCCGCTGTCGGTGAGAATCGGCCCGTTCCAGCCGGTGAAGGCGTGGAGCCCGCCCAGCCGCTCGACGGTGTCGATGCCGGGGCGCAAGGCGAGGTGGTAGAGGTTGGCCAGCAGGATCGACGCGCCGGCCGCCTCCAGCTCCTGCGGGGTGATCCCCTTGACCGCGCCGAGCGTGCCGACCGGCATGAAAGCCGGCGTCTCGACGATCCCGTGCGGGGTCGCGAGGCGGCCGCGGCGAGCCCGGCCGTCGGTGGCGAGGATCTCGAAAGTCAGGGGCATGGGAGCTCTTCTTGCTTTTCTCCCTCCTCTCCCGGTGAGGGAGGGTTACCTGAATCAGCCGGTTCCGCCATGTCTCAAATAGCCTCAATATTCCGCCTAAATTATGATTCTAAATGGCTTGCAGGTCTCAGTCCGAAAAGGTGATCGCAGGGCTTCGCACCACCCCAGGACCAGGAGGACATTCTACACACCCAAACCCCCGGAGGCGGAATCCGGGATCTCCAAGGAGGGACCGAAGGTCTTCTTTATCCTCTTCCGCCCCCCAGGCTCCCGGAAGCTGACCCGCTACAGCGTCGGCTATCACCCCTCCGGCAGGCTGGGGCCGGGCAAGGGGCGACCGCTTCCTCAGATGACGCTCAAAGAGTTTGAGATCGCGTACGCCATCTTTCGCGGCGAGCTGGCGCAGGGGCGAGATCCGCGACGGAAGGAGGGTGCCCCGCGGGCGGCGGCCTCCTCCCCGAAAGTAAGCCGGTGCGGCCTGCGGCCCGGGCACCGGGGCGCTCGGGCGGCGAGCCATGTTTAGGCTGCCGAAAAGCCGGCAGCTTTAAACGGGCAGGTGCTCCCGTCGGTCGCACCTGCGGCTCGGGCCGGGTCAATTCGCAGAGACACCCCGGCGCCGTTGGCGACGTAGTTTCCGGCGCCGGCCGGGGACGGTTGAAAAAGGTGGGCGCCGGGGTGAGGAGCTTCGGCTGGGGTAAGGTCAGCGTCTTTAGCAGACTTGTCAGTTGCCTCGTGAGTATCGCAATCTTCGGTGTCTTTCTCTTCGCCGCCGCCGTCTAGCAAAGCGCCATGAGCGTTGAGATCTTCGGCTTTCTAGACTCCCTCCTATAGAAGTTGTGCAGGCGAGCATCGACCAGCTCTCCCGCACGAACGGCCACGACCAGGCTCACGTCATCAAGCGCTACGGTATACGAGCCAGGAGGAAGTCCCTCGAGGCGGAGCGGCTGATCCGGGGAAAGGAAGACCGGGCTGCCGAGCAGCCGCAGCAGCCAGGAAAGATCCCAGCCATTCGGGGAGAGGATCCGTGGCGAGCCCTGGCGTTGTTCGCTCTCGACCGAGAGACCGCCGTGGCCGCTAAGGGTCAAGGTGATTCCCTCGCGGGCCTGTTTCCCGGCAACCCAATCGCCCAGCGCCCAGAGATTCCCCACAATGGCGGCGGCGCGAGCTCGTGCGGGAATCGGAGGCTGCAGGGCTGCCGAAACCGTACCATCGGCAGCGGTCGTGAGGATGCGTGCGCCCTTGCCCTCCTCCTCGAGGAAGACGAAGGCTCCCGCCACCGGCGCGTCATCCGGGCTGACAACTCGAACCTCGATGTGCTCCGCTTGGCGCCGGCTCAAGGTGAGCAGAACGGGATCCGGCTGCCGGTCCGGCTCCAACTCAACCTCGAGCATCGGGCTGCTCAGCTCGTCGCGCTGCGCCTGCAGGACGGCCTTGGTGCCGCCGAGGCCGGCGAGCGTGAAGCTCCCGTCCGCGTTGACGAAGGCCAGGGCACCGCTCGCGAGCTTCCCGGACGCGGGCGCGTTCGGCCAGCCGGCCCTCCTCGTCCACGACCCGGCCCGTCACCGACAGCCCGGGATACGGGATCACCGTCTCGAAGTGCTCGACGGCGGGAATCTCGATCGCCTGCGAACCTGACACCACGCCGGCCTCGGGAACCCAGGAGACCTGCCAGTGCCCAGGCGTGAGATCCTCGGTCATGAAGGTCCCGTCCGGCCCGACTTGCACGTCCACTTGCGGTCGGCCCGCCCCGAGGACCGTCTGCTGCCTGAGGCCGCCGGGCGAGACCACATTGTCGATGCGGCTGGCCGTGGCCGTGGCGGGCGGCTGCCAGAAGAGAAGGCCAGGTCCGGCGGGCGCACCGCCGACGGTGACGACTCCCGCCACCGTGAGAGCGGCGCGAGTGCAATCCACGCCGATTTCACCGCTATCGGCGGGGACCTCCAGTTGCCGCTCGCAGAGGAGCTTGCGGCCGGCGAGCACCGAGACGATCACCCTGCCTGGCGGAACGTTGCGGATCGACGCTTCACCGTCTCGCACCGGCGCCGTCAGCATGTCGGGCTCGCTCCAGTCGCCGCGCAGGTCGGCGCGCGCCAGGGCACCCTCGCTCGCAGGGGTCGCAGAGTCGACATGAACCCGCAGCGTCGCCCCGGCGGCCAGCCGGATCTCACCGACCTCGACGATCGTCGCCGCCTCCCGCTCGTCCGCCGCGGCGAGAGAGACATCCACCTGCGCCCGGGCGAAGCCTCCAGCGTCCACCCGCAGCAGCGCCGGACCCGGCGCCAGGCCCGTGAGGCGGAACCGGCCGTCCTCTCCGGTGGCGGCTTCCACAAGATCCCGGCCGGCCCAGGCGAAGAGGGGGCCGCCGGGGCCGGGTCGCGGCAGCCACACCCGGGCTGCCGCGACCGGAGTGCCGTCCGCGGCACGGACCACTCGGCCGGTCACCGCGAAGCCTCGCGGCGGCAGCAGATCTCCCAGATCGCGAACCTCTCCGGCCGCTCCCTCCGTCACCGGCAAGCGCAGCTCCGCCGTGCGAGGTGTCCGCAGCACCAGCGTGACCGCCTCGCCAGGAGGGAGGCCCACCTCGAAGCGGCCCTCCGCATCGAGGCGGCCTTCGATTTGACACGACGCCTGCTCGGTCCGCACCAGACCGCCGGCGGCAGGCGCGCCGGGCGCTTCGAGGAAGCGGCCTTGAATGACAAAGGCGCGCTGCAGCACCATCAGGACCTGCGGGGGCAGAGGCGGATTGACCTGCAGTTTGCCGGGCAGGTGATGCTTGGCGTTGGCGGCGAGCTTCAAGGGAGCAACCGGCGCCACTCCGGCGAGCTTTACCAGGCCCTGAGAATTCGTCTCGGCGGAGAGGCCCGGTCCTCCCTCGATCCGCGCGCCGGCCACCGGCTGGCCCTGGTCGTCGGCCACTACAACAGCCACCGTGGTTCCGGGCGTGAGGGTCAGGGTGCCGAGGTCCCGCTTGCCGAGAGACACCTCCATCTGCTCTCCGAAGGGGCTGAATCCAGGAGCCCGCGCCGAGAGGAAGATGGGGCCTGGAGGAACGCCGGCAAGCGACCAGGAACCGTCCGGCTTCGAGCGGGAGCTCATCCGATGGAGCTGCACCACCTGGGGCGAGGCCCAGGCTTCCGCCTCGATGACCGCGCCGGCGATCGGCTTGCCCCCCTTCTCAACAATCCGGCCGGAAAGGATCGCACCCGTGCCGAGCTGTAGCTTCTCCGGGAACTCGCTCGGCCACCCGCGCACCGTGGCCGGGGTGTAGCCCGGTTTGGTGATCGTCAGGGTGACCAGCTCGAGATCCGGCAGGCCGGGGAAGCTCCAACCGGCCGGTCTCACTGCGCAAGGCCGCCCAGAAGCGGTTGGCGCCCTGCCGGGCCGTTCCCTCCAGGATCGAGCCGCCCACTCCGACGACCGCTTCACCCGCGGCATCGGTGACCAGAGTCTTGATTCCCTTCGCCTCGACCGGAGCCAGCAGGGCGGTGGCCTGGCCGGGCGGCACGTTCACCCACCAGGTACCCTCGTTCGGACCTGCCAGGCGCAGGCGCCAAGGCCGGCCGGGGTCGCGCGGTATGGAGAGCCGTCCGCTTGCGGGCACCGGCCAGTTTGGCAGCAGGTGCTCCGGCAGGTCGCGCCACATCTCGGCCGGGGCCGCGATCACCCGTTCGCCGGCCGGAGACCTCGCGCCTTGGCGCCGCGGAATCCGGATTTCGAGCCGCCCGGCGTCATCCGGAAACCGCTGCTTCCCGATGCTCCCGGCTTCGACCCGGCGCGGCGCCCGCATCTCGGACCACGTCCACGCAACCCGCAAGCGCGCTTGCTTCTCCGCCGCGATCTGCGGAGCGCCTGCAACGGACTCGACGGCGCCGTCCTCATACACCAGCCGCCACTGGTGGTCCTGCGCCAGCTCGGACTGAGCCAGGAGAAACAGGAGCAGAGCTACCACGACATGTCCTGAAACTCGATGCAGATGCTACTTCCCGAATTGTCGGCGTAGCACACGGTGTACCCGCCGTTATAGCCGGTCGAGCACTCCGCGCAGATCCCGCCGCTACCTCCGCAGTAGACACCATAGAAGCCACTGCCCACGACGTGAACGCCGCTCCAGCTATTGCAATAGGTATAAAACGGATAGGCGACTGCGGATTGAGGAAGGACTAGCATGACGATTGCAGCTACAAGGAATGCAAGGACAACGATCCGGCCGAACGTTCTCTTCATTTTCCCTCTCTCCTTTCAGTGGAGTCCCTGGTTCAGTTTTGGCACTTCGGCGATCACCAAGCGAGGACCGGCGGTTTTCATGCCGTCCCGTTCGAACGCGCTCATCACGAAGGCGATCTTGTTCCCACGTACGTCTCCTCGAAGCTGGGAACCCGCACTCTGCGATTGGACTGGAATGTGGTACTCCGTGATGTCGCCGTTTTTCTCGAGCACCTTGACGTCCCAACGAACCTGACCCTGCGAAACGCTTCGGACCACCAGACCGGGGCCCTGGGGCAGCGGAAGGATTTCGTCCAACGTCCGTCGCTGGTTGATCCATGCGGACCGGCCTTGCAAATCGACGGCATAGCGGCGGATCTGCTCCATGCTGAGGCTGCCGCAATCGGCGTCGAGCCCCACGAGCGCCGAATCCCAGGCGCGGACGAGCTTGCCTTGAGGATTGTAGAGGTGAATTCCCGGCTGAACCCCAGGCACTATCAGAAAGGAGCCGTCTCTCAGAAAGCGGGCTCCTCCAATCCCGAAATTCGTGCAGGCTCCTAGATTCTTGGCCCCTGGCCCCGTCGCGTCGTAGGTAACTGGCCGCAAGTCGGAGAGCTGCCGGCGAAGAGAGCCGAGCCAGGCGATGGCACCCTCGGGAGCAAATTCTCCTTTGGCGCCTCGGCGAGCCGCGACGATCAGGAATTGATCCTTCATCACATCGATGTCTTGGATGGAGTCGAAACCCTCTTCGGCTCGGGTCGGATCGGAGATCGTCCGCCAGGTCACCCAGAAGGGACCGCCGGTGACCAGGTATTCGGAAGACGCCGCCAGCCAGGAGGAGAATGACCCTCCGGGCTCCATCATCCCCGAAATGATCTTAGTGATCTGAGGATGGTCGAGGTCGATGGAGGCTCGAAAGGTCCCCGCACGACCCATGGAGAGATAGAGCGACGTATCGTCGGCCCAGCGCACATCGAAGGCGGTGCCCAAGGCCGGCGGCATCGGCCGGTCGGAGAGGATCCGCAGGGAGCGCGCGGCCTCCGGCGCGCCGAGGCCGGCGGAGGCGAAGCCGACGACCACCGCGCCCAGTGCGAGCGTCAGCAGAGCTCGGTGAAGACCCGAAGAGCGTGATGTGATCTGCGGCATGGCGCCTCTCGCAGAAACTATGGAAAGAGCCTATTTCGGCGCTTCGGCGATTATCAATCGAGGGACGGCAGAGCCCATGCCGTCCTTTTCGATTGAGCTCATAACGAATACGATCCTGTCCCCGCGGATGTCTCCTTTTAGGTGAGACCTTTCGCTTTGCGATTGCACAGGGATCTGGTAAGCCGTAATAGCGTCCTTCTTGGTGAGCACTTTGAGATCCCACCGAGTCTGTCCTTGGTCGACGCTCCTGACCACCAGGCCGGGGCCTTGAGGCAGTGGAAGGATCTCGTCCAACGTCCGGCGTTGGTTGAGCCACGCGATCCGTGGAAGGAACTTGGCTGAATACTGGAGGATCTGCTCCATTGTGAGGCTGCCGCAATCCGCATCGAGCCCCACAAGCGCCGAATCCCAGGCGCGAAGTAGCTTGCCTTCGGGACTGTAGAGGTGAATACCAGGCTGAACGCCCGGTACGATCACGAACGAGCCGTCTCTCAAGAAACGGGCTCCACCCATCTGGAATGTTGAACAACCTCCCAGATTCCTGGCCCCTGGGCCCGTCGCGTCGTAGGCTACCGGCCTCGGGTCGGAGAGCCCCAGGCGGAGAGAGCCGATCCAGGCGAGAGCGCCGGTTGGAGCATACTCGCCTTTCTCGCCTCGGCGGGCCGCGACAATCAAGAATTGATCCTTCATGACATCGAAGTCATGAATGGAGTCGAAGGCTTCCTCGACTCGCGTCGGGTTGGCGATCGTCCGCCAGGTCACCCAGAGCGGACCGCCGGTGACCAGATACTCGGAGGAAGCTGCGAGCAGGTGGGCGAAGGACCCTCCTGGTTCCATCATCTTCGGGATCATCTTGGTGACCCGGAGGTGATCGAGATCGACGGAAGCCTCAACTGCACCCTCACGGAGCATGGCCAGGTAGACCGAGCTGTCGCTGGCCCAACGGATGTCCACGGCTTTACCCAAGGCCGGCGGCATCGGCCGGTCGGGGAGAATCCGTAGGGAGCGCGCGGGCTCCGGCGCGCCGAGGCCGGCGGTGGCGAAGCCAACCACCGAAGCGCCCAGTGCGAGCAGCAGCAGAACTCGGAGGAGACAGGAAGGGCATGATGTCATCTGTGGCATGGGGCCTCTCACCAGCAATTTCGACAAAGAGTTTGCAGTCGCTAACGTACTATGGTCCGCAACCACTTGCAATAACGTACCTTCGGAGAATGTAGAGAGCTGAACCGGGTCTGCCAAGGCGCCGGTGATTTTTTCACTCGGAGAGCGATGTGGCATCGCTTTTCAGGTGAAGTTCTTCGCCGGAAGCGCGCTCATGGCCCCTTCCTGGCCGGAGTGCGCGAGGCTCGTACGAGCGTCGTCAAGGCGCGCTCGAATCCAGGCGGCCGCGCCGAGCCAGCGGTGGTGGGCTCGGCGGTGGGCGGCGGCGCTCCCTTGGCGAGCGCTCGGACCGTGCGCACGCAGCCGAGCGCCGTTTCCAGGGCGCCCGGCGGCAGGCCCATGCCGGAGAGCACCTTCGCCAGGGTGCGGGGCGAGGGAATCACTTTTCCGCGCTCGTAGTCGGAAACCGAGCTGGGCGGAATGCCGCCGGCGCGGGCCACCTCCGCCTGGTCCCATCCCAGAATGGAGCGCAGCACGGCGAGCGCGGCGCCGAGGTGCTCCCGGTCCTCCGGTCTCATCCCATTCCTCCTCGAGTCCCTCCTCAAGGAAAGTTGCCGGAAGGCGTGCCGGCAGGACACCGCTCCCTCACCGACCTATGCAGGATCGTGTTTGGGTGGAACTTTTCGGCCTCACAATGAGGAACTGAAGCTTGGGGAGGTCCCCGCGCGGCCATGGCGGTCGCGCTCCCGGGCGGCCTCCCGTGAGGAGCTGAAAATGTCTGGCAAGAACCTCCGTCGCAAGATCGCCGCCCTCGCCGTGCTCGCCCTCCTTGCTGTCTCGTGGGCGGAGGCGGGCGTACGGGGCGGGTCCCCGAGCCACGCTGCCGGCCCCGCGGTGACCTGGAGTTTTCTCCTGGAACGGTTCTGGACTTGGTTGACCGAGGATTTGACCAAAGAGGGGTGCACGGTCGATCCGAGCGGGCATTGCTCGAGGTAGATGCCTACGGGAGGAGCTTGTTGTCAGGGCTCTTCCCGGCGCTCGTCGCTCCGAGGGCGGTGAAACGGAGTGCGGGATCGTGCCGGGCGCGCTGCAGGAAATCCAGAACGCTCCGGGCCAGCTCGGAGGTGACTGCCTCCCCTTCCGCAGCTTTGCGGAACAGGGTGAGAGCGGCCAGGGCCTCTCGAGAAACGCCCTGGACCTTGAAAATGAAGGCCATCTGCCGGGCGAGATCTTTGACCTCCCCGGCGCGCTCCTGCTCGGCCAGCAGTGCCGCCAGCTCCAGAGTGGCGAGAGCGGTGTCGTAAGCGTTACCGCGCGAGGCGAACTCACCTCGCACCTGCCGCAAGGCCGCTATGGCTTCTTCGACTTGGCCCATACTCGCTGAGACCCTTGCTTCCAGCCAGCGGAGGCGCACGAGATTCAAGTCGTTTCTGAGCCGTACCGCCAAATCCCGCACCACCGGCAGCAAGAGCGCCGCTTCGCCATGGCGGCCCAGGACGATGAGGTAGGCTACAAGATTGTGCCGGATCGAGAAGAGGAGCGGCTCGTCCTCGGGATCGACGACCGATGCCGCCCGCCGCAGCGCCTCGACGGCTGCGGGATAGTCGCCCAGTTCTTCCGCCGTCTTTGCCATCTTGACCAGGATGCGTCCCGCCGCCGGACCCTTGTTGTTCGCTAAAGCGCGATCCAGCAGGTCCAACGCTTCGGGGAGGCGTCGCTGTGCCCGGCGAAGGGAGGCCTCCAGATCGAACAAACGCGACTCGTCGAGGAATCCCGGATCGCCCGATGTCCCGGCCCGCCATAGCTCCTGCGAGCGGGCGAACGCCTCGTCGGCCGTCCGCAAATTGCCGCCCACCCGGCGGGCGTTGCCGACGAAAGCCCAGGCCCATCCCTGCGCGCACTGGCCTCTTTCCCCTGGAACCAGCTTTGCGATCAGCAGGGCCAACTCGGCCAACTCCAGCGCCTTCTTCGCGTCGTCAGCCGCCGCCTTTTCGCTCTCGAGACAGACCAGCTCGCACAATCCCCAGCTCTGGAATTCCGGATTCCTCTCGACGATGCCCGGCCGTTCTCCGGCCTTGTACCGCCTCAGCCGCTCCCAGAGGAACGGCGCCTGGCAGCGCGTCTCGAGGGCCGAGGTTTCGGCCAGGAAGCGGGTCAGCCAGGTGCGGGCGAAATCCTCGTACGACCGCCCGAAACCCGCGGCGAAAACGTCGATCTGCCGGCTGAAGGACTCCCCCGGCTGGACCGGCCCCGCCGTCGAGCGCGCCTCCTGGATGAAGGCGCGGGTACGCTCGATCATCGCGGGCGGGTAGCCCATCACGGCCGCGAGGCGTTCGAGGGTGCGCAGCGGGAGCGGCTTTTTGCCCCGCTCGTATTCCGAGATCGTTCCCGGGCGCATGCCGGCCGCCCGGGCCAGCTCCAGTTGACTCCAGCCGCGCACGATGCGCAGCACGGCGAGGATGGCGCCCAAAGGGAGATCGGTGTTCGGCATGCCCCTAGTCTAGTCGCGGTTTCTGAAAATAGACAGTGCTCCCGGTGCTCCGGACGTGACATGCGAGTTGCCGCATCCCGAAATTTAGCACCTCGAAACGATCCAACATCAGCCCGGTCGCTGAGTTCTTGCCCCTCACTGGACGGCCTTGCGCAAGGACTTTAACGTCTCCTCCGATCACGGGCTTACCTGAAGGAGAGGGCACCGCATGACCGAAGCCGAGGCCGCCGCACAGGGGGCGTTGCGACAGGTCGTCAAGGAGCTGGAGGGCCTCCGGGGCCGGCTGGAGGAAGTACACGAGATGCTTCCCGTGCCCCCTCAGGAAGCGGCCATGCTCCTGGGCGAGGAGGAGATGGACATCTCAACCGAGGTGCGCTCGATCATCGAATGCGTCCTCAACGACTCGATCCGGCCCGCCATTCGCGACCTCGCGGCGGCGGCCTCGTATCGCCCCAAGGGGAGGAAGGCCAAAGGGCGGAAGAGCTGATGGCGGACTTCCCCCACGAGGAGCCTCACGGTGCCACCGATCTGCTGCACCTGCTGAGCTGCCCCACCTGCCGGAGCTGGGCCATCGGCCGGTTGCTCGGCGAACGGACCCCGCTGCCGGCCGACGAAACGCACGAGGAGGCTCTACGCCGGAATGTGGGCGCGGCTGGAGGAACGGACGCCGGAGCTGATCGAGGAGACGCGTCTCCAGCGCGAGACCGCCGAGCGGCTTTTCGCGGAGCTGATGCAGACGCCGCCCGGCCGGCGGCTCGGGGTGATCCGGCAGTCCCGCTTTCGCAGCCTGGACCTGTTGGACCTGCTGCTGGAGGCCAGCCACGCCCGCCAGCTCGCCGAGCCGGCCTGCGCGGCCGAGCTGGCCCGCCTTGCGGTTCGGCTGGCGCATCTCTTCGGAGCGGGCGACGAGGAAGCGGCCGCGGCGCTGCCGCGCGCCTACTGCCTCGGCGCCAACGCGCGGCGGCTGGAGTCACGGAGGAAGACCGCCGACCTCCTGCTCGCGAAAGCCGTTCCCTTCCTGGCCGGTCTCCCGGACCGCGCTTTCTACTGCCAGATCCTGGCGCTGCTGCGCTGGGAGCAGGGCCGCATCGACGAGGCCGAGGCCCTCTTCCAGCACGCCGCCTGCCTCTTCGCCACCGACGGCCAGGATCGCGAGGTGGCCCTCTGTCTGATGCTACTGGGGCTCGTGCTCCTGGAGGAGGGCGGGCATGGCGACACCCTCGCGCTGCTCGCCAGCGGCTGGGCCGAGATGGATCGCGACGGCCGGCCGTTCGTGGCACTGAAGGGAGGTCTGGCGCTGGCGGCCTGTCTGGGAGAGGCGAAGCAGGGCGAGCGGGCCCGCGGCGTGCTGCGCGAGGCGTGGCAGATCTATTCCCGCATCGTTCACCCCGAGGAGATGACCCGCGTCTACGGGTGGGAGGGGCGGGCGCTCGGCCGACTCGGCGATCTCGAGGAGGCGCTCCATGTGCTGGAGTCGGTACGGCAGAAGCTGCTCGCCGAGCCGAGCCCGGCCGAGGCCGCCCTGGTGTCTCTGGATCTCGCGCTCGCGCTGGCGGAAAGCGGCCGGGTCAACGAGATCGAGGCCTTGGCCAGCGCCCTGGAAGCCTACCTTCCCGGGGCGCCGGCTCTGGCCCTGGCGGCCGGGAAGGTCCGTCTTCTGGCACGTCTGGCTGCGCGCGGCGATTCTCGCCTGCGGGAGGCGGTCGATGCGACGGCGATCACGTTGCGCCGAATGTTCCGAGCGTGCGGCCTCCGTATCAAGCCGCTGCCGTTCGTCTGAGGGAACAGGGGCGATGGAGAACGCGATGCATTTCGACTTGGCTCCGGTTCCGGAATCCGTAGTGATCGAGGAGCTTTTGCAGAAGAATCGTCCCCGCCTGAGACGCATCCTCAAGGGTTACAACATACCCTGCCAGGACTGCGAGGACATCCTCCAGGAGGCGCTCCTCGACGCGCTCCGGCAGTGGAAGACGATTCGCAACCTGGAGGCGTGGCTGCTCGGCACGCTACGCATCAAATGCTCGCATTACTGGCGGCGGCACCGGATGAATCGAGTGTTCGCGGTGGACACCGCGGAGTTGGAGGATCTGTGCGAGCCGCAATCTCCGGCGCAGGAGCAGGCCGAATTCCGCCTCGATGCCCGCAACCTGACGCGCGGGCTCAGCCGGCGGCACCGGGCGGCTCTCTGGCTCCGCTTCGGCCTCGGCCTGAGCAGCAGCGAGGTGGCGCGGCGGCTCGGTTATGACCCCTCCAGCATCCGCAAGCTCTCCAGCCGCACCCTGGCGAGACTCCACCGGTGGGCTGTCGAATGAACAAGATTCGCAATCGGCTCGAGCTCCATCGGAAGGAGGCGCTGTTGCTGCTGCAGGAAGTCAGTCATACCGCAACTCTGCATGACGGATTCCGGCTGGCCGGCGCCGTCAGTCATCTCGCCCGGGCGCAGGTGCTGCTCGCCGAAGAGATGAATGGCCTCGCCGGCGAGCCCGAGACCCAGCCGACCACTGCGACAGGCACAACACGAGAGACAGGACTGTGACTCGGCCGAAGCTGTTGCTGGTGGTGATCATAGGCCTGGGCGTACTAACGGGCTTGCTCATGGCCGCCACTTTTGCCTTCCAGTCTGGTGCTTATTTCGGGTCTACCCACTGGTGCCCCCCGCCATCGGATCGCTACGCGGTGGCCTGCGATGGTCAGGGACGGTGCTATCGCCTGGATCGGGAATCGGGTGACGTGCAAGAGATTGGGTCGAAGGAACGGCGGCCGTGAAGAGATCAGGCGAACCTATGTCCCTCTACAAGGCTTTCGCTACGCCGCTGCGCCCGCAGGGTGGTGTCGCGGAGGAATTCCCGGTACGGGCTGCGACACGCACGGCGGCAACTGAACTGGCGTTCGCCTACGTGATCCAAGTCCTGTGCTGGCAGGACTTTGATCTGCAAGTTGTGGGTGGCTGATGAGCAATCAACGAGTCGAGACGCCAGAGCCCTTGTCACACGATTGTCATCGCCGCCTTCTTGTAAAGCGGCTTTGGACCATGCTGCAATTATCGCTAAAGTGACCAAGCAGCGGGAGGAGAAAGGCATGCACCGAAGACGTCTTCCGACCCGTGTTGGCGCTCCGCCGGCAGAGCTCTAACGTGCCGCGACCAGGCAAGGAGACGCACATGCCCGAGAAGAAGACCGCCGCGCCTACCAGGATTCAACGCTCCCTGATCATTGGCTGTGCCCTTTGGTCTGCAGTGGCTCATGCAGACGACCACGTGACCCGAACCACCCGGCTGAAGCTGACCCGGATGCAGCCCGTGGATGCCATCGTGCTCCTTCACGGCATTGCCGGATGCAAGCACGTTAGCGCCGTCGATGAACAATGGATCCAAGTGGTGGATACCGTCGAGAACCTGGTGCTCGCCGAGCGCGTCCTAGCCCTCGCCGATGTCCGGTTCGACAGCTCCCAATCAACGGTATTCACTGCTGAGGATGGTTCGGTCATCCTCGGCTTATCCCTGCAGCATGCGTCCCCGAAGGACGTGATGATCGCTCTCCGGAGTGACGTGAAAATAGTTCACATCGCGACCTTGGAACCATCAGGCATTGTGGTTCGGGACACCAAAGAGCAGGTCCAGGCTGCACTCGAGCTCATCCAAAGACTGGACCAGGAGGCCGAGCTGCCGGACGACTGAAAGGAGGAGAGGAGCATGAATCGAAGACAAGATCGCTTGATCCGCTTGGGGGCTGCCTGCTTCATCGGCGGTCTCCTCGCCAGCTTCGGGGCGGGCGCCCAGCCCGAGCCGGAGCCCCGGGCCAAGGCCCTTCGTATCGTCAGCCGAACGGCCCTGCCCAAGGCGCAGTCCGTCGCCACAGACATCCGTTGGGCCAGCGAAGACTCCGTCTACGTCAGTTGGTATCACGACGGCGGCGTAGCGGAGGTGGGGTTGGATGGCGTGCGGCGGCGCGGGCTGATCCCCAATGCCAGGACCTTCGGCAGCATGGAGCAGTTTTATGGATTGGCGGTGTCCCCGGCGGTCATCGCCGCGGCTCCCAGCGCCTGGCATGTGTACTGGCGTCCCAGGGCCTCTGAGAAGGGGACCTTCAAGCTGCACCGGCTGGACGCCTTTATAACCCACGATCTCGACCTCTGGGGCGACCGGCTGGTTTTGCTCGGATATCCCAAGGGCGGACCGCCCTATGCCGAGGGGGCGGTCGCCTGGCTCGCGGCGCTGGGAGACGAGACGTTGGAGGACCTGCGGCCGGTGCTCTACGACGCCGGGTGGATGGGGTTCCCCGAGGAACACAAGCTCGGGGGCGGAGCGCCTAGCCTCTACCTGTGCCAAAGCAAGATTCTCGGCGCCGTGCGGTTCCTCGACGACGGCTCGTTCGTCGTCGCGCCGGGCTTCCAGAAGGGCGTGCACCTGTTCAACGCCAAGGGCGAGCGGGTCCGCTCCTGGAGCAGCGAGCAGCTCGGCCTCGACAGCGACTGCTCGGGCTTCACCGGCGAAGAAGAGCGGAAGGTCCGCACCGATACGGCGTACTGGCTGGGCTGGCTCAACGGCCACCGGGTGGTCGACGACGTCCTGCCGCTGCCGCAGGGTCCCGGCCTGCTGGTGCGGGCGGCGGGAGAGGACGGCCAGGTGCGCTGGACGTTGAAGGTGCTGGCGCCGGAGGGGGTGGAGACGTACACGGTGCCGCTGGCGAGCCGGCGGCGGGAGGACCGGCTGCACGGCGACGTGCGCGGCGGCAGGATCGTCCTCCTGCTCTCGGCCACGGCGACCGCCTACAACAGAGACCCCGAGAACCGCCCCGGCGAGATCGTCGTGGCGGAGATGCCCAGGTGAATTGGAGGGAGAGAAAAATGGCACGGACCGAGGACAAGACGCGAATCCTGTTGGCCTTTCTCCTGCTCGCCGGTGCCGCCCTGGGAGCGCCGGCGGCCGAGCCCGAGCGCGCTCCGGTTCCGGCGGGAGCCGCTTTGCGGAGCCCGGCCGCCCAAGCTCCGCGGCCGCCCGTGAAGAATGCCGCCGAGTGTACTCGCATTTTTAATGCGGGCCCCCTTCCGCGAAGAAACCTGTTCCGAAGAACCCACCCAGGTTGTGACGCTTCTTTCCTGGATTCTCTGTTCCCTCGGCATCGCCTTGTCCCAGGCGGAGCAAGGGGTCATCGTGCAGGGGCCGTTGCAGTTCAAGGCGGTCCCGGCCCTTGCACGACTCTCGCCGGATGAGCTCAAGGGGGCGCAGGCCGTTTGGGTCTGGTCTCCCCTTCGCGAGCCGCGGCGCCTGATGCCTGAGGAGCTTCACCAGCAGAACCGCCGCCTCGCCGGGACCGGACGCACGATCCTGGTGCGGGTCCCCGCCGCACGACAGATGCGGACGGCCAGCCTGCGCTTGATCGCGGCTCCCGTTGAAATGTGGAGCGAGGTGCCCGAGCCTCTGCTGCCATCATGGCCGGTGCCGAAATCCGGGCGCCTCAAAATTCCTGCCGACGTTTCGCGTCCGTGGCGGCTGCGGGTCGCCGGAGATGAAGCCGGGAGTTTCTGGACGGACCTGCCTGCCGGTGCGGCGGGGGCCGTTGTCTCCGTCGTAGCGGCACCCGGCGCGCATTCCGCCCTAGTCGTGGAGGAGGGACGGCCTGCCGAAGCAGCGTCTGTAAGGGTCCTCGAGAGTGGTTTGGGCCGGTTGGGAGGTGTCAAGGAGTGGACCTTCTTGGTTGGTGACGAGGCATCCTCGGCTTTCCTCCCCTCCTCGACATAGGGACGCCGCTGGAAATAAGAGGACTGCCGATAGGGCTCTACGAGCTGAAGGCGGGCGAGGTCGTGAAGACTGTAACCGTGCGCGAAGGTGAGCGGGTCGAGGTGGAATGGGCAGAGTAGCCTACTGAGGATGACGATTCGAGGCAGAGAAGCGTTGCCCGCCCGCGAGGAACCCCCTTCCGGAGGGCCGGGGAGGTGAGGCCTATGGCTTGCTCTTCGCGCCTCCCACTTCCAGCACCCTGGTCTCCACTCCCGGCGGCAGCTTCAGCACGAAGCGGTCGGGCGGGATCGGCGCGTTGCGCTTCATGTCGCTGAACTGGTACTCGACGGAGTCGCCGTCGGCCTCGACGTACCTGAGCCGTGAAGGAAAGAAGCTCTCATCGTCGATCCACAAGGTCATCGACTTGAGCCGCTTGGCGATGCGCTGGTACCTGGGGAGGAGCTTCCAGGCGGTAGGGCTCACCCTTTTTCTCCGGCAGCTTGAGCTTCACCGTGAAGTACTGGAGGAGCGTCTGCAGGCTGCCGCTCGCTCCCAGGTACTTGAAGATCTGGTTGGAGTAACGCCCCACCGTCAGGACCTCCGCCCGCTTGAGGTCGCGATACCAGGTGGTCATTTCGTCGCCGCGGATGACCACCGTGATCGGGTTGGGCGAGAGGTACTCCCAGCGCACGCGATCCGGCGCGGCGTAGGAGAAGACCCCCCTGGATTCTTCGGGAGCGGCCAGCAGCGAGCTTCTCCTGCTGCTGGGTGAAGCGAGCTTCCAGGGTCTTCATCTGCCGCTGCTCGTATTTGACGCGCTCGACCAGGGCGTTGAGCCGCTGCGGGCCGGTGAGGCCGGAAGCCAGGGGATCGGCAACGCTCGGCGGCCTCGCCGCGAATGCCGCGGATTCCGCGAATGCCGGGGATGCCGCAAACGCCGCGAACGAGGATCCGGCAAGGAGGAGCGAGGCCAGGGTGATGGTGAAGGCTCTCATGTGCATGGGCAGAAGAACGATCCTACCCCTCGGTTTCTTCCGGGTGCAAGGGCGGGGCCAGCGCGGTAGTGGCTCAGTTTGCCTGTGGATCTCGGATGGTTCTGCCCTTCGACGCCCCTCACCTCCCCGGCCCTCCTCTCCCCGAGGGAGAGGAGGGAGAAAACAAGACAGCGTCTTTTCTTTCCCCTCTCTCCCTCGGGGAGAGAGGGGTTCGAAGGGTATGCCCGTCCGCAGTCACGAGCAAACTGAGCCACTACCGCCAGCGCGTTGCGCATTCTTGCCGTTGACAGGCCCCCGGACGGATGCTACCTTCACCGCCCTCTGAAAACCGACCTCCCGGCGGGGTGGAGTCTGCGATGCCTGAGCTCAAACTTGGAACGAAATTCGAGTGCTACAACTGCGGCACGAAGTTCTACGACCTCGGCAAGTCCCCGGCCCTGTGCCCGAAGTGCGGCGCCGACCAGAAGGACGGCGCGCATTCGGAGTCGCCGGCCGCCGGTCAGGCTTCGCGGCGCCGCCGGAAGGCGGAGGTCACCAAGCCTCTGGAGATCGAGGAAGAGGAGCCGATCGCGGACATCGCCGAGGACGAGCTGGTCGAGCCGGACCTCGAAGGGGCGGAGCTGGGGAGCCCGGAAGAGGAAGAGGAGGACATCGACGACGAGGACTGAGCGCGGCCGGTTGATCCCCATCGTCCCCGTGGCGCTGGCGCTCGGCGGCAACCTGGGACCGGTCGAGCGGACCTTGACCGCGGCTCTCCGCCGGCTCGCAGCCTGCCTCGGTCCCTTGCGCGTCGCCTCCCTGTATCGCAGCCGTCCCGTCTCGCCGGTGCCGCAGGCCGATTTCCTCAACACCGCCGCCCTCGCGCACACCTCCTTAGCTCCCGAAGAAGTCCTCGCCCTGGCCAAGGCGCTGGAGCTGGCCGCCGGCCGCCGGCGCGGCCCCCGCTTCGGGCCTCGCCCGCTCGACGTCGACCTGCTGCTCTATGGCGACCGGCGCGCCGATCTTCCCGAGCTGCACCCTGCCCCATCCGCGCCTGCGGCAGCGCCGCTTCATGCTCGAGCCGCTGGCCGAGATCGCCCCCGACTGGCCTGTACCTCCCGACGGCGCACCGGTAGCGGAGCTGCTGGCGCGGCTGGGGGACCGGCACGGGGTGGAGCGGATCGCGTGGACGCTGCGCTCCTCCTGCTGAATTCTTCATTCGCCATTCACACGGGGTCGCCGTGCACGAACACCTTCGAGCGCGGCAGCTCGCGCTCGACCGCACGCAGGACCTCGACCATCAGCGCGTGGGCATCCTCGAAGGAGGTGGCGCGTGGAATCTCCAGATGGAGCTCGATGAAAAGCTGGCCGCCGCTGCGCCGGGTCTTGAGGTCGTGCAGCCCCATCACCCTGGGCCTGAAGGAGGTGACGATCGCTTCGATCCGCCGCAGCTCCGCCTCCGGCAGACCGCGGTCGGAGAGATCGCCCATCGCCTCCAGCGCCAGCGAGGAACCGGAGCGGAAGACGTACGCGGCCACGGCGAGCGCCACCAGCGGGTCGGCCGGAGACCAGGCTGTCCAGCGGACGACGAGCAGGGCGCCGAGGGCGGCGCCGTTGACCCAGAGATCGGTGGCGAAGTGGAGGCTGTCCGCCTTGAGGGCCGGGCTGCCGCTCTCCTCGGCGGCCCGCGCCAGAGTACGGGCCACGATCAGGCTGACGAGCAGCGAGACGACGAGCACCGCGACTCCCCAGCCGGTCTGCGGCGGCGCGCCGCCCTCGATCAGGTGGCGCACCCCAGACCAGACCAGGCCGGCGGCGCCCGCGACGAGGAACAGCCCCTGGCCGAGCTGCGCCAGATTCTCGAACTTGCCGTGGCCGTAGGCGTGGTCGGCGTCGGGCGGCCGGGCGCTGCGCCGCAGCACCAGGAAATTGGCGGCCGAGACGAAGAGGTCGATCAGCGAGTCGAGGGCGGCCGATCCCAGCGCCAGCGAACCGGTGGTCCAGGCGCCGGTCGCCTTGAGGACGACGAGGAACCCGGCGGCCGCGGCGGCGATCGCGGGCGTCCGGCGGGGATCGAGTCGAGGCCGGACACCGTCCATCACGCCGCCTCCGAGTTTTCAGCCTGGATGCCTGTCGAGCAGCACCCGCGCGTTGACGAGGGTCCTCTCCTGCTCCACGACCAGCTCGGAGGCCGGCCGGCGGGCGAGCAGGCGGCGCAGGATCTCGCGCGCTTCGGCGGACCTGGCAGGCTGGTGCTCCAGGAAGGCCTCCGCCAGGAAGAGGTGGTTGTCGAGGTTGTCGGGGCCGAGCGCCACCGCCCGCCGCAGGTGCGCGATCGCCTGGTCGCGGTCCACCCAGCCGGTGACGAACGGCACCTTGGGAGCCAGCGCGTGGAGGCGCCCCAGGATGCGGTGGCCGCCGGCGTCCTCATAACGCTCGTCCAGGGCGATCAGGATCTCCGAGTACCGCCGCACGCGATCGCCGACGCCCTGGCGCGCCGCGGCCATCCGTCCGAAGACGTCCCCCCAGAGCCCCCAGTGCACCGCCGCCCAGAGATAGAGGGGCTTCGCCTCAGGCAGGCTCGAGACCGCCTTCGCCGCCTGCGCCGGGGCCATGGCGTCGAGCTTCTCGCGGCCGCCAACCCGCCGGGCCAGCCGGTCGAGCCCCGCCTCGGCGGCCTCCTTGCCGCGGGCGAAGACCTGCTGCTTGCCCTCTCGCGCCGCGGTCGCGTACTCCCCCCTGTAATGGAGGGCTCGCAAGAGCTTCCAGGTCCCCTCCAGCCGCTCCGGCTGTTCCCTGACCGCCCGTTCATAGGCGGCCACGGCCTCGTCGATCGGCCCGGGAAGGGCGCGGTCGCCCTGGCGGCCCTCCGCGCGCCGGGCCCAGGCGGCGTCTCCGGTGGCAATGGGGTCCTGAGCGAGGAGGAGGACAGGCAGAAACACCGCGATCGCGAGACAGAGGATGGCTCGGTGCATAGGGGCATTGTATAAGCGCGCGTTCTGCGCTCCGAGACCTCACCCCCTGGCCCCCTCTCCACAAAGTGGAGAGGGGAAAAAGAGCAAGACCCGCCGCATACGTTCCCCAGGGGGTGCCGGGGGTGAGGTCTCGGAGCGCAGGCAGCTCGAACTGCGGTATCATTTTGAAAAGGACCCTGGACATGCTTGGCGACGGCACCCGTCTTCCGCTCGTCCCTCTCCCCGATCTCGTGCACTTCCCGCGCACGGAGCTGCGACTCCACGTCGTCGATCCGTCGTACCTGCAACTCGTTCAGGACCTCGCCGAGCTCGACGAGGACTCCCGCTGGCTCGGCGTCGTCCTGCTCAGACCCGGCTGGAACCGCGATCCCGAAGGACGGCCCGGGATCTTCCCCGGCGGCACCGCGGCCCGGGTGATGGACCTGGAGACCCTGCCCGACGGGCGCTCCGACCTCCTGCTGTGGGGCGAGTTCCGCTTTCAGGTGGAGCGGGAGCTCGGCGACACCCCCTATCGCCAGGGCCTGGTGCGTCCGGTCGAGGAGCCTTGGCTCAATGAGCGGGACGCCGGCGTCGTCGCGGTGCGCCAGGCCATCGTGGAGTTGTTGCGCTCGCTGTGCCAGGAGCTCGGTGACAGGCTGCCCCTCGACGTCGACGACCTCGCCTCCGGCGACTGCGTTTTCGAGGAGCTGGTCAACCGGATCGCCGCCCGGGTGGACGTGCCGCCCCTGCGCAAGCTGCAGCTTCTCACCGAGTCGCTGCCCGAGCGCGGCCTGTCGGTGCTGTCGATCCTCCGCAGCCGGCGGCAGGTGCTGGACATGCTGCGCCCCTTCCGCCGCCTGGCGGAACGCTCGGAGCACAACTGACCGCCCCGCGTTCACATCCTGTGCTGTCCCTGCGCGACCCGGTCCACGGCTTCGTCCGCGCCGATCCCCTGGAGACCGCGCTGGTCAACAGCCGGCCGGTGCAGCGCCTGCGCTTCATCCACCAGCTCGGCTTCACCTTCCTGGTCTTCCCCGGCGCCGAGCACAGCCGCTTCGGCCACGTGCTCGGGGCCATGCACCTGGCCGGCCGCGTCTATGACGCCCTCTGCTCGAAAGGCGAAGGGCTGCTGCCGGCCGGCGCGCGCAGCCCGGAGCGCCGGCTGGCCCGGGCCGCGGCGCTGCTCCACGACCTCGGGCACGCCCCGTTCAGCCACTCGGCCGAGGAGCTGTTCGCGGGCGGCATCGACCATGAGGAGATGACGCGCCGCCTCCTCCGCGCACCCGAGATCGAGGGGATCTTCGGCCGCCACGGCGAAGGCATCGGCACCGCCGACGTCGAGCGGCTGCTGCAAGGCGGCGGCACCCCGACGGAACGGCTGCTGGCCAAGATCGTCTCCGGCGAGCTGGACGTGGACAAGATGGACTATCTGCTCCGCGACAGCCTCTTCTGCGGCGTGCGTTACGGCACCTTCGACCTCGAGCGGTTGCTCGACACCATGCTGCCGATCGCGGACCCGGAGACCGGCGAGTGGGGGATCGGCGTCGAGGAGGGAGGCGTCCATGCTCTCGAAGCCCTGGTGATGGCCCGCTACTACATGTTCACCCAGGTCTACTTCAACGTCACCGGCAAGGCCATGGAGCTGCACCTGAACGAGTGGCTGAAGGAGCAGGGAGTGCATTGGGCGGCGCAGCCGGAGGAGTTCCTCGATCAGGACGACATGTCCGTGTGGTCGGCGATGCGCGTCTCGGAGAGCCCGCACGCCCGGGCGCTCGTCGAGCGCCGTCACTTCCCGGTGGCCTTCGAGACCCGCGAGCACCTCTCGCGCGAGGAAAAGGAACGCTTCGAGTCGCTGCTGCCCGAGCTCGGCGAGCGCTTCGGACCCGGCAGCCTGCTGCTGTCGAACTCCGCCAAGGACCCCCACCGCATGGGCCGCAGCCGGGTACTGGTGCGTCGCTTCGACGGCTCCCTCGAGCCCATGGAGCAGGCGAGCCAGTTCATCCGCCACCTTTCCCGGATCGACCGCTACCGCGTCTACACCCCTCCCGAGCTGCGGGAGGAGGTGGCCGCGGCGCTACGGGAGCTGTGGACGGAGCCTGCGGTCTGATCCGAAGCGGCTCAGAAAGTCGGCGGCGAAAGCGTTGGCGGGGCGAGACGGGGTACGATGATCGAAGCTGCGCATAGGTTCCTCCTGTGCGTCAGTCAGGCCCGGGGTGAGCTCGTTACTCGCTCTCGAGCCGTTTTCATGTTCGGCCGGAACGGCTCGGCCGGCGGCACGGTTACGGCTCAGTTGCGCTAGCGTAGGTGAGGCACAAGGAGAAGTCCACAGACCTTGTCCAATCAAGAAATTGGATTCCTAATCCAGCAGAATGAATTCTTCCGGCTCTCCTCCTGGGGGGGTCGAGGACGCGAAGCTGCTGACTGCACAGGATTTTGCGTTTCTCATTGACACCGGCCCCGGGTTGGTATGAAACTTGATCGTCTCACTCCACTGATAGTCGTCCAGATTCTCGGGTTGGTTCAGGTTCTCAAAACCGCTCCCCGCGCGATCGCGGGAGCATGGCTTGGAAAGGAGTCCGGAAATGAGAGTCAAATTCCTCGTCCTGGGCCTGGCGGTCGCCCTGCTGGTGGCGCTGCCGGCGTTCGGCCAGGGCAATCCCACGGGCAAGCTGTCCGGAAGGGTGTTGACCGACGGCCAGCCGGTCGCCGGCGTGCTGGTGACGGTGACCTCTCCTCAACTCCAGGGGAGCAAGACGGCGACGACCTCGGCCAACGGCGACTACTCGTTCCCGTCGCTGCCGCCGGGGGACTACACCGTGACGTTCGAGCTGGAGGGCATGCAGACCGTCACCCGCGAGCTGCGGGTGGCCGCCGCGCAGGCCATTCCCCTGGACGCCGAGATGTCCCTCTCGACGATCGAGGAGGAGATCTTCGTGACCGGTACCCTGGAGAACATCTCCCAGGGTGTCCAATCGGCCACCACCTACACCAAGACCCTGGTCGACGAGCTGCCGGCGGGGCGGACGGTCAACCAGATCGTGGCCCTGTCGCCCGGCATCCAGCCCAACGGCCCGTCCAAGGACAGCACCACGGGGCTCGGCAACATCACGATCTCCGGCGCTCCTACCTACGAGAACCTCTTCCTGCTCAACGGCGTGGTGCTCAACGAGAACGTCCGCGGCCAGGCGTTCGACCTGTTCATCGAGGACGCCATCCAGGAGACCACCACGGCCACGGCCGGTGTGTCGGCCGAGTACGGCCGTTTCTCCGGCGGCGTGGTCAACGTCATCACCAAGTCGGGCGGCAACGACTTCTCCGGCTCCTTCCGCACCACTTTCAACAACCAGAGCTGGGAGGAGAAGAGACTGGATCCGGTAACCGGGGGAGACGCCCCGCAGACCGACAAGGTCGTGCCGACCTACGAGCTCACCCTGGGCGGCCCGCTCCTGCGGGACCGCCTCTGGTTCTTCGTCGCCGGCCGCGACCGCGAGCAGGAAGAGACGAGGCAGACCACCGCCCCGGTCGGCGCCTTCTACCCCAACATCCGGGACCAGCAGCGCTACGAGGGCAAGCTCACCGCCACGTTGACGCCGCGGCACACCCTGCTCGCCTCGTACAGCGAGATCGAGGACCTGGAAGACGGCAACATCTTCAGCGGCGCCCTGGATCGGGCCAGCCTCGTCGTTCGGGAAACCCCCCAGGATCTGTGGTCGGTCAACTACACCGGCACCTTCACCGACAACCTGCTGCTGACCGCGCAGTACTCCGAGCGCCAGTTCACCTTCATCGGCTCGGGCGCGAAGTCGACGGAGCTCATCGCGGGCACCCTGATCCAGGATCGCTCCCGCGGCAATGTCCGCTATCACAGCGCGACGTTCTGCGGCGTCTGCAAGCCCGAGGAGCGCGACAACACGAACGCCCTCGTGAAGGCCTCCTACTTCCTCTCCACGGACAGCCTGGGCACGCACGACCTGGTGGGCGGTTACGACACCTTCGACGACATCCGCGCCGCGGACAACCACCAGTCGGGCAGCGACTGGCGCATCCTCGGCACCTCGGCCACCATCAACGGCGAGGACATCCGCCCCATCTTCCTCGGCGACGGCTCGACGATCATCCAGTTCGACCCGATCCTGCTATCGACCAAAGGGACCAGCTTCAAGACCAATTCGATCTTCGCCAACGACACCTGGCGCTTCAGCGACCGGTTGAGCCTGAGCCTCGGCCTGCGCTACGACGAAAACGACGGTGAGAACGCCGCCAAACAGAAGGTCGCCAAAGACTCCGCGGTGAGCCCCCGCCTGGCGGCGACGTACGACGCGCGCGGCAACGGCGGCCTGGTCCTCCACGGAAGCTATGGCCAGTACGTGACGGCGCTGGCCAACACCATCGGCGACAGCACCTCGCCGGGCGGCGTGCCCTCCAGCATCCAGTGGCTCTACCGCGGACCGAACATCAGCGGCCTCAGCCAGGACGATGCCCTGCGGGCGCTCTTCGACTGGTTCACCGCCGCCAACGGCGGTCTGCCGACGGTGGCCAACCCGCTCGGCGGCGCCCAAGTGCCGGTGAGCGCCGCCGCCATCCGCGGCGTCAACTCGCGGATCAACGGCTCTCTCGATTCGCCCAACGTCACCGAGTACGCCCTCGGCGTGACCGCGCGGCTCGGCAACCGCGGCCTCGTCCGCGCCGACGCCGTCTATCGCGAGTGGGGCAACTTCTACCACCAGCGCACCGACACGGGGACCGGCCAGGTCTCGGCGCAGCTCGGCAGCGTCACGCAGCGTTTCGACCTCACGCTGGTCGAGAACAACGACGACTTCTACGAGCGGACCTACCAGGGCCTGCACACCCAGTTCCGCTTCCGTGCCACCGACAAGCTCGACTTCGGCGGCAACTGGACGCTGTCGAAGACCGAGGGCAACTACAACGGCGAAAACCAGGGCAGCGGCCCGCTGCCCGGCGGTCTCGGGAACTACCCGGAATACTTTGACGTGAGCTGGAACTCCCCCACGGGCCCCCTCTCCATCGACCAGCGTCACCGGGTGAACCTCTACGGCGTGTTCAAGGTCCTCGAAAACGACCGCCACAGCCTGAGCGCCAGCCTGCTCCAGAGCTACTTCACCGGTCTTCCCTATGAAGCCGTCGGGACCATCAGAACCGGTGCTTTCGTCCCCGCGGCTACCAACGCCGCCTACCTGGGCGAGCCCGTTCGGGTCGGTTACTTCTTCAGCAAGCGGGGTGCTTTCAGGACCGCCGACATCCTCCGGACGGACGTCTCCTTCAACTATGACTTCCGCATCGGCGGGGTCGATCTCTTCCTGAAGCCGGAAGTGATCAACGTGTTCAACGCGGACAAGATCGACACCACGGACATCCGCTACTTCAACACCACCATCCTGACCGCCGACAACGCCGCCGACTGCGACACCGGCCCGGGAGTAAGGCCCTGCGTGCCTTTCAACCCGTTCACGGAGACGCCGGTCGAGGGCGTCCACTGGGTCAGGGGGGTGAATTTCGGCAAGGCCGTCAACGCCCTGGCTTTCCAGCAGCCCCGGACCTACCGGATCGGCGTCGGTCTGCGGTTCTAGTCAGCCCCTCTTCCGAGATGGGAAAAGCCCCGGTCGCGGACCGGGGCTTTTTTATTCAGGGAAACGTTCCAAAGCCAGCGGGGGATGGCTCGACTCCGCGGGGCAATGTCCGCTCCGGCCGGGGGAATGTTCCCCCTCCACGGGGCGGCTTCCGGATCCTGCGGGGGAAGGTTCCAACCCGCGGTCCGAACGTTTCCCTTCCCGGGGAGCAACGCTACAGATCTCGGGGGCCACCTTCCCGAAGCGCTCTGCAACTTTCTCCCCGTCGGGGAAGACCCTCCGATGCAGGGGGGAACATTCCCCCGGCTCGGGGGAGACCCTCCGACGAGAGGGGGAACATTCCCCCGGCTCGGGGGAGACTCTCCGACGAGAGGGGGAACATTCCCCCAGCTCGGGGGAGACTCTCCGACGAGAGGGGGGAACATTCCCCTCGCGGCCGGGCTTTCGCCCCCCTCGGGTCGAAGATTCCGGCGGCAGGCTCAGTCTTCCATTCTCCCGGGGAGCTTGCGGTGGCTCGGGGGCGCCGGGGCTTTCGGCGGCCGGCTCCGACGATTCCAGCCAAGGGCGTCGAGCGCCTCCACTTTCGCCTGATGTCCTGCCTGCAACATTTCGAGGCCGGCACGAAACTCCTCGTCGAGTTGCCGCCGGCGGCGTTGGTATCCGGCCGGGGTCAAGGAAGCTTCTCCTTCGGCTCCATGGGACGCATAGCCGTCAACTCCGCCAGCCGCGCCAGAGACCTCCGCCAGCGGAGACGGTAGCTCTCCCAGACGGTGAGGCCGACCGACAAAGGCAGGCGCTGAAAGCCCTGCTGGAGGACGTCGACTTCGCAGCCGCCGGGAGCAGTGTGGAGGCGCAGGGTCAGGCGGGTGGCCGCGGGCCAGCCGGCGTCCAGCCTCTCGAAGGCGAGGACCCAGAGCCGCGGCGGCAGGATCTCGAGCGTCCGGCCCCGCTCGCGCCAGGGTCCGGCCGGAGGATCGACGCGCGGCCCGCTGCCCGAGAGCAGGAGCGCGCCTTCCGGACCGGGCTCCATCTGCGCCTCCTCCGCCAGCCAGAGGGCCAACCTCGGGGGCTCGACGAGCCAGCGCCAGGCCCCCTCGGGCGACAGCGCAAGGCCCTGCCGCCGCCGGAGCTGCACGCCGGGGATGTCCCCCTCGCGGATCGCTTCCATGGTGCCGCTCCTCAGCCCAGCAGGTCGCGCAGGGCGCCGAGCGCCTCGGGATGGCGGAAGGCGTAGCCGTGCTCCAGCAGCCGGTGCGGCACCGCCCGCTGGCCGGTGAGCAGCAGGTCCGCCATCTCGCCGAGGGCGAGCCGCAGGGCGATGCTTGGCGCCGGCGCCAGGCTCGGCCGCCGCAGGGCCTTGCCGAGGGCGCGGCTGAAGTCGCGGTTGGTCAGCGGCCGGGGAGCGGTCAGGTTGAAGGGGCCGCGGGCGTCCTCGCGGTCCAGCAGAAAGCGGATCGCCCCCACCTCGTCCGCGATGTGAATCCACGGGAACCACTGGCGGCCGCCGCCGAGCGGGCCGCCCGCCAGCAGGCGGAACGGCAGGGCCATGCGCGGCAGAGCGCCGCCTTCGTTGCTCAGCACGAGGCCGGTGCGCAGCACGGCCCGCCGCACCCCGAGCGACTCGGCTTCGGCCGTGGCGCCCTCCCAATCGACGCAAACGCCGGCAATGAAGTCGCGGCCGGGAGGATGCGGCTCGGTCACCACCTCGTCGCCGCACGGGCCGTAGAAGCCCACGCCGGAGGCCTGGAGCAGCACGCGCGGCTTCGCCGCCGCCTGCCGGATCGCCGCCAGCACGGCTTTCCCCGACTCGACGCGGCTTTCCCGGATGCGCCGCTTCTTCGCCTCGCTCCAGCGCCCGGCGGCGATGCTCTCCCCCGCCAGGTGGACGATGGCGGTGTCGCCGTCGAGCAGCGAGGCCCACCCCGCCGCCGTCCTGCCGTCCCATTCGACGGTGCGCGTGTTCGGCGATGATAGCGATGGTGATGATGGCGGTGACACCTTGGCCGGATCGCGGGTGAGGACGATCACCTCGTGTCCCGCTCCTCCCAGGTCCCGGGCCAGGGCGCTGCCGATGAGACCCGATCCGCCGGTGATCACGACCCGCATGGCGTGCTCTCCTCTGGAGGATGCCTAGACCGCCGCCAGCTCCTCCTCCAGGAGCTGGCGCTGATGCAGCTCGGCGTAGACGCCGCCGGAGGCGATGAGATGGGCATGGGTGCCGCGCTCGAGGATACGGCCCTGCTCGAGCACCAGGATCACATCCGCGTCCTTGACCGTCGAGATCCGATGCGACACCAGAAAGACCGTGCGCCCGCGGAAGACCGTGCGCAGATTGCCGAGGATCTGCTCCTCGGTATGGGTGTCCACCGCCGAGAGACAGTCGTCGAGCAGCAGGATGCGGGGCTCGCGCAGGAGCGCCCGCGCCAGCGCCACCCGCTGCTTCTGGCCGCCGGAGAGGGTGAGCCCCCGCTCACCCACCACGGTGTCCAGGCCGTTGGGAAACGCCGCGAGGTCGGAGTCGAGGCCCGCCAGCCGCGCGGCCTCGGCCACCTCCCCGGGGGCCGCATCCGGACGGCCGAGAGCGATGTTCTCGCGGATCGTCGCCGAAAACAGGAAGGTCTCCTGAGGCACCATGCCGATCGCCGAGCGCAGGCTGGCGAGCGGCAACCGCCGGACGTCCACGCCGTCCACCCTCAGCGTGCCTGCCGGCGGATCGATCAGGCGCGGGATGAGCGACAGCAGCGTGCTTTTCCCCGAGCCCGTCCGGCCGACGACCGCCACCGTCTGCCCGGCCGGCGCGTGGAAATCGACGCCCCGCAGCACCGGCTCGGCGTCCTCCCGGTAGGCGAAGCTCAGGTCGTGGAACGACACGTCGCCGAGGACCGGTACGGAATCGACCAGCGGCTCCTCGTCGCGGATCGCCGGCAGGGTTTCCAGAACGGCACGCAGGCGCAGGAGCGAGGCGGTGCCGCGCTGCGCCAGGTTCACCACCCAACCCAGGGCGATCATCGGCCAGATCAGCTTGGAGAGAAAGAGCTGGAAGGTGACGAGCTCCCCGATCGTGATCCGGCCGCGGATCACCAGCAGGCCGCCGTACCAGAGCACCGCCGCAAAACCGAGCCCGATCAGCAGCTGGAGCATGGGATGGAAGGCCGTCGACCAGGCGGCGAGCCGGCGGTTGCCCTCCAGGTAGGCCCGGTTGACCCGCTCGAATTCCTCCTCCTCGCGCTCCTCGCGGGCATACGCCCGCACCACCCGCACGCCGGCAAGGCTCTCCTGCACCCTGGCCGAAATGTCCGAGAAGCTCTCCTGGACGCCCGAAAAAATGCTGTGGACCCGGCGTCCGAAGCGATGGGTGAAGACGGCCACCAGAGGCGTGGTGAAAAGGGCGAGCAGCATCAGGACGAGATTGATCCGCGCCATGAAGAAGAGGCAGCCGAGGCCCGTGATGACGGTGTTGGCAAAGTACATGATGGCCGGCCCGCAGAGCATCCGCACGGCCTGCAGATCGTTGGTGGCCCTGGCCATCAGGTCGCCCGTGGGATGGTCATGAAAGAAACCGGGCGGCTGCTTCTCCAGCGACTCGAAGTAGATGTTGCGCAGCTCGAATTCGATATCCCGGCTCATCGCCACCAGGATCATGCGCTGCAGATAGCTGCACAGTCCCTGGAGCAGCGAGAAGCCGACGATGAGCCCGGCGTAGGCCAGCAGCGCGGCGCGGGAGACGTGCTCCCGGATGGCGTCGATGGCCCGTCCGATGAGCAGCGGCCCCGCCATGCCCATGGCAACGGAGACGACGATGATCAGCAGACCGAGGAAGAGCTTGCGACGGTGAGGCCGGAGGTAGGGCCAGAGATAGGACAGTCGTCGGATCAAGGCGCGGGCTCCGGCGGAAGGATACCACCGAGCCTCCCGGCGCTTCCGCACCGGGCTACCGAGACGTCGCCCGGCGGGCGATTCGCTCCGGAGGAGCAACGTTTCGATAGCCCGGTGCGGAAGCGCCGGGCGCAAAAGGTGACCTCAACGCCTGGTAATGGTTCAGTTTGCTCGTGGACTCCCCCGGTCCTGCCCTCCGAAGCCTCACCCCCCGGCCCCCTCTCCCTGACGGGAGAGGGGGAGGGAATACTTCTGTCTTCTTTCTGGCCCCCCCCTCTCCGGTTACGGAGAGGGGGCCCGGGGGTGAGGCTTCGGAGGGCAGGACCGTACGCAGTCTGCAGGCACACTGAACCCTTACGCAACGCCTATATCCCCTACCCGTCACCCACCAGCGCCTGCAGCAACCGCATGCAGGCCTTCGCCGTCTTCCCGTCCGCGTCGCGCTCGAAGCTCCATACCGTCACGGACACCGACACCACGCGCCCGGTCGCGGCCAGCGACTCCATCACCGCGCACGCCTCCGACAGCGAGGGTCCACCGGCCGTTGGATAGAGCATCGCCGGAGCCTCCTGCGGATTCAGCACGTCCATATCGAGATGGACATGGAGCGGCGAGGCCGGAATCTGCCGCGGCAGATCGGCCAGGCGGGAGACATGGTGCAAGGCCGAATGCCGCACCGCTTCGGCCTCCGCGGGGTCCAGATTCCGCGCGTCAGCCAGAAAGACCTCGGCCTCCGGCTGCGGCGCCAGGCCGGCGGCGTGCACCAGGCTCTGGTCACCGCGGCCGACGATCATCGCCAGCGGCATGCCGCCGATGAACCCGCTCGGGCTCGTCTCATAGGTGTTGAAATCCCCGTGAGCGTCGAGCCAGACGAGGGCCGGACGGAGGCCCGCCTGCTGCAGCCCGGCGAGGACGCCGATGACGGTGCAGCAATCCCCGGCGATGCTGACCGGGCGTTCGCCATCGCGGCTCGCCGCCGCAACGAGCCGCGCCAGCGGACGATGGACGGTGGACATGCGCGCCAGCGGATCGCCCTCCGGATGGGGCTTGTTGAGGCGCCAGTCCGGCCGGGCGAGAGCCTCCAGTTGCGGCAGCTCCCGGTCCAGGAAGAACGGGGACACGATGAAGCGGTTCCGCAGGGTGGACTCCGCCGGGGTGCTCTGCTGTCTCTCCATTACCGCCTCCGTGTGAGCGCCATCAGCCGATGGGCGATGCCGGCGCAGAGGGCGATCAGGAGAATGATCCCGACCACCACCCAGATACGCCGGCCTTCGACGCCGGTCATCCACAGGACATAGACGGGACCGATCAGCACGGTCACCAGAAACCAGAAGCGCGCTCCACGGCTCATGCGCGCCGGCGGAGTGTCCTCGGGTTCGGGCTCGGGCTCGGGCGGCCGGGGGAGTTCCGCCATCTCAGCTCTCCCGCCAGATCGCGGCCAGCACGGCACCGGCGCCCTCGGGATGGAGAGGTGCGGCACGGCCGTCCACCTCCAGCACTCCCTCCAAGCGGAGAATCGGCCGGCCCTCGGCCTCGTATTTGGCCTCGTAGTTGGTGCGGGCCCCCCCTTCCCACGGCCGGCTGCGGCGGACGAGCCGCAGCCCCGGATAGCCGGACAGCAGCTCGCAGACCCGCTCGCCGTAGTCCAGGAAGTCGGTGGCGAAGCAGAGCCTGCCGCCCCGCCGCAGCAGGCCGAGCACCAGGTCGATCGTCTCCGGATCCAAGAGCCGGCGCTTGTGGTGCCTGCCCTTGGGCCAAGGGTCCGGAAAGTAGACGTGCAGGGCCGAGGCGAAGCCCGCCGGCAGGACGGAAGAGATCAGGTACTGGGCTTCGCCGCGCAAAGCGAGCCAGTTGGCGAGCCCGCGCCGCCGGGCCCGCTCGACGAAGACGCCGTGGTACTCGCCGGCGAGCTCGATGCCGAGGAAGCGGCGATCCGGGTTCTCCTGGCAGCGGCGCAGGAGATAACGGCCTTTGCCAAAGCCGATCTCCACCTCCCACTCGCCTCGACCCGGCACCAGCTCGTCGAGCGGCAGCGGCGCCGGAAAACCGGCGAGCGGGCGGTCCGCCGCCGCGGTGGCGACCTGGACGGACTGAATCACAGCAGGTCCTCGCGTTTCCGGGCCGCCAGCTCGGAGACCAGCCGCTTGACCTCCTGCGAGCGGGACTTGGGACAAACCAGGACCGCGTCGCCGGTACGGACGACGACCAGACCCTCGACCCCCAGCACGGCGATCGTACCCGCATCGGCGAAGAGCAGGTTGCCGTGAGCGTCCACGGCCAGCCGGTCGCCCCTGCCGGTATTGCCCTGGGCGTCCCTCGGCAGCACCTCGTCGAGGGCCTCCCAGGAGCCGAGATCGCTCCAGCCGCAGTCGAGGGGAAAGGTGGTGATCCCGTCCAGCTTCTCCATCACCGCGTAGTCGATCGAGTCGGCGGGAAGACGGCCATAGAGCTCGCGCAGCCGGTGCGGAGCGGCGGCGATCTCCTCGAGACCCCGGGCCAGGTCCGGCTGCAGCCGCTCCAGGATACCGAGCAGCGTCGAGCCGCGGAAAACGAAGATCCCCGCGTTCCAGAGGTAGTTGCCGGCGGCGACGAAGCGGGCCGCGTTCCCGGCCGAGGGCTTCTCGACGAAGCGGCGCACCCGGCGCGCGCCGTCCGGCCCGATCTCCGGCTCCAGCTCGAGGTAGCCATAGCCCGTCTCCGCCCAGCGCGGCACGACCCCCAGAGCGACCACCTGATCCTCCCGCTGGACCGCCCGCTTGACTGCCAAGGCCGCGCGCGCCAGGGTCTCGCGGAAGGCGGCGGCGTCTCCCACCCGGTGATCGGCCGGCAGCACCGCCACCGCGCCGCGGCGGATCTCCTCCGGCATCGAGCGGACCGACCAGCCGATGGCCGGGGCTGTGTTCCGCCCCTCGGGCTCGAGCAGGATCTGCTCCGCCGGCACCTCCGGCAGCTCCCGGCGAACCCTCTCCGCCAGGACTTCCGTGGTGCACACCCAGACCGCCTCCGGCTCGACCAGCGGCCGCAGCCGTTCCAGGGTGTCGCGGAGCAGGCTCCGTTCCCCCTCCAGGGCCAGGAGCTGCTTGGGGCTGCGCCGGCGCGACAGCGGCCAGAAGCGCGTACCGCTGCCGCCGGCGAGGATCAGCGCCCGCAAGCTGGGCCCCCTCCGCAAAGGCTCCCGGTTCTCATCGGCTTCCGCATGGCGCCGGAGTATATCCGCCCGCTTTCATGCCCCGGCACCACCACGGGGCAGGCAAGCGGGACTCGTTTTGTCTCATCACCGGCACTATGGACAACGGATACGTTCCCTTGAAATCGAATATTTGGAGGAGAGAAGAATGCTTAAGAATAGAATCTTGCGAGCAGCCGGCTTGGCTGCGCTCCTGCTGGTCCTCGTTCCTGTCCCGTCCCAGGCGGTTCCCTGGACATGGGCTCAGCTCCCGGTCCCGGCGCCGGGCATCTTCTCGCAGGTCGAGCGCTGGTGGATCAGGCTCCTGAGCGCTCCGGAGCCGCCCGCAGACCGGCAGAAGAACGGCTGCGGCATGGATCCGAACGGCAAGCCTCTCCGCGATCCGGGCGACGGCCAGGGGATGGCGCCCGCCGATCCGGCGGATTCCGGTCTGAAGTGAAGCTCTGCGGGGGAGGTCCGGCCTCTCCTACTCCTCCCCCAGCTCCATTCCCATGATGTGGAAGCCGGCGTCCACGTAGACGGTCTCGCCGGTGATCCCTCCGGCCAGCGGGGAGAGCAGGAAGAGACCTAGGTTGCCCACCTCCTCGTGGCTCACGTTGCGTCCCAGGGGAGCGATGCCCCCGACCTTGTTGTACATCTTCATGAAGCCCGGGATCGAGCGTGCCGCCACGGTGCGGACCGGACCTGCGGAAACGGCGTTGACCCGCACGCCCTTTTTGCCGAGCTCGTAGGCCAGGTAGCGGACGGAGGCCTCCAGGGCGCTCTTGGCGATGCCCATGACGTTGTACTTGGGCACCACCTTCTCGGCGGCGTAATAGGTGAGCGTGACCATCGCCCCGCCCTCGTTGAGGAGCGGCTCGGCCTCGCGGGCGACGGCCACGAGCGAGTAGGCGGAGATCTCCAGCGCCGTCCGCCAGTCGTCGCGGGTGGTTTCGATGTAGCGCCCTTCCATGGCCGTCCGCGGGGCGAAGGCGATGGAGTGGACGACGAAATCGAGGTTCCCCCAGGCTTCCTTGAGACCGGCGAAGGTCGCCTTCAGCTCGGCCTCGTCGGTGACGTCGCACTGCGAGAGCAGCACGCCTGGCCGGCCCTGGGTCAGCTTCTCGAGCTCCTCCTTCAAGCGCTCTCCCTGGTAACTGAAGGCCAGCTCCGCGCCCGCCGCATGCAGCCGCTCCGCAATCGCCCAGCCGAGGCTGCGCGCGTTGGCCACCCCCATCACCAGGCCCCGCCTGCCCTTGAGATCGATCTGGATCATGACGCGGTATCTTATCCCGAAGCCGGTCTTACATCCTCTTCCTGGTAGGCGGGTGTATGATCGTGACTGGCCGAGGTGGAGCGGTGACGAAGCTACAGGAAGCCGAACGGCTGCTGACCGAAATGACCCGCGCGGAGAAGTCTCAGCTCCTTCAGTGGGTAGCGCGCGACCTCGGTGAGTCTTACCCTGGAATCGAAAGCGATCCAGCCATCTGCGGAGGGGAGCCCCGTATCGTACGGACCCGGATTCCCGTCTGGCTGCTCGTGCAGGCCCGAAAATTAGGGACGAGCGAAGCTGAGATCCTGCGTGCCTATCCCACCCTTCACGCCGAGGATTTAACGAATGCATGGGCGTACTACCGCGCTTATCGGGACGAAATCGAGCGGCAGATTCAGGAGAACGAGGCCGCCTGAACGATGACGCGGCTCTACACCAATGAGAATTTTCCGCTGCCAGTCGCCGAGGAGCTTCGCCGTTTAGGCCATGACGTCCTGACCATTCAGGAAACGGGCCGCGGCGGCCAGGCTGTCTCTGACGACGCTGTCCTGGCCCTTGCGAACGCCGAAGGAAGGGTCTTGATCACGCTGAATCGGCGCCATTTCGTTCGGCTGCACCAACAGCTCCCGGAACATCCAGGTATCGTGGTCTGCACGTTCGATCCGGATTTCATCGCTCAAGCCCACCGAATCCATGCCCAATTGCAGGGGCGGGAAACCCTCACAGGTTGTCTCCTGCGGGTCAACCGTTCCAGTCGATAATGCTACCCTTGGCGACGGGGACCCTCAAAGTGCTGAACGAAGAGATTCTCAAAGAGATCAGGCCAAGACTGGAGGCGATCTTCCGGGAACGGTTCAGGGGGGCCTTGCTCTTCGGGTCGGAGGCCCGGGGGCAGGCACAGGAGGATAGCGATGTGGACATCATGGTCCTCCTGAGAGAACCCATCGAATTGGGCAAGGATCTGGAAAGGATCGTCGAGGCTCTTTACCCTCTCCAGCTTCAGGTGGACCGCCCCATCCATGCGCTCCCCGTGTCTTCGGAAGCCTTCAAGGCCGGACGGTACAGCCTCTACCGGGCGGTGCAACGGGAAGGGCTGTATCTGTGAATCCGGAGGTTCTGGAGCTCTGGAAGAGGGCACTCCAGGCACTGCAAACGGCAGAGGAGTTGGTTGATCGAGATCCCGACGCCTCCTCGTCTCGCGCCTATTACGCAGCCTTTTTTGCGGTCTCTGCCCTCCTGCTTCTGGAAGGTCAAGGGTTTGTGAAACATACCGCGATCGAGCGTGCCGTCCATCGGGATCTTGTCAAGCCCGGGCGTTGGCCAGTCGAGGTTGGGGCCGCGTTCTCCTGGCTCACCAATCTGCGGCACACAGCTGATTATGGGGGTGCCGTACACGCCCAGCCTGCCGAAGCAAGAGTTGCGGTCGAAAAGGCGGAATTGATTCTGGAGGCTGTCCGGAGCTCGATCCCGGACATATCGAAGCTCGAAACCTAACCGGTCATAGGTCCGCCTCCATGCGCCTCTTCGAGCTGACCCGCTCGCTCATCGACATCGACTCGACGACCGGCCGCGAGCGCGAAGTCGGTGATTTCCTCTTCCGCCAGCTCGAGGATCTGGCCGGGCGGACAGACGGGACCGTCGAGCGCCTGCCGGTCGCTGATGACCGCTGCAACGTCTTTGCCGCCTGGGGGGAGCCCGTCGTGGTCCTCTCCACCCACATGGATACCGTGCCGCCGTTCTTCCCCTCTTCGGAGGACGACGAATTCATCCGCGGCCGCGGGGCGTGCGACACGAAGGGCGCCATCGCCGCGATGATCCAGGCGGTTGCGGAGCTTCCTGGCGGAAGGCCGGCGCGATTTCGGCCTGCTCCTGGTGGTGGGCGAGGAGACCGACAGCGCCGGCGCCCAGGCGGCCAACCGCCGCCCGCGCGGCTCGCGGTTCCTGATCGACGGCGAGCCCTCCGAGAACCGCCTCGCCCTGGGCTCCAAGGGAATGATCTACCTGTCCCTGGAGGCGGCGGGCCGGGCGGCCCATTCGGCCTATCCGGAGCTGGGCGACTCGGCCATCGACAAGCTCGTGGACGCGCTGGCGCGGCTGCGGGCTTTGCCTCTCCCCTCCGATCCCGTCCTCGGCGAGACCACCCTCAACATCGGCACCCTCGCCGGCGGCCGCGCCGCCAACGTGGTGCCGGACCACGCCCGCGCCGAGGTGACGCTCCGCACCGTCGGCGACACGGCCGAGCTGCGGCGGAATACGGCCGCGGCGGTGCACGCCGTCCCGGGGGTGCGCATCGCGGAGATCCGGGAGACGCCGGCCGTGCGTCTCGGGTCTCTGCCCGGCTTCGAGACCACCATCGTCAAGTACACCACCGACATCCCCCGCCTCGGAGCCTGGGGCGAGCCGTTCCTCCTCGGACCCGGGAGCATCCACGTCGCCCACACCCCGGAGGAGCGGGTGGCCAAGCGCGAATTGGTACAGGCGGTGCACCTCTACAGGGAGATGGTCTGCCGGTTGCAGGACCGGTAGACTCTGCGGTGCCGAGGGCGGTTCGGGTGCCGTGCCGGCAAGACCGTTCAAATCAGCGTGAGCGAGCTGAAAAGCGCGTATGGCGAAGATCGAGGTCGGAATCCTGGGCGCCACCGGCACGGTGGGGCAGCGGTTCGTGCAACTGCTGGAGGATCATCCGTGGTTCGAGCTCAAGTGGCTCGCGGCCAGCGACCGCAGCGCCGGCAAGCGCTATCGCGAGGCCTGCTCCTGGCAGCTCGAAGGCCCGCCGCCGGCCGAGGCCGCCGACCGGATCGTCGAGGAATGCGTGCCGGGACGGGGACCGAAGCTGGTCTTCTCCTCGATGGCCTCCAACCTCGCCGGCGACATCGAGCGCGAGTTCGCCGCCGCCGGCCACCTCGTCGTCTCCAACTCCGGCCATTACCGGATGGCGTCGGACGTACCCCTGTTGGTGCCGGAAATCAATCCCGGCCATCTGGGGCTGCTTCCCGTCCAGCAGCGGGAGCGGGGCTGGCAGGGCGCCATTGTCACCAATCCCAACTGCGCCGCCGTCGTGCTGGTGATGCCGCTCGCCGCCCTGCGTCCCTTCGGCCTGCGTCGGGTGATGGTCACGACCTTCCAGGCGGTCTCCGGCGCCGGCTATCCCGGGGTGCCGTCCCTCGACATCCTCGGCAACGTCATTCCATATATCGGAGGCGAGGAAGAGAGGAAGGTCGAGAGCGAGCCGCAGAAGATCCTCGGCGATCTGGAGGACGGCCGCATCCGGCCCCTGCCCTTCACCGTCAGCGCAAGCTGCAACCGGGTACCGACGATCGACGGCCATCTGGTGACCGCGAGCCTCGAGCTCGAGCACCCCGCCACGCGGGAGGAGCTCCTCCAGGCCCTCCGCGGGTTTTCGGGACTGCCTCAGGAGAGGCGCCTGCCCTCCGCTCCACTGCGGCCGATCCATCTGATGGACGCCCCCGACCGCCCGCAACCGCGCAAGGACGCCGGGCTCGAAAAAGGCATGGCGACCGCCGTCGGCCGGGTCCGCGAGTGCAACATCCTCCACTGGAAATTCGTCGCGCTCTCCCACAACGTGCTGCGCGGGGCCGCCGGCGCGGCGCTGCTCAACGCCGAGCTGATGCGGAGCGAGGGGCTGCTCGAGGCATGAAAAAGCCCTCACCCCTAGCCCCTCTCCCGCCCCCTCCCTTCCCACCTCACCGGGAGAGGGGAACACGCGTAGGGTGCGCTGTACGCACCATCAACGCCGACCCCGGTGCGCACAACGCACCCTACAAGGGTACTTTCTGTTTTTCTCCCTCCTCTCCCGGTGAGGGTGGGAGGGAGGGGGCGGGAGAGGAGGGCCGGGGAGGTGAGGGCCCATGATCGTCATGAAGTTCGGCGGCAGCTCGGCCGACAGCGCCGCGGCGATCGAGCGTGTGGCAACCATCGTGCGCGGCAGCCTCGGCCGCCGGCCGGTGATCGTGGTCTCGGCGATGGCCAAGACCACCCGGCGCCTGCTGGAGGCCGCCGAGGCTGCCGCGGCAGGCGATCAGGACGCGGCGCGTGCCGCCTTCGACGACCTGGAGACCTACCACCGGCGGGAAGCGCACGGCGTCGTGCCTCCCGCCGGCCGGCCGGCCCTGGACGCGGCGCTCGCTCCCTACCTCAACGAGCTGCGGCTCCAGCTCGACGAGATCTCCTCCGCCCGGGCGCTCACGCCGCGGGTCGCCGACGCCGTGGCCGCCTACGGCGAGCTGCTGGCGAGCACCATTCTCTCTTTCGCCCTCAGTCACAGCGGCGTCGATGCCGCCTGGGTCGACTGCCGGCGGGTGATCGTGACGGACGACGACTTCACCCGCGCACAGCCGCTCTACGGGCCGACCGACGCCCGCCTGCGGGAAACGCTCCTGCCGCTCCTCCGCGCCGGCCGGGTGCCGGTCCTGGGCGGCTATGTGGGCGCCACCCTCCAGGGCGTCACGACCACGCTCGGCAAAGAGGGATCCGACTTCTCCGCCGCCATCGTGGGCGCCGCCCTGAAGACCAAGGAGATCCAGATCTGGACGGATGTGGACGGCCTGCGGACGGCCGACCCCCGCCTCTATCGCGGCGCCCGACGGATCCGCACGCTCTCCTTTGCCGAGGCGCTGGAGCTCTCCTGCTCGGGCGCCAAGAAACCCCACTATGGCACCCTGGGTCCGGCGAGCCGCGCCGGCGTGCCCATCCGCATTCTCGACTCCCGGAACCCCGAGGCCGAGGGCACGGTGATCGGCCGGCGCAACCCGGACGCGCCGCCTACGGTCAAGTCCATCGCCTGCCGCGCCAACGCCCATCTGATCTCCGCCCGGGCGGCGGGCGCCGCGGCCCGCGACGGTCTGCTCGGCGACCTCTTCGAGATCTGCGACCGCTTCCGTCCGTCCCTTCTCGTCCTCGGACCCCAGGGAGACCTCGCCCTGGACCGGCACGACCGGCTGGCCGAAATCCATTCGTCCCTGCTCTCGGCCGTGGGGCAATCGGCGGAGCTGTGGGTCACCCGCGGCCGGACCGTCGTCTCGCTGGTCTCCGAGGACTTCGCCTCCCATTCCGGGCTGGTCGAGCGAGTCTTGGAAGCGGGGCGGGCGTTCGAGCCGCGGCTCGTGCTCTCGGGGGTCGCCGCTCCCGCCATCCGGCTGCTGACGGAGGAAGACCACCTTCCCGAGCTGGTCGCGAAGCTGCACGAGCAGCTCCTGCCGGGCGGACCCGACGAGGTCGTCGAATGAGCCGGCTGGCGCTCGTCGGTTACGGCCGGATGGGCCGGCTCGTCGAGGAGCTGGCTCCGGACCACGGCTTCGAGGTGGCGCTCCGCCTCGACGGCCGCTCCAACCCGGCAGGCGCCGGCATCGCTCTCGAGCGTTTCCAGGGCGTGGACGTGGCGATCGATTTCTCCGCCGCCGCCGCCGTGCCGGTCAACGCCGAAAGGCTCGCCGCGCTCGGCGTCCCCCTGGTCGTCGGCACCACCGGCTGGGCGAGCGAGCTGCCGCGGGTGCGCGAGGCGGTCGAGCGCCACGGCGCCGGGCTGCTGTACGGCGCCAACTTCTCCGTCGGCGTGCAGGTGTTCTACCGCCTCGCCGAAGCGGCCGCCCGCCTGCTCGCCGGCGAGACCGCCTACGATGCCTGGGCCTATGAGATCCACCACAGGATGAAGAAGGACGCTCCTTCGGGCACCCTGCTGCAGATCCGCAAGGTGATGGAAGCGGCGGGCTACGGCCGGCCCATCGACGTGGCGAGCAACCGCGCCGGGGCCATTCCCGGCACCCACCAGATCGGCTTCGATTCCGAAGCGGACACCATCCTGCTCGAGCACCGCGCCCGCAGCCGCGCCGGCTTCGCCCACGGCGCCCTGCGCGCCGCGCGCTGGATGATCGGCCGCCGGGGTTTCTACGAGTTCAGCCAGGTCTGGGAGGAGATCGTCGAGGGATGAATCTGCGCGACCTCGCCCCGGCCGGCGCTCCCGCACCGGCCTACCGAAACGTTGCTCCTCTGGAGCGAATCGCCCTCCGGGCGACGTCTCGATAGGCCGGTGCGGGAGCGCCGGCCGCGGGTAGAATGACTGGGACGCGCGCCTTCACGCGCATGGAGAACGACATGTTTCAAGGATGCGGCACCGCGATGGTCACCCCCTTCCAGTCCGACCTGTCGCTCGACGAGGAGGGCCTGCGCCGGCTGGTGCGCCGCCAGATCGAGGGAGGGATCCACTTCCTGGTTCCCTGCGGCACGACGGGCGAGAACCCCACCCTCACCCGCGAGGAGCACCTGCGCGTCGTCGAGATCACCCTCGACGAGACCGGTGGCAAGACCCCCGTGCTCGCCGGCTGCGGCGGCAATGACACGCAGCAGGTCGTCGAGATGGCCCGGGATCTCGAAGGGCTCGGCGCGGACGGCCTGCTCGTCGTCACGCCTTACTACAACAAGCCCACCTCCGAGGGGCTCTACCAGCACTACCATGCCGTGGCGCGGGCGACCCGGCTGCCCATCGTGATCTACAACGTCCCCGGCCGCACGGGGACCAACGTCGATCCCGCGACCCTGGCGCGGCTGGCGGAGATCGAGACCATGGTGGGGGTCAAGGAAGCCTCCGGCAACATCTCCCAGATGGCGGCCATCTGCCAGTCCGTCCCCGACAGCTTCGCCGTGCTCTCCGGCGACGACGCCATCACCCTGCCGCTGATCGCGCTCGGCGGCGTCGGCGTCATCTCCGTCGTCTCCAACGAGACCCCGTTCGCCATGGCGCGGCTGACCTCGCTCTGCCTGGAAGGGGACTTCCCGGCCGCCCGCGAGATGCAGCGCCGGCTGCACAACCTGATGGAGATCAACTTCATCGAGGCCAACCCCGGCCCGGTCAAGGCGGCCCTCGCCCTCATGGGGCTGATCGAACCGGTCTTCCGCCTGCCGATGGTGCCGCCGAAACCGGAGAACCTGAAAAAAATCGAGCAGGCCCTGCTCGGGCTCGGCTTGATCCCCGAGGGCGCCGAGTCCGACAACGCCCTGGAGGCCCGGCTTGCCGGTTGAAACCCACGCCGGGCTGCGCGAAGAGATCGAGCGGCTCTACGCCGAGCCGCCTGACTTCTACGGACCGCGGCACCGGGAGCTCTTCGAGCAGTTCAAGGAGCGTCTCAACCGGGGCGAGATCCGCGCCGCCGAACCGGACCCGTCCTCGCCGACCGGCTGGCGGGTCAATCCCTGGGTCAAGCAGGGAATCCTCGTGGGTTTTCGCGCCGGAGCGGTCGTGGACATGTCGGTGGGCCAGATGGCGGGCCGTCACCTGCGCTTCCTCGACAAGGAGACCTACCCGCTCCGCCGGCTCGATTCCGCAGAGGGCGTGCGCGTCGTCCCCGGAGGCTCCGCCATCCGCGACGGCTGCTATCTCGGCCGGGGGGTGATCTGCATGCCGCCGATGTACATCAACACCGGAGCCTGGGTGGATGAAGGCACGCTGATCGACTCCCACGCCCTGGTGGGGAGCTGCGCCCAGGTGGGCAAGCGCGTCCACCTCTCCGCCGCCGCCCAGATCGGCGGCGTGCTGGAGCCGGTGGGAGCTTCGCCGGTGATCGTCGAGGACGACGTCCTGATCGGCGGCAATTGCGGGGTCTACGAGGGGACGGTCGTCAAGCGCCGGGCCGTGCTCGGCGCCGGCACGATCCTCACCCGCTCCACCCCGGTCTACGACCTCGTCCGCGAGACGATCCACCGCGCCACGGACGAGCTGCCCCTGGTGATTCCCGAGGAGGCGGTGGTCGTCCCCGGCTCGCGCGCCGTCTCGCGCGGCGCCGGGAAGGATTGGGGTCTCTCCCTCTACACGCCGGTGATCGTCAAGTATCGCGACGCTTCGACGGACGAGCGGGTGCAGTTGGAGGGGTGGCTGCGGTGACGAATGCTGGAGCCTACTGGCCTTCGACTCGGGTGGTCTCATGGCGTCGTCAGCGGCGTGGGTCCCGCCCCTCAGCATGGGCCGGACGCACTACCATCGATCGACCCGATTAGGCTCAGACAGGTGGACGCTCATCTGCGTGTCGATTCGGGCAGCGGAGACCACATCTTCGAACCGATGAGTACGTGTATTGAACCCGTCGAGGAACATTCGCTCATACCAACTCGCGATCACGAGGTCGAGGTCATGCTCCTCTAGAAAGGCCTGGAGCCAATGCCAGCGGACGAGCAAGCCCTTCCCTTGCCGATCACTGCTGTCTCCGAAGTTGGTAAACACGACCGTGCCCTGAGCGTCGAGCCAGCAAGGCCCGCGCTCATCGAGCTGCAAGTCTGCGCGGGCTTGTACAAAGGTGGAGGGTAGAGCGGCGAGGACCGATTCTCTTATGGAACAGTCGAGCAAACTACCCTCCCAACAATATGTCTCCACCGCAGGAACCAGCTCCCAGGTACCGCCGGCGAATGCGAATTGTGTGAAGTCAGCATGTCGGTGGTAACAGGAATGAGGAGTCCACCCAATTTCGCCGATGTAGCAATGGATTCCTTCCAGATCGCAACCTTGGCCTCGTACTTCTGGCGCTGTGATGTGCGCGTTCGGCCTCGAGTGGAAGTCGCGAGATTCCATGAGATGACGAATGTCAGCTTCACCAGTTGCGGCCGCTCGAGTACGACGCGCTTAACGGACTCCGTCATCGCGGTTAGCAGTGCGTCGATCCCATGCACATGTTTCGCCTGCCAGCCCCTCTCGGTGCCGTCAGTAAGCTGCGCGTACCATTCCACGCCACCGTCAGGGTTGCCGGTGCGAATGACTTGCGAGCCCTCCGGCGTGTCCGACTTCAGCAACTGATAGGAGAGTTCCTCGAAGGCGCGCGCCTGTGAGCCGTCCCAAGAACGAAGCGTAAGAAAACTAGACTGCGTTCCGGTCCTCAGCATCAGGGGTCCCAGATCTCCGCCACGATCTGAGTGACCGCGCGGAAGTGAGGGTCCGTCGTCAACAGGGCTGAGCCGCATAGCATGGCACTCGCGGCGATCCAGATGTCGTTCGTCGGGATCAGAGCGCCCGCTCGACGCAAGGAATCAAGAATCACTGCATAGCGCTCCGCCGTCTCCTCGTCCACCACGACGACGGCGACACGGGGAGACGCCAGGAATTGCGCCAACTCGGCGAGGTTCTCCGCGAGACGGGTGCCTTTGAGGTAGCCAGCCCTCAGCTCTCCCAGTACTACCGGATTGAGTTGAATCTCCGAAGCTTCCCGAATCCGGTGCCTGATTTGCGCATGGCCCCGTTTGAAGGCCGAGTAGGCGGAAGTGTCGAGGAAAATCCGGCTCACCTCCAGAAGCTCCGGATCGATTCGGCGCTGCTCGGCCAGAGCCTCATCGAAAGCTGCCGCTTCCTCCTCGGACCAGGTTCCCGCGAGGTGATCGAGGTCGTAATGAAGCTCGCGGCCGGCGGTGGTCCGTTGCCCCGCCGCCTCTTCCAACATGCGGATGACCGTCTTGTTGAGACTCAGGCCGTCCGTGCCCGCGCGCTTCTGGATGACCTCCTGGAGCTTCGGGGGGATGTTACGCAGGGTGATGGCGGTCATCATGAGCTCCTTTCCGTCATTCGCCAGATGTGCATCACCCGACGCAGCACAATGCATCATATCACCGTTTCTCTTCCCCCGACTTCGGGTCGCGGCGTTCTGGGAACGGTCAGGCTTTTGCCGCTAGCGTCGAGAACATCGATTCACCGCGCCCGCTTGCCGCAGGTGGTGCTGCCAAATCTTCAGGGCCTGCTCAGTAGATTGCGCATTTTTCGGCTGCCGGCGCCGCGCCGTAGCAGGGGAGCTACGCGCCGTAGCAGGGGGGTCACGGGGCTGTAGCAGGCAGCTACGCGCCGTAGCAGGGGTCTACGGTGCTGTAGCAGGCAGCTACGGGGCTGTGGCAGGGAGCTACGCTCCATAGCAGGGGTCTACAGTGCTGTAGCAGGGAGCTACGGGGGCGGAGCGCCTTCGCGGAGACCCGGGAGGCCGCTCTATCGCGTTAGGACGTCAGCGCTCCTCCTCCCCCGCCTCCCGCCGGATCTTCGCCAGCGCCGAATCGAGCGCGGCGAGCGCCTTCGATCCTCCCTCCTTCAACTGGCCTTGCAGCCGCTCCAGGTCGCCGTCCAGCTCTCGCCAGCGCTCCCTGGCCCCGGATCCACCTTCGCGGTAGGCGCTCTCCAGCTTCTCGCGGATCTCCGCCACGTCCCGGCGAACGTCGTCGAGATTGCGCTCTCCCGCCACCTCGCCCCGCCGCCGTTCGAGTTTCGCTTGGGCGTTTCTCAGCCAGGTCCGGAGATCCTCGTCCGCCGACCCGCCCGTCACCCGCACCCGCTCTCCTCCGGCGCCTCTTGTGAGGTCCTGCCATAGCGTCTTCAGCTCGCCACCCTCGCGCCGGTAGGCCGCCCAGGCCACCGCCAGCGCCAGGATGGCCAGGATCAGCGCCAGCCGGCTCGCACCGCCGCTCCGTTTTGCCTCTGCCATGCGTCAGCCCTCCCGATTCATCTTACAGTTGGCCCTCGGCGCCGAGGATAGCTTTTTGACTCCATCTTCCAGAGGCCCCTATACTCGGAGCATGGCCGAGCCTGCCCGGACCCTGCCAATCTCTCGCGAGGACGACGACATACCTGGCTTCCCCGTCCTTCAGCGGTGGATCGAGCACCCCGACGGACGCCGCGAGTTGCTGGAACGGCCCCTCACCCCCGAGGACTTCCTCAATCCGCAGCCCGAGGACACGATGAGCCAGGGAGAGCCGCATGCCACCGTCAGACGGCAGCTCGCAGACCTGTTGGATCGCCACTTCAAACCAAACGCGCTGATCCTGGAGGACGTGATCCACCAGCTCGGTCCCGGCCTGCCGGCTCCCAGCCCGGACATCTCGGTCATCTTGGGTGCCCGGCCTGGGGAGCGGCAGAGCTTCTCCGTGACAGAGGAGGGCGTGCGGCCAGACCTCGTCATCGAGATCGTCTCTCCGAGCAGCAAGGCGATCCGCGAGGTGGATGAGGTCGACAAGGTGGAAGCCTACAGCCGGGCCGGCATTCCGGAGTATCTCCTCATCGACCTGCCGCGGCGCGGGAACCAACGCCGGCTCGGGCTGAAGGGCTACCGGCTGAAGGCACAAGGACGCTACTCTCCGCTCGAGCCCGATGCGAAGGGCCATCTGCTGAGCAAGGCGACCCGTCTGCGGTTCTTCATCGAGGCGAACCGCGTCCGCGTCATCGACGACAGGACGGGCCGGCCGCTCCTCTATTCCGACGAAGAGCAGTCCCAGAAAGAGGCTGAAAAGGCTGCCCGCAAGGCCGCCGAGGCCGCCCGCGAGGCTGCGGAGACCGAAAACGCCCGGCTCCGGGAAGAGCTGAAGCGCCTGAAGGGTAGAGCCTCTTCGTAGGTTGATCCGAGAGTGGTTGAAGCACCCGCGCGTCATCTCCTAGAATAGGCTTGCCGGAACGAAGGCGACCCAGTCGGGGAGCCTGCCGGGACAATCCCGCCGCCAAGACGTGCCGCAGCGCGGTCCCAGGACCGCGAGGTCGCCGCACCTTGAGAGGCGGAACGATTCAGGAGGACCTTTTCCATGACTACCGCCACCGTCGAGACCCTGCAGTTTCAAGCCGAGACCCGGCAGCTCCTCGACATCATGATCCACTCGCTGTACTCCAACAAGGAGATCTTTCTCCGCGAGCTGATCTCCAACGCTTCCGACGCCCTCGACCGCCTGCGGTTCGAAGCGCTGACGCGGTCGGAGCTGCTCGAAGGGGACGAGAAGCTCGAGATCCGCCTCGAGGTGGACGCCCAGACGCGCACCCTCACCATCCATGACAACGGCATCGGTATGAACCGCGAGGAGGTGATCGCCAACATCGGGACGATCGCCAAGTCCGGCACCCGCGAGCTGGTCGAGCGCCTCAAGCAGGGCGAGTCCAAGCAGTCGATCGCCGAGCTCATCGGCCAGTTCGGGGTCGGCTTCTACTCCTCCTTCATGGCCTCCGAACGCGTCGTGCTGGTGACCCGCCGCGCCGGCGAGCAGCCCGGTACCCGCTGGGAATCCACGGGCGACGGCACCTACACCATCGAGGAGGCCGAAAAGCCGGGCCGCGGCACCTCCATCACCCTTCACCTCAAGCCCGAGGACAAGGACAACGGCCTCGACGACTACTCCAACCGCTGGGTGATCAGCCGCATCGTCCATCGCTACTCGGACTTCGTGAGCTACCCGATCATCCTCAAGGCGGAAAAGGACCCCGAGATCGAGGACCTGGCCAAGGAGAAGGAGACGGGCGAGAAGCCGGTCATGCCCCTGGAGGAGAAGGTCCTCAACTCGATGAAGCCGATCTGGACGCGGCCACAATCCGAGGTCACCCAGGACGAGTACAAGGACTTCTACCGCCACGTCTCCCACGACTGGACCGAGCCGCTCAAGGTCGTCCCCTACAAGGCCGAGGGACGCGTCGAATACCAGGCCCTGCTCTTCATCCCCTCCCAGGCGCCGTACGACCTGTATTACGTGGCCTCGAAGCCGGGCCTGCAGCTCTACGTCAAACGCGTGCAGATCCTGGAGAAGTGCGAAGACCTGCTGCCGCAGTACCTGCGCTTCGTGCGCGGCGTGGTCGACTCGCCCGACCTGGCGCTCAACGTCTCGCGCGAAATGCTGCAGCAGGACCGGTTCATCACCCTCATCCGCAAGGGCCTCACCAAGAAGCTGCTCGACGTGCTCCAGGAGATGAAGGAGAAGGATTTCGACACCTACCTGAAGTTCTGGGGGGAATTCGGCCGCGCCATCAAGGAAGGGACGAGCTCGGACTACGAGAACAAGGAGCGGCTGCTCGAGCTGCTCATCTTCCAGTCCTCGAACCACCCCACGGACCACACCACCCTCAAGGACTACGTCTCGCGGATGAAGGAGGGGCAGAACGAGATCTATTACCTCCCGGGCGAGTCCCGCTCGCAGGTCGAGAACTCGCCCCACCTCGAAACCTTCAAGGAGAAGGGCTACGAGGTCCTCTACCTGGTGGACACCGTCGACGAGCTGCTCACCCAGTCGCTCCACGAGTACGGGGGCAAGAAGCTGAAGTCGGCCGGCAAGGGCACGGTGGCGCTGGGCAGCGAGGAGGAGAAGAAGCAGACCGAGGAGGAGCTCAAGGCCAAGGAGGAGCAGATGAAGCCGCTCCTCGAGGCTCTGCAGAAGAAGCTCGACGAGCACGTCAAGCAGGTCCGCCTCACCAACCGTCTCACCAGCTCCCCCGTCTGCCTGGTGGGCGCCGAGCACGACTACAGTCCGCAGCTCGAAAAGCTGCTGCAGAAGGGTAAAGGCGGCGGCCCCAAGCAGCGCCGCATCATGGAGCTCAACCCCGGGCACGACATCCTGGTCAAGCTGGGCGAGCGCTTCGAGAAGGACAAGGAAGACCCGCTGCTCGAGGAATACGCCCACCTGCTCCTGGGCTACGGCCTGATCGCCGAAGGCGGCGAGCTGCCGGACCCGGTGCGTTTCAACCGGGCGGTGGCGGATCTGATGACGCGGGGGGCGTAGGCGTTGCCGCTGCGTCGCGGCCAGCGAACCGCGCCCGGTTGAGGCGTGGGAAGCTTGTCGAGGATGTCGACGCCGCGCTCGATCAGGTGCCGGAAGTCTTCGACCGCAATGACCTTCTGAAAGCCCTCGGCTATGAGCCGGACCGCACGTCGCTGTACCGCATCGTGCGAGGGCTGCTCAGAGAGGGCGTCATCACCCTCGAGGTCCGTGGCTCCGGCAAGATCCCGGCGAAGTACGGGAAGAACTTCGAACCCGAAGAGGACGAGGAAGGCCTTTCCCGTTCTCCGTGAGCAACACGCACCCCGGCGATGCGGAGGCCCGCCGCCCGGATGGCAGCGTCCCGTGACATCGCCGCGAGAGCTGGCGGGCTCCGGCCTCCACCCGGCGGCGGCTTTGCCGTGCCGATTCGCGCGGTGCATCCTCCCCATGGCGCCTCAGTGCAACACGACCGGGCCTTATCCATGCCAACCGGCTCGCACGGGACCTGCCCGGGCAGGTTTGCAACGCCCGGCGGCACCAACGCAACATACGCGGAGGTCTGCGCAACATCCCGCAGCGCCGGCGCATGATGCATTGGAACGAATGCAACGTTCAGCGCCGCCAGCGCAACATGCAATGGGACCGACGCAACGACCGAGGAGCTCACGGGTCGTTGCATAGCCGCGAACGCAACGTGCGATGGACGCACCGGCCGTTGCACCGGCGCGGGCGCAATGTGCGTTGCGCGCGGTGGGTGATGCACCGGTGCCGTCGGGACGACGTTTGGCTCCCCGGCTCGTTGCAAGGAATCCGGCGGGCTTCTCTGAAGCGTTCGAGTCGTTGCAACGGCAGCGGTGCTCTCGCCGAAGATCGCCCGGCCCCGCAGTACGGCTGTCTCGTCGGCGAGCGCGTCGTCTTTGGCCGATCTACCAGGTTCCTTGAGCCTCAAGTCGGTTAGCTACCGCCCGCAAAAAGTCCGGATCCTTCAGCAGCGCCGCCTTGACGGCCTCGGTCTGCTCCGGACGCAACTCCTCCTCGATCGCTTTGCGGAGCGCCTGGTTGATCTGTGTCTGATAAGGCAGGGCACCGGGCTTCGCGGCCTTGGCCTGAGTGCTCTACCGATCCTGATCCAGGGTGATGGTGATGCGGACCTTCATCGGCCGCCCCGCGGCGTCGCGAAAGGCGGGTAGAGGTCCTCGCCGCTTGACCTTCAGCTTGCCGAGATCATATTCCTTTCTCATAATCCCTGGTCTCCGCTGCTTCCACGAAAGCACGCGGTGCTGACGCCTGTTGCCGGTGGCCTTGCGCTCGTCCCACTCGAACTGCATCGGGTATGCATAGCATGCACTGACCGTCTTGGCAAGGCGCCCGACGGCGGCCGCACTGGCGCCCAGAAATCTCGCCTCAGCCGGTGCCGACTACGCCTGCGAGAGCTGGCTCTTCGCGGATGACCGGCACCGTTCCGAAACGCCTTTCGCGGCTGTAGAAGTCCCGCACGGCATCCGCCAGATCGGCACCGGCGAAGTCGGGCCACATGCGGTCGGTGAAGACCAGCTCGGCGTAGGCGCATTCCCAGAGCAGGAAATCGGAGAGACGCTTCTCGCCGCCGGTGCGGATGAGCAGGTCCACGTCCGGCACCGGTCGGCCGTCGTGCGACCCGCCGTGGGACGATTCGGCGAGCAGGCGCGCGAAGGCCTCGCGGGAGAAGCTCTCCCTGGCCGCGCAGACGGCCGGCGGCGCGGAGGATGGCATCGCGCGCCGAGTAGTCGACCGCGATCCGCAGCAGGAAGCGGCCCGCCTTCGCCGTCGCCGCCTCGGCCTCCTCGACCACCCGCACCAGTCCCGGCGAAAGGCGGTCCCGGCGGCCGATGACCGAGATGCGGATGCCGTTCTCCGCGCACTTGCCGGCCTCCGCCGTGAGGTAACTGCGGAAGAGGCGCATCAGCGCCCGCACCTCGACGTCGGGGCGGCGCCAGTTGTCCGAGGAGAAGGCGAAGAGGGTGAGCGTACCGACGCCCAGGTCTGCGGCGGCTTCGACGACCCGGCGCACCGCTTCGACCCCGGCCACGTGACCCGCCGTGCGCGGCCTTCCCCGCGACACGGCCCAGCGGCCGTTGCCGTCCATGATGATGGCGACGTGCAGCCCGGCGCCGGCTGGATCAGGGGTGGGGACGAGCCGGAGGGGCGCGCTCATCGGCCTGTCTCGGTGCCGCGATCAATGCGGTCGAGCAGCTCCGAGCGACCCGACACCCAGGCGACCGCGCGGACGGCCCAGGCCCGCGGATGGTTCTCCAGACGCAGCTCCGGGTCTTCGCGCAGCAGGGCGTCGACCACTCCGGGATTGCCGTTGCCCACGGCCTGCTCCAGCGCCGTCCAGCCCAACGGACCGCGGAGCCGGGGATCGGCGCCCGCCCGCAGCAGCTCTTCCACGATCTCCGGCTCCCCCTGGGAGGCCGCCAGCATCAGCGGCGTCAGCCCGTTGTCCCCCCGCGCGTTCGGATCGGCGCCGGCCGCGAGGAGGGCGTGCACGGCTGCGAGCTGGTTCTTGTGGACGGCGTGCAGCATGGGCGTCCAGCCGTTGGGTCCCGAGTCCCGCAGCTCCGGATCGGCTCCCGCCTGGACCAGCTCCCCGATGGCCTCGGTTCTCCCGGTGCGGGCGGCCCAGTCCAAGGCGGTGAAGCCTTTACCATCCTTGGCGTTCACCCCCGCCGCCTTCTCCAAGGCGGGCTCGGGGTGGGCTCGCGGCAGCAGCACCAGCTTCCAGAACCCTGCAGCGGCAAGGACCAAAGGACGAAGGACGACAAGGACCGGGACCTTCTTCACGTTCTCTCCTCGATCAAACTACTTTGTCTCACAAAGCAAGCGGACATAAAGGCGGCACGTCTCACCCCTCCCGGGTGGCGTGGATGATCGCCTCCATGTGGTCGAGGTAGCGCTCCAGAGCCCGCCGGCCGGGCGGGGTGAGACGGTAATCCGTCTTGGGCAGCCGTCCCTCGAAGTACTTCTCGCAGGCGATGTAGCCCGCCTCCTCCAGCTTGCGCGCGTGAACGCTAAGGTTGCCGTCCGTGGTCTTCAGCAGCCGCTTGAGGTCGTTGAAGCTCAGATGGTCGTTGACCGCGAGGGCGCTGACGATGCCGAGCCGCATGCGCTCGTGGATCAGGCGGTCGAGATCCACCGCCGTCTGAGGGACTGGCTCGGGAACAGCCACGTCCGGACCCTCCGTCTCGGCGCCGCCGCCCGCGTCGTGCCGGAGGACGCCGCGCCTAGCCACCGTGCCGCCTCGCGATGACGATGCCGAACAGCACGTGCAGGCCGCCGAAGCCGGCCGCCAGCAACGCGTCCCCCCACGCCGAGGGCGCCACCAGCGCCACCGTTCCCAGCCCCATGAAGCCGAGCCCCATCACCGGCACGGTGCGCACCGAGAAGGCGCCGCCGGTGACCACGCCGGTGCCGTAGAGCAAGAGCCAGAGACCGGGCAAGGAAGCCGGATTGCCGGAGGTGAACAGGACCGGGGTCAACAGCGCGCCGGCGATCAAGGGCGGAAACAGGCCGAGCGCGAACCGGCGGCCCGGACGGGAGAACAGGTCGGTCTGGGAGCGGCGCGCCTTCCAGACGATCGCGCCGGTGGTGATGGTCAAGGCGACCAGGGCCTCCCACAGCCAGACCAGGAGCCAGCTCCAGGCGGTCGTCTGCCGGACCGCCAGGTACGACGCGGCCAGCGCGGTCAGCCCGACCGTCACCTCGCCGATGCCCGATACCGCCGTGAAGCAGGCGGCACCCTCCATCGTCTCGCGGATGAACCGCAGGTTGTCCATGGCTCGCAAGTGCAGAGCCGGAGGCGGAACGGGGCGGGGCCGCGCGGGCTGCGGATCGGTCACGGGAGGACTTTACCCGGTTTTGAGGGCGATCGTCAAGGACTTTTTGGCGCAAAGCGGCGCGGGACCACCCTGCTGGCACGACCTCACCCCCGGCCCCTCTCCTAAAGGAGAGGGGAGAAAGAAGGCAGACTTCCTAAGCCCCTCTCCTTTAGGAGAGGGGTTGGGGTGAGGTCGCGCGGCCGAATTCGGCACCTTCAGTGAGGAGAGGGGCTAGGAGCTCGCCCCTCTGCATGCCGCTTCGCCAGGCTCGCCACCATCCCCACCATGGACATCAGCCCCATGGACTTGCCCATCGAGAGCTCGCGGCCGAAGATCTGGTAGACGACGTCCTGCGGCACTTCGGCGACCTGCTCGGGCGGGGCGCCGGAGAGGGTCTCGTCGAGAATCGTCGCCATGGCCTTGGCGGAGATCCCCTGCGGGTTCTCGACGGCGAAGTGGAAGTCGAGGGTGCCGTCCGGCCGCGTTTCCGCGAAGAGGTACGCCTGAGACTCGCAGGCCGGCACCAGGTGCTCCGGCGGGAAGGGCCGGCGGGCGATCCGCGGCGGCACCTCCTCGAAGCGGCCGGCGATGTCGATGAGGAGCTGGATGCGCTCGCTGCGGTCGGGGACCATCTCGAGCATCTCCAGGGTCTCGGGTCAGCTTCTCCGGTACGGCCATGCAGCGCGGTTCTCCAGATGCAGGGTCGGCCCTATGTGGCCGCCCCGTGGGACAGCAGGGAGGGCGCCCACGCAGGGGCGCCCCTACAGATGATGGGTGCGCGAATGGAGGTAACCGGGCCCTCAGACCGAGCGCTCGATCGGCACTCCCACGAGGTTGCCCCACTCCGTCCAGCTTCCATCATAGTTCCGCACCTGCGGGAAACCCAGGAGGTGGGTGAGGACGAACCAGGTGTGGCTGCTCCGCTCGCCGATGCGGCAGTAGACGATGACGTCGTCGTCGGGCTTGATCCTGGCCTCGCTCTCGTAGAGGGCGCGCAGCTCCGAAGCGGGCTTGAAAGTGCCGTCTTCGGGATTGACCGCCTTGGCCCAGGGGACGTTGGCGGCCCCCGGGATGTGGCCGCCGCGCAACGCTCCTTCATTCGGATACTCCGGCATGTGGAGCCGCTCGCCGGTGTACTCCGCCGGGCTGCGCACGTCCACCAGCGGCTTGCCGGTCTCGACGTGTTCCAGCACCTGGTTGCGGAAGGCGCGGATGGTGCGGTCGTCCCGCTCGGGAGCCCGGTAGTCGCTCGCCGGATAGCTCGGCACGTCCTTGCTGAGGGGCCGCGCCTCGTTGACCCACTTGATGCGGCCCCCGTCCATCACTTTCGCCTTGTCGTGCCCGAAGAGCTGGAAAACCCAATAGGCATAGGTGGCCCACCAGTTGTTGCGGTCGCCGTAGAAGACGACGGTGGTATCCCGGCTCGCCCCGATGCGCCGCATCAGGGCCTCGAAGCCCTCGCGGCCGAGGTAGTCGCGGCGCACCGGATCGTTCAGGTCGCGGGTCCAATCCACCTCGACGGCGCCGGGAATGTGCCCGGTGGAGTAGAGGAGAGGATCCTCGTTCGATTCGATGATGCGCACCCCGGGGTCGTCGAGATGGTTCGCGACCCACTCGGTCGAGACCAGAACCTCGGGATGAACGTAACCACGGCTCTCGATTTCGCTCACGTCGGTCTCCTTTCGCTCCTTCTCGGGAGCCCCCATTTGTGATCAATCGTATCACCATCTCGGGAGGCGGCAAGAATCATGGCGTCTCTTCAGTCAGAAAGTTGGTATATGATTTCGTAAAATCTGTCTCGATTGATTCAGGGGCAGGAGCGGGAGCCTCCAGTGATTAGAATGGAGAGCAGCGTGATGACCGATCGCCATCCTGATCGCGAGATCCTGGAGCGGTTCCTCAGCGGCCGCCTGGCCGAGGACGCCGGCCGAGCGCTCCAGCGCCACCTCTTCGTCTGCCCGGCCTGCGAGGAGCGGCTGATCGACCTCCTGCCGCGGCCGGCGCCGCCTTCACCTCCGCGATCGCGGGACGAGTATCGGGGGGTGATCCGCCACCTCCTGGAGGATCATCGCGCGGAGCTCTCCCGGCGGCACCGCGGCCTCTCCGCGGAGCGCGCCGCGGCGGCGGCGCTCTGGCGGCACCTCGAGGTCCAGGATCCGGAGCGCCGCCGGTTTCTCATCCGGCAGGACAGCCGATTCCACAGCTGGGGCTTCTTCGAGCTCCTCGTGGAACGTTCGCGGCAGGCTGTCCTCGAGGACGCCCGTGAGGCGGAGCATCTCTTGCGGCTGGCTCTCGATGTGACCGACCGGCTCCAGCCCGGAGAGCATGGCCCCGGCTCGGTGGAGGCCGCCAAAACCCGGGCCTGGGCCCATCTCGGCAACGCCCTGCGCGTCCAGGGCGAATTCCGCCAGGCGGAGACCTCCTTTCAGACGGCCGAGAGCTACCTCTCCCGGAGCTGGCTCGATCCATTGGACGAGGCGCTTCTCCTGGAGCTCAGGGCTGCCCAGCGGCGGGCTCAGCGCCGCTTCGACGAGGCTCTGGAGCTGATCGAGGGCGCGATCGCCATCTACCGCGAGATCAACGAGACCCACCTCCAGGGCCAGGCGCTGATGGTCAAGGGGGTGGCCCTGCAGTACAAGGGCGACCTCGAAGCGGCCGCGGACTGCTTCCGCGCCAGCCTGCAGCTCCTCGACGACAAGCAAGAGCCGCGGCTGGCCGTGATGAGCCGCTTCTACCTCGTCGGCTGTCTCCAGGACGCGGGGCGCAGCGCCGAGGCCGCGGAGCTCATCCCCGAGACGCGGCGCAGCATGGAACAGGCAGGCAAGCGCTACGATCTGCTACGCCTCCGCTGGACCGAAGGCAAGGTGGCGGCGGCGCTGGGCCGGCCGGCGGAGGCCGAAGCGGCGCTCCTCGAAGCGCGGAATGGCTTCATGACGGACTCGCTCGCTTTCGACGCGGCGTTGATCTCGCTGGATCTGGCGGCCGTCTATCTCCGCCAGCGCCGGTTGGAGGAGACGAAGCGCCTGGCGGCGGAGATTCTGCCGGCCTTCCAGGCCCGGGAGGTGCATCGCGAAGCTGCGGCCGCCCTGATCGTCTTCCAGCGCGCCGCCGACGTGGAACAGCTCACCCTCGGCCTGGTCGAGGAGATCGCCGCCTACCTCAAGCAGGCGCGCACCGATCCCGAGCCTCCGGTTCCGCGCCACTTAGGGCGCCACCCTCCTCAGTCCTCCTTGCCCGCCACGCTGACGGTGCTCGCCTGCGGGCCCTCGAAGCCCTGCTCCTCCGCGAAGCGGACCCGGGCGCCGACCGCCAGCTTGTCGAAGCCGGGCGGCTCGAGAACGGCGTTGCGATGGAAGTAGATCTCCTGCCCGTCCGGTCCGGCGATGAAGCCGTAACCCTCCTCGGGAAAGATGCGGATCACCTGGCCCTCGGGCGGCAGCACCGGGCTCTTCACCTCGCCGCGGCGGCGGCGGGACCACTCCTCCACCTGCCGCTCGGCGGCCTCGAAGGCTTCCCGGATGGCCACGTTCAGCTCCAGGTGCTCCTTGTCCGCCACCAGCTCGGATCCCGGCACCGTGATGTCCAGGCGCACCCGGTAGGGCCCCTCCTGGTGGTGGTTGCCCGTGGGACGCTCGACGGCGATACGGCAGCTGGTGATACGGTTGAAGCGGCGTTCCAGCTTGTCCGACCGTTTGCGCAGCTCGGCCTCGAGGGGCGGCGAAAGATGGATCCAGCGGGTGGAAATCTCCAGGGGTACCTGCATGCGCCATTCTCCTTTGCTTCAGGGGAAAGCAACCGGGTGGGGCTGCTCTCCGGAGGCTCCTTTCCAGCAGGTATCCGCAAGGCCCGTGCCATCCCGGCGCCACGGCTCCGGCAGCCCCCTCATGCAACCTCCAGCCCCCATTTTCGTAGCTCCTGGTGAAGGAAGCTGAAGGCCGCCATGCTGAATCTCGCGGGTTCCTCTTACGACTTTGGCAACGTCCTCTTCGCCGTGCTCCAGGAGTGCGAGCACAAGCGGCGGGCGCTGCTGCCGAACCAGGCCGAAGCCCGCCTCGCCGAGATGGCGCGCGCCAAGCTCGCCGAGATCCGGGAGAGCTACGAGGAATTCGGCGGCAGCGAGCTCTACTGGCGCGAGCTCGAGCGGGAGGTGATGGAGACCGCCCTGCCGCAGTACGTGCCGGCGGCGCTGGAGCAGAACCGCCTGGAGAAGACCAACTACGACCTGTGGCGGCGCGGCGATCCCGCGGCCCGGGCGCTCTTCGGGCTGATCGGCCTGGTGAGCGGGGGGCTCATCATCGCGGCCCCCTTCATCCCGATCTGGGAGAACTTCTTCGCCTTCGCACTGACGGCGGCCGGCTTCCTCTACCCCGAGATCAAGAAAACCGTGCTCGACTCCCGCCACACCCGCCTGCTCAACCGGCTCATCGCGCAGGCGGAGAGGTATCAGAAAGATCGACAGATTCACTATGTGAGCGAAGCGCAATTGCAGAGAGAGATGGACACCCTGAACACGGCTGGACGGAGCGCCCGCTCGTCCCAGGACGGCAAGGTCGTCGAGCACCCCTCGGTGCCGCGGGGAAAGGAGCGGGCGTAGGGCCTCGCTTCCCAAGGTGAAAATCTTCCGCGCCGCGAGGCGGAACAGCGGACCCGCGGAACTTGCGAGCGGACCCATGGTTCCTGGGAGCAGACCCGCTCCGGGGGGCTGACCCGTGAACGAGCCAGCCGCTCCGCTTGTTCCCGGACACGACGCTTTGATACGCGAAGCTGCGGAGCGCGCCGTACGGCGCAAGGGCTCGTGAGACTTGAGCGACTGGCTAGGGAGACGCTAGTAACCGCCGCGCGGCGCGAGCTGAAAGAGTCGAGGGAGAGGAATAGGCAATACTCGCTTCTGTGGCGCGATGTCTAGAGTCGCCACGCCAAAACGGCACTCCGAAAGCCAATCGGCGCCGGGTTTTTGGCGCTATGTGACCGGCTGGCATGCTTCCCGCAAAGGCGGTTCGCGAAAACACGGGTGCTTGACAGGCACCCGCGTTGACGGGCAGACTCCCTCTTGAAGGATTAGTGTATCAGGAGTGAACCTATGGCGATGAAGCTACAAGTCCCGCCACGCGATGAACCCTTGCTCGCCAAGTTCATTCAGATGTCCCCCGAGGAGGTCGCCTCACTTATTCAGAGTTTGCGCGAAGAACAACCAACCCTCGACATCGAGCAACTAGCTGACTCTATCGCTGATCGCCTCTCCCTTGATCGCGGTCGAACGAACGAAGCCCTCCGTTTTTTAGCCAATCTCAGCATTGCTCGACAAACACTGGGGATGCCAATAGACGAATTTGTAGCCGAGCTGCGAACTGCTATTGAAACAACCGGCAAGAAGGATCTTTCCCCTGGCGATTGGAGAGACTTTCAGACAGCCGTTACGGAAGTTTTGTCGGGCGATAATGCGCTCGCCGTCTCATCGAAAGCACTTGATATATCGAGCGATACCGAACGAGCATACTGCTATGCGCGCGTTTTGACAGACCTCAGGCCGATCTTTCGCGCTAACGTGGAGCAGGCGCCGGCAGCGATGGTAGCAGTTCACACACTAAAAATAGTGTATCACGGAGATGGGAAGCATCGGGATTTTTTCGTAACTCTAGACAGAGCTGACTTAGAACAGCTCAGCGACTTACTCCAACGAGCCTTAAAGAAGGAGGCTTCGCTCAAGGCTTTGGTGAGCGAAAAGAGCATTACCTTTTTAGAGGTGAAGTCATGAGGACCTCCGCCGCCCAGGCATGGGCACCCAGCCTTAAATCGGGGTGGGTCAGGCCCCGGGAGCAGCATCGCAGCACTGCTTACTTGGCAGGAAAGCGCCGTATCGTATATCCTGCTGGCAAGCTTGAATATGCGATCAAGGAGTCGCAATCGATACTTGCTCTACCCACCGGCTGGGATGACGCCGGAAGCCCGGCGTTTCGTAAGGAAACCCGGGAGCGCGCTGTTAGGGTGCTGATGGAAGCGGCAGGTTTTCTCTGGGCCACACGCGGCCTTGAGCTTCCCGCTCCGAGCATCACGCCTGGGCCAGAAGGAAGCATTGACCTGCACTGGAAGACAGCGCGACGGGAACTGCTCATTAACATCCCCGAAGATCCCAGCGAGGCAGCACCTTATTACGGTGACGATTACGGCGCGGACAAGAAAAAGGGCATCATTGATCCGGGCAACCTCAACGCGGATCTATTCGTGTGGCTAGCGCAGACGGATTAACAGAGTGGCCGAAGGAAGAGATCCCAGGCAATCACTTCCTGTACATGAGGGTTCATCGGAGCAACCTCAACCCTTTCGGCGAGCCAAATTCTGTAGCCCTAAGAGACCGAGTGCCCCCGGATGGAGGACGGCCCGGCCTGTCGGTAGACTGGTGCAAATACTCAACTCCCGAAGAGACGCAGGGGCGAGTTGGCGAGCCAGAAAAATACGGTGTTGTTAAATGGTTGTCAAAGAGGTCAGAGCAATACCTGGCTTGACGCTGGAGCACGACCCGCTGCCAAACAATCGGGCTCATTCTAACATTTACGGTGACAAGAAAGACCAAGAAATTAGAGTTCTTCTGACACGCACCTTCGATTGGGTTATAGCGGTTCCTTAAGGATAGGAGGCAGGGGCCGGTTCTCCTTAGGCGGAAGTTCTTTTCGATAGGTCAGCGTAAGTATAAGGTTAATAATGACTTAGTCGTTGACGGGGGTTGGCGTACTGTCTACAGCGAACCAGCGAGCTACAGCGCCCCAGCGCACCCAAGTGCGCGCCAGCTCGGAAGCCAACCCTTTGCAGTGGGCGGCAGAGCGGAATGTCGCCAAGATCCGCCGCGTTGCAGCTAGACGAGTGAGTAGCGATGAGTGGAGCCGTGCGGGATTAGCCCCGCCGCTAAGCGGTGGAAGAGCCCGAAAGGGGTGGGCGATCCACCCCCCGTACCTCCGGTTCCGTATCGTCCTCCAATTGCACATGGAAGTGGCCCTCGCTCCATGC
>CAVZUZ010000011.1:0-63265 GCA_963778565.1 Thermoanaerobaculaceae bacterium | reverse complement strand
CTGGCAGCACTCTACTCATCACCGTGCAGTCGGATTCTGACTTTACAGGAGACCCTAATCACCCAAACGGCATACAGTTATTTGTAAAGAATGTGGGTGGAGCACACCCCCCAGGAGACTGGAAAAACGCCAGTAGTTCATGGACTCGGGGCTTGCCGATAGCATTCCATATACCAAAGAGCAGCATCTCGCAAAAGGCGGCAGCGGTCAGCGTCCGATTCGTAATTGGAGCCGGTTCTACATACTCTTACACTGGAGGTTTTTCTATCAAGGCCATGAGGCTTCGCAAATGAAGCGACAAGCAAGAGCGCCCAACCATACGCTTCCAGCGGACGCTAACGCTACTCTCTTCTTCTTGCCATGGGATAGTTGGTGGCTTCGAGAAAAGGTGTGCGGCCTGCAACGGCGCCGCTGAGGCGCGACAACGTTGCCACGAGTAGGCCAGCAGGCCGGTCGAGTGAACCCACACCGGGAGGGCGACTGTTGTCCCACATGACGAAGCGATACTGGATGGTAGTCCCGTTGGGACTGGCGAGTGTTCTTGCGCTGGTAATCGTCGCCAGGTGGCTGAACGCAACAAAGCGCGGTGGGCAGGAGCCCGCCGAACCGTTCCGCATCGCCGGCAACCTGTACTACGTCGGCGCGAATGACGTCGCGGCTTTCCTCATCACCGGGCCGGAGGGCCACATCGTGCTCGACGGCGGCTATCCCAGCACCGCGCCGATGATCATGGCGAGCATCGCGAAGCTCGGCTTCGACATCAAGGACGTCAAAGTGCTCCTGAACTCGGAGCCACACCCCGACCACGCGGGCGGGCTGGGAGTGCTCCAGCAGGCGTCCGGTGCCGAGCTGTGGGCAAGCGACGCGAGCGCCTACACCCTCGCCTCCGGTGGCGACGACCCGGACATCGTCCTGCCGTTGAGGGTCCTCATCTGGATTGGGGTCGTCGGCTACCCGGCCATGCGGGTCGACCACCGGTTCAAGGACGGAGACACAATCCGCGTCGGGCCACTCGCCCTCAACGCGCACATCACCGGCGGCCACACGCGCGGCTGCACCTCCTGGTCATTTCCCGTTCGTGACGGTGACCGCGTGCTGAACGTCGTGAGCGCTTGCGACTTGGTGCCGTTGCGTGGGATGCGGTATCCAGAGCAAGGAGCGGACCTCGAGCGCAGCTTTCGGGTTCTGCGGAGCCTCCCCGCCGACATCTGGGTGACCTGCCATGCAAGATGGTGGGGCAGATACCGCAAGTTCGTCGCCCGCGCCACCGCGAAGGACCCGGTGGACCCGTTCATCGACCCTGAGGGGTACCGTGCTTACATCGACTCTGCCGAGGCAAAACTTCGCAGGGGATTCGTGCATTAAAGCAGAGGGGCCTCGCGCGAAACAGCGGCGGAGGTGAAGGGCATAGTTTGCTACGCTACGCCATCGGCGGTACTCTTACGCAATGCGACCCCTTCGGTATTCCATCAACGTCACATTGGACGGGTGCTGCGATCATCGTGCAATGCTCGCGGACGAAGACTTGCATCGTCACGCGGTCGAGAACATCGACCGGGCCGATGCCCTCCTCTTTGGCCGGGTGACCTACGAAATGATGGAGGCAGGGTGGCGGCGGCCGGCGCTGGCGGGAGCGAGGCCTGATTGGATGGAACCCTTCGCCCGGACGATCGACGCGGCAAAGAAGTACGTCGTGTTGAGCACCCTGGACCGGGTCGATTGGAACGCGGAGCTCGTGCGCGGGGACCTGGGGAAGGCCGTTCAGCAGCTCAAGCGGGAGTCGGGTAAGGGACTGTTCGTGGGAGGCGTGAAGCTCGCGCTGGCGTTGGCGGAGCTGGGATTGATCGATGAGTACGAGTTCGTGGTGCAGCCCAGGCTAGCGGGCCATGGGCCGACGTTGTTCGCCGGGCTATCGAAGCATGTCGACTTGAAGCTCGTAGGCCGACTGGAGTTCGGCTCGGGGGCGGTGGCGATGCGGTATGAGCCGAGAAGGTAGCCATCGGGCTTGCTGTGGTAAGAAGAATTGCCCGGGGCCTGCGCCAGCGAGCGCATCTGGGCCATAATCCACAGGACTCACGCCAGGCTATAGCACACAGCGGCAGGAGCACCGTGCCTGACGCCGCGAGGGCCATCGCCATTGGCGAAAAGTTGGGAATCTATCGGGACTATCCCGTTTCGAAGGGTTGCACCTCACCCTTCGCCCCGATCTGGATTAACGCAATGGTGAGCCGGCAAGGCTGAACGAACACCGCCGGATCGCGGGATAACCAAGCGTTGCACTTGACCGGGCCGGCATGAGGGTTTTTCAAGGCATCACCGTTCCTTGCAGCCGGCCCGGCAAGTGAACGCAGTCGTTAGGCGTCATGAGTGACTCGAAGAATACGCGGTACCGGACCCAAGGAGGACACGATGATGCGTCACCTAGCCAAGGCCGTCGCGACAGGTGCTCTCATCGTACTTCTGGCCATCAGCGCGAGCGCCGCTCGAGCACAAACCCCGAACGGGCCAGCGCCTCCGGCATCGGAGCGCACTGCCCACGTCATCGAGGCCTTCGAACGCCAGGTCGAAGCCGACCGCAACGCCCTTAAGATCCCCGGCCTGTCCATCGTGTTGATCCAGGATGGCGAAGTGCTCTCGGCCAGGGGCTTCGGCTATGCAGACGTCGAGCACCGCATACCCGCCACGGCCGACACGCTCTACCACCTCGCCTCGGTGACCAAGACCTTCACGGCGATCCTGGTCCTGCAACTGATGGAAAAAGGCAAGCTCGACCTCGACGAGCCGGTGTCGCGGTACTCGGACGATTTCAAGGACGACTCGGTCCGGATCAAGCACCTGCTCAGCCACACGTCGGAGGGCACGCCCGGCGAGCGGTTCAGTTACAACCCCGAACGCTTCGAGTACCTGAAGGCGATCCTCGAGAAGAAGACCGGTAAGCCGTTGCGCCAGCTGTTCGTCGAGACGTTCCTCGACCCGCTGGCGATGCGAGATAGCGTGCCGAGCCATGACGTCGCCGACGACGCCACGTGGGCGGTGCTGGGCGAAGGCAACCTCGCGCGCTACCGACAGAACCTGGCGAATTTCGCGCGGCCCTACACCTACTGGGGCGACGGTGAAACCGTGTACGCGGGCTACCCGCCCCGCGACTTCTGGGCCTCGGCCGGGCTGCTGTCCACCGTGCTCGACATGGCGAAGTACGACAAGGCCGTCGATCGCCATGAACTGCTGAAGGCCGAGACACTGGCCCGCGCCTGGACGCCCTTCCTTTCGAATGCCGGCCAACCGCTCGCCCAAGGCCTGGGTTGGTACGTTACCGACTACCGCGGCACGCGGCTCGTTTGGCACTACGGCCACTGGGGCACCGGCTTCTCCGCGATCTACCTCAAGGTGCCGGCGCGGCGCCTCACGCTCGTCGCGCTGGCCAACAGCGAGGCACTCGCCGACCACCACTACCAGGTCGGCGAGGACATCACCAACGACGTCTTCGCCTGTGCCTTCCTCAACGTGTTCGTGCCGGCGGTGGCGAACGGCACCGATGCAGAGGATTCTTCGGACGACATCCCGTCGACGGGCCCGGCCAAGGACTGCAAGCGCAGCTCGCGCACCGCGCTGGAGAAATGGATCGCCGACCGCCGCGCCAAGGCGCGCAAGACCATCCCGCTGGACCCGAAGCTGGCCGAAGCCTATGCGGGTCGTTACCAGCTACCCCACCGCACGGTCACCGTCACCAAGGAAGACGGTCGCCTGTACCTCGACATCCCCCAAGGCGACCGGAGCGAGCTGTTCGCCGAAACGCCCTCGCAGTTCTTCCTGAAGATCCGGCCGTGGACCCTGACCTTCGTGAAGGAGGGATCGCAGGTCATAAAGCTCGATATCCTCGAGAGCGGAGAGATTGTGAGCGGGCGGAAGGTCGATTAGGGCCTCACCGACCCGCCCAACTCCCCGCCCCTCCTCCCAGGTAGCGCAGGACCTCGGGGTCGGCGTTGAGGGCGGCGTAGTCGTCAAGGTCTTTCTTATGAAACGACCTCAGCCGCAATCGCTCTGTCAACAGAGTGGGAATTTCAGGTACCTCCATCAATGCCATGCGGCGATTGTAGGGAGGGGAGGTGGAGCCGCAAACAGAGAAAAAGTGTCGGGACTACGTGTCCGGTGAAGGGGATAAGCCACCTGCTGGCTAGCAAAAAAGGTGCGGGGCGAGGGAGAGCACCCCTCGCCTTGGCGTCAATTGCCGGACGAATCCGATGAGATGCTGCTCGACGGCGGCTGCGAGTTCGGCGTGGGATTGCCAAATGGGTCGGTTTGGCTGCCTGCTTTCCCAAACGGGTCATTGGAGCTGCCGGACTTCCCCCAGATCCGGCAGACGAGTGCCCACGTCTCGGACACAAGCTCGGAGATGCTGAATCGGGACGGCCATGTCTCCTGCGGCCGATGAGCCGCGGCGGCAAGAGGCCCCGCGATAAGGAGAAGTGCCAGGAGGAGGGACGCTACGCGGAGGCGGCGCGGAAGGATCATGCGGTGCTCCTTTCCAGGCGGCCAGAGCCGGCTGCCACCGCGGCGGCCGGACTTCCGCCCTCCTATACAAGGTGCTCAAAAGGACGGACAATTGATCCGTCAGAAGGTACAGGTTGTGGACCAAAGGGGTCAAGTACCGGGAAGGCGCGCTCTTTTCGCTTCAAGGCACCATCTGTGTGAAGACCAAAGTTCGCGTTTCACGATATGCTCCGAGGACGCATAGAGAGATGTGCATGCATCGGCCGTGAGGAGAGGACATGGCACGAGCGAAGAAGCGACGGAAGATCGACGAGCCCATCCATGTTGGCAGGGTGATCGCGCTCCTTCGGGAAGCCCTCGATTGGACGCAATCTGACCTTGCCCGGCGTTCCGGGGTGAAGCCAGGGTCGATCTCGGAGTATGAGAGCGGGAAGAGCATGCCGGATGTCGCCACTCTGAAACGCCTCCTGTCTGCCATGCGGTTCCGATGGATCGCGCTCGACTTTGGGCGCTGGTTCATTGATTGGCTCCTCACCCACTGCCGGATTCCCGACGGGGAGGACACCGGCGAGACGGCACCCTCGCCCATGACCGTCTCCGCCCTGGCGACGCAACTCAGTGCCGACGTGGCGGCGACAAATCAGACGGCAGTGCTGTTGAGCAAGCTGGTGGTCATGCTCCAGGAGGAACAAAGAAAAGAGGGCCCTGCATCGGAGGGCGACGATCCGGGCGTTCCCGCGAGAGATCGAAAAGCCGAACGGCGAGCAGCCCAGGCGCTGTGGAGTCGAATCAAGCCGTTGCCCCACACGGAACAGGCGGAAGCGCTCCGGGGTGCTCCTCCAGAAGCGCAGTGGGCGGTCTGCGAGCTGCTGTGCCTGGAGAGTCAGCGTCAGTGCGGCGAGGATCCGGCGAAGGCAGCAACACTCTGCGAACTTGCGCTCATCGCCGCCGATCTTTCCGAGGGTGGCGAGAGCATGCGTTCCAAGCTCCGGGGGCTGGCTTGGGCACACCTCGGCAACGCCCTGCGCGCCCGAGACGACTTTGACGCAGCGGAGCGAGCCTTCACTTCCGCAGACGAGTTCTGGAAGCTCGGAGAGGGCGTGGCGGACGGACTCCTCGAAGAGGGGCTTATCTTCGCCCTGAAAGCCTCCTTACGACGAGATCAGCGTCGCTTTGACGAGGCGAAAAAACTCTTGGAACGCGCGGAAAGCCTTGCAAGCGGTTCCACATTCCGAATCCAGATCATTGTGAGCAGGGCCACCCTCCTGGTGGAGATGGGAAACCTTGAAGAAGCTGCCGCTCTGCAGCATGGGGTAAAGGAGTCAGTCTCGCCGCAGGAGGAGCCGCGCCTCCTCTTTGCGATCTGGCAGAATCTTGCGGACACCTTGAGCAGGCTTGAGCGCTTCGAGGAAGCCACGGCGCTCCTACCGACAGCCCGGACGCACCTCCTTAAGGCGGGTGGAGAGCTAAACCGCGTTCGGCTCCTGTGGACAGAAGGGCGCATCACTGCGGGCCTCGGCGATGTCGAGGCAGGCATATCCCTCCTCTCCCGCGTCCGTGGAGAGTACGCCTCCCGCGATATGGCCTATGACGTGGCGCTCGTCTCCCTGGAAATGGCCGTCCTCTACGCCAGTCTGGGCCGCACCGAGCAGGTGAAGACCCTCGCTCGCCACATGACGCCCATCTTCCAGGCGCACGCGATCCACCGGGAGGCGCTTGCGGCGCTGACGGTCTTTCGGAAGGCAGCAGAGCAGGAGCGGGTCACCGAGGAGCTTGCCCGCGAACTGCTCACCTACTTGCGCAAGGCGCGGTATAATCCAGAGCTGCGGTTTGAGGGTGGGATCAGCTAAGCGCCGACAATTCGCAACACGCGGGAACGTAGAAGAGCCATTCGCGAAATGTCAATGCGACCATAACAAAACCCCAGAGTGCCGTGCTTCGCAAGGCTGGCCGCCGCATCCCAGGTGTGGGTTGCTCGCGGGAGCCTCGGTTACCGTCCTTTTGGACAAAGGAGGCAAGCGTGAGAAACAGAAGTGTGCTAGCAGTGTTCATGGTTTTGTTCCTGTTCGCGCTCTCTTCTCTTACCGCTGATTCGACGATCCAGCGTGGCATCGATGTCTTCTTCACCCCAGGAGACGGCAGGACCTACTACGACTTTGCCCACAGTCCCATCCCCGCGGGCTTCTTCTGCAAGGGCTCAAAACCCTTCACCGGTAAGGTTGCGTTCAAGGGCCTGCCCCTCACGACCGAGACTCCGGGGCAACTCTGGAACGCCGATACCGTCGTCGAGCGGCTCGACGACGCCGTCTTCGACGTCAATGGCGTCGCCACGACGCGCATCCAGTTCCGGGCCCTCTCGCTGGTGAGCATCGCCCCCGTCAAGACCTCTTGCGGCGCCTTCCATGTCTACATCTCGCTCGGCGGCAAGCAGCGGGTGACGGCTATGAACATCTATCGTACACATGAAGGCGGGGGGAACTTTGTCGCGCCCCTCGCGGTGGATGTGCGCATGACTTTCATCCCGGTAAAGCCGGTCAGGAACAGGGGAGCACGGAAACTGGAGATCGAGGGGGATTTCACTTTCCCCTCCAAACCGATCCCCTGGAGCTTCAGGGAAGGTGCTGCGGAGAAGAGGATCGGCCCCGTGATCGTCGACACCAATGGCGATCTGACCCCTGACACTCTGCTTCCCGGCACCACGAACTTCACGCCGGGCCGGTCGGATCGGTCGCCGACCAAGTCCGAAGTCTGTTTCTGCGAATGGGTATGCCATGACCAAGGTACCGAAAAGGCGCATTGTGCCGGCGTGCCCCCTCCACCACCCTGCCGGCAGGATTTCTGCTGGGCCTGACCAGACCCAGGCGTGGCGCCTCCGCTACGCTCCGGTACCAAACTGGCCGCTTTTTCGCTACGACCTCAAGAAGGTTCAACCTCAAAAGAACAATACCCAACCACCCAAAACAAACCGCGCCAACCGATCTCCGCCTCGGAGCTTCTCAGGGGCCAGGGGTGAGCCGGATCTCCAGATGGCTCTCGTCGCCGGCGGGGACTTCCGTCGTCAGCTTCGTGGGTGCGAAGCCCTCTTTCTCGATCGTGAGCTGATACATCCCCGATGCCAGCCGGGGCGACTGGAACGCGCCATCCGGCCCGCTGCGGAGGGTTGCGGCGGGGAATCCGGGTGCCGATGCCTGGATCAAGCCTTCGATCTTCACCAGGGCGTTCTCCACCGGCTCTCCCGAGACCTCTACGACCGTGCCCCGCAGGCGACCGGTGGTGAGCTCGATCACCATCTCCTGGCTCTCGGTCAGCTCGATGGCGCGGCTCGCTCCGATGCCGCTCAGGTTGAAGATGAACAGAGTCACGGAGCCGGCTTGGAGATCGCTGAGGGTGAAGCTGCCGTCCCAGGCGGTCGGAACGAGACCGCTCATGTTCACGCCGCCCTGCTTCGCAGCCCCAACCCCCGCGCCGACGAGGGGAGCTCCATCCAGGAGCACGCGGCCGGAAAGCGTCAGGCTTCCCGACGGGAACTCGAGATCCTGGATTGCGGTGGCGACGCCGGATTCGATCTCAACCGTTGCCGTCGCCATTCGAGAGCTCGCGGTGTGAGCCTGCACCAGCCACTCACCGGGAGCCAGCTTCTCGATGCGGTACTCCCCCTCGGGACCGATCGTTCCCGCGACCACCTGGCCTCCGGAGGTGGGAGATGCGTTGACGGAGATCCCTCGCAATTTCTCCGGCGAAAGCCCCAGGATGCGTCCCGAAAGCGTCGCCCGCTCGTCCTCCCGGTCGATCCTCAGCTCCAGGTCTCGCAGCGGCCGGCCGGCGATCGTGACCTCCAGAGAGGCGCTGACCTTGCCGCCGCGGCTCCGAGCCTGCAGGCGATAGCTCCCGTCGGGCACCTCGGTGAAAACGAAACCGCCGTCCACCGTCACCGGAACCGAGGAATCGGTTCGATCCTGGTTTTCCAGATGCGCCGAGGCGTCCCGGGCTGTCTCGCCGCCGCCGAGCACCCGGCCAGACACCTCGACGCCGGGCGGCAGCCGCAGCTCGACCGGCATGCTGCCGGAACCTGCCACCACGCGTGCCGTCGCCGATAGGAAGCCCTTCGAAGCCTTCACGCGGTAGGCTTCGTGTCCGGTTACGCTCAGCCGGCAGCGGCCTCGATAGTCGGTCTGAGCGAAGATGGGTCTCCAGCTACGGATGGTCGACAGATCGGGCGGTTTCTCGGGATCGGCATACACCGAGACATGGTGGGCCGGCTCTCCCGCGGCGTCCAGCACCTGAACCTCCAGGACGGTGCCGTGCTGCAGGGTGATCTCGACGCCTTCGAGATCCCGCTCCTCGGGGATCTCGAGACCCTCGATCTTGCGCGTCTCGTAACCCTCCGCCTGGACGGCGAGGCTGACGATTCCGGCCGGCAGCCCGGTCACCCGGAACCGGCCTTCGGTATCCGAAGATCCCAGCGACGAACCGGAGATCGACATCGAGTCTGCGAACCGCAGCTCCTCGATCCGGCTCAACGCGGCGCCGGCGACTGGCTCGCCCGCCGGTCCGACGACGCGGCCGGCAAGGCTGCGCGCCGCTTTCATCCGGATCTGGATCGGCTCTTCCGTCGGTGCCTCGATACCCGGAACGGTGGTGGTGACATATCCCGGACGGTCGACGGTGACATCGTACGGCTCACCCCGGCGGAGCCCTTCGAGCCGGAATTTTCCGTCCGCTCCCGTCTGGATGTCCCACAGCCAGTCTTCCCCTGTCATCTCAGAGAGTTGGGACGGCATGGCATCGATGTCCGCGCCTTCGATGACGCCGCCGCGAGCGTCGGTCACCCGGCCTTCGATCACGGCGCCCGCGGGCAGCGTCACCGTCCCCAGATCGAAGGGCGTTTCTCCGGACGGGATCTCGATCCCGGAGCGGATCGCGTAGGAGTAGCCCTGGCCTTGCGCCCGCAGGTCGTACCTGGCGGCACCCAGATGGCGAAATTCGAATCTCCCTTCCTGATCCGATCGGGCCTTGGGTGCCGTTTCGCCCGCGGAATCGATCAACTTCACCTCGGCTCCGGCGACCGCCTGGCCAGCCTCGTTCACCACCCGGCCGAAGGCCGCCGCTCCACGCTTCATCACGACGCGGAGCGGCTCGGAGGTACTCCTGGCAGGGGTCGTTCGCACTGTCAGCTTCGTGAGGCTGAATCCTTCATGCGTGGCCCTCAGCTCGTAGCCTTCGCCGGGGCGGAGTCCCGTCAAACGAAAGCCGCCTTCTTTATCGCTCTGAGCCACGGCAAAAGACGGACGCTTCATGAACATGGAACGGTCGGATAGCTCCGTCACGATCTGAACGCCCGCCACAGGCCGGCCCGCAGCGTCCACCACGATGCCGGAGAGCACGGCCGCCGGAGTCAGCTTCAGCACGTTGGAATCCGCCGCTCCCGGCCGTACAGGTTGGCGCTCGCCTTGGAGGAACCCCGCAGCGGCCCCCTGCAGCCAGCTCTCCTCACCGGGCGGAACCTCGATCTGGAACGCCCCCTCCGCGTTCGTCCGCGCCACCGGCGCCAGCAGCGGCCAGCCGCTCCACACCAGGGCACCCGCCACGGGCCGTCCGGAGGCGAGATCGACGACCTTGCCGGCGATCCGCTGCAGCGGCTTCAGGCGGATCGGGAGGACAGCGGCTCCGCTTCCCTCCGGCCGCCCGATCCTGGCGCCCCAACCTTGCCGGCTCGCCAGGAGCGGTTCTCCGGCCGGCACCGCGAGCGAGCACCGGCCGTCCGGACCCACCGCAGCGACTGCCTGGCCACGCCAGCGGACCAGAGCGTCGGGAACCGGCTGGCCCTCTCTGTCCTGGACCTCGATCGCGACCGTCGGGAGGGAGCTGAGGCGGAGAGTTGCCGGCGAGCCGGGAGGGCTTTGCATCGTCTGGCCAAGGAAGGCCGCGGAGGTGGCGGTGAGCTTCCGGAGGTTCCTGCGCAAAGACCGGCAACGTCAATCGCCCGTCCTTGCCGCTGACCCCTCGACGCTCGGCGAGCTTCCAGCCGGAAGGGTCTTCTTCGCGCTGTCCTCTCCACCGACCCTGCGGATCGTTGAGCCGGACCTCGATCCCCGCCAGCGGCTGGCCGTCCAAACCCACCGTTCGCGCCTCGAGAGGCTGTCCCGGGGCGAGGTACGTTTCCGGCAGCTCTGTATCCTCGGTCAGCAGCAGGAAGGGAAGCTCCATCGGTAGATACCCTTCCACTTGGACCGTCACCCGGAATCCTCCGCTCTCCGGCGCGGCGATTTCGAACGAGCCGTTCGCGTCTGTGCGAGCGCTGGCGAGCGGCGCCGGCTCGACCCTCTCTCTCAGCCGGCGCAGGGCGGCGGCGTGGTCCTCGTAAGCTGGAAACAGCTCGACGCGGACACCGGCTTTACCGAGCTGCCCGTCCATGGTGAGCACCCGACCGTTGACGCGGATCGGTTCGGCCGCCGCGGCAGCGAACGGCAGCGCCAGGAGGGCAAGTCCGAGGTACCAGGAATCGGGCATCGGCGGTCCTTCTTGCTGAAATTATAACCTGCCCCTCCAGTCATCCTCTTATACATATCTCAGCGCTGGGGATCGCGACGTCGGAGGTCAGACGACCCAGTCGGTGTGCGACAACGGGTCGAAGGCCTACAACGGCGGGTCGTCTCCGAGGCGGCAAGACCGGGCCGAGCTACGCGCACCTCCCGGCGTCGCGATCCCAGCGCTGAGATATGTATAAGAGGGTGCCCCTCTTCTCGCAGGCTCACCGCTCCTCCAGCACCCTCCCCAGCCGCCCCGCCGTGAGCCGCTCCAGGTCCGGATGGCCGCGCACGATCGTCTCCTCGCGGCGGGGACCCGTGGACACCAGTGTGACCGGCGCCTCGATCTCCTGCTCGATGAAGTCGACGTAATCCCGCGCCTCTTGCGGCAGGTCCGGCCATTCGAGGATGCCGACGGTCGGGCGCTTCCAGCCCTTGAAGGTGCGCAGGACGGGCTCGGCGGTCTCGAGCGAGCGGCGGTCCGGCGGGAAGTCGCGCAGGGGCTCGCCGTCGAGCTTGTAGCTGACGCAGACGGGGATCTCGTCGAGATCGTCGAGAACGTCCAGCTTGGTGAGGGCGACGGTGCCGACGCCGTTCAGGAGTTGGCCGTAACGGGCCGCCACGGTGTCGAGCCAGCCGCATCGTCGCGGCCGGCCGGTGACGGTGCCGAACTCGTTGCCGCGATGGCGCAGGAACTCGCCCTTGGCGTCGGTCAGCTCGCTCGGGAAGGGGCCTCCCCCCACCCGCGTGGTGTAGGCCTTGAGGACGCCGATGGCGCCGTCGATCTTGGTCGGCGGCACGCCGGAGCCGGTGCAGGCGCCGCCGGTCGTCGAGTTGGAGCTGGTGACGAAGGGATAGGTACCGTGGTCGACGTCGAGCAGCGAGCCCTGGGCGCCTTCGAACAGCAAGCTCTTGCCTTCCTTGATCCAGCCGTTCAGGAGCTGCTCGGTGTCGCGCAGGCTGGGCCTGAGCCGCTCGCCCCAGTCGCGGCACAGGTCGGCGTAGGCGGCCGGCGGCGGCAGGGCCTCCCCGCCCAGGGTTGCGAGCTCGGCCTGGACGCGGGAGAGGAGCACCCGCAGGCGGTCCTCCAGGTCGGCGGCGAAGAGGTCCACCATCCGCAGGCCGTAGCGCGAGGCTTTCGTCTCGTAAGCCGGGCCGATGCCGCGCGAGGTGGTACCGATGCGGCCGGCGCCCAGCGCTTCCTCCCGGGCCTTGTCGAGCACGGCGTGGCAGGGCAGCAGGACGTGGGCGCGGTTGGAGACGAAGAGCCGGCCGTCGAAGCGCACCCCGGCTTCGTAGAGGCGGGCCAGCTCCGACAGTATGGCGTCAGGCGCCACCACCATGCCGTTGCCCAGCACGCAGAACATACCCGGATGGAGGATGCCGGAGGGGATGAGCTGCAGCGAGAAGTGGCGGTCACGAAACTTGACCGTATGGCCGGCGTTGTGGCCGCCCTGATAGCGCACGACGCCGTCGAAGGCCGGGCAGAGGAGATCGACGATCTTGCCCTTGCCCTCGTCTCCCCACTGCATTCCCACGATGACGACGTTGGCCATGACGACTCCGGATTACCCCGCCCGGCGCTTCCGCACCGGGCTATCGAGACGTCGCCCTGAGGGCGAGTCGCTCCAGAGGAGCGACGTTTCGATAGCCCGGTGCGGAAGCGCCGGGCGCGCGGGTAGGACGTTCAAAACCGAACCGCTACCGACGTTACCAGACGATGGGAGGGGCCACAAGAAGATGCTAGCATCCACCCTCTGGAGTCCCGCGATCCCGTGCCGATCTTTCTCGACGCCGCCACCATCCTCCTGCCCGTCGCCTATCTGCTGGTGGCGATCGCCTACGGCTTCCTTTTCTTCGCCTCGCATCCGGTGGCCGAACGCATCGCGACGCCCGCGTTGCGCGGCACGGTCCTGTTCCACCTGGCCTACCTGGCGGTGATGACGCTTCAGTGGCGGCAGTTCCCGGCCGCGACGGTCTCGCAGGCGCTGTCGATCGTGGCTTTCGCCGTCGCCGTGGTCTACGTATTCGTGGAGTGGCACGGCCGGGCGCGCTCGACGGGATTCTGGCTGGTCGCCCTGGTCTTCTTCTTCCAGCTCCTGGCTTCGGTGCTGACGCGGCCGAAGCCGCCGGACCGCGCCATCTTCCACGAGCCCTTCTTCGCCGTGCACGTCTCGCTGGCCCTGCTCGGCTACGCCGCCTTCGTGGTGGCCGCCGGCTACGCGTTCCTCTTCCTGCAGCTCTACCGCGACCTGAAAGGCGGCCGCTTCTCCACCTTCTACGGCAAGCTGCCGCCGCTCGAGGTGCTGGAGAGGATGATGCTGGGGGCGCTGTTCGTGGGCTTCGTGGCGCTGACCGGCGCGGTCGCCACCGGCGCCTTCTGGGCGCAACGGCACTTCGATACATGGTGGCAGGACCCGAAGATCCTCTTCACTTGCGCCACCTGGGTGCTCTACGCGGCGGCCCTGCTGCTGCGGCGTCTGCGCCGCTGGCAGGGCCGGCAGACGGCGCTGGCGAGCCTCACCGGCTTCGCCGCCATCCTCTTCTCGCTGGTGGCGGTGAACATCTTCTTCACGGATTTCCACGGGTTTCTGTAGGAGAGACCGCGCACCCGTCTGCCCTCCGAAGCCCTCACCTCCCCGGCCCTCCTCTCCCCGAGGGAGAGGAGGGAGAAAGACAAGAAGAAGCCGCTGTTTTAAAGCCCCCTCTCGCCCGGCGGATGGGGGGGAGGCTGGGAGAGAGGGGGTTGGGGGAGTGAGGGCCAGCGCCGGAGGCGCGACACGCAGGGGCGCTCTCCACAAGGTAGGTAGGTTCAAGGAGTCTTGAGAGTTACAATCTCAACAAGGCATGGAACCCGAAGCGTCGTCCCCCTCCCGGCAGGAACCGCCGCTGCTTCTCGTGGGCACGGATTTCCGCTGCTCTCCCATCGAGCTGCGCGAGCAGGTCGCCTACAGCCGGGAGGACTCGGAGGAGATGCTCGTCCATCTGCTCGCCCGGGCCGAGGTGGCCGAGGCTTTCCTGCTCTCCACCTGCAACCGGACCGAGATCTACGTCCAGCCGCGCGACGACGAAGGCGCCTATCGCGCCGCTCTGGAGATGGTGTTCCTCGGGCGCGTGCCGGAGATGGAGCGGCCGGGCCGGCTCTATGTGATGCGCAACGGCGACGCGGCCCGGCACCTGCTGGGGGTGGCGAGCGGTCTCGAATCGATGGTGCTCGGCGAGCCGGAGATCCTGGGCCAGGTCAAGCAGGCGTCGGCTCTGGCCGAGGCCGTGGGGGCCGCAGGGCCGGTCCTGAAGCGCCTGCTGCGCAGCGCCACCTCGGCGGGCCGGCGGGCGCGGCAGGAGACGGCGATCTCCTCCGGCGCCGTCTCTCTCGGCTACGCCGTGGTCGAGTTGGCGCGGAACATCTTCAGCGGCCTCGAGGAATGCGAGGTGCTGCTGATCGGGGCCGGCGAGATCGCCCGCTCGGTGGCCCGGCCGGTGATCGAGCGCGGGGCGCGGGAGCTCAAGGTGGCCAACCGCAGCGCCGAACGGGCGCGGCAGTTCCAGGAGGAGTTCCCGGACGCCGAGATCATCCCCTTCGATGAACGCCTGGCGGCGGCGCGCGCGGCGGACGTGGTGATCGCCTCGACGGGCGCCGACGAGCCGGTGTTGACCCGCGGGCAGATCAAGGAGGCGATGTCCCACCGCGCCACCCGGCCGTTGCTGATCGTGGATCTCGGCGTGCCGCGCAACGTCGAGCCGGCCGTGAGCCGGGTCGAGAACGTCTTCCTCCACAGCGTCGACTCGCTGGAGCACCTGATCCAGCGCAACCTGAAACGCCGCAAGGAAGAGGTGCCGCGGGTCGAGGAGATCATCGACCAGGAGCTCGTTCTCTTCCGCTCCTGGTTCCGGGCCCTGGAAGCCGAGCCGCTGATCGCGCGGCTGCAGAAGCAGGCGGAGAACATCCGCCGGCAGGAGCTGGTCGAGGCGCTCGCGCGCTTCCCCGCCGAGACTCACGAGGATCTCGAGCGGCTCACCCGATCGCTGGTGCGCAAGATCCTCCATCACCCGAGCAGCCGCCTGCGCGCCAAGGACGGCGAGGACCTCTCCCGGCTCGACCTCGTCCGCGAGCTGTTTCACCTGGATGACGACGAGAGCAACTGATCCTGGCGGTCCCGGTGGTCCCGGTCGGCGCCTTCGCCTGGGTACGCGGCGGAGCGCGCTGGCCATGGCGCAATCCGGCATGGTGGCGCGCGCCCTGGAGGAGCGGCACGCGGGCCTCGCCGTGGAGCTGGTGCCCATCGTCACCACCGGCGACGTGGTGCAGGGTGACCTGGCGAAGCACGGCGGCAAGGGCCTGTTCACCCGCGAGCTGGAGAACGGCCTCCTCGACGGCTCGCTCGACCTCGCGGTGCACAGCTTGAAGGACCTGCCGGTCTCGCTCCCCGCCGGCCTCTTCATGTGCGCCTATCCCGAGCGCGCCGATCCGCGCGACGTGCTGGTGAGCGAGATCGCCGAAGATCTCGACGGCCTGCCCGAAGGCGCCGTCGTGCTCACGGGCGCGCTGCGCCGCCGGGCGCAGATCCTCATGCGCCGGCCGGACCTGCGCGTGGAGCCGATCCGCGGCAACGTCGATACCCGGCTGCGCAAGTGGCGGGAGAGCGGAGCCGGCGGCGTCATCCTGGCGGGCGCAGGCCTCCAGCGCCTGGGACTGCATCACCTCCCCGCGCATCCCATCTCGACGGACGTCCTCCTGCCCGCGCCGGGACAGGGAACCCTCGCCCTGGAAGCTCGAGAGCAGGGGACGGCGGCCGGGCTCTGCGCGGTTCTGGATCACTCGCCGACGGCCCGCGCCGCCCTGGCCGAGCGACGCGTGGTGGCGGCCTTCGGCGCGGACTGCACGCTCCCCCTCGCCGCCTGGGCGCGGCCGGAAGGCGAGGATGGAGCTCTGCGATTGAGCGCCCTCCTGGCGACGCCGGACGGCCGCCACGCCGCCCGCGGCGAAGCGGTGGGCGAGGGGCCGGAGGAGGTCGCCGAGGCCTGCGTCGCCGCTTTGCGGGCGGATGGGGCGGAGGAGGTTTTGGCGAGGATAAAAGGATGAGACCTCCTCAGACCTTCCCCCCGCCCGAGCCCTCACCCCTGGCCCCTCTCCCGCCCCCTCCCAACCCACCTCACCGGGAGAGGGGAAAAAAGACAAAGGAAACAGATCCCACTTCTTTTGATTTTTGCTTTTCTCACCGGGAGAAGGGAAAAAAGAAAAAGGAAACAGATCTCATTTCTTTTGATTTTTGCTTTTCTCACCCTCTGTGGGTTGGGAGGGGGCGGGAGAGGGGGGCGGGGGGTGAGGGTTCGGGCGGGGGAAAGGCACGCTCCACGCGACGAGGCCCCGCCTGATGCCCCCCCTCGCCAACCTCCGCGTCGTCGTCACCCGCGCCGAGCGCCAGGCCGACGGTCTCGTCGCCGCGCTCGCGCAGGCCGGCGCCGATGTCGAGCTGCTGCCGCTACTGGAGGTGGTACCGCCCGCCGATCCCCGACCGTTGGAGCGGGCCGCTTCCGAGCTCGCCCTCTACGACTGGATCGCCTTCACGTCGGCCAACGCCGTCGAGGCCTTCCTTCCCTTGACCGGCGGCTCGCTTCCCCACCGTCTTCGCGTCGCCGCCGTAGGTCCTGCCACGGCCGAGGCCCTGCGAGCCTGGGAAATCGAGCCCCACCTGACAGCCGGCCGGGCCGACGCGGAAGGCCTCGCCGCCGACCTCGCTCCCTACGTCGGCCGGCAACGCCGCGTCCTGCTTCCGCAGGCGGCCGACGCCCGTCCCGCCTTGCTGGAAGGGCTCGCCGCGGCCGGAGCTGAAGCGATCGCCGTCGTCGCCTACGACAAGCGCCTGCCTGCGGACTCTCCACGCCGGGCGGCGGAGCTTTTCTCTTCCTCTCCCATCGGCTGGGTGACCTTCACCAGCCCACGCATCGTCCGTCACTTCGCCGACCTGTTCGAGGCGGACTGGGAGCGTCGGCGGACCGAGCTCCTGGCGGCCTCCATCGGCCCGGTCACCAGCGCCGAGCTGCGCCGCCGCGGGGTGGAACCCGCCGCCGAGGCGGCGGGGCCGGGTGAAGAGGAGATGGTGGCGGCGGTGGTGAAGGCGCGGACGCAGGCGCGATTGACCTGACGTCGAGACGTATCGATGAATGGGGCTCTTCGCCGCCTCGGGCCCCTCACTCCCCCGACCCCTCTCTCCCGCCTCACACCCACCCCGCCGGGAGAGAGGGGGGCCTGAAAGAAACCCATCTACCTTTATTGCTTTTTTAGCCTCCCTCCTCTCCCGGATGGGTGGGTGTGAGGTGGGAGAGGAGGGCCGGGGAGGTGAGGGGCTCGACGGCGCCGGCTCGGTCCGATTGGCGAAGACTTGGGAAGCGGAGCCCTACCCGCCATGCCGCGACTTGACGTAAACTACGTCTCGTAGCGGCAAGAGAGGACCCATGGCAGATCCCAAAGCGTCATCCGCAGAGGCGGAGCATGCCTCCTACGACTGCGATTTCCTCATCGTCGGCTCCGGCTTCGGCGGCAGCGTCTCGGCGTTGCGGCTGGCGGAGAAGGGCTACAGGGTTGTGGTCCTCGAGGCCGGCAAAAGATGGCGGACCGAGGACTTTCCGAAGACGAACTGGCACGTGCGGAAGTTCCTCTGGCTGCCGGCGCTGTTCTGCTACGGCATCCAGCGCCTGACGCTGCTGCGCGACGTGCTGGTGCTCTCGGGTGCCGGGGTGGGCGGCGGCTCGCTGGTCTATGCCAACACCCTGCTGGTGCCCCGGGACGAGGCCTTTCAGCGCGGCACCTGGCCGCGAGGCACCGACTGGAAGCAGGCGCTCGCACCCCACTACGAGACCGCCAGGCGGATTCTCGGCGTCACGCCCAACCCGCATATCTGGGAGGGGGACCGCGCTCTCCATGAATTCGCGAAGAGCCTCGGCAAAGAGGACACCTTCCGCCCTACCAACGTCGGCGTGCTGTTTGGCGAGCGGCCGGGGCAGGACGCGGGCGATCCTTACTTCGGCGGCGAGGGGCCGCAGCGTTCGACCTGCACCTACTGCGGCGGCTGCATGGTGGGCTGCCGGCACGGCGCCAAGAACACGCTGGACAAGAACTATCTCTGGTTCGCCGAGAAGCTCGGCGCGGAGGTCCGCCCCGAGACGCTGGTGACCGGCGTCGAGGAAGACGGCCGCGGCGGCTGGCTCGTCCATACCCGGCGCTCGACGCGCAAGGTCTTCCGCGGCCGGCGGACTCTCCGGGCTCGCGGCGTGGTGCTCGCCGCCGGCGCCCTGGGCACGGTCAACCTGCTCCTCAAGTGCCGGGAAGAAGGCAGGCTCCCCCGCCTCTCGCCGGCCCTCGGCGGCTACGCGCGCACCAACAGCGAGATCATCTGCGGCGCCACGGCCCGCTCCGACGAGGTGGACTACTCGCGGGGGATCGCCATCGCCAGCGGCTTCCATCCCGATCCGGACACCTACGTCGAGGTCGTCCGCTATCCCAAGGGCTCGGACGTGATGAGCTTCCTCGGCACGCTGCTGGTGGACGGCGGCACCCGCCTCACGCGGCCGCTCAAATGGCTCGGCACCTGCCTGCGCCATCCGATCGACTTCCTGCGCACCACGAGCCCACGCGGCTGGGCGCAGCGCTCGACGATCGTGCTGGTGATGCAGGACCTCGACAGCGCGCTTCGCCTCGTCCGCGCGCGGCGCTGGTTCTGGCCGTTCGGCCGCGGCCTGACCAGCCGGCGGGACTCCGGCCAGCCGCCCATCCCGGCCTATCTGCCGGTCGCCAACCAGGCCGCGCGGCACATCGCGCGGCAGACGGGGGCCTTTCCCTCCAGCTCGATCAACGAGGTGGTGCTCAACGTCCCCACCACCGCCCACATCCTCGGCGGCGCCTCGATGGGAACCACGCCGGAGGACGGCGTCATCGACGCCCGCAACCGCGCCTTCGGCTACGAGAATCTCTACGTGGTGGACGGCTCGATGATCCCCGCCAATCTCGGCGTCAATCCGAGCCTCACCATCACGGCCATGGCCGAGCACGCCATGAGCCACATTCCCCTGAAGGATTCCCGTCGCGGCCTGCGCCACCTGCCGCCGCAGGCACGGGCGGCGGAGGTCGGCAGCGTTTCGCTGGAGCCGGTTCTCGAAGGGGTCGGGTGAAGGAAGAGTACCGATCCCGCCATCGTCGACCACGGAGGCTCCGTCCGTGCCGCCGAGCCCCTCACCTCCCCGGCCCTCCTCTCCCACCTCACGCCCACCCTTCCGGGAGAGGAGGGAGACTGAAAAAGCAATACAAGGAAGCTGCGCGCGCTCGAAGAAGCGCGGAGGCTCACGGCGGCGCCGGCCCGGGCCTGAGATTCCTCGTCAGCTCGTTGCAGCGCCGCAGCGGAGCACGCTGCCCCGCAACGAGCCCCCTTCCATCCTTTTGCCCGGCAGCAGCGCGAGGGTATCGCCGCCCTTGCGGGCAGCCTTCTGCTTGAGCTGGTCCAGCAGCTCCTCCGAGACGACCGCGCCCGAGCTGCTCGCGAGCGGTGCCGCCGCGCGACGGGGAAAAGGCTCAACGAACCCTCCTCGGGGCTACTTGGGTTTTCAGTCCTTCGGGGCCGGAATTGAGCCTGAGGATACCCCGGCGAGCCGGCGGATTCAAGCTCGAGGCGCCTCCGGACAAGCTCGAGGCGAGCGGATTCAAGCTCGATCCAGCCGCCGCAAGCTTCAACCGTCCCGATTCAAACCTGAATCCAGAGCTTCAAGCTTGGCCCGGCACGCCTGGAGCCTGAGCCGACACCCTTCAAGCTTGAAACCGGCCGCCGCAAGCTTGCCGGGAGTCGGTTCAAGCTGGGTCCGACCCGAGGCAAGCTTGAACCGGGAAGCAAAAGCTTGGCGGTTGCCGGCTCAAGCTCGAGGCGGCTCGCCGCCCGCTTGACCGCCTCGGCTCAGGCTTGGATCGCCTCGCCGCAAGCTTGCCGTTGCCGGTTCAAGCTTGGTCGGAGAGCCGAAGTCCTTGTACCAGAGGCCATCCGGCGCTTCCGGCTCTGACTCTCGCCATTGCTTCAGTCGATAGAGATCCTCAACCGAGATCTGGCGCTCACGGAGCCGGTCGAAGAGATGATCGCGGAGAGCGGGAGGCAGGTTCGCCCACTGAATCTTCGGCATCACTCACCGAAGGTCAGGCGTGCCAACTCTTCCTTGAGCCGTTGTTGCTCCTTGCGGTCGGTGGAACGTGCCAAGCGATCGGCGAGATCGAAAAACCGCTTCTTCTCCTGCTCCTGAACCTCGAGGCCGGCCTCGATGAGATCGACGACGATGCGCGTGGCACTCGTCTTCCGTGTCTTGGCCAAGGCCTTGACGCGGCGAGCCAGGTCTGGCGGGAGGCTGACGCTCTGGCGGACAGGTTTCTCAAGCGCATCCATGGCCCCAGGATACATCATCTCGCACCAAGCTGCACCACGACAGGAGACGTCCCGCCGTCCGAGTGCCCTGCCCTGCGGGTCCGTTCGAGGCCCACCCGGCGACGGCTCGCCGGGCGGGAAAGAGGAATCGCGGCCCGATGTGCTACGGCGGGCAGACGATCGTCGGGCAGGGCTGCTGGCAGCAGGTCACACACGCCGGCGGAGTGCCGGGACAGCAGACCTGCTTGCAGGCGGCTTCGGCCTTGGGACAGGCGCCCCGCCGAAGGAGGAGGAGACGCCCCGCCGTCCCCGTGGCATGCGTAGGGGTGTCGTAACGGGACTGGAGCGTCTCTACGGTCCGTTCGAGGCTCGGCCGGCGGGAGAGGTTATGGAGGCGATGTCACGGCCTCGGAGAACGGACGCCCACGGAAACCACCAACCTCCGCCATGCCACCAGCGGTCCGTAGAGACGCTCCCAGACCCGCTACGACAGGCGGCGCAGGCCACGGGGACGGCGGGGCGTCTCCGGCGCGGGATGCGATAGAGTCGGTTCTTCAAGAACGCGCGAGGTGACGGCATGAAGATACCCGGTCTCATCCTGAAGCAGATGTATACCCTGGGCAGTCTCGAGAACGTCGAGGACGGCGTGCGGTTCAGCCTCAAGAACCGGCTGAGCAACGCCACGCTGACGCGGCTGGCGGAGGTGCGGATCGACAACCGGCCGGTGCCTCTCGACCGTCTCAGCCTGGAGATGAGCGGCGACCGGGTGGACGCCTCGGCGATCAGCCCCACCTCGGCGCTCGCCTTCCCGCTGGCCAAGGTGGTCAACATCTACGCCCGCATGGAGCAGCTCGAGAAGGGGCAGCACGAGATCGCTCTCGCCTTCGAGACCACGCCGTTCGGCGACCTCTCCTTCAAGGTCAAGGACGCCATCGCCGAGAAGGTCAAGCGCACGACCGTCCCTCACGACAAGGACAACGACTATTCGCCGGAGATCGTCAAGGCGCGGCAGAAGTTCGTCGAGGACTACTCGGGCCACAAGCTCGAGCACATCGACAAGTTCTCCTTCGACCCCTCGGCGACCAAGGGCAACATCGAGAACTTCACCGGCGTGGCCCAGGTGCCGATCGGTTTTGCCGGGCCGCTGCGGGTCAACGGCGAGCACGCCCAAGGTGACTTCATCGTGCCGCTCGCCACCGCCGAGGGCACGCTCGTGGCCTCCTACAACCGCGGCATGAAGGTGCTGAACCTCTCCGGCGGGGTGATGTGCACGGTGGTGGGCGACAGCATGCAGCGGGCGCCGGTGTTCGTGTTCGAGAACGCCCGCCACGCGCGGGACTTCGTGAAGTGGGTGGACGAGAACATCGACACGATCCGCGAGGAGGCGGAGGCCACCTCGTCCGTGGCGAAGCTGGTCTACATCGACCGCTATCTTTCGAACAAGCTGGTCTTCCTGCGCTTCAACTACACCACCGGCGACGCCGCCGGCCAGAACATGGTGGGGCGCGCCACCTTCGCCGCCTGCAGTTGGATCCTGGAAAACCACAACAAGATCCAGCACTTCTACCTGGAGTCGAACTTCGCCACCGACAAAAAGGCGTCGCAGATCAACATCATGCGCACCCGCGGCAAGCGGGTGACGGCCGAGTGCACGATCCCGCGCGACGTGCTCATCCAGCACATGCGCGTCGATCCCGAGACCCTCACCTACCACGCCAACATCTCGAACGTCGGGGCCTTTCTATCCGGCGCCAACAACAACGGCGCCCACTCCCCGAACGGCATCACGGCGATGTTCATTGCCACGGGCCAGGACGTGGCCAACGTTGCCGAATCCTCGGCCGGCGTGGTCTACACCGAGCTGACGCGAGAGAACGACCTCTACATCTCGATCACCATCCCGTCGCTCATCGTGGCCACCTACGGCGGCGGCACGGCCTTGCCGACGCAGCGCGAGTGCCTGGAGATCCTCGGCTGCTACGGCCGCGGCAAGGTCAACAAGCTGGCGGAGATCATCGCCGGCGTGGTGCTGGCCGGAGAGATCTCCCTCGCCGCCGCCATCTCCTCGCTCGACTGGGTGTCGAGCCACGAGCAGTATGGGCGGAATAGGTAGGGCGGGGAGATCCGGAGGTCATAAGGAAGTCGGAAGGACCTGCCCTTCGAGGCCTCACCCCCTGGCCCCCTCTCCGTGACCGGAGAGGGGGAAACCCCTCTGAGCTGAGAATACCGCTCTCTCCCCCAATGTAGAGACGCCCCGGTGGAGCGTCTCCGCGAGGCGTTGCCCCCGGCATCGAAGGCTTCACCAAAAAAGTTGAGCGATGAAACGGCATTTTTCCGTCTATAGAGGGTGACGGACGGATTCGCCGCCCGTGACCAGCTCCGAACGGCGGTGCTACCATGCCGATGTCACAGGAGGCGTTCCGATGGCTCTCCACGACCCTTCCCCGAAGCTCACCTACGAGGACTACCTCCTCCTCCCGGACGACGGGAAGCGCCACGAGATCCTCAACGGGGAGCACTACGTGACCGCCGCCCCTTTCATCCGGCATCAGAGGATCGTCCTGCGGCTGGCGTTCCGCCTGGAGGGATTCCTCCGCGAGCACCCTCTTGGAGAGCTCTTCATCGCCCCGACGGACGTGGTGCTCTCTCGCCACGACGTCGTCCAGCCCGACCTCCTCTTCATCTCCAACGAGAGGGCCTCGATCATCGAGGAGAAAAACGTCCAGGGCGCGCCGGACCTGGTCATCGAGATCCTCTCCGAAAGCACCCGCCGCCTGGACGAGGTCCTCAAGCGCCAGGCGTATGAGCGCTTCGGAGCGCGGGAGTACTGGATGTTCGATTCGCACCGGAAGACCGCTCAGGTCTGGGAACGCACCGCCGAAGGCCTCCGGCGCAGGGCCCTGCTCTCCGCAGCCGCGGGAGACGTCCTCACGAGCCCCTTGCTGCCGGGTCTCGAGATCCCATTGGCGGAGATCTTCAAGGAATAACTCGCCAGCCCGGAGGGTGGCATTCGCCGCGGCGGGTCTCACCCGAACCCGCTCCAGCCCTACCTCCCCTACCCCGGCGCCTCCAAGACCACGCCGCCCTCAGGTACCTATAACGTCTGGGGCGGGACCGGGTTCGCCGATTCCACGGACAGAATTACGGTCAGGATCACCTCAGTAACCCCACCTCTCCCGCCGCAGCGGCAACCGATTCAGCATGTCCCGATGGAACTGCCACTTGGGCATGAAGCGGTCCATCAAGGCGATGAAGCGGGCGTTGTGGGTCGGCTCCAGCAGGTGGACCAGCTCGTGAACGACGATGTATTCGAGGCACTCCGCCGGCTTCTTGGCCAGCTCGGTGTTGAGACGGATCGTGCGCGCCCGGTGATTGCAGCTTCCCCACTTCGTCTTCATCCGTTGCACGAACCACCGCTCCACCTCAACATCCAGCAGCGGCTGCCATCGTGCCAGCAAAGGCGGCACCGCCTTCCTGATCTGGTTTCGATACCAGGCCTCTACCAGGGCCTCTCTCTTTTCCTCGGCGGTTCCCGGCCGCACCCGTAGAAGCATTCGTCTATGTTTCAGCTCGATCGAAGGCGGCTCATCGCTCTCGGTGAGCGCGAGCAAGTAGCGCTTCCCCCACACATAATGGCTTTCCCGGTCGATGTACTCGCGCGGGGTCTCGCGCTCCTGTTCGCGCAGCGTCGCCTGCTGCTGCTTGATCCACTCCAGCTTCGAGATGGCGAAAACTCGGATCGTGTCGAGGCTCATGCGCCTTGGAGCCGAGATGCGCACCTTGCCCGTCGGCGGATGGACGCTGAGATGAACGTTCTTGATGTCCTTCAGGGTCAGGTCCACAGTGATCTCACCCAGCTCGATCCGCAAGGCCATCAGTACTCGCTCTGCTTCTCGATGATGGGAAAGATCCGCTCCACCTCTTCGGCGTCGCCCAGAATCCGATACAAAGCGTCCTTGATGACCAGCTCGCGGGTCTCAACCCCACGCCATGCATCCGGCCGGACCGTCTTCACCGTCGCGTCGATCCTCATCGCCAGATCCAGGATCGGGTCGCCGGTGATCGACTCGCCGGACGGTTCGGACACGTGTCCCGCCTGCGCCAGCGGCTGGTCGGCCTTCTTGAGGTTGTGGTAGAGCGCTCGGAGCGCCGGGCTTCTCTTCAGCGGCTCGGGCGTTTCCTCGGCGTGACCCATCTCGGCCCTCTGCGCCAGGGCCGCGATGCGCCGCAGGTATTCCTCGTATTTGATGGCCTTGGCCTTGCGGAGGGCGATGATCTCGTCCAGCAGCGCCGACATCCTCTCGTAATAGGCCGGGTCGCTCAGGTGCTCTTTGATGATCTTGCGGCGGACGTTGTTCTCGATGGTTTCGGCGATGGCGTCCTTATTGCCTTTCATCCCGCCGAGCTGCGAGGCGATCGCATTGGCGATGCCGGTCTTCACGATCAGCTCCAGCAAGCTCATGTGGTCGAAGGGAGAGATCGTCCTCGGTTCGTCCGCCTCGATGTAGGTATCGATCAGGTGACGCATGTCGGCCTCGTAGGCCTTGAGGTCGAGCGTCTCGCCGCTGGCCCTGCGGATGATCTCGCGGACGTCCAGATAGTGATTCACCTGCTCTTTCAGGCGGCTGACGTCGGCATCGCTGTATCCCGCAGGCTCCAGCTCGTCCGCGATGTTGGCGTAGGAGCGCACCAGGACCGCGGTCGCCTTGTAGAGCGCGGCCCGCTGCGGCTCCCGCTCCTGCAGGTGTGCCGGAATCTCCGTGTTGCCGCAGAAATAGTGGATGTGCTCCAGCTCGCCTTTCGGCGGCTCCACCGGCTCGCAAAGCAAGGCGAGGACCTCCAGCGCGCCGTCGAGCCGTTCCCTCCCCTTCTTCAGGCGGTCCTGCAGCAGCACCTCCGGATCAACCCCGCCCGCGCTGTGATCGAGCTCCGAGGTGTAGACGGCGATGGCGTTCTCGACCTTCTTGAAGAGATCTTTGTAGTCCACGATGTAGCCGAAGTCTTTGTCCTCGCCGTCGAGGCGGTTGACGCGGCAGATCGCCTGGAAAAGGCCGTGGTCCTGCATCGACTTGTCGATGTAGAGATAGGTGCAGGGCGGCGCGTCGAAGCCGGTGAGCAGCTTGTCCACCACCACGAGCAGCTTCATGTTCGCCGGCTCCTTGGTGAACAGCGTCTTGGCCCACTCCTCGTAGGACTCTGTCCGGGTCATCCCCGGCTTGGCTTCGACGTCTTTCAGCAGCTCGGCGTAGGTGTTGTAGATGAGCTGCTTGTCGGTCTCGGTGTTGGCGCCGGTTTCCTCCAGCGTCACGTCCTTCGTCTGTGGATTGTAGGAGGTCACCACCGCGCACTTGCCCTTGAACGGGGTCTTCTGGAACAGGGCGAAATACTTGCACGCCTCGTAGATGCTGGAGGCCACCAGGATGGCATTGCCGCGCTCGTTGGAAAGGCGGGGCTTGACATTGAAATCAAAGATGATGTCGGCCACCACACGGTCCATGCGAGAGCGGGAGCTGAGCACCCTCTGCATCGTTCCCCACTTGCTCTTCAGCTCCTCCTTCTGCCAGTCGTTCAGCGCCCGGGTCTTGGCCTCGAACCAGGCGTCGATCTTGTCCTGGGAGCCGAGGCGCTGATCGATGTCCCGCGCCTCGTAGACCAAATCCAGCACCACCTGGTCCTCGACGCCCTCGCTGAACTTGTAGGTGTGGATGTAGCCGCCGAAGACCTCCAGGCTGGTCTGCTTGTCCTTCTTCAAGAGCGGCGTGCCGGTAAAGCCAATGAACGCGGCGTTCGGCATCATGGCCTTCATCACCCGGTTCAACTTGCCGCCTTGCGTGCGGTGGCATTCGTCCACGAAGACGAAAACTTCTCCCACGGTCGCGCTCGGCTGAGCTTCCAGCTCCTTGATGAAGGCTTCGAAGTCGGCCACGTCCTTGCGCCCGAACTTGTGGACGAGCGAGCAGAGCAGGCGCGGCCTGGCCTGACTGAGCTGACGCATCAGGTCGCTGCCGCTGCTGGTGCGCTTGATGGCCTCGCCCGTACCGGCGAAGACCCCCTCGATTTGCTTGTCGAGCTCGTCGCGGTCGGTGATGATGGCGACGCGGGCGTTGGGGTTGTTCTCCAGGATCCACTTCGCAAGCAGCACCATCACGATGCTCTTGCCGCTTCCCTGCGTGTGCCAGATGATGCCGCCCTTCCTCTCGCGCACCTGCGCCTGCGCGGCCTTGATGCCGAAATACTGGTGCGCGCGCGGCAGCTTCTTCACGCCGCTGTCGAAGAGCACGAAGTCGTGCACCAGCTCGAGCAGTCGGTCCTTGCGGCACATCTTGAGCAGGTATTTGTCCAGCTTGAAGCGGCTGTCGTCCTCCTCGTCTTCCTTCCACTTCAGGAAATATTTCTCCTCGGTGTCGATGGCGCCGTATCGCAGCCCCTCGGAGTCGTTGCCGGCGAAGATGAGCTGCACGGTGGTGAAGAACCAGGCATTGAACTCCGGCTGCTGATTCGAAAGGCACTGGCGGATGCCGTCGCCGATGCTGGCGCGGCTGTTCTTCAGCTCCAGCACGCCCACGGCGATGCCGTTCAAGTACAGCACGATGTCAGGCCGCCGTTCGTGGTTGCCCTTGAGCGTCACCTCCTCGGCGATGGCGAGGTCGTTCCGCTCCGGCTCCCGCCAGTTGATGATGTGGACGGTCTCCGTGACCTTGCCCGCCTCGATCTTCACCGGCACGCCGTAGCGCAGCAGCTTGTAGACAGCTTCGTTGTTGTCGATGAGCCTCCGGCTGTGGTTGTCCGCCTCGGCGCGTAGCCTGTAAAGGGCGACGCCGATCTGCGCCGGTGAGTAGCCGCACCCTGTAAGCCACGCCGACAGCAGATCCTCCTCGATGTTGCTGTTGGCCTCGCGGTCGGCCCAGTTGCCGAGGTAGCGGTAGCCCAGCTCCTCACGGAACAGGGCGACGACGCGGTTCTGCGTGGCGCGCTCGGGCTGGCCGACGGCGCTCATGATCCGTCCTTACCCGTGTGGCCATCGAGGGGGCAGGCGCCCCGGCAGTCAGGATAGGCGGAGCAGCCCCAGAACTGCGAGCCGGCGTTGCGGCCGCTCTTGGCGGTGCGCAGAACCATGGGCTTTCCACACTGCGGGCAGTCAGGAATACGATCCAACAGGCCGGTCGGATCCGCCGGCTCGGACTGGCCGCGCCTCTGCCGGCCGCGTTCGGCCAGCCGAGCGGCGGCAAGCTGTTCGCTGTAGCCACCGCCGGCGACGAACTGCCGTTCAAGCGCCCCGATCTGCTGATCAAGCAAGTAGTTCGCCTGGTGAATCAGACAGATCACCGCATTGGCCCGCACCGCTGGGTCGTCGTGCTCCAACCACTGCGCGTACAACCCCCAGCGCTCCTGGTCGGTAAGATCAACAAAATGAGACCGATCGGACCGATCAATTCGATCTTCCCCGAACACCTGCGGCACCCGCCGCACCGCCCTCGCTTCCGGCGAGTCCGGTGCCCACTGGGCCAGGCGCCGGTGGCGCAGGAAATCCTCGAAGTCGAGCAGCAATTCCTCCAGGCTGGCACGGGCCACATTGACCAGTCGCAGCTCGGTCTGCGACGAGGTCGCCGAGGCGCGGCTACCTTCGGCAATGTTCTGCCGCCCGCTGCGCGCCGCTTGCACCATCTGATCCACCATCCGCGAACGCGGGGCGACGAATTTCTCACAGAACCAGTACGTCGCGTCGTAGATAAGCGTGGCCGCCTGGAAGCTGCGCAGCTCTCGATATCCTCCGCTCGGACGAAGCTTGCCGCCCTGCCGCTGCGGCTGATCCGTTGGATTTGGCTGGCCAGCCCCCGGAAGAACCTTGCCTCTCATACCAGACGAATCCTCCGCGTCATCAGGTCCTGTATCATGCCCTGCTTGACCTAGCTGGCTTCTCGAATAGGGCCGCGATTTCGGCTTCGCCCATGCGGTCAAAATCTTCAGGCACAGCAATCTCGCCCATCAGGAAACCCAGCCGTTGCGGCGCCGGGGAGGCATCCAGCGCCGTCACCTTCACCAGCGCCTTGCCGTCCTTGGCGATTACGAACGCTTCGCCTTTGACAGCTTGATCGACCAGCTTCGAGAGATGAGTCATGGCTTCCTGGATGCTGACGGTGACCACATCGACCTCCAAAGACTACGCTAGCAGGACTAATTCTATTCTGTCAGGCCTCTCCCCCGTCAAGCCTGGGCTAGCTGACGATGGTCATTTCAAAACCTTCCAGCGGCCACCCTTTGCCGGCCCCACATGAAAGAATCGCCCGCGCTTCATCTTTTTGAGGCGATATCTGATGCCGTCACGGATCAATCCCCGGCCAGTTCCTACTGCCAAATATCGGGGTACGCTACGATCAAGGACAACAATAGGTTGTAGACGGCGATTGGGCCAGTGATTGGGCCAGTGATTGGGGTAGTAATTGGGGTAGTGCCCCTGTCCAGATCCGGAACGGAGGCTTCCAGATGCGCGGGATTGGCGGGGAAGGCCACTATCAGGCCTGCCATGCCGAAATTACCGCAGGCCCACGTCCACCATGATGCCCAGGATGTCCCGGACCTTGTTGGGAATCTCCTCCCATGAGCCTCCTGGTTATCCTCGACTCCAACGGCCACGCCTCGGTCATCGCGCCCAATGACCAGCCTGCCGCCCTTCGCATTGGCGAAGCCCGCAGATCCACCTGAGGCAGCCGTCCCGCCAGGAAGCTCCTTCATTCGACCTGCCGGCTTTCCTTATACCAGGCGAATCCTGCCCGTCAGCAGCTCCTGCATCATGCCCTGCTTGAGCTGCCGGGCTTTAGTGAGCTTGGCTTCCAGCGCGGCGATCTCGGCGTCCATGTCGGAAATGATGACGGCGATGGCGGCTTGCTCTGGGGCTGACGGGACTTTAACAAGCACGTCCGCCAGGGCGCTTGAGCTGATATGCACGACGGCATCACCCTGACCCTTAGCTGCCTTCTGTCGATTGATAGGCTCCGTGTTCAAATAGTAGCCAAGAAACAGCGGATCATCCTTCTCGATACGGAGAATCACGATGTCTCCACCAGCATAGGCTTCGACATCGTCCACGAACGCAACACACTTTCCGATCTCTTCCTTGGTTTCACCTGAGCCCGCAAACAGAAGGTCGCCACGCTTGAGGCGAGTCGCCTTCGCTGCGACATCGCGCGAAATCCACGAATAGAAAACCTTGATGTAGTCGTGGTGCCGAGTATAGATCTCACCGTATCGAACACAAGCCAAGTTACCGCTCTGGGCCTCATCCTTGTTAACGCCACTGCCTTTCAAGAAGTCACCCAGGTCTCCCAACCATTTTACTTCCCAGCTCCCGCTAAAACCTGGTAGGCGCTTCTTGCCGACAAGCAACTCCTGCATGGCACCCTGTTTGAGCTGGCGCTTCTTAATGATGAGTTGCTCCAGGAATTCGATGTGGGCATCCACATCCCTCAACACCTCGGCGATGGCTTCTTGTTCGGCCTTAGTGGGCGGGAGGGCGACTAGCGGGCTCAGTATCTCCAAACGAGACAGATGAGGGATATCCATACCTTTCTGCTCAACCTGAAGCGATTCCTGGAACTTCGTTGACGAGAGGAGTACCCACAAGAATCTCCCGTTGCACTTCAGCGGAACAAATCTCCCGACACGCTGGACCAGCAGACTGGGACAGTCCACCTCCTGAATGACGCTAATTTTCGTGCCAGACTTCGTGAAGGTTCGGTCCATTCCAATCACAATGTCACCAGGTCGAAGTGCGTAGTCTACATATGACTGGGCCTGGCTTTGGGGCAGTCTTCGCGTGTCCGACCAATCGGGACGGCCATATCCAACGTTCTCGCCACGAAGCAGCGGAATACCATCATGCTTGCGAAACCATGCGGACTTGAACGCAAAGCCCACATCCAATCTAGCGACCTCTCCTAGGCGTTTCACCTCCCAATCCTCCGGCATCACCCCAACCTCGGTCTGCTTGTAGCCGGGCTTCACTCCCATGCGAACCCCATCCTTTCCAGGTGGCGGTTCACTTTGGCTTCCAGCTCGGCTGCTCGGCCAGCCATCTGCGGCAGCGGGTTCTCGTAGCGCTCGGCCAGCTCCTTCACACGCTCAGTGAGCTGCTGGCTCACGCGATCCATTTCGCCACGGATGGCGGCATCCAGCGCGGCGAGCCACTTGTCGTCCACCACCAGCGTCTTGATCTCGGGCTCGGTGAAGCTCCGGATACCTGGCATAGGCCTGGGCGTCAAGCGCGACCTCGGCCTCCTTGAGGCGCTTCTTGAGGTCGGCCTCCTCATTATTGAGATTCAACCACTCGTTCAGCGCGGCGGCTTCTTCTTTCGTGTCCTTGTCGCCTTGGATTTCCCTCAGCCGGACGGCGACGTTGGCCTTGTTCACCTTGTCGAGATCGGCGAACGCCCCGTCCTCGCCGCCGTGTTCCTCCTCCAACTCGGTAAGGCGGGCGGTGACACTCTCCAGCTCCGCGACGAGTCGGTCAATGGCCGCCTGCTCCTTGGCAAAGTAGCGGGCGACGATGAGGGTTTTGGGGATGAGATCGCAGGTCCAACCCTTGTCCTTCTCCTTGCCTTTCTTGTCTTTCTCGACGATGCGAGAGGTCTTGGCCTCCCAACCGTCGGCGGCGATCAGGTAGCAGTCGTCCTGCAGGGTTTCGGCCCAATAGTCCATGAGGTGTTGATAGACATCGTACGGGTCGATGAGCGGCTTGCCGGCATAGTGGGCGAGCAGACTCTCGGCCAGCTCCGCGATGATCTCCTTGGGATGGCAGCCGGCCTCCAGGGCTTTGAGCTTCGCGGAACGCTTCTTCCGCCACGCGGCGAAATGGCTGTTCATGCCGGCGATAAAGGAGGTGAACTCGGGGTGCTCGTAGATGGCGGACTTGATGGCCGACTTTTCCACCGCAAGGCTGAGATAGCCGCGGCGGCGCTTCTTGAACAGGGTGTGCCGGAGCTGCGGACAGACTGTCCAGTAGCGCTCGAGTGCATCGACATCGGCCGCGGGGATACCGCCGCGCAGGTGGCCCTCGATATCCTGTAAGTCCTCGGGCGTCTGGCTGTCGATGTAGCGCGGCAGGTTGAGGTTGAACTCGTTCTTCTCGATCTCCGCGAACGGAACCATGCGCGCGTATTTCGGCACGTCGAGCCGCTTGTTGAAAACGTCCACGATCCTGTGGATGTCCATCTCGCGCAGGCGGTTCTTGGGGCCGTCCTTCATGAAGCCGCCGCTGGCGTCGATCATGAAGATGCCCTTGCGGGCCTGAGAGTCCTCCTTGTCGATGACGACGATGCAGGCGGGGATGCCCGTGCCGTAGAAGAGGTTGGCGGGCAGTCCGATGATGCCCTTGATGTAGCCCCTGCGCACGAGGGCGCGGCGGATGTCGCCCTCGGCGCCGCCCCGGAACAGCACGCCGTGCGGCAGGATGCAGGCGGCTTTTCCTCCACCATTGGGGCCAGTGCTTTTGAGGGAGCGGACGATGTGCAGCAGGTAGGCGTAGTCACCCTGCTTGGCGGGCGGCACGCCGAAAGGCTTGAAGCGCTCGAAGGGATCGTTCAGAGGCTCCAGACCGGTGCTCCAGCGCTTGTCGGAAAACGGCGGATTGGCGACGACGTAGTCGAAGACCTTGAGGGTGCCGCCTTCCTTGAAGAAGGGGGCGGTGAGGGTATTCCCTTGCCGGATATCGGCCGTCGCGTAGTCGTGGAGAATCATGTTCATCCGCGCGAGGCCGCTGGTGGCAGCGTCTTTCTCCTGCCCATAAAGCGTGACGGGGGTGCCGGCCTCGTCGCCCACCTTCAGGAGCAGCGAGCCCGAGCCGCACGTGGGGTCGTAGACGGTCGTTTTAGCGCTGGTCTTCGCGTTTCGGATTCCCAGGATCTGTGCGATGACGCGGCTGACCTCGGCGGGGGTGTAGAACTGGCCCTTGCTCTTGCCGCTCTCGGTGGCAAAGTGCCGCATGAGGTATTCGTAGGCGTCGCCCAGGATGTCGTCGCCATCGGCGCGGTTCTTGGAGAAATTGAGGGCCGGGTCCTCGAAGATGGCGATCAGATCGGTGAGGCGGTCTACCTTTTCCCTGCCATCGCCGAGCTTGACGGGATCGTTGAAGTCCGGGAAATCCGACTGGGATAGCTGCTGGTTGGCGTTGGCCAGCTGGGCGATGATCTTCTTGTTGATCTGGTCGCCGATGTCGGACCTGCCCTTGAGGGCGACCATGTCCTTGAAGCTGGCGCCGGACGGGATCCTTATCGGCGCATAGGGCCGGCCGGCGTACTTGTCGCTGACGTACTTGAGGAAGAGGAGGACGAGGACGTAGTCCTTGTACTGGCTGGCGTCCATGCCGCCGCGCAGCGCGTCGCAGCTCTGCCAGATGGAGCCATAGAGTTGGGATTTCTTGAGAGCCATGATCAGGCGTAGCGGAGCCGGTCCTTTTCGTGACTGTGATTCGGAGACGCTTCCGTGCTTTCCGAGGCGGGTCTATTTTAGCTGATGCGGCCCTTCGGGGCTGTAGGTTGATGAGGGCCGCCCACCAACGAAGGCGGCGAGCGGACCGCTGAAGGCGGCGAGCGGACCGCTGGAGGCGGCGAGCAGACCGCCGGAGGCGGCGAGCGGACCACCCGAGCCGGCGAGCGGACCACCCGAGCCGGCGAGCGGACCAACGGAGGCGGCGAGCGGGCCAACGCCGCGGGCGAGAGGACCGCCCGAGCAGGCGGGTAGTGCTCACCTTAAGGAAGTTACGCCGCCACGGGGAGGGAAATCCGCCGCCGATCGGCCTCCCGCAGGAGGTCCGTGACCGACCACGGCACCCGGACGATATCGGCCTTTATGGCCGGAGTCATCTTGATCGACTTGTGGAATTTCACAAAGTTGTAATACGCGACGAAGATCGCCACGGCGGCGGCAAGGTTCTCCTTCCGGCGGGAGAAGCCGTTGCTCAGGCGCACGTAGCGCCGCAGGCCGGTGCGTACCGTCCAGTTGCATCGCTCGATCCGGGAGGTCCCGACCTTCGATTCATCGGGCTCGCCGGAGATCCAGTATTTTTTCTGTCCTATCAGGCGGGGAGGAGCATACCGTCTGCCTTCCTCCCCGCCCACGTTCCCGAACTCCTTGACCACCTGTCCATAGTCTACGGCGCTGCCGAAGTGCTCCTCTACGGCGGCGGGATACGCGTCCCAGCCGTCCGTCGATAGGGCGAACCGCCCGCCCGTGGCGCGTGCCAGCCGTTCCATGAAGACGTTCGTGTCCTCCGAGGTCCGACGCCCAACGTGGTGCGCTAGCAGGAGCTTCGTGCTCCGCTCGATTCCGAGGAAAAGGTAGCTGTCGCCAGCGTTCGGCTTGTCGATCTTCTTCCGCTTCTTTGTAGCCTCTTTGCAAAAATGTAGGTCCACATCTCATCACATTCTACATCATTTACTGAAACATTCTGAATCGTCTCCTCGAGCAGCCGGGCGCAACCCTCTCCCAGGTCCGTGAGGAGCCGCAGGATGGTGCGCTGCGCGGCACCTGTCAGGCGCTGAATCGCCCTCACACTCGCCCCCTCGCAAAGCAGACCCAGGATCATCGCGGCCTTGTCCTCCGGCATGCGGCGACGGCGGCGGGTGGGCTTGGGTAGCTTCTCCTCTACCCAGACCCGGCGGCACGCGACGCAGCGGAACCGGGGGCGGCGGTCTAGGGTGTGGCCGTGCTTCTTGAAGGATTCACTCCGGCAGCTCGGGCATTCCATTGCGCTCTCCCTTGAGCGCCAGCCCGTGCTGTATAATCGGGGTGAAGGGTCCGTACAGCTCCGGCTGGCGGGTCTAGGTCCCGGCGGTCGTTATCAGCGACTTCCGGGGCCGTTTGTTTTTTAGGCGTTTGACATGCCTGGATTATACCGTAAATCATAGAAAAATCAATAGGTTAGGGCGATTTTAGCGAGCGGCATTGGACCGAAAACGGAAGGGTGGCCGTCCCCTTCCGTTCCGGGTCATTGCCGACGGCCCGCCGGTATCCACCGGCGAGGTCAGCTCCGCAGGATCAAGCCGCGAAGGAAGCGCTGAAGAGGTACGGGGCCACGATAGAAGTGGTACATCGACACCTCCGGCATTGACCTGGAGGGCGGCCCCGCGCTAGGATCGGCTTACCGCTAAGCTGATTCCTGCGGGGGTTACGCCCTCTCAGGTACTGAAGGGGCCGGCACGCCGGTCCCTTCGCCTTTCAGGCTACAGCACTCTGCAACCTGTGGCAACTAATAGACTTAGGTGGGAGATACCGGAATTGTTACCAGCCGTCAGAGAGTTCTTCCCAGCTAAAAACGTGGTGCTGGGAAGAATTATTAGGGTTCTTCCCAGAGCGACTCGGGTGCGGCTGGGAACAATGCGGCCTTCTTGCGGAGGTCTTGGATTTCGCGAACTATCTCGATCTGCTTGTCTATGTGGAGGTAGGCTTTCCGGTACTTCAGGTGTCTAGCGACGGCATCGTCTCGGCTTATCCCTTCTCTCTGGTAATACGAAACAACTTGATCTATGGGCTGGTTGACAATATCGCCCAATCGCTCCTTTTCCTTTACAAGCTCCCGCAGGAGGTCGCTGGCATTCCGGTCCTTAATAGGGAGCTTAAAGGAGGATTCAGCCTCGTCTTCTTTGATCGCAAGCGCTTGCCTTGCGGCTTCGCTGACGGCCTCACGCTGGTCGTAGATCGCCTTGATTCCCTCGGCAATCTGCTCTTGCAGAACGTCCTCAGTTTGAGGCGGTGGAAGTTGGCGGCTCTTCTCTAGTTTGGGCCACCTCTTGCGGAGCCGTTCCCATATTTTCTTCCAGCCACCCTTCCCTATTTTCTTGGCTACTTGCTCGATGGCCTTTCCCGGCTTGAGCGCACGGTCGGCGTGCAGCAGATTTACAACTTGCTGAAGAACCTCTTGTCCGTCTTTGGGTGGTCTGGCGATGATGCACCCCCACAGGTGCCGCCCACAGAGAGAAGAGGAACGGGCGCGGCGGGCCGGCTGTGGGAGACCGGCTTTCGGCTCATGACTTCCTAGCCGCGCCTATGGAGAGGATTCTACAGTGCTTCCCGGCGGTGCCGCTCGAGAACGGGGCCGGGACTTTCGGAAGGCTCGTTTCCGCCGTAGCGGACCCAGGTGCGGGACAATTCGGCGGCAAGGCTCTGGCATTGCCGATAGGTACGCAGGGTGGCGAGGATGCGCGCCTGCGGGAGGTACACCAAGGCGTAGTGGTGGCATCCCTCTGAGAGTGGCCCTGCGTCCGTCCCTCGGAACGCCCCGAAGGGCGGGGAGACGAAACCCGGCAAGGTGATCGTCTCCCCGCCTTCCAGGTGGACCGGAAACCGCCCCCTGCGCCATGCCAGGGGGAGAGGCTTTCCGGCCCGCTTGAGGCCGTCCAAGTGCGCATCAGCCGCTTCCGCGAGCCACGATCCCACAGTGGCGTGGCCGTAGGCTTCTGCCGCATGCTTCCATCGGATGCTCTGCTGCATCGTGGCGCGAACCGTGAACGTCGCCGTCTTCATTCGCCCTTGCGGTCCCATAGATGCATCTCCTGGTGACGCTCTTCATGGGCGCGCTCCTGAGCTTCCAGGGCGAAGCAGGCGAAGTCCACGGCCCACGCGATGAAGGCGCCCCGGCTCCCTCGGTTGTACTTCTTCGCGGCGCGGTTCCAACGGCTGATCTGGCTCCCTACCGCCTTGAACGTGACCGTCTTGGCGAAGGGTGGATAGGTCGGCTCGGGTTTCCAGAAGCTCATGAGGACGCCTCCTTCGCCAGCTCGCGCTCGATAGCGTTGGCGAGCCGGTTGAGCATGCGGGCGGCGCCGGAGGCGTACCGGGAGAGATGCTTGTCGCGTTGGTCGAGAGAGGACAGGTTCCGCTCTTGCCCCACGCTGGCGAGGAAACCTTGCAGGTGCCGGAGATCGGCCACGGCGGCGCGCAGCTCGGTGCGGGTGCTGCTCTCCGGCCACGCGGGCCAACGGTCGTACGCCTCCAGGAGCATCGTGAAGAAGTGCTCCGCCACAGCCCGGAGTGCGGCGTTGAAGGAAGGCTCCGAGATGTACAGCAAGAACGTTTCCCGGAAGACGGGGAAGTCCTCCCAGAAGGCGGGATCGATCGTGGGCGGGACGGCTGGCCAGCTCGGCGGCAGCTTGCCGGGAGGAGTCGGAGGCGGGGCGGGGGACGGGATACAATTCTGTACCAGCTCGGGCATGGGGACCTCTCCTGTGCTCGGGTTAGGTCCGGCAGAAGCGTGTCACCGCCCTGCCGGGCCGCTTGCTTGGACTGAGGGAGGTACGTCCTCCCCTCCGGGAGGACGGTAGCGCAGTCCAAGCGGCTATCCACAGGCCGTGCCAATAACTTTCCCAAGGTGAGCACTACCAGCAGGCGAGCGGTCCACCGCCTCGGGCGAGCAGACCAACGGAGGCGGCGAGCGGACCACCCGAGCCGGCGAGCGGACCGCCGGAGGCGGTGGATCGCTCGCCGGAAGCGTTGGAGATTCCACCGGCTCGGATGCATCTCCTCACGGGCCTGATTCTTGCTGAAGCAGAACCGACGTGACGATCGCGGGTGATCACATCGACCGCTCTGCTCCTTCGAGGTCCTCATGCTCCAACCGGTGAAAAGAAGCGCCTTCAATCTCATCCAAGGCTGTGTGCTCATCGTGGCCGCCGTGGTGGTCTCTGGATGCGCTTCCGCGGCGCGGCTTCCCGTCTCGGCCGGTACCGGTCCCCGCCCGGACCTGCCTCCTCCGAACAAGGCGCTGATTCCGTTGGTGCACGTCGTGAAGGCGACGGGCTGGACGGACGGAGCCACGCCGATGGCGGCCGAGGGAACCGCCGTGGCCTCATTTGCGGAGGGACTGGATCATCCGCGATGGCTCTACGTGCTGCCGACCGGCGACGTGCTGGTGGCCGAGACCAACGCACCGCCTCGGCCGGAGGACAACAAGGGGATCAAGGGATACTTCTTCAAGCTCTTCCAGAAAAAGGCGGGCGGAGCCGTGCCCAGCGCCAACCGCATCACGCTGCTGCGCGACGCGGATGGGGACGGCGTGGCGGAGACGCGTTCGGTGTTTCTGGCCGGCCTCAATTCGCCTTTCGGCATGGCGCTGGTGGGAGACGTTCTCTACGTGGCCAACAGCGACGCCATCGTCAAGTTTCCCTACAAGCAAGGCGAGACACAGATCACGGCCTCCGGCGTCAAGGTCGTCGATCTCCCGGCAGGCCCTCGCAACCACCACTGGACCAAGAACGTCATCGCCTCGCCGGACGGCTCGAAGCTCTATGTAGCGGTCGGGTCCAACAGCAACGTGGCCGAGCACGGAATGGAAGAGGAGGAAGGACGCGCAGCGATCTGGGAGGTGGACGCCGCCACCGGCGAGCACCGCGTCTTCGCCTCCGGTCTGCGCAATCCGGTGGGGATGGCCTGGGAGCCCGAGAGCGGCGCCTTGTGGACGGCGGTCAACGAGCGCGATGAGCTCGGCAGCGATCTGGTGCCGGACTACATGACCACCGTTCGCGACGGCGGCTTCTACGGTTGGCCGTACAGCTACTTTGGGCAGCACGTGGATACGCGGGTGAAGCCGCCGCGGCCCGATCTCGTCGCCAAGGCGCTCGTGCCCGACTACGCGCTGGGTCCGCACACCGCGTCGCTGGGCCTGGCCTCCTCGGAAGGGACCTCCCTGCCCGACCCGTTCAGCCGCGGCATGTTCGTCGGCCAGCACGGCTCCTGGAACCGCAAGCCCCGCAGCGGCTACAAGGTGATCTTCGTGCCCTTCAGCGGCGGCGCTCCGTCCGGCGAGCCGATCGACGTGTTGACCGGCTTCGTCAACGATCAGGGGGAGGCCATGGGGCGCCCCGTGGGCGTCGCGATCGACAAGCGCGGCGCCCTGCTGCTGGCAGATGACGTGGGCAACGTCATCTGGCGGGTGACCTCGGCGACCGGCGCGATGGATCGTGCTGCCAGCTCCGCTTCACGACCACGACGGTGACGTCGTCGCCATCCTTATCCGAGGTCTACAACGCCTATCTGAGGCCTAGAAAGGCTACCTGAAACACATTTGTCTTTCTTGCTCTCCCCCTCTCCGGTCACGGAGAGGGGGCCGGGGGGTGAGGCTTCGGAGGGCAGGACCGTAGGCAGTCTGCAGGCAAACCGAACCACTGCCGGAGTCCGGGTAGACTAGACTCACCAACAATGGCTGAATCCTACGCAGCCGCGACAGAAACCGAGATCCCCGCTCCCCCATCCTCGGAAGCGCCGGTCCTCGTGCCGTCGCCGCCGCCTTCCTCGGGTCCTATCCCCGGCTTCGAGATGATGCCGGACAAGCCGCCGCACCGGCTCGTCCGCCGCTTCCTCACCACGCAGCGCCATCTGGTCGCCCTGTTCTTCGGCGGGCTGGTCTCCCATGCGCGTCAGGGCAAGGCGCTCGGCAAGGGCCGGCGGCTCCGCCTGCTGTTCTGGCTGGAGCGCCTGATCGCGGCGATCGTGCGGCCGTTCCTCGACAAATCGATCGTCGATCGCCCCTTTCCCGTGCAGCTCCGGCGGCGGCTGGAGATCCTGGGGCCCACCTATATCAAGCTGGGCCAGGTGCTCGCCCTGCGCCAGGACATCCTGCCGGCGTCGATCACGGACGAGCTCAAGAACCTGCTCGACCGGCTGCCCGTCGTTCCCTTCGACCGCTACGTGCAGTTGATCGAGGACGACCTCCAGCGGCCGGTCTCCGAGATGTACTCCTGGATCGATCCCATCCCCACCGGCTCGGCCTCGATCGCCCAGATCCACCGCGCGACGACGCGGGAAGGCGACTCGGTGATCATCAAGGTGGTCAAGCCCGGCATCCCGGAGACGCTGACGCGCGACGCCCTGCTGCTGCGCATCCTGGGCCGGTTCCTGCAGGTCCTGCTCCCGCGGTATCGCCCGCGCCAGCTCATCAAGGAGTTCGTGGAGTACACGCGGCGGGAGGTGGACCTGCGGCGCGAGGCGGACAACGCCGAGAGCTTCACCGCCAATTTCCACGATCTGCCGGGCGTCACCTTCCCGCGCATCTACCGCCAGTACAGCGCCAGCCGCGTGCTGTGCATGGAATTTCTCAACGGCTTCAAGCCGGGCTCCCCCGAGACGCAGAGCCTGACCGACGAGGAGCGGGACCTGCTGGTGGACCTCGGCGCCGCGAGCATCATCCGTATGCTCTTCCGGGACGGTTTCTTCCACGCCGACCTGCACCCGGGCAACCTCATCATCCTGCCGGGCCCGCGGCTCGGTTTCATCGACCTCGGCATGGTGGGACGCTTCGACAGCGACCTGCGGCGGACCTTTCTCTACTACTACTACGCCCTGGTGATGGGAGACGCCGAGGGCGCGGCCCGCTACCTGACCGCCATCGCCCAGCCGGGGCCGGGAGCCGATCCCAACGGTTTCCGCCGCGAGGTCACCGAGATCCTGATGCGCTGGAACCGCAGCTCCAGCTTCCGCGACTTCTCGCTGGCGCAGCTCATCATGCGCTCGGTCAACCTCGGCGCCCAGCACCGGCTCTACTTCCCGGTGGAGATGGTGTTGATGGTCAAGGCCCTGGTCACCTTCGAGGGCGTGGGCCAGATCCTGAAGCCCGGCCTCGACGTGGCGGCCGTGTCGCAGGCCCACGCCAGCGGCATCCTGCGCGAGCAGTTCAGCCCGCAATACCTGTTCAAGCAGGTGCTGCGCGCCGGCCCGGACGTGCTCGAGGCTCTGGCCAAGGCGCCGAGCCTGATCACCGAGGGCCTGCGGCTGCTGGAGCATGCCAGCCGGCGCTCGACCGAAAATCCGCTGCACGGCCTGCGGGGCACGCTCTTCGGCGGCTTCTGCATGGTGGCCGGCGCGATCCTCGCCGGCGCCGGAGGGCCGTGGCCGGTGTGGTCCGTGCTCTTCGCGGTCGGCATCGGCGCGGCGCTGCACCGGGACCGGAGCTGAAAACGGCAGCAGGTCCAGGGGCGTATGGGATTCGGACGGTCCTGCCCTTCGAAGCCTCACCCCCTGTCCCCCTCTCCGTGACCGGAGAGGGGGAACGCAAACGAAGAGAGAGGGCGATCGAGGTGGTGAGCGAGTAAAGCGGCAGGAGACGCGGTTGCGCGGTAGACTTACAAGCGGAGATCCTCATGAGTCGCGTAAAGACCCTCTCCCCGGAAAGCGTCGAAACCCTCGGATCGGAGATCCGGGAGCACCTCGCTCTCAAGTCCGGCGACTCCCTTGTCCTGATCGAAGGGGAAGACTTCGTCCTGGTCAAACGCGCCGAAGCGCCGCCGCGCGAGCGCTTCGAAGAACTCTCTGCCCGGACACGGAGCCGATTCGAACGGCTCGGCTTGGAACCCGATGAGGTCGAGCGAGCCATTCGATGGGCACGCGAGTCGTCCTAGATACCAACATCATTGTGTCGGGTCTGGGCTGGCGTGGAGCTCCCCACGACATCGTCCGCGCTTGTCTCGATCACCGGCACGAGCTGGTGTCATCTCCCGATCTCCTGGTTGAAGTCGATAGAGTTCTCCGATATCCCAAGTTTCGGTTTTCTTCCTCAGAAATCCTGGACTATCTTGCTCTTCTCACGGCCGCAGCGGAGATCGTACGGCCGGATTTCCAGCTCGCGGTCATCGAGGCCGATCCCACCGACAACCGGGTCCTCGAATGCGCCCTTGCGGGAGGTGCCGAGGCAATCGTCTCGGGCGACGATCATCTCTTGGATTTGGCTGAGTTCGAGAAGATCCCCATTCTCAGGCCGCGGGAGTTCCTGCTGCGTTTCGGATCGCAGTGAATCCGCTTGAGGTTAGAATCCCGCCGCCAGCGGTTTGCCAAGCCGCCGAGAGGAGCGTTGATGGCCACGGAAGCAGCCCCGGTCTCTCCACCGCAACCACCTGCCACGTCGGCCTCGGCCGGTGCGGGCGCTTCCGGCGCGATGTGGCGCAAGCTGCTGCGGGTGGCCTGGCTGTCGATCGGCCTGGGATTGATCCTCGAGGTCCTGCTGCTGGTGCTGGCGGCCTACTCCGGCACGGGCGGCAACACTCCGAAGCCGTTCATCTCGGACCTGGCGCAGAAGGTGTCGTGGTCGTTCATCGTCTGCCTGGGCCTGGCTCTCGGCACCGCGGCCGGCAAGCTGCGGTCCGGTCTCATGGGAGTGCTGGGGCTCGTCTCGGCGCCGCTGGCGTTCAACGTCGCCCGCTCGGTTCACAAGGCGGTCAGCCAGGCGTTGGGCGTCGCCGTCGTCGCGGGGGGCGCTTCTCATCTTCTCGTCGCCGCCCTCAAGGCTGCCGAGTACGGCGTCCTGGGCGCGACGCTCGGGGCGATCAGCAGGCGTGAAGGCGGAGCCGGTCTGGGAGTCCACCTCGGCACCGGCGCCGCCATCGGCCTGACCTTCGGCGTCGCCATCGTGACGGTGCTCGCCCGCTCCGCCGCCACACCCATGGGCCCGGTCGATCTCGCCGCCAGGGGGATCAACGAGGTGCTCTTCCCGGTCGGCTGCTCGCTTGTTCTTTACGCGGCCGAGGCGATGGGAAAGAGGCTTGGAGGATAGGAGCAGGCACAGAGGCGGCCGAACGGGTCGGCCCTCCGAAGCCCTCACTCCCCTGGCCCCTCTGTTCTGAAAATAGCCGCCCTTGCGGCTCATTTTCACCCCATTTTGTGGTGCCGCGAAGCGGCATGAGGATCTCTCCCGAAGGGAGAGAGGGGAATCAAGAAACCAGCTCTTCTTTCTTTCTCCCTCCTCTCCCTCTGGGAGAGGAGGGTCGGGGTGGTGAGGGCTTCAATTCACCATCGCCGCGGCTTCCCCGGGAAGGGCCTCCGCCGGCACGATGGGGATCGCCGCTTCTTCCTGCCGTTCGGCCAGCAGCCGCTCGAGCCGGTCGAGGACGTCGTCCAGCTTGCGGACCGTGGCGTTCGGCGAGTTGGCCGTCCGGGTCCGCTGGCGGTCGAGACTCACCTGCTGCCACAGGTTCCGTTTCTCCTCCAGCACGTCCCGGCGCAGCGTCACGCCGTGACGGGCGAAGATCGGCGCGAGCTGGTCGTAGCGGGCCAGCAGGTCGCGCCGGGTGGCCTCGTAGGCGTACTCGCAAACCGCCCGGCGCTCGGAGAACCCGAAGATGTTGGTGAAGAACATCAGGTAGTCGTCGCGCTTGGGCTTGACGAGGACGACGTCGGCACCCTTGAACTTCGTATCATAGGCGGCCATGCCCGCCTCCAGGCGGGAGTGGACGAGGGTGCGGAAGGTCTGGGACAGCACCGTCGGCAGACCCCATTCGGCGAGGTTTGCCTTCTTCATCACGCCGGCCTCGACGGCGCGCACGGTGTCGACGGGGACGATGGGGTTGACGCAGAGGACCAGCTCGGCTCCCGCCTCCAGAGCCACGGAGGCGTGGAGCGTCTTGAGCAGCACGCCGTCCACGTAGTGGCGCCCTTCGATCTCCACCGGAGAGTAGAGCCCTGGCAGGGCGCCGCTCGCCTGCACCGCCTTGGAGATGGGGATGTGATCGAGCCCCGGCTCGCCGAACCGCGCCGCCTGGCCGGAGTCGAGATCGGTGGCCACCACCACGAAGTGTTTGCCGAGCTTGCGGAAGTCGTCCGTGCGTCCCTTGATGCGGTAGATCTTCTCGAGGTAAGCGCGGATCGGCTCGTTGTCGAACACTCCGACGGGCAGGGCGCGCGACAGCCGCATGAGCGACTCGAGCAGGCTGTGGTCCCCGAGATGGGTGGCCCAGTCCCAGAGCGACTCGACCAGCAGCCGGGGCACCCGGCCGCCGCCGCGCAGAAAGGCCCGCCAGTGCGGCGTGAAGAACGTTTCGGGAATGAAAGGATGCTCGCCGGGCTCGTGCGAGACGATGGCGCGGCACATCTGCGCCGTCGTCAGGTCGTTGGCGAGGTTGGCGCACAGAAAGGCGCCCGAGCTGACCCCCACATAGACGTGGAGGTTGTTGAGATCGAGGCCCTCCAGGGCCTCGTCGAGGGCGCGGAGGGCGCCGATCTCGAAGATGGCGCCCTCCGGCGCTCCGGCGGCGAGCGCCAGTCCGATCCTGGGGGAGCGGACCGTGGTGTGGGAACCCCTGCCGCTGCGCTCCACCGGAATTCCTCCGCTAGGCGACTTCGCCGGAGGTGCCGGCGGCCGCCGGGGTGACGCGGGGCTTGAGCTGCTCGACCTTGGCGTTGAGCTCCTCGACGCGCTGCGTCAGGTTGCGGATCTCGTCGCGCGTCGGCACGCCCAGACGGTGCAGGGCGGCGGTGAGCTTCTCGTCGAACTTCTCGCCCCAGCTCTCGAAGGTGCTCTCGGCCTTGGTCTTCATCTTTTCGACCTCGGCCTTCACCTTGTCGACCTCGACCTTGCCCTTCGACTCGACGTCGCGGCCCCGGTCCACCAGCCGGCTGAAGAGCTTCGAGCCCTCCTCCTCGGCCGCCGCCAGCGCGCCGAGGCCGGCGAGCCAGATGCGATGCACGGATTCCTTGATCTCGTCCTGAGCGGACTTCTCCTGCGTTCCAGTCGTATCGGCGTCCATGGCTTATCCCTTCGTCGTCCTGCGTTGACGCGGCCGGGCCACCTTCGGCGCACCGGCCGGCGTTCTGGTTTTAAGCTTCGTGACCGGCGCCGCGCTGGCGGCATCGCGCCGCGCCGCGTACTCGTCGATCTGCTTCGACAGCGTCTCCAGCCGGGCGGAGAGGACCTTCACGTCCTCCCGCGTCATCACGTTCAGCCGCTTGAGCATCCCCCGGCCCTCATACTCCACGGTGTCCTGCAGCAGCTTGCCCATCTCGCGCGCGGTGCGCTGAGCGCGATCGGCCACCGCTTCCGCGGCCTTCTTCTGCCGCTGTTCCAAAGGCCGCCCGCGCTCCACCAGCCGGCCGAACAGCTCCCGGCCTCCCTCCTCCACCTCGGCCGCCGCGCCCAGCCCGGCCAGCCAGAGGCTGCGCCCGGCGGCGAGCAGCTTGTCGAAACCGTTGCTCGTATCTACCTGAGCTTCGCTCATTCGATCTCTCCCTCGGTGTCCAGCCGGCCCGGCTCCTGCGGCTCGGCGGGACGCCCGTTCTTGATTTGTAGGCTTCCGGTGTCTTCCCGCTCCAGCTCGGCCAGCGAGGACTCGAGCTGCTCGAGCCTCACCCGCAGGCTCGACATCTCCTCGCGGGCGCGCCGCACCGGACCCAGCCGGTCGATCAGGCGGTCGACACCCTGCTGCACCTGCTCCATGCCGCTGTTGACCGCCCGCTCGCCGAGACGGACCAGATCGTGCAGCAGCTCGCTGGGCAGAAAAGAGGTGCCCTTCTTTCCCTCTTCCAGGATGACCTGCGTCAGGGTCTGAGAGGTGACGTCGTTGCTGGTGGCGTTGTCCACCACCCTGACCTCCTGCCCCTGCCGGATCCAGGTGGCGATCTCCTCCAGCGAGACGTACCGGCTCTCCTCGGTGTCGTACAGCTTGCGGCTTTCGTAGCGCTTGATGAGCCGGATCATAAGGGTCCCTCCTTGCTCCGATGGGTCGCGGTATTCCCGCATGGCCCGGGCGGCCCGCTCCAGGAGGGACTTTACCGCAGTGCGGCAAAGGATGTCAAGGATTTTTTGACGCGATGCGGCAAGAGCCTCCCGCCTACCCCTTTTCCTCCCTTCCCCACTCACCGGGAGAGGAAGCAGCGCGCCTCCGGCGCTGGCCCTCATCACCCCGGCCCTCTTCTCCCAGCCTCACACCCGCCCGCCGGGAGAAGAGGGAGAAAGGCAAAAAGAAGGCAAAGTGAAGCTGCTTTTTCCAGCTCCCTCCTCTCCCGGCGGGGTGGGAGTGCGGTGGGAGAGGAGGGCCGGGGTGGTGAGGGGCCCGACGGCGCGTACACCCTTCAACCATCGAGAACAATGGGATCGGCCTTACGAGCTCCGGCTGACGTACCGCTCCCACTCCCCCAGCCGGCCGTCGAGCTGGCGGCCCAAGGCTTCCAGCGAGGTCAGATCGGTGGGCTCCGCGGGGAGCAGGGGGAGGTCCACCAGCGGCTGCTCGCGGGAGAGGAGCTTGGCCAGCTCGATCAGGCCGCGGCGGTCGCGCTCTCCCGCCCAGGCGAGCAGCTCCCAGCCGCTCGGCCGGCAAGGATCGGCGGAATGCGGCGGTGCGCCTTCCAGCACGAACCGGGGATGGACCCGGTTCACCACGATCGGCCCGAGATGGTAGCCGAGCCGGGCGAAGGGTCAGCCGATTCGGCGAGCCGGCCGGAGCCGTGCTAGCATAGAAGATTGAGGGAGTTGCGTTCCGGCGGGCACTCGTGTTGTGATTCCGTAACCCGTCGGGGCAGGAGGCATGGATGAGCGCGATGCCGCTCGAGCAGGAAGTCGAGTATCCCACCTCCGACGGCCAGCCCATGGCCGAGACGCCCGAGCACCAGACGGTGATGATCGATCTCATCCTCGGCCTGAAGAGCCGCTATGCCGAGGTGCCGGACATCTGGGTGGGCGGCAATTTCTTCCTCTGCTACGAGAAAGGCAACCCGAACGCGCACGTGTCTCCGGACGTGATGGTGGCCAGGGGAGTGGAGAAGAAGCGGCGGCGGCCCAATTATCTCCTCTGGGAGGAGAAGGCTCCGAGCTTGGTCGTGGAAGTCACCTCCCGGTCAACCCGCAGGGAGGATGTGAGCAAGAAAAAGGATCTTTACCAGCGGATCGGCGTTGCGGAATACATCCTGTTCGACGTGTTCGGAGAGTACTTGCGACCGCGGCTGCAAGGGTACCAGCTCGAAGCGGGACGTTTTCGGCCCATGCTGCCGGAGGCGGACGAGTCGCTGCGGAGCCGAACGACGGACCTGTGGCTCAAGCCCGAGGGGGAGCGTCTGCGACTGGTGGACGCCGCCACCGGAGCACCGCTCCGGTGGCCTGAGGAGATCGAAGCCGCCTATGCCCTGGCCGAGATGCGTGCCGCTGAAGAAGCTGCGGCGCGCCAGGCCGAGACTGCGGCACGGCAGGCCGCGGAAGCACGGGCCGCGGCTGCCGAGGAGCGCCTACGGGCTCTGGAGCAGGAGCTCGGCCGCCTTCGGAAAGCCTAGCCCGGCCAGAGCCTCTACGACGTCCTACTCACGTACCGCTCCCACTCCCCCAGCCGGCCGTCGAGCTGGCGGCCCAAGGCTTCCAGCGAGGTCAGATCGGTGGGCTCCTCGGGGAGCAGGGGGAGGTCCACCAGCGGCTGCTCGCGGGAGAGGAGCTTGGCCAGCTCGATCAGGCCGCGGCGGTCGCGCTCCCCCGCCCAGGCGAGCAGCTCCCAGCCGCTCGGCCGGCAAGGATCGGCGGAATGCGGCGGCGCGCCTTCCAGCACGAAGCGAGGGTGGACCCGGTTCACCACGATCGGCCCGAGATGATAGCCGGCCTCCTCCAGCCGCCGAGCGAAGAAGAGGGTGTCGGGGATGCGCTCCTCGCCGGCGCCGGAGACCAGGACGAACAGGGTCCGCGGCGAGCGCAGCAGCTCCTCCACCTCGTTCGCCCGATGGCGAAAGCCCTCGTAGAGAGGTCCGAACGCCTGGAAGAACTCCGCCATGTCGCGCAGCAGGTCCATGCCGACCACCTCGTCGAGGAAGCGCTCGGCCCGGCGGCCGAGAGGTCCCCAACGGGAGGCGGCCTTGAGGCGCCCCTCCTCGTCGAACCAGGGCTTGAGCGCCAGCCGCAGGGCGCCGCTGTCGAGGAAGCCCACGATGCGGGCCGGAGCCTCCAGGAAATCGAGGGCCTGCCGGGTGGGAGGGGTGTCGAGGATCACCTGGCCGTAATGCCCGCCGGCCGCCACCTCGAAGAGGCGCTCGACCGCCATGTATTCGAGGATGCCGCCGAGGGTGCCGGAGAGGTGTTGATAGAAGCGGTTCCCCAGCACCCGCTGGCGGGATTCCTCGTCCGGCGCGTAGCGCTCGATGAGCCGGTCGAACGTGAGCCGCGCGTCGAGGAGGCTGGCATGGAGGTCCCCCGGGGCCTCCAACGCCACCGGCACCTCGCGCAGCTTCGCTTCCTCCCCCACCCCGAGGGTCTGTTTGAGCCGCATCGACGGATCGAAGGTCATCACCAATGTATCGCGCCCCTCGCGGGCCGAGAGGACTCCCAGGGCTGCGGCGAGGGTGGTCTTGCCGACGCCGCCGGAGCCGACGACGAGGATCAGCGGATAGCGGCCGGAGATCAGGTCCAAGCGGCTTGCCCGCGCGACCTCACCCTCCGGCTCCCTCTCCTGAAGGAGAGGGAGAGAAAAGCAAGGCAGCCAATCTGAGGCCCCTCTCCTTCAGGAGAGGGGTTGGGGTGAGGTCGAGAGGGCAAGGACGGTCGCATCTTCATCAAGACGGGATCTGTTCCGCGAGGCACCGGCCGAGGGTCGCGAGCAGCGCCGGACCGCGGTCGAGCGGCAGTTGCGGCAGCTCGAGCCGGGGCCCCGGCCAGGAACCGCGCAGCCGTGCCAGCTCGCGCTCGTTGAGCTGCCGGCGGCGGCGCCACAGAGAGACCAGCTCGTTCTCACCCGCCGCAATGGATGGCATGGGAGGCGCGGCGGGAACCAGTCCGTTGACCACCAGCAGCTCGGGCTCGCGGTGGACGCGTTGCCGGAGAGCCTGCCGCAGCTCCAGGGCCTCCTCGACGGGCATCTCCTCCGCCTGGGTGACGACCACGACGCCGCACCGCTCGGGATCGGCGACCAGCGCCGCCAGCTCGCCGGCCATGCGGGCGAAGGGACCGCTGGCGATCACCTCGGTCACCAGCGCCGGCGCCGCCAGCAGGGTGACGCCATGGCCGGTCGCCGGCGCGTCGAGCACCGCGGCGTCGATCTCGGGCGCTCCCGGCCCGGCGACGCCGCGGATGCCGCGGAGGAGACGCAGGGCGTGGCCGAGTATGGCCACCTCCTTGAGCCCCGGAGCCCCGGTGGCGAACTGCTGATAGACGGGGCTCTCCAGCACCCGGCGGGTCAGCAGCTCCAGCTTGAGCTGGTCCCGCACCACCTGGTCGAGCACCTGGCGGGGTTTCAGGTTCTGCACCCACAGCCGCGGCCCGGCCGCGACGATGTCGCCGCCCGACGGCGGCGTGCCCATCATCTGGTGCAGGTTCTCCCGGGGGTCGACCTCGATGACGAGGGTGCGGCGGCCTGCGGCGGCGAGAGCCTGGCCCAGGATGGCCGAGACCACGGTCTTGCCGACGCCGCCCTTGCCGGTGACGACCAGGAGCTGGCGGCGGGAGAGCTGTCCGATGGGGTTCATGGAGCTGTCGGCGGACGCCGCGCGGCAGGATCATATAGAACCCCCATCCTTTTGGTAGTGGTTCAGTTTGCTCGTGGACTACCCCGGTTCTGCCCTCCGAAGCCTCACCCCCCGGCCCCCTCTCCCTGACAGGAGAGGGGGAGGAACACATCTGTCTTTCTTGTTGTTCTCCCCCTCTCCGGTTACGGAGAGGGGGCCGGGGGGTGAGGCTTCGGAGGGCAGGACCGTACGAAGTCTGCAGGCAAACTGAACCACTACCCATCCTTTTGGGGCGTTGCCTTCCGACCTCCCACGCGATAAAACCCCAGCTACCATGGCATTCCCTGAAACCCGACTCCGCCGTTTCCGCAAGAGCCCCGCCCTGCGCCGCATGGTGCGGGAGACGCGGCTCTCGACCGACAACCTGGTCCTCCCCCTCTTCGCCTGCCCCGGCGAGGGAGTCGCCAACCCGGTATCCTCCATGCCCGGCGTCTATCAGCACTCGGTGGACCGCGTGGTGGAGACGGCCAAGGAGGCCTTCGCCGAGGGCATCCGCACCGTGCTCCTCTTCGGCCTCCCGGAAACCAAGGACGCGCTCGGCAGCTCCTCCTGGTCGCCGGACGGCATCGTCCAGCGCGCCCTCCGCGCCCTGTCGGAGGAAGTGCCGGGCCTGATCAAGATCGCCGATGTCTGCTTCTGCGAGTACACGGACCACGGCCACTGCGGCGTGCTCCACGGCAGCGAGGTGGACAACGACGCCACGCTGGAGAACCTGGCGCGGCAGTCGGTCTCCCTCGCGGAGGCCGGCGCCGACGTCATCGCCCCGTCCGACATGATGGACGGCCGGGTGGGGGCCATCCGCAAGGCGCTCGACGCCGCGGGCTTCCCGTCGACGCCCATCCTGTCCTACGCGGTCAAGTTCGCCAGCGGCTTCTACGGTCCGTTCCGCGAGGCCGCCGAGTCGGCGCCGAAGTTCGGCGACCGCCGCGCCTACCAGATGGACCCGGCCAACGGCCGCGAGGCCCTGCGCGAGGCGGCGCTGGACGTGGAGGAAGGGGCCGACATGCTGATGGTCAAGCCCGCCCTTCCCTACCTGGACATCCTGGCGGCCCTGCGCCGGCGCTTCGACCTGCCCCTGGCCGCCTATCACGTGAGCGGCGAGTACGCCATGCTCAAGGCCGCGGCCGAGCGCGGCTGGATCGACTACGATCGGGTGATGATGGAGTCCCTCGTCGCCATCCGCCGCGCCGGCGCCGACCTGATCTTCACCTACGCGGCGCGGGAAGCGGCGCGCCTGCTGGCGGCGGGATGGGTGGAATGAAGACCGGCACCGGACTGCCCTCCGAAGCCCTCACTCCCCCGGCCCCTCTCTCCCAAGGGGAGAGAGGGGAGAAAGACAGAGAACCCGTGTACCTCTTCTTTCCCCCTCCTCTCCCTCTGGGAGAGGAGGGCCGGGGAGGTGAGGGCCGGCGGCGGCGCTCCGGTTCGAGTCGAGCTGAATGGCCGGATCGGGTTTTCCCCTCTCCCGGTGAGGTGGGAAGGGAGGGGGCGGGAGAGGGGCCAGGGGTGAGGGCTCGGGCGGGGGAAAGGAGCGCCCCATGACCCTCCTCGCCCGCGCCGAGCGCATCCTTCCCGGCGGCGTCAATTCCCCCGTGCGCGCCTTCCGCGGAGTGGGCGGCGAGCCGGTCTTCGTCCGCGCCGCCTCCGGAGCGTACCTGGAGGGGGAGGACGGCCGGCGCTACATCGACTACATCGGCGGCTACGGGCCCCACATCCTGGGCCACCGGCATCCGGCGATCGTGGCGGCCATCGAAGAGGCCCTGGCGCGCGGCACCGCCTTCGGCGCTCCCACTCTGGCCGAGGTCGAGCTCGCCGAGGTCATCGCCGCGGCCCTGCCCTCGGTGGAGATGGTGCGGCTGGTGTGCTCCGGCACCGAGGCCACGATGTCGGCCCTGCGCCTGGCCCGCGCCGCGACCGGCCGCAACCGTTTCGTCAAGTTCGAAGGGTGCTATCACGGACACGCCGATCCCTTCCTGATCGCCGCCGGCTCCGGCGCCGCGACGATCGGCGTTCCCTCCTCGCCCGGCGTCCCCGACGGCGGTCGTGGCCGACACCCTGCTCGCTCCCTACAACGACCTCGAGGCCGTCGAGCGGCTCTTCGAGCTGGGCGGGGACGGTATTGCCGGTATTGCCGGCATCGCCGGCATCGCCGGCATCGCCGCCGTCATCGTCGAGCCGGTCGCGGGCAACATGAACCTGGTGCCGCCCGTACCCGGCTTTCTCGAGGGGCTGCGCGCCCTCTGCGACGTTCACGGCGCGCTGCTGATCTTCGACGAGGTGATGACCGGCTTCCGGGTGGCCTGGGGCGGGGTGCAGAACACGCTCGACGTCCGCCCGGACCTGACGACGCTCGGCAAGGTGATCGGCGGCGGGCTGCCGCTCGCCGCCTACGCGGGACCGCGCGAGCTGATGCGCCGCATCGCTCCCGCCGGCCCCGTCTACCAGGCGGGCACTCTCTCGGGCAATCCGCTGGCGGTCGCCGCCGGGCGGGCGGCGCTCGCGGAGCTCGGCCAGGACGATCCCTGCCCTTACGAGGCTCTGGAGCGCGCCGGCGCCGGCCTGCAGCAAGGCATCGAGGAGGCCGGCCGCCGGCATGGCATCGCCTGCCGGGTGGAGCGCCGCGGCTCGATGCTCGGCCTCTTCTTCACCGCCGCGCCCGTCCGCCGCCTGGAGGACGTCCACGCCACGGACCGCCAGCGCTTCTCCCGGGTCTTCCACGCGCTGCTCGCCCGCGGCGTGCACCTTCCGCCCTCCCCCTATGAGGCGATGTTCCTCTCCACCGCCCACGGCGAGGCCGAGATCGCGGCCACCCTGGAAGCGTTCGAGGCGGCCTTCGCGGAAGAGGCCGGGAAAGAGGGCTCATGACCCATCCGGACATCCTGGTGCTCGGCGGCGGGGTCATCGGTCTCGCCTGCGCCCGCGAGCTGGCGCTGCGGGGACTGAGCGTCGAGATCGTCGAGCGCCTCCCGGCGGGCGCCGAAGCCTCCCTGGCTTCCGCCGGCATGCTCTCCCCCCTCGGCGACTTCCCCGCGGCCGGACCGTTCCTCGACGCCTGCCGCGCCTCGCGTGACCTGTGGGGGCCGTGGGCGGCGGCGCTGGAGTCCGAGACCGGTCTGACCGTCGACTACGACACCAGCGGCGGCCTCCTGGTGGCCCTCGACGAGGCGGACGAGGCCGAGCTCGACCGCGTCAACGCTGTGGCCCGCGGGATGGGTGAGCAGGTCAACGAGATCGACCTCGCGGCGCTGCGGCGTTGGGTGCCCGACATCACGCCCCTGGTCCGCCGCGCCCTTCACCTCCCCGGCGAGCACCGGGTGGACAACGTGCAGCTCTGCGCCGTGCTCGCCCAGGCCGTCCAGAAGCTCGGCGTGATCATTCACTACGACAGCGGCGCCGAGCGCGTCGAGCTCCGTCCCGGGGGGACGGTGCTGGTCTCGGGCAACCACTGGCGCAAGGAGGCCCGGCTGCTGGTGCTCGCCGCCGGCGCCTGGAGCGGTCTCATCCCCGAGCTGCCACCCCTGCCGGTGCGCCCCGTGCGCGGCCAGATCGCGTTGCTGGGAGGCGTCGAATGGCCGTGGAGCGGCAGCCTGAGGCGGGGGCTCTCCTACGTCGTCCGTCGCGGCTCGACCGGGTTGCTGGTGGGCTCGACCCAGGAGGACACCGGCTTCGAAAAGCACAACACGGTCGAGGGGGTCGAAGGTCTCCTTGCCTTCGCCCGGCGCCTGCTGCCGGGCCTCGGCAAGGCCCGCCTGGAGACGGTCTGGGCCGGGCTGCGTCCCGGCACCGCCGACGACCTCCCGATCCTCGGACCGCTGCCGGGCTGGCCGGCCATCGCCGCCACCGGCCATTTCCGCAACGGTATCCTGCTCGCCCCCTGGACCGCTCGCGAGGTGGCCCGCCTCGCCTGCGCGGAAGGTGAGCCCGAGATCCCGGCCTTCTCACCGCGGCGCTTCCTCGACCGCCCCATGTAGGGGCGGCCCTATGTGGCCGCCCTGCCCGCCCAGGGCGCCCACACAGGGGCGCCCCTACAGGCCCGCGGCGGTCGGGTATACTTTCTCTTCTCTCAGCCGGCGGCCACAGGAGGGGCCCGAATGACTCACATCATCTGTGAACCCTGCATTGGAGTGAAGGATACGGCCTGCGTCGACGTCTGCCCGGTCGATTGCATTTATGGCAAGAACGAGGACTGGGAGATGCTCTACATCCATCCCGAGGAATGCATCGACTGCGGACTCTGCATCGACGCCTGCCCGGTGGAAGCGATCTTCCCCATGGAAGAGGTGCCGGCGAAATGGAAGGCCTTCATCGCCAAGAACTACGAGCACTTCGGCCTGGCCGCTCCTTGAGCCCCTGAGCCCCCGCACCGGGCTCCCGTTTTGCCTTCAGGGCGCGGTTTTCCGCGCCTTTTGCGTCTCGCCCACTAAAGTTTGCGTTCGCCCCCTAGGCTCCCAGGAATTGGAGCCCCGACGTGTCTGTTCTATGATCTGAGTACGGAGGACTCAATCTTGCCGGCCCCGGATCGTCGGGAGGCAGGCGCGGCGCCCCGGGAGGAGCGAAATTCATTGGACTACAAGGACTATTACGCGACGCTGGGAGTCAAGAAGGACGCCAGTCAGGAGGAGATTCAGAAGGCGTACCGGAAGCTGGCGCGCAAATACCACCCGGACGTCAACAAGGACCCCAAGGCCGAGATCAAGTTCAAGGAGATGGGCGAGGCCTACGAGGTCCTGAAGGATCCGGACAAGCGCCAGAAGTACGACCAGTTCGGATCGGCCTGGAAGAACGCCCGCCAGACGGGCGCGCCGCCTCCGGGGTGGGAGGGCGTTCAGTTCGACTTCGGCGAGGGCGGAGGGTTCGATTTTCGTGGCTTCGGCGGCGGGGGCACGGGATTCAGCGACTTCTTCGAAATGCTCTTTGGGGCCGGCGGTCCTGGAGGGCGACGGCGCGGAACCCCCGGTTTCGGCACCGGCTTCGGCACCGAGCCCGGATTCGGACCCCAGGCCGGCGGCAACGCCGAGGCGACGTTGCCGCTCACGCTCGAAGAGGCGATGCAGGGCGGCACGCGCGAGATCTCGGTCACCGATCCGAACACCGGACAGCGGCGCAACCTGTCGGTGAAGATCCCCGCCGGCGTTCGCAGCGGACAGAAGATCCGCCTCGCCGGACAGGGCGGCCCGGGCTTCGGCGGCGGGGCGGCCGGCGACCTGCTGCTGAAGGTCGAGATTCAACCGGACCCGCGGTTCCGGGTCGAGGGCTCCGACATCCACACCACTGTCGCGGTCTCTCCCTGGGAAGCGGCGCTCGGCGGTGAGGCCGAGGTCGAGACGCCCACCGGTCCCGTGCGGGTGAAGATCCCCGCCGGCTCCTCCTCCGGAAGGAAGATCCGCCTGCGGGGCCGCGGCCTGTCGCAACCGGGCGGGGAGAGGGGGGATCTGCTGGCGGAGATCCGCATCATGGTGCCCGAACGGCTGACCGACCGCGAGCGGGAGCTGTATGAGCAGTTGGCGGAGGCTTCGGGGTCCCGTGCCCAGGAGGGGACGATGTAGGACGTTCGACCTCACCCCAACCCCTCTCCTAAAGGAGAGGGGCTTTCGGGAGCAGTCGGTTTTTCTCTCCCTCTCCTCTAGGAGAGGGAGCCGGAGGGTGAGGTCGAGCCGGCAAAACCCGACGCCTTACAGACATCAGGGAAGGGAAGAAAATCATGGACATCAATAAGCTGACGCAGAAATCTCAGGAGGCGCTGCAGAGCGCCCAGACGAAAGCGCTCCGCTACGGCCATCAGGAGGTCGACGGCGAGCACCTGCTCCTGGCGTTGCTCGAGCAGCCGGAGGGTCTGGTCCCCCGCCTGCTGGCGCGCATGGAAGCGCCCACCGAAGCGCTCAAGGCCGAGATCGAGCGCGAGCTCTCCCGCCGTCCCCGGGTCTCCGGCCCGGGCGTCGAGGCGGGCAAGATCTACCTCACCCAGCGGCTGCAGCAGATCCTGCTGCGGGCCGAGGACGAGGCCAAGCGGCTCAAGGACGAGTACGTCTCCGTCGAGCACCTGCTGCTCGCCCTGATCGACGCGGGCTCGTCGTCGCCCGTCGGCCGGCTGCTGGCGAGCTTCAACGTCACCCGCGACGCCTTCCTGGCCGCCCTGACGGCGGTGCGCGGCAACCAGCGGGTGACCAGCGCCATGCCCGAGGTCGCCTACGAGGCGCTGGAGAAGTACGGCGTCGATCTCGTTTCCCAGGCGCGGCGCAACAAGCTCGACCCGGTCATCGGCCGCGACGCCGAGATCCGGCGCGTTATCCGCATCCTCTCCCGCAAGACCAAGAACAACCCGGTGCTGATCGGCGAGCCGGGCGTGGGCAAGACGGCCATCGTCGAGGGCCTGGCGCAGCGCATCGTGCGCGGCGACGTCCCCGAGTGGCTCAAGGACCGCGCCGTCTTCTCGCTCGACATGGGCTCGCTGCTGGCCGGCGCCAAGTACCGCGGCGAGTTCGAGGAGCGCCTGAAGGCCGTGCTCAACGAGATCAAGCAGACCGAGGGCCGCATCATCCTGTTCATCGACGAGCTGCACAACATCGTCGGCGCCGGCCAGCACCGAGGGCTCGACCGACGCGGGCAACCTGCTCAAGCCCATGCTGGCCCGCGGCGAGCTGCACTGCATCGGCGCCACCACCCTCGACGAGTACCGCAAGCACATCGAGAAGGACGCCGCCCTCGAGCGCCGCTTCCAGCCGGTGTTGGTCGAACCGCCGACGGTCGAGGACACGATCTCCATCCTGCGCGGCCTGCGCGAGCGCTTCGAGGTGCACCACGGCGTGCGCATCCAGGACAACGCCCTGGTCGCCGCGGCCGTGCTCTCCAACCGCTACATCACCGACCGCTTCCTGCCGGACAAGGCCATCGACCTGATCGACGAGGCCTGCGCCATGCTGCGCACCGAGATCGACTCGATGCCGCAGGAGCTCGACGAGGTGACCCGCCGGGTGATGCAGCTCGAGATCGAGGAGGCGGCGCTTGAAGAAGGAGAAGGACAAGGCGAGCCAGGAGCGGCTGGAGGAGCTGCGCCGCGAGCTGGCGGACCTGCAGGACCCAGGCCGATTCCATGCGCGCCCAGTGGGAGGCCGAGAAGCAGGCGATCGAAGAGATCCGTGGCCTGCGCGAGCAGCTCGAGAAGGTGCGCCAGGAGATCGAGGCCGCCGAGCGCCAGTACGACCTCAACAAGGTCGCCGAGCTGCGCTACGGCAAGCTGCCGCAGCTCGAGGCGCAGATCAAGGAGCGCGAAGCCCAACTCGCCGAAAAGCAGAAGGCCGGCGGGCAGCTCCTGCGCGAGGAGGTGACCGAGGAGGAGGTGGCGGAGATCGTCTCGCGCTGGACCGGCATCCCGGTGACCCGCCTGGTCGAGGGCGAGCGCGAGAAGCTGCTGCGGCTCGACGAGATCCTCCACCAGCGGGTGGTCGGCCAGGACGAGGCGGTCAAGCTGGTGGCGGACGCCGTCATCCGCGCCCGCTCCGGCATCAAGGACCCGCGGCGCCCGATCGGCTCCTTCATCTTCCTGGGACCGACCGGCGTCGGCAAGACCGAGCTCGCCAAGACGCTGGCCCAGACGCTGTTCGACAGCGAGGAGAACATCGTCCGCATCGACATGAGCGAGTACATGGAGCGGCACACCGTGTCGCGGCTGATCGGCGCCCCGCCGGGCTACGTCGGCTACGAGGAGGGCGGCCAGCTCACCGAGGCGGTGCGGCGCAAGCCCTACTCCGTCATCCTCTTCGACGAGATCGAGAAGGCGCACCACGACGTCTTCAACGTGCTGCTGCAGATCCTCGACGACGGCCGGGTGACCGACTCGCAGGGGCGCACGGTGGACTTCAAGAACACGGTCATCATCATGACCTCGAACATCGGCTCGCAGCATCTGCTCGAGGGAGTCACGCCGACAGGCGAGATCACGGAAGGGGCGAGAGACGCGGTGATGCGCGAGCTGCGGAGCCACTTCCGGCCCGAGTTCCTGAACCGGGTGGACGACATCGTGCTCTTCCGGCCGCTGCGGCTGGAGGAGATCGAGCATATCGTCGACCTGCAGACGGAGGACCTGCGCAAGCGCCTGGCCGACCGCGGGGTGCGGCTGGAGCTGAGCGAGACCGCCCGCGAATTCGTCGCCCGCCAGGGCTTCGATCCGGTCTACGGCGCGCGGCCGCTCAAGCGCTTCCTGCAGCACGAGCTGGAGTCCAGGATCGGCCGCGCCCTGGTGGCCGGCGAGGTCCATGACGGCGCCCTGCTGCGGGTGGACGTCAAGGGGGGCCACCTCGACGTGGAGATCCTCAACCCGCAGGAGGCGGCGGTGGCGGTGGGGGTCTGAGGAACCGGTGGGATCGCAGGTTGCCGGCGACTTTGACGGATACCCTGGCGGCGTCATCCGTAGCGGTTCAGTTTGCCTGCAGACCGCGTACGGTCCTGCCCTCCGAAGCCTCACCCCCCGGCCCCCTCTCCGTAACCGGAGAGGGGGAGAAAAGCAAGAAAGACAGATGTGTTCCTCCCCCTCTCCCGTCAGGGAGAGGGGGCCGGGGGGTGAGGCTTCGGAGGGCAGGACCGGGGCAAGTCCGCGAGCAAACTGAACCACTACCGCGTCATCCTGCCGCTTGACTTCCGCCACCCTCTTCCATAGGATCGGCATACACAAAAACGGCCCGGAGTGAGTTGGAGCTCACGTCCGAGCCTGACCACGCAAAGGAGAATGAGTCCTATGCGCAGCTCCCGCGATTTTAACGCCTTCTCCCCTTCTTTCCTCGAAGCCTTCATGGAGCGCGACGAGCCGCCGACGGCGGGCGAAGCCGACGTGGCCGGACCGTGGTTCGTCGAGCCGATCCCGGGCCTGGGGTTCGGGCTGTTCCGCGCCGGCGAGAGCCTGACGCGGGGCTTCCGGCCGGCGGCGGTGTTCCCGGACCGCTGGCTGGCGCTCCTCGCCGCCGCGGTGCTGCCCGGCACCGGCCGCGATGCGCTGCTGCGGCTGCACAAAGAGGCCGACCCGGAGGGCTACGGCGTGGCGCTGGACGACGGCACGGTCATCGGCCATCTCGAGCTGTTCGACGAGCCGCTGCTGGATGCCATGAACGTCGCCGTGTCCCTGGCGCGGTCGCCGCACTCGCTGGCGTACCTCCTGGAAGCGGCCGGGCCGCTCGCCCTCGAGCGGTGCGGGGCCATCCTCGCGGTGCGGTCCCGCGCGGACGTTTGAGCGGTTTGCCCCCGGAGGAGAAGGCCACTGCCCCCGACGGGGGGAAGCCTGCCCCCTTCAGGGGGAGGGTTGCCCCCTTCAGGGGGAGGGCTGCCCCTTTCGGGGGGAGGGTTGTACCCGACGGGGGGAGGCCCGTACCTTAGCGGGGCCTTAACGTCCCCCAAAGGGGGGAGGGCTGTACCTTAGCGGGGGCTTAACATCCCCGAAGGGGGGAGGCCCGTACCTTAGCGGGGGCTTAACTCCCCCGAAGGGGGGAGGCCCGTACCTTAGTGCTCGCGTGCAAAAATACGTGTACATAGCCTCGCCACCCGTTTCTGGCTACAAAGTAGCCAAGGCATGTAGCCTGGCGGCGTCAGCCCCAGGAAAGCGATCAGAAAAAACCAACCTCAGAGCCCCAAAGGGGCGACGGCAGTTCTCCGCCACGCTGCGCTGCCGTCGCCCCTTTGGGGCTCTGAGGTTGTGGGTGGCTCCGGTTCCTGGGGCTGACGCCGCCAGGCTACATGCCGTGGCTACTTCGTAGCCAGGACGGGTGGCGAGGCTAAGTAGTCCACGCCATAAGTTCGATTACGTATTCAGTGGGCCTGGCAGACCGAGAAATCGCGGTGCCCGACCCGCGCCGCACGCCGCAGAACCTCCGGGCTCTGCCGCAGGACCTCCGGGAGCTGCCGCCAGACCGTGGAGCCGCGGCGCAGGACCCGCTCCGCGCGGCGCAGGACCCGCTCCGCGCGCCGCAGGACCTCCGGGAGCTGCCGCCAGACCGTGGAGCCGCGGCGCAGGATCCGCTCCGCGCGCCGCGCGACCTCCGGCGGCTGACGCCAGACCCTTGGATCACGGCCCGTGACCGCGGGGTCACCACCCGTGCCCCGCTCCGCGCCAGCCAGGGCCCGGAGGTCACGGGGCGTGACCCAAGGGTCATGCCACCGGCGCCGCGGGTCACGCGGCGTGCGCCGCAGGTCCGCTGACGCAAACCGCGGGCCCTGCGCCGCGGCTCGCTCAGCACGCAACAGAAATCCCTTAGCACGCACCAGGGCCCGCTTAGCACGCGGCAGGATCCAGAGGTAGGGTCGCGGGATTCTGCGGATGCGCGCCGTGACCGCGGAGTCTCGCCAGAGGGCCCGTGGGTCTCACGAAAGACCGAGGTAAGCCGCCGGGGGAGGCCGCCCGGGTAGTGGTTCAGTTTGCTCGTGGACTCCCCCGGTCCTGCCCTCCGAAGCCTCACCCCCCGGCCCCCTCTCCCGGACGGGAGAGGGGGAGGAACACATCTGTCTTTCTTGCTGTTCTCCCTCTCTCCGGTTACGGAGAGGGGGCCGGGGGGTGAGGCTTCGGAGGGCAGGACCGTACGAAGTCCACAGGCAAACTGAACCCACTACCGCCACCCGGGGGGCGCCCTTGACCCGGAGCAGACCCCTGGGGGAGACTGGTGGGCGTCCCGCGCTCCGCTGATCGATGATTTCCATGGCCGCCACGAGCTCCCCTTCTCCCTCCGGCACGCTTTCACAGCAGAGCCCGGCTCTGCCCGCGGCGCCCCGCATGGAGGTGGCGAAGAAGCTGGCCGCGCGCATGCGGAACCCGCTGCTGTTCCGGCTCTACCTGCTGCGCAGCCTGCCGCTGGCGCTGGCGGCCGGCCTGCGGCTGCGCGAGATCGACCCGGAGCGCTGCGGGGTCAGCGTGCCCTACGGCTGGCGCACCACCAACCCGTTCCGCTCGACCTACTTCGCCGCCCTCGGCATGGCGGCCGAGCTGTCGGTGGCGGCCCTCGCGACGCTCGCCGTCGAGAGCGCCGGAGCCTCGGTGGCGATGCTGATCGTCGAGCTGCACGCGACGTTCGAGAAGAAGGCCACTGCGCTCGTCACCTTCACCTGCGAGGACGGCCGGAAGCTCTTCGCCGCGGTCGCTCAGACGGTCGCCACCGGCGAGCCCGCAACGGGCCGCGCCGAGTCGGTCGGGCGTCTGCCCGACGGCACCGTGGTGGCCCGTTTCGCGGCCACTTTCTCCTTCAAGCGGCGGTCCAATCCCAGGGTGTAGAGGCACCGGGCCGGAGCCGGCCGGGCTTGCCTCTCCCCTGCGCCGTGTGATAATTCTTAGCTATACACCGAGGCGATTGATGCGACGTGACAATCGACTCCCCGTGAAGGGGCAAAACTGATGCCGACTGCAACCATGACCGAGGCTCCCCTGGTCTCCACGGCCGAGGCGACCGCGGTCGCCGACCGCGACTTCGCGGACCTCAAGCGGCTCGTGATGAGCGAGGGTCTGCTCGCCCTCGAGCCGCGGGCCTATCTCTGGAAGGTGATCTGGATCGTCCTGGCGTTGGGGCTGTGCGTGGGCGTGCTCGCGATCACCGACAGCGTTCTGGTGCAGCTCGTCAACGGCGTCTTTCTGGCTTTCGTCTTCACCCAGATCGGCTTCCTCATGCACGACGCCGGGCACCACCAGATCTTCCACTCCCGGGCGCGCAACGAGCTGGCCGGCCTGATCTGCGCCAACCTGATGCTCGGCCTGAGCTTCAGTTGGTGGACGGACAAGCACAACCGCCACCACGCCAATCCCAACCAGCTCGATCTCGATCCCGACATCGAATTCCCGGTGGTGGCGTTCTCCGAGGAGCAGGCGCTGGCGAAAGCGAAGCCGTGGAGCTACATCGTACGGTTCCAGGCCTTCCTCTTCTTCCCCCTGCTGCTCCTCGAGGCCTTCAACCTGCGGGCCGGGGCGATCGAGCACTTGGCGCGCGGCCGGGCCAAACGGCCGTGGCTCGAGGGCTCCCTCCTCCTCGTGCACTACATCATCTACGCCGGCATCGTGGTCAGCCTGCTGGACTGGCAGGCCGCCGTCGTCTTCATCCTGGCCAACCAGGGCCTCGCCGGGGTCTATACCGGCGCGGTCTTCGCGCCGAATCACAAGGGAATGGCGATCTTCGAGCGGGACACACCGGCGACCTTTCTCGAGCGCCAGGTGTTGAGCTCGCGCAACGTCCGCTCCGGGCCGGTGACGGACTTCATGTACGGTGCGCTCAACTATCAGATCGAGCATCATCTCTTCCCGGGCCTGCCGCGCCACCGCATGGCGGCGGCGCAGGCCATCGTCCGGCGGTTCTGCCAGAGCCGCGGGCTCGGTTACCACGAGACCGGCGTGATCCAGTCCTACCGCGAGATCGTCGAGTACCTTCACCGGGTGAGCGCGCCGTTGCGCCGGGGCCGAGAGCGGACCAAATCCACTGTTGATCGAGGAGTGACGCCATGAACGAGAGGGAGCAGCACAGTGACGCGCAGGGATCTTCGGCTTACGACGTGGTGGTGCTCGGCGGCGGCATCGGCGGGCTGGCGGCGTCGATCCATCTGCGCCAGCGGGGCCTGAGCGTCCTCTGCATCGAGCCCGATCCCTTCCCCCACGCCCGGGTGGGCGAATCGCTCGACTGGTCTTCGCCGCGGCTGCTCAACGGCCTGGGCATCTCTACCGAATCGCTGATCGCCGACAAGGTCGCCACCTACAAGAGCAACATCATGATCGTCTCGTCCGACCGGACTCCCTACACGGCGCAGCCGGAGCCCTGGTTCAAGAACCCGCCGATCGGCTTCAACATCGTCACCGTGCACGTGGACCGCGTCGCCATGGACAACCGGCTCTACGAGCGGGCCTGCGAGCTGGGCACGGAGTTCCTGTGGGACCGCGTCGCCGAGGTGCAGACCGACGGCGACCGGGTGACCGGCATCCGCACCGCGGCGGGCCGGACGATCGTAGCGCCGTGGTTCCTCGACGCCTCGGGCCGGGTGGCCCGCCTCCTCGCCCGCACCTTCTCGATCCCCAAGATGGACTACGGGCGCGAGAAGGTCTGCTTCTGGACCTATTTCAACTCGCCGCCGATCAACGAGGGGACGGTCTTCTACGGCGAGCCTTCGAGCGACGAGTACCTGACCTGGATCTGGGAGATCCCCATCAGCCCGGAGACGGCGAGCGTCGGCTGTGTCATGACCGCCGATTACGTCGCCGAGCAGCGGCGGCAGGGCGGTACGGTGCAGAGCATCCTCACCGACCGGTTGCAGCGCTTCAAGCGCTTCGCCGGGCTGCTCGAGGAGCAGCCGATCGACGAGGTGCGCTCGGTGGCCTACCAGTGTTATGTCTACGACCGGGCGTGCGGCCCCAACTGGCTGATCCTCGGCGAAGCCGCCTCGCTCCCGGATCCGTTGACCGCCAACGGCGTCACCGCCGCCCTGCGCCACGCCGCCGAGAGCGTCGCCTGTATCGCCGATTCGTTCTCGCGCGGCGAGCTCACCTCCCGCCAGCGGCGGATCTACGACACCAACCTGAAGCGGATGGGGCACGCCTTCAATCACAGCATCGAAGGGGCGATCTACGAGTGGCCGATCCGCTGGGGCCTGGGCGTGATGCCGGCGCAGAAGGTCTACACCGCCTTCTCCTACACCATCAACGCCCTGTACTCGAAGTACCAGCCTCAGGGCTGGGCCGCGATGCTGACCTTCGGCTTCATCATCGGCGGGGTGCGCCTGTGGATCGACGGCTGGTCGTTGCTCGGCAAGCTCGCGGTGCGAGTCGGGTCCCGCCGCACCTCGCCGCCGCAACCGCTGCAGCCCGCCGAGGCCGGCTAAAAGCCCGGGACGAGAGAGAGGCCCGCGGCTTGCGCCACAGCGTGCAGGGGAGCGGCCCGGCCGCCCTCTTCCTCCACGGCATTCCGACCAGCGGCCGGCTCTGGGATCTGGTGGTCCCGCGGCTGGCCGAGCGCTTCACCTGCGTCGTCGTGGACCTCCCCGGCTTCGGCGAGTCGCCCCCGCCCACGGCGGCGGACCGGGACCCCCGGCGCCTGGCCGAGCTTCTCGACTCCCTGCGCGAGGAGCTCGGCCTGCCGCGTTGGCACGTGGTGGGCCACGACGCCGGCGCCACCATCGCCGTGCATTACGCCGCCGCCTACCCGGAGCGGGTGGAGCGCCTGGTCCTGATGTCCCCGCCGGTCTACCCCGAGTTCCGCCCTCCCTGGTTCTTCCACCTGCTGCGTACGCCGGTGGCGGGGGATCTCGCGGCGCCGCTCTTGGTATTCGCGATCTGGAAGGGGGGCATCCAGGCGCTGATCGAGCGGCCCAACCCGGCCACCGACGCGGCGCTCGCGGCCTTCCACCGCCCCTTCCGCGGGCTCGCCGGCGGCCGCCGCCTCACCTTCCTCGTGCGCTGGGGCGATCCGGTGGAGACCCTCGGACGCACGGCGGCCCTGCTGCCGCGGATCTCCGCCCCCACCCTCATCCTCCACGGGCGGCGCGACGGGGCCATTCCGGCGAGCTTCGCCGAGCGCGCCGCCGCCGAGATCCCGCGGGCCCGTGCCCGGTTCTTCGACAGCGGCCACTTCCTGCCGCTCAACGTGTCCGAGGAGATCTGCGGCGAGCTGGAGAGCTTCTTCGCCGGCT
>CAVZUZ010000010.1:0-387684 GCA_963778565.1 Thermoanaerobaculaceae bacterium | reverse complement strand
CGGGTACTTCTCCCGTAGTTGGCTTTCTAATGCGGTCGGATGTAGGTGCAGCCGGTCGCCTAACACCGATGCCGAGGGGGAGGATAAGTTCGGGAGGGAAGGGATAGGTTCCGCCAAGATAGGTTCCAGGTGAATGGCGAAGACCGGGAAGAATTGGTGACTCAACCCCGTCCGAAGAGCCTGCGACTCGTCCCCAGGTCGCTTCGAACCGTGCGGCGATGCTTGTTGGTCAGTGCGAAGACCCAGCCGTTGAAGGGCTTTTCGTCAGGAAATCGGCATCGCGGATACACCTCTTCCCTCGGAGCGAAGCGCTGAGACACAGTAAATAAGGCTGGCGAGCAGACCGCTGAAAGCGCCTATCCGGCCACAAATGGCAGGGCCGGAGGGAAGCTCCCTGCTGAGAACCGCGCTAACCGGTCTCCGGATCGGAGCTTCGCGGACGCATCATGTGGTAGGATCTTTATGGAAAGACGCAACCACGGAGGTATCATGGATCTGGAAGTTGTCGAGAAGGAAGTCGCAAGCTGGGCGCCGGAGGAGCAGGATCGCCTCGCAGCGTTTTTGACCGTACTCCGCTTGAAGAGAACACCGGACCATGTTCAAGAGCTGACCCGGCGCCTGGACGATCGCAATCCCCCCAATTGGGTGAGCTTGGACGAAGTCAGGTCGCTTCGCGAACACCGTGGATGAAGCTCTCATACGACGTCTTCATCCGTCACGAGGTCTTCCGAACTCTTCAGGGGGCCAGCACTCGCGACCAGGAGCGCGTCTTAGATTTCATCGAGTCGCTTGCCGGCAATCCCTTCCGCGAAGGGGATTGTAGACACCCACGCTATTTCGTGACCGCAGCCTGAAGTCGTCCCAGATTTCATCGTGGTCGGTTAGATTCGCCGGCGCGGCAGCGCGGGACGCTGCTGCTTTGCCGATGGGATCGGTGGGGAAAGGGAGCCCGCCGGCCCCCTCGTTCTTGGCGGACCGGGGGAGAGGCCGGACGGGCTTCCGAGAGGAGGCCATGTTAAGCCTCGCAGGGGTGGGCTGCAAGGAGTACTGGGAGCGGGTGGGCAGCAGGACGGCAGCGCTGCCGGCGGTGAGCTGTCCGGATCCACAGTGTCAAGGGACTCCTCTGCGGGGCCACGGCTGGTACCAGCGGTACATCGATGGCAAGCAGGAGCCGTTGCGGCGTCTGCGGTGCCCGCGGTGCCGGGTCAGCCATGCGCTGCTGCCGGAGGACTTGTGCACGTACCGCGATGCGACGCTGGGCGCTGTGGAGTTGGCCCTGGCGGCGAGCGGTCCGAGTGCCGGCGCGCAGGCAGCGCAACAAGGTGGCCGTCAGGGTGTGCGGCGGGTGCGCCGTTGGCGGCGCAGCGCGGAGGGGCACTTTGCCGCTTCGTTGCAGGCGCTGCTGGCGCCGGCCGCGGGTCCCTGGTGGTGCCGGGCGCAGCAGGTGGTGGGCGAGGCGGCGGGTTGGCTGACTCGCCTCCGGCACTTCGTCTGGTCAGGATGGCGCTGCTTGGTCGGCGGGGTGAGCGGTTTGTACCGCCACGGGCGACCGCGGGTTGCGACCGCCGGGCGCTCTCCACACCTTGGTAACTGCCCAACCTGGGGGTCTTGTGGCGAAGCTTCACCCGAGCTCAGGGATGGGCCTTGAGCCGAGTACGCAGGGAGCTTCGCCCATGGATGAGACGCTGAGGGAGCAAATCGCGCTGTTTCGCTACGGTGTCATCGCCGAGTTGATCAACCGGCCGCTGGCGCCGCGCGAGAAGGAGAAGCTGCTCGGTACCATTGCCGAGCGGCAGTGGGACGTGCCGGGCAGCCAGCGGAGCGGTATTGGCCGCACGACGGTGCGCAATTGGATCGAGCTGTACCAGACCCACGGATTCGAGGGGCTCAAACCGAGCCCGCGCGCCGATGCCGGACGGTCACGGGCCATTCCGCAGGAGGTGCAGGACCTGCTGCTGGCGCTGCGGGCTGAGCGGCCCCATGCCTCGCTGGACAGCCTGATTCGCGCCGTGCAACTGTCGGGCCGCGTCTCGCCGGCGCCGCGGCTGTCGAGAAGCTCCGTCTATCGCTTCTTCGCGGCCCAGGCGCCGCCGGCCGCCACAGCGTCCACCGCGCAGCCGGACGCGGTGGCCTTCACCTACCCGCACGTCAACGACCTGTGGACTTCCGACCTGATGCACGGGCCCCGCTTGCTGGTGCCCGGACGGCGCGACGGCGGCAAGACCTACCTCTACGCCTTCCTCGACGACGCCTCCCGGATGGTACCGTTTGCCGCCTTCTACCTAGCCGAAAACGCCGCCTGCTTTCAAGACGCCCTCAAGCAGGCGTTGCTGCGCCGCGGCCTGCCACGACGGCTCTACTGCGACAACGGCCCGACCTTTCGCACCCATCACCTGCAGGTCGTCTGCGCCACTCTCAGCATTTCCTTGGTCCACTCCCGGCCCTACAAGCCCCGCGGCCGGGGCAAGATCGAGCGTTTCTTCCGCCATGTCCGAACCGCCTTCCTACCCCACCTCACCGCCGAGATCCTCGCCGATCTGGCGGCGCTCAATCGCGTCTTCTGGGCCTGGCTGGAAGGCGAATACCATCAGACCTCCCACGGTGGCCTCGACGGTCAAACGCCTCTCGATCGTTTCCTCCAGGACCAGGCACTGATCCGCCCGGCCCCGGAACAACTGGAAGTGTGGTTGCGCATGAAGGTCGCCCGAAGGGTCGGCCGCGATCGCACCGTCCACCTCGACGGCCGACTCTACGAGGCCCCCGACGGCTACGCCGGGGAAACCGTCGAGGTCCTCTACGATCCCTACGACCCCGCCCGGCCGGTCCATTTCCGCCGCAAAGGCGAGACCGCCGAGCGGCCTCTGCGCCGCCTCGACCTCTACACCAACGCCACCTTGCGCCGCACCGCCCGCCCCAGCGAGCCGGCCGCCGAAGCGCCCACCACCGGCATCAGCTACCTCGAGCTCATCGCCAAGCGGTTCTATCAGGGAGAGCCCGAATGAACCTCTACACCCAAGCCTTCGGCTTCTCCCATCCACCGTTCCTGTGCCCCCTCGCCGCCGACCAGATGTTTCGTTGTCCGGGACTCGAAGAGCTCCACTCGCGCCTGCGCTATCTCGTCGACGCCAAAGCTATCGGCCTGCTCACCGGCGAGCCGGGAAGCGGCAAGTCCACCGCCCTCAGGCGACTCAGAGAGGACCTCCACCCTGACCAGGTCCGCGCCGTCTACCTCCACGACACCCTGGTCAACCCGGCCGACTTCTGCCGCCAGCTCGCCCTCGAGGCTTCGGACTCCAGCCCGAGTGGTCCCGGGCCATGACCTTGCGCCTCATCCAGCAGGAGATCCAGCGCCTCGTCCTCGACCGACACCTCACGGTCTTGATCCTCGTCGACGAAGCCCAGAACCTGCGCCCCGACGTCCTCGCCCTTTTTCCCCTGCTCGCCAACTTCGACTGGGATGCCCAAAGCCGGCTCGCCGTGCTCTTGGCCGGACAGTCTGGACTCCGACAGATCCTGCGCCTGTCTCACCTCGAGGCCCTCGCACAGCGCATCACCATCCGCTTCGCTTTGCGCGGCTTCGATCGCGACACCACCCGCCTCTACCTCGAACACCGGCTCAAGATCGCCGGCCTCGACCGACCCCTCTTCACCGCCCCCGCCAACGAGGCCCTCTTCGACGCCTCCCAGGGTGTCATGCGCAGAATCGACACCCTCGCTCACCACGCCCTGGCCGCCGCCGCCACCGCCCGCGCCAAGCTCGTCGAACCCGAACACATCCTCCACGCTGCCGAGGAGCTGCGCTCGTGAACGCGCCCCAAGACATCCTCGGCTACCTCAAAAACCACCTGCCGGCCTATCCCTTCGACCCCCAGCTTGACGAAGAGTTTGTCCACGAGCTCATCGCAGACTTCCACGACCTCGATATCTTGGAGGAAACCAAAACCTTCCGCTGGTACTACAACAACCGACCCGCACAACGCTTCAAAAATGTCCGCGTCGGACTCCGCCGCTGGATCGCCAACGCCTGGACGCGAAAAGCTGACTAGCGCATTAGCCTTCTCCTCACCAAATCAGTCCCGGATTGCACCGCCTGCGAGCCAATCCGGGACTGTAACCTTCCCGCGCATCACCGCCACCACTCATCCCGAAAAGACGACCGCGAAACTACGTGAGACTCGACACCTCTTACAAGACGCTGCCGGTGCTCGCCTTCCTCGGCCGTTTGATCCGCCACATCCCCGACAAGCACTTCAAGACTGTGCGCTACGCCGGCCTTTTCGCCACCCGCTGGCGGTCGCACTACCTCGCTCACGCCCGCCGCGTCCTCCGACAGGATGAGCCCGCGATCCAGGAACCCAACAACGACACTCCGGTCTGCCTTCTATCGTGGCACGAGCGGCGACTCGCCGAGGGGACGGACCCTCTGCTTTGCCCCATCTGTCGTGTCCCCATGCAATTCGTCCGGTCGGTTTTCGGACCTCATGAGCCGATCGCCGAGCTGTTTCGTGCCGCCGGCAAACCTCTGCGGGCCAGCCACCCGGCCTGGGATACCGGATGAAGCTGCCGATCTGGCTGTTCACCAAAGTGACCTACTCCTGCACCGTCTGCAGCGCAGTGCAGAACATACCTTTGCGTCGTGTCCACACCTTCGAAAGGTTTTTTGACCTCACCGAAGGCCAACCAGTGCTCATCCAATGCCCGGCGTGCCATGAGGGCCTCCAATGCCCTTCCTCGTACCGCTCTCATACCGGCCACCTCATTGCTGTAGACCCCAGCAACCCTCCCGCAAGCGCCTTCATTCACGATCTTTACTGAACAATGCCGCCGTGCCCATCAACCCCTTTCCTTACTGATAGTTATGGACTTTCCGAGACGTCAGGATAGGGAGTGGGTGTCGGTCCACACCGATGGGGTGAGCACGGAGAAGGCGCGTACGGTCGGCCCGGTACACGTCGGCCACCAGCTCTGGGTCCGTTTGGGATTGGCAGCGATTCTGCGGGACAACGGTCTGTCCGAGCAAGCGCGGTTGCTCAGCGAGGTGATGGTGCTCAATCGTCTGGTGGCGCCTTGCGCCGAGTACGCGATGCCGGATTGGGTGCAGCGCACGGCGCTGAGCGATGTGCTGGGTGTGGATCTCGAGCGAGCTCAGCGATGAGGCGCTGTACCGCAACCTGGACCGTTTGTACCCGAACCGCAAGCCCATCGAACAGGCCTTGGCGCAACGGGAAAAGAGCCTGTTCAACCTCGACGACACCTACCTTCTTTACGATCTGACATCGACCTACTTCGAGGGCCAGTGCCTGCACAACCCCAAAGCCCAGCGGGCTCTCCTTCACTTTCCGTGGATGGGGAGTTCGAGTCCTGCACAGCAAAGGTAGACCAGGGAAATGAGGGCTTCGGCGGAATGGAGGCCAAAGCTGCGATGACTGAGCAGGCGGATGCGATTGTTCATGCCCTCGAGCCGTCCGTTGCTGATCTGCCACCCGACCCAGCCGACGACGCCGTCGAAGTGCTCGCGGATCATCCGCGCGACTTTCTTGATGGGCTCGAGCTTGGAGTACATCGCGTGGCGCAGCCAGTCCCGCAGGAAGCGCCGGGCCCATCCTTCCCGGTGGTAGCTGTAGAGGTCCATGAAGTCGTCCTTCAGCAGCATGGCGCGATAGAGCTTGCGGTTGCCTCGCACCTGCTCTTCGAGCACCTGCCGATCCTTGGGCGTGCGGCTGGCCGGCAGCCGGAGTACCGGGAAGCGAGTGTTCTTCAAGTCGCGGCGGGTTTGGGGATCGGCGTCCCGGATGAGTTGCTGGCGCACGGAGGTGACGGCGTCGTTGAGGTGGCGGACGATGTGGAAGCGGTCGAAGATGATCCGCGCCTGGGGAGCCTTGCGGCGCAGCACGATCAGGTAGGGCTCCCACATGTCGGCACTGATGGCCTGCAACTGGGCCGCTCGCGCGGGTCCCAGCTTGCGGAAAAAACGCAGCAGGGTCTTGACCTTGCGGTCCTTGCCCGCCCACACCACCCGGCCGCTGACCTGGTCGACCACCACCGTCAGGTAGTTGTGGTGCCGGCGGTAGCTGATCTCGTCGACACCGATCACCCGCAGACCGTCGAGAGCGGAGTCGGCATCCCAGGCCCGCTCGACCACCCGATCCACGATCCGTCGCACGCTGGACCAGGAGATCCGGAAGTACCTCGTCACGGCGGTCAGGTCGCAGCGTTGCGCCAGCCAGGCTACCTGCTGCTCGAAGTCGCGGGTGAACCGGCTGCCAGCCGCCGCCCAGGGCACCTTCTCCGTGCGCACGCCGCACCGCGAGCATCGCACCCGCCAGATCTGGTAGCGCAGATCGCAGCGCCACCCGAACAGGTCCAGATGCCGCCACGAGCGCCACGCCCGATCGTGCCGCTGCCGAGCCTTGCGCCCGCAGCAGCCGCAACGGTTGACCCGCCAACGGGGCTCGACGAAGATCCACAGCACCCGCTCCTTGAAGCGGATCTCGAAATCCCGCACCCACAGCTCTTGCGCCGCGAGCAACTTGTTGAGTACCGTAGCGATGCGCATCACCGGACGCCTCCTTTCTCGTTGGCACAAGAAAGTCTAGCGTCTTGATGGTGCGCATCTTCTTTCCTACCTGGAACTTACGCGAAGCCCATCCCTCGCGACGACGGCCCCAGCTCGGCACTTCAGCCCCTCAAACCGGGCCTCCTACACACCCAACTCTGTCCACGGAAGGTGAAGGAGAACCGCCCAGCGGGGTTACTCGCGTGACCAGCGTCCAGACTGCAAGCAGGTCGTCGTCGGTCTGGTGCTGGACCGCGACGGGTTTCCCAAGGCGCACGAGATCTTTGAGGGCAACCGTGTGGATCGTGCCACGCTGGAGGAGATGCTGGAGATTCTCGCCGCTCGTAGCGGACGGCAGGGGGGCGGCACGGTGATCGTGGATCGCGGCATGGCCTACGAGGAGAATCTGGCGCAGATCAGGGCTCACGGGCATCACTACTTGGTCACCTGTCGGCAGAACGAACGCCAAGCCTGGTTCGATCAACTCGAAGACGAGCAGGGTTGGGAAGAGCTGATCCGCCAACCCTCACCGCGCAACCCGGCGCAGAAGAAATCCCGGGTGTGGATCAAGCGAGCCGAGACCGCCGAGCACCTTTACGTGCTGTGCCGCAGCGAGGGCCGACAAGCCAAAGACGAGGCCATTCGCAACAAACAGGAAAAGCGCCTGCTGGCCGATCTGACGCGGCTGCAGACGCGCATCGCCAAGGGGCGCCTGCGGCAGCCCGCGAAAGTCTACGAGGCCATCGGCCGTCTCAAGGAGCGCTACCCGCGAGTGGTTCGCTACTGGCAGATCGATCATGACGCGGCTCAACACCAGCTGCACTTTGCGGAAGATCGCGAAAAAAAGCAGCGCGCCAAAAGCCTCGACGGCACCTATCTGCTGAAAACGGACCGCAAAGACCTCACGGCTGAAGAAGCCTGGCGCCTTTACATCCTGCTCACCCGGGTCGAAGACGCCTTCCGCGACCTGAAGAGCCCGCTGAGTGAACGTCCCATCTTTCACCATCTCCAGCACCGGGTAGAGACCCACATCTTCCTCTGCGTTCTGGCCTATCACCTTCTCGTGGCGATTGAGAAGAGCTTCCTCGACCAAGGCATCCACACCTCGTGGGCAACGCTGCGAGAGCAACTCAGCACGCACCAAGTCGTCACCACCGTGCTGCCCACCTCGGACGGACACCTGCTGAAGATCCGAAAGGCCACCACGCCGGAACCTCAGCATCGGCTCATCTATCGTGTCCTTGGTATCCCCGAGGAGGTGATGGCCCCGGTCAAGACCTGGCTGCCGGCCGGGGAGGAGGAAGCCTCTCCATAGTGACGAAAACCAGAGACCCTTCTATATTTTTCAACGACTTAGCGCGAAAACCGTGGAAGTTGGGTTAGCCGGCCACGGCAATCCCGCGCAGGCCACGGAGGCGGCGGTACGGCTCCTCCTCCTCTATAATCCGCCGAATGTCCGGCTGGGCGCTCGACCTGGGAACGACGAACTCCGGCGTGGCGCGCTGGGACGAGTCCCTCGGCAAGCCGCGCCTCGTCGAGCTGCCCGCCGTCTGCCGGAAGCTCGAGGCCAAGGACCCGCTCGAGGCGCCGCGCCTGGTGCCGTCGGCCGTCCACTTCCTCGAGAAGCCCGGGCCGCTCGACCGCCTGGGGAGCTGGCCGCCGCTGGCGCGGCGGTTCTTCATCGGCCGGCGGGCGCTGCATCGGCCGGCCGGCGCTCGAGCGCAACGAGGGCGTGGTCCATCCGTCGTTCGTGCCCACCTTCAAGCCCGGCCTGAGCGGCGAGGCGCTGCGGCCGCTGGCGCGGGTGGGGCGCGAGAGCCTCACCGCCCGCGACGCCGCCCACGCGTTCCTGCGCGAGCTGCTGCGCGAGGTCAAGCGGGCGACGGGGCACCGGGTGCGCGACCTCGTCGTCACCTCGCCGGTGACGGCGTTCGAGACCTACCGCGCGGAAGTGCAGCAGGCGCTGCGCCAGCTGGGCGTGCGCCGGGTCCGCTTCGTCGACGAGCCGGTGGCGGCGGCGCTCGGCTACGGGATCAGCCTCAGCCATGAGCGGACGGTCCTCGTCGTGGACGTCGGCGGCGGCACGATGCACGTCGTCCTCGTCCGCCTCTCGCCGCAGGGAGCCGTCAGCGGCCAGGCGACGGTGCTGGCCAAGCGGGGGCGCCCGCTGGGCGGCAACGCCGTCGACGGCTGGGTGCTGCACGACCTCTGCCGCCAGATGGGCCACGACCTCACCGCCGACGACGACGAGGTCACCCGCCTGTGGCGGCGGCTGATGCTCGCCGAGGCCTGCCGGGTGAAGGAGGCCGTGTTCTTCGAGGACGAGGCGGCGTTCCTGATGAGCCCGGAGGGCCTGACCTCCGCGAGCGGCGTCCCGGCCGGGCAGCGGGTTCGTCGCGCTCACCCGCGACCGCCTGCGGGAGATCCTGGACGAGCACGGGTTCTATCGCAGCCTGGCCGCCTCGCTGGAGGAGGTCCTGGAGCAGGCGCCGCGTGGCCGCGAGCGACGTGGAGGACGTGCTGCTGGTGGGCGGCTCGACGCTCCTGCCCGGCTTCTTCTCGTGGTTCGAGGAGCGCTTCGAGCGGCGCCGGGTGCGCGCCTGGCAGCCCTTCGAGGCGGTGGCCTACGGCGCCGCCTGCTTCGCCGGCGACCGCATGGACGCCCTGGACTTCATCGTCCACGACTACGCCTTCGTCACCCACGACCCGAAGACGGGCGAGGCCCAGCACACGGTCATCGTGCCCCGGGGAACGCGCTTCCCCACCCCGCCCGAGCTCTGGAAGCGGCAGCTGGTGCCGACCTGCGCGCTCGGCGAGCCGGAGAGCCTCTTCAAGCTCCTCATCTGCGAGGTCTCGCGCGCCGACGGCGGCGAACGGCGCTTCGTCTGGGACGCCGCCGGCGACGTGCACAAGGTGGGCGGCGACATCCGGCGACGCTCAGGTCGTCGTGCCGCTCAACGCGGCGAGCCCCACCCTCGGCTATCTCGATCCGCCGCACTCCCCTCGCGACCGCCGGCCCCGTCTCGAGATCGCCTTCGGCGTGAACTCCGAGCGCTGGCTGATCGCCACCGTCCGCGACCTCCTCACGCAGCGGGAGCTGATGCGCGAGGAGCCGGTCGTGCGGTTGGTCTGAGGCTGCCCCGGTATGTGGGAGCTGGCCTTCTGGGTCCTGACATGCGGCGGCGGCGCTCTCTTGAGTTGGTGGGCCCAACGCCACCGCTGGCGCCTGCAGCTCTGGCAGGATGCCGCGGCAGCGTGCGGTTGGAGCGTGGTGGAGAGCTTCAGCGTCATGAACCTGCAATTGGCGTACAAGGCACAAGCGGGACTGCCAGGGTTATGGATCGGGCACGCCGACGGCAAAACTCGGGTCGTGTTCGAGGTTCCAGGGCCGCCGGGTTTCAAGGAGATGAGAATCTCTCGCGAGCTGTACAAGCCGGGGTCGCGCGAGATCGAGGTCGGAGACGAGCCTTTCGACAGAACGTTTTCCGTCGAGGGGCCGATGCGGCTCGCGTGCGTGCTGCTCGACGCGGAGACCCGCCGCCTGCTCCTCAGTTTGAACGCAGAGAGCGAGTTGGTGCTCGCCGGCGAACGGCTCCAGGCGGAGTTGTCCGACGCGCAGCTCCCTCGCATCCTTCCTCTCCTCCTCGACCTCTGCCGGCGGTTCGCTCGACCCGTGGACCTCGCGCCATCTTTGGCCGACAACGTCCTTCGGGATCCCGCGGCTGCGGTGCGGCTCCGCAACCTGCTCCTCCTGATCCGCGACTTCCCCGGAGAGCCGGCAACCCTCGAGGTGCTCCGCGCCGCCTGCTCGGACGCGAGCCCCGAGATCCGTCTGCGAGCGGCCATGACGCTGGGCGCCGAGGGCCGCGACGTCCTCCTGGCCCTCGCGGAGAACAGGGAGGACGACGCCAGCAGCGCGGCGGCCGTCTCCCTCTTGAGGAGAGAGCTGCCGTTCGAGAGCGCGCGAGCCATTCTCATCCGCGCCCTGCGCCGGCGCCACGTCGAAACGGCCCGGGCCTGCCTGGAGACGCTCGGCCTCAACGGCACGGCACCGGCCGTCGAGACCTTGGCCAAGGTGATGGCGCGCGAAAAGAAGGATCTGGCCCACTCCGCGGCCGTGGCTCTGGGAACGACCGGAAACGCCGCGGCCGAGCCGCCGCTGATCCTGGCCCTCCAGCGCGATGTGGCCGATCTCCGGGTGGCCGCGGCGAATGCGCTGGGACGCGTCGGCTCACCGGCCGCCGTTCTGCCGCTGAAAGAGGCGGCTGAGAGCTTCCCGACCGACGGCGCGCTGGGCCGGGCCACGCGGCAGGCGATCGCCGAGATCCAATCACGCCTCCAGGGCGCCTCGCCCGGTCAACTGTCGCTGGCGGGAGCCGAGGTGGGCCAGTTGTCGTTAGCGCAGGCCGAAGCGGGGCAACTGTCGCTCGCCATGGATCAGGCCGGCCAGGTCTCGCTCACGCCGGACGAGCCGGCGCCGGGAGATCCCGCGTAGGCGGGGCGCCGATGTGGGAGCTCGTCGTCGGTGGTGTGATTCTAGCGAAAGGAGGCCTCGCTCTCAGGAGCAGCTTCCAAAAGTATCGGCACCGGCGGGCTTGGCAGGAGACCGCTTCGTCCTGTGGCTTGCAGGAGATACAGCTCTTCGGCTTGGGCTGGTGGGGCTTCGAGGTCAGAGGAAAACAGGGACGGCTGGACGTGCGAATCGAGGAAGCTGGAGATACGTCCAGAGCTCGCCTCTCGATCGGAGTTCCGGGACCGGCGGATTTCCAGACCGTGAGGATCCGCCCCGAGTCAATGACGCTGTCGAGGGCACGAGAGATTGAGATCGGAGACCCATCTTTCGACGACACGCTCTCCCTTCAGGGGCCGATGCGGACCCTCTGCACCTTGCTCGATGCGGAGACGCGCCGTCTGCTATACCGAGCGAATGCCGAGACTCGGCTGGAGATCTCCAACGGCTGTCTTCGGGGGGAGTTGCCCCATGAGGAGGTCCCGCGGATCCTGCCGCTCCTCCTCGACATCTGCCAGCGATTCATGCAATCCATGGAAGCTGTCCGGCAACGCCTGGCCGAGAACGCCACCCGGGATCCCGCGGCCGGGGTACGGCTCCAGAACCTTCTCGTTCTGATCCGGGAGATACCCCGGCCTTCGCCGACCGTCGAGGTGCTGCACACCGCCTGCTCGGACCGCGATCCCGAGGTCCGGCTGCGGGCGGCCGAGGCTTTGGGCGACGAGGCCCGCTATGTCCTCCGGCAGCTCGCCGAGAACATCGAGGACGATGCCGTGAGCGCAGAGGCCGTCACGATTCTGGATCGGGAGCTGCCGTTCGAGCGCGCGGTGGCGATCCTGGACCTGGCCTTGCGCGGGCGCCGCATCCAGACGGCCCGCGCCTGCGTGGAAGCGCTCGGCCGCGGCGGAGACGCCTTGGGAACGACCGGATGCGCGGCGGCCGAACCGCCGCTGATCCAGGCCCTTCAGCACGAGAGCACAGAGATTCAAGTGGCCGCGGCGATCGCCCTGGGTAGGGTCGGCTCGGCGGCGGCCGTGCTGCCGCTCAAGGAGGCAGCCGAACGCTCCTGGCTCGACGGCGAGCTCCGCCGCGCCGCGCGGCAGGCGATCGCCGAGATCCAATCCCGCCTGCCGGGAGCCTCGCCCGGTCAACTGTCGCTGGCGGGAACCGAAGTGGGCCAGTTGTCGTTGGCGCAGGCGGAGGCGGGCCAACTGTCGCTCGCCACCGAGCAGGGTGGGCAGCTTTCATTGTCTCCGGAAGAGCCAGGGCAGCTTTCCCTCAGCGAGGGCGAAGAGCGGAAGCCGGCGCCAGGAGGAACTGCCTAGCCGGCCGCGATGTGGGAAATCCTCGTGGTCATCCTTGCAGGCGGCGCCATTCTCCTGGGCGGCCGCCACGAAAACCAGCAGCGCCGGCGAGCCTGGCAGGATGCCGTGGTGCCGTGTGGCTTGCAGGGGGTGGAGTTTTTCGGCTGGTGGAGCCTCGAGCTCGTGGCACAAGCGGGACCGCTGCAGGTGCGGATCGCTGAGACTGGACAAAAGCAACCTAAAGCTCGCATCACGGTCGGGGTTCCAGGACCACCGGGTTTCTACGGCGTGAGAATCCGTCCCGAAGGGCTGCCGTTGCCATGGGTGCGGGAGATCGAAATTGGCGATGGACCCTTCGACAGCACGTTCCACATTCAGGGGCCGAGAGACCTCGTGTTCGCGTTGCTCGACGCGGAGACGCGCCGTCTGCTGTCCCTCGTGAACGCCAAGAGCCGCCTGGAGCTCAACTGGGGCTCGCTCATAGCGGACACATCCGACGAGGAGATCGCTAACATCCTGCCGCTCCTTCTCGAGATCGGCCAGCGGTTCGTGCGTTCCATCGACGCCCCGCAACGATGCCTGGCCGAAAACGCCAACCGAGACCCGGAGTCACGAGTGCGGCTGCAGAACCTGCTCCTCCTGATCCGTGAGCCTCCCTGGGGATGCCGTGACCGTCGAGGCGTTGCGCACCGCCTGCTCGGATTCGAGCCTTGAGGTGCGGCTCCGGGCGGCCGAAGCCCTGGGCGCGGAAGGCCGCGACGTCCTCCTGAAGCTTGCCGACAGCGCGGCGGACGATGCTCTGAGCGCGCAAGCCGTTTCGATCCTGAACCGGGAGCTGCCTTTCGAGCGCGCGACAGCCATCCTCGACCGCGCATTGCGCGGGTATCGCATTCAGACGGCCTGCGCCTGCCTCGCAGCGCTCGGCCTCAGCCGTCAGGCTGCGGCTGTGGATATCTTGGCGAAGGTGATGGCGCGCGAGGAGGGCGGGATTGCCGCCGCCGCGGCGCAGGCCTTGGGAACGACCGGCAGCGGCTGTGCTTCCGCTCAAGGAGATAGCCGAGGGCTCCTGGCTCGACCGCGAGCTCCGCCGCGCCACGCGTCAGGCGATCGCCGAGATCCAATCCCGCCTCTCGGGAGCCTCGCCCGGTCAACTGTCGCTGGCGGGAACCGAAGTGGGCCAGTTGTCGTTGGCGCAGGCGGAGGCGGGCCAACTGTCGCTCGCCGCTGATCAGGCTGGACAACTCTCGCTGCCGCCGGCGGAGCCAGGCCAGGTTTCGGGCTCCTGAAACCCCCTCCGCGGCGTCCACGTAGTCCTCGCCGAGTGCGAATCCTTCGACCTGCCCTATGCGCCGCCGGTCTCTTTGCCGGAGCTCAGGCGGCATCCCGGTGAGATCGAGCCGTCTCACACAGCTTGCGCCATGTTATTGTGTGAAGGGGGGTGAGGAATGCCGACGAACCTGGCGATCAGCGATGAGCTACTGGAGGAGGCCCTCCAGTTGGGAGGGCACCGGACGAAGAAAGCGACCGTCAATGAGGCGTTGAAGGAGTACATCCAACGCCGCAAGCAGCTCAAAATTCTGGACCTGTTCGGCCAGATCGACTACGACCCGGACTATGACTACAAGGAGCAGCGGAGGCGGGAATGAACGTCCTGGTCGACACCGGCGTCTGGTCCTTGGCCCTGCGCCGGCAGAAGATCTCTCAGGACCCTGCTGTGCTGGAGCTCCGCGAGCTCATCCGCGAGGGCCGGGCTCATCTCATCGGCCTCATTCGTCAGGAGGTGCTCTCGGGGATTCGAGAAAAGGCGCAATTCGATCGGCTCCGAGCTCACCTCCGAGAGTTCCCTGACCTGCCGGTCCAGACGGCCGATCATGAGCGCGCCGCCGAGTTCTTCAACGTATGCCGCTCGCGAGGAGTCCAAGGCTCGAATACCGACTTCGTGATTTGCGCGATCGCCGACCGGTACGGCATGGCGATCTTGGCCACGGACGGAGACTTTCCCCTGTTCGCCCCGCATCTCCCGATCCAGCTCCACGTTCCGCGGCGTTGAAGTCCAAGGCGCCAGACGCCACCGGTTCTGTCCCGCCGGAAACCGAGGACGAAAAGGACAGCAAGGACTTCGAGGACGAGGAACAAGTCATTCACCTCGCGTCCTTGGCGTCCTTGCTGTCCTTTTCGTCCTTGATTCCACTGCCGCCCGCAAATTAGCGCCTATGCCTCCGCCGGCGTGAGGGGAAACCCTCTTCTCGAGCGTTCCGACCTCCGAGTGTTCCGGCCTCTCTCGAATGAGGCCGTCAACCAAGGAGCGGAACGATGCATAGGAAAGGGCTGGTTCTCTTCGCCGGGCTTCTCTCCGGGCTCGGGCTCGTCGCCAGCGCCCATGACGATCACCATGAACCCAATCCTGTCGGCCTGAGCCTGTTGTTTCAGAACAGCGCGATGGCGCCCGTCACGCTCGTCGGCGCCGCGCCGCAACACCTGCCACACCGGCCCGTCCAGCCTGCCGAATGTGCTGCACGGGCTGGCGGACCGCCGCGCGTGTTTTTCCTGCCATTCATCTTTAGCTTTCGAGCCCGACGCGGCGATCGATATTCGAGTCCATACCGTTCACGACCGCTCGGACCGGTTCGCGTCGCTGGCCAGTATCACGAACTGCGGGCTCTGCCACCTGACGCCGCCGACCGGTCCGGCGCGCGGGCTTCTTCGTGGCTCATCCAGGGACCAAAAGGACAACAAGGACAACAAGGACGCGAGGATCACTGACGCGTTTCCTCGTCCTTGAAGTCCTTTCCGTCCTTTGCGTCCTTGATTCAGATCTCCAATATGGGAAAGGAATCACCATGAATCATATGAATGAAGCGGCAACCTTGCGGGCGACATTGGGTTGCCCGATCCACAACAAGGTCCTGCGCAAGGATGTCGGGCGAGGCGATCTGGACTACGAAGTGTACGTGCGCACGCGCGAGCTGCTCGCCCTGCAGACGCCCGCGAACGAGCTGGTCGTTCCTGACGAGCTCCTCTTCCAGGTGATGCACCAGACCCAGGAGCTGTGGCTCAAGTGCGCGGTGTTCGAGACCGCCAACCTGGTGGAGCACCTTGAGAGCGACGCGGTGTTTTCCGCGCTGGAGTCCCTCGACCGCATCGTGCCCCTGGTGACCCTCCTACGCGATCAGATCCGCGTGCTGGGCACCCTGTCGCCGTCGCGGTTCCAGGTCATCCGGCGCAGCCTCGGCAACGGCAGCGGCCTCGAATCGCCCGGTTACAACCAGCTTCTCGCCGCGGCGGACGCAGCCGAGAGCGCGCTCGGCCGCCTGATCGCGCGCCGCGGCACGACGCTGCTCGATGTCTACCAGGAGCCGGACGCGTACCCGGACCTGCACCGGCTCGCCGAGCGCTTCACCGACTGGGACAGCACATTCCAGACCTGGCTCGTCGAGCACTTCATGCTCGTGCGGCGCACGATGGGGATTGACAGGACGGTGCGCGCGCTCGACGGCTTCCCGACCGTGGCGCTGGGCGCGCGGATGACCAAACCGCTGTTTCCCGAGCTGTGGAACGTGCGCGTCGAGATGACGCGCTCCTGGTCGCGCGAGGGCGGGTTCGCTCCGGGCGAGCACCGCGGCGCGCCGTACGCCGGGCCGGTCTGCCGGCACGCGGAGGCATGACGTGTTTCCCCGGCAAGCCTGAACGCGGCACGCGCCGAGTTCCCTCTCCTCGAGACGGGCGTGTACCTCAACAGCAACTCCGCCGGCGCCGCGCCGCGGGGCGCGAAGGCGGCGCTCGACGAGTACTGGCGCACCGTCGAGCGATGGCGCGACGAGGCATGGGGCGGGTGGTGGGACGACCTGCAGGCATACGCGAACGAGATCGCGGCGCTGATCAACGCACCGGCCGGCTCGGTGGTGTGCGACGCGAACGTCTCGACGCTGTTCTCACGCCTGATGAGCTGTTTCGACTATCGCGATTACCGCGAGCGGCCGCGGGTGGTGACCAGCGATCGAGAATTTCCCGCCATCCCGCACATCCTCCGCGCCTTCGAGCGCTACGGCGCGGAGCCGGTGATCGTGCCGTCGCGGGACCGCGTGGAGATCGACGCCGAGCGGCTGGTGCGCGAGATCGACGAGCGCACGCAGCTCGTGTGCGTGTCGCACGCCACGTTCGAAACCGGTGCGCTCCTCGATCTGGCGCCGATCGTCCGCCGGGCGCGCGAGGTCGGCGCGCTCGTCGCAATCGATGCGTATCAGTCCGTCGGTGTGGTGCCGCTCGACGTCATGGCGAGCGGCGTCGACTTCGTGCTCGGCGGTGCGCACAAGTGGCTGTGCGGCTCGTACGAGAGCGCGTTTCTCTACGTGCGCCCCGCACTGCTGCCGCACCTCCGTCCGGCAGCCAGCGGCTGGATCGCTGCCGCCGACCCGATGTCGTTCGCGCCGCCGGCCGGCTGGGCCGCCGACGCGCGGCGCTTCGCGGGCGGCACGCCGGCGGTGTTGCCGGCGCTGTTCTCGCGGCCGGGCCTCGCCATCGTGCGCGAGCTCGGCGTCGACGCGATCCGTCGCCGATCGCTGGCGCAGACCGATCGCATTATTGCGTGGGCTGATGCGTGGGCCGAGGAGGCGGGCCTCGCGGTGGCCACGCCGTGGGCGCACGAACGGCGCGGCGGCATCGTCGCCCTGCGCTTCCCCGGCGCCGTCGTGGTGGCGCGCGAGCTCGTCGCGAGCGGGTTCGTGTGCAGCTACCGCGGCGGCCTCCGCATCGCACCGCATTTTTATAATACCGATGAGGAAATCGATCGCTTCATGATCGAGCTGGCGCAGCGCGTGCGGAGGGCCGCATGAACGCGCGCATGAACGAGCGTATGAACGAAATGAACGCGCGGTCCCTGCTCGCGCTGCTGTTCCACGCCGACAAGGCGCTCGACCTGGTGCAGACGGCGAGCGATCTCGGCCTGCTGGCGCGTCTCGACGCGGGACCGGTCAGCCTCGGCGCGCTGGCGCACACGGTGGGCGCTCGTCCGTTGCGCTTGTACAAGTTTCTCGACGGCCTCGAGAGCCTCGGGCTGGTCGAACGCCGGCAGGCGTCGGACGACCTGCTCGCCGCCGAGTACGTGTCCGTGGAACCGCTCGCGCCGGCGGTGGAGGCGGTCCTGGGCGAGCGCTCGATCGAACGCGACCGCAACCGGTATGCGTGGCGAGAGATCCACGGCCGGCTCGGCGAGGTCCTCTCCGGCGGGCTCGACGCGAGCTTCGCCTGGCCGCCTGCGAGCGAGGAAGACGTGCGCAGCTTCGAGCGCAGCATGACGGCGGGATGCCCCCCGATCATCGAGGTGCTGGTGGCCGCCCACGACGAGGTCTTCGACTCGCGCACGGGATGGCTGGACGTGGGCGGCGGCGACGGCACGGTGGCCGAGGCGCTGCTGCGCGCGAATTCGCGGCTCGTCTGCGACGTTTTCAACCTGCCGCCTGTGGCGGCGCTCGTCAAGGAACGCGCCCGCGCCGCCGGGCTCGCGAACCGCCTCGGATTCGTCCCCGGCGACTTCCTCGCCGAGCCGTTCCCTGAGGGTTACGACGTGCTGTCCTTCGTGCGCGTGCTGCACGACTGGCCGGCCGACGTGGCGCGCATGCTCCTCGAGAAGGCGAAGCGCGCGCTCCGGCCGGGCGGCCGGCTCGCGGTGTGCGAGGAGTTCCGCACCCGCGACCGGCTCGCCGTCCAGTTTTTCTGGACCTACTTCCTCGTCGGCGTCGATGCGTGCACGAGCCGCCTGCGCGAAGTGGAGTGGTACACCGAGGCGCTCGCCGCGCTCGGTTTCGTCGACATCCGAGTGATCCCTGGTTCCTTCGACGTAGTGGTTGCGACGCGGGCGTGACGCCAGGGCTCGGCTCTATTTGTAGGGAAGAGCTTCGAGATCCACAGCGCCGTTCAAGGCTTCGAGGCTCAGGATCCTTGTGGACCAGAACAGCGCCCAACCGGCTGGCGATCCCGGCGATCAGCGCATCGGCCAGGGAGAGGCGGTTCTGTGCCTTGAATTGCGAGGCTTGCAGGAGGGCTGGCTCGTCGTGCTGCCAGATGATCTCGGCCGGCAGCTTCTTGAGGAGCGCCAGGCGGCCATTGGCCACGTCCACGCCTCGCTCCTGTCGGCTGATGTAGTGTACTTCTAGGAGGGCGACCCAGGGCAGATAGACCTTCTCCGCCCGCAAGAGATCTTCCACCCGATCGGCACCAGCCTCGTCCTCGAGGAGAGAGAAAAGAGCCGAGGTATCCAGAAGGAAAGATCTACGATCCACGCTGCCGATCCTCTTGGCGCTGCTGAAGAAGGCGCTCCAAGAGTCGCTCTCCTTTGGCCGAGCCGCGAAGGGCGGCAACGGGATCTGCCGGCACGGGGATCACGCGGATGACTTCCCCCTCGTCGATCCACACAAGACGATCTCCCTCGTGGATTCGATACCGCTTGCGGATCGCCGCCGGAATGTTCGTCTGGCCTTTCTTGGTGACAGCGGTTTCCATCGCATCCTCCTTGGTTGACTCTAGCAAGGAGCGAACGGCTCTCGCAAGGAGCCGAGCCGTTTTGCAAGGCAACGAAAGCCCCTGTTCATGCGGGCGTGACGCCCGCGATAGTCTCCGCCCGTGCCGGCACGACGAACCGACAATCCTCTAACCCCCTGCGTCGTTGTGGTCAAGACGCCGGTCGCCACGCGACAGCCGGTGGCGGACCGGCTCGCTCGGACCGGGCGGCGGCTGGCCGGAAACGTCGCGGCCGCGGCGAGCGAGCAGGAGCGCACCCTCGCGACCTTGCTGGAGACCCTGTCCAGTCTGGGCGTCACGCCGGTCACGATTTCGGCCGACGCTCTCGATGCCCGGGCTCGCCGGACACTCGCCGGCGCGCGCTTCGTGATCTCGGTCGGCGGCGACGGCACGCTTCTCGCCGCCTCGCACTGGGTGACCGGAGCCACCCTGCTCGGCGTCAACTCCGCGCCGCGCTCCAGCGTCGGCCATCTGACGCTCGCCCGGCGCGCGAGCCTGCCCCGGATCCTCGGACGGATCGCGAGGGGGACCTTGCTGCCGCACCCGGTCGCCCGCCTGGAGGTCGTCCTCGAAGGAAAGATCCTGACGCCGGCGCTCAACGACGTCCTCGTCGCGCACGAGCAGCCGGCGGCCACCAGCCGCTATCGGCTGCGCCTCAGCCGCCGGGCGGAGGACCATCGCAGCTCCGGGCTGTGGGTGGCGACGGCGGCCGGCTCGACGGCGGGAATCCGCTCCGCGGGCGGCCAGGCCATGCCGCTCGATTCGTGCCGGCTCCAATTCCGCGCCCGCGAGCTGTACCGCGCCCGCGGCTTCGGTACGAGCCTGGAAGCCGGTTTCGTGGAGGCGGGCGAGAAGCTGGTCGTCGAGTCGGCCATGGCGGCGGGCTGGCTGTTCATCGACGGCGCGCGGCTGCCGGTCCGCTTTCCGTTCGGCGCTCAGGCGATCTTCCGCGTCGCCGAGCAGCCGCTCCTCCTCTTCGCCGACCCGGCGCGGTGGACGCCCGTGTAGGGCGCTGCCGAGGATCGCCCCGAAACATTCGAGCGCGGGCGGACGTAATGTTTATGTCCTCGGCCGATCTGCGAGTCCGACCCCGCCTGCGCGACTCATGGGAGATCTGATATGGCTATCGCTCAGACCGAAGAACCGACTCCCCGGAAACCGCTCCGGCTCTGGCCCGGCGTGCTCGCCGCGGTGCTGCTGGTGCTGATCAGGTTTGTCGTACCCCTCGTCTTTCCCGACGCCATGATGTTTAGCGTCCTTGGGGGGCTCGCCTGCGCGTTGGTCATCATCCTGTGGTGGGTGTTTTTCAGCCGGGCGCGTTGGTCCGAGCGCTTGGGCGCCCTCGCCTTGATGATCGTCGCGCTGGCCGCGACGCCGCGCATCCTCCTCCACGAATCGATTGCGGGCGGGATGATGGGGATGATGTTTTTCCTGTACGCCATCCCGGTCCTGTGCCTCGCCTTCGTCGCTTGGGCGGTGGCGACCCGTCGCCTTCCTGACGGAGCCTCGGCGCGCGTCGATGGTCGTGACCATCCTGCTGGCGTGCGCAGCGTGGGCGCTCCTACGGACCGGTGGCATCACCGGCGACGCCGATTCGGACCTCCACTGGCGCTGGTCGGAGACTCCCGAGGAGCGGCTCCTGGCCCAAGCCGGCGACGCCCTGACCGCGCTCCCACCGGCTCCGACAGCAAAGCAGATCTCCAAGGAAGGGTCCCTCGCCCAAAGCGCCGACGAGCCGGCGGCGCTCCCGGCGGCTCCGGCGGCAGCGGAGACTTCCGAGGAAGGGTCTGCTGCCCAGTCCGCCGACGAGCCAGCGGCGCTCCCGACAACTCCGGCAGCAGCGTCGACGGGAGCCGACTGGCCCGGCTTTCGCGGGCCCCGGCGCGACGGCACCGTTCGCGGGGTTCGGATCGCGACGGACTGGTCTGCATCGCCGCCGGTCGAGCTGTGGCGCCGGCCGATCGGGCCGGGCTGGTCTTCCTTCGCGGTCCGCGGCGACCGCTTCTACACCCAGGAGCAACGCGGTGATGACGAGGTCGTCGCCTCCTACAACCTGACCACCGGCGAGCCGCTGTGGGGACACCGCGACGCGGCCCGGTTCTATGAGTCGAATGCCGGCGCCGGTCCGCGCGGCACGCCGACCCTCAGCAACGGCCGCGTCTACACATTTGGTGCGACCGGAATTCTGAATGCGCTCGACGCCGGTAGCGGCGCCGTCGTGTGGTCTCGCAAGCCGGCGTCCGACACCGGCTCGAAGGTCCCGGGCTGGGGTTTCGCGAGCTCGCCGTTGGTCGTCGGCGACGTCGTCATTGTCGCCACCGCCGGCGCGCTCGCCGCCTACGACGTCGCCACCGGCGATCGGCGCTGGCTCGGCCCGACCGGCGGCTGGGGCTACAGCTCGCCACATCTGATGACCCTCGACGGCGTCGCGCAGATCCTGCTGCTCAACGGAACCGGCGCGATCAGCGTCGCGCCGGCCGACGGCAAGGTGCTCTGGGAGCACCGGTGGCCGAGCGACGGTATCGTGCAACCGGCCCTGACCGCCGACGGCGACGTCCTGATCGGCAGCGGCTCCGGGATGGGCGGCGAAGTCGGCATGCGCCGTCTCGCGATCGGGCACGGGCCCGGCGGCTGGACCACCCAGGAGCGCTGGACCTCGATCGGGCTGAAACCTTACTTCAACGACTTCGTCGTTCACCGTGGCCATGCCTTCGGCTTCGACGGCCGCATGCTCGCATGCATCGACCTCGAGGATGGCAAGCGTAAGTGGAAGGGCGGACGCTACGGCCACGGCCAGCTCGTCCTGTTGCCCGAACAGGACTTGCTGCTGGTGCTCTCGGAGCAGGGTGAGCTGGCGCTGGTCAAGGCGACCTCCGACCAGTTCACGGAGCTCGCGCGGCTCCCGGCGGTCGAGGGCAAGACCTGGAACCACCCGGTGCTGGCCGGCGACGTCCTGCTGATTCGCAACGACCAGGAGATGGTCGCGTTCCGGATGGCCCTCGCGGGCCGCTGACGGAGGTTGGGTCGTGGTTCAGTTTGCTCGGGGACTACTCAGGTCCTGCCCTCCGAAGCCTCACCCCCCGGCCCCCTCTCCGTAACCGGAGAGGGGAGAACTTGTGGGAGATCTGATATGGCCATCGCGCACGCCGCCGAACCGACTCCCCGCAAGCCGCTCCGGCTGTGGCCCGGCGTGGTCGCCGCGGTGCTGCTGTTGCTGGCCCGCTTTGGCATAAAGGCCGTCGTGCCTGGAATCAAGGGCTTTGGCTGGGCGGCGCAGGGCGGGTTCATCGGCGCCGCGGTTATCGTCCTCTGGTGGGTGTTCCTCAGCCGGGCGCGTTGGTTCGAGCGCTTGGGCGCTATCGCGCTGATGGCCGCCGGCGTGGGCGCGGCATGGGGCCTCAAACACGAGTCGATGGGGCCAGCGTGGCTCTTCGGCTGGGCCCTCCCGATCCTGTGCGTCGCCTTCGTCGCCGGGGCGGTGGCCAGCCGTCGCCTCGCCGACGGACCTCGGCGCGCGGCGATGGCTGCGACGATCGTGCTCGCATGCGGCGCGTGGACGCTCGTCCGGATGGAAGGCATTACCGGAGACCACGTTGGGCAGTTCGCGTGGCGTTGGACAGAGACCGCCGAGGAGAGACTCCTGGCCCAAGGCGGCGACGCGCCGGCAGCTCCGGCATCAGCGGGTACTGCCAAGGAACGGCTCATGGCGCCAGCCGGCGACAAGCCGACTTCGCTGCCGCCCGCGCCGGCAGGAAAGGCGGCATCCAAGGAGCGGCTTCCGGCTCCAGCCGGCGACGAGACGGTGGCGCTGCCGCCGCCGCCGGCGGCGAAAACGGGCGCCGACTGGCCCGGCTTTCGCGGACCCCGGCGCGACGGCGTCGTTCGCGGCGTACGGATCGAGACCGACTGGGCTGCATCGCCTCCCGTCGAGCTGTGGCGCCGGCCGGTCGGACCGGGGTGGTCATCCTTCGCGGTCCGCGGCAACCTCCTCTACACGCAGGAGCAGCGCGGTGACGACGAGGTCGTCGCCTGCTACAACCTGACCACCGGCGAGCCGGTGTGGATACACCGCGACGCGGCCCGCTTCTTCGAGTCGAACGCCGGCGCCGGCCCGCGCGCGACGCCGACCCTCAGTCACGGGCGCGTGTACACGTTCGGCGCCACCGGAATCCTCAACGCGCTCGACGCCGGTGACGGCGCCGTCGTGTGGTCGCGCAACGTGGCGTCCGACACTCGCACGGAAGTCCCGTACTGGGGCTTCTCGAGCTCGCCGTTGGTGGTCGGTGATCTCGTCATCGTCGCCGCGGCCGGCCGGCTCGCCGCCTACGACCTCGCCTCGGGTGATCCGCGCTGGTCCGGCGCGGCCGGCCAGGGCTACAGCTCGCCACATCTCCTGACGATCGACGGAGTCGCACAGATCCTGCTGATGAGCAACGCCGGCACCACCAGCGTCGCGCCGGCCAACGGCACGCAACTCTGGCAGCATCCGTGGCGGGGTTCCCCCATCGTGCAGCCGGCCTTGACCGCGGAAGGCGACGTCCTGATCGCCACCAGCGCGGAAAGCGGCACGCGCCGCATTGCGGTCACCCACGGGCCCGGCGGGTGGACCGTCGAAGAGCGCTGGACCTCTCGCGGACTGAAGCCCTATTTCAACGACTTCGTCGTTCACCATGGCCACGCCTTCGGCTTCGACGCCCGCATCCTCGCGTGCATCGACGTCGAGGACGGCACGCGAAAGTGGAAGGGCGGACGCTACGGCAACGGCCAGCTCGTTCTGTTGCCCGACCAGGACCTGCTGCTGGTGCTGTCGGAGCAGGGTGAGCTGGCGCTGGTCCGGGCGACCCCCGACCAGTTCACGGAGCTCGCGCGGGTCCCGGCGATCGAGGGCAAGACCTGGAACCATCCGGTGCTGGTCGGCGACGTCCTGCTGGTTCGCAACGGCGAGGAGATGGCCGCCTTCCGGCTGGCCCTGGCGGGCCGCTGAACCTCGGGCCTATCTTTCCACCCTCGCGTACAGCGCCTCCTGGTGAGGCCTGCCCGGCCGCACGGAGCGCACCCTGCCGTCGTTCGCCATGCGCCGCAGGACGATCGAGACCAGCTTCACCTGCACCGGACGGCGCAGCCGCTCTCCATAGTGGCGATTGATCTCCCGGGTGATGGCGCCGGGACCGAAGGCGTCACCGGCAGGACGGATTTCGATGACCCGCGTCACCATTTTGGTCAGGGAAGGCTTGCGGCGGCCGATGTCGGGGCTCGGCGCGAGAGGCGGCAACGCCGACGCGCGGCTGGCGAGGTCCATCGCCGTGTCGGCCGCCGTCTTGAAGGACTCCCGGATCGCGGTCAGTTGCTCGAGCTCGGCCGTGAACTGGGCCCGCTGCTCGCGGTGGAAGACTTCCTGCTGGGCGTGAAACGCCTCCTTCTCCCGATCGAAGGCGATCTGGGCATCGAGCCAGGCGAAGATGTTCTCGAAAGACCGTTCGGCTGCCATTTGTGTCCTCCCTGTAGGACCTTCCGAGCCCGAATCGCGGATCCGGGAAGGGCGGGTTCCCTCTCGCCGCCTTCGGCCTCGTCGCGAGACCGCTTGTTGTTACTCGTCCAAGATTTGTTGCCTATCTCGCCCGCCTCGTTGTGTACGAAGCCGACCGACGCAGGACGCGAGCGGAGAAGACGACGACGCCTTGACTCCGTGTTGTCCCCCTCTCTTCACTTGCTGGCTCGCTCGCTTGCCGTGAAGCTCCCGGCGGCAAGTTTACAACATACCTGGAGAGGGACACAACATCTTCAGGAACAGTTGCAGCATCGGAGGAGGGGGGAACAATCGCGAACCATGGAGGAATCATCCGCAATCCGTGTTTCGCAGCGCGGAAGGAAGGGGGCGCAACAAAATTGGCGGGGGGGGGGGCACAACTCCCCTCCGGAGGGGAATCGCCCGTGCGCTCCATTGGCAACAAGGCGTTTGCCGGTGAGATCGGCCCCTCGTCGGTCCCGAGGCGCTCCGCGAGATTTGCGTTTCGCGAGCCCCTCATTGGCGGCGAATCCGACTTGAATGATTCAAGTCCTGGACAGCGATCGATGGGCCAGTATAAGGTACAGAGCATGTTCGCGCGCGTTATCGGCGGTCACGTTTTTCTTCGTCTCGATCCAGGCGAGGAGCTCGTCGAATCCCTCCGGGCGTTCGCACGAGATCATGGAGTCCGATCGGCGGCAATCATCTCGGGCGTCGGCATGCTTAGTAGCGCCAAGCTCGGCTTCTTTGAAGTCGAGCTGAACGACTATCGTCCTCTCCATCTCGCCGGTATCCACGACCTCAGCACCGTGACCGGGAACATAACTTGGAGAGGCAGGCAGCCCATACCACACGTCCACGTCGTCTTTAATAACCGCGAAATGGTTGCCTTTGCAGGCCACCTGTTGGAGGGTATCTGCCATATAACAATGGAAATATTCCTTGTCCTGACGTCGGAACTGAGCTTGGCGCGCGTCACGACGCCGGGCCGGCCGGCGTCTCGGATAGTCGGGGATGAGGAAAATATCGACCGAGAAGGCCATGGCTCCTAGAAAAACTTTCCTTGGCACCCTTGCTCGAGATCTTCGTGGAAATCCCTTCCTGTGGATCTCCTTGGGAATGGTTGTAACCGTTGGTTGCGGAATCACTCTTTTCCGGCCTGGAGGAGTCTATCCCAACGACATTTTCTATCAACTCGCGTTCGTGCTTGGAACAGCCTGCACCGTCGCATTGGTCGCCGCGATCATTGATCGACATTATCTAACCCAGGAGTTTGGCAGAATTGTACAGGAGCAATTCGTCGAGCTGGATGCAGATCACCGGAGCCTCGTCGCGCAAGGCTTTGTGCGAGCGCACGAGCCACCGTTTGACTTCCGTAAGGTTTTTGAAATGGCGCGACCAAATGAAGAGATATGGTGGCTGGATACGTATTGCCCCAGAAAAGACGAGTTCATAACAAGTATGGGTACCGCAATCGCCGCGGGGGTTAGAATTCGGATGCTCGTCATTAAGCACGACTGCTCAAATGCGGCCCTTCGGAGCGAAGAGCTATTGGGGACGCCTGATACCGGGCCGGCTTGGAGCTCGGGTCTGGCAGATTTCAGGATGAGGATGGCGGCGCTCGCCGCATCGTCCAGCGGAGCCTTTCAGGTTCTTGAATACGATGACTTGCCAGCACTTCCGATGTACCTGATAGTAGGCCCGGCCGGAGCACGTTCCGGATTCTTTTCGTTCTTCCTGGCGGTGCCGTCGGCACACTTCGTCCACTACGAGCTCAAGGGCGGTCCGCTCCTGCAGGCGATGCAAAACTATTTCGCGGCCAAGTGGGAAAGGTGGTCCTCACGAAGAGCAATGCTCGGCGCCGACCAGGTTCCCCCGCAACAGTTGGATCAAGGCTCGCACGAGGGCACTGCCCAACTGGGCAATAAGGGCTAACGAGGCTTCGCCTCAGACCGACGGGTTGTAGCGGTGGGGGGCAACTGGCCCAGGGCCGGTTGGCTGAGGTGGACCTGGCGTCCTGGATACGGCAGCGCCTGAGATCCCGCTGAACGAAATCCAACCGGATCGCATGATTCATGGCGATGTTGCTATTTGACTTTGGTGTCTAAAAAGACAAGCATGAGATTAGATGAGTTGGAAAGGCTTTGGAATCGGCATCGGGGGACTCTTGATCGCGGTCGCGGCGGCTGCGGCGCCGCCTCCTTCGGGCTTCGACGCGACCCCGTTGAAGCGGCCCGATTTCACGACCTACTGCCACCAGCGCTTCGGGCCGGAATCACAAGTGACCGGCCAGTACCAGGACATCGCAGACCTGGCCTGCACCGACGGAGCCTCCACCGTGGCGATCGACGTGCAGCAGGCCTGTGCCGATCAGTTCGGGGCTCTGGACCGCGCCGTGGCGGTCGGAATCACCGCCGATGACTGGCGGTGCCTGAACTGGCATGACGCCGCTCGGTTCGCCGTCCCCGTCGTGCTGGTGGCGCAGGACCTGGCGCACCATCCCAGTCTCGCCAAGGGCCTCGCCAACAGCGGACGGGTGATCTCCGTCGTCCGTGACTGGTACCACGGACAGCTCGACCGCCAGTTGGCCTTCAGGATCCTGCAACCGCTGGTCCTGATCTCGCACCAGACCACAGCTCAGTGGAACCGGCTCTCCTGTCTCACCGCCGATCCGCCGCGCGATTTCTTCCCGCCTTGCAGTGGCGTGACCGACCCCGTCGACCGCTTCATCCTCTGGGCCACGGCTCGCGAAGAAGTGGTTTCCGGTCTCCAGTTCACCGGCGACGTCGCCATACCGGTCTTCATCTTTGCCGGCGCGGATTCCACCTACTGGCTGGGAGCCGCCGCGGGCGGTGGCGTCAGCGTAAATCCGCCCAGCGTCGCCGCCTGCCAGGACAGCGATCTGTCTTGCGGAACCTACTCGGTGGGGCATGAGCTCGGCCACAACTTCGGGCTGGGCCACACCTGCGACCTCCAGCCGCAGCCGCCGGACTGCCAGAACTCGATCATGCAGACCGGCAGCCCGCCGGGCGCGCGGCTCGTCGACGTGGAAAAGGCCGCGCTCCGAGCCTCGCCTTTCTTCCGGCCGTTCCCCGCCTGCGCGCCGGGCTTCAACGCGCTCTGTGTGAGCGGCTCACGCTTCCGCCTGGAAGCGGAGTGGCAGGACGGCGCGGGTCATCATGGCCTGGCCAACGCGGTGCAACTGACGGCGGAGACCGGGTACTTCTGGTTCTTCGACGATCACAACGTGGAGCTGGTCGTCAAGGTCCTCAACGCATGCAGCCCCTTTCAGCGCTTCTGGGTCTTTGCCGCCGGGCTGACCAATGTACAGGTGGACCTCAAGATCACCGATTCGCTGACCGGCGCCACCAAGACCTACACCAACCCGCAGGGGCGTGCCTTCCAGCCGATCCAGGATACCGGGGCCTTCGCGACCTGCTCCACCTCTGCTGCGGCCTCCGGAGACGCCGCCGCTTTTCTGGCTCCTACGCCTCCCGCGCCGGCGTCTCCCCTTGCGACTGTGGGTAGCGCTCAGGGGTGCACCGCTTCCGCCGAGAGCTTGTGCTTGAGCAAGGGCCGCATCCGGGTCACGGCCCACTGGCAGACCGGCGACGGATCGAACGGCCCGGCGCAGGCCGTGCCGGTTACCCAGGACACCGGCTATTTCACCTTCTTCGATCCCAACAATACCGAGATGATCGTGAAGGTGCTCGACGCCTGCGCCCTCAACGGCAAGTTTTGGGTGTTCGCGGGCGGACTGACCGACGTGCGAGTAGATCTCGTCGTCACCGACACCCTGACCAACGAAACACGCACTTACACGAACCCGCAGGGCGTGGCGTTCAAGCCGATTCAGGACATCAGCGCATTGAGTTGCAACTGAAAGTCAGGGCCTCGTTGTCAAAGGAGGCACGGGCTATAGGACTGGCCGGCGCTTTTCTCAGCGGATCGGCCGGCTCCGTGCGGACTCACCGGCTCCTGACTCACCGAACGGGTCGGTGCCATCAACACCGTTCACTCGACACGAACCACCGTGGTGTTGGAGACGATGCGGGAAAGCGCGCAGCTCCCCTTGGAAGCTCTCCGGGAGACGAAAGAAGAAGAGGTGTTCCATGACTGACTCAACTGATTCGACAGGGACGCCGCCTTCGTGGCGTGGGCGCGAGGTCGCATCGTTCCCCTTGACTCGGCGGGGCAGGCCTTTCGGACGCTCGACGGTATGGTCGCCGAGGCGCGATTGATCGGCGTCGGCGAGAGCGTTCACGAAGTCCAGACGTTCCTCACTTTTCGATTCCAGTTGCTGCAGGACCTGGTGCGACGGCATCGGGTAACCGCTCTGGTGCTCGAATCGGGGCTTCCCGAGGCGATGGCGCTCGACGACTATGTGCGTGGGCGGACGGCCAGGGTGGACTTCGATGCCGCGCTGCCCGGCGGTTTCGGATCCCTCGCGGAGATCCAGCGCACCATGGAGTGGATCCGCGAGTGGAATCTCGGTCCGGGCCGGGAACGCCCGGTCGGCGTGTACGGCGCCGATCTTCCGGCGCGCTCGGGAAGCATGGTGCCGGCGCTCGACCGACTTCTCGAGGTCACCGCGGGAGATCCGGGCGTCAAGAGCCTCATCGATGCCGTGCGACCGTCGGCCGTTCAGGCGAGCGGTGCGTGGTGGCGGGCTGCGTCAGAGAAGTACGCCGCTTTGTCCGCCGATGCGAAGGCGGCACTCGCCGCCGACGTAAGTTGTCTCGTAGAGCGTGTGAATCGTCTTTCACGGGGCGACGCGGATCGGCTCGAGTGGGCGCGGCGTCTGGCGCTGGTGGTCCAGCAGAACGAGGCGTCGCTACGTCTCGGCATGTTCGCGCCCTCCGCGCCGCGCGACCAGGCGATGGCGGAGAATACGCTCTGGGTGCTCGGCCGGTTGGCGGCGGACGAACGGGCGGTGTACTGGGCCCACAACGCCCATGTGCAGCGAGTACCGGTCCAGGGACCGACGCTTCCGCCCGGCAGCTTCCCGTCGGCCGGGTCGCGACTCGGCGCGGCGCTCGGCAAGAAATACCTTGCCATCGCCACCGCCTGCGGAGGGCCGTCGATGGACAAGGCGACGACCGCCGAGGGCGGGAGCGTCGATGCCGCGTTGAAAAAGTCGCGACAGGCTCCTTCCTCCTGTCGCTTCACACCGATGCGAGTTCCTCAGCTGTCGCCGCGTGGCTTTCCGAAGAGCGGCCGATGCGGTTCCAGGTCGGGTACCTCCGTGTGCCGCTGGGGGCTGCCTTCGACGCCGTGGTGTATTTCGATCGCGCTAGCCCCGCCGTTCGCGAGACCACCTCTCGATGAAGGTGAGTTACCCGAGCGTTTGCCGCCGCGCCGCCCGATCTGCCCTTCCTTGGCGAGCCTCGGCAGGCTCCTGTGCCGCTCGAGCTGCCTCAGGCTTCAGGTGAACCACCACCGTCCTTTTCGCCCTTCCGCTCAAAAACCGGTTCCCTGACCTCCTCCAACTGCCCCTCGAACTCCGTTACGTCATGGGAGTCCCAGAACCGGGCCAGTTCCTCGATGGAATCTGTCTTCGGTAGCGTAGAAGCCTTCATTTCGTAGATGGCTCGAAAGCCTCTACCGCACCGGCGGTCGGCGTGCGGCCAAGCGTTCTCGCATCTCGCCGGTGGAGATCCCGGCTCCAGGGTGGCAACGGGCGCGGGACTGCTCGATAAGGGCCAGGAAGTCCGGGTTGGTGCCGAGCGAGAGGCTCTCGAGGTCCACCTCCTCGATCGGCACCAGGGCGGCCACGGGTTTGCCGCCTTCCGTGACGACCAGCGTCTCGTGGTGCGCTCGCTCGGCGTACTCCGAAAGGGGACCGGTCGCCTCGGATATTTCTACGGTCTTCATAGCTGGAACTCCCTGCCCCCGATGCGGAGCCGGTTGTGGTCCTTGAAGCCAACGGCGCGGATTGTCACCACCGCCTCAGGCTCGGCCTGGACATCATAGTACACACGGAGGTCTCCGATCCGAAGTTCCCAGGGAGCCAGCGGATTCGGGCGGAGAGGTTTCCGATTTCGAGTGATCACGGTCGGCTGATGGGTGAGTTGCCGGGGGACTGCGTCCAAGACGATAGCTGCCTGCCGAGCGGTGAGCGCTGCAAGGTGATCCTCCGTTGCGAGATCGTACTCGATTCGAAAAGGCATCAGGCCAGTTTAGACGATCAGGTGGCCTCGCCGCTGATGCTAGACTATCTCTGCTGGAAGGGTGGAAACCATGAACGCCGTGACCCTGAAAGACGCCAAGCTTAACCTGGAGCAGCTCGTCGCGAAGGTCATCGCGAACGCCGAGCCCACGATCGTGGTAACCGAGAGCGGCGAGCAGGTCGTGTTTCTGCCGCTCGATGAGTACAACTCCTGGAAGGAGACCCTCTATCTTCTGGCGAATCCCGCTAACGCAGAGCACCTGCAGCGGTCAATCGCCGAGGCCCAAGCCGGCAACGTGCAAGAGCGCGAGTTGCCCGAAGCATGAAGCTCTGCTTCACACCTGAGATCATGCGGTTCAATTCGCGGTCGTCACGGGTGAGCACCCAAGAGTCCGTTATGTGGCAGAGGCGGTCTAAGTGAATAGTACGATCCCTGATGGCAATGTTCTCAAATGGATCATCTCGCCTGTCGGCCGAGCCGTATCGTTTGTGGCCGAAGAGATGAAGCTTGCGAGCGTCCTCCATAGAGGGCTGATTGTGTTAGAGGGGCATGAACTGCTTCTTCGCGCCGCACGAGAAAAATTTGAAATCGCCGGTGCGCGAGGGAGCCTGCCCAGTGTTGACCAACTTCTCGCAGAAGCACCCCTCCTGAGTCAGTGGGCTGCAGAACTGCGAAAAGAGGATTATTCTACCGTCAATTCCCATAGCCTAATTAGCATTTGGAGTGCAGTTGAAGTGGCCGTAGAAGATACTGTCGTGCTCATACTATCCAAGGATCCGTCTGCTGTCGACGTAGTATCGGCTGCGGGCGTCAAAACGGCAGGCTTCGGAGAAGGCCCACTGACGGAAGAGGAGGCGCGACGGCTCTTCACCAATAGAATCCAGAGGAAGATTGGAGAGAACCTAAGGGTAGGAGAGTTCTACACTAGAGTTTTGGGGTTATTCGGCCTTACTATTAGCCTAAGCAACCATGCCCTTTCTAAGCTAGAAGAGGCAAATTGGGTTAGAAATTGCCTCATGCATCGCGGAGGAATTATTGATGCTAAGGCGGCGCAATCAGTTGCTACACTGCGTCCCTTCCTGGGGAGAAAGCTCCCTCTCACAAAGCAAAGATACCTCGAGTACCACGATGCTATCGGAAAATTGTTAGGAGCTATAATGGAAGCCGCAATCGCAAGCAAGTATATTACCGCCGCAAACGGACCAAGTGCTGTCACATGACCCTACAGTCAAGCTGGCGGAACCTGCGCCAGTGCTTAGCGGCGCAAGTTAGCGAGATAACGCTTCGGCGAGACCGGGTGGAACTTCGACCTTGGTCCATTCGAACGGCTCTGCGGTCTCGTTGTGCGCCTCAATGAAGCGATCGATAGCGCGGCGCAGTTCCGCAGAGCTGGGAGCGGGAGTTCTCGGCGGTGGCGGCGTCTTCCTTCAGGTTGCGGATGGCCTGGCGCCCTGGCCCTGGAGGCAGGCGGCGATGTACTGGGCGATGTACTGCAGGGGCGATCGAAATGACGCGGACGCCGTTTTCGGTGATGCGCCTCCCGCGCGCGGAAGCCGACCTGGTCTGCGATGGAGCGTTGGCCAACCCTTATCTGCCGGACGGCTGCGCTATCAGTGTGCTAAATTTCCTGCACGAAGGCCCGGATCTACATCGAGACCTCCAGGCTCTACCGTGTATCTGTACACCTGAAGAGTTGCTTGGAGAAACCCAATGATCGCTGACCCTATCGTTGAGGAGCTTGACCGCCTGCGTGCGGAGCAGATGGCCCGCTTCAACTTCGATTTTCGAAGCCTTCTATCAGGATCTCAAGGAGCAGGAGAAGCTCTTATCGCCGGCAGTACAACCTCCACCGGAGGAGCCGAGCCCACGTCTGCAGTGGACGCCTGGCTCAGCCGTCCGCCGCTGAAGGGCCAGGCATTCGGCATCCAGAGCGGCGGCATGTCGTCCCTGCCGGGACTCGAAGGGCTTCCTTCCGCTTTTCCCAGGTCTGACGACCTGGGCTAGGAGTCTGCCGCCCTCCGGGCTGCTCGAAACCCTTCTCAGGCCCCAGATGAAGCACCATCGTCCTTGCGCTCGAAAACCGGTTCCCTGACTTCCTCCAACTGCCCCTCAAACTCCGTCACGTCGTGGGAATCCCAGAACAGTGCCAGCTCCTCGATGGAATCCGTCTCCGGTAGCGCAGGAGCTTTCATTTTCCTCTCCAGTCAGTCCAAATACCCATACGCCTCAATCGTCAAAAACGGCACGAACTCCCGGCTGAGCACCAGCCGGTCCAGAATCTCCGCCGCCTCGCGTAACCGTCCCTTGTCCGGACCTCCCAGCGCGGCGAGTTCCTCGTCGCGGAACTGGCGGTAGAGCTCGAGGGTGATCTGCCGGCCGTCGTCCATTCTCGCGTCGTGCCAGACCCACTGCCAGAGCTGGGAGCGGGAGATCTCGGCGGTGGCGGCGTCTTCCATCAGGTTGCGGATGGCGACGGCTCCCTGGCTCTGGAGCCAGGCGTCGATGTATTGCAGGGCGATCGAGATGTTGGCGCGGACGCCGTTCTCGGTGATGCGGCCGCCCGGGACGCGGAAGTCGAGCAGTTGGTCGGCGGTGACGTCCAGGTCGGGGCGCAGCACGTGCTTCTGGTGCGGCCGGTCTCCCAGATGGCGGTCGAAGATCTCCTTGGCGACGGGCACCAGGTCGGGGTGGGCCACCCAGGTGCCGTCGAAGCCCTGGCGCGCCTCGCGCTCCTTGTCCTCGCGGACCTTCTCCAGCGCGACGCGGTTGACCTCCTCGTCGCGGCGGCTGGGGATGTAGGCCGCCATGCCGCCGATGGCGTGGGCGCCGCGCAGATGGCAGGTGGCGACCAGCAGGTCGGTGTAGGCGGCCATGAACGGCACGGCCATGGTGACCTGGAAGCGGTCGGGCAGCACGACGTCGCCGGCGGGGAGCTTGCGGATGATGCTGAAGATGTAGTCCCAGCGGCCGGCGTTCAGGCCCGCGGCGTGGTCGCGCAGCTCCCAGAGAATCTCGTCCATCTCGAAGGCGGCGGCGATGGTCTCGACGAGCACGGTGGCGCGCACAGCGCCGTGCGGAATCCCGAGCGTCTCCTGGGCGAGCACGAAGGCGCGGTTCCAGAGCTGCGCCTCCAGATGGCTCTCCAGCTTCGGCAAGTAGAAGTAGGGGCCGCTGCCGCGCTGCACCAGCTCGTCGGCGTTGTGGAAGAAGAAAAGGCCGAAGTCGAAGAGGCTGGCCGAGACGGGCGTGCCGCCGAGAGTGGCGTGGCGCTCGACGAGGTGCCAGCCGCGCGGACGGACGACCAGGGTGGCGATGCGCTCGTTGAGCCGGTACTCCTTGCCTTCCGGGCTACGGAATTCCAGCTGCCGGCGGACGGCGTCCATGAGGTTCGCCTGGCCCTCGACGACGTTCTCCCAGGTGGGCGCGAGGGCGTCCTCGAAGTCGGCCATGAAGACGCTGGCGCCCGAGTTGAACGCGTTGATCATCATCTTGCGCTCGACCGGACCGGTGATCTCGACGCGGCGGTCCTCCAGGTCCGCGGGCGCCGGGGCGACCTGCCACTGGGACTCGCGGATGGACTGGGTGTGGTCGAGAAAGGCGAGCGGAATGCCGTGGGTGAGATCGTGCTGGCGCCGGACCCGCTCGCGCAGGAGATCGTCCCGCGCGACGCCGAGGTGCTCCTGCAGGGTGGCCACGAAGTCCAGCGCCTCCGGTGTGAGGACGCGCCCGCTCGAAGGGGTCGCCCGGCCGGTGATTTGGATGGATGTTGGCATGCCGCTCCTCCCCGTGAGGTCTTCTTGGCGGAGTCTATCTCCTCCTCAGAGAGTCTGTGGTTTTCGGAGGGTATGCCGTCCGAAGCCCTCACTCCCCCGGCCCCTAGCTCCCAGAGGGACAGAGGGGAGAAAGACGAAGAATCGTATGGTTCTTCTTTTTCCCTCCTCGCCCTCTGGGAGAGGAGGGGTAGGGGAGGTGAGGGCTTCGGAGGGCATACCCACTCAGACTCCACCCTCACCTGTGATCCAGGGGAGAAGGAGGAGAAAACCAAGAAAGGGCGGTACGGTATGCTCCTTGCTTGCTCCAGCCAGGGATTTCCCTTTGGAAAAGGAGGAGTGTCATGACCTCCCGTCGTTTTTGGACCCATTCGGTCGTCCTGATCGCTCTCGGCCTGCTCCTCGCCGCCCGCCCCGCCTCTCCTTGGCCAGGAGCCGTCGCCCGAGGAGAGCTTCGCCGAGTCGATCGAGGTCAGCGTCGTCAACCTGGACGTCTTCGTGACGGACAAGAAGGGCCAGCCGCTCACCGGCCTGAAGCGGGAGGACTTCGAGATCTTCGAGGACGGCAAGCCGGTGGAGATCACGAACTTCTATGCCGAGAGCGGCATGGCGGTCGTACCCGCGGATGAAGCGGGAGCCGCGAAGACGCCGACCTCCCGGCCTCCGGACCAGCAGCTCCGCCTGGTGATCTTCGTGGACGACGTCAACATGGAGCCGCAGGGGCGCGTTCGGATCCTGGAGCGCCTGACCGACTTTCTCCGCCGCGAGCTGACGCCGGGCGACCAGGCCATGCTGGTCCGCTACGCGGCCAATGGGCTGGACATCCGACGGGCGTTTACGGATGACTTCAATCAGATCTCGGCCGACATCGCGGCGCTGCTCAAGACATCCAGCGATCTGCGCAAGTATGAGGAGAGCCTGGAATACGCCTACGAGGACATCATCGATGCCATCGAGACCAATGGCGGTTGGGGAGCACCGGCCGAGGGCCGCATCCGGGCCTGGGCCGAGCAGGAGAGCGCCGTGGTTCGCGGCGCCCTCGCGGGTCTGGAATCGGTGGTGAGCTGGCTGGCCGGCGTCGCCGGCCGCAAGGCCATCCTTTACGTCAGTGATGGGCTGCCGATTTCGCCAGGCGAGCAGCTGTTCGTCTGGGCGGAGGCGCGGTCACTCCTGGCTCGGGGAGCGGCCGGCCGCATCTCGGGCATCGGCAGCCACGGATTCGACCTCAACCAGCGGTTTCGGGACGTGACCTCGCACGCCAGCCGCAACCGTATCGCGATCTATCCGATCGAGGCCTACGGCACGCGGGCGGTCCGCGGCACCGCGATCCAGGAGGTCCTCGTCACGAACCGGCAGAACGGGCTCCGGTTCCTGGCCCAGGACACGGGCGGCCGCGCGATGCTCAACGCCGCCGATCCGCTCGCGGCGCTGGAGCTGCTGAGCGAGGACCTGACGACCTACTACTCCGTCGGATATCAACCGCAGCGCACCGGGCGACGAGGCCGAGCACAAGATCGAGGTGAAGGTGAAGGTCAAGGGAGCGCAGGTGCGGCATCGCCAGTGGTACCGCGACAAGCCGGCGGGCGAGGCGATCGCGGAGCGGACGCTGGCGGTGATGCGCTTCGGACCGGAGGACAACCCGCTGGAGGCGAGGCTGGAGATCGGCACCGCCAAAGAGCAGGGCGACTCGGTGCTGGTGCCGGTGCGAGTGAAGGTGCCGATCGCCAGGATGTTCCTGCAGCCGGGCGAAGGGAAGCGCACCGGCCGTCTGCGCCTCTACGTCGTGGCGAGCGGCGCAGGCTCGACGACGCCGGTCCGGCAGACGAAGCTGGTGACGCTCGAGGTGCCGGAGGGCGACGTCGCCGCCATTGCCGCGGGGACCGCGAAGGAGTACACGCACGAGATCGCTATTCCCTTGAAGAAGGGGACCTACGCGCTCGGCGTCGGCGTGCGCGACGAGCTGGCGGCGGCGACCTCGTATCTGCGGAAGGATTTCGTGGTGGGGGAGGACGAGGCGGGGAAGTGAGGGCGGCGGCGGTATCTGCCCTCGCCCGGCGCTTCCGCACCGGGCTATCGAAACGTCGCCCTGAGGGCGATTGGGTCGGAGCGGATCATCGCTTCGGAGAAGCGACGTCCCAGTAGCCCGGTGCGGAAGCGCCGGGCGGCCGATCACTCTGTCTGAAACAGCGGCGCCTGAGCTTCCTCCGCCGGTTCGGTCGCGGCCGGTTCGGTGATTCCGTTCTCGGGCTCCGCCTCCGGAGGCATCTCCATCTCCCGTACCTCCAGCTCGTGCGGCTCGGCGGAGATCGCCTCGAGCTCGGCTGCCTCCTTTTGCGCCAGGAGATCCTCCGGAGTGGGCGGCGGCGCCAGGTAGACGAAACGTCCGAGGCCGCGGTGGTACTGCATGCCGGTCGTGGCCTCGCGCGAGGCGCGGAGCTGGTTGATCTTGGAGTCGAGATCGTCGATGAAGTGGAGGGCGAGGGCCTCCGGCGTCATCGGCTCGACGGGAGAGGCGAACTCCTTTCTGCCCTGGTGGGAGAGGACCAGATGCTCGAGCATCAGCCGCAGGTCCTCGGGGAAGCCCTCGATGGCCGCGCAGCGCTCGAGCAGCAGGTCGCGGCCGATGACGACGTGGCCGACGAGCCGCCCTTCGAGGGTGTAGTCGTTGATCGGCATGGCGCCGAGCTCGCGGAGCTTGCCCAGGTCGTGGAAGAGCACGCCGAGCAGCACGAGGTCGCGGTCCAGATCCCGGTAGTGCTGGCAGACGAGCACGGCCAGCTCCGCCATCGACACCACGTGCTCCAGCAGGCCGCCGCGGTAGGCGTGGTGCATCGACTTGGCCGCCGGATGCTCGCGCAGCGCAGCGCCGTGCGCCGCCAGCGTCTCGGCCGCAAGGTGGCGCATCACCGGACGCTCGACCTGCTCTTCGCAGGTGCGCTGGAGTCGCATCCAGAGATCGTCGATGTCCTCGCGTGTGGACGGCACGAGCTTCGATTCATCGAAGCCGAAGTGCCGGTCGCCTTCGGTGGCCTGGCGGCAATCGTCGATGGTGACCTGGAGCTGGTCGCGATAGTTCTTCACCGTGCCGCGGAAGGCGACGAACTGATGGGTCTCGAAGCGGCCGTTCAGAGCCGGGCTGTCGGACCAGATCTTCGCCGCCATCGAGCCGCTGGCGTCCGTCAGCTCCAGGTCCATGAAGCTCTTGGCGTTGCGGTCCTGGCGCAGCTCCTTGCGGGTGAGGAGCGCGAAGCCCTGGACGCTGTCTCCAGCCTCCCAGGTGCGGATCGGTGCGTTACGCAGGATCTTCGGCATGACGGAACCATCCCATAGTAGTCTGTCGGGGTAGTCCTGCCAACCACGGGCCTGTAGGGGCGGCCCTATGTGGCCGCCCTGGTGGGAGGGCGACATTAACAGGGCGGCCACATAGGGCCGCCCCTACAACATGCCGGGCCTCGACCCATGGCACCGGGCATGCAACGAGGCCGCATCGTGCACGACCGCATCCTGTCGTTTTTGTCCCTTCTGCTCCTTCTGTCGTTCTCTCTCCTGGCCGCGCAGAGCCCGCCGGACAACGATCCGACACTGTGGCCCGAGGCCGAGCGTTCCTTCTTCCAGGACGGTCCCGGCCTGCTCCTCACCGCGGAGCAGCGCACGGAGCTGCTCGATCTCGACGCGGACGCGCGGGCGCGCTGGATAGAGACCTTTCTCGACGAGGACCCGCTCCCCGCGACGCCGGCCAACGAGCTGCGCGACAGCATCGTCCTCCGCCGGCGTCTGGCGGAAGACCAGTACCTCTCGCCGCGGGACGTGCGGGCGCAGCTCCTGTTCCTCAACGGCATGCCCGACGACCGGCTGGTGGTCGACTGCGGCGCCGTCTTCAAGGCGCTCGAGATCTGGACCTACCGGCAGGGAGTCGGCCCGGACGGCAAGCCGCTCGACCGGCAGCTGCTCGTCTACAGTCCGGCCAAGGACGAGCCGTACCGCCTGTGGCTCCCCAGCGACTCGAAGCGGGTGCTCTATACGCCTCAGATGGAGTACTGGCTCCAGCAGTGGGAGGAGGGGCACGGCAGGAAGTTCCTGGCCGTGCGCTTCGACCTCCAGAACTGCAAGGAAGCGAAGAAGGTCGATGAAGTCACGGGCGTGCCCGGGCTGACCGGGCGTTCTGTCGCGCGGCGGCATGCGCATCCGACCGAAGGACGCCTCCTCGTTCCTGGCGCCGCCGCGCGATCTCGCCCGCTGGGCCGGCGACGCCGTGGTCGAGGAGCTGCCGCCGCTGGCGCCCGAGCTGAAGGTGGCCTCGGCGGAGATGCGATTCCCCGCCGGCGAGGGCCAGCGCGTCGTCGCCCGCGTCCTGGTCACCCTGCCGTCCGACGCCGGTTTCCAGGTGTTCGAGGAGGGCAAGCCGACGGTGCGCCTGGTCGTCGAGGGCCTCGCCGAGCAGGAGAATCATCCCTTCGACGGATTCCGCATGCGCTTTCAGTTCCCCGTTCCGCAGCCCGGGGAACCCCTGGTGCTGGCGATCGACCGCCCGCTGCGTCCGAGAAGCGTTTTCGTGATGCGGCTCAAGGTCAAGGACGAGGTGGGCGGCGCCGAGGCGCGGATCTTCCGCGGCTTCCGCGTGCCGTTGGAGCCGACGCTCGAGCCCATGCCCGCCGCCGCGAGCCAGGGTGAGCTGGTGCCGGTCGAGACGATAGCGGGACCGGACAGCCTGCTGCTCCTGCCGCCGTCGACGGACATCCTGATGGGGCTCTGGCGCGCCGAGGCCATCGTCGGCGGCGAACGCATCCAGAAGGTCACCTTCCTGGTGGACGGCAAGGCTCAGCTCACCACCGCGAAGCAGCCGTTCTCCGCCGAGGTGCGGCTGGAGCGCTTCCCCACCGAACAGATCGTGCGCGCGGAGGGCTATGACGCCGAAGGCCAGCTGGTGGCCGCCGACGAGGTGATCGTGAACCAGCCGCGCGGCTCCTTCAACGTGCGGATCGTTTCGCCGCCGAAGGGAACGAAGGTCCAGGGCAGCACCGCGAAGGCGCGGGCCGAGGTGGTGGTGCCCGACGGCCGGCGGATCCAAGCGGTGGAGTTCCGCGTCAACGACGCGCCGGTGGCTTCCCTCGCCAAGCCGCCATGGGAGGCCGAGATCTCCGTGCCGGCCGGCGAAGACCTGGTCTATCTGACGGTGGTGGCGATGCTGGACGACGGCAGCCGGACCGAGGCCGTGCGCTACCTGCGCGCCCCGCAGTACGCCTCCGAGGTGGAGGTCAACCTCGTCGAGCAGTACGTGGCGGTGACCGACCGCGCCGGCGACCTCGTGAACGACCTGCAGCAGGACGACTTCGAGGTCTACGAATCGGGCAAGAAGCAGGAGATCGCCAAGTTCGAGCTGGTGCGGAGCCTGCCGCTGGTGGTGGGCATCCTGCTCGACACCTCGGGCTCGATGGCAGGCTCCCTGGTGGACACGGTGAAGGCGGCGTCCGGATTCCTGGAGAGCGTGCTGACGCCGCGCGACAAGGCTTTCGCCGTCAGCTTCGCCCGCCGTCCGAACCTGCTCATGCCGCCCACCGACGAGATCGGGGCCGTCGTGCAGGCCATCGAGGGCGTCCAGGCGATCGGCGACACGGCCCTCCACGACGCGCTGGTGCACAGCCTCTACTACTTCCGTGGCATCCAGGGTCAGCGCGCCCTCGTGCTGCTGTCGGACGGCGACGACAACGCGAGCTACATGAAGTACAAGGACGCGCTGGAGTATGCGAGCCGGAGCGGCGTCGCCATCTACGCCATCGGCCTGAATCTTCCTGTCTTCGAGGTGGGCGTCCGTGCCAAGCTCGAGGAGTTCACCAAGGCCACGGGCGGGCGGGTCTTCTTCACCCACGAGGCCAAGGATCTGCCGGGCATCTACAAGCAGATCGAGGCCGAGCTGCGCAGCCGCTATCTGCTGGCCTACAATTCCACCGAGACGAGCGGTCAGAGCGGCTTTCGTCAGGTGGAGGTCAAGCTCAAGAAGGGCGGGCTCAAGGCGCGGACGGCGCGCGGGTACTATCCATGAAGAGCCCGTTTTCCCTGCCCCGCTTCCAAAGGGCCTCTGAGCTGATCAGGGCGGCGTGCCCTCCGAAGCCCTCACCTCCCCTACCCCTCCTCTCCCGGAGGGAGAGGAGGGAAAAAGAAAAAACGTTCGGTTCCTCGTCTTTCTCCCCTCTCTCCCTTTGGGAGAGAGGGGCCGGGGGAGTGAGGGCTTCGCAGGGCACGCCGCCGAAAATCGGCCGCACCCTTGCTCTCCTCCTCCTCCTCGCCCTTCCCTGTTTTTCCGCCTTGGCGCAGCCGCCGTCCGAGCGCTCCGATCCGGCCCTCTGGCCCGAGGCGCAGCGGGCGTTCTTTCAGGACGGCCCGGCGCTGCTGCTGACTCCCGAGCAGCGGGAGATCGTGGCGGGCCTGGACGAGGCGGGGCGCGAGGCGTCCATCCGCGAGTTTCTCGATCGCGATCCCATCCCCGAGACGCCGGCCAACGAGCTGCGCGAAGGAATCGAGCGCCGCCGGCTCCTGGTATCCCGGGAGGGCGTGCTGCCTCAGGACGCGCGCGGTCAGTTGCTGTTCCTGCGCGGCCGGCCTGTGGAACGCAGGGTGCTGGACTGCGCCGCCATTTTCAAGCCCCTGGAGGTCTGGACCTACCCGTCGTCGGCGGACGCCGCGATTCGCGAGCTGGTCCTCTACCGGCCCTCGTCCGCGGATCCCTTCCGTCTCTGGCTGCCCATCGACTCCAAGCGCGCGCTCTACACCGACGAGGCCCAGTACTGGCTCGATCAGGCCCAGGAGGACCACACGCGGCGGCTCGACCGCTTCTTCTGCCCCGACTCGAAGCTGGTGGACCGCGCGACCGGCGTCAACGGTCTGCGGGGCCAGCCGATCCTCAGCATGAGCTTCGCCAGGTATGACCTTCGCGGTCAGAAGCGCGAGACGGTCCGCAGCGTCGACTGGGCGCGCCCGCGCGACCGGGCGGCGTTCCTGGCCGCGCCTGAGGATCTCGCCTCGTGGGCACGGGCGGCGGCCTTGACGCCGCTGGGTCCGGAGCCGGCCCGCCTCGATCCGGGCGATCTCTCCATGGACTTCCCCTGGCGGCAGGGCCAGCGCCTCGTCGCCCGCATGCTGCTCGACCTGCCTTCCACCCTGGGCATGGAGACGACGGAGGTCGAAGGCCGGCTGCGAGTCAGGCTCACCGTCGACGGCTTGCTGGATTCCGGCGGCGTGCCCTTCGAGACCTTCCGTATGCGGTACCAGGTGTCGCCGCCCCTGCCGGGGCAGCCGACGGCTCTGCTCCTCGATCGGGCGTTGCGGCCGGGGCAGAGCTTCGTGCTGCGGCTGCGCGTCCAGGACGAGACCAGCGGCGCCCAGGCCGAGGTCATTCGTGGCTTCCGCGTGCCTTACCGGCCCGAGTCGCGGTTGTCGAGCGCGGTGACCGCCCGCGCGGTAGGCGGCGAGGCCGTCGCGCTTCAGCCCACGGGGCCCGACACTCTGTTGCTCATGCCGCCCCCGGCCGAGGTCGTGCTCGGAACCTTCCGGGCCGAGACGGTGGTCACCGGCGAGCGCATCGCCAAGGTCGTCTTCCTGCTCGACGGTCAGCCGCAGCTCACGCGCACGCGGCCGCCGTACTCGGCCGAAATCCGTCTGGCAGCTTTTCCCCGGGAGCAGGTGCTGCGGGTCGAGGGCCACAGCTCCGAGGGTGAGCTGGTCGCTTGGGATCAGCTCGTGCTCAATCCGGCCCGGGGCGGCTTCCGGGTGATCATCACCGATCCTCGGCGGGGCAGCCGGGTCTCGGGCAAGGTCCTGGCGCGGGCCGAGGTGGTGGTGCCCGAGGAGCGGCGCGTCGAGGAGGTCGAGCTGCGGGTGAACGACCAGAAGGTCGCCTCGCTCACCCAACCTCCCTGGCAGGCCGAGATCCAGGTTCCGCAGAGCGATCTCGCCTGGCTCACCGTGACGGCCCGGCTGGAGGACGGCTCGCGGGCCGAGGACGTGCGTTTTCTCCGCGCGCCGTCCAACCTGAGCGAGGTGGAGGTGGACCTGGTCGAGGCGTACGCCACGGTGCTCGACGGCTCGGGCCATCCCATCCAGGGCCTGGAGGAATCCGATTTCCAGGTGTTCGAGGGCGGCCGGCCGCAGAAGATCTTCCGTTTCGAGCAGGTGGAGAACCTCCCGCTCTCCCTGGGAATCGCCGTCGACACCTCTTTCTCCATGGCTTCCTCGCTCGCCGAGGCGCAGGAGGCCGGCGTCCGCTTCGTGCGGCACCTGCTCGACCCCGGAGACCGCGGCTTCACCCTCAGCTTCGCCAGCCGCCCGGTGCTGCTCGTGCCGCCCGTGGACGACGCCGAGGCGCTCGCCCTGTCGCTGGAAGGGCTCAAGGCCTACGGACGGTCGGCGCTCCACGACGCCATTCTCACCTCCCTCTACTACTTCCGCACGCAGCGCGGCCAGCGTGCCCTGGTGCTGCTGACCGACGGCGAAGACACGGGCAGCTCCACCACCTGGGGGGACGCCCTGGAATACGCCCGCCGCAGCGGTGTCGCCATCTATCCGATCGGCCTCGGCCTTCCCGAGCTGCGGTTCGGCGGTCGCGGCAAGCTCTCCGAGCTGGCGCAGGCGACCGGCGGCCGGGTCTTCTTCATCAACAGCGTCGGCGAGCTCGCCGGCGTCTACGGCCAGATCGAGGCCGAGCTGCGCAGCCGCTACTACATCGCCTACGCGTCGGAACAGCCGGCGGACGAGAACGGTTTCCGGCCGCTCGAGGTGAAGGTGAAGCGGGGCTCGCGGGTCCGGGTTTCGCGCGGGATGTATCCGTAGAGCCCTCACCTCCCCGGCCCTCCTCTCCCGCCCCCTCCCTTCCCACCTCACCGGGAGAGGAGGGAGAACAGCAAGATGAAAACTGCCTAGGGTAGGGGCGGGTCTGGACGGTGGGAGGGGGCTCGACCCGCCCTGTTTTCAAGCCCCCTCTCTCCCGGTGAGGTGGGAAGGGAGGGGGCGGGAGAGAGGGGGTTGGGAGAGTGAGGGTCGGGCGGGGGCGCGGGCCCGATTCGCGATAGCATCCCCCAATGCTCCTCGGCCAGCGGACCCCCGTTACAACCTTGCTCCTCATCTCGATCGGAGCCCTCTTTCTCGTCGAGATGCTGCGGGGTGGCTCCACCGACGAACAGGCGCTGGTGGCATTGGGGGCCAACGTGCCGCCGTTGGTCCGGGACGGGCAGTACTGGCGTCTGGTGACCAGCATGTTCCTGCACATCGGGATCGTCCACCTGGCGGTGAACGGCTGGGCGCTCTATCAGCTCGGCAGCCTGTTCGAGATCCTGCTGGGCTCCGTCGCGCTGATGCTGGTCTACTTCGCCGCCGGGATCGCCGGTTCCATCGCCAGCGTGATGTTCAGCGGGGCGGATCTCTCCGCGGGCGCTTCGGGGGCCATCTTCGGTCTGCTGGGAGCCCTTATCGGATTTCTTATCAAGCGCCGGGACCGGCTCACTCCCCAGGCGAAGTCGCTCATGCTGCAGCTCCTGTTCTGGGCCGTCGTCAACGTGATCTTCGGCTTCTCGGTCAAGGGAATCGACAATGCGGCCCATCTGGGTGGCGGCGCGGTCGGTTTCCTTTTCGGCCTCTTCCTGCCGCCGCCGCCTCACCCCGTCGGGGGATTGGGCCGGGTGTAACGGTTTGATACAATAGGGGCTCGGGGCGCAGAGGAAGATCTCGGCTCGCCACCCCGTCCCACCCGTACAAGACCGAGCGGGTCCCCCGGGCAGCGCCCTGGCGGCGACCGTGCGAAAGCGGCGTGGGGAAATCACTTTGGAGGATTGCCATATGGCGGCGCGACGCATGATGAACCGGCTGTACTACTTCACGATCGAGGACGAGAGCATCCTCACCGAGACGTTTGCCCAATTGGACAAGGAGGTCTACGCGATCACCTACAAGGTGGCTGGAACGGAGGACGTCTTCGTCACCACCAGCGAAACCAAGGACGCGATGGACCGCAACGACATCCCCTACAACCTGCTGGCCGAGGAGGACGGCGCCAAGATCGCCCTCTACCACTCGCCGCTCTCCCGCGAGGAGCTGGGAGACCACGAGGACGCCGTCAAGGCGCTCGCCCTGGCCTACCGGGCCATCGCCCTGGCCTGCGTAGGGGTCAACGGCGAGTCCAACCTGGGCTTCGACCTCTCGAACGGCTCCCGGGCCTACACCTACTTCACGGCGCCGGCCGGACACACCTTCATCTGGCGCCTGTTCAGGGAGCGGGACGAGGCGGTCGACTTCCTGCGCAAGCTGACGGCCGGCGAGAAGAAGGCGGTCGAGTGGGCGGAGTCGATCCCCCTGGCGTCCACCAAGGAGCTGAAGTCGTATCATTGAGCGGCCGGGCGGCCACCCCGGCAGGGCGCCCACGCAGGGGCGCCCCTACAGGATTCTGGTGTAGGGGCGGCCCTATGTGGCCGCCCTAATCGGCTTCTCATGACCGTTCTTCCCCTCTTCGAGCCCACCTACAGCATCTCCCAGCTCTGCGGGGAGGTGCGCGACTTCCTGGGCGAGGCCTTTCCGTCCGTGTGGGTGGTGGGCGAGGCGCAGCGGGTGCGCCCCAGCGCTCGCGGCCACGTCTACCTCGAGCTGGTCGAAAAGGGCGAGCGCGACGAGATCGTCGGCAAGCTCGACGCGGTGATCTGGAAGACCGATTACGCCAGAGTCCAACGCTTGCTCAGCGCCTCCGAGCAGCGGCTGACGGACGGGGTGCAGATCCGCTGCCGCGCCAGCCTCGATTTCTACGCGCCGAGCGGCCGGCTGCAGCTCTGCGTGCGCGAGGTGGATCCGGCCTTCACCCTCGGCCTGCTGGAGCGCCGCCGGCGGGAGACCCTGGCGGCGCTGACCGCGGCCGGCCTGCTGGAGCGCAACCGCGGTCTGCCGCTGCCGGACCTGCCGCTCACGATCGCCCTCATCACCTCGCACGGCAGCGCCGCCTATCACGACTTCCTCTCCGGCCTGGCCGAGAGCGGGTACGGCTTTCGCGTCGTCTTCGTGCATGCCTCCGTCCAGGGCCGCGAGGCCGAACGCGACGTCGTCTCCGCGCTGGCCGCGCTCGCGGGCCTGCCGGTGGACTGCGCGGTGCTGATCCGCGGCGGCGGCTCGCGCACGGATCTCGCGGCCTTCGACAGCCGCGCCATCGCGGAGGCCATCGCCCGCGCCTCGTTCCCGGTATTGACCGGTCTCGGCCATGAGATCGACCGCTCGATTGCGGATCTGGCGGCGCACGCGGCCTTCAAGACGCCGACCAAGGTCGCCGAGTTCCTGATCGAGCGGGTGGCCCGCGCCGACCAGACGCTCGCGGAGCTGCGGCAGGCGCTGCTGCGCGAGGCTCCGGAGCCGTTGCGCGCCGGCCGCGAGGCGTTGGGCCGGGCCGAGCGGGGCGTCAGCCTGGCGCAGATGCGGCTCGCCGGCGCCGGCGCGCGCATCGACGAGCACGCCCGCGCGTTGGCCCGGCTGGGACGGAGCGCCCTGCGCGAGGCCGAGCGCCGCCAGGGCGATCTCGGCGGCCGGCTGATCGAGCTCGCGCCGCGGCGGGTCGGCGGCTGCGCGCGCGATCGCCTCCGGCTCGGCGAGCGGCTCACCGCCGCGGCTCGCGGCCGCGTGCGCGAGGCGGCCGCCACGCTGCAGGGACTCGAGCGCCTCTGCCTGCAGCTCGCCCCGGAGCGTACGCTGGAGCGGGGCTTCAGCCTGACGCGCGACGCTGCCGGCCGGATCGTCCGCCAGCCGGAGCAGGTGCGGCCCGGAGACCTCATTGCCACCCGCGTCGCCGGCGGGGACTTCAGCAGCCGAGTGGAGGAATCATGAGCGAACCGCGAGACCATGGGTTGCCCTTCGACAAGCCTGCCCCGGGCGAGCCCGCTTCGAGCGCACCTGCCCTGAGCTTCCGCGAGGCCATGGACGAGCTGGAAGCCATCCTCGAGCGCATCGAGGGCGAGGAGATCGACATCGACCGCCTCGCCGAAGAGCTGAGGCGCGCCGCCCAGCTCCTCGACCTCTGCCGCGGCAAGATCCGCAAGGCCGAGGTCGAGGTCACCCAGATCGTACAGAGCCTGGAGGAGCCTGGGGCGGGAACACTTAGGGGCGGCGGCGAACCTACCTAGTCCGCCGGGAACGCCCTGCTGTCGGCGAGGCTCGCGATCGTGCCGCGCGGATTTCGATAGGTCTTCCTCTTCCCCGTCGCGGTGTCCATAACGGTGATCGTGTACTCCACGTCGGAGAGCGCTCCGGAGTAGAACCAGAAGAAGCCGTTGACCGGACGGCCGTCGATCACCTTGACCATCAGCTCGACGTTGCCGCCGGCGAAGAACCAGAAGGCGCCGCTGTCACTGGTGAGCGGCACGGCGTGCGCCGTCTCCGCCGTGCCGGTCCGCGGGTCTTTGAACCGGACGTCGACGCGGAAACGGCCGGCGAGACAGAGCTGGTCCGGGTTCAGGGCGCAACTCGCGGTGGTGAGCCGCTGGCTGAACACGCCATAGAAGCTGCCGTCCTGCGTTCCTTGTCCTTCAAGACCTGTCGGCAGGATCACCGGCCGACCTTCGCCGCTGCTCCAGACGGCGACTACGTTGCCGGCAGCGTCCACGGCCACGGCCGGATCCGTCTGGTCGCGGTCCGTGTAGGTATTGAGGCGGAACCTGCTGCCGCGCAGGGACCAGGAGGCGTCGTACAACTGTCCGAAGACGCCGCCGTCAATGTCCTCGGCGCCCCAGTCGAGCCAAAGCAGCAGGACATCTCCCGACGGCAAGACAGCCGCCGCTGCCGGCCCTGTGAGGGTCGGCGGACCTCCTCGAAGGGTGGCGAGGGTCCCCTCCGGTTCACCGTCCGCGGTGAACCTCCGGGCGAAGAGGCCGGGAGTGCCGGGGCGGCTGCAACAGAAGACATAGGTCTGCCACACGATGGAGAAGCTTCCGTCGGCCCGGGCGACCGGCAGGGGAGAGAAATTGTAACCCGGCCGGTGGACGGGGGCGGCGGACACGGGGAAGGCGCCCAGGGGAGCTCCCGCGTCGCTGAGCCGCTCCGCCCAGACATCCGTCTCGAACAAGTCACCGGCTCCTTCGATCCAGGTCGCCAGAAAGCCGCCCGTGGGGGAAGCGGCCATCTGGAGGTAGCTTCGCGCCGGACCGAGCACCACCTCGGGAGCTTCAGGCCGGCCGGCGGCCCCGAAGCGCTGCACCTTCGTGATGCCTGACCCTCCATCGCCGGTTTCCGCCCAGGCCACCAGAAACCCCCGCGCGGAATCCGCTACGATCAGGGGCGAACTCTGCGGATGCAAGCCGCCGCCAACGGCGAAAGTCCCTCCGCGTTTCTGCCCGTCGAGCCCGAACCGCTGGCCGAAGATGCGGGCTCCCTCCCGCCAGACCGCCGCGTATTCGCCGGCCGAGACGGCGACGACCTTGGGATCGAATTGGCCGCCGGATGTAGGGCCGGCGCTCAACCCGATCTCTCCGCTGCGGGGCCGACCGGCGGCATCGAACACGCGCCCCATGACTTGGCCCAGCCCATCGTCCGACCAAACCACCATGAATCCACTGTCAGAGCCGGCTGCGATGGAGGGGTCCAACTGCAGGAAAGCCGTATTGACGTTGACCTGGAATTCCGGACCCATCCGGAGCAGCGGCGTGGATGGCGAAGCCGGAGCGGGTGGTCCGGAGGGGTCCGCTGGCGGCTCGGGCTCGAACGCCGTCGTGTCCGCCTGGCTCGACAGATGGCCGGCAGGGTTGTGGTAAATCTCCCGGACTCCCGTTTCGAGATCGGTGATGGTGATCGTGTGCTCGACGTCGGAGAGGCTCCCGTAGTACACCCAGAAGTGACGGTTGACCGCCCGGCCGTCGAGCACCTTCACCACCAACTCGAGGTTCGAGTTGCCGAAGTACCAGAACAGTCCCGTGTCCTCCGACAGCGGCACGCCTTGCCCGTCGCCGGAACCTCCGCCCGGAATCACCCAGGCGACCTCCACCGCGAAACGATAGCCGGCGAGGCAGAGACGGGTCGGAGACGGGTAGCAGGACTCGGCGAAGCTCTCGGCGGGCAGGAAGGCGAGGGCGAGGAGCGGCAGGGCAACCCGAGCGAACAATCTCATTCTGTCCTCCCAAAGACGGTAGAAACTCTCGAATGGGATTGTAGCATAGTTTCCTCGCGCCGTTTCTTGACACGCTGCGGCATCGCTCCCCCTACGATGCTGCCATGAGCATCATCGGAACCGAGGGCCCCGCGCCCGAGGGCCGAGGTCACCCAGATCGTGCAGAGTCTGGAGGAGCCTGGGGCGGAGGAGAGGTGATGTAGGGGCGAGCGAGCCAGCCCCGGTCAGGTCTCAGCTTTTCTCAGCACGGTCTCGATTCGTCGGTCCGGTATGAGCCAGAGCAGCGCGACGAACACGTAGATGCCCAGAGAAACCCAGCGCCAACCGAAAGCCAGGAGGACCGCGACGACGTACAGAGCCGGCGAGAGCTTGCCCTTCCAGTCGCCGCCGACAGCTTGCTTGAGGATGGAGTCGGAGCCCTGCGACGCGATGATCAGCTGCTGCAGGATCCAGTATGCGATGGCGGACATCAGAAGCACGGCGCCGTACACCGCAGTTGGCGCGGCGGCGAAGTGGTTCTCACCCATCCAGCCGGTCGTGAATGGGACGAGGGACAGCCAGAACAGGAGATGCAGATTCGCCCACAGGATCGACCCGGTCACCTTTCCGGCGGCATGGAGCATGTGGTGGTGGTTGTTCCAGTAGATGCCGAGGTAGACAAAGCTCAGGACGTAGCTCAGGAATACGGGGATCAAAGGTGCCAGAGTCTCCAGGTTCCCGCTGTGGGGGACTTTCAGCTCCAACACCATGATGGTGATGATGATGGCGATCACGCCGTCGCTGAACGCTTCGAGCCGGCTCTTTCCCATTCAGTGTTCGCTCCAGCCGATCGCGGTAGGGCACGATCATAGCCCGAAGCTTCGCCCGCCTGGCCCTTTGCCGCCCGGCACGCTACAATCCCGCCTTCGCGTAGACCCGTCTCCGGACAGTTCTTCTCGACGTCAACGCCACTCCCCTCAGGGGAGCCATCAGGGGGAAGACATGAATCGTTTTGTCGCCGCTTCTCTGCTCGTCGTCGCTCTGGCCGCCGCCGGTCATCCCGGCCATGCCGGCACGGTCTACGTATCCAAACCCGGGGGAGAGAGGCAGGCCGAGCTGCCGTTGATCGCCTCGGACGAGATGGGCTCGCCCGGCCAGACGCTGGTCCTGGAGGGGCTCGTCTCCGGCGGCACGCGCACGGCGGGCCTGGCTCTCGCCAACCTCGGCGGCGCGGCGGCGCAGTGCTCCGTGAGCCTGATGGACGCGGAAGGCTCGAGGCTCGGCGAGCTGGCGGTGACGCTCGCGCCGCGGTCGCAGCGCCATCTCGACGACGTTCTCACCGCCTGGGCCGGCCGGAAGGAGGTGGCGGGGGCGCGGGCGGCCGTGAGCTGCGACCAGCCGTTCTATGCCTTCGCCGTGATCCCCGACTCGGCCACAGGCGATGTCGCCATCGTCGATCCCACGCCGCCGCCGGCCAAGGCCGATGGGATTCCCTGCAGCCCGGGATCGCGGGTGCTCTGCTTCGATGCCGAGGGCGTGGTGCACGAGCCGACCGAGGAGGTCCCGGTCCAGCGCGTGGCTTTCGCCGTGCCGCCGGGAACCTACGGCCGCATCAAGATGTCGCTCGACGTCACCGTCGGTCCCTGGTACGAGGCCGATCCGGACGGCAAGCACCTCATCTACTGGTTCGTGCTCAACAAGAACCTCGACATGCTGGGCATGCTGTACTTCCGCGGTCCCGCCGCCCATACGGCTCTCTCCCGCTACGGCATCGGCCTGACCCATCCGAGAAAGAAGAAGCTGGTCAAGCCGTTCAAGGCGATCCCCGGCCATACCTACCGCTGCGAGAACGATCTCGACATGACCAAGGGCGTGATCAACATCACGATCACCGACACATCCACGGGAGAGGTCGTCCGGCTCCGTGGCGCCGCCAACGTGCGCCAGTTGACGATCAAGCCCGGCGGCCGGTTCATCATCGACATGGCGTTCCCCGAGGGGAAGATACCGGACGAGGTTCCGGCCTACGACTGGATCTTCCGGGACATCCATATCGAGGCCTACCCGAAGTAGCAGTCCGGCTCTCCCCGTGGCTCGTGCGGCGATCGTCAGACGCTCACGTCCTCACCGCGGTCGATGCGGTCGAGGATCCCTGCGAATTCGACTTCCGCCCGCGGGTAGACCTGGGAGGCGTAGCGCAACGTGGCGGCCCGGTCGAGGTCCGCGCCGGCCGCGCGATAGAGCCGGATGAGGTCGGCCACGTCCTGCTTGCGGTCCGCCACGTCGCGCCACGGGCTGGTGGCTGCGAGAAACTTGAGGACGAGGAGCAACTCGACCGGGGGGACGCGCACGCCGTGGCGCTCCTCGGCCTCGTCGAGGGCGGCGCGGAAGAGGGGGTGGTTGTCCCCACGGATCAGGTCGATGGAGAGGTTTGTGACCCGGACGGCGGCTCCGATCTCGGTAGTTTCGACGGTGCCGAACTCCTCCTCGAGCGCCCGGAGGATCGGCTTCATCTTCCGGGCCTCGACGACGAAGTCGACGCCTACCGTCGCCCGGGGCTCGACGTACACGTTGACGGCGTGGGCGCCGACCACCGACCACTGCGCGCCGACTCGTGAGAAGACGCTGATCACCCGCCTGTAGGTCTGCTCCAAATCCGGTCCCTCGCGCCCGACAAGTGCGTTCTGGAAGCGGAGAATCGCGAACGCCTGCGCCATTCGGGGATGGGGTTCGGCCACCGGAAGATTCTATCATCCGGTGCGACGGCGGCGGTCGCGCGCTGAACGGTTGAACCTTGAGAAACCAGCGTCGCGGCCGCCGTCTGCTGCAGCGGCTGGTCTCTTCAGCCACCTCCGCAGGTCGCGCCCGAACGCTGGCGAACGTAACAGCGTGCGTCTCACGATTGGGCTTCGCGCACTATCTCCGCTGCGGTCATGGGCTGACACTGTCCGGCGGCGAATTCCCGGCGGGCCTGGGTCACGGTGGCCGCCACGCGCTCCCGCCCGCGCTCGGCAAGACGGCGACTCAAGACAGCTACTAATTCCTCCTGGGCATCGACATCGAGTCGTTCGGCGGCGTTAAGGACATCGGCAAAGGCGCTCTGCTGACTCATGGCAACCTCCTCCCTGCTAGCCTACCAGTCCGCCGGCCCCGGCGAAAGGCCGTCATGCGTGGGGCTCGGCCACAGCCGCGCCATTCGGCGCTTTAGGGTGGTCCGTTCATTCTGCTAGCCACTTCAGTTGGTCTCGGCTCTGCACTGCCTCGGGCCCGGCAGCGTTTCCTTGTGATTGGACACCCGCTCCCGCTCCGTTTTCAGATCAGGATCACGAAGGATCGAGGATGACTGCTCTGCCCCTCCCCCGAGCTCGGCCACAACTGACCATGGTCTCCGGATCCATGAGTCAACCTCATGAATGAGACGGAAAGAGGGTACGGAATCGTTTCTAAGGCCGCGGACCCGCAGGTTCGCACCGCCGCAAAGCGGCGGCTGAGCCTCGATAGGGGTTTGGTGCAGGCAGTCCCTGCGCCGCTTTGAAACTAAGTCAGAGACACGCATCTCGATCGATTCGCGGTCCTTGCTCCGGCTGCTCAAGAAAGACAGCCGCTAGGAGACGTTTTGCCTTGACTACCGGGGGCCTCATAGGTGTTGGGCGCTGACCTCGCCTGCGCTGACTCTCGCACTCGCCGACTGGGATCACCAAAAAGTACGAGCGACGCCCACGAGTAGTCGTCCGGTAGATCGCGGCGCTGAATTTCTCTTGCAGTACGCATGGCATCTCCAAGTGTAGCTCCATAGCCAATCTCTCGGTAGAAATTGACGGCAATTAGAGCTGCTCCTTTATCAGTGACGGGCCCTACAAAGCCAATAAGACCAATCGCGCCAGCCTGAAAATAACTTCTGGCAGCCTCGTCAAGGGCAGAACCCGAACTGCAAGCACTTAAGAAAACCGACGTCCCGCTGAAGTCACTGCGGCTAATATCTGCAAAAGAGACAAATCCTTCCGATAAGAGAAGCCCGGACCCTTCTGGTGAATTCGCTACTCCGTGGCCAGAAAAGTGGAGGATCTGGAAGCTTTGCTGGGCGAGTGCCTCCCGAATCTTGGTAAGAGAAACCGAAGCACCACCCAGTTGAGTTACAGAAAATCCCCATGAAGAGAAGAGCGCCGAGATCTCCTGTAGTTCCTCGCTCGACCCAGGCAAGGTCGGGAACATTGGATGCTCCGCCTCACCAATCAAAAGCACTGTGGGTGCCGGAACGCGTAGCGGTTTTATCGGCGCGTCCGCGACTTGGATACGACCGATTCGCTTGGCGGAACCCAAGAACTCATTAGTGGCGGAATCCCACGCGAGTTCAAAGGGTATGACGTGCATGTTAGAGGCTATTCGAAGGTAGCACTCACCATGATCTCGGAGGGTTACCTGTATGCTAGAAGGAATTAGACCGTGGATTGCGCCGCCCACCTGCTTGAGAAGGGTTTCCTTCGTTCGGTCTACTAGTGGCCGTGCACTGAGCGACCTGCACTGGGCGACCAAGGCATCGAAATCGGCGCGCGGTATTTTAGTCTGGGCACGTTGGCATAGAGGGCTTGAGGATTCCGATTCACATAGGAAGGAGATGACGAAATCATCCTCAACAGGATCAATCAATATGGACAAGCGAAGCATCGAGACCTGCTCTCGACGGAGCGTCTGCGGGGTCGTGGCAGCAGAGAAGAGGAATTTTGACAGGAGCCGCTCATGCGGTTCAAGCCGGCGCAGAATCGCCTCTCCGTCCCAGACCACGAATCGGCAGGTGTACTTATGTTTATTCTCGTTGGCGCGATCAACGATTCGCCTCGCATTCACAGTGAGGCTAGAGGATGTGGCCAGTAGGAAGAAATCAGGAGGCGCAGGAAGTAGGTCCTTGGGTGGCTCGAGGGCCGCGTTAAGAATTCCTTCGATGTGCTTCGGTCCGATTGGAGTAGAATACCGCTTGCACTGTACTGCCCAGATCCTAGAAAGAACATCTCCGGTCGGCAGCTGCTCAAGCCATTCTGCTCGGATATCTATCCCCTCGTCACCAGTTCCACCAAACGGGACTACATTGTGAAACCCGCTTAGCTCAAGCAACTCGGCAATGAGTAACTCAAAGCGAGCGGGGTCGAGGGCTCTAAGAGAGGCAGGATCGATGTTCGTTGGATGTGCCTTACTTTCGGCCGGAGATGCCGTCGGAGGGACCACCGAAAGATCTGTCTTGCGTGCTGGATACGCGGACGCCGGCTTTCTGGAGATGTTGGGTAGCGGCTGTAACGAGAGCCTTCTCGAAGACGTCTGCTTTCGCAATGTCGGAGCTGAACGGTTGTCTGGCCGAGTGGCCGTCTGAGGCAAGCGGGGAGCCGATCATAACCTCGATTGACAGCTCGTCCACGTCGTACAACGGACCAACGTCCATGGGGCAGACGTCGCGGAAAGAGAGCTTGCGACCATCGAGGCTAGAAGGCCAAAGACTAACTCCCGGTGCTTCACAAATACCTCCTTCGTCGCCCAACGTACCAAATGAGCCGCGCGCCGTCGCCGTTCAGCGGCGCGTCGGCTCCATTTGGGGGTTAGCCAGCGATCACCACTGGACTCGACGCTTAACCTCGCCACTCGCCGATACCGTCCCACTGCATCTCGACCGTCCGTCTTCCAGTCATGGGCGGGATCATGTTGAAGACCCTGCGCATCTCCTTGATTCCGCCCTTCTGATTGAGGTCTCTTCCAATCTCCATGACCTGGTTCATCAGCCCGGGATTGTCCTTCGACAGACCACCGCCGGCGAAATACTCGGCAACCTCGACAAGCTTCGCGACCATTTCTCTATCAGTCATGCTGCACGCCCCATCAGCGCGATTTCAACAAGTAGTCCCCCGATGAACGTCTCACCAGCGACCCCGAGATGTCAGATAAGCCCGCACTGAGCCGGCCGTGCCCCCCACATCCAAGGGACACACGAGGTCTTTGTCATAGACCAACGCCTTCCAGAGCGCCTCGTAGACGCTCATGACATGTGCGACTTGGTCAGAGCGCAACTGAAGGTGTGCACGAGCGCTCGCGCCGGCGAGCGGTCTGATTTCGTCCAAGCACTCGGGATGTTCGGCCATGAGAGATAATGTTGTTATCGTCAGCCTACCCTCTGCATCGACGTCCCGCGGCATGATATGCGCGACGCTCCTTCGGCCAAACGCATCCGCCGCGAAGCCCACACTCGTGAGGAGGCAGCTGATCAATGCGAAGGCGTAATCCTGCCGGTTCAACTGGACAAAGGATGCCGTCTTAGGAGTTACCTCCCGCAGTTCTCGTGTGAAAGCGAGCCACTCGGGATTGTTGTCGCCAGCGACAACGGTCTTGGCGTTTTCAAGAACATGCTTCATGCTGGCCATCAAATCCGCGCGCTCAGCCGCTGTCTTAGCACTACGCTCCTCCGCTTCGCGCGCAAGACGTGCAGCCTTGGAATTGCCTGACTCAAATAGACGTCCGAGAATGCCCACAGTTCACTTCCCTCACATGGTTTCGCGAAACGGTCGATGTCTGGCTAACGCTGATGGCGTTGAGCGGATGCGTCAGCAGTCCGCTCGAACGCCTTGGGTTGGCCGGACTGCCCTTGTTTGCTGAATTGCACCACGGCCGGACCGCGCGCACCGAGGGGCAACGCCGATCCGGACCACGCTGGTCGAGAAGGCCATAGACGGTCCTCGAAGTGAATCATCGACCCTGCCGCTCACCAACGTCGAACGAAGCCCAGAACCTCTCCGGCAACCTTCCGGAGAACACCGCTTCCACCAGGCTGGTCTCCATGCGGCACTCCAACCTGTCGAAGCGGGAAAGGCCGATTCTGAGGCCGAGAGCGGTGATGCCCGAAGCGCCGGAACTCAGAAACCAGAGAAGGCAGCGTTCAGCCCTCGCTTGATGGCCTCTCGGCCATGTTCCTCGGGCGGTTTACGGTGGCGCGATCTTCCTTGGATGCTAACTGGCTCCGCACTCCATGGGGACCATTCCGTCCCCACAAGCCTCCATGCAAGCGTAATACTGGCAGACGGAGGCGGTGTAGCAGGACTGGGGCGCACCGGCGAAATTACAGTCGTTCGTACGTTCGGTGTTGGCATCGTTGCATGCCGGCTGCTGGCCGGAAGTGCATGCAGCATACGCGGGTGGCGCTGCCAATGCAAAGCTGAGACCGATGATACCGACGACAGCAATGAGTTTCCTCATACGGGACCTCCTTTACTGGTTAACCTCTTAGATACGCTATCAGGTCTAACTCCTACGTGTCAACCCGCATTCGCCGCATTCGACCCGCGGCGAGTGATAACCTCGGCTGACCACGATAGTGAAGCATCACCACCCCTCTCGAGAGGGCGCGCGTTTCGAGCACGGGAAACGAATGCACCTCATGCTCTGGGCGCCACATTGCGAAAAGAGCACACAGATATGGCGATTTACTATACGAATGGCTCAAGGGTCGAAAATGATTTCTCAGGCCGGCCAACGCGCAGAAGGTGAGCGGCGGCGGCGCCCGATAGGGCGGTGTCCGTCCGCTCGACCGAAGGTGTTGGGCGTCATTCCGTAATGTACTTCCTTAAAATCGTGATCGCCGCATTGTTTTCCATGAAAAACGGAAGCACTGACCAAACGAGCACAATGAAAACGAGTCCTAGGACCATGAGTTGAATGGCCCTACCGTATACTGGAGCGGGCATGAGAGCCTCCCTCGCTTCGTAGGAGAGTTCACTCCCCACCAAGCTTTGTTCATTCGCCACTATCTCATCACTGGTCACTAAGACGTACCGCTTGATGCGCATGCACGCGATAATGCCGAGTATATTTTGCATCACTACTGTCCGGTAGAAGGGTTTCAAGCGGGAGCGTAAGGTGTTGTGGCGTTGGCACTTGGGTGGCCAATTTGGGGTGTCATGGATTTGAACTCTGAGGGGCGTGCTTGTTGAGACGGGCAATCTCAATAAGCCGGGAGCGGGCCGGCCTTACTCGGCGGCGACTGCCGGCTTGGGGCGGATTGAAAGCGTATCCATACTCCGTCATCCTGCCGCAGGGTACCTCTGCGGACAGGAGCGATGGGCATGCACGAAGGCCGTACGGTGTTCTCACAGATCGTTGATTTCGTGCCGCGGCACACCTTCCGCCGGCGGGTGGAGCGTTACCGGGGTGACTATGGCGTGCGCAGCTTCAGATGCTGGCAACAGTTTCTCGCGATGCTGTTCGCCCAACTCACGTATCGAGAGAGCCTCCGCGACATCGAGGCATGCTTGGCGGCCGCACCGGAGAGGATCTACCACATGGGGTTCACTGGCCCGGTGGCTCGCAGTACCTTGGCCGACGCCAACGAACAGCGGGACTGGCGAATCTACGCAGATTTTGCGCAGGTGTTGATCGCCGAGGCAAGGCGGCTTTACGCTGACGAACCCCTGGATGTGGAGCTCGATCGCACGGTCTACGCCCTGGACTCCACGACCATCGACCTTTCCCTGTCCCTCTTCCCCTGGGCGAGCTTCAGAGAGACCAAGGCCGCCATCAAGCTGCATACCTTGCTCGATCTGCGGGGAAGCATCCCCGTCTTCATTTGGATCACCGATGGCAAGCCACACGACGTTCGGGTCCTCGATGTCCTGCTTCCCGAGCCAGGTTCCATCTATATCCTCGACCGCGCGTACGTAGACTTCGAGCGCCTCTGGAGCCTCCACCAAGCCCACGCCGTGTTCGTCACCCGGGCCAAGAAGAACCTCAGCTTCAGGCGACGCTATTCGGCGCCGTGCGACCGCTCCACGGGCATCCTCTGCGACCAGACGAGCGTGCTGACCGGCAAGGCCACCCGTACGCACTATCCACTCCCCCTGCGGCGCGTTCGATACCGCGATCCAGAGTCGAACCAGAGCTTGGTCTTCCTCACGAACGACTTCGCTCTTCCCGCCCTCACGATCGCAACGCTCTACCGCAACCGATGGCAAGTGGAGTTATTCTTCAAGTGGATCAAGCAACACCTTCGCATCTCATCCAACGCCGTGAAAACCCAGATTTGGATTGCTATCTCTGCCTACGTCCTCGTTGCGATCATGCGCAAACGCCTAGGGGTCGAGCGCGATCTCTACACAATTCTACAGATCATCAGCGTCTACCCGTTCGAGAAAGTCCCGTTGTTTCAACTACTTACGGCCACACACGATCCGATAGAAGACAACGCTTCGCGTAAACAGTTGACCCTATTCGACTTATAGCCGGACACTAGTGATTTTGCATGATGAACATGGCTGCGATCAAGATAATCTTGTTTGATGACTCCAACTCACGATGAGTAGCAAACCACCCCATGCTGGCGTAGTTGACGCCTACAAAGAACGTGTACCAACTTACTAGGCTAGTTATCATGTGGCGAATATAATCATGCGATGTCGCCATGCGTCTTTCTATTTGGGCGCGAAGATCTGAGTCGGAGAGCGGAATGACCCGTATTGGCCGCAGGGGCTGCGGAGTTCTCAAATAGCCACCGAGCAGAACGCCTATGGATATAGTAACTGTTCTTGCAATCTGAAACTGAAGAGATTCACCTTTTGCGAGTATCACCATAAGAATTAGGCTGCAGACTAGAACCATGCTAGCGGTTAGCGCCGTTCGCTTCATGGTCTTGCGCCCTGCGCTGGCCGCAATCACATATCCGCCTACCACGGCTAGGGAGAACCCTATGGAGATACTCAAGGCAAGAAACCCAGGAAGAAATTGAGTACCAATTCTTTCTAAGCCAGTCAATTGGGGAGTGAGCACGAGAAAGCTCGCGCTAATCAAAATGATCCCTTTAACCACTCCAAACACTTCTTTGATCGCGTTCACCTATTATATGGCTCCCTTCCCTTGTACCAGGCAAGCGCCCAACGGGATTGCCCCTCAGCGGCGGCCTCAGCCGTCCGCTGCAGGGCTGTGTTGTGCGTTTTCTTCCGGAGATGATCTCCTCGCGACCTGGCAGTTTGGCCAGGCTTAAGCTCATTCTTCTAGCACGGAGGGTTCAGTATCCGCCAATTCATCCATAAGAGTGGAGAGATCCATCACCTCAGCAGGAAGCTCAGGAAGCGCTGAAAAGCTCATTGGGGCTGCCACAGATACTTTGTTTGCCGCGAAACCACAAATTGGCTCATACCAGCACCCACAATCGCCTGGATAATTAACGCACTGGGCACCTACGGAGTATCCTACATTGACACATCGCCTCCAGGGTGATGGTCCGGCGAGGGTACGGTTGCCCTTTATTCCCAAGAACTTGGACCGCAGGAAGCCACTTGCGGGTAAGGGCTGCTTATACGGCCGGATCGGCCGCATAAAGCAGCCTGGCTCTGGAGGCTTATGCGCACGTGGGCTAAGGCTTCCGGATTGAAGCGCAAGCCCTGACCTCCAGCGTTGGTAGGGGCGCCATGCGGTCGCGTGAATCAGGCGGCCGCCGCCAAGGCGGGCGGTCCACGGCGATCCGATAGGGTTGGCGGCGGACCGGCGGGAGCAGCTCGGGCAGACCAGGATCTCGCGCACGATCTCGGTGCCGACTCCCTCCGGGATCGTCGGTATGCTCGGTGCTTCCGTTTCTTCTGAACAGGTTGGCTCTGGGGCGGCAGGGGCACTCTTTGGCGCGCGCAGCCGCCCCGTCTGCGACGACCACCGGTTGCGACGCGCCATCCAAGGGCTGCAAGGGTCCGTCCACCGGCTGGGATGGTCCGATCCACCGGTTGTAATAGAACGTCCATTGGCAGCAATGGAGCGTCCAAGAGTTGCGGTGGAATGTCTAAGAGCTGTAACGATCGATCCATTGGTTGTAAGAATACGTCCAAAGGTTGCGATCGTCCGTCCAACGGTTGCGATGGAGCGCGCGCCGGCTGCGTTGGAACGCCGATGGCAGCGGCGGGATGGCTCCGTGCCGCCGCTGGCTCGCACGGGCGTATCGTCTGGTAAGGCAAAGCCTTCAAAAGCGAAGAGGCCGTCAGGCCTTGGCGTACAGCGTCTCGTGGTGGGGCTGTCCCTGCCGGGCCACGCGAAGCTTGCCGGCGGCGTGCAGCCTGCGGAGGGCGATGGAGACCAGCTTTTTCGTGGCGGGCCGGCGCAGCCGGTTGCCGTAGTGCTGGAGGACCTCCCGCAGGATGGCTGCCGGACCGAAGACGTCGCTCGGAGCTTTGATCTCCACGATCCGCTTCACCATCTTGGTCAGGGAGGGGTTATAGCCGACGTCCTGACTCGGCACGGGCGGCGGCGTGGGCGGCCCGCTGCTCGCGGTGGTGGGTTTCCTGCTCGGCATGGAAAGCCTCCCGCTCGCGATGGAATTCGATCTGCGCTTCCAGCCTCTCGACGATCGCTGCCATTGAGAGCTCGGACGACATCGCGGCCTCCTTTACAAGGGCCTCGGGCATCCCCGTGCCTCCATCCTTAGACCGAGGCCGATCGCAGCTTGGAGAAGAAGATCAAGCGATTCTACAACCAACCCGGTGGACATGACGGCACCGCCCATCTACGATGGCCGCCATGACCCTCATCGAAGCAAAGACCCCCGCCCAAACCGTTCGCTCCGATCCGGCGCCCGCCGCGCTGGCCGTCGAAGGGGGGATCGCTTGGCTGCGGCTGGACGATCCCGCGAAGAAGGTCAACACCCTCTCGAGCCGTCTCCTCGGCTGGTTCGAGAGCCAGATCGCGCTCCTGGAACGGCAGCGGCCGCAGGGGCTCGTCATCTACTCCGGCAAGCCGGACGGTTTCGTGGCCGGCGCCGACCTGGAGGAGCTGCTGGGGCTCGCGGACAAGCAGGCGGTGCTCGCCATGCTGCAGCGCGGCCACGACCTGATGGAGCGATTGGCCGGCCTGCCGTTTCCCACGGTGGCGGCGATCCATGGCCCCTGCCTGGGCGGTGGTCTCGAGCTGGCCCTCGCCTGCCGCCGCCGCGTCGCGACCGAGCATCCCAAGACCCGGCTCGGGTTTCCGGAGGTGCAGCTCGGTCTCATCCCCGGCCTCGGCGGCACGCAGCGGCTGCCGCGGCTGATCGGCGTGCCGGACGCCCTCGACATGATCCTCACCGGCAAGCAGGTGGACGCCCGCAAGGCCCGGCGGCTGGGACTGGTGGACGACACCTGCCACCCGGCCGATCTGCGGACGGCGGCCGAGAGGCTCCTGCGAAGCGGACCCGAGACCAGGCGTGGCAAGAAGCCCCTCTCCTCCAGGGCCGGCGACCTGCTCGCCCGTTCGCCTCTCGGCGGCCCGCTGGTGTGGGACAAGGCCCGCGCCGGGGTGATGGAGAAGACCGGCGGCCACTATCCCGCGCCGCTGGTGGCGGTCGACGTCGTGCGCGAAGGATTGAAATTGCCGCTGCGCCGCGCGCTGGACGTCGAGGCCGGCGCCTTCTCCGAGCTGGTCGTCTCCGACACGGCCAAGAACCTGATCTCCATCTTCTTCGCCAAGAACGAGGTGGAGGCCCGGGCGGCGAAGATCGGCCGCGCAGCCCGGCCGGTGCGCACCGTGGGCGTGCTGGGAGCCGGCTTCATGGGCTCGGGGATCGCCCAGGTGCTCGCCCAAAAGGGAATGCCCATCGTCCTCAAGGACAAGGATCTGGCGGCGGTCGGCCGCGGCTACGGCTTCTGCCGGCAGCGCTTCCGCGATCTGGTGCAGCGCCGCCGCCTCAGCGAGCCGGAGGCCAAAGGCGCCATGGGGCGCATCCTGCCGACCGTGGAGTACGACGCGCTGCGGCGCGCTGATTTCCTCATCGAGGCCGTCTTCGAGGACCTCGAGGTCAAGCGCGCCGTGATCCGGGAGGCCGAGGCGGTGGCCCCCGAAGGGCTCATCTTCGCCTCCAACACCTCGGCCATCCCGATCGCCCGGCTCGCCGAGGCCAGCCGCCGGCCCGAGAACGTGGTCGGCATGCACTTCTTCAGCCCGGTCCACAAGATGCCGCTGCTGGAGGTCATCCGCCATCCCGGAACCTCGGAGGAGGCGCTGGCCACCACCGTCGAAATCGGGCGGAACATGGGCAAGACGGTGATCGTGGTGAGCGACGGTCCCGGATTTTTCACCAGCCGGGTGCTGGGCGCGATGCTCAACGAGGCCGCCTGGATGCTGGCCGAGGGAGCGCGCATCGAGCGGGTGGATCGCGCCATGACCCGCTGGGGCTGGCCGGTCGGCCCCTTCACCCTGCTCGACGAGGTCGGGCTCGACGTCGCCCGCCACGCCGGCGGAGTCGTCCGCGAGGCTCTCGGCGAGCGGGTGGCGCCGCCGCCGGTCTTCGACAAGATGGCGGACGATCGCCGGCTCGGCCGCAAGGCCGGTCGCGGGTTCTATCTCTATGAAGGCGAAGGCAAGAAAGGCAAGCGGGTCGACGAGGCGGTCTACAGCCTGATCGGCTGGCGGGAAGCGGCGGTGGACGACGGCGAGGTCGTCGAGCGCTGCTGGCTGCAGATGCTCAACGAGACGGCCCGCTGCATGGAGGAAGGGATCATCACCAAGCCGGCGGACGTCGACATCGGGGTGATCTTCGGCTTCGGCTTTCCGCCGTTCCGCGGCGGCTTGCTGCGCGAGGCGGACCGCCACGGCCTCGCCTGGGTGGTGGACCGCCTGGACGGTTACGCCGAGAAACACGGCGAGCGCCTGCGGCCGGCGGCGCTGCTGCGCGGCATGGCGGAGCGGGCGGCGCGGTTCTATACCCAGACCGGGCCATGACGCCGCAGCCGGCCGAGATGTGGATGCCTCTGGCGCTGTTCCTCCTCTTCGCGCTGCTCAGCGTGGTGGGCGCCTGCCTTGCCGCCGCGCACTGGCGAGGCCGGTCGGCCGGCGTCTGGGCAGGACTGATGACGGCGCTGTTTTTCGCCGTCCTCCTCGTGGGACTCTGGGCGCTCCTGCGCAGCGCCGGGGCGATTTGAGCGCGCCCGGCGCTTCCGCACCGGGCTAACGAAACGTCGCCCTGAGGGCGAAACGGCCGATCGCTTCGGAGAAGCGACGTTTCGTCAGCCCGGTGCGGAAGCGCCGGGCAGCGGAAATGAGCCTTCCGCCAAGGCGTCGGGGATCTCGCTCTCCAGCCGCCGCAGGCGGGGGTTGAGCGACGCAACGCCTACTACGACGAGGACCAGCGCTCCCAGGAGGACGAAGAGGAAGCCGATGCCGCGCCCTTCGCCGACGCCGATCAGCCGGCCTGCGGAGTCGGCCAGGGCGCCGCCGGGAGCGAGCATCGGCTCGAAGACACGATCGGCCAGCGGTCCCGCGAAGACGGAGGCCAGGGGGACGCTGGCCATGGAGATCATGCCCGCCACGCCGAAGACGCGGCCCTGGACGTCCGGCGCAATCTTGCTCTGCAGAATCGCCTGGGTGAAGCCGTTGATGAACGGCAGCGTGAACATGAAGGCGAAGGCGGCCACGGCGATCAAGACGATGCTCGGCTGAACGCCGCCCAGGAACAGGATCAGGGCCTGGGAGGCGAGAAGCATCAAGATCGCCGGGACCTGCCGTCGCGGCCCTCCCCAGAAGGACAGCGCGAGGCTGCCGAGCAGGATGCCCGCCGCCCCCGCGGAGTTGACGCTGCCCAGATCGACCGGCGTGGCGAAGCTGAGGATCAGCGGCGTCAGCAGCACCTGCACGGTACCCATGCAGAAATTGGTCACGCCGTAGAGGCTCATCAGGGCGAACAGGCCGGGGAGCCGGCGCAGATAGGTCCAACCGAAGGCCAGGCTGGCGAGCACCGACCGGCGCTCCTTCGCCTCGGATTGCGCCGGCCTGGGAATGCGGGTGGCGAGGATCGTCGCCATCGCGAAGAAAAAGCTCGCGCAGTCGATCAGGATGATGCCGGAGTAGCCGATCCATCCCACCAGCACGCCGGCGGCGAGCGGTCCGATGATCTGAGCGGCGGCGCGCGAGCTCTGCAGCATGCCGTTCGCCCGCACGAGCTGCTCGCGCGGCACGAGCAGCGAGATCGAAGCCAGCAGGGCGGGGAACTGGAGGGTGAGGAAGGCCGTCAGCACGGCGACGATCGGATAGACGTGCCAGGGCTGGAGCCGGCCGCTCAACAGCAGCGCCGCCATGATGAGAGAGGTCAGGCCGGAACCCGCATCGGCCAGGATGAGGATCCGGCGGCGGTTCTGGCGATCGGCGAGGACGCCGGCGACGGGGTTGATCAGGATGAAAACCATGCCCATCACGAAGGCGATCATCGCGAACCGGGTGGCGGAGCCGGTCTTTTCGAAGACCCAGACCCCGAGGGCGAAGCTGCCGAGGCTGGTACCGAGGGCGGAAACGGACTGGCCCGCCCAGAGGATCAGGAAGGATCGCATACCGCGGGAGGCGCTCCTGTTCGTCGCATCGGCCACACTAGTGGAGTGCGACGCCGTCCCGTTGCGGGACACTTCCTTGGTCCGCCGAGCCGGCGGGGGTTAAGATCATGCCGCCTGCCGACTGCGCAGCGTGGATGTCATGGATCCGGAATACGAGATCGAACGCCTGATCACGCTTGCGAGATTCTCCTCCGCTTGGGAGGCGCATCTCGCCCGCGCCTGCCTGGAAGCCGAGGGCATCCACGCGATCGTGGCCGACGAGCACTTCTTCCGCCTCTACGGCGCGCTCTCCAGCACCCTTGGCGGCGTGCGGCTCCAGGTCCGCCGTGAGGATTCCGACCGCGCCGCCGAGCTGCTGCGCAGCCGCCGGCCGATCCTCTACCTGGTGACCGAGGAGGACGCTTTGCCCGGCGTCCCGCGGGAGCCCGAAGAGCCGGTGGCCCTGGTCACCATCGGCCGCTTCTCCACGCCCTGGGAGGCGCACCTCGCCAGGACCCTGCTGGAATCCCAGGGAATCGATGCCTGCGTGCTGGAGGAGCGCCTGCCGGCGATCAGCCTGCTGACCCGCGAGCCGGCCGTCATGAGCCGCATCGAGGTCCATGCCGAAGACGCCGCGCGGGCCCTGGAGATCCTTGCCGAGGTGGAGGAGCTGGACGAGGCGTCGGAATAGGCCCTCACTCCCCAACCCCTCTCTCCCAGCCTCCCTCCCTTCCTCCGGGAGAGAGGGGCTTAAAACTAACTTGAATCAGTCTCCCTCCTCTCCCGGAAGGGTGGGCGTGAGGTGGGAGAGGAGGGTCGGGGAGGTGAGGACTTTCCCGCCGCTTCCAGCTCGATCTCTTTCTTCTCCGCATCCAGCTTTTCGGACTTCGCCTCCTGCCGCAGCCGGCCGAAGGCACTCATGTAGACGTTCGCCACCGCCACCAGGGCGAAGAAGGAGATCAGGTAGCCTCGCCAGTCGTCGAGCAGCAGCCGGTAGCGGGTGAGGAGCAGGAAGAAGATCGTCACGTAGTGGCTGAAGCAGTACTCGCAGGTCAACAGGTAGAAGAGCTTCCGCGTGATGAGAGAGCCGGCGTTCTCGGACCGCCGCGCGAAGTACTCGCGCGGCTCGCGGAAGATCTCCTCGTGCGTCACCGTCCAGGCGATGCAGGCGATGGGAACCGCCAGCGTCGCGAGCCAGACGAGCTGCAGGAGCCATTGGGAGCTGGCGGGCGGATTCATGCCGGGATCAGGGCGTGCAAGAAAGGAGCCGGGCGTCTCCGGCTCGATCCTTGCTGAAGGGAAGGCCGAGGAGGACGCCGATGCTCGCCTGGGACCCCCACGACCCGCGCCGCGACCGCGATCCCCGCGAGCCGCTCGATCATCCGAAGCGCGACGAGCCCTTGGACGATCCGGACGAATCGCCGCTCGAAAAGCCGCCCGTCGAGGAGCCTCCGGATGCTCCAGAGGTGGACGAGCCCGCCCGCCGCGATCCCGATCCCCGAGAGCCGCCGCGGCGGGTTTGAAGACGGGTTCTTTTCTTGCCCTCTCCGGCTGCCATCCCATACAGTTGAAAGGCCATGAGTCTACGAGGAGAAGGCAAATGTCGAGTACAGGAACGATAACCGGCACCGCAGCGCCGCAGGTGACCGCGTCTCAACTCGTCGAGCTTCGCGAGCAGGACGCGGATCGGCGGTTCGTGCTCTCGGAGAGCCGGCAGGCCGACGGCGAGAATGAAATGGTGCTGTTTTTGAAGCCGGAGCTCATCGTGCTGCCGGAAGAAAGCCTGGAGATCATCCTGGAGCTGACCCTGGCGAAGATCAGGGAGTTCGGCCTGGCCATCGAAAGCGTTATCTTCCTCCCCTCCGGGTACCTGAAGAAGTACGCGGTCATGGACGAGCACTACGGGGTCATCAACCGGCTGGCGAGGTCCGCCCGCGCCAGCCTTTCGGAGGACGGCCGGCAGAAATTCAAGGAAGTCTACGGTTTGGACGTGGAGGCTGCCGATCTCGTGGGGGGCGTCGAATTCCTGGAGCGTTTCCCGGATTTCGACGGCCAGTCGCTCGATCGGCTGTGGGGCGAAAAACGCAGCGACAAGCTCGCGCCCGGCACCTACTGCCGCCGGTTGAGCCTCGACGGCAAGGAGATCTTCCTGATCAACGGATTTCATCCCTCGCAGCTGCTTCACTTCACGGCGGACCGGCGGGGAATTCTGGCCATGGCGCTGCGCGGCGACGCCAACTGGCGCGAGGCGAGGACCTCTCTCGTGGGAGCCACCCGTCCGGAGGACGCCGTGGCCGGCAGCCTCAGGGCGGTGCTCCTCGCCCGGCGGGACGAGTTGGGATTGAAGGAAGTCTCGCAGGGATTCAACGGCGTCCATCTCTCGGCGGGTCCGGTCGAGGGTCTGGCCGAGCTGCGGCGGTTCGGGTCCGACTTGGCCGCCGGGCAAGGGATGCTGCCGATCGCGGCGTTCTCGTTCGGGGACCGGTTGATCGGGGCTTTCGGCGAGGAAACCGCCGGGTATTTTCTGAGCAATCCAACCGTCGAGCTCGAAGGACGGAGCGTGTCGATCTTCGACCTGACCGAGGAGCTGGATGCAGGGGTTGCCGTCGAGCGCCTGAGCGGGCTGAGCAATGACTAGGATCAACGCCCGCATGTTTTCCCCGAGTTGCCTTGCGCTTGGCGCAATTGCAGCGTAAGCTCCTCTTGTAGGCGACCAAGAGGCACGATGTTTCCATGACCGACAGGAAGATCGATCTGAAGGCGAGCGCAGAGAAGAGAAAAGAGCCGCTTCCTGCCACGCTGCCCCTGTTCCCGGGCCTCGCGGGGGCGCTCTGGCCGAGTGCGGACGCTGTTTTCGGTGATAGTGCTCCCGCCGGATGCCTATCGATGCCAGTCGGAGCCCTATACCCAGACCCAGAGATCGAGCATCCGACAGCACCCGATCTTCCTAGATTGGTCAGAGACTATCCTCAGCTTCGTTTCATGGGGAGCAAGCACCGCCTGCTTCCCTGGCTTTACGGGATCCTCCGCCAAGTCGACTTCGACACGGCCTTGGACGCTTTTTCCGGCAGCGGGTGCGTCGCCTATCTCCTCAAGAGCATGGGGAAGGAAGTCACGACCAACGACTTCCTCAACTTCGCCAGCCTCCTTGCCACGGCCCTGGTGGCCAACTCCGAAGAGGTGCTTCGGCCGCGGGACGTTGAACGTCTCCTAGCCACGCCATTGGAGTACGGCCGGTTCATCGAGACCACGTTTAAGGGGATCTTCTTTACCCAGGATGATCTGCGCTTTCTCGACCAGATCTGGGCGAACTTTCGACGATTCCAGAACCCATACCGGAAGGCGCTTGCTCTTTCGGCCCTCATCCGGTCGTGCGTTAAAAGACAGCCGCGGGGCGTGTTCACGGTGGCGGGAGATCCCGAACGCTACAAGGACGGCCGGCGAGACCTTCGCCTGTCATTGCGGGAACATTTCGTGGAGCAGGCGGAGGTCTTCAACCGGAGCGTCTTCGACAACGGCAGGACCAATCGGGCTCTCCGTGGAGACGTCTTTGCCATCGAGCCGAAAAACTTTGATCTGGTATACATGGATCCCCCTTACGTGCCCCGCGCGGACGACAACTGCTATATCAAGCGGTACCATTTCCTGGAAGGGCTATCTTGTTATTGGCAAGGCATGGAACTTCTCGAGAACAGCCGCGTCAAGAAGATCAGGAAGCCCTATACTCCGTTCTCCTATCGTCGCCACTCGCTCAGTGCTTTCGAGCGCCTTTTCTCACGCTTCCGAAAAAGCATCCTGGTGCTTTCCTATTCCTCAAACGGCTACCCGGACCTCGAGGTCTTGGTGCGTCTGATGCGCAGGACCAAGGGCTCGGTAACCGTTTTCGAGAAGGAACACCGGTATCACTTCGGCACCCATTCGTCAGTTAACCGGGCGGTCGCCCGCGAGTATCTGATCCTTGGAGTGTGAATGGAGCGCCGCCGCCAGACCTTCGCCGAGATCATCTCCAATCTCTCCCGTATCGAGTCCGAGTGGAAGGATGATCTCGCGAAGTCAGTGATGGCGCTGCTGGGGGATTTCGAAGAAAGGATCACATATACAACAAGTGATCTTCACGGCCTGCTGAGTAAGGATTTTGACGCTGGTCTAACCCTGATTCGGTTGTTCCTCGACCTGTCAAAGGATGAGTTCGTCGGCTCGCTTCGCGAGTCTCTGAAAGGCTCCCGAATAGGAGTCAAAGCTTTTCGTGAAGACCCCGATTCCTTTCTTCAAGGGCTCGTTTCACTCGGGGTTCTGGAGAAGATTCGGGAGATCGTAGGCACTCCCGTGACCTGGCGTGACCTGCTCGTCGAGAGGCTCAAAACAGGGAGGGGAAGCGCCATCAGGGCTCAGAGCCGAGGCAGGTTTCTTGAGGACAAAACCGAGGAGATGGTTCGGGAGGTTTTCGGGATCGATCACTATAGCGTGCGTTGCCGATTCGTGGGCGCCAACGGCCGGGACGACGAAAAGGCTGATTTCGCGATTCCTTCAAAGAGCGATCCGAGAATTCTGATAGAGGTCAAGGCCTACGGCGCCACGGGGAGCAAGCAGACCGATATTCTGGGAGACATGGAGCGAATCGTGGCCAAGAAGCGGCATGACACCACGCTCTTGTTCGTCACGGACGGTATCACTTGGAAGCTGCGGCCCAATGACTTGCGGAAGTTGATCGAGATACAGAACCGGGGGCAGATCGCGCGCATTTACACTTCGAAGATGTTCCCCGATCTGCGGCAGGACCTCCTGAGATTGCGTTCGGAGTACGGACTCGATTAATCCGGCTAAGGGAAAAAGAGGAACGGGACTCCCTGATAGAGTACCGCGCCATGTTCCGTCGCGCACGCACCGGCTCGATCCTGTGCCCCTCCTGCGGCAAGCTGGTCGGGGTCAACGACGAGGTCTGTTTGAACTGCGGCCGGAAGCGGCCGGGGATGTGGGGGTTCACGGCCGTCCTGCGCAACCTGGGCAAGGACATGGGTTTCGTCCAGGTGGTGATGGTGGGGACGGCCTTCCTCTACGTGGCCATGCTGGTCGTCGATCCCGAGGGCATCCGGATGGGCGGCCTGCTCTCGATCGGCGCTCCCAGCCAGGAGAGCTTGCTCCGGTTCGGAGCGTCCGGGGCGTACCCGGTTTTCGCTTTCAACCGCTGGTGGACGGTGCTCTCCGCCGGCTGGCTGCACGCGGGTCTCCTGCACATCGGCTTCAATCTCTACTGGATCCGCCTGCTCGCTCCCGGGACGGCCGAGCTCTACGGCGCCGGCCGGATGGTGATCATCTACACGATCTCCTGCATCGTCGGCTTCCTCGCCAGCAGCGCTGCGTACTTCCTGCCTTTTCTGAGAGGTGCCGTGCTCACGGTGGGAGCTTCAGCACCGATTCTGGGGCTTCTCGGAGCCCTGGTCTACTATGGGCGCCGCACCGGCAGCAGCATCGTGGGCCGCCAGGCCTGGAGCTACGCCATCTTCATGATCGTTTTCGGCTTCCTGATGCCCCGCGTGGACAATTGGGCCCACCTGGGCGGCTTCGCGGGCGGCTATCTGGCCGGGATGCTGGTCGATCCACGCAAGCCGGAGACGGGCAACCATGTAGCCGCGGCGGTCGTCTGCCTGATCCTCACGGTGGCGTCGATCGTGGCGTCGCTGGTGATCCCGCTTCCGATGACGAGATAGCGCCAGCTTGATCCCGGGACCTGGAGCCATGCGGACGTCGACCCCTCTTGCGCTGGAGAGCCCCTCTTCCTCGGCGGAGAGGCGGCGGCCTGCGGACCTGCTGGAGTTGATCGGCGAGACGCCGCTGATCGACCTCTCGGCGCTCACGGGCAGGCCGGAGGTCGGGCTCTACGCCAAGGCGGAATTCGCTAATCCCGGCGGCTCGGTCAAGGACCGGCCGGCGCTCGCCATGGTCCTGGAGGCCGAGCGGCGAGGGCTGTTCGCGGCGGGCCGGCGGCTGCTGGACGCGACCTCGGGCAACACCGGCATCGCCTACGCCATGATCGGCGCGGCGCGGGGAATCCCGGTGACGCTATGCCTGCCGGACAGCGCGAGCGTCGAGCGCAAGCGCATCCTGAAGGCCTACGGCGCCGAGCTGCGGATCACCGATCCGCTTCAGGGCAGCGACGGCGCCATCCTGGAGGCGCGGCGGCTGGTGGCCGAGGAGCCGGCGCGCTGGGCCTATCTCGACCAGTACTCGAACGCCGAGAACTGGCGGGCCCACTATCGCACCACCGGCCCCGAGATCTGGGACCAGACCGCGGAAGCGATCACCCACTTCGTCACCGGTCTCGGGACGAGCGGCACCTTCATGGGTGTCGGCCGCTATCTGCGCGAGAAGGACGCGGGCGTCCGGCTGATCTCGGTCGAGCCCGATTCGCCCCTGCACGGGCTGGAGGGGATGAAGCACATGGCCTCGGCCATCGTGCCGCCGATCTACGATCCGGCCCTGGCGGACGAGGTGCGGGAGATACCGACCGAGCGGGCCTATGCGATGGTCAAGCGGCTGGCGCGCGAGGCGGGCCTGCTGGTGGGGGTCTCCTCCGGCTGCAACGTGGCGGCGGCGCTGGACGTGGCCGGGGAGCTGCGCCAGGGCGTCGTCGTCACCGTGCTGTGCGACGGCGCGGACAAGTATCTCTCCGAGCGTTTCTGGGAGGAGCCGTGAAACTCATGGGCCGTCTGTCCATCCCGCCACGGCACCTGGAGGCGATCTGCCGCCACGGCGAAGAGTCCTACCCCGAAGAATGCTGCGGCTTTCTGATCGGCACCGGCGGTGCGTCGGCGACGACCGTGGAGCGCGCCTTGCCGGTGGAGAACGAGCGGCAGGAGAGCCGTCACAACCGCTACCTGATCCAGCCCGAGATGGTCCTCGCGGCGCACAAGGAGGCGCGTGCCAAGGGGCTGGACGTCGTGGGCTACTATCATTCGCATCCGGACCATCCGGCGCAGCCGAGCGAGCTCGACCGCGAGCACGCCTGGCCGGGTCTCTCCTACCTCATCGTCGCCGTCGCGAACGGCAAAGCGGCGGACGCGCGGAGCTGGCGCCTCAGCGACGACCGCGAGCGGTTCGAGGAAGAGGAGATTTCCATGTTTGTCGAGAAGGAGACCGTCCATTGAGCGTCACCATTCATATCCCCACTCCGCTGCGCCGCTTCACCTCCGATCAGGGCGAGGTCCAGGTCGAGGGCTCGACGGTCGGCGAGGCGATGCGGAGCCTCACCGAGCAATATCCGGCCCTCCGGCGCCACCTTTACACGGACGACGGCGCGTTGCGCAGCTTCGTCAACATCTTCGTCAACGACGAGGACGTGCGGCACCTCGACCGCGAAGGGACGCGCCTGGCGAGCGGCGACACGCTCTCCATCATCCCCTCCATAGCGGGCGGCGTGAGCGCGCCGGAGATCCTTCGGGAAACGGAGGAGCTGCCCGGGCTGTCGCCGGCCGAGATCCGCCACTACAGCCGTCACCTCATCCTGCCCGAGGTCGGCACCTTGGGGCAGCGCAAGCTCAAGGCGGCCCGGGTGCTGGCGATCGGCGCCGGCGGCCTCGGCTCGCCGCTGGGGCTCTACCTGGCGGCGGCGGGGGTCGGCACGCTCGGTCTGGTGGATTTCGACGTCGTCGACGAGAGCAACCTTCACCGGCAGGTGCTCTTCGGCCGCTCGGCCGTGGGCCGGCCCAAGATCCAGGCCGCCGTCGAGCGCCTGCGCGACGTCAACCCCCACATCCGGGTCGTCCCCCACGAAACGCGCCTCGACTCCTCGAACGCCCTCGAGCTGTTCCGGGACTACGACATCGTCGTCGACGGGACGGACAACTTCCCCACCCGCTATCTGGTCAACGACGCCTGCGTTCTGCTGGGCAAGCCGAACGTCTACGGTTCCATCTTCCGTTTCGAGGGTCAGGTTTCGGTCTTCTGGGGTGCCCGGGGTCCCTGCTATCGCTGCCTGTTCCCCGAGCCGCCACCGCCGGGGCTCGTCCCCTCCTGCGCCGAGGGCGGCGTGCTCGGCGTGCTGCCCGGCATCATCGGCTCGCTCCAGGCCAACGAGGTCATCAAGCTGATCGTCGGCGCGGGCGAGCCGCTGATCGGCCGGCTGGTGCTGTTCGACGCCCTGCGGCTGAAGTTCCGCGAGCTGAAGCTGCGCAAGAACCCGGACTGCCCGATCTGCTCGGAACATCCCACCCAGACCGGGCTGATCGACTACGAGCAGTTCTGCGGCATCGACCCGCAAGCCGCGACAGTGGAGCCGGCCTTCGAGATCTCGGCTCCGGAGCTCAAGTCCTGGCTCGACGAGGGACGGGAGGTCACCGTCCTCGACGTGCGCAACCCGCCGGAGTGGGACATCTCCCGCATCGCCGGCGCCAGGCTGATCCCGCTTTCCGAGCTGCAGGATCGCCTCGGCGAGCTCGATCCTGCCGACACCATCGTGGCCCACTGCCACCACGGTATGCGCTCGGCGCAGGCGGTGAACCTGCTGCGCCAGATGGGCTTCTCGCGGGCCATCAACCTCGCCGGCGGCATCGACGCCTGGAGCCGGCAGGTGGACCCGGCGGTGCCGCGGTACTAGGCCCGTACCAGGCCCTCGTCTCGAATTCGATCTGCGCGGGGGTAGTGGTTCAGTTTGCCTGCGGACTGCGTACGGTCTTGCCCTCCGAAGCCTCACCCCCCCGGCCCCCTCTCCGTAACCGGAGAGGGGGAGAACAGCAAGGAAGACAGATGTGTTTCTCCCCCTCTCCCGTCAGGGAGAGGGGGCTGGGGGGTGAGGCTTCGGAGGGCAGGACCGAGGGTAGTCCACGAGCAAACTGAACCACTACCTGCGCGGGGATCCCCTCTGGCCGCGGGAGGGTTCCGCTGGATATGATTCCAGCAGCTCCAGGTATAGCTGAAGATCAACGCCAGTCCGCCAACAGCAGCAACCGCGATCGAAAGGAGGAGCCCATGCTTCGCAGGCTGATCGGGATCGCCCTCTGCGCTGCCGCAGTGCTCGGCTTCGCCGCGCCGGCGCGCGCCAACGTGGTGCTCGACTGGAACGACGTGCTGCTCGACGCCATCCGCGTGGACAGGACGTCGCCGCCCAGGGCGAGCCGGGCCATGGCCGTCGTCCACGTCGCCGTCTTCGATGCCGTCAACGGCATTGTGGGCGGCTTTACGCCCTACCACGTGACGGCCGACGCGCCGGGCGGCGCATCTCCCGACGCGGCCGCGGTGGCTGCCGCCCACAATGTCCTGGTGGCTCTCTTCCCGGTCCAGAAGGCCTTTTTCGATACCGAGCGGGTGAACTCGTTGGCCGACATTCCGGACGGCCCGGCCAAGACCTCCGGCATCGCATGGGGCGAATCGGTGGCGGCCCAGATCCTCGCCCTGCGGGCGAACGATGGTTCCGCCGACGTGGTGGAGGCCTTTTTCCCCATCGGCGGTTTCTGGTGGCTCCCGACGCCCCCGGCCTTCGCCGCGCCCCTGCTGCCCAATTGGCCGAACGTGACGCCGTGGACCATGAGCAAGGGTTCGGAGTTCCGCCAGGGCGCGCCGCCGTCGCCCGGGAGCGCCGAGTACACGCGGGCTTTCCGCGAAGTCAAACGGCTCGGCAAGTCCGATAGTGCGTTCCGCACGGCCGATCAGACGCAGATCGCCCTCTTCTGGGCGGACGGCGCCGGCACCGTCACGCCGCCCGGTCACTGGCTTCTCATCGCCCAGGGGATCGCCTTGCAGGAGAACCTCTCGCTGCTCGAGTCGGCCCGCCTGTTCGCCCTTGTGGGCCTCACCGTGGCCGACGCGGCCATCGTTTCCTGGGATTTCAAGTACTACTTCAACAATTGGCGGCCGGTGACCGGCATCCAGCATGCCGATACCGACGGCAATCCCGACACCATCGCCGATCCGAGCTGGCAGTCTCTCATCGCCACGCCGCCCTTCCCTTCCTATACCTCCGGCCACAGCACGTTCAGCGGCTCGAGCGCGAGAATCCTGGAGCTGTTCCTCGGCACGGACAACGTCTCCTTCAGCACCACTTCGGACGGTCTGCCGGGGGTGGCGCGCTCGTTTACCAGCTTCTCCCAGGCGGCGCGGGAGGCGGGCCAGAGCCGCATCTACGGCGGCATCCACTGGCAGTACGACAACCAGGACGGCCTGTCGAGCGGCCGCGCCCTGGCCGAGCACGTCTTCTTCAACTTCCTGACGCCGGTCATCCCGCCGGGCACCTGCGCCGCCAACTCGACGACGCTCTGCCTCAACGAGGGCCGCTTCAGGGTCCAGGCCCACTGGAACACCGGCGCCGCCTCCGGCCCGGCCCAGGTGGTCTCGCAGAACGGCGACTCCGGCCAGTTCTGGTTCTTCAGTCCCGACAACACCGAGATCACCATCAAGATCCTCAACGCCTGCGGCGAGTTCGACCGTTACTGGATGTTCGCCAGCGGCCTGACCAACGTCGAGGTCACGATCACTGTGACCGACACACAGACCGGCAGCACGCGGCGGTACTTCAACCCGCAGGGCAAGGTGTTCGCGCCGGTGCAGGACGTCGACGCCTTCGCGACCTGCCCGTAGGGTGCTCGATCATTCCTGGGCCCGTGGCCTCACGGGCCCTCTTCATCCCCAGCGCTGTATACTTTTTTGTCTATATGGAAGGCCTACAGATGGGTCAGGCGACAGTCAGAATCAGCGAACGGACTCGGGAGACATTACGGGAGATCGCGCGAACCCAACAGGAGTCGATGCAGTCGGTATTGGATAAGGCTGTCGAGGGCTACCGGCGGGAGCGGTTCATCGAGGATCTCAACGCCTCCTACGCGGAATTGCGGAACGATCCCGAAGCTTGGAAGGCTGTCGAGGCCGAGCGCGCTCTTTGGGACGGAACTCTGATGGATGGTTTGGCAGAGGATGAAATCTGGGATCCGGAAAGCCGGACTGCCAGCTTCGTAAAGCCATAGAGAATCGGCATGATCGGACCCTCCCGAGAAGAGGTCTGGTTTGGAGATCTGGACCCGACAATCGGCCGAGAACAGGCGGGGTTCAGTATCCTCCTGGGCCTGTAGCTGACCGGGCAGTCCGCTGTCGCCCTACTTATCCGAAGGAGGAGACCGATTTGATCCGAGAGAAGACCCTTTCGCTCACCCTCATCCTCGCGTTGCTCTGCCTGGCTCCCGCCCTCGCGCAGCCTCGGTCGGCCGAGGACACGAAGAAAGAAAATAAGGACAAGACCGATGGGCCCAAGGTGGAGGACAACCTCGTCACCACCCAGCACAAGGTCGTCATCGGCGGTAAGGACGTCCGCTACAGCGCCACGGCCGGCACTCTGGTGCTGCGCGAGGAGGAAGGCAAGCCCAGGGCCAACATGTTTTTCGTCGCCTATGTGCGGGAGGGTGTTGAGGATCGCGCGCAACGTCCCGTCACCTTCACCTACAACGGCGGCCCCGGCTCGTCGTCCGTCTGGCTCCATCTCGGCGCCTTCGGTCCGCGGCGGGTGGAGATGGGCGAGGAGGGAACGGCGCCGCCTCCTCCCTACCGGCTGGTGAACAACGGCGAGTCGCTCCTCGACGTCACCGATCTGGTGTTCATCGATCCGGTCACCACCGGCTACAGCCGGGCGATTCCCGGAGAGGAAGCCAGGAAGTTCCATGGCCTCGAGGAGGACGCCGAGGCGGTGGCGGAGCTCATCCGGCTCTGGACCACCCGCTTCGGCCGCTGGTCGAGCCCCAAGTTCCTCGCCGGCGAGAGCTACGGCACCACCCGCTCAGCCCGGCTCTCGAACCTCCTCCAGGACCGCCACGGGATGTACCTGAACGGCGTCATCCTCATCTCCTCCATCCTCAACTTCCAAACTGCCCGCTTCAATGTCGGCAACGACCTGCCCTACCCGCTGTTCCTGCCCACCTACACGGCGACGGCCTGGTATCACAAACGCCTGCCGCAGGATCTCCAGACCGCCGGTCTCCAGAAGGCGGTGGCCGAGGCCGAGCGTTTCGCCATGGGCGAGTACACGCTGGCGCTGATGCAGGGCAACGATCTCGGCGAGGCGGGATGGAACGACGTCGCCGCCAAAGTCGCCCGCTACACCGGCCTCTCGGCGGACTACGTCAAGCGCACCAACCTGCGGCCGGAGATCCAGGCCTTCGTCAAGGAGCTGCTCCGCGACCAGCGCACGACGGTAGGCCGCCTCGACAGCCGCTTCAAAGGGGTGGACCGCGACGCCGCCGGGGCGCGCAACGAATTCGATCCCAGCATGGCCGCCATCCAGGGACCGTTCACCGCCACCTTCAACGACTACGTGAGCCGGGAGCTCGGCTTCAAGAGCGACCTGCCCTACGAGATCCTCACCGACCGCGTGCGGCCCTGGAGCTACGGCGAGTTCGAAAACCAGTACGTCAACGTGGCCGAGGACCTGCGCCAGGCGATGAGCCAGAATCCCGCCCTCAAGGTCTTCGTCGGCAACGGCTACTACGACCTCGCGACGCCGTTCTTCGCCACCGAGTACACCTTCGATCACCTCGGCTTCGAGCCCGATTACGAGCGGCGTGTCACCACCCGCTACTACGAGGCGGGCCACATGATGTACATCCGCCGGGTCGACCACGAGCAGTTGAAGAAGGATCTCGCCGCGTTCATCGGCTCGGCGGGCGGGGGGTGAAGCGAAGCCGAAAAGTCCCGAGACTTTTCCGGAAAGTCCCGGGATTCAGCGCCAGAGTCCGCTGACTCAGCCAGCGGGTAAGCTCACTCTGGCAATGAGTCCCCGGACTTTTTGCAAAGTCTCGGGACTCTGTCAACGAGTCTGCTTACTCTGGCGATGAGTCTGCGGACTTTTGGGGAGAGTTTCGGGACTTTGCCGGCGGGTCCGCTCGCCGGCGGCAACGTCTGCGGGCTCTGTTGCGGAGTCGGCTTTCTCTGGACGTGGACGGGCTCAGCAGTCAGAGGTTCCTCTTCCCGCCAGGCCGCGCCGCCATCCGCGTAATGCGCGCGCTTCCAAATGGAGACTCCACTTCTGCGCCTCCTTTACGCCCCCGTGTGCCTGTGGTAGCCTACTTGGGGGAGCTATGGGTATCAAGAAGACGGTCTCACGAGAAGATGTCGTCCTGGCGGCATTGTCGCCGGCTGGCGGCGTACCCCATACCCCGGTCCAGGTGCAGAAGCTCCTGTTCTTGATCGACCGGAATGTCTCCCCGCTTCTTGGCGGTCCCAAGTTCGCCTTCCAGCCCCTTCACTATGGCCCTTTCGACAGGCAGGTTTACGCCTCGCTCGAGGGGTTGGCACAACAGGGGTTGATTGAGATCACTCGCGGCTGGAATTGGCCCGAATACCGTCTTACTCCTGCGGGTCAATCCCGCGCAGCTGGCGTGCTGGCGAATCTGGACGAGCAGGCTCGAGATTATATAGACAGGGCATCTACCTTTGTCCGAAGCTTGTCCTTCCCGGAGCTGGTCGCAGCGATCTACAAGGCCTATCCAGAGATGCGTGCGAACAGCGTCTTTCAAGGGTAAGGTCCTCGCGTCCGGGATACGCGCAGCAGCCTCGCCACCCGTCCTGGCTACGAAGTAGCCACGGCATGTAGCCTGGCGGCGTCAGCCCCAGGAAAGCGGTCAGAAAAACCAAATCTCAGAGCCCCAAGGGGGCGACGGCAATTCTCCGCCACACTGAGCTGCCGTCGCCCCTTCGGGGCTGGCGCCCCAGGCTACATGCCTCTGCCCCTTTGGGGCCAGGAGGCCTGGCTCATACCTTACTGAGCTTCCCCGGAAGATTACTTAGCGGCTCCTCCTCCCGCCAAGCCGCGCCGCCGTCCGCATAGTGCTCCCGCTTCCAGATGGGGACCTTCGCCTTGAGCCGCTCCAGTGCGACACGGCTCGCCTCGTAGGCGGCGGCGCGGTGCGGCGAGGCGACTGCGATCACCACGCTCGGCTCTCCTACGGGAACCTCGCCCAGCCGGTGGACGACCGCAACTCGGAGATCGTTGCCGGCGGCTTCCAGGTCCGCGACGATCCGGCGAAGACCCTCCAAGGCCATGGCCCGGTAGGAGCTGTAGGTGAGCTTCGCGACCGGCCGGCCGGCATGATGATCGCGGACGGTGCCGAGGAAGACCACGACTGCTCCGCGGCTCGGTCCGGACACTGCGGCTACAACGCGTCCGGTATCAATCGGTCCGTCCACCAGCTCTGCCCGCAGCAGCTCGCCGCTGCCTCCGGAGACCGGCGGCAGCAGAGCCACCTCGGCGCCGTCCCGCAGGGCTTCCTCGATAGAGACGATCCGGCCGTCCATCGCCACTGCCAGTCGTGGCCAGAGCGGGACGATTTTCGGATAGTCCCGATCGAGCCGAGCCCGCAGGTCAATAACGCGGCTTCCCGCGGCCATCTCCAGCTCCATTTCCGTGGCGCCCAGAGCGTCCCCGGCGCTGGCAAAGGCGAGGAGGCGGATCTTCATGCCTTCGAGACCAGGGGGTATCTTTCCGGATGTTCGATCGACTCGACCATGAGGTCGACGTCAAGATCCGGCCAATACAGATGATGGGGCTGTGGCCGCTCGACGTTCAGGATCGCGGTGATTGAGGCTGTTTTGAACCAGGGAAACCCCTCGAACGGGACGAACAGCTCGCGGTCATCCAGCAGCAACCATAAACCGTGCCGGGAGATGTGGGTGACCTCAACGTCCGAAGTGCTTTTCCCAAGCGCGCTTGATCTCATCCTCGTGCTCCTCGATGAGCTCTTGGACGACCCGGAGATCGCTCGGCGTCAAGCCGTAGTTCTGCGCCAACTCGATGCCGGGTTCTATCCAAAACTTCGCCTCTCCATGTCCACAGTAGACATGCACATGCATTCTGGTCTCTTCCCGCGAAAAAAAGAAGAACCGGAAACCCCTTTCACGAAAGATCGTGGGGCTCACGCTAAAAGGGCTGCCAGAGAGGGGCTTTCATGCGGCGATGCTAGCAAACAAAGAAAAAGGCGGCCTGCGGCCGCCCTTTCCGGCTTATCCGTTGCGTCGCGGATCAGCGATCCTCTGAATGGCCGACCCCCGCAGGCGTCCGGACCGACTCGAGGAAACGGTCGAAGTCAGCCTCCGCCCGGGTCTTCTCCCAGCCGTACCTCTCCTGCAGAGAGCCGACGAGCTTGTCCTTGTTGCCCTCGACCTTGTCGAGGTCGTCGTCGGTGAGCTTGCCCCAGAACCGCTTGACCTCGCCCTTGATCTGTTTCCAGCGTCCCTCAAAAACATCGTCGTGCATGGCAGAACTCCTTTCTTCGCAGGTTTGTCTTCGTTGATCGCGCCACGCGCGTCACAGCTTGGGTCTATAGCAAGACGCAGGCCAGATCTGGGTGACCCTGCTTTAGGGACTCTGTCCATATAATGCCCACCGTCTCGATACAGGGAGGGGCTGTGGCGATCCTGGAGACCAAGGTGAACCGGAACGAGGCGTTCGAGCGCCGGTCGGAGCACTGGCGGCGCCGGATGGAAGCGATCCGCGAGCAGGAGGAGGGCATCCGTCTGGGCGGCGGCCTCAAGGCGCAGGACAAGCAGCGCGCGCAGGGGAAGATGACGGCGCGCGAGCGGGTCGAGGCGCTGTGCGATCCGGGATCCCCCTTCCTGGAGCTGGGGCTCTGGGCGGCCGACGGCTTCTACCGGGAGTACGGCGGCGCACCGGCCGCCGGGGTCGTCGTCGGGATTGGCGCGATTCACGCCCGGGACGTGGTGGTGGTCGCCAACGACGCCACGGTGAAGGCAGGTGCCTGGTTCCCTCTGACCTGCAAGAAGGTGCTGCGGGCGCAGGAGATCGCCCTCGAGAACCGGCTGCCCATCGTCTATCTGGTGGACTCGGCGGGCGTCTTCCTTCCCCTCCAGGACGAGATCTTTCCCGACAAGGAGCACTTCGGCCGCGCCTTCTATAACAACGCCCGGCTTTCCGCCGAGGGCGTCTTCCAGATGGCGGCCATCATGGGTTCGTGCGTGGCGGGCGGCGCCTATCTGCCGATCATGAGCGACGAATCTCACATCGTGGAGGGAACCGGCTCGATCTTTCTCGCCGGCTCTCACCTGGTGCAGGCGGCGATCGGCGAGAAGATCGACAACGAGGAGCTGGGCGGCGCCGTCGTCCAGTGCGACGTCTCGGGGGTCGTGGACCACCGGCATCCGGACGAGGCCGCGTGCCTGGCGAAGATCAGGAGCCAGTTCGCCCAGCTTGCCGATTCGCCGCGCGGGCCCTTCGCCCGGCGCGAGCCGGCCGCGCCGCTCTATCCGAGCGAGGAGCTCTACGGCCTGATCCCGGTCGACCGCGCCCGTCCCTATGACACCCACGAGGTGCTGGCGCGGCTTCTCGACGGCAGCGAGCTCGACGAATACAAGGCCACCTATGGCCGGACGCTCGTCTGCGGCACCGGCTGGATCGAAGGCTGGGCGGTGGGAATCGTCGCCAACCAGCGCTCCATCGTGCCGCGCAGGACGGGCACCGGCCCGGCGGACCGCGAGCTGCAGATCGGCGGCGTCATCTATTCCGACTCGGCGGACAAGGGAGCGCGATTCGTCGAGCTGTGCAACCAGAAGAAGATCCCGCTCCTCTTCCTCCAGGACGTCACCGGCTTCATGGTGGGGAGCCGCGCCGAGCGGGGCGGCATCATCAAGGACGGCGCGAAGATGGTGAACGCCGTCGCCAATTCGACGGTGCCGAAAATCACCCTCTTCGTGGGCAACTCCTACGGCGCCGGCAACTACGCGATGTGTGGCAAGGCCTATGGCGCGCGCTTCCTCTACGCCTGGCCCTCAGCGTCGATCTCGGTGATGGGCGGCGACCAGGCGAGCCAGACGCTGCTCTCGATCCAGCTCAAGAACCGCGGCGCGGACGTCTCGGAGGAGGAGAAGAAATCTCGCCTGAGCGAGATCAAGGCGCGCTACGCCGCCGCCATGGACCCCCGCTACGCGGCGGCCCGCCTCTGGGTGGATGCCCTCATCGATCCTGCGGAAACACGGAAAGTGCTTGGCCGCTCGCTGGCTTGCGCGGTGATGAACCCGCACGTTCCGGAGTTCAAGACGGGGGTATTGCAGACGTAAGGGGCCCTGATCGCGCCTCATGGTAATGTGACGATTGGAGGACCCGTGTATGGGGCGTCCATCCATATCGACCTGCCCGAGAGCGTCCTGCTCGCGACAGGGTCAGTCGGAGGACGATGAGCAGAGACGAGACGACGCTGCGCGTGGCCGAGCAGGAGGCGATCACCGGTCCGGTGCCGCTCACCCCGGTGCAGCTCTGGTACCTTTCCCGGGTCGACGGCGCTTCGGCGTCCCATTTCAACCTCTCGTTGCTGCTCGAGACCCCGCGGCTCGACCCCGCGCCGCTCGCCGCCGCCCTGGCTTTCCTCCCCCGGCACCACGACGCGCTGCGCCTGCGCTTCCGACACCGGCCGGAGGGTTGGGAGCAGTGGTCGGAGGCGCCCGGCGCCGCGCCGCCCGGCCTCCTCGCGCTCGACCTCTCGGCTCTGCCGGAGGAGAGGATGTCGGGAGCCGTGACCGCCGTTGCGAGCGAGGTCCAGGCGAGCCTCGACGTGACGCGCGGCCCGCTGCAGCGCGCCGTGCTCTTCGATCTGGGCGCCCGGCGGAGCGGCCGCCTGCTCTGGGTGGTGCACCACCTGGTGCTGGACGCCGTCTCCTGGCGGGTGCTGCTCCAGGACCTGGCCGCGGCCTATGGCCGTCTCGCCCGCGGCGTGCCTGCCACGCTGCCGCCGAAGACCACCTCGTTCAAGCGCTGGGCCGAGCTCCTGCGCGAGCACGCCGCCTCGCCCGAGCTCGCAGCCGAGCTGCCGTTCTGGCGTGATCTGCCGTGGGGAGCGGTCGCGCCGCTGCCGCGCGACGTCCCGTCGGGCGCGACCCTCCAATCGTCCGAGCGGTCGGTCACCCTGGAGCTCGATCGGGAGGAGACCCGTGCGCTCCTTTCCGAGGTCCCGCAAGCCTACCAGACGAAGATCAAAGAGGTTCTGCTCACCGCGGTCGCCCGCGCCTTCGCGGCCTGGACCGCGGCCCCGGTGCTGCTCGTCCATGTGGAGGGGACCGGCCGGGTGGACATCTTCCCCGGAGTCGACCTGTCGCGCACCGTCGGCTGGTTCACCAGCTTCACGCCGGTGGTGCTCGACCTCGGCTCCGTCGCCGATCCGGGAAGCGCGCTCGAGTCGGTCAAGGAGCAACTGCGGCGGGTGCCGGCCAGCGGTGGCGTGGGCTTCGACCTGCTCGGCGATCTCCTCCCCCCGCTCCCCGCCCCCGAGGTCGGCTTCAACTATGTCGGCCAACTGGACGCGGCGGAGGCGGAGTCGGGCGGTTTCCGCCTGGCTCCCGAGGGGAGCGGGCCGCAACGATGGCGGCACCTGCTGCGGTTCCACCTGATCGAGCTCGAATGCGCCGTCAAGGACGGCCGCCTGATCCTCTCCTGTCTCTACAGCGAAGACGCCCACCGGCAGTCCACCGCGGAGCGGTTGCTCGCGGGCGTGGTCCAGGCGTTGCGCGAGCTGATCGCCCACTGCCGGCAGCCGCGGGCGGGCGGGTAACCTTCTGGCTCTGCCAGAGGCCGCTGATCTCAAGGCGAGACAGCGCGTTGTCGCCGGCCGCGGCTTCGGTATACTAGGGGCTGGGCCCCGGTTCGAGACGTCCTATACGGACCGCCGATGAGCAGAGACGAGACGACGCTACGCGTGGCCGAGCATGAGGAGATCACCGATCCGGTGCCGCTCACCCCGGTGCAGCGCTGGTACTTCTCCCGGGCCGGCGACGCTGGAACATCCCATTTAAACCTCTCGCTGCTGCTCGAGATCCCGCCGTTCGCCCCCGCGCCGCTCGCCGCTGCCCTGGCTCTCCTCGCCCGGCGCCACGACTCGCTACGCCTGCGCTTCCGCCGGCGGCCCGAGGGTTGGGAGCAGTGGCTGGAGGCGCCCGACGCCGCGCCGCCCGGGCTCCTCGCGCTCGACCTCTCGGCTCTGCCAGAGGAGAGGATGTCGGGAGCCGTGAGCGCCGTCGCGAGCGAGGTCCAGGCGAGCCTCGACCTGACGCGCGGCCCGGTGCAGCGCGCCGTGCTTTTCGATCTGGGCGCCCAGCGGAGCGGCCGCCTGCTCTGGGTGGTGCACCACCTGGTGCTGGACGGCATCTCCTGGCGGGTTCTGCTCGAGGACCTGGCCGCCGCCTACGGCCATCTCGCCCGCGGCGTGCCTGCCAAGCTGCCGCCGAAGACCACCTCGTACAAGCGCTGGGCCGGGCTCCTGCGCGAGCACGCCGCCTCGCCCGAGCTCGCGGCCGAGCTGCCGTTCTGGCGTGATCTCCCGTGGGGAGCGGTCGCGCCGCTGCCGCGCGACGTCGCGTCGTCGGGCGCGACCCTCCAATCGTCCGAGCGGTCGGTCATCCTGGAGCTCGATCGGGAGGAGACCCGGGCGCTCCTTTCCGAGGTCCCGCAGGTCTATCAAACGAACCTCCGAGAGGTCCTGCTCAGCGCGGTCGCTCGCGCCTTCGCGGTCTGGACCGCGGCGCCAGTGCTGCTCGTCGACGTGGAGATGCACGGCCGGGTGGACATCTTCCCCGGGGTCGACCTGTCGCGCACCGTCGGCTGGTTCACCACCTTCAATCCGGTGGTGCTCGACCTCAGCCCCGCCGCCGATCCGGGGGGCGCGCTCAAGTCGGTCAAGGAGCAGCTGCAGCGGATGCCGGCCAGCGGCCGCGTGAGCGTCGACCTGCTCGGCGATCTCCTCCCCTCGCTCCCCGTCCCCGAGCTCGGCTTCAACTACATCGGCAACCTGGACGCGGCGCAGGCGGAGTTGGGCAGTTTGCGCCTGGCTCGCGAGGGGAGCGGGCCGCAGCGGTCGCCCCACCTGCTGCGGCTCCACCTGATCGAGCTCGAATGCGCCGTCAAGGACGGCCGCCTGGTCCTCTCCTGTCTCTACAGCGAAAACGCCCACCGGCAGTCCACCGCGGAGCGGTTGCTCGCGGGCATGGTCCAGGCGCTGCGCGAGCTGATCGCCCATTGCCGGCAGCCGGGGGCGGGCGGGTAACCTTCTGGCCCTGCCGGAGGCCGCTGACCTCGAGGCGAGACAGAGGCTTCTTGCGGGTGGGGCTCCTCAAACCTTTCGCCTCGTCGCCGCTATCGCGTCGAGGGCAAGGCTCTCCGGCGAATCGCTGTCCCACTCCACCTGGCCGTAGTCCAGCTTGATGAGGCGGTCGCCAAGCGAGTAGTACTGATCGTCGTGACTGATGACGAAGACCGTCTTGCCGCTGGCCTTGAGCTCGGCCAGGATCTCGAGATAGAAGATTTTCTTGAAGTGCGGGTCCTGGTCCGCGGCCCATTCGTCGAAGAAATAGATCGGCCGATCCTCCAGGTAGGCCGCCAGGAGGGCGAGGCGTTTGCGCTGCCCGTGCGAGAGGTCGACCGTCGACAGGGTACCGTCCTGGATTTTCACCTTGCCGTCGAGCTGCAGGCGTGACAGATGGCGCTCGGCCGCGTCGAGATCGTCCGCCTTGAGGCCGGTGAGCTTGTCGAACAGGTAGAAGTCGGAGAAGACCGCCGAGAAGAGCTGGCGGAAGCTGTCCCGCGAGTCGTTCGTGATCGGCTTGCCGTCGAGCCGGATCTCGCCGGACTCCGGAGCGTAGAGCCCCGTCATCAGCTTGGCCAGGGTCGTCTTGCCGCTGCCGTTGCCGCCGATGAAGAAGACGATCTGGCCGGTGCCGAACGAGAGGTCCAATGGACCGAGGGTAAACGAGTCGCCGCTTTTCTCTCCCTTGTAGACGTGGCTCACCTGGACGAGGTCCAGACGCTGCCAACGCGGTGGAGCGGCGCCGCCTGCCGGCTCGGCGGCCTCGGTCGAAGCTCCGGCGCAGCTCGAAGCCTAAACGGTCGAGCTTGGCGACCGCGGCGGTGGCGCGAGTCAAGATGGGAAGCGCCACCAGGATGACCTCGAGCGGCGTCTTCAAGTAGAGCAGGCTGAGCATGTACCCCGAACGCACCTGGGGGTCCACGACCCAGCCCGGGATGAAGAGCACCATGCCCATGACGATGAAGAACAGCAGGTTCCCCCAGACGATCGCGACGGTGAACATGGTGTTGCCGCTGTACAAGGAGCGACGGATGGAGTCGCCGATGGGTATGAGCTCGTCGTCGACGAAGGTCTGCCGCCGGGCGCGGTTGAGCTTCAGCTCCTTGTTGCCGTGGATCAACCCCCGGAAGTGAGCGAACAGGACGTCCAGATCTTCCCGCATGCGCTTGAACGCGACCCCTGCCCGGCTGATCGGCAGTTGGAAGCTGAGGATGCCGACGGGCAGGAAACAGAGGACGATGAGGAGCACCGACCAGGAGAGCCAACCCATATAGAGGAAGCAGGCCAGCGCGAGCGCGGCGTGCATGGCGAGAAACGGGACCTGGAGCAGGGCGTTGGTGATCGAGGTGACGTCGTCGGTCAGCGAGGCGAGAAGGCGGTTGGGGCCGATCTCCTCCAGGTCGCGCAGAGGAGCGGCGAGAATCTGGCGGCAGAGCTCGAGCCGCAGATGAAAGATGGCGCGCGCGCCGATGGCGTTGAACAGCGCCTGGGAGGCGAGGCGCGACGCCGGCACGGCGACGCACAGCCCGACGAAGATGAACAGCAGCCGGTGCGTGGGGCTGGTGAGCGCGCCGTTGACGACGGTGATCAGGGCGGTGTACCCGAGGCCGCTCAGAAGACCGATCACCATCGCGGTCCAGATCGAGACCCGCGACAGGCGGATCGTCCGGGAGGCCCGGATGAGAAAACGCATGAGCTTCAGAGTATCGAGCATGGTTCTCCTCGGGCCACCTCATGGGCTGTGGCAAGGCTCGCTCTCAGGCGGACCCTCCGGCAGAGGGCCAGGTTCTGACGACCGAGGCGGGCTTCACCGACGTGGAGCGCGCGCGAGTGTTTCGGCATTCTTGGCATCGTTCCCTGGCCGCTGCCTCCTGCTCGATGATGCGAATGTAGTAAGTTTGTTTGTAAGGCGTCTGCTTGTCAACGCGTTTGCCCCGGGCTGAGGAATCTCGACCCGACGGGCCTACCACCCGCGGCAGGCCTATCGAGTGGAGCGCAATCTCGGCGAAGGAGGCATGGCGGCCGTCTCTTCTTTTCTTGCCGCTTCTCCCGCGCTCCTACCCCGTATCCCACCGCTTGAGAATGAGCTGGATCTCGTCGCGATGGGTGCTCTCGTCGCGGATCAGGTCGTCGAATTCGACCGCGAGGCCGTAGTGTCCCAGGCTCTCGGCCTGGCGGCGGCGCTGGACGTAGCGCCCGATCGTTTCGATCTCTGCATCGAGAGCGTTACGCAGCATCTCCTTGGCATCGCGCGCCGGCTTGACGGCGGCCGGAACCGTCGTGGGCGAACCGCCCAGGGCGACGATCTTGTCGGCCAGCATCTGCGCGTGGCCGAGCTCGTCGGGGATCTCCGCCTCGAAGAACTGCCGCAGCTCCATCCGCCACTGGCCCTGCACCTGGCTGGCGTAGGTGCGGTAGAGGATGACCGCCGAGTATTCGTTCGCCAGGTCGACGTTCAGCCCTTCCAGGAACTCGTCCGTGGAGATCTTGCCGGTCTCCACCTCTGTCTCTTCCATCGTCTTGGTTGCCATAGGCACCTTTCTCCTTTCGCGCCGAAGTCCTATGCAAAACTCCGACCGCAACGACCCATGCTGGCCCCATGCTAGTCTTGCCGGGCCTATGAAAACAATCCGCATCGGCAACGGCCAGGGTTTCTGGGGAGACAACGTCGATGCGCCGGTGGAGCTGTTGCGCGGTGGTCCGATCGACTACATCGGCATGGATTATCTGGCCGAGGTGACGCTGTCGATCATGATGCGGCAGAAGCTGAAGAACCCCAAGCTGGGCTATGCGACGGACTTCATAGGGTTCATCCGCCGCGTGCTTCCCGAGCTGAGGGAGCGCAACGTCCGCGTCCTCACCAACGCCGGGGGCCTGAATCCCAGGGCCTGCCGCAACCGGATCTTCGAGGTGGCACGCGATCGCGGCATCAAGGGCCTGCGGGTCGGCGTCGTCGAGGGGGATGACCTGCTGCCGCGCCTCAAGGACCTGATCGCCGCCGGTCACGCCCTCGCGAACATGGATACCGGGGAGCCGCTGGCGCCGATCGTCGAGAAGGTGATGAGCGCCAACGCCTATCTCGGGGCGAAGCCCGTGGTGGAGGCCCTCGCCCAGGGAGCCCAGATCGTGCTCTGCGGCCGGATCACCGACACGGCGCTGGCGTTGGCCCCCATGCTCCATGAATTCGGCTGGGCCGGGGACGACTGGAACCGGCTCGCCGCCGGCACGATCGCCGGCCACATCATCGAGTGCGGTGCCCAGTGCACGGGCGGCAACTTCAGCCGCTGGTGGGAGGTGCCGGACCTCTGGAACGCCGGCTATCCCATCGTCGAAGCCAGGGAGGACGGCACCTTCGTGGTCACCAAGCACCAGGGCACGGGAGGCATGGTGACGGTGGACACCGTCGCCGAACAGCTCGTTTATGAAATGGGCGACCCGGCGAGCTATATCACTCCGGACGTGACGGCCGATTTCACCACCATCCGCCTGCGCCAGGACGGCAAGGACCGGGTGGAGGTCTCGGGAATCCAGGGCCGGCCGAACACGCCCTTCCTCAAGGTCTCCGCCTCTCACCTCGCCGGCTACAAGGCCTCGGGGCAGATCACCCTTTCCGGTCCGCGAGCTCCGGAGAAGGCGAAGCTCGCGGCCGAGATCGTGTGGAAGCGCCTGGAACGCGCCGGCGTGGTCTTCGCCCCCGAGGACCGCGAGATCGAGATCCTGGGGACGGGCGCCTGCCTGCCGGGCGTCTTCGAGGCCCCCGGCGAGTTGCCGGAGGTCGTCCTCCGGCTCGGCGTGCGGCACCCGGAGTCGATCAAGGTGGAACGCTTCGGCAAGGAGATCGCGCCTCTGGTGACCGCCGGCCCGCCGGGAGTTACCGGCTTCGCGGGAGGACGGCCGAAACCCCAGGAGATCGTCGCCTACTGGCCGGCCCTCCTCGCCCGTGAAGAGGTGGAAAGCCGCATCCACGTCACGGTGGAGGAGGTATGAGCGAGGATCGCGCGCTCGACCGTTCGCTCGCTTGGGCCTGGTACGGCGGCGTGCTCGGCGGGCTTCTGCCCCTCCTGCTCCTGGGCTTCCTCTATAGCGCGCTGGCGGACCGCACGATCTTCGTGCTCTGGGCGCTGGTCGTCGGCGCCGGCTGGGTCGTCGTCCTCCGCCAGGGCTTGAGCGCCGGCTGGCCTCGGCTCCGCCTTCTCGGCTTCCTGGCGCTGCTGCTGGCGGCCGGTCTCGCGGCCTTCGCGGTGCTGGAGTCGAAGCATCACGAGATCCTGGACCTGGGATTTCGGGCGGTCTTTCCCGGTCTCTACCACCCGCTTGCCACGCGGCCCCGGACGATGGGCGTGCTGGCGGGGGTGCTGGGGATTACGGCAGCCATCCTTCTTCTCCTCTCCCGAGGAGGTGGGAGGTGGGCTGAAGGGAAAGTAGGGGCGGGGCTTGTCCCCGTCCGGGAGGGGACGAGCCCCGCCCCTACGAAAAAAGAGGATACGGCGACCGTATGAGAATCAAGCTCCGCGCCATCGCCCATGCCCGCTCGGGCGACAAGGGAGACGCCTCCAACGTCGGCCTGATCGCCGGCACGCCGGAGCTCTATGCGGTGCTCCGCGAGCAGGTGACGGCCGAGAGGGTGAAGGAGCACTTCCGGGAGGTCTGCCGCGGCCCCGTCCAGCGCTACGAGCTGCCGAACATCCTGGCCCTCAACTTCATCCTCCACGACTCCCTGGGCGGCGGCGGCACGGAAAGCTTGAAGAACGACGCGCAGGGCAAGACCCACGCCCAGGGGCTGCTGCAGATGGAGATCGAGGTACCCGACTACCCGACGAGCTGGTGGTGAGGAGCTGATGAGCAACATCGGCGAAATGGGCGAAATGGGCGAAATGGGCGAAATGGACACCTTCGAGCGGATCGCAACGCGCCGCGAGGGTGATCTGCTCTGGGTCACCCTGAACGATCCGGACCGCGCCAACGCGCTCTCGCCGGCGATGATCGGCGAGCTGACGCGCCTCTACCGCCGTCCCTGGCGGAGCGAGGGCGTCCGAGCGATCCTGCTCGCCGGGGCCGGCAAGAACTTTTCGGCGGGTGCGGACCTGGAGCACCTGCGCTCGCTGCGCGACGCCGGCCCGGAGGAGAACCTGCGCGACTCGCTGCGCCTGCGGGACCTGTTCGAGTCCGTGCTCCGTCAGGACGCTCTCACCATCGCTCTCGTTCACGGCGCCTGCGTCGCCGGCGGCTGCGGCCTCGCGACGGCGCACGACTTCGTGGTGGCGGCCGAGGACTCCCGGTTTCTCTACAGTGAGGTGCGGATCGGATTCGTGGCGGCCCTGGTGGCCACTTACCTGCCGCTGCGCCTGCGCGGCGCGGACATCCGCGAACTGCTGCTCAATCCGCAATTCGCGGAAGCCCGGAAGGCCCTGGAGATCGGCCTGGTGAACCGCATGGTGCCCGCGGACGACCTGCGCGCGGTCGGTGAGGCGCTCGCGGCGCAGATCCTGGAGACCGGCAGCTCCGAATCCATCGCCCGCACCAAGAGGCTGCTCCTCGATGTGATGGGGCGGCCGCTCGGCGAGGCTCTGACCTTCGCCGCCGAGGTCAACGCCGCCGCCCGTGCGACGGACGACTGCAAGCGCGGCATCGCCACTTTCCTGGAAACCAAGAAGCCGCCACGATGGCGATGAATGGCGATGACCCCTCACCCCCTGTCCCCCTCTCCCATCGCCCTCCCGCCGACCGGGAGAGGGGGAAAGAGGCTCGTCCTCTTCGACATCGACGGCACGCTGCTGGACTGCGGCCCGCAGGTGCGGCCGCTCTTCGCTTCGGCGCTGGTCGAGGTCTATGGCACGGCCGGCGATCTGGACGGCTACGACTTCGCGGGCCGGACGGATCCGCGGATCGTGCTCGATCTGATGACGGCCGCCGGCCTGCCGGAGCGCGAGGTACGGGACAAGCTGCCGCGAATGCGGGAGCTGTACGTGGAGCGGCTCGCGCGGGCGCTCGATCGAAGCGGGATGCGGCTCCTGCCCGCGGTGGCGGACCTGCTGGAGCGTCTGGCGGCCCGCAAGGACGTGACGCTCGCCCTCCTTACCGGCAACTGGGAGCCGGGAGCGCGCGCCAAGCTGTCGCGCTTCGATCTCAACCGGTTCTTCAGCTTCGGCGCTTTCGGCTGCGACGGCATCGATCGCACGGAGCTGCCGCCGGTCGCTCTCGAGCGCGCGGAACTGGCGATGGGACACCGTTTCCGGCCCGAGGAGACCCTGATCGTGGGGGACAGCCGGTTCGACGTTCTCTGCGCCCGGTCTCACGGCATTCCCTGTCTTGCCGTGGCCACGGGCCGTACTCCTGCCGCCGCGCTCCGCGAGGCCGGCGCCGATTGGGTAGCGTCCGATCTTCGTGCCGCCGGCGATTTCGTCGCTTGGCTCGGCTAGACGGCCTTCGCCTGCCCGCCGGTCTCGATCGGTCCTCCGGCCAGCCGCCACTCCACCATACCGCCGGTCAGCTCGACGACCCGGTGCGCGCCGAGCCGCCGCAGGGCGAGGCTCGCCACACGCATGGCCGGGTCTTCCGGTCTGCTGCCGACGACGAAGAGCTCCGTTCGTTCCGTGGTGCCCGGCGGCAGGGCGGCCGGACCGTCGGGTCCCGCCGGAAAGGCTCCGGGGATATGGCCATCCTCGTACTCGCCGCGCCAGCGGGCGTCCACCACGCAGAACGGCGGGTGAGGACGGCGGATACGGCGGATGAGCTCAGCGGCGTGGGTCTTGAAGATCACGCCATCGAAATGCGGGTCCATGGCATCCTCCTGGCGGAAGGATGCTATCTCAAGACCCGCCTTGGCGCCGTTTCCCGCACCGGACGTACCTTTTTCCTCTCGGCCAGGCGGGCGATCCGCTCGACGATCGTCTGGTGGAGGGCTGGATCGAACCGCGCATTCTCGGTGCCGCGGACCAGGAAGCGGAAGCTCTGCCCGCGGGCTACATGCTGAAGCACCCGCGAGCATAGGCGGCATTGACTCAGAAGGTGCCGCACGAGCTCCCGGGTTTCTCCCTGGGAGAGCTGGGATCGGAAGAAGCGCTCGATGGCCTCGTGCGAGAAGTGCTCGTCCGCCATGTCATTCCTCCCAGGAAAGGCAGACATCAATTAGACCTTCATCAAGTGAAGTTGCCGGAAGGCGGAAATTCGGGACAAAAAGAGCGTGCGCGATATCACCCTATTGCTAGAATCGCGAGCTGCTGTAAAACGGGGACAACGCCTGGAGGTGAGCCGCCATCGTCTCGCTCCTGGCCGGAGATGTAGACTGAGGTCATGGCGACCCCTGTAACTCCCCTGGAGAAGGAATACCGCGCGCTCCGCGAGGGCTGCGGCCTCGTCGACCGCTCCTGGACCGGACGGTTGGAGATCCTCGGCGCGGACCGCCTGCGGTTCTTGAATGCCTATGTCACCTGCGACGTCAAGGGCCTCGCCGTCGGTGAGGGCGCCTATGGCTTCTTCACCAATCCCCAGGGACGGATCCTTGCCGATCTGGTGGCGCTGATCCACGAGGACCGCCTCTGGCTCCAGCTCCCTCCCGGCGTCGAGGAGGCGATGGCGAATCACCTCCGGAAATACATCCTCGCCGACCGGGTGGAGGTGAGGAGCTTGGAGAACGTGCTGCCCGTCTCGCTGGTCGGACCGCGAGCCGCCGAGGCCTTGGGAGCCGCCGGGCTGCCACCGCCGGGAGACTGGCGGCATGTGCGGTCGACGATCCATGGCACCGAGGTGGCTCTCCAGCGCACCGGCTGGCTCGGTGCGGAGGCTTACACCCTGTGGACCTCGGCCGCGAGCGCAGCGCATCTCGTCGAGCGGCTGCTCGAGGACCCGGCGGTCGAGCCGGCCGGCTTCGATGCGACGGAGATCCTGCGTACCGAGGCGGGCATCCCGCGCTTCGGCCTGGATTTCGGGCGGGAGAACTTCCCACAGGAGACCGGGATGGAGGCGGCGGTGAGCTTCACCAAGGGTTGCTACCTCGGACAGGAGGTGGTGGCCCGCATCCACTACCGGGGCGGCGTGCAGAAGGCGCTGCGAGGCCTCTCCTTCGAAGGTAGCCCGCCTCCTCGTCCCGGCACGCGGCTCTCCTTCGATGGGCGCGAGGCCGGGACGGCTACGACCGTCGTCGAATCGATCGCTCTCGGTCAGCCGGTGGGGCTCGCCATCCTGCACCGACGGGCCGCGCCGGCCGGGACCCGGTTGGATCTCGAAGGAGGGGGCCGCGCCGAGGTGAGAGATCTGCCGTTCGTCCCGTAGGCGGCCCGGTACAGGCAGGGCTCACGAATCGAAAGGCCGGAGGGTGCCCCCTCCGGCCTTTCCTTTTCCTCATTCCACCTGGCGGTGGTTCTGGGCGGGGGCTCTAGACCGCGAACGAGGACCCGCAGCCGCAGGTGCCGCTGGCGTTGGGATTGATGAACTTGAAGCCCGCTCCGGCCATGCCGAGGACGTAATCGATGCTGGTGCCCTGCAGATAACGGGCGCTCACGGCATCGATGAAGACCGTGAGACCGTTCTGCTCGTACACCCAGTCGTTTTCCCGGGATTCTTTTTCGAAATCCAGGGCGTATTCGAAGCCGCTGCATCCGCCGCCGCGCACCGCGACGCGGAGGCCGTGCGAGGGATCGATTCCTTCCTGATCGCGGGTGATCTTGACCATCTCGGCCGCCTTGGCGGTCAACGTTACGGGGAAGTCTTCCTGGGGCGGGGGCTCGACCGGTTGCGCCTGGGCCTGCCCGGTATTTTCCATTTCCATGGCACACTCCTTACCGCCGGACCGAGGTCCGGACCACTCTCAAGACTAACAGGGATCTGGGACTTGTCAATTCCGGCCCGGCGGGCGCGGGATATGATTCCGAGGTGCTGCGAGCCATCCTCTTCGATTTCAACGGTGTTTTGGTCGACGACGAGCCGATCCATCTGGAGATGTTCCAGCAGGTGCTCGGCGATGAGGGGATCTCTCTCTCCGCCGAGGATTACTACGGCCGCTACCTGGGACTGGACGACCGCGGCTGCTTTGCGGCGGTGCTCGAGAGCGCGGGAGAACCGGCCACCGTTCCTCGCCTGATGCGGCTGATCGCCCGTAAGGCCAGCTACTACCAGGAGCGCATCCGCCGCCAGGGATATCCCTTCTTCCCCGGCGCCGTCGAGCTGGTGGAGGCGCTCGCGGCGGCGGGGCGGATGCTGGGCGTGGTGAGCGGCGCCTTGCGGGAGGAGGTCGAAGGAGCGCTGCGGCAGGCCGGAATCCTTGACCGCTTCAAGGTGCTGATCACCGCCGAGGACGTCGCGGAGGGCAAGCCGAATCCCGAGGGCTATTCGCGCGCGCTGGAGGCCCTCAACTCGCTGCCGCCCCTGCCGGAGCGCCTGCTTCATCCGCACGAGGTTCTCGCCGTCGAGGACAGCCCGGCCGGCCTTACCGCCGCCGCCGATCTGGGGCTCGCCACCCTCGGCATCGCCCACACCTACCCGGCTCACCGCCTGCGCCAGGCCTACGCGGTAGCGGAGAGCCTCCGCGAGCTGACGCTCGAGCGCCTGGAGCGGCTTTTCGCCGAGGTCAGCCGCCGCTAGTTGATCGGGATGCGTCCCGCGAAGCCTTCGTCGTAGGTATGGAAGAAGCCGATGGCCTGCTCAGGGAAGCGCCAACAGTAGTATCCGTCGCCGCTGTCCCAGTCCACCAGCCAGACACCCTTGACCTCGCAGCCCATGGACGAGATCTCCCGCGCCCAGGCGTTGACGATCCGTTCACGGGCTTCCTCCAGCTCGTCGCGGCGCGAGTCCATGTCCTCGCGGCTGTCGAGCCTGCTGGTCAGCGCCTCCACCTGGCGCACCGCGGCCGCCGTCACGTCTCGCACTGCGGGAAAGGTGGCGAGAGCTTCGTCGTAGCTGAAGATCCGCTTGCCGGAACGTCTTTTCGCCATGGGCATGAAAATAATATCAGAGTCGTTCCGAGGGCTGGCGCGGCCTTCCGGCTGCTGCTAGATTCTTCCGTACGTGAACATCCTCGACAGCATCGGCGAGCGTTCCCGGGAGGGACGCATCGAGGCCATCAGCGGCGGCATGTTCTCCGGCAAGAGCGAGGAACTGGTGCGGCGCCTGCGCCGCGCCGCCATCGCCCGCCAGATCGTCCAGGTCTTCAAGCCGGCCGCCGACACGCGGCACGACCCCCAGCGCCTGATCACCCGCGACAAGCGGGAGCTGGAGGCTTTGAGCGTCGCCTGCAGCTGTGAACTGCGGCAGAAGCTGCTGCCGGAAGTGCAGGTGGTGGGGATCGACGAAGCCCAGTTTTTCGACGACGGTCTGATCGAGCTGGTGAGCGAGCTGGCGGACTCCGGCGTGCGGGTGATCGTCGCCGGGCTCGACCTCGACTACCTGCGGCGCCCGTTCGGACCCATGCCGCGCATCCTCGCCATCGCCGAGTACGTCGACAAGGTCCACGCCGTCTGCATGCGGTGCGGGGCGCCCGCCCACTACAGCCAGCGCATCGCCGGTGGCGGCGAGCAGCTCGAGGTGGGCGACGTCTCCTCCTACGAGGCCCGCTGCCGCCGCTGCTACGAGCCTTTCCTGCCGTAGGCCCGACCCCGGCACCCTCAGGACAGATGCGCGCTGCTCCGGTCGGGGCGCGCGTTGTTGTCTCTCGCCGCAACTTTTACCGGAAGGTGGTATCGTTATGGCCATCTTTTGGTACTTGATCGGCGTATACTGGCGAGCGTGGAGATGCCTTTTCACGCTTCTTCTTTCCTCCAGCGGCAACCTACGGGTTGTGCGGAGCCCCGCGCGATGCTCCTCGCCTACCTCGAGCAGGTCTGCGGGATGGAGCAACGGGCGGATGCCCGGGAGGAGAGTTTCTATCCCTGCCTGCTCGAGCTGCTCGAACGCTTCGCGGCGTACCGCGGGCGCAAGGTCGAAGTCACGGTCATTCCCCGCAAGTCGGGGAACTGTCTGCTCGACTTGCAAGTCCGGGGCAAGGAGCAGCGGATCGTCGGCTATGTCGAGGCGAAGCTCCCCGGTACGAACCTGGACGCCGCCGAGCGGTCCGAACAGGTGAAGCGGTACCGCCGGACGTTCCCCAACCTGATCCTGACCAACTTCTACGAGTTTCGGCTCTACCGTCGCGATGAGCTGGCCGCGCGGGTGGAGATCGCGACTGCCTTCACGATCCAACGCCTGCAGGCGGGTCCGGTCTTGCAGCGGGAGCCTGAGCTCGCCGCGCTGCTCGACCTCTTTCTCGACTTCGCGGCGCCGCCGCACAAGGGCGCTGATTCGTTAGCGGTGGCGCTCGCCCTCAGGGCCCGCATCCTGGGGGCGCGGATCGAGGAGCTGCTGGAGTGCGATGCGGACAAGAGCTCGGAGCTTGCCGGCCTCTATCACGCTTTCAAGGATCACCTCCTGGCCGGCCTCAGCCAGCGGGAGTTCGCCGATCTCTATGCCCAGACCATCGCCTACGGCTTGCTCGTCGCCCGCCGCCGGGCGCCCGCCGGCTTCGACCGCAGCTCGGTGGACAAGTACATTCCGCCGACGAACGGCATCCTGCGGCAGGTTTTCCGCTATGTCTCCCTGGCCACAACGCCAAAGGAGATCGCCTGGATCGTCGACGACATCGTGGAGCTCCTCGCCCCGGCGCCCGTGGGAAGGATCTTCGAACGGTACTTTCATCGTGGCCGCGGTCGCGATCCCGTGTTGCATTTCTACGAGACGTTCCTCCGGCACTATGATCGTCAGCTGCGCAAGCGGCGGGGCGTCTACTACACCCCGCCCGAGCTGGTCTCCTACGTCGTCCGCTCCGTCCACCGCCTGCTCCAAACCCGGCTGGGAAAGCGGGATGGCTTGGCCGATCCCACGGTGACCCTTCTCGATCCGGCGGCAGGGACGTTGACGTTCATCGTGGAAGCCATCCGCTGCGCCGTCGACGCCGTCCGGAGCGAAGTGGGAGACGGAGGCGTGACGCCCCTGCTGCGGGATCACGTCCTGCGGGACTTCCATGCCTTCGAGCTGATGATGGCCCCGTATGCCATCGGACATCTCAAGATGGGGCTCATCCTCGACGAGATGGGACACCCGCTGTCGGACGACGAGCGCGTGCAGCTCTATCTGACGAACGCCCTCGAGATGGAGGATCTGGAGCAGTCCAGCTTTCCCGGGACGGCGGCGCTGTCGCGGGAGTCTCACGCCGCGGCGGTGATCAAGAAGGAGCGGAGGGTCTCCGTGATCCTGGGAAATCCACCCTGGTCCGGCCACTCGGCGAACCAGAGCGAGGCGATGGTCGCGCGGCACAAGGAAGGGAACGTGGCCGCGGACGGCCGGCGAGACGACGGCTACTACTGCGTTGACGGCGAGCCGTTGCAGGAGAAGAATCCAAAGTGGCTGCAGGACGATTATGTGAAGTTCCTCCGTTTCGCCCAGCGCAAGATCGATCAGGCCAGCGAGGGTATCGTCGCTTTCGTCACCAACCACAGCTATCTGGACAATCCCACCTTCCGGGGCATGCGCCGGTCGCTGATGGAGTCGTTCGACGAGATCTACTTGCTCGACCTCCACGGCAATGGCAAGAAGCGGGAGCGCGCCTCCGACGGCGCGATCGACGCCAATGTCTTCGCGGGGATCATGCAGGGAGTGGCCATCGCCTTCTTCGTCAAGATGCCCGGCTTGCAGAAGACGGTGCGGCGCGCCGACCTGAGGGGAAAACGCGCCGGCAAGCTCCGTTGGCTCAAGAAACACGACGTGAAGACGACCGATTGGCAGGAGATCGCACCCGGCGGACCGGCTTTTCTCTTCGCTCCCAGGGACGCAGCCCTGGAAGAGGAGTACAGGAACGGCGTGGCGTTGACGGAGATCTTCTCTGATCACTCCGTGGGGATCGTCACCGCGCGCGATGCCTTCGTGATCGATACGGACCTCGTGCAGTTGCGGCACCGGATCGTCGCCTTCCGGGATCCGTTCACAAGAGACGAGAGGCTCCGGGATGGCTGGGACCTGTTCGACACGGCTGGTTGGAAACTGAAGACGGCGCGGCAGGAGGCGCTGAAAGACCAGCTGTGGGAAGACCGTTTCCAACGGATCCTTTACCGTCCTTTCGACTGGCGCACGATCTTCTGCGCCGACTATCTGATCGAACGGCCGCGAAAAAAGACGATGCACCACCTTCTGGCCGGACGGAACATGGGGCTCGTCGTTCCTCGCCAGTGCAAGGAGGAGCCGGGAGCGCTGGTCACCGACGCGATCATCGCCCACAAGGCCGTCAGCGCATATGACATCAACACTCTCTTTCCTCTTTACCTCTATCCGGAGGTGGGCCGGCTGGACGGCTCCGAGCGCATCCCGAACGTCGCTCGGAGCTTCCTCAGCCGCCTCGCAGGTCGAATCGGCGAGGAACCCTCACCGGAGCTCGTCCTGCAGTTCATCTATGCCATTCTCTATAGCCCCGCGTATCGTCGCCGCTATGCCGACCTGCTGCGAACCGACTTCCCGCGCATCCCGTTACCGCGGGACCGGGGGACCTTCCTCGAGCTGGCCGGCCTCGGCGCGGTCCTGATCGATCTCCACCTGCTGCGGTCGGACCGGTTGCTCCGTCCGGTCGTCCGTTTCGAAGGTGAAGGAGCGGGCGATCTGGCGGTCCGCGACTACCGCATCGCCGAGCGCCGGGTCGTCATCAACTCTGAGAGACAGAGCTTCGAAGGGATCGATCCGGAGGTCTGGAATTACCGTATCGGCGGCTATCAGGTGCTCGATCACTGGCTGGCCGGCCGCGTGAAGCGGGCGCTACGGTTCGACGAAATCGAGCAGTTCCGGCGGATCGCAGCGGCGATCAAGGAGACGATCCGGGTGCAACGTCGCATCGACGAGGTGTGGCCCGTCATCTCCTGACCTCGCTTCGCCCCGGACGGCGCTCCGGACGCGCGTTCCAGGGATCCGTGGGCCAGGCGTGCTTGGGATAGCGGCCCTGGAGCTCCTTCCGCACCTGCGCGTAGGTACTCTCCCAGAAGCTCCGCAGGTCATGGGTCACCTGCTGGGGACGGCCGTTCGGGGCGAGGAGATGGAGGAGGACGGGAATCCGCCCTGCGGCGACGCGCGGCGTCTCCGCCAGGCCGAACAGCTCCTGGATGCGGGCCGCCAGCACCGGTGGCCTTCCGGGATCGTAGACGAGCTTGATGCGGCTGCCGCTCGGGACCTCGAGCCGCTCCGGCGCTTCGCGCTGGACGGCTTCGAGCTGCGAATAGGAGAGCGTCCCTTGAAGGACCTCCAGCAAGGGAGCGCGGCGCAGCTCCACGAACGATTTACGGCCGGCGGCGAGAGCGGGAAGCAGGGCGCGGAGCTCGTCGGCGGTGAAACGCGGCAGGCCCAGCTCCGGCATCCAGTCCGCCAGACTGCGGACCCGGGCGAGAAAAGAAGACACCTCCGGACCATCCAGGGAGAGGGCTCGCTCCAGCCGGTCCGCAGCTGCTCGCACGAGGACCTCCTCGGCCGCCGCTTCCGGCGCCGGGACTTCGGTCTCGGCGATGGCGAGGTCCTCGTAACGCTGCCGCTTCCAGGCGGCAACCCGTTCGCGCCGCTCGTCGAATTCCAGCTCGATCGAGATGCTCAGCCGTTCGACGGGAAGCCACTCCGGCTCCACGGCCGAAGCTTTCCGCACCAGCGCCTCCGAGAGGGGGCCGGCGCGACCGGCGTCGAGGTCGACGCACAGGAACAGCTCGGCTTCGAGGACACCGCTCTCTTCGGCGAGGCGGACACCTCGGCCGCCCACCATCACGCCGCGCGGGCTGCCGGGCTCGCGCCGGCGCGCGACTCGGTCCGGGTAGGCGGTCAGGAGAGCCCACAGCAGGGGATCGTCTCCGTTCTCCCCTTGCGGTCTCTTCTCTCTTCCCATCTCCCTCCGGACGATCTCGGCGAGTTGGTCCCGGGCTTTCGCGACGAGACGGGCGGCGCCGGTGTTCAGGCGCTCGTCGCCGGGAGATGCCAGTGCGTCGAGCCGATCGAGAAGGTCCGAACGAGATGCCTGGCGAGGTCCGTTCCCCCGCGCCGGATTGCGTGGAAAGGGATCGCGCTCGGAGAGGAGAGCGGCGAGCAGGGCGGACTCACGCGTCCGGCCGGTGCGATGCCCCTCGGCGAGCAGGCGTGCGAGGCGCGGGTGGACGGGAAGACGGGCCAGTGTCTTCCCCAGGGAGGTGATGCCGTGATCGTCCACCGCCGCGAGCCGCCGGAGCAGAAGGAACGCCGCCGCGAGGGCTTCGGCAGCAGGAGCCTCGAACCAATCGAAGGCGGCGAGATCCCTCTCGCCCCAGGCGAGGAGCTGGAGCGCCGGCCCGGCGAGGTCCACCCGTGCGATCTCGGGGGCCTCGCGCTCGGGTAGCGTGTCTTGCTCGTAGGCAGGCCAGAGCCGCAGGCAGATCCCCGGCGCCTGCCGACCCGCGCGGCCGGCCCGCTGATCCGCCGAAGCGCGGCTGACCCGGCCGAGCTCCAGGCGGTCGAGCCCGGTCGCGGGGTCGAAACGGAGCCGGCGCACGAGCCCGGAGTCCACAACAGCCGTAACTCCGTCGACGGTGATGGAGGTCTCGGCGACGTTGGTGGCGAGCACCACCTTACGCCGGTCCGAGGGGCGGAGCGCCTCGTCCTGCCGCTCGCCCGGCAGGTCGCCATGCAGGGGCAGGACGGCGAGATGTCGCCTGGCGGCCAAGCCGCCGAGGGCCTCGGCGGCGCGCTGGATCTCGCTCAACCCGGGCAGAAAGACCAGTATGTCTCCCTCCGTCGCGTCGAGGACCCGGCCAACCGCGAAGGCGATCTGGGCTGCGAGAGGCGGCTCGTCGGGGCGCACGATGTGGTGGATCTCGATCGGATGGAGCCGGCCCCGGCTCTCCACGATGGGACAGTCTCCCAGGAAGGTCGCCACCGGTCCGGCATCCAGGGTGGCGGACATCGCCAGGAGCTTGAGGTCCGGCCGCGCCTCTCGTTGCACCCGCCGGGCCATGGCCAGGGCAAGGTCCGTCTGGAGATTGCGCTCGTGCAGCTCGTCGAAGATCACGACGCCGACCTCTTCCAGAAACGGGTCCTGCTGGAGCATCTGAACGAGGATGCCTTCGGTCACCACCAGGATCTGCGTCTCCGGCCCTGCCCGGCGTTCGAAGCGGATCTGGTAGCCGACCTCGCGGCCGAGCTCCCAATCGTTCTCCTCGGCCATGCGGCGCGCCGCGGCCCGCGCGGCGATCCGGCGCGGCTCCAGCATTACGATCTTCCGGTCGCCGCCGATTCTCGCCGCCCGAAGAGCGGGCGGTACACGGGTCGTCTTTCCCGCTCCCGTAGGAGCGACGAGCACCGCCGCCGAGCCGTCGCGCAAGGCGGCGAGCAGCTCGGGCAGTACGTCGTCGATCGGCAGGAAAACAGGCATGGTGGAGGAAGGTATAGCAACCCTCTCCGTTCCGGCGGGTCCGTCAGAGATCCGGGTCCGGCTCGTGGACCTCGTCGGCGTAGGGAAGCACCCGGAATCCTTCGAGAGCGGCGGCCAGGCGGAGCGGCTCGTCGAGGGAGACGAAGCTCACGCCGTGGGTGCGTTCCTGGCACCAGATGAGGGCGGCGGCGAGCTCGAGGGCGGCGGCGGCGCGCAGGGCATGGACGGAGAGGATGCGCAGGGCGCGGGCGCGCGCAGCCTCCGTGGGCTGGACTTCGACGGCGCGCACCCGCAGGTGATCGATCAGCGATTGGGCCTTCTGGAAGTCGGCGAGGGAGATGCGATCCTGTCGCCGGGCATTCATGAGCGCGCTCGCGCACTCGATGGGCGCTCCCCACCAGAGCGCCAATTCAGGGTCCCGCTCCAGCAGGGGCTCGACCCTGTGCGAGTGGGGCGCCCGCACCACGAGGGCGAGGAGGGCGGAGCTGTCCCAGAACTTCAGACGGCCTCCAGGAAGCTCCGGATCCTCCCTTTCATCGGCCTTGCGGCGGCGGAGCGGCTGCGGGCTCTTGGAGCGCAGAAGCTTCCAGAACGTCTCGTCCAGTGGTTTCTCCGGAGCCCGCACCAAGCCCGCACGCACGAGCTGCTGGGTGGCCTCGGCCGGAGAGGCGGCCGAGAGGGGTATGAGCCGGGCAATGGGTAAGCCGTGCTCGGTGACGAGGACTTCCTCTCCTCCCTTCACCCGTGCGAGGGTCTCGGACAGCAGCGCTTTCAGCTCGGCAACTCCCAGGGATCGCATGGAGAAAGGGTAGCCAATACGATCTGACCTGTCAAGTCAGAATCGAGCGGTCAGAGGGACCCGGAAGCCCCTGCGTCAGGGGGCGGGGGCTCCCGGCTTGCCGGCGATCGCCAGGAAAAGCTCCTGCACGACCTCCTTCAGCTCCACCGTGTAGGCGGCCAGCTCGCGCAGAGCCTGTTCGAGCTGCTCGGGGCTGGGCCTGACGAGCGCGCCGCCCGGGCGCGGTCGGACCTTGTGCGTCATGCGGTCGTCGAGGCTCTGCAGCTTCTGATAGGCGTCCTTCAGGCGTTGCGGGTCCATGTCAAGGATTCTCCTTTTTCCCGATTTTCCGAGAAGACGGGCTGAGCTGAAAGGTGAAGTCGACGAGCCTCTCGATCTCCGGAGGTTTCAGGCGATGAGAGAAGCCGGGCATGGGTCCGCGGCCTTCGGCAATGCGCTGCCGGACGGCGGCGCGGTCGCCCCGCCGCACCATGGGAGAGGCGAGGAGGTCCAGATACGGGTAGCGGTCGAGATAACGGCGATCCCCGCGTCCCTGCGGGCCGTGGCAGCGGGCGCAGTAAGTCCCATACAGCTCGGGCGTCGGGAGAGTTTTCCGGACGCAGGCGGCGAGCAGCGGCATCGCGACGAGGAGCAGGAGCGGCCGGAGCTTCAAAGTCGGTGATGAAAGCGTCAACGCTTGGCGGAATCCCGGCGGTTCACCAGGGTGGCGGTCGCCTGGTCGCGCGGGCGGACGACGATCTCGTCGATATTGACATGAGACGGGCGGGTGGCTGCCCAGACGATGCACTCGGCGATGTCCTCGGGAGTCAGCGCTTCGAGCCCGCGATAGACCGCTTCCGCCCGCTCGCCGTCGCCGGCGAAGCGCACGAGGGAGAACTCGGTCTCGACGAGGCCCGGCGCGATCTCCGTCACCCGCACGGGCTGGCCGAGCAGCTCGAGGCGCAGGGTGCGGGTGAAGGCCCGCACGGCGTGCTTGGTGCCGGTGTAGCCGGCGCCTCCGACGTAGGTCTCGAAACCGGCGATCGAGCCGAGGTTGATGATGTGTCCGTCGCCCGAGGCCTTCAGCCCGGGCAGCAGCGCCCGGGTGAGCCGCAGCACGCCCAGGACGTTGACCTCCCACATCCTCAGCCAGTCTTCGTCGCGAGCGATCTCGATGCGATCGAGCCCATAGGCCGCCCCGGCATTGTTGACCAACAGGTGGATCGCGGAGGGAAGCTGGGCCGCAAAAGAGGCGACGCTGGCGGCGTCCGTCACGTCGAGCTGCAGGGCGGTGGCGCCGATCGGGTTCGCCACCTCGCGCAGCCGGTCCAGCCGCCGCGCGCCGGCGAACACGCGAAATCCGGCGCCGGCGAGAGCTCGCGCCGCGGCAGCGCCGATGCCGGTGCTGGCGCCGGTGACCACGGCGATCTTGCCTGTGCTCATGCCGCTCACCTCTTCCTAGATCTCGGCTGACGGGCACAGCTCCGCCACCGGACATATGGCGCATTCCGGGCGCCGCGCCTTGCAGATCTTGCGGCCGTGGTCCTGCAGCAGAAGGGCGAAGTGCGTCCAGCTCTGCCGCGGGATGACGGCCATCAGATCCCTCTCGATCGCATCCGGGTCGGTCTCCTCCGTCAGCCCGAGCCGGCGCGACAGGCGCTGGACGTGGGTGTCCACCGCGAGACCCTCGGCGAGACCGAAGGCGTTGCCCAGCACGACGTTGGCCGTCTTGCGGCCCACGCCCGGCAGCTTCCGGAGCGCGTCCATGCTCGCCGGCACTTCTCCGTCGTGCGCGGCGAGGAGCGCCTGCCCGAGGCTCTTCAGGGCCCGCGCCTTGTTGCGGAAAAAGCCGGTGGCGCGCACCATCTCCTCCAGCTCGGAGAGGTCCGCCTCGGCGTAGTCCCGGGCGGCGGGATAGCGCCGGAAGAGAGCGGGGGTCACCTCATTGATCTTCTTGTCGGTGCATTGGGCGGCGAGAACCGTCGCCACCAGAAGCTGGAGGGGGGTCTCGAAATTCAAGGCGATCCGCGTGGCGGGATACTCGCGTCCGAGCCGATCCGATGATCTCCAGCGCGCGCTCCCGCCGCGCCCGCACGGACTCCCGCCGCGCCTGAGCCGGCGTGATGCCGGCCTGCCGCCCGGCGGACCGCGCCGCCGCTTTCCTCGCCGTCCGGGGTCTCACCCTCAATCCGAGGTAAAGGCCCGTACCAGCCAGTTGAACACCGCGATCACCAGGCCGCCCAGGACCGCCGCGCCGCAGCCCTGCACGTCGAGGCCTTCCAACAGCGAGGCGGCGAGGTAGAGCATGAGGCCGTTGATCACCAGGTAGAAGAGCCCCAGGGTGACCACGATCACCGGGAAAGAGAAAAAGACGACGATCGGTTTGACGATCAGGTTGATGAGCCCGATCACCAGCCCCACGAGCAGCAGGTAGAACCAGCTGCCGCTGTAGGTGATGCCCGGCACGAGATAGGCCGCGACCAGGACGGCCACGCCGTTCAGCACGATCTGCAGCAAGGCTCGCAGCATGGGGAAGTCCTCCCGCCAGATCTTATCCGAACGCCTTGCGGCCGGAGTCCGCGATCTCGCGCGCCTGCCGAACCACCCGGCGCTCGTTGTCGAAGCTGAGCTTGGCGATCCCCTCGTCCCAGGAGAACCACTCGGCCCCCGAGACTTCCCGGGCATCGAAGTCGGCGGCGTCGCCGCCGGCGTAGGCCAGCAGGAAGTACTCCACCTGCTTGTGCACCCGGCGGCCCCTCTCGACGAACCAGTACTCGATCGGAGGCAGGGAGGCCACCACCCGGCCCGTCACGCCGGTCTCTTCCCGCACCTCCCGCACGGCGGCCTGCTCCGGGCTCTCTCCCGGCTCGACGTGACCCTTGGGAAGCTGCCAGCGCCGGCCCGCCTGGGTCGAGATCAGGAGGATGCGGCAGCCATCGACGACCAGGCCGCCCGGCGGATCGGTGGTGCTCGGTTTTCATCGGGAGCCCGGCCGGCGGATGGATGGCGTCAGACCAGGCCCTCCAGGGGGCGGTCAGTTCGCTGACTCCTCCGGGGCTCCGCCCGGGATCCAGGAGGGAAGAGCCGCCGGATCGATGCCCACCGACCGCAGGGCTGCGTCCCAGACCCGCTCGGCGTCGGGGGCGAAGATCAGGTCGCCGGATACCGGCGCCGTCAGCCAATCGTTGCGGAGGATCTCCTCCATGAGCTGCCCCTCGCCCCAGCCGGCGTAGCCGAGGAGCAGGCGGAAGTGGTCCGGCGGGGCCTCGGCCAGGCGGGAGAGATCGCCGATATGCTGCGTCAACGCCACGCCGGGAACGACCTCGGTCGCCGTGTCCTCCGGACCGGCTTCGAGGAGCACCGGAGCGAAGAGCACGGTGCCGAGCTGCGGCTGGACCGGCCCGCCGAAGTAGGCGACGGCCTCGTCGCGTCCCCCCCAGCCGACGTCCATCCCCTTGAGAATCTCGTTCACCTTGATGCCGGTGGGCCGGTTGACGATGAAACCGAAGCTCCCCTCGTCCTCGTGGTGGAGCAACAGCACCACGCTGCGATGGAAGAACGGATCGAACACCTGGGGCATGGCCATCAGCAGGACCGGAGTGGTGAGGTCGGAGCCGGCGACCGACATGCCGCCATCTTACCTTGGGTGGGCGCCCCTGGGAGAAATCGGGGCGAGCTGTTATCTTTGCGGGAGCGGCGGCCGGCCGCTCCATCCGCAGCGCTCCCGCGCCGTCGCTATGCAAGAGGTCCGAGGGAGATCCCGAGGGAGATCAAGTCCCATGAAAGACAGCTTCGGAAGCCGCGCTGCCCTGCGGGTGGGCGAACACGAGTTTCGCCTGGCCCGTCTGGACGTCCTGGAGAGTCGGGGCTGGAACGTGTCCCGCCTCCCCTACTCTTTGCGTATCCTGCTGGAGAACCTGCTGCGCCGCGAGGACGGCGCCGTGGTCACCGCGGACGAGATCGAGGCGCTGGCGACCTGGGACCCGCAGGCGATCCCGGCGCGGGAGATCGCCTTCATGCCCGCCCGCGTCCTGCTGCAGGACTTCACCGGCGTGCCGGCCGTCGTCGACCTGGCCGCCATGCGCGACGCCATGGTGGCCATGGGCGGCGACCCGAGGCGGATCAATCCGCTGCAGCCGGTCGAGCTGGTCATCGACCACTCCGTCCAGGTGGACGAGTACGGCTCCGCCGCCGCGTTCCTGATCAACGCCGAGAAGGAGTTCGAGCGCAACCGCGAACGCTACGCCTTCCTGCGCTGGGGCCAGACCGCCTTCAGCAACTTCCAGGTGGTGCCGCCCGACACCGGCATCGTCCACCAGGTCAACCTCGAGTACCTGGCGCGGGTGGTCATGGAAGGGGAGATCGGCGGCGAGCGCTACGCCTATCCGGACACCCTGGTGGGCACCGACTCCCACACCACCATGATCAACGGCCTCGGCGTCCTCGGCTGGGGCGTGGGCGGCATCGAGGCCGAGGCGGCGATGCTCGGCCAGCCGGTCTCGATGCTCATCCCCCAGGTCGTGGGCTTCCGCCTCGCAGGCGCGCTGCCCGAGGGCGCGACGGCCACCGACCTCGTGCTCACGGTCACCGAGATGCTCCGCAAGAAGGGCGTCGTCGGCAAGTTCGTCGAGTTCTTCGGTCCCGGCCTCGCCGACGCTGCCGCTGGCCGACCGCGCGACGATCGGCAACATGGCGCCCGAGTACGGCGCGACCTGCGGCATCTTCCCCGTCGACCAGGTCTCGCTCGACTACCTCGCCTTCACCGGCCGCTCGCCCGAGCAGGTCGCGCTGGTCGAGGCCTACATGAAAGAGCAGGGGCTCTTCCACACGGCGGACAGCCCCGAGCCGGTCTACTCCGACATCCTGGAGCTCGACCTCGGCACGGTCGAGCCGAGCCTCGCCGGGCCGCGGCGACCGCAGGATCGGGTGCGGCTGTCGGAGGTGAAGCCGTCGTTCCTCAAGGAGCTGGCGGCGATGACCGCTCAGGGCAAGACGGGCAAGGCGCGGCCGATGGCTTATGGCCTGCAGTCAGCGGGCGGCACTGCGGCGGGCCTCGCCATCGCCGAGTCCGAGGTGGCGGTCGCGGCGGACCCCGCCGCGGCGGAGCTGCGGCACGGCTCGGTGGTGATCGCCGCCATCACGAGCTGCACCAACACCTCGAACCCGTCGGTGATGATGGCTGCCGGCCTGCTCGCGAAGAAGGCGGTGGAGAAGGGGCTCGCCGCCAAGCCGTGGGTCAAGACGAGCCTCGCTCCCGGCTCCAAGGTGGTGACCGAGTACTATCGCGAGGCGGGTCTCACGCCTTACCTCGACCAGCTCGGGTTCAATCTCGTGGGCTACGGCTGCACGACCTGCATCGGCAACAGCGGTCCGCTGCCGCCGGCGATCTCCAAGGCCATCGAGGAGCGGGACCTGGTGGCCGTCGCCGTGCTCTCGGGCAACCGCAACTTCGAGGGGCGCATCAACTCCGACGTGCGCGCCAACTACCTTGCCTCGCCGCCGCTGGTCGTCGCCTACGCCCTCGCCGGACGGATCGACATCGACCTGCTGACACGAGCCGCTCGGCTTCGGCCGGGACGGTGAGCCCGTCTTCCTGCGCGACCTCTGGCCCAGCCGGCAGGAGGTCGAGGAGACGATCCTCCGGGCCTTGCGCTCCGAGATGTTCCGAGCGCAGTACCGCGACGTCTTCGCCGGCGACGAGCGCTGGAACAGCCTCGACGTACCCGAAGGGCGACACCTACGCCTGGGATCCGGAGTCCACCTACGTCCGTCATCCCCCCTACTTCCTCGACATGCCGGCTGAGCCCGCGCCCGTCCAGGACATCCGCGGGGCGCGCGTGCTGGCGGTGTTCGGCGACAGCATCACCACCGATCACATCTCGCCCGCCGGCTCGATCAAGGTCGTGAGCCCCGCAGGCAAGTATCTGATCGAGCACGGCGTCGCGCCCAAGGACTTCAACTCCTACGGCGCCCGCCGCGGCAATCACGAGGTCATGATGCGCGGCACCTTCGCCAACATTCGCATCCGGAACCGGATGGTCCCGGAGATCGAGGGGGGCTTCACCGTCCACCTGCCGGACGGCGAGCCGTTGCCGATCTACGACGCGGCCATGAAGTACAAAGCCGAGGGGGTGCCCACCGTCGTCCTCGCCGGCAAGGAGTACGGCACCGGCTCGTCCCGTGACTGGGCGGCCAAGGGGCCGCTCCTCCAGGGCGTCCGCGCCGTCATCGCCGAGAGCTTCGAGCGCATCCACCGCAGCAACCTGGTCGGTATGGGGGTCATCCCGCTGGAGTTCGCGGCTGGCGACAGTGTGGCGAGCCTGGGGCTGACCGGCGAGGAGGTGGTCGAAATCACCGGTCTGGCGGCGGGCGTCGAGAACGGTTTCCGGGACGGGCGTGAGGTAACCGTCCGCGCGCGGACCGGCGGCGGCAAGCTGACGGAATTCAAGGCCCGGGTGCGTCTGGACACGCCGCAGGAGGTGCAGTACTACCGCCACGGCGGCATCCTGCATTTCGTGCTGCGGCAGTTGCTGCGCGGGTAGACAAAAAAGCCCCGCATCGGGGAGGGAGCCGACGCGGGGGGAGGAGAGGGAGCTGAAGGAGATTGTCGGAGTGTCGTACTCCAGGGCGGGCTCAACTCCCGAATCCCGCCCATCGTGTACAACAGGAAACGGATATGGGGGATTCCCATGGATTCAACCCTTGCAGGTCCTCCACTCCCTGTCTTCGGTAAGCCGCTGAGCTAGAATCCCCGCCCATGCGTGTGTTCCTGACCGGTGGTACCGGGTACATCGGTCGCGTCCTGGCTCGCCGGCTCGTCGAGGCTGGACACGAAGTGCGGGCCCTGGTCCGGCCCACCAGCGACGCGGAAGCCTTGAAGCAGCTCGGCGTCGCGCTCTTCCTCGGCGACATTGTGGACCGTGCTTCGATGCGCGAAGGGATGTCGGGGGCCGACCGGGTGATCCACGCCGCCGCGGAGCTCGATCTCGCCGGACCGCCGGAGCAGATGAGACGGGCCAATCTCCAGGGCAGTGAGAACATGGCCTCCCTCGCTTACAAGCTCGGAGTGGGCGGCTTCCTCTCCATCTCCTCGATGGCCTTCTTCGGCGGCAGTCCCCCTGACGGCTCGCCCGCCCGTGAGGACGCGCCGCTCCAAACCCCGTTCCCTACCCTTTACAGCGCCACCAAGCACTCCGGGGAACTGGCGATCCAGGAATGGGCCAAGCGGGGACTCAGGGTCAACACCGTCTATCCGAGCCTCGTCTACGGCCCGCCGGCTAAAAAGAAAGGGGCCAACGGTATTCTCCGGGGTTTCCTCCGGGGACGCTATCCCGCTGTGGCGGGTGCGGACCGCAGGACATCCTGGATCTATCTCGAGGATCTTGTCGAAGGAATCGTCAAGGTGATCGAAAAGGCACCGCCGGGCCGTGGCTACCTCATGACGGGTGACATCACGACCGTGCGCGAACTGGTGGATCGCGTCTGCGAGTTGGGTGGAGTCAGAGCGCCGCGCTTCAATCTTCCCGTGGGCCTGGCGAGGGTGGGAGCCACCCTCGCCCACCCCTTCTTCACGCTGCGCGGCCGCCGCCCTCCCTTCACGGGCGAGGAGCTCAACAGCCTCGCACGCCATTGGGCCTTCGACGATTCGCGCGCCCGCACCGAGCTCGACTGGCATCCGCGGGGGCTCGCCGAGGGGCTGCCGCCCACCGTGGAGCATCTGAAGGCCAAGCCTTAGCCGCAGACCGCCCCGAACACCCGCGCGAAATTGCCGCGGTCCCTTCTCGCTCAACCGTCCTTCCGCACTACACTGCTTTCATGGCTCGCCGCAAGCAGCAGGACCAGCTCGCTCTCTTCGATCTCGGACAGCCGCCCGAGGCCGAGCCGTCCGGCGTGGGTGCGGCCCGGCAGCCGGAGGAGGTCGAAGCCCTCGGCCGCGAGCTGCCCGAGGGCGTTCATCTCGGCGGATCGACCTGGTCTTTTCCGGGCTGGGCCGGTCTCGTCTACGACCGGTCCTACTCGCCCTCGCGCCTGGCGCACGAGGGGCTCGCGGCCTACGCCCGGCATCCGCTCCTGCGCGCGGTGGGGGTCGACCGCACGCACTACGCGCCGGTCGAGGCGGTGGAGCTGGCGGCGTACCGCGAGGCGGTTCCCGACGGTTTTCGCTTCCTGGTGAAAGCCCACGAAGCCTGTACGCTGGCGCGCTTTCCGGACCACGCCCGCTACGGCGCCAGCCGCGGCCAGGAGAACCCGTTGTTTCTCGATCCCGCCTACGCCGCGGACCAGGTGGTGGCGCCGTTCGTGGAAGGCATGGGCGCCGGAGCGGGAGCGATCCTCTTCCAGTTCGCGCCCCAGGACCTGGGAACGCCGGCCCGTTTCGCCAGGCGGCTCCAGGCCTTCCTCTCCGCCCTGCCTCGGGGTCCCGTCTACGCCGTCGAGCTCCGCAACCGGGAGCTGTTGACGGCCGACTACGGCGACGCCCTGGCGGCCGTGGGCGCCTGCCATTGCCATAACGTGCATCCCCGCATGCCGGACATCCGCGCCCAGGCGCGGCTGGTGGCGTCGGAGCGCGGGCCCATGACCGCCGTCCGCTGGCTCTTGGGACCCGGAATGACCTACGAGGAGGCGGGGCGGCGCTACGCGCCCTTCAACCGTATGGCGGCCCCGGATCCTACCAACCGCCGGGCGGTGGCCGACCTCGCCGGCGAGGCTCTCGCCGCGGGCCGTCCCCTGCTGTGCACGATCAACAACAACGCCGAGGGAAGCGCGCCGCTGTCGGCGGTGGAGCTGGCGAAGGAGATTCTGGCTCCGGCGGAATCAGGGACTTAAAGGACAGCAAGGACATGAAGGACGCAAAGGACACGAGGTGATGCCCATCGTCCTTGAAGTCCTTTACGTCCCTTGTGTCCTTGGTTTTCAGTACTCCGGCGTCTGCCGGATACTGCGCAGAACAAACCTCCTCGAGGCGCGCCAGCGCGAACTTCGACGCGCAATAAGATCCACCGCGAACCTGGTGGATTCCATGGCTTTAGAATACCGCTATGAGACCTTCGTCGCGGTTCCTTCTTCCCATCCTCGTGCTCGCCTGCAGCGGCACTCCCTTGGCCGCGCCGCCGCCGAGCACGTCTCCCGCATCCGCGGTGCCCCAATGGAAAAACGACTGGGCGCGGGGAGCCGTGTTCTACGAGGTCTTCGTGCGCAGCTTCGCCGACGCGAACGGCGACGGCATCGGCGACCTGCGCGGTCTCACGGCCAGGCTCGACTACCTGAACGACGGCGATCCGGCGACGGACGGCGATCTCGGCGTGGACGCCCTGTGGCTGATGCCCGTGTTCGACTCGCCGAGCTACCACGGCTACGACACGGTGGACTACGGGAGGATCGAGCCGGACTACGGCACCGGCGACGACTTCGACCGCTTCCTGGCGGAGGCGCACCGCCGGGGGATCCGCGTCATCCTCGACTTCGTGATGAACCACTCCAGCTCGCAACATCCCTGGTTCATCGACTCCGCGTCGTCGCCAGCCTCCGCCCATCGCGACTGGTACGTGTGGCGCGCCGACGATCCGGGCTGGACCCAGCCCTGGGGCGGCAGCCATCACACCTGGCACGCCAAGAACGGCGCCTTCTACTACGGCGTCTTCTGGGGCGGCATGCCGGACCTCAACTTCAGCGCTCCGGCCGTGCGCGAGGAGATCGAGCGCCTGGCCGGTCTCTGGCTCGCCCGCGGCGTGGACGGCTTCCGCCTCGACGCCACGCGCCACCTCTTCGCCAACGGTCCCGGCGAGCTGCAGAACGACCAACCCGAAACGCACGCGTTCCTGAAGGAGCTCTCGGAAGGCGTGCGGCGGCGCAGCCCCAGGTCGGTGTTGGTGGGCGAGAACTGGACGACGACCGACAAGATCGCCCCGTACTTCGGGTCGACGGCGAAGGTCAAAGGCGGCGACGAGCTGCCGATGAGCTTCAACTTTCCGCTGTCGGAGGCGATCGTCGCCGCCGTTCACGGCGCCGAGGCGGCCGGTATCGCGGCCAAGCTGGAGGAGATGGCGGAGCTCTATCCTGCGGGCATCATCGACGCGCCCTTTCTCACCAACCACGACATGAGGCGCCTCGCGACCCTGCTCGGCAATGATCCCGCGAATGCCGCGAATACCGCGAAGCTGCGGAGCGCCGCCGCGATCCTGCTCACCCTGCCCGGCGCGCCCTTCCTCTACTACGGCGAGGAGATCGGCCTGCAGAACGGTCCGGCCGGCAACGACGAGCACAAACGCACTCCGATGCCCTGGGATGCCTCGGCCGGCGGCGGCTTCACGACCGGCCAACCCTGGTTCGCCTTCGCGCCGGGCCGGGAGACCACCAACGTGGCTGCGCAGACGGGAGACCCCGACTCCCTCCTCTCGCACTATCGCCGCCTGATCCGCCTGCGGCGCGGCTCCCCCGCCTTGCGCAAGGGAAGGCTCACGCTGCTCAGCCCCGGCGACCGCAGCACGCCGGTCCTGGCGTTCCTCCGCGAAACCAAAGGCGAGCGGCTGCTGGTGATCCACAACGTGAGCGCGGCGGAGGTGGAGGCGGGGCCGTACGCCCTGAAGGCGAGATCGCTGGAATCACGGTTCGGCTCGACGCCGAAGCCTGCGCGAGGACCGGATGGCTGGACGGTGCGCCTGCCGGCGGGAGCGAGCGGGGTGTGGCGGGTGAGATAGGCGCGAAGCGTCTTGCCGGCGCGACCTCACCCCAACCCCTCTCCTAAAGGAGAGGGGCTTTGAAAATGTCGTTTTGATTCCCCCTCTCCTTTAGGAGAGGGGGCCAGGGGGTGAGGTCGCGCGGGCAAAGGGGCCCGCCAAGCCTACTGCTCCGCCGGCACCACTCCCGGAATCACCACCGGCCGTTTTCCCCGGGCGTCGAAGTCCGAGAGGATCGTCTCCTGCTTCTTGCCCTTGGGCACGATCAGGTCCACCAGCGGCGGCTGGATGGCCGCGTTCTCACGGCCGCCGCCGAAACGGTCCTGCCAGCGGCTGGGAGAGATGGGGAGGATCATCAGCGACTTCATCCCCTCCTGGCGGCCAAGCACGCGGTTGACGTCGAAGGAGACGAGGAGATCGGCGCCCGAGGTGGCGACCGTGTAGGCCCATGTGGCCTGGGCGGGGCCACCGAGGAAGAGGGCGGGCACGAAGAAGCTGATCTTCTGCCCGCGCACCCGGATCTGGGTAGGGAAGAAGATGCGGGTCTCGACGTCGACGGGAATCTGCCTCTTGAGCGCCTCGATCTCCTCGCTCTCGAGATCGCTCTCCTCCCGCTTGGCGTCCTCGTTGAGGGTCTTGATGAGCATCCGTTGCAGCTCGGTCTTGGCCTCGTTGGGCCGGGGCGTGAGGATGATGGCCTTCTCCCACGCCGTCGAGGGATCGACCTCGGCATGGCGGCCCGGCAGCATGGTGACGCCTCCCGAGCCCGGCGCGCGGTCGGTGTCGATGTAGATGTCCAGATTCAGGTTGTAGAAGCCATGGCGGGCGACGACGTCGAGCTGCGTGCCGAGGTCGTCGACCGCCACCCGGCCGGGAACGCGAACGGGCTTGGCGAACGTCGCCTCGAACCGGGTGCCGTTGCCCTCGTCGCGAGCGGTCAGGGAGAGCAGGTCGAGGTCGCCCGGATCGAGGTCGTCGTCGAGCGGATAGATCAGATTGCCGTCGCCGTGATCGTCGCCGCGGGGATCGGTGAGGGTGAAGATTGGTTTTGAAGCGGCGTGAGCGACGGTGGCAAGGACGAAAAGGACGAAAACGACCAAAAAGACGTGAACGCGGGACCGGCTGGGTTGCATAACTTCTCCGGGAAACCGATTGAAAATGAAACAGGGCGGCCACGCAGGGCCGCCCCTACAGGTCAGGTATACCGCCTAGAACCGCACCTTCATGAAGGCTTTCAGGCGCTGCTGCCGGAAGTCGCGCTCGAGCAGGCTGTTCCAGCCGCCGAAACGGCCGCGGAAGCCCGGCGAGCCCACGGGCACGCCGAAGTCGGCGGCGACCTGCGCGGCGGCGAGCTGCGGCACGAAGCCGCCGCCGAAGTCGGGATCGAACTCGCCGAAGTTGTACTCGTAGTTGAAGCCGAACTCGGCGCCGCCCAGGGTGTAACGGGCGTAGAGCATCAGCTTGTTCTTGTCGTGCTGGCCCGACGCCATGTTGTGCAGCTGATAGGCCTGGAACGCCGTGTTGCCGTCCTGGATGTCGACGTCGTAGTGCTCGAAGGTCAGCGAGCCGTACAGGTTGCTCGTGCACTGGTAGCCGGCGCCGATCTGGTACATCTTGTAGTCCATGTCGCGGTCGTCGTCGGACAGGCTGTCGAACGGCTTCCACTGGTAGCCGGTGACGCCGTTGACGGTGATCACCGGCGGGTTGCCGTAGATGGCGGCGGTGGAAAAGCCGTTGAAGTAGTTGTTGACGCTGTTGGCACAGGCAACACCGCCGCCCGGGCAGTCGCCGGGCCGGAACGGCAGGAAGCGGGCCTCGTTCATCCGCTTGTCGGTCTCGTCGATGAGCTTGACCTTGCCGAACAGCTCCACTCCGTTGCCGACGTTGATCAGGGTCTTGGCGCGCAGCACGAGGATGTCGGTCTCCTTGTCCTGGAACGGCGCGTAGGCGTTGCGATAGGAGCCGATGCCGGCGTCGGATTCGTGGTTCGGATAGATCGAGTTGTCGATGGCCCGGGTGGGATCACCCCAGGCCTGCCAGTTGGTGTTGTAATCGATCCTGCTGTATTCGCCCGACAGGTCCCAGTCGCCGATCGTCCACTTGGGAACGATGGTGATGCCTTTCCAGCCGATCGCCGTCTCCGCCATCGGCTCCTCGAAGTCGGTGAACTCGTTGTCGACGTTGATCGTCGCCACCTGCTGTGCCGTGCCTTGCCAGCCGCCGTAGCCGATGCGCGTGGGATTGCCCGAGAACACGCCGAAAGCCGAGTTGTCCGGGCCGGGGAAGGCCCAGGTCGCGTCGTGGCCCTCGGTCAGCAGCACGTCGGCCTCGCGGCGGGCCGCCAGCATGGAGACGTACTGGGCGCCGATGTCGAAGTACTCCAGGTTGAAGGTGAGACCGTTGGACAGGTTGATGTCCACGTTGGCCGTGAAGGTCTCGTCGTCGAGCTCGCCGGCGGGCACCGGCGAGAAGCCGGAGATGCTGAAGAAGCCGGAAGGCGCACCGAACCGCGGGTCGGATTCGGCCTCGGAGAAGTACGCCGCGCCGCGGAAGTCGAACGTCGAATTCGGATGGATGCCGAGCTTGACCCCCGTCACGTCGTTCTGGAAACGGGACGCCACGTCGCGGCCGTCGTCGAAGTCGCGGTCGAAGCCGTCGACCTCGATGTCGCGGACGCGCTCCTGGACGATCGCGCCGTCGAACAGCGAGGTGGGCGCGAACTTGAGCTGCAGGCCGTAGGCGCCGTCCTGGCCGGTGTAGTTGCCGGTGTTGAAGTTGGGGCCCGCCCACAGCCGCGGCAGCGAGACGCGGATCAGGTCATAGCTCACCCGGCGGCCGAACAGCGGCCCCTGGAAGAGCACGGCCTTGGCGTTGTCGCGGTCGATGTAGCGGATCTTGCCGATGGTGAACGCATCGAACATGCCGAGGTCGTTCGAGCCGATGGTGACGGCGTCCACCCATTTGTAGCCGGGGGTGAAGCGGGCCGTCAGGCCGCGCATCTTGATGTACTCGTTGGAGCGCGGATCGAACTCGCCGCAATCGCCGCCGGTGCAAGCTCCGCCCGGCGGCTCCTCGAGCGCCGGATTGCGGCCGCCGAAGCCGCCGAAGTTCGTCCACTGGTTCTGGTTGAACCGCGACTGGATGCGGCCGGTGACCTCGATGTACTTGGAGGGCCGGGAGGCGATCAGCAGGTTGATCTCGGTGCCCTGGCCGTTGTCGCCGTAACCCTCGCCCGGAACGGTGGTGAAGTTATAGACGCTGCCGTCGGTGTGCTCGGTGCCCCAGAGCCACTTCGTGTAGTCCTCGCCGGTGATGATCATCGTCTGGCCGTCCACGGCGAGCGCCGGCAGGGCGCCCAGCGAGACCGCCGCAGCCAGCAACGCGATCGCGAACCCTCTGGAAGATCTCATAGCAATTCCTCTCTCCGGTCAGCGGCCGGTTTCAGCCCGACTTCCTGACCATCTTGAGGACGGCGGGCTGTTTGGCCGTGCCGTCCGGGTTGCACTCGTACTTGAGCATGTCGTGCTGCGCCTGCGCCTCCTCGGCGGCGCCGGTGCCGTTGCCGGCCAGGACGTCCATCGCGTGCGGATCGCAGTCGGTGTCGGTGCCGCCGCCGAAGCGGTGCTGCCCTTCGTACTCGTTGACCTTGCGGGTGAGCAGGTCCGTCTTGTCCGGGAATCCTTCGTTGGACTGCACCAACACCTGATAGCCCCACTGCGACGGATCACCGCCGCCGAGCTGGTCGAGGTCGACGCTGGCGGAGATCGCCCGGCCGGCGCCCTTGACGCGGGTGGGGATGATCACCGCCCCGCGCTGCTCGGCCGGCATCTTCTCCACTTCCGACTTGACGGTGCCCGGGGGCTGCGGCGACAGGATGATCATGGTGTCCCACTCGTTGCCGTCGGCGAAGGTGACGTTGGTGCCCGGCGGGCCGGTCTTGAAGCCGCCCTCCTTGTTGTCGATGAAGATGAAGATCATCTGCACCGAGAACCCGCCGCCCATGCGCCAGGGATCGTCGAGCGGCGTGTTGAAGGTGACGGAGAAGTCCGCCTTTTTGCCGCTGACCTTGACGTCGAATCCCGTCATGTCGAACGAGCCGCGCTTGTACACCTGGTCCGTGGGATAGGTGTAATTGCCCGGTCCGTTGTCGTCGTTGGCGGGATCTTTGAAGGATACACCGCTCTGCGCGAAAGCCGCGCCCGCCAGCAGCAGGCCGGCCGCGGCCGGCGTGACTCCCATTCTCCAGAAGCTCCTTGACATAGCTTGACCTCCTTCTCTATTGGGATCCATTGGGCTCAGCCCTTGACTGCGCCGGCCGTGAGACCGGAAACCAGGTATTTTTGCAGGAACAGGAACAATACCATCACCGGGATCGCGGCGACGATCGAGCCGGCCGCGAAGTATCCCCATTGCTGCGAGAAACCGCCGACGAAGAAGCGCAGGCCCACCGGGACCGTGTACATATCCTCCCGGTTCATGATGGTGGCGGCCTGGATGAACTCGTTCCACCCGGTCATGAAGGAGAAGAGCGCCGTCACCGCCACCGCCGGCTTGGCGAGCGGCAGCACGATGCGGAAGAAGATCGTGGCCTGCGAAGCGCCGTCGATCAGCGCCGACTCCTCGAGCTCCTTGGGGATCGTGTCGAAGTACCCTTTCATCATCCAGACGCAAAACGGGATGGCGGTGACCGCGTAGATGAGCACCATGCCGGTGAAGGTCGATCCCAGGTTGAGCCACTGAATGATGATGAACAGCGGGATCAGCATCAGGGTGCCGGGAAACATCTGGGAGACCAGGAACGCCATGAGACCGGCGCGCCGGCTGGGGAAGCGAAAGCGGGAAAAGGCGTAGGCCGCGGTGCAGGCGAGGAAGACTCCCACCACGGTGGTGGCTCCCGCCACCACGACGCTGTTGAGGAGCCAGCGCGCGAACGGCTGGTCCCCGAACAGCGAGCGGAAGTTCTCGAACGAGAGGTGCTCCGGCCACGGGATGACGGCGCGCACGCGGTCCCAGGCCGTGGCGTCGGACGGCACGTCGGCGATCGCCAGGCTCTGCCCGCCGGAGAAGGCGATGGTCAGCACCCAGAGAATGGGATAGACGGTGACCAGCACCATGAAGAGCACGAACAGGTGGAGCGGCCAGTGGAGCGGCTCGTCGCCGCGGCGCGCTTTCCTGCGGACCTTCATCCGATGGCCTCCGTGGCCCGCGTCACCCGGTTCTGCCACATACCGTAGGCGAACAGGATCATGAAGATGATGGCCGAGTAGGCGGCGGCGTAACCGTAGCGGTACTGCTCGAACGCCAGCTTGTACGACTGGGTGATCAGGATCTCGGTGGCATGCGCCGGGTCGCCGGCCGACACCAGGTAGATGACGTTGAACATGTTGAACGTCCAGATGACCGACAGGATGACCGCCGGCACCAGCGCCGGCCGCAGCGAGGGCAGCGTGATCGAGCGGAACTGCTGCCAGCGCGTGGCGCCGTCCACCCGCGCCGCCTCGTAGAGGTCTGCCGGGATCGACTGCAGGGCGCCGAGCGAAATCACCATCATGAACGGAAAGGAGAGCCAGCTATTGGTGGTGAGCACCGCCAGGAACGAAGTGAACGGCCGGTCGAACCAGGGCACCGCCGGGCCCCCGAAGAGCTGGATGATCTGATTGACGACGCCGAACTGGCGGTGAAACATACCCTTGAAGATCAGCGACGTGATGTAGTTGGGGACCGCCCACGGCAGGATCAGCAGGACGCGGTAGATCGGGCGGAGCGCGAACCCCCGCAGGTTGAGGATGAGGGCGAGGCTCAGCCCCAGCGTCACGCCGATCGCCACGTTCGAGACCGTCCAGACGATGGTGAACAGCAACGTGTAGTAGAAGTTCTCGTAATTCCAGACCAGCCCTTCCGGCGTCCGCTTCAGCATCCCGAAGTCGCTCAGGACGTCCGCGTAGTTCGAGAGGCCGACCCAGGTCTCGAAGACCGACTTGTCGGTGTTGTACAGGTTGGCATTGGTGAACGACAGGACGAGACCGTAGAAGAAGGGGAAGAAGACCAGCAGCAGCATGCTTACCATTGCCGGCAGGATGTAGGCGTAGGCGACCCGGTGCTCGATCAGGGCCCTGCCGGTGCGGGCGGCCCAGCCGAGCCCTACGAAGAGGAGCAGGGCGAGCGACAGCGCGGCCAGGGAGGCGACCGAGCGGGTCATACGGCTGGCGTCGGCGCCGACCAGCTCGCCCAGCCGGCCCTCGTCCACGGCGCCTGTCGCGGTGATCAGCCCGCGAGACCGGCGGAATTCGTCAACGTCCCAGAGCGTGGATCGAAGGGGTTCTCCGGCAGCGAGCCCCAGCTCGGCGAGCAGGGTCTCCGTCTTCCTCGACTCCTCGGCGATGTGGGCGGCCACCGCCTGCGAAGACTCGAGGCGCTCGGCCTTCAGCACGTTCATGGCGTAGCGCCCGTAGGCCCAGAGCGCGACCACCAGCACGACGGCCGCGACCGCGGCGAGCAGCCGGCGCCGCTCGCCCAAGGCCAGGGAGAGCAGGAGCAGGGCAACCACCGGCGCGATCCACGCGGCCAGGAAAGGCAGCCAGGCGAACGCGGCCGGCTCGCGCTCCGCCCGCACCTCCATCTGCACCATGCCGAGGACCTCGCCGCCGCGCTCGACCGGAGCCGCCAGCAGGAGGAAGCCGTCCGGCCGGCGCTCGACGGCGATCTCCGGCGCCCGCGCCGCGCCCTCGGCCCCTTCGCGGTTGCCCTCCACCGCCGCGCGCAGCTTCTGGCCGAGGTCGTAGACGGGCTTCTCGTCCAGGGTGAGATTGCGCGGCGCAGCCTTCTCTCCACGGTCTACGGGCGCCGTCGAGGCTTCGAGCTTGCGGCCATCGAACTTGACGACGCGGATGGCCGTCACCTCCGGATGCCCGGCGGCGAAGCGGGACACGGCGCGGCGGACGGCTTCGCCTTCGTCGTTCTCCGGTGCGGCGGACGGCTCCTGATCCAGAGCCGCAAGCTCGTCGCCGAGGCCGAACCCGCTCTCCGGCGCCGCCTCCTCCGCGGCCCCGCCGCTCGCCCGGTCGACGATCGCGGTGAGCGCGGAGAGGGTGACGATCGCCTTGCGCTCCGCCCGCTCGCGGCGCTCGGACACCAGGGAGCCGGCGAGGAGCGAAGCTCCAACGGCCGCGCCGAGCAGGGCCGCGAGGGCCAAGCCGATCAGCAACCGGCGGCGGTGCGAAGGCGTCCGAGCCATGGCGCTATTTCTTGAGCAGGTTGGCGATCCGCTCGAGGACCTCCTTCTGGGCCTGGTCCAGCGCCTGCTTGGGAGTGGCCGTCTTCTTGACGACCGTGTTCATGGCCGTCGTCGCCGGCGACCAGACCATCGACATCTCGGGCAGGTTGGGCATCGGCACGGCTGCGTCCACCTGCTGGCGGAAGGCCTTGAGGATGGGATCGCCGGCCACCTTGGGATCGGCGTAGACGCCTTTGTTGGCGGGCGTCTGCCGGCCTTCGAGGGCCATGACCCTGCCGGCCGGCACGTCGGTCAGGTACCTGGCAAACGCGAAGGCCTCTTCCTTGTTCTTCGACGGCGCGGCGACGTAGACGCCCTCGACCGTGATCCACGGCCGCATCGGCTTGCCGCCGTTCTCGGTGATCGCCGGCAGGGGAGCCAGCCCGTAGTCGATGTCCTTCGACACCTCGCCCAGGAACCAGGGGCCGGAGAGGACCATGGCCGCCTTGCCGCCGTTGAACAGCGAGGTGATGAGCGCCGTCGAGGGCTCGCCCGGCATGAAGCCCTGGTTGATCCACTTCAGCAGGAACTCCAGCGACCGGACGTTCTGCGGCGAATTCAGGGTGGGCTTGCGGTTGGGGCCGAAGACGCCGCCGCCGAAGCCGTTCATCAGCGACGCGTGGTAGTAGAAATCGGAGTACCAGTAGACGAGACCGAATTTTCCCGCGGCGGCGTTGGTGAGCTTCTTCGCCTGCGCCGCCAGCTCCGCCGTGGTCTTCGGCGGCGTGGGGAGCAGCTTCTTGTTGTAGATCAGGGTGATGACCTTGAAGTTGAGCGGCAGGCCGTAGGCGTTGCCCTGGTAGGTCATGGCGTCCAGCGTCGCCTTGAGGTAGCGGCCCTTGATCTTGTCGTCGAGGAAGAAGTCCAGGGGCTCGACGGTGTTGCCCGCCACGATCCAGCCGCCCAGGCGATCCTGGGCGAAGATGAAGACGTCGGGCCCCTTGCCGCGCGGCACCGCCGCGGTGATCTTGTCGGCGAAGGCGTCGTAAGGCACGGCCAGCGTCGAGACCTTGATCTTGCCGGCGTTGGCCTTGTTGAAGTTCTCGACCACGCTTTCGAAAGCCGCCTTCTCGCCGCCGCGGTAGCCGTGCCAGACGACGATCTCCTTCTGCGCCAGGGCGAAGGCCGGAAAGACGAGCAGCGCGAGCGCGATGAAGATGCCGCGAAGGGTGTGGGATCTCATGGAGTCTCTCCTAATCTTTACTGTCAAATTGGGCGGTGTGCCCTGCGAAGCCCTCACCTCCCTGACCCTCCTCTCCCAGAGGGAGAGGAGGGAAAGAAAAAGCGTACGGTTCTTCGTCTTTCTCCCCTCTCTCCCTTTGGGAGAGAGGGGCCGGGGGAGTGAGGGCTTCGCAGGGCACGCCGCCCAATACATTCATAGCCGTTTTCATAGCCTTTCATGCCTCATCCCCCCAGCCGCTTCTCCGTCGCGGCGTCGAAGAGATGCCCCGCCTCCACCTCGATGACGAGCGGCATCCGGGAGCCCATCCGGGGAGCGCGGTGCGGATCGACCTTGGCGACGAGGAGGTCGTCGCCCACCCGGCCGTGCACGATCACCTCGTAGCCGAGCGGCTCGACGAACTCCACCAGCGCGGTGATCGGCACCGTGCCGCCGGTCGCGTCCCGCGGTGCCTCGCGGATGTTCTCGGGGCGGAGGCCGAACACCACCTTGCGGCCGTCCTGGCCCGCCGCCGCGGCGCGGAAGGCTTGGGGCACCGGCAGCTTGAAACCCGAAGCGGCGATGGCGGTGCCGCCGTCGGTCAAGGCGGCGGGCACGAGGTTCATCGGCGGCGTGCCGATGAAGCCGGCGACGAAGAGGTTGGCCGGCCGCTCGTAGACCTCGAGCGGGGTGCCCACCTGCTGCAGCTCGCCCTTGTTCATCACGGCGATGCGGTCGCCCATGGTCATCGCTTCGATCTGGTCGTGAGTGACGTAGATGGTGGTGGTCTGAAGCGTCTTCTGCAGCTTGGAGATCTCCGCCCGCGTCTGCACCCGCAGCTTGGCGTCGAGGTTCGACAGCGGCTCGTCGAACAGGAAGACCGCCGGCTTGCGGACGATGGCGCGGCCTACGGCCACGCGCTGCCGCTGGCCGCCGGAGAGCTGCTTGGGCTTCCTTTCCAGGTACTCGGTGATGCCGAGGATCTCCGCCGCCTCGGCGACGCGCCGGTTCATCTCCTCCTTCGGCGTCTTGCGCAGCTTCAGGCCGAATTCCAGATTCTGGCGCACGGTCATGTGCGGATAGAGGGCGTAGCTCTGGAACACCATGGCGATGTCGCGGTCCTTCGGCGGCACGTCGTTGACCGTCCGGCCGCCGATCGCGATGGTGCCCCCCGTCAACTCCTCCAGGCCGGCGATCATCCGCAGCGCCGTCGACTTGCCGCATCCCGAGGGACCCACCAGGACCATGAACTCGTGGTCCCGGATGTCCAGGTCCAGGTGTGGAATGACGGTGACCGGACCGTAGGCCTTCTTGACCTCGTTGAGCGTCACTTCTGCCATAGGATTTCCCTCAAGGATTCCCTTCGACCGCGAAGATGCGACCGTTCCTGGGCGCCACCGGCGCCTCGATCCTGTTCGCGGTTCGGGTCACCGCCTCGCCGCTCCACACGTCGCGCACCGGAGCGTCTCCCCATTCGGCCGGCGCGTCAAATCCGGCTGTCGCGGGAGCCGCTCCGCGATTGACCGCCACCACCACGGCATCGCCGCTCGCCTCGTCCCGCCGCAGGAAGACGAGCAGGTCACCGTCCGTCGACAGTCCGGTGTGCACCCCTCGCGAAAGCGCCTTGTGGGCGCGGCGGATGGCGATCAGCTTCCTGTAGTCGGCCCGCAACGCTTCGTCCCGCGGCTTGCCGGCGCCCGGCTGGATCTTCCGGTTCCCCCACGGCATGTCGCTGCGGTTGTCCGGCCAGTCGCCTCCGGGCCGCCCCACCTCCTCGCCGTAGTAGATCATCGGCAGGCCGTCCGCGGTGAGCTGGAGCAGCGCCGCCAGCCGGAACAGCTCCCGGTCGCCGTTCAACTGGAATAGGGCGCCGGGAACGTCGTGGGAGGAGAGGTAGGGCGAGAGCAGATAGCCGGCGCGCACCTTTTCCCGCGACTTCAGGTAGCGGTCGAAGGCCACCGTGCGGCCGCGCCCTTGCACCCAGGCGAGGGCGCTGCCCTGGAACGAGAAGTCGAAGCCGGCGTCCATCTCGTCGTTGACGAACCAGGGGTCGAGCGACTGGGCGTCGCCGCCCCAGACCTCGCCGACGAGGAAGAAATCCGGACTCAACTGCTCGTCGAGGCGCCGGCGGTGCTCCTGCCAGAAGGGGTGGTCCACGTGCTTCACCGTATCGAGCCGGAAGCCGTCGAGGCCCACCCGCTTCGCCAGCCCCAGGTGCGCGGTCATCAGGTAGTCGGCCACCTCGGGCAGCTCGGTCTTGAAGTCGGGCAGGCCGGAGACGCAGGAGGTGAGATCGTCGCCGCCGCAGGTGCCCAGGGACTCGCTGCGGAACCAGCCGCGGGTCTTCGGGTCCTTGAGGTAGTTGGAGTCGTAGCCGGCGTGGTTGTAGACCACGTCGAGCAGCACCTTCATGCTACGGGAGTGGGCGTCGTCCACCAGCGCCTTGAGGTCCGCCTCGGTGCCGAAGCGGGGGTCGAGGCTGTAGAAGTCGTCCGCCCAGTAGCCGTGATAGCCCCAGTCCGGAAAGCCCGCGCCGGTGACGAAGCCCTCGATGTTCTTGGCCACCGGTGTGATCCAGATCGCGGTGGCGCCGAGGTCCGCGATCTCGTCGAGCTGCTGACGCAGACCCGCGAGGTCGCCGCCGTGGAAGGTGCCCTTGGCGCCGCGGCTGACGTTCCAGTTGTTGCCCGGATCGCCGTCGGCAAAGCGGTCGACGATGACGAAGTAGAGGATGGCGTCGCGCCAGCTCTCCTGGGGGACGACCGTGACAGGGGCAGCCGGAGCCGCGGCTGAAGCTTGAACCGTGGGGACGGAAGAGGTACCGCTGCAGGCCGCCAGCCAGATCCCGGCCACCAGGAGAACCGCGACCGCCATCCGTGGCAGCCATGGCCCTGTGCGGCAAGAGAGGCGGTCCGGCTCAGGCGAGAGAGATCGCAGTCAAGCCTCCCTGGAGAGTCCCCTCCGCTGAATCCCGACGACGGGGCCGATTCTAGAAATGCGTGACGGGAGTGTCAATTCGGCGTGACGGGTAGGGAAAGGCAGGGCGAAGGGGCTCCGTGACCTCAGCGCCGCTTCCAATGGGCAGGGTCGCGCGCTTGGTCGAGCACCGCATAGACTGAGACGGTGTCGCCCTCGATTCTGTAGAGCACCATGTAAGGGAACGGCTTGGGAAACAAGGCGCGGCGCATCTCGCCTTCTACGATAGGGTAGAGCTTCGGGTTCTGCTCAATGCTCCTGAGAGTGGAAGAGAGCGCCTCGAAGAAGCGGGAGTCCAGGCCGGGCTTCTGCTCGGCGTACCACCGCATCGCCTCGGCGGCGTCCGTTTCGGCGATCGAGCGGAGGCGGACCTTCATCACTGCCTGTGAAGCTGCTGTTCGAGGCGCTGCCTCGCCTCATCCCAGGAAACCCAGTCCTCGGGATGCTCCTCAGCATCTCTCAGGCGCTGGTTCAAGAGCTCCTTCTGCCAATCGAGAAGCTCGGGACGCTCGCTCTCGGCTTCGTTCCACAGCTCCTCTAGAAGCTCGACCCTCTCGGCGAAGGGTAGCTTGCGGATCTCGGCTATCAGTTCGGTCTTGCTCACGCCATTTTCCTCCGTCCCTGTATTTTACTTGAGAGGCTTCCATCAGTTCGCTTTCCGCGGACGCTGACAAATCCGGGAAAATCGCCCGGGCGCGCAAGGCGGGCCGGCCGTGAAGCGTTCACCTACGCCCCCTCGCCGGCGTGGCAGTCCGGCTCAGGAGAGAGAGATCGCAGTCAAGCGTCCCTGGAGAGTCCCCTCCGCTGAATCCCGACGACGACGCGGCGATTCTAGAAATGCGTGACGGGAGTGTCAATTCGGCGCGCCAGGTGCTCCGCAGGGCCGGCGAGGCTATGCTAGGATCTTGTTGAAGATTTCAACAATGGAGGCAATCCCATGGCAACCGTCAACTTCAGCGTTCCCGAGGAGATCAAGCAGGCCTTCCAGGAGGCCTTCGCGAACGAAAACAGGAGTGCCGTCATCGCGCGCCTCATGCAGCAGGCCGTCGAGGAGAAGCACCGACAACGGCGCCGAGCCTCCGCGATCGAGGCTCTGCTCGACCTCCGACGGAAGCAGCGCCCGGCTTCTGACGCCGAGATCGCGCGGGCGCGCAAAGTGGGCCGGCCGTGAAGGCTGTGGTTGATGCCAGCGTAATTGTGAAATGGGTACTCCCGGCATCGGAGGCAGAAGGGGACCTCGAGCCAGCATTGGAGCTGCTGGAGGCGATCAAGGAAGGCAAGGTCATCTTGCTCCAGCCGCCGCACTGGCTCGCGGAGGTGGCTGCGGTCGTGACGCGGCTCGCTCCCGAGGCAGCGGACCCTGCGCTCGATCTGCTGGACGCCCTGGAGTTTCCGGTTACGCACGAGCTGTCCATCTTCAAGCGGGCCAGCCGAATTGCGAGCGAGCTGAAACACCATCTGTTCGACACGCTCTATCACGCTGTGGCGTTGGAGCACGGGTGTACTCTGGTGACCGCGGACGACACCTACTTCCGGAAGTCCCGGAGGCTTGGGGGAATCGTTCGGCTCACGGATTGGCGTGCGGCAGGCGGCGCGCCACTGGATGAACCGCAACACGATTAAGAATAAGTCTATTGATGCATTGGAACAAAACTGCGGAAATCGATGGCGAGAAATGCCATGCTGCAACTGAAGCTTTCAGTCTTCTCTGAAGCGATGTCCAATTTAGGTAGCCTGGAGGCGATCCTGCAATCTGACGGTGTTGGGCTAACGGCGAAGTCAAGAGATCAGATGATGGAAGTCGTGACCCCACTTCGCTCACTTTTGGAAATGATGGGCTTGACCGTATCTTTGAGGCCCGCAGACAGACTCATTGAGGCTTTGAAGGTCGATTGGAAGCAGACTTCGCGAGTTCAGATGCTGGTTAATCATCTGGTGGTCAGTATCAAGGACGAGGCCGACTCGGTGCTCGCGTGGCAAGTGCCTCGCGAAAAGCTTGTTTTCTTTGATCGCGAGCCGTTCGGGCCGGAGGTGCATGCCCGGTTTCCGTCTGCCAATGACGACGTTGAGGAGGCCGGTAAGTGTCTCGGAATGGGACGGAACACCGCCGGGGTTTTCCATCTCATGCGAATCATGGAGACGGGACTGCGTACCTTGGGAGCATCGTTAAAGGATTCTGCCCTTGACCCCAGGACGAATCCGAGTTGGGAGAGAATTCTCGGTAAGTGTGACAAGGAGATGCAAAAGCCTCTCCGGGATCGCAGTCCGGAGTGGCAGACGGATGAGCCGTTCTTCTCCACCGCGACCGCCAACTTACGGGTGGTCAAGGATGCATGGAGGAAACCCCACCATGCACATTGAGCGGCGCTACAACGACGAAGAGGCCCGGGAAGTCTGGAATGCCACCCGGGCCTTCCTGCGTCACTTGGCCACAAAACTCTCGGAGAACAGTTGATGCCCCGCTCCCAACCCAGTTGACCCGCCGGAGCCCGACGGCTTCTTGATACCGCGCAACATCCACCCGGGTCATCGTCGCCAGTTAAGGGATCGATCACAGGCGGAGACGCCCCGGAGAATTGGAATTTCAACTCCGCCCAACAGCAAGGTGCTACAGCTCGCGCCGCATCACGAGCTCACCTTCGTCTTCGGCTCCTGTGTAGACGAAACCGAGCTTCTCGTAAAACGGGCACGGTCCTCCGTCGCCCGGCACGCAGCTCGTCAGGAGCGCCGTTGCGCCGGGTCGCGCCCGCACATGCTCGATCACCAACGCGATCGCTCGCCGGCCGATCCCCTGACCCTGATACCGCGCGTCGACCATGAAGCGCCATAAAAAGTAACGCGGCGCGGACTCGTCGTCCGCCACCATGACGAAGCCCACCGGAGTTTCGCCGGAGTAAATGGCGCGGAACCATGCCAAGTCTGGTGAAAAGTGGGCCTCCGCGATCGACACGGCATTGGGCGCGACGAACCGCTCCTGCTCAGGAGCCACCTTCAGCCGAATGACGGCGAAGAGGGTTTCCTTGGTCACCTCCCGGAGCGTCACATCCGGAGCAGCGCCGGGCAATCCGTGTTTCCTTTTCTATCCTGGGCGTGGCATGGAGAATTGGAATTAGCGGCGCATCGTGTCGTCGACAGATCCGCTCAAATAGCCGTCATGCTGATCCGCCCAGTCGGAGCCCTGGCTATCGAAGGCGCCGATAAATGCTTCCAGGGGATCATCGGCTTCCGTCTGCGTTGCTGTAGTCAAGAGCTGGACAGCCACAACCTCGGGCTGCTGCCCGGATTCCTTCGCCTGACGGACCAAAGCCCGGTATACGTGTTCGGGTACATCCAAGGTTAGTGGGTGGCTCATAGTCTCCCGTGCTCGGCTTAGGTTGAGCTGCGCGCCTTCCGTACCGAGGCCAGCAGCTCGTCGACCGCAGCGGCAGTCTCAGAATCAACCGCGCTCAGCCGCTCAAAGAAATCCGGCGACCACTTCTCCTCCAGATGCCGCCGAAAATCCCCTTCGTCCAGGCCTGAGCCGGCCAGGACGCCGCGTAGCGACTTCACGATGGGCGTCGGCTGACGAGGCTCGGACTGTTTCGGTTGGAGGAGCGCCTCCAAGTAATCGGAAACCAGCCGGGAGACCGACTTCCCCGACCGGCGGGCATGGGCCTTGGCTCGCTCGATGAGCTTCTCGTCGATCCTCAGTGTGAGCTTGGACTCCATACTGCCTCCTGATGCACCAGTGTACGCCGTTCTGAGAGCGTCAATCGACCTGCGGTCAGTCTCGGTGGCGGTTGAAAATCAACCACCATGCTGCCTCGCAACTTGGGCCCGTCCGCACCGGTCACGCCTTGATGATCCTCTTCAGCCGCTGGAACAGCAGCCGGCTGTCGTAGACATTGTCCGTGGCGACGAAGAGCGTGTCGTCCTCGGGCAGAACCCCTCTCACCTCGGGCCAGTTGGCGCTCTTGAGACCCACCGCCACGGCCTTGGCCGCTCCCGGGCTCGTATCCAGGACGAGCATGTACGGCCCGGCGCTGCGCACGCGCCGGATGAACCCCTCCATCTTGCCGATGGCGCTCTCATCCCCTTGAGGGCGAGGCGGACGGTAGACGCCCTCCCGGCGCACGATGCCGAGAGCTTCCAGATCGCGGCTGACGGTCTTGCGCAGAGCGCGTCCGATCTCGATCTGCCGCCGCATCGGGCGGTCGGCCAGCAGCTCGAGGATCGTCTTGCGGCGGTAGTTCTGGTGCTCGCGGTCAATGGCCATGGCTTCCCTCCGCTATGCGGTAGTATGGCCGGCCTGAAATAGAAAGTCAAACCGAGGGGTTGACATCTACGCGCACATCATGCAGTCTATGCGCACGATTTCATCCCCGGCGCCATTCCCGGCGCAGGAGATCGGGGCCGGAAAGGGCCCAGGAAGGAGGCAGCCGCCATGTCGCACGAGCCGCAAGGGACTGGGAGCCACGCACGCGCCGCCGGCCGGCTGCGGACGAGTCGACGGCACGTCGTGACCGGCCTCGTGCAGCTCGCGACGGACCCCCGGCAGGGCGTGACGGACCCCCGGCAAGCGGTCACGGACCCCCGTCAGGACGTGACGGACCTCCGTCAGAGCATCACGGACCTCCGTCAGGGCATGACGGACCTCCGTCACGGCATCACGGACCTCCGTCAGGGCATGACGGACCTCCGTCACGGCATCACGGACCCCCGGTGCCGCGTGACGGACCTCCGTCAGCTCGTCACGGACCCCTGGCGCCGCGCGGCGGACCCCATGCAGCAGTCTGGCCTTGGGTGTGGGCCCACTCACCCCGAACGCCGCTGGACCGACCGGAACGAAAGGAGGTGTGCAACGAAAGGAGGTGTGCCATGTAGACAGGAAAGAGATGCAACGAAAGTCCCGGTAGCAAGCCTTCTCCCGGAGCGTCCGGGGAGGGACGAACCATCAACCAGGAAGTAGAAACAGAAAGGAGAACACTGTGCCCGACATTAATTCGTTTCCCGATTACATGGCCGATTGGGACCGCCTGATCAAGGCCGTGGAAAACAACAGCGAGATTCTGCCCAACCTGAGCGGGCTCATGGGGCCGCTCGAGGCCATCCTGAACGAAGCCAGGGACCTGGACGCCGCCAAAGCGGCGGCCCGGGCCCAGCTCCGCCAGGGGAGCAAGCGGACCGTGACGTTGGTTCCCGAAGGGCGGGCTGCGGCCTCGCGGATCCGCGCGGCCCTGGTCGCCCATTTCGGCAGCCACAACGAGATCCTGGGCGAGTTCGGCATCACGCCCGTGCGTCGCCGGCGGGTCCCGCAGCAGCCCGATCCGCCGCCTCCCAGTCCGCCGATCACGGATCCTCCGCAGCCGGAATAGGCGGTCTGCTCATTGATGATTGAAGTACCACCCTGCCAATCCAGGGACGGGCCTCGGCCGGGGCCCGTCCCTCCTACCTTGTTCCTGCTGGGAATGAAGGTCCTTCGAGACGCTGAACACCTCCGCGCCGCCTCCCTCTGAGACCTACTCCGCCGCAACCTCCATCCCTTGGCCGGAGAGCCTGCCGCAGGCTTGAACTTCGACGGCGTAGCTGCAGGTCGGTTCCGGGAACGACCAGCGGACGCTGCCATGGTCCGGACCGAGAACGGCTGTCTCCTTGCCGGTGATGCAGGTTTCGTCCAGCCCGGCGATGGCCAGCGTCACTGTGTGCCGCATCGGGAGCCGGCTGCCCGGCGTCCAATTCCACCGGGCCCTGGCTTGAAGGTTGACCGCGGTTCCCTCCCAGTCCACGAGGAAGGCGAGTTGCGGTGAGGAGACGGTGGCGAGCTGATCGGCGAGGGTCGCGAGGTCCGGAAACTCTAGGCTCCAGGCCGTTTCGCAATGCGTCTCCCGCCATTCCTTATGGGTCTTCAGCCGCCAAGCCGCCGGAAAGGCTCCCTGAAACCGGCCGTTCTCACACGCGGCCTGGTCCCAGATGGTGGGAGGCACTGTGATCTGCCGGGAGATGGTCCCGCTGCCGTCCGCGAGGATCGAGATCGTCGTATGCGCCTCCTGGTAACTCTGGGCGCGGAGCCCGGGCGTGACCATGGCGACCACGAGGCCCGTCCAGAGCCAAGGGCTTCTCCGCTTCGTCGCGTGCGGCGTCATCGCGAAGCTCCCGCCGACCGAGCTCGGCCGGCTTTCCTGTTCGGTACTTTGTCAGGTAAGACTATGCGCCTCGCCGGGGGGAGTCAATCGGATCCCGGCCGCCGGAGCCAAGGACGAAAAGCGATGGCGAGAGGGGGCGGGAATGAGGCCGTGGCACGGAACGTGTTACGTTCTCGGAGGGACGCAGCGGCTTCGCGCCCGTGGAAGGGAGGTCTCGAGAATGCCCACCGGGATCGGGTTGATGGGGTTGGGACGGATCGGAAGGAACCTCTTCCGCATCCTCTACAAGAACGACGATCTGCGGCTGCAGGCGGTCAGCGACGTCGCGGATCCGGCCGCGCTCGCCTACCTGCTGCGTTTCGACACGATCCTGGGGCGGTTTCCCGATGAGCTGAGCGTCCGCGACGGCCACCTCTACGTGGCGGGGCGGCAGATCCGGATGCTCACCGAGGAGAAGGGCGCCCAGGCGGTGCCTCCCTGGCGCGACCTTGGCGTCGACACCGTCGTCGAGGCGACCGCGCACGGCCGCACCCGCGCCGAGGTGGAGCGCCACCTGGAGGCGGGCGCCAAGCGGGTGATCCTCTGCTCGCCGCCGGCCGAGCCGCCGGACATCACGGTGGTGATGGGAGTCAACGAGGACCGGCTGCGGCCGGAGCACCGCATCGTCTCCAATGCTTCGTGCACCGCCCACGCGGCGGCGCCGGTGCTGGAGATCCTCAACGGCGCCTTCGGCATCCGGCGGGCCTTCCTCACCACCGTCCACGCCTTCACCAACCAGCAGCGGCTGGCGGACGTCCCGGACGACGATCCGCGCCGGGGCCGGGCGGCGGGCGAGAACATCATTCCGCAGGAGACCAACTCCGCCGAGGTCATCATGGACCTGCTGCCCGAGCTCAAGGGCAAGCTCACCGGCCTCGCCATGAACGTGCCGGTGCCCAACGGCTCGGTGGTCGACCTGGTCTGCTGGCACGAGCGTCCGGTCACCGTCGAAGCGGTCAACGAGGTGGTGCGGACGGCGGCGGGCAGCAGCGGCTGGCGGCGCATCCTGGAATACGAGGACGACCCCATCGTCTCCTCCGACATCCTGCTTTCCGAGTACTCGGGAACCTTCGACAGCCTCGCCACCATGGTGCTGGGCCAGAACGTGTCGAAGACTCTGACCTGGTTCGACAACGGCTGGGGCTACGCCCACCGCGTCGTGGACCTGCTTCGCCACTTCGAGAAGCTCGACGGGTCCCAGAAGGAGGCCGCGCGATGAGCGTCAAGATCGGCATCAACGGCTTCGGCCGCATCGGCCGCAGCGTCTTTCGCATCCTCTCCGACCGCGGCGACGTCGAGGTGGTGGGGATCAACGACCTGTTCGAGAACCAGCAGCTCGTCTACCTCCTCAAGTACGACTCCGTGATGCGGGTTTTCCCCAAGCAGGTCACCGCCGACGACGACTACATGTACGTGGACGGCCGGAAGATCGCCATGACGGCAGAGAGGGATCCGGCGCAGATCCCCTGGGGCGACCTGGGAGCGGACATCGTCATCGAGTCGACCGGCGTCTTCACCTCGAAGGAGCAGCTCCAGAAGCACCTCGCCGGCGGCGCGAAGAAGGTGATTCTCACGGTGCCGGCCAAGGACGAGATCGACGCCACGATCGTCGTCGGTGTCAACGACGACACCCTGAAGCCTGAGCACCGCCTGGTGTCGAACGCTTCCTGCACCACCAACTGCCTGGCGCCGATCGCCAAGATCCTCCACGAGAGCTTCGGCATCGAGGAGGGATTCATCACCACGGTCCACGCCTATACCAACGACCAGCGGCTGGCCGACGTGCCGCACAAGGACTTCCGGCGCAGCCGCGCGGCGACCCAGAACATCATTCCCACCACCACCGGCGCCGCGCGGGCGGTGGGCAAAGTGCTGCCGCAGCTCAAGGGCAAGCTCGACGGCATGGCGATGCGCGTGCCGGTGCCCGACGGCTCGATCGTCGATCTGGTGGCCAAGCTGCGCGAGGAACCTTCGACGGACGAGGTCAACGCCGCGGTGCGCGAGGCCGCCGTGGGGCCGTTGGCGGAGATCGTCGAGTACAGCGAGGTGCCGCTGGTCTCGACCGACATCATCGGCAACCCGCACTCGTCGATCTTCGATGCCCTCTCCACCCGCGCCGCCGGCGACGGCTACGTCAAGGTCATCGCCTGGTACGACAACGAGTGGGGCTACTCGAACCGGGTTGTGGACTTGATTGACCGCATGGTGGCGGTGGGAACGTAGGACCCGGAGATTTAGCGGCCATGCCGGCGCGACCTCACCCCCTGGCCCCCTCTCCTAAAGGAGAGGGGGAACGGAAACTAAAAGCCCCTCTCCTTTAGGAGAGGGGTTGGGGTGAGGTCACATGGGCACTGGAGGTGGATTGGCAAAGCGCGTCGGCATCCTCACGGGCGGCGGCGACGTGCCGGGCCTGAACGCCGCCATCCAGCAGTTCGTCTGGCGGATGGAGGCGGAGGGCTACGAGATCCTCGGCCTGCGCCGGGGCTGGGCGGCGCTGATCAACGTCAAGCCCTTTCACGACGCCGACAACTCGGCCTGGCTCGTGCCCCTGACGCGCGCCAGCACGCGCACGATCGACCGCAGCGGCGGCACGGTGCTCCACAGCTCGCGCATCAATCCCGCCCTCACCAATCCGGACAGCGTCCCGGAACACCTGCGCGGCGGCGAGCACGCGCGGCTCGAGGACGGGCGGGTCGATCTCACCGGCGCCGTCCTGGAGGTGCTTCGCTACCTCCACCTCGACACCCTGGTCGCCATCGGCGGCGACGGCACCCTCTCCTTCGCCCGCCGGCTGCACATGGAAGGGGTGAAGATCGTCGGCCTGCCCAAGACGATGGACAACGACGTCTACGGCACCGATTACTGCATCGGCTTTTCGACCGCCATCACCCGCTCCGTCACTTTCATCAACGACCTGCGGACGGTGGCGGGCTCGCACGAGCGGTTCCTGGTCGTCGAGCTCTTCGGTCGCTACTCCGGGGAGACCTGCTTGCTGGCCTCGTATCTCGCCGGCACCGACCGCGCCTTGATCGCCGAGGTGCCTTTCGAGACGGAGCGGGCGGTCGAGATGCTGGCCGAGGACAAGCGGACGAACCCCAGCAACTACGCCGTCTGTACCGTCTCCGAGGGAGCCCATCCGGCCGGAGGCCAGCCCTTCGAGACCGGTGAAGCCGACGCCGTGGGCAACCGCGAGCTGGGCGGCGTCGGCCGCTTCCTGCGCGAGGAGCTGCAGAACCGCACCGGCGAGCGGGTGATCTACCAGCGGCTCGGATACCTGATGCGTTCCGGTGCTCCGGACTCGCTCGACCGCCTGGTGGCCAAGAACTTCGCCAGCCTGGCGGCGGACCTCATCCTGGCCGGCAAGACGGGCCGCCTCGTCGCCATCCAGAACGGCCGCTACGCCACCGAGCCGCTGGAGATCGTCGGCGAGGGTGAGAAACGGGTGGACGTCGCGAGGTTCTACGACAGCGGCCAATACCGGCCCAGCATCGTGGGGGTGATGGGTATGCCGATGTTTCTTTGTTGAGATCTCAGCCTGTCATCGCCGTCGAGGTCGAGAACGAAGCCTTCCAAATACCTCTTCTGCGGGAATTCCCGGCTCCTCCCCACTCTCCATGGCGCGATCACGCCGTGCCGCCTCTTCGGCCCAGGCCTGGGCGATCTCTTCGTCCTGCGGGGTCCCTTCGAAGCTCAGCAGAAGGCTGGAGAAAAGCCTGGCCCGATCTTCCTCAGGCAGCTTCAGCGCTTCGGCTTCGATCTCATCCAGCGTCAAGGCCATGGTATATCTCCAGATTCTGCAAGCTTAGCACGGCCTCCCGCCGCGTTAGGAAACCCGCACCTCGCTCATCAGCGCCAGCGTATTCCCCTCCGGGTCTTTGAAGAAGGCCATCCACAGGTCGTGGTCCGGCATCTTCGCCAGGAAATGCGGCTCGCGTAGAAGCTCGGCGCCGCGGTCGCGCAGGGTGGCCCAGGCGGCCTGGATGTCATCCACTTTGTAGTAGAGGATGGAACCGGGATGGTCGAACTCGGGTTCTTCGGGCAGGGCCAGATACAGCCGCACCCCGCCGCAGTCGAAAAAGGCCATCTTCGGCGGCACCTGGAACAGGAGCTTCATGCCGAGGGCATCGCGGTAGAAGGCGACCGCCCGGTCGAGGTCGTGGACGATGATGGAGATCTGTCCGATCTGGGAGAGCTGGAGAGATGAAGTCATGGGGATCTCCTCGAAAACCTCCGTTCGAAGGAGTCTAGCTGCCGGCAGCGCCCGATGACATATCCCGAAAGGCCTATTCGGAGGCTCGAGACGGGGCGCCCGCACGGGACATAGGCGCTAACTTTGCGGCGGCAGTGAACCCAAGGACCAAAAGGACAGCAAGGACGCCAAGGACTCGAGGTGATGACGTGCTTCTCGTCCTTGAAGTCCTTGCCGTCCTTTTGGTCCTTGGAGTCTCGACGGCGGGTCCTAGAGACCGGTCTTCAAACGTCGCCCAGGCGCCGCGCCAGCCGCCGCCGGGCGGCCGGCGAGCTTCCGGCCGCCGCGAGCAGGGCTTCCCGGTCCGTTTCCGGAATGCCGCGCCTTTCCGCCAGGGCGGCGAGGCACCAGAGGCGGTCACGGTCGGTCCCCAGGGCTTCGACGAGCCCCAGGGCGTCGCGGAAAGAGGCCGGAACGCCGCCGCGCAGCAGCTCGAGCAGCACCCGCCGGCGAGCCCAGCCGTCAGGAAACCCTTCGAGCAGCGAACGGAGGCCGGCGGCGGACGTTGCCTTCGCCTCTCCCAGATGGCGCCGGAGCAGGCGGAATCGGGCCGTCAAGGCGGGAGCGGCAGCGAGGCGGCCGGCGAGCGCGCCGTCGCCGGAGGTCTGAGCCGGTTCTCGCGGCGGAGCTGGAGGCGCCGCTTCGGCCGGCCTGGGGGGAGGAGCTTCCTTGGGCTTGGGCTGCGGAGGCGGCGCAGTCTGCGCCGGCGGTGGAGCAGGAGTCGGAGCGGCTGCCGGCGGCGGTGCAGCCGGAGCCGCAGTGGCCGGTGCAGGCGGAGCGATCGGTCGCGTCGCTGCCGGCGCTGGCTGCGGCGCGGGAGCGGCTGCGGGCGGCCGCGGCGATTGCGGAGCGGCAGGGCGCTGAGAAGCCGAAGACGAGCCAGGCTGACGTGGCGGTTCCGCCGCCGGCGAGGCGGCTCCGGGCGGCAGCCAGGGAACCTCGGGCTTCTCTCCCGCCAGCGCACCCTCGGCACTGTCCAGCACGGCTTTCGCTCCCTGCCGCAGCCGCGCGGCCCGCCGTCCGGGATCGCGCAGGTCGGCGACGAGCTGCGGCAGGTGAGCCGACCCCTTGGTCTGGGCGCGCTCGATCATGGCGAGGAGGGCGGGGGAGGCCTGGACGCCGCTGCGCGCCGTGATCGCCTCGACGATCTCGTCGGCATGATCCAGGCCGAGCTGTCCGCCCACCGTCATCCGTTCCTGCGGCGTCATCTTGCGCAGCAGCGCCCAGGCGCGGCCGAGGATTTTCAGCCGCTCGAAAGGGGAGTAGGTCCGGCCGAGCTGCTCCACCAGCTCGGCCAGGGTGGAAGGCGGTTGCGCGGCCATCTACCTCACGTCCCGCTCGTCGTTCGGGGCGGCTGCGGCTTCGGCTCGACGCGCACGATCCCCTCCGACGCGGCGGCCGGGAGCCGCGAGACGTCCTGGAGAAAGCGCTTCAAATCGACACCCGCGAGCTGCTCCATGATCGGGGTGAGCTGCGAGAGGACCTGCACCACGTCCTGGCTCAACCTGGCGGCGCCCGTGCCCTCATGGCCGTTGCCCTGGCTGATGATGGTGGTGGCCCCGGCGCGCGACAGCGGCTCGGAAATGGCGGCGGCGATCTCCGGCAGCACCTTCAGGGCCTCGATCGAGAGGCCGGCATCGTTGTAAAGCTTGAGCGCCTCGGCGAGCAGGCGGCGGGCGCTCGCCTCGGCCTCGCCCTTGGCCTGGATCGCCTCGGCCTCGGCCAGGCCGATGTTCCTCCGCATCACCGATTCGGCCTCCGCCTTGGCGAGGCCCTCGGCCTTGACCGCCTGGGCCGCCTCCTCGCGCCGCTTGCGCTCGGCCGCCGCCTGGCGCTCGACCCGATACTGGTCGGCGTCCGCCAGCCGCTCGGCCTCGTACTTCTTGGCATCCGCCTGTTCGCGGATGGTGGCGTTGAGCTCCAGCTTGCGGCGCGCCACCTCCCGGTCGGCGATGGTGATGTCCTGGACCTTGGTCTCCATCTCGCCGGCCTTGACCGCCTGTGCCCTGGCGACGTCCACCTCCTTCTGGATGGAGGCCTTCTTGAGCGACAGGGCCTTCTCGGCATCGGCGATCTCGGTGTCCACCGCGAAGCGCTTCTGCTCCTTCTGCTGGCGGGCGATCTCCTCCTCGATCTTGGCCTCGCGGTCGGCTTGAGCGGTGGCGATGCGGGCGTTCTTCAACGCCTCCTGAATCTTCGGCTGACCGAGAGAGTCGAGATAGCCCTCGGAGTCCTGGACAGCCTGGAAGACGAAGGACTTGAACTCGAAACCCATGCCTTCGAGATCGAAGTGAGCCTCGTCACGGACCTTCTCCTGGAAGCGCTTCTGGTCGCGGTAGAGCTCCTCGAGACTCAGGGTGCCGATGATGCCGCGCAGGTGGCCCGCCACCGTCTCCTGGATGGTCGAGCGGATGTGCTCGGGCGTAACGCCGAGGAAACCTTCCGCGGCCTTGCGGATATGCTCGATGTCGCCCTTCACCTTGACCTGGGCCACCGCCTTGACGTTGATCGGGATACCCTGGCTGGTGTAGACGTGCTGGAGGTCGATGTCGAGCGTCATCATGCGCAGCGAGAGCAGCTTGTACTGTTCCCAGGCCGGAAAGACGAACGTGCCGCCGCCGCGCACGATGCGGAAGCCTTCGACTTTTCCCTTCTCGTCCCTCACCTTGTCGCCGGTGAGCTTCTTGCGGCCGTAGACGATGAGCGCCTCGTCCGGCCCGGCCTTCTTGCGCAGCATGCGGGCGAGGATGACATAGAGGATGAAGAGCCCGAGAAGAGCGAAGACGATTTTAAAGATGACAGAGACTGAGGCCAGAAGCTCCATGGTGACCCCTTTCGGTGTAGATAGAGAAATCCTACCACCTATGGGTGGTGCACTAGCGGACGACGCGGAAGGCCCAGGTCTCGTCCCGGCCGGCGATGTGCAGCGTGTAGGCGCCCGGGGGAAGAGAGCCCGGCGGCAGGACGATGGAGTGGAACTCCTGCGTGACAGGGAGCCTGCTCAGCCGCCGGACGACCTCCCCGGAAGCGTTCACGACCTCGGCCTCGCGCTCTCCGGACGCTGCGCCTCTGGCCGGCAGGAGCAGAGTGACGTATTGATCGCTCCGCACCGTCTTTTCCGATGCCTCTCCTCGCACCACGTCACCCGGACCGAGATCGACCATGGCGGCGGCCTGCGGCGTGACCAAGGCCTGAAAATCGTTTTCGAGCTGCGCGATCTGGGTTTCGGCGTCCGCGGCCTTTTTCTCGGTCTCCTTCAGAAGGTTTGTGAGCCGGCTTACACGATCCACCTCGGCGGCCGGCTGTTCCTGTTTCGCGGGCTCACCTGCCGGACGTTCTCCAGACGTCACGGGAGCTTCCGTCCGAGCAAGCCGGCTGGAGAGGTCGCCCGCCTGCCGCTCCGCCTGGATCCAGCCGAACGCCGAAACGACCGCCACCAGGCTTGCGGCGATGGCAGCGGCCTGCCACCTCCGTGGGGCAGCCGCCGGCCGCGGCTTCGCCGCCGGGAACACGGCGATCTTGTCGTCCTCCTCCAGCCGCCGGCTCATGCGGACCAGCTCCAGCTCCGCCGCGCACCGGGCGCAGGACTCGAGGTGCTCTTCGACGGCGGCGGAAGGAGCTTCCCCCCAGGCGAGGGCCACCAGGTCCTGGCTGGGTAGGTGCTGCGCGAACACCGACCAGGCTTCCCGGGTCTCGGCCAGGTCCCGGCGGCAGCGTTCGCAGGTCTCCAGGTGATGCCATACTTCGTCACGTTCCGCGGCTGCGAGGGTGCCGTTCAGCAGCCAGGGCAGAAGTTCTGTAGCGTGTTCAAAGGTCATTCAATCTAGCCCTCCCGATTCTACTAGGCGATTTTTCGGCCGCGACGTTACGTCCGTTGTCCGATTGGCCTCCCAGGATCTCCCGCCGCATCGCCGTCGCCTTCTCCCGGCACCTCAGAACACGCACCCGCAAAGTTCCCTCCGCCACCTTCAGGCGGAGACTCATCTCCTTATAGGAGAGGCCGATCACGATCATGCGCCACATCTGCCGGCATTCCTGCGGGACGCGCTCCAGCACTCGGAACAGCAGATCCCGCTCCTCCCGATTCGGGGCCGGAGCCTCCACCGCTCCGGCGGCACCCTCTCCGAGGTCCAGAGCGTCCAGCTCTGCCCATTTCCACTTGCCATGGGCGCGGATCTGATCGAGACAGGTATGGCTGACCACCCGCCGAGAGATAGGTGCGCAGGCTGGACTCGCCCCGGAACTTCCCCTCCGCGAGCAGGCGGGTCACCTCCAGGCGCACGTCTTGCAGGACGTCGTCCCAGTGATCCGCGAGCCGGCGCTGGTAAGGCCAGGCGGCGCGCGCGATCCAGCCATTCACCGCTCCCACCGCCTCCGCCTCGCCCCGCAGAAAGCGGGCGACCATCTCCGGATCGTCCGTAGCCATAGATAAGATCCTATCTTGTCTGGGGGCGGATGACCGAGCGGACCTCCGGCTTGGGATAGAATCAAGGAAAGAAGCGGCTGGAGCTTCCTTGACCATCCTGCCTGCCCTTCGTCCCCTCTTGCGTTCGTTATCCTCCTTCCTGGTGGTGCTGGTGATGGCTGGTCTGGTTCAAGGTCAGGCCAGCCATCCCTCCATGGCATCGCCCGCGGCTGAGACCCTCCCACAGACTCCCGGCGCTTTTCTGGAACCGGAGATCCGCGGCGGGGAAACGAAAGTGTTCGAGCTGCCGTTGAAGGCGGGGACGTTTCTCTTTCTGGAGATCTTCCCGAGGAGTGAGAGTCTGTCGTTCCGCCTTTTGGCCCCTAGCGGCGAGACGTTGTCACAGGCAGGAGGCCCAGGACCTCACCTTCTGGCCGCAAGGGCGGACGGTGAGGGCGCCTACCGCCTCGAAGCCATGGCTCCCGAGGAGCAGCGGGCCGCCAAGCGATTCAAAGTGAAGATTCTCGATCTCCGGCCTCTAGGCGCACAGGATGAAGCGCGGATACGCGGAACGAAGTCCCTGACGGAGGCTCGGCGTCTCCTCACCTTCTCCGGGGAGGAGCCCAGACGCCAAGCCGAGGCCCTCCTCACAGAATCGCTGGCCGCCTGGCAGGCGACGGGAGACGCCCGCGGCGAGGTGGAAACCCTTCTGGAAAGAGGGAGCCTGGAGGAGGTCCAAGGGAAAGCGGAAGGAGCCCTCGCCTGGTATGAAAAGGCGCGGCACCGTTCGCTGGAGAGCGGCCTCGCTGAAGCGGAGGCCAGGGCATTGGCCGCCATGGGTTTCTGTAACTCCAAGCTCGCCCGCCATGACATGGTCATCGACCTTTACAAGCAATCACTCGAAATCTGGCGTCGGATAGGTGGGCCTTATGAACAAGCTTCCGCCTTTCAGAGACTGGGGAGAGCCTATGAAAGGAATCAGGATTTCACGGCGGCGTTACAGGCCCTGAACGAAGCCCTGTCTTTGGCCGAGAAGTCGGGGGACCTCGCACAGGTGAGCCGCGCCTTGAGCAGTATCGGCGCCAGTCACTACTTTCTCGGCCGCCCCGGCGAAGCGCGAGAGGTGTGGGAAAAAGCTCTGGACCTCAGCCGCCGAGGAGGGGACGCGAGAACCGAGCTACTCGTCGAGAATAACCTGGCGGTCCTGTATCACAATCAGGGCCAGTTCCAGCGGGCGGTGGATCTGTACACCCGCCTGGTCGAAAAAGTGTCGCTTGAGCAGTCCGGACTCCTGCGTTCCAATTTGGGTCAGCTCTATCTCGAGATGGGCAATCCGGAAAAGGCGCTCGAAAATTACGAGCTGGCGCAGACCTCGTACCATGCTACGGCCGACCTGGAAAACGAGGTGAATGCTCGGGTCGGTATCGGCAGGGCCCATCAGCGGATGGGGAATTCTGGGGCAGCGCTTGCCGAGTACGAGAAAGCTCTACAGATGCTGCCCGAAGCCCCCTGGGCCGTGTTCCACTTCATGGGATTGGCGCAGATCGAGCTGGGAAAACTGAAAGAAGCGTTGCCGATCTTGGAGAAGGCTTTGAAGATTGCCGAGGAGGCCCAGGATCCAGCAAGGCAGACGGCTACCCTATGGACCTTGGGATCGGCCTATTCCAAGCTTGGGCAGCCGGACGTGGCGGCGGAGATCCTGGAGAAGGCGATTGCGATGGGCGGCGAGATCGGATACCAGAGCGCCGTCGCTCCGGCTCTCCTGGAGCGGGCTCTGCTGCGCCGAGACCAGAGCCGATTCGGCGAGGCTCTGGACGATGTGCAGAAAGCCTTGGCGATCATTGAGTCGACCCGCCGGAACATTGCGGGCGACCAGCTGCGCGTCGGATTTTTCGCCGACAAGCGAACCTACTACGATCTCCAGATCGATCTCCTGATACGGCTCGACCGAGCGCATCCGGGAATGCACAAGGCCCAGGCCTTGGAGGCGAGCGAGCGCGCCAGGGCGAGAGGGCTTCTCGATCTTCTGGCGGAAGGCAGGATCGACCTCAGCCAAGGCCTCGACCCCGACCTCCGGCGACGAGAGGATGATCTTTTCGACAAGATCTCACGGGTCCAACGCGAGCTGCGCGCCGGCAATTTGAAGCCGGACCGAATCCAGAACCTCAAGAGCGGGCTTCGCCGGCTGGACGATGAGCGGGAACAGCTCGACCAGGAAATCCGAACCAGGAACAAGCATTACGCGGAGATTCGCTATCCGGTGCCTTCGACGCTCGCCGAGATCCAGAAGGCTGTCCTCGATGATCACACCGCTTTGCTCGAGTACGCCTTGGGCGAGAGGCGCTCGGTTCTGTTCGTCGTCACTCGCGAGTCTCTTCAAACCTACGATCTCCCCGCCGCCGCAGAGATCGAGCTGCGTGTGCGGCGCCTGCGGGCGGTCCTGGAGCGCGAGAGCCTTCTGACCCGTCGGGAATATCTGGACCTGGGCGTCCAGCTCTATCGAGACCTTATGGAGCCCGCCTTGGGAGCTTTGGCCGGCAAGGCCAACCTCCTCATCGTCCCTGACGGCGTTCTTCACTACATTCCATTCGAAGCCCTCCTCACCGAGCCCGCGGGGGACCGCTCTTATCGGGATCTACCCTATCTACTGCGCCGGTACTCCATCGCGTACCTCCCTTCGGCCAGCGTGCTCGCCGGTCTGCGCCGGCCTCGGCAGGAAACCGTTCCTGCCGTCCGCAAGCAGGTGGTGGCGTTCGCTCCCTTTGCCAAGCCCGGCCGGGAAGCCGGGCAGGGAGCCTCACAGGTCTCCCCCCTCGATGCGGAAGCAGCCCGTTGGAGCTTCGCACCTCTGCCCGCCTCCCAGCGGGAGATTTCGAGTATTGCCGACCTCTACCCTGGGGGAGCGCTCAGTTTCGTGGGCGACGCAGCAAACGAGGATGCAGTGACTCGAGATCCCGCTGTGGCTTCTGCCCGCCGTCTCCATTTCGCGACCCACGCCCAAATCGATGAGCGCTATCCGGAGCACTCTGCCCTGGTGCTGGCGGAAAAGCCCGGAGAGGACGGGTTGCTGCAGGTACATGAGATCTTCAATCTGAAGCTCTCCGCCGAGCTGGCCGTGCTTTCGGCCTGCCAGACGGCCCTCGGTAAAGAAGTGACCGGAGAGGGTCTGGTCGGTCTTTCTCGGGCCTTCTTCTACGCTGGAGTATCCAGTCTGGTCCTGAGTCTCTGGAATGTCGTCGATGGCCCGACGCCTGACCTGATGCTGGATTTCTATAAAGACCTCGATCGCTTGCAGGAGAAGGCCAGGGCTCTACGGTCGGCAAAGCTCGCGATGATCAACAGGAGAGCCTATGCGCATCCCTCTTACTGGGCACCGTTCGTTCTCTTGGGAGAGCCCAGGTAGAAGGGTCTGTAACGTCAGATCGCTTTCAGACGCCTCAAGAGGGGACGGATGGGGCTACACGGGCGCTTTCGGGCGCAGTAGACTTGAGTCAGCCTCAAAGTCCGGAACAATGCGAAGGGGACACGTGCGATGGCTCCGACGCTTTCTAATCCTGAGGTAGGGAGGAGATGCCCGCCTCGTAAGGAGGGAATGACAATGACGAGCTCTCGTCTTGAAAAAGGGGGGTTCTATGCCTCCCGGTGACGACAATCGAGGGAGTGGAGTTCCGCCATATCCTCCCCCGCGAATGTCAATGGCCCGTATCCTCGGCTTCGTCGCTGCGGGTGGCGCCGCCACGGCGGGCTTTCTGGGCTGCTGTCCAGGGCTGTCGAACCCGTGCAGCGCCTCCCTGGTTGCAGGTGTGCTGGCCCTGTTCAGCCTCGTATTCAACCTCTGGGATCTCTTCCAGCACCGCAGCGACGCCGCCAAGTCCGACGACGCCGCAAACCCAAAGTAGGAAGCGTCGGCGGAGAGGTACAAGCGGACTGCGCCCCCGCCCGGCTGGATCCGCCGGGCGGGGGGTTTCGTGTTTATACTGGGGCTGGAAGGAGGAACGGATGCGAACAACAACCAAGGTCATTGGGATCCTCCTGGCGCTGGCGGCCCCGCTCGCGGCCCAGACGCCGAGGCCGGAGGGAGAGGCGAGCACGCCGGACGTCGTTCCCATCTTGAGCGTGCAGGGAACGGGTGAGGCGCGGGTGGCGCCGGACGAGGCCACGGTCCGGCTCGGAGTCGTCGCTCAGGCTCCGACCGCGCGCGCCGCGCAGGAGCAGGTGAACCGGACGGCACATGCCGCGCTGGAAGCGATTCGCGCCCTGGGGGTCGACGCCAAGGACATCCAGACCTCGGACCTCTCCCTCTCGCCGCTGTATTCACAGGGCCGCGGAGAGGAGCAGCAGGCGCCCCGGATCACCGGCTATCAGGCCAACAACACGGTCACCATCCGGCTGGAGGACCTGAGCAAGGTGGGGCCGGTCATCGACGCGGGGTTGAGCGCCGGCGCCAACACCCTGGAAGGAGTCGCCTTCGGCCTGCGCAACGACGAGGCGGCGAAGGCGGCGGCGCTCACCGAGGCAGCCCGGAAGGCGCGCGCCAAGGCGGAGGCTCTGGCCCAGGCGCTCAAGGTGCGGCTGGTGGGCATCGTCGAGGTCACCGAAGGAGGCGTTTCGGTCTTGCCGCCGCCTTATCCCAAGGTCGGCCGGATGGCGATGGCGGAGCTCTCTTCGTCCGACACGCCGGTCTCCGCCGGCCAGGTGGGCGTCGAGGCGAGCGTCACGATCCGTTACCGGATCGCCCAATAGAGACCGAACCCCGACGATGAAGGACGAACCGCTCCGGGCCGAGGAAGTCGTCCGGCTCCTCGGCCTCGCGCCGCATCCGGAGGGCGGTTTCTATCGCGAGAGCTTCCGCGCCCCTGCTGCCGGCGGCGCCGACGGTGAACGCGGCGCTTCGACCGCCATCTACTACCTGTTGCGGCAGGGCGAGCTTTCGGCCTGGCACCGGGTGGACGCCGACGAGGTCTGGCACCATTACGCCGGAGCACCCCTGGAGCTCAATCTCTCGCCGGACGGCCGGCAGCGCTCCGTCGTGCGGCTCGGCCCGGACCTCGCCGCGGGCGAGCGGCCGCAGGCGGTGGTGCCGGCCGGCGCGTGGCAGTCGGCGCGCTCGCTCGGCGAGTGGACGCTCGTCGGCTGCACGGTGGCTCCCGCCTTCCAGTTCTCCGGCTTCGAGATGGCGCCGCCGGGGTGGGAGCCGGGCTAGCCCGGCGCTGCCGCACCGGGCTATCGAAACGTCGCTCCTCGGGAGCGATACGTGTCGCCTTAGCCGCTTCGGAGAAGCGGTGTCTCGGTAGCCCGGTGCGGCAGCGCCGGGCGGGCCTCCAGCGCCTGGAACTGCGTGGTATCCCCATCCTCCTGGGCGGCGACCGTCCAGTGCTCCACCTCCGCGGGGCTCATGTTGCCCAGGGGTTGCAGCCGCGCGTCGCGATAGCCCCAGCGGTAGATGTCGATCAGGTACTGCGAGCGGGAGAGGATGGGCCCGCGGCAGAGCAGCGGATCGGCCTCTGGATCGAGGAGGTCGTCCCGCAGCCGCTCGGTCAACGAGTCCAGGACCCGTCCGGGAATCCGCGCGGCATCCCCCGGATAGACGTAGCCGAACAGGATCAGGTGAGCGAGGAGGACCCGCCAGCCGCCGTTGGCGTCGAAGCGGCCGAGCAGGCGCTCCCAGTCGAGATCCGCCGCGCGGCTGTAGAGCAGGTGGATCACGTCGTTACCGTCAAAGCGCTCGCGCTCCATGACGAAGGACTTCGACCAGATCATCTCCTCGGCGGGTATGAGCCGCACGGGGCGGTCCAGCACATCGCCCGCCACCGCGTTCTCGAACCAGAGATCGTCCACGCGGGCGACGCCGTTGCCCGAGCTGAAGATCACGTCCACGAACTCTTCACCCCGATAGGTCTTGCCCAGCCAATGGGGAGCGCTGCGCTCGGTGGGCCAGCCCTTGCGGACGAAGGCGTCCAGGGCGCGCTCGAAGTCGGCCGGCCGCACGAACACGTCGAAATCCTTGGTGTGACGCGCGATGCCGGTGTAATGGGCATAGGCGTAAGCACCGCCGACCAGGAACGGCACGTCCGCCTGCTCCAGGGCCCACATGGCTTCGCGGTAAAACTCGATCGTCTCTGGCGCCAATCCAGGGTTTGACGGTCCGGTCGGGGCAACGGTCGAATCTGCCATCGGGCCTCCAGTCTGAGGGCCACTTGAATAGCAAGAGGCGTACCACGTTTCCCGCCTGGCACGTCTCTTGAAGCCCCGCTCCTTGACGAGAGGAGGCAAGGATGGAGCGAGAGGGCGGAACGGTGCGCATGGCGGCGCTCGGCGATCTTCACTACACCCGATCGCAGGAGACGCCGGTGCGGGAGGTGCTGGCGCAAGCCGGCCGCGAATCAGACGTGCTGGTGCTCTGCGGTGACTTGACGGACCACGGCCTGGTGGAGGAGGCGCAGGATCTCGCCCGCGAGATTCACGCCGCGGTGACGATCCCGGTGATCGCCGTGCTCGGCAACCACGACTTCGAAAGCGGCAAGCAGGAAGAGGTCAAAAGGGTGCTCTGCGACAGCGGCATCCGGGTGCTCGACGGCGATGCCACCGAGGTGCAGGGGATCGGATTCGCGGGTGTGAAGGGGTTTTGCGGCGGCTTCGGCAGGCGCGCCCTCGGTCCCTGGGGAGAGGACATCATCAAGCACTTCGTCCGCGAGGCGGTGGACGAGGCCCTGAAGCTGGAGGCGGCGCTGGCGCGGCTGCGCGGCAAGCCCCGCATCGTCGTGCTCCACTACTCGCCCATCCAGGAGACGGTGGAAGGAGAGCCGCCGGAGATCTTCGCCTTCCTCGGCTCCAGCCGGCTGGAGGAGCCGCTGTCCCGCTATCGCGTGCAGGCCGTCTTCCACGGCCACGCCCATCGCGGCCAGCCCGAGGGGAAGACGGCGCAAGGCGCGCCGGTCTTCAACGTCAGCCTGCAACTGCTGCGGCACGCCTTTCCCGACCGTCCGCCGTTCCGGGTCCTCGAAATCTCGGCTGGGGATGGGGGCTGAGGGGATATCCGTTGAAGCGCCGACCGGATTGGCAGGCGCGACCTCACCCCAACCCCTCTCCTAAAGGAGAGGGGCTCAGCTCCTGCTCATTCCCCCTCTCCTTTAGGAGAGGGGGCCAGGGGGTGAGGTCGCGACGGCAAGACGCCCATTCGCGGATGACCCCCGCTTCCGATACCATCCTCCCTATGCGGAGCAGCGAGGGGTTCGTCTTCGTCCGCCGGGGGCTCCATCTCTACTACAACGTCCTCGGCGACGGCCCGGAAACGGTCGTCGTCCCCAACGCCAACTGGCTGTCGGAGCTGCTGCAGCCGCTGGCGGAGGGCCGCCGCCTGATCCTCTACGATCCGCGCAGCCGCGGCCGCTCGAGCGCCGTCACCGACGCCCGCTATCTGAGCCTGGAGGACGACGTGGCCGATCTCGAGACGGTGCGCCGGTATTTCGGCCTGGAGAGGCTGTCGCTGCTCGGCTCCTCCTATCACGCGGCGATCACCGCCCTGTACGCCCTGGAGAATCCGCAGCGGGTGGAGCGGATGCTGCTCGTCTGTCCCATCACGCCGCGCATTCCCGGGGAGTGGGTGCAGGAGACGCCGGTCCCGGAGGAGCTGATCTTTCCGCCGGGGATCCCGCGGCTGGAAGAGATGCGGCGCGAGGGGCTGGACGCCGAGGACCCGGTGGCCTTCTGCCGCGCCTGGTTCAACTACTTCCTGCTGCCGGCGCAGATGGGGGAGCTGGCCGCGGCGTCGCGCTTCCCGCTGGACGACATCTGCTCCTTCCCCAACGAGTGGCCGCAGCACACGATGACGCTCTACTTCCGCCACATCGTTCCCAAGATGGAGAGCTGGGACTTCCGGCCGCGGCTGGCGGAGCTGCGAATGCCCCTCCTCGTCATGCAGGGCACGGACGACCTGGTGCCGATGGAGGCCTCTCGGGACTGGGCGGGCCATGCCGCCGACGCGCGCTTCCTGGCCGTCGAGGGCGCCGGCAGCCATCCCTACATCGAGCGCCCGAAAGAGTTCTTCCCGGCGGCCGATGCCTTCCTCAAGGGAGAGTGGCCGCGCGGCGCGGAGGTGGTGCCGCGCGGCGGGTGATCCGGCCGATGGGCGGAGGGCGCCTTCAACTCCCTCCCTTCAGGCGGTCCCTGAACCGCCGCCACGCGCCGGAAATCCCGCCTTCGGGCCCTTTGGGAGCGCCGCCGAGCAGAACCTCGAAGCGGCTCGGATCGCGGGCGAGCGACTCCGCGGCGAGCGCTTCGAGCGTCGCCTCCAGAGCATCTTCCAGGACCGTCGTCCAGCCGCTGGCGCGGAGATCGGCGTCCCCGGTCGGGATCTCCTCGCCGAAGCGCGCCAGGATCTCCGGCAGCCGCTCCTCCCAGAACGGCGTCTCCAGGGCGAGCGGCAGCAGCACGGCGGAGCGCACCCGCGAGGCGAGATGGCCGATTCCCGAGCGAATTTGGACCGGCCGCTCACGTGGATCGGAATAGCGCGTCCCGGCCGGGATCCAGAGGGCCGAATCCGGGCGCGCCAGGATCTCCTGCGAAATCGTCAGGAACCGCCGCGCATCGTGGACGGTGCCGGGCTCGACGCCGAAGAAGCCCATCCGCTTGAAGTAGCGGTACGTGCCCGGGATACTGGCGTCGATCGGGCCATAGTGACGGCGGTCGGGGAAGAAGTGTGCCGCGAGCTGCAGGCAGATCAGGGGATCCCACCACGAGGGGTGGTTCGAGTAGACGATCAGCGGCTTGCCGCGGGACGCCGCGAGGTCAGGCCGCTGCGCCTTCGAGAGGCGGACGGCATTGAAGTGCTGGGATAACTGCCGCTGGCTGTAGGGCTCGTACACCGAGACGAGCAGCGGCGAGACCGCTCGGGTTTTATCTTCCCTTTGCTGTAGGCTCCCGGTGGCTCTCTCCTCGTCCACCGGCACAGTGTACCCCGCTTCGACAGCCTTGCCTTCGGGCACGACTTCTGTACGCTAGAGGTTAAAGGAAGAGTCGCTGCAGCCAGCCTCTCCAGCCGGTGAAGAGGTTCGGCTTCTCCAGGCGGGTGAGGATCCAGCACTGTTCGTCCGGCTCGGTCAGCGGACGGTGCTGGGTGCCAGGGGCGTAGGAGACGAAGGTACCGGCCTCGAAGGTCCCGAACTGGTCCTCGTAGCCGCCGGCCAGGACCAGGACGTCCTCCGGCCCCTGGTGGATGTGCTCGGGGAAGAAACGCCGTTCGGGCATGTGCCCGACGAGCAGGACGCTTCCCGAGAGCGGGTCGCGGAGCAGCGCGGCGAAGCGCGCGCCGCGGGCCGGGAGAGGATGCCAGCGAATCTCGCCGAGCGCCGGCAGCTCACGGCGCGCTCCCGCGGGCAGGGGAATTTCGGCGAGGAGCGGGCTCTCCGGCGCCGGTGGCGCGGCGATCCGCGCCTTCAGGAGCTTCCCAGAGATGGTCCGGCGGAGGTTCCTCGGGCAGGCTGAAGAGGAAGGCGCCGCCGGGAGCGCCGAGCTCGCCGAAAGCGGCGCGGCAGGCGGCGCAGCCCTCGAGGTGCCCTTCCACGAGAACCCGGTGTGGAATGTCGGCGCGGCCGGAGGCGACGGCGAGCAGGATTTCTTCAGAAGGGTGCATGGACGCGCGGGAGCCGACCGGGCGAAGACGATCGCTCACTGTCTCTACGTGGGGAGCGGAGGATCCGGATGACGGCTCAGAGCCACTCGGCGCCCTGGCTTTCCAGCTCGAGGAGCCAGAGCTTGCGCTGGCCGCCACCCACGTACTCGCCGAGCCCGCCGTCCTCGGCGATGACGCGGTGACAGGGGATGACGATCGGAATGGGGTTTTCGCGCAGGACCTCTACCACCTCCTGGCGGGAGTCCGGCCGCCCGGAAGCCTCGGCGATCTCCTGATAGGTGCGGGTCTTCGCGTAGGGGACCTTGCAGGTCTCTTTGAGCACGCGCCGCACGAAGGCGACGACGCCGCAGACCCCCAGGTCGAACTCCAGATCGAGCTTGCGCCGCGCCCCCGCGAAGTACTCGGCGAGGCGGCCGAAGACCTCGTCCAGCGAGTCGGAGCCATCGAGCAGATGGAGCGGCGTATAAGAGGCGCGGTCCGGCTCGGCCGGCTCGATGAGAACGCGCGTCAGCGCGATCCCCAGAAGCTCCACGCCGAGCAAGCCGATGGGGGACGGCATCAGCACCCGGAGGAACTGCGCCGTGCTCTCCGGCACGGAGGCGATCCGTGGCTGGGTTTCCATCGCCGAAAGAGGTTAGCACGCCAGGCTGGTGAGGGTACCCCGTCGCGCGCCGCAGATTTTCATCGCGCTCGCGCTTTTCACTTTCCCCCTAAGGCACACTTTGTTACCGCTCGGGCCATCATGGAGCATGCTCCATGGCCTGTAAGAGGCAAACAACGTGCGCAGTCGGCAACTGAGGGGTTCGGCAAATACCTCAAGCCAAAGGACTTACGCTTGCCGTTGCGGCGCGTCCCGGATATTGTCCGCGGCGTGGAAATGTTCGCTCTCATCGGCGAGACCCTCCGCCGGCTGCGCAAGGAACGCGGCTTGACGCTGGAGGAGCTGCGCCGGGCGGCCGGGCTCGGCCGCGGTCAGCTTTCGCGCATCGAGAACGGCAAGCAGGAGGCGACGCTCTCCACCCTCGCCAAGATCCTCGACTGCCAGAGCGTGAGCCGGCGCGAGTTCTTCCGCCGTTACGACCTCGTCGAATCGGAGGCGCTGGCGCTCGAACGGCAGGAAGCCGGCCGCGGCGCGGCGGCGGAGGAGGATTGGCCGCAGGAGATCCAGGACGTCCTGACCAAGGTCGATTCGTTCGTCCGCTTCACGCTCGATCAGCCGCATCCGGTGGCGCAGGGTGCGGTGGAGATCGGAGACCTGGTGGTCCTTTTCCGAGTAGTTCCGAAGGCCGGCGGAGGTGCATCTCCGGCGCCGGCCGAACCCGATGACGAGGCCGTCGAAGACGCGCCGAAGCTCCGCCAGCCGAAGCCCAGAGCCGGCCGCGGCCGCAAGCGTAAGCGGTGAGCCTCTTTCTGTTCCCTGCCCGGGGAGCCGAATTGGAGTGCAAGATTGTCAGGTACGGCTACGATTCGTGCTAATCCTTTCTTGAACGCGCTACTCATGGCCGTAATCAGATAAAGATATTCGGCTGTAAGTATTGTGAATTCAGATACTTGTGCTTGCGTTACGTGCCCGGAAGCGGCTACATTTTGCGCCTATGGCCATGTTCTCCAACGTCGGCCAGACGCTCAGCCTGCTGCGCGAGCTGCAGGGAATGACTCAGGTAGGCCTGGCGAAGGATGCCGGCATCGGCAAGAGCCAACTTTCCAAGTACGAGAACGGCAGGGAGCTGCCGAAGCTGGAATCGCTGGAAAAGGTGCTGACGGGCCTGCGGGTCAGTTACTTCGAGTTCTTCTACACCCTCTGCATGATCGATCGCCGGGCTGTCGACCTGAAAGGTGCCGGCGATCGCGGGGCGGCCCGGGCCGGAGCGACAGCGGGCGAGCCGGTGCTCCCTCTGCCGCCTTTCCTCAGCGGCGATACCCTGCTGGCCGAATCCACCGACCAGGCTTTCGGCCAGGTGTTCTCCGACCTGCTGCTCCTCTATCGCCGGGTCTTCGAGCAGATCGTGGCTTCCGGCGCCCGGCGGCGCCCGGAGCGCCCGGCGCGACGTGCGCGCCGGCGGCGTGCGAGAAGAACGTCCTGACTATGACTAGGCTGTCACCCGGACACTGAGCTCTTCCCACCGCGCGGCAGCGAGCTCGCCGCCGAGGTCCGCGTCTCCCAGGTAGGCGCGGTCGGGGATGCGGCGGCAGGGGATGCGGAAGCTGGTCGCTCCGGCGAGAGGAAAGGGAGTGAGCCGCACCGCGCCGTCCCGGGGCTCGAGCCGCGTGCCGTGCCGCTCGACCGCCTCCCGCCAACCGGCGCAGGCGGCGAGGGAGACCTGGTCGGTGAGATCGATCAGGCGGTAGTCCGCCGCCAGCTCCTCGCCGGATGCGCCCGTTGCCGCGAGCAGGCTCTGCTCGAGGTCGTCGAGAAGCGCGACGAAGTCGCTCCATTCTTCCTCGCTGCGCCGGCTCGCGAAAAGGCTGAGGGCGTGGCGGGTGATGAGCAAGGCGGCATAGGGACGCGCCGCGGCGAACCTGCAGGTGCCACGTTCCCAGATCTCGATGCGCTCCCGGCGGGGAAGGCTCAGAAAATCATAGGGCCGGCCACGTCCGGCATCCCGGCGCGGCGCGGAGTCCGCCTCGCGCCAGCCGTTGTCGTGCTCGCGGGCGGCGAAGATCAGGTCCTGCCGCCGCGGATGGGCCGGCATTCCGTCGGCCCGCCAGAGGGAGAGCAGCTCGCCTGCAAAGTGAGCATGATCGGGCTGAGTGATGAGGCGCAGGGAGGTACCTTCCGGGAGGACGATCATGGGGGGAGCTTAACGCCCTTGCTCCGCTATCTCCGCGAGAGGTTTCGTAGGGGCGGGGCTTGTCCCCGCCCTGAGGCGTTGCGGGCGGCGAAAAGCCCCGCCCCTACGAAAACATCCAGCGGGATTCCCCTCCTCCTCTCTTGTAAGATCCGCCCCCATGAGCTCCAAAAAGATCAGTCGCGAGGACGCGCTCGCCTATCATTCGCGCGGCCGGAAGGGCAAGGTTCAGGTCGTCCCGACCAAATCCACCGCCACCCAGCGGGACCTGTCACTCGCCTACAGTCCGGGCGTTGCCTTTCCCTGCAAGGAGATCGAGCAGGATCCATTGCTGGCCTACGAATACACCGCCAAGGGCAACCTGGTGGCGGTGATCAGCAATGGCACGGCGGTCTTGGGGCTGGGCAACATCGGCGCCCTTGCCGGCAAGCCGGTGATGGAAGGCAAGGGGGTCCTGTTCAAGCGCTTCGCGGACATCGACGTCTTCGACATCGAGGTGGCGACGACGGACCCCGAGGAGTTCATCCGCACCGTCAAGCTCCTCGAGCCGACCTTCGGCGGCATCAACCTGGAGGACATCCGCGCCCCCGACTGTTTCGAGATCGAGCGCCGCCTCAAAGCCGAGATGGGCATCCCGGTCTTCCACGACGACCAGCACGGGACGGCCATCATCTCGGGCGCCGCGTTGCTGAACGCGCTCGAGATCGTGGGTAAGCCGATCGCCGAGGCGCGCATCGTTTTCTCCGGCGCCGGCGCGGCAGCGCTCTCCTGCGCCCGTCTCTACGTGCAGCTCGGGGCCCGGCGGGAGAACATCATCCTCTACGATCGCGCCGGTGTGATCTATCGCGGCCGCGACGGAGCCCATGGATCCCTACAAGGAGGAGTTCGCCGCCGATACGCCGGCGCGCACCCTGGCCGAGGCGTTGGTGGGGGCGGACGTCTTCATCGGGCTTTCGGTGGCCGGCAACGTCACCCAGGACATGGTCCGCTCCATGGCTCGCGATCCGATCGTCTTCGCCATGGCCAATCCCGATCCCGAGATCGGTTACGAGGAGGTCCGGGCGGCCCGCGAGGACGCCATCGTGGCCACCGGCCGCAGCGACTATCCGAACCAGGTCAACAACGTCCTCGGCTTCCCCTTCCTGTTCCGGGGAGCCCTCGACGTGCGGGCCAGCGACATCAACGAGGCGATGCAGCTCGCCGCCGTCAAGGCCTTGGCCGAGCTCGCCCGCGAGGACGTGCCGGACGCGGTGCTGCGGGCCTACGGCCTGACGTCGCTGCGTTTCGGCCGCGAATACCTGATCCCCAAGCCCTTCGACTACCGCGTGCTGCTGCGCGTGCCGCCGGCGGTGGCGCGGGCGGCCATGGAGAGCGGCGTCGCGCGGGTGCCGATCGAGGACTTCGAGGTCTACCACCGGCGCCTGGAGACGTTGATCTCGCGGCGGCTGGAGCTGATGCGCGGCATCGTCGACCGCGCCAAGCGCGTCGCCGCGGCGGGTGGTCTTCCCCGAGGGAGAGCACGAGCAGATCCTGCGCGCCGCGAAGATCCTGGTGGAGGAGGGGATCGCCCATCCGATCCTCCTCGCCCGCCGCGAGGTGATCGCCGAGCGCCTGGCCGCCCTCGACCTTCCCGAGGAACGGGTGACCATCATTCACAACGAGAGCAGCGACCGGTTCGAGACCTATGCGCGGCGACTGCACGAGCTGCGGCGGCGCGACGGCATCACCCTGGAGGATGCCCGCAAGCGGATGCGCCTGCGCAACTACTTCGGCTCGCATGATGGTGGAGATGGGAGACGCCGACGGCCTGATCTCGGGCCTCACCCAGCACTATCCGGACACCATCCGCCCGGCGCTGGAGATCATCGGCACCCGCGACGGCGTCGAGCGGGTCTCCGGCACCTACGTGCTGATGCTTCAGGACCGGGTCTTCTTCCTCGCGGACACGACGGTGAACATCGAGCCCACGCCCGAGGACCTGGCCGAGATCGCCCTGCTCACCGTCGGGTTCGCCCGCCGCTTCGGCATCGTGCCGCGGGTGGCCATGCTCTCCTTCTCCAACTTCGGCTCCAACAAGCACCCGGCGGCGCGCAAGGTGCGCCGCGCCGTCGAGATCGTCAGCGGTCTCGACCCCGGAGCTCGAGATCGACGGCGAGATGCAGGCCGACACGGCGGTCTTCGAGCAGGTTCTGCAGGAGAGCTATCCCTGGAGCCGGTTGCAACAGGCCGGCCAACGTCCTGATCTTCCCCGAGCTGCAGTCGGCCAACATCGCCTACAAGCTGATGTGGCGTCTGGCGGGGGCCGAGGCGATCGGGCCCATCCTGCTGGGCATGGCCAAGCCGGTCCACGTGCTGCAGAACGGCCAGGACGTGAGCGACATCGTCAACATGGCGGCCCTGTGCGTGGTGGACGCCCAGGAGCTGGAGGGCAGGGCGCCGTCACAGTCCCTTTCGTCGTAGGGGCCGCTCCTTTGGGCCGTCCTGTCACGGAGGGTTCGATTTTGACGAGTACCTGAGTTGGAAGGGAGTTGGAAGGGAGTTGGAAGGGAGTTGGAAGGGGGGATCGCTGGCAGAGGAGCGCAGTTTCGAGGTAAACTTGAGAAAACAGCCAAGCTTTTCCTGAAGGAGGCTCAACCCATGAAGCGTATTTCAACCCTGGCCCTCTGCGCCGCCCTGCTGGTCACCATGCTGGCGGCTCCGAGCCTGACCCAGGCGGCGTCCAGCGACAAGCCGCGCATCGCCGTCCTGGAGTTCAAGAACAAGGCCGACAACCAGTGGTGGTGGCACGGCGGCGCCGAGGCGGCGCAGGACGTGTTCGTCACCGAGCTCGTCAAGAGCGGCAAGTTCCGCGTCGTCGAGCGCGAGCAGCTCGAGGCCCTGATGCGGGAGAAGGGCCTGACCCTCTCCGGCGACGTCGATCCGTCGACGGCGGTGAAGGTCGGCAAGCTCCTGGGAGTCAACTACCTGCTGACCGGCGCGGTGACCGAGTACGGCGTCACCGACAAGAGCGCCCATGGCCGCAGCGTCGGCCGGCTCCCCGGCTTCTCCGCCGGCAAGCGCAGCTTCGTCGCCGCCCTGAACGCCCGCCTGATCGACACCTCGACGGGCGAGATCGAGTGGGCCGACGAGGCGAGCGCCGAGGAGAGCAGCGTCAAGGTCAACGTCGGCGGCTTCGGCGGCGGCGTGGACGACGACCGCATGTTCGACAAGGTCATGAAGCCCTGCATCCAGAAGCTCACCGCCAGTCTCAAGGCGGCCGACCTGTAGGCCCCTGCCCCCTCACCAAGGACAAAAGGACAGCCACGGACATAAAGGACAGCAGGACTTCGAGGACGAGGTGAATGTCATTCACCTCGCGTCCTTTTCGTCCTTGATTCCAGGAGGCTCTCGCCCTACTGCTGCAGGGGGGGCTTGAAGTTCACCCGCATGGAGCGCCACATCTTCACGCGGATGCCTTCCTTGGTGGCCGGCTGAAAGACCGCTCGCCGGGCGGCGTCGAGGGCGGATTCGTCGAAGCCGAAGCCGGCCTTCGCCCCCAGCAGCTCGGCGCTCACCACCCGGCCCCTCTCGTCCACCAGCACCTTGAGGTCGACCTTTGCCGCGCGATTCAGGCGCTTCGCGGTGGGCGGATAGCGTGGCTCGGGCTGTGAGACGAGCTTCGGCGCGACGACGCCCGGACCCGGCTGCACGAGGTCTCCCACCTGGACCTGCTGCTGCCGCGGAGCGGACTGGACCGGCGCGACGTTGGCGGGCGCCGGCACGCTGGCGGCGGGTTTCTCCTCCTGGTCGTTCGCCTGCGGGCTCGCCGCGGCGGGCTGGGTCACCGGCGCAATGGGCTGAGTCGATACCGGGGGCGGCGGCGCGGCGGGCTCGGTGCGCTGAGTGGCGCGGGCTTCGACCGGTGGCGGCTCCTGCTGCACCGCGATACGCTCCGGTTGTCGTTCCGGCTCGGCGCCGGCACGGCGGCTCTCCTCGAGCTGCCTCTGGAGCTCCTTGATACGGTCGTCGTACTGCGCCTTTTGTTTGACCTCCATCTCCTTCACTTGCGCCTCGAACATCTGCTGGATCTGCGCCTGGATCTCCTCCGACGTCAGGGCCGGCGTGCCGGTCGTGGCGGCGCCCCCCGGCATCGTGGTAGGCGAGACAGCTGGCGGCGGCGCAGGCGCCGGCCCGGTCTTCTCGGCGGTCGTGCCGGCGCCCGGGCGCAAGAAGAGGAAATAGCCGCCGGCGGCGATGGCGATCGCGAGGGCGGCGGCGATTCCGATCCACAGCGGCTTCTTCGAGCGCTCCGCCTCCTTCGCCACCTGCGCCCGGGTGCCCGGCCAGGTCCCTTCGCGCACGCCGGTCGCCTCGCGCAGGTCCTGTGAGGCCATGGCCGGCGCAGTGCCCGCTGCCGGCGCCGTCGGCGCGACCGGCCGTGGCGGCAGCTCGAGCTTCTTTTCGGCCTGCATTTCCTGGCTCTCCCGCTCGATCTCATCGCGGAAGAGGTTGTGCATGAAGAAAGCGAGATTGAAGGTGGTCGGGCTGAAATGGCCGTCGATCATCAGCTTCGACAGGGTCTTGTGCCAGGTCATGGCGTCGGCGAGCCGCTGCTCGCGAGGCACCAGGCTCTTCTTGAGCAACGCTGCCACGGGAGCCGGCAGCGGCGTGCCTTCGTTGGCCAGGACGGCGGCATCGATCCGCGTGCTCAACGCCTCCGCCGGCGCGTCGGCGAGCTTCTCGCCGGTCAGCAGCTCGAAGAGGATGACTCCCAGGGAATAGACGTCGTCGGTTTTGCCGAGCGGCGCTCCGGTCAGCGCCTCCGGGGCGATATAGGCGCGGATCGAGTCGTCCTGCCAGCCGCCGGCCGCCAGGTCCCGCAGGCCGGGCGCCACCTCGAAGCCGAGAAGACGAGTCTCCCCCTCGTTCGAGATCATCACCAGGTTCGGCACCACGAAGCCGTGCAACACCCTTTCATCCTGCGACCGGCTCTCGTGGGCCGCGGCGAGGGCGAGGGCGATGCGCTCGGCGATCAGCAGCGCATGATCGGTGGGAATGGGGGAATGCTGCCGGGCGGCCTGGGCGAAGAGGGTCGCCAGGTTCTTGCCCGAGATGTAGTCGTAGGCCGTATAGGGGAAGCTCCGGACGCGGCCGAGATCGACGCCGTTGCCGATGTTGGGACTTTTGAGGATCGCCTGGACGTTGGCCCGTCCCGAGATCTTGGACCACAGCTTTTCGCCATCGAGCCCCTTGCCGTTGAAGACCCGCAGCAGGACCACCTGCTCCATCCCCTCCGCACCCACCCTGCCGGCACGGAAGGTCTCGCCGAGGGGATCCTCCGTCAGTTTCTTGAGAAGTAGATACCTGCCAAACTCCTCCGGGATGTTCATGAGACGACGCCTCCTGTCGGAACCTCGCGCCGCCATTCGAGCGGCTCTCCACTGGAAGGGGGCGGCGCGTCTGTGCTGTTGTGGGCTCGTGCCACGTGTTTGATACACCAGCAGTAGAGAACTGTCAATGAAAATGTAGGGGCGCCCCTACAGGGCATTTACCTCCCGTTCCGGCCTGCCCGCTCGCGCCGTTCCTGGGCCCAGCGGTTGCGCCAGTAGCGGCGCTGCCAGATTTCGACGTTGCGGTTGTGCTCTTGCAGGGTCTCGGCGAAGACGTGGGTGCCGTCGTTGCGGCCCACGAAATAGAGGAAGGGCACGTCGGCCGGGAAGGCGGCGGCGGCCAGGCTGGCGAGCCCCGGAGAGCAGATCGGTCCGGGAGGCAGGCCGGCCCAGCGGTAGGTGTTGTAGCGGGAGCTCAGCTGCTTGTCCTCCCGGCGAAGATTGCCGCTCCAGCGGCCGAGGCGCTTCAGGGCGTAGATGATGGTGGGATCCGCGTCGAGGCCCATCTTCTGCACCAGGCGGTTACTGTAGACGGCGGCGATCACGGGCCGTTCGGAGTCGATCCGGGCCTCTTTCTCGACGATGCTGGCGAGGGTCACCACCTGCCGCACGCTGCGTCCCGGCGGACCCTTGGCCAGCAGGGGCCGGACCTCGCGCTCGAAGCCGCGGCGGAAGGTGCGGACCAGGGTCTCGACAATCTCCCGCTCGCCGGTGCCCGAGGCGAAGTTATAGGTTTCCGGAAAGAGGTAGCCCTCGAGGTCGGTGGCATCCGGATCGAGGTCGGCGATCAGCCGCGGCGAGCGCATCAGGTCGAGGAAGACCTCGCGGCGGCCGAATCTCTCCCGGGCGAGATGGTTGGCGATCTCTTCCAGGGTCAGCCCCTCGATGAGGGTGACGAAGCGGCTGACGACCTCGCCGCGCACCAGCATGCGGAGCACCTGCGAGGTGGTCAGCGGGCCTTTGAAGAGATACTCGCCGGCCTGGATCGCGGGGTCGCCCATGAAGTAGACGAGGTAGGTGCGGGCCAGTTGCGCGTCGGCCAGGACCCCCTCCTTCTCCAGGTTGCGGAGGATCTGGCTCGCCGCCGTGCCGGGCTCGACGGCCACCAGCTTCTCGGCTTCCGGGTAGCCTTTGTGGGGCCGCTGCAGCTTCACCCAGGACCAGGCCATCTGGGCGGCCGGCACCATGAGCAGGAGCAGCAGGATGCCGAGGCCGAGGAGCACCCGCCTCCAGCCGCCTCCGGCCTTGCCGCCGCGCCGGCGCGGCTTGGTCCCGCCAGACTTGCCCTTGCCCCGTGCCAAATCGCCTCCTGAAGCAGGGCGGCCACGCAGGGCCGCCTACAGAGTTTCCTCGCGGTCCAGGACCTCCTGCAGCAGGATCTGGGCCGCCACGGCGTCGATCCTACCCGGCTGCCTTCGCGTGGAGGTGCCGGCCTGCCGCAGCCGTGCGGCCGCCTCGGCGCTGGTCCACGATTCGTCGACCCACTCGAGCGGCAGGCCCGTCATCGCCGCCAGACGATCCCCGAAGCGTCGTGCCCGCTCGGCGTTCTCGCCTCCCCTGCCGTCCAGGCCCTTCGGCTCGCCGAGGACCAGCCGCTCGACGCCTTCCCTCCGGGCGATCTCCGCGATCTGGCGCAGGGCCGAGCGATCGTTGCGGCGCTCGAGCGTGTTCAGCGGTACGGCGAAGCGGCCTTCCGGGTCCGAGATCGCCAGCCCGATCCGTTTTTCGCCGAAGTCGATGCCCAGGGAGCGCATGCCGGAACCGTTCGGCGCATTGTACCGTTGTCGGAGACGCCCCGCCGTCCCCGTGGCCTGCGATAGGATGTCGCAACTCGGCTGGGGCGTCTCTACGGCTCCGGCTCAACAGGAGAGGTCATGGACGACGTCGTTATCTTGAGCGCGGTGCGCACGCCGATCGGAGCCTTCCAGGGTGCGCTCTCGGGCCTTCCCGCGCACGCTCTCGGCGCGCGCGCCATCGCCGCCGCCGTCGAGCGCGCGGGTCTGACCCCCGAGGAGATCCAACAGGTCAACATGGGTTGCGTGCTGACGGCCGGACAGGGCCAGGCGCCGGCCCGCCAGGCCGCGATCGGCGCCGGCTGTCCGGTCGCGACCGGCGCCATCACCCTCAACAAGGTCTGCGGCTCGGGCATGCGGGCGGCGATGATCGCCGCCAACGACCTGCGCTGCGGCGATTTCAAGTACGTCGTCGCCGGCGGTATGGAGAGCATGAGCCAGGCCCCCTATCTGGCGCCCGGCGCGCGCGACGGCCTGCGCCTGGGGCACGGCAAGCTGATCGATTCGATGATCCACGACGGGCTGTGGGACCCCTACGGCGACCTGCACATGGGCAATTGCGCCGAGGTCTGCGCCAGCGAATACAGCTTCAGCCGCGAGGAGCAGGACGCCTACTCCGTCGAGAGCTACCGCCGCGCCCGCGAGGCCACGGAAAAGGGGCTCTTCGCCGAAGAGATCGTCCCCGTGAAGATCCCGCAGAAGAAAGGCGAGCCGGTGGCGGTGGACCGCGACGAGGAGCCGTTCAAGGCCGACCTTTCCCGCATCTCGACGCTGCGCCCGGCCTTCCAGAAGGAGGGCACGGTGACGGCCGGCAACGCCAGCAAGATCAACGACGGCGCCGCGGCGCTGGCGCTCACCACCGCCGGCGAGGCGGCGGGGCGGGGCTTGAAGCCGCTCGCCCGCATCGTCGCCCACTCTTCCTTCGCCCAGCAGCCGCAACGGTACGCCACGGCGCCGGCGGCGGCCGTCCGTGGCGTGCTGGAGCGGGCAGGCCTGAAAGCGGCGGACATCGACCTGTGGGAGGTCAACGAGGCCTTCGCGGTGGTGGCGCTCGCCTTCCTGCGCGATCTCGAGCTGCCGCCCGACCGGGTCAACGTCCGCGGCGGCGCGGTCGCCCTGGGCCACCCGATCGGTTCTTCCGGCGCCCGCATCCTGACCACCCTGCTCTACGCCCTCGAGGAGCGCGGCGGCCGCCTCGGCTGCGCCGCCATCTGTATCGGCGGCGGCGAGGCTACCGCGATGATCGTCGAGCGCATAGACTAGCGCCCGCGCTCATGACCCGGAACCGTTCCACTCCGTCCGCCCTCCTGCTGGCGCTCTGTCTGGGGTTGCCCGCCATCCCAGCCATGGCGCAGGAGATCCAGCCCCTGCCGCCCGAGGCTGCGCCGCCGCCCGCAGAGCATACGGAACCCGCGGGCCCCGTCGAGCCCGTGGCGCCGCCCGCGCCGCCGGAGGCCCAGCCTTCCGGTCCGCCGCAGACGACGACCGAGACAGCGCCGCAGACACAACCGCCGACACCGCCGCAGCAGGCTCCCGCCGGTCCGCCCGGAGCGGGCCCCGACCGCCTGGACTTCCAGCTCAAATTCGAGGACGGCAGCAGCGCCGCCGGCAGCGCCGCCGACCTCAATTACAAGCGCGAGGACTACGCCGTCCTCTCCGGCGGCGTGCAGATCCGCTATCAGGACGTCGATCTCAAGGCCGACGAGGCGGAGATGGACCTCGAGACCAAGGTGGTCACGGCCAAGGGCAACGTCATCCTGGACCAGGGCCCGCGCCGCTTGACGGGGGAAACCCTGACCTTCGACCTCGACACCAAGACGGGCCAGCTCACCAACGCCACCGGCCAGGTCGCTCCGGACTACTACTTCAAAGGCACCGAGGTGGCCAAGGTCGGCGAGAACACCTACACGGTGACCGAAGGCATCTTCACCTCCTGCAACCAGGAGGTGCCCGACTGGAGCTTCCGCCTGAGCCAGGCGCGGGTCGAGGTCGAGGGCTACGCGCACGTGCGCTCCGCCTCCATGCGCGCCAAGAAGCTGCCCATCTTCTACACCCCCTACATCCTGTGGCCGGTCAAGAGCGAGCGCACCTCCGGTTTCCTGATCCCCAACGTCGGCTACTCCGACCGGCGCGGCGGCTCCCTCGGTCTCGCCTATTTCCAGACGCTCGGCCGCAGCTACGACACGACGTTCCATCTCGACCTCTATTCGCAGAGCTTCCTCGGCGTCGGCAACGAGTTCCGCTACCGCCCGAGCGAAGGCACCGTCGGAGCCCTGCTCGGCTACTACGTGCAGGACCCGGAGGTCGACGAGTGGCGCTGGAAGGTGGAGTGGAACCACACCACCGACGATCTGCCCTGGGGGATGCGCGGCGTCGTCCAGTTCTCGGACTACTCGGATTTCAACTTCTTCCGCGACTTCGAGCGCTCCTTCGACCGCAACACCCTGCGCTTCATCGACAGCCGGGCGTTCGTGAGCGGCAACTGGGGAGCCCACCTGCTGAACGCTCAGCTCAACAGCCGCGAGACCTTCGTCACCAGCGAGCGGACGATCGACCAGCGGCGGCTTCCCGAGATCGAGTACCGGCTGCGGTCGACCCGCCTGGGCCGCACGCCGTTCTACCTCGCAGCTCGAGAGCTCCGTCGACTATCTCGAGATCGCGCGGCCGGACAGCTACGAGGGCCGCTACGGCCGCGTCGACCTGCTGCCCGAGATCACGCTGCCCATCCGCACCTTCCCCTGGCTCTCGCTCTCGATCACCGGCGGCGAGCGGCTGACCTGGTACGGCGACAGCCTCGACGCGACCCAGCAGAGCTTCTCCGGCGAAAGCCTGACACGCGCCATCCCGGTCGCGCAGCTCCCAGATCGTCGGCCCCTCCTTCTCCCGGATCTTCGACGCCAAGGTGGGCAGCTTCGGCAAGTTCAAGCACGTCATCGAGCCGCGCTGGTCCTATACCTATCTGGGAGACGTCGACGACTTTCAGCTGATCCCCCTGTTCGACGAGGTGGACACGCCGCGCTCGACCAACGTCGGCCGCTTCGCGCTCGGCCAACGTCTCCTGGGCAAACCGGACAAGGAGGACGCCGTCGCCCGCGAGGTGCTGTTCTTCGAGCTCGCCCGCAACTACAGCTTCGACGACACGCAGCCGCTCCAGGTCTCCGTGCTCGACCGCACGGTCAACACGACCGAAGGACCCATCGAGGCGTTGCTGCGCTTCAATCCGACCCAGCGCATCAGCCTCAAGCTGGAAGCCGACTACGACACGCTGTTTTCCGGCATCTCCTCGACCGGTTTGACGGGCAACTACGGCTTCGGCGCCGGCAACTACCTGGGCGCCACCTGGTTCACGCGCACCCGTCCCGAGACGGGGCAGAACCTGAGCAACCAGGTGCGGCTGAACGGCGCCCTCGCGGTGCCCTTCCTGCACCTGCGCCTGGAAGGGCAGGTCAACTACGATTTCGAGCAGCGGCTCCTGCAGCAGCAGCAACTGGTGATCAACTACACGGCGCAATGCTACGGGCTGCGCCTCGAGATGCGGGATTTCCGGGCGGGAACCGGACCGCGCACGCGCGACAAGGACATCCGCTTCTCGCTCACGCTGAAGAACGTGGGCACGTTCCTCGACCTGAACAGCCGCACCTCCACCGTCGAGCCGTAGCCCACCGGACCCCGGAGAAACCATGAAGGGCTTGATCCTTTCGGGAGGCAAGGGGACGCGCCTGCGTCCCCTCACCCACACCTCGGCCAAGCAGCTGGTGCCGGTGGCCAACAAGCCGGTGCTCTTCTACGGCATCGAGTCGATCGTCGCGGCCGGCATCACGGAGATCGGCATCATCGTCGGCGAGACCGCGCGAGGAGATCCGCGCCGCCGTGGGCGACGGCTCGCGCTTCGGCGCCCGCGTCACCTACATCGACCAGGAGGCGCCGCTCGGCCTCGCCCACGCCGTGCTGATCGCCGAGCCGTTCATCGGCGGCGCGCCGTTCGTCATGTACCTCGGCGACAACCTGATCGCCGGCGGCATCACCAGCCTGGTCGAAGAGTTCCGCGCCCTCGGCTGCAACTCCGAGATCCTGCTCGCCGAAGTGCCCAACCCCGAACAGTTCGGAGTGGCAGAGCTGACGCCCGAGGGCAAGGTCCGGCGCCTGGCGGAGAAGCCCCCCGAGCCGCAGCAGCAACCTGGCGCTCGTCGGCGTCTACATGTTCGACTCGTGCATCTTCGAATCGGTGCGCCGGATCAAGCCCTCGGCCCGCGGCGAGCTGGAGATCACCGACGCCATCCAGGACCTGATCGACCGCGGGCTCGACGTCCACCCGCACATCGTCCGCGGCTGGTGGAAGGACACCGGCAAGCTGGAGGACATGCTGGAGGCCAACCGCATCGTCCTGGAAGGGCTGGAGGCGCCGCGCGGCGCCCATCCCGACGGCGTCAGCGTCGACGAAGACAGCCGCATCGAGGGCCGCGTCGAGCTCGGCGAGGGCGTGGAGCTGATCGACTCGCTGGTGCGCGGACCCGGTGGTGATCGGCGACGGCACGCGCCTGGAGCACGCCTTCGTCGGTCCCTACACGTCGATCGGCGAGCGCTGCACGCTGGTCCGCTGCGAGATGGAGAACTCCATCGTGCTCGCCGACTGCGAGATCCGGGACATCCCGCTGCGCATCGACGGCTCGCTGATCGGCCGCAACGTGCGCATCGTCAAGACCGACTACAAGCCCAAGGCCTACCGCTTCATGGTCGGCGACAACTCGGAGGTCGGAATCACCTAGATGCGCTGCCTGGTCTTCGGCGGCACCGGCATGCTGGGCCAGGCGGTGGTCGCGGAGGCCCGGTCCCGCGGCTGGGCCGCCCTGGGGCTTTCCCGCGGCCAGGCCGACGTCACCGACCGCGAACGCCTGCTCTACTGGGCTGCGGCCTTCCGGCCCGAGGTGATCGTCAACTGCGCGGCCTTCACCCGCGTCGACGCCTGCGAGGAGGAGACGCGGCGGGCCCACGCCGTCAACGGCGAGGCGGTCGCGCACGTCGCCGCCGCGGCGGAGTGCGGCGAGAGCGCGGCTGATCCACGTCTCGACCGACTACGTCTTCGACGGCGAAGCCGGCGAGCCGTACCGGGAGGACGCCGCGACCGGGCCGCGCTCGGTCTACGGGCGCAGCAAGCTGGAAGGCGAGCGGCACGCCCTCGCCTATGATCGGTCGCTGGTGGTGCGCACGAGCTGGCTGTTCGGCCCCGGCGGGCCCAACTTCGTCGCCACCATCGTGGACCTCATCGCGGCCGGACGGCTGCCGTTGCGCGTGGTGCGAGACCAGCAGGGTTGCCCCACCTACACGCCGTTCCTGGCGGCGGCGCTGCTCGATCTGGCGCGGCTGGGCGCCGGCGGAGTCGTGCACTATCGCAACCGGGAGCCGGTCTCCTGGTACGCTTTCGCCGTCGAGATCGCCCGCCTCTGGTCCGCGGACGTCGAGGTGGTGCCCGTCACGACCGCGGAGTTTCCCCGGCCGGCGCCGCGCCCGGCCTATTCGGTGCTGGACGTAGCGCGTTTCGAACAGCTCGCCGGCCGGCGCGTGGAACCTTGGGAGCAGGGGCTGGTCGAGACGCTGTCCTGCTTGAGATAGTTGAGACAAGGGAGGAGTACATGAGGGTTTTGATCACGGGAATCACCGGCTTCGCCGGGTCGCATCTGGCGGAGTACATCCTGGCGGAGCACCCGGACGTGGAGGTCTTCGGCACCTTCCGCTGGCGCAGCCGCATGGACAACGTGGAGCACCTCGGCCGCAAGATCCATCTGATCGAGGCCGACCTGCGGGACTTCACCTCCATGCATCACGCGCTCGAGGTCACGCGGCCGGACTACATCTTCCATCTCGCGGCCCAGAGCTTCGTGCCGGCGAGCTGGAACGCGCCCAACGACACGATCGTCACCAACGTCACCGGGCAGACCAACCTGTTCGAGGCGATCCGCGCCCTGAAGCTCGATCCGGTCGTCCAGATCGCCTGCTCCAGCGAGGAGTACGGCCTGGTGCTGCCGGACGAGGTGCCGATCAAGGAGACCAATCCCGCTGCGGCCGCTCTCCCCCTACGCCGTCTCCAAGGTGACGCAGGACTTCCTCGGCTATCAGTACTTCCAGAGCTACGGCCTCAAGGTCGTCCGCACCCGCGGCTTCAACCACACCGGCCCGCGGCGCGGGACAGGTCTTCGTCACCTCCAACTTCTGCAGCCAGGTGGCGGCCATCGAGCTGGGGCTCCAGGAGCCGGTGATCCGGGTGGGCAACATCGAGGCCATCCGCGACTTCACCGACGTGCGCGACATGGTGCGCGCCTACTGGCTCGCCGTCACCAAGGGCAAGCCGGGCGAGGTCTACAACATCGCCACCGGCCATGGCATCGCGCATCCGCGAGATGCTCGACCAGCGTGCTCGCGCTGTCGCGGGTGGAGGTGAAGGTCGAGATCGATCCGTCGCGCCTGCGCCCTTCGGACGTGGAGATCCTGATCGGCGACAGCTCGAAGTTCCGGGCCGACACCGGCTGGGAGCCACGCATCCCGTTCGAGCAGACCCTGCGCGACCTGCTCGACTATTGGCGGGAAAAGTGGCGGGAGAAACTGGCCCGGCGGCGGCCGGCGGAGTAGCCGGGCGTCTCCATGCACGTTCTGATCACCGGCATCGGCGGCTTCGTGGGCCTGCGGCTGGCCCGTCACCTGCTCGCACGCGGCGGGCGCGTCAGCGGCACCTATATCGGCACGGCTCCAGACCTCGCGGGCGTGGAGCTCCACGAGGCGAACCTGGAGGATCGGAAAGCGCTGGAGAAAGCGGTGGCGGCGGCCGATCCGGACGCCATCGTGAACCTGGCCGGGCTCTCCCACGTCGGCGAGTCCTGGCGATGGGAGCGGATGTCCGACTACTTCTGGGTCAACGTCGTGGGCACCGAAAACGTCCTCGCCGCGGCGGCGGGCAGGAGGGTGGTGATCGCGTCGAGCGCCGACGTCTACGGCGCGGTGCCGAAGGAGGAGCAGCCGATTCGCGAGGACCGCAGAATCGCGCCCCAGACTCCGTACGCCCTCACCAAGGCCGCGGCCGAGCGGCTCGCCCTGAGCCACGGTGCCGTGATCGTCCGCTCGTTCAACCTGATCGGTCCGGGCCAGGCCCCCAATTTCGCACTGGCTGCCTGGGCCTCCCAGCTCGCCGCGATCCGCCGCGGCGAACGGAAGCCTGTGCTCCCGGTTGGAGATCTTTCGACGTGGCGCGATTTCGTCCACGTGGACGACGGCGCCGCCGCCTATGGCCTGCTGGCGGAGAAGGGGAGCCCGGGGATGACCTACAACCTGGCCAGCGGGCGTGGCACGCAGATGCGCGAGGCCCTCCAGCGCCTGCTCGCCATCTCGGGAGTCGCGGCGGAGGTGGAGGAGGGAGCCTTTCCCGCGCGACCGCACGACATTCCTTACCTTTCCGGCGACGCCGGCCGCCTGCGCGCCCTCGGCTGGGAGCCGCGCCGGAGCGTGGACGACGCGCTGACCGACCTCTGGAGGGAGGCTAACCCATGAAGATCCTCGTCACCGGCGGCACCGGTTTCCTCGGCCGCCGCGTCGTCTCCGAGCTGGCGCCGCGGCACGCGCTGCGCCTCCTGGTGCGCCGCGGCTCTTCGCGCGAGCGCTTCCCGGAAGGCGTCGAGTTCGTCGAAGGCGACGTCACCGACCGGGCGAGCCTCGACCGGGCCGCCGCCGGCTGCGACGCGGTGGTGCACGCGGCGGCGCTGGTCAAGATCCTGGCGCCGCGGCAGGAGTTCGACCGCATCAACGTCGGCGGGCTCGAGAACGTCCTCGCCGCGGCCGAGGAGGCCGGCGGCGTCGAGCGGGTCCTCTACGTCTCGAGCTTCATCGCCCTGGGACCAACCGAGAAGGCGCCCGGCGGCGTCCTCGACGAGTCGGCCGAGCCGCGCGACCGCGCCTGGATCAACGACTACGAGCGCACCAAGACCCTCTCCGACCGTCAGGCGCGGCGGGCCATCGCCGCCGGTGCGCCGCTCACCGTCGTCTATCCCGGCGTGATCTACGGGCCGGGGGAGATGACCGAGGGCAACATCGTGGTGCGCCACATTCTCGACCTGATCCATGGCCGCCTGCCGGCCCTGATCGGGCTGCCCGACGCGGCGGTGGAACTACGTCTACGTCGACGACGTCGCCCGCGGCATCGCCCTGGCGCTGGAGAAAGCTCCACCCGGCGGACGCTACGTCCTGGGCGGCGAGAACGTGACGCTCGGTGAGTTCTACGCCACGGTCGGCCGCCTCACCGGCGCCAGGATTCCCGACCTGCGCATGCCCGACGGCCTCGCCAAGGCGGCCGGCGCCGTGCAGAAGGCCTGGGCGCGGCTGCGCGGCACGACGCCGCAGCTCACGCCGGACCTGGTCGAGATCTACCGCCACGACTGGGCCTACGATTCCGCCCGCGCCGAGCGGGAGCTCGGCTATCGCGGGCGGTCTTTTGCCGAGGGTCTCGCCTCGACCGTCGCGTGGCTCAAGGAGAGCGGACAGTGGAATCAAGGACCAAAAGGACAGCAAGGACCAAAAGGACAGAGGTGATGACAGTGTTCCCCGTCCTTGAAGTCCTTACTGTCCCTGCTGTCCTTTTCGTCCTTGCTGCCTTTGGAGGAGCGCCATGAGCCCGCTCAGCCGCGGCGAGCTGCTGCGCAAGGTCGTCCACATGAGTGTGGGGCTCTTCGCCTTCTGCCCTGCACTACCTGGGACCCTTCTGGTCCGCCGTGCTCGCCGTCGGCGCCCTCGGCTTCAACCTCTTCCTCCTGCCGCGCGTCGGCGGCCGGCAGCTCTGGCGCGAGGCGGAGCTCGACGCCGGCTCTTCGCTCGGCATCATCCTCTATCCCGCTCGCCGTACTGCTGCTGATCCTCGTCTTCTACCAGCGGCTGGAGGTGGCCGCCGCGGCCTGGGGCATCCTCGCCTTCGGCGACGGCATGGCCTCGGTGGCCGGCATGCGCTCGGCCGGCGCAAGCTGCCCTGGAACCCGCGGAAGAGCTGGGTGGGCTCGCTCGCCTACGTGTTCTTCGGCACCTTCGCGGCCACGGCGCTCCTGCTCTGGACGCCGCGGGACCATGCCTACGAGCCCGGGTTCGCCCTCGCCGTCTGCTTCGCCGCGGCCCTGCTCGCCGCCGCGCTCGAGTCGCTGCCCCAGGGGCTCGACGACAACATCGGCGTGCCGCTGGTCTCCGGCCTCTTCCTGCTCGGCCTCGTCCTCACCGAAGGCCGCTGGGCGGAGTTCCTGGCGCAGGACGACCTGCCGCGCCGGCTGCTGCTCGCCGCCGCCGTCAACGCGGCGCTCGCCGGCGCGGCCTTCGCGGCGCGCACCGTGAACCGCTCCGGCGTCGTCGTGGGCTTCCTGGTGGGCTTCGTCATCTACGCCTTCCTCGACTGGCGGGGCTACCTCCTGCTCCTCGCCTTCTTCGTCATCGGCAGCGCCTGCACCAAGCTCGGCTACCGCAAGAAGGAGGCCGCCAAGCTGGCCCAGGAGAACAAGGGCCGGCGGGGAGCGCGGCACGCCCTCGCCAACGCCGGGGTCGCCACCGCCTGCGCGCTGTTCGCGGCGCTCACTCCCCACCCCGTGCTCTTCGCTCTGGCCTTCGCCGGCGCCTTCGCCACCGCCGCCGCCGACACCGCTTCCAGCGAGATCGGCCAGCTCATCGGCCGCCGCACCTTCCTGGTCACGACTTTCCGCCCGGTGCCCGCGCGGCACCGAAGGTGCCGTGTCGCTCGAAGGGACGCTCGCGGGCAGTCCTCGCCTCGGTGGTGATCGCGGTTCTCGGCGCGGCGCTCGCCCTATTCTCCTGGAAAGGCGTGCCAGCCGTCGTCTTCGCCGCCTTCGTCGGCACCACCTTCGAGAGCGTAGTGGGCGCCGCCCTCGAGAGGCGCCACCTGCTCGACAACGAAGCCCTCAACTTCCTCAACACTCTGGTCGGCGCCCTGGTCGCCGCCGTCTTCACTCCCTGGGTCCTCTGAGGTTCCACTATGGAGTCCGCCGTTCAGTCTTCTTCGCCGGTGAAACCTTCAGCGTCCAAGCTCCAGCTCTACATGCAGCTCGCGCGGCCGTTCACCCTGCTGCCGCCGCTGCTGGGCATCGTCTCCGGCTCGATCTGCGCCTTCGGCTCCGTGCACAATCCGGACCCGTCGCGCAGTCTCACGCTTTCGGTGGTGCTCACGGTGATCCTGGGCTCGCTCTGCGCCAGCTTCATGAACGCGGCCTCGAACGCGATCAATCAGATCTACGACCTGGAGATCGACCGCCTCAACAAGCCGAACCGGCCGCTGGTGACCGGCGCGCTGTCGTTTCGCGAGGCCTGGATCTTCACCTGGATCTTCTACGCGCTGGCGCTCATCCCCACCTGGCTGGTGGTGCCCTATCCCTTACGAAACCTTGTGGGAGAAGCTCACGGCGCCGCTCGCCTACCACATCACCTTCTTCATCTATCTGGCGGGCCTGCTCTTCACCTTCATTTATTCGGCGCCGGAGCTGGGACGCACCAAGACGCGGGGCATGCTTGCCAATTTCACCATCGCCATTCCACGCGGCGTGCTGCTCAAGGTGGCGGGCTGGGCCATGGTGGCGCAGGTCTGGTATTCGGAGCCCTGGTACATCGGCGGCGTGATCGGGCTCTTCCTGATCGGCGCCTCGTCCACCAAGGATTTCGCCGACATCGAGGGAGACCGCGCCGGCGGCTGCAAGACGCTGCCGATCGTCTACGGCGTCCGCAAGGCGGCCTGGATCATCAGCCCGTTCTTCGTGCTTCCCCTGGCTCTTCATGCCGCTCGGCGCCTTCCTCCCCGATCCCCAGAACCCGCAGCACGCCATCCTCACCGGCGATCCGTGGCTGCTCACCGCCTTCGGCGTCCTGTTCACCATCTGGGGCGCCTACACGGTGTACTTGCTATTGCGCGACCCGGACTCGCTTGCCGAGACGGAGAACCACCCGTCCTGGAAGCACATGTATCTGATGATGATGGGGGCGCAGGTGGCGTTCGCGCTGGCGTATATATTCTGAGAGAAGGCCACCGCTACTGCCGTCTCCTGCTGCCGCGCCACCAGCGCAGGATCTGCTGTTCGCCGATCGGTTGGTCGTCGGCCGGGATGCGCAGGCTGTCGCGAAGCTCGCGGCGCGCGTCCGGATCGATCCGCAATACGATCAGGAAGGTGATCAGTATGGCGATGATCGAGCCGAGGCCGGCGAGCGCCATGTCTTTCTGGGCGTCCCAGACGTCACCCTGGGCGCCGAGGAAGGCGAGCCCAGCCTCGGGCGCCACCCCCTGGGCCGCCGCCCATTCGATCAGCTCGTAGATCGCCGAGAAGGCAAGGGTCAGCTCGACCGGCAGGTAGTACGACCAGACGCCGCGCGCCCGGGTGAGCCGCACGAACACCTCGCGCACCGGGTAGGCGAGGAGCAGGCCGAAGGAGAAGTGCACCAGGCGGTCGTAAAGGTTGCGGTCGGAGTGGAACCAGCGCTGCAAGGTGTCCCCGAAGGGCACCTCGGCGTAGGTGTAGTGCGAACCGATGACGTGCAGTATGAGGAAGATCGTGATCAGGGTGTAGGAAAGGTTTGACAGGCGAAAATAGAAGCCCAGGCCGATGACGAGCGGCACAGCGATAAAGATGAGCACGTTCTCGAGCCACCAGTCGCCGCGGTACACCGGATCGATCGCCGCCCATACCCAAACGGCGAAGAAGATCGCCAGCAGCACCACGTGGTAACGACTGAACCGTCGGGCCCAGGCAGGGGTGGTCGGAGCAGTGGCAGGGGTGGATGCGGGGTTCATGGCGGTCCGTCTTATTTATAGTAGCTTGAGCTGATCGGGCCTCATGCCGACTGAGCGAGCGGGACCAGAATCTCGACCAACTCGAATGGCACGGAGACCGCACCGTCTTCCGAGCGCTCGATCAGGCCAAGTTCTTCAAGGCGCGTTACGTCCGTATGGACGTTGGAGTCATTGCGCTCGGCCGCCTTGGCGAGGGCGTAGATGCTGCAAGGGCCAACACGGCGTAGCGTATCGAGAAGGTCGAGTCGCGCGGGAGTCAGCTCCATGAACAGAGAACGCGCAGACTCAAAACTCAACCGAAAGTCAGGCGCACGCCCCTTCCTGGCATCGGCCACTTGCTGTGCAACTGACTGAAAAATGGAGCCTCGACGGGCCACTTCGATGATTGCCTTCACGGTTGCCTCCGCCACACCAGAACACCTCGTGATGATTGGCGCTTCAGCGGCGGACAGCGGAGCCGGGCATCCGCTGCAAGCGTGGGCTCGGCGGCGACTCCGGCGGAGGTTGTACTCCCTGTGGTAAGAGCTTCTCCTGCTCCTTGAGGTCCCGAAAGAACGCTTCGAAATCGAAGTTGAACTGTGCCATCTGCTCGGCACGCAGCCGATCAAGCTCATCGACAATGGGATCGTTGATCATTGCGATTCTCCAAGTAACTCCTCAGGAGTACAGATATACGGTAAAATCAAACCCAAAGGTTCACAGATCAAGGCAATCCGCGGTAAGATTTCCGCATTAGCAATATGGTTACAGTTCCAGGTGAGGAGATAGTCGACCTGGTGCACAGCAGCCGTTGCGATGTGCAGGGCATCAGGGTAGGCCGTCTGAGGTAGAAGCCCTTTCTGGACAATCGTGACCGCCACCTCTTGCGCTGGAGCAGTCACCTCCAGTAGAGGTATTCCTTCCAGGATGGCAAGCCGCCTTGCGGCAGCTTCCGGGTTGCCCAAACGGGCCTCGTTCACAACCAGAAGCGAGGCAACCAGATCGAAGTCCTGTCGGCGACGCTCCCACCAGTCGAGCGAGATCTGTTGATGGGCCGCTGCAACGACATCGCGACTCGGCCTGGATGTGAGATAGCTGACCACAGAGGTCTCGATGTAGACCCGGCCCTTCATAGGAGGTTAGCCAGCCCTCGCCCGCGCTCCGATCGAGCGCGGGCGATGTCGCCGAGAGCAAGTAGCAGTAAATCCGGATCGTTCGCTTCGAGTACGGCATTTATGTACTCGGCGACCGCCGCGTCATCGGTCAGGTAACGTGCGGCGTCAAAGGGAAGAAGCTTTCGTGGGTTCTTGGCCTTGGTCATGGTTCTGCTGCTTCCAGATTCTCGCCTCCGTCCGATGCAAGGAGGAAGTTGGCGGCCGGTCACTTCGGCGAGGGTGGCGGATCCGAGGCAAGCCGATCCTCGATTGCCGACAGCATCTTGTAGACCTGCGCGTAGAGCTGTGCCTGGCATTGTGCCCACTCCGCTGGGCGAGAGGGCAGGTTCTTCCTGATGAGGGATTGGAAGGCAGCGGCTATTTTGGCGTAGCTCTGCCGGATGGAAGTGTCGGCGCCATGCTCAATGTCGTGGTCATAGCGAAGCCGTAAATGCTTGATTCGCCAGAGCGGAGCGAGTTCGTCATCTGAGCTGAGAGGCACCAGGCGCTTGCCCTCGCCTGAGGCTTCGTAGAGCAGGAAGTAGAGGGCGTTCACGATTGCCCCGAAACTCTCGTCGGAGCCCACGATAACTATTGGGATTGTCACTGCCGCAGACACGAAGCGGTTAGTCGGCTGAAACACGTCCGGTTTGTTGGTCAACCTTGAGTGTTCATTGATCCGAGTAAGAAGGCCCACAATCGCGCCTCCGACGTGGCAAATTTGTGTGGGCAAGGCGGCGGCGAACGCTGAATCGATTTCGACGGTGAGTTCCGCTCGATAGGCAAATCCGAGGTGCTGGTTCAGCGGGCCCCAAAGGCGCGGCACGACCGGTTCGATGAGTTGGGCGTCTGGATTCGGCGTTCCGATGACCGCCACTTCTGCTGCGCCCATTGCCGACGTAAGAAGCGTGCCGGCGAGTTGGGTAGCTCGAGCACGCCGCCCAGCCACAACCTGACCGTCGGCCTTCGTCCGCTTGGCTTGCCGAAGAGCAAAGACCTCGTACGACGAGAGCAAATCTAGAGTGTTCGCCCAGTGGAGTTCTGGAACGGCGTAGAGACGGGCCGTAGCTTCTGCCGAGGCCAGGGCGGACTCGATTTGGCGCTGGCTCACTCGGAAGCTCTCTTCGTAGCGACCGAGGGACGCGGTCACGCTCTGGAGCGCTTCACGCTCGCGGAGGAAAGCTGTCATGTAACCTTGAGAGGTCGACCGAGTCATTGCTTCGAGTGCCGTGGCGGCCGCCACCTTGTGACCAGCGAGATCACTCTCGATCTGCTTGGCGAGCATTGCCACTGCGCTCACGCCGTCAGTCTGTCTGAGGATGGCGTCAGACAGAGAGCGAAAAGCGGCATCAATGTTTGTGCCGTAGTTGCGGAGACTCTCACAGAGGCGAGTCGTGTCGCCCAACTGCTCGAGGACTGTACGGTAGTGGCGCATCGGATCTAACTCTGCCACGAGGCGCGCGCGAGACTCCTGTTCCTCCAAGATCCCTTGGAGGTAGGACGAGAAGAAGGGGTCGGCGAATCGGTGTTTCATGCAGTTTCTCGCCTCTTCTGCATCCGCGAGGGCCTCGGGGTGCCAGAACGGATCACTCGAAGCCACGGAACAGGCGCTTCCTTACCTCTGTCCAAGGAATCGTCTCGACGGTTCCCGATCCCAGCTCCTCGACGCGGTGTCGGATCTCCACATCCCAAGCCTCTTCAGCATCTGGGTCCGCTCCCTGATAAAGGCTCTCGGTCAAGGCACATGCGACGGATATCCGATCCTTCTCGTCAAGGGTCATCGGCGCGTCCAATCGTCCGGTGCAAGCGCCGGTTGGACCCCTTTCGCCGCCGGCCTGCGACCGTTGGCTCTCTTCGCGCATTGCTGCGGCCTCACGGGCAAAGAAGTCCTTCAACTCCTCACGAGAGAGATGCTTCGTCTCTTCGTAGATCGCGTCCCGGATGGTACGGACCATCTCAACGGCTTGGATTGGGCTCTGCTCTTCAGCCGTGGAGGTCATGCCCAAAGTATACCGCTGAAGCGCCTCGGCTCCGGAAGCCTTTTCAAGAGGGATACGATAGTGTGAGTTCGAGAGGTGACCCCATGTCGTCCGTGATCGCTAACGTCGTCGAAATCGAAGAGGTCCAGCCTCACCCCAACGCCGACCGGCTCTTCCTTGCCCGCGTCAAGGGGTGGCAGGCGGTGATCCGCAAGCGGGAGGACGGCTCGCCCGAGTTCGCGCCCGGCGAGCGGGTGGTCTTCATCCCTCCGGACAGCACCCTACCGCGGGAGATGGCCGAGCGCCTCGGCGTGGTGAGCTAACCTGAGCGAGCGCACCAACGGGCGCTCCTTCAGGGGAACACGGCCAGCCGATTCACCTCTCTCATCGTCTTGACTTGACTCACTTCAGGGTTCACAATCGAATCATGACAAAGCTCAATGTCCACGAGGCGAAGACCCACCTCTCCGAGTACCTGCCCAGGATCGAGGCCGGTGAGACCATCGTGCTGTGCAGGAGAAACGTACCGATCGCGGAGATCCGGCCGCTGCCGCCGGTCGAGCCGCCCCGCCGGCCGGAGATCGGCTTCGCAAAAGGGACGTTCACTGTCCCCGACGAGTTCTTCGAGCCACTGCCGGCCGAGCTCCTGGGCGCCTTTGAGGGCCAGCCCGGATGAGGCTCCTGCTCGACACCTGCACCTTCCTTTGGGCTGCCCTCGACGACCCCAAACTCTCAGCGGACGCCCGTGACCTGCTGCTCGACCCGGAGAGCGAGCGGTTGGTGAGTGCGGCGACCGCCTGGGAGATCGCCGTCAAGGTGGGCCGGGGGCACTTGGCGCTGCCGGAGCCGCCGAAGCGCTGGGTCCCCCTCGGCCGCAGGCGTCTGGCGGCGAACCCACTCCCCATCGACGAGGAGTCCGCCCTCCAGGTCGCCCAGCTCCCGCCGCTCCACCACGATCCGTTCGACCGCATCCTGGTTGCCCAGGCGATCGTCCACGGCTGCGTCCTCTTGACCCCCGATCCGGACATCCAAGCCTACCCGGTGCGGGTAGCCTGGTAGCGGCAGAGGCAACCCCCATGTCGTCTGTGATCGCCAACGTCGTCGAAATCGAAGCCGTCCTTCCCCACCCCAACGCCGACCGCCTATTCCTCGCCCGCGTCAAGGGGTGGCAGGCGGTGATCCGCAAGCGCGAGGACGGCTCGCCCGAGTTCGCTCCCGGCGAGCGGGTGGTCTTCATCCCGCCGGACAGCACCTTGCCGCGGGAGATGGCCGAGCGCATCGGCGTGGTGAGCTATCTCTCCGAGCGCGCCAACGCCGAGGGCGAGCGCGAGCTCGTCGTCCGCCAGGTGCGACTGCGCGGCGAGCCCTCCTTCGGGCTGGTGGTGCGGCCCGACGATCCAAGCTGGCCGGTGGGGACCGACGTGCGCGAGCACTATGGGATCGGCAAGTTCCGGCCGCCGGTGAGGTTCTCGGCCGGCGATGCCGAGCGCAACCATCCGCTCTTCCAGAGGTACACCGAGATCGAGAATCTGCGCAACTTCCCCGACGTCTTCGCGCCCGGCGAAGAGATCGTGGTGAGCGAGAAGATCCACGGCACCAACGCCCGCATCGGCTGGGTCGATGGCCAGCTTCTTGCCGGCTCGCACGGGTTGCAGCGCAAGCGTCCGGAGCCTGAGGAGATGGCCACCAACACCTACTGGTTTCCCGCCACCCTGGAGCCGGTGCGGAGCCTGCTCGACGAGCTCAAGCAGCGGGACCATGCGGCGGCGATTCTCTACGGCGAGATCTACGGCAGCCGCGTCCAAAGCCTGCACTACGGCCAGCGCGCCGGGCTCGGCTTCGCGGCCTTCGACGTTCTGGTAGGCGAGCACTACCTCGACTACGACGACTTCGCGGCCCTCTGCCAGCGCCACGGCGTCGCCACCGTGCCGCTTCTCGAGCGCGGACCGTTCTCGCTCGCACGGATCGCCGAGCTGAGCCGCGGCCAGACCATCCTGCCCGACCAGCACATTCGCGAAGGGGTGGTGGTCCGGCCGGTCGCGGAACGCTTCGATCCCCAGATCGGCCGCGTGATCCTCAAATACCTGAGCGACGACTACCTGCTCAACGACAAGCTGGCCGCCGCCGACGCCACGGATCTTTGACTCGGTTCACCGGGGTTCGTCAACCAAGAGAGCCGCGGAAGCGCAGGTTCGGCGCAGTAACTCGCCTTGCCCCAAAGTCCCGGCACTTCGCCGTAAAGTCCGCGGATTAGCCGTCAGGCCGCCTGACACGGCCAACGGGTAAGCCGAGACCGCTGACGAGCCTGCGGATTTTTGGAGAAAGTCCCGAGTCTCCGGCAGAAGGTCTCGGGAACCAGCGGCGGAGCCGGCTCACGCTGACCGCGAGTACGCTGACTCTGGCAATGAGTCCCCTCATCATCGCCAAAGTCCCCGGACTTTGCCAGTGAGTCCGCTCCGCATCGGAAAAGTCCGCCCACACTGGCAGCGAGTAAGCTGACTCTGGCAATGAGTCCACTCCCCATTGCCAAAGTCCCGGGACTTTGCCAGCGAGTCCGCTTCCCCATTGGAAAAGTCCGCTGACTCTGGCAACGAGTCCGCTGACTCTGGCAATGAGTCCCCTCCCCATCGCCAAAGTCCCGGGACTTTGCCAGCGAGTCCGCTCCGCATCGGAAAAGTCCGCTCACTCTGGCAGCGGGTAAGCTGACTCTGGCGACGAGTCCCCTCCGCATCGCCAAAGTCCTGGGACTCTGCCAGCGAGTCCGCTCCGCATCGGAAAAGTCCGCTGACTCTGGCAGCGGGTAAGCTGACTCTGGCGACGAGTCCCCTCCGCATTGCCAAAGTCCCGGGACTCTGGCGCCGAGTCTGCTCCCCATTGCCAAAGTCCGGGGACTCTGCCAGCGAGTCCGCTCCTCATTGGAAAAGTCCCGGGACTCTGTCAGCGAGTCCGCGGACTCTGGCGCCGAGTCCCCTCCGCATCGCCGAAGTCCGGAGACCCGGCGATTCTGTCTAGCATCTTTTTCGATTTTTCGAGCGGCGGGTTTCCCCGCTAGCCTACAACCTTCAGCAGTACCGCCTTGCCGTCCCCGGGCGCATAGAAGTCCGCCAGCTCCGCGATCTGCTCGTAACCACACGCGGAGTAGAAGGCGCGGGTGGGCAGGTACTGCGGCCGGGTCGAGGTCTCGACGTAGACGCGGATGCGGCCCGCGCCCGCCATGCACTCCTCGGCGGCTTGAAGGAGCGCCGCGCCGATCCGTTTACCCTGGAGCCGCGGATGGACCACGAGCCAGTAGAGATCTGCCGAGGCGACGGTGCCGGGGATCGGCCCCCAGCAGGCGTAGCCACCTACCTGACCGTCCGACTCCGCCATCAGGAACCGGTAGTGGCTCGCTTGTCCGTTCGCCAGCCGGTCGTCCACCAGCTCCAGGGCGACTCCGATCTCTTCCGGGTTGAAGAAATCCGTGGCGCGGATCAGCGCTTCGATCGGCGCCCGGTCGGCAGGCACGAGATCGCCGCGGATGCGGACGTTCCCGTTCGTTGAGATTGCAGGGGCGATCTGCGGCCGCCCATTCTGCGGTCCGCCATGCGGCCGCCCGCGAACGGCGTCCTCCAGAATGCGTCCGACGGCCTCGCGCGCGGAGAGCCCGGCTTTCCTCGTCGTGGCCACGAAACCCGCGTCGGCCGCCAGGGATGGATTGGCGTTGACCTCCAGGACGTGCGGCTCGCCGCGCTCGTCCAGCCGGATGTCCACCCGGGCGTAGCCGCGCAGGCCGCAGATTCGCCACGCCGCGAGGGAGATCTCCCGCACCCGTTCGAGCAGAGCGCTGTCGGCGGCGTCCTCCGGGAAGCGGCGCATCGTGTGGGCGTAGGCGAAGGAACCCTGTTGCCATTTGGCCTCGTAGGTGACCACCCGCGACATTCCCTCCGGATAGCCCTCGAAGACGATCTCGGCCACGGGCAGGACTTCGACGCCGCCCTTCCGGGCGAGGAGCGCCACGTTCAGCTCGCGGCCCGGGAGGTAAGCCTCGGCGAGGATCGCTTCGTCGGGGAAGCGCGCCTGCAGGTGCCGGGCGCGGGCGAGCGCGGCGTCGCGCGTGGCGCAGACCGGATCGCCTTCCAGGCCGAGGGAGGCATCCTCACAGGCCGGTTTCAGGATCCATGGGCCCGGAATCCGATCGAGCAGCTCCGGATGATCCGGATCGAGACGTCCGCCGGGAGCGACGGGCAGACCTTCCGCCGCCAGCAACGCCCGGGTCGCCAGCTTGTCGGTGGTCAGCCAGAGGGCGGCGGCCGGCGAGCCGGTGAAGGGAAGATTCATCAGCTCCATCGCCGCCGCGGCAGACGAATGCGCAGACGGCACCGCGGGCGGCGACTCGAACAGGTTGAAGGCCACCGTTCCCGGGTCGGCGGCGACGTAGAGCCACGGCTTCCAGCCCGGAACGGCGAAGGCGCTGTAAGGGAGGCCCAGCGCCGCGAGCCCGGAAGCGACCCACTCGATGTCGGACAGGACGTCCAGGGTCGAGGGATCGTCTCCCGCTTCCACCGGGTTGTAAACGATGAGGACGCGCGAGACCGCCGTCAGCTCCACAGCCCCCACCGGCGGGCCGAGGCATCGACGACCTGGCCGAGCAGCTCTTCGTAGGAGATTCCGGCCCGGCCCGCCAGGAGCGGCAGGTCCGAGTAGGTCGGGTGCAGGCCGGGCAGCGGGTTCACCTCCAGAAAATGGGGCTCGCCGGAGGCGTCGCAGCGCAGATCGACGCGCGCCAGATCCTGGCAGCCGAGGCTCCTGTAGGCCGCCAGCGCCACTTCGCGCGACCTGCGGCCGAAGGGCTCGCCGTCGAGCAGCCAGTACTCCATCCAGGTTGCATAATCTTTCTTGTTCAGCGCCGTATAGGCGGGGTCGGCGCCGGCCCGGAAGGCGACCTCCATCACTCCGACCACGCGCGCGTCGTCGCCGTTGCCGACGATGCCCACGGTCACTTCCCGCCCCGGCAAGAACCTTTCTACGAGCACCGGCTGGCGGAAGGTCCGGAGCAGCTCGGCGCAGGCTTCCCGCAGCTCCTCGCGGTTGCCGACGCGGGAGCGCGCGGTCACTCCTTTGCTGCTCCCCTCGGCCAGCGGCTTGACGAAGAGCGGCGGTTCCAGGTCCACGCACTCCAGATCCTCCAGCCGCTCCACGACGGCGAACGGCGCCGTCGGCAGCCCATGATCGCGCACCACCCGCTTGGCCAGCGCCTTGTCCAGCGTCAGGGCGCAGGTCAGCGGGTCGGAAAAGGTGTAGGGCTGGTCGAACAGCTCGCAGACGGCCGGCACCTGGGCCTCGCGCGAGCGGCCGCGCACGCCCTCGGCGACGTTGAACACCAGGTCCCAGCGCTCGCCGGCGGCGAGCCGGCGGGCGAGCTCGACGCCTCGCCCGACCCGTTCGGTCCGATGCCCGAGCCGGTCGAGGGCGGCGGCGAGGGCCGCGACCGTCTCCTCCTCGTCGAACTCCATGACCTCCTCGGGCGTGAAACCGGCGGCGAGGTAGTCCGACTTCAGGTCGTAGCAGAGGGCGATCCGCAACGGCTTCATGGGTGGGACTCGGCGGGATCGACGTAGGAGTAGGTTTTTCCCTGCCAGTTGCGGACGCGCGCGACACCGTCTTCATAACCGACGATCGTCTGCCGCTGCACCGGCACCTTGCCGCCGCCGCCCGGCGCGTCGATAACGTAGGTGGGCACCGCGTAACCGGTGATATGGCCGCGGAGCTGATCCATCAGCTCCAGACCCTTTTCGATCGAGGTGCGCAGGTGGCCGGTGCCGAGCACGGGATCGCACTGATAGAGGTAGTACGGCCGCACGCGCAGCCTGAGGAGGCCGCGGAAGAGATCGCTCAGCGCCGCCACTGAATCGTTCACACCTTTGAGCAGCACCGTCTGGCAGCCGAGCGGGATGCCGCCGTCCGCCAGCCGGTCGCAGGCTTCGGCCACCTCGGGCGTCAGCTCCCTGACATGGCAGAAGTGGAGGGAAAGCCAGACGCGATGCCGGCGCAGCACCCGCACCAGCTCCGGCGTGATGCGCTGCGGCAGGAAGCCCGGGATGCGGGTGCCGATGCGTAGGAATTCGATATGCGGGATCGCCCGCAGGCGGCCCAGGAGCCTGTCGAGCGAGGCGTCGGACATGAGCAGCGGATCGCCGCCCGAAAGCAGCACGTCGCGCACCTCCGTGTGCTCCTCGAGATAAGCGAGCGCTTCCTCGATGCGCCGCCCGAGAGGCTCGAGCTCGCCCTGGCTCACCAGGCGGCTGCGCGTGCAATAGCGACAATAGGCGGCGCAGGTGTCGAGCACGAGAAAGAGCACGCGGTCCGGATAGCGGTGCACCAGGCCGTCGGTGACGCTGGCGCCGTCCTCGCCGCAGGGATCGGTCATGTCGCCCGGGCTCACCAGCAACTCGTTGTCGCGGGGTATGACCTGCAGGCGGATGGGACAGTCCGGGTCGTGCGGATCGATCAGCGTCGCGAATTGCGGAGTGACCGCGACGGAAAACTTTTCGCTCGCCAGCAGGAGCCCCCGCCGTTCGGACTCGGTCAGATCGAGCAGCTTTTCGAGCTGATCGAGGCGGGAGAGGCGATGGCGCATCTGCCAGCGCCAATCGTTCCAGTGATCGGGATCGTAGGATTGGCCGAGGATCTCGCAGACGTCCTCGCGCCGGGTGGTCTCGACTGCAAACGAGGCCAACGCCTCCTGCTTCATCTCGATACTCCTCCGTTGGGAAGGGGTGTACGGGTGCGGCGGTGACGGGGGAAAAGGCGACGGCTTTCCAAGCCGACAACCCATCCGGATCGATCATCCGGCGGGAAAGCCCCGGGGGGCTCCGTAAGCATGATCGGCTAGTACGTCAACCCGGATGGGGTGACACCGCAACCGGGAATGGCTGCGGAAACATGGATGGGCGGCGGGGAAATTTCGGAAGCGATGCCGAAGCAATACCGGGTGGCGGACAGCCCGCGACGAGAGGTCGTGGACAGCGGGCTGTCCACGCTACTCGGAGGTTGGTCGGGAGGCACGTTCATGTCCACGTAATTAAAGATAGCTGACTTCTGTCCGCTGTCAAGAGGTTTGACGGTCTTTCAGCCTGATGACGAAGCGCAGGCCGGACCAGACGTCGTCGACGGCGCAGACCTTGTTGTCCACGAGGCCTTTTGCCAGGCCGATCTCCCGCACGACGTCGTCGGTGAGATCGGTGGGGACGCCGGACGCCTTCTTGGGCCACGCGACCCATAGACCGCCGTTCGGCGCGAGCTTGGCGGCCAGCGACGAGAAACGTTTTTCGAGCTCGGCCGCGCGGTCGGCGAAGAAGAGGATGACGTCGAGCGGCGGCGAGCCAGATTGGCCGATGCGGCGCGCGAGCTTCACCTTGGCCGGCAGGGGCTCGAGCGCGGCCGCGAAACCCTCGGGCGCGCCGATCAACGCCACGCGGGAGCCCTCCTTGATGCCGAGCTTCTGCGGCAGCGGCGTTCCGGAGTAGCCGGCCATCCTCAGATCTCTCCCGTGCCGAGGGCGCTGCGGACTCCGCCGAAGACGGCGTGGCCGGCCTTCATCCAGAAGACGTCCACGCCGGTAAGGCCCGCCTCCTCCAGCCAGCGGAGCTGGTCGAGCAGCGGCGACGGCTGATCGATCGGGTCCGGCTCGGGATCGGAATGGAAGTTCCAGCGCTCGCTCCGGAATTTGTCAAAGGGCTTGAGATCGCCGGCGAGCTCGAGCGAGCGGCGGCGCACCGAGTCGTCCCAGGCCCTCGCGGCCAGCGCCTGCGCCGCGGGCGTCGCCGGCCGGACGAGATCGGCGATCACCAGAATCCCTCCCGGCGCGAGGGCGGCGGCGAGGTCGCGGAAGAGCCGGCGCTTGCCTTCGTCGTCGAGATGATGCACGGCGAGCGAGCTGACGAAGGCGTGGACGGGCTCGGCGAAGCGCCGCCAGGAAAGGTCCGCGAGATCGAACTGCCGCGCCTCGAAGCGTTCCCGCTGGAGCGCGAGAACCGTGCGCGCGTGCTCCAGCATGGCGGGCGACAGATCCATCGCCAGGACGCGGGCCCGCTGGAAGCGCTGCAGCAAGGCCCGCGAGAGCAGGCCCTCGCCGCAGCAGAGGTCCACCACCAGGCCGCCCCCGAGACCCTCGGGTTCCGGGATCATCGCCAGGATCGTGGCGATCTGCTCCTCGCGGTCCGGCACGAAGAAGCGTCCGAGATCGATGAAGTCGCGGCTGTCGTTTTCGTTCCAGCCGGGCGGGCGTTCCATGCGGCATACAATACCCCCCATGAGCGATCACCGCGATCACCAACCGACCATCTTCGACAAGATCCTCTCCGGCGACATCCCGAGCTGGAAGGTGTACGAGGACGAGCACGTCTTCGCCTTCCTCGACATCGGGCCGCTGTCGGACGGGCATACGCTGGTCATCCCCAAGGAGCGCAAGGCGCAGCTCCACCAGCTCTCGGACGAGTCGGCCGCCGCGGTCGGGCGCGTCCTGCCGCGGCTCTGCCGGGCGGTGATGCGGGCCACCGGCGCCACCGCCTACAACGTCCTGCAGAACAACGGCTCGGAGGCGCACCAGGTGGTGATGCACGTGCACTTCCACATCATTCCGAAATTCGGCGGCGAGGGGCTCGGCATCGGCTGGCCCGCCGGCAGGCTCGCCGACGCGACCGCTCGCGAGCTGCAGGAGAAGATCCGCCGGGAGCTGGAGGCTTAGCGCGTGCGCGCGGTCGAGATCCGCGGCGCCTTCGGCCTCGACAACCTGGCCCTCGTCGAGCGGCCCGATCCCCGGCCCGGCTTTGGACAGGTGCTGGTGCGGCTCGAGGCCGCCTCGCTCAACTATCGCGACCTGCTGACGGTGGAGGGAAAGTACAACCCGAAGCAGAAGCTGCCGCTGATCCCCTGCTCGGACGGCGCCGGCGAGGTGGTGGAGACCGGCGAGGGAGTCACGTGCGTTCACTCCGGGGACCGGGTCTGCGTCGCCTTCGCGCCGAAATGGATCGCCGGCCCGCCGACGCGCGAGAAGCTGCGCGCGACGCTCGGGGGGCCTCTCGACGGCACGCTCGCCGAGCTGGCCGTCTTCGATCAGGAAGGGCTCGTCAAGATCCCGGAACACCTGTCGTACGAGGAGGCGGCGACCCTGCCCTGCTCCGCCGTCACCGCCTGGAGCGCGCTGGTGACGGAAGGCGGCGTGACGGCCGGCGACACGGTGCTCGTTCAGGGCACGGGCGGCGTCTCGATCTTCGCCTTACAGATCGCGAAGCTCCTCGGCGCCCGCGTGATCGCCACCTCCAGCCGGGACGAGAAACTGGAGAGAGTGCGGGAGATGGGCGCCGCCGAAACGATCAATTATCGCGAGGTTCCCGAGTGGGGCGTACGGGCGAAGGAGCTGACCGGCGGCGCGGGCGTCGATCACGTCGTCGAGGTCGGCGGCGCGGGCACCCTCCAGCAGTCGCTGCGCGCCGTGCGCTTCGGCGGCACGATCAGCCTGATCGGCAATCTCGCGGGCACCAAGACCGAGCTGCTCCTCACCCAGATCTTCATGCAGAGGCTCCGCGTCAACGGCATCCTGGTGGGCCATCGCGAGGGTTTCGAGGCGATGAACCGCGCCATGGCCCTCCACGGCGTCCGTCCGGTGATCGACCGGATCTTCCCGTTCGCAGAGGCCCGCGCCGCCTTCGACCACATGGCGGCGGGGGAGCACTTCGGGAAGATCTGTGTAAGAATCTGATGTCTGGCTACGGAGGTCATTGATGCCGGTACCGACGAACCTCGCGACGAAGATCGACGTCAAGGAGGCCGTACAGCGAGCAAAGGACTTTGCCGCCGAGCTCTTCAAACCTGAAAAGATCTCGCAACTGGGTCTAGAGGCTGTGGAGCTAACCGACAATCGCAGGTACTGGTTGGTTACGCTGGGTTTCACAAGGCCCGCCCTCTACTCAAGGACAGGAAGACCTTCCCCGCTCGATCAAGTCCTGCCTCGCACCGAGCCCCGGGAATACAAGATCTTTCGGGTTGATGCGAGCTCGGGAGAAGTTACCAAGGTCGATATTTTCAAGAGCTGAGCGGCGGGATGCGCGGGACCCGAGGATTGAGGCGCAGCAAGGGCCTCATCATTGACACCAACCTCCTCCTCTTGTACATCGTCGGCAGTCTCGATCCGAACCTCATCCAGAAACACAAGAGGACGAGCCAGTTCGGTCTCGACGATTTCAGGCTCCTCCGCGATTTCCTGCGACAGTACGAGCGGTTCGTAACGACGCCTAATGTCCTGACCGAAGTCAGCAACCTTCTCTCCCAGATCGGAGAGGAGGTTGCCGCCAGACTGCGCATCCAACTGCGAGCTCACATTAAACTCTTCCAAGAGGATTACATCGCGAGCACCGAAGCGGCTGAGGCAGAGGAATTCCAGAGATTGGGCCTGACCGATGCCGCGATCCTCCTTCTCTCAGAGGAGGATCTCATGGTCCTCACCGACGACATCCGTCTCTACCTGGCGCTCCAGAACAGGGGTCTCAACGCTGCCGTCAATTTCAATCACATCCGAGAGGGTGCCTGGCGGCAATAAGGACGGGACAAGCCCCGCCCCTACGTTCGATCTTCGAACCCCCTACTTCACCTCGATCGGCCTCTGCTCGCCGAGCAGGCCGATGCCGGCCTCCGCCACCTTCTGGCGGAAGGCGGCCACGTCCTCGGCGAAGAGCTTGTTGAAATCGGCCAGCACGGCCTTGACCTCCCGCTCCGCATCCTCCAGGTAGCTCATCGCCGTCGGCGAGGGCCGGCCCCACGTGGCGTCGAGGGTACGGCCGAAGTCCGTCACCTTGGCGTAGGCGGTCTCGTCCTCGACGATCCCCTTGGTATCAGGCGGTACGTAGAACCGGCGCTCGACCGCGGAGAGCTTCTTCTGCAGGTCGCGCGCCGCCTGGGCGAGCGGCTTGTCCGGCTCGCCGGCCGTCTTCGCGTCCGCTCCGGCCCTCTCCCGCTCCTTCTTTCGGGCGTCGAGCTTGGCGAGCACCACTTTGACGTCGTCCCGCGCCGCGGCGATGCGGGCGGGGGCGTCCGCCACCGCGTTCTGCAGCTCGCCGGCGCGCGCCACCGCGTCCTCCCGCGCCTGCCAGTCGGCATCGGTGTTTTCGAGGGCCGGGTCGGCGACCACCTGGAGCGTCCCCTTCGCCTCGTGGTCGCGGAGCTTGACGGTGACGTTATAAGTGCCCGGAGGCACCGCCGGGCCGCTGTCGCGCCGGAAGAAAGCGCCGCGCTCGCCCAGCGGCGGCGGTCGGCGGAATTGATCGCGTCCGAAGTCCCAGGCGGCGCGGTTGACGCCGAGCTTCGCGGGACCCTCCATCTTGCGCACCAGCTTGCCGGCGGCGTCGGCGATGCGGATCTCCACCTTCGGCTCCTTCCCGTCCTCTCCTGCCTCGTCGGCGGCAGGCCGGCCCCGCACCTCTTCCGGCCGCGGTGCGTCCTCCTTGATAGGGCCGCCCGGCTCGGCCGCCGGCTGCGACTTGGCTCGCGCCGCCGCCCGCTCGGCCTCCTTGCGCGCCCGTTCCTTCTCGCTGTCCGGCAGCGGCAGGCCGGGAACGTTCAACGAGTAGGTGATGAAGGCCCCGTACTCGCGGTTGTCTCCCTGATATTCGCCGGCGCCGCCGCCGCGCATGCCGCCCCCCCGGTTGCGGCGCAGCATCGCCGGCGCGGCGGCGAACAGGTGCAGCGGCTTGGCGAGCGTCTCGGCCGAAATCTCGCGCAGCGGCGTGATGTCGTCGAGGATGTAGATGGCGCGCCCGTGGGTGCCGACGACGAGGTCCAGGTCCCGCGGATGGATCACCATATCCATCGCCGACACCGTCGGCACGCCGTGGCGCCACGCCATCCAGCGCGCGCCGCCGTCGAGCGACACCCAGAGGCCGAATTCCGTGCCGAGGAAGAGCAGGTCCTTGTCCACCGGGTCCTGCTCCACCGACAGCGCATAACCCTTCAAGTCCTTGGTGGCCAGGCTCTTCCACGTCTTGCCCCAGTCGTCCGTGCGATAGACATAGGGTTTGAAGTCCTCCCGCCGGTGATTGTCGAAGACCACGAAAGCCGATCCGGCGTCGAGCTTCGACGGCAGGATGTGCGGAATCCAGGTGTTGACCGGCACGCCGGGGACGTTCTTCTCGACGCTCGTCCAGGTCGCGCCGCCGTCGCGGGTGACGTGCAGCCGGCCGTCGTCGGTCCCCACCCAGATGACGCCTTTCTGCAGCGGGCTGGGAGCGATGGCGATGATCGTCGTGAAGTTCTCGGCTGCGGTGACGTCCGGCGTCAGGCCGCCGCTCTTCGCCTGCTGCTGCCAATCCGGATTGTCCGTCGTCAGGTCCGGGCTGATGCTCGTCCAGCTCGCGCCGCGGTCCGTCGACTTGTGGACGTACTGGCTGCCGTAGTAGAGGGTCCCGGGCTCGAAAGGATCGAGCCCCAAGCCGGCGTTCCAGTTGAAGCGCAGTTTTTCGCGGCCGCTGTCCGGCTTCGGGTCCGGCGGCTGGATCCGCTTCATCTCACGCGCGCGCAGATCCCAGCGCACCAGCGAGCCGCCCTGCGACATCGAGTAGCCCGCCATGGAGTCTTCCGGATCCGGCCGCGTGTCGAAACCGTCGCCACCTCCCACCACCTCCCATTTGTGGTTGCGGATACCCCCCTGCTCCCACACCGAGCTCGGGCCTCGCCACGAGCCGTTGTCCTGCAGGCCGCCGTAGACGTTGTAGGGCGTGTCCATGTCGACCGCCACGTGGTAGTACTGCGCCAGCGGCAGATTGCCCACGAACTGCCAGGTCTCGCCGCGGTCGCGGCTGATGCCGAGCCCGCCGTCGTTGCCGACCACGATGTGTTCCGGATCGCGCGGGTTGATCCACATCGCGTGATAGTCGCCGTGGATCTCGCGCGAGCGGCCGAGGAGGTTGAAGGTCTTGCCGCTGTCCTCCGAAACCTGCAGCCGGGCGGTCAGGTTGTAAATGCGGTTCGGCCACATCGGGTCGACCTCGATGTCGGCGTAGTAGAACGGCCGCTCCGCCGTGCGATGGTCCTCGTTGACCTTGGTCCAGCTCCGGCCGCCGTCGCTGGAGCGGAGGAGCGCGCTCTTCTCGGCTTCCACCAGCGCATAGACGATCTCGGGGCTCGACCGCGAGAGGGCGAGGCCGATCCGCCCGAGGTCACCCTTGGGCAGGCCGTCCTCCTCGGAATAGCGCTTCCAGGTCTCGCCGCCGTCATAGGTGACGTAAAGACCCGAGCCGGGTCCCCCCGAACGGAACAGCCAGGGCCAGCGCCGATAGTCCCACATGGCGGCGAAGAGCTTGTTCGGGTTGCTCGGATCCAGGATCAGATCCGCCGCGCCCGTGCGGGGGTCGACGTACAGCACCTTTCTCCAAGTCTTGCCGCCGTCCAGAGTTTTGAACACACCGCGCTCGGGGTTCTCGCCCCACGCCTGACCCATGGCTGCGGCCCAGGCGACGTTCGGCTCGGTCGGGTGCAACACGACGCGATGGATGCGCTCCGTGGCCTCGAGCCCCAGGTGGCTCCAGGTCTTGCCGCCGTCGAGCGAGCGGTACATCCCGTTGCCGATCGAGACGCTGTTGCGCGGATTGCCCTCGCCGGTTCCCACCCAGACGATACCGGGGTTACCTTGAAACACGGCTACGGCGCCGATCGCCGCCACCGGCTGGTCGTCGAAGATCGGCGTCCAGGTGAGCCCGCCGTTGACCGACTTCCAGACGCCGCCGGTGGCGGCCCCGACGTAGATGATGTCCGGGTTCGATTCGACGACGTCGATCGAGGCCACGCGACCGCTCATGGTGGCCGGACCGATCGACCGGGCGCGCAGGCCGGCGAGGAGGTCCGGGTCCACCGGCGCGGCGGCGAAAACGGCCGCGGGAAGCAGGGCGATCGCAAGCGCTACGGATCTCGAGGCTCGGCGCATGAGGTTTCTCCCGAAAGTGCAGCTGTCACTGGTTCAGAGACGTCACCGCACCGCTACATAGCGCAGCGTCGATATTCGGTCAACCTCTCTTCACGGAGACAGAGGAGTTTTGCCCCACCCCTGCGAAGAACATCCAGTGGTCGCCTGCCCTCTCACTCGACGACGATCCGTTCCCCGTCGAAACCACGAAACGTGAAGAACGGATGGGCCTCGTTGTGGATCTTCGTCTGCTCGCGCAGGAGGCTGATCGCGACCGCCTGGCCGATGCGCAGGGAGGCATGGGCATCCGTCCGCCAGTGAACGCCGGCGATATTGCGGCCCGTGGCGATGTTGGAGGCCAGCTTGTTGAGCTTCTCCCTCGATGGTCAGCGCCGGGCCGGCGTATGGCACCAGGGCCGAGCCGTCGTGCGTCGGGATCACGGGGTGCGGGATGGGACGGTTCTCGGCGTCGAAGATCGCCTTGAGGATCGTGACGCAGGCCCCTGCCACCGTGGCGTGGCCGGCGGTGTAGGAGGGATGGGTCGGCGCTCCCTCGGGGAACGCCATCGGCAGCAGGTAGCTGCCGCCGTTGTGCGACGCGATCTCGTCCAGCACGCCGGCGCTGAAGAGGCTCGGGTGCAGCGCGCCGTCGTAGCTCCCCGGCGCCTGGTTGAGCTGCACCTCGACGAGGCCGCCGTAGGCCTCCGGACGCAGGCGGCGGTGCACCTGCCACTTCTTGTGCCAGGTGGCCTTGAGACAGCGGGACGCGACCTCACACATCAGCGACTTGGCGGCGGGAGGACCGAAGGTGCAGAAACCGTCCTGGGTCGGGTTTCCGAGGTAGGGGTTGCCGGGATTGAACGGGCAGCCGATGCCGCCGCCCACGTCCGAGCCGTCCGGCGGGGTCATGAGGATCAGGCAGGCGTTGAAGTAGGCCTGAAAGAGGACGTCGACGTGGACCCAGGCGGAGAGGTCGCGGCCGTTGACGACGTAGCGCCGCTGGCCGAGGAACGACTCCGTCGCCGGCACCAGACCGTTCTGCACCGCCAGCCACTCGTCGAAGGACTGCATGTGATCCGAACCCGGGGCCAGGGTCCACATCTTGCGCTCGACGTACTCGACGCCGAACGGCGTGTTGAGCCACATGAACTGTGAGATGTAAGGGCCTATCAAGGCCCCGGGCGCGACATCCCGGAACAAAGTCTGGACGGTGACCTTGCCGTTCCTCTTGGGCCCCTTGAAGTCGGCGCCGAAGGCGTTCAGGTCGGCGATGGCCTTCGTCGCGACCGGCGAGGAGCCGTAATCGAGAAAATTGGTGTCGCGCAGCAGCGCCTGCCAGTAGTGCTCCACCATCTCGCTCGCCTGCTCCTTGCTCGCCAGGGCCGGCGGAGCGGGCACCGCCACGCCGTGGCTGTCCACCCCCTCCATGTCGAAGGCCAGGCCGCACTGCGGGCTGGTCTGCCGGCGGGCGCCGGGCGCGAGAATCATGGCGTCGTAATCCGTGGATTTGCCCGTACGAATGGCCTTGAGCAAACTCTCGTAGGCCTCCGGGTCGACCTCGCCGAAGGCGTTGTGCGGCATGCTCTTGCTGTAGCTCGCGATCTTGTTGGGGTAGCGGGTCTCGTCGCCGTTGGTCGGATGGCTGACGGTGCCCTGTTCCCACCAGAAATCGGCCATGTCCTTGCGCACCTTGAAGCAGGCCTTCCGCCGCGCCTGAGCGGGCGTGCTCACCGCCTCGGCCGCTGCGTCCGGCCCCGGGCTGACCGCGGCGTTCGCAAGCGGCTCCAGACCCAAGGCTCCCGCTGCCAGGGCCGCCGCCCCGCCGCCGATACCTCCGATGAACCCTCGCCGGCTCAGCGAGGAAGGCGCCGTTACGGTCTCTGTCTCGTGGCAGGGGATACGGTCGTCCTCGATCCATTGCATGGCTGTGACCTCCTCTAGGTTGCGCAGGAAGACGGCGCGAGCCCAGCCAGGGCTCGTCAAGGGCTCTCTCTTCACTCCGACGGTACGGTCTGCAAGTACGGCCACCGGGAAGTCTATAGCATAGGATCAATTTTTCGACGGACCATCATCATCGCGGCGGACCGCGCCGCCCCGGAGGATCTCCCATGCCGAAGAAGCTCCTCGCCGTACTTCTCCTGCTCGCCGCTCCGGCCCTGGCCCAGGCGCCCAAGCCTGACACCAAGGATGCGAAGCCGGCGGACAAGGAAACCCTTGCGCCGGAGGAGAAGTCCGCCGTCACTCACCACACCTTGACCCTGGATGGGCGGCGGCTTCCGTACACCGCCACCGCCGGCAACCTGCTGCTCAAGGACGACGCGGGCACCGTCAAGGCGTCGGTCTTTTATATCTCCTATACCTTGGACGGCGTCAAAGATCCGGGCGGCCGGCCCGTCACCTTCACCTTCAACGGCGGTCCGGGCTCGGCTTCGCTCTGGCTCCATGTGGGCGCCTTCGGGCCGAAGAAGGTCGAGCGCACCGACGAGGGCATGGCCCTGCCGCCACCCGGCCGGCTGGTGGACAACGAATACTCGATCCTGGACTTGACCGATCTCGTGTTCATCGATCCGGTGAGCACCGGCTACAGCCGGCCGGCGCCGGGGCAGGACCCGAAGCAGTTCCACGGCGTGCGGAAGGACGTCGAGTCCGTGGCCGAGTTCATCCGGCTGTGGACCACCCGCAACCAGCGCTGGGCGAGCCCCAAGCTCGTGGCAGGGGAGAGCTACGGCACCACCCGTGCGGCGGGGCTCGCCTACCACCTGGCGGACCGCTACGGCATGAACCTCAACGGCGTCATCCTGATCTCCACCATCCTCAACTGGCAGGATCAGGACTTCCACGTCGGCAACGACCACCCCTGCTTCATCCACCTGCCGACCTACACCGCCACGGCCTGGTACCACAAGAAGCTGCCGCCCGAGCTGTCGGGCGACCTGTTCAAGACGCTGGCGGAGGTGGAGGCCTTCGTCCTCGGCGAGTACGCGCCCGCTCTCCTGCAGGGAGACCGGCTGCCTGAGGTGCGGCGAAAGGAGATCGCGGCCAAGCTCGCGCGCTATACGGGCCTCTCGCCCGGCTACGTGGAGCGCTCGAACCTCTGCGTCGAGATCCACCGCTTCTGCAAGGAGCTGCTGCGCGACCAGGGGAAGACCGTCGGCCGGCTGGACACCCGCTTCACCGGCACCGACCTCGACGCGGCCGGCGAGAGCTTCGAGTACGACCCCGCCATGGCCTCTCTCAACGGTCCCTACTCGGCGGCGATCAACGATTACCTCCGGCGCGAGCTGAGGTACGAGAACGATCTCGTCTACGAGCGGAGCGGCAACGTCTGGCCCTGGAGCTGGGACGACTTCGAGAACCAGTACGTGAACATGGGCGAGTTTCTTCGCCGGGCGATGACCCGCAATCCCGATCTATGGGTGCTGATGACGGGCGGGATTTACGACCTGGCGACGCCCTACTTCGATTCCATCTTCACCAAGGACCACCTCGGCCTGCCCAGGGAGTTGCGGGACCAGGTACGGATCGAGCTCTACGAGTCGGGCCACATGATGTACATCCGCAAGGCCGACCACCGCAAGCTCAAGCAGGACGTCGCCGAATTCATCCGCAAAGCGGCACCGTGACAGGGGGTGCTGTAGGGGCGCGGTATGCCGCGACCGCGCCCCTACAAGGTATTCCGACCTACGGCGTGGTGAAGCCCCAAGCTGCCGTATTGCCGCTCTCGAAGCCATCCTGGAAGATCAGCGAGGAGCAGGCCTGTACGCTCACGTCGTCGATGTACCAGCCCTCACGGCTGACCGAGGTGTCCGTGGCCACGCGGAAACGGAACTTGACCGTCTGGCCCGCGAAGGCGGAGATGTCGACGATGGAGTTGGTCCAGTCCTGGGGATCGCCGCACCAGGCGTTGGAGGCGGCGATCGGGTTGGCGCAGCAGCCGGAGACCACGCCGTCGTAAGGATCGGTCAGCAGCTGGGCTTCGAGGCGTGTCCACGATCCGCCGCCGTTGGTGGAGATCTCGAGCACCGCGCCGTCATAGCATCCCGGCGGGTTGTCCTCGAGGGTCTGGTGGTTCCAGAACTTCAAGGACTGGGGCAGGGAGCCGCTCGGCAGGGCGATCGAGGGCGAGACGAGGAACTGGTCGGTAACGGACCCTGGGGTGTTGGCGTGGAAGGAGTTGGCGCCGCCGTGCACCCGCACGCCCGAGAGGGCCCAACTGTCGCCCGTGCCGCTGTGCGTCCATCCCGCCGCGCCGGTCTCGAAACCATCGGTGAAGGTCTGGACCGCCGTGGCTCCGATGGGGCAATCGCCCGGGCCCGGTACGGTGGTGAAGCTGCGCGCGGCGGAGAAGCTTCCCGTGCCGCAGGCGTTGCTCGCCCGTACCCGCCAATAGTAGGTGGTGTTGGTGTTGAGCGTGCCGGTCATGACGTAGGTGGTCGCTTCGATGCCGCTCGCCGTCTCGACGATGCTGGTGAAGGCCGGGTCGCTCGCCACCTCGATGGTGTAGGTGCCGAGCTCGCTGACCGCATTCCAGGTGAAGGTGGGCTGCACCGGCTGATTGGTGGCAGCGTTGGCGGGCGTCAGCAGGGTCACCGTCGACGGCGCAGCGGTGAAGAGGTCGAGGCCGACCATCCGGGACTTGGTCCCCGTGGTGCTCGTGCCGTCGACCTGGATGGTGTAGGCGCCGGCGACCGCCGAGCCGGTGTTCGAGATGGTCAGGGTGCTCGAGCCGGGGGGAGTCACCGGGTTGGTGGTGAAGCCGACCGAGGTGCCGGCCGGGTTGCCGCTCGCCGCGAGCGTCACCGGGTCGGTGAAGCTCAGGATCGAGCCGACAGACACGGTGTAGACGGCGTTGGCCGGGGCGCAGACGGCGAGCTCGGAGGGATCGACGTCGAGGGTGAAGTCCGGAGTCAGGGCGCAGTTGGAGCAGACCAGGGCGAAGTCCTGGTCCGTGGTGTCGGGGTTGTAGGGCACGCCGTCGCCGTTGACGGCGGTGGCCGCGACGGTGAGGTCGATGCTGCCGCCGGGGCTCTGGATGAAGACGTTCTCCACGTTGTTGAGCGTGTCCGGCGTGCCGCCGGTGACGGACCACCCGGCGGTGAAGCGGTTGCCGAGATAGGTGTTGGCACCGTCCACCACCGTCAGGTCGAGGTTGTTGACCAGGGCGGGGTTGGCGCCCACCGCGCCGGCGGCGTCGGTCCAGACCAGGGACACCTTCACCGGCAGGCCGGGATTGGGCACGCCGACCGTCACCTGGAAGTCCTCGCCGGTGGCCCCGAAGGTCGTCGTCTGGTCCCAGTACTCCGCCGGCGCTGCCGGGGTGATGACGTTGGTGATGTTGATGCGGCCCCAGCCCTCGTTGGCGTTGGGGATGTTGGCCGTACCCATGTCGACGGCGCCGTTGACCAGCAGGGCCTTGGCAAACGCCGGGCTCGGATCGACGCCGCCTTCGGTCAAGCCGCGCCACCATTCGGTGAGCAGCACCACGGCGCCCGCGGCGTGGGGAGAGGCCATGCTGGTGCCGGAGCAGAAGGCGTAGAAGTTGCTCGTTCCGCCGATGGGTGTGGCGCACACGCCGCCGACGTCGTTGCGGCTCGAGGCGATCTGCTCGCCCGGGGCCGTGATCGTCGGCACCCAGCGGCCGTCGACCGCCGGCCCGCGGCTGCTGAAGGAAGAGATGTTGTCGATCGAGCCGATCCGGAAGTTCTGGGAGGAGGCGACGGTGATCAGGTTCTTGGCTTCGTGCGGCGCCGTCAGCGTCATGGCGCCGGGCCCGGAGTTGCCGGCCGAGAACACCTCGATGAAGGGCTCGGCCACCGCGCCGGTGTCGAAGTTGCCGTCCCGCACCATGAGGTCGTGGGTGCGCTCGGAGGCCTGATACCCGTGGGCGGTTCCCTCGCCGGTGGTCCACGAGTTGTTGCCGCCGACCGCGCCGCCAAGGACCGCCCGCCTGGAATGCTCCTGCCAGCCGCCGGCCGGCGGCCACGCGGGTGCGGAGAGGGAGTTCATGGCGAAGATGTTGTACTCCGGGGCCATGCCCAGGCCGTAGAGGAAGCCGCCGGCATCGGTGAAGCCGGCGGTGGCGTCGCCGCCGATGATCCCGGCCACGTGGGTGCCGTGGCCGCCGTTCGAGCAGTCGGCGCCGGGCGTGGTGCCGGGGTCGCAGCCGGCCGGAATGCCGGGAAAGCTGGAGCCGCCGACGATATGGGGGCCGAGGTCCGGGTGGTTGTAATCCACGCCGGTGTCGATCACCGCCCAGGTGACGCCCGTGCCGTCGACGCCCAGGCCGGTGAGGTGGCTCTGGTAGCCGGTCACGGGCACGCCGCCGGGATGGTTGCCGGCCACGATCTGATCCGACATCTCGTCGTCCAGGGTCGGCCGCGGGCTCTCGTACCCCATCCACAGGACGGTACCGACGGTGGCCAACGGCTGAACGGCCCCGGCGTCGAGGCGGACGATGGCGTCGTAGAACGCCTTATCCGGCTGGGAGGGATTGACCTGGAGGATCTCGCCTCCGAGCCGGGTGATGGCGTCCAGGGTGGCCTGCCTGTCGCCGTCGTCGTAGAACATCACGTCCACGTTGTTGATCTTGCCGGTTCGGCCGACCAGATCGGCATTGACCTTGTAGTCCGGGTGGAAGAGGCCTTGCCAGCGCACGAATTCCAGGCTGCGGACGGCGTCGCCCGCGGCCGGGCCGGCCCACACCAGGTAGGTGTTATGGGGATAGTACTGGAGGATCCGGGCGCCCGCTCCCGCCAGCCGCGGCAGCCAGCTCTCCTGAGCCGGGCCGACGAGCTGAACCAGCCTGAGGCCCGGTCGGGAGGGATCGGCGAGCCGGTCTGGCGGCAGCTTGGGCTCGCCTTCCGCGAGCGGGTCGAACCGGAACCCCGGGACCCGCACCTGCCGGGCGTCCGGAACCACGGTGTGAGGCACGCCCCGGGCGGCGAGGCGGGCGAGATCCGCCGCCTTCACCTCGAGCCAGTGAAACGATCCGTAGTCCAGATCCAATGCCGGCCGGACCTGGGCGGCGGTCACCTGCGCCCGCGCCTGGGTGGGCACCCGCACGACCACCGATTCGCCTGCCGCGCCCGCGGCTGCAGGTCCGGCAGAGAGGATCAGAGTGGCGAGCATCGTGATGAGCACAGCCTTGTTCCTACCAGAGTTCCCAAAGTTGAGACGTGTCATGGCCTCTCCCAATCGCGGACGTTGAGGGACAGTGATCGCCGACGAAAATGAACTGATAATGCTAACCCGGTGACGGGGGCCGACGCAAGTGACCGGACCGGATTGACCGGGACCGGATGCTGCTGGCGGAGCTGGCGGCGACCGCCGAGGGGGGCGACCGGCGGCCGTCCCCCTTCTCCTCAGAACCGATAGCCGATCCAGAACTCGGTCTTGAAGCCCGAGTCCTCCAGCGCGACGGGCGGCTTGTAGAGCTTCGCGAAGTCCCAGTTGAAGTCGAGGCCGAAGAGCCGGGTGGTGACGCCCCACCCGTAGGAAGCGAGGCCGTCCTTGAACCGCTTGGTGTCCGAGTCGTAGAGGTCGAAGTCCTCGAAGTCGTTGAACCAGGCGCCGCCGACGTCGAAGAACAGCACGCCGCGGACGCCCTGGAAGGCCAGGACCGGCGTGGCGATGACGTCGATCAACGGAAAGCGGAACTCGGCGTTGGCGAAGAACGCGCGGTCTCCAGAGAGCGAGCGGAACCTTACGCCGCGCACCGTGTCGAGCCCGCCGAAGTAGAACGGGTTCGGAGAGTTGCCCTCCGCCGCGCCGGCGAAAACGCGGAACGCCAGATTGCTCCGGTCCGTCACATGGATGTACTGCCGGGCCTCGAGGGTGGCGGACTGGAACAGCGCGCCGCTTTCATCGAGATCGGGAGCGTAGGCGGCGCCCAGCTTCCAGCGGCGGCCGGACACCGCACCGTAGTTGGCGAACACGGCCGAGTCGCCCACCAGGGCGCCCTGCACGATCGGAAAGTCGTTGGAGGCCTCGAGGAAGTCGATAGGGGCACCCGGGGATTGCTGAAATGGGAGGGCCACCTTCCAGGCGATGTAGCCGGCCCCGAGCTCCGCCCGCTGGTAGAAAGTGAACGGATAGGAGATCGACGCGATGGCCCCGGAAACCTGCGAGGTGACCCGGCCGCGGTCGATGCGGTCCTGGATGGGGTCCCCGGTGTTGTAGAACGTGCGGTCGTCGAAGATCTGGACCCCCCATCGCCAGCGCCGGGAGAAGTCGATGTAGCGGATGTTGAAGTTCGAGAAGCTGTCGATCGAGCTCAGGTTGGCCAGGATCCGCCGGTCGCCCAGGTAATCCGAGAAGATCAGCAGGATCTGGCCGAGGTAGCTCTGGTCGCTGTTGAGCCCGATGTAGGTCTGGGCGTCCTCGAGGAAGAACCTGTGCCCTCTGTAAGGGCCCTTGTTGCTGTCGTCGAGACTCACCTGGATGTCGGGCTCGAAGCCGGGAAGGTCCTCGGCGACCATGGGCTCGACCGGGATCTCGACGGTCTGCGGCTCGCCGATCGGCTCGTCGGTCTCGGCCACGTAGAGATCGAAGCTGCCTTTCCAGAAACCGGCGAAGACCAGCCGCTCGGGCTCATCCGGCTCGCGCAGGACGGTCGGCATGAAGGCGCCGGTCACCACGTCGGTGTACTGGCGAAGCTGGCCGGTGGCAAGCTCGAGGCTGAAGATGTTTTCCGGGCCGATGCGGTCGGTGGTGAAATACAGCCGCTTGCCGTCGGGCGAGAAGACCGGATCGTTCTCGTTCGATTCGCCGGTGGTCAGCGTGAACCGGCTCCCGGGTGTGCCGAGATCGGTGCGGAAAACCTTGGCATAGCCGGTGCCGATCGCCGAGACGAACGCCACCGATCGGCCATCGGGCGTGAACACGGGCGCGCCGTCGAAGAGCTCGTCGTTGGTGAGGTTGGTGATGGTCCGCGACTCGACGTCGAGGGCGAAGATGTCGAAATTGCCGCCGCGCCAGGCGGAGAAGGCGATCGTCCGGCCATCGGGCGAGAAGGCGGGCGATGACTGTTGCTCGAGCTCGTCCATGTCGATGATCTCGCGCAGGCCACCGTTCAGGACGTCGATCAGCAGCAGGCTCCGTCCCTTCTCGCGTTTGGCGAAGACGGCGATGGTGTTGCCGTCGGCGGAGAAGGAGATGTCCCGTCCCATCTTGCGCCCGAGGGCGAGCTCCTGCGCTACCAGGTACTGGTACTCGTTCGAGAAGCCACGGGTCAGGTTGCGGATGAGCTTGCGGTTCCTGGCGTCGAACAGGACGACGTCGATATCGCCCTTGTAGGCGGTCAGAGCGGCTACCAGATCACCCGACGGGGAGGCTGCGGGCGAGGTCGCCAGGCTGCCGCTCCGCTCGTCCTTGATCCGGAAGATCCTGCCGAAATCCGACGGCTCGCCGGTCTCCACCAGCTGCGGCAGGTACTTCTTGCGCAGCCAGCGCCGGAACTCGATGTCGAAGTCCTCCGGTTCCAGCTTGAAGGCGCGCGTGACGGCGCGGTCCACCCGCGCGCCGATGGTGTTGCGGACCTCGTAGAGGAAGTCGAGGAAGCCCTCCTTGCCCCAGCGTTCCTCGATGAAGTCGAATACCGCGTGGCCGAAGCGGTAGGCGAAGAAACCGCCGAAGTCCGTCCGTGTGACCGAGGGGATGCGGTCGTTGACCACCGCGTCGCGCAGGTACATCTTGTCGCGCTGGGTCTCGTCCTTGGCCATGTAACTCGCCATGCCCTCCATGAACCAGGTGGGGGGCGCGGTGGCCACCGCCTTGGCGAGGCTCCCCTGGAAGAGCATGTAGTACTGGAAGATGTGCGTCAGCTCATGGAGGATGAGCTGCATCAGCTCCGCATCCGGCAGGTCGATCGGCAACACCATGCGGAACCGCGCCGGGCTGGCGAAGGCGCCGACGCCCTCGGGGATGAAGTTGAGGATGATGTTGTTCTGCTCGAAAGCCGAGTGGGTGGCGTAGAAGATCAGCGGGACCGGGTCCTTGATCTGAAAGTTGAACTCCCGCGACAGCTGGTCGTAGGCGCTCTCGGCGAAGGAGACCACCTTCTGCAGCTGCGCCTCTTCCTGCTTGTAGTAGTAGAGATCGAAGTGGGGAGAGTGGTAGATCTGCCAGTCGAAGTCCCGGTACTGGATCTTGTTCTTGCCGAACCCCGTGCCGGAGAGATCGGGTCCGAATTGGGCGTGCAGGGGAGCCAGGAGAAACAGCAGCGAGCCGGCGGTCAACAGGCCCGCCAGGAACGGACGATGCGATGAGCGGATCAACGAGATCTCCTTTGTTCCTTACTGCGTGAACAGTATACGGCTGGCCTCGACCTCTTTCTGCGCGAAGACGTTGACGATGCGGTCCTCGAGCGACAGCAGGTTCTCGAACATGCCCGCCAGGGGATCGGTGTTCTCGCCTTCGAAGCTCTGGAAATCCTTGAAGTTGTCCTGGTACAGCAGGGCGCCCGTGCGGCCGTCGTAGACCTGCATCAGGATGTCGTATTGAAAGCCGGTCTGCTCGACGAGCACCTGGCGGAGATAGGTGCGGCCGTTGTACGGAGCGACGTACTCCTCGGTGCGATAGCCGGTGCGGTCCTGGATGTCGAAGTCGAGGCCACCCGCGAGGATCAGGTCCGCCTGCGCCCGCTCGCCCAGAGCGGCCCAGAAGTCGACCTGCTTGCCGAGCTGCGCGAGGTCGTAGGTGGGGAAGTCGATCGGTCCGGGCTCGATGACCTTGAGCTCGGTCTCGCGGCGCAGGACCTTGAGCAGGTAGCGGTCGAACTCCTTCTGGACGTCGATGTCGCGCCCCTTGATCTTCTCCGCGCCCTCCTGGCTCACCACCAGGAAGGGAGCGACGGCCACCGACTTGCGCCCCTGCAGGTCCAGCTTCGCGCGCTGTGGCAGCGTCAGCTTGACCTCGACCGAGGAGGCGAGGGTGGGCAGGGCGGCGAACGTGAGGAGGATCGCGAGGACGAGCGGGCGGTTGCGGTTCATGTCGATTCCTCTCCTTGAGAGATCGGCCCGTCCGGCTGGGCGGGCTCAGCGTGGTGGACGGTTGTCCGCCGGCGGTGGCGGCTCGTCCTCGGGCGTGGACGGTTCTTCCGCCGGCGCCGGCGGCCGGTCGACCGGGGCTTCCGCCTTCGTCGCGTTCCCCTGTTCGCCGGTCTTGGCCGTCTTGTCGCCCTTGAAGCCCTGGTAGAACTCGACGAATCGGGCGTAGTTGGTGCGGATCTCCTTGTCGTTGGGGGCCAGCTTGAGCGCCTTCTGGTAGTACTCCAGCGCCTTGTCGAACTGACCGGCGGCCTCGTAGGCAACGCCTAGATTGCTCTGCACGCGGGCGTTTTGAGGATCGAGCCTCTCCGCCTCGTGGAAACGGAACATCGCCTCGTCCCACAGCCCGCGGCGGGCCATGTTCACGCCGAACGCGAGCTGCGTGGGGGCTTGATCCGGCCGGCCGTAGCCGGTGCAGCCGGCGAGCAGAAAGGAAAAGGAGAGGGACAGCAGGGAGAAGGCAGCGGCGCGCGAACGCATCGAGGGGGACCTCAGCAAGAACCCCGGGGATCTACAAGCCGGGTGGATGGATGGATGGACGTCATCGACCGAGATTTCCGGAGGCCTAGTATACACAACGCATGCCGGCCGTCCGGGGGGCCGCAGCGGGGTAAAAAAAGTTGAGCGATGAGCGCCTCTTTTTCCGTCTTATAGGGGGAGAGACGAATTGGAGGCCCCGACGCCATGCCCGAGCCATCCCGCCGCGAGCTGCTGATCGCCTTGAACGCCGCCCCGGAGATCTCCCGTCCGGCCGCCTACCGGCTGGCCGAGGATCTCGACCGCTGGTTCGGAGCGGCTTCTCCTCCGGAGCCTCTCGCCGGCGGCATGGGCGTTCCCCGCGCGCAGATCCACAAGGCCATGGCCGTCGTGAAAACGGCCGCCGCCGCCGCCGCCGGCGAGACCACCGCGGCCGAGCGGCTGGGCGGGCGGATCGTGACCCTGGAGGACTCCGAGTACCCGCTCAGCCTGCGCCAGCTTTCGCCGCCGCCGCCGGTGCTCTATCTGCGCGGCGAGCTGCCGGCCGGCCCGGCCGTAGCCATCGTCGGTTCCCGCCGGCCGGACGCCTACGGCCGGGAGGCGGCCGAGCTCTTCGCTCGCACGCTCGCCGCCGCCGGCGTCGCCGTGGTCTCCGGCTTCGCCCGGGGGATCGACGCGGCGGCCCACCGCAGCGCCCTCGCTTCTGCGGAGGGCCGGACCGTGGCGGTGCTCGGCTGCGGCCTCGGGGTGGACTACCCGCGCGGCCACGTCCGCCTGGCGGGAGAAATCGCCGCCCGTGGCGCCCTGGTTACGGAGTTTCCCTGCTCCGCCATCCCCCGCGCCTGGCACTTCCCGCTGCGCAACCGGTCGATCGCGGCGTTGACCGGGGGCACTCTCGTCGTACAGGCGGCCTTGCGCTCGGGCTCGCTGATCACCGCACGCCACGCCCTCGACCTCGGCCGTGAGGTCTGGGCGGTGCCGGGGAGGATCTTCGACGAGAGCTCCCTGGGCGCCAACGGCCTGATCCGCGAGGGTGCACAGCTCGCTCAGCATCCCGCCGACCTTCTGGAGGTGCTCCTCCCCCGCTCCGCCTCTTCCCTAGCGACTCAAGCGACGCTGCCTCTTTCCGGTCCAGGCCTGGAACCGCCCACCGGCCTCGCCGGCCAGGTGCTCGCCGAGATTCCGCCGGGATCGACTCGGGTCGCGGAGGAGATCGCCATCCGTCTCGACTCCTCGGTCGAGCGCGTCCTGGCGGCGCTGCTCGAGCTGGAGCTTTCCGGATGGTTGAAGCGGCTGCCGGGCTCGGCGTACGGGCGGTGACCTTGCAGGCGACGGCGCCCGGTGTTACTGTCCCCGCCTTGTCCCGGGCAGCCCGGTCTGAGAAATAAAGTGGGCGCCGCCCGGCGTTTCACAGACCCGCCATGGCCAAGAACCTGCTGATCGTCGAAAGCCCCGCCAAAACCCGGACCCTGAGAAAGTTTCTCGGCCGGCAGTACGCCGTCGAAGCTTCGGTGGGGCACATCCGCGACCTCGTCAAGAAGGACATGGGGATCGGGCCCGACTACGAGCCGCGCTACGAGGTGCTCGCCGCCAAGAAGGACGTGGTCAAGAAGCTGCGCGACGCGGCGAAGCAGGCGGAGACGGTCTATCTCGCCCCCGACCCGGACCGCGAGGGCGAGGCGATCGCCTGGCATATCGCCGAGGTCCTCCAAAAAGAAGCCAAGGACGTGCGCCGGGTGACGTTCAACGAGATCACCAAGGGCGCGGTGCTCAAGGCCCTCGAGCATCCGGGATCGATCGATCTGATGAAAGTGGACGCCCAGCAGGCGCGGCGGGTCCTCGACCGCATGATGGGCTTCCGCCTCTCGCCGCTCCTCTGGGAGAAGGTCAAACAGGGACTCTCCGCCGGCCGCGTACAGTCCGTCGCCCTGAAGATGGTCTGCGACCGGCAAGCCGAGATCGAGGTCTTCCGGCCCGAGGAGTACTGGCTCCTCGGTGCCGATCTCAAGGCGTCCCAGCCGCCGGTCTTCAACGCCCGCCTGCACCGCAGCGAGGGACGGAAAGCCGAGGTCGGCAACGGCGAGCAGGCGGCGCGGATCGTCCGGGATCTGGAACAGGGCCGCTTCACCGTCGCCAAGGTGGAGCGCAAGGAATCGCGGCAGCGTCCGTCGCCACCCTTCATCACCAGCCGCCTGCAGCAGGAGGCGGCGCGGCGGTACGGTTTCTCCGTCAAGCGCACCATGGCCCTCGCCCAGGGACTCTATGAAGGGCGCGAGGTCGGCGACCGCGGCTCGACCGGGCTCATCACCTACATGCGCACCGATTCGACCCGCGTCGCCGAGGAGGCCCTCCAGGGCGGGCGCGAGCACATCGCCGCCACCTACGGGTCCGAGGCGCTCCCGGAGAAACCCAACGTCTATCCATCCAAGGCGGGCGCACAGGATGCCCACGAGGCGATCCGTCCGACCAGTTTCGACCTGCCGCCGGACGCGGTCAGGGATTTCCTCAAAGAGGACGAGTGGAAGCTCTACAAGCTGATCTGGGACCGCTTCATCGCTTCCCAGATGCAACCCGCCGTCTTCGACGTCACCCAGGTGGACGTCGAGAACGGCCCTTACGTTCTGCGCGCCTCGGGCAAGGTCCTGAAGCGCACCGGATTCCTGGCGGTCTACCGCGAGACGCCGGACGAGGACGCGGGCGAGGAGGCCAACGGCGAGGGTGCCATGCTGCCGCCGTTGCGCGAGGGCGAAACGCTGGATCCGGTGAAGCTCCTCTCCGAGCAGAAGTTCACCCAGCCGCCTCCCCAGTACAGCGAGGCCACCCTGGTGAAGGCGCTGGAGGAGAACGGCATCGGCCGGCCCTCGACCTACGCCACCATCCTCTCCGTGCTCACCGACCGCGACTACGTCGACCGCGTGGCCGGGCGCTTCCGCCCCACGCCGCTGGGCCGGCTGGTCAACGGCATGCTCCAACAGGGGTTCAACGACATCCTGAACGAGGGCTACACGGCCGCTCTGGAGGAGCAGCTCGACGAGATCGAGGAAGGGCGCCTCGAATGGAAGCGGGCCGTGGCCGATTTCGATCAGAAGTTCACCCGCGACCTGGAGACCGCGGGCGAGCAGATGCCCAACGTCAAGCGCGACGGGGTGCCCCTCGACGAGACGTGCCCCGAGTGCGGCTCGCGCCTGCTGATGCGCTTCGGCCGATTCGGCCCGTTCATCGCCTGCAGCAACTATCCGGAGTGCAAGTACACCCGCAACCTCGACGAGCCGGCGGCCGCCGAGACTGCCGCGGCCGCCGCCGACGGCGGCGCGGCGGAAGAGATCCCGCCCTGCGAGGTGTGCGGCCGGCCGATGGCGCTCAAGCGCAGCCGCTTCGGCACGTTCTACGGCTGCACCGGCTATCCGGAGTGCAAGAACATCCGCAAGACCGGTCCCCAGGCGGCGCCGCCGAAGCCGACCGGCGTCGCCTGCCCGGAATGCGGCAAGGGCGAGATCGTGGAGAAGCGCTCACACCGCGGCAAGACCTTCTGGTCGTGCAACCGCTACCCGGACTGCAAGTACTCGCTGTGGAAGAAGCCGGTGGCCCGCGAGTGCCCTGTCTGCGGCGCCGGCTTCCTGCTGGAGAAAGTCACCAAGAAGCACGGTCTCCAGTACATCTGCGGCACCGAGGGCTGCGCCTACGTGGAAGACGCCGCCGAGGTCGAAGTCCCAGCCTGACGGCCTGCTGCTCCTCCTCCTATAATCGTTCCATGATCTCCCATGGAGCGTCCCTCCGGCGGCGGCGCATCTTCGCCGTCCTCCTCTGCCTCGTCTTCGCGTCCTGCTTCGAGCCTCCCGTGCGCGAGGGGCTGCACCTGCGCTTCCTGCTCAATGGCGCCGTGGTGGCGACGAGCAGGGTCGAGATCTCCGCCGACCCGAGCACGAAGAATCCGGCGCTGGCCCGGCGTCTCGCCGAGACGCGGCAAGCGCTCCTCGAAGGCTCGGACGCCTGGGGAGAGCGCTTCGCCGTCACCAACCCCGCCGCCGAGCGGTTCGGGTGGGAGAAGCGGATGGGCGACCTGCGGGCGGCGACGCGATCGGCGGTGATCATGGAGCCGGAAGGGCTCGAGGCGCTCTTCGGCGACACCGCCGTCGGCGTTGCCTACAGAATCGATGCGGACCGGGGAGTTGCCGAGCTCACCCTGGCGCCGGGACCGGCCGCCCGTGCCACCCGCAGGCAGCGCGAGGAGATGGACGAGACGCTGGAGACCTGGAGCGCCGCCCTCGCCGAGTACCTGGAGGCCGGAGGCGATCTCTACGCCCACCTGGAACGCCAGCCGGAACGTGCCCGCACCTGCTTCGGCCTGCTCTTCGACGAGGTGATGGACGAGCAGGAGCTGGAGAGCCTCGACGAGCCGACGGACGAGGAGGTGGCGATCGTCACCCGGCTCGACGAGGCGATGCGGCACGTGACGGACGTCCTCCTCGTGCCCGAAAAGGCCGAGTATTCGCCGGACGAGGTCTCCCATCTCGTCTACGATCCCTTCCCCGCGCGGCTCACCGTGAAGCTGCCCGGTCCTCCCCTGGAGATGGAAGGTTTCCAGGCCGATAGAGGCGGTTCGCTCGTGGTCGCCGGTCTGGGCCTCTGGGAATCGCTGCGGTCGCTCGAGGGGCGGTGGCTCTCTCCGGACCCTGTTCTCTTTTATGTTGCGAGCGCCCGTCAGGGGAAGGAGGCGAAGATCGATCTCGACTCCTTCGTCCGGCGGCCCCGCCAGGCGGCTCCGCCGCATCATTTCCCTGCGGCCGAGGAGGTGCGCGCCGCCATCGAGGAGCGCCTGCGGCCCGCGCCGCTCTATCGCGTCTCGTGGCAGGTGCGGCTGGACGACGAGACGGAGCTCCGCTGGGATGAAGACGAGGCCGCTCCGTGAGCTGGCTGCTGCTGATCGTCGCGGGTCTGCTGGAGGTCGCCTGGGCCGCCTCCATGAAGAGCACGCAGGGTTTCACCCGTCTCGGTCCCACCCTGCTGAGCCTCGTTCTGATGGGCGGCAGCTTCTATCTCCTGGGCCTCGCCATGCGGGACCTGCCCACCAGCTCCAGCTACGCGGTCTGGGTGGGGATCGGAGCCGTGGGCACCGCGCTGGTGGGCATCGTCTTCCTGGGCGAGTCGCGGAGCGCCCTGCGGCTGATCTCCATCGTCCTGATCGTGCTGGGGGTGATCGGGCTGCGGCTGGCGGAGCGATAGGGACCGCCGGCGTCCGGGGTGCACAGGGCCGCAGAGCTCTTGGAGTGCTTGCGCGCTGTCCCGCTCTGGACGTATCGTGCTTACCTGGAACGCCTCAGCGGGCTTCCGCCGGCGGCGGCAGGCGCTCATCCGGCACGCGGCTCGGCGGCGTAGGAAAGGGCATGAAGACCACCAGCCTGAACCTGTTTCTCGTCCTGGTCGCCCTGCTGGCCGCCGTCGCCGGACCGGCCGGCGCGGCCGTTCCTCCGGACTACAAGGCCTGGGGCGAGCTGCTCGCCAAATACTATGATCCGGCCCGGGGGATGAACTACAAGGCCCTCAAGGAACAGGACAAGACGACCCTCGACGAGCTGCGGCGCCGGATGGCCACGGTCGACGTCCAGTCGCTGTCGCGCCCGGACCAGTTCGCCTACTGGATCAACCTGTACAACATTTCCGTGGTGGGGGTGGTGGTGGACAACTACCCCGTCGAGTCGATCCGCGACCTGTCGACCGACCCGATCATCCGCCTCAACATCTTCAAGAAGGACCTGGTGGACACCAAGCGGGGCAAGCTCTCCCTGAACGACATCGAGAACGAGAAGATCCGCGAGGGGTTCAAGGACCCGCGCATCCATTTCGCCATCAACTGCGCCGCGGAGAGCTGCCCGCCGATCCGTCCCGAGCCCTACGTGGGGTCCCAGATCACGCAGCAGCTCGAGGACCAGACGCGCAAGTTCCTCAACGGGCCCAACGGCGTCCGCCTCGAGAAGAAGGGCGGCACCCTCGTCATCCACACCACCAAGGTGATGGATTGGTTTGCGGCGGACTTCGCCAAGTGGGGCGGCGGCCAGGTCGAGCTCATCATCCGCTACGTGACCGCCGACAAACGGAAACAGATCGAGGCCGCGGGAAACCAGGTGAAGCTGGAGTTCGACGACTACAGCTGGAAGCTGAACGACACCTCGCAATAGGTCCCGGCGCACGCGCCCGGAGAGGAGCGCCATGATCGGTCAGCCGACATCGTTCGAGAGGTTGGCGGAGCTCTTCCGGAATCCGGCGACGGACGAGAAGAGAGCGCTCCTGGCGCACCGCTGGGAGGGGCTCGACCCCGCCCTGCGTCTTCCCGGACAGGGCCTGGGACGGCAGGCGACGGGGTGCGGGGCCACCATCGGCATTCAGCCCCGTTGCGACTTCGCCTGCACCGGCTGCTATCTCGGCCGCGAGGCGAACGACATTCCTGCCCTGCCGACCTCCGCCATCCTGCGGCAGCTCGACGAGCTGCGCCGCTGGCTCGGACCCAAGAGCAACGTCCAGATCACGGACGGCGAAGTGACGCTGCGTCCCATCGAGGAGCTGACGGAGATCCTCCGTTACGCGCGGGGGATCGGGGTCATCCCGATGGTGATGACCCATGGCGACAGCCTGCGCCGCCGGCCGGGCCTGCTGGAGCGGCTGATGGTGGAAGGAGGGCTGACCGAGATCTCGATCCACATCGACATCACCCAGCGGGGCCGCGACGGCTACCGCGCCCCCAAGTCGGAGCTGGAGCTGACGCCCCTGCGGGAGGAGTTCGCGGCCATGGTGCGGGAAGCTCGCCGGCGGACCGGCCTCGCCCTGCGGGCCGCCATGACGTTGACCGTGACTCAGGAGAATCTCCCCCAGATCGCCGACGTGGTCCGCTGGCTGGTGCGCAACCGCGACGCCTTCGGGCTGGTCAGCTTTCAGCCGCTCGCCCAGGTGGGCCGGACGCGGAAGAACCAGCGGGGGGTCACCGCGACGGACCTGTGGGACGAGATCGGCCGCGGCACGGCCGACTTCGGCCTGCCGCTCGCCGGCGCGGGTCCGCTGCATTTCGGCCATCCGGAGTGCACGCGCTTCGTGCCCCTGATCGCGCTGCAGCGGGCGGGCGAGGAGCCCCGCCTCTTCCAAGGCATCCGGGACGAGCCGCAGGACGTGGCGATCATGCGGGAGCTCTTGGAGCACGGCCTCGCCGGGGCCACCTTCCGGGACGACCGGCCGATCGAGAGGGCGGCTCGTTTCCTGGGCATCCTCCGCGCCGCGCCCGGATCGTTCCTCGGCCGTGCGCGGCGCTGGGCGAGCGAGCGGTTCCGCCGCGAGGCCGGGATCTCGCCGGCGCGCCTGCTTCTCGAAGGCCTGCGGGGACGTCTGCGGCTCGACGGCATCACCCTTACGAGCCACCACTTCATGAGCCCCGACGAGCTGCGGACGCCTCTCGGCCAGGACCGGCTCGCCGCCTGCCTCTTCCGTCTTCCCTATCGGGGCGAGATGGTGTCGATGTGCCGGATGAACGCGGATGGCGTCCGCGAGCGCTTCTACGGTGAGATCATCGCCGGAGAAATCCCGGCGGGGCCGGCGCGGAACGCGGCCCTTCCGGTCGTCCACTGACGAGCTCGGCCGCCGCCTGCGCCCCGTGGTACCATCTCGGAAGATCCGAATCGACAGCTCGCCAGCGGAGAAGGCGCCATGCCGAGAATCGAGTTCACGGGCAACTACCAGGATCTCTCCACCGACCGCGGCTATCAGTTCAAGTTCTTTTGCGAGAAGTGCGGCAACGGCTACATGTCGAGCTTCCAGAAGCTCGAAGATCGGCATGGCCGCCTCGGCCGCCCAGGTGGCGAGCAACCTGCTGGGGGGAATCTTCGGCCGCGCCGCCTCCACCGCCTACGAGATCCAGCGCGCGGTCGGCGGACCGGCCCACGACGCCGCCCTGCGGGAGGCCGTCGAGGAGATCCGCCCCCTCTTCCGGCAGTGCACGCGCTGCGGCAACTGGATTTGCGAGCCGGTCTGCTTCAACAAGAGCGCCCAGCTCTGCGAGTCCTGCGCTCCCGACATGGACGAGGAGATCGCCGCCGCCCAGGCCGAGGCCGCCCGGCAGCAGGCCTTCGAGAAGGCCCAGCAGGTGGACTGGATGAAGGGCCGGGACCTGGGGAAGGTCACCGGCGCCGCCTGCAAGGCCTGCGGCGCCAAGGTCGGCGGCGCCAAGTTCTGCCCCGAGTGCGGCACGCCCACCGCACAGAAGAAGCAGTGCGGGAGCTGCGGCGCCGAGATCGAGGGCAGCCCGCGGTTCTGCCCCGAGTGCGGACAGAAGCTCGCCTGACCCACTTGAGATCACAATCTGTGATCTCAAGTTTCCCTGAAGCCGATCCGCTTCCGCGCGGCCCCGGGAGGCGACATCAACTGCCGGAGGGCGTCGAAGACGGCCTTGAATTGCGCGTCGTACCGCTGCTCCAGCTCGTCCAGCCTGCGGATGAGGTCCCCCTGGGTGCTCATCACCTGCCGCAGGCGGACGAAGGCGCGCATGATCTCGATGTTGACCCGCACGGCCCGCTCGCTCCTGAGGACGCTCGACAGCATCGCCACTCCCTGCTCCGTGAAGGCGTAGGGGCGGTACCTCCGGCCGCCCCAACTTGAGGTACCAATTTGGCACCTCAAGATTTCGACCTCTTCGGAGCTCAACTGGAACATGAAGTCCCGGGGAAACCGCGCAAGGTTCCGCTTCATGGCCCGCACGAGGACTTTGGTCTCCACTCCGTAGAGCACGGCGATGTCCTCGTCCAACATCACCTTCTCGCCCCGCAGGACAAAGATCGCGCGTTCGACCCTCTCCGCAGGCAGCACCGACGGAATCTCTGGCATAGGCCCTCCCTGGCGATCTTGAGGTGCCAAATTGGTACCTCAAGTCGGGGGAGCTCTCTCACCCCTGCTATAGAAGACGGAAAAACCGCCTCTCATCGCTCAACTTTTTTCGGCGACGCCAGCCGGCGGAGCAGGAAGGGGAGGGCGAGGAGCCCCAGGAGGACGGCGAACCAGAGCGTAGCGCCGCGGATGACGAGGGTGACGGAGCCCGCGTCGGCCGTATCGAGCCCCTGCGAATGGAGCAAGGCCGCGAGCGACCCCTCGGCGGCGCCGAGCCCGCCGGGGAGCATGGAGAGGGCGCCCAGGAACGTCGAGCCCGTGTAGTTGAAGATCGACAGGAGCAGCCCGGCCCGCGGCGCGTACTCCCGCACCACCAGGAAGAAACCCACTCCCTCCGCCCCCCACGCGACGACGGAGGAGACCAGGGCGAAGAGCAGCAGCCCCGGCGAAAGGAGCGACCGGAGCTGGTGGTAGAGATCCGTCAGATGAGGCACCCGGGGGCCGAGGAGCGGCAGCCTCGCCAGCAGGCGAAACAGCTGGTCCGCGACCTGCCGCCAGGTGAGCGCCGCGACCGCGAGCGCCACTGCGGCGACGCCGGCGGCGGCGATCCAGGGACCGCCGGGGAACGGCAGGCTCCCCAGGGCGAGGAGCAGCAGGACCCCCAGCACGTCGGTCAGCCGCTCGGCGAGGACCGCCGGAATCACCCGCAGCGCGGGCCCGCCTCCCAGCTCCCGCACCAGCCACGCCTTGCCCAGCTCCCCGGCCTTGCCCGGAGTGACCGAGAGGAGGAATCCGACGAGAAAAACGACCGCGCTCCTGCCGCGGGAGATGCCGACCCCGAGCCGCCTGAGGTAGACCTCCCAGCGTACGAACCGCAGGGCATAGTTGACGAGGGACAGCGAGAGGACGGGGACCAGGAGGCGGAGATCGAAGCCGCGCAGGCTGCGCAGCAGATCGCGCGGATCGGCGGCGAGGGCGAGCCCCGCCACCACGAGCGCGCCCAGGCCCAGTGGGATGAGCAGCCGCCGGCCGAGGTGCTCGAGGCCCGAGCGCTCCGCTCCGGCCTCCGCCGGCGCGCCCAGCGGAGGCTTGGGCGTCAGGCCGCCTTCTCTTCTTCCTGGACCGCCTCGGGGTACTCCTCGAAAAGGCGCATCCACTTGCTGGTCCGCTTGTAGCGCTCGATGCGGCGCTTGCCGATCGTCGGGTACCAGGCGAAGTCGTGGTAGAAGTACGAGCCGAAGACGAAGAAATAGACCAGCGGCGTTCGGAACAGCAGCTTCTGGAGCCCCCTGAACGGTCCGAACCACACCAGATCGCCGAAGCGCGACACGGCGTTGTCCCCCACCGAGAAGCGGAAGTTCCACTTCGCGACGTCCTCGCCCACCACCTCGATGTCGCGCGGGTCGCCCACGCCCAGCCCCGCGTCGTGGGCCAGCCGGATGTAGGGGATCGACAGCGGATCGAAGCCCATCATCCTGGCCGACACGGCGTCGATCGCCACCTGGTCGCCCGAGGCCAGCAGGATGTCCTTCTCGACCGGGATCATGGTCCGCGGGCCCGGACCGTTGCCGCAGGTCGTGCCGTCCATCATCGCGAACAACCCGGAATGGATCTCCTTCTGGATCGTCAGCAGGTCCACCAGCGTCTCGTGGATCCAGGAGTGGGTGTAGTGCCGGCGGGTGTTGAGGAGGCCGCCGAAGGCGTTCTTCATCGCCCCCGTCGTCGTGGTGTAGATGTGGCACTTCACCGTCGGCAGGTGGACGATGTTCTTGCCGAGGAAGAACTCCGGGATGGTGATGCCCTCGGGGTAGATCTTCGGCAGCACCAGCATCTTCCCCTTCGGCCGGTACGTGACCCACTTCAGATCGTCGGCGAAGCAGTTGTAGCGTACCGGCACGCCGTACTTGTCGAGCACCGGCAGGTAGCGGTTCAGCCGCTCGCCTTTCTTCGGATCGGTGACGACGGTGTTGTTCTGGACGCAGACCTGGTCCGTGTAGCCGTCGGCGCGCAGCTTCCGGATGGTCCCCTCGAGCTGCCAGGGCGTGGTGTTCGCGCCGGGGAACGGGAAGTGCCAGGAGATGTTGTCCTTGAGGATCGTGGGCACGCCGGAGGCGAGGTGCCGCCGGACCTCGGCCAGCTCCATGGTGCGGCCGACGTCCTCGAGGACGGTCTCGGGCGTGGTCTTGAGGACGGCGACGCGGGCTTTGGACATGAGGACGGGCTCCCGGGCGAAGAAAAGGTGCCGCTGCCGGCGTGGCGGGCGTGCCCCATTATAAATAGGACCGGCGCCGCCGGTATTCCGCCTCCACCGGCGGCGTCTATCGGAAGACCTAGCCGGAAATCCAGCTATCCAGGATCGCGCCGTAGCGTTCGAGGGCCAGCGGGCCGGCCGCTTCGAGCAGGCAGGCGAGCGACCAGGGCGACCGCGACGTTGAGGGCCTCCAGCAGCGTCTCGGCGAACAGCTCGAGATGGCCGGCGACGGCGCCGTCGTCGAGCGCCAGCCCATAGCCCTGGAAAAGCAGCCGATCGCGGCCGGTGCCCTACCCTGCTCGCCGCTCCCTTTGGGCCCTTGGGGAGAGGGGGCTGGAAGGTGAGGCTTCGGAGGGCAGAACCGAGGTAGTCCACAAGCAAACTGAACCACTACCATGCCGCTCCCCACCTTGACTTTTCTCGCCCTTGGGTTATAAAAGGGGTCGATTTTCGCCCCTTTCTTCAGCTTTTCCTGGCGGGCGGCAGGCGTGCCGGGGGGTTCAGTTTTTCGCCGGTTCTCTGGGACGCGAACCGGTCCCTGTCGTCGCCCTTTCCGGTGGAGGTTGCCATGGACGGTAAGCGGATTTTCGTCGTCGCTCTGACTCTCTTCCTGCTGATGGCCGGCCTCGCGCTGGCGCAGGAGACCGGCCGCATCGAAGGCAAGGTCACCCGGACGGACGGCACCGCGCTCGGCGGCGTTTCGGTCCGCGTCGACGAGCTCGACCGGGTCGTGGTGACCGACTCGGCGGGGGCCTTTGCGATCGAAGGCGTGCCGCCGGGCTCCTACTCGGTGACCTTCTCGCTGAGCGATAACTCGACTACGGATTCGGGCGTGGAAGTTTCGGCGGGCGCCACCCGGACGGTCGACAAGTCGGTCGACTGGGATGTCAGCTTCGCCGAGACGATCACCGTCTACTCGGTGTCGCGCCGAGAAGAGCGGATCACCGAGGCGCCGGCCGCGGTGACCGTGGTGCCGCAAGAGGAGATCGAGCAGCAGGCGGCGACCGGGCAGGTGCCGAAGCTGCTCGAGTTCACGCCGGGCGTCGACTTCACCCAGAGCGGCCTCTACGACATCAACTTCAACACCCGCGGCTTCAACAGCTCGCTCAACCGCCGCATCCTGACCCTGATCGACGGCCGCGATCCCGCGGTGCCGTTCCTCGGCTCGCAGGAGTGGGCGGCGGTCTCGTTCCCGATGGACGAGCTGGCGACCGTCGAGCTGGTCCGCGGCCCGGGCTCGGCGCTCTACGGCGCCAACGCCTTCAGCGGCGTGCTCAACATGACGACCCAGTCGCCCCGCGGCAGCGAGGGCGGGCAAGATCCGCCTCACCGCCGGCGAGCTGGGCACCAAGCGGGCCGACCTGCGCTATGCCGGCCAGCTCGGCAGCGACTTCTACTGGCAAGCCTGGTGGGCGGTTATCAGAGCAGCGACGACTTCACCCGGTCGCGCAACGTCTCGGCGGAGTACACCACCATCTGCGCCACCACCACCCAGACCAACTGCCTCCGCCGCGAGGCCGTCGCCGTCTGGCGTTGGACGAGGTCAAGATCGGCTACGGCGGCCTGCGCCTCGACAGCTACTTCGGGGAGACCTCGACGCTTGACCGTCGAGGGCGGCACCGCGAGCCTCGAGGGGCCGACCTTCGTCACCGGCATCGGCCGCGTCCAGGTGACGGACGTCAACCGCCCCTGGGGCCGGCTCAACTTCAACACCCCGCACTGGAACTTCCTCACCTACTACGACACGCGCGACGCCGAGGACCAGGTCGCCCTCGCCTCGGGCGCCCTGCTGTTCGAGGACTCGTCGAACCTGCACGGCGAGATCCAGGGCAATGTCGGCTTCGCGGGCGGCAAGGGGTTCCTGGTGGGCGGCGTCGCCTATCACCAGCAGGACGTCGACACCGCCAACGACGCCGGCTTCCAGACGCTGATGGCGGAGGCCAAGGACGAGGACCAGCAGGCGCTCTTCGGCCAGGTCGAGTACAGCTTCAGCCCGAAGGCTCAAGGCGGTGGTCGCCGCGCGGGTGGACGACAGCTCGCTGCACGACACCCAGTTCTCGCCCAAGGGCTCGCTGGTCTTCGCCGCACACCCGAACCACACCATCCGCCTCACCTACAACGAGGCGTTCCAGGTGCCCAACTACTCGGAGTTCTTCCTGCGGGTGCCGGCGGGCGCGCCGATCACGGCTTTCGCGCCTCTGGAGGCGGCCCTGGCTCCCATCCTTCAGGCCGCACGCTGGGTCTGCGCAGCATCCCGATCTCGGCCCTCGGCAACTCGGATCTGGAGGTGGAGGAGATCAGCAGCTACGAGTTCGGCTACAACGGCATCTTCGGCAGCAAGCTCTTCCTGACCCTCGACTACTACCAGAGCCACATCGAGAACTTCGTCACCGACCTGCTGCCGGGGGTCAACTCGGCCTTCGCGCCCTATGCGCCGCCGGCGTTCCTGCCGGCGCCGGTGGCGGCGCAGGTGCTCGCCACGCTGCGCGGCGGCCTGGGGGCGAACTTCGCCGGTCTGACCGACATCAACGGCCAGCCGACGCTGGTGCTCTCCTACGCCAACTCCGGCGTGGTGGACACCGAGGGCATCGACGTGTCGTTCAACTACTACATCACCAACCACTGGGTCATCGACTTCAGCTACTCCTGGTTCGACTTCGAGATCAAGGAGCAGAACGTACGCGACCAGCTCCTGCCGAACGCGCCGGAGAACAAGTACAACGCCGGCCTCGCCTACAACGGCGACCGCTGGAGCGGCTCGGTCAAGTACCGCTGGGTGGATGACTTCCCCTGGGCCGCGGGCGTCTTCGTCGGCAACGTGCCGTCCTACGACCTCGTGGACGTTGGACTCCTCTTCAAGATCAACGACAACTGGCAGGTCGGCGTCGACGTGAGCAACCTGCTGGACGACGAGCACTGGGAGTCCTTCGGCGGCGACCTCGTCTCCCGCCGGGCGCTGGGCTGGGTGTCGTTCGGCTGGTAGGGAGGTGAGGGGCCTCTACGCCCGCGACAGCCGGTGCAGGCTCGCCCGCAGCAGCTCGTGAAAGGCGGCCTCCGGCTTCTCGCGGCGGGTGTCGGCGACGGCGCGCTCGGCCTGGGACGCCTTGTAGCCAAGGTTGACCAGCGCCGAGACGACGTCCTGGTCTGCCGGCGGGGCGGCAGCCTGCTCCGGAAGCTCGGCGGCGAGCTCGCGCATCTTGTCCTTGAGCTCGAGCACCATCCGCTCGGCGGTCTTCCGTCCCACGCCGGGGATGGTCGACAGGCGGCCGACGTCGCCGGCGGCGATGGCCCCCAGCAGGTCGTCGGGCGGCATGCCGGAGAGGATCACCCGCGCCAGGCGCGGGCCGATCCCGGAGACGGCGATCAGCCGCTCGAAGAGCAGCTTCTCGCGTTCGGTCGCAAAGCCGAAGAGGGAGATCCCGTCCTCCCGCATATGGGTATGGATGAAGAGGCGGACCGGATCGTCGCCGCGCCGCCGTTCGATCTCGTACCAGGTGGAAAGGGGGACGTGGACCTCATAGCCCACGCCCTGGACGTCGAGGAGCAGGCGCTCCGGCGTGGCCCGGATCAACTGGCCCTGGAGATAGCCGATCATGACTGCGCGATTGTATCTGTAGGGGGCGGCCCTGCGTGGCCGCCCTGGGAGGCAAGGTTTCCTCGATATCGCAGGGCGCCCACGCAGGGGCGCCCCTACGGGTCTCGCCTCACCCCTGCTGCTCGGGCGTGACCCCGATCTGCTCGAGGAGCTGCCGGTCGTACTCGACGTTGAGCTCGCGGCGGCGTTGCTCGATGAGCGCGGATTGCAGGCGCGCCAGCTTCTCCTGCAGCAGGTTGGTGCGGGTCTGCTCGCGGTTCGAGGCATACTGCTTGGGGTCCCAGCCCTTGCGGTCGGTGACCTGGAACAGCAGCGCGCCCTGGGCGTCGGCGACCGGCCCGCCGACCTGGCCGGTCTGGAGCGACAAGGCCGCCTTCACCAGCTCGGGGTTGATGCCGATTCCGGGGATCGCTCCCTGCCCGCCGAACTCCTCGGTCTCCTTCGCCGCGCCGCCGAGCTCGGCAGCCACCTGGTCGAGGGTCTTGCCCTGGGCCATCTGCCGCTTCGCCTCCTCGAGCTTGCGCACGGTGATCTGCTGCAGCTTCTGGCCGGCGGCCGCCGCGCGCACGCGGTCCTCGACCTCGGCCAGTGTGGGCGTACGGGGCGGAACGACGTCCTTGAGGTACGCGACGGCCCAGCCCTGAGGCAGCTGGATCGCCGGCGAGACGTCTCCCTTCTTGAGCGAGAAGACGGCGGTATTGAAGGCAGGATTGATCCCGATGCCGGGCACCGGACCCTGAGCGCTGAACCTGCCGGTCTCGGCGAAGGTCACGCCCGTGGACTGCGACGCCAGGGACCGCAGCCCCTCGACGCCGCGCGGCTTGTCCTTCGCCAGCCGGCCGGCGAGCTCCTTCGCCCGGCTCTCGGCGAGCTCCCGGGCCCTCTCGGCGGTCAGCCGCGCGCGGATCTGCTCCTTCACTTCCTCGAACGAGCGCACGCCTCCGGAACGTTTGTCGGTGACTTCCAGAAGGTGATAGCCGAAGGACGACTTGACGGGTCCCACCAGCTGGCCGGGCTGGGCGCCGAAGGCGGCGTTCTCGAACTCCTTCACCATCCGGTTGCGGCCGAAGTAGCCGAGATCGCCGCCGTTGGTCTTGGAAGCCGGATCCTCGGAGACTTCGCGCGCGACGGCCGCGAAGTCGGCTCCCCCTGTGATGCGCTGCCTCGCCGCCGCGGCGAGCTGGCGGGCCTGCGCGTCGCTGCGCTGGTCGTTGACCATGACGAGGATATGGCGGGCCCGCACCTGCTCTTCCTGGGTGAAGTCGCCCTTGTGCTCGTCATACCAGCTGCGCAGCTCCGAGTCCTCGAGCTTCACCTGTTCGCCCATCCGGCCGCTGTCCACCAGCAGGTAGGCCGCCTCGCGCTGCTCCGGCAGGCGGAGCTCCTGCTTGTGAGCCTCGAAATAGGCGGCGAGGTCGGCCGGCTGGATCTGCACCTCCGCCGCGAAACGGGCGCGGGGGATCTGGATGTAACGGATCTTGGCGCGCTCGACCTGATCGCGATAGGACCGCTGGACCTCTTCCTCGCCGACGTACAGATTGGCGGCAAGCGCGTCGTTGAGCTTCTTCAGCAGCAGCTCCTGCCGCATCTCCTCCTCGAAGCCGGCGGCGGTCAGCTGGTTGGCCTGAAGGAGCTGCTTGTACCGCTCCTCGCCGATGAAGCGCCCCTGCTCGTCCTGGAAGGCCGTCTCCTTGAGGATACGCTCCCGCACCTCGGCGTCGGTGACGGTGAGCCCTATGCGGCGGGCTTCGGCGAGCAGGATCTTCTGGTTGATCGCCCGGTTCAGGGCCTGGAGGGGCAGTTGCATCTGCTGCTCCAGCTCGGGCGTCAGCCGGTCGCCGTAGACCTGGCGGTAGAGGTTCTCCATCTGGCGGTACTCACGCTGGAACTCGGCGAGCGATACCGTCTCGCCGCCGACCGTGGCGGCTGCGGCCTGGCTGCCGGTGCCGCCGAAGCCGGCGCCGAAGTCCGCCGCCAGCGCGAGGACGAATAGAGCGATGACCACCCAGAGAATCCAGGCGAGGTTTTTGAGATTGTCCCGAAATACCTTGAGCATGCAAAAAACTCCTTTTCCCTCGAAAGAGGGACCCACTACTTTAGCAGGGCGGTGCAGGGGGGGCAAGACCGGCCCCACCGGGGTGCGGATAGAGCTCCGCGCCCCATGCACCTTCAGCGCCGTCGAATCCAGGATCATCTCGTATAGAATTCCGGCAATGAATTCCAACGTGGAGCTTTGCGACGGTACGCCGGGCGCGTCCTTGATGGACGGGCTGATCGTCCGCGCGGCGGCCATCGCGAAGCGTACGCTCTTCGGGAACATCGCCGAGAGGGAATGGGACGGCGCGAAACGCCCGGTCCTGCTCACGGGAGGCATGAAGTATCTCGAGCTCTGGGGCCGCGACAGCGTCGCCGCGATGTCGGCGCTGCCGGCGATCCACCGCGAGGTGTGGCGCAACACGCTGGAGGCGTTCATCGACCACCAGCGGCCCGACGGCCTCTTCCCGAGGAAAGTCGCGGCCTTCGGCAACACGGAGCGCAACCTGCGCTCGATCCTGACGCACCGCGGAATTTCCCTGCCCGTCTCCCCGGCTCTCAAACCCGAGTACCGCACGGTGGGGTACGCGGGACGCTCGCGGTTCGTGAAATGGGCGTCGAGGAAGATTCTCTGTGGGACCGCCGGCGAGCCGAAGGACACGAACCCTCTCATCCTGCTCTCCATGGCCGAGTACGCCCGCGGCGAGCCCTCCTTCCTCGTCCGCCACGAGGAGGCGGTGAGGAAGGCGCTCGCGTACCTCCAGCGGCATACCCGGGAGGGCCTCCTCTGGCAATACGACCACGAGGACTGGCTCGACGTCTACGGCCGACAAGGGCACGTCCTCTACACGAACGTTATGTACGCCGCGAGCCTCGCGGCGCTGGCGCGTGGGTTTCGCCTTCGCGACCGGCGGCTGGCGGCGGAGCTCGCGCTCGCGGCCCGGGGAGTGCGCGGGCGACTGCAGGAGCTCTGGGACGGCGGTCGCGCTCACTTCATCAGCCATCGCGACGCGACGGGAGCGCACCGGCAGTTCGCGACGGAAGGGAACATCCTGGCGATTCTCACGGGCCTGGCGGATGCCCGGCAGCGCAGCGGCATTCTCGATACGCTGGAGAAGATCGTGGACGAGTACGGCTACGTGCCCATCGTGTCGCCGAGCTATCCCGCGAGCATGCAGTCGGGCCTGCGGCGGGTCTTCGTCTGGAAATACCGCGAGGGGAGGCTCCTGAAGCCCTGGCTGCAGACCCTCGCCGCGAAGGCGGCGGCGAGGGAGAGGCCGGAATTCGCCGCCAGGCTCCTCGCCCAGGTGGCCCGCGTCATCGTCGACCATGGATGCTGTGAGGTCTTGAGCGGCAGCACCGGCAAGCCGCACGAGTTCTTCGTGACCCGCACGGAAAAGCGCTTCACCGCCGCCGCCGCGCTCTATCTGGAAGCGGCCGCCGCGCTGGGCGCCCGTTGAGCCGGGGCGTCAGACGGGCGGCCTGAGCGGAAAACGCCGGCATGCGTCTGCTGTCTCACCTGTTCGCGAACAACCGCGCCTGGGCCGCCGAGGTGGCCCGCCGCGACCCGGACTTCTTCGGGCGCTTGTCCCGCCAGCAGACGCCGCAGTACCTCTGGATCGGCTGCTCGGACAGCCGGGTGCCGGCAAATCAGATCGTGGACCTGCTTCCCGGAGAGATGTTCGTTCACCGCAACATCGCCAACGTGGTGGTCCACACCGACTTGAACTGCCTCTCGACGATCCAGTTCGCGGTGGACGTGCTGCGGGTGGGCCACATCATCGTCTGCGGGCACTACGGCTGCAGCGGGGTGCTGGCCGCCCTGCGCAAAGACAAGCTGGGGCTGGTGGACAATTGGCTGCGCCATGTTCAGGACGTCCGCTGGAAGCACCAGGCGCACCTGGATGCCCTGGCGGACGAGGCGCAGCGGCACAACCGTCTCTGCGAGCTGAACGTCATCGAGCAGGTGCTGAACGTCAGCCAGACGACCATCGTGCGCGACGCCTGGGCGCGCGGTCAGGCGCTCGCCGTGCACGGCTGGGTGTATGACATCGGGGATGGGCTGCTGCGGGACCTCGATATCTGCGTCACCGGCGAAGGCGAGATGCCCATCCTGGCGGACGCGGGTGCGGCGGCAACGGGCCGCAGGGAGGAGTGAACACGAAGATGCGATTTCGTGTCAGGGTTGGAGTCATCGGCGTCATCGCGGGGATCTTGCTATCCCCTGGGTCCATGGCATCGGGTGAAGAGCAGAAGGAGGCGGCCGTGACGAATCGTGCGAGCGGAACGTTCGACGTCAAGCTGAGCCCTCAGGGGGCGACCGACGCCACCCCGGGAAGGATGTCCACCGACAAGACGTTTCACGGCGATCTCGAAGGCACCGGCAAGGGCGAGATGCTGACCGCCATGACGAGCGTCGAGGGCTCGGCCGGTTACGTCGCGATCGAGAAGGTCAGCGGAACGCTGCAGGGCCGCAGCGGCACCTTCGTGCTGCAGCACACCGGCATCATGAACCGCGGCGAGCCGCAACTGACGATCACCGTGGTGCCGGACTCCGGCACGGGGCAACTGGCGGGCCTCGCGGGCAAGATGGCGATCAGGATCGCGGACGGCAAGCACTTCTACGACTTCGAGTACACGCTCGCCGCTGCTCCTTGAAGGTTCTACTGCGCACGACCTCACCCCAACCCCTCTCCTGAAGGAGAGGGGCTCAAGATGGCCTTAAGACGTTTTTCTCCCCTCTCCTATAGGAGAGGGGCTGGGGGTGAGGTCGCGGCGACTCGCCTACTTCTGGAACACCTCCGCCACCGGCGCGATGTCGATGCGGGTCGGCTGCACCTTGAGCGACTGAATGGTCTTGTCGGCCTCGAGGATGGCCGGCGCCGCCGTGCTGTTGTACTCCTTGGGGCTGGGGTCGTCCTTCTGCAGGGTGTCCTTGAGCTGCTGGGCGTTGGCGGTGACGAGCACGGCCTCGTAGTTGTCGGTGCTCAGGTACTTCCGGATCGCCGCGTTGACGTCGTCGACCGTGAGCTTCTTCAGCCGCGTCTCGATCTCGTCGACGTAGTAGGGCATGCCGTAGTAGCGGCTGTCCATGTGGAAGCCGAGGCGCTCTCCGAGGCTCTGGGCCCAGAGCTTCGAATAGTTGATGAGGAACTCGCGGGTGAGGTTGAACTCCTCCTGCGTCATCCCCTTCTCGCGCAGCCGCTGGACCTCGTAGAGGCCCGCCCGCAGCGCGAACTGGGCGTCCGTGGGCACGACCGGCCGGATCCACACCGAGAAGTACTGCGCCCGGCGCGGCACGTGGGGGCTGGGCGACGTGGTGAACGGCGGGTTGTCCCAGTACTCGATGTAGGAGTAGTCGCCGTAGTTGAGGCCGCGGTCGCCGCGCAGGGAGTTCATCAGCCGGCCGTGGAAGGTGCGGTGCTCGCCGAGGAAGCTGTTGGCCACCATCAGGGGGTAGTAGTCCGCGTCGGCGCGGGTGATCGGCAGCGGATAGCCGAAGTGGATTCCCACCGAGCCGGTCTGCTTGTCGATCAGCGTGAAGTTACGGCCCTCGACCTTCGGCGCCGGCGGCACCGGCGTCCGCCCCTTCTGTCCCTTGGGCAGGGCCGCGAGGTCTTTCTCCAGGCGGGCGAGGTAATCGCCGGGATAGCCGCCGGCGACGCCCAGCATCAGGTTCCCCTGGGTGTAGTGCTCCTGGTAAAAGCGCTTCACGTCGTCCAGCGTGATGCTCTGCAGCCCCTCGACCGTGCCGAGAGGCGAGTGCCCGTAGGGATGCCCCTTGAAGATCTTCTGCTGCATCATCTCCAGACCCATCACCTCGTCGTTGCTGCGGAACGAGTTGGTGAGCGCGGCGACGAGCTGCTCCTTGTTGCGGTCGAAGTCCTCCTTGGAGAAGCCGGGGGTCAGCAGCGCCTCCTCGAGCAGGGCCGTGTAGTCCGCGAGCTTGTCGCGATGCACCGTGCCGCGGATGACCGTCACCTCGCGGTCCGTGTCGACGCTGATCGAGGCCGCCATCGGATAGAGGGCGTCCACCAGGTCGGTGTAGGAGCGCTTCTGGGTGGCCCCTTCCCCGATCATCAGCGCGGTCAGGGCCGCGAGGCCTTCCTTGCCGGCCGGATCGTGGATCGAGCCGACGTCGAGCTGCAGGCTGAAGGGCCACCAGCGGCGAGCTGGTGTTGGGCAGGGAGACGACTTCGATGGTCGAGCCGGCGTTCATCTGCGCGCCGGCTTCCGCCGCCAGCGCCGCCAGCGCCGCCAGACCCAGGGCGGCGAAGAAGAGCCCCGCCGTTCGCTTGCGATCAGTCATGGTTCGCACCTCCCTCGGAGCCCTTCGCGGGAGCGGCGGCTTCCGCCTTGTGCGCCAGGGTCACGATGGTCTCGTTCTGGGTCCGGAAGGTCTCGCGGGCGATCCGCTGGATGTCCGCCGGCGTCACCTTCTGGTACTGCGCGAAGCGCTGGTTGATGGCCTCCACCTCTCCCACCAGGGCGATGGCCTGGGCGGCCTGGCCGGCGACGTCGCCGGGCGTGTCGAGCCCGAGGGCGAAGCTGTAACGCAGGTGCTCCTTGATGCGCTCCACGCGCTTGGCGTCCACGGGCTCGGTCTGGAGCTGTTTGACGAAGCGGTCGATCGTCTCCTTGACCTTGGGGACGAGATCGTCCGACTTGACCCGCGCGAGCACCATGAACAGCGATGGATCGCGGCTGAGGCTCGGACTGCCCTGGATGAAGTCCACCCACTGGCTCTTGACCACCAGCTCCTGGTAGAGCGGAGCCGAGTCGCTGAACAGGAGCTGCTCGATCAGGTCGAGCGCCGCCGAATCGGCCGAGGTCGTGGAGATGGCCGGAATGTGGTAGCCGAGCATCAGGTACGGGCGCGTCGGATTGGGCCAGTCGATCTGCGCCTTCTTCTGCTCCTTCTGCGGCGGCTCCACGGGGATGTCCGCCGGTTTGTAGCCCTTTTTCCAGTCGCCGAAGTGCTTCTTCGCCAGGTCGAAGACCTCCTGCGGCTGGACGTCGCCCACCACCAGCAGCGTCGCGTTCTCCGGCCGGTAGAAGCGGTTGAAGAACTTCAGGCTGTAGTCGTAGTAGCCCGGCATCGCCTTGATGTCGGCGACGAAGCCGATGGTCGTGTGCTTGTAGGTGTGCTTCTCGTAGGCGAGGTCGCGCAGCTTCTCGAACATCGGCTGCACGGGGTTGGAGACGCTCTTGTTGTACTCGCCGAGCACGGCCAGCGACTCGGTGCGGAAGCCGTCCTCGTCGTACTTCAGGTTCTTGAAGCGGTCGGACTCGATGTCCATCATCGTCTCCAGCGCGCTCGCCGGCCCCACGATGTGGTAGACCGTCTGGTCGTCGGAGGTGAAGGCGTTGGAGTCGGCGCCGATCCGCTTGACGATGTCGTTGTAGGCGTCCTGCGAGTACTTCTCCGTGCCGCGGAACATCATGTGCTCGAAGAAGTGGGCGAAGCCGCTGTGGCCCGGCTCGACCTCGTCGCGGGAGCCGGTGCGCACCACGACGTAATAGGCCACGGTCCCCGGGCTGTCGTAGGGGATGGCCAGCACGCGCAGGCCGTTGTCGAGGGTGGTCTTGTGGACTTTGAAGGGGAAGACGTCCCCGGACGCTGCCGACGTTTCCGCGGCTTCTGCCAGGCTTGCCATGGCCAGTAAGCCGCAGAGCAGCAGGCTGATTCTGACGGACACGATCATGAGCCTCCTTTCGCTATTGGAACCCTTCGCCTTTCCGGGCGTTTCTTCGGAGAGTGGGCCCCGCGCAGTGGACCTCCGGTTGAGCCGGTGGATCCAGGAAGCGGCGGGAGTGGCCCGGGAGAGATAACCGCGATTCCCCTGGCGGGGATTCCCATATTACCCTAGCGCCATGATGCGACGGACCGCTTTTTTTTGCCTTCTGGCGACGCTTTCCTTCACGAATCTCACCGCTGCCCAGGCGCCGCAGCCTTCCCGCCGCACGCCTGTCGTGGCGGTGGTCGAGAAGGTTTCCCCGGCGGTGGTCAACATCTCCGCGGAATCGACCGTGCGCGAGGTCGACCCCTTCTTCGGCATCTTCGGCTTCGGCACCCGGCGGCCGGCGCAGTCCCTCGGCTCCGGCTTCGTCATCGACCGCAACGGCATCGTGGTGACCAACGCCCACGTCATCGAGGGCGCCTCCCGCATCACGGTCACCCTGCTCGACGGCCGCGAGCTGGAGGCGGACGTGCTGGGCTCGGACCGCGACGCCGACCTCGCCGTGCTCAAGGTGAAGGCCAGCAACCTGCCGGCCCTTCCCCTGGGACGCAGCTCCGACCTGATGATCGGCGAGACGGTGATCGCCATCGGCAATCCCTTCGGCCTCTCGCATACCGTCACGACGGGCGTGCTCTCGGCCCTGGGCCGCACCGTGCCCTCGGAGCGGGGCGAGCGGCTGTTCACGGATTTCCTGCAGACCGACGCCTCGATCAACCCCGGCAACTCGGGCGGGCCGCTGGTCAACATCGCGGGCGACGTGATCGGCATCAACACCGCCATCATCCAGGGGGCGACCGGCATCGGCTTCGCCATTCCGGCCGACCGCGCGCGGCGCGTCATCGACGACCTGTTGCGCTTCGGCGAGCTGCAGCCGCTGTGGACCGGCGCCCGCCTGCTCAGCGTCGATCCCGAGCTGGCGCAGCGCTACGGCCTCGCCGTGCGGCGCGGCGCCCTGGTCTTCAAGGTCTATCCGGACTCGCCGGCAGACGAGGCGGGATTGGAAGAACGGGACGTGATCGTCTCGGCGGGCGGCCACCCCGTCACCGGCCGCGAGGACGTGATGACCGCCCTCTACACGGCGGCGGCGGGAAGCCCGCTGGACGTCGAGGTGCAGCGCGGCGAACGCACGCTGCGGCTGAAGCTGCGGGCGGCCCGTCCGCCGCAGGGTCTGGGCCTCAAGGTGCTCGAGCGGACGGTCGGCCTCGTGGTCGAGGCGGTCGAAGGCGGCCTGTCGATCCGGCGGGTGACCGAAGGCTCGCCCGCCGATGAACGCGGGCTGCGCCCGGGCGACGTCATCCTCGGCGCCAACGGCCAGCGCACCGAATCGGCCGAGGCCCTCGGACGCGAGATCCTGCGCGGGCTCGACCGCGGCGGCGTGCTGCTGTCCGTGCAGCGGGGGCGGCGGGTGTATACGCTGGATTTCGCGTTGTAGGGGGCTGCACGAAGCGGAGTGATTCCGGTAGGATCGCCTCATGGCCAGCTTGCCGGATTCCATGACTGTGGGAGATGTCCTTCACGAGGCCGCCGTTCGCCTTGGGGTCCCCAAGGATCGATTGACGGCCACGGTACGCGCCGCACAGGTTCTTTCCAAGGCAGATTTTGAGGTCGTGACATCTCTCACTGAGTTTGCGCGGGCTGGGACTTCGATGAAGAAACGCAAGGCCCTATCGCGGGGGATCCTGAATGTACTCCGGAAGATCCAGGATTCCGGCGATCCCTTGACCGAAGGCGCTGTCTCCGCGCTCGTGCTGGCAGAGATGGAAGTACAGACCGGAACTTAGCTCCATGCCATAGCTCCGAGTTCCACTCTAGAGCCGCCGCTGCCGCGGGGTTCCCATACGATCCTCCATCATGCCCCACCGCCTCGCCCTCCTCGTCTCCGGCGCCTCGGGGATGCTGCTGCCCCGGCACGTGCTGGGACGGCTCGCGGCGCACCCGGAGATCGAGCGCATCCACCTGGTGGTCTCGGCGGGAGCGAGCCAGGTGCTTCGTCACGAGATGGGAGCGGAGAAAACTGGCGCCGAAGATCTTGTCGAAGCTTCGGTTTCCGATTCCGCGTCGCGAGGGAAGATCGCCGTCCATCGCGACAACGAGCAGGACGCGCCCATCGCCTCGGGCTCGTACAGGCTCACAGGCACCGTCATCCTGCCGTGCAGCGCCGGCACCCTGGGAGCCCTCGCCAGCGGCTCCGCTCGCACCCTGGTCCACCGCGCCGGCGCCGTGGCCCTCAAGGAGCGCTGGCCGCTCGTCCTCGGTTTCCGCGAGACGCCGTACAGCCTCGTCCACGTCGAGAACATGCGGCGCCTGATCTACGCCGGAGCGGTCATCATGCCGCCGGTGCCCGCCTTCTACATCGGCGGCGAGGACCTCGGCCGCTTCCTCGATCACTACACGCTGCGCCTGCTGGACCGCTTCGGCATCGCCGAGCCCGGCGAGCCGGGGCTGCGCTGGGGGGCGGGTAAACCCTGATTCCTAGACCGGCAAACCAGTGCTCAGGCTGCGGGCTCTGTCTTCAAAAGCGATTCCAGCGCGGTTATCAGCGGCGGCAGGTCGTCAGTCACCGTGGTCCACAAGATATCGAGGTTCACATCGTAGTAGGCGTGGATCAAGCGGTGGCGCATTCCGGTGATCGCCCGCCACGGGATATCGGCAGCCTGCGACTGGGTCTCTTCACTGATTTTGTCCGCCGCCTCGCCGATGATCTCGACCAGACGCTGTAAGGCGAGGGAGAGTAGGTCGTCGGTGGTGAGATCACTCCGCTCGCGGCCGGCGATTAACATCCGCGCCTTACGGGACGCGTCCAGCATGTGCTGCGCACGGTTCCGGTCTTCAGCCGGCAACATAAGCAAGATCGGTCTTCTCGCGGACGACTTCCTCTCGGAAGTAGCGGCTGAGGTCGGGCACTGTCCGGAGATCTGCCTTGCGGCCCAACAGCCGGCCCAGCTCCAGTTCCACTTCGGCGAGCCGGATGAGCCCTATGCGATAGGCCGGCTCGAATTCCACCAGCACGTCGACATCGCTGCGCGGGCCAAATCGCTCGCCGCGCGCCGAGCCGAAGAAACCCAGCTTGCGAATGTGATGGCGGCGGCAGAAAGCGCGCAGATCTTCCTCCGAAACGCCGAGACGCGTGAGCGGAAGCAGCGGAGGCTGACTGGGGCTTGGCGGCACCGGCAGCAGAAGGGAGCTGCCGCCGATGTCATGCATCAAAACCCGGTCGCGGAGGACCGAACAACGGCTGAACCGGCGCCCGAGGTTCGGCTCTGCGCCTTGCCAATCCTGAATCGCCGCGGCCAGCCTGGCAGGCAACTCCGTGACCGACCATGCCGTCAGCACAACGAGCTCGGTGTTGTCATAGATGAGGAGCTGGTAGTCGGGGAGAGCATGATAGGCGGTGAGCTGCTCGGTTTTCTTCCGGATGGCCGCCAGCACCTGCGCCGTCCATAGCCGTTCCGGCTCATCGCCTACATATGGACGACCGCTCAACGGTTCCCCCGGCGCTCTCACCACGTTGCCCTCGAGCAAGGAGCCCAGAGGGCTTTTCTCCAGCTCGGTCGTCGCTCGCTGGTGCTCCGGACTTCCTGCTTCCGTCACCTCCAGTCCGAATTGCTGGGAGCCCATATCGGCCGTGAAGTCCGGCTTTTCGCCTTTGGTCAGCTTGAACGGGTACTGGAGCAACCCGTTTTGTTCCAGCGTTCGCAGGTAGTGGACGATGCAATAGCGTTCTCGATGGTCCCTGGTACGGCCTTCCGTACGCGGCGGTACGGTGGCGTCCACTTGGGAGAGGAGGTTGCGCAGCTCGTGATCGTTCGCTGCGGCGAAGCTATCCCCGAGCGAACCGAAAAACCCCTCAGCCATGCTCCAAGTCTATCCCGTCGCCGGACGGAAGGGATAGCCGACCACGCCGCAGCCCCCACTCTTCAAGGGCTGCGCTGGGGGAATCAATCCCCTCAAAATGAATAGCGGAGTTGTGCCAGCGCATTCCAGCGGGTCTCCAATTCTCTCCGCCCCACCTCCTCTCTCACCGGGACCTGCACCGACAGGTCGAGGAAGAGCCGTTCCGTCGCCACGTACTGCACGCCGGGAGCGAGGAGAAACGCCGAGCGGTCCGTGCCTGGAAGGGCTGCGCCGCGCAGGCGGTCGGCTTCCGTTTCCACGTAGGTGCCTTCCAGTACGGCGAACACCTCGTGGCCCGGCCGGGTATAGGTCCGAGGGAAGAGCACGTACTGGGCGCTCAGGTTGAGTCGTCTCTCGTCTCCCCGGCGGTAGCCGCCGTCTCCCTCGCCGTTGAAGCGATAGCCGGCATCCGCGGCAAAGACCCAACGCCGCCGGGCCTGCTGGTAGACGACGTCGACGAGCCCGTCGGTCGAGCCGGTCCCCGGCTGGAGCCGGTTCCGCAGCGAGATCGGCAACTCCGGATCGACCGGCCGGTCCGTCGCTCCGGTGGGCAGCTTGAAACCCACCTCGACCGCCGCATGCCGGTCTGCCCAAGGCCCCACCCGGCGGTAGAAGCGGTGCTTGACCGAGAGGACGATGTCTCCCAATCCAGAGGCGGCTGCCGTTCTGCCTCCCGGCCGCTCCAGGCGGCTCTCCACGAGGTAGGGGATTCGCACGCCGAGCACCCAATGGGTATGCGGGGTGTAGCGAAGCTCCGCGAAAGAGGTCCATGCGACAAGCTCATCGCCGCCGCCCTCCTTCTGATCGACAATGACGCCGGCCAGAAGGCCGCTGCGCTGGAACACGCCCGTGCCCGGCGTATTGGCTCGAATCGGGTTTGCCGCCACGCCCCGAGCGGCGAGCAGGGCAAGGAGGAGCCATCCCATACTCATCCGGGCCGTGCTCATGGGCGATGCTCCTCCGCCCGCGGCTCCTCGAGCAGGATGACTTCCTCCTGGTTCACCACCTTCCAGGCTCCCGCCACGGTCGCGGGGCCGGCGCCGGCCTGCTCGCGGAGCGTGCGCAGGCGGTCCGTCCCTTCCAGGTGGAATACCTGCCCGGTTTCCGGGACGCGCAGTTGCCCCTCCGCAGTCAGCGTTCCGACCACCTCGATCCGGGTGCCCTCGATCTCGTATCCGGCCTTGGTGATCGCCTTCCGCAGGTCCGCAAGGGATACCGGCTTACCGGGGCGTGGCGAGAAAACGAAACGCCCGCTGGTGATGTCCGTCACCTCCATGTCTTTGGACTCGGGGGAGAATTCGAGACGGCGCACGGCCGCCTTGATTCCATACACTCACAGGCCACACAGGTAGCCGGCCACGTCGAGTTCGACGCGCCGCACCTCGGCCGCTCCCGTGGCCGGAATTCCAAACAGAGCCAACGCGGCGAGGGCGAGAATCCCACGAAGCTCAGACTTCATGACCTGACCTCCTGATCGTCACGGTGAAAGTTTCTTCGCCGCGCCTTTCCCATTCGGAGAACGGCGCGGCTCCCCACCGCCGCCGCGAAGGGCGGATGAGGCGCTGCTGCGAGCCGGTGTTAGGTCAGGAACGACCGCGGGTCGGCGGGCCTTACCTGCCCGCCGTTTTCCTTTCCGGTTCCTCCACGGCCTCCTCGTTGAGGATCTGGAGGCCCTTCTCGATGGCGTTGCCGAATCCCATGGGGGAGAGAACGGTGTTCTCCGGCTCTCCGGGGTGGCTCTCGAAGATTCCGTCGGTAGCCATGCCGACGGCCAGGAAGAGCCGGCGAAGCTGCTCGAGGGACGGCCTGGCGGTTTCCGAGAGCATCTGGGCCGTCTCGCCGAGGCTCAGACCCAACTCCGCGGCGATGTCCTCGTCCCGGATGCGGCGGACGGCCTTCACCATCTGCACCAGATGGGCGAGGATGACGATCTCGTGATCCTCGCCTCTCGTCTGTGGGCCGCGGGCGGACATCGAGGTCCCGGGACCTGAGGTCACCTCGCGACCGCCTGGCCTTTCCCGGCGCGGAGCCAGCGCGGCGTCTTCATGCCCACGAGTATAACGAAAAAGACATCCTCGTTTTGCGATATTTCGGGGCCGCGCCGCCGGATCCGCGCTGGTGCGAGGCTTGCTTGAAATTTGACTGACGGTGTCGCGAAAGGGGTGTTCTCATGAACGACAAGAAAAAATTCCGGCTGGCGACGAGCTCCTGGCTCGCCGTATCCGTCGCGTTTGCGCTCTCGATGGCCGCTCCGGCATCATCCTCGGCGGAGCAGTTCACGGCGACCCTGGTGAACCCGGAGGGGCGCCCGACGACCAGTCCGGTTCTGATCCACGTCGACCGCTACTCGACCGACGCCGAGGTCGGCAGGCTGGCAGGCATTCTGGCCGACAAGGGGCCGGACGCGTTGCGCGAGGCGCTATGGGACCTCGATACCGGGTACATCCGGATCGGCAGTGGTCTCGGCTATCCGATCGCCGTCGCCCGCTCGCGAGAGACCGACACGGGGCGCACCGTCCGTATCATGATGGACCGCCCGATCTCGTTCCGCGAGGTCGCTGAAAACGCGCGGAGCCTCGACTACCCGTTCAGCTACATCGAGATCAAGCTCGGCAAGGACGGCACGGGAGAAGGCCAGATGTTCGCGGCGGCCAAGGTCCGGTTGGAGGCTGGGATCCTCGACGTCGAGAATTACAGTTTCCTGCCGCTCAAGCTGCTCAGCGTGCGGGCGAAATAAGGTCGCAGCCCGCCCGGCGCTTCCGCACCGGGCTACCGAGACGTCGCTTCTCTGAAGCGACGATGCCATGTCAATCGCCCTCAGGGCGACGTTTCAATAGCCCGGTGCGGAAGCGCCGGGCTGTGGAGGACTATAGAATACGTCCCCCATGCGCCCCCTCCGCACCCTCTCGACGGTGCTCGAGATGATCAAGATCGAGCACACGCTGTTCGCCCTGCCCTTCGCCTTCCTGGGGATGCTGCTCGCCGCCGGGGGATGGCCTTCCTGGCGGACGGTCGGCTGGATCGTGGTGGCGATGGTGGGAGCTCGCAGCGCCGCCATGGGATTCAACCGCCTGGTGGACCGGCAGATTGACGCCGCAAATCCCCGGACGGCGAACCGGGCGCTGCCGGCGGGGCTGGTCTCGCCGCCGGCGGTCGCTTTGTTCGTGGCGGCGAGCGCCGCGCTGCTGGTGGTCGCCGCCTGGCAGCTCAACCCGCTGGCCCTGGCTCTCTCTCCCGTGGCCCTCGCCATTCTCTTCCTCTACTCCTACACCAAGCGGTTCACCTGGGGCTCGCACCTGTTCCTGGGGCTTTCCCTCGCCGGAGCGCCGCTGGGAGCCTGGATCGCGGTGCGCGGCGACGTCCAGGCGACCCCGCTCGCGCTGGCCGGCGCGGTGCTCTTCTGGGTGGCCGGCTTCGACGTGCTCTACGCCCTCCAGGACCTCGACTTCGATCGCCGGACGGGGCTGTTCTCCGTCCCCGCCCGCTTCGGAGTGGTGGGAGCGCTATGGATCTCGGCCGCCTTCCACGCCGGCACGCTCATCCTGCTGGCGCTGCTGCCGCGGCTCTACCCGCCCGGGCTCGGCCCCGGTTACTGGGTCGGCTGGGCAGGATGCCTCGGCCTCATCGCCTACCAGCACTGGGTGGTGCGGCCGGGGGACCTCTCGCGCCTCAACGCGGCTTTCTTCACGGCCAACGGGGCGCTGTCGGTGTGGCTGTTCGCGGCGACGATGATCGACGTGCTGATCTCCCGCTGATGTGATAACATCTGGTGCATGCGCACCACGCTAGACATCGCGGACGATGTCCTCTTGGCGGTCAAGGACAGGGCCCGGCGTGAAAAGCGCAGCGCCGGAGAGCTGCTGTCTGAGCTGGCTAGGGAAGCGCTGACTCATTCGATGCGTGTCTCCGAGGGCACCGAACCAGAGAGTTTCTACGGTTTCGAGCCGTTTCCTGCTCGTGGAGCGACGGTTTCCAACGAGCTGATCAACAAACTTCGGGAGGAAGAGGACCTCGATTGATGCGAGCACTTCTCGACATCAACGTGCTCCTTGCCCTCCTGGATGCAAATCACGCCGAACACCGAAGGGCGCAGGAGTGGATCTCCGGAGAGATCCAACACGGATGGGCGTCCTGTGCTTTGACCCAAAACGGATTCGTCCGCATCATCAGCCAACCGCGGTATCCAAGTCCGGTTTCTCCCTTCGCGGCGATCGGACGACTTCGTCGAGCGACCAGCACCGAGTACCACGAATTCTGGCCTTGCTCAATCAGCCTGCTCGAGGGTCGTTGCGTAAACTCCAGTCACGTTCACGGGCCGCGTCAGGTGAGCGATATTTATCTCCTCGCTCTCGCCGTTGAGCATGGAGGCAGGCTCGTTACTTTGGACGGCTCTATCCCGCTTTCGGCGGTTCCGGGCGCCAGGCAAGAGAATCTCGTGGTGGTTTGAGCCCTACCGTCCTCCCGCATAGCAGTGGTAGACGACCCCGCCCTTCATGACGAAACGAACCCGCTGCAGGGCCTTGACGTCCTGGAGCGGATCGCCGTCGACGGCAATGAGGTCGGCGAGGAGACCGGGACGGACGGCGCCGATCCGGTCGTTCCAGCCCAGGAGCTTCGCCGCGCCGACGGTGGCGCTGCGCAGCGCTTCGGCCGGCGATAGACCGATCGCCACCATGCTCTCGAATTCCTTGGCGTTCGTGCCGTGTGGGATGACGGTGGCGTCGGTGCCGAACGCGAGGGGAACGCCGAGAGCCACCGCGGACCGCAGGCGCTGCTGGGCGGTCTCCCGTCCCTCGGCTCTCCTCTCGAGCTGTTCGGGTGAGGCGCCGCCGGCGCGCGCCTGCTCGTAGACGTAGTCCAGCCGGTAGAGGGTCGGCACCAGGAAGACGCCACGGTCCTTCATCAGCCGCGCGCCCGTCTCGTCGACGAGCGAGCCGTGCTCGATCGAGTCGACTCCGGCGCGGACGGCGTTCGCGATGGCCCGCGGCCCCTGAGCGTGGGCCGCCACCTTGCGCCCCAGCCGGTGGGCTTCCGCGACCACGGCACGGATCTGCTCCTCGGTGAATTCCACCGCCTCGGCGTCCGCCGCGGAAGGGATGACGCCGCCGCCGGCGCAGAGCTTGATGACGTCGACGCCGCGGCCGATCAGCTCCCGGACCTTGGCGACGGCCTCCGCCGCCGAGGCGACCGCTCCCTCTCCCTGGAACACCGCGTCGCAGACGCCTCCCTTCAGCCCCAGGGCCGGGCCGGCGATGAGCATCCGGGGGCCGGGGACCTGGCCGCGCTCGATGGCGTCGCGGAGCGCCAGGTCGGCCCACCCGGTCGAGCCCAGATTGCGGACCGTGGTGAAGCCGGCCTCCAGCGTGGCCCGCGCTTCGTCTTTGCCGGCGAGAGCCCCTGCTGCAGATCCGGCCCACGCGAGATGGACATGGGCGTCGACGAGCCCCGGCAGCAGGGTCGCACCCGGCAGGTCGATCACCTCGGCGTCAGCCGGAAGGGGCACTGCCAGGTTACGGATGGCTTCGATGCGGTCGCCGCGTACGACGACCAGCTTGCCCGGCAGCCGGCGGCCGGCTTCGACGTCGAGAAGCGCCGCCGGCCGCAGGACCACGACGCGCTCGCCGGCTGCGGGCGCCAGGGAGGCCGGAAACATCGATAGGGACAGGGCTGTCCAGCCGGCAACGAAGAGGGTCCGAAACGCTCGCATTTCGTTTCTCCAGATCTTCGCTGGAGAGTACCATCGCAGCTGCCTTCCCCCGCCCGAGCCCTCACCCCTGGCCCCTCTCCCGCCCCCTCCCTCCCCACCACACCGGGAGAGGGGAAAAGCATCCAGAAGATGCTTCTCTCGGCTTTTTTTCTTGCAGTTCTCCCTCCTCTCCCGGTGTGGTGGGGAGGGAGGGGGCGGGAGAGGAGGGCCGGGGAGGTGAGGGCGGGCGGGGGGCACGCCGGGATCAGATATACTCCTCCCGTGACCGCCTCGACCTCGTCCGCCCTAGCCCCCGAGCTCTTTCCCGCGGCCCTGCGCGATATAGTCGCCAAGGTGCGCGACGGCGTCCGCCTCGACTCGGCCGACGCCCTGACGTGCCTGACGACGCCGCATCTCCTGCCGCTCGGCAGACTGGCCGACACGGTTCGCCGCAGGCTGCATGGCAACGTCACCTACTTCAACATCAACCGCCACATCAACCCGACCAACGTCTGCGTCTACACCTACAACTGCAAGTTCTGCAGCTTCGCCGCCCTGCCCGGCGAGGGCCACGCCTGGGAGATGAGCCACGAGGACGTCTACGCTCACGCGGCCGACCAGGGCGGCAACCGGGTCACCGAGTTCCACATCGTCGGCGGCCTGCATCCGGACCTCTCCCTCGACTGGTACCTGGAGATGCTGCGCGGCCTGCGCCAGCGCTTCCCCAACGCCCACCTGAAGGCGTTCACCGCCATCGAGGTCGGCTGGTTCGCCAAGCGCGAGAAGCTGTCCATCGAGGAGGTCCTCCGCAGGATGCGCGACGCCGGGCTCGGCTCGCTCCCCGGCGGCGGCGCCGAGATCTTCCATCCCGAGGTACGGGAGATCATCTGCGACGGCAAGCTCGACGCCGGCGAGTGGATCGAGGTCCACCGCACCGCCCACCGGATGGGCATCAAGAGCAACTGCACCATGCTCTACGGCCACGTCGAGCGGCCGGAGCACAAGGTGGACCACCTGCTGCGCCTGCGCGACCTGCAGGACGAGACCGGCGGCTTCAACGCCTTCATCCCGCTGGCCTACCACCCCGAGAACAACTACATGGGGCTGAAGTACCACACCACCGGCATGGACGACCTGCGCCATATCGCCGCCGCGCGGCTGGTGCTGGACAACATCCCCCACATCAAGGCGTACTGGGTGATGGTCACGCCCAAGCTGGCTCAGGTGGCCCTGCGCTTCGGCGCCGACGACATGGACGGCACGGTGGTGGAGGAGAAGATCTACCACATGGCCGGCGCCGGCACCTCGCAGCAGCTCTCGCGGTCCGAGCTGGAGCGGATCGTGCGCGAGGCGGGCTTCGTGCCGGTGGAGCGCGACACGCTCTATAACCCCATCGCGCCGCTCGCGTCGGTTCCCGTCGCTGCCGATTCCGCCGCGGCCATCGCCCCCGTCACCCATTGAAGCCCGAAGACCTCGGATTCCACTACCTGGCGGTCGACGGCCCTATCGGCGTCGGCAAGACCACCCTGGTGGAGATGCTGGCCCGGCGGTACGAAGGGGTGAAGATCCTCGAAGACGCGGAAAACCCCTTCCTCGGCGATTTCTACCAGGACCGTCCCGGCGCCGCCTTCCAGACCGAGCTGTACTTCCTCCTGTCGCGCTACAAGCAGCAGCAGGACATCGCCCAGCGGGGGCTGTTCGATCGGGTGCTGGTGGCGGACTACACCTTCTGGAAGAACCGCATCTTCGCCTACATGAACCTCTCCGACGACGAGCTGATGCTCTTCGACAAGCTCTACGCCCTGCTGGAGCCGCAGGTGCCGGTGCCCGATCTCGTCATCCACCTGGTGGCCGACCTGGACACCTGCATGGAGCGGATCCGCCGGCGGGCACGCTCCTACGAGAAGACTCTCGCCGAGGAATACATGGCGGAGTTGATTGACGCGTACAATCACTACTATCATTACTACAGCCGGTCTCCGCTGCTGGTGGTAGACACGAGGCATCTCGACTTCCCCCAGCGGCCCGAGGACTTCGACGAGTTGCTGCACCGGCTGTCGAAGCCCATCAAGGGGACCGAGTACTTCCAGCCGCTTGGATCCCGCTGAAGCGGGACCGAGACGGATTGCACAGCGCCCCCTGCGGCGCGGCGCCGGCGAGCGAGGGCCTGATCCCCCTGCGGGGACAGCCACCTCGAAACCTCCGCACGGACCGCCGCGAACCCGCGGGCCCGCCCAAGGCCCTTCCGTCCGAAGCGCGCGGAAGGGCTTTTTGTATCTGACGAGAAAGGAGCCTCTCAATGGCTGGAGAACCGAAGAACGTCACGGTTCCCTGGGTGGCGGCGGCACCCGGGCGCGGCGACCATCTTGTGATGGTCACCGCTTACGACTATCCGCAAGGGCGCGCGGCCGACGCGGCCGGGGTGGACATCGTCCTGGTGGGCGACTCGCTCGCCATGGTGGTGCTCGGCCACCCTGACACGCTGTCGGTGACCATGGACGAGATGATCCACCACACCAAAGCGGTCCGGCGGGGCGTCAAGCGCGCCCTGCTGGTGGCCGACATGCCGTACGGCTCGTTCCACCTGGGAACGGAGCAGGCGGTCGGCAACGCCGTCCGCTTCGTCAAGGAAGCTGGGGCCCAGGCGGTGAAGATCGAGGGCGCTCGTGCCGAGCTGGTGGCCGCCATGACGGCGGCCGAGTTGCCGGTGATGGCCCATCTGGGCCTGACGCCGCAGTCGCTGCACCGCCTCGGCGGCTTCAAGGTGCAGGGGCGGGACGAGGCGGCGCGCCGCTTCATCCTGGAGGCGGCCGAGGAGGTGGAGGCGGCCGGCGCTTTCTCGCTGGTGCTGGAGTGCGTGCCGTCCGACTCTGGCGGCCGAGGTCACCCGCCGCCTGTCGATCCCGACCATCGGCATCGGCGCCGGCGCCGAGTGCACGGGCCAAGTGCTGGTCTATCACGATCTCCTGGGAATGGAGGAGCGGATCGCGCCGCGTTTCGTGCGGCGCTACGCCGAGCTGGGCCTCCTTTCCCGCGAGGGCATCGCCCGCTTCGCCGCGGACGTGCGCGAGGGCCGTTTCCCCGCGCCCGAGGAGAGCTACGGCGGCGGCCTCGCTCCGCGGCCGGTGGAAGAGCCGGCGAAGCTGTATGGGTAAGCGATCTGTCGCCCCTGCGGGGCTGGCCCTCACTCCCCTAACCCCTCTCTCCCAGAGGGAGAGAGGGGAACAAGAGGAAGCGAAAAGAAGCCCTCTTCGGCGTTTCTTTCTCCCTCCTCTCCCTCTGGGAGAGGAGGGCCGGGGAGGTGAGGGCTTCGGAGCCGCTTCGGTCCGATTCACTCGAAGCTGGCTGGAGCGCCCATGCTGACCGCCACCACCGCCACGGATCTCCGCCGCCAGATCGACCCCTGGCGCGCCGCCGGCGAGCGGATCGGCTTCGTGCCCACCATGGGCGCGCTGCATGAGGGACACCTGTCTCTCGTCCGCCTCGCCCGCGAACGGGCCGGCCGGGTGGTGGCTTCGGTGTTCGTCAATCCCGACCCAGTTCGGACCCAACGATGACTTCAACCGCTATCCCCGCCAGCCGGAAAAGGATGCGGCGATGCTCGCGGCCGCCGGCTGCGATCTGCTGTTCCTGCCGGATGTCGCGACTCTCTACCCGCCGGGACACGCCACCTTCGTCGAGCCTGCCGGCGCCGCCGAGGGGCTGGAAGGGACCTTCCGCTCCGGCCATTTCCGCGGCGTCGCCACCGTCGTCTGCGCCCTCTTCAACCTGGTGCGGGCCGATGTCGCGGTCTTCGGCGAGAAGGACGGCCAGCAGCTCGCGGTCGTGCGGCAGATGGTGCGCGATCTCCATCTGCCGGTGGAGATCGTGCCGGGCCCGACCGTCCGCGAGGCGGACGGGCTCGCGATGTCCTCGCGCAACGCCTATCTCTCGCCGGAGGAGCGCCGGGCGGCGGCGGTGCTCCATCGCGCCCTCCGCGACGCCGAGGAGGCGGTGACGGCGGGCGAGCGCCAAGCAGGCGCGGTGCGGCAGCGCATGCGGGACCTGCTGAAAAAGGAGCCCCTCGCGCACATCGAGTACGCCGAGGTGGTGGACGCTGAGACCTTCCAGCCGGTCGCGGAGATCGAGGGCCGGCTGGTGCTCCCCCTGGCCGTGAGGATCGGGGGGACGAGACTGATCGACAACCTTCGACTGAACGTCGGGGAGAACCCATAGCCATGAAGCGGACGCTTCTGAAATCGAAGATCCACCGCGCCACGGTGACGGACGCCAACCTCCACTACCAGGGATCGGTCACCGTCGATCCCCTGCTCATGGAGGCCGCGGACTTGGTGCCCTGGGAACGAGTGGAGATCTACAACTGCACCAACGGCGAGCGCTTCGCCACCTACGCCATCCCCGGCACGCCGGGCAAGGGCGAGATCGTGATCAACGGCGCCGCCGCCCACAAGGCAGGGACCGGCGACGTCGTCATCCTGGCGAGCTACGCCGACTACGAGGAGGCGGACTGCCGGTCTCACCAGCCCTCCCTGGTCTTCGTGGACGAGAAGAACAGGCTCCTCGTCCAGGGTCACGAGCGGGTGGACGAAGCTGTCCTCGCCGCGGCGCTTTTGTAGAATTGCGGTATGTCACGACCCTGCACCGGCTTCGCCCTTGCCGCGGCGGTCCTCCTGTCGCTGGCCTGCAACGGCTACGTAGGCTGGGACCCGCCCGGAAACGTCGCCCTGGAGACGATCCTCCAGCGGTCGATCCCCGCGCAGTCGGGCGGCCAGGTCCGCGAAGTGGCCCGCGACGAGGCCTCCTGGGCGGCGCTCTGGAGCCGCCTGCGGCAGGGCGGAGGGCAGGGCGCCCTGCCGGATCAGCCGCCGGCGGTCGACTTCTCCCGCGACATGGTGATCGCCGCCGCCATGGAGACCCAGAGCTGCGTCTCGAAGGTGACCATCCGCGGCGTCGTGCGGGGCCGCGGCGAGCTGGTGGTGGATCTCCTGGAAGCGCCGCCTTCGCCCAACTGCGTCTGCATCACCTCCGAGAGGCCCCTCCACGTTGTGCGGCTGCGCCGGAGCGATGATCCGGTGCGGTTCGAGGCGGAGCGGGGGGTGACGAGCTGCGGGTGAGGATGGCGCCGATCCCGCCGTCGGCGGTTCTACAAGCGTGGTCCGCGCCGCCGGGACCCTCACTCCCCAACCCCTCTCTCCCAGCCTCCCTCCCGGCCGCCGGGAGAGAGGGGCTTTTAAAAAAACAGTCTCCCTCTTCTCCCGGCCGGTCGGGGGGGAGGCTGGGAGAAGAGGGCCGGGGTGATGAGGGCTTCGACGGCGCGGATATCGGCCCTATTTCGAAACCCTCTGAATCGGGGATTGCCGACTGGAACTACACTCTGGCTCCGTGATCCGCCCCCTCTTCCTCGCTCTCCTCGTCGTCCCCCTGGCCATCTGGGCGCGCTGGCACGGCGCCCCTGAGCCGAAGGGCGCGCGGTTCCATCCCTGGCCGGACGCCGTCGAGTACGCCGCCGAGGCGCAGGCGCTGGCGCGGTCCGGGGAGGTCTACCTGCAGATCGGTCCCCATTGCGTGCGGCCGCGTTATCCACCCGGCTGGCCGATGCTGATCGCGCCCGCCGTCCGGCTGGGCGTTCCGGGGCGGGAGCTGTGGCGGCTCACGGCGCTGTTCGGCGCTGCGCTCGCCTGGCTCCTCGCCGTCGTCGCGGCGCGGACCACGGAGGCGCTGTCCGTCGCGGAAGACCGGCCCGTCTTCGCACCCTTCCTTGCAGGCCTGGTGGCTGGAGGCGTCTGGGCGCTGGCGCCCATCGGCGTCGATCTCGGCCAGACGCTGATGAGCGACGAGCCGGCCGCCCTGGTGAGCCTCGCCGGCCTCCTCTTGACCGGCGTCGGACTCCTGCGGAAGGACGGCCGGGTTGCGTGGACGCTGGCGGCGGGCGGCCTCGCCTTCGGCCTCGCCGCCGCGATGCGCTCCATTGCTGCGGCTCTGATGGTCCCGCCCATTGCCGTCTTCCTGCTTGGCAGCGTGCACCGTTTCGGAATCCGGGAAGCGCTCCGGCGGAGCCTTCCCTGGCTTGCCGGCGCGGCGGTTTTTCCCGCGATCACGGTCCTGGTGATGCTTCGCTCCGGCTGGCCGGCGTGGCAGTGGTCGGGCTATGGCTACTGGACGCCGCAGCGCTTCGACCGGCTGTCGAGCACCTTCAACCTGCGCTTCGCCTTCGCGCCGGACGTGACCTTCCGCCAGGAGATCCAAGGCCGGCCGCTGTCCCACCTCGAGCTGGCCGCGCGGGTCCTGCTCGGGCTGCCGGGAATGGGGGTTCGCCACTATCTCGGCCACCTGTGGCCGATCCTGGGCTGGCTGGCCGCGATCCCCCTGTGGAGGACCGCGAAGCGGCGGCACGGCGACGTCGCCGCTTTCCATCGAGGAGTTGCGACCTGGGTGGCGCCCGCCCTCCTCCTCTGGACGCTGGGGCACGTGGCCGTCTTCTCGCTCTATTTCTATCCCGCCTCCCGCTTCTACCTCGGGCCGCTGGCGCTCTGTCTCGTCCTCTTCGCCGCCGCCTGCGGCCTCGGGTTCTCCAGGTCGGACCGCCGCGCGAGGCTCCTCGCGGGTGCCGCCGCGGCGCTCGTTCTCTCCTTGGCCGTCTCGGGATTCCTCGACCTGCGGGACGAGGCCGTGCCGAACCTCAGGAAGGAGCGCACCCGGGCGAGCTTCACCCGCTGGCTCAGGATGGGGGACGAGCGGCGCGCCGGCAGGCCCATGCCCTTCGATCCGGTCCACGCCCAGGCCCTGGGACTGCTGACTCCCGAGGTCGCCGCCGGCATCCGCGAATGGGGAGAGCTGCCGAACACCGTGCACGTGCGGCGGCTGCGGGCCAACGGGGTGCTGCCGTCGGCGGCCGAGCGGGTCCTGCCGCGGCCGGACAAAGACTCCATCATGCCTTCCCACGCGAAATGACACCTTCCTGATTTCGCTGGTCGCGGCCAAACGTTTTGCCGTGGACGCCAAGCCGCGGGCGGATGGGGGAGGCCGAAGCCGAGATTTTTCGTGCTTCAAGCCAATATTTCCTATCAAGCGGCAATATCGTGTGACTGAGTTGTCGGATTGACTCTGTAAGGCTAAACCGTAAGATTTTCCCATGATCGGAGACGAGAGGGTAGGACGGGTGCTCGCGCGGCTCAGGGACCAACGCGACATCACCCAGGCACGGTTGGCCAAAGAGATTGGGATCCACCCCACCACGCTGAGCAAGTATGAGAACCTGGGACGCATCCCCGAAGAGGTCTTCCTGCGGATCTGCGATGCGTTGGCCTATGCTCCTGGCTTCGTCATTGCAGCCGCCCTCGAGCTGTTTCTCCAAGACCTGCAGCAGGCTGAGCTGGCACGTAACGGCCCGAAAAAAGAAATACCCGTCGAAAGGCAGCACACGCTGAGAGAGCAACGGCCCGCGCTGACGCAGTTGGGCGAGCTTTACGACTCCTACGCCGCGGAACAGAAGAAGCTGCTCCTCGGCATCCTCCAGTATCTCGGTCCCGATTCCCAGCTCGCATGGGGCATCCTGCCCGACATTGGATTTCCAAAGCGGAAGAAACGGGCACGGCGCACTGGAATCCGGTGAGGGGGCGGTGAGGGGCCTGCGCTAGAATCCTCGCGGAGGCCTCTTATGACCGTCACGCTTACGCCGCCCACCGCTGCCGCCGCCGAGATCGAGCCGCTCACCATCGCCGGCCGCACCTTCCGCTCGCGTCTCATCCTCGGCACGGGGAAGTACCCTGACTTCCAGACCATGGCCGCCGCCCTGGAAGCCTCGGGAACCGAAATGGTCACGGTCGCGCTGCGGCGGGTGAACCTGGACGAGCGGGGCCAGGGCTCGCTCCTCGATTTCGTCGATCCCGAGCGCTACCTCCTGTTGCCGAACACGGCCGGCTGTTACACGGCCGACGAGGCCATCCGCACCGCCCGTCTCGCCCGCGAGCTCGGCGGCTGGGATTGGGTGAAGCTCGAGGTGATCGGTGACAAGAAGACCCTCTTTCCCGACAACGGCGAGCTGCTCGAGGCGACCGAAAGGCTGGTGGCCGAGGGCTTCACCGTCCTGCCCTACACCAACGACGACCCGGTCGTCTGCCGCAAGCTCGAAGAGCTGGGCGCGGCGGCGGTGATGCCGCTCGGCGCGCCCATCGGTTCGGGCATGGGCATCCGCAACCCGGCCAACCTGCGGATCATCCTGGAGCAGGCCAAGGTGCCGGTGATCGTGGACGCCGGAGTCGGAACGGCCAGCGACGCCGCCCTCGCCATGGAGCTCGGCGCCCACGGCGTGCTCATGAACACCGCCGTGGCCGAGGCCAAGGACCCCATCCGCATGGCGAGAGCGATGAAGTTGGCCGTCGAAGCCGGCTGGCTCGCCGCCCACGCGGGCCGCATCCCGAGGAAGCTCTACGCCTCCGCCTCCTCGCCGGTGACCGGCCTGATCGAATAGGTAATGGGGTACACGACCCGCCAGCGGCGAGCGGACCGCCCGAGGCGGCGAGCGGACCACCCGAGGGGGCGAGCAGTCCGCCCGAGGCGGCGAGCAGACCGCCGGGTCCGGCGAGCGGACCACCGGAGGGGGCGAGCAGTCCGCCGGGTCCGGCGAGCAGACCACCGGAGGGGGCGAGCAGACCGCCCGAGGCGGCGAGCGGAGCACTGGGGCGGGCGAGCGGACCACCCGCGTGGGCGAGCGGACCATTGGAGGGGGCGAGCGGACCACCGAGGCCGGCGGGCGGACCACCGGCGGGGTGAGCGGACCGCCCGACCCGAGGGGAATCCCTCCGCTTCCTCCGCCTGCTTCCACCGGGCCGCCTGCTCGACGAGTAGCGGCGCTCGCCACAGGAGCCCTGGCTGCCTTAGAATCGGTCCCTCTGCATGTCGAACATGTGCAGCCATAGCTCAATGGATAGAGCGGCAGACTTCGGATCTGCGGGTTGGGGGTTCGAGTCCTCCTGGCTGCACCACTTCCAAAGTGCACCCGCCGCCAAGGCGGTCGGACGCCTGCCAGGCTGGCGGGAGATCCTCCCCTCCCCCCGGTCCACCGATGTGCGCAGGCGAACGTCCGTCACCGCCCAGCCTGCGTGGCGCGCGCGCCCGCATGGTCCAGGGCCCACGCGAGCGCGGCGTCCGCCACTTCCTCCCACCCTTGCTCCGCGGGCATGAGGTGCGCGCGACCGGGGAACTCCTTGATCTCCGTGATCGTGTTGGACTTGTAGTGCTTTGCGTTCGACCGCTGCACGGCCGGCGGCATGAGGTGGTCGTGCTCCCCCGAGATGAACAGGAGCGGCGCGCGGTTGTCGTTATGGTAGTTCACCCAGACGTCCTGGTGCCCGGGCTCGAAGTTCGCGAGCACGCTGCCCCAGAGGATCGCCCCCGAGGCAGGAATGTGGTATCGCTCGTACGCCCGACGCGCTTCCGCCTCGGGGAACGTGTTCGTGAACGCGTAATTCCATTCCTCGAAGGTGAGCCCGACCGCCTTGTGCCGGTTTGCCGGACTCTTGAGCACCGGGAAGGTCGACTTGAGCTGCGACGGCGGAGTGACGATGACGCCTTCCGTTGGCGCGGAGTTCATGGCCACACCGCACGCGCCATATCCATGATCGAGCAGGATCTGAACGAATGCGCCGCCGGCCGAGTGCCCGATGAGAATCGGTGGTGTCTCGAGTTCGCGAATCACGCTCTCGAGCCGCTCGATGATTTTCGGCACCGTGACCTGCTCGATGGGCGTGGCGTCGCGATTCAGGGCTTCGACCTCGACCTCGAACCCGGGATAGGCAGGGGCGATGACGCGGTAGCCCAGGGCCTCGTAGTGTCCAATGAAGTTCTCCCAGCTCCGGGGCGTCACCCAGAAGCCGTGCACGAGCACGATCGTGTTTGTCGCCGAGCTTCTCGGTGCCGTCCTTCGTGGTCATGGTGCTCATGGTGTTCTCCTTCATGGTGAAGTGTGGAGTGATTGACTACCGCGGCGATCACGGACCCGTAGCGCGCCGCCAGGGGAATGGCGACGCGCTCGACGATGTTCGAGCCGGCTTCGCTGAAGAGGGTGAAGAGCTCCTCGTTCGGCGGCTGCATCGTAGGCCGACGGGAGATCTTCCCGGGCCCACGGTGCCGGCGTGCGCGCCGCGCCGCCGCTTCGCAAAGGGCTTGTCCGTCCCCAGCGGACAAGCGAAAGGAGAGTACCCCCCTCCTTGCCACTCCCAGCATATAGCGCAGCGGGGGGCTTGCAGCAAGACCCGGGTCGTGCCCTAGGGTCTGGCCTCGGCCAAACCCTCCAGGAATGGGAGGAGCGATATGGCCGGCGACGCCGCGCACGTGCATCCCCCGGTGGGTGGACAGGGCCTCAACATCGGTGTGCAGGATGCGGTGAACCTGGGATGGAAGCTGGCCCAGGTGGTCAAGCGGACATCACCAGAAAGCCTCCTGACGGCCTTCCCTCTCCCAGTACGGACCGCTCAGCCGCTTGCGCAGGTGGCAGCCGAGGAAGTCGAAGCCTTCCTTACCCCTGGAAAGCTCCACCCGCCGCGTCTTTTCCGGATGCAGGGTTCCTTCTCTCGGCGCTGCGGCCATCCTCGCCCAGGATCCCGAAGCCGGGGTCTGGGTCGCGACGAGCGATGATGTGCCTGGACTGGCCACGGAGGCGCCGACCGTCGAGGTTCTCGCCGAGAAGCTCCGGACCATGATCCCGGAGCTTCTGGAGACCAACCAGCAGCTCCTCCCCTGGAATGAGTCCTTGCCGTCTTCGGGTTAAGGGGAGGAGGGTTGCGGCCCGGCGCCGGCTGCCCTACAATTCGTCCTCCGCACGTCGGGTACGTGCAGCCATAGCTCAACTGGATAGAGCGACAGACTACGGATCTGTAGGTTGGGGGTTCGACTCCTCCTGGCTGCACCACTTCTAAATCCCACCAAAATAACTACTTAGCTCGATCCGCTCTCGCAGCTCGCGGACGCTTGTCTGAGTCCGGGCGCCGAGGGCGCGGCAGGAACGAAAGTCGCGCCCGGCGGGATGCGCCGAGCACGCCGGGGTCAGCGGTTCTGGGGAACCTCTTGCTTGGCAAGATCGAGGAGGAGGCGAAGAGCCCGGTTGACCGACTCCGAATCCTTGAAGGCCTGAGCCACGTCGGCATCGAGCAGGACCACGTTCGTTCCCTAGCGCCTTCTTTCCTGTGCGGTTGCCGTCCTCGCGCTGATGATCCGGACGCTCTCCTCTGCATCGGTATGGGAGACGACCAGCAGTCGGTTTCCCGAGGACATCCCCATCGTGATGAAGCGGACCTCAAGCTCGGAATGCTTGGCGTCCGGGATCGTCGCCGCCAGCGCATCACCGAATACGGTGCTCGCCTCCTCGAACGAGACCCCGAAGGTTGCGGACCTCCTTCTCTGGGTCCCATTCGAACCTCACCCTCCAAGTATCCCGAGCAAACGAGCGACCGGCGCTTTCCCGCCTCGTAGGGCTTGACCGAGGCCTGCATCCGTGACGTCAGTGCCGCGATGCTCGCCGTTCGGTCAAGCGGGCTGCGTCGTGATCTGGCTGTAGCTATTGTTGAAGCAACCGTCGGACACCGGTGTCCCGACGTTGAACGTCTCCGAGAAGAACTCGATCGTCACCGGAGAAGGCGATTCGAGGTCGTCCGACTCGATGTCGCATCGCTTCCTGGTTTCGATGGCGTTCACGTACTCGATCGGCTGGCTACCACCTCCGAGCGTCCAGTAGATCGAGAAACTGTAATAGTCGCCGCTTCCACTGCCGCCCTCGAAGGTGATGCTCGTCGTGGCCCCCGGCTGGAGCTGCGTACCGGGCGCCACCGCTCCATCGGGCTGATCGCCGAAGTACTTTTGAAAGCTGAGGATGGTGATCGAGAACGTCGTTCCGGCGTCCTGGACCGAGTTTTTCAGCACCAGGGTGTGGCTCATCGCATTCTCTCCGCTACTTTATTTCGTCTCAACGATGATACATGCTTCCGGATGAGAGGAGAAGAGGCAATTAGGTCTGCGATTCACGGCCACAGCGTCGAGGGCTGGCTGGCGGACATTGCCGGCGCCGCGGCGCGCGAGCTGGCGAGATCGGGCCGGTCCGCGGCGTGTCGCCTGCCCGCAAGCCGGCCCTTCGGGACTTGGCATTCTTTGGATCACCCTACCCGGGGTTGACACCCCGGGCTGTTCAAATTCTGCTCCTTCGGAGCGAGGGACGGGTCTGACGCGGTCCAATCTGCCTCGACGGATTCACCGCCGGCTGTCGGTTCCTACAGCCTGCGAACGGATTGAGGGACCTTCCTCGTCCCTCGCACCACAGGACGAGAGGAACGATGAAGGAAATTTCTCTGACGCGACTGACAGGGTACGGCCCACTATCTCCCGTCAACCTACCGCTCCGAAGGAGCAGGATTTGAACAGCCCGGGGTTTCAACCCCGGGTACGGAGCCACCACTTTCTCAAGTCCCGAAGGGCCGGCCGAACCATCAATCGAAGAGGTGCTTGGGATCGAAGTCGACCCCGTGCTTTTTCAGCAGATCCACAAGCTCCTCTTGAGGGCGCGGACGGTATCCGACAGGCCGGCCCTTCGGGGCTTGCCGTTCTTTGGCGACCCCTGCCCGGGGTTGACACCCCGGGCTGTTCAAATTCTGCTCCTTCGGAGCGATGGACGGGTCTGGCGCAGTCCAATCTGCCTTGACGGATTCACCGCCGGATGCCGGTTCCTCCAGCCTGCGAAAGGTTGAGGGAACCTCCCTCGGCCCGCGCCACAGGACGAGGAGGAACGATGAACGATGAAGGAATCTCGCTGACGTGACTGAAAGGGTCCGGCCCGCGTTCTCCATGTGAGTCCAGGAGACGCGTGGCCGCCTGTGGGCCGGCCCGTTGGGACTTGGCATTCTTTGGATCACCCTACCCGGGGTTGACACCCCGGGCTGTTCAAATTCTGCTCCTTCGGAGCGATGGACGGGCCTGACACGGTCCGATCTGCCTTGACGGATTCACCGCCGGATGCCGGTTCATACAGCCTGCGAAAGGTTGAGGGACCTTCCTCGTCCCGCGCCACAGGACGAGGAGGAACGATGAAGGAAATCTCCAATCCTTCTGACGTGACTGAAAGGGTACGGCCCGCGTTTTCCACGTCAGCCTACCGCTCCGAAGGAGCAGGATTTGAACAGCCCGGGGTTTCAACCCCGGGTACGGAGCCACCACTTTCACAAGCCCCGAAGGGCCGGCCGAACCATCAATCGAAGAGGTGCTTGGGATCGAAGTCGACCCCGTGCTTTTTCAGCAGATCCACCAGCTCCTCCTCGAAACTGGTTTGGCGATGGTGGGGCCTCCTGGTTCAGGATGTACGACCTCACCGCCGCCTCCCGCGAGGCGCTGACGGAGGCTGCGAAGTACCCCTCCTGCCAGGCGAACTCCGGAATCGGGCTCGGCTTCTCGTGGACCCACTTCGACGAGACCGCCTTGAGGGCGTGGACGTGGACGGTATCCGCAGGCCGGCCCTTCGGGGCTTGCCTTCTTTTGGGCCACCCTACCCGGGGTTGACACCCCGGGCTGTTCAAATTTGGCTCCTACGGAGCGATGGACGGGTCTGACGCCGTTCGATCTGCCTTGACGGATTCACCGCGGATGCCGGTTCCTCCAGCCTGCGAGAGGTTGAGGGACCTTCCTCGTCCCGCGCGCCACAGGAGGAGGAACTGAAGGAATCTCTCTGACGTGACTGAAAGGGTATGGTCAGTCCGCGTTCTCCTCGTCAGTCTAGGAGACGCGTCCCCGCCTGTAGGCCGGCCCTTCGGGACTTGGCCTTCTTTGGGCGACCCCTACCCGGGGTTGACACCCCGGGCTGTTCAAATTCTGCTCCTTCGGAGCGATGGACGGGCCTGACGCGGTCCGATCTGCCTTGACGGATTTACCGCCGGCTGTCGGTTCCTCCAGCCTGCGAACGGATTGAGAGACCCTCCTCGTCCCTCGCGCTACAGAACGAGAGGAAGATTCGATGAAGGAAGTTGCTGGCGCGACTGACAGAGTACGGCCCACGATCTCACGTCAACCTGCCGCTCCGAAGGAGCAGGATTTGAACAGCCCGGGGTTTCAACCCCGGGTACGGAGCCACCACTTTCTCAAGCCCCGAAGGGCCGGCCGAACCATCAATCGAAGAGGTACTTGGGATCGAAGTCGACCCCGTGCTTTTTCAGCAGATCCACCAGCTCCTCCTCGAAACTGGTTTGGCGATGGTGGGGTCTCCTGGTTCAGGATGTACGACCTCACCGCCGCCTCCCGCGAGGCGCTGACGGAGGCTGCGAAGTACCCCTCCTGCCAGGCGAACTCCGGAATCGGGCTCGGCTTCTCGTGGACCCACTTCGACGAGACCGCCTTGAGGGCGTGGACGTGGACGGTATCCGCAGGCCGGCCCTTCGGGGCTTGCCTTCTTTTGGGCCACCCTACCCGGGGTTGAAACCCCGGGCTGTTCAAATTCGGCTCCTACGGAGCGATGGACGTGTTACCGCTCCTCCATATCCGTAGGAATTTGGACCTCGAGGTCGAGGCGGTTGCGTAGGTAGAGAAGGTAGTCAGGGTCAACAGGCTGGCTGAGGATCTCGTCGATGACGGGGAGAAAGTAGGCGAGGGAGCGGATGGGTTGCAGAGGAGCCGCTTGGGGTGGTCGTAGTAGGGTTCGGCGAGCGATGGCGAGGTAGAAGGCGGTGTGGAGGTGGGTCAAGGAGAGTTTTCGTTCGAAGAGCGCGGCGGCAATTCGTCGGTCGTGGGAGGAAGGCCGGCGGACTGCGATGTGAGGCAGTCCGCCGTAGAGCGCCAGCACGGCGCGGACGTATTGTTGGCGATTCACGAGGGGAGGGCTTTGCGTCGCGCCGCGGCTTCGCTCTCGCTCTCGCGGCGCCGGTAGCTGTCGCCGTCGATGAGGGTGACGTCGGCATGATGGGTGAGGCGATCGATGAGGGTGACGATGCAGGTGGCGTTGGGAAAGACGGCGTTCCAGTCCTTGAAGGCGAGATTGGTGGAGACGATGAGGGAACGGCGTCTTTCGTAGCGGGCGTTGATGACCTTGTAGAGCAGGTCGGCAGCGTGATCGTCGTAGGAGAGGTAGCCGATTTCGTCGATACAGAGGAGCTGAGGTCGCCGATAGGCGGCGATCTTGCGTCGTTGTTGTTCTGGCGAGTCGCAGTGGACGTCGTCGAGCAGCTCGGAGGCGGTGCGAAACAGGACGGAAAAGCCTTCGAGGACGGCCTGGTCGGCGATGTTTTTGGTCAGCAGAGTCTTACCGACGCCGTTGGGTCCGAGGAGGATGAGGTTTCGACCCTCGCGTACGAAGTCGAGAGTCAGCGCGCGTTCGATCAGGGGCCGATCGATTTTCTTGGGCCAGTTCCAGTCGAAGTCGGCAATGGGCTTGAAGGAGCCGAGCCGGCTGTTGATGCGGCGCCGTTCGAGGGATCGTCGGGCGCGGTCGGCAGCTTCGGTGCGCAGGATTTCCTCGAGGAGTGCTCTGGGAGCGAGCCGATACTGGGTGGCCCGGGCGAGCAGATCGTCGAGGGAGCCGGCGGTGGCTCGCAGGCCGAGGGCCTGCAATTGGGCGGCGAGATCACTCATCCTCGGAGTCCTCCGGTGCGGGCTGGGCGAGCAGATCGTCGGCGCTCAAGGGGTGAGTCGTGACGTGGAGCCCCTCGAGCTCGGGGCGGTCGCTGAGGTCGACGGACAGAGGGGTTGGGCGGTTTGCGGCGCGCCGGTTCTTTTCGAGCAGGTATTCGACGGAGGCCAGAGTGGGGGTGGCGCGTTGGAGAGCCTCGGCGATGGCTGTATTGAGGGCGGCCGCGCCGTAGAGGTTGAGCAGCCGTTTGAGGCGAGGGATCAGGCCGGCCGCGCTTCGGGCGCGCGGAAAAGCGGCCTGGAGAAAGCGTTCGAGCTCAGGTAGGGCGCAGTGCAGAGGCGAGCCGACCGCTGTGGTAAAGGCAGTGCGTTTGCTCTTCAGCAGGGCCGCGGTGTGGGCGGCGTCGGTGAGGTGTTGGCCTTGGTCGTAGGAGCGGTCGTGGCGGGCGATCTCCTCGACGCCATCGAAGAGTCGGATTTCGGTAGCGGTGGCGAGCAAGGAGAGGTCTCGGCCGACGGCTTGAGGGGGAATGGAGTAGTCGTTGCGGTCGAAGCGGATCCAGAGTGTCTTGGCGCTGCGCACCGAGCTGCGCAGGCTGGTATCGAGGCGATAGGCGGGCAGGGGCAGCAGCTGCAGCCGCTCGCAGGTGTTGAAGACCTCGGCCACGCGCACAGAGGGATCGTCGGGCCAAGGCCGGGCGTCGGCGACTTCGCCGATCCAGCGCTGGAGGCGGGCGTTGCAGTGGGCCAGGCCAGTAAAGCCCTGAGCCGCCCAGAACGATTCGCGCAGAAAGCGGATGGAGCGCTCGACGCGACCCTTTTCGTTGCCGCGCCGGACGTGGCAGGGGCGGGGTTGGAAGCAGTAGTGGCCGGCCCATTCGAGGTAACGCGGGTGAAAACGGATGTGGTCGCCGCGGCGTTCGAGCACGACCGAGCGCAGGTTATCGCTGAGCAGCTGAGGCGGCACGCCGCCGAAGGACTCGAAGGCGTGCTGGTGGCCGGCAAGGAAGTTGCTCAGCGACTGGTCGAAGAACAGCTCGGCGTAGAGGGCTCGTGAGTAGCTGAGGGTCAGCACGAAGGCCGACAGGCGCCGCTTGGCTCGACCGACCTGGACGCAGCCGAAGTCGGCCCAGTCGACCTGTCCTTCTTCGCCGGGCAGGCATTGCAAGCGTCCGAAGGCCTCGCTGGGGGCGGGGGGACGCAGCTGGCGCAAGAGCCGCCGCAATTGCACCACACCGCCCGTGTACCCCCGCTCGCGCAGCATGCGATGCAGCACCGTGGCGCGCAGCCGTGGATAGGTGGCGAGCGTCTGTCTCAGCCACGGCAGGAAGGGATCGATCTGGCGGGGCCGTGGCGGGCGTGGCGCGGGGGGTCCCATCGGGCGGTTGACCGCCCGGCGGATGGCATCGGGATGGACCTGAAGCTGCGCAGCGATGGTGCCGATCTTCCAGTGCTCGCCGTAGTAGAGGCGACGCATCTCGGCGATGGTGGCGGCATCGTGCATGGCTCAGCTCTCCACCACCACCGGGATCGATCCAGGGACTCGTCGCAGCGCAGACCACACAGCGCACAGGTACTGAGTTTCGGCGTTCACAGGCGATCTCCCACGGCCGCTCGACACCCCGCACCGTGCGGATCCGCGGCGGCTGTTGCGGCAGGGTGACAGAAGCCGAGGAGGAGGCGGAAGATCGATCCCTTACGCCTTGGCGGCGGCGGGCGCGGTGGTCACGCGGGTGGCGAGCATTGTCCGCTCGACCCTGGGGCGTCTGCTGGTGGCGCCGCTTCGCGGCCCACCGTTGCTCGCGCCGGGCCTGCTCGCTACAGCAGCGGGAACCGTAGCAGTACCCGCGGTCACAGGCGCAGCAGATCGCAAACGGCCGCTCGCAGCGCCGGCAGTGGCGGGCATGAAGCAGGGGAACCTCGATCGGCGACACGGTCCTCCAGCACCGAAGAGCTGGACAACCGCGAGCCGCCTGTGCGAACCTGAGGGCCTGTTCGTTGCGCCTCGGCTGCTTCGGCGGGCCGCGGAACAACCGGAAAGCCCCGGCTGCATACCGGGGTTTTCTCTTTCTGCGCTCCCTTCGGGCCTCTCCAGAGCCTAACGCATCCCCCCGCCCTCCCGCCGCGCTCCGCGCGGGATGATGCTGCTCATCGACTTGGAGATTCAGATTCCTACGGATTCAGGTGAGCGGCAACATGGCTCGGGCTGAGGGCTTGAGTCAAGAGGAGACGGCTCGGCGGTTGGGCGTCAATCGCCCAGTGGTGGCGCTGTGGGAGCGGCGCTTCCTCAAGCATGGCTGTACAGGGCTTTCCGACGCGCGGGGCCGCGGCAGGAAGCCTTCCATTGCGCCCGAGACCCGCGAGCGAATCCTCGTCGGCGCAACGACGCCCCCGAAGGGCCGTAGTCGGTGGTCGGCGCGCAGTATGGCGAAGGCCACAGGGGTTTCCAAGGATACGGTCCAGCGACTCTGGAAAAGCAACGACATCAAGCCGCACATCACACGGACCTTCAAGCTCTCCAACGATCCGCAGTTCGAGGCGAAGTTTTGGGACGTCATTGGCCTGTACCTCAATCCGCCGGATCGGGCGCTGGTTCTCTGCTGCGACGAGAAGAGCCAATGCCAAGCTCTGGAACGGACTCAGCCTGGGTTGCCCCTTGGGACTGGTCATGTACGCACGCGCACCCACGACTACTACCGCCACGGAACCGTTACCTTGTTCGCCGCCCTCAACTACATCGACGGCAAGATCTTCAGCCTGACCGCCCCGGTGCATACGCATCGCGAGTGGCTGGCTTTCCTGAAGACCTTGGACCGCGAGACGCCTTCGGATCTTACCCTCCACTTGATCGCCGACAACTATGGCACCCACAAGCACCCGAAGGTGAGGTCCTGGTTGAAGTGGAGGAACGCCAGACAACGTCGTGCCCAAGGGGCTGACCGGGTCGTGCTGCACTTTACACCCACCTCCAGCTCTTGGCTGAATCTGGTGGAACGGTTCTTTGGCGAGCTCACGGAAGAGGTGATCCGCGCCGGCAGCTTTCAGAGCGTCGGCGAGTTGGTGGCGGCGATCGAAGCCTATCTTTCGGAGAGAAATCTCGCCCCCAAGCGCTATGTCTGGAAGGCGTCCGGCGCGGCTATTCTGGCGAAGATCCAGAGCGCCCGAGCCGCTCTCGCCGCCAACAATTGTTGTGCATAGCCAATTGCGAGACATGACACTAGTTTGGGAGACGTCAGAGAGCGTTCATGAACGCGCCTCAGGCAAAATCGTGACGCAGCGGCATGGGGGTACCGCACGCTGGCTCGTTGACGGTCAACAGCGAGCAACGACAATGGAGCGAGTCCATGCACTCGACGATGAAGTGGCAGAAGAAGAAAGGCTGGACATCTACTTCAACGTCATCGAGCCGAGCTTTCAGAGGGGGAATGCAGCAATCCGCAACGACCCCAGGTGGGTGACTCTCGATAAACTATGGTCGAAGGAATTTCGGAATGAACGCAATGATCTTCAAGAGGTCTTTCCTGAAGAGCGCAACGCGATTGAGGAACACATTGATCGATGCCGGGCGATCCTAGATTACGACATTCCAATGACCGTAATGCGCGGTCATCGCTACCAAGATGCCCTTGACGCCTTCATGCGCCTGAATCTAAGGGGCGTACGTCTTGGCGGCGATGACATCGAGAGCGCCCGGATCGCAGGGAAGCACTCGGGCTTCGTCGTGGAGCATGTGATTCCGTTCATGAGCTGGCTGAGGGAACAGGGGTTCGACCGCATTCACCTATCGCACCTGTTGATGGCAAGCGCTGCAATTGCCGATCCGGCAAAGCCACACGGAAGGCTGGGAGATTTTGAACCGAACCAACTCCGCTCTGCCTGGCATAAAATGGCAAAGGGAGTGGAAGCAGTGTTGCACATGGTTGCGTCCGACCTTGGCCTCCGCACGATGTCGTTGCTTTGGTCCGGTACGCTGCTGGTGCCGCCAATTGTGCTTTGCGCGACTCGTCCGGCTCGGCTGCGCGACGCTGAGCAGGTGCTTGGGTGGATGGCACTGGCGGCACTTCATCGCCGATATGGTGCGGCTACGCAGAGCACACTCGAGCGCGATCTCAAAGCAATGGTGACGGCTGAGTCTCCAGTAGGCGCGCTCGTTCGCAACCTGCGGAGACAGCAGAGCTTACGCGCTTCAGAGCACGACTTCGATCGCCCGATTCAAGATCGGGGAGCGGTGTTCGCCACCTACGTGGCATGCCGACAGCGTGGAGCCAAATGCCTAGTCACTCGGCAGCGCATCGAAGACCGCGCAGCGGGCGACACTTTCGTCGATCGGCATCACATCGTGCCTCGTGGAACGTTTGAAACGCTGGACATGAAGCGCGCCTCCGATGTCGTCGCGAACACCGCGTTTATACTGCGCGACGCCAACCAGTCAGTCGGCAAGAGCCCTCCCAGCGTGACATTGCGGGATCTGGACGCGAAATCGCTTCAGAGCCAGTGCATTCCAGAAGATGGATCGCTTTGGAATGCCGGCCAACACGCGGAGCTCTGGGCAGCCAAGCGTCGCCTCCTCGCGGAGGCGTTCAACGAGTTTACTGCGCGCGCCGTTGATGCAGCAAAGGACTGATGGGTGTGGCCGGCCCCCGCTCGGTGCCGAACTCATAGCGAGTAGAATCTGGAATCGGAAAAATGTCTCGAGAGTCGCTGGTTCGCGGAAGGCCCCGTCGGCCCCCCACCCATCCGGGGGAGATCCTGCGCGAGGACGTACTGCCTGCGCTCAACCTCTCGGTGAGCGAGGCCGCGCGACAGCTCCGGGTGACTCGCCAGACCCTCCATCGAGTCCTTTCCGGCACGTCCGGCATCAGTCCGGAGATGGCGGTACGGCTGGGGAAGTTCTGCGGCAACGGGCCAGATCTCTGGCTACGCATGCAACAGAGCTACGACCTTTGGCACGCCGAGAAGCGCCTGCGCGACGAGTTGGAAAAGATCCCGACGCGTGGAGGCGAGTCCTGAGTCGCCGATTCCAGACACAGGAGAACCCCATGAGCAGGCGTCACAGGAAGCTCGTTCATGAAGGCGAGTACGCGGCGGAGGTCGAGGTCGAGCTCATCGAGGCAGAGGATGCCTGGTCCCCGTATTTGTCGCTTGAGGATACTGAGAAGCTCGATGCTGTCCGTGAAGCTCTTCGCCGTGGGGACGTCAGTGAAGCAAGCAAGTTGGGCGCGTATACCATCTGATTCCGGTCTCTGTGAGTTGACGTTGGCGGAACGAGATCGTTCAGAATTCCGCAACGGGGGGTCCGGAGCCAGGATGGCGGTGCGGCTGGGGAAGTTCTGCGGCAACGGCCCGGATCTCTGGCTCCGCATGCAACAGAGCTACGACCTTTGGCACGCAGAGAAGCGACTGCGCGACGAGCTGGAAAAGATCCCGACGCGTGGAAGCGAGTCCTGAGTCGCCGATTACAGACGCAGGAGAACCCCATAAGTAGGCGTCACAGGAAATTTGACAGTGGTCGCTGCACTGGCGAGTGCCGTCCCTGACGGGACTCGACTGTGATTCGATGCCGCGTCCCCGGGCTGACGCCCGGGGCTAGGAGAATGCCGCCCTCCGGGCTCTCGTTTGGCCTACGATTGCCGGAGTCGCATCATCGGTGAACAACATATGCAACAGGTGCTGGGTAAGCCGGGATGGCTACGACCGAATCAGATTCTCTGTAGGATCTTCCCGGTTGTGCTCTACCCTAACTTTGCAAACGACCTCACTCGCGTAGCCCGGTAAACACGAGGTCATGCTCCTTTTGCTTCAAGTGGCAATTGAAACACCCCATCCGGCTCTGCGCGTTCAACGCACCAGTCGTCTGGTTGCTGCCGCGGAAAACCTCGAAGCCCCAGCCTCCGGTCTCGGCATAACGCCGGCCGTCTCTTACCATCACGGCCACGCCAAGACGGTCCCCGGTTCTCGTGATCCCGCTTGTCTCCTCTGCTTTGTTCCGCTCATCGATCAGGATTGAGCCATCCGGAAATTTGCCGGTGCGATAACCTTCCAACGCTTTCTCGTTCGCATAAAAATTGTGGAGCCCGCCGTTCTTTTCGTAGGCGGGGCTCTGCGGTCCGATCACGTAACTCATCACATGCGTCCAGTCACGATAGCCCTGCGGGTATTCGACGGCATAATCCGGCTCGGCCCACAGGTAGCCCGCCAGAATCACGGCCAGGAACGCCCCTACCACAACTGACGCGATTCTTCTCCTACCCGTCACGTTCGGCTCCTTCAAAACTTCAGCAAAGCCCCGCCCTTCGCTTCACATTGAAGCGCACGGGACCTTCAAACAAAACGAGGGGCCCGGACTACGTGCAGCGAGAAATCGGCGAAGCTGCAGACCGCCAGCGGCAGGCACGAATCCGTCGCGGCATGAACGACCAACTCGCCTCCATCGTTCGCAATCGCGGAGATCGTCGTATCCCCGCTGCAACCGGGACCCAGGATCACGATCACCATCTCGCGGCCGAAGTCGACTCTGGGAAGCGGCCGCAGAGCTCCACCATGCAGCTCCAGCCAAACCGCCTGCCAGGTGGCTCCGTCCCGGATTACCTCCTGACCCTCGGGATTCGGCGAGGTCCCCGGAAGCGACCCCTTGAGGATGGTCTCGAAGCCCATCCCGAAATCTCCTGGATCGGTGGGTGAGTCGTCGCACCCAAGGAACGCCAGAAAGATCGACCCGAGCACAAGCCCGGTCACGGCGCGACGAGACGTATTCATGGTTCTCTTCTCCTTTTGTCCTGCCGGCGCCTCAACAGAGCCCGCCTCCTTGCTGCACATTGAAGCGCACGGGACCTTCGAAGCGAGGGAGCCGAACCACGTGCAGCGAGAAATCGGCGATGATGCAGAGGGCATTGATGCACGAGCGGGTCTTGGCCTTCACCTCCAACTCGTCCCGTCCGCGGACGATCGAGGAGATCGTCGTGTCGCCGTTGCATCCGGGGCCCAGGATCACGATCACCATCTCGCGGCCGAAGTCGACGTCGGGAAGCGGTACTGAAGCTCCGCCGTGAATCTCCGTCCAAACCGCCTGCCAGGTTGCTCGATCCCGGACTGCCTGCTGCCCTTCAGAGTCCGGAGAGATTCCCGGAAGCGGCCCTTTCAGGACGGTCTCGAAGCCAATATCGAGACCTCCTGGATCGGTCGGCGAGTCGTTGCATCCGAGGAAAACCAGGAAGACCGAGACGAGCAGAAGGCCGGTCATCGCGCGGCGTGGCGTCGTCATGATTCTCTTCTCCCTCGTGCAAGCGTGGTGCCGAAGGGATGCTGAGTCGAGAGTCCTTTGCTTTCCGCAACTTGGCCGAGGATGAATCTGCGGCGATTCAAACGGCTGAACGAGATCGTCCAGAATTCCGCAGCAGAGCTCGGAAGCTTCGATCAGGACTCGTCGTAGGCGTCCAGAAACTGGTCTCTCGGAATTCCCGCCCGGGTGCACATCGTGTGGAGCGTCGATGCCTTGATCAGAGAATGATTTGGCAGCGTCATCGGCGTTCTGGAGCCATCGGAATTCTCGCGGACCAACGCGATGTGCTCTCGTTCACGAACGATTCGGAATCCCAACCGTTCGAGCGCCCGAAGGACTCTGGCCTTCGGAGCATCGACCGGGAATTTCCCCATTTACACCTCGACACCCGTTTCGGCCACAAACGCCTCCAGGAGAGGAGGATCGACCTCCAGAGCCTCGCTGCCGAAGGTCTCGACGTGGAAGTGGATGGCGGACTTTACGTCAGCGAGAGCTTCTTCGTAAGTGTCGCCTTGGCCGACGACGACTCCCTTGATACCCAGTGGATAGGCCACGTAGCCATCCGGGTGCTTCTCCACGAGGATCTTGATCGGTTTCACGTCGGCTCCGATTCTCTCTCTGAGATGAGGAGGTTTGTAGGCTGAGGGTTCATTCTAGCGGTTCAGGATACCGCATCTCGGGGTCCAGCCTTCTTCACCGCAACGGCCAGATCATCGGCACCAGCACCAGCAGCGCGAGAATCACCAGCGCCGTCAGCGGTGTGCCGGCGATGACGAAGTCGCGGAAGCGGTACTTGCCCGGACCGTAGACGATCAGGCAGGACGGCTCGAACGGGGTGATGAAGGAGAGCGAGGCCGCGAGAGTGACGAGGACGGCGAAGGTCCGCGGATCGAGGCCGAGCTGATGGGCGGTGTGGATCGCCACCGGCAGCACGACCAGGGCCGCGGCAGCGTTGGACATGGGCTGCGTCAGCAGTATCGTCAGCACCACGAAAGCCAGCATCACGAAGACGGTGCCGAGCGGTGAGACCCAGTCCACGAGCAGGCCGGCCAGGTAGGCGGCGGCGCCGGTCTTCTGCATCGCGATGCCGAAGGAGGTCATGCCGGCGATCAGGATCAGCAGGCGCCAGTCGATCAAGCCGTAGGCTTCCTCCATGGTGATCAGCCGTGTGGCGATCACCCCTAGCGCCGCCAGCAGGAAGGCGATCGGCAGCGGCAGCCAGCCGAGGCTGGAGGCGAGCACGGCGAGCAGGAAGATGCCCACCACGTAAAGTCCCTTGCGGCGGCGCGCCGGCTGGTGCTCCATCTCCTGGAGAATCCACAGGTCCGCGTTGTCGGCGAGGGCGCGGAACCTCTCGGGCCTTCCCTGGAGCAGCAGCACGTCGCCGGCGCGCAGCGGCAGGCCGGCGAGGCGGGTCGCCAGGGCGTGGCCGCGGCGGTAGATGGCGATCACCGTCAGGCCGAAGCGCCGCCGGAAGTCCAGCTCCTCGAGCGTGCGGCCGACGAGCGAGGACTGGGGCATCAGCAGCGCCTCGACGATCTTGCGTGTCTCGCTGGCCAATGGCTCGGCCCGCATCTTCTGGTCCGGCCGGATCTCGATGCCGGCGGTGTCCCTGACCTGGAGGAGGCCTTCCCGGACAGCCTGGACCAGGAGCAGGTCTCCTTCCTTCAGGGTCACGTTGGGTTCGGCGTCCAGGCGGCGGTCGCCGCGCAGGATGGCCCGCACCTGCAGCCCCATCTGCGCCAGGCCGGAGTCGCGCAGCTCCCGGCCGGCGAGCGGCGAGCCGGGGGTGACCACCACCTCCGAGAGGTACTCGCGGATCGCGTAGTCCTCGGCGTAGCCGGCCTCGCGGGTCTGCGGCAGCAGCCGGTGGCCGACAAAGGTCAGATAGATGATCCCGAGGACCGCCACCGCCGCGCCCACCGGCAGGAACTCGAACATGGAGAACGGCGCCAAGCCCGCCGACTTGATATAGCCGCTGGCGGCGACGTTCGTGGAGGTGCCGATGAGCGTGCAGGTGCCGCCCAGCATCGAGGCGTACGCCAGGGGGATCAACACCTTGCCCGGGCTTACCTTGCTGCGCTTGCAGACGCCGAGAACGGCGGGCATCAGTACCGCCGTGGTGGTGGTGTTGTTCATGAACGAGGAGACGAAGGTGGTCACCGGCAATACACAGAGCAGCACCCGCGTCCTGCTGCCGCCGGCGAGGCGGTGGATCACGTCGCCCAGGTGGTCCACGACGCCGCCTTTCATCAGCGCTCCGGAGAGGACGAAGATCGAGGCCAGGATGATGATGATGTCGTTGGAGAAGCCGGCGAACGCCTCTTTGACGTCGAGGATGCCGAGGAGAACCAGCACGCACAGCAGCAGCAGCGTCGTCACGTCGACCGGCACCTTATCGGAGGCGAAGAGCACCACGACCGCGGCGAGCAGGGCGAGGACGAGAAAGATGGAGAGCGTCACGGGTGGGTATTGTGCATGGATTCGAGGTTGGTTGCCCGCGCAACCTCACCCCCTAGCCCCCTCTCCTGAAGGAGAGGGGGAACAAGACATATCTGAAGCCCCTCTCCTTCAGGAGAGGGGTTTGGGGTGAGGTCGCGGGGCCAGAACGTTGCCCCCTGGACATCCACCCCACCACGCCCGTACTCTTCACCGCTCCGGAGCCGCGCCGAGGCGGTTCCGCGACGCGAGGATCCATGGAATTCCTGAAGGAAGTGATCGAATTCGTCCTGCACCTCGACCGGCACCTGGGGCCGATCATCCAGGAGTACGGCGTCTGGACGTACCTCATCCTCTTCACCGTCATCTTCTGCGAGACGGGGCTGGTGGTGACGCCGTTCCTGCCGGGCGACTCGCTGCTGTTCCTCGCGGGAGTCTTCGCCGGGCGGGGCGAGCTGTCGCTCCTGGTCTTGATCGTCTCGCTCGCCGCCGCCGCGATCATCGGCGACACCGTCAACTACTGGGTGGGCCATTTCCTCGGGCACCGGCTGCTCACGGCAAAGCGCCGGATCATCAAACCCGAGCACCTGGCCTACACGCACGAGTTCTTCGAGAAGTACGGCGGCAAGACCATCATCATCGCCCGCTTCGTGCCCATCGTCCGCACCCTGGCGCCGTTCGTCGCCGGTCTGGGGAGCATGACCTATGGGCGGTTCATGAGCTACAACGTCATCGGCGGCGGCGCCTGGGTGCTCATCTGCACGCTGGCCGGGTATGCCCTCTACAGCAACAAGTTCGTGCAGAACCATTTCTTCGTGGTGGAGGTGACCATCATCCTCCTGTCCCTGCTGCCGGCGATCTGGGAGGTCTGGCGCGCCCGCCGCAGGGGGCGGGCGCGGGGGATTGGCTCGACGTGAGCCTGCGCCCGGCGCTTCCGCACCGGGCTATTGAGACGTCGCTTCTCCGAAGCGAATCGCTCCCCAGGAGCGACGTTTCGGTAGCCCGGTGCGGAAGCGCTGGGCCGGGAATTCCTCCTCCCCGCCCAACGTTCTCCCCCTGTGTATCCGTGCTCCCCGGCCCGGAGGCTTGGCAAATCGGCCCAGATATGACAGCCTACGGCGCGCTCGCCCCCGGTGAGCGCTTTGAGCACAAGTGAAGCGGCTCGACTCACGAGCCCCTGAGCGGCGGCCTCACCGGCAAGTCCCCGTTCTTCCTCGTCATCCGCCGGAATACTGCGAGTGGCGCCAGCGCCTGGCCTTGGGGCTGGAGGTGCGCGTTACCTCGGAAGGATTGCCACGACTTGAGCGATTTCTCTGATTTCGGCCTCCACCCTGATCTCCTCCGTGGCGTCGAGAGCCTGGGATTCATCCAGCCGACGCCGATCCAGAACGACGCCATCCCCCCAGCCCTGGCGGGCCGCGACGTGCTCGCCTGCGCCATGACCGGCAGCGGCAAGACGGCGGCGTTCCTCCTGCCCATCCTGCACCGGCTGCTCGACAAGCCCCGCGGCACCACCCGCGCTCTCGTGCTCGCCCCCACCCGCGAGCTGGCGGCGCAGATCGTCGAGCACCTGAAAGGGCTCGCCCAGTTCACCGACCTGACCGGCGCGGCCGTCTTCGGCGGCGTCGCCATGGGCCCGCAGGAAAAGGCATTCCGCAAGGGCGTCGACATCCTGGTGGCGACTCCCGGGCGGCTGCTCGACCACTTCCAGTATCCCTATGCCACGCTCGACGGGCTCGAGGTTCTCGTCCTCGACGAGGCGGACCGCATGCTCGACATGGGTTTCCTCCCCGACATCCGGCGGGTGCTCACGCACCTGCCGCCGGCGGAGCAGACGCTGTTCCTCTCGGCCACCCTGCCGCCGCCCATCGTGGAGCTGTCGCATGAGATGCTGCGCGAGCCGGTGAGCCTGAACGTCGAGCGCAAGCCGGCGCCGGCCCACGGCATCACCCAGGCCGTCTATCCGGTGAGCGAAGAGCTGAAGCCGTACCTCCTCGTGGAGCTGCTGCGGCGCGGGGAGATCAAGAACGTCCTCGTCTTCACCCGCACCAAGCACCGCGCGAACCGCCTCGCCGAGTTCCTGGAACGCCAGGAAGTCTCCTGCGACCGCATCCACGGCAACCGCAGCCAGACGCAGCGCACCGACGCCCTCGCCCGTTTCAAGGCCGGCGGCCTGCAGGTGCTCGTCGCCACCGACATCGCGGCCCGCGGCATCGACGTCGAGGCCCTCTCCCACGTCATCAACTTCGACGTGCCCGCCGTGCCGGAGGACTACATCCATCGCGTCGGCCGCACGGCGCGGGCGGAGATGGTAGGCGACGCTTTCACCTTCGTCTCCGAGGAGGAGCTCGGCGAGCTGCACGCCATCGAGCGCGCCGTCGGCCAGCGGCTCACCCGGCTGACGGTGGCCGGATTCGACTACCAGGCGAAGCCGGAGGAGCGGTTCGAGATCCCCATCCAGGAGCGCATCGCGGCCATTCGCGCCCGTAAGGCCGAAGAGCGGGCGCGGGCCAAGGCCAAGGCCGAGAAGAAGGCGCAGCGCGAGGCCGAGGAGAAGGCCCGTCTCGAGCAGCGCGCCCGCCAGAAGGGAGAGCGCGGCGCCCGTCCGGGCCAACCGGGCCAATCGGGTCAACCGGGTCAACCGGGTCAACCGGTGCACGTGCCGCGAGGCCAGCGGCCGGGAGGCGCGCCGCCGCACCAGCCGCGGGGCCACCGTTCCGGGGAACAGCAGCCTTCTCATCCTCGTCAACAGCAGCAGAATCAACGGCGACGGCGTCACGGCGGCGAGCCCTACCGGCCCGTCGAGGCCCAGCCGCGGGTCGTCGATGCCACCACCAAGCCGCCCGAGGAGCGCCTGTCGCAGATTCTCTCCGCCTTCTCGCCCTCCCGCTTCAACCGGTTCCGCCGATAAATCCTTTCTGAAAGCTTTGCGCCGGCGCGCGAACCGGTAGCTCTGAAAGAATCGGGGAGCCATGAGCGCTCCCTTCGAGCTGCCCATCCTCTATCGCGACGCCTTCCTGCTGGCGGTCAACAAGCCGTCGGGCCTCGCGGTGCACCGGGGAGCGGCGCGGGACCGCATCGTGGCGCTGCAGATCGTCCGCGACCTGGCGGGCCGGCAGGTCCACGCGGTACACCGCCTCGACCGGGCCACCAGCGGCGCGCTGCTGTTCGCGTTCGATGCCGCCACCACCCGGCGGCTGCAGGAGAAATTCGCGGCGGGCGAGGTGGAGAAGCGCTACCTCGCGCTGGTGCGCGGCATTCCGCCGCAGCAGGGGATCATCGATCATCCGGTGCCGCGGGCGCCGGGCGGGCCGCGGATACCCGCGGTCACCGAGTTCCGCCGCCTCGCGACGTTCGAAGGTTACGCGCTCGTCGAGGCGCGGCCGCGGACCGGCCGCTTGCACCAGATCCGCCGCCACTTCAAGCATCTGAGCCACCCGCTGATCGGCGACGTCCGCTACGGCAAGGGGGAGCACAACCGGCTCTTCCGCGAGCGCTTCGGGTTTCATCGGCTGGCGCTCCATGCCGTCGAGCTGGCGTTCGATCATCCCGAGACGGGCGAGAGGGTGCGGATCGTTGCGCCGGTGCCGGAGGATCTGGCGGGTCCGCTTCGGGCGATGGGGTTGGGCGCAGGCGCCAATTTTGAATGACTTGTTCCTCGTCCTTTTCGTCCTTGCTGTCCTTTTTGTCCTTGGCTTCCGCGGCGGGGTCAGCGCCTTATCGGGAAACCGGGGACACCGCCGTCTCCTGCGGCGGACACACTGTTCGGATTTTCTGCCAGTCGTGGAAATTCAATCAACCGATTGGATCAACTTGATTCATCGGCTTGAATCGGAGGCGCCGGCCGCTTTCCGCCGAAATTTCCAAGTCCCTGTTTTGTAAAGGATTTGCCAACGCCTGCCTCCCTTGGCACTGCGCTTGCGCTACAAGGTGCCAACGTTCGCCGGCCCCGTCTTCACGAGTGGACGGCCCGAATCGGGAGGTTGGAGAAATGCGATCGAATCTCGTTCGAACGGCTGTGCTCTTTCTATCCTTTCTGATGGGTGGTCACCTCGCGTACGGCGCCGAAGGTGGGCCGCCGGAGCGACAGGGATTGTTCCTGGGCGGCATCCCCGCTCCCGTGCTCGGCACCACCGTGGAGATCCGGGTCACCGGCATCATCGCCCGCGCCAAGGTCACTCAGATCTTCACCAATCCGTCCCGGGAGTGGGTGGAGGGGATCTATATATTTCCATTGCCGGACGAGGCGGCCGTCGACACCTTGCGGATGAAGGTGGGAGACCGCTCGCTGCTGGGAATCGTCCAGGAGAAGGGAGAGGCGCGGCGTACGTATGAGGCGGCAAAGGAGACGGGAACCAAGGCGTCGCTGATCGAGCAGCAGCGGTCCGATGTCTTCACGACCTCCGTCGCCCATATCGGTCCCGGCGAGACCGTGGAGATCGCGATCGAGCTGCAGCAGGTGGTGCGCTATGCGGCGGGGAAATTCTCCTTGCGATTCCCCATGGTCGTATCGCCGTGGACCGAGACGAGGGAGACCACCGCCGGAGACGCGCTCCTGCTGCCCCCGGTGCTCCTGCGCGGCTCGCCGCCGATCAACCTGTTCTCTTTCCACGCCGACCTCAATCCCGGGTTTCCGCTGGCCAAGGTGGAGAGCCCGAGCCATAGGATCACGGTGGCGCAGGGAAAGCAGCTCCGCTACGCCGTGGACCTCGCGAAAGGGGTGGCGCCCGCCGACTCCGACTTGATCCTGGAGTGGGCTCCCGCCGTCGGCCGCGAGCCGCGGGCGGTCTTCTACTCGGAGGAGGTGGACGGCGAGCGCTACGCGCTGCTCATGGTGATGCCGCCGGACGCGCCGGAAGCCTCGGCAATGCGCCTGCCACGGGAGACGCATTTCATCATCGACACCTCGGGCTCGATGTCGGGAACCAAGCTCGAGCAGGCGCGGCAAGCGCTTCTCCTGGCCCTCGGCCGGCTGCAGCCCGGCGACGGGTTCAACGTCATCGAGTTCAGCACCACGGCCAGCTCGGTCTTCCCGGAGAGCGTCGCGGCGACGCCCGAGACCATCGCGAAGGCCCGCCGCTTCGTCGCCGGGCTCGGAATCAACGGCGGCACCCAGATGCTGCCGGCGCTGCAGATCGCCTTCCGGAAACCGGCCCTCACCGGCCTCGTACCGCAGGTGATCTTCGCCACGGACGGCCAGCTTGGAGACGAAGCCGACGTGGTCAAGTTTCTCGACCAGAACACCGGCGATCGCCGGCTGTTTCCGATCGCCATCGGCTCGGCCCCCAATGCTGCGCTCCTGCGCCGGCTGGCGGAGCTCGGCCGCGGAACGTTCACGCAGATCGATGACGAGGCGAAGGTGGCGGCGGCCATGGGAGAGCTGTTTGCCAAGCTCGAAGCTCCCATGCTCCAGCAGATCGACGTGCAGTGGAACGACGCATCCGCCGAGGCCTGGCCCGAGCGCATTCCGGACCTCTACCTGGGCGAGCCGCTGGTGGTTGCGGCTCGCCTCGCGGACGGTTCGGGGCCGGTGGCGGTCTCCGGGATGCGCGGCGGCGAGACCTGGCAGGACTCCTTCCCCGTCGCCGGCGAAATCAAGGGAGCCGGCATCGACAAGCTGTGGGCGCGGAGAAAAATCCAGGCGCTGACGGACAGCCTGCGGCAAGGAGCCGATCGGGAGAAGGTGCGGCAGGACGTCCTCGCGCTCGGTCTGCGCCACAACCTGGTGACGGACTACACCAGCCTGGTCGCCGTGGATGTGACACCGACGGCGCCTGCCGGCGTCGAGCCGGTGCGTTGCGTGCTGCCGGTCAACGCGCCGCGCGACGTGCCGATGGCATCCTACGCGGCTGCTTCGACCGGCGTGTCAGAGGTGATCGCCGTCACCGCAGAAAGCCCGCTCCTGGATGAACGCCGGATCAGCAGCGGCGCGACCGTTTCCCAGACCGAGCTGGAGAAGATTCCCTCGGCCCGCGATCCCTGGGCCGTGCTGCAATCGACTCCAGGGGTGTTGACGGACCGCATCAACGTCGGCGGCAACGAGAGCGGCCAGCAGGCGCGCTACGTCGGCCCGGGCTCCAGCGGCCAGCAGGCGGTGTGGTCGCTCGACGGCGTGGTGATGACCGACATGTCGGCCCTCGGCTCCTCACCCGGCTACTACGACTTCGACGCTTCCGAGGAGCTGCAGGTGACGACCGGCGGCAGCGACGCCACTCTCGCCACCGGCGGCGTAGTGCTCAACGTGGTGACCAAGCGCGGCACCAACGAGTGGCGCGGCTCCGCCCGCTACATGATGATGGACGAGAGTACGCAATCGGACCTCTCTTTGGATCGCGGCGACCTCGCACAGGCCGGCCCCTGGAACGGCAACCATCCCCAGGAGCCTTTCACGCAGGGCAACCGCGTCGAGCGGATCGTCGACCAGGGTGCAGAGCTCGGAGGACCGCTCGTCAGGGATCGCCTCTGGATCTGGGGCTCCTACGCCAGGCCGGAAACCGACCTGCTGACGATCGGCGACTTCAGCGACCGGACGACGCTGGTGGACTGGAACGCCAAGCTGAACGCGCAAATCGCGGCCTTCAACTCCGCCACCTTCTTCGCCTGGCAGAGCGACAAGATCGAGAACGGCCGCAACGCCGGCCCGCTACGCCCTCAGGAGACTACCTGGGACCAGTCCGGCTTCGGCGACGAGCCCACGACTTGGAAGGTGGAAGACACCCAGATCTTTACCAGCACGTTCTACCTCACCGGAATGTATTCGCGGGTCAACAGTGGCTCTCAGCTCGTCCCCGAGGGCGGCGAGGCCCTGTCCTATCGCGACCAGGATCTGCGGTGGCACAACAGCTTCCTTCTGCAGCAGAGCGAGCGTCCGCAGGAGCAGGGCAAGCTCGACGCCTCGAGCTTCTTCAACACCGGCGGCCTTTCCCATGAGCTGAAGTACGGGGCCAGGTATCGCACGGCCGAGTCTTCGAGCCTGCTCCGCTGGCCCGGCGGCGGCTTCGAGATGGACCTCGGCGGACGCCGCCTGCTGGTGCTGGCGCGCGACGCCAATCCTCAAATCAAGGCCGAGTACACGAGCGTCTACCTCCAGGACACCCTTACGGTCGGCAACCTCACGGCCAACGCCGGCCTGCGGTGGGACCGCCAGACGGGAGAAAACCTCGCCTCCGTCGCTCGCGCCAACCTGATCGTACCCGAGCTGCTGCCCGAGGGTCGCTACGCCGGCGCGAACGCCGGCTTCACCTGGAGCGACATTGCGCCGCGTCTAGGTTTGACCTATACGCTCGGGGCGGAGCGCAAGACGCTGCTGCGGGCCAGCTACTCGCGGTTCGCCGACCAGCTCGGCACCGGCACGGTTGGCTGGCTCAACCCGCTCGGCGGGTTCAGCTACCGCTACTTCCTCACCACCAACGCCGGCGGACCGACGTTGGAGCGGGACGAGATCGGACCCGAGGTCCTGCCGCCCAGCCCCAACGTCAATCCGCTCACGCTCCAGCCGCTGCAATCCTTCGACGTCGATCCGGATCTCGGCGCCCCGATCACCGACGAGGTGCTGCTCGGCGTCGAGCACGCCTTCCTTCCTGAGCTCGTCGTCGGGCTCAACCTGAACGCCCGCCGGCTGACCCACATGCTCGAGACTGAACGGCTGGTCTTCGACACCGACGATCCCTTCGCCGCCGGATTCCTCGACAGCGTCGGCCGCGTCCACCGGAGAAGCGACTACGTCAAGCAAACCACGACCGCCGTAGCTCCTGACGGCCGCACCTATACGGTCCACTACTGGGAGCTGCGTCCGGGTGTGAGCACCCGCAACGGCTTCCGCCTGGAGAACGGCGATCGCGAGCAGGAGTTCCTCGGCGCGTCGCTGACCTTCAACAAGCGCCTCTCCAACCGCTGGATGATGCGCGGCAATGTCTCGTGGCAGGACTGGACCTGGAAGATTCCGGACGGCGAGAACGAGGATCCGACCGACGGCATTGCCGGCGGCGTCGTGGACGGCACCGAGGTGCTCCAGGGCTCCGGCAACGTGTTCATCAACGGCGGGTGGTCCTACAGCCTGAACGGCATGTATCAGATCGCCTACGACTACCCCTGGGGCTTCAACGTCGCGGCGAACCTGACCGGCCGCCAGGGCTATCCGCTGCGCTACGTCAACCGCGTCAACCGCGCGACGATCTCCGACAGCGCAGGCTCGGGCATCGACATCCCCGTACAAGCGGATCCCGATGCCTTCCGCCATCCGGACATCCACGTCGTCGACCTGCGGCTGGAGAAGGAGATCAACTTCTACGTCAGCGAATTCGAGCTGACGCTCAGCGTCGACGTGTTCAACGCTTTCAATGAATCGTACGTCCTGCAGCGGCAGGGCGTGCTGGCCCGGAACAACTCCGACCACGTGCTCGAGATCCTGAGCCCCCGCGTCTACCGTTTCGGCGTGCGGCTCGGCTTTCGGTAGCAGGGCGCGATAGCACGGCGTCTTTCTTGCTTGCGATTTTCAACCGTTGGGGAGATCCCCGCGGCCTTTCTTTCTTATGTTCTGTCGGTTGAACCAAGGTGAGGGCGCAAGGAAAGGGGACATGAGCCTGAACTTCAGAAGCGCGGACATCGACGACGACTTCCGGGAGCGGCGGTTTGCCGAGCTCCTCGCCGCGGCGGCCTCGCTGCAGCGGCAGCTCGCCTCCCTGACACGCTCGCCGATGCCCGAAAGCTCCTCCTTCCGGCTGGCCGTGCGCAACAACGGTCACGTCATCTTCCTCACCGCCGACGAAATCGAATGGATTGAAGCGGCCGGCAACTACGTGCGGCTGAAGGCTGGCGGGGAGTCGTACCTGCTGCGCGAGACGATGTCCGGGGTCGAGGCGAAGCTGCCTCACGACCGTTTCCTGCGCATCCACCGTTCGGCCATCGTCAACCTCGACTCCGTCCGGGAGCTCGTGCCGAGCCCCCATGGTGATTTCGTAGTGGTATTGAGGAGCGGCAAACGGCTGCCCCTCTCCCGCGGCTGCCGCGAGCGGCTGGAGGAGGCGCTCGGGACGGCGTAGGGGAACAGGCGACGCCATTTTGGCGTTTCCGGACGACAGATCAGGGTCTCGCGACGACGGTCTGGCGGCGCGGTCCGTCGCCGCCGGCCGTCCAGCGGGGCCGATCGCTGCCTTGCTGTGAAGACACCAATATGGTACTTTTCCGGTTATGAGCCGCCCAGCCGTTGCCCATCCTCAGGAATCCACGATCGCCCGCACCATTCGCTTTCCCGCAGGGCTCCGCGACAAGATCGCAGTAGATGCGGACAGGTGTGGGCGGAGCTTCGAAGGCCAGGTGATCGCCTTGTTGCGCCGGCACTACGGGGAGGACGTCGACATCGCTCCGGCCCCTGGCGAAATCTTGGCGTTGGCGGCTGCCAGCCTTGCGGATGTCCCGGCCTCGGACCTTCGCTTGCTCACCCGAAGGCTCAAAGAGCCGGAACGGTAGACGGTGGATCTCGAGCCTGTCGTACTTGATACCGACACCCTGTCCGAGCTGAGCAGAGGCAACCTCTTCGTCAGAGAACGAGCGCTCGCATACCTGGCTGTCTTCGGGCGGCTGACGATAACCGCAGTGACGGTATTCGAACGCTTACGTGGATATCGAGTCGCGATTCGTGGCGGGAAGCCATTTGAACGGCAACTGCAGGCCTTCGAGGTGCTCGTCGCCAATTGCATCGTGCTTCCTCTCGACCAAGAAGCGGCCAGCGTGGCGGCCGATATCTGGTCCGGTGCAACTCGCAGCCAGCGTCAGCAGCTTGGCGATATTCTGATCGCGGCGGTGGCGATGTCGCGCCAGCTTCCGCTCGTGACCAGAAACAAACGGGACTTCGAGCAACTCACCAAGACATCTGGCATGAATCTTCGCCTGGTAGACTGGTCGAAGAAGTCGCGACGGAGCGGCCGATAACGCGCATCGCAGCATGGTCGCGTCCTATACAGGGAATCTCGACCCATTGACGGGGCTCCTGGAGTAGTTTACGATTTCTAAATAACGATAGGAGAGCATGAGGTGATTGTCTCTTCCAGGCGCATGGCACATTTCGGATTCCTCAGCTTTGTGCTGTGCGCAATCGTTCCAAGCCGTGTAGCAGCAGGGCAAGACGCCGACCACCTGGCCATGGCCGGCCGGAACCTCTCGGCCGAGACCGCCCGGGAGCTGGAGCTGCACACGCAGTCGTCGCCGGACGACATCGAGGCTCGCAGCAAGCTTCTCGGCTACTACTTCCTGCGCGCGCATACATCCGAGGAAGCGAGGGCAGCCCGTCAGCAGCACATCCTGTGGCTGATCCGCAACCGGCCGGATACGCCGATCCTGGACACCCCCTTCGCCCACCTCAACGCCATCCTGGAAAGCTCCACGTACGCGGAGGGCAAGCAGGTATGGCTGGATCAAGTGGAACGCCAGCCGAAGAATCCGGAGATCCTCGGGCGCGCCGCCGCTTACTTCTTACTGCATGACTCCGCCACAGCCGAGAGCCTCTACAGGCGCGCCGAAGCCGTCGAGCCGCAGAATCCCCTATGGGCGCGGCGACTCGGCGACCTCCATGCGTTGGGACTCTCCAGAAAGGCGGGCGAGGCCAGACAGAAAGCGGCGAGGGGAGCCCTGGACGCCTACGAGCGGTCTCTGGAGCACGTGCAGGGAGAGGCCCGCGCAGACCTGCTGCTCGGTGTCGCGACCGTCGCCCTGGAATCGGGCGAGGTCGCGAAAGCCCGTGGACACGCCGGAGAGATGCTCAAAGCTGCCGGCGATTCGACCCAGGATCACTGGAACCACGGCAACCTGGTTCACCAAGGCCACCTGGTCCTCGGGCGCCTCGCTCTGCGCGCCGGCGACGTCGAGAAGGCGAAGGAGCATCTGCTGGCGGCCGGGAAGACGCCGGGGTCCCCGCAGCTGAATTCCTTCGGGCCGAACATGACTCTGGCCAAGGAGCTCCTGGAGAAAGGGGAGCGCCAGGCGGTGCTGGAGTATTTCGAGCTGTGTGGCAGCTTCTGGAAGAGAGCCGAGCTCGAGGTCTGGTCCAAGGAGGTTCGGGCGGGTAAGATTCCCGAATTCGGTGCGAACCTGGCCTACTGAGGAGCCTAGAGGAGGGCACCTCAGCGGTAGACATCTCGCCGGTTACCGACGTGGAGGATCGTTATTGAGCGGCGATCGTCGTCGATCTCATAGATGATTCGAAAATCTCCAACACGAAGACGCCAACCTTCGCGGTCGGTTAACTTGCGGCAGCCGAGAGGCCGAGGATCATCTCGGAGCTTGCCAATCGCCTCGGCCACGCGATCCTGGTCCCGAGTGGGTACCTGAGCCAACTCCTTCTGTGCCCGACGCAGAATGGAGAGACCGTAGGTCATTTCCGCGATTTTTTTATTTCCTGCAGAGCCTGCTCGAAAGAAATCGCCTCGTCGCCGCTCGCCTTGGCTGCGTCATAGGCTCGGATCGATTCGAGCTCTTCGAGATCCTCCAGGATCCTCTGATACTCCCCGATGTCCAGCAGCACCCCAACCCGGTGCCCTTCTTCATCGACCAGGAAACGCTCAGTCGGTATCGCCATCCGAAATCCTCCCGCCTCATTCTACTTCTCCACGGCCGACCGTTGCTGCAGCCTATAATGCGCCCATGGTGCGTCGTGAAGAAGCAGGGCCAAGAGTGTGGGGTGGTCAGAGGGTCCTGTTTTCGAGCTGTGCCTCTCCAGCGGGAGAGAGTCCCGTCCCGGTAAGCGCCGGAGCGCCGGGTAGCAGGCCCCCGCCTGCGCAAGGTGAGAGCCTTGGGGTCGAAGCGGGGCGTCAAGAGCCTCTACGGAGGGAGCCACAACGCGGGCCGCAACATGAAGTGAAGCCTGCAGCCTCGACAGATTTACAATGGGGAAGCCGAGCCGCTCATGTCACGGCGAAGGCCAAGTCCGTCGTGCCCCGGTCCGGAGGCGTACGTGCGACGGGTTCCCCCGGGGTAGGGGGCGCAGCACGCGTTGAAGGAGGGGCACGGAACACGAGAGGCCCGTCTGCGCGGCCGTCGTCGCGGCAAGGCGGCCCGTATAAGCCAAAGGCGAAATCGGGCGTTGCGCAGCGGGAGTCCGAGGGGATCGTAGTACCGGTGATGGGGGTGAAGAACAACGCTCCCGGAGGGAAGGGTCCCTGCGGTGGTCATGGCAGCGACGGAGGTAAGCGAGAGGGCATGGCCGGCAAGACCGGTCCCAACCACCCCACGGGGAGCAATCCTCGCGACAAAGTGCGACAACTCCAACGCTGTCTGTATGCGGCAGCCAAGCGGCAGCCGGGTCGTCGTTTCCACGCATTGCTGGACCGCATCTACAGGGGTGACGTCCTGTGGGAGGCGTGGAGGCGTGTACGGAAGAACCGCGGTGGGGCGGGGGTCGATGCACAGACCCTCGTCGCCATCGAGCAGATGGGAGTCGAGCGCTTCCTGGAAGAGCTGGGCGCCGATCTGCGAGCAGGCGTGTACAGACCGCAGGCGGTCCTGCGTCGGTACATTCTGAAGGGTGACGGCAGGAAGCAGCGGCCGCTGGGGATCCCGACGGTACGCGACCGGGTAGCGCAGATGGCGGCGAAGCTGGTGCTGGAGCCGATTTTCGAAGCGGATTTTCGTCCGTGCTCGTACGGTTTTCGGCCCCGGCGCAGCGCGACGGAAGCTCTGGAGGTCCTGCGCAAGCTAGGGGCTCAAGGGTACAACCACGTGCTGGACGCCGACCTGCCTGACTACTTTGGGAGCATCGATCAAGGCAAGCTGATGAAGCTTGTGGAGAGACGCATCTCGGATCGGCGGGTCCTGAAGCTGCTGCGGCAATGGCTGCGGGCAGGGGTGATGGAAGAGGGCGTGGTTACGGAGAGTCTGTCCGGGACCCCGCAAGGAGGGGTGATCTCGCCTCTTCTCTCGAACATCTACCTGCACGTGCTCGACACCGTGTGGGAGAAGCGGTACGCGCATTTGGGCGTGCTGGTGCGCTACGCGGACGATTTCGTGGTGGTGTGCCGTACGAGATCGGAAGGCGAGCAAGCCGAACAGAGGGTGAAGCAGATCCTCGGTCGGCTGAGCTTGACCCTGCATCCGGAAAAGACGAGGCGGGTGGAGCTTTCCTGGGGTCAGGAAGGCTTCGACTTCCTCGGCTGCCACCTGCGCAAGCGGCTGAGCGGTCCGCTCTGGGAGAGGGAAGGCCGCCGGGTCTACTTCCTCCAGCGCTGGCCGTCGCAGCGCAGCATGAAGCGGGTGCGCCAGCGGATCAAGGAGCTGACGCCTCGGGGGTGCTGTCATGAGGATCTGCGGCAGATTATCGCCACAGTCAATCCCGTGCTCCGGGGTTGGGGCAACTACTTCCGCACCGGAAACGCTGCGAACCAACTGACCTCGATCGACCGGTACGCGGCAAGGCGTCTGAAGCGGCTGCGAGTGCAGCGCGCCGGGCGCTCTTTACGGCCCGGACAGATGGAGAAGTGGCATCGTGGCTATTTTGAAGCCCTCGGATTAGTCCGCCTGCGCGGCACCATCCAGTACCCGGAGGCTGCGTAATGCTGTGGCAGGAGAGACCACCGGTAAGCCGTGTGCGGGAAATCCGCATGCACGGTTTGAAAGGGGGTCTTGACTTCGACCGCCGCGACAACGCGGCCAAGGAGTAAGGATCTACCAATGCCCTCACCCGTCCACGTCATCGGCGGCGGACTCGCCGGCTCGGAGTGCGCCTGGCAGCTCGCGGAGCGCGGGGTCGCGGTGGTGCTCCACGAGATGCGGCCGGTCAAGGGGACGCCCGCGCACAAAACGGGAGACCTGGCGGAGCTGGTGTGCAGCAACTCGCTGCGCAGCGACGATCCTTTCCACGCCGCGGGACTGCTCAAGCGGGAGATGGAGGCCTTCGGCTCGCTCATCATCGGCTCGGCCCGCAAGGCCGCAGTGCCGGCCGGCAGCGCCCTGGCCCTCGACCGCGACCGCTTCGCGGGCCTGGTGACGGCGGCGATCTCCCGCCACCCGCGCATCGAGATGCGCCGCGAAGAGGTGACGGCGATCCCGGAGGGCGAGGTGGTCATCGCCACCGGTCCGCTCACCTCGGAGGCGATGTCCGCCGGGCTGCAGCGGCTTCTGGGAAGCGAGTACCTCTACTTCTACGACGCCATCGCACCCATCGTGGAGGCGGACAGTCTCGACGTGTCGAAGCTCTTCTGGCAGTCGCGCTACGGCAAGGGGGAGGGAGAGGACTATCTCAACGCTCCCATGGACAAGGAGCCAGTATCTCGCCTTTCACCAGGCGGTCAGCGAGGCCGAGGTGGTGGCGCCGCACGAGTTCGAGAAGGCGGTCTTCTTCGAGGGCTGCCTGCCCATCGAGGAGCTGGCCGCGGCGCGGAGTCGACACGCTCCGCTACGGGCCGATGAAGCCGGTTGGCCTCACCGCGCCCGACGGACGGCGGCCGTACGCCGTCGTCCAGCTCCGGCAGGAGAACCTCGCGCAGAGCCACTTCAACCTGGTGGGCTTCCAGTCGCGCATGAAGTGGGGCGAGCAGGAGCGGGTGCTGCGGATGATTCCGGGGCTCGAGAACGCTCGCTTCGTCCGCTTCGGGCAGATCCACCGCAACACCTTCATCAATGCCCCGACGCATCTCGACAAGCACTATCGGGTGAAGGCGATGCCGCGGGTGCGGCTGGCGGGACAGATCACCGGCGTCGAGGGTTACCTCGAATCGGCGGCGACAGGGCTCGCCATCGGCCTCTATATCGACCTGGAGCGGCAGGGGCGCGCGCCGGAGCCCTTTCCCGCCACCACCGCCCTGGGGGCCCTTGCCCGCCACTTGACAGAGTCGGATCCCAGGCACTTCCAGCCGGCCAACATCAACTACGGCCTGCTCGCGGAGCTGCCGGAGAAGGTCCGCAAGGGAGACCGCCGGGCTGCCTACGTCGAGCGGGCTCACGCCGAGCTGGCGGCTTGGGCGGAGCGGAATGGGGTGGAGGCGGCGGTGGGGGTGGAGGCGGTGGAAGCGCGGTGAGGTTCGTGGCTCCGCTCCTCAAGTCCTCTTCAATCGGGCCATCGCCGCGCCGTCGGGCCCCTCACCTCCCCGGCCCTCCTCTCCCGCCGCACTCCCACCCTTCCGGGAGAGGAGGGAGACGGCCTCAAGAAACTACCTTTTCAACCCCCCTCTCTCCCGGAAGGGTGGGTGTGAGGCGGGAGAGAGGGGCTGGGGGAGTGAGGGGCTCGAGGCGGCGGGGAGGCCCCATTTCATCGACAAGCCCCGACGTCAGGTTAACGCATCCATGCGCCGGCTGATCCACCGCTTCCTCGAGCATCTGCAGGGGGAGAGGAACCTCTCGCCCGAGACGCTCCGCGCCTACGAGTACGACCTGATCACCTTCCACGAGTTCCTGGCCCGCGACTTTCTGGGCAAGGAATCGGAAGCGGTCCGGCCGCAGGACGTCGATCCCCTGGCGGTGCGCTCGTTTCTGGCGGCGTTGACCCGGCGGAATCTGGGCAAGCGCAGCCAGGGGCGGGCCCTCTCGGCCGTTCGCAGCCTGTTCCGCTTCGCCTGCCGGGAAGGGGTGCTTTCCGCCAACCCGGCCCAGGGGGTGCGGACGCCGAAGGTCCCGAAGACGCTGCCGCGCCACCTGCGGCCGGGCGAGGTCGAGGACCTGATCGAGGCGCCGGCCGGCGACGAGCCGCTGGTGCGGCGGGACCGGGCGATCCTGGAGCTCCTCTACGCCGCCGGCCTGCGGGTCTCCGAGCTGGTGAGCCTCGACTGGCCGGACGTGGACCTCTCCGCGCGGGTGCTGCGGGTCATGGGCAAGGGGAGCAAGGAGCGCATGGTCCCCTTCGGCCGGCCGGCGGCCGAGTCGCTGCGGCGGTGGCTGGAGGTGTGGGAAGGCGTGCGCGACCCGATCGGCGACGGCGAGCCGGTCTTTCTCAATCGTTCTGGCGGCCGTCTGACCGACCGCTCGGTGCGCCGGGTGATCGACCGCTGGGTGGAAGTCGCGGCCGTGGCGCGGGGAGTCCATCCCCACACTTTGCGGCACACCTTCGCCACCCATCTGCTGGAGAACGGGGCCGACCTGCGGGCCATCCAGGAGCTGCTGGGCCACAGCTCGCTGTCCACCACCCAGAAGTACACCCACCTGGAGGTGGAGCGCCTGCTCGCGGTCTACCGCGAGGCCCATCCACGGGCGCGGCGAGGGTCGGAGTGAGCGTGCGGCGCTTCACCTGCACTCCCGGCGGCGCGATCCTTCGCGGCCAGAGACGGCTCCGGTGGCTGCTGGTGGGGCTCGCCGTGCTGCTGGTGGCGGTCGCCGCGCTTTTCTGGCTCAACCTGCTGTTGCGAGCGTGGTTCGGCAAGGCCTCCGTCGGTACCTGGTGGCCCGGGCTTTTCGCGCTCCTCGCAGCCGCGGTGCCGTGGACGGCGTGGCGGATGAGCGGCGATCTCGATCTTCTCGGGCTCGCTCTCGACGGCGGGCGGCTGACCCTCGAGATGCGCCGGCGGCGGGAACGGTTCACCGTCAGCGGCGCCTCGGCCCGCCGCCTGACGCCGGAGGAGATCGCCTATCTCGAGCGCCTGGCCACCAACGGCGGCGTCACCGCCGGGACGGGCGGCTTCGAGTCGCAGCGTCTCGGGGAGTTCGATCTCTACGCGTGCGACCTCGCCAACGCGGTGCTGGTGGACCTCGGCGAGACGCGTCTCATCGTCACTCCGGACGACCCGGAGGGCTTCCTCGAAGCCCTCTCTTCCCCCTGATATACAATCCCCTCCCCATGGATACCTTCGCCTCGACCACCGTGCTCCTCGTCCGCCGCGACGGCAGGGTCTGCATGGCGAGCGACGGCCAGGTGACCATGAACCAGAGCACCATCGTCAAGAGCGGCGCGAAGAAGGTGCGCCGGGCCGGCAAAGGACAGGTGCTGGTGGGTTTCGCCGGCGGCGGCGCGGACACGCTGGCGCTCTTCGCGCGGCTGGAGGCGAAGCTGGAGGAGTTCAGCGGCAATCTGGAGCGGGCGGTGGTGGAGCTGGCCAAGGACTGGCGGACGGACCGGGCGCTGCGCCAGCTGCAGGCCGTCCTGATCGTCACCGACAAGGACAAGAGCTTCTTCGTCTCCGGCGGCGGCGAGCTGTTGCAGCCCGACGAGGACGACGCCGTGCTCGCCATCGGCTCGGGGGCCAACTACGCGCTGGCGGCGGCGCGCGCCCTGATGCGGCACACCTCCCTGAACGCCCCCGAGATCGTGCGCGAAGCGATGAAGATCGCCGCCGAGATCTGCATCTTCACCAACGATCATTTGACTCTCGAGGAACTGTAGAGAAACGCCATGTCCATTCAGCTTTCCGGCGAGACCGCCCTCGGTCTCGCGATCGAGAATATGACGCCGCGGCAGATCGTCGCCGAGCTCGACAAGTTCGTCGTCGGGCAGCGGCTGGCGAAGCGGGCCGTGGCGATCGCGCTGCGCAACCGCTGGCGCCGCCAGCAGCTCCCGCCCGAGCTCGGCGAGGAGATCGCGCCCAAGAACATCCTGATGATCGGCCCCACCGGCGTCGGCAAGACCGAGATCGCCCGCCGCCTGGCGCGCCTGGCCAAGGCGCCGTTTCTGAAGGTCGAGGCCAGCAAGTTCACCGAGGTCGGCTACGTCGGGCGCGACGTCGAGTCGATGGTGCGCGATCTGGTCGAGATCGCCGTCACCATGGTCAAGGAGGAAAAGCGGGACGCCGTGCGCGAAGCCGCCGCCGTCCGCGCCGAGGACCGCCTGCTGCAGCTCCTGGTGCCGCCCCGCCCGATCAACGCTTACCTCCGGCACGAGGAGGAGAACGAGGACGAGCTGGCGGCCACGCGCGAGAAGTTTCGCGACAAGCTGCGCGCCGGCTCGCTCGACCACCGGCGGGTCGAGATCGAGGTGGACGAATCCTCCTATCCCAGCCTCGAGATGTTCACTCCCCAGGGCGTCGAGGAGGTGGGCATCAACATCAAGGAGATGCTCCCCGGCCTCTTCGGCCGCAAGAAGAAGCAGCAGGTTACGGTCGCGGAGGCGCGCGAGATCCTGCAGCAGCAGGAGTCCGAAAAGCTGATCGATCGCGCCCAGGTCTCCCGCGAGGCGCGGCAGCGCGTCGAGCAGGGGGGCCTCATCTTCCTCGACGAGATCGACAAGATCGCCGGCCGCGAGGGGAGCCGCGGCCCCGACGTGTCGCGCGAAGGCGTGCAGCGCGACCTGCTGCCGATCGTCGAGGGGACCAACGTCTCCACCAAGTACGGCATGGTGAAGACCGATCACATCCTGTTCATCGCCGCCGGCGCCTTCCACGTCAGCAAGCCCTCGGACCTGATTCCGGAGCTGCAGGGGCGCTTCCCCATCCGGGTGGAGCTGGACGCCCTGACCGAGCAGGACTTCGTGCGCATCCTCACCGAGCCCGAGACCGCCCTGACCAAGCAGTACTCGGCCCTGCTCGCGACCGAAGGCGTACGGCTCGAGTTCACCGCGGACGCCGTCGCCGAGCTCGCCCGCCTCGCCGTCGAGGTCAACTCCTCAACGGAGAACATCGGCGCGCGGCGGCTCTCGACCCTCATGGAGCGCCTGCTCGACGAGGTTTCCTTCGAAGCCCCCGAAATGTCGGGGGTGAGCGTGAAGGTGGACGGCGAGTACGTGCGCCGCGTGCTTGCGGACATCGTCAAGGACCAGGATCTCTCGCGCTATGTCCTCTAGGAACGGGTTCCCCGGGGGGGGTTGTGAATCTTTCGGCGGTCTGCCCTCCGAAGCCCTCACTCCCCTAACCCCTCTCTCCCGGGGGGAGAGAGGGGAACAAGACCAAAAAAAGAATCAGTCTTTCTCCCTCCTCTCCCTCTGGGAGAAGAGGGCCGGGGTGGTGAGGGTTTCGGAGGGCACTACGGCCGCCTTGGCCCTCGTTCTTCTCACCGCCCTCGCCTGCGGCAAACAGGGCCCGCCGGCGCCTCCCCTGCGGGCGGTTCCGGCTCCGACTCGGGATCTCTCGGTCGTCCAGCAGGGTCCGCGGCTGCTGCTGAGCTTCGGCTACCCTCAGACCACGCCGGCCGGCACGGCTCTCGGGGGGATTTTGGCTGTCGAGATCTGGGAGGCCTCCCGTCCCGCGCCGGAAGGGAAAGCCAGCCCCCTCGATCCGCGAGAGTTCAACGCCGCCGCGAAGCTCCTGCAGAAGCTCGCCGGAGCGGACCTCACGACGGCGACCGACGGCGGCCGCATCATCGTCCTGCTGCCCCTGCCCGAGACTCGCGGCAGGCGCGGCCCCGGAAGCCCGGTACTACGGCGTGCGCACGTTCGGCAAGAACGGCGACCGGTCGGACCTCTCGAACGTGGCGATGCTCGTGCCCAAGGCGCCGCCGCCGGCGCCCGGCCGTGTCACCGTCACCGCTCGCGCCGATGGCGTGCGGGTCGAGTGGTCTCCCGTCGAGGGAGCCACGGCCGGGTACAACGTCTATCGCCGGGGCTCTCAGGAGCGCGCCCACGGGCGGCCGATCCACACCGCCGGAACCCAGGAAACGAGCTGGCTCGACACCACCGCCCGGTTCGGCGAGAGCTACATCTACACCGTGACCGCCCTGGGCCAGCAGGAGCCGATCGTCGAGAGCGCCATCACGAGCGAGCACGAGGTGCGCTATCAAGACCGCTTCGCGCCGCCCGCCCCGGGCGATTTGGTGGCCTTGGCCGAAGAGGGCCGGGTGCGCCTGGTATGGCGGGCCAGCGAGGCGGACGACCTCGCCGGTTACATCGTCTACCGCCGCGGCCGGCGAGAGCGGCGCCTTCGAGCGTCTCACCGCTCAGCCGGTGGAGACCGCCGAGTTTGTCGATACCGCGGTCCGTGCCGGCGAGAGCTACAGCTACCGCGTGACGGCGATCGATCAGGGCGGCAATGAGAGCGCTCACGGAGGCGAGGTCCGGGCCACCGTGCCATGACGCATTTCTACAAGGTCTCCGGCAGCGGCAACGACTTCCTGGCGCTGGCGGAGCCCTTCGAGATTCCGGATTCCGCGACGATCCGCGCCTGGTGCCGGCGCGGCGTCTCGCTCGGGGCCGATGGCCTGTTCGTCCTGCGGCGGACCGGGGGCGGCGCGGCAATGGCGGCAATGGACTACTTCAACGCCGACGGCCTTCCCGCCGACCTGTGCCTGAACGGCACCCGCTGTGCCGCCCAGCTCGCCTTCCACCTCGGATGGGCGGAGGGGACGGTGGGGATCCGCACGGCGGCGGGCGACTTCCCGTGCCGCCGGCTGGACCCGTTCCGCATCGCCGTCGAGCTGCCTTTCATCACCGAGCCGCCGCGCTCGCTCGCGGTGCGGGCCGGGGGCGAAAGCCATGCCGGCCAGCGGATTCTCGTCGGCGTTCCGCATTTCGTCCTGATCTGGCCCGCGGGGCTGGAGCGGGCTCCCGTTCGCGAGCTGGGCCGCGAGATCCGTCACGATCCCGCCTTCGGCGCGCCGGGAACCAACGTCAACTTCGTGCGTTTCCCGGCACCGGACCGCATGGAGATCCGGACCTACGAGCGCGGCGTCGAGGACGAGACGCTCTCCTGCGGCACCGGCGTGCTGGCCGGCGCCGCCGTAGGGCTCGCGACGGGCCAGGCCCGGCTGCCGCTGCGGGTCGCGACCCGGGGAGGGTTCGAGCTGCAGGTCGACGGCGACCTCGCCGCAGGCAGGTGGTCGCTCTCCGGCGACGCCCGCATCGTCGCCGAAGGCGAGATGCTGCCGGGAGCGCTGGCCGGCCCCGCGACGTCCGCCGGCGTGCAGACGAGCCCCGCCCTCCCCGGGAGGTAGAGGATTGGTTATTCTTGGCTCGGCAGTTATCGCCGATAGCGCGCGGATAGCGCGGATGGCGCGCCGGGCCGCGTTCTTGCACGTCCGCTGGGGCGGGAGGGGCTGAAATGAGAACATCCCCGGAAGGAGCTTCTTCCGTCGCGGCCATCGTGCCGGCCTTTAACGAAGAGGCCACCCTGAAGGAGGTCCTCTCGGTCCTCAAGGCCACACCCGCGATCGGCGAGATCCTGGTGGTCTCGGACGGCTCGACCGACGGCACCGTCGAGATCGCCCGCGCCATGGGTCTGCGGACGATCCACCTCCGCCAGAACCAGGGCAAGGGCAGGGCGATGGCAATCGGCGTGGCGCATACCCATGCCGAGATCCTTCTCTTCGTCGACGGTGACATCCTGAACCTGTCGGTGGACCTGCTGGAACGCCTCGTGGAGCCGGTGCTTGCGGGTAGATCCGACATGAACGTCGGCATCCGTCACTACGGCGCCCCGCTGAACGCGCTCCACCGGGCCAGCGGGTTCCTGTTGTCGGGGATCCGCTGTCTGCGCCGGCAGGTCTTCGAGGCGGTGCCGGAGAGCCATCAGGAGGGGTTCGCCATCGAGATCGGCCTCAACTGGGCCTGCCGGCAGCTCGGCTGCCGCCTCACCACGACCGTGATGTACAACCTGAAGCACCTCGTCAAGGAAAAGAAACGTGGCCTGGCGCGGGGCTTCCGCGCCCGTTTCGAGATGTTCGCGGCGGTGTTCCGCGCCTATTTGGTGCTGCAATTCAGGCAGCCGGCGCTGCGGCGGGGCCTGCCGGCGAGGCCCGCTCTCAAACCCGAGCTTCGAGTACATCAACTTCTGAGGTCCCGCCCAGCGGTTCGTGGGCTGTCGCGTCCGGATCCTCCTCGTTCCGGCGACAATAGTGGTGCTACCATCGTTGCTTCTCGCCCTATCGCCATATACGATTGGTTTTAGGTTATGAAGAAGAATCAAACTCCCGCTGCCCGGGAGGGAGCGGCTGCCGGCGAGCTTTCGTCTCACGACCGCATCCTCCAGGCCGGCCGCGAGCTGTTCGCGGGCGACGGCTACGAAAACACCACGACCTCGGCGATCGCCCGCAAGGCCGGGACCAGCGAATCGCAGCTCATCAAGCACTTCGGCAGCAAGGAAGGTCTGCTCGAGGCCATCTACGACCAGGCCTGGGAGAGGATGTCCCAGGGCCTGAGGCACATTCAGGAGGCGTATCAATCCCCCGTCGACAAGCTGCGGGCGCTGACCGAGGTCATGATCGGCGCGCTCGAGAGGGACAAGGAGATCAGCACGCTGATGCTGCTCGAAGGCCGCCGCATCCGCAAGCACGGCCATCTGGTGCTGCTGACCCGTGGCTTCCAGCAGGTCCTGGGCGTGGTGGACGGGTTGTTGCAGGAGATGCGCCAGGCGGGACTGCTGCGGCAGGATCTGAATCCGGAAGCGATCCGGTCGGCCCTCATCGGCGCCTTCGAGGGCCTGTTGCGGGATCGGCTCGTCGCCGAGCGCGTGGACTATCCCGCCCACTATGACGGCGCCGAGCTGCGAAAGGTCCACCAGGCGGTGCTGGAGTGCTTTCTGGTCCGGCAGGATCGCTCGTAAGGACGCCTATGCTGCCGCTGATCTTCGCGCTGCTGCTGGGGGCGCCATCCTCCCCCGCGCAGCCCCCCTCTTCTTCCGCCACTCCCCTTCGCCTCGCCACCACGGCCTTCGGCCGGCCGGTGGAGATCGAGGTGCGAGACCTGCCGGCGCAAGCCGCCCGGGAGGCCATCCAAGGGGCTCTGGCCGAGATTTCTGGCATCGAGCGGCTCACGGATGCCAGCCGGCCCGACGGCACCCTCGCGGTCCTCAACGCCGCGGCCGGCAAGGGACCGCAGCCGCTGGATGCGCGGCTGTTGGCGGTGCTCAACCGCGCCCTCGACTTCTGCTTCTGGTCCGAGGGCGCGCACGGGCCTCTCGGCCGGGATCTCTATTCGTTGCGGGGTTTGCGCGCGCCGGCAGCGGATCCTCCCGCTCCGGAACCGCTGGCGCAGGCGGTCGGTCTCACGGCCTGCGACCGGCTGATCGTCGACGCGGAACACGGCACCGCGACCCTGGCGGCAGGCAGCGGGCTCGATCTGTGGGGGTTCGCCGAAGGCCATGCCGTGGATCGCGCGGTGGAGATCCTGCGGCAGAAAGGCGTGGCCAACGGCTTCGTCCGGATCGGTCAGATCCAACGCGGCTTCGGACCCGGACCCGGAGGCAAAGGCTGGACGGTCGCTCTGCCCGAGGTGCCCGGGCTGGACGGACCTACGGGAGAGATCTACCTGCGCGACCGTGCCCTGGCGGTCGCCTCGCAGTCCGATCATCCTCTGCAGGCATCGGGCGCGGGATTCCCTTACGTCAACCAGCGGACGGGGGTGCCTGCCCGAGGCACGCTGGCGACCGCGGTGGTCACGGATCTCGCCGTAGACGCTCAGGGCCTCGCCACGGCGCTGCTGATCGCCGGCGCCCGCGAAGGCCAGCTCCGGCTGGGATCGCTGCGGCCGCGTCCTTCCGCGCTCTGGTTCCTGGGCAGCGGCGCCAGCCCGCCGCTCCAGGTCGGCTACCGCTGGTCGGACGTCGGCCGCAGATAGCTCCGGGCCGCCGCCGCCCTCAAGCGCCGACCTCCACCGCCTCGCCCGTCTCCCGATTCGGAATGGCCTCTCTCGCGCAGCAGCCCCCGCCGGCGGGGATGGGCCGGCCATGCGGACAAGCGGCGGGATGTTCGAGAAAGGCGCAGACCTGATCCTCGAACCCGGCGGCGACGGGCGCCTCCCGGCCGCACTCCGAGCCGCGGTCGAGGGTCCGCGCGAGCAGCACCTCCGCCAGCCGCACTCGCCGGACCACCGCCAGAGCCTGGGCGTGGCCGCGCTCCGTGAACGCGATCCTGCCGTCCACGAATGCGAGCAGACCCTCGGCCAGCAGCTCGGCCACGCCACGCCGCGCCACCGAGACCCCGATCGCGTCCTCCTCGATCGACTGCCACAGCTCCGCCAGCACGGCTTGCAGCTCCGTGCCGCCGGGCTGCTCGACGTGGGCGAGGCGGCCGTGCTCCAGACGGACCTCGCGCGCCGCCCGGGCGGCGATGGCGGGATCGTGGGTGACCAGCACCAGGGTGTGCCCCTGCTGATGCAGATCCGCCAGCAGCGACATCACCACCGCCTCGTTCACCGCGTCGAGGTTGCCCGTGGGCTCGTCGGCGAGGATCAGCGGCGGCTGGTTGATCAGGGCGCGGGCGATGCACACCCGTTGCTGCTCGCCGCCGGAGAGCTGGCTCGGCAGATGGCTCAGACGCTCGGCCAGCCCGACCTTGCGCAGGGCGTCCTCGGCCTCGGCGCGGTCGGTCATGCTATGGACGTACTGCGCCAGCATGACGTTCTCCAGGGCCGTCAGGTAGGGGATCAGATGGAACTGCTGGAAGACCAGGCCGACCATCCGCTGGCGGTAGCGCGCCAGCTCGCGCGCCGAGAGCGCCGCGAGCTCGACCCCGCCGACCCTGACCCGCCCAGAGGTCGGACGGTCCAATCCCGAGAGGATGTTGAGCAGCGTCGTCTTGCCGGATCCCGAGGGGCCGGTCACCGCCAGCCACTCGCCCTCCTCGATGGAGATCGCCAGATCGTCCAGGGCGCGCAACGGACCGAAACAGCGGCTCAGGGCCTCGACCTCGACCAGCGGCATGGGCCCCTCAATCGCCCCGCAAGACCCGCGCGGCGTCCAGCCGCTCGACCCGCCGCAGCGCCAGCAGCATCGAGAAGCCCACCACCAGCAATGCCACGAGCGCCGCGGCGCCAAAGCCGCTCCATGTCAGCGATAGCAGGGACGGGCCCCCGCCGGCCCCGAGCGTCCGCTGGACGAGACCTCCGGCCGCCAGCTCGCCGAGGATCTCTCCCAAGGCTCCCGCCACTACCGCCGCGGCGAGCAGCTCGGCCGCCAGGAAGAGGCCGATCCGCCGGCCGGTGTAGCCGAGCGCCAGGAAGAGGCCGATCTCCGTCCGCCGCTCGCCGACCAGGGCGGTCGTCGCGGCTCCCACGGAGAGGAGCGCCAGCAGGAAGGAGACGGCGCTCACCGCCGCCAGCAGCAGGATGAGACGCTGGGTGAACCGGGCGTCCGACTCGCTGACGCGCAGCAGAGGAACCGCCTCGATCCCCTCGACCTTCGCCTCGATGCCGCGCGCCACCTCCGCCAGCCGACCGGCATCCGCCCGCACCTCGATACGGTCGAGCCCGGGTGCGGACGTGTGGCCGAAGCTCGCCGGAGCCACCGCGGCCACGCCGGTGGCGGAGGAAACGCCGGGCACTTCCCGCACCCGCGACAGGGCGCCCGGCGGAATCATCGCCGGCCCTCCCACCTGCGGGCGCACGGTGAGATTCGGACCGAAGGTCGAGAGCCCTTCCGCGAGGCGTTGTGCCGCGCGGCTGGAGAACCCCGCCAGCGTCGTGACCGTTGCCGCCGCCACGGTCACCGCGGCGAGGATGAGCGCGAGCTGCCGGAAACGGCGGCGAAAGCTGGCCAGCACCAGACGAACGACCATCAGGCGGTGGCCCTCTTGAGGATCTCCGCCGGGTAGCGCTCCAGGGCGCGCGCCACCGGCGCGAGGCTCGCCAGGACGGCGACCACCAGTCCGAGCAGGGCGGCGCAGGGCAGCAGGACAGGCAGCCAGGGAACGGTCACGCCGAAGACGCCGCTGCCCAGCAGCCGTCCGGCGACGAGCCCGCCCGCGCCGCCGGCCAGACCGCCGAATGTGCCCAGCAGTGCCGCCTCGCTGAGGAAGAACAGCACCACCCGGCTGCGCGCGGCGCCGATCGCCACCATCAGGCCGGCTTCCAGACGGCGCTCGAGCACCGTGGCAGTCATCGCGGCGGTCACGCCGACAACGGCCCCGGCGAGCGCCACGGCGGCAAGAGCGGCCAAAACCCACCGCAGCCGCCCCAGCACGTCGGCCGTGGCCCGGGTGACGCCGTAGACCACTCTCGTCCGCGCCTGCGGCAGGGCACGATTGATCTGGAAGGCGATCGACGAGGGGTAGGCCGTGCAGTACCAGGCCTCGTACTCCTCGGCGCTCATGCGCAACGGATCCGGCCGCGTGTTGCGGCTCTCCGGCGAGGTCAAGGCGAAGATCTCCGCGCGGGTGAACCGCCCGGGCCGGTCCGCCAGCCGCTGCACCGCCTCGATCGGCGCGAAGGCCTGCTCGTCCTCCTCGCCGCCGCTCGTCAGCACGCCGACCACCCGGAAGCTCTCGCTATGGGAGCCCAAGGCGGCCCGCAGCTCACCTCCCCGGCGCAGGCCCAGGCGCTCCGCGAGCCGGCGGCCCAGAACCACCTCCTCGGTCTCCCGCGGCCAGCGGCCGTCGATCCGCAGCGTCGGTCGCGTCCGTGGGAGGCCCGTCCGCCAGCCGGGCTCCAAGGCGTGATCGAACCAGGTGCCCACCAGCGGCGCGACCGTTTCGCCGGGCTGCATCCGCACCCGCAGGCTCAGGAAAGGCGCCAGCGCCACGATGTTGTTGCGCCAGAAGATCTTCCGCACCTTGGCGAGATCGCCGACGGCGAGGGTTTCTCCGTCCCGGGCCGGCGCCATCTCGAGATTGGCGCCGTAGGAGCCCAGCTCCGCGGCCAGCCGATCCCCCGACGCCAGCACCACTTCCGCGAGCGCCGTGGCACCCAGGGTGCCGAGCGCCACGGCAGTGACCGCCAGCAGCTTCCGCCGGGTGCCCCGCCGCAGCGACTCGATCAGCAGGCGCGCGTACATCGGAGTCTCTCTATCCGGCGTGCCCGGCGTGGGCTCCGGAGGCGAAGAGATGGCGGCCCGCCGCGAGGTCCGACGCGGCCAGCACGAGCTGGCCTCCCACCGCCCGCGAAGGGAGGGGCACGGGATTGCAGCCGCCCGCCTGGCCGATGCTCGGCGGGTAGACGGCCGAGCCGCAATGCAGGCAGGTGACGTTGGTGCCGTCCTGGTAATAGCCGCGCGGTCCGCAAATGAGGCAGGCGTCGAAGGCGGTGGCGATGGCTCCGCCCTCCTCGAGAGGCACGGCGATGAAGCGCACGGTCTGGCCGTCGATCGTCACCTGGAAACGATGCAACTCGGTGCCCGTGAATTCCGACAGCGGGATGCGCACCGTGCCATCGGCTGCCACCTCCACCGGCGCAGCCGGTGACAGCGCGGCCGGCGGCTGGGCATAGACGAACCCCAGGCCGAGGGCCGCTACGATCACCAGGCCGAGGGTCACCCCGAGCAACCGGGCGCGCGCCTGGCGGCGGCTTCCCGCCCGCTCGAGCCGCGCCGCCGCGCCGGAGGCCGCCGGCTCCTCCCGCGGACGCCCCGGGATCACCAGCATCAGCAGGGGCAACATCAGCACGGCCAGAACGAAGAAGAACTCGTTCTGGACCAGCGGGCCCACCGTCGCCATCGTCGTCTCGTTGGCCGGCAGCCACCCTGCCTCCGAGAGCTCGTGGTAACCGTTGATCAGCAGCTGCAGGAGGAAGATGCCCAGGGCGATGCCGGTGATCTTGAAGAAACGCCCGAGGTCGATCCGCAAGCTGCCGCGAACGAACAGCACGCCGAAGACGACGGCCGCCCCGAGGCCGGCGAGAACGCCCAGGACCGCGCCAAGCCCGCTCGTGGTCAGCGACAGCGCGGAGAGGAACAGAACGGTTTCCACCCCCTCGCGGAAGACCATCAGAAACGTGAACAGAAACAGCCCCGTGACCACCGACCCGGTCCGCTCGCGCCCGAGGATGCCGGAGAGCGATCCCTTCATCTCCCCCGAGAGAGCGTGGGAGTGCCGCCACATCCACACCATCATCGAGCCGACGATCACCGCCGATCCGAGGTAGAGCACCCCCTCGAAGGCCTCCTCGTTGACCGCCCACCGGTTCAGCAGGAAGGCGCCCAGCAGGCTGGCCGCCGCCGCCGCGCCGATCCCTGACCAGACGGCTCCCAGGTGGCGTTCGTAACCTTCGCGGCGCAGGAAGACGACGATGATGCCCACCACCAGGGCCGCCTCGACTCCCTCGCGCAGCGTCACGATCAGCGCCTCAAACATGGACCGTCCTCCCAGGCGCCGGCGTGGGCGCCGCCGCCGCTCGCTCGCTCTCCAGGCTCACGGCGGTCTCGGCGCAGCGGTTGCAGAGACCCGTGATCTGCAGCGTGTGCCGCATCGGCACGAAGCCGTGCGCGCGGCAGATCTCCGCCTGCAGGGCCGCGATTCCCGGGCTGACGAACTCGACGACCCGGCCGCAGCCGGTGCACACCAGGTGATCGTGCTGCTGCCCGCCGTGGACGTGCTCGTAGAGAAAGCCCCGGCGGCCGAGGCGCTGCTTGCGGGCGAGGCCGCTCTCCACCAACAGGTCGAGATTGCGATACACCGTGGCGCGTGAGATCTTGAGCCCCCGCGCCTTCATCACGCCGAACAGCTCCTCGGCGTCGATGTGGCCGTGGAGCGAGAAGATCTCGTCGAAGAGCGCCAGGCGCTCGCCGGTGACGCGCTGTCCCCGGCTACGCAGGAAGTGGAGGAACTGCTCTTTCTCGCGAACGTTTGCCATGCTCTTTTCCGCCATCCAGTTTATTGAGATCGCGTCTCAATAGGCGGTCCTATTCTGGACCCCGCTGGTCCTGTTTGTCAACTGCGGCAGAAGAGTGCCCGGCGCTTCCGCACCGGGCTATCGAAACGTCGCCCTCAGGGGCGATCGGTAATAGCCTCGTCGCTTCAGAGAAGCGACGTCTCAGTAGCCCGGTGCGGAAGCGCCGGGCACGGGGTGATACACTCCTGCCGGCTCGGCGGACGCGCGGCGCCACGGTGTTCGGATGAAAATGGAAACAAATAACTTCGAGCGCCCCCCCGAGGTCGAGGCAGCAGAGCCCCTCGTTGACAAGCATGAGTGCTTGCCCCTGGAGATCCGCATCGCGCGCCACCGGCCGTTTTCCATGGGCGCCCGCATCGCGATCTTCGCCGCCGGCTGGGTGCTGATCCTGGTGGGAGTGGCAGGACTGGTCCTGCCCGGTCTTCAAGGGATCATCACCATCCTCGCCGGGGCCGCCCTGTTATCCCTCGACAACGAGTTGGTCTACCGGGGACTGCGCCGCCTTCTCGGCCGTTGGCCGCACCTCTGGCATCGGGTCGAGCACTTCCGCGACCGGGCCCACGACCGGATTCACGGCTGGTTTCACCGGAAATAGAGAGATGTCTTCTGGGCGACGTCTCAGCAGCCCGCGGCGGAAGCCGTAGGCTGAGGCGAAGGCCCCCTACCGGCGATCGACCGGCACGAACGGCCGCTGGGTGGGGCCGGTGTAGATCTGGCGCGGCCGGTTGATGCGGGTCTTGGGATCCTCCACCATCTCCTTCCAGTGCGCGATCCAGCCCGGCAGGCGGCCGAGCGCGAACATCACCGTGAACATGTTGGTGGGGATGCCCATCGCCCGGTAGATGATGCCGCTGTAGAAGTCGACGTTCGGGTAGAGCTTGCGGGAGATGAAGTAGTCGTCGTGCAGGGCGACCTCCTCGAGCGCCTTGGCGATGTCGAGCAGCGGGTCGCTCGACGCCCAGCTCCGCCAGCACCTCGTCCGCCGTCTTCTTCAGGATCTTCGCGCGCGGATCGAAGTTCTTGTAGACGCGGTGGCCGAAGCCCATCAGGCGGAAGCCCGACGTCCTTGTCCTTCGCCATGTCGACGAACTTCTGGTAGTCGCCGCCGTCGGCGCGGATGCGCTCCAGCATCTCGATGACGGCCTGGTTGGCGCCGCCGTGCAGCGGTCCCCAGAGAGCGCAGATGCCGGCCGAGATCGAGGCGAACAGGTTGGCCTGGCTGCTGCCGACCATGCGCACCGTCGAGGTGCGAGCAGTTCTGCTCGTGATCGGCGTGCAGGATGAGCAGCAGGTTGAGCGCTCGGTCGACGGCCGGCTTGACGGCGATACGGCTCCGCCGGCACCGCGAACATCATGTGCAGGAAGTTCGCGCAGTAGGACAGGTCGTTGCGCGGGTACATGAACGGCTGGCCGATCGTTCTTCTTGTAGGAGAAGGCGGCGATCGTCGGCGCCTTGGCGATCAGCCGCGCGATGTTGAGGTCGAGGTCGAAGCTCTTGACCCCGTCGGGATAGTAGGCGGAGAGCGACGCCACCATCGAGCCGACAGCATCGCCATCGGATGCGCGCTCGAGCGGGAAGCCCTCGAAGAACTTCTTCATGTCCTCGTGGATCAGGCTGTGGTGGGTCAGCCGACGCGCGAACTCCGCGAGCTGCTCCGGCGTTCGGCAGCTCGCCGTAGATCAGCAGGTAGCAGACCTCGATGAAGCCGCGCCTGCTCGGCGAGCTCCTCGATCGGGTAGCCGCGGTAGCGCAGGATGCCCGTCTCGCCGTCGATGAAGGTGATCGCGCTCTCGCAGGCGCCGGTGTTGCCGTAGCCCGGATCGAGCGTGATCGCTCCGCTCTGCCCGCGCAGCTGCGGTGATGTCGATGCCGACCTCGCCCTCCGTGCCCGACCACCACCGGCAGCTCGTACTCCTTGCCGTCCAGGATGAGCTTGGCGGGAGCCGGCGGAGCCGCGATGGCGGGGGACTCCTCGATGAGATCCTTGGTCTGCTGAGACATACCCGCTCCCCTCGGCCGCACGGATGCTCCGGAGAAGGGAGCACCCTGCCGGATTGTATCCCCCGCCTGCTCGGGCACGCAAGGTAACGAGGGCAGCGGCTCAGGGACTCGTCAAAAGTCGCGGGAACCTGGTGAGTCCGATCCCGACGGTGCCTTCAGCTCAGCGTCACCGCGCCGATGCTGAGCTGAAGGTACCGGTCGGATCGGAATTTGGAATTCACGGCGACTTTGACGGAGCCTGGACTGCCGCTCAAGGATACTGATCGAGACCCGCTAGGTAGAATCCGGGGCGGGCGATCAGATTTCCGGCACGCGCTGCGTCACGCTTCCGGAAAGACCTCCTCCGGCCACCCCTTCCCGGCGATCCCCAGCGTCGCCGCGTAGGCGTCGTGCAGCTTGTCCCACCCGTACTTCTTCGCCTCGGCGCCGACGATCGGGCCGATCGGCTCACCGTCGAGCAGGTGCTCGGCGACGACCAGGCAGAGGTGCCAGCCTGCCGCGACGCGCGGCAGCCAGTCGGGGCTCTCGACGTTGTGGTGCAGGGTCAATCGGGTTCCGGTGCCGTCCGGCGCGAGCTCCCAGCGCAGCAGATCGTCGCCCCATGTGTACTCGAGCAGCTCGGGATCGACGGCGCGGCGGACGTTCGCCGGGAACTCTTCGATGGTCTGGCCGTCGGTCATGCGCAGCACCGCCGGACCGGTCGTCGCGAGATCGCGGTCGGGCTCGAACGGCGCCCACTGGCGGAGCTGCTCGGGATCGGTCAGCGCGGCCCACACCTTGGCGGGCGAGTGGCGGAGATGGCGGGTGAAGACGAGCGTCGAACGCCCGTCCTCGGTGCGGTGCTCGACTTCGGCGAGCGGTCCGGGATCGAAATCCTGCGGGTTCATGTCGGCTCCTGTTCGTCGAGGTGTTTTTCGAGGGCATCGAGGTGCTTCGTCCACAGCCGGCGGTAGGGCGCGAGCCAGGCGTCCACGCTCCGGAGGGGCCGGGGCTCGATGCGGTAAATCCGCTGCTGCGCGGCGGTGCGGCACGAGACGAAACCCGAGTCGCGCAACACCTTGAGATGTTTGGACACGGCCGGCTGAGCGAGGTCGAGCTTGTCGACCAGATCGCCGACGCTGCGCTCGGAGACCCTCAGCTCATCGAGGATCCGGCGCCGCGTCGGCTCGGCGAGGACGGTGAAGGCGTCTGCGTCCATAGGCGCAATATACCTCAGCAGGCATATACCTGTCAGGGCACGTACGCTTGGACTGCGCGCGGCGCTTACCCTACCTGTGCCGAGAACTTGACCCCGAGTGCGCGGGCTACCTTGAATACCGTGTCGAAGCGCGGCTTTGCGCCGGGCGTAAGGGCTTTGTAGAGGCTTTCACGGCCGAGGCCGGTCTCTTTGGCGATATGCGCTATTCCGCGGGCGCGGGCGATATCGCCGAGAGCGAGTAGCAGTAGATCGGGATCATTCGCTTCGAGTACTGCATTCATGTACTCGGCGATCGCAGCGTCATCGGTCAGGTAACGTGCGGCGTCAAAGGGAAGAAGCTTTCGAGGATTTTTAGTTTTAGTCATGGTTCCGCTCCTAGCTCATTGGCTATACGATGGGCTCTCTTGATGTCACGCTGCTGCGTGGACTTGTCGCCTCCCGCAAGCATTACGATGAGGACAGCCCCACGGCGGGTGAAGTAGAGTCGGTAACCTGGGCCGAAATGGACTCTCATCTCCGACACCTCGCCGCCCACAGAAACCCAATCGCCGAGGTTCCCGGCTTCGGCCATGCGCAGGCGGGCAGCGATTCGAACTTGCGCACGTTTGTCTGACAGACCGTCGAGCCACTGCTCAAACTCCTCAGTGAGGCGAACAGTGAGCATCGACAGATTGTATCCTTTTGGATACAAAAGTCAAGCGCTGCTGAGACACACAGAGAATCCAGCACGGGACCTACCAGCAGGAGACCGGACATGCTCAAAGACAGTGACGTCGCGACCAGGATTCCGGTGCAGGATCTGGAGAGGGCCAGGAAGTTCTACGCGGAGAAGCTGGGCTTGGAGCCGGATCAGTCCAGTTCCAGCCAACGACGCAGGGCGTCCTCAACCGCTTCCAAGTCGGCGTCGTCGCACCCGCCGATCTCCGCGGTGATGGCGGAACGAGGCACGCTGACGATCTTGTCGATCATGATCTGGGAGACGGTGCGCAGCCCGGTGCGTTCGCCGGGCGGCAGAGGGATGCGGAAGAGGGGCGCATCGACGCAGTCTGACGTGATCGGACAGACCGTGATGCTCCGGTGCGTGGGATTGAACAGATCCGACTGCACGACGAGCGCCGGACGGGGCTTGCCAGTGTATGCGCCTCTCGCCGCCACGACGACGATGGCGCCGCGCTTCATTTCCAGCCTCGGGTGTCCGCAGCCTGTTCGATGAGCTCGAGAGTTTCTCTCTCCGACCGGCGGCGGCTGACCAGAAGCGATTGACGGCGAGCCTCTTGCGCGAGGTCGGTGTTTTCTCCCTCGCCCAGACCGGCGGCGAGGATTTCGCGTGCAACTTCGCTCTTGGTCTTGCGGCGCCGACGCGCCTCGCGCGCGAGGGAGCGGGTGAGACCGGCATCGATGCGGATGTTGAGCACGGCGGAAGCCTTCCCTGCTCTGCTCATTGTCATACTGTATTACGCTCGTCGGTACGGGTCAACCGCACGGCGCCGAGCCCCCTCAGAGACGGCGGTCGAGTCTCCTAACGTAGGGACCAAGCTTCAGACGCTGACGCGTCTATCCGAGACCACGGCCGGTATCCTTAGCCGGCGTGCCGTCGCAACGCGACCGCGAAGTGCATCCTGAGAGGATGACCCTTCGCCCTCCCGCGACAAGCCGTCGTACCGCGATACCGTGCTATATCCGTAGACTGCGAGCCGCCGTACCACGGCGGCGCACTGTATCCTGCGGCACCGTATCGCCGTATCGCGATGATGAACCGCCGTACCGCGACGGCGATCTGCATCCGCGTACGACGAGCTGTCGTAAGGGTACGACGGTTTGCATCCTGCCGCAGCGAATTGCCGTACCCCTACGGCAGGACGTTGTATCGCGACAGCGCCTTGTATAGGCGTACGACGGGCCGCCGTACCGCGACAGCGGTTTGCATCCCGTGGCGACGGCACGCCGTACCGCGAAGGTGAGACGCCGTATCGCGACGGCGGTCTGTATCCGCAGACGGCGGGCCGGTGTAGTGCGACGGCGTTCCATATCCCTGTACGACGGGCCGGCGTACCCGCGAGGGCTCTTCGGTTCGCTATACGACGGCTCGTCGTAGCGGGATACGGATCGTCGTCGTGGTACGGCAAACCGCTGTCCGGGGATACAGCGCGTCATCGCAGTACGACGGTCCGCTGTCTGGGGATACAACACGTTGTCGCGGTACGGCGCCTCGCCGTCGTGGTGCGGAAGCTCATCGCCCGCGGATACAGCTCGCCGTACCGGTACGGCGGTTCGGCGTACGCGGATACAACCCGCCGTCCCGCTACGGTGGCTCGTCGTACGACTATACAAGCCGCTGTCGCGGTACAAGGACCCGCCGTAGAGGTACGGCAAAGCGCCTTCGCCCGAATACAGCTCGCCGTCGCACTACGCGGGCCCGCCGTGTGCGGATATAGACCGTCATGGCGCGACGGCCGGCGGCGATCCGCGTACGGCGAGCCGCCCTCTGCCTACAGCTCCCGCAACGCCGTCGCCACCGGCAAACGCGCCGCGCGGATGGCCGGCAGCAGGCCGCCGATCAGGCCGATCGCCAGCGCGATGGCCGCTCCCATCACCAGCAGCGGCGGCGTCACCTTGAAGGCGAAGGCCACCTGGCTGAAGCTCTGCCAGTTCAACGTCGAGGTGCGGAAGCCGTTGAAGGCCACATAGGCCACGGTCGCGCCGATCGCAGCGCCGGCCACCGCCAGCACCAGCGATTCGCCGAGGACCGACAGCACGACCGGCGAGCGGCTGAACCCGAGGGCGCGCAAGCGTCGCGATCTCCCGCGTGCGCGCGGCCACGGCGTTGTACATGGTGTTGAGCGCGCCGAAGATGGCGCCGAGGGCCATCAATGCGGTGATGAATCCGCCCAGGATGCGGACCATCAGGGTGAGCGCCTCCGACTGCCCGGCGTAGTAGTCGCTCTCCCGCAACACCTGGACCTCGAGGCGGGGATCGGCGGTGAGCGCGTCCTTGAAGGCCGTGAAGGCCTCCGGAGACTCCAGCTTGGCCCTCACGGACTGGAAGGAGTTGCCGCGCCGGTAGGCCGGCTGCAGAACGCCGGCGTCGCACCAGATCTCGGACTCCGACAGGCTGCCGCCGTCGGTGAAGATGCCGACCACGGACCACTGGTTCTGACCCCAGCGCAGCCGGCTGCCCATGTCGAGACCCCCGAACTGCTCGGCCGCCGCCTTGCCGACGATGATCTCGTTCCTGCCGGGCTCGAAGCGCCGGCCGGCGATCATCTTGAAGTTGCTCCGCACCTCGAAGGCCGCCGGCTGCACGCCGCGCAGGGGCACGTTGGCGTCGGTGCCGGTCGAGCGCTTGGGCGCGTCGACGATCACGAAGAGCTCGGCCGAGGCGAGCGGCCCCGACGCGGCGCGGGCGACGCCGGGAGCCTCGGCGATGATGCGCGTGTCGTCGCGCCCCATGCCGCTCATCATCTCGCTGTCTGCTGCCGCTGCGCAGCACCAGGGCGCCTTCGGGAGAGCCGGTGGCGTCGAGGGTGGCGCGGAATCCCTCGCCGATCGAGAGCAGGGCCACGAAGACGGCCACGACGCCCGCCACTCCCACGACGGTCGACAGCGCGGAGCCGCGGCGCTGGCCGAGCGTGCGCACGTTGAGCGAGAGTCAGAGCCGCTACCTGGGAGAACCATTTCAACATGATCACACCCTCCGCAGAGCGTCGACGATGCGCAGCCGCATGGCCTGCAGGGCCGGCGGCAGCCCCGCCGCCAGGCCGAGCAGCAGCGCCAGCACGACGCCGAGCGCGACGTCTCGCGCCGGCACGAAGAAGACCGGCAGGAATCGCTGCATCATCACGGCCATCCAGGGGATCACGGCCAGCGCGAAGGAAAGCCCGAGGACGGCGCCGAACAACGACGCCGCGCACGACTCGGCGAGCACCAGCACCAGCATCTGGGTGTGGGTGAAGCCGAGGGTCTTGAGCACCGCCAGCTCGCCCGTGCGCTCGCGGATCGACAGCGCCATGGTGTTGCCCACCACGAGGAGCAGCGTCAGGAAGACCGCCGCGACGATCCACGTCACCAGGGTGCCGATGTCGCCGATCTGGTTGGCGAAGGACTTGGCCATCTCCTTCTCGGTCTGGGTCTTCGTCTCCGCCGGCGAGTTGGCGAACATGGCGTCGATCTTGCGCCCGATCGGCGTCTGAATTGTCCGCATCGGCGATGCGGATGATGTACCAGCCGACGATGCCGGAGTTGTACGCGACGGCCTCCCGGAAGTAGTCGCCATGGAAGTACATGCGAGGTGGTGTCGGTCTCCTTCTGCGCCCCGTCGTAGATGGCCACCAGGTTGAAGGTCCAAAGCCTCGTGCCGTCCTTGCGCGGCCAGGGCGCGTCGAGGGGGATCCGGTCGCCGACCTTCCAGCCGAAGCGATCCGCCGTCGCGCGACCGACGATGGCGCCGGCGCGGTCCGCGAACCAGGCCTTCTTCTGCGCCTCCGGCAGGCGATACTCGGGATAGAGGGCGAGGAACGTCTCGGGGTCGACCGCCATCTGCCCGAAGAAGTTCTTCGGATCCTGGTAGATGCCGCCGAACCAGGTGGCGTGGGTCACCTCCTCGACGCCGGACACCGCCTTGATGCGCTCCTGGTAGGAAACCGGCAGCGGCAGGATGATGGTGATCTTGTGGGTGACCATCAGCCGGTCCACGCCGCTGACGTCGACGCCGGCCAGGAAACCCGTGCGCACGGCCGCCAGGAGAGCGAACAGCACGAAGGCGACCATCGTCGACAGCACCGTCAGGAAGGTCCGCAGCTTGCGGCGCCAGAGGTTCTTCCAAACCAGGTAGAAGTACTTCATGCCGCCAGCTCCGAGACGAGGGCGCCCTTGTCGAGATACAGGATGCGCCGGGCGCGGGCGGCGGCGTGCGGATCGTGGGTGACCATGATGATGGTCTTGCCGTGATCGCGGTTGAGCGCCTGCAGGAGGTCGAGGATCTCGTCGCCGGACTTGCGGTCGAGGTCGCCGGTCGGCTCGTCGCAGAGCAGCAGCGTCGGGTCGGTGACGATGGCGCGGGCGATGCCGACGCGCTGCTCCTGGCCGCCGGAGAGCTGTCGCGGATAGTGCCGGGCGCGGTCGGCGAGGCCGACGACGCCGAGGGCCGTGGCCACGTGCTGCTTGCGCTGCGCCGCCGAGAGCCCGGTCAGCAGCAGCGGCAGCTCGACGTTCCGCTCGGCGCTGAGCACCGGCAGCAGGTTGTAGAACTGGAAGACGAAGCCCGACGTGGCGCGCCCGCCACTTGGCGAGCTGGCCGTCGGAGAGCCGGCTGACGGGCTCGCCCGCGACCTCCACGCCGCCCGCGGTAGGCCGGTCGAGCCCGCCGATCAAATTGAGCAGCGTCGTCTTCCCCGATCCCGAGGGACCCATGAGGGCGAGGAAGTCTCCCTGCGGGATCTCGAGGTTGATGCCCTGGAGGACGTCGATCCGCTCGCTGCCGCGGCGGTATTCCTTGTGGACGTCCCGGACGCGGACCAAAGTGCCGTTCTGCTCCATCCTCTGCCTCCTAGCATGATCGTCCTTGCTTCACCCCGCCCGGCGCTTCCGCACCGGGCTACCCAAACGTCGCCCAGAGGGCGATTCGCTTCAGAGAAGCGACGTCTCGCTAGCCCGGTGCGGGAGCGCCGGGCCAGGGGTGAGATCATTCCTGTACCGAGACCGCAGCCCCGTCCTGCAAATCCGCGGGTCCCTCGATCACCACCCGCTCGCCGGCCGCGAGGCCGGAGATCACCATCGCTTCGTCGCCGGGCGCCGGGCTCAGGCCCACGGCCCGCCGCTCGACGCGGTCGCCCTTGATCACGAACACGACGTCCTTGTCGCCGTCCTTGCGCAGCGCGGCGCGCGGAATCACCACCACGGGCCGGCTGGCCGCCGCCGTCGCCTCGCTCCCGTCGCCGAGGAAGGCGACCTTGACGCCCATGTCCGGCAGGATGCGGGGGTCCAGCTCGTCGAACGCCAGGCGCACCCGTACGGTCGCCTTCTGCCGGTCGGCCGTGGGCACCGGCATGATGACGCGGGAGGGGATCTGCCACTCGGGATAGGCGTCGAGCGTCGCCGTGGCGCGCTGGCCCGGCTTGACCCGCTGGATGTAGCTCTCGTTGACGTCCACCTCGATCTCCAGCGACTTCATGTCCACCAGCGTGCAGATGCCGGTGCGGGTGAAGCCGCCGCCGGCCGAGACGGGCGAGATCATCTCGCCGGGCTGCGCGTCCTTGCTCACGGCGACGCCGGCGAACGGAGCGCGGATGACGGTGTCCTCGACGTCCTGGCGCCGCAGGGAGACCTCGCGCTCGGCGACGGCCACCTCCTGCCTCCCCACGTCGAGCCGCGCCGCCTGCGAGTCGGTCTCGGCGTCGGCGGTATCGAGCTGGGCCTGCGTCGTGACTCCCTGCTCGAGCAGGCGCCGCATGCGCTGCTGGTTGAGCTTCGCCTCGCGCAGCCGCACCTCGGTCTCGGTGAGGGAGCGCCGCTGCGAGCCGAGGCGCGCCTCGGCCAGAGCGAGCTGCCGGCTGGCGGTGGCGTCGTCGAGGCGGGCGAGCACCTGCCCCTCGCGGATCTCCATCCCCTCCTCCACCAGCACTTCCGTGACCTTGCCGGTGATCTTCGAGGAGACGGTCGCCTGGCGGCGGGCCGTGACGTAGCCGGAGGCGTTGAGCACCGCGCCGGCCGCTGCGGCGCCGCCTGTCCGTGCTTCCGCGGCCACGGCGCGGACCTTCACCGGCTGCGGCCGGGCAAACCACCACACCACGGCGACGGCCACCAGCAGGAGGACGATCAGGCCGATCCACAGGCGCCCCCGCCCGCCGCTCTCCGCCACCTGCGAGCGGTCGATCCGCAGGCCGTCCAGCGCGGGCCGTTCTGAAGCCATTCTTTTCGCTCTTCCTCTCTCTGTTGTTCCGGGTGGATTCCAAGGCCCTGCGGAGCTTCATTACGGACCGCCAAGCCGGAAGTTGCTCTGAACGCCGAGGATTCTATCCGATCGATCCGGTCGATCCGGTCGATCCGGTCGGGCTCATCGACCCGTCAAGGCTCGTAGAGCGCGCACGAGGTGTCGTTCTCCCACACCTCCACCCGCGTCACCCGCACCCGCTCCTGCGGCGCGAGCCGCCGCTCGACCTCCTCGAAGACGTACTGGCTCAACAGCTCCGCCGTGGTGTTGCGGCGGTCGAAGGGCGGGATGTCGTTGATGACGTGGTGGTCGAAAGGCCCCAGGATCTCCTGCATCAGGGCTTTGAGATCGGCGAAGTCCAGCACCATCCCCAGCTCGTCCAGCCGTTCGGCCCGCAGGTGCACCCGCACCCGGTAGTTGTGCCCGTGCAGGTTCTCGCAACCGCGGGTGTGCCCGCGGATCGCATGCGCCGCGGCGAAGGTGAAGTCCTTGCAGATGGTGTGCATGGCCGCCTCCATCCTGCCGCCCGGGGAATCGCGAGTCAAGGCGCGCCCTTCGAAAACATCGTCCGTAGAGACGTTCCAGCCCGTCCGCGATATCCATCGCAGGCCACGGCGGAACGTCTCCCGAAGGGTTCGCCGCTCCGCCTGCCGCGATCCCCGGAAAACGCGCCTGCCCAATTCGGTATTGCCGGAAGCGTCGGGATTGCCTCTCCGGAGACGTTCCGCCGTCCCCGTGGCCTACAGCGGATGTCGTGGAGGGGCTGGAACGTCTCTACCGGAATGTCTTGCTCTCCGTTCAAGCTTTCGAATTACCCGCCCCGGAAAATCGTTTCAATCCTGTTTCCGTGACGGGCCGCCGGGATTTCGGGATGAATCGCCGACATCGCAGTTTCGATCGCTGAACGAGCCTCGCAAAGCCCGCCGCTCACCGCCGGATCTCATCCAATCCGCTGGATCGAGCGGCGCTCCGCACGTTCCAACTTGTCCATGGTGTCAACAGGAAAAGATCACTAAGTTTCAAAGGCTTAGCCGCCGGACCTTGCTCTTTTTAGCCGCCGCGGCACATGCCTTGCTCTCTCGGCCTGACCATTGCGAGAAAGGAGGTGAGAGCACGGACTCTGATCGATCGATTTCTTTCCTGACCCTCGATTCTGAACGATAACGATAAGGAGACTTTTAGATGAGCTATCAGTCCTTTCCATCGCGCGCGCTCGCGCTTGCCATGCTGCTGCTGCTCTTCGCCCTGCCGGCGACGGCCCAACTGCAGAGCGGTAACCTGTACGGCACCACCGTCGGCCCCGAAGGCCAGCCGATGCCGGGTGTGACGGTGGTTCTCACCGGCGCCGGCGCTTCCCTCACCCAGATGAGCGACGCCAACGGCAAATTCCGTTTCCCGGGCCTGTCGCCCGGCACCTATGCCGTGGAGACCAGCCTGGAGGGTTTCGCCGTCACCCGGCAGGAGAACATCGACGTCAACGTCGGCCGCAACACCGTGATCGAGCTCCCGCTGCAGATCTCGGACGTCATGATCGTCGTCGCCGAAAAGCCGCCGCTCCTCGATCCCCGCCGTACCGGCCGCGAGCAGACGGTCACCCTCGAGGAGCTCGAGAGGATTCCCAGCGTCCGCGATCCCTGGGGCGTCCTGCAGTCGACCCCGGGAGTGCTGATGGACCGCATGAACGTCGGCGGCAGCGAGAGCGGCCAGCAGTCGCAGTTCGTCGGCCCCGGCTCCCTCTGCGATCAGGCGGTATGGTCGCTCGACGGCATGGTGCTCACCGACATGGCCGCCCTCGGCTCCTCGCCCGGCTACTACGATTTCGACGCCTTCGAGGAGATGCAGGTGACGACCGGCGGCAGCGACGCCGCCACCGCCACCGGCGGCGTGGTGCTCAACATGGTGACCAAGCGCGGCACCAACGAGTGGCGCGGCTCGGCCCGCTACTACGTTTCCGACGACAGCACCCAGTCCGACCTCGAGTTCGACCGCGGCGACCTCGGCCAGGCCGGCCCCTGGAACAACGGCCGCGCCCAGACCGCCTTCAAGCAGGGCAACCGCATCGTCAAGATCGAGGACCTGGGCGTCGAGCTCGGCGGCCCGCTGGTGCGCGACCGCATCTGGGTGTGGGGCTCCTACGCCAAGCCGGAGATCGATCTGCTGACGATCAGCGACTTCAGCGACAAGACGACGCTGGAGGACTGGAACGTCAAGGTGAACGCCCAGGTCGCCGCCAACAACTCGGCGACCCTCTTCGCCTGGCAGAGCGACAAGGTCAAGATCGGCCGCAACGCCGGACCGCTGCGCCCGCAGGAGACCACCTGGAACCAGTCCAAGTTCGGCCCCGATCCGACCGCCTACAAGGTGGAGGACACCCACATCTTCGACAGCAGCTTCTTCGTCACCGGCATGTACTCGAAGGTCAACGGCGGCTTCCAGCTCGCGCCCCAGGGCGGCGACAAGCTGCCGTTCCGCGACGCCACCCTGCAGTGGCACAACAGCTTCCTCCTCCAGCAGATCGAGCGGCCGCAGGAGCAGGGCAAGCTCGACGCCGCCAACTTCTTCAACACCGGCAGCCTCTCCCACGAGCTGAAGTACGGGGCCGGCTATCGCACGGCCGAGCAGTCGTCACCCTGGTGCGCTGGCCGGGCGGCGGCCTCGAGCTGGACCTCGGCGGACCGCACCTGCTGGCCCTGGCGCGCGACGCCTCGTCCCACGCATCAAGGCCGAGTACACCAACGCCTACGTTCAGGACACCCTCGCGGTGGGCAACCTCACGGCCAACGTCGGCCTGCGGTGGGACCGCCAGACCGGCGAGAACCTGCCCTCCGTCGCCGCCGCCAATCCCGTGTTCCCCGAGCTGCTGCCCGAGGTCCACTACGCCGGCGAGGACGCCGGCTTCACCTGGAGCGACGTCTCGCCGCGGCTCGGCCTCACCTACGTCCTCGGCGCCGAGCGCAAGACCCTGCTGCGCGCCAGCTACTCGCGGTTCGCCGACCAGCTCGGCACCGCCACGGCCGGCTTCCTCAACCCTCTCGGCGGGCTCGGCTACCGCTACTTCCTGACCACCAACGCCGGCGGCCCCACCCTGGAGCGCGGCGAGCTCGGACCCGAGGTGGGTCCTCCCAGCGGCAACGTCAATCCCTTCACCCTCCAGCCGCTGCAGTCGTTCGCCGTGGATGCGGACTTCGAGCGCCCCGCTCAGCGACGAGCTGCTGCTCGGCGTCGAGCACGCCCTGCGGCCGGAGCTTCGTCGTCGGACTGAACCTGAGCTATCGCCAGCTCACCGGCCTGCTCGAAGCCGAGCGGCTGGTCTTCGACGTCGGCGATCCCTTCGCCCCCGGCCTCCTCGACAGCGTCGGCCGCGTCCACCGGCGGAGCGACTACGTCGAGCAAACCGCGACCGCCGCAGCTCCCGACGGCCGCACCTACACGGTCCACTACTGGGAGCTGCGTCCGGGCGTGAGCACCCGCAACGGCTTCCGCCTGGAGAACGGCGATCGCGAGCAGGAGTTCCTCGGCGCGTCGCTGACCTTCAACAAGCGCCTCTCCAACCGCTGGATGATGCGCGGCAACGTCTCCTGGCAGGACTGGACCTGGAACATCCCGGACAGCGAGAACGAGGACCCGACCGACACCATCGGCGGCGGCACCGTGGACGGCACCGAGGTGCTCCAGGGCTCCGGCATCGCCTCCGGCGCCAAGGGCAACGTGTTCATCAACAGCGAGTGGTCCTACAGCTTGAACGGCATGTATCAGATCGCGCCCGACCGCGGCTGGGGCTTCAACGTCGCCGCGAACCTGACCGGCCGCCAGGGCTACCCGCTGCGCTACGTCCACCGCGTCAACCGCGCCACGATCTCCGACAACGGGGGATCGGGCATCGACATCCCGATTCAGGCGGACCCGGACGGCTTCCGCTATCCCGATCTCCACGTCGTCGACCTGCGGGCGGAGAAGGAGCTTCACCTTCAGCGACTTCGGCCTGACGCTCGGCGTCGACGTGTTCAACGCCCTCAACGAGTCGTACGTCCTGCAGCGGCAGGGCGTGCTGGCCCGCAACAACGCCGATCACGTGCTCGAGATCCTGAGCCCGCGCGTCTACCGCCTCGGCGCACGGCTCAGCTTCAGATAGCACGCTTGTACTGCAAGCCGCCGCGGAGGATCTGCAGCATCCGCGGCGGCTCCCGCACGCATTCAAACTTTCGAATCGCCGCCCGGAATTCTGTGCCAAACCGCGTTCTGTGGCAGATCGCGGGCTCTCCGGGACGAACGGCGGAAATCGTGGTGCCGGTTGCGAGCCGGCGCGAGCCGGACGCCGTTCCGCCGCGGGCCAGCATTCAATTCTCTGGATCGGCCGCCCGGCGCCGAGAATTCATGTTCCGCAGGCACGCGTGCCGGAAACATCAATAAGTTATAAGCGTTTAGCGCGCCAAAGCCATCTTTTGCACAGGGCGGCACGGGCCTTGCTCAGGCAAGGCTGTAGCCGTAGCGGGAGACGAGGCATTGCGGCGCTCATCTCCCCGAGCTTCAACCCTCACGAGAAGGAGGTTTCTTTGAAGATGCATCGTTCCGTTTCACGCGCGCTAACCCTTGCCGCCTTGCTGCTGCTTCTCGCCGTGCCGGCGATGGCTCAGTTGCAGAGCGGCAACCTCTATGGCACGGTCTCGGGACCGGGCGGCGAGACGCTTCCCGGAGTCTCCGTCACTCTGACAGGAGGCGGCGCCCCGCAGATTCAGGTGACCGACAGCCAGGGCCGGTTCCGGTTCCTCGGCCTGTCGCCCGGGACCTACTCGGTGAAGGCCGAGGTTCAGGGGTACTCACCTCTCGAGTCCTCCGGCATCGTCATCAACGTGGGCCGCAACACGCAAGTCGAGCTCGAGCTCTCGGCCCAGATCGAGGAGATCATCAACGTCACGGCCGAGTCGCCGCTCCTGGACACCCGGCGCGTCGCGACCGGCAACACGGTAACCAACGCCGACCTCGAGCGCATCCCCTCGGCGCGCGATCCCTGGGCGGTCCTGCAGTCGACTCCAGGGGTGCTGACGGACCGCATCAACGTCGGCGGCAACGAGAGCGGCCAGCAGTCGCAGTACGTCGGACCCGGCTCGGGCGGCGACCAGGCGGTGTGGTCCGTGGACGGCGTGGTCATCACCGACATGGCGGCCCTCGGCTCCTCGCCCGGCTACTACGACTTCGACGCTTTCGAGGAGATGCAGGTGACGACGGGCGGCAGCGACGCCACCATCGCCACCGGCGGCGTGGTGCTCAACATGGTCACCAAGCGGGGCACCAACGAGTGGCGCGGCTCCGGCCGCTATCTCGTCTCCACCGACAGTACGCAGTCGGACCTCGAGTTCGACGACAACGACCTCGCCCGGGGCGGCCCGTGGAACAACAATCGGCCGCAGACCGCCTTCAGCCAGGGCAACCGCATCGACAGCGTCGTCGACTGGGGCGTCGAGGCCGGAGGCCCGATCGTCCGCGACCGGCTGTGGATCTGGGGCTCCTATGCCAAGCCGGAGATCGAGCTGCTGACGATCAACGACTTCAGCGACAAGACGACGTTGGAGGACTGGAACGCCAAGCTCAACGCCCAGCTCACGGCCAGCAACTCGGCCACGGCGTTCGCCTGGCAGAGCGACAAGGTCAAGATCGGCCGCAACGCCGGTCCGCTGCGGCCCCAGGAGACCACCTGGAACCAGTCCAAGTTCGGTCCCGATCCGACCGCCTGGAAGGTGGAGGACACCCAGATCTTCGGCAGCAGCTTCTACGCCACCGGCATGTACTCGGAGGTCAACGGCGGCTTCCAGCTCGTGCCCCAGGGCGGCGACGCTCTGGCCGTTCGCGACCGTGACCTGCGGTGGCACAACAGCTTCGTGCTGCAGCAGATCGAACGTCCACAGGAGCAGGCCAAGCTCGACGGCTCGAACTTCTTCAACACCGGCAGTCTCGCCCACGAGCTGAAGTACGGGGCCGGCTACCGCACGGCCGAGTCGTCCACCCTGGTCCGCTGGCCGGGCGGCGGCCTCGAGCTCGTGCTGCCACAGTCGGCGGATCCGGCCGACGATTTCCCGCTGCTCCTGCTGGCCCGTGACGCCCAACCGACGGTCGGCATCGACTATACGAACGTTTACGCCCAGGACACGCTGGCGGTGGGGAATCTCACGGTCAACCTCGGCGTGCGTTTTGACCGTCAGGAAGGCGAGAACAAGGCTTCCAGCGCCGGCGCCAACCCGGTGGCCCCCGAGCTTCTGCCCGCCATCGACTACGCGGGCCAGGACTCCGGGTTCACCTGGAGCGACGTGACGCCGCGGCTCGGCCTGACCTATGCCCTCGGGGCGGAGCGCAAGACCCTGTTGCGAGCCAGCTACTCGCGGTTCGCCGACCAGCTCGGCACCGCCGCGGCTGGCTTCCTCAATCCGATGGGCGGGTTGGGCTACCGCTACTTCTACACCACCAATGGCGACGGAGCGACGTTGGAGCGGGATGAGATCGGACCCGAGGTCTTCGCGCCCAGTCCCAACGTCAACCCCATCACGCTCCTGCCGCTGCAGTCCTTCGACGTCGATCCGGACCTCAGCGCCCCGATCACCGACGAAGTGCTGCTCGGCGTCGAGCACGCCCTGCTTCCCGAATTCGTCGTCGGGCTCAACCTGAGCGCCCGCCGGCTGACCAAGGCGCTCGAGACCGAGCGGCTGGTCTTCGACACCGACGACCCCTTCGCCCCCGCCTTCCTCGGCAGCGTCGGCCGCGTCCATCGGCGCAGCGACTACGAGGAGCGGACTCAAACCGTCACGGCGCCCGACGGCCGCACCCACACGATCCGCTTCTTCGAGCTCGTCGACGGCGTCAGCACCCGCAACGGCTTCCGCCTGGAGAACGGCGATCGCGAGCAGGAGTTCCTCGGCGCGTCGCTGACCTTCAACAAGCGCCTGTCCAACCGCTGGATGATGCGCGGCAACGTCTCGTGGCAGGACTGGACCTGGAACATTCCGGACAGCGAAAACGAGGATCCCACCGACACCGTCGGCGGCGCCGTCGTCGACGGCACCGAGGTGCTCCAGGGCTCAGGCGCCGTCTCCGGCTCCAAGGGCAACGTGTTCATCAACAGCGAGTGGTCCTACAGTCTCAACGGCATGTATCAGATCTCGCCCGACCGCCCCTGGGGCTTCAACGTCGCCGCGAACCTGACCGGCCGCCAAGGCTATCCGCTGCGCTACGTCAACCGCGTCGTTCGCGGCACGATCTCCGACAACGCGGGCTCGGGCATCGACATCCCCGTGCAGTCGGACCCGGACGCCTTCCGCTATCCCGACATCCACGTCGTCGACCTGCGGCTGGAGAAGGAGCTCACCTTCAGCGACCTCGGACTGACGCTGGGCGCCGACGTGTTCAACGCCTTGAACGAGTCGTACGTCCTGCAGCGGCAGGGCGTGCTGCTCCGCAACAACTCCGACCACGTGCTCGAGATCCTGAGCCCCCGCGTCTACCGTCTGGGCGCGCGGATCAGCTTCCGGTAGCACGGCGCCTCCTTTCACCCTCCGCCGCCGGGGAGCGATCCCCGGCGGCGCTTCTTGTGGATTCTTCGAGACCTTGTCGAGGGGCCTACTGCGCTCTTTCCACGCGCACGTCGGGATCGCCATGGCGGTCGCGGGCGATCGTGACCTGCCAGGGGTTGCAGCAGACTTCGCAATCCTGGACCAGCGTGCCGAACACGTCCGGCTCGATCGAGATCTCGACCCGCTCGCCGCAGTACGGGCACTGCACCTCGATCGCGTCGGCCCAGTAGCCGTCGTGCTCTCTCATGCCTTGCGTCCGCGGCGGCCGAGCTTGCGCACGATCTCGAATTCCTCTTTCGTGGCAGGCTGCACCGACAGCCGCGATCCCTTTTGCACCACCATCATCTTCCCGAGGCCCGGCGTCTCCTTGAGCGTCGGAAAGCGTCACGATCTGCGGGAGCTTCTCGACGAAGCGGATGTCCACCATGTACCACGTGGGATTCTCGGGATCGCTCTTGGCGTCGTAATAGTGATGGCCCTTCTTGAAGGCGAAGGGATCGGGATAGCCCTCGCGAGAGACCTCGGCGACGCCGGTGACGCCCGTGGGATCGGCGTTCGAGGCGTAGAAGAGCACGCCATCGCCCACCTTCATCTCGTCGCGCAGGAAATTCCGCGCCTGGAAGTTGCGCACCCCCTCCCAGGTCGTCGTGCCGTCCCGCTCGAGGTCGTCGATCGCGTACGCCTCGGGCTCGCATTTCATCAACCAGTAGCGCTTGGCGCGTGGCATGTCTCCTCCGTGCCGAATCATACCTGGATGTGACGAGGGACCGCTGGCGCCGGACCGATTTCCCGAGCTGGACAGAATTGCAGGGGCGGCGCTGAGGAGATCGGGGCTCAGGCCGCCTCGGGTTCCAACAGCCAGCGCCAGGCCGGGACGATGCGGACCGGACGGCCGCCGATCTCGGCAGAGGCCTCCTCCCGCAGCGTGACCAGGGTGGCCTGCTCGCAGGAGAGTCTCTTTCATCCCCTCCTCCAGGGCGCGGAGCTCGCGCTGACGGGTCACCGGGTCCTTCAGGTCGGCGCAGACCTGCACGAGCTCGCGGGAGCCTCCGGAGTCCTCCGCCAGGAAATCGACTTCATAGCCCGAGCGAGTCGCGACGTAGGCCAGAGACCGTCGCCGGCGCCGCAGCTCCAGGTAGACCGCGGTTTCCAGCAGGTGGCCCACGTTCTCCGAGGCTTGGAAGGAAACGGCCGCCGCCAGGGCGGGATCGATCGGATAGCACTTGCGGGGATTGACCTGGCGGACCCGCGCCGAGGGAGAGGCGAGCGCCAGCGTAAAGAGGAGGAAGCTGTCTTCCAGGTGGGCGAGGTATTCGTACAGCGTGTCCTTGCCCACCCGCATCCCCTGCGACTTGAGGTCGTTGAACAGCTTGCTGACGCTGAACCTGCCGGCAGGGCTCGCCAGCAGCCTTCGCTCCAGGTAGCGCAGGGCCGGCAGGTTGTCCACTCCGTGACGCTCGACGACGTCCCGGAAGATCACCACGTCGATGTACTCCTGGAGCACGCGAATCCGCAGCTCCTGAGGGATCGCCTGGACTTCAGGGAACCCGCCGGTCTCGAGATAACGGTCGAGCCGGTGCTCCAAAAGCGAGCGTTGCTTCGCACCGGGCGGCCAACTCTCGGGCGGCGCCACTCCCGCGTGGCGCAGGGATTCCGCAAAGCTGAAGGGGAGGATTTCGGTCGACAGGCTTCGCCCGCGCAAGCTGGAGGCGATCTCGCGGCTGAGGAGCCGGGCGGAGGAGCCCGTAAGGACAAGGGCGACTTGCTCGGTGTCGAGGAGCCGGCGGACGAAGGTTCATGTTTCGGCCCGAGAGGCGACCTGAGCAAGCCCGGAGATTGGTGCTACCATGTTACAGATGAGCGAACGCAGACGGCGGGAAAGTTCGGTATCGGCCGCTACAGAAAAGGCGGTCACGCTGAGAGCTTATTTCGACGGGGAGCAGATTCGGCTGGACGAGCCGTTCAACTTGAAGCCGGGCACATCGCTCACGGTAACTGTGTGGCCGGAGGAAGATCCGGAGCGGGACGAATGGGCCAAACTGTCAATGAAGAGTCTGGCAGGCGCCTTTGGTGAGGATGAGCCCGAGTACTCGCTCGACCTGATCAAGCGGCCGAACCCCGAATATGAGGGAAGGTGACGTCGTCCTCGCAGCCGTTCAACAGGTCGACGAGCAAACGAAGACCCGCCCCGTGATCGTCCTGCGGGAGATGCCTCCTTACCGGGATTTGCTCGTTTGCGGAATCAGTACGCAAATCCATCACCGCGTCCAGGGCTTCGACGAGGTGATCTCCCTCTCCGACAGGGACTTTTCTGCGAGCGGACTCGTGGCGGAATCTCTGATCCGACTCGGGTTTCTGACAGTGCTGCCGCGAAGAAGCATTGCCGGTGCAATCGGCTCGATTTCTCGGGAACGTCACAGGCGCCTGCTGGAGACGCTCAGCCGCTATCTGAACTCGGCCAGACCCGGCTAGCAAGTTCCCGGTCTGCCAACGCCGGATAATCTCTCGCGTAGGGCTGGTGGGATTGCGGCTGAGAAAGGCGAAGACGTTGGTGTCGAGAACGGCTCGCAGCCGCTCAGTCACCCGTCCAGTCTCCGTCGATAGCGGTACCCTTGGAGATCGCTTCCTGCCGGATTTGCTCGCCCACCTCGATGAAGCGTGCTACGAGTTGTTCTCGGGGAACGTCGCGAAGAAGATGGGCTCGCCTCCGTGCTTCTTCTCGCATTTCCTCCACCGACAGCGACGATAGAGGATCGACGCGGCCCTTCTCGCCCAGGTGGTCCACGAATGTGACGACGAGCCGCAGATCCTCCTCTGGCAGCTCAGCCAGCTTGAGGGCGAGTTGACCGATTACCTGGGGGGCTGCGGCGGATTTGGAAGACATCAGCTCGATCTCCGAGTCCCAGGTTCAGGAATAACCCTACTCCAATGCGCCCTGCAAGAAAAGCCTTAGAGCCCCACCCCATCACCCGCCGCAGCTCTGCCGCCAAGTGCCGGTTCGAGGCGAGCGCCGCGCCCGTCTCAGCAGCTTGAGCTGATCGGGTCTAAGGTTCGCCTGCTGAGCCTGCTGCGCGCCGTTCCTGCTCGAATTTTCTCCAATCGACCAAAACCTGGCGTGGCCGGCGCCGCTGGAGGAGTCCCGATTGGCGCTCACACCGCGCGTACCCACGCCAGCGCGAGTTCCGAGACCGGGACGGGCGCGATTGCCTCGTCGCCAGGATACTCCGCGCGTACTTCATCCTTCAGCACGACGAGCCGCGCGTTTGCCGCCTGGCGACCGATCTCGAACGCCCGCCGCGCCTCCGCGACGTCGACCCGCGGCGGCCCCTGCGTGGCCTCGGTCACGTGCTCGACGAGCTCGGGCCTCGACTTGGCCACGTCGCCTCCGACGGGGACGACGAATGACGCGAGCCTCCCGCCGGAGCACGAGCGACCTCTTGCCCTCGGTGCGCACTACCTGAAGCTCGAACAGCAGCCACGTCCCCTGCCCAGGGCTCGCCCATCCGAGGTGCCCCGCCGGCACATCGAGCGACGCGACGGCCGAAAAGTCGCGGTATTGTACGTGTTGCACCATCGCTTCGAACACGGGGTCTCCAAAACGGAGCAGGCGTGCTCCCTTCTGGGCGACCTCCCTGTCCACTGTCGCATTTCCCACCTTCTCGGTCGATATGCTCTCTCTCACGGCGTATGGATCCCGCTTCTGCCGCTCGTCAGCCAGCTCGACGAGCATCTGCGAAGGCTTGAACGAGAAGCGATTCCCCCCTTCGTCGCGGTAGCTGAGTTGCCGGTTCTCGCAGTATTGCTTGACGAAGAACGCGAGGTGAGCGCTCGTGACCCGGGATTGGACCGTGTTGTAGTCGCCCAGGTTGAAGCGAGGGAGACCCTTGAACATCCCGGTCATCTCGGGGTTCCCCATGATCTCCTTGAGGTGCTGCGCCTTCTCGTCGATGGTTTTCTCGACCCTCTTTTCGCCCTGTTCGATAGCAAGTTGGTGCAGCTGTTCCAGCGAGAGCCCGTGCTCCGCGGCCTGCCCCAGCACGTCGCCGAGGAGGTCTTCCCTGCCTTCGCCCGTCGCTTTGGCGAGCGCGTCCGCCACGTCACCGAGTTTCCTTTCGAGGTATTCGTAGACTTTGTTGTCGGCGTACGCGTCGCTGTCGGTCTCGACCTTGAGGTTGTACACGACCACGGGTTTGGTCTGCCCATAGCGGTAAACTCGCCCGATCCGCTGCTGGAGCACGTTCGGGTTCCACGGTAGATCGTAGTTCACGATCGTGTGACACCGCCGCTGCATGTTGAGCCCCTCGCCGCCCGCCGCCGTGGAGACGATGAAGCGGGGCTGGTCCTCCTCGTTGAACCGCCGCACGACCTCTTTACGCTCGTCGAGCTTCTTCGACCCGTGGATGGTGTCCACGCTCTCCTTGCCGAACGACCGTGCGAGGGTAGTCGTCAGCACGTCCTGCGTCGCACGGTACTCGGTAAAGATGAGTACCTTCACATTGGGCGCACTCTCGACGAGTTTCTCGAGCTCGCTCGCGAACCCGTGGAGCTTGGAATCGGGGCCAGGCAACGCTTCAAGACGATCGAGGAGCCTGTCGACGAACTGCGCTTCGCCGCGGATCAGGCTCTGTCTCCCCTTCTTCCCCTTCGCGGTCGCGCCTCCGACGTTGGCCGCCGCGTTCTCGTCCGGTACTTCGTCGTTCCCGCCTTCGAGCTCACTTTGCGTTTCCCGCAGCACGGCGACCCGGCGCTGGAGCGCCGACTTCAGGGCCTCGCGCGACGACGAGGCGAGCTTCCCAAAGGTCGCCATCAAGAAACCCACCGCCGATTGCCCCTGTTTGTCGAGTTTGCCGGCCTCGTCGTAGCCGTGCCTCAGGTAGCGCTTCACCTCCCCAGCGAACGCGACCTCGGGCTCCGTGGGTCGAAACGCGATGATCATCGAACTCGCAATGCCTTGGAAGATCTTGTTTCCCTTCGCGTCCGTCACGAGGTGCTTCCGGTTCCGGATGATCATTTTCTCGAGGGGCAAGTCCGGGAGACCCTTCAAGTGCTTGCTCGGCTTAGCGACGAGATCCGGCCGCAGGAGATGGAGCATGTTGCAGAAGTGATCGTGGTTGCCCGAGTGCGGCGTCGCGGTCAGGAAGAGCGTGTTCCTTGCCTTTTTCTTCTCCCGCAGCTCCTTTGCAAGCTCGTACATCTTGACGCCGGACTTCGTGAGGTGGTGCGCCTCGTCGAAGACGACAAGATCCCAAGGGTGGGCGTCCACGGCCGCGTCCTTGTTACGCTCGATCTTCAACGTGTCGATGGACGCGACCATTTGGTCGAAAGTCTGGAGTTTGTTGACGTTGGCGCCCTCGAAGCGTTCAAAGAGGCGCCCGAAACGCTCGGCGAGCTCGACCTGCCACTGATTCACGAGCCCCGCCGGAGCGACGACTAAGCAGCGGAGCGCGCCGCCGGCACGGTGGCGCATAACCTCGAGGATCATGCCGGCCTCAATGGTCTTGCCGAGACCGACGTCATCGGCGATAAGCCAATGGCGGCCGCCGTCCGCGGCGGGCGGGCTCGTGAGCACGCGGTTCGTGACGACGACTTGGTGCGGCAGCATGTCGAACGGCTGGTTCGTGATCTCGCCGGTCTGCTCGTGGCGCGCCTCGAACCAGCGGCCGAGGACGCGGAGCTGGAACGGTACCGTGGCGCCTGGACTTGCGCTCGCGAGCTGCCCGGCCAAATCCTCGACGACGCGAAGTTGCGCTTCGGTATACCTCTCGACGCCAGTCGCTCCGCCCCAGGCGACGAATGCACTCCGGGCACCGGCGATCACCTCAACGAAACGCACGACGCCGACCCCGAGCGACGCATCGCTCTGGTGCTCGACCCGAACTCCTTCCTTCAACGCAGTCATCAGATTTCTCCTTGTGCCTCGCGGTGATAGCGCAGGCCGAGGCGACCGAGCTCCACGTCGCGTGACGGGATCTCCGCCCCTCCGAGAAGGTGCTTGGCCGCCTGACGGATCACTTCGTCGAAGATGGCTTTCTGCTCTCGCGCGGCCTGCGCGAGCACGGCGCTGAGACCCGGCGGCACTCCCTCCAACCGCGGTCCGTGCGGGCGGCATGCGCCAACGGCGCCAGCGATGCGGACAGTCTCCTTCGCGTCTGCTGCGCCGGCGGGAAGCTCGAGGGTCGCTGCGAGAGCGGCGACGAGCTGGTAAGGCTCACGATCGTCATCGAGATCCTCCCAGCCCTCGGGCGGCCTCCCGATGACCAACTGCAGGAAGACTTCGAGCGCCGTCAGCCATGGCACATGGTCGGATCGCCGATCCTTCCCGGCGGTCGAACGCTTGTGCAGGTTCACGGCGTCAACAAGCGCCCTCTCCGTCACGCCCTCCGGGTCGGTGACGGCAAGTGCGATCTTTCCGATGTCGGTTTCGACATCGTAGACGCGGAGTGAGGTGCCCGGCTGGTGGTACGGGTGCGGCAAGACGATCATCCCCTGCTCGGTGAGCGTGGTCATTAGATCCTGGGTATTTCTCGCCGCCAGCCGGCCGATTCCGAACCGCTCGCGGAGTGAATCCCTGGGCATCGTGAGGAAGCCGCCGTGCTCGCGCACGTCGCGCTTTAGACCAATTGCCGCTTTGTTCCAATCAATCGTCATCGGTATCGCCCCCTCCCGCGTGGTCCGCGTGGAGTAACTCTTCCGTCGTCACGGTCGCGAAGTCGTCCACCTCGCCAAGAAGTTTGTTCACTTTGGCCGTCACCTCCTCGAAGCCGACGCCCTCGACATCCCACCGGGCGGTGACGTCGAGGCGGCGGAGGGCGAGGGCGTCGCTCGGCTCCTTACACTCCACCAAGCGGCGTTTGGCGATCCCGCGGCGCGCGTGCGCCCCACGAACGAGCGGAAGCGCCTGGGCCAGACACCCGTGCGGTAGGTCGCAGCGAATGCCGATCGCGCCAGATCGATGAAGAACGATCGCGCGACGGCGCGGAGGGTCGAGGTCCGACGCCAGCGACTGCCGTTGGGTGCGGAACCCGACCGCACGGGCGACAAGCTTTGTATCCGGTGAGCAATCTGGGCGCGGAAATGAACGAGCAACTCGGCGCAGAGATCGTCCTCGCGCCCTGGCTTGGCAAGACCGGCGCGCTTGAGGTCGGCGACGATCGCCAGAAAAACGTTTGGTTACCTAACCCGGCGTCACACCAATGCCGGTTACGTGAGTAGATCCTGGCACAGCGCCTCGTCCGCCCACACATGAACTTGATCTTCTCTGCCGAGTCCTTCTGACTCCAGCGGTGTGCCCCCCTGAAAGAGGGAGTTGGGAATAGCCAAAGTCTATTCTTCTCTCCCGTAAGCACTTGAATCATAGTAGGGCACTGGCGAGGCTTGCGTCAAATGGCCGGTACGACGGCCCACATCTACAGATATGGCTCATATCCCGCGGACGACGCCTCATATCTGGAGACGACATTGAACCGTGAGGGAGCACGACGGCTACTGGGCCGATACGATCGAGGTGCAGTGCCCGTACTGCGGCGAGCGGATCGAGATCTCGATCGAACCGGACGTCCATGGCACGCTGGTGCAAGACTGCGAGGTCTGCTGCAATCCCTGGCAGGTCACGATCGCGCGCGACCGCTACGGCGATCCGGAGGTGAGGGTGGAGAGGGCGCAGTAGGGATCACCGGGCCGCCTCGGTCCGCGCCACAGGCAGGAACTCGTAGACCACGTTCGTGTCATCCTCGTAGCGCAGGACGAACAGATCGGGCATGGCCTCCGCCCACCGCCGTTCGAGCGGATAATCGAACTTCGGATAGCGGCCCATGTGGAGCCAGCGGATGCGCAGCTTCTCGAGGTTGTTCACCCAGGCCCTGGGGGACGGATCGACCCGCGGCTGGCACGCCGGATACTCGATCGCGTTGCGCAGATCGGCGGCGTTGATGTTGACGTAGCGGACGTCCCGCTCGAGGCGGGGTCCCATGGCCGGATACATGAAGTAATTGTTGGGGGCGTGAACCTCGGCCACGTTGCCCGTGCCGGCGTTCTCGTCCAGCCACGTCCAGCCGCGGGAGAAGAAGCGGGCCGAGGTCATGTGCACGGTGAACTCCCGGGAGAGGTGTCTGCCCCGGTTCCAGAGGCGAAACTCGACGAGGAAGGGGGCTCCGAGAAGGGCCAGCACGACCGCCGCCCACGCCAGCTCGCGCCACCGCCGGATCACGAGAGCACGCAAGGCGGACGAGAAAGCGAGGGCCACCGCGCCCACGTCCATCAAGGCGATCGCCAGCCGTGCCTCGCCCGGCATCTCGGCGTGGAGCTGCAGCAGGCCCTGGATCAGGAAGACGAGGGTGATCCCTTTCATCCAGCCGTCGCGTACCCCCCGGCGCTCGGCCAGCGCCGCGGCGCCGGCGAAGGCGAAGCCCAGCGCCGGCATCAGATACCGGACGTTGGCGAAGACGTGATGGCTCCTGGCGAAGGGGACGGTCACCCAGAAGGCCAGCTCCGCCCAGATCTGGATCGAGGCCAGCAGGCTCTCCCGCCACCGCTCCCGGCCGAGGCCGAACGGCAGCGCGATCGCCGCAAGCAGCACGACGAAAACCTGCGGACCCACCCCCATCTCCATGCTCTGGGGACGGTTGACGCCGAGGAAGGCGTCCAGCAGCTGCCCCTTCTTGATCATCATCCCCGGGAGGTCCGCGACCGAATTCTTGCGTGGGATCGTCGGCACGTTGGCGTTCTGCGGGCCGCTCGCCGTCCGCTCGCAGACGAGGGCCAGCGGGTCCGCGCCCAAGGCGATATTGCGCAGGTAGAAGAAGCTCCCGAGCAGGGCCGCCACCGCGAGCGCTGCGAGGAGCTGGGGCACGCGGCGGCTCCATCCTCCCCGGGCGAGCGGCACGACGGCCGCGGCCAGAACCATCGCGAATGGAACTCCCAGCACCTTGGTGCCGGCCGCGAGCCCCAGGCCGGCGCCGGCGAGCACCGCCGCGCGCCAATCCGGCTCCCGCAACCATCGCAGGGCAAAGAAGGCCGCGGCCATGAGGACCGCCCCGAGGAGGAGGTCCACGTACTGGGCGGCCACGAACCGGACCACCGTCGGCGTGACGAGCACCAGAAACGAGGCTAGCGGCCAATGGCGGCGCGCCCCGAGCCGCCGGGCGACGCCGCCCACGGCCAGGCCGAGCAGCAGCCAGTGGGGCAGCGCCGCCAGGTTGACGTAGAGCTCGCTGTGCGACGGCGCCATCCACCACCAGAACCAGACGGAGCCGTTGGCCGGCACGTAGCCGTAGTAGTTGACGGGAATGTTGCCGAAGACGGGCGCCAGGTTCCCGTCCCGCAGCCAGGTGCCGGCGAGCAGCAGGTGGTACATCAGGCTGTCCCAGGAGAGAGGCGGGCGCAGCAGGCCGCGGAGCGCCTCGCTCCCCACGGCATGCAGGGTGACCAGGGAGATCGCCGGATGCTCGCGGACGATCGCCCAGCCCCGGCGAACCATCGCGGCCGCCGGACCGCCGATGCCGCCAATGCCGCCGATGCCGCCAATGCCGCCAATACTGCCCATACTGCCGGGCGGCGGCGACCTGCGGAAGCTCAGCAACAGAGCCAGGGTGAGCGCGGCCTGCAGGGCGAGCGCGAGGTCGATCCGCAGCAGGCCGAAGCCGCCCAGCAGCAGGCCGATGCCCACGGCCTGGGCGGTGGTCAGGAGAAGGGACGCGATGGCCAGGGCCAGGAGATCGCGGCTCGCCTCCTGCACCCCGAGCAGGCGGAGGGCCGCGAGGTATCCGCCCATGGCGAGGAACACCAGGGTGACGAGCGTCAGGAAGGCGCCCAACAGGTCGAGCAGAAACATAGGCGCGATTGTTTAACACAGGCTCGCAGGCCGGTGCTAGCATGCCGGCCCGTGCAGGACGCGGCCTACTTCGATCGCGAGTACTTCCAGCTCCATCCCGGCAAGGTCAAGTATCTGGACTATCTCGTAGGGCTCCTGAAGTCCGGCGGGATCCCGGGTGGCCGCGTGCTCGACGTTGGCGCCGGCTTCGGCTTCTTCCTGGAGGCGGCGGAGCGGGCGGGGTACGAGGGGTACGGCATCGAGGTGTCGGCGCACGCCGCGGAGCAGGCTCGCCGGCGGACCCGGGCGCAGGTGCTCCAGCAGGGAGCCGAGGAGCCCTTTCCCTTCCCCGACGCTCACTTCGACGCCGTCACCCTGCTCGACGTGATCGAGCATCTTCCCCGGTACCCGATCACTCTCGCGAGCTGCCGCCGGTGCCTGCGGCCGGGAGGCAAGCTCGTCGTCATCACCCTGAACGCTCGCAGCCTCGCCCGCCCTCTCCTCGGCAGGCGCTGGGCCTGGTACCAGGATCCCACTCACGTCCACATGTTCACCGCCCGCATGCTGCGGCAGGGGCTGGAGGAGGCGGGCCTGGAGGTCGAGACCCTGACGACCGAGTCGAATTTCTGCTCGGTGGGAGAGGGGACGAAGTTCCTGAAACCGCTGCGGGTGATCGGCCGCGTGGTGCACACGCCGGTCCTCGGAGACTCGCTGCTGGCGGTGGCGCGGAAGGCCTCGTAGCCCGCGCGTTGCCCTGCGGGGGGTATACCCTCCGAAGCCCTCACCTCCCCGACCCTCCTCTCCCAGAGGGAGAGGAGGGAGAAGAAGAAATGTGTGGTTCTCCGTCTTTCTCCCTCTCCCTTTGGGAGAGAGGGGCTGGGGGAGTGAGGGCTTCGGAGGGCATACCGCTCCGAGGGCTCTTCCGGGGCAACTCTCCCGAAATCAATTTCAGCGTCGCCTCCACCACCGCCGCCAGCGGCCCGGCGTCGGCGACGCCGCGGCCCGCGAGCGCGAAGGCGGTGCCGTGGTCGACGGAGGTGCGCAGGAACGGGAGGCCGAGGGTCCAGTTGGTGGCGAGGCCGAAGGACGCCGTCTTGACCGCGATCAGTCCCTGGTCGTGGTAGAGCGCCATCACCCAATCGAACTCTCCGCGGCCGGCGCGGGCGAAGAGCGAGTCGGCGCTCTCGGGTCCGTGGACGTCGAGACCGCGGGCGCGGGCGGCGGCCACCGCCGGTGCCAGCATGCGGCCGTCCTCTTCTGCCCAAGAGACCTCCCTCTCCCGCGTGCGGGTTCAGGCCGGCGAGCGCGATCCGTCCTCCGGCGTGGCGATGGAGGCAATCGAGGGCCTCGGCGATCGTGTCGGACCGGTGATCCCGTCCAGGGCCTCGCGCAGCGGCAGGTGCACGGTGAGCAGCGCCACCTGGAGCTCGGGGGCGAGGAAGGCCATCAGGTAGTCCCGGCCGTAGCGCTCCAGCCCGCAGGCCTCGGCCAGGTAATCGGTGTGGCCCCTGAAGCCCGGCGAGGTGATGGCGGGCGATCGACTCCTTGCTGACCGGCGCGGTCACCAGGGCGTCGGCCAGCGCCGGAGCGGACCAGGGCGATGCCGGCGTCGAGGGCGGCCATGGCGCCGGCGGCGTCCGCGGGGCCCGAGGAACCGAGAGCCACCGCGCGGCGGCGGCCCACGGGATCGAGCACCGGAATGCCGCCACCGGCCACCTCCTCGCGAGAGGGCGGAGAGGCGTGGTACCGCAGGCGGTCCCACGGAAAGCTCGGGAGGACCGGCCGGAGCGCCTCCAGGGCCGCGCGCTCGGCCACCAGCACCGGCCGCCAGGCCGCCGTTTCCGGCGAGTCGAGAAGGAGCTTCAGCAGGATTTCGGGCCCGATGCCCGCGGGATCGCCCTGGGTGAAGGCGAGGACCGGCCTCACCGCTCGAATTCGCTGTCGCCGTCCCGCTTGCCCCGCCGTCGCAGCTCCTCTTCCTTGAACATGTAGCGGATGACGTGCTTCTGGATCAGCAGGTTGGGGCCGGAGTGCCGGTTCAGCTTGATCGCGCCCTTGTCATACCACTCGATCCACCCGCGCAGCTCCTCGCCGTCGTTGAGGATCACCACCATGGGCGTCTTCGCCGCCATCTGCTTGAGGTAGTAGAACTCCTCGGCATTGGTCTGCTCGGGCGGCGACTGCTTGCGGCGCAGGCTGCGCGAAGGGAGCTCCTTCTTGAGCTCGTTCATGTCCGGGCGGATCAGTTTGCGGTTGGCCATGATGGTTCCATTGGAAAGCTATGCCGTGGCAGATACCGCAGACCGGCTGTCCGGGTTACGGGTCTTGTAGTGCTCATCCTCGTAGGCCAGGCAGCAGAGGAGGCGGCCGCACTGGCCGGAGATCTTGGAAGGGTTCAGGCTCAGGTTCTGGCGCTTGGCCATCTGGATCGAGATCGGCCGGAAATCCTTCAACCACGTCGAGCAGCAAAGGGTCCGGCCGCAGATGCCGATGCCGCCGATCAGCCCGGCCTCGTCGCGCGCTCCGACCTGGACCATCTTCACCCGCACCGAGAACCGGCTGGCCAGGTCGCGCACCAGCTGCCGGAAGTCCACTCTGCCCTCGGAGGTGAAGTAGAAGGTCGCCTTCTTGCCGTTGAGCGAGAACTCGACCAGCGAGATCTTCATATCCAGGTTGAGGGCGCGCGACCGCTCCTGGGCGAAGAGCTTGCCGCTCATCTCGCTCTGGCCCTGCCGTTCGTGGGCGGCGAGATCGCCGTCGTCCGCCGGACGCAGGATCGGCCGGGCGCTCGACTTCTGGCAGGGCTTGAATACCGGCATGGGAGACTGCTCGACGCGCCCGAAGGCCGGCCCCGACTCCAGCTCCACCACCACCGCCTCGCCCCGCGCGTAGATGCGCCCCGCCGTCGAGCAGAGCGTCAGATTCGTCTCTTCCCGGAAACGCACGCCGACGAACGCATCCTCGACGGCCGTCGACATGCCCTTGAAAGCGCAACCGCTACATCCAGCCATGGTGAATTCCGTTCCATATACGACAGCGACCTGAAAGCCTATGCAGGAAAGGTACCAGCACGATACGCCGGCACTCCGCAGATCAGGTCGCTGAGATGAATCGGTGCTCGGGACCGCTGGGATCATTCTCACCGCGGCGGGTCCCTGCGTCAACAGCGCCTCAGCACGTTATCACGATCCCGCGGGAGGCGATCCGGCGAGCGGTCGCCGTCCGATGTCGCGGCGATAGACCATGCTCGGCCAGTCGATCTCGGCCACGGCCGCGTAGGCTCGGTCGAGAGCGCCGGCGAGATCGGCAGCGAGGGCACAGACGGAGAGAACCCGGCCGCCGGCGCTCACCACCTCGCCTTCCAGGAGGCCCGTGCCGGCGTGGAAGATCTCGACTCCGGGCAGAAGACGCGGCGCGGTCGAGCCCGCGGATGATGTCTCCCTGCTGCGGCCGCCCGGGGTAGCCGGGGCTCGCCAGGACGACGCAGGCGGCGACCTCGCGGCGGAAGGAGAGCCGGCGGGCGTCGAACCGTCCCGCGGCGCCGGCGGCGAGGACGGCGAGGAGGTCGTCCTCCAGGCGCAGCATGAGCACCTGGGCCTCCGGATCGCCGAAGCGGGCATTGAATTCGAGCACCCGCGGGCCTTCCGGCGTCAGGATGAGCCCGGCGTAGAGGACGCCGACGAAGGGGCGCCCCTCGGCGGCGAGGCCGGCGACCGCGGGCCGCAGGATGGTCTCGACGACTTCCGCCCCGGCCTCGGCCGACAGCCCGCCCGACGGGCTGTGGCCGCCCATGCCGCCGGTGTTCGGACCGGTGTCGCCCTCGCCGATGCGCTTGTAATCCCGAGCCGTCGCCAGCGGCAGCACCCGTTCGCCGTCGCACAGCGCCATGAACGAGACCTCGTCGCCGCTGAGAAAGGCTTCGACGACCACGCGGTCGGCGCTGGTGCCGAAACGGCGCTCGTCGAACAGGGCGCCGAGCGCCTCTTCGAGCTCGGCCTCGTCGCCGGCGATGAGCACACCCTTGCCGGCGGCGAGGCCGTCGGCCTTGAGCACCACGGGATAGCCGAAGCGCCGGGCTTCCGCCCGCGCCGACGCGGCGTCGTGGACGATGGCGAACGGGGCCGTGGGGATGCCGTGCCGCTCCATGAACTGCTTGGCGAAGACCTTGCTCCCCTCGATCTCGGCGGCCCGTTGCGATGGGCCGAAGATGGCCAGCCCGCGGTTGGCGAACTCGTCGGCGATCCCCAGGGTGAGCGGCAGCTCCGGCCCGACCACCGTCAGGTCGATCTTCATCTCGGCCGCGAAGTCCGCCAGCCGCTGCACCTCCTCCGACGCCAGCGGCACCCGGTCGGCCACGCTCGCGATCCCGGGGTTGCCCGGAGCGCAGTAGAGCTCGGTGCAGCAGCGGGCTCTGCCGCAGCTTCCAGCACAGGGCGTGCTCCCGTCCGCCGTTGCCGATCACCAGAACCTTCATGCCTGCCTCCGCTCCGGCCGCATCCAGGGCCGTGATCGCGATCACGTCGACGATATCCTCCACGCAGCAACCCCGCGACAGGTCGTTGACCGGCCGGGCGAGCCCCTGCAGCAAGGGTCCGATCGCCCGCGCTCCCGCCAGCCGTTCGGTGAGCTTGTAGGCGATGTTTCCCGCCTCCAGACTGGGAAAGATCAGCACGTTGGCCTGCCCCGCCACCGCGCTGTCCGGCGCCTTGCGCCGAGCCACCTCGGGCACCAGGGCGGCGTCCGCCTGCAGCTCCCCGTCCACCTCGAAATCGACCTGCCGCCGGCGCAGGATTTCCAGCGCGGCGCGGACCTTGTCGACTCTGGGATGGCCGGCGCTCCCCAGGGTCGAGAAGGAGAGCAGCGCCACCCGCGGCTCCTCGCCGAGGAGAACCCGGCAGCTCGCCGCCGCCGCTTCGGCGATATCGGCCAACCCTTCGGGGGTGGGATCGGGTACGACGCCGCAGTCGCTGTAGATCAGCCCGCGGCCATCGCAGCCATCGCAGCCATCGGGCAGGACCATCAGGAAGCAGGAGGAGACGACCCGCAGGCCGGGCCTGGGACCGATCGTCCGCAGCGCCGCCCGCAACGTTTCGGCGGTGGTCGCGAGCGCGCCCATCACCGCGCCTTCCGCCCGCCGGGTGGCGACCAAGAGATCGGCATGGTGGAGCGGATCGCGGGCGAGAGCGTCGGCAAGGGCTGGATCGAGGCTGCAGGCGGCGAGCCGCCCTGCAAGGAATTCGGTCAATGCGGGGAGGTCCGGAGCCGTCGCGGGATCGACGACTGGCACCGTCAAGAGCACGCCGGCTGTCCTGGCCGCGCTCTCCACGGCAGCCGGCGACCCCAGCAGCAAAGCCTGGCAGAGACCGAGGGATGTGGCGCGCTCGGCCGCGGCAACCACTCGCGGGTCCTCGCCTTCGGCGAGCACGATGGTGGCCGGAGGCTGCACCTCGGCGGCCCGCGCCTGCAGAGCTTCGAGGGGGTTGCGCGGCTGGGGCACCGGTGGGAACTGTAGCACCGCCAAGCGCGAGAAAGGCGCCGATCCCGCTGTCCTTGGAGGCTCAGGCGTCATCCGCGCCGCCGAAGCCCTCATCCCCCCGGCCCTCTTCTCCCAGCCTCCCGCCCACCCGCCGGGAGAAGAGGGAGAGCAACAAGAGGAAGCTGTTTTTCTAGCCCCCTCCTGTTCTGAAAATAGCCGCCCTTGCGGCTCATTTTCACCCCATTTTGTGGTGCCGCGAAGCGGCATGAGGATCTCTCCCGGAAGGGCGGGCGTGAGGTGGGAGAGGAGGGCCGGGGAGGTGAGGGGCCGGGCGGCGCGGCAACGCTGGAGCTATCGAAGACAGCGGGATCGGCTCCCCTACCCCTTCAGCACCATTTCCCCCGTCGGCTGCGGCACTCCGCCCCGCGGCTCGACGGTCACCGCCCAGGCCTGGATGTCCTCGACCGCGACCACGTGCTCCACCCGCAGCTGGCCCGTGCCGCGCTCGTTCACCGCGAAGGTGCCCGCGGAGACCGGCTTGCCTTCGGCGATGAACCAGAGCTGATAGGTCTTGTCCTCGGCGAGGCGCGGCAAATTGAAGGCGTAGAACAGGGCGTCCCGCGTCTGCGGATTGACGTAGGTGTGGCCGGCGGCTCCCGGGGTCGATCCCAGGCCCGCCAGGACGACCGATCGGACGCTCGGCGCGGCAAGGATCTGCAGCGCCTGCGCCGCCTGCCGCGCTTCCGCCCGCGCGAGGCCCACCTCGCGGTCCAGGGCGGCGACCCGCAGCGCCAGGCGGTCCCGCTCGGCCGTGAGCCGCCGCAGGTCATCCCGCATCCGGAGCTGGCCGGCCGCTCCCCAGACGCCCAGCAGCAGGAGCGCGGCAGCGGCGAAGGGCAATAATCGCGGCAGGCGCGATGGGCGCGGCAACCGCCGGGGAGCCTGCGCCGCCCCTTCCGCCAGCCGCAGGACGCGGGCCCGGGTCGTGTCCGAGGGCGGCAGCGGCGGCACCGAAGCCGCGATGGCTTCGAGGTCCCGTCCCCAGAGGTCGAGCTGGCGCCGGCACTCGGCGCAGCCCACGTCCAGGTGCGCCTCGAGCTCGCGGAGATCGTCGCCGTCCAACGCGCCGAGAGCATAGGCGGGCAGGAGCTCCTCGATGCGGGCGGAGTGCGGATTGGCCATGTCGATCGCCTTGTCCTCCGGCCGCTTCAGACGGTCAGGGCCTGCCGGAGCTTGTTCATCCCCAGCAGGATGCGGGATTTGACGGTGCCGAGCGGCGCTTCCAGGCGCTCGGCGATCTGCGTATGGGTGAGCCCTTCGAAAAAAGCGAGCTCGATGCAGCGGCGCTGATCGGGTGTGAGGATCCCGAGGGCCAGATCGACCTGGCGCCGGCGCTCGAGGGATTCCAGCCGTTCGGTCCCGAGCGGAAAGATCGCCTCCCCGCCGGCCTCTTCGCCGGCGATCTCCTCGCGGCGGCGCGCCGAATCCCGCCGGCGGCGGCGGTCGAGGGCGCGCGAGCGGGCCAGCATGAGGATCCAGCCGCGGGGAGCGGAGCGGGCCACGTCGTAGCGGTCCGCCTGCATCCAGATCTGCAGGAAGACCTCCTGCAGCACCTCTTCCGCCTCGGTGCGCCCGCCGAGAATGCGGTTCAGCAGCCCCAGCGCCACGGGCGCGTGCAGCTCGAACAAACGCGTGAACGCCGCGCCGTCCCGGGCGGCCACCCGGCTCATGAGCTCACGATCCTCCAGCTCCCGCTCATCCATAATCCACAGGAGGCTACCGGCCCGGGATCTCGAAGGTCAACGACGCCCAGAAGCTCTCCCATTCGGCGCCGGAGTCCTTGGGCGCGGAAATCATGTGTACCGCCTTGACCAGCCAGAAGCCCGCGCCGTCCAGCTTCAGGCGGACGCGTCCCTGCGCGTCCGAGCGGGCCGACACCTTCGCCGCGGGCCGGTCTCTCGGCATCGCCACCACCAGAGTACCGGCGAGCGGTTTGCCTTCATAGAGCAGGCGAACCGGCAGCTCTCCGCCGTTCCCGCCGGGGGCGAACGCGTAGGGGTTCGCCTCCGGCACCAGCTCCAGCCGCTGACCCAGAACCCGATCGAAGCCCTGGCCGGCGCCCCCTCCCATCGGTATCAGCGACTTGGCGCATCGCGAGAAGACCTCCTTCACGGCGGCGCCGCTCTGTTTCCGGCGGGCGCGCAGAGCGCTGATCTTCTCCAGCCCTTCCTCCGCCAGATACTTCTCGAACTTCACGGCGTCGCTCTCGAGGGGCGACCGCCGGCTGTCGTAGGCGACGACGTAAAGACCGGAGATCGCGGCGGACAGGAATCCGGCCGGCTCGCTGAAGGCCCGCCCCAATATGGGTGTGTCGCCGGCGGGACCCGCCGCCACGAACCGCGCGAGGAGACTTGGATCGCGGGGCACCGGATCTCCCCGCAGCTCCTGCCCGACCCGCAGGCGGAGGGCCACCCGCTGGCCGGCGGCCGGAGTGAACGTCGACGGCTCGATCCAGAAGTCGTGCGCCCGGAGCGCGGCACTCACCAAACCGAGCAGCGCGGCGAAGAGAAAAGGTCCGGCGGTACGCATCTTTCTAGTGCTCCATATTCATGCGAAGCTCAGGGGCCCCCGCAAGCGGGAGCCCCCTGTGTCTCGGTTACTGGCACGGCAGCGGACCGGCGGGGTCCGGGATGTCGGGCACGGTCGGCGTGTTGATGCCACCGTGGCCCTGGAAGACGCCGTTATGGGCAGGAGCGAGGAACGGGAACCGCGAGAGGAAGTCCTTGTCATTGACCTCAACGCCCCGAAAGAGCCCGGCGGTCGGGCTGCCGGCGGCGACCAGGCTCAGTACCACGGTGTTCACGTTGACCTGATGGGAGCTCGCCGTCGGCCCGCCGCCGAGGCGGCGGCCGTTGGGGAAGCTCGAGTCGAGGGCGGCATCGAGCGTGATGACGTCACCCGTGAAGCCATCGGCAATGGGAATCGGGCGGCCCAGGTTGACGGCGGCGATGATGTCGGCGCGAGGACCCTTGAGAGTTGCGACGGTGGCGGCGGGAACCCCCAGCGCCCCGTAGATGCCGAGCGCCTCGGCGTCGCGCACCAGCACCGGGAAGAGGATGTCCGCCCCGAAGTTGCTCACGTCGGTCAGCGGGGTGCTGCGCAAGTACTTGGTATGACGCTGCGTGCCGACGAGGCCGGCGTTGAAGAGCGGGAGGGCGTTGCGACCCACCTGGACGAACTTCCCGGAGGCCTTGAGACCGGTGATGATGTTGGTGGGATCGACGGTCTGCGTCTCCCGCCGCGAGATGCTGGACCAGATCCGCAGCAGACTGTCCGTCGAGTTAGCCCTGAGCTCGTTGTTGTGGGGGATGCCCCCGGGGAAGAGATCGGTGATCGGGACCTCGAGGGCGATCGAGAAGACGTTGAAGCCGGTGAAGACGTCCTCCGCCGGGTCCCGGCGCGCGCCAGGGATGCCGGCGAGGTCGCCCGCGGCCAGGTTGACAAGGTCAAAGATGCCCTTTTCGTCGAGTTGATAGGGATCGTCGAACTGGCCGGCGATGATCCGCCCGCCGTTCGCGAGGGTGTGAATGAACCCGTCGACGAAGGCCTGGTCGTAGAGAGCGTCCTCGCGGCTGCTGGGATCGCCGCTGCTGTAGGGCGCAAAGGCGTCGAGCCCGTAGACCAGCCGGTCGGTCTGGGGACCGTGGTTGTTGGGCAGCACCGGCAGGTTGTTGCCCAAGGTCACGGCGCTCGGACTTACCGGCGCGAAGAGCCGCCTCACGGTCATGGTCTCGGTGCCGCCGGTGAGCTGCCAGAGGATCTCGTTGCCGCCGCCCAGCGGGTCGCCCGCACTCGGGGCCGCCTCGGGCGTCAGCCGGTTGCTGAACTCGATGCGGTAGATCGCCCTGTCCTTGAGGCTCGCTCCCATCCCGATGTGGAACTCGTAGCGGTAGCCGTTGCAGGCGCGGAAGCCCTGGTTGCCCTGGCCCGGCTCGTGGAGCGGGTTGAAGTTCATGATCAGGTAGAGCTTATCGTGGGTACCGGGCTTCACCCAGGCGTAGGTGTCGGTGTTGTCGGCGCAGGGCTCGTTGAGGACCGCGAGAGCCTCGCGGTGGCTGGAGGCGGCGGCGGGCGGTGCCCAAGCGAGCGTCGCGGCAATCGCGGTGATCGCGGGAATCGCCACGGTCGCGAGCGCGGTCCAAACGAGCGGTCTCTTCCTAGTCATTCGGTTTCTCCTTTTCTGAATGGTTTGTCGTCGGAGTCTCACAGAGCCCATCCGGGTCTTTCGTCTCTTTCAATTGGCTCTACGCGACGCCCCGCCGTCCGGATGAATGGAAAGGAACTAGAATGCTCGCATGGTGACCACCACCGCCCTGCGGCCCGACGGCCGCGCCGCCGATGCCCTCCGCCCGCTGCGCATCGAAACCGGCGTCCTCAAGTTCGCCGAAGGCTCGGCGTTGATCGAGCTGGGTGACACCCGCGTCCTGGTGGCGGCGAGCGTCGAGAACCGGGTGCCCCCCTTCAAGAAGGAGAGCGGCGAAGGCTGGCTCACCGCCGAGTACTCGATGCTCCCCCGCGCCACTCACACCCGCTCGACGCGCGAGGTGAACCAGGGGAAACCCTCGGGGAGGACGGCCGAGATCCAGCGCCTGATCGGCCGCAGCCTGCGCGCGGCGGTGGATCTCGCGGCCCTGCCCGAGCGCACGCTCACCCTGGACTGCGACGTGCTCCAGGCCGACGGCGGCACCCGCACAGCGGCTGTCACCGGCGCCTACGTGGCCGCGGTGCTAGCTCTCGGCCGCCTGCTGCTGACCCGTGAGATCTCGGCCTGGCCCATCCGCGACCAGGTCGCCGCGGTCTCGGTGGGAGTGCTGCGCGGAACCCCCCTGCTGGATCTCGAATACGTCGAGGACCAGGTGGCCGAGGTGGACATGAACGTGGTGGCGACCCCCGGCGGCTGCCTGATCGAGATTCAGGGGACCGGCGAGAAGAGGAGCTTCCGGCGCGAGGAGATGGACGCGCTCGTGGACCTCGCCTTCAAGGGAATCCGCGAGCTCGCGGAGGCGCAGAACGCCGCCCTCGCCGCCACGCTGGCGGAGGTCAACGACGTGCTCTCCCGGGACCGCCGCAGGCCGGCGGCCCCGAAGCCCGAGAAGGATCTCTGGGGCCGGCCCTGAGCGAGCGAACCGTCCGCGTCTAGCTCAGCGCCCGCTCACGGCGGCCTTGGCCCGCCGCGCTTCCGGGCGCTCGCACGATGGACCGCAAAGGGCGAGAAGCTCCTTGTAAAAGCCGCTGGCGCGGGCGTGTTCGCCGGCCTGCTCGGCGGCCCGGGCCGCGCCGGCGAGGCCGTTGAACCGCTTCGGCGCGCCGGCGAGAGCGGTCTCGTACGCCGCGAGGGCCTCCCGCGGCTTGCCGAGCTCGAGCAGCAGGTCGCCGAGCTGCTCGCGCGCCGGCAGCACCGGCCCCGGAGTGACCGGATGCTTGCCGACCGCATCCTCCTTGTCCGCCGCGGCGGTCAGGAGCTTGACGGCCTCCTCCTTGCGGCCCTCGGCGAACGCCACCCAGCCGGCGGCGGCGAGGTGCATCGCCTCGACGTTGGCCGCCCAGTCGTAAGGTCCCGCGGGCGGTTGCTTGGCCAGCGCGGCATGGAGCGCCTCGAGCTCGGCCAGCCCCTTCCGCGCGCGGTCGAGGTCGCCCAGGCGGGCAGCCCCCAGAACGCCGGCGAACGAGGTGATCCCCTTGGTGTAGGAAAAGCGTTCCCACGGCATCTCCACCGCCGGCGCGGCGAGCGCCGCCGCGGCGCGCCAGTCCCGCCGCTCCAGCGCGTAACGCGCCGGCACCGCCACCAGGGCATAGCCGGCGGCGAAGTTCGCTTCGTCGAAGCGCGACGCCTTCGCCACCACCTCCAGCACCTCCCGGGCCTTGCGGTCGTCCCCGAGCTGGAGGTAGGCGTACTCCAGGTAGTCGAGCGCGTGGAGGTCGTCGAAGGAGGTGGCGCCGGGATGGGTCTGCGCCACCTGCTTCTTGGCCGCCGCGGCGGAGGCCAGATTGGAGGCGATCGACTCCTCCCACAAACCGAGCCGGGTGAAGATGTGCGACGGCATGTGGAGGGCGTGCGGCGAGGAGGCCGCGACCTTGGAGTAGGCCCGCGCCGCCGGCAGGGCGAGCTGCGCGAGCTCCGGGTAGTCGAAAGCGTGGATGACGTAATGGAGGATGCCCGGATGGTCGGGATGCTTCGGCAGCAGCGGGTTCAGGATCTGCGCCGCCTGCTTCTGGTTGGCGTAGGTCGTGTCCGTGGGCGGCGCCGTGCCGAGGAGGGCCAGGGCGTGGAAGATGGCGGTTTCGTCATCGTCGGGAAAGTCCGCGGCGAGCTTCTCCATGGCGGCCTTGTAGGCCAGGGCGCGGGTACGGTGATCGAGCTTGTCGGAGTCGCGATAGAACGCGCCGATGGCCGCGATGTAGCCCTTCTCCCGTTCGCTCCGGGCTCCCAATCGGGCCGCCTCCTCGGCGGCGGCGCGCCCCGCGGCGAGCTCCGCGGGCGTGGGCGGCGCCCAGATCGGATGGTAGTAGGTCATGGCGACGCCCCAGCGGGCCATGCCGCACGCCGGGTCCTGCTCCGCCACTCCGGCAAAGGCGCTGCGCGCCAGCTCATAGCCGAACGAGTGCAGGAGGGCCATGGCCCGGTTGAAGGCGGGCTGGACCTCGGGCTTGCAGGTCACCGGGAACTGGACGCTGCCCAGGACCTCCGCCTCGGCGAGATGGTGAGAGTGGTCCTCCTGAGCGGCCGCCGGAAAGGCGGCCAGCCAGCAGGTGACGGTGAAAACGATGAGCGTGTGCTGTTTCATGGGGGTACCTCCTTGATGCCGCGGCTCTCGCCGGACCGGAGAGCCGCCACCCATGATCTTACCCGCGCGGGGGCGATGGCAAGGCCTGGACGCTCAGGCCGGCCCTTCGGGGCTTATGGAGGTATATGGGCGGCGTACCCGGGGTTGAAACCCCGGGCTGTTCAAATCCTGCCCTCCGGGCGGAAAGCCGATTTACGTGAGCGCCTCCAGAAGGGTGCCTCGGGCGGGCGCCTCGGCCGAAGATCGGCAGACTGTGGGGAACCGACCTGCGACACCGCGCAAGCAAGCCGCCGCGATTTGCCGGCTTGAGCTCTCCGGGGACGAGTCGTTTTTGACCGCCACCTCGCGCTCGAGCTCCCGACAACTTCGTAAGAGATGTTCGTGAAAAACCGCCCCGAAGGGGCAGGATTTGAACAGCCCGGGGTTTCAACCCCGGGTAGGATCACCCAAAGAATGTGAAGTCCTGAAGGGCCGACCTGCGGGCGGGAGACCCGACTCTCCCTCGAAAAAAGTTGAGCGATGACCCGACGATTTTCCGTCTTTAAAGGGATAGACGGAGGGAAAGCCCCCTCAATCCCTTCCTGGAGGAAAACATCGCATGGCCTCGCTCGTGAAGGTCCTGGTCCACGTCGTCTTCAGTACCAAGAAGCGCGTTCCGTTCATCGAACCGGCTCTGAGAGCCGATCTCTACCCCTACCTGGGGGGCATCGTCCGGCACCAGCGCGCGACGTTGCTCGCCATAGGCGGCATGCCGGCCCGACGCAAAGAGTTCGCTAGAATATCTTCGGCGCATGCATGAAAAATACCTTCCGAAGAGCCGCCGGCGGACCCGGCCCCCGACGATGAGTTGAAGCTGCTTCCTGAATCACCCCCTGGTCACGGCTCAGGGCGAGGCTGTTGCCCGCCCGCGCCGGCCGCCTTGCTCTGCGCGGCCTCGATCTGCGGTACGAGGAAGTCCCGTACATAGGACCACTCCGGCTTCAGGCGAAGAGCCGCGCGTGCTTCCTCAATTGCGGAGGCCGGGTCCGGAGTCGGGTGGTTCAGGTGCGCAAAGGCGAGGGACATCAGCGCTTCCGGCTTCCCCCAATCCGGCAGCGGCGAGTCCGCATCGCTCGTGGCTTCGCTGACCTCCTCCATCCGGCGGTAGATCTCGATGGCGCGGTCCACGCTCCCTCCGTGCGCGGGGGGTGAGTAGAGAAAGCCCGCGCCTACCGCCCACAGCACGCGGGGATTGTCCGGCTCGAGCTCCGTCGCCCGCGTCGACAATCGCCGAAACTTGTCGAGGCGCTCTTGCATCGCGGCGGCATCGTTGGAGTAGAAACCCGCCCGCCAGCCATACACCAGCCCTGCCGCGGCATGGCCGTCGGCGAAGTCTTCCTTCAAGCGGATCGACGCTTCGAAATCCGTGGCCGCCCTTTCGAGATGAGCCTGCAGGTCCTGAGGGCTCATATTGCGGCTGGCTCCGTTGATGGCGATGCGCCAGCTTGCAAACCCCGCCCAATAGTGCGCCAGGTATCCCCAGGCAGGATCGCCGGCCAGCGGCGCCACCTCTTCGCGCAAGCGCGCCAGCTCTTCCAGGTCCGCACGGTAATCGGCGGACATCAGCTTGGGTTTGGCGGTCACGAGACGGCGCTCCGCATCGCCGGCGGCAAGCCCTGATTGAAGCTGGCCCTGCCCGGGGGCCGGCGCCGGGTGAAGACAAGCCTCCAGCAGCAGCAGACAGGCGGCCATGATGAAAAGGAATCCCGAGCTCTTGCGCATGATTCGTCCTCCTTGATCGTCTTCCATCCATCACGGACTTTCCCGTGCAGACGGGACACGGCGCAAGGTCGGCTCGACGAAGGGGCCGGGAGCGTCGCCCAACGAGCCACCGGAGGGGTTGAACGGCGGCAGGAGCGCTCAGCGGACGAGGCGCCGCAGCAGCTCGGAAGCCGCACGGCTGGCCACGATCTCCTTGCCGTCGCGCAGCTTGATGAGGAGGCGCCTCTCGTCGAAAGGGCGCAGGAGCTCGACCGCCTCGAGATTGACGACGTGCGAACGATGGACCTGCAGGAAAAGCTCGGGGTCCAGGCGGGACGCCAGCTCGCCGAGGCTCGTATGGAGCAGATGGCTCCCGCTCTCGCAGTGCACCTCCACGTAATCGCCGCTCGCCTGGATGTGCCGGACGGTGCGCACGTCGATCGGCACGATGGCGTCGCGCGTGCGGGCGAACAGCAGGCGCAAGGGTGATCCGAAAGCGGCGCGGGCGCGCTCCGTCGTCGGCACCGCGCTCGGGACGAGGTGGCGGCGCACCCGTTCGAGCATCGTATGGAAGCGCTGGCGGCCGAACGGCTTGAGCAGGTAATCGAGGGCCCCGACTTCGAAGGCGGCCAACGCGAAGCGATCGTAGGCGGTGGTGAACACGATCTCCGGCCGATGCTGGATGCGTTCGACCACCTGCAGGCCGGAGAGCTCCGGAAGAGAGACATCGAGAAACACCAGGTCCGGCTTGAGCCGGTCGATCAGCCGCACCGCCTCGGCGCCGTCGCCAGCTTCACCGACCAGAGCGAGCCATTCGACCTCGGCTGCATACTCGCGCAGGTTGTGCCGCGCGTGGGGCTCGTCTTCGACCAGCACGGCTCGTACCACCGTCGCGCCCGTGCTCATGCTTCCTCCAGGGCGTGGCGAACCGGGAGCTCGAGGACGGCGCGGGCGCCACCCGCGGCGGCGTGCAGCTCGAGGCTCGCCTGTCCCCCGTAGAGCGCGGCCAGGCGCTCCTGGAGAAGCCACAGGCCGAGCCCGTGGCTCTCGGCGGGCGGCGGCGCAGCGGCTCCCGGTCCCTCGTCTTCCACCTGGATCCGCAGCCGGCCAGCCACCTGCTGCGCGCTGATCGCCAGATAGCCACCTTCGGCGCGCGGGGCGATGGCATGGCGGATCGCGTTCTCGACGAGGGTCTGGAGGGCGAAGCTCGGTACGACGCAGTCCAGCGTGGCCGCCGCGCCTTCGAAGCTCACGCGCAGCCGGTCGCCCAGCCGCAGGCGTTCGAGGTCCAGATAGCTCTGGACGAACGACCACTCATCGCGCAGCGTCACCTCGTCCAGACCCTCGCGCTGGATGCGGAGGCTGTAGCGCAGCAGATCGCCCAGCCGCTCCAGCGCCGCCTCCGCCGCCGCGGGCTCGCGCCGCACCAGGCCGACCAGCGCGTGGAACGTGTTGAGGATGAAATGGGGATTGAGCTGGCTCCTCAGGGCCTCCAGCTCCGCCCGCGCGCGCAGGGTCTCGGCGCGGGCCGCGCGGGCCGCCTGCTCGCGGCTCGCCGCGGCGTTGTGCCACGCATAGGCAAGGCCCGCGAGGGTGCAATAGATGAGCAGGTCGTTCAGGAGCCTGAAGGGCAGGATGCGCAAGTCGATTCGCCGGCAGCAGGATCCTGTGAGCAGAACCTCGTCGAGAGCCACCAGCGCGACCCAGCCGGCGGCGGACAAGAGGAGGAAGGCGACCAGCAAACCGAGATGCGTCGCGCTGAAGCGCGCCTTGCGGCCCTCGGGCCACGGCAGCCGCCGTGGAAGCCGCAGGACCAGCAGTCCGAGCAAGGCATCGGGCAGCACGTTGATGAGAGCGCCGCGAAAGGCATCTCCCGGCTCGGCGCCGCTGCCGATGAAAGCCGCCACATAAATGGTCAGGACGGGCAGCCAGGCGACGACGTACGCCCACCGCCTGCCCCGCCCTTGCGTCAGAGGTCCGGACATGACGCGCTGATGATACTTGCAGGCGCCCGAAGCGATCGAGGAGGGCTCGGACCCCACCGGCCCGCAGTGAGACTCGCCCTCGCGAGGTTCTTGATAGTGACTCAGTTTGCCTGTGGATCTCGGATGGTTCTGCCCTTCGACGCCCCTCACCTCCCCGGCCCTCCTCTCCCCAGGGTAGAGGAGGGAGAAAACAAGACCGCGCCTTTTCTTTCCCCTAACTCCCTCGGGGAGAGGGGCTCGAAGGGGCATGCCCGTCCGCAGTCTCCGATCAAACTGAGCCACTACCGAGGTCTTCGCAGACGCCCGTCCCGAAGGGCCAGGATTTGAACAGCCCGGGGTTTCAACCCCGGGTAGGGGTCGCCAAAGAACCGCAAGCCCCGAAGGGCCGGCCTACAGGAGGGAGAAATCTCCTCCCCCTCTCCGCGAAAAAAGTTGAGCGATGACCCGGCGATTTTCCGTCTTATAGGAATGGACGAAGGGAATCCCCTCGATCCGTTTCTGAAGGAGAACATCACATGGCCTCGCTCGTGAAGGTCCTGGTCCACGTCGTCTTCAGCACCAAGAAGCGCGCCCCGTTCATCGAACCGGCATTGAGAACCGACCTCTACCCTTACATGGGGGGCATCGTGCGCCACCAGCGTGCCACGTTGCTGACTTTGGGTGGCATGCCGGATCATGTCCACGCCCTGATCCGCCTGAGGGCGGACCTGAGCCTGTCGGACACCATCCGCGCCCTCAAGGCGGTCTCGTCGAAGTGGGTCCACGAGAAGCCGAACCCGATTCCGGAGTTCGCCTGGCAGGAGGGGTACTTCGCCGCCTCCGTCAGCGCCTCGCGGGAGGCGGCTGTGAGGTCGTACATCCTGAACCAGGAAGCCCACCATCGCCAGACCAGCTTCGAGGAGGAGCTTGTGGATCTGCTGAAAAAGCACGGGGTCGACTTCGATCCCAAGTACCTCTTCGATTGATGGTTCGGCCGGCCCTTCGGGGCTTGAGAAAGTAGTGGCTCCGTACCCGGGGTTGAAACCCCGGGCTGTTCAAATCCTGCTCCTTCGGAGCGGCAGGTTGACGTGAGATCGTGGGCCGTACTCTGTCAGTCGCGCCAGAGCAACTTCCTTCATCGTTCCTCTCGTTCTGTAGCGCGAGGGACGAGGAGGGTCTCTCAATCCGTTCGCAGGCTGGAGGAACCGACAGCCGGCGGTAAATCCGTCAAGGCAGATCGGACCGCGTCAGGCCCGTCCATCGCTCCGAAGGAGCAGAATTTGAACAGCCCGGGGTGTCAACCCCGGGTAGGGTCGCCCAAAGAATGGGCAAGTCCCGAAGGGCCGGCCTGTCGGATACCGTCCGCGCCCTCAAGAGGAGCTGGTGGATCTGCTGAAAAAGCTCGGGGTCGATTTCGATCCCAAGTACCTCTTCGATTGATGGCTGGGCCGGCCCTTCGGGACTTGAGAAAGTGGTGGCTCCGTACCCGGGGTTGAAACCCCGGGCTGTTCAAATCCTGCTCCTTCGGAGCGGTAGGCTGACGTGGAAAACGCGGGCCGTACCCTTTCAGTCACGTCAGAAGGATTGGGGGATTTCCTTCATCGTTCTTCCTCGTCCTTTGGCGCGGGACGAGGAAGGTCCCTCAACCTTTCGCAGGCTGTATGAACCGACAGCCGGCGGTAAATCCGTCAAGGCAGATCGGACCGCGTCAGGCCCGTCCATCGCTCCGCAGGAGCAGAATTTGAACAGCCCGGGGTGTCAACCCCGGGTAGGGGTCGCCCAAAGAAGGCCAAGTCCCGAAGGGCCGGCCTGTCGGATACCGTCCGCGCCCTCAAGAGGAGCTGGTGGATCTGCTGAAAAAGCTCGGGGTCGATTTCGATCCCAAGTACCTCTTCGATTGATGGCTGGGCCGGCCCTTCGGGACTTGAGAAAGTGGTGGCTCCGTACCCGGGGTTGAAACCCCGGGCTGTTCAAATCCTGCTCCTTCGGAGCGGTAGGCTGACGTGGAAAACGCGGGCCGTACCCTTTCAGTCACGTCAGAAGGATTGGAGATTTCCTTCATCGTTCCTCCTCGTCCTGTGGCGCGGGACGAGGAAGGTCCCTCAACCTTTCGCAGGCTGTATGAACCGGCATCCGGCGGTGAATCCGTCAAGGCAGATCGGACTGCGCCAGACCCGTCCATCGCTCCGAAGGAGCAGAATTTGAACAGCCCGGGGTGTCAACCCCGGGTAGGGTGATCCAAAGAATGCCAAGTCCCAACGGGCCGGCCCACAGGCGGCCACGCGTCTCCTGGACTCACATGGAGAACGCGGGCCGGACCCTTTCAGTCACGTCAGCGAGATTCCTTCATCGTTCATCGTTCCTCCTCGTCCTGTGGCGCGGGCCGAGGGAGGTTCCCTCAACCTTTCACAGGCTGGAGGAACCGACAGCGGCGGTGAATCCGTCAAGGCAGATCGAACGGCGTCAGACCCGTCCATTGTTGCCGCTCACCTGAATCCGTAGGAATCTGAATCTCCAAGTCGATGAGCAGCATCATCCCGCGCGGAGCGCGGCGGGAGGGCGGGGGGATGCGTTAGGCTCTGGAGAGGCCCGAAGGGAGCGCAGAAAGAGAAAACCCCGGTATGCAGCCGGGGCTTTCCGGTTGTTCCGCGGCCCGCCGAAGCAGCCGAGGCGCAACGAACAGGCCCTCAGGTTCGCACAGGCGGCTCGCGGTTGTCCAGCTCTTCGGTGCTGGAGGACCGTGTCGCCGATCGAGGTTCCCCTGCTTCATGCCCGCCACTGCCGGCGCTGCGAGCGGCCGTTTGCGATCTGCTGCGCCTGTGACCGCGGGTACTGCTACGGTTCCCGCTGCTGTAGCGAGCAGGCCCGGCGCGAGCAACGGTGGGCCGCGAAGCGGCGCCACCAGCAGACGCCCCAGGGTCGAGCGGACAATGCTCGCCACCCGCGTGACCACCGCGCCCGCCGCCGCCAAGGCGTAAGGGATCGATCTTCCGCCTCCTCCTCGGCTTCTGTCACCCTGCCGCAACAGCCGCCGCGGATCCGCACGGTGCGGGGTGTCGAGCGGCCGTGGGAGATCGCCTGTGAACGCCGAAACTCAGTACCTGTGCGCTGTGTGGTCTGCGCTGCGACGAGTCCCTGGATCGATCCCGGTGGTGGTGGAGAGCTGAGCCATGCACGATGCCGCCACCATCGCCGAGATGCGTCGCCTCTACTACGGCGAGCACTGGAAGATCGGCACCATCGCTGCGCAGCTTCAGGTCCATCCCGATGCCATCCGCCGGGCGGTCAACCGCCCGATGGGACCCCCCGCGCCACGCCCGCCACGGCCCCGCCAGATCGATCCCTTCCTGCCGTGGCTGAGACAGACGCTCGCCACCTATCCACGGCTGCGCGCCACGGTGCTGCATCGCATGCTGCGCGAGCGGGGGTACACGGGCGGTGTGGTGCAATTGCGGCGGCTCTTGCGCCAGCTGCGTCCCCCCGCCCCCAGCGAGGCCTTCGGACGCTTGCAATGCCTGCCCGGCGAAGAAGGACAGGTCGACTGGGCCGACTTCGGCTGCGTCCAGGTCGGTCGAGCCAAGCGGCGCCTGTCGGCCTTCGTGCTGACCCTCAGCTACTCACGAGCCCTCTACGCCGAGCTGTTCTTCGACCAGTCGCTGAGCAACTTCCTTGCCGGCCACCAGCACGCCTTCGAGTCCTTCGGCGGCGTGCCGCCTCAGCTGCTCAGCGATAACCTGCGCTCGGTCGTGCTCGAACGCCGCGGCGACCACATCCGTTTTCACCCGCGTTACCTCGAATGGGCCGGCCACTACTGCTTCCAACCCCGCCCCTGCCACGTCCGGCGCGGCAACGAAAAGGGTCGCGTCGAGCGCTCCATCCGCTTTCTGCGCGAATCGTTCTGGGCGGCTCAGGGCTTTACTGGCCTGGCCCACTGCAACGCCCGCCTCCAGCGCTGGATCGGCGAAGTCGCCGACGCCCGGCCTTGGCCCGACGATCCCTCTGTGCGCGTGGCCGAGGTCTTCAACACCTGCGAGCGGCTGCAGCTGCTGCCCCTGCCCGCCTATCGCCTCGATACCAGCCTGCGCAGCTCGGTGCGCAGCGCCAAGACACTCTGGATCCGCTTCGACCGCAACGACTACTCCATTCCCCCTCAAGCCGTCGGCCGAGACCTCTCCTTGCTCGCCACCGCTACCGAAATCCGACTCTTCGATGGCGTCGAGGAGATCGCCCGCCACGACCGCTCCTACGACCAAGGCCAACACCTCACCGACGCCGCCCACACCGCGGCCCTGCTGAAGAGCAAACGCACTGCCTTTACCACAGCGGTCGGCTCGCCTCTGCACTGCGCCCTACCTGAGCCTCGAACGCTTTCTCCAGGCCGCTTTTCCGCGCGCCCGAAGCGCGGCCGGCCTGATCCCTCGCCTCAAACGGCTGCTCAACCTCTACGGCGCGGCCGCCCTCAATACAGCCATCGCCGAGGCTCTCCAACGCGCCACCCCCACTCTGGCCTCCGTCGAATACCTGCTCGAAAAGAACCGGCGCGCCGCAAACCGCCCAACCCCTCTGTCCGTCGACCTCAGCGACCGCCCCGAGCCTCGAGGGGCTCCACGTCACGACTCACCCCTTGAGCGCCTACGATCTGCTCGCCCAGCCCGCACCGGAGGACTCCGAGGATGAGTGATCTCGCCGCCCAATTGCAGGCCCTCGGCCTGCGAGCCACCGCCGGCTCCCTCGACGATCTGCTCGCCCGGGCCACCCAGTATCGGCTCGCTCCCAGAGCACTCCTCGAGGAAATCCTGCGCACCGAAGCTGCCGACCGCGCCCGACGATCCCTCGAACGGCGCCGCATCAACAGCCGGCTCGGCTCCTTCAAGCCCATTGCCGACTTCGACTGGAACTGGCCCAAGAAAATCGATCGGCCCCTGATCGAACGCGCGCTGACTCTCGACTTCGTACGCGAGGGTCGAAACCTCATCCTCCTCGGACCCAACGGCGTCGGTAAGACTCTGCTGACCAAAAACATCGCCGACCAGGCCGTCCTCGAAGGCTTTTCCGTCCTGTTTCGCACCGCCTCCGAGCTGCTCGACGACGTCCACTGCGACTCGCCAGAACAACAACGACGCAAGATCGCCGCCTATCGGCGACCTCAGCTCCTCTGTATCGACGAAATCGGCTACCTCTCCTACGACGATCACGCTGCCGACCTGCTCTACAAGGTCATCAACGCCCGCTACTGTCGAGTCGCACGCTATTCCGCCACGCTTGTACGCGATCGGCCGCCCTGAATTTGGATTGTTCAGGCCATGTCTTCGGCCTATCAAGGGTCGGCTGACGCCGCCCGCTTCGCGGCTACGCCCTTGACAGGCCGAGACATGGCCAAGATGAGCCGGGTATTCGGGGCGGCCGGAAGACTGGGCGTCCCGGAATGTGCCGCGGCGGCGCATTCTATGCCGGCGGTCACGAAATACCGTGCGACTCGACAGCCTACGAAAGACGCCGTTCCCTCATCGTCTCCACCAATCTCGCCTTCAAGGACTGGAACGCCGTCTTTCCCAACGCCACCTGCATCGTCACCCTCATCGATCGCCTCACCCATCATGCCGACGTCACCCTCATCGACGGCGACAGCTACCGGCGCCGCGAGAGCGAGAGCGAAGCCGCGGCGCGACGCAAAGCCCTCCCCTCGTGAATCGCCAACAATACGTCCGCGCCGTGCTGGCGCTCTACGGCGGACTGCCTCACATCGCAGTCCGCCGGCCTTCCTCCCACGACCGACGAATTGCCGCCGCGCTCTTCGAACGAAAACTCTCCTTGACCCACCTCCACACCGCCTTCTACCTCGCCATCGCTCGCCGAACCCTACTACGACCACCCCAAGCGGCTCCTCTGCAACCCATCCGCTCCCTCGCCTACTTTCTCCCCGTCATCGACGAGATCCTCAGCCAGCCTGTTGACCCTGACTACCTTCTCTACCTACGCAACCGCCTCGACCTCGAGGTCCAAATTCCTACGGATATGGAGGAGCGGTAACAAGCAAAACGATGCGAGCGCGCCGCACTTCTCCTTGCGGCGCCGTGGGACGAGCAATCAGGCGTTTCAGCTCCTCGCGCTGTTCGACGGTGATCACAAGCGGTCTGACTGGCCGTGGCATACCACAACATACCACGCCAGCCGCAGTTATGTCTAGCTATTTGAGAGACGGCACACTAGCAGCGATCCGACTGGCAGACCGCGATAAAGTGAATCGAGCAGACCAGCAGCCTTGTTCGGTTTCCAAACATAGCCACGTTGAAACTCGGGGATACAGAGACGACCTTCGCGGAGATCAGCGATCAGGCGGCGGACCGACGTTCGCGTGAAATCAAGATCGTGATCAACATTGCGTGTGGGCATGATTCCATCGTTCCTTTCGGCATCGGCAACATCGACGCGCCGGAGAGAGGTTCAGCCGAACTGCCCCAAGCAGGCCGAATTAGATGCGAGACCGGGGCCATCGCGAGCTCTCTCTTCGTCCGCCCAGCGCTTTTGTCGCTCTGCGCCCACCGTGCTTACCGGCAGGACCGCACAAGTTCGTAGGACGACTTATATCACTAGTGTCCGGCTATAAGTCGAATAGGGTCAACTGTTTACGCGAAGCGTTGTCTTCTATCGGATCGTGTGTGGCCGTAAGTAGTTGAAACAACGGGACTTTCTCGAACGGGTAGACGCTGATGATCTGTAGAATTGTGTAGAGATCGCGCTCGACCCCTAGGCGTTTGCGCATGATCGCAACGAGGACGTAGGCAGAGATAGCAATCCAAATCTGGGTTTTCACGGCGTTGGATGAGATGCCGTAGAAATCCTTGATGCGAAGGTGTTGCTTGATCCACTTGAAGAATAACTCCACTTGCCATCGGTTGCGGTAGAGCGTTGCGATCGTGAGGGCGGGAAGAGCGAAGTCGTTCGTGAGGAAGACCAAGCTCTGGTTCGACTCTGGATCGCGGTATCGAACGCGCCGCAGGGGGAGTGGATAGTGCGTACGGGTGGCCTTGCCGGTCAGCACGCTCGTCTGGTCGCAGAGGATGCCCGTGGAGCGGTCGCACGGCGCCGAATAGCGTCGCCTGAAGCTGAGGTTCTTCTTGGCCCGGGTGACGAACACGGCGTGGGCTTGGTGGAGGCTCCAGAGGCGCTCGAAGTCTACGTACGCGCGGTCGAGGATATAGATGGAACCTGGCTCGGGAAGCAGGACATCGAGGACCCGAACGTCGTGTGGCTTGCCATCGGTGATCCAAATGAAGACGGGGATGCTTCCCCGCAGATCGAGCAAGGTATGCAGCTTGATGGCGGCCTTGGTCTCTCTGAAGCTCGCCCAGGGGAAGAGGGACAGGGAAAGGTCGATGGTCGTGGAGTCCAGGGCGTAGACCGTGCGATCGAGCTCCACATCCAGGGGTTCGTCAGCGTAAAGCCGCCTTGCCTCGGCGATCAACACCTGCGCAAAATCTGCGTAGATTCGCCAGTCCCGCTGTTCGTTGGCGTCGGCCAAGGTACTGCGAGCCACCGGGCCAGTGAACCCCATGTGGTAGATCCTCTCCGGTGCGGCCGCCAAGCATGCCTCGATGTCGCGGAGGCTCTCTCGATACGTGAGTTGGGCGAACAGCATCGCGAGAAACTGTTGCCAGCATCTGAAGCTGCGCACGCCATAGTCACCCCGGTAACGCTCCACCCGCCGGCGGAAGGTGTGCCGCGGCACGAAATCAACGATCTGTGAGAACACCGTACGGCCTTCGTGCATGCCCATCGCTCCTGTCCGCAGAGGTACCCTGCGGCAGGATGACGGAGTATGGATACGCTTTCAATCCGCCCCAAGCCGGCAGTCGCCGCCGAGTAAGGCCGGCCCGCTCCCGGCTTATTGAGATTGCCCGTCTCAACAAGCACGCCCTCAGAGTTCAAATCCATGACACCCCAAATTGGCCACCCAAGTGCCAACGCCACAACACCTTACGCTCCCGCTTGAAACCCTTCTACCGGACAGTAGTGGACTTATATCATTCATTCTATGGAACGTGTGAATTCTACGCCTCCCTTTGACTATCGTCAACCCGGATCGCGGGTGTCTAAGCAACTGAAGACCAGGCGTTCTGCTGAGGTCTTCTGGCGCTGTGGGCCGGAACAAGCCTCGCTGCAGCATGGCGATCGAGTCCAGCACGTCGCGCTGTCGAGTGCCGTCCCTGACGGGACTCGACGGTGTTTTCGGTGCCGCGGTCCCCGGGCTGACGCCCGGGGCTAGGAGAATGCCGCCCTTCGGGCTCTCGTTTGGCCGACGATCGCCGTGATCGCATCCGCGGGCTGGAGAATGCTGCTTTCCGGGCTCTCGTTTTGGGCGACGATTGCCGAGTGGAATCACCGGGCTGAAGTGTGCCGTCCTCGGGGCTCTCGACTTCGCCGGTGATTGTCGTGAGTGCGTCGCTGAGCCCGATCGCGAAGCCATGTGACTGATCGCCTGCCGTGCCTTGTAGCCGCCGGGTCCGAGACCGGACGTTACGACCGGCGCTGATTCCGGCGAGTTGCCAGCTCGCCGGCAAACGAGGCTTTCTCTTGTGCCTCCCTTGCCTGAAGGTCCCTGGAGCAGCCCGACGGTCGGCTCGCGCGGTCAACGGGTGAGTCGACCTTGCCGGCGAGCCTGGGAACTTTTTGAAAAGTCCCGGGACTTTGCCGCAGAGTCTCCGGACTCAGCGCCAGGGTCTCCTGGCTCATTCAACGGGTAAGCTCACTCCGGCGCAGAGTCCCCAGACTTTTGGCGAAGTCCCGGGACTCTGTCGGCGAGTCCGCTCCCCATTGCCAGAGTCCGCGGACTCGCTCGCAAAGTTAGCGGACTTTCTCGGAAAGTCCCGGGACTCGGCGCCAGAGTCCCGAGACTCTGCCAGCGAGTCAGCTCACTCTGGCAATGAGTCCGCGGACTTTTGCCAAAGTCTCGGAACTTTGTCAACGAGTCCGCTCCCCATCGCGAGAGTCCGGGGACTCGCTCACAAAGTTAGCGGACTTGCTCGTAGAGTCCGGGGACTTTGCCAGTGAGTCCCGGGCCCAGCGAAAAAGTCCGCGGACTCTGTCAACGGGTCAGCTCACTCTGACGATGAGTCCGCAGATTTTTGGCAAAGTCCCGGGACTCTGTCAACGAGTCCGCTCCCCCATTGCCGGAGTCCGGGGACCCACTCGCAAAGTCAGCGGACTTTTCCGAAAGTCCCGGGACTTTGGCGCAGAGTCTGCTCCCCATCGCCAGAGTTCCGGGACTCTGTCAACGAGTCAGCTTGCTCTGACGATGAGTCCGTGGACTTTTTGGGAGAATTTCAGGACTCTGGTGGCGAGTCGGTTCGCCATCGGCGAGGTCTGCGGACTCTGCCGCGGAGTCGGTTTTCTCTGAACGTGGATGGGCTTGAAGGGAAAAGCGGGGGGCGTGAAGGACCACGCCCCCCGAGGACGTCATTGACGAGTGGGATCGGCGGAAACCGGGGTCTCAGGCTCGGTGGGTGACGGAGGCGGAGTGGTCGGCTCCGGCTCCTCGGCTTCCGGCTTGGCCTTGCGGCCGCGGAACGGCTGCAGGCCGAACTCGGCGAGCTTCTCCGCGCGGATGCCGTAGTGCTGCTTGACCCCCAGGCGCAGGATGTTCGCCAGCCGCTCACCCTCGATGATCGCGATCCGGAGGTCCGCGCTCGCCTCCTGCTTGGCGGCAGTGTGGACCCCCTGCCGGTTGGCGGCGTCCTCGGCCCGGGCGAGCACTTCCGCGAACAGGGCCCGCGTCGCCTCCAGATGCGCGAGATCGGCGCTGTTGGCGGTCAGCGGGGCCATGAGGCGCTGGAGATCCCCCAGCTTGCCCTTGTACGTCTTCTCCTTCTTCCTCTTTGCCATGGTCTTTCTCCTTTTCTGGGGCCGTTTTGGCTCCATAAGTCCGACGCCTTCATGGCGCCGGAACCATCCCGCGTTCTCCGCTCCCCGCCGGCTTCGCTGGTTCCCGTTCCAGTGATTCCCGTGCCGCCGGGGTACTGCCTCAGTGCGCGGATAGTGGCATATCGCTGCGTTTGTGTCAATACCTAAGCCGCAGAATGCTCGATGTGGTTACCGGTATTCATTCCGGAGAAAGGCGCAATTACAGCGGAATTGAAGCAAAGTAGCTGAAGTGGCAGGGGTTACAGTCCTACAGCGTCTGAATCTGGGGTGCTCGAAGCGAATACCGGTATGCAGAAAAGGGGCTGGAGTGAATACGTATGCACGGGGAACCCTCCTCACGCCCACCCTTCCGGGAGAGGAAGGAGGACTGTTGGGAAGGTTAGGATCTCAGTCGGAGAGAAGCAGGGCGCGGAACCCCGCCTGCCGGACTTCGCTGGCCGCGACACCGGCAGACGTTGTTTTCGTTCCCTCATAGCAGGCAATCCCCTCCGCAGGCGTTCCCCCTCTCCGGTCACGGAGAGGGGGACAGGCAGGGCCGTCCGGAATCGCAGGCAGACTGAGGCGCCTCGAAGCTCCTGATCGCTCCCTACACCCGCCCCACGATCCAGCACCCACCCAGGACCCGAGTCCCCTGGTAGAAGACCGCCGCCTGGCCGGGGGTGACGCCCCGCTGCGGCTCGGCGAAGTCGATCTCGACGCGCCCTTCGCGGAGGGGCCGGATTTGCGCGGCTACGCCGGGGTGGCGGGAGCGGATCTTGACCGTGGCCTCCACCTCTCCCTCCGGATCGGGGCCGATCCAGTGGAGACGCTCGCCGTGGAGACCCGGCGCGAGGAGGTCCTCTTCGGGGCCGACGACCACCCGGTTGCGATCGGGCTCGATCTGGAGCACGTAGAGCGGGCTCGGCGCGGACAGGCCGAGGCCGCGGCGCTGGCCTACGGTGTAGCGGTAGTAGGGCTGGCCGGATCCCAGCTCCTCTCCTCGGACGTCGACCAGCACCGCCGGCTCGGCGAGGGCGGCGCCGGCGTAGCGATCGGGATCGCCCGCCGCCTGCGCCTCGACGAACTCGCGCACGCCCCCGGAGACGAAGCAGACCTCCATGCTCTCGCCCTTCTCGGCCACCACGAGACCCGCCTCGCGGGCCAGCTCGCGCACCTCGACCTTGGTCATGTCGCCGAGGGGGAACAGCGAGGCCGCGAGCTGCTCCCGCGTCAGCTCGAAGAGGTAGTAGCTCTGGTCCTTGGCGGCGTCCACCGCGGTATGCAACTCGGGGCCGTCCGCGCCTGGCGCGCCGGGAAGAATGCGCGCGTAGTGGCCGGTCGCCACCCGCTCGGCGCCGAACCGCCGCGCCCGCTCGAGGAGCAGGTCGAACTTGATCCAGGTGTTGCACCGCACGCACGGGCTGGGCGTGCGGCCGGCGAGGTAGTCGTCGACGAAGGGCTCGACCACCTTCTGGCGGAACTCCTCGTCCATGCGCAGGGTGTAGTGCGGGATGCCGGCCTGCTGCGCCACGCGCCTGGCGTCGCCGAGGTCGAGGGCGCCGCAGCAGCGGCCGTTGGCCTCGACGCCGGAGTGGTCCCACAGCAGCATGGAGAGGCCGACGACGGGCATGCCCTGCCGCGCCAGCAGCCAGGCGGTGACCGAGGAGTCGAGGCCGCCGCTCATGGCGACGGCGGTGAGGCCGTTGTCCGTCACGCCACAGCCTCCCGCCAAGCCGTCGGGGACACGCGGCGCAATGCGGCGACCTCGCGCTCCAGCGCCCCCAGGAAGGCATCCAACTCATCCGCCGTGTTGGTGATGCCGAAGCTCACCCGCAGCGAGGAGAGCGCCTCGTCGGCAGGAATGCCCATCGCCAGCAGGGTCTTGCTCGGCTCGACGGTTCCCGAGGAGCAGGCGGAGCCGGTGGAGACGGCGAAGCCCGCGAGGTCGAGACGGATGAGCAGCGCCTCGCCCTCGACGCCGGGGAAGGCCACGTGCGAGGTGTTGGGGAGGCGCGGCGACGCCTGGCAGTGGAAGACCACGCCGAGTACGCGGCGGGCGAGCTCCGCCTCGAAGCGGTCGCGCAGCCCGGAGAGCAGGACGGTGCGGCGCGCCATCTCCTCCTTCGCCGCCGCCGCCGCTTCGCCGAGGCCGACGAGAGCCGGCACGTTCTCGGTACTGGCGCGCCGCCGCCGCTCCTGGCTGCCGCCCACCAGCAGCGGCGTGAGCTCCACCCCCTTGCGCACCCAGACGGCCGCGGCCCCGAGCGGGCCGTTGAACTTGTGCCCGCCGAGGACGAGGTAATCGACGCCGAGCGCCGGCGCGTCCACCGGCAATCTTGCCGACCGCCTGCACGGCATCGCACAGCACCGGCACCCCCCGCTCGCGGCACGCGGCGGCAACCTCGGCCACGGGCTGCAGGGTGCCGAGCTCGTTGTTGGCGAGCATCAGGGCGACGAGGCGGGTCTCGGGGCGCAGAGCCTGGACGACCGCCGCCGCCGGCACGATCCCGTCCCCGTTGGGAGACACCCGCGTCACCTCGAAGCCCTCTTTTTCGAACCGGGCCGCCCCTTCGCGGATCGACGGATGCTCGATGGCCGAGATCACCAGGTGGCCTCGCCCCGGCTGTTCCCGTTGGGCCACGTGCGCCATTACGTGCGCCATAACGTGCACCATAACGGCGTTGCTGGCCTCGGTTCCGGAGGCGGTGAAGACCACCTCCGGCGGCCGGCCGCCGATCAGCGCCGCCACCTTCTCCCGCGCCTCCTCGACGGCGTTGCGCGCCGCCTGTCCGAAGCTGTGGATCGACGAAGGATTGCCGTGCCGCTCGCCGAGCCAGGGCAGCATGGCCGCCCGCGCCCTGGGATGGAGCGGCGTCGTGGCGTTGTGGTCGAGGTAGATGGGGTTCATGGGGATGGGGCCTCGCGTGGGGCTTTATTGTAACGCCGGATGAACGGCCGATCCTTCCCGGGGACTCCGCCCGCCCGAGCCCTCACCCCCGGCCCCTCTCCCGCCCCCTCCCTTCCCACCTCACCGGGAGAGGGGAGATCCGATGCGTCCGTTCATCCTTGACTGGACTCGGCACATCGCCGCCGACCCCCTCACCTCCCCGGCCCTCCTCTCCCCGAGGGAGAGGAGGGAGAACAACAAAACTCTCTTTGCCTTGCCTTTCTCCCCTCTCCCGGTGAGGTGGGAAGGGAGGGGGCGGGAGAGGGGCCGGGGGTGAGGGCTCGGGCGGGCGGAAGCTTTGAACGTCCCCCCTCGGCATGCAAGTTGAATTGGGTTTATCCTTCCCAAGGCATGCTTGGGCTTCCTGCTCTTATCGAAGGTGAACGAATGCGTCGATTCCGCTTCCGTCCAGCGCTCTTTTTCCTCTTCGCCACGATCCTGCTGTCTTCCGCCGCGCCGAGCGAAGCCGCCAAGCCGACGCGGGCGGAGCGCAAGGCGCAGCAGGAGGCCATCCAGAAGCTCCCGGAGAAGTACCGCCAGTGGCTGGCGATGGTGGTGCTGCTGGTCACCGAGGAGGAGCTCGCGACCTTTCTCGCCCTCGAGAAGGACTACCAGCGCGACGCCTTCATCGAGCGGTTCTGGGCCGCCCGGGATCTCTACAGGTCGACGGCGCGCAACGAGTTCCGCGACCGGTGGGAGGCGAACTATGCGGTGGCGATGCAGCAGTTCGGCTCGATGACGGACGAGCGCGCCCGCGTCCTGCTGCTCAACGGTCCGCCGGCCGTCCGCATCGTCTCCCAGTGCTCGAACATCATCTGGCCCCTGGAGGTCTGGTTCTACGCCAGCAGCGATCGCCTGCGCTCGGAGTTCATCGTGGTCTTCTACCGCAAGTGGGGAGCGGGGCCGTTCCGCGTCTGGACTCACGTCGACGGGCTCGCGTCGCTGTTCTCCGGCAGCGCCGGCTCCTCGGGCGAGATCAACCTGCAGGCGGTCGCGAGCGGCTGCCGCGACGGCGACAAGCTCGCCGGCGGCATCGGCTGGGTGCTTCGTCAGGGCATAGGGTACGACATTCTCCAGCAGCGCATCATGGAGAGGCCCGCGGATCAGTCCGGCGAATGGGTCTCCTCGTTCAGCGCCTACTCGACCGACATGCCGCAAGGCGCTACCCCGCTGCCGGCCAGCCCTGGCCCTCGACTTTCCGGGCCGCTATCAGACCCGCACCGTGGTGCAGGGTCTCATCAGCGTGGCGTCCGACGTCGCCGCCAAGGCCGCGCTCGGCAGCGCCAACACCTACAACCTGATGCTCAACGGCGAGGTGCTGCAGGACGGCAAGCTGTTCGACAACTTCCGCTACAAGTTCGACTTTCCCCCGGCGGCGGTCGGGACCGGAGAGAGCCTGCCGATCGTCTTTCAGCGCTCCCTGCGGCCGGGCGACTACATGCTGGTCGTCAAGCTGGAGGACCTCAACTCCGGCAAGGTCTTCCGCGAGGAGCGGAAGATCTCGGTGCCGGCGGCCGACCGGGTGGCGCCGGCGGCGATGAGCGACGTGGACGAGGAGAGCGCCCGCCTGCTGGCGGAGGCCAACGCCGCCATCGCGAAAGGCGAGACGAGCCTGCAGATCGTGCCGCCCTTCGGCGAGCTGCAGACCGGCTTGCAGCGCTTCGACACCCTGACGACCGGCGCCAACATCGCGCAGGTGACCTTCGCCCTGGACGGCAAGCCGGTGCTCACCAAGAAGCGCCCGCCGTTCAGCGTCGAGCTCGACCTCGGAGACCTTCCCCGGCCGCGCGCCTTGACCGCCACCGCCCATGACGCGGCCGGCGTCCAGGTGGCCGGGGACGAGATGTTGATCAACTCGGCCGCCAACCGCTTCCAGGTGCGGCTGGCGGAGCCCCAGCGGGGAAAGCGTTACGAGAAGAGCCTGCTCGCCCGCGCCGAAATCAAGCTGCCGGAGGGCAAGACCGTGGAGCGGGTGGAGTTCTTCCTCAACGAGACGCGGGTGGCAACCCTCTATCAGGAGCCCTATCAGCAGCCGATCGTGCTGCCCAAGAGCGAGCAGATCGCCTACGTGCGCGCCGTGGCCTACCTCGCCGACGGCAACTCCACCGAGCACCTGGTGTTCGTCAACGCGCCCGAGAACATGACCGAGATGAGCATCAACTTCGTCGAGCTGTTCACCACGGTGCTCGACCGGGAGAAGCGGCCGGTGGAGGGGCTGGTGCAGAAGGACTTCGCGGTCACCGAGGACGGCGCGAAGCAGGACATCGCCCGCTTCGAGAAGGTCACCGATCTGCCGATTCACGCCGCCGTGGCCCTCGACGTCTCGGCCTCCATGAACGAGAACCTCGACAAGGCGAAGCAGGCCGCCCTGGGGTTCTTCCAGCAGGCGATCCGCGCCAAGGACCGGGCGGCGGTGATCACCTTCAACGACCATCCGAACCTGTCGGTGAAGTTCACCAACGACGTGCCGGCGCTGGCCGGCGGCCTGGCCGGCCTCAAGGCCGAGCGCGGCACCGCCCTCTACGACAGCGTCATCTTCACCCTGTTCTACTTCACCGGCGTCAAGGGGCAGCGGGCCCTGCTGCTGCTCTCCGACGGCAAGGACGAGGGCAGCCGTTTCACCTACGAGGACACCCTCGACTATGCCCGCCGGGCCGGCGTGACGATCTACGCGATCGGTCTCGGCGAGGACGTGGACAAGCGCAAGCTCTCGCGCCTGGCCGAGGAGACCGGCGGCCGCTCCTTCTTCCTCAAGACCGTCGACGAGCTGCCGGGCATCTACGAGACGGTCGAGCAGGAGCTGCGCTCGCAGTACCTGATCGCCTATCAGTCGACCAACATCGGCGGCGGGAACGACTTCCGGACCGTGGAGCTGAAGGTCGGAAAACCCGGCCTGGAAGCGAAGACGATCCGGGGGTATTACCCGTGAGGGTTTTCGCTCCGGATTGCCTGCGCGACCTCACCCCCGGCCCCTCTCCTAAAGGAGAGGGGAGGATGTTCTTGAAGCCCCTCTCCTTTAGGAGAGGGGTTGGGGTGAGGTCGCTGTGGCAACAACCTGCCTGGACCTACTTCCTCCTCCTCCTTCTCCTCTTCTCCCTCCCGCTCGCCGCCGCCACATCCTCACCCGCCAGCGCCTTCCTGGACCGCCGGGTGTCCCCGGATGAGAAAACCGCCGTCGCCGGGCTGGCCGAGAAGTACCGGGCGTGGATCGAGGAGGTGGACGTCCTCATCTCCGAGGAGGAGCGGGCGACGTTCCTCGCCTTGGAGAAGGACTACCAGCGCGACGCCTTCATCAAACGCTTCTGGGAGATGCGGGACAAGCTCCCGCGCACGGCGCGCAACGAATTCCGCGAGCGCTTCGAGGGGTACATCCAGCAGGCGCGCGCGCTGTTCGGCGACCTCGAGGACGGCCGCTCCCGGGTTCTCCTCCTCAACGGCCCGCCGGACGAACGGGTGGAGTCCAATTGCTCCCTCCTTCTCTGGCCTCTCGAGGTCTGGTTCTACAGCCGCGGCGAGCAGGTCCAGGAGATGTTCGCCGTCGTCCTCTACCGCAGGTGGGGCGCCGGCCCGTTCCGGATCTGGAATCCCCTGGAGGAGATCGACGTGCTCTTCGCGCAGAGCGTCCTCGAGGGACGTCCTACGGTCGGCGCGGGAAACGGCGAGCTCCGGCCCGGCGGCGGCAAGGGATGGGAAGGCAGGGGAGGCCAAGGGGAAGGCAACGGCGTGGGCGCGGGCACCGGCCACAGCCTTGCGGAGCTGACGGACCTCGCCGGCGGCTGCGGCGACTGGGACCACGCCCGCAAGCTCGTCGCCGGCATCGCCTGGGTGGCGGGCCAGGGTCTGCGCTGGCACATGCTGGAGGCGCGGCTCTCGACGCGGCCGGAAGGGCCCGGCGGCGAGTGGGTGTCGGCCTTCAACTCCTATTCGACGGACGTGCCCGAGGACGCCGCTCCGCTGGCGGCCAGCCTCGAGATCGCCTTCCCCGGCCGCCGCCAGAACCGCACGGTGATGCAGGGCCTCTTCGCCGTGCCCTCGGAGGCCGCCGGCCAGGCGGCGCTCGGCGAGGCCCGGTCTCACAACTTCCTGCTGACCGGCGAGGTGCTGCGCGACGGCGAGCTGTTCGACAGCTTCCGCTACAAGTTCGATCTGCCCGCGGGCGACGCTACCGCGGCGGCTCTCGGCTCGATTCCCCTGGCCTTCGAGCGGCCGTTGCGGCCCGGCGAGTACACGCTCATCGTCAAGCTGGAGGACGTCAACTCCGGCAGGTTCTTCCGCGAGGAGCGGGCGCTCTCCGTGCCGTTACTGGAGAATCCGCTTCCTGCGCCGATCCTGGCGCGGACGGCGGAGGCGGCGGAGAGAGCCCGCATCTTCGCCGAGGCCAACGCGGCCCTGCGCAGCGGCGAGACGACCATCAGGATCGTGCCGCCCGTGGGCCATCTCCAGACCGGAATGCAGCGCTTCGACACCCTGGCCACCGGCGCCGGGATCGCGCGGGTCACTTTCCTCCTCGACGGCAAGCCGGTGTTGACCAAGAACGCTCCGCCCTACAGCGTCGAGCTGGACCTGGGCTCGGTGCCGCGCACGCGGACGCTGGCCGTCAGCGCCCATGACGGCGCCGGCGAGCGTCCTCGCCTCCGACGAGCTCCAGCTCAACGCCGCCGGCAACCGCTTCCGCGTGCGTCTCGCCGAGCCGCAGAAGGGGAAGCGCTACGAGTCGAGCCTCCTCGCCAGCGCCGAGGTGGAAGCGCCGGCGGGAGAGACCGTCGAGCGGGTGGAGCTCTACCTGAACGAGGCGCGGGTGGCGACGCTGTATCAGCCGCCGTACGTCCATCCCCTGGTCCTCCCCGCCGGCGAGCCGCTGGCGTACGTGCGGGCCGTGGCCTACCTCGCCGACGGCAACTCCACGGAGAGCGTCGTCTTCGTCAACGCTCCCGAGTACCTGGAGCAGGTCGACGTCGACCTGGTCGAGCTCTACACCACGGTGCTCGATCGCCAGGGCCGGCCGATGACGGCAGGCCTGGAGGCGAAGGACTTCGCCGTCAGCGAGGACGGCGCCCGCCAACAGATCCTGCGCTTCGAGCGGGTCACCGATCTGCCCATCCACGCCGCCGTGGCGCTCGACGTCTCGGCTTCGATGGAAAAGAGCCTGGAGCAGGCGCAGGCGGCGGCCTTGCAGTTCCTCCAGGGAGCGGTCCGCCCCAAGGACCGCGCCGCGGTCATCACCTTCAACGACCATCCGACGCTGGCGGTGAAGTTCACCCGCGACGTGAAGACCCTGGCCGGAGGCCTGGCCGGCCTGAAGGCGGAGCGCGGCACGGCCCTCTACGACAGCCTGGTCTTCTCCTTCTACTGCTTCAACGGCCTCAAGGGGAGGCGGGCCATCCTGCTCCTCTCCGACGGCAGGGACGAGGGCAGCCGCTTCACCTACGACGAGGCGCTGGAGTTCGCCCGTCGATCCGGGGTCACCGTCTATGCCATCGGACTGGGAGACGAGGTGGAGAAGAGGAAGCTGGCGGTGATCGCCGAGGAGACGGGCGGCCGCGCCTTCTTCCCCAGGGATGCCGGGGAGCTGGCCGGCATCTATGCCGCCATCGAGGAAGAGCTGCGCTCGCAATACCTGATCGCCTACCAGTCCGCCACCGCCCGCAAGGACCGCGGCTTCCGCCTGGTGGACCTCAAGGTGAGCCGGCCGGGGCTGGAGGCGAAGACGATTCGGGGGTATTACCCGTGAGGCGCCGTTCCATAATCCGCCGGTATTGCCCGCGCGACCTCACCCCAACCCCTCTCCTGGAAGGCTGCTGTTCCCCTCTCCAGAGGGGTTGGGGTGAGGTCGAGGCGGCAAGACGCCCCGAATCCCGTGGGAATCCGGATAGGTTAGGATCGCCCCGATGTCGGTTCCGTTCCGCCGTTCGCTCGCCGTCGTCTTCTCCGCCGCCATCCTGTCGTTCGCGCCGCTTGCCGGCGCAGCTCCCGCCAAGGAAGCTCCGTTGCCGCCGGACCTCCCCGCCCGCTTCGCGACCTGGCTCGAAGACGTGGCCCTGCTGATCGGTCCCAAGGAACGCGAGGCCTTCCTGGCGCTCGGCAAGGACTACCAGCGGGACGCCTTCATCCGCCGCTTCTGGCAGGTGCGCGATCCGTTCCCGCAGACGCCGCGCAACGAGCTCCAGGAGCGTTGGGAGAAGCGGGTCGAGGTGGCGCGCGAGCGGTTCGGCAACCTGACGGATGACCGCGCCCGCATGGTGCTCTACAACGGCGAGCCCGCCCACGTCCTGCAGGCCCGCTGCGAGGTCCTGCTGCCGCTGGAGATCTGGGACTATCCGGGCACCGAGCGGATCCGCGGCGACTTCAGCCTCGTGTTCATCGCCCGCGGCGGCTCGGGCCCGGGGTCCTACCAGCTCTGGTATCCCGGCGACGGCGTGGAATGGCTGCTCTCCCAGAGCCTGCGGGTGCAGTCCCCGGACCCGTCGCGCAGCCTGCAGGCCATCGCCGATCTCTGCCCACGGGGCGAGGACATCGCGGCCCGGCTCGGCGAGGCTCTGGACTGGAAGCGGGTCGAGTCGACCTTGCAGCTCGTTCCCCGGCCGGGCGAGGAGTGGCTCTCCACCTTCGCCGCCTACTCGACGGAGGTTCCCGAGGGAGCCCCGTCCTTCCCGGCGCAGGTCGACCTTTCGTTTCCGGGCCGGTTCGGCAGCCGCACGGTGGTGCAGGCGCTGGTCGCGGTGCCGCGGCACGCCGTGCAGCCGGAACGGCTGGAAGGGAGCGCCATCGCCCACTACAGCTTCCTGGTGGACGGCGAGGTGCTCTACAAGGGCGATCTCTTCGAGCACTTCCGCTACCGGTTCACCCTGCCCGAGACGGAAGTCACGTCGGACAGCATCCCGATCGTCTTCCAGCGCTATCTCCGGCCGGGGAGCTACTCGCTGGCGATGAAGATCGAGGACACGGCGGGCAAGCGCTTCTTCCGCGAGCAGCGGGAGCTGGAGGTGCCGACGGTGGAAACGGCGCCTGCCGCCGCGACGCCGGCTGCGGACCCGGCGGCGACTGCCGCGGCGCCCGCTCTCGCCGAGGCCAACGCGGCCATTGCGGCCAGCGGCGGCAGCGGCGGCAATGGCGGCAATGGCTCCGACGAGCAGTCGATCCGCATCCTGCCTCCTCCTCCCGGGCTGATCACCGGCAAGGTGCGGGTGGAGACGGCCGCCACCGGCGCCGGCGTCGCGAAGGTGAGCTTCGAGCTCGACGGCCGGCCGGTGCTCGCCAAGAGCCGGCCGCCCTACAGCGTCGAGCTGAACCTCGGAGATCAGCCGCGCGCCCACACCGTGCGGGCAGTCGCGCTGGGGGAGGACGGCCGCAAGCTGGCCGAGGACGAGATCCAGCTGAACGTCGGCCCGCACCGCTTCGCCGTGCGGCTGGTGGAGCCGCAGACCGGCAGGACGTACCAGACGAGCCTGAGCGCCCAGGCGCAGGTGGAGGTGCCGGAGGGCGAACGCCTGGACCGGGTGGAATTCTTTCTCAACGACGATCGGGTGGCGACGCTCTACCAGCCGCCCTTCAGCCAGCCCATCCTCCTCCCCAAGGGCCGGGAGATCACCTTCGTGCGTGCCGTCGCCTACCTGGACGGCGGCACCTCCACCGAGGACCTGGTGCTGATCAACGCGCCGGAGTACGTCGGGCAGGTCGACGTCCAGTTCGTCGAGGTCTACACCTCGGTGGTGGACGGCAAGGGGCGGCCGGTGGAGGGCCTCGCCAAGGACGACTTCACGGTCGTCGAGGACGGCGTGCCGCAGCAGGTGCGCCGCTTCGAGCGGGTGCGAGGACGTGCCGATCTATGCCGGCCTCCTGCTCGACACCTCGGCCTCGATGGGGGAGGGCGAGAAGCTCGACCAGGCGCGTGCGCGGCGCCCTGCGCTTCTTCCAGAAGGTCATCACCCCCAAGGACCGCGCGGCGGTGATCACCTTCAGCGACCAGCCGAACCTGGCGGTCCGTTTCACCAACCAGGAGCAGGTGCTCGCCGGCGGCCTCGCCGGCCTGCACAGCCGTGGGCAACACGACGCTGCACGACAGCCTGATCTACGCCCTCTACTACTTCGGCGGCGTCAAGGGGAAGCGGGCGCTCGTCATCCTCTCCGACGGCAAGGACGAGGGGAGCCGCTACGGCTTCAACGAGGCCCTGGAGTATGCCCGGCGCAGCGGCGTGGCCCTCTACACCGTGGGCATCGGCCTCTCCACCCGCGAAGCCGACGTGCGCCTCAAGCTCTCGCGCCTGGCCGAGGAGACCGGCGGCCGCTTCTTCTTCATCCAGCACGCGAGCGAGCTGGAGGGCATCTACGACGCGATCCAGAAGGAGCTGCGCTCGCAGTACCTCCTCGCCTACCAGTCCTCGAACGATGGCGACCCCGAGAAGTTCCGCGCCATCGAGGTGAAGCTCGGCAAGCCAGGCCTGGAGGCGAAGACGATGCGGGGGTATTACCCGTAATCCGACCCTCCCTCATCCTCGCCTCCGCCTCACCCCGCCGCCGCGAGCTGCTCGGCGCGCTGGGATTGCGCTTCACGGTGCGTGCCGCGGATCTCGACGAGTCGCCGCTTCCGGCCGAGGAGCCGCGCGACATGGTGCTGCGGCTGGCGATCGCCAAGGCCGCGGCGCAGGCCCACCCGGGAGAGCTGGTGCTGGCCGCCGACACGACGGTGGTGTTGGACGGCGAAGCTGCTGGGCAAGCCGCGGGACCCGGCCGACGCCCGCCGCATGCTCGCCCGCATCGCCGGCCGCGAGCACGTGGTGCTGACCGCCGTCGCCCTCGAAGAACCCCAACGGGATCGCCGGGACCGTCGCATCGCCGCGGTCGCCGCCTCGCGGGTGCGCATGGCCGCCATGTCTCCCGCGGAGATCGATTGGTACGTGGAAACCGGCGAGCCGCTCGACAAGGCCGGCTCCTATGCCGTCCAGGGCCTGGGCGCCCTGTTCGTGGAGAAGGTCTTCGGCAACTACACCAACGTCGTCGGCCTGCCGATCCCGCTCACCTACCGGCTGTTCCGGGAGCTGGGGTACGACCTGAGGGATTTCCGGTAACCGGGCGGTCGGGCCTCCGTTGGCGATATCGTGATATCATGACGCCATGGCACAGGTTCTTGTTCGCAATCTCGATGACGACGTGAAGACCAAGCTTCAGCGTCGTGCACGCCGTCATGGCCGAAGTACGGAAGAGGAAATTCGCGAGATCCTCAGTAATACGGTCCGGAATGAGGGCGAGGCTCGGGTACCGTTCGGCTCGCGCCTTGCCGCCCGCTTCGCCGGAATTGGCCTCACGGAGGACATTCCCGAATTGCGCGGTCAACCCGCCCGCCCAGCCGACTTCGAATCGTGATCGTGCTTCGACACCAACGTAGTCTCGGCCTTGATGCGGCCCGAGCCTGACCCGATTGTAGTGTCGTGGCTCGACAGTCTACCGGCCGAATCCATTTGGACGACCTCAATCACCGTTTTCGAGGTCCGTTTGGGCTTGGAGATCCTGGCCGTAGGCCGGCGGCGGCGTCAACTGGAAGAGGCTTTCGCGAAGGCGCTTGAGGAGGACTTTGAGGGCCGAGTATTGTCCTTCGATCAGGCTTCCGCCGAGGCCGCGGGCCGGATTGCCGCAGAGCGACGACGCACTGGCCGAACGGTTGAGATTCGTGATGTTCAGATCGCGGGGACCGTCCTGGCTCGTAAGGCGACGCTTGCGACCGGCAACCTTCGCCATTTCGAGGGATGCGGGCTGGTCCTCGTCGATCCCTGGTCGACGTGATCTCGGTGACTATTCCTCGTACTTGATCGGTTCGCCCAGCTCGCCGAGGGAGAAATTGGCCATGATCTGGTGGCCGTTGAAGTCGAGCACCCGCAGGTCCTCCTCGGCGTCGAGATCCCGGGCGACGCTGTCGAAGGACTGGGGGTAGCGCTCCCGCACCGCGTCGAGGTTCACCTCGTAGGCGATGAACTTGTCGATCCCCTTGTAGCGCAGCTTGGTGACCAGCCGCTCGTCCGTCAGGCTCGGGTAGGTGGCGAGCACCAGGATGGGGCCGCTGCCGGTGAAGACCAGGTAGGCGCGCATGGCTCGCGGGCTCATCGCGGTGGTCCTCTCTCTCAGGCCACGAAGTAGGCGCTGGCGCGGATCTGCAGGCGAGCGCGCGGCTCGAACCCGCTGCCCACCACGGCGAAGGCGCTGGTGCCGCCGAGGATCGGCAGGACGATCCAGCCGTCGAAGCTCTCGCCGCCGGCGTAGGGCGGCACCACCGGCTCGATCTCGGCGATCTTCGTCCAGTGATCCTCGTCGGGGTCGAAGGAGGCCCGCAGCTCGACGTAGGCGCGGTCGAGGTCGATCGTGCGCTGACCCGAGGGGTGCCAGATCGAGAAGACGAAACGCACCTCGTCATAGGAGCTGGTGCCCAGGAACGCTTTGCCGGCGACCAGCAGGGGGAAGGTGAAAGAGCCCGCGGTGTCCGTGGCGTAGATCTCGGGCGTGGGATCGAAGACGACCTGCCGCGGAGGGGTCGGGGTGGTCGCGTTCATCTCTCCTCCTCGCGGGAATCCCCGCCGCGGGAAAGAGCCAGGGCGCGGGCGATCCGCCGCCTCGACTCCCTCTCGTCGGGTCCCACGCCCAGCAACGGTGCGCCGATGCCGAAGGCCGCCGCGCCTGCCCGGGCGTAGGCCGGGATCTCCTCGACGCCGAAGCCGCCGGCGGCCAGCATGGGGATGTCCGCAGAGCGGTCCCCGGATGGTGGCGAGGTAGGCGGGACCGCCGATAGGCGGCAGTGGATAGACTTTGACGAGGTCGGCTCCCAACTCGTTCGCCGCCACGATCTCGGTCGGCGTCTGGGCACCCATCACCAGGAAGAGACCGGCGTGCCGGGCCTCCCGCGCCACCTCGGCGTTGACGTTGGGGGTCACCAGGAACTCGGCTCCCGCCGCGATCGCCTCGCGGGCACGGAGCACGGTGGTCGCCGTGCCCATGCCGAACCACGGCGGCCCCTCGAAGCTGCGGGCCGCCAGCAGATCCCGCAGCAGCCCGGAAGCTCCGGGCACGCTGAAGGTGATCTCGATCAGCTCGACCCCGCCGTCGGCCAGAGCCCTCGCCTGGCCGGCCGCCTCCTCCCGCGAAGGGGTGCGGACCACGCCGATGATCGGCGAGCGTTGGAGGCTGAGGGCCACGCGATCGCGAATTTCTACCAGGGTAGCCATTGTGGGGGTGGAGTCTATCATTGCGGCTCTCTTGCGGAATCCAGCCTTCCGGGTGGGAAAGAGGTGCCTTCCGAGTTATCATTGCCGCAACGCGCCAGCGGGGAGCGCTTCTCGGCAGGAAACGAACGGCAACGATGGCAGTGTCTGATCAACCGGTAGGCAGGGAGTCGCTGGACCAGCTCCTGCGACGGCTCCGACCGAGGCTCAAGCAGGTCCTCGGCAGGTACCGCGTGCCGGCGCACGACGCCGAGGACCTGGTCCAGGAGGCCCTGATCTCGACCATCCAGAAGTGGGACGTGATCCAGGATCCCGAGGCCTGGCTGCTCGTCACCCTGCGCAACCGCTGCGTCGTCTACTGGCGCAAGCGGCGAAACAACCTGTACAACTCGGTCGATACCGCCATCCTCGAGCTGCTCTCCGAGCCGGTCGCCGCGCCGCAGGAGCGGGCCGAGCTGCTGTGGGACCTGAACAACCTCCTGGATGAGCTGCCGCCGCGCTGCCGCAAGCTCCTGCGGCTGCGCTACGGCCTTGGCTACGATTCCGGCGAGGTGGCCGAGCGCATGGGCTACCACCCGTCCAGCGTGCGCAAGGTGGCCCGGCGCTGCATGGCGGCCCTTACCTATCAGATGGTCACCCGCGGCTTCACCAAGCTGAGCGGTCCCCGCGAGGACGACGACGAGGAGGACGTGAGCTGAGGCGAAAGCCCCCCGCCCGAACCCTCACCCCCCGGCCCCCTCTCCCGCCCCCTCCCTTCCCACCTCACCGGGAGAGGGGAGAAAAGCAGAAACCCTTCTCCATGTGAGTTTGCGTAGGGGCGGGGCTTGTCCCCGCCCGCGACGGTTCAGGGGCGGGGACAAGCCCCGCCCCTACGAAAGCATTCAGCGGAGTCAGGGGGTTGAAAAGACAACTTCCTTTCTTGGCTTTTTCAGTCTCCCTCCTCTCCCGGTGAGGGCGGGAGGGAGGGGGCGGGAGAGGAGGGCCGGGGAGGTGAGGGCCCCAGCGCCCCTTCCGTCCGGCGGCAGATGCCGCGCAGGATCTTGACGTCCCGGCTGTCCGGCGCCGCCCGGGCGGCGAGCCGGCGGAGGTCGCGCAGGACTCCCGGGAAGCTGTCGTCGCGGGCAAAGCCGATCCGCGCCAGCACGCGGGCCGCGTGATCGAGGAGGCCGTCGAGCTCGGCGGAAGTGGCGGGCGGCGCCTCGCCTGCGCCGCCAGCGGCCGGCCCGCCCCAGGCCAGGAACAGCTCGTAGGCGAGGATGAGCACCGACTGGGCGAGGTTGAGGGTGGGCTGGACGGGAGAGCAGGGGATGGTCACCACGGCGCCGGCAAGCGCCAGCTCCTCGTTCGTCAGGCCGCCTACCTCGGAGCCGAACACCAGGGCCGTCGGAGTGCCCGGCGGATCTCGATCCAGCCAGGCCGGCAGCTCTCGCGGCGTGAGGACGGGGATGCTCAGACGGCGATCGCGGGTGGAGGTGGTGCCCACGACGCGCCGGAAGGGGGCGAGGGCCTCGCGCAGGCCGGGAGACCGGACGGCGCCGTCGAGGACGGCGCGGGCGCCCACGGCGAAAGCCCGGGCGATGCCGCCGATCTCCGCCGCCGGCTCGACCAGAACCAGCCGGCCGAGCCCCATGTTGGCCATGGCCCGCGCCGCCGCGCCGACGTTGCCCTCCTCGCGGGGGCGGACGAGGACGACGGCGGGAGGGAGGTCTGAGGCCACGCGACCTCACCCCCTGGCCCCCTCTCCTGAAGGAGAGGGGGAACGAGGAAATTCAAGCCCCTCTCCTTCAGGAGAGGGGTTGGGGTGAGGTCGAGCGGGCACGGACATCCGATCTTGCGGTTGGTCGCCTACCGGAATCCGCGGCGCAGCTCGCGCTTGAAGATGCCGAAGGCGTCCTCGCCATGGAGGCACACCACCACCCGGTCCAGCTTGGTGCCCCCCTGGAGGAAGCGGTGGATCTCGGTGAGCATGATGCGCGCGGCGCGGTCGACGGGAAAGCCGAAGTTGCCGGTGGAGATGGCCGGCAGGGCGATCGACTTCATGCCTCGCCGGTCCGCCAGGGCCAACGCGGCGCGCACCGCCGAAGCGAGCTTCTTGTCCTCGTCGCCCTCGCCCATCCGCGGACCCACGGCGTGGATCACCTGCTTGGCCTTGAGATGCCCGGCTCCGGTCATCACCGCGGTGCCGACCGGAGTGCCGCCGATCCGGTTGCACTCCTCCTGGATCGACGGTCCGCCCTTGCTCCGGATGGCCCCGGCGACGCCCGTGCCGAGCTGGAGCTGCTCGTTGGCGGCGTTGACGATCGCATCCACCTCGAGGTCGGTGATATCCCCCTCGACCAGCTCGAGCTGCGTCCCGTCCAGCAGCACGTTGACCCTGTTTTCGGCCCTGTTTTCGGCCATCTCTGCCATCGATTCCTCCCCATGGAATCATATCAGGCGCGCGGGGGCGCGCCTCTGCGGCCCCCTGCAAGCCATAGTGTAGACTCCCCGCCACCATGTGGTTCGAGTTGAAGAGAGAGCTGGCGGCCGGGTTGGCCGCGGCGATCCGGGAGCGTTTCGGCGTCGAGCACGAGCCGGTCCTCGAGGTGCCGCCGCGGCGTGAGCTGGGGGACCTGTCCTCCCCGGCCGGCATGCAGCTCGCCCGGGTCTTGCGAGCGCAATCCGCGCGCCATCGCCGAAGAGCTGGCCGGCGCCTTCGAGCGGCCCGGGAGCGTGCGCGACGTCCAGGTGCAGGGAGCCGGCTTCCTCAACTTCTTCCTCGACCGGCGCGCCTTCGCCGCCGCCCTGCTCGAGGCTCCCCTGCTCGGCGGAGGGGGTGACCGGGGCGGCCGCGGCAGTCGTTCCGGCAAGGTGATCATCGAGCACACCAACATCAACCCCAACAAGGCGGCACACATCGGCCACCTGCGCAACGCCGTGCTCGGCGACGTCCTCGGCCGCGCCGCTGCAAGGGCCTGGGCTTTCCGGTAGAAATCCAGAACTACATCGACGACACCGGCGTCCAGCTCGCCGACGTGGTGGTCGGCTTCCTCGACCTGCGCGGCATGTCCGCCGCCGAGGTGGCGGCGATCCCCGAGCCCTTCGACTACTACTGCTGGGACCTCTACAGCGAGGTCGGCCGCTGGTACGAGGAGGACGCGGAGCGGCAGAGCTGCCGCCGCGCGACGCTCCACGAGCTGGAGATCGATCGGGGGGAGCGGGCGGAGATGGGCCGGCTGGTGGCGCGGCGGGTCGTCTCCCGCCACCTCGCGACCATGCGCCGCCTCGACGTCGTCCTACGACCTGCTCACCCACGAGAGCGACATCCTGAGGCTCAACTTCTTCGAGCAGGCCTTCGGCCGGCTCAAGGAGAGCGGCGCCGTCCACCTGGAGAAGGAGGGCAAGAACGCCGGCTGCTGGGTGATGCCGCTGGCGCAGGCGGAGGAGTTCGCGGGGCTCGAGGATCCCGACAAGGTCATCGTCCGCTCCGACGGCACGGTGACCTACGTCGGCAAGGACATCGCCTACCAGCTCTGGAAGTTCGGCCTGCTGGGGCGCGACTTCGGCTATCGCTTGTGGCAGGAGGAGGGGGTCTGGGAGACGACAACCCGCGACGGTGACAGCGATGGCGAGCATCCGCGCTTCGGCGGCGCCCGGCGGGTGTTCAACGTCATCGACGTCCGCCAGAGCTATCTGCAGAAGATCGTGCGCGCCGGCCTCGCAGGCGCTCGGCCACGCCGCGGAGGCCGAGCGGTCCGTCCACTTCTCCTACGAGATGGTCGCCCTCTCGCCGGCCACAGCGCGGCAGCTCGGCTTCCTCGACGAGACGGACGAGGCGGACCGGCTGATCGAGGTGTCCGGCCGCAAGGGGATCGGCGTCAAGGCGGATGACCTCATCGACCAGCTCGTGGTCAAGGCCCGCGAGGAGATCGCCCGCCGCAACCGCGACCTGGACGACGCCGAGCTCGACGGGCTGGCCCGCCGGATCGCCACCGCCGCGCTGCGCTTCTTCATGGTCAAGGCGACCAACAACCGGGTCATCGCCTTCGACTTCGACGAGGCCTTGAGCTTCGAGGGGGAGTCCGGGCCTTATCTCCAGTACTCGCTGGTGCGGGCCAAGAACATCCGCCGGCGCCTGCGGCAGGAGGGCCTCGCCGCGGAGGTGACGGCCGGGGAAACTGCGGCCTTGCCGGAGGCGCTGTGGAGCGAGGACCTCTGGGATCTGATCCTCACGGTCGCGCAGTCCGGCGAGACGGTCGAGAAGGCCTGCGAGACCCTGGAGCTCTCCCTCGTGGCCCGCCAGGCCCTGGAGATCGCGCAACGCTTCAACGCCCTCTATCACCGCCACCCCATCCTGCAGGAGAAGGACCCGCAGCTGCGGGCCGCGCGCCTGGCGACGGTGCTGATCTTCCACCGCGGCCTGGAAGCCTTGGGCGAGTTGCTGGGCATTCCCGTTCCGGAGAAAATGTGACCATGGAAGCCGACGGCCGGCCGCAGAAAAAATCCACCTCCCCCTGGGTCTACGTCGGCTGCGGCTGCGGCCTCATCGTGATGCTCGCCCTGGCCGGGCTGGCCGGCCTCACCTACTGGGGTTACCAGAAGGGCAAGGAGTTCGAGCAGAGCTTCAAGGATCCCAAGGCGCGTGAGGCGAAGACCCGGAAGGTCCTCCCCTACCGCGAGCTGCCCGCCGGCTACCACCCGGCGGGGGCTTTCTCCGTGCCGTTCATCATGGACATCGCCTTCCTCACCGACCGGGAGCCCGCGCCGGGCGAGACGACCATGGACGGCAACGATCTCTTCGGCGAGCGCGGCTTCATCTACATGAGCATGCGCCACGTGCGGGACAACAAGAGGGAGATGGAGCGCTTCCTGCGCGGCGAGGCCCCGGCCCCCAAGAACGCCGGCTGGAACCAGTCCAACGTGAGATTCGAAGCCGAGGAGGTCATCCGCCGCGGCACGGTGAGCGCCGGCGGCCGGCAGATCCTCTATGCGGCCTCCCGCGGCGAGATCTCCAGCCAGGGCCAGGGCTCCGAAGACGGGATCGTCACCATGGTGATGCCGCAATGCGCCGATAACCGCCTCCGCTTCGGGCTGTGGTTCGGTCCCGATCCGACGCCGGACAAGCCCGTCGCCGAGGTCGACTACGCCGGTACGACCGCCGATCCGGCGTCGATCGCGGATTTCCTGGGGCACTTCGAGCTCTGCGGGGCGAAGTAGAGACGGCGGTAAACCTGTAGGGACGGCCCTGTGTGGTCGTCCTGCGACTACCTGCGAATCCAGTAGGGCGGCCACACAGGGCCGCCCCTACAGATCCTTTCTTCCCCTTCCCGTTCCATCGCCGGTGCATCCACAGCCACATCTCCGGATGGGCCTGGATATCCTTCCTCGGCGACCACGAGATAACGGCGGGTGAAGGTCGGACTCCTCGACCCTCGGGTCGGGCTCCTTGACTCACGGGTCGGACTCCTCGACCCTCGGATCAAGCTTCTTGACCCACGGGTCAGGCTCTTCGACCCTCGGACCAGGCTCCCCGACTCACGGGTCAGGTTCCTCGACCCTCGGATCAGGCTCCTTGACCCTCAGGTCGGACTCCTCGACCCTCGGGTCGGGCTCCTTGACTCACGGGGTCGGACTCCTTGACTCACGGGTCGGACTCCTCGACCCACGGGTCAGGCTCCTCGACCCGCGGCCGCTTTGAGCTGATCGTCTCCGCGCCGAACCTCGGTCTCGCCTGCTCTATGCTGTTACTGGCTATTTGTGTCAAAACAGGGAAGCTCGACAGCCTCGATTTGACAGCCAGAGGCTTGCCGGATAGACTCGCTGGCGATGATGGCGGAAACGGAACAACTGCTGGCGGTCCTGCGCACGGCCGTGCGCGTCCTGGGCTACACCAACCAGGAGATCGAGGACAAGCTCGGCGTCTACCACGGCTACCTGGGCCGGCTGTTCAAGGGGGCCATCCAGCTTCAGTTCGAAGACATCGTCAAGATCGCGCACGCCCTGGAGATGGAGCCGGCCGAGCTCTTCCAACTGGTCTATCCGCCGGCCTCCGCACCCGCCACCGAAGGCGCGAAGCGGCTGCGCGAGAGGCTCCACCACCTGCGGCCGGCCGCGGCCGCGCCCGAGGCTCCGGCCGTCCCCGCACCCGCCGCGCCTCCCGCACCGGCCGCCGCGGCCGCTTCAGACCTGACCGCCAAGCTCGCGCAGGATCTCGATCAGTTGGTCCAGCAGAAGCTCGAGCAGCTCCTGGCCGGGTTGTTCAAGGGCGCCGGGCGGGAATAGCGAGAGAGCGGAAGCCCCCCTACTCCGCGAACCTCGCCTCCGGATCGTTCTCCAGCTTGCGCAGGAAGGCCGCCACCTCCTCGACCATCAGCCGCGTGGCCATGCCGACCTCGAAGCAGGTTCGCAGGATGGTGAGGCTCGCCAGCGCCTCGCGGTCCACCCCCACCGCCAGGAAGACCTCGTAGGCGGTCGACACCACTTCGCGCGCCTGGCGAGTCTTCCCCCGGGCCACCAGCACGGCCGCGAGATCCAGCCCGGCGCACGCGGCGTCGCCGGGGCGGCCGGCCGCCGCCATCCCCGCGCTCACTTCATCGAGAGTCGCCTCCGCGCGCTCGAGCCGTTCGAGCCCGGCATCGACGCGCCCCTCCAGCCAGCGCAGCTTGAGCCGGTTGATGCGGTCCCCCTGCGCCTGCCGGAAGGGCCGGAGCTGGAAGAGCTGCCGCTCCGCCTCGCGGAAACGGCCGCAGTCGCAGAGGATCGAGACCCGGCTGTGCATGGCCGCATAGACCACCGACGGGTCGCACGTGGCGTCGAGGAGGTCGAGGCTCCGCCGCAGGATGAGGAGGGCCTGCTCGGGATGTCCGGCGTAGGTCGCGCAGATGCCCAGCTTGACCAGCACTCTCCCGGCGAGGTGCTTGTCGCCCAGGGAGCGGAAACCCCGGTAGGAGAGCTTCAGCCTCGCCGCCGCCTCCGTGAACCGCCGCCTGTCCGTGTCGAGGGACGCCTCCACGTCAAGGAGAACAAGCTCGAGAGACAGGTCCCGCGTGCCCAGCGCGAAGAGCTCGCGGGCGCGGGCCATGGCGCAGGCCGCCTCGTCGAGCCGCTGCGCCACCCGCAGAGCGTTGCCCAACGCCGCCTGGGCCTCGCATTGAAAGTCGAACACCTTCTTGATGCCGTACCGCCGGGCGAGGAGCCGCCGGGAGCAATGGACGGCGAACCCGGCGAGCTGGACCATGCGTTGCGGATTTTCGTACCGGAGTGCCCAGCTCCGCTCGAGAAAGGCCCTGTACCGCGCGTACATACCCGTCGCCGGGGAGACCTCCTCCATCACCTTCAGCTCGTCCTCCCGCTCGCACCGGGCGAGGATCATCCGGGTCTGGGCTTCCTGGCCGTGCAGGTGCCTTGCGTGGCGGCGCACGGCCTCGAAGACCCGGTCGATGGCGTCGTCGTAGTCGGGTTCCCCCGCCTCGGAGGGAGGTTGTTCGACCGGCGGTGGGGCCGCGCGGCGGCGGAGCGCGGCGACCAGCGCGCTCCAGCGGCTCTCCCAGAGCCGCGCCAAGCGGCGCCCGATCGTGTTGCCCCGGCGGGTCACGAGCTGGTCCCCATGCGGAACACTATTCTCTCATAAGCGGAAATCGAGGACCAGCCCGCGAGAGATCGCCCGTAGTGGGTTCAGTTGGCCTGCAGACTGCGTACGGTCCTGCCCTCCGAAGCCTCACCCCCCGGCCCCCTCTCCGTAACCGGAGAGAGGGGAGAACAGCAAAAAAGACAAATGTGTTCCTCCCCCTCTCCCGTCAGGGAGAGGGGGCCGGGGGGTGAGGCTTCGGAGGGCAAGACCGGGGGAGTCCACGAGCAAACTGAACTACTACCAGATCGCCCTAGCGGTCCGGGTCGGCGCCGCCTCCCGCGTCGCTCTGGCTCTGGCTGCTCTGGTTCTGACAGGCGGGGCTCCCGCTAGGATCGATACAGCTACCAATCTTTCGCCACACCGGCGCGGGATCCTCCGGCGGTTTCGCCTCTCGCGGCGTCGTCTGCCATAGGCCCGTCAGCCAGCTCCACGCGGCGTGAACGAGATCGGAGGCCGGCGTCCACGGCTGACCATCGATCGCCCGGGCCGGAGCGGCCAGGGCGAGCGCCATCGCCAGGACGGCGACGGCGGCTGTAGATCGCATCCATGTCCTTTTCATAGGTCTCTCCTCGGCCGCGGGCCGGCCGGGCGCCGCCATTGGCGCCGGCGCCTCGCGGTCGCAACGTCCTCCCGTTGCCTGGAGCCCAAGTTTGGCACGCCGCGGGAAGGATTTTCCCGCCGGCGTGCTCGCCGTTCCCGCCCGCCCACGCTTCCGCCCGCGACAGGCCGGGGAAGGTTGCAGATTTCGGCTACCCGGTTCTCTCACCAGACGACATCTTACGGCACCAGACGTAGATCGCAAGTTAATATCTGGTAGCGTCAGCTACAGGAGACTGTTGCACGATTAGTTGGAATAACCGGCTGGCGAGAGCTGTTTGCCAGAGAAAGGATCTTGCTGAATGAGACATACAGGCCATGATTCTGCCCGGAAACTCGAGATCGTTCTGGCTCCCGCCGAGCCGGAGGACCTGGCCGCGCGCATCGGGGAGCGGATCGTCCGTCTGCGCCGGCGGCTGGGATGGGACCGGGTGGAGCTGGCGCGGCGCCTCGGGGTGCGGCGCGAGCGGCTTGCGAAGTGGGAGCAGGGAAAGTGCGCGCCACCGGTGGAGATGCTGGTGCGCCTGGCGCGAACGCTCGGCGTGCCGGTGGGCGAGCTGATCACCGGCGAGCCCGCGGCTCAGGGGTGTCTGACCCCGCGGCAGTGCGAAGACCTGGAGGCGCTGCTCGAAGCCGCGCGAAAGGTGCTCCACGAGCCGGGCTCGGTCGTTCTTCCGGGCGGGGCCGACCCAGGAGGCCGGCGGTGAACGGCGCGGCGGAACACGGCGAACGGATCCGGCGGTTCCTGGCGGAGCTGCCGGAGGGGCGGAAGATGGAGCTGCTGCACCTGCTGAGCTGCCCGGAGTGCCGAGGAGCCGTCCGCGAGAGCCTGGGCGCGGAGCCGCAGGCGCCGGAACCGATGCCCGACTACGGCGAGGTCCTCGAGGCGGTGCGGGCGCGGGGGCCGGCGCTGGTGCAGCAGATGGCGGAGCAGGAGGCGGAGGCCCGGCGGCTGCTGGGCGAGCTGCTGGCCCACCCGGCCGAGCGGCAGCTCGCCTTCGCCCGCAGCCCGCGGTTCGCGAGCCTGGACCTCGCCGACCTGCTCCTGCGCGCGAGCGCGGACACGCAGCCGGAGGACCCGGCGCGCGCCGAAGGCCTGGCCCTGCTGGCTCTGCCGATCCTCTACCAGCGCCGCAAAGGCAAGGGCGCGGAGCGGCTCGCGGACCTGAAAGCCCGCGCCTGCATGCTGCTGGGCAACGCCCGGCGGCTGCAGCGGGACCTGGAGGAGGCGGAGGCGCGCTTCCGCGAGGCGGCGTTCCACCTCACCGGCCCGCCGGACGGCATCGAGCGCGCTTTCTACTGCCGGATGCTCGCGGCGCTGCGGCGGGACCAGCATCGCCATGACGAGGCGGTGGCGCTGCTCTGGCGGGCGGCGGGCCTGTTCCAGACCAACGGCGACGTGCTCGAAGAGGGGGCCTGCCTGGCCGAGATGGGATTCCTCTACCTCGCCCAGGGTCAGGTCACGGAGGCGCTCGCCCCTCTCGCGCGGGCGTGCCTTTTGCGGATCAGCTCCTATATCGAATGGAGACGCGCTCGCCCCTCTCGCGCGGGCGTGCCCCATGGTCGTGCTTCATCGCGACGGCCGGTTGGTCGCGCGCGCCCTTCTGGCGCTCGCCGTCTGCCGCGCCGCCACCGGCCGTCCGGAGCTGGCGCGCCAGCTCGTCGCCTTCGCGCGCCAGGAATACCGCCACGCGGCCGATTCGGCGCAGATGGCGGAGCTGACCTGGATGGAGGGCCGGGTGGCCTTGCTCCTCGGCGACCGCGAGGACGCCGCCGCCCTCCTGGGCACGGCGCGGAACGCCTTCCTTTCGTTGGGAAACCTCTATGACGCGGCCCTCGCGTCGCTCGATCTCGTGCTGGCGTTTCCCAGGGTCCGGCGTCGCGCCGTGGAGATTCATGCCCTGACGCACGCGCTGGCCGAGCGGTTCCCCCTGGACCTCGACCGGACCGAGGCCGTGAAGGCTCTCGCGGTGGTGGAAATGGCGGCCGCCGGCCTGGTGGAGGGGCGGTTCGAGGACGTGGTGGCGATGGCGGCCGAGCGGCTGCGCCGGGTCCGCCTCTATCCGCAACTGCGCTTGCCGCCCCCTTTCCCGCCCGCCCGTCCGCCGGTCCTCGAAGCGGAGGGGCAGAAAGTTGCCGCAACGTTCGATCTCCGGGGCCATGGAGGCTCCGGTGTTCCGAAAGGAGAAGCAGGATGAACACGCAGACTGCGCAGTACCCCGTGGCGAAGCCCGGCCCCGGCGACACCGCGGGCGCCGGCGGCAACGGCACCGGGCAGCCCGGCGATGTCGAACAGCGCCTCAAGTCGGAGCGGGTGCAGGAGGAGCTGAGGGCGATGACCGCCTGGGCGGCCGTCCACGGGGACGCGGCGCTCGAGAGCGTGAAGACGTTCGCGACGCCGGGGATCGCGGGCCTCTACGGGGCCTACGTCCTCCAGACCGCCGTGGCCAGCGGCTACCCGGTGACGGTGAGCCTTTCGAGCAACCAGGTGGGCATCACCGTCTACGCGCCGGAGAGCGACGGCTGCCTGAGTGAGCTGACCCTGCCGGTGCTCGCGTTCGCCCGGCAGCTCTAAGGAGGGCGAAGGCCCTCAGAAAGGAGTCGAAGAGTGGCAAGCGTCACTGCGTATGGCAAGACCTTCCGTAACTGGGAGGGCATCATCGGGGCGGTCGACCAGAACCTCAGCCGGCTTCCCGGCGCGGAGCCGCTGAGGGACGAGCTGGTAGCCCTCCTCGAGCAGTCGCGTGCGCTCAAGGTCGAGCAGGAGAACCTCACGGGTCTCCGCAAGGCCGCGACGCAGCGCCTCGAAGCTCTTCGCGAGGAGGGGTGGGACAAGGCCCGGCGGCTCCAGTCCCTCGTCGTGTTCCATCTCGGTCCGAAGAGCGAGCAGCTCCCGCAGTTCGGGGTTACCCCCAACCGGAAGCGGAGCAAGCAACCCAAGCGCAGCAAGCCGGAGCCCGGAGGGCCGGACGATCCGCCGGCTCCGGAAACACCCACCGACGCCCGGCCCGTGATCGTCAAGGCGGCGGCCGTATGAGAAGGCTGCCGGAAAGGAGGAACCCTGCCATGCCGCGGAGGGGGTTGCAAGACCAGGTGGCGGAATGGAGGAAGCTGATCGCCGGGGCCAGGATCCACGAAGTGGAGCTTCCCCAGCTCGGCCCCTTCCTGGCCGCGCTCGAGGAGGCTCTCGACGACGTCAACGCCACCAAGGACCGGCAGAAGACTCTCAAGAATCTGCAGCGAGAGACCAGCCGGGAGCTCAAGGCCCACAGGGTCTCGAGCACGGAGATGGCGGCGCGCCTCAAGAGCTTCGTGCGGGCCTGCCTCGGCCGCAAGGACGAGCGACTGGCCGATTTCGGGATAAAACTCCCCGGACGGCCGGCGAAAAAGCCGCCGTCGGAAAGGAAGGTGAACGGCTCCCCCGGCTACCACTGAGCAGCGCGCTGAGCGGTAAGTAGCAACCGGGGGCGTGTGGAAGCACGCCCCCGGCGTCTCCAGAGGAGCCGCAGGACATTATACCTCAGGCTCGGTTGCCGAGAACGGCAACCGGAGTGGACGAATGCAAAACCAACCGGATCAGCTCAGTGCCAGCGCCGGTGCATCCACAGCCACATCTCCGGATGGGCCCGGATATCCTCCTCGGCGACCTCGAGATAGCGGCGGGTGAGGGCGGCGGCTGTCTCCTCGTCATCGCCGCCGTCGGGCGGCAGGATGGGCGGGCGTACCACCAGGCGGTAGCGCCCGCCGGGCTCGGGATAGGCGGCGATGGGCACCACGGCGGCGCCCGTGCGCAGGGAGAGGCGGGCGAGGACGGGGCTGGTCAGCGCCGGACGGCCGAAGAAGGGCACGGCGATCCCCTCGCGCTCCTGCACCCGCTGGTCGATCAGGATGCCCACCCGGCCGCCGCCGCGCAGCACCTCGATCATCCGCCGCGCGGCTCCGCGCTTGGGGATGACGGCGTTGCCGAAACGCTCGCGCAGGGCGCGCAGCTCGCGGTCGAGCCAGGGATTGTCGGCGGGCCGGACGACGATGTCCATGCGGCCGCGGGTGAGGCCGATCATCGGCGGCACCAGCTCCCAGAGACCGAGATGGGCGGAGAGGATGAAGATCCCCTTGCCCCGCCGCTCGGCCTCCTCGAGGTTTTCCCACCCGCGCAGGCTCATGCGGTGGCACAGCTCGGTGGGCGTGAAGCGGGTGGAGGAGACGGCGTCGCAGAGGGCGGCGCCGAAGTGGCGGAAGCATTCCTTGACCAGGCGCCGCCGCTCGGCCTCGCCTCTCTCCGGCAGGGCGAGGGCCATGTTGCGCCTGGCCACGTCGCGGTGGCGGCGGTCCAGCGCGTGGGCCAGGCTGCCGAGCCCGCGGCCGGTGGAGCGCGCGGCGGCATGGGGCAGCAGCCGCAGGCAGCCTTTCAGGGCCAGGTAGAGGCCGTATTCGACGCGATGGCCGACGGGACGGGTTTTCAAGAGCCCTCACCCCCCGCCCCCCTCTCCCGCCCCCTCCCAGCCCCCTCACCGGGAGAGGGGGAGAAATGGAGTTTTCCGATCTCCCCGTCCAGCCAATCCCAGAACGCGGATTCTGGCTCGGCGCGGACGGGCAGCTCGGCGAGAGGCACGTCGAGCCGGCCGTGGAGCTTGACCCGGTCCTTGGCAGTGGTGAGCACGGCCTCGGCGCCGCTCGCCCGCCAGGCCTCCACGATGCGGACGAGGCTGGCGGGGGGATACGAGTGGTGATCGGGGAAGCGCAGCTCGCCGGCGATCGTGAAACCCAGGCGCCGCACCATCTCCTTGAAAGCCGCCGGGCGGGCGACGGCGGTCACCAGGAAGACCCGCGCTGCCGGGGAGAGAGCCCCGTCTCCGATCCGCCGCGGCGTCCCTGGCCGGGTGACGCTGGCGAAGCCCGGACCCGTGAAGCCGTAGGGGCGGAGGGCCTCGGCCAGCGCGGCGCCGGAAGCGTCGAAATCCTGTAACTCCGTCAGGTCCGTCAGGCCCGTGAGGATCACCGCATGGGCGCGGGAGATCGCCGCCAGCGGCTCGCGCAGGCGCCCGGCGGGCGGGAGGCGCCCGCTGGCGAACGGATCGGCGGCGGGAAAGGCGACGAGGTCGAGGTCGCGCCGGAGCTTGAGATGCGAGAAGCCGTCGTCGAGCAGGAAGAGGTCGGGCGGCGGCTCCAGGCGGTGCAGGGCATGGAGACCGGCGTGGTGCCGGTCCGGACCGACGACGACGGCGACTCCCGGCAGCTCGCCCGCCAGGAGCACCGGCTCGTCTCCCGCCAGCAGGGGACCGAGGAGCGGTCCGTCGCCGGCGCTCACCATCCGGATACCCTGACCGCGGCCGGCGTAGCCGCGCGACAGGACGCAGACGGCCAGCCCGCGGTCGCGCAGGTGGGCGGCGAGCGCGGCCACCAGCGGCGTCTTGCCGGAGCCGCCCCAGTGGAGGTTGCCGACGCTCACCACCGGCCGCGGCAGGCTCCGGGCGCGGTCGCGGTACCACCGGCGCCGGAGCCGGTGCGCGCCGCCGTACAGGAGCTGCCAAGGGGAGAGGGAGGGTGGAGGGGCCTTCAAGCCTTGTTCGCTCCCTCAGGGTCCAGTGGAGGAGCAGCCGGCATGCCCTTCGAAGCCTCACCCCCTGGCCCCCTCTCCCTGACCGGAGAGGGGGGAGACAATAAATCAGATCGCGCGTTTTCCGGTTCCCCCTCTCCCGGTGAGGGGGGAAGGGAGGGGGCGGGAGAGGGGGCCAGGGGGTGAGGGCTCGGGCGGGGGAAGGAGAAGATCGTCCCGAGCACCTCCGCCAGCATCTCCAAGGTCCGCTTGAGCGCTCCCCGGTTCTCTTCCACCAGCCGCAGGGCGCGCTCCCCCGTCTCCCGGCCGGCGGCGGGGTCGTCGAGCCATTCCCGCCAGGCCGCCGCCAGCTCACCCGCGTCGCGGACCCGCCGCCACGCGCCCGCCCGGTCGAACGCCGCCGCCATGTCGCGGAAGTTGTGCATCGAGGGGCCGACGGCAAGGGGGACACCGAAGTGGGCCGCCTCCAGGGGATTGTGGCCGCCGGTGGGCACCAGCGTGCCGCCGATGAAGGCGGCGGTGGCGAGACGGTAGAGGCCGGCCAGTTCCCCGAGACTATCGAGCAGCACGACCGCGGGCCGGCTCGGGGCGGCAGCAGCGGGAGTCAGGGCGCTGCGGCGGACGAAGTCGACGCGCCGGGAGCGCAGCAGGGCCTCCACCTCGTCCCAGCGCTCCGGGTGCCGCGGCGCCAGGACGAGCAGGGACCGCTCGCCGCCCCCGGCTTGCAGAAAAGCTTCGAGCACCGGCTCCTCCTCGCCGGCCATGGTGGAGCCGGCGACGAGGAGGGCCCGCTCCCCGGCACGCTGCCGCAGGGCCGCTTCGAGCTCGGGTTTCCGCGGCGGCTCGGGAGATTCGTACTTGAGGTTGCCGGTGACGGAGATCCGCCGCGGATCGATGCCCAGCGCGGCGAGGCGCTCGCGGTCCTGCCCGCTCTGCACGCCGAAGCGGTCGACGCCGTTGAACAGGGGACCGAGCCAGCGGCGCAGGCGGCGCATGCGATGGAAGCTGCGGTCGCCCACCCGGCCGTTGACCACGGCGGCGGCCAGACCGCGCCGCCGGGCTTCGCGCAGCAGGAGAGGCCAGTAGTCTCCCTCCACCAGCAACAGGGCGCGCGGCTGGTGGCGGCGGAAGAACCGCCGCACGGCGAAGCCCAGGTCGAAAGGGAGATAGGCTACCTCGGCGCGGCCGGCGAAGGCGGCCCGCGCCCGCTCCTGGCCGGTGGGAGTGACGGTGGTCACCAGCAGCGGAATTTCCGCCGGCAGGGCCCGGGCCAGGGTGGCCGCAACACCGACTTCGCCGACGGAGACGGCATGGAGCCAGAGGGCCCCCTGGGAGCCCTCGGTCCGGGCCGTCCGGTCCATCCGGTTGGGCTGTCCGAGCCGACCGAGGACGGTCGGCAGGTAGTGGCTGCCGCGCCGGACGAGCAGGACGGGGCCTGCCACGACCAGGGCGGCCCCGACCGCGAGCTGGTACAGACCCCAGAGGATGAAGCTCATCTCGCGAGGCAGTATAATGGCTAGCTCTCGGCGGGCGGGGGAGCTCCCTAGACGCTCCGGACACCCGCCGCCGTATATACCAGCGAATATGCTCGAGCTCGTCTATTCCAGCCGCCAGTCCCCCTCGCCGCAACGCGCGCCCTGGGCCGACACCTGCGACCGCGACCTCCTGATGGCCGTCCGCGAAGGGAGCGAGTCGGCGTTCAACGAGCTGATCGGCCGCAAGACCAAGCCGCTGCTCCAGCTCTGCCAGCGCATCCTGGGCGACCTGGAGGAGGCGCGGGACGTCGTGCAGGTCACCTTCTTCAAGGTCTGGGAGAACCGGCAAAAATTCGACGACCGGTGGAGCCCCAACACCTGGATCTACCGCATCGCCAGCAATCTGGCCATCGACCACCTGCGGTCGCGCCGGAGCCGCGAACGGAGTCACGAGCCCGTGCGCCAGCACCTGCGGCAGGTGGCCGACACGCGTGCCCATGGCGACCTGTCGCGGCTGCAGCAGGGCGAGGTCGCCGCGATCTTTCAGGAGCTGTCGGCGGGCCTCTCGGAGAGGCAGCGGGTGGTTTTCCTGCTGCGCGAGGTGGAGGGGCTTTCCTCTTCCGAGGTGGCCGGGGCTCTCGAATGCCGGGAATCGACGGTGCGCAATCATCTCTTCAACGCCCGCAAAGTCCTCCGCCGTGAGCTGCTCCGGCGCTACCCCGAGTACGCAGGCGGCTGCGGCCTCGAGGACGGGGAGGCGCCGCGGTGAGCTGTCCGGACTGGCGCGGGCTCGCGGCCGGCCGCCATGCCGACGATACCGGCGATATCGGCAATACCGGCGATACCGCGCCCGGCGGCTGGGCAACGGCGGTCGAGCACTTCGACACCTGCACCCTCTGCCGGCGGCAGGCCTTGATGGCCGATCCGCTGCTGGTCTTCCGGCGGCTGCCGGCGGTGGAGCTGACACCCGCCGACGAGCGCTCGGAGGTCGAGGCGGTGCGCCAGGCGGTGGCCACCCTGCGTGCGGCCGAGCGGCTCGACGTCCGGCGGAGATTCGCCGGTTGGCGGCGCTGGTCCGCGGCGGCGGTGCTGGCCGTCGTTGCGCTGTCGGTGAGCCGCGACAAGACCGCGAGCCTGCCGCCGGCCGTCGTGATGAGCCCGGCCGCCATGCCTGCGACATCCGCGCCGGCGCTCGAAGGCGTGAACCGTCCGGGAGCCCGTGTCCTCCACATGGCCAGCGAAGGTACCTGGGTGCTCATGGTCTTCGACGAAAGCCTGGATGTCTGACCGGTGCCCCGATGACTGGCTTCGCCTCTTTCGCCGGATGCGGCGGCGACGCAGCCTCCCCCCTTCGCGGTAGAATCCCGGGCATCTCGGTGTCGCCCCTGCGCCGCTTCGTCGCGAGCTTCCTCCTGGCTCTGGCCGTCGCCTCGATGGCATGGGCCCAGCAGCGGCCTGCGCCGGCGGAGGTGGTGGTGCGGGCGTACACGTTCAAATACCAGCGGGCCAGCGAAGCCATCCTGCTGGTGTCGCCGCTGCTGTCGGATCGGGGCACCGTGGAGCTGCAGCCGGCGGGCAACACGCTGGTGATCCGCGACACCCAGGCGGTGGTCAGCCGCATCATGAAGGTGCTGCGGGGTTTCGACCACCGGTCGCTGCCCTTGCGGCTGGAGGTGTTCGTGGTTCGCGCCAGCCGCTCCGCGCTGTCGGGCGACGTCCATCATTCGGATCTTCCCGACTGGCTGACCAAGCGGCTGAAGGATCTGCTGGCGTATGACAATTACGAGATCCAGGCGCAGTCCCAGCTCGGCGGCGTCGAAGGGCAGGCGGTGGTCTACGAGCTGGGTCCGGAGTACAAGGTGAGCTTCCGCTTCGGCACCCTGCTGCAAGGCCAGCGGGTGAAGCTTTCGAACTTCCGGATCTCGCGGCGGGCCGGGGGGCGGCCGGAGACGAACCTCCTGCAGACGAATCTCACCCTCTGGATCGATCAGACGATGAGCCTGGGGCTGGCCAAGAACGAGGCCAGCAGGGGAGCGCTGATGCTCGTGCTGACGTTGCGTGAGGGGCAATAGGAGAGCTGGAGAAAGCGATGCAGTTCATCTGTCGGATAGGAACGCCGGACGGCCGGGTGCTGGAAGAGGTCCTCACCGCCAGCGACGAGGCCGCCCTGCGGAGCGATCTCGGTAAGCGCGGGGTTCACCTCTTCGAGGTGCGACGCCGCGGCTTGTCGCCCGGCCGTGCCCTGCCGGCTCTCGGCCGGATCGGGCGCCGGCGCGTTCCGGCCCAGGAGTTCGTGGTCTTCAACCAGGAGCTGGCGGCGCTGCTCAAGGCCGGCCTGCCCCTGCTGCAGACCCTCGACCTGATGCTCGAGCGCATGCACAACCCGCACTTCCGGTCGGTGCTGACGGACGTCCGTGACCGGGTCAAGAGCGGCTCGGAGCTTTCCGATGCCTTCGCCGCTCACGGCGAGCTGTTTCCCGCGGCTCTACCCCTCGTCGCTCAAGGCCGGGCGAGCGGAGCGGTGAGCTGGAACTGGTCATCCGCCGCTTCATCCGCTACATGCGGCTGGTGCTCGACGCGCGCCGGCGGGTGGTCTCGGCCCTGGTCTATCCGGCGGTGCTGGTGCTCCTGTCGATCGCCATGATCACCATCATGGCCATCTACGTCGTCCCCAAGTTCATGGGCTTCTTCGAGGAGCTGGGCGCCGAGCTGCCGCTGATCACCCAGGTGGTGCTCTCGCTCTCGACCTTCGCCAGCTCGAACTGGCCGCTGCTGCTGGTGCTGCTCGTCGCCGGCGTGCTGGCATTGCGCGTGTGGTCACGCACGGAAGCGGGCCGGCTCACCGTCGACCGGTGGAAGCTGCGGATCCCGTTCATGGGACCGGTGCTCCATCGCTTCGCGCTGTCGGAATTCTGCCGCGCCCTTTCGACGTTGCTGGCGGGCGGCATCCCGCTGGTGCCCGCCTTCGAGATCGCCATCTCGTCGGTGGGCAACGCCTGGGTGCGCAGCCGGCTGGAGCCGACGATCCAGATGGTGCGGGAAGGCAAGCCCTTCCATGGCGCGCTCGAGAAGAGCGGGATCTTCCTCGACATGTCGATCGACATGGTGAAGGTCGGGGAGGCGACCGGCTCGCTCGACGAGATGCTGAGCAGCGTCTCGGAATTCCTGGACGAGCAGGTCGAGACCCGCATGCAACGTCTGCTGTCGCTGGTCGAGCCGATCATGCTGGTGTTCATGGGAATGATCATCGCGATCCTCTTGATCTCGATCTACCTGCCGATGTTCTCGATGCTCGGATCGTCGAAGTTCTAGCACTTTGCTGAAAGGGGGTTCTCCCCAGCGGCGCCGGAGGCCCCGCGCGGTCATTCCGGAGGTTTGAGGAGCTTGGTCATGGCAGTCATCAACGGCAGGACGGCAATTCAGGACAAGGAGCTCGAGGCCGAGACCGTCGAGCAGGCGCGGGCTCGCCTGGCCGAGGAGCGGCGCGAGGCGGAGGCCTTCGCCGCCCGCTACGGGCTCGAGTTCGTCGATATGACGCACTTCCGGATCGACAACGACCTCTTCCGCCGGGTCCCCTTCGATCTCATGCTGCGCTACGGCTTCATCCCCGAGGCGCAGCTCGACGGGCGCATGTCGGTGGTGATGGCCGATCCCGTCGGACGTGGTCAAGATCGACGAGATGGAGCTGCTGCTCGGCCAGCCGGTCGAGGTCAAGGTGGGCGTGCGCTCGGCGATCGAGGAGATCCTGCAGAAGTCGGAGAGCGCCCAGCGCGTGCTCGACGAGGCCACCGAGGACTTCCGCATCCAGCTCGTCCAGGAGGACGAGGAGGGCGAAGAGATCCTGTCGATCGACCGCATCACGGCCGACACCAGCCCGATCATCAAGCTGGTCGACTCGACGATGTTCAACGCCATCCAGCGCCGGGCCTCGGACATCCACATCGAGACGCGCGAGAGCGAGGTCATCATCAAGTACCGCATCGACGGCGTCCTCTACCAGGCGATGGAGCCGATCGACAAGCGTCACCACCAGACGATCATCAGCCGCATCAAGGTGATGTCCGAGCTCGACATCGCCGAGAAGCGCATCCCGCAGGACGGCCGCTTCAAGCTGCGCCTGCGGGGCGCACGATCGACTTCCGCGTCTCGATCATGCCTTCCGTCCACGGCGAGGACTGCGTCATCCGCATCCTCGACAAGGAGTCGATGAACAAGGAGTTCAAGAACCTGCGGCTCGACATCCTCGGCTTCGACGAGGAGACGATGCGCAAGTTGCGCAAGTTCATCCGCGAGCCCTACGGCATGGTGCTGGTCACCGGCCCCACCGGCTCGGGCAAGACGACGACGCTCTACGCCTGCCTGTCGGAGATCCAGTCCTCGGAAGACAAGATCATCACCATCGAGGATCCGGTCGAGTACCAGCTGAAGGGGATCACCCAGATCCCGGTCAACGAGAAGAAGGGGCTCACCTTCGCGCGCGGCCTGCGCTCGATCCTGCGCCACGACCCCGACAAGATCATGGTCGGCGAGATCCGCGACGAGGAGACGGCGCAGATCGCCATCCAGTCGGCGCTCACCGGCCACCTGGTGTTCACCACCGTGCACGCCAACAACGTGGTCGACGTGCTCGGCCGCTTCCTCAACATGAACGTCGATCTCTACAACTTCGTCTCGGCGCTCAACTGCGTGCTGGCGCAGCGTCTGGTGCGCAAGATCTGCCTGCACTGCAAGCGTCCGGTGAAGATCTCCACCGCAGCTCCTCGACGAGAGCGGTCTCGACTCCGGCGGTGTACGCCGATTTCACCTTCTACGAGGGGCGGGGATGCATCGAGTGCAACGGCACGGGGTTCCACGGCCGCGTCGCCGTCTCCGAGCTGCTCGACCTCTCGGACCACATCCGCGAGCTGATCCTCGACCGCCGGCCGGCCTCCGAGATCAAGCGCGCCGCCAAGGAGGAAGGAATGACCTTCCTGCGCGAGTCGGCGCTCGAGATGGCCTTCCGGGGCGTGACGACCCTGCGTGAGATCAACAAGGTGACCTTCGTTGACTAGCCAACGCCGCGGCGCCGGCGCCTGGGTGACCCGGCTGCTCGGTTTCGACCCCGTGCCGGTGCCGCCGCACGTCTTCGTCCTCGACGACGAGCGGCTGCGCTACGGGCAATTCGCGCGCGATCGCCACGGCTTCCGCCTGCGCGGTTACCGTGAGACCGCCCTGCCGCGCGACCCCTTCCAGCGCGGCCCGCTGGGCGGCCCGCCGCGCGATCCGGCGGCCTTCCTCGAGCTGGTGGCCGGGCTGGTGGCAAGCATCCCCGGCGGGGTCCGGGACGCCTCCCTCGTGCTGCCGGACGCCTGGCTGCGGGTCACCTTCACCGAGAGCGGCGAGCTGCCGAAGACGGCCGACGCCCTGGACGAGGTGCTGCGCTGGAAGCTCCGCCGCCTCGTTCCCTTCCGGGTGGACGAGCTGCGGATCGGCGCCACCGAAGTGTCGCCGATCCCCGGCCAGGAGGAGCCGCGGCGGCTGCTCCTGGGCTTCGCCGTCGAGCTGCTGCTGGCCCAGTTCGAAGAGGCTTTCGCCGCCGTCGGCGTGCGCGTCGGTCAGGTGACGAATGCCAGCCTGTCGTTGCTGGCGGCGATCACCCCGGTCCCCGCCGGCAGCTTCGCGGCGCTGGTCGTGGTCGGGTCCGAAGGCTACACCCTGATCTTCGCCCGCGGCGGCGAGCCGGTCCTCCATCGTTACAAAGGGTTCACCGGCAACCTCCCCGAAGCCGCGCGGGCGAGCTTCGTCGGGCGCGACCTGAAGCTCACCCGCAACTTCCTCGACGAACACTTCCCCGGCTCCTCGCTCGGTCCGGTGCTGCTGCTGGCCGAGCCGGCGCTCGAGCCGGCCTGGCTCGACCGCCTGGAGGAGGGGCTCGGCTCTGCCGCGGCGCCCTTGGACGGGCGGCACCTGCCGCCGCTGCGCGCCGAGGAGGCCGCCGTGCCCACCTGGCGTGATCTCGCCCCCATGCTCGGCGCCGCCCGCCAGGAGGTGTCATGAGCATCCTGGACAACGCTCCCCAGGCGGCGGTCGAGCCGCGCCCTGCCATGCCGGAGCCGCCGGCGATGCCGGGCGCGGGCCCCGTCCGGATGGAGCCGCTCAATCTCGCGCGCCGGCCGTTCCTCAACAGCCGGCCGGTGGTGCGGATCGCGCTGCTGCTCTGGCTGCTGGGTCTGCTCCTCCTGCTGGGGAACGTCTCCCTCTTCTGGAACTATCTCTCGGGCTCCGCCGACAAGCGCCAGCAGATCGCGCTCGGCGAGAAGGAGATCGCCAAGCAGCAGCAGGGGGCGGACCGGCTCCAGCGCCGGCTCGACGACATCGACCTGGTGCAGCTCAACGAGCAGGTCGATTTCCTCAACCAGAAGATCGAGGAACGCACCTTCTCCTGGAGCCTGCTGATCGATCGCCTGGTCGAGGTGCTGCCGGACGGCGTACGCCTGAGCCGGTTGGCGCCGGAGACCCGGGAGAGGGGGCCGCGCGCCGGCCGGCGCGTGCAGGCGGCGGCGAGGGACGGTACTCCGCGCCGCCAGATTCCCTTGACGATCACCGGCGAGACCCGCAGTGACGAAGCGCTGCACCAGTTCGTAGAAAATCTGTTCGCGCATCCCGCCTTCACGGATCCCAATCTGATGCGCGAGGAGAGGCGAGAGGACGACAACCTGGTGAGCTTCTTCCTGACGGTACAGTACATCCCGGGCGGCGCGCCGCGAGGCTCCGTGGCCGAGGGCGCGCCGACGATCGAGGAGGTGCCGCAGCCGCGAAGCACCTCTCCCGGAACGCCCTCCGCCGCGGCGAACCGCTCGCCGATTCCCGGAGATCCGCGATGAGAGCGCTCGGCGAGATCTGGCGCCAGCGGCTGTGGATCTGGGTGCCGGCCCTGATTTTCTTCGCGGCCAACGCCGGCGCGTTCGCCGTCTACAAGCTCGGCTATGCCGGCCGGGTCGCATCCCTGCAGGAGACGCTGGACGGCCAGGAGCGGCGGCTCGAGGAGCTGGCGGCCCAACGCCGGCAGATGGAGAACATGCTCGCCCGCGTGCGGACCAACGAGCAGCAGGTCGAGCAGCTCTACCGCGAGCGCCTCTCCACCCGCAGCCGGCGGCTGACGAGCGTCACCGCCGAGGTCAAGGACCTGGCGAGCCGGGCCGGCCTGTTGCCGCGGGCGCTCTCCTATCCCGAGGAGGACATCGAGAAGTTCGGCCTCATCAAGCGGTCCTTCGTCTTCTCCGTCGAGGGCACGTACGGGGAGCTGCGCAAGTTCATCAACCTGCTCGAAATCTCCCGCTCGTTCCTGTCGCTCGACGAGGTGAAGCTGGCCGGCAACACCGAGGGACCCGAGCTCCACATCGATCTGGCGCTCTCGACTTTGTTCGCCCGCGAGGCCGAGGAAACCGACGAGGCAGGGACGGCTTCCAGCGCGGTTGATCCGGTTGATCCGGTCGAGCCGGTTGATCGGGGAGGATCGTCGTGAACGGCGGCTCCCGGCAAAGAAACCTGCTGATCGTTTTCGGCATCCTGGTGGTCGTCCTGGCGTGGCGGTATCTCCGGCCGATGCTGGGTCTGGGCGGCGGCGGCGGCGAAGTCTCCACCGCCGCACGCCCGGCCTTGGATCCGGAGGACGGCGACGGAGCCCCCCGGCGCGCGCTTCCCGCCGGCGGTCGCGAGAGGCGCGGCGCCCGTCCCGGGGACCGCGTGGCGCTGCTGCGAATGGCGGATCTCGACCGCGTCCCTCCCGACTCCGTGACCGGGCGCGATCCGTGGCGCTTCATCGATCCGCCGCCGCCGCCACCGCCGCCGCCGCCACCACCGCCGAGCGCGGACGAGCTGCGGCGGATGGAGGAGGCGCGCCGGCGGGCCGAGGAGTCGGCCCGGCTGGCGGCGATCGAGGCGGCCAAGCCGAAGCCTCCCGAGTTCACCATGGAGTACCTGGGCAACTTCGGCACGGCGGAGAAGAAGATCGCCGTCTTCACCGACGGCAAGAAGATCTACAACGCGCTCGAGGGGGAAGTGATCGAAAACAAGTTCGTCGTGGCCCGAATCGGCTACGAGTCCGTGGACATCCGCTTCGTGGCCTTTCCCGACTGGCCCGCGAAGCGACTGGGCGTCCGTCGTCGCTAGTCGGAGGGACCTTCCAAGATGCGTGACCTCATCGTCCGGATGTCAATTCTCGTGCTCGCCCTCGGCGCTCTCGGGATCTCGGCCGGCTGCACCAGCCACCAGAACTTTCGCCAGGGCGAGATCGCCGCCCAGCTCGGCAAGTGGGACGACGCCGTTCTCCACTACATGAAGGCGCTGGAGGACGACCCGGGCAACATCACCTACCGGGCCTCCCTGCTGCGCGCCAAGATCAAGGCGTCCCAGGGCCATTTCGAAAAAGGCCAGGAGTTCGAGGAGGCCGGAGTGCTCGAGCGCGCGCTGGTCGAATACCAGCAGGCGGTGCAGCTCGATCCGACCAACCAGTACGCCGCGGCGCAGCTCGAGCACGTCCATCGGGCCTACCTCGCCCAGAAGCAGAGCCGCGGCCTGGAGACCATCGAGCAGATGAAGCAGAAGAGCCGCGGCGCCCGTCCGCAGCCGCCGGTGCTCAACCCGCGCTCGGACAAGCCGATCTCGCTCGAGTTCCCGCAGCCGGTGTCGATCTTCTACATCTACCGCGCCCTGGGTCAGGCGTTCGGCATCAACGTGCTGTTCGATCCCAATCTCCGCGACCAGGAGATCTCCATCGATCTGAAGGACGTCACCGCCCAGGCGGCCCTCGAAACGCTGATGCGCGCCGGCGGCCACTTCTACAAGGTGATGGACGAGCACACGATCATCATCGCCCAGGACACGCCGCAGAACCGCCGCACCTACGAGGACCTGGTCATCCAGACCTTCTTCCTCTCCAACTCCGAGGTCAAGGACATGCTGACGATCCTGCGCAGCCTGATCGACGCGCGCAAGATCGCCACCAACGAGCAGTTGAACGCCATCATCCTGCGCGACACGGCGGACAAGGTGAAAGTGGCCGAGCGCATCATCGAGGCCAACGACAAGTCCAAGGCCGAGGTGGTGGTCGACGTCGAGCTGCTGCAGATCAACACCGGGCGCCTGCGCGAGCTCGGGGTCAGCCTCTCCAGCTACTCGATCGGCCAGTCGCTCGATTTCGGCACCTCCGGCGGCGGTGGCACGGGTACGGGCGGAACCGGAACGACGCCGCCCGGCATCCGCCTTTCCGACCTGGAATTCATCAACCAGAGCAACTGGCTGCTGACGATCCCGAGCTTCCTCTACAACTTCGTCAAGAGCAACACCGACGCCCAACTCCTCGCCAAGCCGCAGCTCCGCATCACCGAAGGCGAGAAGGCGAGCCTGGTGATCGGCGACCGCGTGCCGATCCCGCTGACCACCTTCAACACCCAGAACGTCGGCGGCCAGGGGGGCATCATCCCCATCACCTCCTTCCAGTACACGGACGTGGGCATCCGCATCGACCTCGAGCCGCGCGTCCACCACAACCAGGAGGTGACGCTCAAGATCAAGGTCGAGGTGTCGACCATCAACGGCCAGGTCCAGGGCTCGGGCGGCCAGTCGCAGCCGATCATCGGCACCCGCACGATCGACTCGGTGATCCGCCTCCAGGACGGCGAGACCAACTTCCTCGCCGGCCTCATCCGCACCGACGAAAACAGCTCCGACCGCGGCCTTCCGGGCCTCTCGGAGATCCCGTTGCTCGGCCGGCTCTTCTCCAACAAGCGCAACGAGAACCAGCGGACCGACGTGATCCTGACGCTGACGCCGCACATCATCCGCAACGCCGAGATCACCGAGGACGATCTGGCGCCCATCTGGGTCGGCACCGAGGCCAACATCACCTTCCGCGGCTGCCGCCGTTCGCGTCGAGTCCGACGTCGAGGGTCCGTTCGATACCGAGGAGGGGACGCCGGAGGAGATCCAGGACGCGATCCGCCGCCGGCTGCAGCGGCTGCCTCGCGGGCTGCGGCCGGATGAGGGCGGCGAGGAGGGGAGCGAAGAGGCCGTGCCTCCCGAGGAGGCGCCGCCTGGCGGAGTGAACCTGGTTCCGACGGCGCCGCCCTCCGACATCTTCCGGCAGCCGCCGCCGGCGGAGCCCCCGCCGCCGGAGGAGGAGCCGCCGGCCGGATTTGTCTCCCGGGGTCCGACCTCCGGCACGGCCTCGCTCGCGGTGCAGACTCTCCCCGCGGCCTACCAGACCGAAGGCGCGGCAGCGGCGGCGGCAAAGGCGCCGCCGGTGCGCCTGTGGCTCGCTCCCGCCCGGCTGGCCGTTGCCCCCGGCGACACCTTCGAGGTGCGGGTGCAGGCCGAGACCGGCCGGCCGGTTTCCCACCTGCCGCTGTCGCTGTCGTTCGACCCCGCGGTGCTCGCCGTCGAGAAGGTGGACGCCGGCGACTTCCTGGGCGGCTCGGGCGAGGCCCAGGTGATGTCCGACGCCGGCCGTCCCGGAGCCCTGGTCATCGGCGCCAGCCGGCTGGGCAGGATTCCGGGCGTCAAAGGGCGCGGGACCGTGGCCCGCATCACTTTCCGGGCCGTCGCGGCAGGCTCGAGCGGGTTGAGCTTCGAGGGCAAGGCACTGGACTCGGCGCTGCGGCCGGTCGCCGTCCGCACGCGACCGGCCCTGATCGAGGTGAGCGGAGAGCCCGAGCCGCACCTGGACCCACCGGCGCCGCCTGCCGGGGAAGCTTCTGCCGCCGGCCGGCGTTGAACGAGTAGGAGGCCGCATGAAGATGCTGCGCAAAAGTCTGTTCACCCGCCGCTCGCAGGCCGGCTTCACCCTGGCCGAGCTGGTCACAGTGGCCGCGGTCATGGCGGTGCTCGCTCTGGTCACTCTGCCGGTCGCCAAGTTCACCGCCAAACGCTCGAAGGAGGCGGAGCTCCGGCAGGCACTGCGGCAGATGCGGTCGGCGATCGACGAGTACAAGCGCTACAGCGACGCGGGCCTCATTCCCATCGATCTCGGCACGGACGGTTACCCCAAGGAGCTCGAGGTGCTGGTGGAGGGAGTGGAGGTCGTCGGCCAGGTGGACAAGAAGCTGAAGCCCCTGCGCAGGATCCCGGTCGATCCCATGACGGGCAAGGACGAGTGGGGCCTGCGTAGCTATCAGGACTCTTTCGATTCGACCTCCTGGGGCGGGGAGGACGTCTACGACGTGTACTCCCTGTCGCAGGGCGTGGGATTGAACGGCGTTCCCTATCGCAAATGGTGAGGGAGAGGAGAAGCGTCATGAGCAATCCCAACCGCCTGCGGGAACGCGGCTTCACCCTGCTGGAGCTGATCGTGGTGATCGCCATCGTCGGCATTCTCGCCACCATCGCCATGCCGGCGCTCAAGAACGTGCCGATGCGAGCCAAGGAATCGGTCCTGAAAACCAACCTGCGCACCCTGCGGGACGTCATCGACCAGCACTACGGCGACAAGGGCCGCTACCCCTCCAGCCTGGAGGCCCTGGTCGACGAGGGCTACCTGCGGAAGATCCCCGTCGATCCCATTACCCGGAGCAGCGAGACCTGGGTCCCCGTCTACGAAGAGATCGACCCCGACAATCCTCCGGCGGAAACCGAGGGAGGTGACGGCGCCGAGCCGGGGGTCATCGACGTCCACTCCGGATCGCCGCTCAATTCCCTCGACGGCACGCCGTACTCGGAATGGTGATGAGAGATTCCCTCACCCGCCGGATCTTCTTCGTAGGGGCGAGGCCGGCCGAGGCCGGCTACAACCTGGTCGTCCTCATCGTCGCCATCACCGTGCTCAACGTCCTGGTGGCGGCCATGCTGCCGCTGTGGAGCACGGCCATCCGGCGCGAAAAGGAGGAGGAGCTGGCCTTTCGCGGCTTCCAGTACGCCGAGGCCATCCGGGTTTTCAACCAGCGCTTCCAACGCTATCCCAACAAGCTCGAAGAGCTGATCGAGGTCAAGCCGCGCTGCATCCGCCAGCTCTGGAAGGACCCGATGACCGAAGACGGCAGGTGGGGTTTGATCTTCCAGAATCTGCAGCCGCCGCCTCAATCGCCGCAGAATCCCGAAGGGGGAGGCGCGCAGATGCCCGGCGAAGGGGAGGAAGGGGACGAGAACGGTCGCCCGCAGCTCGGCCCCGGCAAGGGGGAAACCGTCCAGGTCGGGCCGATCATCGGCGTTCACAGCAAGAGCGGCAAGAAATCCTTCCTGGTCCTCTTTGGCCGTGAGCGCTATGACGAGTGGCAGTTCACCGACGCACTGCTGCCCGGCGGCGGATCCCAGCCAGGTCGGCCCGGCGGGGAACCGGAAGGTATGATGCCGCCACCCGGCACGCCCGGCAGCCTGCCGTCCATGTCCACTCTTTTCACGGGGAGGCCCATGCGCTTCCTCAACCCTCCGGCCCCCCCGCAGGGCGGCACGATGCCGGACGGCTCGCGTCCCGGCCAGCCGCGCACCAAGCCCCCGGCACGCCCCTCTTCCAAGCCCCGATGATCCGGGCATGAGGGTCAGGATCAAGCGGCTGCCCGCCGCCCGCGATCTCCCTCTGCCGTCCCGGGCTTCTCCGGGCAGCGCCGGCTTCGATCTCCGCGCCGCCGTCGACGGGGAGGTGGTGCTCCGTCCCGGCGAGCGCCTGCTGGTGCCTACCGGCCTGGTGCTGGAGATCCCTGCGGGCTGGGAAGGACAGGTCCGTCCGCGCAGCGGCCTCGCCCTCAGGCACGGCATCGGCGTCGTCAACGCGCCCGGCACCATCGACAGCGACTACCGGGGAGAGGCTCGCCGTGATCCTCATCAACCTCGGCGAGTCCCCCTTCAGCCTCCGCCGCGGCGACCGCGTCGCGCAGCTCGTCGTCTCGCGAGTCGAGAGCGTCGAGTGGGAGGAAACCGAGACGCTCGAGGAGAGCGGCCGCGGAGGCGGCGGGTTCGGCTCGACGGGGGTGGGGTAGATGTCGGTCATGAAAGCCGATCTCCACCGTCGAGTCCTCGCCGTCCTTTTCGTCCCTGTTGTCCTTTTCGTCTCCGCCTGTCAGACCGCGCCTGCCGGGGCTCCTCCGCCTTCTCCGCTTCCCGGCGAACCCCGCCGGGTCGTCCTCCTGAGCCTGGACGGCGCCAGCGCGGACGAGCTCCATCGCCTGCATCGGGTAGGAGCTTTCACCGCCGGCGGCTTCGCGCGTTTTTTCGCGGAGGGCCAGGTCGCCGACCGGCTCGTCCCCGTCAATCCCACGCTGACGGCGCCGAACCACATCAGCCTGGCGACCGGCTATCCCCCGGAGCGGACGGGGATCGTCGGCAACGTCTTCCATCAACCCGGCACGCCCTTTCGCGAGACGGTGAGCGGCTTCGACGCACCCATCGAGACGGAATCCCTCTGGGAGGCGGCGCGGCGGCAAGGCAGGAGCGTCGGGATCGTCACCTGGCCCGGGGCGGACGACACCGGCGAACGCCGGCGGGCCGACTGGGGCATGATCTACGTCAACACGCCGGACCGTGAGGCGGATCTGGTGACGCCGGAGAAAGAAAACTGGAAACCAGCCGCGCCGCCGGGCATCGAAAGTAGCTCTCCCGTCCGTGAAGTCCGTGTAACCGTCGGTCGAGGTCCAAGCGCACAGACGTTCGACCTCATCGCCGTGGATCGAACCGAGGATGGCAAGGTGAGCTACGACAGCCTCATGGTTCGTCAGGCGGGGAGAGAAGGCCAGGCGCAGCAGAATCCCACAACAGTCTCGGTGGGGAACTGGCAGGATATCCCCTGCAGGCTCTCTCCCGCGGCCGCATCCCCGCCGCGCGACACCGCCTGCCCCGTCAAGCTGCTGGAGATGGAGCCCGGCCTCGGCTCCGTCCGGCTCTATTTCGGCGCGCTCTATTCCATCCGGGCCTACCCCCCCGAGCTCGAGGCCGCGCTCGCCGGGAAGGGCCTCTCCTGGCCGGGACCGCCGGACGATGATCGTTTGACCGAGACATGGGCCGGCAGACCGGGCATCGATCTCGAGACCTGGGTGGAGCAGGACGAGCGCTTCACGCGGTTCTTCGGCGACAGCCTGCTCGCCGCCGTCCAGCGCCCCGACTGGGATCTGGTGATGGGCTACATGCCGGTCATCGACGAGGCCGGGCATCAGCTCACGTTGACCGATCCACGCCAGCCGGACTTCTCCCCGCAGCGCAGCGACGAGCTCGCGGCGGCGCGGCAGCGCGTCTGGGAAGCCGTGGACCGCGAGCTGGCCCGGCTGCTGGCGGCGGTCGACCTGCGGACGACGGCCGTCGCCGTGGTGAGCGACCACGGCATGGCGCCGGTCCACACCCTGCTCGATCCCAACGTGCTGCTGCGGGAGCAGGGATTCCTCGCCGCGGATGCCGAAGGTGAGATCCTCGAGACCGGGACCGTCGCGTATGCCGTCGGCTCCGGCGGGGTGAGCCAGGTCTACATCGCTCCGGGGCGGGGCGATCTCCTCGTCAAGCTGCGCCGTCTCTTCGCCGAGTGGACGGTCGGCGGCGAGCGGCCCGTCGAGCTCATCTTCACCCGCTACGAGGCGATGGACGCCGGCCTCCAGCACGCCAACAGCGGCGACCTGATCCTCTTTTTCCGCGAGGGCTACAGCGCCCGTGGCGGCCTGTTGAAAGAGGGCCGCGCCTCGGCGCCCGCCGACGTCCTGGGCATGCACGGCTACTTCAACGTCCACCCGGAAGTGCATGGCATCTACATGGCCATCGGGGCCGGGGTCTCCAAAGGCAGCGCAGGCATCGTGCGCAACCTCGAAGTGGCCGGCAGGGTGGCGTCGTGGCTGGGAATCGAGAAGCCGCGGCCGGGCCCTACGGCTGAAGAATGAAGTCGTCGAACACCGTCCGGGTGAAGCCGTCACCCATCCTCTCGATGGCGGCATGCAGCTCGTCGAGGTGCCTGGGAAGCAGTTCCAGCACGTGCTCGACCGGCTGGTAGGTGGTGCCGGATCGGTAGGCGAGCCGTGGCGTGCCGGTCATCTCGATGTGGGCGCCCAGGAAGTACCGGACGGGATGGCCGGCGGCGAAGCGCGCCAGACGCGCGATGCTCTGCCGGTAGGCCCGCCGGTCCGAAACATAGAGAAAGCCGGGATAGAAGGTGTCGCCGCTCAGCAACAGACGGGTCTTGGGATCGTAGACGCCGATGTGGTCGTCGACGTGGCCGGGGAGTGCGAGGAGGGTCAGCTTCCGCCTTCCCAGGTCGAAGCTCACCGTCCGCTCGGGCCAGCGGGTAAAGCCGAAGAAGCGCTGGACCTCCGCAACTCCCGTCGCCACCACCGTTGTATGGGGCTGACCACGAAACTGGCCGTCGCCGGCAGCGTGGTCACCGTGGCCGTGGGAATGGGCGACGATCAGCTCCAGAGACGGCCGGTCATGGATCGCCTGCCACTGAGCGATGATCCCTTGGACGACCGCGTGGACGGGGAGCTCCCCGCCATGCGCGGAGGCTCCCGTATCCAGCAGCAACGCCTTCTCGGTGCCGAACAGAAGGTAGAGGAAAGGAGCCTCGAAGTTCGTGCATTTGCTCTGGCGCAGAATGTACGTGTCCTTGTCGAACGCATGCACCTGAAACGGCGGATCGGTCGTCAAGGCGCAATCGGGCGAGCCGTGAATCCAGCGAACGTCGAGGCGTAACATGATTTCTCCTAGGGGGACGGCCTGGCCATCATGAACAGAAAGCTGTAGTCCGAAGCCTGGGGAAGCCGGCGACCCTCAGAACCTGCGACCGTACAATCCAGACCCACGACGCAGGCAATCGAAGCGCCCCGGTGGCAGTCGATGCACGTGTCGTGTTGCACGTAGGTTTCGAGGGTGGCGTTCGCGATCGAGGTTGGAGTCATACCGCCCCGTGGAAGCGGTGCTCCCTGGATGCCGGGAATGGTTTCTCCTGCCTGCGGCCACTGGATATCCACCAGGTCGTAGTACTGCCAGACAGACTTCCGGTTGGCACGCCGGATACTTTTGTGGATGAGCGCGTTCAAATTCCTGGCGCTCTGCGGAATGAGAGTCTGCCGCACCACCTGGGTGGGCCGGTCCGTGGGGTCTCCGAAAACCGGCTTCCGGTTCGGCACGCACTCCGGCAACGTGCTGCCCGCCGGACATCGCGGATTGAAATAGGTATAGCGCTTTCTGAGGGTGCCCTGGCGGACCTCCTCGCGGTCGGGGAGGTTGTCCACGTGTTCGAAAGTGGCCCAGCTCCACTGCGGGAAGGTCTCGGTCTTGTGGATGATGTGCAGACCGACGAGGCCCACGAGGGCCATGCGGCAGTGGTCTTTTTCCAGGATGCAGGCGTTGACCGTGCGGAATCGCTTTGCCAGCTTGGGATCGGTGAGCTCCACCCACGCAGACTTGACCTCGATGGATCCCTCGGCCGGCGTGCTTCCCGGGCGGCGGCCCGTACGGCCGGCCGGCAGGTTGATGAATTGTCCGGCCTGCCGACGCGCATCGTAGAAACGCTGGCTGACGATGTACTCGAACTCCGGCCGGTTCATGTGGATGCCGTAGTAGGTGAGCTTCCGGTTCTGAGCGGTCAGCCATCCGCCGCTGAACGCCTGATGAATCCGCTGCAGCTCCGGCGCCTCGGGCGAGACCTTGGAGGTCATGCGGAACACGAGAGGCTCGCTGGACTGATCCGCGCTCTCGGATCGAGCAAGGCTTCTGAAGCTCGGGGGCAGGCTCTCCATGAGACCCGAAACTCCCCAAGGCCGCGGAGGAGCGCCATCCCGGAGGAAAACCTGGTGCGCCTCCTTGTACGTCTCCCATACGGACGGGCTAGGGTCACCCGGACGGCCGAAATCCCGGGCACTCCGGCCGCGGTCCGGCTCACCGGCGCTCCCCGGCCGGGCTGGCCAGTTGAGGGCGATGAACTGCTGCCAGGCGAAGCACTGGGTGTTGGGATGGTTGGGCAGATCCACGTCGCCGGGGAGGTTCGGCGCGATCTCGGGAAAATTCATGCAGGTGAAAGAAGCTTTGGGCAGCGTGTTCGGCTTTTGATGGCATGACGCTGCCAGGATAGCCCCCGCGAGCGTGACGAGGACGAGCACTCTCGATTTCAAGGTTTTCATTTCGCATCCTCCTCATGTGCGCGCTCATGTGCGCGGGATGGGGGTTACGTAGGTGCCGGACTTCAGGGTCCGTGCGATCTGAGAGCCTTTTTCAATCAGGTTTCCGTCGACCTTGATGTCGCCGACCTTGAAACCGAGTCTCGAGGGCACCTCGTAGACGGCGCGCAGGGCGCGGCCGCTCTTCCGGTCGCCCCGCACGACGGTCCAGAAATCCTGAGGCTTGGCGCTCCGGGGAGCGCTCGCGGGCAGCTCGAAACGGTTGAACTCGGGCTCCTGAAGATAGAGGCCGACCGGATTGCTCAAGGAGATCTTCATGTTGAACCGGACGACGAGCCGCTTGACGGAGAGGCCGATGATGTCGTCGGCGTGGAAGGATCCTCCACCCCGTGGATTGTCGTTGCCACCCGAGGAAGCGCCCGCGGCCACTCCAATCGCGAGGTCCAGGGTGTTGATACCGACGATCATGTGCACGGCGCCTACTCCGTCCGGCTGGGCGCCACCTCTGTTCCAACGGTTGTTCGGATTGTAGCTGGTGCCGGTCTCGAGGTCGGCCCTCGGAACGTCCGGGCTGACCAGCCGCCGATACAGCGCCAGGACGCGTTCCGGATCGGTCTCCCAGAGGGCCTGCCAATATTCGATGGTTTCAGAGGTGAAGGTGACGCGGGTGATCTTCCCCCGGGCATCTTTTTTGACAACCCATTCGCAGTACTCCACCTGACTTTCTCGCTGTTCGGCCAACTCGAGCTTCCGTGCCAGGTCCTGCGACCGGTCATCTTCGTCCAGATTCAGATCTTCAATGGGCTTGGGAAAGGCGGACCATTCCACTCTGGCGGGCTGGGCGTCTCCGATCCTCGTGGTGAGGGGATTGTAATAGTTGCCCCCTGCACTCCTCTCCGTCATCTCCCTGACTCTCTCGCTCCAACGGTTCCGCAGCTCCTCCCTCTTCGTGCGGTTCTTGGGAAAATCGTCCCAGTTTGCCGGTGGGTCGAACCGGCTCAGCGGATCGCTCATACGAGGCTCCTCCTCCTGAGATGAGCGGTTCTTTCCGGCCCGTCCAAGGCGGGAGAAGCTCGCTCGGAGTTGGACTTCCTACAGCTTCGTCGAAAATACTGGCTCACCGACCGGCGCGCTCGTTACAGGCTTTCGCTCCGCCGATCGCTTTTCTGACAGCCCTCAGCGGAGGCGACCGGGGGGCCTCATCGGGTTAGACGGACGGGAACCGTTGTTTCGAAGCTACCGGTTGAGGATGGAGAGGTAGGCCCGCCAGGCACCGACGTCTTCCGTATAGCGCTTTGCCATCGCACGAACGATCTGGGCGATGTGGTTGAGATCGTGAACGGCCCAGGTTGCCAGGAGTTGCCGCAGGTTGACGGCGCCGAGCTCGGGGTGGCGGCCGGGCAGTGCCAACTGTTCCTCGCTCAGCCGCCAGTTGCGGACGATTTCGAGGTTCGCCTGGCGAAGCTCGGCGAACCGGTCGAGAAGAGAGTCCAGCGGCCAGCCGGCGAAGCGCCTGAACTGGGCGAAGCGATCGAACGGCTCGAACGGGCGGTCTTCGCCGTGCTCGAGGATGATTCGGGCACGAGGAACCCAGTCCGTCTCTTCACCGTGGATGAGGTGGCCTACCACGTCCAACGCGCTCCAGGTTTCGGGACCTTCGTCAACGGCGTGCCAGGACGCGCTGGTGCCGCGGAGGAGAGTGCCCACCACCACTGGAGTGCGGCTCAGGATGTCGAGGGTATCCTGGAGATCGAAGCTCAAGGCATCCCCTTCTCTCGGGCGTCACCGATCGGGCCGGGGCGTCTGAAGTACCAGATCAACGCTGCTCCCATCACGATCATCCAAAGAGGAAGGAGACCGTTGTTGATGTCCGCAACGACCTGCACCGCATGGGTGACATTGCGAAATGCCCCGGCCAGGAATAGAACCGCAAAACCGACTCCCGACCAACCGAGCCATTTTGGGAATCGAGCCTCTTCGAGCAGGGACAGGCCTGACAGCAGGAAGAAGGCCGCCAGCGTCGTCTCGCCCAGAAACTCCCCGATGTAGTTGCCGATGTAGAGATTCATGCCGCTGAAGACGGCGTCAAGGCTGCTCTTTGCCTCAGCACCTGCCTGCGAATAGGCTTCCGCCAGGGCCCAATGGAGGCTGGGCCACCGCATCAATCCGAGGCACATGGCCAAAGCACCGATTGAAGCGACGATCAGCGCGAGGGTCATCCGGGCGCGACTCGACGGGCAGGCAAAATAGGCCCCGACAGCGCCGGGCACCAAAAGCAAAGGAAGAAACGCATAGACGGCCCAGACGGCTCTCATCACCGATCCGCCGTCGCGAAGCCGTGGCAAGACCTCGGCGGCACTGCCATCCAGAATGTCGGGGTAGTTGAAATTCGCAGCCAGATAGCTGAAGACGAACACGAACGCCAGGGCTCCGACGACGAAACTGGCTCCCCCGACAATGATCATCTTGCGATGCTGCATCCGGCGCCTCCTTGTTGCATCCGCTAAACAGGCAATCTTTCCCCAAACACGATCCTGTGGCCGTCTGGAGTGACGACAGCAAATTCGCGCATTCCCCATGGCTTGTCCGCGAGCTTGTGCCAGATCTCCACACCATTCCTGACTGTCTCTTCGTAAAGACCAGATGCGTCCCGGACGTGAAGATATGCGAACCACGAGTGATCCTGATTCTTCGACATCGGCAGCGCCTCGGGACAATGGCCAAGACGCAGCTTACAAGCGCCGCGGCTCAGGAATGCCCATCCATCGACGCTGAAGTCTTCGGCGAACCCAAGCTTTTCCAGATAAAACCGCTTTGAAGCCGCCAGATCATTGACCGCAAGCACAAAGGTGGACGCGAGAATTTCAGACATGCTGCGGTTCCTTTCGCTTTCATCCGAGTGGCTCGCCAAGCTCCGCCGGTAGTGGTTGGTTCCCGCAGCGAAATACAGTGCCGCGCAATGTACGACGTCCGGACTCCGACGCTCCCGGGGCAAAGGATACCACGACGGTGTTGGCTGATTTGCGCGCGGCACGAGCTCTGATTGAGGGTAGCAGCACTGAAGGATTAAAGATCCCGATGCTCGCCCCTCCAACTTCGGGAACCGTTGCCGTGACAGTGCCCAGGAAGTCACAACCATCGAGCGCCCGCGGTAGTGCCTCGCCTCCGGTTCTATAGACGTTGAACACAAGAACCTCATCCTTTTCCTCGACGGGACGGGTCCACCCTTCGGCCCGCTCCAAAAGCTGCTTGGGTGGCGGCCCTATACCCCTGCTGGTCTCGATCGTAAGGACATAGTTGACGTTCACCGGCCTACCCTCCAGGGTTGCCGGAAGGAAAACCCATTGCCGGATGGAATCCAGGGCTGCCGAATCCTGGTACCGGTTGAGCCCTCGGAGGATCCTCGGTTCCCGCACGCATCCATCCTCATCGATGACGGCCTGCAGGATAACGGTACCGTTCATAGGCGGTGCTGCGTACATAGGTTTCACCTGTCGAAGGATCGTCGGGCGGGTGATCTTCCCTTCGACCTTGAGCGGTTGAGGCTCCGAGGGCGCGAGGGGAGCGTTCTGCTTCGTCCCGCACAAAGCGATTCGCTCCCGCTTGGAATAGGTGCGCTCCGCGGCGGGGGGCGCTCCTGGCGGCTCCACCGTGGTGGACGGTTGTGCCGTCTGGGAGAGGGCGGTTAGGGCCAGCGTTAAAAAGGGAACGGAAAAAATCCGCATGTGACCTCCAAGGTGACGTGCCGGTTTCGATTTACAAGGACCGCGACGCCCGGCCGGTCCGCTACAGCGTGTGGATACACGCCTAGGAGAGGGTGGATCAATGGCCCGGAGTGCACTGCGTCAAATCGCTGCTGTCGGGTGAGCCTGCGACGGGCTACTGGTTCGACCAGACGCAGGAGTACGCCGCCAAGCGCCGAGGAGAGACATTCGATCGCATGCGGTACGCGACGCCGGAGGTTCTGGTCCTCTCGCCGCTGCCGTGCTGGAGACATGTCTCCGAGGAGGTGCAGCGGCAGCTCGTCGTGGAGATGATCGCCGATATCGAGTCGGAGGCGGCGCTCCGCCGCCGGCGCTCGGGGAGCCGGGCGTCCTCACGCCGTCCAAAGATCCTCACCTCAGCATTCAAAGCCTATTCGAGGGCTCTCAACGCCTCTACCCGTGTCGGCTCGACCTCATCAGTCACGTCGACGCGGAAGCCGAAAAAGGAATCGACGTTTTGCATGGCTCACTCCCCGTTCAACAGATAGGCCAGACAGTTCGCACAGAACCAACTCTCGCCGCGTCGAAC
>CAVZUZ010000009.1:2500-1066984 GCA_963778565.1 Thermoanaerobaculaceae bacterium | reverse complement strand
GTAAACTCAGCTTATGCGACCCCTCGTGGCGTGCTTCGCGCCTTGAGGTCTTCGAATTCGGGAAAGTGGCCTATGTCCTTTATTCTATTCGTCTAGAATTCTACACCGCCCTCGACGCCGGGTCAAACTGCGGAGGTTCGGTCGCATAAGCCACTCGGGCCGTCGAGGGCCTCGGCAGCTTTCCTGCACCGAGCCTCCTGTGGGCGATCCCGTTGAAAGCGCTGAGGTTGGCGCCTCGGGTCTCCGTCATCGTGAGCCTTATCCGAAGGTCATATGCCCCTCACAGGAATGTTATCCGGCCGGTGTGAGGCAAGAAGCATTCCCCTCCGAAAGCCGGAGCGACGCTGCCATCCTCCATCGTTTCAGCCGGTTACGAAGATGCATTGACCTTGGGAGCTGAGTCGCTTATGCGGCTGAAACCGGTCGAATAGGCAGCCGGCGCAAACCCGGCTACAGCACGTCGATCGGTCTCCGCACTCCCCGGCTGCCGCCCGCGAAGCCGTGATCAGCGACAATTAGATCTGGTGGGTTCCGATCCTCGTAAGTGTCTGTTTTGTGGGCTGTTAGCTCTCCGATGGAGGGTTGATGGTCACAGACCGGCAAGTCAGGAGGCTGAGGATGGAACTGGGCATGGGAGAGCCGCTGTCGAAGGGCGGCCCTGCGGTCGGGATGAGCGAGACGACGGTGCGTCGCTACCGCGCTGGCGATCTACCAGCCAGCTCAAGCAACCCCGGCAGTACCGGTCTCAGAAACTCTCCCCCTCCTGGCCCCTCGAAGGAGGGAGCGCCAAGGAAGAATCGCCGGGCGGCGTCTAAGCGCGATACAGGCCCACGATCTCACGTCAACCTGCCGCTCCGAAGGAGCAGGATTTGAACAGCCCGGGGTTTCAACCCCGGGTACGGAGCCTTTCGCTTCTTCAAGCCCCGAAGGGCCGGCCGAGCCGTCAATCGAAGAGGTACTTGGGATCGAAGTCGAACCCCGTGCTTTTTCAGCAGATCCACAAGCTCCTCCTCGAAGCAGACTTGGCGATGGTGGGCTTCCTGATTCAGGATGTACGACCTCCCCGCCGCCTCCCGCGAGGCGCTGACGGAGACGGCGAAGTACCCCTCCTGCCAGGCGAGCCTCCGGAATCGGGTTCGGCTTCTCGTGGACCCACTTCGACGAGACCGCCTCGAGGGCGCGGACAGTATCCGAGAGGCTCCCCGCCTGCAGGCCGGCCCTTCGGGGCTTGCCGTTCTTTGGCGACCCCTACCCGGGGTTGAAACCCCGGGCTGTTCAAATTCTGCTCCTTCGGAGCGATGAACGCCTCTGGCGCTGGTCGATCCGCCTTGACCGATTTCTTCCCGCCGGGCGCCTGTAGGCCGGCTCACGGAGAAACCTAAAAGTCCATTCCCCCCGGACGCCTGCAAGTCCGGCCGTCGAGCTCGCCGACCTCCCGTCCCGGGACGGTCCGGTAAAGGAAGATGGGCGCTCTCAAGACGGGTTGAAACGTCTACCGGCACGGTGGCGCGAGCTCCTCGTCGGGTTGCGACTTCATCGTGGCCGATCCAGCCATGGCCGGGAGACGGCCGAAAACTGAATAGCCGTATTCACTTCCTCCGGACGCCGCTATCCTCCCTGAAATCTGAGGTTTACCGCGAAAAGGGCGGAGTTTTTCTGCCCGCGGAGCCCCAAAAAGTGAATAGCCGTATTCACTTTCGATCCGGCGGTCGCGGCCTCGGCGGCCGAGCTCGCAAATCAAGGCCCTTCAGGAGGTTGCGGCTGAACCGCGGACGGGCTCGAGGCCCGAAAAGCCCCTCCAAGCCCTGATTTTGACTGCCAAAAGTGAATACCGGTATTCAGTTGTAATTCACTATTGACAATACAGTTTCCCTCCTGGCATCATTCTCTCCACGATGCGGCGGCGGAGCGGCGGCAAGGGGCTCCCGGCTTCGCGGCCGGCCCGACATCTCTGGAACGGGAACCAGCAAGGGCCGGCCGGATGAAACGGGCAGGACCGGCGCCATGGTGGCGCCGTTACACGAGCCCGAAAGGCTCAACCCCGAAAGGAGGGGACCATGGCAAGAGAGACGACGTACGCAGGAATCCTGGGCGAGCTGGTGCGGCTGAATGCCTCGCTGCTCGCCAACGCCTCGGAGGCTCACGCATCTCGAGGGGGCTCGCGTCCGCCTCGACAGGCTGGTGACCGATGCGCAGGAGGTCGCTCAGCGGCAGGCGGCGCTGACGGCCAGCAAGCAGGAGGCGAGCAAGCAGTTGCTGGCCTTGCTCGTCGCGGCTCAGCGGGTGGCGGTCGGGATCCAGAAGCTCCTCACCGAGCATTACGGACTCCGGTCGGAGAAGCTCGCGGAGTTCAACCTGCAGCCGTTCCGTGGTCGCCGGCGGCAGCCCAAGCCGGATTCGCCGACGCCGACGCCGCCGACGCCCGAGCCGACGGCCCCTGACAGTTCCAAGGTGTAGTTCATCTCAGGGGGGCGTTCTGTTTACGCTCCCCTCCTTTTTCCTCTCCCTCCTCCCTGCGATGTCACGCCGCAATCTTCGGAGCCGCGTCGTAAGCTTCGGCGGCCCGCCGTAAGCTTCGGAGCCGCGCCGCAAGCTTCGGATTCTCGCCGTAAGCTTCGGAGCGTCACCGTAGGCTTCGGATTTCCGCTGTAAGATTCGGTGGCCCACCGTAAGCTTCGGAGCCGCGCCGCAAGCTTCGGAGGAGTGTCGTAGGCTTCGGATCTCCACCGTAAGCTTCGGATTCCCATCGCAAGCTTCGGAGCGTCACCGCAAGCTTCGGATTTTCCGTCGTAAGCTTCGGTGGGCCATCGTAAGCCTCGGAGCCGCGCCGCATCCTTCGGAGCCGCATCGTAAGCTTCGGATTCTCATCGTAAGCTTCGGTGCGTCACCGCAAGCTTCGGATTTCCGCCGTAAGCTTCGGTGCCGCATCGTAAGCATCGGCGTCACGCCGTAAGCTTCGGTACGCTCCCGCAAGGAATCAATCGCGAGCGTGGACGGGCCGCGCTCCCTCAGCGCCCAGTATCTTCAGCCAGACCGCCTTGCCGTCCCCCGGCGCATAGAAATCCGCCAGCTCCGCGATCGGCTCGTAGCCGCAGGCGGCGTAGAAGGCGCGGGTGGGCAGGTACTGCGCTCGCGTCGAGGTCTCGACGTAAACGCGGGTGCGACCCGCGCCCGCCATGCACTCTTCGGCGGCTTGAAGGATCGTCGCGCCGATCCGTTTACCTTGGAGCTGCGGATGGGCCACGAGCCAGTAGAGATCTGCCGAGGCGACGGTGCCGGGGATCGGCGCCCGGTCGGCAGGCACGAGATCGCCGCGGATGCGGACGTTCCCAGGGCGAGCCACTGTCCCGCTAATTCCACTAAGCGCACTCTTATGAGTGTTAGCGCCAATGGTAGCGCTGTGTTGGTGGTACGCCTAGCCGATGCATCTTGGAGACGTCTGTGCGATCCTTACAGGAGCCGCTGGGGCCTGGGCCACGTTGCCCTGAATTGGCGCGCCGGGGCCTGGGTGGCCGCCGGCGACGTCAACGCCGCGAGATTGCGCAGCCTCCGGGAGGAGGCGCGATCTCGAGGCCTCGAGCCTCTGACTGCGGCGGCGGTCGAGAGGGGGGCCTGGTAGACCGCGATCAAAGGATCGAAGGGCCGACGGATAACGTATTTCAAAGGAGCCGACTCCGTGAACGAACTCGTACAGAAGTTGACTCAAGAGCAACCTATCGTCGCCAGCCTGCGCCCCGAGCCGACGCTGGACCAATTGAAAGCCTCGGTGGAGAGGAACTACGTACTGATCAAATTCACCGAGACGCGCGGCGGAACCGAGCTCGGCATCCGGCTGGACCAGGAGAGGAGCGATCTCACCGCGGCGAACTTCGCGGCGGGCACCGGCCGGCTGCGAATTGTGGGCGAGCTGGTCCTCGACTATGTCCCGGTGCGGTTCCATGGCCATATCGACCTGGAGAGCTTGGCGGGCACCGGCCGGCTCGAGATTCTTTCTCCACCCAGCGATGACGCTACGCCGGGAAGCTCCGCCACCGGCCTAGTGGTGGACTTCCGGAATCGGACCCATCGGAAGCTCGAGAAAGAGGACTGTATGAAGGGGCTTCTCTCGAAGCCTCTGCGGGACCGGGTCTCGCCTCGAGCCCCGGCTCCCTCCAGCCCCGCGCCGAATTGCCATGGATCGGGCAGTCGGCCGAGCAAGAAGCGTGCCGATCTCGCCGCGTGAGAATTCAAACCAGGGCGCTTCCAGGGGTGTTATATTGATCGGCCTACATGAAAGGGAACTGAGTGCCGGCCCGGCAGGCTGCCCGAACGCGACGGGATTGGTACAGCATCTCCGTAGATACCCTGCGGGGTTTGGGTCTCCTGCTGGTGATCCTGACGATCGTGGGGCTGGGCGTCCTCGTGTTCCGGGCCTGGGATCGCCAGTCGCTGGAGCGCGAGGCCGAGGCGGTGATCAACGCGGCCGGCGCGTTGCTCCAGCGCCTGCGCGGAGACCCGCGCGTGGTCAGCAACTTCGCCGGCGAATATGCCGCCGCCCGGCAGAGCCACCAGGAGGCCCAGGTCCAGCTCGCGGCCAGGGAGTTCCGGAGAGCCCGCGATAGCGGCGAGCGCAGCCGCAACGTGCTGCTGTCGATCGTCGACGCGTTGGAGCTGCGCGGCGGGGCGGGGCAGGCCCGGTTCATCTCGATCGAGGGCGAGGTGGAGTATCGGCGCGGCGACGGCGGCGAGTGGCAGGAGGCGCGCAGCCGGGTCCAGCTCCAGCCGGGCGATACCGTCCGCACCTCGGCCGGCGGCTCGGCCGAGATCATGTTTTTCGACGGCAGCCTCTACACGGTGCGGCCCAATACCCAGCTCATCGTCTCGCCCGGGCAGCCGGGAGCGCGGGGGACGGGGGAGCAGTCGATCGAGATGGCCTACGGTTGGGTGAACCTCAGCACCTCCGACAAGTCCGGCAACGTGCGGACGCCCGGGGCCGTAGCGCGGGTGCGCGAGGAGTCCGAGGCGGTGGTGGCCGTCGACAAGAACACGAAACAAGGCCGCTTCGCGGCCTACCGCGGCGGCATGGAGCTGTCCTCGAAGGGCGGTCTGACGCGCCAGGTCGGCGCCTTGCAGCAGGTGGTGCAGACGGGCGATCTGCTCTCGGAGCCCAAGCCTTTGCCCGCCTCCCCGGAGCCGCTGGCGCCCGGCGACAACGACACCCTGGATCTCGACCGCACGCGGCGGCTCGTCCTGTCCTGGTCCGCCGTTCCCGCCGCCGCCCGCTATGCCCTGCAGGTTTCCCGCAATCACCTTTTCGTCGACAACATCATCGACGTGCAGAACCGGACCCGGACGCGGGCGACCCTGGGGCTGCGCGCCGAGGGGACCTTCCAGTGGCGGGTCGCCGCCTATGGTTCGGGCGGCGTGCAGGGACCCTGGAGCCCGCCGCGGAAGTTCCGCGTCGCCTCCTCCCGCAGCGCCGGCGGCGAAAAGAAGGACACCACGCCGCCCGAGCTCGATCTCGACGACGTCAAAACCTACGGTAGTATCTTCATGGTCGCCGGTCACAGCGAGATCGGGGCGAGAGTGGAGGTCAACGGCGAGCAGGTCAAGACCGGAGTCGACGGCACCTTCACCAAGCCCGTCCAATTGAACAAAGAGGGTTGGAACATCATCGAAATCCGCGCCCGGGACGCGTGGGGGAACGAGACCGTCCGCCGGCACCGCGTTTTTGTCGAAACACCTTGAGAGGTGACCACCGGCGCGTAAAAAGCCGTAAACTCCCGTCGCCCGCCCGCATGCCGCGGCGGGTCTTCCAGAGAAGGATCAAGAAGGTAGATGCCCTTCGCCTCGTTGCTGCGTTACTTTTCCAAAGACCTCGCCATCGATCTCGGGACCGCCAACACCCTGGTGTTCGTCAGCGGCCAGGGCATCGTCGTGCGCGAGCCTTCCGTCGTCGTCATCAACAAGATCACCAACCGCATCGAGGCCGTCGGCAGCGAGGCCAAGGAGATGCTCGGGCGCACGCCCGGCAACATCGAGTCCATCCGGCCGATGAAGGACGGCGTGATCGCCGACTTCGAGGTCACCGAGCGGATGCTCGAGTACTTCATCAAGAAGGCCCACGGGCGCAAGATGTACGTGCACCCGCGGATCGTCATCGGCGTCCCGTCGGAGATCACCCAGGTGGAGAAGCGCGCCGTCCGCGACTCGGCCATGCGGGCCGGCGCCTCCGAGGTCTTCCTCGTCGAGCAGGCCATGATGGCGGCCATCGGCGCCGGGCTGCCGATCACCGAGCCCTCGGGCAACATGATCGTCGACATCGGCGGCGGCACCACCGACGTGGCGGTCATCTCGCTGGCCGGCACCGTCTACAGCCGCTCGGTGCGCATCGCCGGCAACGAGATGGACGTCGCCATCATCCAGTACCTCAAGCGCAAGTACAACCTGCTGATCGGCGAGCGCACCGCCGAGCAGATCAAGATCGACCTCGGCTCCGCCTACCCGCTCAAGGAGGAGCTCAAGATGGAGATCAAGGGACGCGACCTCGTCGAGGGCATTCCGAAGACCCTGGCGATCTCCGACGAGGAGATCCGCGAGGCCCTGGCCGAGCCGGTCGCCACCATCGTCGAGGCCGTGCGCATGGCCCTCGAGCGCACGCCGCCCGAGCTGTCGGCCGACATCATGGACAAGGGCATCGTGCTCTCGGGCGGCGGCGCGCTGCTGCGCAACCTCGACCAGCGCCTGCGCGACGAGACGGGCCTGCCGGTGGTGCTTGCCGAGGACCCCCTCGCCTCGGTGGTGCTCGGCACGGGACGTTTGCTGTCCGACATCGACCTGCTGCGCAAGGTCTCCATCCGGTAACCAGGGTCTGCGAAGCGGTCGGCAAGCGTGGACGAGCGCCGCACCGGCTGGATCCTGATCGTCGCGTTGGTCGGACAGCTCGTCTACCTGGCGGTCCAGGGCGCGCGAGCCGGCGAGACCCGGCTCGAGGTCATCGGCCTGCGCCTGCTGGGTCCGATGGCTCGCGGCGTCGCCTCGATCCCGCGCGGCGTCTCCGGCGCGCGCGAGGGGGTCAAGCTGCGCGGCAGCCTGCTCGAAGAGAACCGCCGCCTGCGGCGGGAGGTGGAAGACCTGCGGCTGCGCCTGCTGCGGCTCACCGACGTCGAGGGCGAGATGCTGCGGCTGGGAGCGGCCCTGCGCTACCCCACCCCGCCCGCCGGACGCATCCGCGCCGTCGACATCGTCTACGTCGACCACGCCTCCTGGCTGCGCACGCTGGTGCTCTACACGGGAGAGGAGCCGGCGCGGCGGAATCAGCCCGTGCTTTCGGCCGACGGGCTCGTAGGCCGGGTCATCACCGTCGCCGGCCCCTATGCCAAGGTGCAGCTCGTCACCGACCGCGCGGCGAGCGTCGGCGGCATGCTCCTGCGCACCCGCCGCCAGGGGGTGGTGCGCGGCGTCGGCCGCGGCAGCGGCGTGCTGGAGCTCGATTACGTGCCTCGCCAGGCCGACGTGCGGGCGGGGGACCGCGTGGTGACCGCCGGCATCGACGGCGTCTACCCGCGGGGCATCGCCGTCGGCACCGTCATCGCCGTCGAGCAGGGAGGGCAGCTCTTCCACCGCATCCAGCTCGCTCCCGCCGTCGACTTCGGCTCCCTGGACCAGGTCTATCTGCTGGACTATCCGGCGGTGCCGGAGAGCGTCAAAGAGGCCCGACCCGGTGCAGGCCCTTAAGCTCTTCGCGGCGATCGCCCTGACCGCGCTCGTCCACTTCGCCGGGATGAGCCTGTTCCCCCGCTTCGGTCTCGTGGTCGACGTCTTCCTCGTGCTGGTGGCACTGTACGGCTTGCGGGGGAACTCGCTCACCGGCCTGCTCGTGGGCCTGCTGGTCGGCCTGCTGCAGGACTCCCTGACCAGCGGACCTCTTCGGCCTGTTCGGTTTCGCTGATACCATCATCGGCTACGTCACGGCGCGCCTGGCGCAGCGGCTTGATCATTCAGCGGCCCACCGGCGTCCTGGCGGTCGTGAGCTTCGCCTCCGTGCTGCAGCAGGCGATCGTCGTCGGTCTGGCATTCCTGCTGCTGCCCACGGCGGAGCTGCCCAGCCCGCTCTGGACCGCCGCCCGGGCTGGGGCGTGCGGCCTGCTCGGTATGGCCGTCTACGTCGTGGGGAGCCGCTGGCGCCGCACCTCGGAAGCCCGCCGCCGTGGCCGTATGAGCAAGCTCCGGATGGATTGAGGCCGTTCCATGCAGGTGGTTCGCGAACATCGAGACGATCTGATCAACCGCGTGCGGGTGCTGACCGCCTTGGTCAGCGGCCTGCTGGTGGCCATCGCCACCGGCTTCTGGTTCGTGCAGCTCGTCCAGGGTGACTACTACCGGGAGCTGGCCGAGAACAACCGGCTGCGCAAGCTGCCGATCGAGGCGCCGCGCGGCCTGATCTACGATCGCAAGGGACGGCTGCTGGTCGAGAACGTCCCCAGCTACAACCTGATGCTCGACCGCAGCCGCAGCGTCGACGCTCGAGCGCAGCCTCGGCTTCGCCGCCGGGGTGCTCGGACGCCCGCTGGAGGACCTGCGGCGGCTGATGGCGAGCTACTCCGGCATCCCCGACTTCAAGCCGGTGCTGCTCGCCGAGAACCTGACGCTGTCGGAGGTGGCGCGCCTCGGCGTCGAGGGGCTCGAATACCCGGAGTTCGAGGTCGAGGTCCAGCACCTGCGCCTCTACCGCCACCGCGAGCAGACCGCTCACCTGCTGGGTTACCTGGGCGAGGCCGCGCCGGCGGAGATCGACGCCGCCAACGGCCTCTACAGGCCGGGTGACCTGGTCGGCAAGAAAGGGATCGAGCAGACCTACGACGCCGTGCTGCGGGGCACCGACGGCGAGCGCGTCGTGGTGGTGGACAGCCGCGGCGAGCTGCTCGAGGAGTACCGCCAGCAAGCCCGCGGTGCCGGGCAAGAACCTCCGCTGTCGATCGACCTCGACCTGCAGCAGGAGGCGGCGCGCTGGTTCGACGGCGTCGAGAAGGTGGGCGCGGTGGTGGCCATGGATCCCCGCAACGGCGAGATCCTGGCCCTGGTCTCCTCGCCGTCGTACAACCCGAACCTGTTCGCGCGCCGGCTGCAGCGGAAGGAGTGGCAGGCGCTGGTCACCGATCCCAATCACCCGCTGCAGAACCGGGCGATCCAGAACACCTACTCGCCGGGCTCGACCTTCAAGATCGTCATGGAGACGGCCGGCCTGACCGAAGGCGTCTTCGACGAGCAGACGACCGTCCACTGCTCCGGCGCCAAGTCCTTCTACGGCCGCTCCTTCCGCTGCTGGAGGAAGGGCGGGCACGGCACGTCAACGCCCACCTGGCGCTCAAGCTCTCCTGCGACGTCTACTTCTACACCCTCGGCCAGCAGATGGGCATCGAGAAGATCGCCCGCTACGCCCGCCTGTTCGGCCTCGGCTCGCCGACCGGCATCGACTTGAGCGGCGAGAAGCGCGGCCTGGTGCCCGATCCGGAGTGGAGCCTCGCTGTCGCGCCAGCACCCCTGGTACCCGGGCGAGACGATCTCCGTCTCCATCGGCCAGGGGCCGGTGCTGATCACCCCGCTGCAGATGGCCGAGATGACGCGCCCTCGTCGCCAACGGCGGCTACCGCGTCGTCCCCCATCTGATCAAGGACGCGAAGCTGCCGCCGCCCGAGCACGTGCCGCTCGACGAGCAGGCTCTGCGCGCCGTCCGCGCCGGCCTATGGGCGGTGGTCAACGAGCCGGGCGGCACGGGTTACGGCTCGGTCCGTCTGCCGGGAGTCGAGATCGCCGGCAAGAGCGGCACCGTGCAGGTCATCGGCTACACCCAACGCCTCGATCCGCGGCACATGCCGTTCAAGTACCGCGACCACGCCTGGTTCACCTCCTTCGCCCCGGCCGAGAATCCGGAGCTCGTGGTGACCGTCTTCGCCGAGCACGGCGGCGGCGGCTCCCGCGTGGCGGGGCCCATCGCGCAGGCTGTCTATGCAAAATATTTCGGGATCGATCACCGGCAGCCACCCGCTCCATGAGGACCGGCCGCGCCTGCGGCTGCTCTCCTCGATCGACGGCGGAGCTGATCCTCTCCGCCCTGCTGCTGGCCGCCATCGGCCTCGCCACCGTGCACAGCGCCAGTGCCGAGCTGCCGATCGACTACCTGCCCCGCCAGGCCGCCTGGGTGGCGGTGGGGCTCGTCCTGCTCGTGATCTCGATGAGCTTCGACTATCACCTGCTGCTCGATTTCTCGGTGATCTTCTACGGCCTGAGCCTGATCGCCCTCGTGGCCGTGCTCGTCGTCGGCGTCGAGCGGGGCGGCGCCGCCAACTGGCTGCAGATCGGTCCCTGGCAGTTCCAGCCTTCCGAGTTCGCCAAGCTGGCGACGTGCCTCTTCCTGGCGCGCTACCTCGCCGGCCTCAACATGCGCGTGCTCGAGCTCCGCCAGATCCTGATCGCGCTGCTGATCGTCGCCGTTCCCCTGGTTCTGGTCGCCGTCGAGCCGGACATGGGCGGCGCCGCCATGTACGCGCCGCTGCTCGCCGGCATGCTGCTGGTGGCGGGCATCCGCATGCGCCTGCTGCTGACCGGGCTCCTGATCGCGCTGGCGCTCGGCTCGGGGATCTGGATGTTCGGCATGAAGGGCTACCAGCGCCAGCGCGTGCTCACCTTCCTCGCCCCGGAGACCGATCCGCTGGGAGCGGGCTACCAGGTGCGCCAGAGCAAGATCGCCGTCGGCTCCGGCGAGCTGCTGGGCAAGGGCTACATGCAGGGCACCCAGAGCCAGCTCCGCTTCCTGCCCGCCCGCCACACCGACTTCATCCTGGCGGTGCTGGCCGAGGAGTGGGGCTTCCTGGGCGTCGCCACCGTGCTGGGGCTCTACGGCATCTACATCTCGAGCGCGGCGCGCATCGCCATCCGCGCGCGCGACCGCGCCGGCATCCTGCTGGTCGTGGGACTCCTCTCGATCACCTGCTTCCACGTGCTCTACAACAGCGCCATGGTGGTGGGCTTCGTGCCCAACACCGGCATCCCCCTGCCGTTCCTCTCCTACGGCGGCTCGTTCACCATGATCAACTTCATCGCGACGGGGATCATCCTCGGCGTCGACCTCCGGCGGTACGTGAACCGGTAGAGCGCGCCCGGCGAAGCCCTCACTCCCCTGGCGACCACGCGCCGCGCTCGACTCCGTGCCCTACAATCCCCCGCTATGAGCCAACAAGATGCTCATCGAGAGCGATCCGCACCAGACGCGGATCGCCGTGCTGGAGGACGACCGCCTGACGGAGATCTTCGTCGAGCGGCATCGTCACCGCGGGCTCGTGGGCAACGTCTACAAGGGCCGGGTGACGCGCGTGCTGCCCGGCATGCAGGCCGCGTTCGTCGACGTGGGCCTCGAGCGCGACGCCTTCCTCTACGTCAGCGACGTGGCCGCCGACGTCGAGGCGATGGAGGACCTGGAGCTCGACGACGCCCGCGCCGAGGAGATCGCGACGCACCAGCAGCAGGGCTCGCCGTCCATCGACGACCTGCTGAAGGCGGGCCAGGAGATCATCGTCCAGGTGGTCAAGGACCCGCTGCCCAACAAGGGGGCGCGCATCAGCACCCACGTCACCCTGCCGGGCCGCTACCTGGTGCTGCTGCCGACCGTGCGCCATTTCGGCGTCTCCCGCCGCATCGAGGACGAGGCCGAGCGGGAGCGCCTGCTCGGCGTCCTGCACCAGTTGCCGGTGCAGGGCGGCGGGCTGATCGTGCGCACGGCGGGCGAGGGCAAGGGGCGGGAGGAGTTCGAGACCGACCTCCTCTACCTCGCCAGGCTGTGGGAGAAGATCCGCCAGCGCGCCGGCCGCGTCTCGGCGCCCACCCTGCTGCACCAGGACCTCGATCTCGCCCTGCGGGTGGTGCGCGACCTGCTGCGGCCAGGACTTCACCGTCCTCTGGGTGGACGGCGAGGAGACCTACGAGCGGATCGTCGAGTTCCTCGACCAGGTGCAGCCGGGGCTGGTCTCCAAGGTCAAGCTCTTCCGCCAGCGCGCCACCCTGTTCGAGCAGTTCGGCATCGAGGAGCAGATCGAGGCGGCGCTCAAGAGCAAGGTGTGGCTCAAGTCCGGCGGCTACATCGTCATCAATCCCACCGAGGCGCTGGTGGCGATCGACGTCAACACCGGCCGCTTCGTGGGGCAGAACAACCTCGAGGAGACGGTGCTGCAGACCAACCTCGAAGCGGTGCAGGAGATCGTGCGCCAGATCCGCCTGCGCGACCTCGGCGGGATCATCGTCATCGACCTGATCGACATGGTGGAGGCGACCCACCGCGAGGAGGTCTTCGCCAGCCTGGAGAGCGAGATCAAGAAGGACCGCGCCAAGACCAAGGTGCTCAACATCTCCGAGTTCGGCCTGGTCGAGATCACCCGCAAGCGCAGCCGCGCCAACCTGGAGCGCCTGCTCACCCAACCCTGTCCCTACTGCTCCGGCCGTGGCCGCATCAAGTCGGTCGCCACCATCTGCCTCAACCTGCGCAAGGACCTGCTCAACCTGCGCGGCCGGGTCGCCAACGCCGGAGCTCCTGCTGCGCGTCCACCCCGAGATCGCCCGCGCCCTGCAGCAGGAGGAGCGCGCCATCCTCGACGAGCTGGAGCGCTCGCTCGGCGTCCACATCCTCCTGCAGAGCGATCCCGAGCTGCACCACGAGCGGTTCGACGTCGTGGAGGTGTGAGATCCGGGCCGCATTGCCCCCTCGACCTCACCCCCTGACCCCCTCTCCTAAAGGAGAGGGGGAAGCGATAAGAGAAAATCTCCCGCCTGGTTTCTTCAAGCCCCTCTCCTTTAGGAGAGGGGTTGGGGTGAGGTCGCGCGGGCAGGACAGTCGGAATTGACCTCCTTCTCCCTCCCCGGCTGGACCGGCGAGCTCGCCGCGGATCTGCGCCCCCTCGACCTGAACGAGGCGGTGCGCCGCCTCACCGATCCCGCCGCGGCGCTCAAGACGCTGCACTGGGGACGCAACTACCTCTATGTCTCGCGCCTGGAGACGGCCGGCGGCCCCGTCGAGGTGGTGGTCAAGCAGTTCCGCCATCGCGGCCGCCGCGGACCGGCTGGAGCGCCGGCGGCCGGCTCGGCAGCAAGGCCGCGAAGACCTGGCGCGTGGCCCGGGCGCTCCGCGAAAAGGGCATCCTCACGCCCGAGCCGGTGATGCTCATCGAGCCCCGCGCAGGAGCGACCGGGACCGGTCCTTCCTTTTACGTCTGCCGCTATCTGCCGGACGTGGTGGAGGCGCGCTACCTCTTCCGCGCCGCCCATGCCCGTGAGGAAGCGGAGCGGTTCCCGGAGGTCGATTTCCCCGCTTTCGTCGAGGAGCTGGCGCGGACGATCCGGCGCCTGCACGACGCCGGCATCTGGCACCGCGACCTGTCGGGAGGCAACGTCCTTCTACGCTTCGGCGCGGACCGCCGCCCTGCCGCCGTCTACCTGGTGGACCTCAACCGCGCGCGCCTCGGCCGGCCGGCTGAGCGTCTCCCAAAGGCTCCGCGACCTTTCGCGCCTGGCGTTCTTCCGGCCCGAGCACCGGGAGCTGCTGCTGGCCGCCTACTGGGGCTCCAGGCCTCCGTCATTCCACCGCAACCTCTACGTCGCCTACCACCGCGGGTTCCTCTTCAAGAACGACGCGAAGAAGCGCCTGCGTGGCTGGCGGGACCGGGCGAAGCGGCTCCTCCTGCCGCGCGGCACCCACGCCCACATCCCCGAGGCTCCAGAGGGAGCCGGAGCCCGGGACAGGATCGTCTGGGACCACCTCTCGGACCAGCCGCACCAGCACGCCGGCCGACTCGACAAGATCCGGGTGCGCCTGGGCGACGCCCGCGCTCATCTAGCGGAAGCCGCCGTGGTCGCCGCCGCCCTGCCGCGCATCCGTCGGCGCTACAGGGAGCTCCGGCGGGGGCTGCACGGCTCGCCGGTGGATTTCGGCGGCATGGGCGTCTGCCTCCGGCCCTTTCCGGAGACGCCGGAGGTTCCCCTGGCTCTCGTGGCGGAGCTGGGAGTCCGCCACGTGCTGCTGCGCCTCCATCCCTGGGAAGAGGACCACGCCGCCGAGGAGGAGCTCGCGCGCCGGCTCCACGCCCGCGGTTGCGAGCTGACCTTCGCCCTGCCGCAGAACCGCGAGCTGGTCCGCGATCCCGGCCGCTGGTGCCGCGCCCTGGAGGAGATCGCTCCGCGCTTCGTCCCCTACGGCCGGCGCTTCCAGGTGGGGCAGGCCATCAACCGCAGCAAGTGGGGGGTGTGGAACATCCCGGAGTACGTTCGCCTGGCGCGGATCGCGGAGGAGGTTCTGCGGCCGTGGAGCTCGGGGGGGAGTCGAGCTGCTGGGGCCGGCGGTGATCGACTTCGAGTACCACGTCACCGCCGCCGTGCTCAACCTGCGGCGGGCCGGCTTCCGCTTCGACGCCGTCTCCGCCCTGCTCTACGTCGACCGCCGCGGCGCGCCGGAGAACCGCCAGGCGGGGTTGGATACGGCGGCCAAGGTGCTGCTGCTCAAAGCCATCGCCGAGACCGCGCGCAACGCCGCCGGCCGCTGCTGGATCACCGAGGTGAACTGGCCGCTCAAGGAAGGCCCCCACTCGCCCGCCGGCCGCGACGTGGCGGTGGACGAGGAGACCCAGGCCGACTACCTCGTCCGCTACTACCTGCTCGCCCTGGGAACGGGAGCGGTGGAGAGGGTCTTCTGGTGGCAGATGGTGGCGAGAGGCTACGGCCTCGTCGATCCCGCCGATCCGGCGAATCCCCGCCGCCGGCCGAGCTTCCACGCCCTCAAGACCCTCATCGGCGAGCTGGACGGCGCCCGCCTCGAAGCCGTGCTGCCCGCGCCGCCCCCCATCCATCTCTACCGCTTCCGCCGTCCGGACGGCGCCGAGGTCGTCGCCGCCTGGAGCGCCGCGGAGCGGCCTGCCATGGCGACGCTCCCCCGGCCCGCGGTTTCCGTGATCGGCCGCGGCGGCGAAGAGCTGGCGGTTCCCAACGGAGTCGAGGTGGAGGTCAGCGGCTCGCCGCGGTATTTCCGGCTGGGACTGCAGGACGATTCGCAGGAGGCTGTCAGGCGGCAGTCGAGAGTCGCCGGTTCATGACCCGCCAGAAAGTGGCCACGGGTTTACCGTCGAAGTAGTCCTCGAAGAATCCGGAGTGGTTGAGGGGGGGCGGATAGGCGTAGCGCTCGCACAACCCCCAGCACGTTCGGGCAGGCGGGGAGATGATCGCGAGCTCCGCGCCGGGCTGGAGGGCCCGCCAGGCGCCGCAGCAGAGCACGAGAAGGGCCGTCTGCAAGAGCGCGGTGGCGATTCGGAAGCACATCGCGGCGATTTTACCGGTTGTCTGCCTCTTGCTGTTCTCCCCCTCTCCGGTTACGGAGAGGGGCCGGGTAAGCTCGCGGGACCGTCTCTTCGTTTGAGAAGCCGCTTCTTCGTTCGGGAAGCCGCCTCTTCGTTTGGGGAGCCGCTTCTTTGTTTGGGGAGCCGCTTCTTCGTTCGGGGAGCCGCTTCTTCGTTTGGGGAGCCGCTTCTTCGTTTGGGGAGCCGCTTCTTTGTTCGGGGAGCCGCTTCTTTGTTCGGGGAGCCGCTTCTTTGTTCGGGGAGCCGCCTCTTCGTTTGGGGAGCCGCTTCTTCGTTCGGGGAGCCGCTTCTTTGTTTGGGGAGCCGCTTCTTCGTTCGGGGAGCCGCGCCGCGAGCCGGGCGCCGGCACCTACGTCGGACATGCCCTCGAGGCGTCCGGATGGGAAGACATCGTGGGCATCGTGGACGGCAACCGCGGAGTGAGCGTCTACACGGATAACAAATTCTTCCGGGATCTCGTCTGGCGGCTCCTGGAACACTACCTGGGGCCGGGACTCGGGGAGGAGAAGAAGGAAGGGGAGGTGGAGGGGTAGTAGGGCTTGGCTGGAGGAATTGGCGATCAGTCTCCGCCGGAGCGCTCGGGGCGCGGGAACAGGAGAAACGGGGCCTCCGTCCCTTTCAAGCTCCACAGCGTGAGCCGGTCCTTGTCCTTGACGAGGATGCGGTCGCCGAGGATCGCGGGGTAGGCGTCGGTCGCGCTGTCGGCGGGGTCGTTGAAGAGGCTGCGGTTGCCGGCGGCGCAGCCGAGAGTAGGGTCAAGAGGCCGGCCAGAAAACCACATTGCTGGTACGATGATCATCATCCGCCGAAGATAAAAGTCTGAACGCGGTACAGTCTCGCGTTCTCCACAGTCTGCCGCTCCGAAGGAGCAGGATTTGAACAGCCCGGGTGTAAACCCCGGGTACGGAGCCAGCCACGTCTCAAGCCCCGGAGGGCCGGGCGAGCGCGGCGTGGTCCCCGCCTGCCGGCCGGCCCTTCGGGACTTGGCATTCTTTGGGCGACCGACCCGGGGTTCACACCCCGGGCTGGTCAAATTCTGCTCCTTCGGAGCGAGAGGCGGCACGCTTCGAGCCCCTCGGCGCCAACCTCCTCAAGATTGAAAATCATGCGGGAACGGGAGATACGGAGCCTCCGTTCCTTTCGAGCTCCACAGCGTGAGCCGGTCCGTGTCCTTGATGAGGATGCGGTCGCCGAGGATCGCGGGGTAGGTGTCGGCCGCGCTGTCGGCGGGGTCGTTGAAGAGGCTGCGATTGCCGGCGGCGCAGCCGAGAGTGGGGTCAAGAGGCCAGAAAACCACATTGCAGGTACGATGATCATCATCCGGCGAAGATAAAGGTCTGAACGCGGTACAGTCTCGCACTCTCTACAGTCTGCCGCTCCGAAGGAGCAGGATTTGAACAGCCTGGGGTGTAAACCCCGGGTACGGAGCCAGCCAGGTCTCAAGCCCCGGAGGGCCGGCCGAGCGTGGCGTGGTCCCCGCCTGCAGGCCGGCCCTTCGGGACTTGGCATTTCTTTTGGGCGACCGACCCGGGGTTTACACCCCGGGCTGGTCAAATTCTGCTCCTTCGGGCGAGAGGCGGCACGCTTCGAGCCCCTCGGCGCCCAACCTCCTCGAGATTGAAAATCATGCGGGAACAGGAGATACGGGGCCTCCGTCCCTTTAAAGCTCCACAGCGTGAGCCGGTCCTTGTCCTTGATGAGGATGCGGTCGCCGAGGATCGAGGGGTAGGCGTAGGTCGCGCTGTCGGCGGGGTCGTTGAAGAGGCTGCGGTTGCCGGCGGCGCAGCCGAGAGTAGGGTCAAGAGGCCAGCCAGAAAACCACATTGCTGGTACGATGATCATCATCCGGCGAAGATAAGGTCTGAACGCGGTACAGTCTCGCGCTCTCCACAGTCTGCCGCTCCGAAGGAGCAGGATTTGAACAACCCGGGGTGTAAACCCCGGGTACGGAGCCAGCCACGTCTCAAGCCCCGGAGGGCCGGCCGAGCGTCAATCGAAGAGGTACTCGGGATCGAAGTCGAGCCCGTGCCTCTTCAGCAGATCCATCAGCTCCTCCTCCAAACTGGACTACGTGCCACCCAAGTAGGCGCCAGAGCAGCTTGCCGCTCGCCGCGTCGTACGCCGAGAGCACCTCGTTCATGCCGAACGTGTAGAGGCGCCCCTGGTGGTGAGTCGGCGTAGCGTACGGGCCCGCGCCGTAGACGCTCGCATCGGAGCTCAGCTGGAAGGGGGAGAGGTAGGTGTCGCGCCAGAGGAGCTTGCCGGTCGCCAGCTCGAAGGCGGAGACGGTCTCCTCGTCGCCGCGGCGGGAGTGGACATAGGCGTGGTCCCCCGCGACGATCGGGGAGGCGAGCCCGCCTCCCACCTCGACGGACCACAGTTTGTGGAGCTTATCCGGCCAAACCTTTCGGGGCCTCGAACCCAGACGCCACGCCGTCACGCCCCGGCCCTCGCCACCGGGGCCAGTCGGCCCCGGCAGCCACGTCGGCCAGCAGCGCCAGGGCCGTGCACGCGGCGAGCGCCTTTCCGATCGATCCTCGTGTCATCTCAGTCCTTTCTGCCATGCTTCCCGTCGCTTGCTCAAGAAAGCGGCGGGAGGAACTTAGCGCGCTTGCGCGCGCGAACCTTGGCGTTGCTGAGGTGACAGCGTTGGGTTCGAGCGATATCGTCGGGCTCTGATGTTGGCGGTCGGCACCGAGATCCGGTACAGAATCGCGGCTCTGTTCGAAGTGCACTGGGATGCGTTTGTGCGCTCGTCCCGACAGTGGATCCGCCCGGTTGTCTTCGAGACGGTGCGCAAGATCATCGCCTGCCGCACTCCGGCGCTGGGCTGTCATCTCTACGCCTGCCCGCAGTGTCAGCGCATCGAGGTCGTGCCCCACTCCTGCAAGTCCCGTTTCTGTCCCACCTGTGGCAAGCACGCCACGGACCGCTGGGCTGCCAGCGTGCTCAACGACCTGCTCGACGTTCCGTACCATCACCTGGTCCTGGCGGTCCCAGCCCATCTGCGCAGCGTGCTCAGCTTCAACCGGCCGGCGACCCTGAACCTGCTGTTCCGCGCCGCCACCGCGGCGCTGTCGCAGTGGGCGCAGGAGCAGCATGGCATGCGCTTGGGTATCGTCGCGGTGCTGCATACCTTTGGCAGCGACCTGAAGTGGCATCCCCATCTGCACCTGCTGGTCACCGAAGGCGGGCTCTCCCTGGACGCCAGCCACTGGGTCCGCCCCTACGGCGACGGCTGGCTGATGGCTCATAGCGCCCTGAAGAAAATGTGGCGCTACCACGTCATCCGCGCCTTGCGTCACGCTCATCGTGCTGGCGAGCTGCGTTTCCCCAAGACAGCGGCCTTCTTGGCCGAGTACCCGCGCTTCAACGCTCTGTTGCGGCGACTGTACGAAATGATCTGGTACGCCCATATCGGTGCCAGCCTACGCGACCCCAATTTCACTCTCCGCTACATCGGCCGCTACACCAAGCGAGCCGTCCTGGCCGAGTACCGCATCACCCACTACGACCCCGAGCGCGGCACCGTCCGGTTCGCCTTCCAGGACTATGCCCAAGGTGGCAAAACCTCCTACCAGACGCTGCCGGTGCTGGCCTTCATCGGCCGTCTGATCCGCCACATCCCGGACAAGCACTTCAAGATGGTGCGCTACGCCGGCCTGTTTGCCACCCGCTGGCGGCAGCACTACCTCGCTCACGCCCGCAGGGTTCTGGGACAGGATGTGCCGGTGTCGAGTCTCACGGTATTTCGTGACCGCCGGCATAGAATGCGCCGCCGCGGCACATTCCGGGACGCCCAGTCTTCCGGCCGCCCCGAATACCCGGCTCATCTTGGCCATGTCTCGGCCTGTCAAGGGCGTAGCCGCGAAGCGGGCGGCGTCAGCCGACCCTTGATAGGCCGAAGACATGGCCTGAACAATCCAAATTCAGGGCGGCCGATCGCGTACAAGCGTGGCGGAATAGCGTGCGACTCGACAGCCGGTGACCCAGGAACCCAACAGCGACACCCCGGTCTGCCTTCTATCGTGGCGCGAGCGGCGACTCGCCGAGGGGACGGACCCTCTGCTTTGCCCCATCTGTCGTGTCCCCATGCAATTCATCCGATCGGTTTTCGGACCTCATGAGCCGATCGCCGAGTGGTTTCGTGCCGCCGGCAAGCCCCTGCGGCCCAGCCACCCGGCCTGGGATACCGGATGAAGCTGCTGAGCTGGCTGTTGATCCAAGTGACCTACTCCTGCACCGCCTGCAACGCAGTGCAGAAGATACCTTTGCGTCGTGTTCACACCTTCGAAAGGTTTTTTGACCTCACCGAAGGTCAGCCAGTGCTCATCCACTGCCCGACGTGCCATGAGGGTCTCCAATGCCCTTCCTCGTACCGCTCTCATACGGGCCACATCATTACGGTCGATTCTAGCAACCCTCCGAAAAACGCTTTCATTCACGCTCTTTACTGACCAACGCCACGGTGCCCATCAACCCCTTTCCTTACTGATAGTTATGGACTTTCCGAGACGTTTAGTTGTTAGGGGGTCGCCTGCTCGGTCCCAGTTCCATCTAGACCACACAGATCTATACGAAAGTCCACGATTAGCACCAGCAGCACTTCTTGGCAAGGCTCTCATTCAAGCTCCGAACCGCCTTTGTCGATGTGAATAAGCGGTGACAACGGAAGCCACATCCGACCAAGTTAGATCAGGATAGCAAATATCAAGAAAGAACAGCTCGCTATGGGTGCTATGCCATGGAAGGAATCCGGATAATCGATATTCTCCCGAAGTACGGATAATCAAATCCGGGAATGGAAACTTCTGCTCCCGTGCGCCAATGAGCGCATCTACCAAACTCTCGCTGACACTCTCGATGCTGGGTGCTTCGTTGATAATTCGCCTTATGAGGCGAACTATTTCATCACGACCGCCGTAATCGAGGCAAAGGTTCAAGACTCGATCCGCCAATGAGGCGGTCTCCCGCTCAGCTTGGTTTATGATTGCGAGAAGCGAGATCGGGATTCTATCCTTGCGGCCCATGTGTCGCATTTTTACTCTAAGCTCCTGCGCCACCGGAATCATCGCCCCCAATAGCTCCTCATAAATTGCCATTAACTGCCGCACCTCGGCTTCGCTCCTTGTCCAATTCTCCGTGGAGAACAACCATAACGTAACAGTGTGCAAGCCGTGATTCCAGATTTCTCGGAGTAAGGAAGGCGTGGTCTCGAGGAATCCATGCCGGTGACCTGCCTCAGGGGAGAGTCCCTGGCGCAGGGCCCATCTTCGATTCCCATCAGGGATGATGGCGATGTGGTGAGGGAATTCTGCCGAGTCCGGGGGCGATTCCAAGCTTAGTGCTCCCATAGCGCAAGACTCCAGGAGGAACTTACCTCAGGAGGGAACAAGGCCGCTAGAGTATAGTATCCGCATTGCCCCCTACCCGACTCTACATATACTACAATAGAGATCCGCCCAGCCATGCGAGCTGCGGCGAGATCCGAGATTCTATTGCGCATATGACAATGAGACATACTCTGGCTCGAGCCCTAACAAGCAGCTAAGGTACGTAGCCAGCCAGGGCCTGTGAAACCAACTAGCAGGAGATGATGAATGCAGATTCCTCTGAAAACTTTCACTTGGCCACCGCTCGAAGGACCTTTGCGGATCTACCTCGCCCAACTCGAGAGTCGGCTAGATCCTTCCAAGAGGGGGCGTCTCCTCGCCGTACAGGAAAAAAGACGAAAGATCGACGCACTGTTCGATCTAATTATTCACCGGAACTACCCATTTAATATCGTAGTACTGCCCGAAATCTCAACACCAATCGATTATGTCATACCGCTCACCGAGCGATTCACAAGAGAACTTCCCGATTGGACGATATGCATTCTTGGCATCGAGTTGACCAGCGCTCAGAGTGCTCGGCAACTGGGCAAATCGCTTGCCCTAGAAAGTTCAGAAGCCGCAAGTGCTCTGAGCGGTGCTCATGCTGAGCAAAGTGTTAACCTATGCCTCGTATGCTTTAAGGAGCCCGGCAAAACCAGGTTCTTCCTGCAGCCGAAGATAACCGCATCAAAATTTGAGGGCGATCTGGATGAAATATCGAGCCTCGCGCGGTCCGATTTCATCTATCACTTCCAGTGCTCCCACTTCTCCTTTCTGGTCATTATTTGCAGCGATTTCTTTAATCGTAAGGCCGGCAATCTTGCGCGCATAATAGACGAAATCGACTACAATATCCTCAAGCGGGATGTACCGCTGGATTTTATCTTTAATATTCAGTACAACCGACGCCCAGATGATGACCTGTTCTTTCATAGTCTCCGGCGACTCTACGATGACGGAAGTGGAGTCCACGGAAAACTGTGCGTTTTTCTCTTGAATTCCCTACTTGAAGGAACCGACCGTGGAGGTCAGAGCAAGATATTGTTCCATGAGAGCATGAAAATATCTGAGTGTCAGCCTATCAGGCAGATAGACGTACCGGCGAGAGGATATGAGTTGCCAACAGACGAGGTGATTATGTCCTGTGTACTGGAGCGACTGCCGCGCTCCTGGAACCGGCGCTCCGATACCCACCCAGTTCATCTTCAGGCTTGGCGGTGGAATGGCGACACTTGGGCGGAAAGGCACCCTCCTGGTACAAGCTTTTTGATGACGCTTGAGAGAGAACCAATACGCGATTTTAGAGACTACGAATCAGTGGCGCGAGAATTCTCCAGGCTCGGTGACTTCGAGCAAGCAATCGCCTGGTTTCGCAAGGCGGCTGATCACTGGGAAGAGCAACGGAAGTACCTTCAGGCTGCTGCCACTCTTCGCCTCATCGGCAACCAATACCGGCACCAGGGCAGGTTCCAAGCAGCACTACAGGCCTATGCAAGGGCGGAAAGCCTAGCCCGCCTTCAAAATAGCCCCGAAACGCGTTTTCTTACTTCGCAAATCCGAGCGGGGCGGATCATGGTAGAAAGCTATTTGTTGAGAGGAGAGTGCCTGGAGGCTGATCGCCAATACGCATCAATAATAGCTGATCTCGAAGAGTATGTAGAGGAGCAAGGGAAGGAGATGGTCGGCGAGGTCCTTCTAGCTGATCTTCGGCTCTATAAGCTCCATGCCTTACGTCAGCAAGCGGAGATGCGGCGGATCACGGGAAAATATCGCGATGCTCTTGAAATGTTCGAAAGAAACCTACGAGGAGTATGACTACTGCTTGCATGAGGAGAAAGCGAACGCTGCTCTAGGAATGGCGGAATCCTATCGAATGCTGGGGCTGCATAGTGAGGCTGAGGAGAAGTTTAGCGAAGTAATTCGCTATGCGGGGGCCCACAAGGCGAAGCGACTGTTGGCGCGTACACTCCGGTCTCAAATCGAGCTACATCGATTCCTCAGGCGGGACGTTAACGAGCAAATGGAGAGGTTAAAACAACTGTCTGATGGAACCGCTTATCTTTTTGGGAAGATTTGGTGGAATCTGCTATCTGGCGCCATCGAACTTGCTCGCTGTCCGGAAGCTAGCGCCGATTTCTTCCTTCGGGCGAAAGAACTGACTCAAGCGGACGGCCACCGCCTGACGATTGAGTACGCACATGCCACACTGGGTCTCGCCGAAGCGGAGCGGATATCAAATTGTGGTGGCTTAGTGCTGTTTGAGGAAGCGTTGCGAATTTATAAGAGCCATTCGATAATTTGGGGCATGGTGCGCGGCTACGCGGGAAAGGCGCTTTGCGGCGCTCCGCTCGATGGTCCGGGTGATCTTGGGGTGGAATGGCCTGAGGACAGGAGTCTACTTACAAGAGTTCGCACGGGAGGGTTTGGAAGGTCCGAAACACTTTTCTGGAATGTGCCCTAGCAGCTCGTGGCAGAACTCTATTGGAAACAATCGTGGGCTGATTCCAAAGGAGTTAACAGGCGCGAAATGGCCGCAAACAGTACTTCTACCACGGGCTGCTAGGATGGCGAACCGTATAGTACTGGGCGAGTTAGGCGGGATTGCTCTGGAGGCAAACCCTGAGCGTTCCTACGCTTCTGCTGCCGTAGAACTGACTTTTCTTGAAAAGGAGTTCCTCCGGACGGGAGATCTAGATAGAGCTGGACATACGGCGGTTGCTCTTGCTGAATGCCTTAGGAGGACTGGGAATGCGCCAGGCGCGGAGGAGATGAGGAAGAATGCCCTAGGTTTTTTCTACGAGACAAGAAATATTCGAGGCCTCGCTTGGACGGAATGGAATATCGGGACCGATTGTCGGCAGCGAGGTCTTTATGATGAAGCTAAGAGGCATTTGGTCCGCTCGTATGGTCAGGCCTTCGAGGCAGGGGATTTCCTCTGCGCGATTTATGCTCTTGCTGGGATCGCGGAAACAAGTCGCATACAGGGAGACTATGGAAGGGCTTTGGCTGAGCATGTCTACGTACTTCGGCAATTCCGGAGTCTGCGGGATCCTCGCGGCATCGTTTGGGCGTATGAAGGTATCGGTCAAATCCACAGGAACCGAGGACGATTGTCAATGGCTCTTCATTGCTTCGAGCAGGCGAGGAGGATAGCATTTGAGAGTGGCGATATCCGGGGCCTAGGCTGGGCAGCAAAAGGGCTAGGTGACGTGCGTAGCCTACTCGGCCAGAGAGCAGAGGGATTGGCTGACTTACGGCTTTCTCTAGAGATCTTCCGCTCGAGTGGAGCTCAAGTTGCCCTAGCCTATAGTCAAAAAACCCTTGGTGATGCACTCCTGCGCGCCGGTCGCATCGACGACGCCGCGACGCAATACTTAGGGGCAAATCGACTCTTCCTGAGCGGGAACGACGAGCGGGGTATTGCATATGTTTTGGTCGGTATGGGCGATCTACATGGCAAGCTGGGTCTAAGCGAAACAAGTGCGAGCTTGTATGAGATAGCTGCCGAAATATTTCTTCAGCATCGAGTGGCTTATGGACTTAACCAGTGTGCCCAGCGGCTCTCACGAGCGCACCTCCAATGGATATATCGTCGCTGCAAAGGCCAGTGGAAAGTTGGACGGTTTATGATAGAGAGGTTACCCAGGTTACTCGCCAAAGAGCTGGTGGGAGATCTCAAAGGGCTGTTTCCATCCAGCGCGCTGCCAAGCTACGTGCTCACAGGCCATGTGCCACCCGAGTAGCCAAACCCTCGACGGCTCCGGTTTGAACTTCTCCAGTGCGGGCGATTCCGTGCAGCCAGACTGCGTGGCCAGACTACGTGCCTCGCGCCAGGCCAAGCCTGGGAAGGGAGGAAGGATGAAGTAAGCAGAACCGCGCCCCGACTACGTGCTACCCAAGTAGTCAACCCTCGACGACCTTTCGCGCGATCCCTGCGAATCACCACTTGTCACGGCCGGATCCAGCAGGTACGGGGCTGGTTTGAACGTGCACGCCTGTCTGAGGCGACTCTGAAAGGCGAAGCTCACTTCCTGGAAATTCCGCCAAAACGCCTTCCGGACACTTCCGCCTGCCTCTCTGCCCTGGGAGAGGCTCGGGGGAGGCGAGTTTGGCGAGAAGTGAGCTTATCCTCCCTCGGGTGGGAAGCATCCTTGTGGGAAGGGTACGTCGAGCCGCTGCTCTTACTTGGACAGTTTCCGCGCCGCCCACGTGCCAACCGAGTCGTTAGTGCGGGGGCAGCTTGGCGGCGAGCTCTCCTTACCAAGAGATGGGGGCAATGAGCGCAGGCCGGCCCTGCGGGACTTGTGGATGTGTCGGGCCGCACCACCCGGGGTTCACACCCCGGGCTGTTCAAATTCTGCTCCTTCGGAGCGATGGCGGGTCTGACGGCGGGCTGATTTGCTTGGACGGAGCTCGCACCGCCGGCCGCCAGGATTTTGCCGCTCCCCTTCGACAGCCTCGGGACCCTTTCCCCTTCTTTCCTCTTGAGGAAAGGAGCCAAAGAGAAAAAGCTCATCCGCCCGGGGAGTAAAGGGTCTGAACGCGATACAGGCCCGCGCTCATCACATCAGCCCACCGCTCCGAAGGAGCAGGATTTGAACAGCCCAGGGTGTAAACCCTGGGTACGGAGCACTCCACTTCTCAAGCCCCGAAGGGCCGGCCGAGCAGCCCAAACTACGTGTCCCGAGGAGTCACACCTCGACGCCTCCCGCGAGCCCTTCGCGTGTAATCGCAGCCTACAGAGAAGAAGCGGTCCTTACACTAAATCTCAGGTGTTGCAGGCGCAACACTTGCGGGCGCCTCCGAAGGAGATGCACTCGCCCCAGCCCACTCCACCGCAGTAGGCGTCGCACTGGCTGGAGGTGGTGCAAATCTGAGTGTAGGACGGGCAGCTCCACGACGCGGCCAGGAACATCGAGTCGTCGGCCGCGGTCTGCGCGCCTTCGAACAGATCCGCCAGCGTGATGGTTTCCGTGGCTGTGGAAGTTGAGAGAGTGACGGACGTAGGCGCCGGCTCAGCCGCCGGAAGCGGGAAGGCCGAGATGAGCATCAAACCAACGATGGCAAGGCGCAGCGACTGGGCAGATCGCATGTGAGCTCTCCTTGATGTACGGACCCCGGCGAGCGGGTCGCGGTTGATCGATCGGCCGACCCTGCCCCCGAGCCGCGGGCATCGGTTAAGCCGCTCTACAAGTGCAGGTGCGACAGGATGCCGGGGCGAGACAGGGAACGGCCCGAGCCGCCCCGGCCGAGCTGAATGGGACCAAGTTACGTGCCGCCCGAGTAGTCATTGGATTGTTGCTTCGCAATGGGCCGGACCTTGCGAATCAAGGCCGCCAGGAATGATTCCGAGCTTGTCATGAAGGCGAAATGGCCCGCGCCGTCGAGGAGGACCAGCTCCTTTTTGGAAGCTCTCACCGAGTTGAAATAGGCGACCGCGGCCTCGGTCGGCGTGATGATGTCTTCACGGCCTTGGATCACAAAGAAGGCTGTTTGAATCGCGACGGCTGTGGCCGGCAGATCGGTGGCCATTTGATCCGGCAACACCCGGGCCGCGGTGAATTCCATCCCGGCGGCCAGGTCCTCGTAGTCCTTGGGAGCGACTCCAAGCGAGGCAGCGAGTAGCTCGCGAGGAGGAATTTCAGCCACGCTTGATCGGCGGGCGCCTGACGGCGAACAGGCCTTTTGTAAACCTGAAGTACTGCTTGGCATCCGCCGGATCGGGGCGGCCAATGGCTTCGGCTTCCTTGGTCGCAGCAAGGTCCTTGTCGGCGCGAGCCTTGGCGAGCAGCCGGTCGAACTGCATCTGAACGGAAGCCTTCCAACTCGCCACCTGGCCGGTCCCGACATAGGCGGCAAACAGGTCCGGGCGACGCTGAACCATCTGGATGGCGACGATCGAGCCCCAGAGTGCCCCAGAACGATGATCTTCCTCTTGCCCAGTGACCGGCTTCGGCCGGTAACGCACAATGCCGTCCCGGGTGATGCGCTCGAGGCTCACGTCAGGCGTTTGAGCCCCATGCCGTCCATAGGTGCGTCCCGCTCCGCGCTGATCCCACTGAACGACCGTGAAGCTCTTTTCCCACGGCCGATATTTCGCGGCCATGGGCCACTGGGCCTCTCCCGGCCCCCCATGCACCACGAGCAGGACGGGATTCCGGCGGTCTTCGCCCCGGACGCTGATCCACTGTTCGAGGCCGCCGATTTGCACGAAGCTTGCCTCGTCGACGCCGCGGCCCGCCGCGAGAGGGCTGGCGAGGCCAAGGATCGTCAACAAACCGCCGGCGAGCCCAAGAGAACGATAACTCGACATTCCTGGTCTCCGGTCATTCCTGGGCGACGCCGAGGTGGCGTCGCCGCGGGTTCCCTTCGAGAGACTAGGGGAGGCCGGGTTTCGTTTCAAGGGCGACCAAACTACGTGCCACCCGAGTCGTCAAGGAGTAGTTTGCCTGTCCGAGGCGGCATCTAAATTTCGCTGCTGCAATCATTGGTAGTTGAGCACGCATGCAATACTTTCTTTTTGACGTGCTGGGTATTGACCCGACGAATCTGTGGCAAACCTGTAAGTCACGGCCGTTGCGCTCATCTCAAGTTGCCTGTAGAATCCAAAAATTATTTGTCCCCGCCTTCACTGTGCGCATGCTTTCCAGAGCAAGACAGGTTAAAGAATTGTGTAATGCTTAACGCAACGCGCCGCCCGGATGCTGGCACCCGCAAAAAGAGGCCCCGAGACTTGAACGAGGTCGAAACGCCTTCTGCTGGTGAAGCACTGGTGCCGGCCGCGGCGGCTCAGCGGCAGCCCGCGGCCAGCCGCCGCCGGCCGTGGCTGGGGAGCTTGGCGTGGCAGGGAGTGATCGGGCTCCTGGCGCTGTTCTCCCTGGTCTTCATGGGCATCGCGCTGGTCATGAACACCTATGGCCGGCAGCAGGTCGCGGAGCAATCCGTCGGCAAGCTGGAGGAGGCCGGCAGGCGGAGAGTGGAGGAGGTGCGGCGATGGCTCGCCGGCGAGAGGCCCCTCGATCCGTCCAACCTGCAGCGTCTCTCCGGGGCGTGGCAGCGCGAGACCAGCGGCTACGCCTTTCTGCTCGATGGCGATCAACGGTTCCTCTCCTTCCCCCGGCCCGAGCTGGTGGGATTGACGAGCCGAGGCGGGGCCAAGGGGGCCGGTGCGACGCTTACCGCCGGCGAGATGGCGGATCGCCATGCCGGTTTCCGGCCGATCATGGACGCCCTTCGGCGGGTGCAGGCGGGCGGCGGAGCGGCGGCGCCGGTCCGTGTCGAGGTGCCGGCCGATCTGCTCAGCGGAAAGCCTTCCCTGGCCCTCGTCTTCCCGGTGCCCGAGACCGACTGGAAGCTGGTCCAGGTCTCGCCCAGGGGTGAGCTGGAGCAGGCCGCCGGCCGCATCTCCCGCTCGCTGCTGGTGCTGATCTCCGGCATCCTGCTCGCCGTGCTGCTGCCCGCCTATCTGTTTCTCTCCCGCCGCTGGATCACGCCCATCACCACCCTGGCCGAGGCCGCCACTCTGGTGCGTGACGGCGAGCTCGACGTGCGGGTCAGCATGCCGGGGCGGGACGAGATCGCGGTGCTGGCGGACTCGTTCAACCAGATGGTCGACCAGCTGGCGGCCAACACTGCCGGCCTGAAGCAGGCCAACGTCGAGCTCGGGCGCACGCTGGGCCTCACCGACACCATCATGGGGGCGGTGCGCGAGGGGCTGTTCCTGCTCACCCCCGAGCTCGCGATCGAGGCCAAGTACTCGGCCGCGACGCGGCAGATCTTCGGCCAGGAGGAGCTGGCGGAGGCTGACTTCCTCGATCTGATCCGCCGTATCACCCCCGGGCACACCCAGGAGCTCACCGCCCGCTTCCTGCGCCTGCTTTTCAACCCGGCCAAGACCGACAGCGTGATCGCCAAGGTCAACCCCTTGAAGGAGGTCGAGGCCTCGTTCCCCAGCCGCAGCGGGCAACTGGAGCAGAAGTTTCTGACCTTCACCTTCGAGCGCATCCGCGAGGGCGGCGAGATCCGCCACGCGATGGTGACGGTGGCCGACGTCTCCTCCCGGGTGCTGCTGGCGCAGCAGCTGAGGCAGTCGCAGCAGCGCATGGAGCGCCAGGCCGAGCTGCTGCTGTCGGTGATGCACGTCGAGCCCCAGATGCTGCGCGAGTTCATCGAGGACGCCCACACCGAGCTCGAGACCATCAACGCGCTGCTGCGCGACGGCCGGTCGCAGGCGCTCTCGATCCCCGATCGCAACATCTTTTACCGCCACCTGGCGGATGACATCTTCAAGAGCATCCACACCATCAAGGGCACGGCGGCGATGCTGCGCATCGACTACTTCACCGTCGCCGCCAACCGCTTCGAGGGGAAGCTGGCCGCGCTCCGGGGCCGGACCTTGCTGGACGGCAGCGACTTCGTCCCGATCGTCCTCGAGCTGTCGGAGATGGTCGACAGCCTGAAGGAGATCCGCGACGTGCTGGCCCGCTTCGCCGAGACCCAGCGCAACCTCAAGGCAGCCTCCGGCTCCAGCGACACCGAGGTGCTCTCGGCGCTGGTGGCGCGCTTTGTCGACGACCTGGCCGAGAAGTCGGGAAAGAAGGTCGTGGTGGCGTTCCGCGCTCCCGGCAATCTGGCGATCCCGTTCAAGTACAAGAGCGCGCTGCGCAATGTCATGGCCCAGCTGGTGCGCAACTCGATCGTCCACGGCATCGAGACCCCGTCCGAGCGGCAGGTGGCAGGCAAGCCGGAGGAGGGGCATATCCTGGTGGCGGCTCGGCAGAGCAACGGCAACCTCGAGTTCCTGTTCAAGGACGACGGCCGGGGCATCGACCACAAGCAGGTGATCGAGCGGGTGCAGGAGCTGGCCAAGAGCGAGCCCTCGATCCTCGAGCCGCTGATCGACCGCGAGCAGAAGCTGTGGAAACGGGCTGCGCTCGAACAGATGATCTTCCATCCTGGCTTCTCCACCGCCGACCAGGCGACCGAAGACGCCGGGCGCGGCGTCGGCATGAGCGCCGTGCGCGACGCGCTGACCCGGCTGGGTGGGCAGATCTCGCTGCGGCAGAAGAGCGGCCAGTTCTGCGAGTTCCACATCGTGCTGCCTAAGGGGGGTTAGAACCGTGCTGGGGACCCGCGGCAAATTGTTGATCGTCGACGATTCGAGCACCGTCCGGCGGAGCATCGAGCGGCACATCTTCTCGGACCGGGTGACCGAGATCTACCAGGCCGCCAACGGCCGCGAGGCGATGGAGCTGTTCGAGCGCTACGGCCCGGAGTTCGTCACCATGGACCTGACCATGCCCGAGATGGACGGCCTGACCTGCATCTCCAAGATGATGGCCCTGAAGCCGGACACCCGCCTTATGGTGATCTCGGCCCTGGGCGACGCCGAGACCGCCATCGAGGCGGTGGAACGGGGCGCCAACGAGTACGTGGTCAAGCCGTTCTCGGCCGAGGACCTCAACCTGGCGCTGGCCAACCTGGTCGCCGGAGTCTGAGAGCCTGTGAATAAATCTGCTGCGCGGTCCATCTGCGGCGTTGCGGGTCCTCCCGGAAATCCTCACATACTGCCGTGTATGCTGCGGTTTCCGGGTCCTCCCGCGCCTTGCAGCTGGGCCGCTCGCGACGATTTCTTCACAGGCTCCAAGGCCTTGGGAGAGCGATGAGCGACGAGGAGATCAGGGTCTTCATCGACGGCGTGGTGCGCTATTTCGAACGGGTCACCGGCGAGCCGGCGGAGGTCGATCCGCCATACCTCAAGGGCGAGGACTCGGTCACCCTGGACTTCACCGGGGTGATCGGCATCTCCGGGCGCCACCGCGGCGCGGTGTACTTCACCTCCGGCGTCGAGCAGCTGACCGAGCTGCTGCGCCGCTTCGGCGAGACCGAGGCCGGCTTCGCCGATCACGAGGACCTGGTGGGCGAGGTCGCCAACACCATCGCCGGCAACGCCCGCCGGTACTTCGGCAGCGAGTTCCTGATCTCGGTTCCGACCGTGCTCTTCGGGCGGCCGGACAAAATCTCTTTTCCCCTCCACCTGAAGAACTTCGTCATCCCGATCACCTGGCGCAGCCATCGGAGTTACCTCATCATCTGCCTCGAGCGGGCCGCGGCCGAGCGCGACGCCCCGGGGCTGGGCTCACAGCCGGGCGCGATCGTCGACCTCCAACCCTGACCCCGGGAGATGTCATGGACACGATGCCGCATCACTACAACCTGTTCCTCATCGCCCTCTCCTATGTGATCTCGGTCCTGGGCTCCTTCACCGCGCTCAAGCTCTGCCGCCAGCACGCCGGGGCTCGCGGTGCCGAGAAGTGGCGCTCGCTTTTGGCCGGTGCCCTGGCGATGGGGGCGGGGGCGATCTGGTCGATGCACTTCATCGGCATGCTGGCCTTCGACATGGGTATGCCGGTGGCCTACGACGTGCCGATCACCCTGGCCTCGCTGCTGGTGGCGGTGGTCGTCACCGGCCTCGGGATCTACGTGGTGGGCAAGGGGCCGACCAGCCCGTGGCGGCTGGTCGGCGGAGGCACGGCGATGGGAGTGGGGGTGGCCGCCATGCACTACACCGGCATGGCCGCGATGCGGATGCAGGCCCACCTGTCCTACGACCTGGTGATCGTGGCGATCTCGCTGGGGATCGCGGTGGTGGCGTCGATCGCCGCCCTGTGGCTGGTCTTCAACACCACCCGCCTGTGGCAGATCGTCGCCAGCGCCTTGGTGATGGGGCTGGCGGTGTGCGGCATGCACTACACCGGCATGAGGGCGGCGATCATGCGGCACGATCCGGCGCTGCCGGCCCAGGTGGTGGGGCTCTCGCCCGAGATCCTGGCCTACATGATCTTCCTGGTGACCCTGGTGATCCTGTCGCTGGCGTCGCTGTTGGGCGGCAACCGGCAGGCGATCGCGATCCGGCGCACGGCGACGGAAGGGTAGGGCGCCCCGAGCCGCCGTACTTTTTCCGTACGTGGTATGCTCTCGGCTGAGCGAGGTGCCTCCATGCCCAGCGCAACGAGCCAGCGTGACGAACGAATCGACCTGCGGATCTCCCCCGATCTCAAGACCCTCCTTACCCGGGCCGCCTCTTATTCCGGCATGTCGCTTTCGAGCTTTCTCGTGTCGATCGCGGCCGACCGTGCCAAGGAGGTCGTGGCCGAGCACGAGACTCTGACGCTGACCCCGCGCGACTGGGAAGCCTTCCTGGCAGCCCTCGACGACGCCGACCGGCCTCGCCCACGGCTCGCGGCGGCAGCGCGTCGCTACCGGAGCCATCGCGAGCGCGATGCCGGTTGACTGGCACATCGAACCGCTACAGCGAGGACATGATCGCAACCTTTTCCGCTGCGGTGAGCCCGCGCTCGACGAATATCTCGCCCGCTTCGCTCGTCAGAATCAGGAATCCGGAGTGGCTCGCACCTTTGTTGCGGTGCGTGACGCCGAGCCCTCCCGGGTTCTGGGTTATTACTCCTTGACAGTCGGTGCGCTCGATAAAGCGAACCTCCCTCCGGCGGCAGCTCGCCGCTTTCCGAACTTCCCCTTGCCGATCGCAAGATTGGCGAGGCTCGCCGTGGACCGCAGCCAGCAGGGCAAGGGACTCGGAGAGGATCTCCTGCTGGATGCCTTGTCTCGCTGTTTGCGCGTCGCGGAGGAGGTGGGAATAGCTGCGGTTTTAATCGATGCCAAGCACGAGAGGGCGAAGGCCTTCTATGCGCGCTACGAGTTTGACGCGCTGCCGGATCATCCTTTAACCCTGTGGCTGTCGTTGCCGGCGATTCGCAGACTGTTCGGTCCTGCAGCACCTCGACCGAGCTGACGAACGGCAAGCCCCGAAGGGCCGGCCGAGCCGGCACGCACAGCTCGGCTTCCGATCTTCGACTTCAGCTCAGCGGTTGAACGGCCGCTCGTTGATCCATCGGAAGCCCCGGCTGATGAGCGGGAACCGGGAATCGTCCATCCGGCGGAACCGGCCGCGGATCTGCTTGCCGTCCACCTTCCCCTCCAGGGCGAGCACGTCCGGCGAGATCCGCTTGAAGGAGATGGCGGCCTCCTCCTCCTTCCACTCCGGGTCGCAGCAGAGGGTGTACATGTGCGGCCCGGGATCCAGGGTGAGCTCGTAGTCGCGGACCTCGGTCTCGTGTACGTACTGGATGCCGATGGTTCCCGGCCACTCGAAGACCAGCCGCCGCCACAGAGTCTCGTCCGTGACCAGCAGCGGCCGGACGGCCCCGTCGACCGCGAGCTCCTCGGCCTGCCAGACCCCGTACAGCCCCTGCCGGGTCGCCGCGTCCGCAAACTCCAGCCTGCTCTGGTGGGACCGGTGCAGCGAGGCGACGGTGATGTACAGGATGAACACCGTGCGGAAGACCAGCGCGGCGCGGTTGCCTTGGCGGCTGGCGAAGAGCGGGCGCGGCTCGGCGCGCGGCACCCGGAGGTTCCGGACGAACAGGCGCGCGAGCCGACCCAGGTCGGGAGCGGCCAGGAAGACGGCCATCAGCAGCAGGTGGGATGAGTGCAGCTTGACCGGCACGTCGTAGCTCAAATTGAGCATGACCACGTTGCTCATCACCGCGACGCAGACGAGCGCGCCGAGCAGCGTGGTGCGGCGGGCGACGAGCAGCAGGCCGCCGAGCATCTCGGCCACGCCGGTGAAGATGACGTAGGGGATGGATGTCCCCATAAACGTCCACAGGAGCTTCATCGGCGAGCTCTCGCCGATCGGCTGCAGGAGGTCGCTCGGAAACGGGGTGCCGAACTGCTCCGGAATGGCCTTGTACGCCCCATACAGGATCATCGCGGCCGCGAGCGCGAAGCGGACGTAGACCCGCAGCCATTCGTGGAGCCGCGCGTAGTTGGCGCGCCGTCTGTCCAGGAGCGTCCAGACGGCCGTGACCGCCAGCGCGAGGACCAGATAGCAGAAGAGCAGCACGTAGGTGTAGGTCGAGTCCCCGCCGCCTGAGGAGCGATAGCGGACCTCGACCTCGAGCACGTGCTCCCCCACCCAAAGCGGGACCACTCTCCAGATCTCCATGTAAGACTGTGTCAGGATCTCGCCGTAAACGGGAATGACGTTCAGCAGGAAGGGGAAGTTGTAGAGGACGAGGTAGGAGAACAGGAACCGGAACAGGACCCGCTGGCCGGATCCCCACACCTGGGCGCTCTCCGCTCGCCTCTCCTCCGCCTGCGGAACGTCGGCGACCGGCCCCCAGCCGGGTTGTCCTGCCTCGGTTGCTCCACCTTGCCTCCCGTGGTTCGGAAAGCCAAGTGTACGGGAACGGCGCAGGCGTGGCGAGAGGTTCGCGCGCAGTTTGCCTGTAGGCTTCGAAGGAGCAAACGCGTGCCATACCACGGCCAAACTGAACCACTACCAGGGACCGGCCCGATTGACAGCCGTGCAGGCGGGGCGTACGCTTTTTTAGCCGCTCCCGCGATGCAGACCACCCAGGCCCTTCGCGCTGTCGACGACCTTCCTCCGGACGTTCAGACGACGGAGAGCCTGCGGCCGGGTCCGGTCTGGGGACCCGTGAAGAAGCTGCTCTTCCGTTTCGCCTTCGCGTACCTGGTCCTCTACAGCTTCCCCCTGTACTACCTCCCCTCCGTTCACATGGGGTACCTCCAGATGTGGCAAGCGCCCGTGCGCTGGGTCGGGAAGCACGTCTTCAACGTGACCATCACCAACCATGGCAGCGGGGACTCGGCCTACGGCTACGTCCAGGTCTTCTGCTTCCTGGTGATCTCCGTCGCGGCCGCGCTGAGCTGGACCCTGCTGGACCGGAGGCGGCGCAACTACGCGCGGCTCTACGAAGGGCTGCGCGTCTACGTCCGCTTCGTGCTCGCGGTGAGCATGATCGGATACGGGGCCTCCAAGGTCTTCCCGTCGCAGTTCCCCGCGCCGACGACGGACCGCCTGATGCAACCCTACGGCGACTCTTCGCCCATGGGCCTGCTGTGGACCTTCATGGGCGCGTCCGTGCCCTACAGCGTCTTCACCGGTCTGGGCGAGCTGGTCGGCGGACTGCTCCTCACCGTCCGCCGGACCACCCTGTTCGGCGCGCTGGTCTGCATCGGCGTCATGAGCAACGTGGTGATGCTGAACCTCGGCTATGACATGCCGTCCAAGCTGTTCTCCGCGCACCTGCTGCTCATGGCGGTCTTCCTGGCGGCTCACGACCTGCGGCGCCTCGCCAACGTGCTCGTGCTCAACCGCCCGGCCGAGCCCGAGGAGATCCGTCCGTTCTTCCGCAGGAAATGGCTCGCCCGCACCGCGGCGGCTTTCGCGGCCGTGTTCATCCTCTATACGACCGGCACGATGCTGCACGGATCCCACAGGGACCTCGAGGAGCATGGCCTCAAGGCGGCGTCCAGATTGCCGCTGCACGGGATGTGGAACGTCGAGGAGCTCGTGGTGGACGGCAAGGTCCGGCCGCCGCTGGTCACGGATGAGAAACGATGGCGGCGGCTGTTTTTCAACACGCCCGGCCGGCTCGCCGTCCAGCTCATGAGCGACTCCCACGAGCGTTACAATCTCGAGCTCGATGAGAAGAAGAGGAGGCTCATCCTCAGCAAGCGCGACGATCCCGCTTGGAAGACCACGCTCGTCTACCGGCGGCCTCAGCCGGACGTTCTTTTCGTGGCGGGACCGTTCGATGGGCACCAGGTCCGGGCGCGGCTCCGCCTGACCGAGCCGCCCGAGTTCCTCCTCGTGACCCGCGGCTTCCACTGGATCACCGAGCGCGCGTTCAACCGCTGAGGACCTCGTCCGCAGTGAAACGTCCGCCATAGTCGGGCGGCAGGACACCGGCACAAAATGCCAATCATTACTATGACTACAAGTCCCGATTCGACACTGATTTCGTGAGGGTGGAAGACGTGCGCTCGATAAGAACGCGAGCCCGCCGCGGAATGAGGATTTTGCCGCATTCGGACAGCCTATCCTTGCGCCCGGGAGTGGCAGGATAGCGAGACTGCGGGACGGGATTCCCGAGAATGTTCCGGGGCAGATCAATCTAAAACCTCAAGAGAGAGCTGGCAACTTCGTCGTGATCGATCATGGCAATGGCGAATACTCCCTCCTTGCACATCTCAAGAATGGCAGCGTCAAAGTCCGGGTTGGAGAGAAAGTGCGGCGGGTCAGGTGGGCGTCCGGCGTCGTGAACTTTCGCCCTGACGGCCGTTCGGGGCTCAAGTTCCCAGGGGTCTGCTTCCCGGACCGCCATCGAAGCTCGAGGTCGAAGAGATCGTGTCGCTCACGAGACCGCGGCGGTATAATGGCGGGCGCTGGCCGCGACACGCAGCTCGGGGCTGTTCCCAGAGCCAAGCATCGCACACAAGGGAGCAAGACATGGAACTCGGCACGTTTTCAGTCAGCTTGGCTGTCAAGGACCTCGAGGCTTCGAGGAGCTTCTACGAGAAGCTCGGTTTCGAGGTCTTCGCAGGGGATGCCTCGCAGAACTGGCTGATCTTGAAGAACGGCGATCACGTCATCGGCCTCTTTCAAGGCATGTTCGACAAGAACATACTCACCTTCAACCCTGGCTGGGACAGCAACGCCCAAAAACTGGCCACGTTCACCGACGTGCGCGAGCTACAGCGCCAGTTGAAGGCACAAGGCGTGGAGCTGGTGAACGAGGCAGATGAGAGCACGACGGGCCCGGCCAGTTTCATCGCGGTGGATCCCGACGGAAACCCGATCCTCGTCGATCAGCACGTGTGAGCAGGATGGCTACCGCCGAGAGACTGGACGTGGCCGGTCACTTCCGGCGGCGGCAATCCCCACGGACGGGTATGCCGCCCTTCACGAGGGTTATCGTCATGCCCAACAGCATACCGCGCGGGTAATGTCCGCCTCAGGAGCTCCACGTGCCGCTGCCCTCAGTGCGCAGGTCCACCGATACCACTGGTACGAGCAAAGAGGGAGGCCCCATGTCCGCAAGCGCTTCTCGCGTGTTTCGGGTTGTTGTATGGCTCACGAGCGGTTTCACCGCAGGAGTCGGTGCCTATCATCTTCTTGGAGAGGCCGTCGACATGCGAATGGGCGGCATGAAGGCAAGGTACGAAGCTCAACTCGACGCTGCCGAAAGGCAGAATAGAGCTCTAGCCTCCCAGGTGTCTACTCTTCAGGCTCAAGTTCAAACCTGCGATGCTGCGGGAAGCGACCGCAGAACGCCGGGCGGTCCCGAGAAAAAACAGGCCGGCGCGCGACTTCCCAACGATCGGCGATTGGCCCGCGATCTTCCAATCTTCGAAGCCAAAGCATCGAGCGCGCAGTACGAGCCCATGAATGTGCTGGACGGCAATGTCTCCCTCTCCACGTACACCAGTCGATGGATTTCAGCGAACCGGGAGACCGAGGGCGCTTGGCTCGAGCTCCATCTGCCGGAGGCCGCCACTGTAACAGCGATCAAGATCTATATGGCGGTTCAGGAGCGCTATGCGGGCGGACAGATACGAGACGCTGAGCTGATTTTCTCTGGGAGCCCATCGCAAACGGTGCGTTTTCCCTTCAAGTCCGGTTGGCAGCAAGTAGAGATCCAACCTGTCCACACGGATCTTGTGCGGGTCGCCGTAAAGTCGGTCTATCCCGGTCAGGAGGAAAATTTTGGTGTCGACGTTCTCGAGGTGGCCCTGGTCGGCTACTAAGGCAATTATATATGAACTTGACCTCCCGCAATGCGAGCAGCGCCAGATGGCGTGGAGGCCCCTTCGGGCCGGGATAGAAATCCACGACCATCCCATGCTCGCGCCGCCGCAACTTCATCGTTCCTTCCCATCGTCCCGCGAGCGGTTCCGGCTTCGTCCAAGGCAAGTGGTCGCAAGACAGCGCCGTGAAGCCGATCAGGATCGCCGAGGCCGTGCGGAACGAGGGTCTCATGAGGACGCTCTTGCAGGACGCGGACTTGCAGGAATTCTCCTTGCGCCTCATGCTACCAGATCTCGCCGCGCACCGATCTCGTCGCCGACTGGAGCCCGGACGGCCGGTGGCGGGTCTTTGCCTCGTACGACGCGACCTCCGACCTTGGCGAGATCGTGCGCATCGATGCCGACGGCACCGGCCGGCGGGTTGGTGGATAGCCCTCCTCAGAATCCGCATCTAGCGTTGGAGCGATTGACAACAGCGCTCCGGCGTTGTTATCCTCTCCAACATGAAGGCCACGCCGCTGCTCCATGAGCGCCGAGTCGTGGCCGAGGACGCCTTTGTGGAGCTGGTAGTGTGGCAGGTCCCTTCACCGGTGCCAGGCAGCGTCCACGCCTTCAAGTATCGGCTGGCCTATGTGGTCAACGGCGTGTGCGTGCTCCGCTACGATAATGAGGCGAGCAAAGGTGATCACAGGCATCTCGGTGAGGAGCAAACCCCCTACGCCTTCACGACGCCGGCGCAATTGCTTGCCGACTTCTGGAATGATGTCGACCGCTGGAGATCCTGACATGCGTACCGTAACCTTGGAAGTTTCATCCCGTGAGGAAGCCACCGCTCGGGTGCTGCGCGCCTTCGAGGGCCGGCCTCAAGGTGCATTCATCAGCTTCGAGACGCCGGCGCTATTGTTCAAGGTGCTGACGCAGAAGCGGTGGGAATTGCTTTCGATGTTGACAGGTGCAGGGCCCGTGACTTTGCGCGAGGCCGCGCGTCGGGTTCAACGGGATGTCAAAGCGGTGCATGGCGATGTCCATGCGTTGCTCAATGCGGGCATCCTGCAGAAGACCGAAGAAGGCCGAATCGTTTTCCCGTTCGACGCCGTGCGCGTCAATTTCGTTCTGAAGGCGGCTTGATTCAGCATTGACGGTTGGCCGCCTACACTACGGGAATGAACGCTCTTTTCCTCGTCCTTCTGCTCGCGGCACCGGGGCGTACTGCCGCCGCGCCGACGATCCGCTGGGAGCCGTTTTCTCTTCTGCAGGAAACCCCGGGTCTCGAAGCGCAGCTGGGCAGGATGACGGTCCCGCTGCGGCGCGCACATCCGGAAAGCGGATCCGTCGAGCTCGCATTCGTGCGGTTGCGATCGGGGGACGCGAAGAGCGCAGCAGCCCCGATCGTCTATCTCGCCGGCGGGCCCGGTAGCTCCGGCGTGAACGCCGCGCGCAATCCCTTCGCGCTGCCCGCGCTTGCGCGGCTCGCGAAAACGGCCGATGTGATTCTCCTCGACCAGCGCGGCATCGGCATGTCTTCGCCGCGGCCGGTCTGCGCGGCGAGGCCGCTCGAGCCGCAGGCGCGCTTCGCCCCTGCCGCCGAGATGATGCCGCGCATCCTCGCCGAGACCCGTGCCTGTGTCGAGGAGTGGAGCGCGAAAGGCGTGGACGTCGCCGGTTTCACAGTCGCCGAAAGCGCGGCGGACATCGACGACCTCCGCCGCGCTCTCGGCGCGTCGAGGATCAGCCTTTTCGGCCACAGCTACGGTACTTATCTCGCGCTGGCGGTGATCCGTGCGTATGGCGACACGGTGGAGCGCGCCGCCCTCCTGGGCACGGCGGGTCCGGCCGACATGCGCAAGCTCCCTCTCATGCTGGACACCCAGCTCGCGAAGCTTTCCATGCTCGCGCGCGAAGACCCTTCGATCGGGAAGGAAGTCCCCGACATGACCGCGCTGCTCCGCCGCGTCCTGGCGAAGCTGGAGCGGGAGCCGATCGCGGTGACGATCACCGATCGCTCGCGCAGGGAGAAGGTCCAGGTGCGCATCGGACCGGCGGCGCTGCAACGCATCCTGGTGCTGGACATCGGCGACGGCAACGACTTTACCGTTTTTCCGGCGCTGCTTCTGACGCTCGAGCGAGGCGACGCTTCGATCCTCGCGTGGTTCGTGGAGAAGCGGTATAACCAGGCCGCCGCCGGACTCGACCTCATGGCCTACGGAATGCGGTGCTCGGGCGGCGCGACCGCGAGCCGCGATGGCGAAATCGCCCGCCAGGCGCCGCTCTCGATCCTGGGCAACGCTCTCAACGGACCCTATCCCGCGGTTTGCGGCGCCCTCCCCGCGGTCGATCTCGGCGACGACTTCCGTACGCCGATCGTTTCGAACGTACCCGTGCTGTTTATCTCCGGTACGCTGGACAGCAACACGCCGCCGTACCAGGCGGAGCAGGTGCGCTGGGGAATGCCGCACGCCATGCACATCGTCGTGACGAATGCGGGCCACGAGGACCTCGAGCCGAACGCGGAGGTGCAGGCGGCGATCGCCGACTACTTCGCCGGCAAGGACGTCGCTTCACGGCGGCTCGCGCTGCCCGCGCCGGACTTCAGGAGCGTGGACGAGGCGACGAGGCAGCGGCACCTGGAGTAGCCGCAATTGTAGCGACGCGGCGGCGTCCTCGGATTCGATCTCTTCGACAGGTCGCCACCGGACAACCTGAACGTTCCCGTATTCGCGACTGTAACGAAAGCCACCCCGCAGTCGCCAATCCTCCCCGAGATGCCGGGCCCAAGGCCGGACGCGGAGTCCGGCCGGATGCGGCCGTCGGGCAACCTCGCCAACAGGAGGATGTGATGAGACTGCGAATTCTTGTCTTGCCGGCGCTGGCGGTCGCGCTATCCGCCGCGTCTCTTTCGGCGCACGAGCTGCCCGGCCACCTGGTGCTCAACGGCGACCTCTCGGCGGTTCTCAAGACGGCCGAAGGCGCGCAACAGTTCAGTGGCCGCATGAACGGCTACTTCACCGTGAGCGGGGAATCGCTCGAGAAAGGCGTCCGTATCGAGGCCCTCAACGTCGCCTTGTTCGGAGTGGACCAGCAGGCGGTGACCGGCAAAGCCACCCGCGGCAAGCCCACCGGCGTGGTCGGCTTCTCCGCCATCGCCGACGGCGACAAGCGCCAGAGCCTCCGCTACGACCCCCAGAGTCGCGTCCTGGTCGGTAAGGTCAGGGGGCGCCTCGACATGCCGCAGTTCTATGAGATGACCGAGCTGCGGATGAACCCCAAGGACGACCTCGTGGAGATCCCGACCCTGGAGGCGACGATCGACGTGCGGATCGGGGTCGGCGACCTCACGCGGGCCACCAGCGAAAAGCCGATGGAGACCCGGCTGGAGGTCGCGATGACCCTCGCCACCGGGCCGTCGACCGCCCTCAGCGCACGCGCCATCGACCTCGCCGTGCGCAGCCGGTACGTCGAAGCTCAGCTCGTGTTCTGGCCCTGGATCGAGATCGCCCGGCGGCTGTGCATCCAGCCGGTGCGGATCCTGTCGTTCGGCGGCGGCGGGTTCCCCCCGTTCTTCCACTTCTCGGGAGACGGCCTGGCGTTCGGCCAGCCTGGCGCCAACACCCAGTGGGCGAAGGCCGACGTCGTGTTCACCTATCGCGACTGGATCACCCTGTTCCAGTCCCAGTTCAGCACCTTCAGCTCCAACGAGGCGGCGGCCCTGCTGGCCCAAGTCGACGTCGACGACTGCATCGAGGTGTTCTTCGTCGATCGCTTCTCGCCGCAGGACCTCTTCGGCGGCGGCGCGACGTTCGGGCTCGGGCTGGCCTCGTCGAAGGTGATCTCCAGCGACGAGAACGCGGACTTCGGCGTCGACCTGACCCATCTCGCGCACGAGCTGGGGCACGTGCTCGCGTTGCCGCATCCGACCGGGGCGAACATCAGCAGCACCAACACGCTGATGTGTCCGAGCGGGTTCAACAACGACAATCCGAAACGCAACAGCCAGCAGAACAAGAACAACCTCAGCAATCCGCTGCTCACCTTCGCCATCAAGGCGGTGACACCCGGACCGAATTGCCAGAATTCAGCCGATTGCGGACCGTGCCCTTGACATCGGACGGCGCGGCCGCCCGGTAAGCGTTGGAGCGAGCGGTGTCCGGCGGCGGTACTACCCGCCGCCGGGCATGCCCAGGGTGGCCGCGATCTCCAGATCTGGAAGCGTCAGTTTTTCCTCCGGGCGATCTTCGCGAGCTAGGATCGCCCGGCCCAGGCGCACCACCGCCGCGGTGGGTACCTGCCGGGTGCGGCCCTCCTCGGAGGGGTTTCCGGTACGCCGCTTGACCAGGTCGATTTTCGCCATGCCCGACACGCCGACCCACGTGGCGTCGATTCGTGGCGGACGCGCCATGACGTCGGTGCACCAGTGATCGAGATCGGCGCCCTGCTCCAGGCGGACGACGATCCCGGGTTCGCCTAACCCGATCTCCTCGTGGTAGGGCAGGTCGGCTCCGCGCGACCGCTCCAGGATACCCGGGACCTGGACGGCGAGCACGACGGTGCTCTCCGGATCGCGGGCGACAAAGGTTTCGTCGCAGCCGAACTGCACGGTGAGGCGGTCGACCACGGCCGGTCCGGCGTCCTGCGCCGGCGGCTTGCGGGGATCGGCGCTGGGAAGCCCGAAGGCTACGGCGACGCACACCAGGGTGCCGAATGCCGTCGAGGGTCGGAGGGGTCTCACCCAGTTGATCTTATCCCCAAACTACGGGCCTACTTGCCTGCGGCAGCTGCACGGTCGACGGCCCCGAGATCGGAACCCGATACTCGTCGAGTGCGCTCACGAAGCCCGGCCGGGCGAGGAGATGACCCCGGAACGGATAGCGGACGCGCTGCTCGAAGAGGAAGCGGGGTGGCACCCAGGCGTGTTCTCGGGCTGACCGACTGGGCAGAGAGGCCAAGGGGGGGACGGGGCTGGAGGGAGACATCGTGCCTGGGGAGCGTCTGAGCTGGCCAGCCACAACCGGCTTCGCGCGTTGCTCCGTTGAAGCCGAATCGCCTCCCGTGCAACCTGCCTTTCCGGGATTCGTACTCAGTACCCGAAAGGAGCCACCATGCCGAGTCGATCGAGCCTCGCCGTCCTCTTCGCGTCCGCCCTCCTCGTCCCCTGGCTGCTGGCGGCCGAGAGCCCCGGCGGCGAAGCCAAGGGCTCGCCGGAGCCACCGGCGGCGCAGAAGAGCGCGGCGAAGGAGTTCGTCACCCGCCATAGCCTCGAGATCGGCGGCAAGGCGTTGCGCTACCGCGCCGTCGCGGGAGAGACCCTCCTCCAGGACGACAAGGGGACTCCGAAGGCGAGCGTCTTCACCATCTCCTACCTGCTCGAGGGTGTGGACGATCCGTCGCGGCGGCCCATCACCTTCTTCTTCAACGGCGGTCCGGGCTCGACGGCGGTTTGGCTTCACCTCGGCGCCTTCGGTCCCGCCCGGCTCGACCTGGGACCCGATCCCCTCGGCGCCGGCAGCCCGCCTTACGCGTTGCGCCCCAACCCTCACAGCCTGCTCGACGTCTCCGACCTGGTGTTCGTCGATCCCATCGGCACGGGCTACAGCCGCGCGCTGGGTGAGGGCAAGGCGGCCGATTACTGGGGCGTGGACGAGGACGCGGAGTCGATGGCCGATTTCATCCGTACCTATCTGACGCGCAACCGCCGCTGGAGCTCGCCCAAGTACCTGGCCGGCGAGAGCTACGGCACCATCCGCGTCAGCCTGTTGGTGCGGGAGCTGGCGCTGCAGGTGCTGGACGGCGTCGCCTTGAATGGGGTGATCCTGATCTCCACGGCGCTCGACGTCCGCATCTTTCTCTCCGGCGCGCCGGGCAACGACCTCGCCTATGCGACGGGCCTGCCGACCTACGCGGCGACCGCCTACTACCACAACCAGCTCCCGGAGAAGCCGGCCAACCTGGAGGCCTTCCTCGCCGAGGCGCGCGAGTTCGCCGCCACCGGGTACCTGACGGCGCTCTTCCGGGGCGACTCTCTTTCCGAGCAGGCGACCGCGGCGGTCGCCTCCAAGCTCCACCGTTTCACCGGCCTCTCCGAGTCCTATTTGCGCCGCAGCCGCCTGCGGGTGCCGGTGGACCGCTTCCTCAAGGAGCTGCTGCGCGAGCGCGGCGAGACCCTGGCCATCCACGACACGCGCTTCCGCGGCAAGGACCCCGACGAGGCGGGCGAGTTCGTGGCCTGGGATCCGTTCCTGTTCGGCATCGCCGGTCCCTTCGTGACGGCGATCAACAGCTACCTGACCGACGAGCTGAAGGTGGACATGGGGGAGAGCTACGAGGTGTTCGCCGAGCGGGCGGGCGGCGCCTGGAAGCGCCCCGCGGGCCAGCAAAATATCTTCTCCGGCTTTCTCGACACCACCGCCCCGCTCGCGCAGGCGGCGGCCACCAACCAGGACTTCCGGATCTTCGCGGCCAGCGGCTACCACGACCTGACGACGACCTTCTTCGGCGTGGAGCACACCTTCGATCACACCGGCATCGACCGCGACCGGATCACCCTCAGGAACTACTTCGGCGGCCACATGATGTACCTCAACGAGGCGTCGCTCAAAGCCCTCTCGGCGGATATCCGGGCCTTCATCCGCCAATAGGGGAGCTCCGCGCGGCCTGTAACAACCGCCTTTCCCGGAGAGCCTATGTGTGCAAGGAGGCAATGACATGCGACACCGCGACTCGAAAGCACGGCTCTTCATCCGGGGAGGCGCCCTCATCCTGGGGACGGCCGCCGTCCTGGCGCTTTTCGCGCTCAACGTCCAAGCCGATCCCATTCAGGACGGCGCCCTCGCGTCCTACCGCGCCGGCTGGTTCGCGAACGCCGGCCTGACCTGCGCCGCGATCTGCAAAGCGAAAGCGCCCGGCACCCTTCCCGAGTACGAGGCGAGCCCCGTGCCGGCGACCAAGCGGGCCTTCCTGTGCCGTGTGGCGGGGAAGCCCAAGGGCAACATCGACACCTGGCTCTATGGCAGCCAGTTCGACGACCGCGCCGCCTGCTACACGACTGGGATCGACCTCAAAGGCTCGTACTCGCAGAAGTATTTCTGCCTCTGCGTCGCCAAGTAGGAGGTGGAGCGAGGGGGTGGTCTCTCCTCTCCGGGGCCTTGCTATGATGCGCGCGCTCCCGGAGAGAGATGTCTACCCAGCGATCGTCGTTTCTGTCGTCGGCCTGGGCCGCCCTGAGCGTGGTCCTGTTCGCCGCGTCAGAGACGCCGGGCGCCGCCGCGCCTCTCCGGCCGGGGTTGCCGGTCGAGCGTGAGCTGGCGGCGGGAGGCTCCGCGACCTTCGCGGCGGAGCTGGCTGGCGGGCGGCCCGTCCTGCTGATCGCCGAGCAGATCGGTCTCGACGTGATCCTGGAGGCGGTGGAGCCGGACGGCTCGCGGATATCCGTGGACGGTCCCTTCGACCGCGCCGGCGTCGAGTCGCTGCTGATCCGACCTGAATCCTCCGGGAGCTTCCAGATCGAGGTGAAGGCCCGGGAGGCGGGGGCTCCGCCCGGGCGTTTCCGGCTGCGTCTGGAGGAGCTGCCGGCGGGGACGCCCGAGGCGCGGCTGGCGGCGGAGGAAAGTCTGACGCGGGCGGGACGGCTTTACCGGCAGGGCTCGAAGGAATCCCGCCGCGAGGCTCTGGCGGCGTACCAGGAGGCGGCCGGGCGGTGGCGCTCCTTGGGCGACGTCCGCGGCCAGGCGCGGTCTCTCTACGCCGCGGCCGTGATGGCGCGTCTGGTCCAGGAGACGCGGGTGGCGCTCGACCTGGCGAATCGGGCTCTGATCCTTCTGGCAATCCGCCGGCGAGCCGTTGCGCGAGGCGGCCACCTGGAACGAGATCGGCCTCGATCACTGGCTCCTCGGCGAGGGGGAGAAGGCGCGGCCGGCCTTCGAGCGCGCCCTCGGCCTGCAGCGGGCGGGCGGCGACGTCTACGGCGAGGCCGCGTCGCTCAGCAACCTCTGCCTGCTCGACCTGTCGCGGGGAGAGTTGCGGGCGGGTCTGGCCTGCTACGAGCGCGCCCTGCCGCGGCTGCGCGAGGCGCAGGCTCCGGAGCTGGAAGGCGGAGCGCTGACCAGCGCCGGCCGGGCGTGGGACGTCTTGGGCGAGCCCGACCGCGCTCTCGAGCTCTACGGCCGGGCGCTTCAGAGCGCGCGGGCCGCCGGCAGCCGCTTGAGCGAGGCCCAGACCCTCAACAATCTCGCCGTGCTCCATCAGGAGCAGGGCGACTCCCAGGAGTCGTTGGTGCTCCTGGCGCGGGCGCTGGAGATCTTCCGCGAGCTGGGCGATCGCCGCTGGCAGGCACGGGTGCTGAACAATATCGGGTTCGTCTATCACGAGGCGGGCGAGCGGGAGCGGGCCCTGGGCCAGTACGAGCAGGCTCTGGCCTTGTGGCGCGAGGTCGGAGACCGGGCGGGGGAGGCTTCCGCGCTGGCCAATCTGGCGAGCGCTCACACCTCTCTGGGGGACCCGCGCGCGGCGCTGGACCTCTACCGCCGGGCCCTGGAGCTGCGGCGGGCCGCCGGTGACCGGCGAGGCGAAGGGAGCGTCCTGGCAGGTCTGGCCCGCGCGCAGACCGCCCTCGGGGACGCCGCCGCGGCTCGGGCCGGCTGCGACGAGGCGGTGGAGCTGTTGCGGAGCGCCGGCGACCTGGCCGGCACGGCGGACGCCGAGCGCACGCGCGCCGAAGCCCTGCTGGTCCTGGGGGAGGCGGAGAAGGCGCGGGAGGCCTTTGCGCGGGCGTTGGAGATCTCGCGTTCCGCGCGGCACACGGTGGCCGAGGCTCATGCGCTCTTCGGCCTGGCCCGCGCCGAGCGCCGGCTCGGCCACGCCGCCGAGGCCCGCGCGCACGGCATGGCGGCCATCGACGTGTCGGAGGCGTTGCGCACCCGCATCGGCGATCCCGACCTGCGGGCCTCTTTCTCGGCCCTGAAGCACCAGGCGTACGAGCTGCGGATCGAGCTGCTCATGGAGGCCCACCGGGCCGAGCCCGCGGCCGGATATGACCGGGAGGCGCTCGCCACGGCCGAACGCGCCCGCGCCCGCACCCTGGTCGAGCTGCTGGGGTCGGGCGGGATCGACGTCCGCGCCGGCGCCGATCCCGGGCTGCTGGAGCGCCGCGATTCCCTGCTCCGGCGCCTGAGCGCCAAGGCCGCGCGAGCCCTGCGCGGCACCCTTCCGAAAGCGGAGGCGGAAGCCCTGGAATCCGAGCGGCAGGCGTTGCTGCGCGAGCTCGACCTCGTGGAGGCGGAGATCCGCGCCCGCAGCCCGGCCTTCGCGGACCTGACCCGCCCCAGGGCCTTGAGCGCGGTGGAGATCCGTGCGCTGCTCGATCCCGGCACCCTGCTGTTGGCCTACTCCCTGGGAGAGTCGCGCAGCTTCCTCTGGGCGGTCACCCCGGGCTCGACCGAGAGCTTCGAGCTGCCCGGCCGCGCCGCGCTGGAGACCGCGGCGCGGAGCTATCACGTGCTGCTGAGCGGCCTCGATCCCGCGGACCGCCGCGACCAGGCCCTGGCTGCGGCCGAGCTGAGCCGCCTGCTGCTCGGTCCCCTGCTGCTCAGTCCAACGGCCGCACGGCTGGGGGAGCGGCAGCGGATCGCCATCCTCGCCGACGGCGCCCTGCATTACGTGCCGTTCGCGGCCCTGCCGCTCCCGGGCGGCGGCGAGGCGTCCCCGCCGCTCCTGGAGCGGCACGAGGTCGTCCAGGTCCCATCGGTCACGGCCCTGGCCGCGCAGCGTCAGATCCTCGCCCGGCGGACGCCCGCACCCCGTTGGCTCGCCGTGGTGGCCGATCCGGTCTTCGATCCCGATGATCCCCGCGTGCCCCGCGTGACAGGGGAGAAGGCCGCGCCCGCCGCGGCGGATGTCCGCGGAGAGATCCCGTTCGAGCGCCTCCTCGCTTCGCGCCGCGAGGCCGAGGCCATCGCGGGCCTGGCGCCGCCGGGTGAGGCCAGGACCGTGCTCGACTTCGAAGCCAGCCGCGACCGCATCCTCGGCGGTCAGCTCGGCGGCTTCCGTTTCGTGCACTTCGCCACGCATGGAGTCTTCGACGCCGGCCGCCCGGCGCTGTCGGGTCTCGCCCTGTCCGCGGTCGATCGGCAGGGGCGGCCGCGGGAGGGTTTTCTCCAACTGCGCGATGTTTATACCCTGCGTCTGAACGCGGAGCTGGTCGTCCTCAGCGGCTGCCGGACGGCGCTCGGCAAGGAGGTCCGCGGCGAAGGCCTGCTCGGCCTGACCCGCGGCTTCCAGTACGCCGGCGCGCCGCGCGTGGCGGCCAGCCTCTGGCGGGCCGAGGACCGAGCCACGGCCGAGCTGATGACCCGCTTCTACCGCGCCCTCTGGGTGGACCGCCTGCCGCCTGCCGCCGCCCTGCGGTCGGCGCAGCTGTCGATCCGGCAGGAGCGGCGCTGGCGCGATCCCTATTTCTGGGCGGGATGGGTGATCGAGGGAGTGTGGTGAGGCTCCCCGCCCTGGTCTGCGACAGATCGCCGGCTCGTCCCACTTGCAGAATGAATGACCGCAATGAATGACCGCAAAGGAGGTTTCTGATGATTGCGAAGATCGCTGATTTCATCGGGGAGTACAACGTGACGACGACGTCGGCGGAATCGGCGCTGCAGCCGGGGATGCAGCTCCATATCGGCAATGAACAGTTCGGCGCCGCGCCGCCGGAGCTGACCGACGGGTACTACCTCACGGTCGGGTTCGCCGTCCTCGATCAGGCCGGCGCTCCGGTCCTGACGACCGGCGACGGCAGCCCCGATGGGGTGCCTCTCGTTCTGGTCTATGACGAGGGCACCCTGTGGTGGAAGGGCTTCCACGAAGGCGAGCCGCTGCGGATCTACCTGTCGCTCGCGCAGGGCGTAACCCTGGGCGGCCTGCCGTTCAAGGCGGTCTACGGCACGACGCTCGTCGGCGATCCCGAGCAGGTCGGAGTCTGGGGCGCGGACGGGAACCCTTCCGGCAGGTAGGCGCGTGCTAGAATTCGCGCCGCACTTCAGCCGAGGGACGCCGCCTGACCAGGGAGACGACACGCCCAACGGACGGCGAGGCGCCGGAGGCGCTGGTCGCCAGGATCCGGGCCGGGGACCGGCGCGCCGAGGAGCGGCTGGTCGCCACCTACGGGCGCGGCGTGGCGATCCTGCTGGACCGCCACACCAACGGCCGGCCGGAAGCCGAGGACCTGTTCCAGGACACCTTCCGGCTCGCCCTCGAGAAGCTGCGGCGCGGTGAGCTGCGCGAGGCCGCGAAGCTGCCGGGCTTCCTCGCCGGCATCGCCCGCAGCCTCGCCATCGAGCACTTTCGCAAGACCGCCCGGCGCAAGACGGAGGCCGACAGCGACGCCATCCTCGAGGCGCCGTTCTCCGGCTCCAGCCAGTTCGATGATCTCGCCCGGCGCGAGAGCGCCGGGCTGATCCGCCGGGTCCTCGGCGAGCTGGGCAACGACCGCGACCGCCAGATCCTCCTCAGGTTCTATCTCGCGGAGGAGGACAAGGACCGCATCTCGGCCGACTACGGCCTGAACAGCCTGCAATTCAACCGCGTCCTCCACCGCGCCCGCCAGCGCTACAGGGAGCTGTTCGAGCGCCGGGCGGGCCGCGAGGCCGTGGGAATGCTCGCCCTCCTTTGCGTCCTTGGGATAATCCTGCGGGTCGTCCCACTGTTGGGAGGACGGCGCTTTCCTTGGATTGAAGCGTAATGGACGATTCCGAGATTCAGGAACGCGGGCTCATCGAGCTCTACCACCGGGGTTTGCTGGCTCCGGACGAGGAGGCCCTGTTCGAGGAGCATTTCGTGGGCTGTCCGGAGTGCCAGGAGCAGCTCGCCTATGCCCGGGGCTTCCAGAAGGGCCTCAAGACCCTGGCGGCCGAAGACGCGGCGCGGGCGGTGGTGCAGGCGGGCCTGCTCGCCTGGCTGGCGCGCCGCGGCCGCCTCGCCGGCTTCCTCGCCGCCGTCCTGCTCCTGGCCGCCTTCCTGCCGGCCTTCTGGCTCGCCGTCCGCTATCGGGATCTCCGGGATCTCCGCGCTTCGGCCTCCGCGGCCCGCACCTGGCAACAGCGCTGGGAGGAGGAGAGGAAGGGCACCGCCGCCCTCCGGCGCCAGCTCGCCGAGAGCCGGCGCCGGTCTCAGGCTCTGCCCGAGAACGAGCGGATCGCCGCCGTGCCTCCTCCTGCGGCCCCGCGCCGGGAAGGCCTGGCCAATCCTCTCTTCAACACCCCCGTCTTCCTCTTGAGCATCGCCCGCGACGGCGAGCCGGCCGTCCTCGACCTCGGCAAGCAGCGAGGTCCGGTCGCCCTCGCCGTGGATGCCGGAGGCGATCCCCGCTTCGAGAGCTACCGCATCACCATCACCACCGCCGGCGGCCGCCGCCTCTTCCGCCAGGGCGGCCTGCGTCCCAACGTTCTGGAAGCGCTGATGGTCACCTTCCCCGAAGGCTTCTTCACGGCCGGCGAGTACCGGCTGGAGGTAGAAGGCCTGAAGGCGGACGGCGAGGCCGAGGCGGTGGGCGGGTATGCGTTCCGGGTGAACCTGCGATAACCCGTTTCCTCGTCCCACCACCGGCATGTCCAACGCGACCCCAAGAGGGGCCGGGAGAAGACGGCGCCGCTGAGCTGCCGAGCCTGCTAGACCTTACGAGCCAGAAACCCGACCAGGCCGCGGGCGAACCGGTTCGATCCGTAGCCGGCGAGGGTGCGAACCCGGAAGCCCAGGCTTCGGAGCTGCGCCTTCACCTCCGAGCGCGGGAGCAGCCGCTGCCGGTGGACCTCGTGGCTGCGGCGGTAGAGATCGAGATCCTCGAGCTTACGGAAGGTCGTGATCTCGCGCGTCAGCAGCCGGCGCCGCCGGTCTTCCTCCAGGGTCACGAGCACCGCCCAGCCTTCGCCTTCCACATGCTTCCGCTGCGGACCTGTCCCCGACCCCCGTCCAGGCTCGGCCACGTCGAAGAGCAGCAGCCCTTCCGATTCCAGGACGCTGTGGATGCGCCGGAACAGCTTGGCGAGGGCCCACTCGGTGTTGCCGGAGTCGAAGAGATAGTTGAAAGCCTCCCCGACCGCCGCGACGGCGACGCACGGCGGCAGCTCGGCCTGGAGGAGCGACTCGACGCGAAACCGCGCCTGCGGCACCCGCTCCCGCGCCATGGCGATCATGGCCTCCGAGATGTCGATTCCCAGGACGTCGTAGCCGGCGGCCGCGATGTCCCGCGACAGGATGCCGCTGCCGCAGCCGAGGTCGATCACCAGGCCGCCGTCGATCCCCCGCCGCCGCAACGCATCGAGCAGGACCGGGGCGGCGTGCCGGGCGAGGTCCCCGAACCCGGCGTCGTGGATATAGGCTAAATCGTTTTGGTACGCTTTCATGCCGGCTTGCGCTTCTTCTGCCACGTTTCAAGAGTCCCGAATTCCTGACCCAGGGTCTGTTTCAGCGCGGCCGCCACGGCCTCTGGCTCCCCTGCGAAGCGGGCGAGCACGAACCAGGAGTGCACCTGGGCGGCCCTGCCCCGGAGGGCGTACTGCGCATACGGCACGTAGACCTCCGGCACGCCCTCGGCAGCCGGTCCATCCTGGACGATGCCGACGATCGTCATCCACGGTCCCCCCGAGAAAGAGGGGAGTTTCAGTCTTTTTCCAACCGGATCCTCTTCGGGCCAGTCCAGCTTTGCATAGGTCGCGCTGATGATCGCTACGGGCGTACTGGATTCTCTGTCGCCCTCCGAGAACGGACGGCCCCGGATCAGGCCGATTCCCATCGTCGCGAAGTATCCGGGGCTGATGCCCTGGACAAAACCGGCGGTCACCGCGGGGGACGGGACACCCTCGCGCGCAGTACTCTGCTGATTCCTTCGCCAGTCGGTAATTCCGGGGATGACGTCCACGGCTGCGACCGCCTCTACGCCGGGAAACGAGGCGACCCGCGCGAGGAGCTGCGAGAGATGGGAAATCACCGCCTGTTCGGTTCCGGGCAGACGGATCTCCGCGGCGAGAACGTTCTTCCACGGCTCCTCTTGCCGCGTGACGCGCCCGCGCAGCACCTCCTCGCACGCCACGGCGGACAGGGCGAGGAGGCAGCAGGAAGTGACGGCAAGAGGTCTCAAGCCCATGGTTTACCCCTCTCCCGAGTGGCGCGGGATTTGCGGCACTCCGCGTGCGATCACCGTATAGGAAAGGGCACCGCGAAGACAATGCGCGCGGCGCTACGGGAGGTTGCCGGGAAGCTCAAGAGCCTCTCGACCGCGGCGGCGAGGGCCGGAGGATAGCCGCGCAGTTCTGCGACTGTACGGCCAAGAGGGAGTGTAGCTCTCCCTGCTCCTTCCAGAGGCGGCTGCTCCCCCCGTTGGCGCGTCCCTTCGAGACTCCGGGGGGTCGCGGAGTTGTCAAGGTCGACGAAGCCGCCGAAGGGAAGCCTTGACAGCTCCGCGAGATCCCACAGTACACTGTCGTTTCGACGGGGAGGGCCAAGGGGCACGGGGTGATTTTCCTAGTCCAGCCTCTTACCACTCGCGAGGAGCGAGGGCTCCGACCGCCATTCCTCTTGGCGGAGCGATCGAGTATCTTGGCCGTATGAGCTTTGCCTTCACGGAGTATGTACGAGGAGCCACAGGCGACTCACTATGCGACGGTTCCCGCTTTGACGAGGTCTTGAAATCGCTGCGGCGCATACTGGTTCAGGAGCTGAAGCGTAGAGAGCTGTGGAATGCCCCGCCCCGATACCTCGGCATCTTTGGTGGGAGCCGCTGGGAAGAAGCCGAGCTGTTGGACGAGCTTGTTCTCGACTGCTTCGAGTACATTTTCATCCACCGAATCCAAGGACTTCGAAACCAGGCCAGAGTCCATCCCAACATCGATGGATTGATCACCCTGAATGTCCAGCACTTTATCCATGATACCCAGCGGCGCCACGATCCTCTCGGATATCGGGTCTTCGAGATCGCTCGCGACGCCGTGGAGGCTCTGCTGAAAAGCGGCTCGCTATACCTGCTGGCGGGAGATCCGAATATTCGGAACGATACCCTGCTGGGTTTCTCGCAGCAGGGTGGCGAGTCGTCGGTACAGTGCCCAGACCCGGGCCTGATCCGCGGATGGAACGACTCGCTGATGCCTGACCTCGTGATGGCATGGCATCGGGAGAGGATTGCAGGAGAAGCTCACGGCCCGCATCGCGGGCCTGAGCCAGGAGTGCCCGGCGTTTCGCTTCCGTGACCTGGTCAATCCTCTCAAAGAGGATGCGCGCGCGCGGTGGCTTACGATGGTATACGAGGGTATGGACCCGTTTCTGCCGGAAGCTCGCAACTCGCCGCCACTTCTGATCCCGGTTCTGGAACCCCGCCAAGTCCTGGAGGAAGAGCAGAATTATCATGGACTGCTCACGTGCATAGCCAGAGGCATAGAGCGATCTTCGGTGGACGGGCGTACGAAGGCCTATCTGCGCAGGCTTCTGGATTTCCTGCGCCAGTGGACTGCTGCTCTCGAGGAAGGGCCGGGCATCGGGCCCCTTCCTGCGGATAGGCGGATCGGCGAGCTGCTCCAGATCCCCCGAGGTCGGATCCCGGGATTGAAAGAGGCTCTGGGAGACCTGGCGAACGCCTGCCGGGGACGGAGGGCGACCGTCGAGGAAGGCCACCCGGCATGGTCGGCCTTGAAGCCCGCGCCCCGGCCGGTGCATGCTTTCCACTCGGAGGCACGGCTCATGAGTCATTCCAAACGCCGGGAGCGGCTCTTTCGCCTCTCCCTGGAGGCGTTGCAGGCGGAAGCGGAGCGGCCTGCAAACGGTTTGCCGCCGGTCACCGGCGATACACTGGTCTTTCCTGACGCAGAGCCGGGCCTCGAATGGTTGCTGGTCGCATGGGACGCCAGGGGGCGGGCACTCCTGGTTCCCCTGGACGCCATGCCGTTGGTGGGAGGTCGCGATCTTTCTCTGGAGGAACAGATCGGAGAGCCACTCACGGTCCGATGCAGTTTCCCGGTCTGGCTGCCGGACGATCTTTTGGCGGCTGGCTTGAAAGCTCGCCACGTCGAGAAGGAAGTCGTCGAGCGGACTCGCGCCAAGCTCGAGGATGTGGAGTCCAACACATTGACGCCAACCCTCTTCGAGCAGGAAGCGGAGGCCGACTCCGAGTACTGTGCCTGGGCGGATCGGTTGCGAGCCTCGAGTTTGCGGCTGCAGACGCGAATCCGACAACCTGAGCAAGAAGCACCGGCCATCGCACCGTTTTCCCAGGCCAATACCCGGAGCTGGAGCCGGCGACGCTTTTCTCCGGTCTATGCGTTGGCGGCTCTCCTGGTGGCTGTCTTCGGCCTGTCCCTGCAGGTCTACCGGCTGACCCAGCACCTCCGTGTGACCACAGGCCCAATCCTGATTCCGTCTCGCGATGCCGGAGAGCTAAGGCTGGGGAGCGAGGATCGCGGACTGGAGACCCGGTTACTGGCGGCCGGAAAGACTCACTCCCTGCTCTATCTCGTCTTCCGTGACGTTCCCGACTATTCAAGCTACGCCGTGCGGTTGCTGGACTCTGAAGGCGCCGTCTGGTGGCAGAGCCGAGCTTTCCCTCGCGGTGAGCAGATCCTGATCCTTCCGGTTCTGGCGAAGCCGGCGAGGCTTCAACTGCTCGGGCTCAGCGCGGATGGGACTGCATCCATCCTGGACGACCGCCGCCTCATCCCAGAAGGCCCGGCAGCGGTGGCTCCCTGAGCCGATGAGCCTCTACGCAGGGATCTTGCGCGATCTCTTCTGAAGGATGTCTCCACCTGTGGCCCGTCCTTGTGCCGCTCGGCGACTGCAGCAGAGCGCCGCTGTGATTCTGGTCGCTGTGCTCCTGGTCGTTCAGGCCTGCCGGCCGGGAGGGCACGAGGCCGATGAAAGGCCGGAAGGTGGCAGTGCCTCCGGAATCGAGCCAACTGCCGTGAAACACGTCGAAATCCCAGAGGGAGCCGAGCCCGTGGCGCTGGACGTCGGCGAGGTTCACTTCCGAGATTTTTCTCTCCATCCCGGGGAGCTGCTGCACGTCGTCGTCGAGCAGCAAGGTATCGATGTGGCCCTATCGCTGCTGGGTCCGAAAGACGATGAGATCCTTCGGGTCGATAGCCCGAATGGCCAGCACGGTCCGGAGGAAATTCTCCAGATCGTGGAGCTTCCCGGCCGCTATCGCATCGAGATCCATCCAGTCGATGAAGCACCGGCGGCGGGTCGATACTCCATCCGGGAGGCATCTCACCGGCTGGCGCTGCTCGAGGATCACGAGCGGGTCGCCGCTGACCGTCTGGACCGTGAGGGCCGGCGCCTTATCGCCGAGGCTGCGTGGCCGGAAGCGATCCGGAGCCTGTCGCAGGCACGAGAGGTCTGGCATCGGCTGGGTCTTCGCGCCCGGGAGGCAGAGACTCTCCGTCAACTCGGCCTGGCGTTTTCCGGTTCTGGAGGCCTGCTGGCTGCCCGCGACGCCTGGGATCTGACCCTCTCCTGGTACCGCGCCTTGGGTGATCGCCGCCAGAGCCTCTTGCTGCAGGACCTCGGCAAGCTCGAATTGCGCCTCGGCGAGACGGAGTCTGCCATCCGGCATCTTGAGGAGGCTCGCTCGCTTTTCGAGCAGGAGGCCGACGAGCGCGGCCTGATCTCCACCCTGGCGGCCCTCGGGGTGGCCTCGCGGAGACACGGCTCTTTTCAGAGTGCCCTGGAGTCTTTCGAAACGGCAGTCGAGCACAGCCGGCGGCTGAAGGATGCGAAGTTGGAAGCTTCAGTGGAGGTCGACAGGGCTGCCCTGTTCCTCGAACTCGATCGCACGGAGGAGGCGCTTTCCTCCTACCGGCGGGCCCTCAACCTCTACCAAGGTCTCGCCGATCCGGAAGGAGCTGCCTGGGCTCTTCGGGGAGTCGCCGACACCTATATCCGAGCCAATGCTCTTGACCTTGCGGAAGAGGCCGTCCTCAAAGCCATCACAGCAGTGGGAACCGGCGGCCCGAGCCCCGTGCGCGTCGCGGCGTTGAGCTCGCTGGGGAATGTGCGCCGCAAGCGAGGTGACTGGGCCGGAGCCCGGCAGGCATTCGAGGAGGCTCTCACGGTGGCGCGTGCGGGTCGGTACCGCCGGGACGAGGCGTACAACCTGACCGGTCTGGCCTATACGTTCGCGCGAGGGGGAGAGCCGCAACGCGGCCTGGAGCTCTACGAGGAGGCTTTGCGGATCTTCCGTGAGATGGAGAGCCGCAGCGGCGAAGCGATGGTCCTAGCCAGGTCGGCCGAGGCATTGCGAGACCTGGGCCGCCTGAACGAGGCCTGGCAGCGGGCCGACCAGGCTCTTCAGTCCATCGAAGGCCTGCGCGCCGCGACGAACCGGCAGGACTATCGACTCTCCTATTTCGGCTCGCGCCAGGAGTACTACGAGATCGCGATGGGCGTGCTCCTCGACCTCGAGGCCCAAAAGCCGAGGACCGGATCTGCAAGCCGCGCCTTCACGGTCAACGAGCGCCGGCTGGGCCGAGAGCTTCTCGAGGCTCTTTCGCTCGCAGGCCGACCTCGGGCCGCCGCGGATCCCGCCTTGCTGGCCGATGAGCAGCGCCTGGAGAGATCGCTCAGTCAAGTCGCCAGTCAGGACGCCCCAGGGACGGACGACCGTCTCGCCGCGGTCATCGAAGATCTCCAGCGAGTCCGGGGCCGCATTTTCGCCGCAGGAGCAGGACTGGAGAAGGAAGTCGAGATCGTCAACCTCGAAGCCGTCCGGGCGCATCTCCTGGACGAGGACTCTCTGGCCCTCGTCTATGCTCTCGGAGGAGAGCGCAGTCACCTGTTCGAGATCTCGCGGCAGAGCTTCCGGGTGCATCCTCTGCCGGGGCGGGCCCTGATCCAGTCCAAGGTGCTGGGTTATGTCGAGTCGCTGCAGCGAACCGACAAGAGAAGCGTTGCTCGGCAGGCATCGCTCGCCAGAGAGCTCGGTGATCTGCTGCTGACACCCGCGGGAGACCGCCTGGTCGCGAAGGGACGGCTGGTCGTCGTCGCCGAAGGGGCGCTCCAGAGCCTGCCCTTCGCCGCCCTGGCTCGCCCGGGGGAGAAACTTCAGTTCCTGGGCGAAAGCCATGAGATTGTTTATCTGCCCTCGTTGTCCATGCTCGCGGGCCTGCGCCTGGCAGAGTCCCACCGGCCGGCGCACCAGGGGAGGTTGGGAGTGTTCGCCGATCCCGTCCTCGACTCCGATGACGAGCGGGTGCAGGGCCTCGGGCCGGCCGCAGCGGCTGTGTCGGGGCTCGCTCCTCGTCTCCAGAAGCGCATTTCCGCGGCGGCGGCGACACCCTATCCCCGTCTTCCTGGTTTCCAGCGCGAGGTCGCGGCCCTCCGGACTCTCTGGGGGGAGCAGGGGACTTCTTTCGTGGCCGTAGGGTTCGAGGCGAGCCGCGAAACCCTGTTGAGGAAGGACTGGAGCGGCTTCGACACGCTGTACATCGCCACCCATGCCATCGGACATCGCCGTCCGGGCCTGTCGGGCCTGGTGCTCTCGATGCTCGACGCGCGGGGGCGTCCGCAACCGGGGTTTGTGAGCGGCCTCGAGATCTCTCGCCTCTCACTGCCCGTGGAGCTCGTCGTCCTCTCGGCCTGCGAAACGGCGAGCGGAGACAGAGCGCGCGGCGAGGGGACCCTGGGACTCTCCTGGAGCTTCCTCCAGGCAGGAGCCACGCGTGTCGTGGCGACTCTGTGGCAGGTAAACGATCAACAGACGGCCGACTTGATGATCCGCTTCCTGGAGCTGGTTCGGCGCGATGGATTGCCGCCTTCCGCCGCCTTTCACCGGGCTCAGCGGGAAGCGATCGGAGGCCCGGGGGCCCTGCCCCGTGACTGGGCCGGCTTTGTCTTCATTGGAGATTGGCGCACCTCAGGGAAGAGACAATGAACGGACATTCTCAACCCGATGCACCGGCGGGTCATTACCCCATCGAAAAGCCGCCGATGGACGACAGACCGATCGGGGGCTCCGAAACGGATTTGCCGGTCGATCCGGCTGGCCAGGCCGCCGAGCATGTTAGCGCAGACCTTGCCGCAGCCCGAGAGGCGCTGCTGGATGAACACAGAAGGTTGGAGCTCGGCGGGGAGGGAGCCGAGGCCCGGCGCCGCGCGGTGAAGGCCTGGCTCGAACAGGAGCTCGACCAGGGTCTGTCCGAAGAGCTCCGGTGGTGCGCCGCCTACGAAGCTGAGGCGGCCCGCCGCCGGGTCCTTCAGGGCCGGCGACGCGAGCTGCCGGAGCACCTTGATCCGCACGACCTTCATCAAACGGGCTGGGGCGTGATCCTTCCCGAGGGCGCACGGCCGGGTCTCCGTGAGGCGCTCCAGCCGCTACTGGACGAACGGCGACGGGCGGCAGGGTCCCTTCTCTTCAAGGAACTGGGCTATCGGAAAGGCGACTCCGCCCGGCGATTCCTCGAGGACCGCCTGGGACAGGCGCCGGGCGTGATCGATCCTCGCCGAGCTCCCTTTTACTTCCTTCTCGCCGGGGGACCGGAAGAGATCCCCTTCGAGTTCCAGTACCAGTTGAGCATCGGACACGCCGTAGGCCGCATCTTCTTCGAGGATCTGCAGGACTATCGTCGGTATGCCTCGACGGTTGTCCAGGCGGAGCGCGGGGGAGCTCGACGCGCCCAAGCGCTTCACCCTTTTCTCCGTCGAGCACCGGGAAGACCCGGCCACGCAGCGGCTCAGGGAGCATCTGGTGACCCCCCTGGCTCAACGCTTCAATGGCACGGCTACCCCCTGGCAGCTCGACCTATGGGGCGCGGAACGGGCGTACAAGCGGGACCTCTCCCGTCTCCTCGGGGGCGATGCCACGCCGGGAGTGCTCCTCGTCGCCTGCCACGGGCTGCGCGGGCGCTTTGGGGCGCCGGAACAACGGGATCTCCAAGGAGCGCTGGTCTGCCAGGACAGTCCCGGGGGAGAGACTGCCGGCCGCGAGCACTGCTTCACGGCGGAGGACGTCCCCGCCAGCGCCCGGCTCCACGGTCTGATCGCATTCCTCTTTGCCTGCTATGGTGCGGGCACGCCTCTCGGAGACAGCTTTCCGGGCAGAAGCTCCTCTGGAGAGTCCCTGGCCTGCCGGGAGATCCTGTCGCCGCGGCCGTTTCTCGCGTCCCTTCCTCAGGCCCTGCTGTCCCACGGCGCGCTCGCTGTCCTCGGGCATGTCGACCGGGGCTGGACGCTGTCGTTCAGTTGGCTGCTCCAGGGCGAGATCCAGGAGGCCGCCGCGAATCTCGAGGAGGTCTTGAGGAGGCTTCTCACCGGCCAACGCCTCGGCCATGCGCTACGGCCGCTCTATCGGCGCTATGCGGCGCTGGCGGCGCATGCGGCGCCAGCGGTCGAGCGGCTGCTGGCAGGAGAAGATGTCGATGTCCAGGATCTGCAACTCCTCCACGTGGCAATCAACGACGCTCGCAACTTCATCCTGTTGGGCGACCCGGCGGTCTATGCATCGGGCCGCCGGGTTCAGGAGGACTGAAGAGCTCCGCAGGAGGGTTGGGTGACCGTTGCTACCCAAAGCCCGAGGCTCCCTCTGGCATCCCCTCCTGGTGAGGTGATGGACGCTCCGCAGCGCCTCGAGCCAGACCTGGAGATCCGAGTCCGGCTCGACAGCCAGAAACTTCACTTCGAGGTGACAGCCCGAAATCCCGACCTCAAGCTCCAGGAGAAAGAACTTGGCAGCACATCGTTCAGCGAGGAGCCACAGAGTTATTTCGAGCGTTTCTACGACAGGCTCTCTTATCTTGACGGCAATGGGCAGAAGGGTCTCGAGTCGCTTTGCGTCGAGCTGGCAAGGGAGCTCCTTCCCGCCGACCTCCATCAGCTCCTTTGGCGGCGGAAGGGTCTGGCCGAAACCTTGTGGATCCGCTCAGATGAGGTCTGGATCCCATGGGAGATCCTCAAGCTGTGCGGCGAGGAAGGAGACCGTAGGGTCTCCGGCCCTTTCCTGTGCGAAGCCTTCCGGATAACTCGCTGGCGCACACGTGTCCCTTTCCGGCGCGAGTTGCCGGTTCGCCGCCTGGCGGCGGTGTTAGGCCAATTTTCAGATCTGGAGGCGCTGTCCGACGAGCGGAGTTTCCTTGAGGAACTGCGGGATGAAGCGATAGAGATTGCGTTTCCATCGGACCGCCAAGAGATTCTAGCGGCGATGGACAAACAGCTCTTTGACGCCTGGCACTTCGCCAGCCACGGAAAATGGCATGGGGGCGACCCGGCTGGAGCAGAGATTCCGTTGGGCTCGAGCGACTCCAGTGAGACAATTCATCTGCGTGACCTCGAGTGCGAAGCTCCCAACTTCTGCAAAAACCATCCGCTGGTCTTTCTGAACGTGTGCCATCTGGGGCGGGGAGAGCGGGGACTCGTGCACTGGGGCGGATGGACCGCTCGCCTGGTGGAGTTGGAGGTGGGAGCCGTCCTCGGCGCCCTGTGGCCCATCGACGATCAGGCTGCCGCTCGATTCGTCCGCTCATTCTACGGAGCCTTCGTGGCCGGAGCACCTCTCGCCGAAGCGGTGCAGCAAGCGCGCCTGGATACACGAAAAGCCTTCCCGGAAGAGGCGACCTGGCTTGCATTTACCGCTTTTGGCCATCCGCTGGCCGTGTGTGCGGAGCCTGCGGAGACCGTCCTCTCTGAACCGCATTTCAAGAAGGTCCCCGAAGAGCCTTCGACAGGCCACACCTTGCCAGGCTCCGGCCAGAGCGGGCATCCCGTGAAGGAAATCGAAAGGCGAAGGGCGTCACGTGCCTCTCCTTCCCGGCTGGCGAACCGGCTGCGTTGGGCTTCTGGTGCCCTTGCCCTCAGTCTGCTGGTGTTCGCGGTGCTCGCAGGAGTGCGGACAGATACCCGCATCCAACTCGACTTGACCGCGACCCGCTTGGCGTTCACGGCAGGAGGAGACAAGGCGGTGCCGCTGACCGATTCGGGTCTCCCCTTTCAGAGCCTGGTCGTCGCCCGTTTCGCTCGAATGGAGATGCAGCCGCGGGAGCTCGCCTGGTTCGACTCCCAGGAGGGCTGGCGGCCGGCCAGGGAACTGGCGGGCCCGGTGTCTCTCGTGGCCCATGACCCGGCATCCCAGATGTCGATTGAGAGCGCCGTCTCCGCAACCTCTCCGCAAGCGGCCGGCAACCCGATGATCACGGATCGATTGTGGGTCGAGCCCGGAAGCCGCGTCGTCGTCCGCGCAACGAGCCGTGGCCAGGGGTTCGACGTGGGATTCGAAATAGTTCCCGTCGAGAGCCTCGCCTTGTCCGTCCACAGCCCCTTCGCTTTGTCCGCCGATTTCGTGGAAATCCGAGGCTTGAAAACGGAAGTGAGACGCGCTGCCGGCCGGCAGACCTTTCTGAGAGGGCGTTTGCGGGAGGACCGGCCGATCCTCGAGATCTTTCCCGGGAGTCAGAACCTGGTGATTTCCGGAACGTTCGGTTCGAGTGCCGAGGTGCCCCTGCTCCGCCGAGGCCTGCCCATTACGGCGTTCGACCTGTTCGCCCAGGACGCGGACGGGGAATTGCGGTCCACCTTGGCCGACGATGGGCAGCTCAGCTATCCGGATCACCCTTGGGAGCCGTCCCTGACTCTCGGGGCTGGGGAATTCCTGGCCGTAGAAGGTCTCCGGGACTTTCAGTTGAGGAGCCTTGACCTCGTCCGCCAAGGCGGCCCTTTGCGGCTCTCGCTCGACGGGGTTGCCCGGAAGATCCGCAGCGGCCCTCGGAGACTGGCCCGGGATCGGCGCTTGTCTCTTTACGAGAAATGGGTGCGCGGCCGCTTCGTGCAGTCGTTCGTGGCCTGGATCACCGGCTGGATCGCATTGGCTCTCGGGCTTGAAGAGCTCCGGCGACGAGTCGTGGGGAGGGCATGAGATGCCTTCCTCAATCGGGCCACACAGGACTGTGGAAGAACTCGACGCCCTGGGTGAATCGCTGGTTGTCAGCAGTGAAGTAGCCCTCCACCACGAGGCGATAGTTTCCCTCTGTCCGGCCTTCGGCGTTCCAGGAGACCGCGAATGGCGTGTCGGCAGCCCGCGGGCTGTAGGGGGGCACTGGCTCGAGGGGCTTCGTCGAGCCCGGACCATAAAGCGCATGCCGGGTCTTGGCCGTCGCCTGGGTGCGAAAAGTGAACCGATAGCCGCTGATTTTTCTGCCGCTTGGCGCCGGCTCGAAGAGGACCGGCGCTACCCGCTCTTCCAAACGTGGCTTGTCATGACCGAGGCGGACGAGAAAGAGGAGATCCGCCGGCCGGAGGCCAAGGGGGCGAAGAACGTCGCTGCTTGGCCAACTGAAGGTGCTGGTCGCTCTTGGTCGCCACGGGGAAGGCGGCTTCACTTGATCGAGCCAGTAGAACTCTCTGGACATCAGCTCCCGGGCCAGGAAGTGCACGGGTTCCTCGCGTTCGAGAAAGAAGGAGATCGCAACCTTGTCCTGGAATTGGACAGAGGACACCGGCACCGGCTCCACCATCACCCCAAGGAGCTCGATGTCGTACCCGCCGATCGGTTTGGGCTTCGCTCCTTCATGGCGATTCCCGCGGTCGCGATAGGAAAGGTCGTCGCCGGCCATGCCCAGAGCGACGAAGCCGAGGGCTGAAGCGATGAGGAGATTTTTTATCATGATCGAGTACCTCCTGAAGCCGATAGAAGAAAGTCCATTCTACCGTTTGAAGCAGCTTTGGACAATGCTGGTTTTCGTGTTCATTGGCTGCGTCGCGCCGGTCTTGGCGCAGCAGGATCCTACCCCTGGCGTGGTGAAAGTCATGGCGCGCACTGAGGGGGATGGATCACAGCAGGAAGGATCCGGGTTCGTGGTGGGATTCGACCGCGGATTGACCTTCATTGCCACCGCAGCACATGTCATCGAAGGGGACTCTCACCCGCAAGTGGTCTTCGGCGCAGCCCTGCACCTGACCTATGAAGCGACGCCGGTACGCATTGCAGCGGATTCCGACATCGCGGTGCTCAAGGTCGTTGGCTTCGTCCCGGGGACCGTTGCCCTGCCGCTCGATCAGAGACCCGTCGAGCCGGCCGATCCGCTCCAGGCGATCGGTTTTCCGCGCCGCGCCTTGCAGCCGCGCTGGAGCACGGCGGCGGTCTCTTCCAGGGAGGGAGGCAAGATCGTGCTCGATGAGGAGCTGGCCGAGGGCCATTCCGGGGGACCTCTTCTGCGAGAGGGCTGGGTCGTAGGCTTGGTGAATTCAACCGAGAGAGATTTTGCATACGCGACGCCGGCGCTCTTCGTCAGCCAAATTCTCGAGAGCTGGAAGGTTCCTTTCCAAATGCAAACCACGCGGAGATCTGCTCCAGCCCGAGAGCAGAAGCCGGACGCGGGAAGCGACTCGGCGTCATTGCCTTCTAAGCCTCCGCAGGCTCCCCTTAACTTCTGGCTGCTTCGGAATCGTCACGAGCCGCACGGGCTCCGGCCAACCAGTCAGGGCCTTGGCATCACCCAGTGCGCCAGCCTTGCTGAGTCTTCCGGCGGGAACACGAGTCGCGGTCGAGACAAGCCTGGCTAACTCTGGATACCGATGGTACCAAATTGCCTTCGATACAACGAGCGGGAGACAGCTAGGGTGGCTGCAAGCCGATCACCTCGAGCTGTCCCCGGGCTGTCAGAGATAAGGCCGCAGAGCCGCACACCCTTCCTGGTGCCATTCCTGCGAATCCCGGCAGGCGGGTGAGACTCAAGCCTCAGATCTCACGCGACTATTGGTAGGAAACATACCTGCAGGCAATCGCAGGCACTCGTGTGGGATGGGCTCAGATTCTCTCTTGGAAGGAGATGAGGATATGCTCAGAAATACTGCTGGTTTGGATCGAGCATGGGTGAGGCCACTTGGTCTTATCTGTCTTCTAGCGGCTGCGTTCCCTCTGACGGTGCATGCCTCCTCGATTGAGTCGGTCACGTGTGGCCAGATCCTGGAGAGGGAGTTCGATGCAGCTCATCAAGTCCACGACTACAAAATCATGATGGAACCCGGAGGAACTCTCAACCTCCGTGTCGTTCCAATAGGGGGCACGCTTGCAGTCAGGGCAGTCGTCTATGAGCCTGCGAGCCCACAGCCTATTGCTGAAAGCGATTACGTGCATGAAATAAGGCTCCCCACTCCTAAGCTATCTGGAAGGGGTATCCATACAATCAGGGTCACGAACTCTCAGTACCGCTCTGGGGGCGGTGATAGCAGGGTCGGAGTCTATACACTAGAGATATCGTGCGTCCTGAGCGATGGATCAAAGGTAGAGGCTGGCTCGCAAGGCGGAGGACTGGCCGGCACGCCGCTGCAGGCTGGCCCAGACGGTTCCCAGGGCGGAGCCGCGGGATCAGGCCTGGGCAAGTACGCGGACGATTTCCAAAAGGTTCAAGCCGCCACGGCCGCAGCGCAGCAGACCGTCCAAGTCCTTTCAGACGTCGCCAAGCTTGCGAAGGGTCTCTGGAGAAGGAAGAAGCCAGCTCAAGAGGCCGCGCCGGCGCCGGCCTATCCCCGGCCTGAGGACGTAATGGCGAGGGGGCAGCAGGCCCAGCCGGTCGAAGCTCCCACTGCTCCGGCAGTCAAGTCTCCATCCGCCTCTGCTCGGCGGATGTTCCCCCCGTTGCCCCTAGGAACCGTTCTCCAAGGCGAAATCTCGGCGTCGAGCGGAGCCCAGGGATGCCGCTTCCACGCAAAGGCAGGGCAGAAGATCGACCTCGCATTCGAGCGCCTCACAGGAAACCTGGGCCTCGTGGTGAGCGTCTTCGCGCCCGATCAGCAGCTTGTCTTCCAGACGAGTGTGCTCGCCAGCCCGCGGGTTTCAACCACCCTGCAGGTTCCAGCCGCAGGCGAATACACGGTGGAGATTGCCAGCATGGGATCGGCATCAGGCTCTGGAACCGCCCCCTTCAGCCTGCGAATCGCCGCAGCGGCACGCTGAGCCCGTTGCCTACTGTGGGGACCGGCGGGAGAACTTGAGCTCCCGCCGGTCGTCGTGCAAATTGTACCGACCATTCAGAGGGAGAGCAATGTCAGCATATACCCATTACCCTCACTGGATCAAGCTCCTACTAGAAGATCTTCCGCCAATCAGAGAGAAGAAGGACCCCGTCGTGGCAGGAATTCTTGGTTTCTTGTTGGGAGGGATTGGGCTTGGACTCTACTTCCAGTCATGGAAGGATTTTCTGTATCCGGTCATCGTCTTCATTATGCTATCAATATTATTGATTCCTTTCATCGTTGTTGGCCCCTTTCTTGGGTGCGTTTTTGCGAGCCTCTGGGGGGTAGTTCGTGCATTAGGCTCCGGCGAGCAGTGAAAATCTCAGCGGGTCGCCGAATTCATGGCACGCGTGCCCTTGCAAGCAAGGATTTCATGAGCTGCTCGTTGCGTTGGGGCCGCCGTTGGCTGCCAATTGTGAGTTGGGGCTGCATGGTCATGCTGGCGGAGGTTGGCTCCGCAGGGTTGGCCGCGGCTCTCCAGGAGGTTGCCAAAGGAGTTGTGAAGGTCCTTGCCACCAGCGGTGAGGCGGACGGGCAACAGCGGGAAGGCTCCGGCTTCGTGGTGGGCTTCGAGCCTGGTCTGACGTTCATTGCGACTGCGGCCCATGTCATCGAAGGAGATCCTCACCCGAGAGTCGTATTTGTCGCCGACTCTCATCAGACGTATGAAGCGACGCCGGTGCGGCTCGATGAGAGTTCCGACATCGCTGTGCTCAAAGTGGTCGGCGTGGTCCGAGGGTCTGTCGCCCTGCCGCTGGATCAGAGGCCCGTCGAGCCTACGGACCCGTTGCAGGCGATCGGCTTTCCACGTCGAACCCAACAGCCGCGCTGGAGCACGGCAGCAGCCGCCTCAAACGAAGGAGGAAGGATCGTGCTCGATGAGGAACTCGTCGAGGGGCATTCTGGAGGTCCCCTCCTGCGAGGAGGCTGGGTGGTAGGGATGGTCAGCGCTACGGAGAGAAGTTATTCGTACGCAATTCCGACGACTTTTGTAAGCCAGACTCTCAGAAGTTGGGAAGTTCCGTTCAAGGCGCAGACTACTCAGGAAGTGGTTGTCTCTTACGATCCACCGCCCGCCCTCAGGATGGGGGAAGTGGTGAAAACGCCGCCGAGCTCGGGAGTTCAGGTACGACGGATACAACCTTGTCGAGTCGCACGCTATTCCGCCACGCTTGTACGCGATCGGCCGCCCTGAATTTGGATTGTTCAGGCCATGTCTTCGGCCTATCAAGGGTCGGCTGACGCCGCCCGCTTCGCGGCTACGCCCTTGACAGGCCGAGACATGGCCAAGATGAGCCGGGTATTCGGGGCGGCCGGAAGACTGGGCGTCCCGGAATGTGCCGCGGCGGCGCATTCTATGCCGGCGGTCACGAAATACCGTGCGACTCGACAAACCTCGCAACTCTCGCTGTACTGGGGAGATCAGAAGCCTCACGGGTGCCGATCAACCCGTCAGGATCGCGGCATTGCCCAGTGCTACGGTTTTGCGTTACCTGCCGGCGGGTACATGTGTCGTGGTGGAGGAGGCTTTCCCAAAGGCAAACCCAAAATGGTACCGAGTCGCTTTCGAGGGCATGCATGGGTGGGTCGAAAGTGACCACATCGAGATTGGTCAGCACTGAGACTTATCCACGACTCTTGACCGAGCCGGTTCGCGAAGCTGGTAGGGGGAAGCCGAAAGAAGTGTTTGTCCACTCAACGGTCTCGGAGGGAGGGAATACCGATGTGTGATTTTCTTAGTCGTTCAGAAGGACGGAAGACCCTGTGCCTTGCTGCTCTGATGCTAGTTTCCTTTCCCCCATCACTCGTTGCCGGACTCCCGATGGCCAATGTCGAGTGCGGCCGGCAAGTCCAGGGGCATTTCAGCGAGCGCCTCCAGTTTCATGAGTATAAGATCGCGGCAGAGCCCGGGCAGACCCTTGATATTCAAGTCTCACCCGTCGGGGATTATCTCAGGGTAAGAGTGGTCGTGGCCGAACCGGGCGGAGATGGAATCGCCGACAGCCAATACCAGAGTAAGGTACAACTGCAGACGGGCAGGCTGTCAGCGAAAGGGCTCTACTCGGTGAAGGTTTATAATACAGAGCTAGGGCCACGCATTGAAGACCCCGGCGACCGTGAAAACATGCTTACGAACGGTCGCTATAGGGAGAGTCCTCTTGGAAATTATGTTCTGTCCATCACGTGCATCAACAGTGATGGCACCTGGGTAGCGCAGGGAACATTCGGTACAGACGCCAGCTCGCCATCAACCATGGGCGGTCCAGGGCAGACACAGGGGGCCCAGGACGGAACACTGGGCAAGTATGATCGGAAAGCGCAAGAGGTCCAGCAGGTGATTGGAGGCGTAGCCGGTACTGTCCAGGCGCTGAGAGAGCTGTGGGGAGCCATCCGCTCGAATAAAAGTGGAGCGGCAGGCGGGGCTCAGCCCGGCACGGCTATCCTTGAGGCCCCTGCTTACCAAGGCCCCGAGGACGTGGTCCCGAAAGGTCGTCAGCCGGTCTACGCCCGGCCCGTGGAAGCGCCTGCGGCTCAAGCCCAAAAACCCGGAGAGGTTGGTGGAGAACTCGCCTCCAGCGGCAGGGCTTGCCAGGACAATTATGCGGAGGCCGGAGAATGGTCGACCGGCAAGTCTTTCAAGAGTTACGTCGAATTGAAGGGCACGGCACTCGACGAGGCCTTTCTTGCGATTGGCCGAGCCGTGGCGATAGAGGGCTTCCTCGGTGTCACCACCAACAAGGATCTCGGCCTTGTTTCAGCGTATCAGGAGAACAGCGGGAAAAAGTCCACGATCACCGCCGTGCTCTCGGAGGAGACACCGGGAACCGTTCGTGCTGAAATCGCCTTCAGGCTGGCACCGGATCTTCGGGCGCCAAGTGCCGCGATACGAGACAGCTTGTGCAAGGTTCTTGAGGCTGCCGTTCCAGCGGAACAGCGGACGGCGCAAAATCGGCAAGTCTCGGGTATCCGTCTGCTAACCGGCAGTGGCGAGCAATCTCTCGAGTCGACGGTCGGCACTCTCAGGAATATCAGTATGGGGCCCGTTCTCCTTCTCTTTTTTGACTTCTCCGGAGCCCGTGCGGCCATCCGCACCGACGACCGCAAGCCCGTCCTCCTCGTCCGTGCCAACACGGATCCCGCGAAATCCTACTCCCTTGTTCGATGCGAGCCGGACGAGAAAGACGGCCTCCGGTCGGTCAAGGTCGGCTCAGCCGGCAAGCTCCTGAAGATGGGGCTCACCGGAAAGGGCGATCTTGCACCCGACAAAGATTGGACGCTTCCGTTCGTAGCCGAGAGGGAAAGCGAAGGAATCTGGCGTGTGATGCCCAGCGGGAATCTAAAGCCAGGGGAATACGGGCTGTGGGACATCCAGGGATATGGCGTAGCATTGTTTGGTGTGGATTGACGGCTGGTGGGTTTGTTTTTGCTGTGCCGCAACTTCGGCGCCCTTGCCGGAGGTGAAACCCGACTGAGCTTGAAACATGCAAAAGCGTATGGTAGAAAGTACTCTCTATCCAGGACCTCTCTGGAGGACCGCATGGAGAGTCACGATGCTGAGATCTCCAGGCTGCTTTCTGCCTGGAGCGACGGTGATGTCGGGGCCCGGGACCGGCTGATACCGTTGGTCTTCGACGAGTTGCGAGCGATCGCCAGGCGCCAGCTTCGGCGGGAGCGGGTGGGCCATACCCTCCAGCCTACGGCGATCGTCAATGAGCTATATCTCCGCCTGGTGGCACAACAGAAGGTGCAGTGGCGCCACCGGAGCGAGTTCTACGGAGTCGCTTCGACGCTGGTCCGGCGGATTCTGGTCGATCATACGCGCAAACGACAAGCGGTGAGGAGAGGACAGGCGGCGCCGATGGCCTCCTTCGAGGAAGCCCTCGGCGTTCCGATTCCGGAGGACTCATCCATCCTCGACCTGGACGAAGCTCTCGAAGCCCTTGGCCAGGTCGATCCACGGGGAGCCAAGGTGGTCGAGCTTCATGCCTTCGGCGGGCTCAGCTTCGAGGAGATCGCGGAGGTCCTCAAAGTCGGGCGGGCTACGGCGCTTCGCGATTGGAGCCACGCTCGGCTCTGGCTGCGGCGGTATTTGACGCCTTCATGAGACGGGGTTCGGAGAGGTTGAGCGATCGTGTCGGAACCGAACCGCCTCGAGAAGATCAAGGAGATCCTCGGGGACGCTCTGGAGCTTCCGCTGGATGAGCGGGACACGTTTGTCCGGTGCGCCTGCAATGGGGACGAGCCAGCGTATCAGGAGGTGGTATCTCTCCTCGCGCATGAAGGCGACCGGCCTCCCTGGGCTGAGGGACCTCTGTTGCTGGTGGCGGACCAGCCCGCGGAGGAACCTGGATGGGAGAGCGTCATCCCGGGCCAGCGGATCGGTCCGTATCGAGTGGAAAAGGTCATTGGCGAGGGTGGAATGGGAACCGTCGCCCTCGCGATCCGCGCGGATGACTTCAAGAAGAAGATCGCCCTCAAGGTCGTTCACACCCGTTTGTCCGCGGAACTGATCCGGCGCTTCCACATCGAGCGCCAAATTGTCGCTCAGCTCGAGCACCCCAACATCGCCCGTCTTCTCGACGGCGGCACCGCAGATGACGGCCGGCCCTATTTCGTCATGGAGATGATCGATGGCGAACCTATCGACGTCTACTGCGATCGGCTGGGGCTGAAAGTCCGGGAGAGGCTCGAGTTGATGCTGTCGGTCTGCTCGGCTCTCGAATTCGCTCATCGGAACCTGGTGGTTCATCGCGACATCAAACCGAGCAACATCCTGGTGACGCAGGAAGGGGTACCCAAGCTTCTCGACTTCGGAATTGCCAAACGCCTCGACGTGGGCGTCACGGAGCTCACCCGCCACCACGATCGGCCGATGACGCTGCGCTATGCGAGTCCCGAGCAGATCGACGGAGACCTCATCTCCACGGCCACCGACGTCTACGGCCTCGGGCTCCTGCTGTATCAACTCCTGACCGGCCAACACCCCTTCGCTGCCGAGGAGAGCAGCGAATCACGCCTGCGGGAGGCAATCCGCAAGCGCGTCCCCCGGCGTCCGAGCAGCACGGTTGAAGATCCGCAGCGGAGGCGCGAGATCGAAGGAGATCTGGACGCCATTGTCAGCAAGGCACTACGCAAGGAGCCCAAGGAGCGCTATGGATCGATCGAGCAGCTCGCCGCCGATCTGCGGCGCTGCTTGGAAGGCCGGCCCGTGGCGGCTCGGCAAGGCACCTGGCTCTATGTCGCCAGCCGCTTCGTTCGCCGGCACCGGCTGGCGCTTGGAGCCGTGGCTTTTGTGCTTGTGCTTAGTCTCGCCTTCGGTATTACGGCGATCTTCCTCTGGCAGCGGGCGGAGACGGCTCACCAGGATGCTGAAGTCGCGCGGGAGCAGGCCCTGGAAGGGCAGCAGCAGAAAGAGAGGGCTCTCGAGTTTCTCAAGGAGGTGTTCCGCGGCGCCGGGCCGAACAGGGCGCAAGGGCAACGTGATCGCACAGCCTTCGAGCTTCTGGAGGAGGCGGAGGCGCGGCTACAGAACGAGGAGGAGACGGTCCAGACAGAGCTCCTCGCGACGCTTGGGCAGGTCTATACCGAATGGGGACTGTCCGAGGATGCTGGGAGGGCCTGGAAGCGGTCGGAACGACTGCTGCGCCGCCGGTTTCCAGGAGGTCACCCGGACCTCGCGAAAGCGATCAACAACGTAGCGAGTTGGCACTTTCGCCGCGAGGAGTACGCCGAAGCGGCCGAGCTTTACCGTGAGGCTCTGGCGATGAAACAGCGGTTTTCCGCCGCCGTAGACGTGGACATCGCCAAGTCAATGAGCAACCTCGCGACGGCCCTTATGGAGCTGGGAAATGACGACGATGTCGAGCGTTTGTACCGGGGTGCCCTGGCGATCCGTCGCAACCAAGCCGAGCCAGACTGGGACGACATTGCCCAGAGTCTCCGGAGCCTCGGAGTCTTCTATCACCAGCGAGGTGACTTCAAACAAGCCGAAGCCCTCATGCGGGAGGCTCTGGCGAGCTGCCAACGAGCCCATCCAACGCAGGAGAATACCCGCTACGCGGCGATTCTCAACGGGATCGCGCGCGTGCTTCATGATCAGAAGAAGCCCAAGGAAGCACTTCCTCTGTACAGACGGGCCCTGGAGATCCGAAGGGCTCTCCTGGGCGACTCCCATCCTCACCTGACTTCGAGCTGGATCGACATGGCTTTCGTGTACCTCGATCTTCGACAACGGGAAGCTGGTCGCCCCTTCCTTGATCGATCTCGTGAATGGCTGGCCCATCAGGATCCCCAACTCCACGGCCGATACCGGGCTCGGGCAGATGGCCTTTGGGGTGCCTACCTTCTTGCGGAGGGTCGTTACGCCGAAGCCGAGCCTCACCTTGTAGGCAGCTACCATTGGCTCGCAACGAAGCGGCCGGAGTCAGATCTCGACCGGCAACGCTCCCGCCAATGGCTGGTCGATCTCTATACGGCATGGGGAAAGCCGGAGCGTCTTACGACGATGACTCCGGTCGAAGGGACACGGGCCACGGCGGCAGGCCGCACCGCCGTGACCCGAGATTAGCCTACGGCCAGCACTCTCCTTTTCGAGAGGATATGGACCGCGTCGTGAGCTGCGGCCCACAAGGGAGAAGGGTGAGAGGATGAGGGTCGGGCTCGTCTTCGTCCGGATCGCCTTTGATGGACGTCGGGGCGAAGAGGTTGGTGATCCGGTGCTCGCCCAGGGCTCGCCTCGGATCCTGAGCTGAAATACAGAACATGTAGCGTCCAGGGATCAGCACGTGAAGGAGGGCTCCCTGGAGCGTGCGCTGAAGCACCTTGGCGGCGGGCTCTACCGTTCCTGCATCCTGGTCGCAAGGTTTGTTGGAGACTGAAAGGCTAGGCTCCGTCGTTTCCTTGGCGGCGATACCCACCTCCACCAGCCAGAAGCCAGCGGAAGTGAGGTCGGCGGAGTAGCAGCGTTGTTCTCCTTGCGCTATGGCGTGAGCGGGTTCACTGAAGGTAAAGGCCCAATTTTCTGCAGAGTCACAGAGGTCTGTCGCAGCCGCGGAAGCGGGCACACAGAGTAGCGCAAGAATTGTTTTGCAGAGCCGATTGAGATTGAGACGAGAGCTTGGACAAAGCTGACGCATAGATCCTCCCAGCGAACACGAGGTCCGTTCTGAAGTCCTGAGGCGGATGGATCCCTGGGCCGGGAGCATTCCGGCCTCTCAGGGACGTCAGCGCTGACGTTTGAGACCAGGCCTCAGCCCGGCCTCGTCTGGGATTAACCGGAGATTCCGGTCGATTGCAGATTGGATCGCTCGGCCAACGCGCTCGGCCACGCGGGAGACCTTGCGGTCATGTGCTTAGCCCTGCGATCAGCGAGGATGTCCGGCTGAGGCGCAGCTCGCACCACGTGCCGTCGCCGCTTTCGCCCGCCGCAGCTTTGCGAAGGAAGTCTGTTTCGCGCCCGCGTCCCGCCCCCTTAGCGGATTGCGGGGAAGACCGGTTGACGGCCGCAACCTTCCCGGCCATGATTGGTTTGTATGGCAACCGGGTCTTCAAGGGCGCCGAGAGAGGGTGCCGTCCTTGCGCAGACGATCTGCCTCCTTCATGGCTCCTTCTTCCTCGGCGTCTGGCTCCGGCCGAAAAACGCGGCGGGTCCACGATCCCGCCCGCCTGGCCATCCTGACGGCGCTCTCGGCCTGCGAGCGGGCCGACTTCCTGTTCCTGCAGCGAATCACCGGCCTCACCAAGGGGAACCTCTCCTCCCATCTTTCGAAGCTGGAGGAAGCCGGTTTGGTGGAGATCGAAAAGCGCTTCGTGGCGAAGAAGGCTCAGACCCTCGTTCGCCTGAGCGATGACGGCCAGGGGACGATCAACCGCTATTGGCAGGAGATGGAAGAGCTGCGCGATAGCGCCGCCCGTTGGCAAGCGCAAAACATCGCGCTGGTGCAGACCTGAGCAACGGCAGGAAACAAAGGAGCGATCTGTGACTTGCAAACGTGTCTCGATTGTCATGGCCCTTTTCATCTTCGTCGCCTCGATTGTCTCCTGGGCGCAACCCGCACAGGTCGAGATACCTGACACGCCGGCCGGCAAGGTGTTCGCGGCGTGGCTCGAGGCGTTCAATTCCGGAGATCCCGCGCAGCTTCGCGCCTTCGACCAAGCCTATCCGCGCGAAGAAATGCCGCCCATCGAGCAAAGGCTGATGTTTCGCGAGATGACCGGCGGCTTCAAGCTGCTGAGGATCGAGAAGAGCGAGCCCGCGTCGATCGTCGCGCTGATCCAGGAGAACGCCTCGGATACGGTCGCCCGCATGGAGGTGAAGGTCAGCGCGGATGAACCGATGAAGGTCTTGAGCGCGGCCCTGGAAGCCGTTCCCCGTCCTCCGGACCTCGCCCTGCCGCGGCTGACGGAAGCGGATGCGCTGGCGGCCCTCTCCGCCCGCGCCGAGCAGCTCGCGAAAGACGACCGGTTCTCCGGCGCCGTGCTCGTCGCCCGCAACGGCAAGGTGCTGCTCGAAAAAGCCTGGGGCCGCGCGGACCGGGAGGCCGGCACGCCGGTGACGCCGGACACGCAGTTCCGCATCGGATCGATGAACAAGATGTTCACCGCGGTCGCGACGCTGCAGCTCGTCGAGGCCGGCAAGCTGGCGCTGAACGATCCCATCGGCAAATACCTCACCGACTACCCGAACAAGGACGTGGCTTCGAAGGTCACCATCCGGCATCTGCTCACGCACACCGGAGGCACCGGCGACATCTTCGGCCCGGAGTTCACGCAGAACCGCCTGACGCTGCGCGAGCATGCCGACTACGTGAAGCTCTATGGCGCGCGCGGGCTCACGCACGAGCCGGGCGGGGAGCACCGGTACTCGAACTACGGCTTCGTCCTGCTCGGCGCGCTGATCGAAAAGGTGAGCGGCACGTCGTATTACGAGCACGTGCGCAGCAAGGTCTTCCAGCCGGCCGGCATGACCTCCACCGATTCTCTGCCCGAAACCGAGAAGGTGCAGAAGCGCTCCGTCGGATACATGAGGGATGGCGGCAAATGGGTGCCGAATACCGACACGCTGCCGTGGAGAGGCACCTCGGCAGGCGGCGGCTACTCCACGGTCGGCGATCTGCTGCGGTTCGCCCAGGCCCTGGGGTCGGGAAACCTGATCTCGAAGACGATGCTCGCGGAGGCGACCCGGCCGCAGGCGGAGCAGTACGGGTATGGCTTCGGCGTGGGGGCGGAAGCGCCGTTTCAGGGCTATGGTCACGGCGGCGGAGCGCCGGGCATGAACGGCGATCTCCGCGTCTACCCGCAGCTCGGAACCATCCTGGTCTGCCTCAGCAATTTCGATCCGCCGGCGGCATCCCGCCTGCTCGATTTCTACGAGCTGCGGATGCCGGTGACGCCGCAGGCCACCCGATAGTCTCATCCGCTTCACGGACAAGAATGGTGACGATGGCGCGACCGTTCATGGAGGGGAACGATACGATAGGCCAAACGGCTTCGGTCGCGGGAGGAGACGACGATGCCATTGACGCGCCGGGAATTCATCACCGCCGCTGCCGCGATGGGGGCGACGCTCGCGTGGGGCGATTCACCTCCCAAGCCTTCCCGCGCTCGGTGGGTGGAGCGGCGGGAGCTGTTCGCCCAGGGCGTCGCCTCCGGCGATCCTGCACCGGACAGCGTGCTGCTCTGGACGCGCGCCTCCGCGGCGGGATCCGAAGCGGCCGTCTCGCTGACCGTGGAAGTGGCCGAGGATGCGGCTTTCGAGCGCGTGATCGCCACGGCGCCGACGCGCGCCCTGGCGGCCGCCGACCACACCTGCCGCGTCCTGGTGGGCGGGCTGCGGCCGGCCCGCACGTACTGGTATCGCTTCCTGGATGAGAACGGGCACGGCAGCAGGATCGGACGCACCCGGACCGCGCCGGCCGACGACGATCCGCGGCCGGCGCGCTTCGCCTTCGTCAGTTGCCAGAACGTCTGCGAAGGGGCGCAGAACGCCTACCGGCGCATGATCTTCGAGGACGAACGCGCCGCGCCTGACGATCAGCTCGCGTTCGTGCTGCACCTCGGCGACTTCATCTACGAGGTCGTGCAGTACCCGGAGGACGTTCCGGGCGGACATCGCTACGACCGGCGGTTGCGCGACGCCGTCCGCTTCCCCGACGGCGAAAAGATCTCGAGCTTTCGCGTCGCGGCGAGCCTCGCCGACTATCGCGCTCTCTATCGCGCCTATCTCCAGGATCCGGACCTGCAGGACGCGCGGGCGCGCTTTCCCTTCGTCCCGATGTGGGACAACCACGAGTTCTCGTGGATGGGCTGGCAGTCGTTCCAGCTCTTCGACGGCAAGGCGCGCCCGGCACAGACGCGTAAAGTGGAAGCCAACCAGGCGTGGTTCGAGTATCAGCCGGCGCGCGTGACTCACGCCGGCGGTCCCTCGCTGGAGCGCTTCGATCCGCCGCAAGTGAAGGACGCTCCGATCGAGCGGTTCGACGACCAGGGGCTGGGCCAGGAGCCGAACAACCTCGCCGCGATCGGCAGCCTCACGGCCTACCGGAGCCTGCGCTGGGGGCGATACCTGGAGCTCTTTATCACCGATCAGCACAACTATCGCACGGAGGTGCCCGGCTCTCGCGGTGAGACGGACGCTCTCACCGGCGGCGACTTCCCGGAGCTCTATCCGCAGGAGGCGATGGAGATCCTGGACGCCGGGCGGGCGTACGCCGGCGGCCGGCCGCCGGAGACGATCCGCTTCGGCGACGCGCAGGTGCCGAACTTCCGCAAGGGCGGGGCGCCCCAGACCGTGCTCGGCGCGGAGCAGAAGGCCTGGTTCCTGGAGAAGCTGCGTTCGTCGCGCGCCACCTGGAAGGTGTGGGGCAACTCCCTGGGCACCCTCGACTGGCGCGCGGACCCGCAGAACCTGCCCAAGGAGCTGGGCAAGCCCTGGCCGGGCGCCGGCTACGCCTGCTTCGGCGGCGGCGGCGACTGGGGCACGGCCTACAGCGAGCGCGGCCAGATCTACGATCTGGTGCGCGACGCGGGCATCACGGGGTTCGTGACGGTCTCGGGCGACCGCCACAGCTTCTGGGCGGGCCTCGCCGCCAAGGCGCTGCCGCCCGCCGCTTTCGAACCGGTCGGCGCCGCGTTCATCACCGGATCGGTGTCCGCGCCCGGCCTCGTGGAGGCGTTCGAGCATCGCTTTCCGAAGGATCAGCCGCTGCGCGCCCTCTACGTCGCGGACATCGGTGGCAAGATGCAGCCGGCCGTGAACCTGCTGATGCACCACGGCGTGCGGGCGTGCCTGGAGTATCAGCGCACCGGCGACCCGAAGCTCGCGCGGACCGCGTCGAACCCCGACGTCGCGCCGCACGTGTCATTCCTCGACATGGGAGGCCACGGCTACGCGACGCTGCGCGTGGCGGGCGACGCCGTCGAATGCGAGTTCGTGTGCATTCCGCGGCCGCTTGAGCGGAGCCCGGGCGCCGACGGCGGGCCGCTCCGCTATCGCGTCGTCCACCGCGTGCCGATGTGGCGCAACGGCGACCGTCCGCGCCTGGAGCAGCGGGTCGTCGAAGGCGATCCGGGCCTGGCTCTGTAGGGGGGAGTAGGCTCGATTCGGCTGCGCGCGTTCGAGAGACGAGGAGGCTACGGGTATGCCGAAGCACATAGGGATCGCCGGCGTCAGTGCAGAAGGTGCGGCGCTCTGCTACCGAACCATCTGCGTCGAGGGGGCCACCATTCTGGGGCGGCACGCGCACCCCGAAGTCACGATGCATACGTATCCGCTTTCGGATTACATGAGCCACATTGACGCGGGACGGTGGGAGGAGGTGGCCTCGATGCTTCTTGACTCAGCCGAGAAGCTTCGCCGGGCCGGCGCCGATTTCCTGATTTGTCCGGACAACACCGCCCACGAAGCGATAGATCTCATCCGCGATCAATCGCCGTTGACCTGGCTGCACATCGCTGAAGAGGTTGCGAGTGTGGCGGCCGAGCGGAACTTCCGGCACCTTGTCATCCTCGGAACGAAATACCTGATGGAAGGGCCGGTATATCCGGCCAAGCTCCGTGCGCAGGCGATCGAGTGGGAGATACCGCCCGCCGACGAACGCAAACAGATCAACGCCCTGATCTTCGACGAGCTCGTATATGGACGGTTCGAAGAGCCGGCGCGGTCGTACTTCAGACAGGTCATCGCGGCGAGCAAGCGGCGTGGCACCGATGCGGCCGTGCTCGGGTGCACGGAGATTCCATTGCTCATAGGCGACGCCGACTCGCCACTCCCGACTCTGGATTCAACGCGCATCCTGGCACGCGCCGCCTTGCGCGAGGCGGTGAGCGAAGAAGCGCCCGCAGCCGCGCGGGAAGGCAAACCCCGGTGAGCTCGTTTCCGCCCGAGCTCAAGGCGTACGAGGACGGCGTCACCGTCGCGCGGCTGGCCGACGCCGTCCGCGCCGACGACGTGGCCCGCGTGCGCGCGATGCTCGAGGTCCGCCCCGAGCTGGTGCACATGGACATGGCGCACGACAACGAGCATCGGGCGCTGCACTACGCGGTGCTCGAACGGGCCCCCGAGATGGTGCGCGTGCTGATGGAGCACGGCGCGGACGCGCGCAAGGGAATCTACCCGCACCGCGGCGCCACCAGCGCGCTCACGCTCGCCGCCGAGCGCGGCTATGACGAGATCGTCGCCATCATCGAGGAGGAGGAGCGGCGGCGCGAGGCCCGCCAGAAAGAGAGCGGGCCGAGCGGGCCGAGCGGGTCGGCCGCAAGGGACGAGCTGTTCGCGGCGATCGACCGCGGCGATGAGGCGCGAGCTCTGGCAATGCGAAGGGCGGGAGCCGAGCTGACGCCTCGTTCGGCGGTGGCCCTGGGTGAAGCGGACTGGCTGCGGGCGCGGCATGCCGAGCACGGGCTTGCCAATCCCAGGGTCGTAGATATCTTCGCGCCGCCGGCCGGACTGCTCACGATCGCCGTGAAGCACGACCGGCCGGAGATCCTGTCGCTGCTCCTCGATCTCGGGCTCGATCCGGACGAGCGCATGCGGGTGGACGGCCTGGAACAAGCCGAATTCACCTGGGGCACGCCGCTGTGGCACTGCGCCGCGCTGGGCAGGTACGAGATGGCGGAGATCCTCCTGCGGCATGGAGCGGACCCGAACGGGCGGGTGTACGCCAGCGGCTCGCCGGTGTACAGCGCGTATCGCCGGCAGGACCGGACGATGGTCGAGCTGCTGCAGCTCCATGGCGGCGTGGTCGGCGCGATCACGGCGGGGATGTACGGTGAGGCGGACCTGGCGAGGCGGATGCTCGCGAGCGAGATCGACGCCCATTTGGAGGAAGGGCTGTTCGCGGGCAAGACGGCGGCCGAGCAGCTCCTCTGGGGCGCGGCGGACGGCGGCCATCCGGAGATCGTGCGCAGGGCGCTCGAGCACGTCGACTGGCGGCGCGACGATCCGCGGTGGTACGCAATGCTCTGGCGGCCGTTGTGGGGCGAGTCGGACGGCCATCTCGCGTGCTTCCGGCTGATGCTGGAGCGGTGCCGCGCCGACGTGCGCGGGCGTTTCGGGCTGACGCTGCTGCACGAGGTGGCCGGATCGCGACCCTATGTGTCGCCGGAGCAGCAGGTGGCGTTCGCGACGGTGCTCCTGGACGCCGGGGCGCGGCTCGACGTTCGCGACGACCTGCTCAGGAGCACGCCGCTCGGCTGGGCGTGCCGCTGGGGCCGCCTGCCGCTCGTGAAGCTGCTGCTGGAGCGCGGCGCGGATCCCGTGGAGGCGGACGCCGAGCCATGGGCGACGCCGCGGGCGTGGGCGGAGAAGAAGGGGCACGGCGAGGTGCTCGCGGTATTGAGTCGTTGAACCCGCCGCCGCGGAGCCGCCGGCCCGCGGCGGCATCAGAAGCCCATTCAGCCCTGGGGCCGCGGCGGGGTGGTGCGCGTCGATTCCGGCAGGGCCACGTAGACGTCCTCCGGCGCCAGGCCGAGCCAGGGATCGGACAGCGGCGTGCGGAAGACCTCCTCGTACACCCACTGATTGAAAGCCTCCAGCTCGAAATCGTTCTGGACCTCGGGATCCATCAACCGCTTCAGGATCGCGGGACCGGTGCGGTACTCGTTGGTGACCTCGTCGAGGGCCATGGTGGTTTCGAAGGCGTCCACCAGCTTCTCCGCCGCCTTTGGGTCCGTGACGCCCTGCTTGCGCAGCATGAAGCTCCGGCTGGCGGAGTCGAGATGGATGCTGGGCCGGCGGAGCCTGGCCAGCTCGCGGAGCTGGTCGTCGGCCACGTACGAGAGCGCCGCGAGGACGGGCCGCTCGCTCGCCATCTTGGAGCCTTCGTTGCCGCCGACGGTGAGACGGTCGCGCGCTGCGGGAGCCGGGCCGGCGGTGTCCGCCACGAGCGATTCGAGATCGCGCCTCAGATCCGCGTCGCGGGCCGCCAATTGAGCCGCACGGCGCGAGGCGCTGAGACGCAGGAACGTCTCGTCGTCCATGCTCTCAGCACCTTGCGCCAGGCGCTCCGCCTCTTCGAGGGCGTTCCGGAAGGCCGCCGGCCCGCAGAGCCCGGGGAGGGCCTCCAGCAGGCGCCCGCGGCTGTCGAGGACGTAATGGATGCTGTCGCCGGTCAAGGTCCGCTCGAGGCGTGTGCCGTCGCCGAAGTCGATCGTCACCCGCGGCACCGGCCGCACCGAATGCCAGTGCAGGACGAACCGCTGCCGCAACAGCTCGTTGATCTCGCGGTCCATGTAGAAGACGGTGCGGAAGTAACGGCTGTTGGCGCAGCTGAGCTCGTCGTCCAGCCAGCCCATGAGGCGCAGCGAGAGGATCGGCTTGCCCTCGGCGCGGGCCGCCGCTTTGGCGGCTTCGAGATCCCTGTACCAGAAGAGGCGGATGTCGGAGCAGTCCCGCACGCCGCAGATCTGGTCGAGAGCTTGTCCGGAGGCGCCGATCGCGAGCGCGGCTTCCATGCCGGCCGGGCCTGCCTCCCGCAGCGCGACCATGGCGTCGAGGGCCTCGGCCGAGTCGCCCTGGACGGCCGCTCGCGCCAAGCTTTCGAGGTCATATTCGAGGTCATAGATGAAAGAGCACGCGGCGAGCGCGGCGCTCCAGAAGAACAGCAGGGTCAGCGTCGAGAGGAGTCGAGCGGCGGTGATCTGGGTGCGCATATGCGGCCTCCTTGGGTCTTCGTCACGCTGAACGATAGATCCGCGGCAGGCGCGCAACGTAACGCGGGTGTAACTTCGATTTCCCCCTACGAAAAACTCTCGCGGCGAATGAGCTACCATCCCGCCGAGGCCCTCTGCGAATGGCACCGCGTGCAATCCTGGTGATCGAGGACGACCTCGCCATCCGGCGCGGCATGGTGGCGGCGCTGCGCTACGCCGGTTATGAGGTGAAGGAAGCCGGCGACGGCGTCACGGGCTCGGAGCTTGCCCTGGATGGAGATCTGGCTCTCGTGCTGCTGGATCTGGTGCTGCCGCGGCGCGACGGGCTCGACGTGCTGCGGCGCATCCGGCGCGAGGAACCGGCGCTGCCGGTCATCGTGGTCACGGCGCGCGGCGCGGAGGAGGAGCGGGTCCGCGGGCTGGAGCTGGGCGCCGACGATTACGTGGTCAAGCCGTTCAGCGCCCGCGAGCTGCTGGCCCGCGTGGAAGCGGTGCTGCGGCGGTCTCCCGACCGGCCGCAGGCGGTTCGCCGGCTGCAGCTCGCCGCGGGCGAGGTCGATCTCGATCGCGGCGAGATACGGCTCGCCGGCGGCGGCTGCGAGGACCTCTCGAAACTGGAGGCGGACGTGCTGCGCTACCTGGCGAAGAGCCGTGACCGCATCGTCTCGCGCGACGAGCTGCTGCTGCGGGTGTGGCGGCAGAAGCCGCACCTGATCGCGACGCGCTCGGTGGACATGACCATCGCGCGCCTGCGCAAGAAGCTGGGCGGCCGCGAGGTTCTGGTCACCGTGCGCGGCAAGGGCTACCGGCTGAACCCATGATTCGCCGGCCGCTCCTCGTCGCCTTCGCCTTCGCCGCCAGCGCCCTGGCGTTGTTCGGCGCCCTGGCGCGCATCACCTCGATGACCCTGGCGCTCGAACGCTCCGAGATGGCGGCGCTGCAGCGCGCCACCCATGAGGAGAACGTCCGCATCGCGCTGTGGCGCATCGACGCCATGCTGGCGGAGCTGATCGCGCTGGAGAACACCCGCCCGGCGGTGCGTTTCCGCTCCGCCGCCGAGCCGGCCGGCCTGCTGCTGCTCGCCGCGGCGTCCTCGCCGGAAACGTACGGCCCGGAGCGCGTGACGCCGGTGGCGCTCGCACGGGTGGTCCGCGCCCGCTTCGAGATCGGCGCCGACCGCAGGCTGCGCGCCGAGCCGCCTGCGGCGGAGCCGTTCTGGGCGGCCTCGCTGCCGATCCCCGAGCCGCCGCCGCGGTCGAAGCGGCGGCGCGCGGCCGTAGCAGCCGCGGAAACAGTAATCGCGGAAAGCGCCGAGCCGCCTGCGCAGGAGACCGCGGCGCGTGACGACGCGATAGAGCCCGCAGCGCCAAAAGACCCCGATCCCTCGGTGCTTCTCCAGCAGACGTCCAACTCGATGCTCGACCAGATGAACCTCGGCGGCAACGAGAGCGGACAGCAGTCGCCGTTCACGCAGGAGGCGCTCAACAACTTCTCTTTTCAGCGGCGCCAGGAGCTCGGCCGCCAGTCCAACCTGGTGCGGCCGCCGAGCGCGCCGCCCGGCGTCGAGGTGGAGTCGGCGTTCGAGGGCCGCTGGATGGGCGGCGATCTCGTTCTCCTGCGGCACGTCCGCCGCGGCGACGCGCGGCTGCTGCAGGGTACCTGGCTCGATTGGCCCGCGCTGAGCGCCTTCCTGCTGGCCCAGGTCGAAGCGTTCGCCCCGGCGTCCCGCCTCGAGCCGCTCGATGATTCCCGCGGTGCCGGCGGTGCCGGCCATATCAGCGAAACCGGCCATATCGGCGCTATTGGCCATATCGATGATACCGGCCGGCGCTTGGCCCTGCTGCCGGCTCGGCTGATTCCGGGGCCCATGCTCGAGACCGAGCCGCGGGACTGGACGCCCCTGCGTCTCAGCCTCGCCGCGGCCTGGGTGGCGGCCCTGCTCGGGCTGGTGGGCATCGGCAGCCTGCTCAAGAGCTCGGTGACGCTCAGCCAGCGGCGCGCCGACTTCGTCTCGGCGGTCACCCACGAGCTGCGCACGCCCCTGACCACCTTCCGCCTGTACTCCGACATGCTGGCCGAGGGGATCGTGCCGGCCGAGGAGCGGCCGTCCTATCTCGTCACCCTCAAGCGCGAGGCGGACCGCCTCGGCCGTCTGGTGGACAACGTGCTGTCCTTCTCCCGTCTCGAGCGGCGGGCGCCGGCCCTGCAGATCGAGAGCCTGGCGCTGGCGGAGCTGCTGGCGAGAGTGGTTCCCGGCCTGGAGGAGCGCGCCGGCCAGGCCGGCCTCACGCTGCAAGTGGAGGCCGCTCCCGGACTGCGGGACGAGCGGGTGCGCGCGGACGTCGCGAGCGTCGAGCAGATCCTCCTCAACCTGGTGGACAATGCCTGCAAGTACGCGCCGAATCCCGCGCGGCCGACGCTGCACCTGGCGGCGGCCCTGCGGGGACGCCACGCGATCCTCCGTCTGCACGACCATGGTCCGGGCATCGAGCGGCGCGAGCGGCGGCGGATCTTCCGGCCTTTCCACCGGCCGGCAACACGGGCCGCCGGCTCGGCGCCGGGTGTCGGCCTGGGCCTGGCTCTGAGCCGCCGGCTGGCGCGCAGGATGGGCGGCGATCTGCGGCTGGCCGGCTCCGAGGACGGCGCGAGCTTCGAGCTGCGGCTGCGCCGGGGGTGACCCGCGGCCGGATTTGACGCGGCAGGTGAAACAATCGTAATGTCGAATTTGAGTTTATTGAATAATTCAATCGAGGCACTCTCCTTGCGCGCACGATCCGTGAGGCCGATTCAGGGGGATCAGAGATGGCTTTTTCGCTCCTCGCCGCCATGCGCCGGTTGATCCAGGTCCTGCTGCTTGCGGCGCTGGCCATGGCCGGCGGCGGCGCGAGGGAGTGATCGGGATGCCGGCGTTCCGCGACCTTGCCATCAAGTGGAAGCTGATGTGGCTGGCCACGCTGACCAGCGGCACCGCCCTGCTGCTCATCAGCGCGGCGTTCGTCGCCTACGAGCTCATCGCCTTTCCGACGGTGATCGTACGCAAGCTCTCCATCCAAGCGCAGATCATCGGGGCCAACAGCTTCTCGGCGCTGCTCTTCAACGACCCGCGCGCTGCGACCGAGACGCTGGCGGGCCTGCGGGTGGATCCCGGCATTGTCTCGGCCGGCATCTACGACCGCGACGGCCGGCCGTTCGCCAGGTACATCCGCGGCGACCATGCGGCCGTTCCCGAGCTGCCCGCGATCCTGCCGCACCAGCCGGAAGGGCATCGGTTCGAAAAAGGTTATCTCGTCCTGCACCAGCCCATCGTCTCGGACAGGGAACGGCTGGGCACGATCTATATCAAGTCCGACCTGCAAGAGCTCTACGGGCGGATCCTGCGCTACGCGGGTATCGCGGGAATCGTCCTGCTGGTCTCCTTTCTGGTGGCCGTGCTCGTCGCGTTGAGGCTCCAGCGCAGCATCTCGCGGCCGATTCTGCACCTGGTCCAGACGGCCGGCGCCGTTTCCGAGAAGAAAGACTACTCGGTGCGCGCCGTCGCCGAGGGCAAGAACGAGCTCGGCCTGCTGGTGGCTGCGCTCAACGAAATGCTCGAGCAGATTCAGCGGCGCGACGCCGAGCTCCGGACCGCGCGCTACGAGCTGGAGCTGCGCGTCATCGAGCGGACCGAACAACTGGAGACCGCGAACCTGGAGCTCGCGGTCGCGAACCGGGATCTCGAGGTCTTCAGCCACCAGCTCGAAGCGGCCAGCCGCCTCAAGAGCGAGTTCCTGGCCAACATGAGCCATGAGCTGCAGGACGCCCCTGAATGCCATCGTCGGCTTCGCCGAGCTGATGCACGACGGTCAGATCGGTCCGGTGTCGGACCTGCAAAAAGAGTTCCTCGGCGCCATCCTCACCAGCTCGCAACACCTCTTGCAGCTCATCAACGACGTGCTCGACCTCGCCAAGGTCGAGAGCGGCAAGATGGAGTTCCACCCCCAGCCGGTCGATCTCGCCCGGCTCGCCGGCGAGGCGCGCGAAACCCTCGGGGCCCTGGCGGCGAAGAACCGGGTCCACGTCGGCGCCGAGATCGATCCGGGTCTCGCCGGAGTCTTTATCGATCCGGCGAAGCTCAAGCAGGTGCTCTACAACTACCTGTCGAACGCCATCAAGTTCACGCCCGAGGGCGGCCGCGTGACGCTGCGCTTGCGTGCGGAGGGAGTCGACGCCTTCCGCCTCGAGGTCGAGGACAGCGGCATCGGCATCCGCCCCGAGGACATCGGCCGTCTGTTCACCGAGTTCGAGCAGCTCGACACCGGCGCGGCCAAAAAGTACCAGGGCACGGGCCTGGGGCTGGCGCTGACGCGGCGCATCGTCGAGGCCCAGGGCGGCAGCGTCGGGGTGCGCAGCGAGCCGGGGCAGGGCAGCACCTTCCATGCCGTCCTGCCCACGGGCGCTGACTTGGCGGCGAGCGGCAGCGGAAGCAAGGACCGGAACGACCGCAAGGACGCCAGGGACGCGAGGTGAACGACATGTTCCTCGTCCTTGAAGTCCTTGCTGTCCTTGGTTTCCGCGGCAAAGTCAGCGCCTATCCCCCCAGCCCGCGCAAGCGCTCCGGCAGGGACGCCAGGAACGGCCCGAGGTCATCCGTGTCCGGCAGGGTGATCTCGAATTTGCCGCTCTTCAAGCGCACGACTTTTCCCTCTCCCTCCATGACCAGCGGCACCTGGATCGCCTCGCGTTCGAGGGGAATCTCGTCGGTGACCTCGAAGAGCCGGTTCATCACCTGCTGATCGATGACGCGCATGGAATCTCTCACCTGCCGCTGAGGATGCGGTAGGGCACGGCCCGCAGGATCTCCGCCAGCGAGGTGATGCCGGCGCGGGCCTTGTCGAGGGCGTTGTCGAAGAGGGAATGCATGCCCTTTTCGAGGGCGGCGTCGCGGATGCGGTGGATCGGCGTGCCGTCGGCGATCAGGTCGGCCATCTCGTTGTCGAGGACGAACAGCTCGTAGATGCCGAGCCGGCCCTTGTAGCCGGCCCCGGCGCAGACCTCGCAGCCGGGCCTTGGCTGCGGCCGGAAGAACGGGCCGTCGGAGGGGCTCAGGCCGAGGCGCCGGGCCTCGCGATCGTCCGCCGGGGCTTCCACACGGCAAACCGGGCAGAGACGCCGCACCAGCCGCTGGGAGACGGAGCCGAGCAGGCAGGCGGCGATCAGGCCGGGATCGATCCCCAGCGTGCGCAGCCGCGAGATGGTGCTGACCGCGTCGTTGGTATGCAGCGTCGAGAGCACGAGGTGGCCGGTCTGCGCGGCGCGGACGGCGGCGCTCGCGGTGGGCTCGTCGCGGATCTCGCCGATCAAGATCACGTCGGGGTTCTGGCGCATGAAGGCCCGCGCGTAGTCCGCGAAGCCCATCTGCGAGGAGACCTGCTTCTGGTTGGTCTTCGGGAAGTGGTACTCGATGGGATCCTCGACGGTCAGGATCTTGTTGGCGGGCGTGTTGATGCGGTGGATGGCGGCGTAGAGGGTGGTCGTCTTGCCGCTGCCGGTGGGGCCGGTGACCAGGATCATCCCTTCCGGATTGGCGATCAGCCGCTCGAAGAGGGCGAGCGCCGCCTCGCCCAACCCCAGCTTGTCGAGAGGCAGCGGCGCCGCGCTGTCGAGAATGCGCAGGACGGCGTCCTCGCCGAAGGGGCCGGGGACGACGGAGAGGCGGAAGTCCACCTCCCGCCCGCGCTCGCCGCCGGCTTCCTGGTAGAGGGCGCGCACGCGGCCGTCCTGGGCCCGGCGGCGCTCGGCGATGTCGAGGCCGGACAGCACCTTGAGGCGGGTCATGACCGCCTGGATATTGGCCATGGAGAGCGGCGTGGCGACCTGCCGCAGCACCCCGTCGACCCGGAAGCGCACGTCCACGTCGCCGTCGTAGGTCTCGATGTGGACGTCGCTCGCTCCGAGTTGGACGGCGCGGCCGAGGATCTCGTCGAGCAGCCGCGGCACGTCGCCGTCGCGCTCGAAGGAGAAATCCTGCACCGGTCCCAGGAGGAGCTCCGCGCGGTCGCGCTCCGCTTCCGCCTCGCCGTAGCCCTCGTCCAGAGCTTGCCGGATCTCCCAGGCGTTCAGCCGCACGGGCCGCACCCGCCGGCGCAGCGCCGACTCGACCTCGGCGACCAGGGAGCGCCGCGCCGGGTTGAGCATGCCGACCGCGACCGGCTCCTTCGCCTTGGGATCGACCCGGCCGAGGACGACGACCTCCTTCTGCACGCAGTAGTCGTACTCGAGCAGCCGGACGGAGCGGCTGTCGATCTCGAAGTGAGCGAGCTCTGTGAACTCCGGGCTCGCGCCGGCGCCTTCCCCTGGTCCGTGAACCGGCATGTTGGGGCCTCCGTCGGCTGGACGGGCCCATTTTCGCATTTTTTCGTTGTGGCTCAGTTTGGCCTGCGGACCGCGCACGGCAGAGCCGGGGCAGTCCACCAGAAAAATGAACTGGAGCCCCCCGACCTATTCATTTTATTGAATGTCACGTTCTACGCGAAAACGGCACTCTTAAAGATGCGGGTTCTCGCGAAATTCGGACGTACGGTCCGAGTTCCTTCAGCGCCAATCCACAGAAGGAGGAAACGGGTATGAGACACGCTGCCAAAGCCGCTGTCCTCTGCCTCCTGGTCGCCGCCCTGGCCGTTCCGGCCCTGCGGGCGACTACGGCGGTGGAGCACACACAGACCGACTTGATCCAGCAAGCGGAGATCATCGTCGCCGGCCGATGCACCGGGCTGCAGAGCCAGTGGGTGGGCCGCGACCTGGTGACGCTCGCCACGATCTCGGTCTCCGAGGTCCTCAAAGGGCAGGCGGGGCCGGAGGTGACCGTGGTTCTGCCGGGCGGGATCGATTCCAACCGCAGGTTCCCCATCGCCATGACCTTCCCCGCCGCGCCGGAGATCTTCCTCCAGGAGGACGTGCTGCTCTTCCTGGCCACCGAGGATCTGGTCGCCGGCGGATGGGGCATCGTCGGCTTCTCCCAGGGCAAGTTCACGGTCGTGGAAAACGCCGGCGCGAAAGTCGCCACGCAGAACCTGAGCGGCTTGACGCTGCAGGGCCGCAACGGCCGGCTCCAGGGCGGCGCCAAGTCCATCTCGTTGCCGCAGCTCCGGCAGCAGATCCGGGAAGTGCTCGGTGTCGAGAAGGCGCGGTGAGGCGTCCCTCCGTTCGCGACCTTATTTCCTCTCGAGGAGAAGAGAAGACATGCGCGCAAGAACCATGACGAAACTGTTCCTGGCCACTCTGCTGGTCGTCCTCGGCGCCGTTCCGGTCTTCGCCGGCGGCGCGTTGGAGACCCTCGACATCACGGGCCACGCCCCGTCCCCGATTCCCGGGCATTTCATCGCCAAGCTCGTGCCGATCTTCTGGGATGCCCGCTGCATCCCCGTGCAGTACCGGATGAACAACACGCTGGACCCGATTCCCAACCCGCTGGGTCCGCCGGTCCTGACGCTCGCCGCGGCGACGACCGGGCTGCAGCAGTCGTTCGATCCGTGGAACGCGATCAACACCTCCTACATCAACATGCAGATCACCGGCACCGTCGCCAACCCGGGCGTGCGGGGCTTCGACATGATCAACGAGCTGACCTTCCGCACCGCCGCCACCTTTGCCGCGATCGCCTCCTCGCCCTCGGTCAGCTTCATCGAGGACGTCACCCTGGTCAACGGCGACGACATCGACGGCGACACCGACTCCGACGTCTCCAGCTCGATCACCACCTGTGCCGACGTCGACAGTGACGGCGACATCGAGTTCCCCGCCGGGTTCTACCGGGCGGGCACGATCCTCGACAACGACGTCCAGTACAACACCAAGACCAGCAACGGCTTCCGTTTCACCACCGCTGACGCCGCCATCGACACCGTGACGCGCTCGGTGGACCTGCGAGCCGTCGCGACCCACGAGAACGGCCACTCGCACGGCCTGTCGCACGTGCTCAACAACCAGAAGAGCAGCGGCGACGGCACCAGCACCACCATGTTCCCCTTCATCGACACGGGTGATCCGGCCTCCGAGCTGGCGCAGCGGTCGCTCGACAGCGACGACATCGGCTGGAGCTCCCTGTTCTACCCCGAAGGGACGGCGTTCTCCGGGCCGGCCGCGCTGCAGCCGGGCGACCTGCCGTTCAGCCTGGTGTACGGCAAGATCAGCGGCGAGGTCACCCACGGCGTGTTCAACGAGCCCATCGCCGGCGCCAGCGTCTCCGCCACCAACATCCTCAACGGCGAGCTGTTCACCTCCGGCTTCAGCGGCACCACCCAGGTCTCCTACGACCCGAACACGGGCCAGATCTTCGTGATCGATCCGGCCTTCAACATCATCAACGGCAAGTACACGCTGCCGGTCAAGCTCGGCATCTACGACATCGGCATCGAGGCGACCGACGGCACGCCGGCGGCGTCCGGCAACATCAGCCTGACGGCTCAGATCGGCGACATCTTCGGCCAGCTCAACTTCAACGAGGAGTTCTGGAACCTGAACCAGGAGGACGCCATCGAGGCGCGTCCCGGCCAGTCGATCCCCGTCCTGGGCATCCCGTTCCTGACCATCAACCACATCGACATCACCACCAACGACCAGGTCACGATCAGCAACTTCGGCACCCGCGACTTCGTCGGCTTCACCGGCTCGCCGGCCGGCCGCTACTACGCCGTGCAGATCCCGGCCAGCCAGATCTCGGCGGTCAACCCCGGCGGCGACATCTACATCCAGGCCGCGCAGTACGACACCTTCGTGTCGGACGCCTCGGTGGTTCCCGTGTTCGCCGAGGCGACCCTCGCCAAGGGAACGGTCAGCGGCACCACGGCCACCATCGACCTCGCCAACCCGCTGGCCAAGAAGACGGGTTTCATCGGCCAGGACAACGACTTCGCGCCCTTCCACTTCAACAACCCCGTCGGGCTCGGCCAGTCGGTGCGCAACAAGATCGCCAACGGCCAGATCCTGAACCTGTTCCTGGTGCTGCGCGTGCCCACCACCACGCCGTTCCCCGGCGTCTCGGCGCAGCCGCCGCTCATCGGTCTCGACGGCGGCGTGGCGGTGAACGACGTGCCGATCTTCCTGCAGTCCTTCACCTCCGACGACGGCGGCGTGACCTTCAACCAGGTCCCCAACTTCAACTTCCGCTTCTCGCTGGTCCTGACCGAAGCGCCCTGACGCTTCCCGGATTCCATGCGCTGTGCGGGGGGGAGGCTTCGGCGCTCCCCCTTTTTCTTTGCCCTGTTGTCTTGCTACATTGGGCGCATGGAGCCCGCCGCCCCGCCCGCGACAGCCGGAACCGACCTCTTCCTCTCCCTGACTCCCGAGAAGGTGCTGGCCGCCGTCGAGGCCGGCGGGCTCGAGTGCAACCCCGTCTGCTATCCCCTGAACTCGTTCGAGAACCGGGTGTACGAGGTGGAGCTGGCGGACCGCTCCCGCGTGGTGGCCAAGTTCTACCGGCCGGGACGGTGGAGCGAGGAGCAGATCCTCGAGGAGCACCAGTTCCTGGAGGACCTGGCCGCCGAGGAGATCCCCGTCTGCACCATGCGCCCGTTCCCGGGGGGCGGCACGCTGAGGAGGATCGACCGGCGGATCGACGGCATCTTCTACTGCCTGTCCGACCGCCGCGGCGGCCGCGCGCCCGACGAGCTCGACGAGGCCGCCGCCCGGCGCCTCGGCATGCTGGTGGGCCGCATGCATAACGTCGGCTCCCGGCGGCAGGCCCGCCATCGAGTGCGCCTCACCGCCGACACCTACATCCGGCAGGACCTCGACTGGCTGGAAGAGCACGGCGTCCTGCCGCGCCACCTGCACGACCGCTACTTAGACGCGGCCCTCGCCATCGCCGCCCTCGCGGAGCGCCGAATGGAGGGAGTGGACGTCCACCGCGTCCACGGCGACCTCCACCTCGGCAACATCCTCTTCCGCGACGGTCTCCTGCACGTGCTGGACTTCGACGACATGGTGGTGGGGCCGGCGGCGCAGGACCTCTGGCTGGCCTTTCCCGGCCGCGACGCCTTCACGCTCTCCCTGCGCGAGCGGTTTCTCGAGGGTTATCTCCAGTTCCGGGACTTCGACCGCTCCACCCTGTCGCTCATCGAGCCGCTGCGGGGCCTGCGCATCGTCCACTACGCCGCCTGGTTGGCCCGGCGCTGGCACGACCCCGCCTTTCCCGCCGCCTGGCCGCACTTCGGCACCCCCGACTATTGGGAGCGGGAGACGCAGGACCTGGAGGAGCAGCTCGCCGTCATCCGCGGCGAGATGGCGCCGGAGGAGGTCCACCTCACGGAAGGAGAAGCGGCCCGCGAGGAGGAGCCCACGCTCACCAACAAGGACTACTTCTGGGATTGGGAAGGGTAGGGCCCTCGCGCCTTACCCCATCACCCCCTTCAGCGCCGCGAGGAACGCCTCCATCTGAGGCCGGGACCCGATCGTCACCCGCAGGAAGCTCGGCAGCGACGGAAAACGCCGGCCCACCTCGACGCCGCGCTGCTTCAGGGCCTCGATCACCGGACCGACGTCGCGCCGCACGTCCACCATCAGAAAGTTGGTCTGCGGGGGGATCGGTGTGTAGCCCATCGCTTCCAGGGCGGAGCGCACGTAGGTTCCGGTCTCGCGGTTGAGGCGCCGGCTGCGCTCGACGTGAGCCGAGTCGCCGAGGCTCGCATGCGCCGCCACGATGGCCATGATGTTCACGCTGTCCCAGGTCTGCTGCTGCCGCAGGCGCTCGAGCGTCTCCGGCCGCGCCACCGCGTAACCGCAGCGCAGGCCGGCCATGCCGTAGATCTTGGAGAACGTGCGCGCCACGATGAGGTTCGGCCGGTCTTTGACGAGAGGGATGACGGACTCGTAGTCGCCGCTGTCGGCGTAATGCGCGTAGGCCTCGTCCGCCAGCACCGCGGTCGTCGCGGGCACGCGGGCGAGGAACGACCGCACCTCCGCCTTGGGCGTGAGGCTCGCCGTCGGATTGTTGGGATTGCAGAGATAGACGAGCCCCGCGCCGGCCGGCAGCATTTGCTCGAGGTCGTGGCGGTAGTCGGCGGCGAGCGGGACCTTGACGACCTCGGCGCCGGCCGTCCGCGCGTAGCGCCCGATCGCCTCGAAGCTCGGATCCGCCATGACGACGGGCTTCTCCCGCGCGGTGAAGGCCGCGGCGCTCAGCTTCAGGATCTCGCCCGAGCCGTTGCCCAGGAGGATGTGATCGCCCGGCACGCCGTGGAGCTTCGCCAGCTCGGCCACCAGCGCGTCCGCCGCCTCGTCGGGATAGCGCCAGGCGAGGTCGAACGCCTGGCGCATGGCATCGAAGGCGGCGGGCGAGGGACCGTAGGGATTCTCGTTGGCGCTGAGGCGTACGACGCCGGAGGCTACCGGGACCTCGGCGAGACGCAACGCCGCCGCCCAGCTTGGACGCAGCGCAGTGGTCGCCGCGCCGATTCCGAGGATCTGGACGAAGCCGCGCCGGGAGAGGGAGCTCGCGTTCTGCATGCAATCACCTCCCTGGTGTCGGGCAGAGGAGATACATTGGTCGCCGCCGTGTATTCAGCGGACCAGATGCCGCACGAATACCCCTTGATCCTCCGGGCAGCGGAATCCCATCCGTTCATAGAACAAATGGTCGCGCTCGCGGACGATGTTGCTCATCACCAGCAGCGCGCGGAATCCGTGCTGCCCGGCCCAGTCCGCCGCCGCCTCGACCAGCGCCTCGCCGATTCTCCGGCCGCGCCGGGATTCATCCACCAGCAATCCGGCGATCAGGGCGAACGGCCCGGCTTCGGTGGAATGGGTTCCGAACACGTAGAGCCAGCCGGCGATCACGCCCTCCTCTTCCGCCACCAGCACGGTGCCGTCCGGCCGGTCGAGGACCTCGCGCAGCCGGCCGACGGTCTCCTCGGGCAGGTTGGGATACCCGATCTGAGCCGTCAGGCCCGAGATGGCAGAGGTGTCTTCGAGACGGGCGGGACGGATGACCATGGTTGGGTTCTTTCGGTGAGGGAATTGGCCGTACGGTATCAGAGGGTACTAGGATTGGAGTCATGGAAGACAGGCAAGGCCCGCTACGAGCTTTTCCCATGATCGACATGGGAGAGGTACTCCCGTATGACTTCGCGAATGAGGGCCGATTTGGTTTTGCCCCGCGGCTCTGCGCGCGGCAAGGTGCGCTCCTCCCGCCCTGGTCCCAGCGCCCGCAACGCATTCAGGATCACCGCCACGTCGATCGCCTCCTGGAATAGGGCGCCGGCCAGAGGCGGAAGGTACCCTGCGGCGGCTACCAGCATGCCGGCCATGGAGAGGCCCATGCCGGCGAGGACGCTCTGGCGCGCGATGGCGCGCGAGCGCTTGGCGATCGAGAAGGCGTCCACCAGGCGGTCCAGGCGGTCGAGCAGGATCACCGCGTCGGCCGCCTCGGAAGATGCCGTCGCTCCGCGCGCGCCCATCGCGACGCCGACGTCCGCCGCCGCCAGGGCCGGTGCGTCGTTGACGCCGTCGCCCACCATGACGATCGAGCCGGCCGCCTGCTCCCGTTTCACGGCCTCGACTTTGCCTTCCGGCGAGCATTCGGCGAGGACGGCGTCGACGCCGAGCGCCGCACCCACCCGCTCGCCCACCGAGCGGTGGTCGCCGGTCACCATCACGATCCGCTCGATCCCCTGCCGCCGCAGCTCGCGAAGGGTCGCCGCCGCCGCCTCGCGGATCGGATCCTCGAGCACCAGGACGCCCGACGGCTCGCCGTCCACGGCGACGAAGACGTTGGCGAGGCCTTCCATGGCGGCGCTCCGTCGCACCTCCTCCTGGCGGCCGGCCAGGCGACCGCCGCCGCCCGTGCGCTCTTCCACCCAGCTCGCCTTGCCGAGAGCCACTAGGCGGCCGTCCACCCTGCCCTCGATGCCGGCGCCGAATTGCTCGGTGACGCCCGTTGGAAACGTCAATTTGAGGCCGCGGCCGCGGGCGGCGACGACGATCGCCTCGGCGAGCACGTGCGGCGATACCTGGTCGAGCGAGGCGGCGAGGCGCAGCAGGTCGTCCGCATCGATGCCGCCGAAGAGCTCGATCCTGGAGATCGTGGAAACGCCGCGGGTGAGCGTGCCCGTCTTGTCGAGCAGCAGGCGGCGGGCGCGCGCCAGCCCCTCGATGGCGGCTCCGCCCTTGACGATGATGCCGCGCCGGGCCGCCCGCGAGATGCCGGAGATGAAGGCGACCGGCGCCGCCAGGATCAGCGGACACGGCGTGGCCACCACCAGCACGGCCAGGGCGCGCACGGGATCGCCCGTGAACGCCCAGCCGAGGCCGGCTACCAGCAATGTAAACGGCAGGAAGACGACGGAGTAGCGGTCCGCCAGCCGCACGAACGGGGCGCGGGAGGCTTCCGCTTCGCGCACCAGCCGCACGATGGCCGCGTACGTGCTGTCGGCCGCCGCGGCCACCGCCTTGAGGTCGAACGGTCCGCCGGCGTTGACGCCGCCGCTCGGCACACGATCGCCGGGCCGGCGCTCGACCGGCGTGGACTCTCCCGTGAGGGCCGACTCGTCGAGCACCGCCTCGTCGGGACCGAGCACCACGCCGTCCACGGGCACGATCTCTCCCGGCTTGACGAGCAGGCGGTCGCCCGGCCGCACCGCCTCGAGGGCCGGCTCGGCGAGCCCGCCATCCTCATAGCGGTGGACGACCCGCGGCACCCGCTCGACGAGGCTCGAAAGCTCCCTCCGCGCCCGGCCCGCGGCGTAGATCTCCAGCATTTCGCCGCCGGAGAGCATGAGGGCTACCACCGCGCCGGCCAGGTATTCGCCGAAGGCCAGCGCGCCGGCCATGGCGAGCAGGGCGATGGCGTCCACCCCGATCTCGCCGCGGCGCAGGCTGGCCAGGATGTCGAGCAGCAGGGGCAGCAGCACGAGGGCGGTGGTGATCGCCCAGATTCGGCCGGCGGCATCGGGATGCCCCGTCAGCCACGCCAGCGCGCCGGCCAGCAATCCAGCCACCGTCAACGCGAAGGCAACCCGCGCGAAGCGCTGCCCGCTCCACCAGTGCAGGCGGCGTGGAGGTGAGGCGGTGGTCATCGGATGTCACTGTAGCCGAAGAAGAGCCGATCCTACGGCAAAGGCGGGATCTGTTTTCAGCCGCTCTCTCCCGGAGGCTGGGGGGGAGGCTGGGAGAGAGGGGTTAGGGAGTGAGGGCCAGCGCCGGAGGCGCGACAGGATGGAGGAATGGCCCCCCCTACGCCGCCTCCTCCTTCAACCCCGCGAGGAGCTCGCGCAGCGTCTTCTTGGCGTCGCCGAGCACCATCATGGTGTTCGGCTGGACGAAGAGATCGTTCTCGATCCCCGCGAAGCCGGGATTTATGCTGCGCTTGAGCGCGATGACGGCGCGCGCTTCATCGACGTTGAACACCGGCATGCCGTAGATCGGGCTGCCGGGATTGGTCTTGGCCGCCGGATTGACCACGTCGTTGGCACCGACGACGAGGGCCGCGTCCGTGCGGCGGAACTCGTCGTTGATGTCCTCCAGATCGTAGAGCTGGTCATAGGGAACGTTGGCCTCGGCCAGCAGGACGTTCATATGCCCCGGCATGCGGCCCGCCACCGGATGGATGGCGTACTTCACCGTGACGCCGTTGGCCTCCAGCACCTGCGCCAGCTCCCGCACGGTGTGCTGCGCCTGGGAGACCGCCATGCCGTAGCCGGGGACGATGATGATCGATTGCGCCGCCTGCAGCACGCCGATCGCGTCCTCCACCGTCGCCAAGTTGTAGCTCGCGGCCGGTCCGGCCGGTCCGCCGGCACTCGGTTCCACCTTGCCGCCGAAGGCGCCGAACAGTACGTTGGCGAAAGACCGGTTCATGGCCTGGCTCATCTTGAGCGAGAGCAGGAAGCCGGAGGTGCCGTCGAGGGCGCCGGCGATGATCAGCACGTAATTGCCCAGGGCAAAGCCGGTGGCCGCCGCGGCGAGGCCGGCGTAGGAGTTGAGCAGCGAGATCACCACCGGCATGTCGGCGCCGCCGATGGGGAGCACGGCGAGCACGCCCACGGCCAGTCCGATCGCTCCCATGGCGTAGAAGAGGATCTCCTGCCGGGGATCGATCACCACCAGCACCAGCAGGGCGAGGGCGCCGAAGAACATGGCGATGTTGGTGACGTTCTGGCCCTTGTAGGTCACGGGCGCGCCGGTGATCAACCCCTGCAGCTTGCCGAAAGCCATCAGGCTGCCGGTGAAAGTGAGGAAGCCGAGGAACACCTCCAGCCCGAGGGCGCCCATGGTGAAGCGGTCGATCCCCGCGCCGCGGTGGTGGAACTCCGAAACTCCCACCAGCGCCGCCGCCAGACCGCCGAAGGAGTGGGACAGGGCGATCCGCTCCGGCATCTTGGTCATCGGGATCCACACCGACATCGAGGCGCCGATGGCCGAGCCGATGATCAGGCCGATGGCGATCCAGCGGAAGGTGAGGATCTCGGCGTGCAGCAGCGTTCCCAGGACGGCGACCAGCATGCCGATCGAGCCCAGCAGATTGCCCCGCCGCGCGTGCTTGGGCGACGACAGCGCCTGCAGCGCCAGGATGAAACAGGCCGAAGCGATCAGGTAGCTGAACGGGATGAGCGACTCCCTCATGAACGGTCGCCTCCCGTGGGCTTCTTCTTGAACATTCGCAGCATGCGGTCGGTGATCAGGAACCCGCCCACCGTGTTGATGGTGGCGCAGATGACGGCGACGAAGCCGAGCACGGTGCTGAGCGTGCCGTAGCCGCCGCCCGCCGCCACCAGCGAGCCCACCAGCGAGATTCCGGAAATCGCGTTCGTGCCGGCCATCAGCGGCGTGTGCAGCAGCGGCGGCACCTTCGAGATCACGTGATGGCCGAGGAAGCCGGCGAGGACGAAGATGTAGAGACCGAAGAGCAACTCGTTGGACATAGACATCCTTCTATAGAGTTCGACCCCGGGAATGCTAGCACTCCCCTCGGGCCGCTGGGGGATCCAGGCGCCGTCAGACTCCGCGAAATCCGTCCTTGTGGGCGCCCTACGGCTCGGCGATGAATGGATGATTCTGCCGTATTACACCGTCGGTTGTGCACAGCGGCAGGCGGCGGATCGCACTGTGGGCGGTGATCAACCTGTCGAAGGGATCGCGCGTCCAGCTTAGCTCGATGGCCCGGCGGATCAGGGGGCCAGCGGAACTTCATCAATGACGAACCGCGAGTCCTCAGCGAGGGGGTCTGTGAACTGTGGGTTCTGGACTTCGATTCGACCGATTTTCTGCCAGGTACTGGATCTCCAGAACGGAGACCGGAGAAACTCCCCAAGGCCGGTACCGCTCGATCCACGGAAAAGAGGTCAGCCGATCGGCCCCCGTAACGATCCAGAGCACGAAATGGTATCGAGAATGGCCTTCAAGGCTCAGGTCCGGTCCGTCGAGGCCGCAATCCCCCTCAGCCGAGCCGTCTCACTCCCATCCCCACTGGTCCGCCTCATCGAGGTCGGGCACACGGATCAACCCCCGGTAATCGGGAATCTTGGCGGAAGGTTCCCCTCGCTCGTCCAACTTGAGGAGAAGCCGAGTCCCTTCTCTCTCGATGAGGACGACTTCTCCTTCCGCGACCTCGTCGAGAAGCCGGAACCAGTTCTTCCGCGCCTCGGTGGCTGTTACGCGCTTCATGTGTACAGTGTACATTGCCCAGGAGCCGGCGCTATTGCTCGTCGCCCAGCCACACCGGATGCCGGAGATCGCGCTCCTGCCATCGGTGGCTGCGTCGGGCCGTCCTCGCTTCCTCCGCCGGTGAGATCACGTCAGAGCCCTGAGGCGCAGGCAGCTTTTGGCAACCTCTCGGCGCCGTGACTGATAAGCTAGATTTCATGGCAACCGAGGACCCTGGTGACCGAGAGGCCCACGATCACAGAGGACGGACGGATTCGAGCGAAGCCGATTCCTTGATGGACGAGTTGCTGGCGTCAAACCCGAGGTTCCAATCGCTAGTGTCATGTCTCGCAATTGGCTATGCACAACAATTGTTGGCGGCGAGAGCGGCTCGGGCGCTCTGGATCTTCGCCAGAATAGCCGCGCCGGACGCCTTCCAGACATAGCGCTTGGGGGCGAGATTTCTCTCCGAAAGATAGGCTTCGATCGCCGCCACCAACTCGCCGACGCTCTGAAAGCTGCCGGCGCGGATCACCTCTTCCGTGAGCTCGCCAAAGAACCGTTCCACCAGATTCAGCCAAGAGCTGGAGGTGGGTGTAAAGTGCAGCACGACCCGGTCAGCCCCTTGGGCACGACGTTGTCTGGCGTTCCTCCACTTCAACCAGGACCTCACCTTCGGGTGCTTGTGGGTGCCATAGTTGTCGGCGATCAAGTGGAGGGTAAGATCCGAAGGCGTCTCGCGGTCCAAGGTCTTCAGGAAAGCCAGCCACTCGCGATGCGTATGCACCGGGGCGGTCAGGCTGAAGATCTTGCCGTCGATGTAGTTGAGGGCGGCGAACAAGGTAACGGTTCCGTGGCGGTAGTAGTCGTGGGTGCGCGTACGTACATGACCAGTCCCAAGGGGCAACCCAGGCTGAGTCCGTTCCAGAGCTTGGCATTGGCTCTTCTCGTCGCAGCAGAGAACCAGCGCCCGATCCGGCGGATTGAGGTACAGGCCAATGACGTCCCAAAACTTCGCCTCGAACTGCGGATCGTTGGAGAGCTTGAAGGTCCGTGTGATGTGCGGCTTGATGTCGTTGCTTTTCCAGAGTCGCTGGACCGTATCCTTGGAAACCCCTGTGGCCTTCGCCATACTGCGCGCCGACCACCGACTACGGCCCTTCGGGGGCGTCGTTGCGCCGACGAGGATTCGCTCGCGGGTCTCGGGCGCAATGGAAGGCTTCCTGCCGCGGCCCCGCGCGTCGGAAAGCCCTGTACAGCCATGCTTGAGGAAGCGCCGCTCCCACAGCGCCACCACTGGGCGATTGACGCCCAACCGCCGAGCCGTCTCCTCTTGACTCAAGCCCTCAGCCCGAGCCAAAACGATGCGAGCGCGCCGCACTTCTCCTTGCGGCGCCGTGGGACGAGCAATCAGGCGTTTCAGCTCCTCGCGCTGTTCGACGGTGATCACAAGCGGTCTGACTGGCCGTGGCATACCACAACATACCACGCCAGCCGTAGTTATGTCTAGCTATTTGAGAGACGGCACACTAGTTGCAAAGTCGAAAGCCAGCCCCCGAAAGCCGTTTTCATCCGGGGGCGAGGGCTAGCCAATGGGTTCAAGTTCACTGGAGCCGTCTTGTCTGACGAGAACGACTCCTTCCTTCCGCGATCTCGGCGAGCAGACAGAACCAATTCTTCCGGGCCGCGGTTGCCGTTACGCGCTTCATCGGAGAATCACTCCGAGGGCGAAGCTTGCGGCGCCAGCACCTCGAGCCCGTAACCCGCTGCGGCCTTCGCCATGTTGGTGTCGTAGGTCACGATCGGCCCCAGGTCGGCTCCGAGCGAGAGAGCCGAGGCCAGATGAATGGCGTCGAGGGAGCGCAAAGTCCGCGGCTCCAGCCGGGCTGCCTCGCTGAGCAGCTCGCCGTCGATCTTGAGCAGATTAAGGCTCGCCAGAACTTCCTCGGCGCGTTGCTCGGCCGCCGGATCGGGCGTGGCGCGGCGGGCGGCGCGGACCACTTCGATGCGGGCGAGCTCGCTCGTGATGCGGACCGGCCAAGCCGAGAGGCTCTCCAGCAACGCGCCGCTCTCCGCTTCGGGCAGCACGAGTTTGACGAGAGCGGAGGAGTCCAGGTAGAGCAGCTCACCTTCCATCGGACTCATCCCTCCTCGCGTTGCGCCGCGAGAGCCTCGGAAATCGTCATCTCGAGAGGCCGCTCCGGCGGCGGTCCCAACTCGGTGAGTTCGAGACGAGCCGGCACGATACGGCCTTCGGCAACCAGCCGCTCCAGCGTCGAGCTGCGGCCCGGCAGCGGACCCAGGATGGCGACTGGAAGGTTGTGCTCCGTCACCTCGAAGCGCTCGCCCTCTGCGACCAACCGCAAGTAACGGCTGAGGTTCTGACGCAGCTCGCGAACACCGACTCGTTGGGCTTTCATCGTCCTACCTCCATCGTGTAGCACAGTGTAGCACAATCGGAATGCCTCCGATGGGCTCGGGCAACACGCTTGCCGGTACTATGCCGAAGTGATCGTGTCGTTCAAGAGTGCCGAAACCGTTACAGATCGCAGAGCGGCTAGAAGACCCTGCGGGTGCCGTCGTGGACTACCACTGAAGGAGTTCGGTCATGGCAAAGCTCAAACCCATAACACCCGGAGAGCTGCTACTCGAGGAGTTTCTCCTTCCGATGGGACTCTCGCAGTACCGTCTTGCCAAGGAGATTGGCGTGCCGGCCCAGCGGATCGGCGAAATCGTGGCCGGCAAGCGCGCCATCACGGCCGATACAGACCTGCGCCTGTGCCGCTTCTTTGGCCTGTCCAACGGCTATTGGCTGCGTGCGCAGGCGGCCTACGACATGGAAGTGGCGGAGGAGACCCTCTCCGAAGTGCTCAAGAGGATCAAGCCCTGGTCAGGTACAGCGGCATAGTGTCGAGCCTGCGGTAGGCCAATGACGATGCAAGGTTCCTTCCAAGGGCCTCGCACAAGGCGCGTCGCGACGAAATCTCGCGCGGCGTCGCGTAATCCCGGGAACCTGCGGCGAAGAGCAAGACGGTGACCCGTGTAGGCGGACGGCGTCACGTTCCCGCCGACAGCGTTTCGAAGTAAGGCACGGCGGCGCGGCGCCCGCCAAGACGGTGCGCCGTCTTGAGATACGTCTCGATGCCGCGCCCGAAGACTCGCCGCCGAAGGATACGCCTCATAGTCTGGAGATACGTCTCGATGTCGAGGGCGGCGATTCGCCGGCTTCAGGCATGACTCATAGCGGAGGGATACGACGCGATGTCTCGCGGCGGCGTTCCGTCGCCTTTGGCGGCGTCTCGCAGCCTGGAGATATGACTCGAAGGACGCGGCGACGGCACGAAGTCGAGAGCGACGACTCGATACAGATGGAGACGTCTCGTAGTCTCGAGATATGGCGCGTAGCCGAAAGCGGCGACTCGAAGCGGAGGAGCTCCGAAACGTCACGCCGCTCGGCGTCGAGCCGCTTGGAGACGCGGACCGCCGAGGCTCCGCTTCGCGTCAAATACGCGCGAATCTTCACGCCGGCATGCGCCCTGTCGTAGAATTCTGGGCAGCGACGCGAAGCTCCGGCGCGTTACGCGCAGCCTTCGAGGGAATTCCGCATCAATTCGCGCACCGAAGCGGCGTTACGCTTTTGAGGCGAAGGAGGCTAATGCTTTGAGCTCAGACCTTTCCGTGGCGCAGATTCTGGCGAATCTGGAAAAGCAGTTGGCGTCGCACAGGGAACAGGAGGCGCACCACGCCGAGCGGGAAGCCTTTCACCGCGAGCAACGGGCCGTCCACGCCGCCGAGATCGAGAACGTCTCCAAGCATTATGAGGCGTTCAAGTCGACGGCGGAGGGTGCGGCCATGATCGCGGCTCGCGCGGCTCCGTCGAAACCGCAAGCCTTCTCGCCTCCGGCTCCCCTCAAACTCCTGCGGCCGCACAAGCTGGTGGCGCGGCTGGTCGCGGAACTGCCGCAGGGGGAGAGCTTCACGGCCTCGAAAGTGGCCGCGGAGGTGAACCGGAGCTATCGGAGCGAGCTGAAAAAGCCGATCGACCGGCCGGTGGCCTCCACGTGCCTTCGCCGGATGGTCGCCGACGGCAGGGTCCGCCTCGTCAAGAAGGGGACCGCCCATATCCAGGCGGTATATTCTAAAGCCTGAGCTCTACTTCTGGATCAGAAAGCGGTCGCGACCGCACGAAAGGAGACAGTCCCCAATGAGACGAGCCCTGCTTGCGGCGTTCGCCGTCCTTATGTCTTCGGTCCCAGGTCTGGCACAGGACCAATGCCAGGACTACAAAGCGGAGATCGCAAGGCTCAAGGAACAGTTGGCCCGTTGTTCCGGGCCACCGGCCGCGGCCAAGGCCGGCGCCCTTCCCATGGTCGTACGGCAGGAGGGATTCTCCATCGAGCTCCGCTCCTGCTCGCTACAGGGGGACGTGCTCGACTGCCAGCTCATGGCGACCGCTGAAGCCGAGGACACCTCTCTTCGGCTCAATAGCTGGTCGCGTCTCGTTGAGAGCGATGGCACGGAGATGCTGGCCAGCCGGATTCAGTTCGGCAAGAGCGAGGCTCATGGCCAGTCGCACGACGTCATGGTTGAGCTGGTCCGCGGGGTTCCGGTCAAGATGGGCGTGTCGTTCGCCGGGCTCAATCCCACCGTGAGCGGCAAGGAAGTGCGGCTGATCGAGCTCTCTCTTTCCGGATTCAAGGCGCGGTTTCAGCATGTTCCCGTAAATCAGCCCTGAGCGTTGTTGATCGGCGGCGATCCTCAATACTGCGCAAAGGCGTCGTCCGGATAACAGTACAGCCAACGCTCGCCGGGCTCCGCCGAGGCGATCACGGGATGCCCGGTGCCTCGCGCGTGCTTGGTGGCATGGCGGTTGGGCGAGCTGTCGCAGCACAGCGTCGTGCCGCACTCCTGGCAGGTGCGCAGGTGGACCCAACGCGCGCCGATCTTCACGCACTCGTCGCACACCCGGAGCTTGGCGTGCTTGACGGCCTCGATCGCGCCGAGATGGGAGCAGCTTCGGTTCGGTATCATCGTTTCCCCTTGTCTTGACCGCGATCAAAGGGCGCGGACGCTCACGAGGTCCAGATCGTTGCCTATCATCGCGCCTGAAAGGCAGAAATTCATGCTACTCGAGAACCGCATCCCGAGCCATCCGGGGAGAGATCCTTCAGGAGCAGTCTCCGAAAGTCCCGTTGCAGGCTCGGCGCCGGGATCGCTGCCCTCGGCGGCTGACGTCGGGCAACCTGGACGGCAAGGTCTCCTGCGTTCGTATCCAGTCGCCCCCGTAGGTGGCGGGGCCGCGATGGTAAAATCGCATCGACGATCGAACAAGGGGGATCTCGTCGATGCCAATCTCGTATCGCAGTCGTCGTGACGGGTGTGCGCTCGCGCTAGTCGTCTTCGCAGCATTCGGAACCGCCTCCGCCACCGCCCAACCGAAGCCGGCGGCGGACGCGCCCGAGCGCGTCAATTACCTCACCTTCGCCCAGGGCGCCATACCGCTCAGCGTCGGCGGCGCGGGCGCCAAGCTCGGAACCTCGTTCGAGGAGGCGATCGAGGCGACGGACGGCAATCCCTTGGGTTTCTCCCTGACCGAGAAGTTCGCCGCGCCGGACACCGACACGGAGTTCGTCTATCAGTTGCCCGCTCTGACCACCTTCGACCGGTTCGCCGTGCCCAACGTCCTGGAGACGCCTAGCCCGCCTCAGACATTTACCAAGCTGGTCGAGGTGTACGGGTCCGCCGCGGGGCCCGACAAGGGCATGGTGCTGCTGGGCTCGGGGACGCTCACGACGCACAAGACCCGCGGCCAGGTCACCGAGCTCACCGTCCGGTCGAAGACGCCGGTGCGCTGGGTGAAGCTGCGGCTGGTCGGCGGCATCCAGGTGCTGACGCCGCAGGCCTTCTTCGAGTTCAGCGAGATCATCGGCAACGGCACCCAGGAGGTGCCCAAGCCGGTGGATCACTTCAACGGCATCTGGAAAGGCAGAGGCGTCGCCATCAAGCTCAAGCAGGAAGGTGCGGTCGTCTCCGGCTGCTACGACCTGGGCGGCGAGCTCGAGGGGACCGTCACCGGCAACATCCTGCGGGCGACCGGCGTCGACCGGGGCAGCGGCGTCAAGAGCGCATTCCTGCTCACCGTCGGGGAGAACGGCATCCTGCGCGGCGTCCGCTCGACCAACAACGGTCCGTTCGCGCTCTACACCGGCGACTTCGCGCCGAAGGACACTTCAGTGAAATGCCCGGCGCCCGCCGCGCCGGCTCTCGGCTGCGGCTCGATCATCCACGGCATCAATTTCGACTTCGATTCGGCCGCCATCCGGCCGGACTCCGCTTCGGTGCTCGCCTCCCTGTTCAAAGGGTTGAGCGGCGACCGCAGCGCCTCGATCGTCATCGAGGGGCACACCTCGAGCGAGGGGACGAACGAGTACAACCAGCGTCTTTCGGAACGGCGGGCCCAGGCGGTGGTGGACGACCTGGCGAAGCGCGGGATCGACCGGAAGCGGCTGAAAGCGGCCGGGCTGGGCGAGACGCGGCCGATCGCCGGCAACAACGACGAGGCCGGGCGGTCGCTCAACCGGCGCGTCGAAGTGAAGTGCCAGTGATGGGACGGTGAGCCGCGTTCAGCAGCCGCCGGGGTAGGTGCCCGCGGCGAGCCGCCCGCGCGTGGAAAAGGCCGGGATCCAGCCTGTGTGCGCGGGTGGCTCGTTCGGATCGTAGCAAGGAGAACGCGCGAAGATCTCGACGTGGAGCCAGACGTCCGCGCCGATCCTGCGCACCTCGGTGACGTTGGCGGGGTACTCCTCCCGGCCCGACTTTCCTTTGAGCGCGGACACGACGTAACGGCGGCCGCCCGCCTCGGTGAACACCCGGCCGTCCCAATCCGCGTCGAGAAAGGCCATGTCCCGCCGCTCGATCTTCGCCAGCCCCGCTGCCTCGCCCTGCGCCGGCCGTGAGGTGGGCGGCGCCGGCAGCTCCGCGGTCGAGCCCGTCCGCGGTTGACAGGGACACTGCCCCTGGCACGATTCCCGGTACTGCTGGAAGGCGAGGGTGCCGTCGCGCGCGTTCTCTTCGTAGATCGCGCGACCGTGCTCGACGTCGATCAGCACGTCGGTGAACGCGATGCGGCCCCACGCCAGGCGCAGGAACAGCAGCTTCTCGTTGACCCACTGCGGCGCCGGCGGGCTGGCGAGGCCGCGCAGCGCGATGCGCAGCTTCATGGGACGCTCGGCGTCGACCCAGACGATGGCGCCGTTGGCATCGAGCTCGGACCAGGCATGGTAGGCGCGGTTGGGGGAGGAGACGACACCGCCTTCCGGACGCGCGCCCGGCTCCCAGGTGATCCGGATGCGGTCGTGGTCGTCGGCCGGCGTCCTGCCGGTGTGGTAGATGCGCGGCTCGCTCCAGCACTCGGGCGGGGTGTGAAAGGTTTCCTGGGGCTGCTCCTGACCGGGCGGCAGTGCCCCGGCGCTCCGCTCCAGCTCGAAGAGCCGCACCAGCACGCGCCGGTTCTCGAGGCCGATGAACGCCGGCCCCTCGTTGGGGTCGTTCGAGGGGTAGCGGCGGCTGCCCGAGCAGAGGTCGAACCAGGCGAGATGGGGCTGCGCGACGTCGCGGCGCTCGGCGAAGATCACGTAGATCTCGCCCGCCTTGACCTCGACGCCGCAAGCGGCGGAGCTCTGCGGCGTGGCCAGAACCATCCCGTCGAGGCTTCCCTTGAACGTGGGCTCGGGCCGGAACTGCGGCGCGACGCTGACCTCGAGGCGCGCCTTGCCCTCCGCGTTGACCGGTTTGACGGCCGTCACGCGTCCCACGACCACGATCTCCGCCCGCTCGAAGTAGCGTTCCAGCGGCGCCTGCGGACACCGGCAGGCCTGCGCCGGCTCGGCGCCTGCGACGAGGACGGCGGCGGCCGGCAGGGCCAGCCGGAATGGCGTCATGTCCCGGCTCCCCCGGCGAGTTGCGCGGCCACGCCGAAAACGATGAAGGCGAACGCCAACGCGGAGAGCAGGATGGCGATCCCTGCGGCGAGGCGCAGCGGGCGCGCCGGCAATTTCCAGGCGAGTAGGCCCGCGAGCACGGCCCCGGCGAACACGCCCAGAACGCCGTAACCGAGCGCGATGGCCGGTCCGGCAAGGCCGCTGCCCGCGGGAACGAAGAAGCGCCCGCCGATCATCATTCCTGCCACGAAGCCGATCCACAACGAGCAGGGAACGAGCAGCACGATCCACGGCGCGCGGCGCGGGGGCGGGGACGCAGTCCATGATCCTGCGGGTTCCATCGAGAGTCCTCCGGGCGGTTCAGATATCGTAGCAGTTATGGGCGCGGCCGAGCCGGTGCGCGGAAATGAGCGCCTGATAGACTCTGGATCCATCACGCACGGAAAGGAAAGGCCATGATTCGTGGACTCCACGCCATGTTCTATTCGTCGCAAGCGGCCGAGCTGCGCGCCTTTCTCAGGGACAAGCTCGGCCTTCAGGGGAAGGACGTCGGCGACGGCTGGCTCATCTTCGACGCGCCGGAGGCGGATCTCGGCGTGCATCCCACCGACGGCGAAGACGTACCCTCCGGCACCGCCGACATTTCGTTCTACTGCGACGATATCGAGCAGACCGTAAGCGAGCTGCGGAGCCGCGGAGTCGAGTTTACACAGGAGGTGGAGGACCATGGCTACGGCCTGGTGACGTTCTTCCAGGTCCCGGGCGGCTTCAAGGTTCAGCTCTACCAGCCGAAGTACGCCAAGTGAGGAATTCGCCATGAAAGCTCTGGCTCTCCGGTTCGTCAAATGGGGCACGGGATTGCTCGTCCTCGGTGTCTGGACGGGCTACGGCCCGCTGCATCATTACCTGCACGGAGGCGTCAAGATGTCCTGTCCATGGGCTCCCGTCCATGGCCACGTCGTGCTCCTCGGCTGGGTCGGATTCACCCTCTTCGGACTGGTCTACCGCGCGCTTCCGGATTGGGGCACGCCCGGTCCCAACGCGTTGAAGCTCGCCAAGGGTCATTTCTGGCTGTCGGTGATTTCCGTTCTGGGCGTCTGGGTGAACGGAATCTTCGGCTATCGTTTGATCGACCACATCTCGCCGAGCTTCTACTACAAGCCCGACGCGGAGAAACTGGGGCTGTGGCTGGCGATCGACGGCGGTTTCCTGACCCTCTTCGGGCTGGGTTGCATCCTGTTTCTACTGGTGGTTTTCGCCAACATGAAGTACGAGGTGCAGGAAAGCCGGGCGTGACGCGCCGCTGAGCGCGCCGGCTGCGAGTGACGCGCGCCCCCTTACACCCAGGAGACCTCGACGGGCCGTCACGCCCAGGCCGCGACGGCCGCGGCCAGCTTCCTGGGCGCCACGAGGCAGTAGCTGGTCGCGGCGAGCTCCGCCACCTCGTCCCAGTCGACCTCGCCGCGGTCGAGGCGCAGGGCCACCCAGCCCTTCGGCCACAGGTATGCCGGAAGATAGAACCGCTCGGGCGCGTGCTTCACCATCTCCTCGTTTTCGCCGAGCGCCGCCTTGCAGGCGATCGACACGATCCCGTCGCCATGATGGTCGTTGAGGAACCAGACGAAGGTCTTCCCCCGCACCTTGAAGCCGGCGTGCCGGCCCGTGAGCTCGCGCGTGGCTTCCGGCAGCGCCAGACAGGCACGCGAGACGGCCGCGAGGATGGGATCTTCAGTGTGATCTTCGGCCATGTTGCCGTCAGCCCTGTGGATTGTAGTCCGGCGCCGGCTTCCGGGGTGATGGGGGAGTGAAGGCCTATCGCGGTGAGGAGTTTTCTCTGTTCCGAGCGTTCATGGCGGCGGACACCTACATCGACCCAAGGAAAGGACGCTTGCCATGAAATCGATCCTCCGCCTGACGCTCGCCGCGCTCGTCTTCTCTCTCGCATCCGTTGGCGCCTCGGCGGCTTCTTCCCGTCCCGTTTCTGACTCGTTCGCCGTCACCCGCGTGCGGGTGTTCGACGGCTCGGCCGTGCTTTCCGGGGCCACGGTCGTCGTGCTCGACGGCCGCATCCACGCCGTGGGTCCGCACGTCGTTCCGCCGCCGGGCATCCCGGTGATCGACGGCGCGGGCTCGACGCTCATGCCCGGGATCATCGACGCCCACGCTCACGCCCGCAGCCGGCAGGAGCTGGAACGGGCCATCCAGTTCGGTGTCACCACCGAGCTGGACATGTGGACGCTGCCGGGCTTCGCCGCCCGCATGCGCCGCGAGCAGGAGCGCACCGGCGCGCCCTACCGTGCCGACTTCTTCAGCGCCATCAATCCGGCCACTCTGCCCGAAGGCTATCCCTACAACTTCACGCCGGACGTCCAGGAGTCGCCGACGCTGAGCGGCCCGGAGGAGGCGGAGCCGTTCGTCGCGGACCTGTTCGCGGCGGGCGCGGATTACCTGAAGATCATGGTCGAGGACGGCACCATCGCCTATCTCGATCTGCCGGTGCTCAGCCGCATGACGGTGCGGGCCCTGACGCGCGCGGTCCACCGCCGCGGCAAGCTCGCCGTGGCCCACGTCACCGAGCAGGAGCACGCCTTCAGCGTCGTCAGGGACGGGGTGGACGGTCTCGTTCACATCTTCCCGGATCAACCGGCGGATCCGGCCTTCATCCGGCTGGCGGCGGCAAAGGGGATCTTCGTGGTCGCGACGCTGACGGCGGAGGAGTCCTTCGTCACCACCGACGGCCTGGCTTCGCTCATCGAGGATCCGGATCTGGGACCCTACCTCACCGAGGAAGAGAAGCAGTGGCTCCTCTTTCCGGCCCCGCCCAACGCCATGACGCCGCAGAGCATGGAGATTGCCAAGGACAACGTCCGCCGGCTGCACGCGGCCGGGGTGCCCATCCTGACGGGCACAGATCTCTATACGCACGGCGTGGCCATCCATCGCGAGCCTCGAGCTGCTGGTCCAGGCCGGCCTCGCTCCCGCGGACGTGCTGGAGGGAGCGACCTCGGCGGCGGCCGCGGCTTTCGGCCTCGCGGATCGCGGCCGGATCGTTCCGGGCCTCAGGGCGGACCTCCTGCTGGTCAAGGGGGATCCCACCGTCGACATCAAGGCGGCGCGCGCGATCCAGCGAATCTGGAAGGCCGGCGTCGAGGTCGAGCGCGAGATTCCCGCTCCCCATCCGCACCTGCACTGAGCGAAAAGCCTCTCGAGTTTGCCGCCGGGTGAGGCCGGAGCTGAACGGCTCCGGCCTGTCTGTTTTTCGTCTAGCCGAGCTTGCTGATCTCCTCGTCCAGAAAGACCAGCGCCTGCTCGAGAGCCGCGCGGCGGACCGCCGCGCGTGTCGTTTGCAGCTCCTGCAGAACCCGCCGCCGCGACAGATCGAGGCTCGCCCGCTTCGACCGGATCTCGCGCTGCTCGGGCGTCAGGGCTTCGCCCCGGTCCGCCCGCGAGGCGGCGTCATCGATCTGAGATTCGACGGACTTGCTTTCCCAGCCGCGTGCCATCGCCGCGGCTTTCACTTTGCGGCGTTCAAGTATCGCAGCAGCTCGCTGTCGGTCGACAACAGGAGCACCGTCTCGGTGTCGAAGCTCTCCTTGAGCGTGCCCATCGATTTGAGGAAGCGATAGAAGTCGGGATCGCGGTTGTAGGCGGCGGCGTAGATGTCGGCCGCCTCGGCGTCGGCCTTGCCGCGGATCTCCTGCGCGGTGCGGTAGGCCTCCGACTCGATGACGCGCAGCTCCCGGTCCTTCTCGCCGGCGATGCGCGCCGCCTCGCCCGCGCCCTCGGAGCGATAGCGCTCGGCGATCCGCTTGCGTTCCGAGATCATGCGCGCATAGACCTCCTGCCGCACCTCGTCGACGTAATTGATCTGCTTGATGCGGAAGTCGAGGATCTCGATGCCGAGGTCGCCGGTGCGGCGGCGGGCGTTCTGGAGCACCTCCTCCGTCAACTTCTCGCGGCCGAATTCGACGCGCTCGGCGGCCTCGGGCTGGCTCAGCTCGGCGACGTCTTCGGCGACGACGAACGGCCGGTTCGTCGACCGGACGAGGTCGATCAGCTCGTGCTTGGCGATGGTGTTGCGCGTCTCGCCGTCGAGAATGTCGTCGAGCCGCGACTGCGCGCCTTGCTCGTCGTGGAGGCGCTGGAAGAACAGTAGCGGGTCGGTGATGCGCCAGCGCGCGTAGGAGTCGACCCAGATGAAGCGCTTGTCTTTGGTGGGGATCTGGTTCGGATCGCCTTCCCATTCGAGAAAGCGCTTCTCGAACGCGTGCACCTTCTGGACGAACGGCACCTTCACCTTCAGACCCGGCGTCGTGATCGGTTTGCGGACCGGCTTGCCGAACTGCGTGAGGATGACCTGCTGCGTCTCCTGAACGGTGAAGAGCGCGCTCGAGAGAACGACGAGGACGAGGACCGCGATGATGGCTGCGGCAAGAAGGCTGATCCCTTTCATGGCTTCACCCCCGCCGGGTCGAGAGAAAGGAGCGGCAGGATGCCCTTGAGGCTGTCGTCGAGGACGATCTTCCGCTTCACCTTGGGATAGATCTCGCCCATCGTCTCGAGATACATGCGGCGCCGCGTCACCTCCGGCGCGCGCTGGTAGGCGGCGTGGACCTGCGTGAAGAGCTCCGCGTCGCCGCGGGCGCGGTTGACGCGGTCCGTGGCGAAGCCCTGCGCCTGCTCGAGGGTCTGCAGCGCCTGCCCTTTGGCGCGCGGAATGATCTGGTTGTAGCCCGCGCGCGCCTCGTTGATCAGCTTCTCCCGCTCCTGCTGCGCCTGGTTGACCTCGTTGAACGACGCCTTGACGGCGTCCGGCGGATTGACGTCCTGCAGCACGATCTGCTCGACCTTGATGCCGGTCTCGTACTGATTGCAGAGCGCCTGCAGCCGCTGCTCGACCAGGGCGGCGATCTCCTGGCGGCCGACCGTCAGCACCTCGTTGACGCTGCGGTCGCCGATCACCTCGCGCATCACCGTCTCGTTCATGTCGCGGAAGGTCCCGCGGACGTTCCTCACCTTGAAGAGATACTTGTAGGGATCGCGGACGCGGAACTGCGCGGTCCACTCGACGACGGCGACGTTCAGGTCGCCGGTCAGCATCAGCGACTCGTCGGTGAGATCTTCGTCGGAGTAGGTCGTGCGGATGCCCGCCTCCTCGGTGCGGAACCCGAACTCCTCCTTGAGCTGCCGCTCGACCGGGACCTTCATGACGGACTCGAGGGGATAGGGAAACTTCATGTGCAGTCCGGAGCGGACCTGGCGCGCGACGCGGCCGAAGCGGAGCACGATCCCCGCCTCTTCGGGATCGATGGTGAACCAGGTGGTGGAAACGATGACGACGGCAAGGAGGAGGACGATCAGCCGCACCACGAGCCGCCCTGGAACGGGAGGCGGGCGGAACTTGCGCACGTTCGGAATTTGAATCTCCATCGAGACTCCTTTCTCGGAGGGAACAGGCCGATACTAGCGTGCAACGTCTTCTTTTTCGATCGGCGCCCTACCAGATCCGCCGCCGCGGCCTGCCGGGCGAGGCGGAGCGGGCCGGCGGCTGGCTGCCTTCGGAAGTCCGCCGCCGCGAGTCCTGGCTCCGCGCGGCGCCCGGACCGTGCGAGGGCCGGGATCCTCCCGCCGGACGCGCGGTGGCTCGACCGGCCGGCGCAGGCCGGCGGTCCGCCCTGGCGTGAGCCGATCCGTGGGACCTTTGAGCGCGCATCGCTGCCAGGCGCTCGGGGAGGGGGATCTCGAGACGCTCCGCCGGCTTGGCCTGGTAGTCGAAGCCGGCGAGCGTCCGCCGCGGCAGGACCTTGGCGACCGTCCGCTCGATGGCCCGCAATTCGTTGATCTCCTCCGGCGACACGAAGGTGAGCGCTTGTCCGGTCGCTCCGGCGCGCGCGGTGCGGCCCACCCGGTGGATGTAGTCCTCGGGCACGTGAGGGACGTCGAAGTTGACGACGTGCGACAGCCCCTCGACGTCGATGCCCCGGGCTGCGATGTCGGTGGCGACGAGGACGCGGTAGCGGCCGTTCTTGAAGCCGGCCAGCGCCTCCGTGCGCTGCGACTGGCTGCGGTTGCCGTGCACCCGCTCGCAGGCGATGCCCTGGCGGAGCAGGAACTGGGCGAGACGGTTGGCGCGGTGCTTGGTGCGCGTGAAGACGAGCGCGTTCTCGATCGCGTCGTCCCGCAGCAGCTCGAGCAGCAGGGCGGATTTCACGTCCTGCCGGACCTGATAGACCGCCTGCTCGACGCCCGTGGCCGGCGCGGCGGGGCGCTCGACGTTGAGCGCCACGGGATTGCGCAGCATCTGGCGCGACAGCTCGCGGATGGGCTGCGGCAGGGTGGCGGAGAAGAAGAGCGTCTGCGCGGGCGGCGGCAGCTGCTTCAGGATCCGCCGGATGTCGGGAAGGAAGCCCATGTCGAGCATGCGGTCGGCTTCATCCAGCACCAGGACTTCGAGTCCGGCAAGCCGGGCGTAGGAGTGCCGCATATGGTCCAGCAGCCGGCCCGGGCAGGCCACGATGACGTCGACGCCGGTGCGCAGGGCGCGTTCCTGGGGCGCCATGGCGACGCCGCCGTAGACCGCGGCGGCCTTGAGGCCGGTATGCCGGCCGAGGTCGTTGAAGTGCTCGACGATCTGGGCCGCCAGCTCGCGCGTCGGCGCCAGGACGAGGACCCGCGTGGTGCCGCGCTTCTTGCCCAGCAGCCGCTGCAGGATCGGCAGCGCGAAGGCGGCCGTCTTGCCGCTGCCCGTCATGGCGCAGGCCAGAAGGTCGCGGCCTTCGAGGGCCGGCGGGATGCCGTCGCGCTGAATGGGCGTCGGCTCGGTAAAGCCGAGGCCGGCCACGCCGCGCAGGAGGCTGGGATCGAGATTGAAAGAGGAAAAACTCATATTGGATTGCACGTGTGCTTTCTGAGAACGCGGACCTGCTCTGCGAGCAGTGACTCGACGTCACTCGAACGTTCCGGCGGGAATTTGAACGGAGGACTTAGCCGGTGAGGCCGCCCGTTGGGGCCTTTAGGCCCGTGAGAGACGATTCAGCGACCCTTGGCATTCAGGGGAGGATGAAGCGCGTCAGGCCCCGAGGATGTCACATCGCGCGCCGTTTGCCAAGGCGCCTCCACGGGGCTCGGGGTTTGCAATCCCCAAAAACGGCGCAAAATTCCCACCGGCGGCAAGGAGCTGAGGGGTGAGATGGTAAACTGTCACGGCCAACACCGTAATCGACTCCGAACCGGAAGGAGACAAATTGGGCAAACCGAACTACCAATTCGAGAAGCGCCAAAAAGATCTGGCGAAGAAAAAGAAGAAAGAAGAGAAACTGCAACGCAAGACCGCCAAGAAGAGCGTCGAGGGGCAGGAGGGCCAGGATCAGCCGCCGAAGGCTCCTTGATCCACGGGAGGACAGGATGCCGCATATCGAGCTTCCCGAAGGCCTGCCCGGCATCGTCGGGCCCATGGTCGCGTATCCCGAAACCGAGAAGCACCTGAACGGGCTGGCCGACGCGCTGCTGCGCGAGCCGTCGTCGCTGACGCCGGGCGAACGCGAGATGATCGCGGCCTACGTGTCGGCGGGCGATGGATGCGCCTTCTGCACGCAGTTGCACGCCTCGGCGGCGCGCCACCTGCTGGGGGACGCCTGCGACGTGGTGGATTCGGTCCTCTCGGATGGGACGCAGGCTCCGATCGGCGACAAGCTGCGGGCGCTGCTGGAGATCGCCGGCAAGGTGCGGCGGGATGGGCGGCTGGTCACGGCCGAGGACGTGGAGCGGGCGCGGCAGGCGGGAGCCGACGACAAGGCCATCCATGACACGGTGCTGATCGCGGCGGCTTTCTGCATGTACACCCGCTACGTGGACGGGCTGGCGACCTGGGCGCCGCGCGAGCCGGAGCTGTACGACGCGATGGGCGCGCAGCTCGCCGAGCACGGCTACGCGCGCACGATTCGGGGTTTGACTTCGCCATCTCTCGAGGGATGAAAACCCTGTCGCTCATTTTGGAGAATGCCCTCGCGGAAGGGTGTTAAGCTTCGTCTCCACTGGAGGTCTCCCTATGCCCCTCGTCGTGAGAGCATTTCCCATCCTTCCCGGGATGGAAGACCAGATTCACGAGTTTGCGGCCGAGATGGCCGGAGCGAGGCGCTCCGAGGCCTCCGCCTTCTACCGCTCCTTCGGCGTGACCCGCGAGAGCTGGCATCTGCAACACACCGAGCACGGCGCCTGGGTCATCGGCATCACGGAGATAACCGAAGACCTGGATGCCACGGCACAGGCCTACGCCACGTCGCAGCGGCCGTTCGACCGGTGGTTCAAGGACCAGGTCCAACAGATCAGCGGCATCAATCCCGACATCGAACCCCTGGGCCCGCCGACCCATACCCTCTTCGAGTGGTCCGGCACGTAGACTTGAATTCGGGCGAGCCGCGGCTCGCCCGCGTCACGGACCGCCGTCGGAATCCCTGACCCTGTGCCGGAGGATTTCCACACCATCACGCCGCACCTGGCGGTCCGGGGCGTGGCCCGCCGGGCCGCGGTCCTGCTGTATACTCTCCGCCTTCCGGGTCCTGTCGTACTTCATTCATCCCGATTGATCCCAGGAGCAGGAGCGCGCAGTTTTCTAGGAGCAGACATGTCCGAGCCATACATCTACGTCATGAAGGACCTGCGGAAGGTGTATCCGCCGAACCGCGAGGTGCTGCGGGATATCTGGCTGTCCTTCTTCCCGGGCGCCAAGATCGGCGTGCTGGGCCTGAACGGCGCCGGCAAGAGCACGCTGCTCAAGATCATGGCCGGCGAGATCAAGGAGTTCGGCGGCGAGGCCTGGCCGGCCAAGGGTGCCAAGGTGGGCTATCTGTCGCAGGAGCCGCGGCTCGATCCGTCGAAGAACGTGCTGGGCAACGTCGAGGAGGGGGTGGCCGAGGTCCGCGCCCTGCTGGAGAAGTTCGACGAGATCAACGCCCGCTTCGCCGAGCCGATGCCGGACGACGCGATGGAAAAGCTGATGGCCGAGCAGGGGCGGGTGCAGGACGCCATCGAGGCCGCCAACGCCTGGGAGATCGACCGCACGCTGGAGATCGCCATGGACGCCCTGCGGCTGCCGCCGCCGGACGCCGAAGTGGCGACGCTCTCGGGCGGCGAACGGCGCCGCGTGGCCCTCTGCCGGCTGCTGCTGCAGCGGCCGGACCTGCTGCTGCTCGACGAGCCCACGAACCACCTCGACGCCGAGTCGGTGGCCTGGCTGGAGCACCACCTGCAGGAGTACCCCGGCACCGTGGTCGCCGTCACCCACGACCGCTACTTCCTCGACAACGTCGCCGGCTGGATCCTGGAGCTCGATCGCGGCCACGGCATTCCGTGGAAGGGAAACTACACCTCCTGGCTGGAGCAGAAGAAGACGCGGCTGGAGCAGGAGGAGAAGAGCGAGTCGGCGCGGCGGCGCACGCTGGAGCGCGAGCTGGAGTGGGTGCGCATGTCGCCGCGCGCACGGCAGGCCAAGGGCAAGGCGCGCTTGACCGCCTACGAGAAGCTGCTGGCCGAGGACCGCGATTACGACAAGCGGGCGGACCCGAACGAGATCCACATCCCCGCCGGCCCGCGGCTGGGCGACCTGGTGGTGGAGACGAAGAAGCTGCGCAAGGGCTACGGCGACAACCTGCTGATCGAGGACCTCTCCTTCGCCCTGCCGCCCGGTGGCATCGTCGGCATCATCGGCCCCAACGGCGCCGGCAAGACGACGCTGTTCCGCATGATCGTGGGCCAGGAGGAGCCCGACGCCGGCTCGATCCGCATCGGCGACACGGTCAAGATCGCCTACGTGGACCAGAGCCGCGACAGCCTCGACGGCGAGAAGCTGGTCTGGGAGGCGATCTCCGACGGCCGCGACGTGGTGGTCCTCGGCAGCCGCGAGGTGCCGGCGCGCTCCTACGCCGCCGCTTTCAACTTCAAGGGACCTGACCAGCAGAAGCGGGTGAAGGACCTCTCCGGCGGCGAGCGGAACCGCCTCCATCTCGCCCGCACCCTCAAGGCCGGCGGCAACCTGCTGCTGCTCGACGAGCCCACCAACGACCTCGACGTGGACACGCTGCGCGCCCTGGAGGAGGCGCTCCTCGCCTTCGCCGGCTGCGCCGTGATCATCAGCCACGACCGCTGGTTCCTGGACCGCATCGCCACCCACATCCTGGCCTTCGAAGGCGAGTCGCAGGTCGTCTGGTTCGAGGGCAACTACGAGGCCTACGAGGCCGACCGCAAGCGCCGCCTGGGCGCCGAGGCGGACCAGCCGCACCGCATCCGGTACAAGAAGCTGACGGCGCGGTAGGCGGGGCTCTGCCGCCGGAACCAGGGACAAAAAGGACCGGCAAGGACTTCAAGGACGAGGAGCAAGTCACCCTCGCGTCCTTTTCGTCCTTGCTGTCCTTTTCGTCCTTGACTCCCATCAGGCGCAACGTGGCACCAGGGTTGCATTTATAGCCAGTCGTGTAGAAGCGGTGGACGGGCGAGGGATTCATACGGCGCGCCGCTAACACCTTGAAAACCCGGGCGCCCGCCACCGAAGAGCGGATCTGGAGGTAAGGTCAAAGGCCGTCTCCGGAGACCGTAAAAGTTACAAGAGAGCGGAGACGTCCCACCGGGGCGGACTCCAAAAAAGTAACTGCATCCAGGAGAGGAGCTCGACTATGAAGCGTCAAATCCTGACGATCGCGGCGGTGCTGGCCTTGGTGTTCGCTGGTGCCGTCTTCGCACAGAACGCGAACACGACGGCCCCGGGCCCAACGATCCAGAAGGAGCCGGGCCTGACGAATAACAACCTGCCCAATCCGGGCAACCCCATTCCGCTCAACGAGCAGAACCCGCCGGCCGAGACTACGGGAGTGGCACCCGAGACGGAGCAGGGCGAGGGGATGGACGTCGACGTCGACACGGGCGCGAAGGCTGAGGGAGCGGTGGACGTGGACGTGACCAGCCAGACCGACGCCGACACGGACGCCTCTGGAGTGGATGAGACCGCGGCCGGAACTTACACCGGCACGGCGGATGACGCGGCCGGCGACAGCGACGCTCTGCCGGCTACCGCAGGCGAGCTTCCGGCGCTGCTCCTTCTCGGCCTGCTGGCCCTGTGCGGCGCCTTCGCGCTGCGCATGAAGCGGGCCTGAAGCCGTATGCCTGAGGGCTGCTCCGCGGCCTGAAGCGATTGAATCACCTGGCGCCTGCGCGCCAGGTGATTTCATTTTGAGGATAGATCGAGAGATGGAACAGCACCCTGCCGCGACCATGAAACGGCCCCGCCTGCGCTGGCTCGAGCGTCTGCTGCTGGTGATCGGCGTGCTTTGCCTGGGCGTCGTGGCCTACGCCTGGCTCGACGCGGCCGTCTACCAGTACCGGGAAGGCAAGGTCCTCGACCAAGCTGCTGAGGCCCGGCTCGCGGCTTCCGAGACGGATACCCTGAATACATTCCGCGATCGCTCCGCCCGACGCCGAGTTGGGCCGGCGCCGGAAGGATCCCTCATCGGCCGCATTGAAATCCCCCGGGTCGGCGTCTCCTCCATCGTGCTGGAGGGGATCGGTAACAGGACCTTGCGGCGCGCGGTCGGCCACATTCCCGACACCGCGCTGCCTGAAGACAGTGGCAACGTCGGCCTCGCCGCCCACCGGGACAGTTTCTTCCGCGGTCTGAAAGACGTTCGTAAAAATGACATCATCACACTCAAGACGCTTCAAGGCACGTACGAATACCGCGTGGAGTGGACCCGGATCGTCCTGCCTGACGCTACGGAGGTCCTCGACGACGCAGGCGGTCCGGCGCTGACCCTCGTGACCTGCTATCCCTTCTTTTACGTCGGCCAGGCGCCCGAGCGGTTCATCGTGCGGGCGCGGCCGGCGGCGGAGGCGGTTGCCGCGCCCTGATCGCGGCGGACGAAGTACAATCAGACGAGCATGAACCTCTCCCGGCGGCGTTCCTGTCTGCTTTTCCTGCTCGCGGTCGCGGGGCCGCCGGCAGCCTGGGCATCCGCCGGACCGCGACTGCTCGCTCCGCAGGCCGGCTGGGAGCTGCCCGGCGGGCTCATTCGCCACCGTTGCGTGGGAGAACCCGCCGCCGGACGCCGAGGAGTGGGAGGCCTTCCTGTCGCTGGACGGCGGCGGGAGCTACCCGCTGCGGATCACTCCTCATCTCGACATCGGCATCCATAGATTCGCTTTCCACGTGCCGCCTTTTCCGACCCGCGACGCCCGGCTGCTCCTGCGTTTCGGCGACGAGCGCCGGGAAGAAAAGGAGGTTGAGACGGAGGCGCGGTTCGCCATCGTCGCCAACCGCGCTTTCTTGCCCCCGCGCCTGGGCCTCGCCCTCTCACGAGGCGAGAAGGCGCGGTCTCGGGATTCCGGCGTCGTGGTCTGGGTGGAAGGCGAGCGCAACGGCAGCGGTTTGCGGCAGGTCGCAGCCGAGGAAGAGGGCAGCTCCTTTCGCTCGGTCGAATCGATACACCTGCGGTGGATTCCGTTCTTCGGACCCTCGCGCGACGACGCCGGAATCGCGACGACCGTTCTCCCGCAGGCTTTCCGGACGCCGGTTCCCGTGCGCCTGGAGCCCGAGCCTCCCGTGCCGCCTGTACGCCCGTCCGTCCGGCTGCTGACCGGCCGTCGTAACGAATAGACCGAGACCCGTCCGTGCCGAAGCCCCGCCCGCTTTCAGCAGGGCGGAACACGGAAACGGTCCGGCGGCCTTCGGGCGCCGGCCAGAATCGAGGTCTCTCATGAACGCAAGGAACGGCGGCCGCTCACGGCCGCTCGTCGTGTTGCTTTTCCTTCTCCTCCTGCCTGCCTGGGCCCACGCCTTCGAGGGCCGTCTGCTGCTGCCGGGCGGCGGTCCGGCGACCGGGTATCAAATCTCGGTGGTCGGTCTCAAGGTTTCGGTCACCGCCGGCCCGGAAGGCCGGTTCCGCATCCTCCCCACTCCCGCGCTCCCCTTTCGGCTCGTCGCCGTCAGCCCGGGAGGCGAGGTCTTTCCCGTCATCGAGGTGATTTCGCCGCCCGAATCGGGAGCGGTGGATCTGGTTCTGCCGGAGGGATTCAAAGACACCATTACGGTCGTGTCCGGAATCGCACCGAACATCGAAGTGCCCCCGGCCGTGGCCACCGTGGTCCTCAGCCAGGAAGATCTCGAACAGCGCCGGCCGGGCCGCCTGGCCGACGCTCTGCAGGGGATCGCCGGCGCCTCACGCACGGATGAGACGACGACCGCCGTGCCGGTGATCCGCGGCCTCGCCGGCGGCCGGACCTTGATCCTGCTCGACGGCGGCCGTGTGACCGCCGAACGGCGAGCCGGGCCGTCGGCCAGCTTTCTCGATCCGTTCACCCTCGGCTCGATCGAGGTCGCCCGCGGCCCCGGTTCCGTCGCCTATGGCTCGGACGCCCTCGGCGGCGTCATCCACGCCCGCTCGCGCTTTCCCGAGCCGGGCTCGCCCTCGCTCACCTTCCAGCTCGACAAGGAGGGTGGCGCGGGAGACGAGGAGGCGGCCGGCCTCGAGATCACGCGCGACGTGCCGGGCGGCGCACTGCTCGGCGAATTCAACTGGCGCCGTTCCGGAGACCAGGAGGCGGGCGGCGGCGAGCTGATCCCGAACTCCTCGTATGAGGACCGCGGCGGCGCCCTGCGCTATACGAGCTACACGAAGCTGGGTCGGCTGCAGGCTTCGTTTTCCGCCGCGGATGCGGAGGACGTCGGCAAACCTTCCTCCGACGTCGCCACCGTGCGCACGTTCTATCCCAAGGAATCCTCGCGGCGCCTCAACCTCAGCCTCGACGCCGGTCCGGTGGGCGGTTGGGAGACGTTGGAGGTCGGTCTTTTCCTCGACAGCTACCGGCTGGTGACCAACCGCGACCGCGCCGCCACGTCGACCGCCCTGCGCCAGATCGAGAGCGCCGACGTGGACGCCAACGACGGCTCCGTGCGGGTGGCCGCATCCCGCGAGACCCTCGGCGGGCGGTTGCTCGCGGGAGCCGAGGTCGTCTCCCGCTTCAACCTGGAGGCGCTGACCTCCCAGGACAACCGCAACGCTCAAGGCGAGCGGGTCTCGCTGGTGAGAGCGGTGTCGATCGAGGACGCGCGCCAAGTCGACGAGGCCCTGTTCCTCACCTTCGACCGGCCGCTGGCCGCCAAGGCGCTCGTCTCGGCCGGGTTGCGGGGCGACCGGGTGGAGACCCGCAACACCGGCGGCTTCTTCGGCGACCGCTCGACGAGCCACAGCGCGCTGTCGGGGTATGCGGCCTTGACCGTGGGCCCCTTCGGCGACGTCACCACTCAGCTCCAGGTGGCTCGCGGCTTCCGCGACCCCCTGCTCTCGGACCGCTACTTCCGCGGACCCAGCGGCCGCGGCTTCATCACCGGCAATCCGGACCTCGATCCGGAAACCAGCCTGCAGTACGACGCCTCGGTGCGCTGGGCCTCGGGCGGCCGCTTCTTGGCCCTCTATGGCTACTTCTACCAGATCGACGACCTGATCGAGCGCTTCCGGCCCGAGCGGGACTTCTTCTTCCGCAACCGCGGCGAGGCGGAGGTCAAGGGAATCGAGCTCGAGGCCCAGACCCCGTTGGCGGCCGGCTTCAGCCTGGAGCTCGCCGCCGCGGTGGCGCGGGGCGAGGCGACGGAGGACGGTACGCCGCTCGACCTGATCGCCGCTCCGAACGGCTCCGTCACGCTGCGCTGGGCCGGAGAGCGGGGTTTCGGCTATCTGCGGGGCAGCGCGATCGATCAAGACGACCGGCCCGGACCGACCGAGGTCGAGCGGCCCAGCCATGAAGTGCTGGACCTGGGGGTCGGCTGGCGGGTGACCGGAGACCTGGAGCTGCGGGTGCTCGGCCGCAACCTGACCGACGAGCTCTACTTCGACTCCGCGGACGAGGTCGCCTCGCTGGCCCGCGGGCGGAGCTTCTCGGTGGGGTTGGTGGGGAGGTACTGAGGGGTAAGAAGAGTCCCCGTGGGAGGTTTTCGTAGGGGCGGGGCTTGTCCCCGCCCTGAAACGTTGCAGGCGGGGACAAGCCCCGCCCCTACGAAAAACTACGAAACCCTTCTGCGCCTCACGCCAGCGGCAGCCGCACCTCGAGCTCGCTTCCCTTCCCGGGCCCTTCGCTGCGGGCCTCGACGCGGCCGCCGTGCATCTCCACCAGTCGGCGCACCAGGGTCAGGCCGATGCCGAGGCCGGCGCCGGAGCGGTCGAGCGAATGATCGCCCTGGGCGAAGAGGTCGAAGATCCGGGGCAGCAGGTCGGGCGCGATGCCGATGCCGTCGTCGCGCACCACCACTACGGCCTCGCCGACGCCGTCCCGGCGGGCCGAGACCTCGATGGTGCCGCCCTCGCCGGTGAACTTGACGGCGTTGCGCAGCAGGTTGGAGAGCACCTGCTCCAGCCGCGTGGTATCGCCGTCCAGGGGCAGCGGCTCAGGGGTCACCTCCGCGCGCAGCGTCTGCTGCTTCTCCTTCGCCAGCAGGCGCGTCGTCTCGACGGCGTGCCGCACCGCCTCGCCGAGGTCGAGCCGCTGGCGCCGCAGCTCCACCTTGCCGCGGGTGATGCGGGAAACGTCGAGCAGATCGTCGACCAGGCGCACCAGATGCTGGATCTGCCGCCGGATGATGGCCACCGCGCGCAATGTTTGCGAATCGTGCGAATCGCGCGGATCGCCGGGTTGCAGCTGCTCCAGGAGGTACGAGGCGTTGGCAATGGCTCCCAGTGGATTGCGCAGCTCGTGGGCCAGCATCGCCAGGAACTCGTTCTTGCGGCGGTCGACCTCGGCGAGCGTCTCCGCCCGGGCCCGCAGCTCGGCGGCCAGACGCTCGCTCTCGCGCGTCCGCTCGGCCAGGCGGTCGCGCATCTCCCGGAAGGCGGCGGCGAGGTGGGCGACCTCGCTGACGCCGCTATGGGTGCCAATACTGGTGCCAATATTGGCGCCGATGGGAGCCGCCAGGTTCCCCGCGGTGAGCTCGCCTACCGCTTCGGACAGGTCTCTCAGCGGACGGGCGATGCGGCGCGCCACGACGATGCCGCCGGCGATCGCCAGGGGAATGATCAGCAGCAGCAGGCCGAACGCGAGGTCGCGGCCCTCGCGCACGGTAGCCAGGGCGTCGGCGCGCGACCGCTCCACCGCCACCACCCAGCCGAGGCCGCGCACCACCGCGAAGCCCGCGACGCTGTCAGGCCGCGCCACTTGCCGGCCGGCGAGGATGCGGCCGTCCCAGCCGGCCGGCAGCGCATCGATCTCCCCTGCTTCTGAAGCTTCATTGACGGAGGCAATCAGCTTCCCATGACCGTCCGCCAGCAAGACGCTGGCGCCCGGGCGGGCGATCCGCCGGGCCAGCGCCTCGGCGTCGAAGATGGCCACCAGCATGCCCGCGAGCTTCCCGCCGTCGGCGCGGATCGGCGCACCCAGCAGCAGGGAGCCGCCGGCGACCTTCATCTGGATGCGGGGCTCCGGCTGCGCGCGCATCGCCGCCGCCATGGCGCGCAGGAGACGCGGACCCAGGGGAAGGATGCCGACGGCGGCGATCACCCGCCCGTCGGGCGCGACGGTGCGAAAGGCGGTCACGTCCGGATAGGACCGCCGCGAGCCCGCGAGCAGCCGCCGCTGGCTCCAGAAGTCCATCGGCATCCGTCCCGCCAGGGCGGCAACGGCGAAGGTCCGGGCGCCGTTCATCTCGATGTAGTCGGAGATGTTGCGGGCGATGGCCCGCGCCTCGCTGCGCTGCGTCGCGAGCGCCTGGTCCGCGACCAGCCGCTCCTCATGAGCGGTCACCAGCGCCGTCGCCAGAATGAGCGCCAGCGACGTGGCGATGGCCAGGATCAGGGCGAAGCGCGTGCGCAGGGAAGCGGCGGACGGGCGCGCCGGCAGCCAGCCCAGGAGCGCCGTTACCGCGCCGAGCGCGGCGTAGACGCCGGCGGGCGTCCACAGGCGGGCGCTCGCGAAGACGGCCGCCAGCGCCAGCCAGGTGCCGCCCGCGGCCAGGTGGGCGAGGAGGCTCACCGCGCGGCGCGGCCGCACGACCGCCGCGGCGAGCAGCGCCACGCCGGAGAGGAGCGCCAGCGTGCCCCATGCTCCGCGGTAGGGCTCTTGGGCGCCCGGAGCGGAGAAGCGGTGCGGAGCCACCAGGACCAGCGCGCCGAGAAAGGCGCAGAAGAATCCCGTCACCCACCGCAGGACCTCGCGACCGCTGCTTGAAATCACGACCCGTTCCACCTCCCTCACCCTAGAGCGGCACCGCGGCCGGACTCGATTAGAATGCGCCGAACGCCCGCTGAAAGAAAGCGTGCCGGCGCCGGAGGAAGCTTTGTCAATGCTAAAAAGATCCTGCTTTGCCTTATCGATCCTGGTCCTGATCCTCTTCCTGATCCCGGTCGGCTCCGCCGCGGCCGAGCCGCCGGCTCCGGGCGCCGCGGCCATGCTCGGCTTCAGCGACGCCCGCGCCGGCGAGCAGCGGGCCCTGGAGGCGCGCTTCGACTCGTATCTGAACGCCTCCAATCTGCGCGAGTGGATGAAGCGGCTCTCCGCCCGTCCCCATCACGTCGGCTCGCCCTACGGCAAAGAGAACGCCGAGTTCATGGCCGGCCTCTTCCGCTCCTGGGGATATCAGACCCGCCTCGAGGAATTCAAGGTCCTCTTCCCCACGCCCAAGGTGCGCCTCCTCGAGATGGAAGCCCCGAGCCGCTTCACGGCGTCGCTCGCCGAGCCGGCCATCCCCGAGGACGCGACCTCCGGCCAGACCGCCGAGCAGCTCCCGATCTTCAACGCCTACTCGATCGACGGCGACGTGACGGGCGAGCTGGTCTACGTCAACTTCGGCGTGCCGAAGGACTACGAGGAGCTCGAGCGCCGCGGCATCGACGTCAAGGGCAAGATCGTCATCGCCCGCTACTACGGCTCCTGGCGCGGCATCAAGCCCAAGGTGGCCGCCGAGCACGGCGCCGTCGGCTGCATCATCTTCTCCGATCCGCACGAAGACGGCTACTTTCAGGGCGACGTCTATCCCAAGGGCGGTTGGCGCTCGGACCACGGCGCCCAGCGCGGCTCGGTGGCGGACATGCCGGTCTATGCCGGCGACCCGCTCACTCCCGGCGTCGGAGCCACGGCGGACGCCAAGCGCCTGGAGGTCAAGAGCGCGCCGACGTTGACCAAGATCCCCGTGCTGCCGATCTCCTACGCCGACGCCCTGCCGCTGCTCCAGGCCATCGGCGGTCCGATGGCGCCTGCGGAGTGGCGCGGCTCGCTGCCCATCCCCTATCACCTCGGCCCCGGCCCGGCCAGGGTTCACCTCAAGCTGGAGTTCGACTGGAAGCTCGTCCCCGCCTACGACGTCATCGCCGTGATGCCGGGCGCCGAGCGGCCCGACCAGTGGGTGATCCGCGGCAACCACCACGACGCCTGGGTCAACGGCGCCACCGACCCGATCAGCGGCATGGTCGGCCTGATGGAGGAGGCGCGCGCCGTGGGCGAGCTCGCCAAGACCGGCTGGCGGCCGAAGCGCACCATCATCTACGCCGGCTGGGACGGCGAAGAGCAGGGCCTGCTCGGCTCGACCGAGTGGGCCGAGACCCACGCCGACGAGCTGCGCGAGAAGGCCGTGGTCTACATCAACTCCGACAGCAACTCCCGCGGCTTCCTCTCCGCCGGCGGCTCGCACACCCTGGAGACCTTCGTCAACCAGGTCGCCCGCGACGTCACCGACCCGCGGAAGGGCATCTCGGTAGGTGAGCGCGCCATGGCCGCCGGAATCGTCTTCGGCCTGCCGCCCGAGGTCGTCCAAGAGATGCGCGAGCGCAAGGCCTTTCCCCTCTACCCGCTCGGCTCCGGCTCGGACTACTCGCCCTTCCTCCAGCATCTCGGCGTCGCGTCGCTCAACGTCGACTACGGCGGCGAGGAGCAGTACGGCCAGTACCACTCGATCTACGATTCGTTCGACCACTACGTCCGCTTCATGGACCCGACGTTCGAGTACGGCGTGGCGCTGGCGAAGACCAACGGCCGGATCGTGCTGCGGCTCGCCGACGCCGACGTCCTGCCCTTCGAGTTCGACCGCCCGGCCGTCACCATCGGCCGCTACGTCGACGAGGTCATCAAGCTGGCGGACGACATGCGCAAGGAGACCGAGGAGCGCAACCGCCGCTTGGACGACAAGGTCTACGAGGCCGCGGACGATCCCGCCGAGACCTGGCTGCCGCCGAAGCGCCTCGATCCCGTGCCGTACCTCAACTTCGCGCCGCTCCAGAACGCCGCCGCGATCCTCAAGAAGAGCGCCGGCGAATACCAGAAGGCCTGGACCGCCGCCACCTCCGGAGGCAGGATGCCGCCGGCGGAGGTGCAGCAGCGCCTCGACGCGATCCTGCTCAAGACCGAGCGCGCCCTGACGCGGCCGCAGGGCCTGCCGCGGCGCTCCTGGTACGTCCACCAGATCTACGCGCCCGGCTTCTACACCGGCTACGGCGTCAAGACCCTCCCCGCCGTGCGCGAGGCCATCGAGGAGCGCCACTGGCAGGAAGCCAACGAGCAGATCCCGATCGTCGCCGGCGTCATCGAAGGCTTCGCCAGGGAGATCGACCGCGCGACAACGGTGTTGGGCGGAGGGGCGGGAGCACCATAGAGAGTGCGTAGAAATTCGGAGCGGCGGGCGCTTCGAAGCCCTCACCTCCCCGGCCCTCCTCTCCCGGAGGGAGAGGAGGGAGAAAGACCAGAAAAGAGCTGTTCTCCCTTTTCCCCTCTCTCCCTCCGGGAGAGAGGGGCCAGGGGAGTGAGGGCTTCGGAGGGCAACACGCTAGACTTCCATTCCCCATGCTGATCATCCACGGCACGTATCATTGGAAGCCCCGACGGACAGCGTTCCGGAACGACTACTGCCGGAGCTGCGAAGCCGAACGGCTGTCGGTGCTCATCCGGACCTTTGACGTGCTCCACGTCTTCTGGATTCCGGTGCTGCCGCTCGGGTTTTGGAGCCGCTGGTTCTGTACGACCTGCGGCTCGCGGCCTCACGTTGCTGTCCGTACGCGGCGAGGGTTCAAGATCGCCGGGGTCATCGCGGTCGGCCTGTTCGCTATGGCGGCCTGGGTGGTGCCGATCCAGGAGTCGGAAGACGACGCCTGATCGTATGGATGATGCGCTTGGGTCTCCCGTTGGCGGCTGTGGCGCTCGCTGTTTCGGCCGCCAGGCAACCGCGCGAACCGAGCCTCGACCAGCGCCTTGCCGCGGTGAGGCCGATTGAAGGTTGGACCTGTCCGCTCTGCGGTGGGCAGCTCCTCAACGTGCCCACGTGGCATTGCCCGATCTGCCAAGCTGAGCATCGGCCGCTGCCTGGACAGCGCGTCTAGCCGACGACAACCCTACATTCGGACCTATTCCTGCGCCACGACGAGCTGATGCATGCCGTCCACGAAGCCTCGGGCGACATCCACCCGGGTCTCGTCGAGGGCGAGCTTGGTGGCCTCTTCCATCTTGAACCAGGGGATCGCGGGATACAGGTGATGGATGTTGTGGAAGTTGGTGCCGTGGGTGGAGAAGACGCGGAACCATAGACCGCGCATTTCCCGCGTGCCGGTGCGCGGGCAATTGTAGTGGCCGAGCATGTCGTCCCAGAAGAAGAGGACCGGGAAGAGGGTGAAGCGCGGCACGATCCAGTACCAGAGCAGGAGATCGAGACGGCCCACCGCCAGCAGAGGGACGGCGAGGACGCTCCAGAACAGGATCACCGGCGTGCGGTAGGCGGGATCGCGCCAGCGTTCCGAAATGAGGAGCTCTTTGAGGTCTGCCACCTGCAAGGGCCCCAGGAACGGACGAAGCCACAGGAACCAGATCATGTAGCGCCGGTCGTGCCGTCTTTCCGGATCGAGGCCGTAGCCGGTGCCCCAGATCCGGTAGTCTTTTTCCACCGTGTTGAACGTGCGGTGATGCTCCATGTGATCGGCGAGCTCGGACTCGACGGTGGTCCAGAGGGGCAGCGAGTAGAACATCTGGAACGAGCGGTTCCACGGCTTCCTGGGAAAGAGATTGTTGTGCATGGCGTGGTGATGCAGCTCGAACAGGGCGTTCATCTGGCGCGAGATCACGACGACGCCGAGGAGGTACACCCAGGGCGAAGGGAACGCCTTGCACGCGACGATCGCCAGGAAGACCACGCCCCAGTCGAAGGCGATCGCGAGGAACGCCCGAGCGGCGCTGCGCCGCGACATCCCGCGCAGGACCGCCCGCTCCTGGCTGCTCAGCGCTCTGGTCTCCACGATGTGAGGATTTTAGCGTACGCCCGGCGAAGGAGACATTCCGTCGTCGTCGCCAGATACAGACCGCCGTCTGGAGATACAGCTCGCCGGCGAAGGATACAGCTCGTATCTGCAGCCGACGGCTCGTCGCCCAGGGAATCGAGCCGCCTACTCGAACCGGTAGCTGCCGTGCCAGCTCTCGTAGGGGGCGCTGTCGACGCCATTGCGCTGGGAGCCCATGTAACTTTGCATCCCCGGCAGGATGCGGATGCGCACCGTGCCGCCGCCGACGCCGATGACGCCGGCGTGCACCGCCGCCCGGCAGATGACCGAGTCGTCGGTGTAGACGTCCGAGCCCCAAACGGTGCCGCCGCGCGTGCTCTCGGGCGGGCACCAGCAGGTCAACTGCTGGGCGGTGCCGCGCAGATTTATGGCATTGGACGGGCAGGGGCTTCCCCCTCCTGCGTTGTCCATCATCTGCTGCAGGCGCACCCGCTCGGCGCCGGGTACGTTGCCGTCGCTGCTTTCGGAGGCGACGGCGATGTCAACCACCTCCTGGCCGTTGCTGTGCGGCTCGCAGAAGACGATGGCCGAGTGGATGCCGTTGGATCCCCAGGGGCCATTGCCGGCAGATTCCCAGGGGGTGTAGCCGGCTTGCTGCAGCACGGCGGTGGCACGAGTCAGGCACTCCTGGTGGGAGATGGAGAAGAACTGCTGGCCGCGGGACATGGCAGGGGCGGCGACCAAAGGCACGGGCGCGAGCACGAGGACGGCGGCGATCACGCGGGCGAGATGCATCGAGGGCTCCTTTCTGGCGACGGTGAGGCTGGTTTACTACAGAAAGGTGGAGGCGTGCACGGCCCAAAGTGCAACCTCCCTGGTTGCTTGACAGTCATATTTTATGTAGCTACAGTATGTCATGCTGATTGAGTTCGCTCCCGCCAAGGACACGACCAATGTGGCAAAGCACGGCGTGTCGCTGGCCCTGGCGGGCAGGCTCGATTGGGATGCTGCGCTGGTCTGGGTGGACGATCGGTTTGCGTACGACGAGTTGCGGATGATCGCGCTCGCGCCTGAAGCAGACACCCTGTACTACGTGGCCTTTGTGGATCGCGGTGAAGTGCGGCGAATCATCAGCCTGCGCCGAGCCGAGCGTCGTGAGGTGAAGCACTATGTCGAAAACATCTAAGCGACCAGCCATCAGGTTGCCCACGCTTGAAGAGAACGCGGCCATTGTTGCCGCCGCAAAGGCGGATCCTGATGCACAGCCTTTGACGGATGAGCAGCTCCGCGCCATGGTCCCGATGCGTGCGATCCGCGGACGGCCGAAGTCGGCGCACAAGAAACAGTTGTTGTCGGTGCGCTACAGCCCAGAAGTCGTCGAGTTCTTCAAGTCGACTGGCGAAGGCTGGCAGGCGCGAATGGACCAAGTGCTGCGAGAGTATGTGGCCCGCCATTCCCGTTGAGCGCAGGCCAAAGAAACGGGTTGGCGACACGCCGGCGACGGCTGCCCGGTAAGACACGCGGAGCCGCCGCCGATTTCGGCGATGGACGGCGTTTTCGTCAATGCAGCGGAGCGTGGGTCGGATTCCACCAGTTCAAGCCCGGGGAAGCGGACGAAGCCTCCGTCTCGGCTGACCAGTCGGCACTGTGCTCCCGTGGCGGTAGCCGCGAGGAAGGCGTCGTCTACGTAACCAGTTTTTCAGCGTGGCGTGATCAGGATCGTCCCGCCGGAACGCTCCAATGAGGATGTTTGCATCCAGCAAGCCCCACCTCAGTGCGCCTTAAGATGGTCGTCGGCAAGATCGGCAGCGTTCACCGCTTCCTCGAGGGTAGCAAACTCCGGCAGTAATCCCCCGGTGGCTGTCGATTCGGGAAGGCGGACTCGGCGGCGCCGAGTGGCTGGCGGCCGGCGAAGATGCTCCCGGATCGCCTCCTCTACAAACTTGGTCAAGGTGATGCCCTGGGCCGCAGCCTGGGCCTTCGCTTGCCGGTAGAGGTCGTCGTCCAAACGAAGGCTTATCCGCATGGCAGAGATCTGCCACGTGTGTCGGTGGCTGTCAAGTGCATCGGCACCGCTTGGGCGCGCTGAGCCGCCAGAGATGTGCTCTACCCCTTTGCTGTCCGATGTCGAGAGCCCGAAGGGCGGCATACTTCCTAGCCCCGGGCGGCAGCCCGGGGGAACGCGGCAACAAGGCACAGTACAGCCCCGTCAGGGGCGGCATTCGCCGCAACGGCTGCCAGCCACTCCTTCGCGCCGAAGGCCAACATATGCACAGCGCCACCGGCAACACGACGGTCAAGCCCATCGAGGGTTCCTTTCTGGCGACGGTGAGGTCCGTTTATATAGAACCATTTTTTATGCGCAGCTCGACATAAGAAACGTTGAACTCAATCCGCCTGCGGCGGATAGATAATCGGGCCGTTGGCCCGGATCGTTGAAAGGGGCGTAGCGATGCCTCATCTTCTCTTCTTCAGAACCATCTGGAAAGGAGAGACTCATGACACCGCTACGCCGCCAAATGATAGAGGAGATGCAGCTTCGGGGCTATGCCCAGAGTACGATTGAGGGCTACGTCCACTCCGTAGCCCAGTTGGCACGCCACTACCGCCGGTCTCCTGACAAGCTCGCCGAAGACGAAGTCCGCCGTTACCTCCTGCACCTGAAGCTCGACAAGAAGATCGCCCGTGGCTCTTTCTCGGTCGTCCTCGGCGGCCTGCGCTTCTTCTACCACAAGGCGCTCGGCCGTGAGTGGAAGAGCCTGTATGTCGCCAAGCCGCGCTCGGAAAAGAAGCTCCCCGTCGTCCTCAGCCGCGACGAGGTCTGGCGCGTCCTCGACGCCGTGCGCATCGACGTCTACCGCGTCTGCCTGACGACGATTTACGCCTGTGGCTTGCGCCTCATGGAGGGGGCCAGCCTTCAGATCCCCGACGTCGACAGTGCCCGCGGCGTTCTTCACGTCCGGGGCAAGCGCCGCAAGGATCGCGAGGTGCCGCTGCCGACCGCCACTCTCCAACTGCTGCGAGACCACTGGCGCACCCACCGCTCTGCCAACTGGTTGTTTCCTGCCACCACCCGACACGGCATCCAATACTCCGTGGCTCACGACTGCGGACCGGTCACTCGCGACAGTCTGCCAAGAAGGCCGCTGTCTTGGGGAAACGCAGCTCGCCAACACGATGAGCGTGACGCAAGGCGCGGATGACGTGGTAGCGCCGACCAAGTGGGATTACAGCAGCAAATCGAACAGGAACACGATATTGAAACCTTTTTTGCTCAATCGCCAGGCATTCATCCAAAGAGCGCGCTTATCAAGGGCGTAGTGTGCGGTGTGCGGGTAGAAGAAATCGAGGATCCACTGATGCAAAAAATACGCTATTTAGACAAGCTGATTGATGAGCTGGCAAAAGGAAAAACGATGGAGAAGATTCTGCGGCAATGACTCGTTTCGCCACAAACCGGCTAGGGCAGGATCTCGACGTACCCGTCCGTTCCATGCGCGCGGATCCCAAGCGCGTCGCGGCGGAACCCCCATGCCGGCTCCTCGGCCATCTCGACCTCGCCGATCAGCCAGCTCATCGTCGGATCCCACCCGGGGAAGTCGATGCCGGCTGATTTGCGGATCACACTGCGTCCTCCGTCCCAGCCGGCGAGGATTCGCTCGATGTGGTTCTGCCACAGCGCGAGCCCATAGTTGTGCCGGGTAGGGAAGTCGCTGATGTGGTCCGCCGCTCGACGATCGCGACGTCGACGCCCGCCAGCGCCAATTCGCCCGCGAGCATCATTCCTGTCGGACCTGCTCCGGCGAGCACTACTGCATGCTCTGTCATGGTCGCGGACTATGGCGCACGACCCCGGCCTTGATACAAGCCCTATGGGGCGGTGTACACTTATGTCGTGGGGGATGGGAGTCCTCCTATCCCGGTATAGAACGACGGCGGCAATCCGCGGTCGAGCCGCGCATAGGTCTCTGTCATGAACATTCTGCGCGTGATGCTTTGCGCCTTGGCGCTGGCGGCCGTCGCCGGTTCTGTCGCAGCGCAACAGGAACGTACCGCGACTGCAGCTCCCGCCGCCGCGCTGGCCCCGGCGGACGCACGCCGCGCCGATCTCGCCGTGTTCCGCGAGCAATTCATGGGCCGGGAGCGATCCTACACGCCCGCGGCCCGCGCCGAAGCTGAAGCGCGCCTGGCGCGGCTCGAAGCGCAATGCGCCAGCGTCTCCCAACCCTATTTCGAGCTCGAGCTCGCGCGCATCGCAGCGCTCGCCGACAACGGCCACACCCATTACGTGCTCCGCCTCATCGCGCAGAAATACAACCGCGTCCCGGTGCGGCTGATCGTGTTTGGCGAGGATTTCTACGTCGCGCGCGCCAGCACCGCGAACGCCGATCTGCTCGGCGCGCGCCTTGTCAGCATTGACGACAAGCCTGTCGCCGTCCTGCGCGCCGCCGCGCGCGAGCTCTATGGTGGCGTGAACGCTTTCCGCGACCGCGCGGCTCACAACTTGCTCGAAGGCCCCGAACTGCTGCACGTGCTGGGGCTCACCACGTCGCCGGATGCCGCCAAGTACCGCTTCGAAACGCGCAGCGGCCAAGCGATAGAGCGCCGCCTCTCCGGCGAGCCGCCCAGCGCCGAACGGCCCACCGCGCAGCCCCAACAGATCTTCCTGCCGCAGGCCCCCAGCGAGGCTTGGCAAGCCGCGCTCACGCCGGAGCGCGCCCCCTGGTCCCTGCAGGACGGCGCCGAGCCGTTCCGCTGGCGCGCCGCGCCCGAGCTCGACGCCATCGTCCTCCAAATGCGCCAGAACATGAGCAGAGACGGCTTTTCGATCGACGCCGCGCTGGATCAATTCCGCACCGCGATCCGCGAGGCGCACCCGCGCAACATCGTCCTCGACATGCGCTGGAACGGAGGCGGCGATCTCTCAACGTCGCGCGACTTCATGCAGGCGCTTCCGACGCTGGCGCCCGGCCGCATCTTCATCCTGACGAGCCCGCTCACGTTCTCCGCCGCAATCTCGAGCACCGGCTATGTGAAGCAAGCCGCGCCGGATCGCGTCACCGTCGTCGGCGAGATGGTCGGCGACCGGCTCGTATTCTTCGCCGAGGGCGGTCCGGTGCAATTGCCGAACGCGGCGGGCGCTGTGGGTCGCGCGACCGCGCGGCACGATTACGCCAATGGCTGCCGCGCCTTCAGCGATTGCCACGGCTATATGGTGAGCCATCCGATCGCCGTCGCGTCGTTTGCGCCCGACATCGTAGCGCCCTGGACCATCGAAGCCTGGCTCGCCGGCCGCGATCCCGGCATGGAAGCCGTCGCGGCCGCACTCCATCCTTGAAAACTTTCGATTGCACAGAAAGTTTTCCCCCGGCTTGGCGCGATGCGTCCCCGTTCCAGAGCGTAATGCCTATGAGCCAAATCCTGCGGTTCCTCGGTTCTGTCAAGCGAGATCCTGCAATCACCGCCTGGATGAACGAGCATTCAGGTGAATTGGACGCTATCGCGCGGCATTGGTTCGACATCATCCGCCTGTGTGGAGATGATGTGCGCGAATTGCTGCATGACGGTTGTCCGACCGCGTGCATCGCTGATGCCGCCTTCGCCTATGTCAACGCGTTCAAAGCTCATGTCAATGTCGGATTTTTCCGTGGCGCCGAGCTCGAGGATCCAATGGGCCTGCTGGAAGGTACCGGCAAGTATATGCGCCACGTAAAGCTCAGGCCCGATAGCGACATCGATGCGACGGCCCTCATCAGGCTTATCGAATCTGCATACGCGGATATGAAGCAACGTCTTGGGACCGAGTAGGCTGTCTCGACGTCACGGCGGCGCGCCGTCTCCTCACGCCACTTCAAGATGACGGGAATGGCGAGGCTGGCGGCGGCGCGGCGGCGGCCGCTGGGACCCGGCTTACTCAGAGCGGGTCATCTCCATGATCCAGTTGGTCTCCCACGTCTTCCCGCCGTCCCAGGAGAAGGCCTGCTCCCACCGGCAGGAGCTTGGTGTGATGTTCGACCAGACATAGCGCACGTAGATGGCCTTGCCTTCAAGGATTTCCTGACCGAAGAACTCGCCGCGGCCGTTTCTGAACTCGCCGACCATCGGCGGATCCAGAATCCCCCTCGCCCTGTTGGCCCAGTAGAGCCGCCACTGGTGCGAGTTGGGATCGTAGAGCCGCAAGGTCAGGCCCTGGATGTGGCCCCAGGAAGCGCTGTCGGCCTCGAACTCGTCCATGTTGGCGTGCCCTTCCCAGACCTTTCGCGCGACCCCGGTGCCTTCGAACTCTTCCCAGGTATCGGAGCCCCGGAGCAGCGGCTTCAGCCGCCGATTGTGGATCTTCCAGCTACCGATGACGAAGTCGAAATCGTTCTGGCCGTTCCGCTCCTGATCCGCGAGATTCTTCTCGGGCGCCATTTTCTCCTCCTCGAGCCGACAGGTTGGCCGGTGAACAAAATCCGTACCGGCGGTGCGATCACGCAGGCGCGGAGAAGTCTGTTTCCCGGAGCGGTTGCTCGCAAGAGCCAGTTGAGCCGCTCTCGATGTGACCACTCGCTGTTTCACCCTCGCACCGAAGCGAAAACTATCCGCAGATTTCTCCGTACAAGGCCCATCTTGATGAAGGGGAGGTCTATCCGCATGAAGAGGTCGTGGCATGCCTTAGGTGTCCTGGCAATCCTTCTGCTCCTCGGCGTCGGACTGGCGCCGGCCGCCGGGGCCGATCCGTCGAAGGGGACGGATTGGCCCCAGTTCCGCGGTCCGCAGCAGAACGGGGTCTCCGTGGAAAAAGGATTGCTCCGGAGCTGGCCGGAGAGCGGTCCGAAGGTGCTGTGGAAGAAGCCGCTCGGCAGCGGGTTCTCCACCGTGACCGCGGTGGGCGACGCCCTCTACACGCTGGCCGTGGAGGGGGAGAGCGAGACGGCCTACCGCCTGCGGGAGTCGGACGGCGAGGTGGTCTGGCGCGTTTCCCTCGGGCCGGTCTTCCCGGAAGTCTTCGGCAACGGTCCGCGCTCGACGCCCACGGTGGAGGGGGACGTGGTCTACGTGCTCTCCGCCACGGGCCGGCTGCACGCCCTGAAGACGAAGGACGGCTCGCGGCTCTGGGAGGTGGAACTGGGGAAGGAGCTCGGCAGCCGGACGCCCAACCGCGGATTCGCCTCTTCGCCGCTGGTGGACGGCGATCTCCTGCTCCTGGAGGCCGGCGGCACGGAGGGGAAGGCAGTGGCGGCCCTGGAGAAAAAGACCGGAAAGGTCCGCTGGACCGCGCTCGAGGGCAAACCGGGCTACGTGACGCCGCTGGCCGTGACGATCGACGGCCTCCGGCAGTACGTGTTCGTGCGGACGATCGAGGGGGACATCGTTTCATTCCGTGCGGACGGCACGGTGCACTGGCGGTATCTATGGAAGACGGGGGCCATTGCGTCCCCCCTGTTCCTGGCGCCGAACCGGATCTTCGCGTCGGCCTCGGAGGACGTGGGCGCCGTCCTCCTGGAGATCGGCAAGGCTGACGGCTCACAGGGAACAGCCGCGGTCCGGGAGGTCTGGAACAGCCGGGTGATGAAGAACCACTTCAGCTCCTCGGTGCTGTACGAGGGGCACATCTACGGCTTCGACAACGCGAGCCTGAAGTGTATCGTGGCCGAGACGGGAGAGCAGAAGTGGGTCCGGCGCGGCTACGGCAAGGGCTCGCTGATCGCGGCGGACGGCCTGCTGTACGTCCTCAGCGATCAGGGGCAGCTCATCCTCGCCGAGGCCACACCCGCGGGCTTCGAGGAGAAGGGAAAAATCAAGGTGATGGAGGGGAAGACGTGGACCGCCCCGGTGCTCTCCCACGGCCGGATCTACCTCCGGGACGAGGACGAGATGATCGCCCTCGACGTGCGAACCCCGACCGCCGGCTGAAAGGAGCAAGGCGTGGTCCGTTTTTCCGCTCTCCCACCCGGTCATGAATGGCCGGGCTACCGCCGGTGTTCCCTCCGGGACCAGCAAAACAGGGAGGTCCCGGCAGGGACTACCGATGGTAGCCCGGCGGCTTCAGTCCCGGGCGGAGAAGGCCTCTTCGTAGAAAGGAACGCCATGATCCGCAATCTCGGCCTCCGGCTCTTCCTGCTCCTTGCCCTGCTCATTCCGGCGGCCGGCGCCGCCGGCGGGCAATCGCTCGACGAGGTGCTCGCCAAGCACGCCGCGGCGCATGGCGGTCTTGAAAAATGGCGCGCGGTGAATTCGCTGATCGTCACCGGCACCCAGGTCGCCTTCAGCACCCCCGCCCCCTTCGTCTTCGAATGGCGGCGGCCCGACTCTTCGCGCTTCGAGCACTCGATGCTCGGGCGAAAGATCACGGTGGCCCACGACGGCTCGGCCACCTGGTGGATTCATAACCTGCTCGGGATCGAGCAGCCGGCGGCGGTCCCCGAGGCGCAGGCGGCGCTCGCCCGGCGGGCCGCCGAGTTCGAGAGCCCGCTCGTGGATGCGGCCGCCAAGGGCAACAAGGTGGAGCTCCTCGGCAAGGAGGAGATCGACGGCCAGCCCGCCTTCAAGCTCAAGGTGACCCGCAAGGACGGCGCGGAGGAGACGTGGTATCTCGACGCCTCCACCTGCCTCGAGCTGGCGCGGTTCGACCGCACGCTCGACCTGCCCGATCCCCAGGAGCGCTGGACCTACTACTCGGATTTCCGCGCGGTCGACGGCCTGGTGATCCCCCATCGCCAGGACCAGGAGTACAGCATTCGCCACGTCTCGCTGACGGTGGAGAAGGTGCAGGTGAATCCGGAGATCGATCCGGGGCGGTTCAAGCTGAAGCAGGAGTGAGCTTCACGCTTGCGGCGATTTCCAGGGTTGGCATTTTTGGTAGTGGCTCAGTTGCCGCCACTCCACTTCGCCGGCCGCCTACGCCCCGGCGATAAATCGCCGGGCTACAAAGGCGGCGCCTCTCAGGGGGGGCTTGAAGCCGGTTTACCCGGCGCTGCTCTTGTCCGCACGAGGCATTATGCAGCGGCGTGCTCAGGGATCTTGTGAATCTCGTCGCGCAACTTCCGCTCGGCGTGCCACAGATCGTGGGCCGTCTGGATGCGGAGCCAGAAACCGGCACCGTTGCCACAAAACCTCCCAAGGCGAACCGCCATCTCCGGCGATACGGCCGAACGCTCGGCAAGGATTGAATGCAGCATCTGCCGGGAGACGCCGAGTTGCCGCGCCGCCTCGGAAACGGTGAGCTTGAGAGTAGGGAGCACGTCCAGGCGCAGGATCGCCCCGGGGTGGGTAGGCTCCATCTTGGGTGGTTGCTTGGCGGAATACTCAGGCATGGCCGGCTCCTCAGTGATACTGCTCAAGGTCTACGTGTAGGGCGTCGCCGTCTTCCCATTCAAAGGTGATACGCCACGGGCCGTTGACCGCGAGTGCATAGCGGGTGGGCTTGCCTTGAAGCTGGTGGAGTCTCCATCCCGGCATGTTCAGCTCTCGCAAGTCCTGCGCCTCATTGAGTGCCGTCAGCCGCCCTCGCACGCGGTCGAGCAAGTCGGCTCTCACTCGTTTCGGATCGTCCTCGTTCCAGAGCTGCGCGAGCCCCTTGTGCTGGAAGCTCCGGATCATGTTCGCTAGCGTAAGCTGGCGCAAGCGTATGTGTCAAGCGTGATTTTACAGGTCAAGGGTCGGGAGAGGATGGAGGGCGGCCCCGAGGACCTCCCCCCGATCCTGCTACGTGCGGGTGAGCTTGCCGAAATGCCGGTGGAGCGCTTGCGCCTTTTCCTGATCGGGAGCGCCGGCTACGACCTTCTCCAGGTCCGTCTCCCGCCAGTTGAGCTGGAGGACCGCCAACTCGGCCGCCAGCGCTTTGGCCGCCTTCCGGAGCGGCAACGTGTCGATGATCCGGGCCGTTGGGAGGTGAACAAGGCTATGACGGCAACAGCCGGGCTCTCCGAGGCCATCCCTGTCCCCTGACTCAGGCCCTGGCCGCAAACTACTGATTTCAGGAAGCTTAAATGGTGCGCCCTAGAGGATTCGAACCTCTGACCTACAGCTCCGGAGGCTGTCGCTCTATCCAGCTGAGCTAAGGGCGCTCGTAAGCGCGGATGAAGAAGAACAATGGCCTGCCTGGAGGGATTCGAACCCCCGACCCGCGGCTTAGAAGGCCGCCGCTCTATCCACTGAGCTACAGGCAGCCGTGTGCGCGGCCCGGTCCGGCCTTGGCACGACCTTGCGGGATCGCCGTCGATATCGGGGCGCCCAGATTTGAACTGAGGACCCCCTGCGCCCAAGGCAGGTGCGCTACCAGGCTGCGCTACGCCCCGACGGAAATGCGCCGGCTGGAATATAAGACAGCGCCGGAGGCGAGTCAAATTCCCGGCGGCCCCTCACCTCCCCGGTCCGAGAACAGCAAGATGAAAAACTGCCTGGGGTAGGAGCGGGTCTGGACGGTGGGAGGGGGCTCGACCCGCCCTGTCTCAAAAGCCCGAACCCGCTACAATGGCTCCATGCCCGCCGTGGATGACCGCATCCTCTCCGGCGCTCCCGATCCGGAGGACCTGGGAGTCGAGCCGTCGCTGCGCCCGCAGCGGCTCGGCGAGTACATCGGCCAGAGGAAGGTCATCGACAACCTGCGGGTGTTCATCCGGGCGGCGCGGGAGCGGCGGGAGTCGCTGGACCACGTGCTCCTCTTCGGCCCGCCGGGACTGGGCAAGACGACTCTCGCCCACATCATCGCCGCCGAGATGGGAGCGCCCATGCGCACCACCGCCGGGCCGGTGCTCGAGCGGGCCGGCGATCTCGCGGCGATCCTGACCAACCTCGATGCGGGCGAGGTGCTGTTCATCGACGAGATCCACCGGCTGGGACCGACGGTGGAGGAGATCCTCTATCCCGCGCTGGAAGACTTCCGGCTCGACCTGGTCATCGGCCAGGGCCCGGCGGCGCGGACGATGAAGATCGATCTCCCCCGCTTCACCCTGGTGGGGGCGACCACACGGGCGGGCCTCATCAGCGCTCCCTTGAGAGCGCGGTTCGGCATCGTCCACCGGCTCGACTTCTACCGGCCGGAGGAGCTGACGGAGATCGTCCTGCGCTCGGCCAAGCTCCTCGACGTGCCCATCGAGCAGGCGGGCGCCGACGAGATCGCCCGCCGCAGCCGGGGGACTCCGCGCGTGGCCAACCGCCTGCTGCGCCGCGTGCGCGACTTCGCTCAGGTGGAGCGGGCCAAGGCGGTGGACCTCGACGTCGCTCGCCGCGCCCTCACCCTCCTCGAGGTGGACGAGTTCGGGTTCGACGACCTCGACCGCAAGATTCTCAGCACCCTGATCGAGCACTACGACGGCGGGCCCGCCGGCATCAAGGCGCTGGCGGTGGCGGTGGGTGAGGACACCGGCACGCATCGAGGACCTCTACGAGCCCTATCTCATCCAGGAAGGCTTCCTGCAGCGCACCCCGCGCGGCCGTGTCGCCACCCGCCGCGCCTATCAGCACCTCGGCCTTCGCCAGCCTCCCGGCACCACGGGATCCCTCTTCTGACGTCCCCTGCCGACGCCCAGCGATGCGCCGCGCCGCCCTGATCTACAACCCGCGGTCGGGGCGCCAGCGGCACGCGCGACGGCTGGATGCGATCCTGGCGATCCTGCGGGCGGGAGGCTTCGCGGTAGAGCCCATTCCCACGGCGTTTCCCGGCCAGGCGACCGAGCTGGCGCGCGAGCAGGCGGGAGACGCGGAGGTCGTCTTCGCCTTCGGCGGCGACGGCACCCTGCGGGAGGTCGGCGGCCGGCCTTCTCGGCAGTCCGACGGCCCTGGGAATCCTGCCGGGCGGCACGGTCAACCTGCTGGCGCGGGCGCTCGGCCTGCCGCCGGATCCGGTGGCAGCCGCCAGCGTTCTTACACGGCTGCCGGCCCGGCCGCTCGACGTCGGGCTCGCCGGCGGCCATCCCTTCCTGATGATGGTTTCGGCCGGCCTCGATGCCCAGGTGCTCGCCGTCCTGGACGTTCGCCTCAAGTGGCGGTTCGGCCAGGGAGCGATCGTTTATCAGGGATTCCGTGAGTGGTGGCGGTATCGTTATCCACCGCTCGAGATCATGGCCGACGGCGAACCTCTGGACGTCACCTTCGCCGCCGTATCGAACATCCCGTTATACGGCGGCTCGTTCCGCCTGGCTCCCGCCGCCCGGCCCGACGACGGCTGGCTCGAGCTGGTCGCTTTCCGGGGCGCGGGCCGGGCGGCCACCCTTTCCTTCGCCTTCGACCTGCTACGCTCCGCGCATGTGCGACGGCGAGACGTCGCGTGCCGTCGGGTCCGAGAGGTGATCTTCTCCGCGCCGCCCGGCGCCCCGGCGCAGGTGGACGGCGACGTCTGCCAGGCGCGGCTGCCGCTCGCCGTGAGGCTGGCGCCGGAACGGCTGCTGGTATTGGCGCCGGAGGCAGCGAGCAGCAATTGAACGAGGACCATAAGGACAGCAAGGACGCCAAGGATCAACACTGTGACCGATAACTCCGCCCCGCGGCCGCTCGACTCCATCTTCTCGCCCCGCTCCATCGCCGTCATCGGCGCCTCGCGCCGCCGCGACTCGCTGGGATTCAGCCTGCTCCACAACCTGGTGGCCAACGAGTTCAGCGGCGCGATCTTCCCGGTCAATCCGCACGCCCACGCCATCCACTCGCTCAAGTGCTATCCAAAAGTTGCGGCCATTCCCGACCCGATCGACCTGGCCGTGATCATGGTGCCCCGCAACCTGGTGGAGGGCGTGGTGGAGGAGTGCCTCGCCAAGGGCGTGGGTGGATTGATCGTCATCACCGCCGGCTTCTCCGAGACCGGCGAGGAGGGCGCCGCCTTCGAACGGCGGCTGCGCGAGACCGTCCGCGGCGGCGGCATCCGGATGATCGGTCCCAACTGCATGGGAGTCATCAACACCGATCCCGGCGTGCGGCTGGACGCCACCTTCGCGCCGACGCCGGCACGGCGGGGCTCCATCGGCTTCGTCAGCCAGTCCGGCGCCCTGGGCGTGGCGATCCTGAACGTGGCGCAGGACCTGGGCGTCGGCCTCACCCAGTTCGTCTCGATGGGCAACAAGGCGGACGTCTCGGGCAACGACCTGATCGAGCACTGGGAGGACGATCGGGAGACGCGGGTCATCGCCATGTACCTGGAGTCGTTCGGCAACCCGCGGCGGTTCACCGAGATCGCCAAGCGGGTGACGCGCAAGAAGCCGATCCTGGTGGTCAAGTCGGGGCGCACGGCCGAGGGAGCGCGGGCCGCCAGCAGCCACACCGGCGCCATCGCCGGCACCGACGTCACCGTCTCGGCGTTTCTCGAGCAGTGCGGCGTGCTGCGCGCCAACACCATCGAAGAGCTGTTCGACGTCGCGCGGGCCCTCTCCCGCTGTCCTCTCCCCAACGGTTTTCAGGTCGGCATCGTCACCAACGCCGGCGGACCCGGCATCATGGCCACGGACGCCTGCGTCAACCTGGGCCTGCGCATGGCCGACCTCTCGGCGGCGACCCGCGCCGAGCTGCGCTCTTTCCTGCCGCCGGAAGCGAGCACCGCCAACCCGGTCGACATGATCGCTTCGGCCACGGCCGGGCACTACGCCCGCGCCGTCGCCGCCGTGCTCGACGACCCGCAGGTGGACATGGCGATGGTCATCAACGTCACGCCCATTCTCGCCAACCCCATCGACGTGCTGGAAGCGATCGGCGCCGTGGCGCGGCAGCGGCCCAAGCCGGTGCTGGCGGTGATGATGGCGACCGAGGAGTTCTATGACGCGGTGAAGACGGCCCGCGACCTGCCGCCCGTCTACCACTTCCCCGAATCGGCGGCGCGGGTGATGTTCCAGCTCGCCCGCTACGGCGCCTGGCGCAGGCGTCCGGCCGACCTTGCGACGCCCGAGTTCGAGACCGACGACCGTAAGGTGGCGGCGATCCTCGACAATGTCTGCGATGGCGATGGCGATGGCGACGGCTATCTCGCCGGCTATCTCGATCCTGCGGCCACCTTCCGCGTGCTGGAGCTCTACGGCGTGCCGCTGGCCAGGTGGCGGCTGGCGAGGGACCGCAACGAGACAGAGGCCGCGGCGCGGGAGATCGGCTTTCCCGTCGTCCTCAAAGCGGTGGCCCCCGGCCTCATCCACAAGAGCGACGTCGGGGCCGTGCGGCTGGACCTGCGCGACGAGGCGGAGCTCGCCGAGGCGGCCGCGGAGATGGAGCGCCGGGTCACGGCGTCGGGCCATCCTCTGGAGGGTTTCCTCGTCCAGGAGATGGCGCGCGGCGGTCACGAGGTGATCTTCGGCATCACCACCGATCCCCGCTTCGGCCCGCTGCTGATGTTCGGGCTCGGCGGCAAGTACGTCGAGGTGTTCCAGGACGTCCGCTTCGCGGTCACGCCGCTCGACGCGCAGGAAGCCCGCGACACCATCCGGGGCATCCGCGGCTTCAAGCTGCTGGAAGGGGTGCGCGGCGAGCCAGGCGCCGACCTGGACCTGCTCTGCGAGGTGCTGCTCCGCCTCGCCCAGCTCGCCCAGCGTCACCCGCGGGTGCGCGAGCTCGACATCAACCCGTTCCTCGCCGGACCCGACCGCAGGAGCGCCCGGGCGCTGGACGCCCGAATTCGCGTCGTCGCCGCGGCGCCGTAGCGCGTTCGTGCGACAATCCCGGCAAACGATGGCAAAGGGAAAAGGGGGGATCTCCGATGCTCAAGAAACTGATGCAGACGGATGACGATACGGGCATGCTGATCGTGCGGCTCGCCCTGGGCATCGTCATCTTCCCGCACGGGGCCCAGAAGCTGCTGGGCTGGTTCGGGGGAAACGGCTTTTCAGGGACGATGCAGTTCTTCACCAGCCAGTTGGGGCTGCCGGCGGTCATCGCTTTCCTGGTGATCATCGCCGAGTTTTTCGGCGCTCTTTCTCTGATCACCGGCTTCCTCGGACGGGTGGGGGCCTTTGGCGTCCTCTGCGTGATGCTGGGGGCGATCTTCATGGTCCACCTGCAGAACGGCTTCTTCATGAACTGGTACGGCAACCAGAAGGGAGAAGGGTTCGAGTACCACCTGCTGGCGATCGGCATCGCGCTCGCCGTCATGGTCCGGGGCAGCGGCCGGCTCTCGATCGACCGCTCGATGTCGGAAAAGGGCGTGTACATCTCTCGCAGGTAGGAGCCGGGCGCCTCCCTCCTCTGCGGAGTTCCGCCGCTGGAAAGCGAAAATTCAATGTCCCCTGTTTCGCTCGGACCCAAGTTTCTTGCGCCAGACTGACGAGGCGGCGTGTTAGGCGGACGCAAGCGTCAGTAGTAGACTTAGAATCATGTTGCGAGTAGCCGTCCTAGTCTTGGTCTTGGCGGCCGGAGCTCTCGTGTTCGAGTTCTCGGTCTTCTCCATCATCAAGGCGAACAATCCTTGGGTCAAAGCTCTGCCGGCGCTGGTGTCGTTTGCGGCGTGCGTCGCAGCCGTATTCTGGGCCTCGAAGAAGGACGCCTGGGTGACGGATCTCGCCAGAAGCGTCATGAAAGCGCTTCTGCGCCGACCGGCGCTACTCTACCTGTGTGCTGTTGCCGCCGGCACTGCGGCAGTTGTCTTCGGCCTCCGAGTAAGGGATCTGTCGCACGAACGAGAAGGTAAGTTTGCCGTCCAGATCGTTCGTCGGGACGATGTTCCGGAACAGTACGTAAAAGGCATGCCTGTAACGGTGGACCACAAACTCCGGACTGAGGTCGTGCGGCGGCTCACCGATGACTCGGGGAGAGCCGAGTTTGACGTCGACGCCGCCGATGTGTTCGCCGTAAGGATACAGAAATCGGACGATCCGGCCGCAGGCGTCTTTGTACTGAAGAGTGATGCGCAGATAAACGAAAAGACCAAGCGAGGATTTCAACTCGTTCGATTAGTGGACATACCTGAAGAGTCATGGATCGAGTCGGCACTCACGGAGTCTTCAGCAGGTGAGTTTGCGCAGATCCCTCCGAGTTATCTGCGGTGGCGAGGCGATGAACGTGCACCCCACATGATTACTGAGGCCGGCGCTGTCTCTACGTTCCCGTTCACGTTGCCAGACGCAGAAACTGTCATCATCCGCCGCGAGTTCACGGTTGGCTTCAGCCCGCTTCTCCGCCTGCCACGGTGGGTGGCATACCGTATCGTGCCTGGAGAAACCATTCGGCGTCGTCCCGATCGATTCGTGTCGGACCCGGAGCTGCCGGAACGTTACCAGGCATCGCCCGCTGATTACCGCAACAATGATTTCGATCGAGGACACCTCGTTCGAAGAGCGGATCTCTTCGGCCTGGGAGAGGCATCAACTCTTAAGATCTTCTACTTGAGCGCGGTAGTACCACAGTTATCGTATGTAAATCAACGGATGTGGTTGGCGCTTGAGGAGTATACGAGCGCTAAGGCGATGGCGGGCAATGACGTCTATGTCATTCGCGGCCCAATCTATGATTCCGCTCCGGGTAACGCGACCGTTAATGTGACGCTTATGGGACCGAACCGTGTGCCCGTACCCACACATTTTTTCCAGGTGATGTATGCCGGCAAAAGCGCTTCTTCGGTAGAGGCGCACATCGTGCCGAACGCCTACGCTCCCTTGAAGAACAAGGACGTGAGCATCTTTCGGACAAGCGTCAGTGCTGTCTCCGAAAAGACTGGGTTGGCCTTTGCTCCTTCTGCTGGAGCGGAAGTAACAGCTCATGCATCACGCAGATGACGGCGGGCTGCGGCCACCGCCTCCGTCGCTTCCCACGGCGCCAATCGACTGCATTCGATGAGGGAGACGGTAAGTACCGCGGGACCTTCAACGTTACCACGGGGCAAGGAGTTACTTCTTCTTCCTCTTCGCTCCTGCTCTCTCCCGGCTCTCCTTCACCTTGAGCTTCACAATCTTGCCGATCAGGTCGAAAGGAATCGGCTTGTCCAACGGGAACTTCGCCGTGCCCTTGCCGGCTACATACAGAGACAGCTCCTTGTCGAATTCCGCATTCCCTATTGACACAGGATAAAGCCCGATATGCTCTTTATAGGCGGCAAAGTAAATCAAATAGCTGCCGTTCAGGGTAAAGGTGGGTATTTGATAGCTGATTTTTTCTTCCGCGTCCGGCGCCGCATTTTTAATCGTCAGCCTTATCTTCTCCAGGATTTCCTGCACTACCTTGGGGAAGGTCGCAATATATTCGTCGATGTTCTTGGGCGCTGTTGGGATGGCCTTCATGGCATTTCCTTCCTAATCATGCCTGCCGCATGAAGTGCCACCGCAGGTCGCCCTCCAACCGGCGGTAGACCTCCGGGTGGACCTTGTGGGCGAAGCGCTGGAGGAGCGAGCTCACCGACTCGCCGCGGGCCGCCGCTTCGATGGCGTCGGCGGCGTCGCTGCCGGCCTTGCTGATGTAGGTCTGCCAGATCGCCTGGCGCACCGAGACCGAGCCCATCGACACGTTCGGCATCCGCGCCACTCCCTTGCGCAGGGCCGCGAGCTTCTCCTTGAGGCTCTTCTCGTCGTCCATCGGCTCGCGCTGCCAGGGGGTGTAGGGCTTCGGCACCAGCACGCTGACGCCGAGGTGGATGTTGCCGATCACCCCCGTCTTCGCGGCCTCCTCCAGCATGATCGATCGCGCCTGCGCCGCGAGGTCGAGGATGCCCTGCACGTCCGCCATCGTCTCGCCCGGCTGGCCGACGATGAAGTACAGCTTGAGGTGGGTGAAGCCGTGCTGGAAGATCAGCCGGATCTTGCGCAGCAGGACCTCGTTGGTGATCGGCTTGCCCATCTTCGCCCGCAGCTCGTCGGTGCCCGTCTCGGGAGCCAGGGTGATCGAGCGGTCGCCCGAGGCGTGGAGCGCCGCGAGCACGCCCTCGGTGACGGCGGGAATGCGGATCGAGGAGACCGAGGTGCGGAAACCGAGCTGATTGGCCTCGCCCAGGATGCGCTCGATGTCCGGATGATCGCCCACGGCGGTCGCCACGAAGCCGAGCTGGTCGGTGACCGGCCGGGCGCGCTCGAGCGACGCCAGGATGTACTCGGTGGGATGCCAGCGGAAGCGCCCCATGCCGAAGGTCGCCCAACAGTAGCGGCACTTCTCGGGACAGCCGCGCGACATCTCGATCAGGAACTTCTCCGAGAACTCCGTGCGCGGGGTGACGATGGCGGTCGTCGGCAGGTGCCCCGGCGCCTTCATCTGCTCCTCGGTCAGCTCGAGCTTGTCGAGCTTGGGGAGCTCGTCGCCCTCCTCCTCGGGAGAGTGGAAGGCGGGAACGTAGAACCCGGCGTGCGCCGCCAGACGCTCGATCACCGCCTCCCGGTCCTCCTCCTCTTCCAGCGCGCCGAGCAGGGCGGGCAGGACGTTCTCGGCCGCGCCGAGGGCGAAGACGTCGACGAACTCCGACATCGGCAGCGGGTTGATCGCGGCGCAGGAGCCGCCCAGGACGATCACCGGGTCCCAGCGCTGCCGGTCGCGCCGGCGCAGCGGGATGCGGGCGCGATCGAGCATCTGGAGGAGGTTGACGTAGTCCTCCTCGAAGGAGACGGAGAAGGCGACGCAGCGGAAGTCGTCCAGCGGCCGCCGGCTCTCGACCGAGACCGGCATGCCGAAGCCGTCCTGGAAGAAGCGCTCGCAGGACCACTCGGGCCGGCCGTGGACCAGCTCGTAGACGCGCTGGAACCCGAGGCTCGACATGCCGACGTGGTAGGTGTTCGCGTAGGCCAGCGCCAAGCGGTGCCGGCCATGAGCGGAGAAGCGCTCCACCGGCCGCTCGGCGGCGAGGACGGGCGACCAGTCGTGGACGGGCTTCTTCATATGAGACCTATTCTAGGCCTACGGCAGCAGTTCAGGGGAACAGTGATCAAGGGGGCGGCATTCCCAGGACGAGCTGTGAAGCCATAGCCGAACCTCTTAATTGGATTTCGATTTTGTTCCCCCTCTCCACTTCGTGGAGAGGGGGCCAGGGGGTGAGGTCTCGAAGGGCAGAGCCAAACCGACCGCCAAGGTCCTTTTGAACCACCCTACCCGCTCAGCCGCCCCACCGCCTTGATCTTCACCCGCACCTCCTTTTCGACCCGCAGCAGCAGGAAGCTCGGATCCTTGAGCCCCCACTCCACGTAAGGGATGAGCAGGTCTCCCGTGACAGTCACCCGATTCCCCTCGCTGATGACGGCCACCGGCAGGACGAGGAAGCGGCGATCGCCGTGAAAGTCGAGAGTGCCGTGGAGCTGCAGGTCGCTGTGTCCCGTGCGGTTGATCTTGCCGCTGACCCGCTGCACGTCGAAGACGATGTCGGGGAAGCGCTTGCTCTCCAGGATCTTCTCGTGCATCTTGCGGTCGCGCCGGGAGTTGTCGGTTGTGGCGGTGGTGGCGTCGAGCACGATCCAGCCGCTGGCCGCGCCCGTCTCGGTGTCGATCTGGGCCGTACCCTGCTTGGCCTGCAGAGCACCGTTGACGGTGTGAAGGGTGGCTCCGAACGTGAACGTGATGAACGTGGCCTTGGGATCGAGCTCGAACGTCAGCGTCTCGGCGGAGAGGACCGAAGCGAGCGACCAGGCGGCCAGAAACAGGGGAACGGTCCTGCGGCGGAGCATTGCTGTCTCCTCGGCGCAAAGCGCCATCGTGACTGCAAAAGGCCTATGCCGCGACCAGCCGCCAGGCCAGCCGCAGGGCGCCGTCCACGCCCAGGCGGCGTGGCGGCAGAGTGCGCGCGTGGATGCCCAGAAGGCGGGAGAACAGAGCCGGCTCCGCGGCGAGCGCCCGGACGGCACGGGCGCGCAGCCGGGGCCGGCGCTCCAGCGCCAGCACCACAGAAGTCATGGTGTTCGGGAGGCGATTGATGCGCCGGTGGCCGGCCGCATAGCGGCCGAGGTCGCCCGCCAGGATCGCTTCGACCAGGGCCGCCGACTCGTGCAGTGCCACGGCCAGCCCTTCACCGGTGATGGCGTCCACGTAGCCGGCGGCGTCTCCCACCAGCGCCACGTTGCCGCGCCGGACCGCCCGCACGCGCTGGTGGAGCGGGCCGGCGCCGCGGTCGCGCGAGGCGGCGGGGGCGCCGGCGATCCGGTCGCGCAGAGCGGGAATCTTCTCGAGCAGATCGTCGAAGCCCGCCTTGCCGCCGCTCCAGAGCATGGCGACGCCCACCTGCTCGCCGCTCACGGGAGTGACGTAGGCCTCGCAGGCGGGGCCCCAGTAGACCTCGACGAAGTCGCTCCAGGGAGGCATGGTGAAGTGACGCCGCACCCCGAACCGGCGAAAGGATCCCTCGCCCGCCTCCAGCCCCGCCCAGCGGCGGACGTGGGAGCGCAGCCCGTCGGCGCCCGCGATCCAGCGTGCCTCGAAGGTGCCGTGTTTCGGTCTCCACCCCCCCAGGGCCGAGCCCTTCCGCCTTGACGCCCCAGCGCAGGTCCGCCCCCAGCTCCTCGGCCCGCCGCACGAGGGCCGCGTGCAGCTCCGTCCGCCGCACTCCCAGACCGCCGGCGTGCGGGAAGACTCCCTCGGCCACGACCTCGCCGTCGAAGTAGCGGATGCCGCGGAAAGGGAACCCGCGCGGCTCGACCCCGATCTCCCGCAGCCGCGTCACGGCATCGGGCATCAAGCCCTCGCCGCACGCCTTGTCGACGGGGGGATGGGAGCGATCGATGACGATGACGTCGAGCCCGGCGAGCCGCGCCCGAATGGCGGTGGCCAGCCCGGCCGGACCGCCGCCGACGACGAGCAGCTCCGTCTTGCCGCCGGTCATTCCCCGTCCTCGGCTTCTGCGTCGAGGGGCGCCGCTCCAGACGCAGCCGCGTGAAGGCGAGGCTGGACCGCGCCATCGCGCCGGCCAGCCGCAGCGGCGTCACCGGGTCCGGCGGCACCAGCTCGCCGGCGAGGTAGAGGCGCAGGGTCTCGGCGCGGCGGAGCTTGCCGGAGGAGGTGCGCGGCAGAGTGCCGGGCGCCAGCGCCACGCACCCGGTCGGCGGCGAGACCGGTGGCTCCGAGCACCGCTTGGCGGCAGGCTTCGGGCAGGGCTTCGAGCTCCGCCGCGGTGGCCTTCCGTGAGGCCTCGACGAAGAGGGCCAGCACCTCGCCGGGAGCCTCTTCAGGCAGCCAGCTCGCCGCCACCACGCAGCCGGTACGAACGCCGGGCACGCCCTCGACCGCCCGCTCGATCTCTTCGGGCGCGTAATTGCGACCGCGCAGGATGACGACGTCCTTGGCGCGCCCGGTGAGGTACAGCTCGCCGTCGTGCACGAAGCCGAGGTCGCCCGTGTCCAGCCAGCCGTCGCGCAGCGCGCGGGCGGTGGCCTCCGGATCGCCGAGGTAACCCTCCATCAACGAGGGACCCTGAATCCACAGGCGCCCGACCCTCGCGGCAGGGAGATCCCGCCCGGCCTCGTCGAGAATCCGCAAGCGGAATCCCGGCAGGGGCCGGCCCACCGAGACGATCTCCCGGCCTTCCTTGGCCTCGCGGGCCACGTTTTTCCGCGACAGGTCCTCGCGATCGAAGCGCCGGCTGCGAAACGGCCGGGCGAGATCCGAGAAAGTCACGGCGAGAGCCGCCTCCGAGAGGCCGTAGACGGGCGTGAGGGCCTCCGGCCGGAATCCCCAGCGAGAGAAACGGTCGCAGAAGGCGTGCAGCACGGACGGCGCGACGGCTTCGGCGCCGTTGAGAGCCGTCCGCCAGCCGGACAGATCGACGCCGTCCATCTCGGCGTCGGCGATGCGGGTCACGCACAGGTTGTAGGCGAAGTTGGGCGCGGGCGAGATGGTCGCGCGATAGCGGGAGAGCGCCCGCAGCCACACGGCCGGCCGGGCCACGAAGACCTCCGGCCCGATCAGCGTCAGCGTCGCGTCGCGCGACAGGGCGGGGAAGACGCAGCCGATCAATCCCATGTCGTGGTAGAGCGGCAGCCAGGAGACGCAGCTATGGCGCAGATCTTCGGTGTCCCGCCAGAAGCGCGTTGAGGATCTCCGTCTGCGCCGCCACGGCCCGGTGGCTCAACGCCACGGGCTTGGGATCCACCGTGGTGCCGGAGGAGAACTGGACCAGGGCGAGATCGGAAGGCTCGACGGCGATCGGCTCGGCTGCTTGCCGCGGCAGATCGCCCAGGGTGCGGCAGCCGAGGGCCGGCTTCGCCGCCGCGACCGCCTCGCCGAGGATGCGCCGCACCCGCGGGTCCGCCAGCACCAGGCGGGCGCCGGACAGCTCCAGCATCTGTGCCGTGCGCCGAAGGTATTCGCCCATGCGGCCCAGCCGCACCGGCGGATACAGAGGCACCGGCACCGCGCCGGCGAGCAGCGTGCCGAAGAACGCCTCGAAGAACTCGATGCCGGTGGGGAAGACGAGGGCCACGCGGTCGCCGCGCTCGATCCCGAGCGCGAGCAGGCCTCCCGCCACGGCGAGCGCCCGCTCGCGCACCTCCGCCCACCCGAACCAGGTCTCCCGCTCGTGCCGGTCGAGAACGCGGAGACCACCCTCGGGATGGCGGCCTGCCCGTTCGAGCCAGTCGGGTATCGTCTCAGCCACCCAGCTTCCTCCGCACGACGGTCACGAGGTCGCCCACGGTCTCGATGGCACCTTCGTCCAGTTCGTCCAGAAAAACGCGAAAATGGTTCTCCACCTCCGCCGCCAGGGTCAGCAGGCGGACCGAATCGAGGCGCAGATCCTCGACGAGATGCATGTCCGGAGTCAGAGGCCCTTGCCAGCCGAGGTGCAGGCGGGCCACCTCCAGGATGCCTGCGAGAATGGTCTCGTCGTTCATCGTCCCGGGAGCAGTCGTGATCGGCCTGCGAAAACCTTGCCATAGTCGGAGAAGCGTGAAAGGGCCTCCTCCTCGGCACGGATCCGCACCCGGAGGATGACGGCGTTCAATACGCTGAAGACGCCCGCCGTGAGCCAAGCCGTGTGAATCAACGGCAGAGCGAACATCTCCACGATGACCGCCAGATAGTTGGGATGGCGGAGGAACCGGTACGGCCCGCCCGTTACCGGCGGCGCACCAGGCAGGCAGACGATGCGCGTCGTCCAGCGGCCGTCGAGCGTCGAGATCACCCACCACCGGAGCGCCGCGGCCAGGGCGGCGAGAAGGAGCATCGGCAACCCGAACGCCGGCAGGAACGGCCGGTCGAGGAGCCAGACCTCGAGCGGGCAGGCGATGAGAAAGGCCGTATGGAGGAGCACCATCCACCGATAGTGCTCCGGCGCCGCCTCGACGCCCCCGCGGGCCAGGAGAGCCCGGAAGTTCCGCTTCGCGACCCGCAGCTCGACGAGGCGGCCGGCGGCGATTATTCCGATGAGGATGGTGTAGAGGACGCGGGTGTCGAGGCCGAGGAGGGCTCGCATACGGCGATAGTAGCGGGGGCGGGCCGAAAAAGGGGGGCGTCCACGCGCAAAGAACTGCAAAGTGCCGCGAAGAAGGCCTGTCTTGTGGCACCACCTCCTCGAAACGGCCCACGAAGAGTCTGAAGTGACGCGATCCTCTCTATCAACGCCTCGCATCGAACAGGGAATGCCTCGTTCCCTCCTCGAAACGGTGCATTTTGTTCGGGGAATGCAACGCGTCGACCCCGAAGTGAAGCGCCTCGAGCTCGCGACGCGCCATTCCCCTCTCACGACTCGCCAGAATGCTGGCTCAATGTCGCGACAACTCTTCGGATGAATTCAGAACGAGGGAAAACTGCGCCTCCATAGAGGCGAAATGGCGCGACAGCTCGCCGTCGCGCTCCAGATTGGGGAGCACGCGGTGCTTTTCACAGAGGGCACGGCTCGTCATCGCTCGGGAATGCACCGTTCTCAGAGCAAACTGCACCACTTTGATCTCGCCCTGGCTGAAAACAGAGAGAGAATGCAACGTATCAAACCTTTCGCGGGCCAGAAACAGTTGAGCCGGGCAAGGAAGCAATGATAGTGTCGCGACTCGGAGCCGAAGCGAGCCGCCAATTATGCCAATTGACGCGATCGAGACGCAACTCGCGCCATTCTTTGGAGACGCCATGAGCAAGAGCCCTTCCGTCGCAGAGGTGCTCGCCAAGCTGCAGGCGAGAATCGCCCACCATCAGGAGCGAAAGACCTTCCATGCAAGCCAGGAGGCGCACCACCACGAGCGGCACGCCTTCCACGACGCCGAGCTCGAGAAGATCCGCCAGCGCTACGAGGCGTTCAAAACCGCAGCCGAGGAAACGGCGGAGTACACGGCTCCGCCCGCCGAGCCGGAGAGCGCCCGGGAAGAGAAGATCCCCCGCTTCGGCAAAGCGCCGATGGTGAGCCGCTTGGTGGCCCGGGTGGTCGAGAGGCAGCCGGAGGGCGAGGAGTTCGGAGCGCACGCCATTGCCGCGGAGGTCAACCGGCGCTACGGCGACGAGCTGGACAAGCCCGTTAAGCCGTCCGCGGTCTCAACGGTCCTCCGCCGCCTGGCACAGGCGCGGCGGATTCATGAGGTCCGGCCTGGAAAGGCGTTCCACGGGGCGCTGTACGTGCGGGGGGCTCGGCCGGCGAAGGGGTGAAGAAGGAGCCTTGCCTCATGTGTCGTGGGTCCGGTTAGCGAGCGTATAATCCTGGGCGGTCTCAGGCAGGTCCGCGGCTCTACGGGTGAGGGCACAATCCCATGAAGAAACCGAGAGTCTACATTGACACGTCTGTAATCGGAGGCTGCTTCGATGAGGAGTTTGCGCCTTGGTCGAATGGGTTGGTTAACGATTTCAAGGCTGGCATCTTCAGGCCCATCCTTTCCGACGTTGTAGCGGCTGAGGTGAAGGACGCTCCGGGGTCGGTGCGGGAGAAATATAGTGAGATTCTTGGCTTTGAGCATGAGTTCGTCACCTCCAGCCAAGAGGCGATCGAGCTTGCAGATGGTTACCAGAGACGAACAATTCTCACCCCGAAGTATTACGATGATGGCTTGCATATTGCTTGGCAACAGTAGCCGAGGCCGATCTTCTTGTGAGCTGGAACTTCAAGCACATTGTACGCTTCGACAAGATCCGGCTCTTTAATTCGGTGAACTTGGAGCTCGGCTATAAACCGTTACAGATCTATTCCCCGCGAGAAGTTACAGATTTGGAAGGAGGCTAGGCAATGAAGGATCGTTCTGGAATCAAGGCTGTTGAAATGACACGACGAATTCGTGATGCTCATTACGCTGAGCTCGAAGGCAAGACGCCAGAGGAAAGAATAGCCTTCTATCGTGAGAAGGCTCGGGCGTTACATTCCGAGCTGGGACGACCCGAGGAGCTACCGTCCAGCCCAATCTCGACATCGGACCGCGCGGGGCGCCGATGAGAAACAAGTCGGCTCGCTCCCCTCACCACTGGAGCAGCACCAGCTCCGAGCAGAACCCCGGCCCCATGGCGATCAGCATGCCGTAGCTGCCCGGGGCGGGCCGGTGCTTCTCCAGGGTCTCGTCGAGCACCAGCAGCACCGAGGTGGAGGAGAGGTTCCCGACCTCGCGCAGGCTCCGCCAGGTGACGTCGAGCGCGCCCTCGGGCAGCTCGAGCGACTCCTGCATCGCCTCCAGCACCTTGGGGCCGCCGGGATGGCAGACCCAGGAGGCGATGTCGGCGCGGGTCAGGCCGTGGTCGGCGAGGAAGGCGTCCACGTCCGGCCGCAGCTTGTCGCGGGCCACCTGGGGAACGTCGGCCGAGAGGACGATCTTGAAGCCGTCTTCGGAGATGTCCCAGCCCATCACCCGCTCGGAGTCGGGATAGAAGACCGAGCGGGTGGCGACGATCCGCGGTCCGTCGGCCGGGCCGGTCCTCGCCGGTGACCACGACGGCGGCGGCGCCGTCGCCGAAGAGGCCCGAGGCGATCAGGTTGGGGATCGAGAGGTCCTCCGGCTGCAGGGTGAGCGAGCAGAGCTCGACCGAGAGGAGCACGGCCACCTGGTCCGGAAAGGCGCGGACGTAGTCGGCGGCGCGCGCGATCCCGGCCGCGCCGGCGACGCAGCCGAGGCCGAAGATCGGCATCCGCTTGACCCGCGGCGGCAGAGCCAGCCGGTTCATCAGCCGGGCGTCGATCGACGGGGTGGCGACGCCGGTCACCGTGACGAAGATGAGGGCGTCCACATCGGACGTCGAAAGGCCGGCCCGGGCGAGCGCGTCGAGCACCGCCTGCGTCGCCGACCTCCTGCGCCACCCGGATCCAGGCGTCGTTCGCCTGCCCCCAGGTGGTGAGCCCGTCGTACTCCTCGATGCGGCAGCGCCAGGTGCCGGCCGCCCACCAGGACGTTCTGGTGCAGGCGCTCCAGGCGGTCGAGGTTGAAGTAGCGGTCCGACCAGCGGCTCGCCGGAGAGCCGCGAGCAGCGTCTCCTGGTCGTAGTAGTGAGGCGGGAGAGCTTGCCCGACGGCGGCGATCTTCAAGCGCAGAGGCTCGCTGTTCCCACGGCGCGGAAGCCTAGCACAGCGCCTGCCAACGCCTCGGGCTGACGGCGCGCTACGGCGGCAGAGCCGCGGCGGCCGCCACCCCGCCGAGAAGCAGACCGCAGAGCGTGTAGAGCACCCACCAGGAGAAAGCCATGCCCACCAAGGCCCGGGCGGCAGGCCCGCGAGACCCGCCACGGTCACCACCAGCAGGGGGCCGCGGAAGACCCAGGCGATCCAGCCCGCCAGCAGGCCGGCGAGCAGCCGGCCGCCGCGGCCGTGGATCATCAGGAACAGGGCTGCAAGGCCGACGGCCTCCAGCGCCCAGGTCGCCAGCATCACCCAAGCGGGAAGCTGCGCCGCCCCCAGGCGCGAGAGCGCCGCCGGATCGGGCGCCATCCCCAGCACCTCCAGCGCGAAGCGGAAAAGGGCCATGGTGAGGATAAGAAGGGGCAGGGCGAAGAGCAAGAAGCGTTTCAAGATCCGGCGATCATAGCGCAGCTCCGCAAGGCCGATTGAACCATCACGCCCTTCGTGTAGACTCTCGGCAAGATCTCACTCATCCGTTCGGAACGCGGCAGCCGTATACGATGTTGAACCCCATGGCCCAGCAGCGATGCCTTTGACAGAAGCGGAGACCGGCGTCCCGCGCGTTTCCCTGAAGTCGCTCGACACCCTCTGGTTCCAGGTGGGCGGGACGATCTGCAATCTGGCCTGCACCCACTGTTTCGTCTCCTGCTCACCCACCAATCACACGCACGAGCTGATGTCGCTGGCCGAGGTTGGCCGCTATCTGGACGAGGCGGTCCGGCTCGGGGTGCGCGAGTACTACTTCACCGGCGGCGAGCCGTTCCTCAACCCCGAGATGGAAGCCATCCTGGAGGCGACGCTGGCCGTCGGCCCCGCTACGGTGCTCACCAACGGCCTGCTGCTCGACGCCGCCCGCTGCGCGCGGCTCAAGTCGCTGGTGGACGCTTCCGACTATTCGCTCGACTTCCGCGTCTCCCTCGACGGCTACGACGCCGAGAGCAACGACCCCATTCGCGGCGAGGGCACCTTTGGGAGCATTCTCGCCGGCATCCGCAATCTCGCCGCGGCCGGGCTCAACCCGGTGATCACGGTCACCGAGGTCTGCCGCGAGGCGGCGACCGACGCGGGGAAGGAGAGGTTCTTCGCTCTGCTGCGATCGATGGGCATCGAGCGGCCGCGGCTCAAGATCCTTCCCGTCTTCCAGATCGGCGCGGCGGCTGAGCGCGGCGGCGCCTACGAGAGCTGGCAGCGGCTCCGCGAAGTCGACGCTCCCGAGAGTGGATGGGACCACCTGCAGTGCAGCGCCTGCCGCATGGCGACCGGCCAGGGAGTCTGGGTGTGCCCCATCCTGGTCAACGAGCCGTCGGCCAAGATGGGCGAGACGCTCGCGGACACCCTCGGCTCGTTTCCCCTGGAACATGCCGCCTGCTGGACCTGCCACGCTTACGGCGTGAGCTGCCGGACCTGAGGAAAGGCGACGCCATGTCCCACCGGCCGCCCAGGGATGTCGCCGAGCAGGAACGCCACGCCAGGACCAAGCTGACCGCTCACCGCGGCATGGCCACCTGGGGCGAGAAGCTGGTGCCCCTCTCCCTGTTCCGCGAGGCCGCCGCCGGCGCGGGCTTGCGCCTCGCCCCGGAGGAGCGCGCGGCGGCGTTGCGCTCCTACCGAGCCGGCCTGGAGGATTCGATTCCCGTCGAGGGCCCCTACTCCCGGATCGCCGTCTTCGGCGGCGTCTACAACAACCACCTTGCCTTGACCGAGCTGCTGGAGGACGCCGGCCGCCGCGGCGCCGAGGCCATCTACTGCCTGGGCGACCTCGGCGGCTTCGGACCCAACCCCGAAAAGGTCCGGCCCCTCTTCACCCAGGGAGGCGTGCTCGCGATCCAGGGCAACTACGAGGAGTCGCTCGCCTCCGGCCGCGAGGACTGCAACTGCGGCTACACCGACCCGCGCGACAACCATTTCGCCGCGATTTCCTACGGCTACACCGCGCGGAACTGTTCCCCGGAGCTCAAAGCCTGGCTCGGCACGTTCCCGAAACGGCGGCGCGTAAGGGTGGGAGACCGCGAGCTGCTGCTCGTCCACGGCTCGCCCCGCAGGGTCAACGAGTTCCTCTTCCGCAGCACCTCGCCCGTGCCGTTCCTGGAGGTGCTGCTCGACCAGAACCGCTGCGACGCCATCCTTTGCACCCATACCGGCCTGCACTGGCACCGGCGCCTGTCCTCGGGCCGCGACGTGGCCAACGTCGGCGTGATCGGGCGGCCGGCCAACGACGGCAACACCCATGTCTGGTACGCCATCGTGGAGGCTCGCGCCGAGGGCCTCGGGGTCGAGCTGGTGCCGCTCCCCTACGATCACCAGGCCCTCGCCGCCGAGATGCGGCGCGAGGGTCTGCCCGAAGAGTTCGTCGAGACGATCCTGACCGGCTGGTGGACCACCTGCCTGGAGATCCTGCCCGCGCGCGAGCGGGCGGCTTCCCGCTTCTGATCGAAGGAGATGAGTATGTCCGACGCCAGACCACGCATCGCCATCCTGGGAGCCGGTCCCACCGGCCTCGAAGCCGCCCTCGCGGCCGCCGAAGGAGGCTTTCCGTTCACCCTCTACGAGGCGGCTCCCGTCGTCGCCGGCAACGTGCGCGCCTGGGGCCACGTCCGCCTCTTCACTCCCTGGGAGATGAACGTCTCTCCCCGCATGCGGCGCCACCTGGAGGCTTCCGGAAGTGAGGTGCCCGAAGGCGCGGAGTGCCCTACCGGCCACGATCTCGCCGCGCGCCTGTTCGAGCCGCTCGCCGCCTTGCCGCAGATCGCCCCGAACCTGCGGCTGGGCACCCGCGTGCTCTCCATCGGCCGTCAGGGACTGCTCAAGCACGAGGAGATCGCGACGGCCGAGCGCGGCCGGCGTCCTTTCCGCCTTCTCCTTTCCGACGGCTCCGGCCGCGAGTGGGCGGAGACCGCCGCGATCGTGATCGACGCGACCGGCACCTGGGAAAACCCGAACACGCTCGGCGACGGCGGCATACCCGCTCCGGGCGAGCGGGCCATGGGGAGCGAAATCCGGCGCGACATACCCGACCTCGGCCGTGAGGCCGCGAGTGGTCCGGCAGGACCGTGCTCGTAGCCGGCGCCGGCCACTCTGCGCAAACTGCGGTGCGCGAGCTTGCCCGGTTGGCGCAGGACGCGCCGGGCACCGAGGTGATCTGGCTGCTGCGCAACCCGGAGCCGGATTGGGGCACCCACGCGGGCGATCCCCTGCCCGAGCGATCAGGTCTCGCCGCCGAGGCCGCGTCGCTCGCGGCGGGCTCCTCGCCGGCCGTAAAGACCCGGCGCGGCGCGGTCGTCGAGGAGATCTCGAAATCGAACGGCCGCTTCGAGGTCGTGCTGAGGAAGGGCGCCGGCGAGCGGATTACCGTCGACCGCGTCCTCTCGCTGACCGGCTCCGTCGGCGATCACGGCCTGTACCGCCAGCTCCAGGTCCACGAGTGCTATGCCACCTGCGGACCCATCAAGCTCTCGGCGGCCATCCTCGGCGCCGGGAGCGCGGACTGCCTGACGCAGACTACCCACGGCCCGGAGACCTTGACCAATCCCGAGCCGAACTTCTTCATCCTCGGGGCCAAGTCCTACGGCAGGAACAACACCTTCCTGATGCGGGTGGGCTGGGAGCAGGTGGGGGAGGTGTTCGGGCTGCTCGCGTACCGCGGCCGACGCAGCTCGAGCGCGGCGGGATCCGATGTCAGATCTCGAAACTCCCGACCTCGAGGTTATCTCTGCATCGCCTAGTTCAAGCAAAAGAAAAGGCCTGGTCTCTGCAACCTGATTATGATAGCTGATTGAGACAATCGGAACTCTTGAACGTGTCCATGCGGGATTATTTCGAGATCGCAGAGGCGGTTGGGTACATCCTGCGCTCCAGCTCTTTCGAGATGCCGATGTAGTGTCTCCACGCGTTTCATCAGAGGTATGAAGCCTGCTCATCCTTGACCTGACCCTGAGTCCTTGCTGTCGATCTTGCTGTTCACGCGTGCCTGCTGCGCTCGCTCCTCTCGCTATTCCGCCCTCGGGGAGCGCTCTTGCGACGAGGTTGCGCCATTCTTGCACGAGCTGCCGTCTCATCCGGTGGCGATTCCGAACGTGCGGCGCGCCTCCGTCGCGATTGGCCTTTGATGCTTCGACTTCCGACATCTTCATGCAGACATCGGTTGCTTGATCTTGTCCGCTTCTGCGCTTGCAGCCGCGAGGTCGCGGCCCGCTGCCGAGATCTCTTTCGCTCCTTGCGCTTCTCGCGCCGCGCTCGCGGCGGCCGGTGGCCTGCTTGCCGATCGCTGCTGCTGACCTTTTCCTTCGTGTGCGTGCTTCACCGCTGCGCCGCATGCGATTCTCGCCATCGCCCGGGGTTATCCCATCGGCTTCCGGCCCTTGTATTGGCCCCTCTCCACGCTTGTGCCGGCCTCCTCCCGCCATTCTCTGTCCTGGCTTCGTCTGCCCCCCGGGTAAACTCCCTCTGCATGAAGTATTTCGGACAACCCGATTTCCCGCACGCGGAGATCCCGGCCGTGGGCGTCCTCCTGGCGAACCTGGGGACGCCCGACGCGCCGGACACGCCGTCGCTGCGCCGCTATCTCCGCGAGTTCCTGCTCGATCCGCGCGTCATCGAGCTGCCGCGACCGCTCTGGTGGGTGATCCTCCATCTGTTCGTGCTCACCACCCGGCCACCCAAATCGGCGGCCCTCTACAGGAAGGTCTGGCTCCCGGAGGGCTCTCCCCTCCTCGTCATCACCAGGCGCCAGGCCGCGGCGCTGCAAGAGGTACTGCGGCGGGAGATCGGCACGCCGGTCCACGTTGCGACCGGCATGCGGTACGGCAATCCTTCGATCCGATGCGCCTTGCGCGAGCTCGCCGGCCACGGCTGCCGGCGCATCCTGGTGCTGCCGCTCTACCCGCAGTACGCGGCGGTGACGACCGGCTCGACGATCGATGCGGTGGCCGCCGAGCTGAGGACCTGGCGGTGGGTGCCGGAGATCCGCACGATCCATCACTACCACGACGATCCCTCCTACATCCGGGCTCTCGCGGCGAGCATCCGCGAGGTCTGGGAGCGGGAGGGCCTGCCGGAGAAGCTGCTCTTCTCCTTCCATGGCATCCCGAAGCGGTACTTTCTGGCGGGTGACCCGTACTTCTGCGAGTGCCATAAGCTCGCCCGCCTCACCGCCGAGGAGCTGCGGCTCCCTGGCGAACGGTGGGAGGTCTCGTTCCAGTCGCTGTTCGGCAAGGAAGAGTGGCTCAAGCCCTACACCGACAAGACGATCACGGCGATGGCGACGTCGGGCGTCCGCAATCTCGACGTCGTTTGTCCCGGCTTCTCCGCCGACTGTCTGGAGACGATCGAGGAGATCGACGAGCAGAACCGCGAGATCTTCCTGCACGCCGGAGGCGAGCGCTACCGCTACATTCCCGCGCTCAACGACCGGCCGGATCACATCCGCGTCATCGCCGACCTCCTCCTCCGCAACCTCCACGGGTGGGTGGTGCCCGCCGCGGAATGGGACGACGCGCGGGCGCGCGCAGAGGCGGCCGAGTCGCGGCGGCGCGCCGAGGCGAAGAAGGCCGAGCCCGTCCAGGAAAGCGCCGGCGGCTATGGGTAAGCCCCTTTTACAAGAAGGTTACTTCGCCGGAAATTTCGCTCTGCTAGAGTTCGTCCCTGCCTGACGATTCGAATCCCTTGGAAAGGAGGAGCCGACTTGACAACGCTTCGACTTCGCGCGGCCCTGCCGGCCGCCAGCCTCATCGCCCTGAACCTCGCCGCTGGCGCCGCGCTGGCGCAGCAGCTCGATCTGCCGCGGCCCAGCCCCAATGCCACCGTCTCCCAGGTGGTGGGAGTCACCAAGGTCTCCATCCAGTACAGCAGCCCGGGAGTGAAGGGCCGCAAGATCTGGGGCGAAGCTCGTCCCCTTCGGCGAGGTGTGGCGCACGGGAGCCAACGAGAACACGACGATCACCTTCAGCACCCCGGTCAAAGTCGAAGAGCAAGAGCTGCCCGCCGGCACCTACGGTCTGCAGACCATCCCCACCTCCGGCGACTGGACGGTCATCTTCAGCAAGGACGCCGATCTCTGGGGGGCCTTCAACTACAAGCCGGAGGACGACGCCCTGCGCGTCCAGGTGAAACCCGAGACGGTCGCAGATTCCCTGGAGCGGATGGCCTTCACTTTCGAGGACACCACGGACGTCTCCTCCAAAGTCGTGCTGCGCTGGGAGAAGCTCCGAGTGCCCTTCAACCTCACGGTGGACACCCCGGCTTCTGGCGCTGGCGAAGGCCAAGGAAGCCGTGCGCTGGCAGACTCCGCTGCAGGCGGCCAACTACTGCATCCAGAACAACACCTGCCTCGACGAGGCCGGTCGCTGGCTCGACGCCTCGATCGCGCTGCAGGAGACCTTCTCCAACCTGCGCGCCAAGGCCATGCTGCTCGCCAAGAAAAACGACGTCAAGAGCGCTGTAACCTACGGCGAGAAGGCCCTGGCGGTCGCCAAAACGGCACAGCCGGCTCCCAACCCGCAGCAGGTCAAGGAGCTGGAAGGGCTGGTAGCGGACTGGAAAAAGTAAGGGTCCCTAAACCGTAACCGCGGCCCGCTTCGCCAGCCACGGCGCCAGGTCGACGACCTGGTCCAGGCAGGCGAGCGGGCCGAGCCCCTCCAGCTCCTCGCGGCCGTGCCCGCCGGAGCAGACACCCACGGCGGCCATCCGCGCGCTTCTCGCCATCTCCAGGTCGTAGGTCGTGTCGCCGATCATCACGGCGTCTCCGGCCGCCATCCCCAGCGCATCCAGGATATCGAGCAGCATCTGGGGGTGGGGCTTCGAGAAAGCCTCGTCGGCGGTCCTCGTCGCGTGGAAGAGCTCGCGCAGCCCGGTCTGATCGAGGGCATAGTCCAGACCCCGCCGGCTCTTGCCGGTGGCCACCGCCAGCAGGTACCCCTCTTCGGCGAAGTCCTGCAGCATCTCGCCGACGCCGGCAAACAGCAGCGGCATGTCGCGGAAGGTGGCGGCCCAATGCTTGCGGTAGCACTCGAGGATCCTGCCGAACGTCGCCTCGTCGCTGCCCGGGCTCAGCACCTCGATCGTCTCCCGCAGCCCGAGACCGATGGTGCCCCGGATCGTCTCGTCGGACATCTCCCGCAGCCCGAGCTCCCGGACCGCAGCCTGGGTGCAGGCCACGATCGTACCGATGGAGTCCATCAGGGTTCCATCCCAATCGAAGACGAGGAGGCGGAAGTCTTTTGCGTCAGCCGGCATCATGGGGGAGCTCGCAACGGGCGTGGCCAGGATGGCGCATGATGACAGACGGACGCCGCCCGTTCAACCTTCGCCATCGCGCCCGAAAGGCGTATAGACCGCGCCGCCGACGACGGAGTCGTCGAGCCCGGGAGAGAAGCCCGCGCGCTGAGGCATGATGATCCGCCGCTCCACCCAGGTGCCGGGGGGCACCGAGGCGCCGGAGCCGATGATCGCCTCGCGAACGACGCATCCCCTGCCGATCCGCGCTCCCGGGAACAGTACCGACCGCTCGATCCGCGCTCCCTCGCCCAGCCGCACCCCGGGCTCGATCGCCGACCGCTTGACCTTCACCCTCGACCCCTGGTGCGCCTTCGGGGAGATCCACGACCGTCGCCAGAGCCGTTCCGGCCAGTCGGCCCGAGCCCAGTCGAGGACGCCTTCCAGGAAGCGCTGCGGCGTTCCCAGATCGTGCCAGCGCCCCCCGTCGACGAGCGCGTCGATGAGCTCCCCTTCCTCCAGCATCGGCATGTAGAGGTCGCGCACGCTGTCGGCCTTGCCGGGTCCGACCCGGGAGAGCAGGCGAGGAGAAAACACGTGCGCTCCGGCGAAGACGTATCTCCGGACGACCTCGCCCCGCTCGGGATCGCCCGGCCGGAAGGAGAGGATCCGCCCGACGCGATCGATGCCGACGCCGCCTCCGAACGCCGCCGGATCCGGCCGCGAGGTCAGCAGCAGGGTCGCATGGGCGCCGCCCGCGAGGTGCCTGCGAATCAGCCTGCGCAGCGGCCACCGGCACAAGCTGTCGCCGTTGATGAGCAGCACGAGATCGGCTTGCGCGAGAAACTCCTGCAGGGGATGGAGCGCTCCCAGCGTGCCGAGCAGCTCGGGCTCCTCCGACCAGGTGAGCGGCATGCCGCCATGGGCGTCGCCGAAGCGCTGCCGGATCTGGTCTCCCAGGTGATGGAGATTGACCGCCGCCGCCTCGCAGCCGACGGCCGCGAGCTGCGCCAGCGTATGGCCGAGGATGGGCACGCCTCGGACCGGCAGCAGCGGCTTGGGGGTGGTATCGGTCAGCGGTCGCAGCCGCGTGCCCAGGCCGGCCGCCAGCACCAGCGCCCGGATCCGCTTAGCCTGCATGACTCGCCGAGCGTGGACGGGAAGGGGGCCTACCGGAACACCATCTCGGGAGGAGAGTCCGGGTGCTCTTTCAGGTGATCTTCGTACAGACGCAGATAGGACCGGCGCTCGGCCTTCTGGAGATCGAAGCCGCAGCGCTTCGCCACGGTTTCGGCGCCATCCCCCTCGAACTCGGCGAAGTCGCCGATCGGCGTGTGATCGAGGGCGATCGTCACGCCGCCGAGCTGCCACTCCTCGCGGACCTTCTGGTATCGCCGCACGACCTGGTATCCCAGGTTTTCGAAGAGCGCCCGCGCTTCCTCGGCGTTCTCGATGCCCACCTCACGCTCCTCGCGCACCTTGACGTTGCCTTCGAGCCGCATCGGCCCCTTGAAAGTCAGCCGGGCCCGGGCGCCATCCGTGCGCAGGCGCAGGATATGGCCCGAGGAGATCAGCTCGGTGCCGCGATCCAGAATCCAGTTGTCCTCGAAGGCCCCCGGGCCGACCCGCTCGGCCTCCAGCTCGAGCAGCCGCTGCCGCAGCTTGTCGAGCCCGCCCCGGGAAACTTGAGCTCCCGCTCCAGACCGTCCTTACTCCTCATAGATCGCCCAGGCGATCCAGCAGCCGCGCCACGGATCGGATCCCTTGGTAGAAATGACTGATGTTGAACTTCTCGTTCGGCGAGTGCAGGCCGTCGTCGTGCAACCCGAAGCCCAACAGCAGGACCGGGCTCTTGAGAACCGAGGAGAACGTCGAGACGATGGGGATCGATCCGCCCTCGCGGATGCGCACCGGCCGCGCTCCCCAGACCTCCTCCATGGCGTCCATCGCGGCGTCGACGATGGGTCCTTCGGCCTCCACCACCACCGGATCCGCGCCGTGGAGATTCGTCACTTCGACTGTGACGCCCTTGGGCGCGACGGATTGCACATACGAGGTGAACAGCTCCGCGATCTTTCCCGGTTCCTGGTCCGGCACGAGGCGCATCGACACCTTGGCCCCGCCCCACGAGGGAAGGACCGTCTTCGCCCCCTTGCCCATGTAGCCGCCGAAGATGCCGTTGACGTCGCACGTCGGCCGCGCCCAAGTGCGTTCGCGGGTGGTGTAGCCCTCCTCGCCGAACAGCTCCGGCACGCCCAGCTCCTCGCGGTACGCCTCCTCGTCGAACGGCAGCTTGGCGAACTCCTCTCGCTCCCAGGCGGCCAAGGGCCGCACGGCGTCGTAGAAGCCGGGGATCAGGATCCTGCCCGTCGTCGCGTCGCGCAGGCGGTCGATGATGTGACAGAGCGCGTTGAGCGGGTTCCACACCGCGCCGCCGAAGGTGCCGGAGTGCAGGTCCCGGTTCGGGCCGGTGACCTTGATTTCCATGTAACACAGCCCCTTGAGGCCGTAGATCAACGACGGCTGGCCGGGCGCAAACAGCGACGTGTCGGAGACGACGACGCAATCGGCCGCGAGCTTCTTGCCGCCGTCCTGGCGCACGTACTCGTCGATGGCATGGCCGCCCGCCTCCTCCTCGCCCTCGACCAGGAACTTGACGTTCACCGGCAGGCTGCCGCGCTCGGCGAGCATCGCGCCCACGGCCTTGAGGTGGGTATAGGACTGTCCCTTGTCGTCCGTCGCGCCGCGCGCCACCAGCTTGTCTCCCTCGACCGTCGGCTCGAAGGGAGGATGTCGCCACAGCTCGATCGGGTCGACCGGCTGCACGTCGTAGTGCCCGTAGAAGAGGACCGTCGGCTTACCCGGCGCTCCCAGCCACTCGCCGTAGACCAGCGGGTGGCCGGCGGTCTCGATCCGCTCGGCCTGAAGCCCGGCCGTCCGCATCTTTTCCAGCAGGAACTCCGCCGCGCGGAGCACCTCGCCCTTGTAATCCGGATCGGTGGAAATCGAGGGAATGCGGATGTAGTCCTTCAGCTCCTCGAGATAGCCTTCCTTTTCCGCGTCGATCCGCGCCAGCACGTCCCCCGAATCCCTTCCCATCGTTCAAGCCTCCTCTTCGTTCCGGGCCTCGCCCTCCGGCAGTCTAGCAGAGTCCCTCGGACGGCCGGCGAGACGCCGGAGGTTGACGGCGTTGACCAGAAAATGGCCCAGCACCGGCCCCAGAAGGTTGCCGCGCCAGGCCATGACGCCGCCGAAGACTCCTCCGGCGAGCAAGGCGAAGAGCGCCCACAGCCGGAACGCCCGGCCGGGCCCGCTGTGCAGCAGGCCGAAGAGGAGGGTCGCCGCGACCCAGCCGAGAGCTCCCCTGAACGGCTCCCCGGAAGAACAGCTCCTCGGCGAAGCCGGAGAGCAAGGCCAGCGCCAGCGCCTCCGCCGTGGTGAGCGGGCCGAGGACGCCGGCGAGCCGCGCCTCGAGCTCCCGCGCCAGAGGGAACAGGCGCTCGGCTCCCCACCAGAGGGCCAGGAGCAGAAGGCCGGTCGCCGCTCCCAAGCCGAGATCGAGCCACCACCGGCTCACGTCGACGAACAGCGCCAGCGGGATGACCCCGCGCTGGAGACCGATCCAGATGGCTCCGGCGAGCGCCAGGACGAGGTAGAGACCCCAGGCGAAACGATAGAGCTGCCCCGGCGCCGGGGAGAGCTTGGGCTGAGGTTCCAAGCAGAGCCTAGGACTCGTCGAAGCTCTTGCCCGTCTTCTTCCAGTCGGCGAGAAAGCGGTCGAGGCCCATGTCGGTGAGCGGGTGCTTGTAGAGCTGTTCCAGAACCTTGAACGGCACGGTGGCCACGTCTGCCCCGAGCATCGCCGATTGGACGACGTGGATGGGATGCCGCACCGAGGCGACCAGCACCTGGGTGTCGAAGCCGTAGTTGCGGTAGATCGTCACCACCTGGTCGATCAGCTCCATGCCGTCCTCGGCGACGTCGTCCAGCCGGCCGACGAACGGCGAGATGTAGGCGGCGCCGGCCTTGGCGGCGAGCAGCGCCTGGGCGGCCGAGAAGCAGAGGGTGACGTTGGTGCGGATGCCCTCCTTCTTCAGCGTCGCGACCGAACGCAGGCCCGCCGGCGTGAGCGGCACCTTCACCACCACGTTCTCGGCGAGCGCCGCGAGCTTGCGACCTTGGAAGAGGATCTCCTCGTATTCCGTGGCCAGAACCTCGCCGGAGACAGGTCCCGGCACCAGCCTGGCGATCTCCTGCACCGTCGGCAGATACGGCCGGCCCGACTTCGCGATCAACGAGGGATTGGTGGTGATGCCGTCGACCATGCCCCACTCGAGGCCGGTCTCGATCTCCTTCATCTCAGCGGTGTCGAGGAAGAACTGCATGGGCGCGGCCTCCTTGCGGGAACGGTTCACAGAGCCTTCCGCGGCGCGGCCGCCACGGAGGGAGCCCAGTCTATCCCGACCTGTTCCCGATGTTCCCCGGCGCCTTCTCAGTGCACCGTCTCGTCGGGCCCGCCGTCGTCCTCGTCCTCGTCGGCGAAGCCGGGCTCCTCGAGGATCTCCGGCTCGTCGCTCTCCTCGGCCGCTTCCAGCTCCAGCTCGGCCGGCACGGGGCCGCCGTCGTCCTTCGCCAGCTCGATCTCGGTCTCCTCGTCCTTTTCGGCGAGCTTGGCGACGGCGACGATGCGGTCCTCGGGCTCCAGATTCATCAGCTTCACGCCCTGAGCCGAGCGGCCGACCTCGCGCACGCCGGAGACGTTGAGGCGGATGATCATCCCCTCCTGGGTGATGAGCATGAGACCCTCGGTCGGCGTCACCGACTTGACGCCCACGACCTCACCCGTCTTGGCCGTCACCTTGAGATTGATGATGCCGAGGCCGCCGCGACCCTGGCGGCGGTACTCCTCGGCCGGCGTGCGTTTGCCGTAGCCGCGGGCGGTGACGGTCAGCACCTGGCATTGCGGATCCAGCTCCTCCATGCCGACCACCCGGTCGCCGGCGCGCAACTCGATGCCGTTGACACCGTAGGTGGCACGCCCCATCGCGCGCACCTCCCGCTCGGCGAAACGGATCGACAAGCCGTTGGCTGTGGCGAGGAGGAGGTCCCTGCTGCCGTCCGTCTCGCGCACGGCGAGCAGGCGGTCGCCAGCGTCGACGTCGATGTTGATGCCGATGATGCCGCCGTCACGCGGGTTGGCGAAGGCCGAGAGCTCCGTCTTCTTCACCGTGCCGTTCTGCGTCGCGAAGACGAGATAGCGGTCGTCGCGGAAATTGCGCACCGCAACCGTCGTCGCCAGGCGCTCGCTGGGCTCCAGGTTGAGCAGGTTGACGATCGCCTTGCCGCGCGCCGCCGGACCCGCCTCCGGGATCTCGTGAACCTTCAGCCAGTGCACACGACCGCTCTCGGTGAAGACCAGGATGTAGCTATGGGCGGTGGCGACGTAGAGGTGCTCGACGAAGTCGTCCTCCTTGGTCACCATGCCGGTCCGGCCCTTGCCGCCGCGCGCCTGCGCCCGGTAGAGCGACAGCGGCGAGCGCTTGATGTAGCCGGATTGAGTGACGGTGATCACCATCGGCTCGTCGGCGATCATGTCCTCGATCGAGATGTCGTGCGTCTCGGGGATGATCTCGGTGCGCCGCCCGTCGCCGTAGGACTCCTTGCAGCTCGGCCAGCTCGCGCTTGATCTCCTCCAGCACCAGACGGTCGGAGCCGAGGATCGCCCGCAGCCGCTCGATCGTCACCATCAGCTCTCGATACTCCTCGACGACCTTGTCCCGTTCGAGGCCGGTCAGACGCTGCAGCCGCATGTCGAGGATCGCCTGCGCCTGCGGCTCGGACAGCGAGAAGCCCGCGATCAGGTTTTCTTTCGCTTCAGCGGGGGTCTGGCTGGCGCGGATCGTCGCGATCACCTCGTCGAGGTGATCGAGCGCCTTGAGGATGCCTTCGAGGATGTGGGCGCGCTCCTCCGCCTTGCGCAGGTCGTAGCGGGTGCGGCGGATGACCACCGTCTTGCGATGGTTGAGGAAGTGTTGGAGCAGCTCCTTCAGCGTCATCACCCGCGGCTGGTTGTCGACGATCGCCAGCAGGATGATGCCGAACGTGGTCTGCATCTGGGTCATCTTGTACAGCGAGTTCAAGAGGATCTCCGCCATCGCGTCGCGCTTCACCTCGACCACGATGCGGATGCCGTCGCGGTCCGATTCGTCGCGCAGATCGGCGATGCCGTCGATCTTCTTCTCGCGCACCAGCTCGGCGATGCGCTCGACCAGCTTCGTCTTGTTGACCTGGTAGGGGATCTCGGTGACGATGATCGACTGCCGCTCGGACTTCGCGTGCGTCTCGACCTCGGTGCGCGCCCGCAGCTGGATGATGCCGCGGCCGGTCGTGTAGGCCGCGCGGATGCCGTCCACGCCATGGATGAAGCCCGCCGTCGGAAAGTCCGGCCCGGGAAGGATCCGCATCAAGTCGGGGATCGTGACCTCGGGGTTTTCGATCAGCATCAGGATGGCATCGACCACCTCGGCGAGGTTGTGCGGCGGGATGTTGGTCGCCATGCCGACGGCGATGCCGGAGCCGCCGTTGACCAGGAGGTTGGGGACGCGCGCCGGCAGCACGACCGGCTCCTGCTCCGAGCCGTCGTAGTTCGGAACCCAGTCCACCGTCTCCTTGTCGATGTCGTCGCGGATCATCTCCTCGGCGAGCCTGGTCAGGCGCACCTCGGTGTACCGCATCGCCGCCGGGTTGTCGCCGTCGAGCGAGCCGAAGTTGCCCTGGCCGTCGACGAGCGGATAGCGCATGGCGAAGTCCTGGGCCATGCGCACCACCGTATCGTAAATCGCCGTGTCGCCGTGCGGGTGATATTTACCCATGACGTCGCCGACGATGCGCGCCGACTTCTTGTACGGCCGGTCCGAGCGGTTGCCGCTCTCCCACATGCCGTAGAGCACGCGCCGGTGCACGGGCTTGAGACCGTCGCGCACGTCGGGCAGCGCGCGGCCGATGATCACGCTCATCGCGTAATCGAGATAGCTGCGCTTCATCTCCTCTTCGATGTCGACCGGGATCGGCTGCTCGAAGGGGAGGGTCTGATCGTTGTTATCGCTCATGTCAACTCTTCAAGAAGGTTCTGCCGCGAGACCGAAGAGAACGAGGTCGGGTTGGACGTTCGCCAATCCCGTTCCGTTCTGAAGGGTAAATCCCGCTGCGATCCAATTCGCTCCATCCGTCGCTCGCGACCCAGGCTCCCGTGATTCGGTCATCGCACCGTTTCAGCCAGTTGTTCTTATCGGGACCGGGAGCGGAATACGAGGAGTCGAGTTCTCGCTATTCTTCATCTCATCTTTCATCTTCAGCATCTCTGGTGTACGATATATTCAAATATTTTAATTGCCATGGCGACACTTTGATATCGACACTCGTGACGTCTGGCGACGCATCGGGCCAACTGAAAAGCCGGATCGTGTCGTTTCCGATCTGGCCAGCAAAAAACATGGTTCCTGTCGCCCCCTGCGTACAGCGGAGCGTTCCGCTGTCGCCGGTCTCGAAATAATCAATTTCAATCGCCTCGCCTTGCTCGATGGCTGTGACGATCGATTCGAATGGTATCCGGAGGATGACGCGAACGGCAAAACCGATTTACCGATGCCGAAAACGTTCGATCCTATGAACAAATGCCCCGCCGTCGCCGCCACATGGTTGTAGTCGAACCACTCCTTGGTCCAGGTCGGATCGACGGTGGTCGTATGAAAGCTCCCACCAAGACCAATCGTCATCGCCGAGCGTCGTGCCGCGTTTAACGGTAATCCGGAGTGTATTGTCCGTGGCGCTCTTCCGGTATTGCAGCAGCCATAGGGTCAAATCATAAGCGCCATCGTAAAAGACAGTCTGATCACAACAAAACCTGGTGGGAGGACCAGGATTTAGGTAGTTGTAAGGATCGAGCCCCTCCCACGTCGTGCCGGCATCCACGGAGCGCGCCGCGTACCAGTTGCCTGCCATGAGAATCTGACCGCCCCCATTGTTGGCGATGGTCGGCTCTCCGACTGTCGACAAACCTGCCTCACCAGCGGTAACGGCCGCAGCGGACAGCGTCACGACTTGCTGGATCTCGACGGGCATGGACGCTCTCCTATCTACACCCTGTCGGAGGCACGTCCGGAACCGGGATCGATTCGGGGTCGACTTCCTCCCGCTCGTCCCTATACTTCGTCGGGCGACGCGTCGGGCTGATCTCGTCTTGTCGCTCCTGCAGCTCGGCGAGCGACGGCGGCGCCTCCTCCGCTTCGGCTCGGGTGATCCGTCTCTGCATACGCTGCGGTGCGCCCGCCTCGCGATGAATGCTGGTCGTCACCCGCTTTTCTTTCTGTTGCTCCACGCTTCCAGGGACTGTCTGCGTCTCTTCCATGGTATCCGTCCTCTCCTGGTTCGATCCGGCGTTCTCCTGATCCCGTTCTCCTGGGACGACGATCGCAGGCTTCCGCACCCTACACGTCCAGGTTCCGCACCTCCAGCGCGTTGTTCTGGATGAACTCGCGGCGCGGCTCGACCTCGTCGCCCATGAGGATGGTGAAGATGGCGTCCGCGTCCACGTCGTCCTCGACCTGCACGCGCAGAAGGCGGCGCTTCGCGGGATCCATCGTGGTCTCCCAGAGCTGCGTCGGGTTCATCTCGCCGAGGCCCTTGTAGCGCTGGATCGACAGGCCCTTCTTGGCGCCTCCGTACAGCGTTTCCAGCGCCTCCTCGAGCGTGTCGTGCGTCGACATGCTGTCGCCCTTCACCAGCGTGAATGCCGTCGCCGAGATCGCCTCGAGCCCGAGCTGGTTCATCGCCATGGCGCGGTACTCGGCGCTGGTGACCAGGTTCCAGTCGATCCGCACCTCGCGCTCGACGCCGTCGCGCTTCGAGAGGAAGCGGACGTAGCGCGTGCCGTGCTCCTCGTCCTGGCCGACGACCACCTCATGGAACCCGGAGGCCTCGATGATGCGGGCGACCTGCTCGACCTTCGCGGCATCGACGAGCGACAGCTTGTCCTTGACGCCGTTCTGCAGCGCCACCTTGATCGCGTCCGCCGGATAGCCGCGCGAACAGAGCCGGTCGAGGTTCTGCCGGAAGAGAGCGATCTTCTCCAGGAAATGGGCGAGGCGCGCGCCGGACAACCGGCCGCCGTCGCCGTTGGTGCGGCCACCATGGGCGATCTCCAGCTCCCAGGCGTCCTTGATGCGGTCCACGAGGAAGGCCTGGTACTCGCGGTCGTCCTTGAGGTAGGTCTCGCTCTTGCCGTGCGTCACCTTGTAGAGCGGCGGCTGCGCGATGTAGAGGTGGCCGCGGCGGATGATCTCCCCCATCTGGCGGTAGAAGAACGTCAGGATCAGCGTCCGGATGTGGCTGCCGTCGACGTCGGCGTCGCACATGATGATCAGCTTGTGGTAGCGCAGCTTCGCGATGTCGAAGTCGTCCTTGCCGATGCTGGTGCCGAGCGCGGTGATGATGACCTTGATCTCGTCGGAGGACAGCATCTTGTCGAAGCGCGCCTTCTCGACGTTGAGGATCTTGCCCTTGAGCGGCAGGATGGCCTGGAACTTGCGGTTGCGCCCCTGCTTGGCCGAGCCGCCGGCCGAGTCGCCCTCGACGAGGAAGAGCTCGGAGAACTCGGGGTTGCGCTCCGAGCAGTCGGCCAGCTTGCCGGGCAGGTTGGAGGCGTCGAGGGCTCCCTTGCGGCGGGTCAGGTCGCGCGCCTTGCGCGCCGCCTCGCGGGCGTGCGCCGCCTCGACGCACTTCTCGACGATCCGCCGCGCTTCCCGCGGGTTCTCCTCCAGGAAGTTGGTGAGCTTCTCGAAGACCACCTGCTCGACCCAGCCCTTGATGTCCGAGGAGACGAGCTTGTCCTTGGTCTGAGAGGAGAACTTGGGATCCTTGATCTTGACCGAGATGATGGCCGTCAGGCCCTCGCGCACGTCCTCGCCGGTCAGGTTCTCCTGGAGGTTCTTCGACAGTCCGTGCCCGGCCGCATAGGTGTTGATGGCGCGGGTGAGCGCCGCCTTGAAGCCGATGAGGTGCGTGCCGCCGTCACGGTTGTTGATGGTGTTGGTGAAGGCGTAGATCAGCTCCTGGTAGCCCTCGTTCCACTGCAGGGCCACCTCGATCTGCTCCGGGCCGGTGCCGTCATCGCGCAGGTCGGCGAGGAAGATCGGCTGCGGGTGGAGCGGCGCCTTGTTGCGGTTCAGGTGCTCGACGAAGGAGGAGATGCCTCCCGCGTAAGCGAAGTCGGCCTCCTTGTCCGTCCGCTCGTCCTTGAGATGGACGTGAATGCCCCGGTTGAGGAACGACTGCTCGCGCAGGCGCTGGGACAGGGTCTCGTAGTTGAACTCGAGGATGGCGAAGATCTCCGAGTCCGGCCAGAAACGGATCCGGGTGCCCGTACGTTCGCTCTTTCCGATCGGCCGGACCGGGGCCTCGGGGAAGCCGCGGCGGTAGGTCTGAAACCACACCTGGCCCTCGCGCTTGATCTCGAGCTCCAGGGTCTCCGAGAGCGCGTTGACCACGGATACGCCGACGCCGTGCAGGCCGCCGGAAACCTTGTAGGAGTTCTTGTCGAATTTACCGCCGGAGTGCAGCTCGGTCATGATGACCTCGGCCGCCGACCGCCCTTCTTCCCGGTGGAGGTCCACCGGGATGCCGCGGCCATCATCCTCGACGGTGACCGAATTGTCGGTGTGGATGGTGACGTCGATGCGCGTGCAGTAGCCTGCCTGGGCTTCGTCGACCGAGTTGTCGACCACCTCGAAAACCATATGATGAAGGCCGGAGGCGTCGTCCGTGTCCCCGATGTACATACCGGGACGCTTACGGACCGCCTCGAGGCCCTTCAAGACCTGAATATTCTCAGCCGTGTAGGTCGACTCTGGATTCGTCAAAACGAGATCTCCACTTCTTTCGCCTGGAGCTTGCCGAACCCCCGGGATGAGGGGTCCAAGATAAAAAAATCATACCATGAATCGGACTTTGCTTCGAGCCCGATTAAGGCTGAAATTTCAAAGGTTTAGGCCTTATTCTCCCAGCTCTCCGGAAGGGGCCTTCAAAAGGTGTGCCGACAGCCTCTCTGCAAAGATTGCAACAAAGGAGGACGGGGCCGGGATTCCCGCCTCTGACTACTCCGCGACGAGCCTCATTTCACCCCTTTCCACCTCCCAGATCTTCCTCACTTCGAGGGTCAGCCAGACCTGCGGGCGGTTGGAGGTGGCGAAGATCTGGTGCTCGCCTTTGAGGACGTTCCAGACGGCGGCCACGGTCGGGGGCGCCAACTCGGCATCCATGTCGTCCAGGAGATAGAGAGGCGGGCGGCCCGCCTCCTCCATGACCCGGCCGTGGGCGGCGAGGAGCATCAGGGAGAGCGCCTTGCGCTCGCCGGCCGAGGCCACCCGGCGGATCTCATGGCCGCCCCAGAGGATCTCGAGCTCGTCCCGATGCGGGCCGAGAAGGGGAACCTGGCGCCGGCGCTCGCGGTCGGCGACTCGTTCGAAAGCGGCGGCGATGACCTCCTGGCCCTCCAGACCGTTGGCCGGCGAGGGGCGGTAGTGGAGCTCGACCGGCGGGAAGGGCAGGCCGGAGGCTTCGATCGCCCCACTCAGCCGCGCCTTGAGCAGCGCGATATAGCGGTGGCGTTGCGCGATCACGTCCGCAGCGGTCGCTGCCAGCATCTCGTTCCAGATCTCGATGCCGGCGCCGTCCCCGAGGAGAAGGCTCCGCTTCTGCCGCAGGGCCTCACGATAGCGGCCCAGAACCTCCAAGGCGGACGGTCGGGCGCCGACGACGCCGCGGTCCATGAAGCGCCGGCGCGCCTTGGGCGCCCCCACCAAAACCTCGGCCTCGGCCGCCGCCGTCCAAGCCGCCACGGGGAGGACGGCCAGATGCTCGGCGAGGGGCGTCACCTTGCCGTTGAGCGCCCGCATCCGCTGGCCGTCCATCCAACCAACCTCCAAGGTGGAGCGGCGGCCGGTCTCGACCTCCCCCTGAAGGTGGAAGGAGCCGGCGCCGTGACGCGCGCAGTCGGCGATCTGAAGGGCACGGAAGCTGCGCGTAGTCGCGAGCACGTATACCGCCTCCAGAAGGCTCGTCTTACCGGCACCGTTGCCGCCGAGCAGGAGATGGGATCCCTCTGACGGCCGCCAGGAGAGAGGCTCCAGATTGCGGAAGTCGCGGGCGGCGAGATGGGTGAGCAGCGGCCTCAGATCCGCATCGGCATGATCACGCAGAGATAGCGCGTGTCGGGCCCCTCGAGGGGATAGCCGACGCACTGCGTGTTCTCGTCCTTGAGCTCCAGGCGAACCTTCTCGGTGTCCGCGGCGGCGAGGAACTGGGTGAGGTAATCGGGGTTGATACCCACCCGAAACTCGGGGCCGTCGTAGTCGCAGGGAACTTCCTCGACCGCCTCGCCGAGGTCGGAGTTGACGGCCGAGATCACCACCTGGTCGGGAGTGAACTGGAGACGCACGGCGCGGGCGCGGTCACCCGTCATCAGCGCGGCGCGCTGGACGGCGTCCACCAGATTTCTGCGGTTGAAGAGCACCTTCTTGTCGTTGTCCTTGGCGATCACCCGCTCATAATCGGGGAATGTTCCCTCGAGGATGCGGCAGATCAGCTCGCGCCGGCCGAGACGGAAGGAGAGGTGGTGCTCGCCGCGGCCGTAGGTGAGGTTGCCCTCGCCCTCGAAGCGCTGCAGCTCCTGCAGGGCCTTGCGCGGCACGAGGACGGAATCTTCGCCGCCGGTGCCTTCGAGGCCTCCCTCGACCAAGGCCAGCCGGTGGCCGTCCGTCGCCACCATCTCCAGCGAACCGTCCTTGAGCTTGAGCAGGGCGCCGTTCAGCTGGAAGCGCGACTCCTCGGCCGAGACGGCGAAGAGGACCTTGGCGATCATGCGCCGGAAATCCGCGAAGGGTATCTCGATCCGGCGACCGTCGTCGACCGAAGGAAGGGTGGGAAAGTCGTCCGGCGACAGGCCGTGGATGCTGAAGCGCGACTTGCCGGCGCGGATCGTGAGCACCCGTGGCTCTTCCTGGGCCAGCAGGACCTCCTCTCCCGTCAACGAGCGGATGATCTCCATCAGCTTCTTGGCCTGGACGGCGATGCCGCCCTCGCTCTTGACGTCAGCCTCGCACCAGGAAGTGAGGGAGACGTCGAGGTCGGTCGCGGCCAGGTGGAGCTTGTCCTCGCGGGCCGTCAACAGCAGATGGGAGAGAACCGGGATGGTGGTCTTGCGTTCGACGATGCCCTGCATCGGGGCCAGCTCGCCCAGAAACTCGCTTCGGGTGACGCGGATCTCCATTCATTCTTCTCCGTCTAGAAGACATCTGAATATAGCATAGCCGTCGTAGTAGATAGGGGCGGCGGAAAAGAGGAAAGGGGGCCTAAGTTCCTCAAGCAGGAAATCTTAGGTTCCGGCCCCGAGCTGTGCAGAACCTGTGGAGGGGAAGGAGGAGGCTGGGGAAAAACCCGGAGACCACGAAAAAATCCGCAACAGCTCCACAGCGCTTCCGAAAAGCTCTCCACATACCTGCACCGAACGGGTCGAGACCCGGCGACGAGATATCGTGCAAGCGGTGTGCCTGAAGAGCTAGACGAAGTGCCGCTCGAAATTCTGCAGCGTGCGGTCGAGATCCGGGTCAGAGTCGCGCTTCTGCTGCACGATATCGACGGAGTACATGACCGTCGAGTGATGTTTGTCGTTGAAAAGCTTGCCGATCTCCGGGTAGGAAAGATCCGTCAGCCGCTTGCAGAGGTACATCGCCACCTGGCGGGGGATGACGATCTGCCGGGAGTTGCTCTTGCTCTTGATCTCGGACACCTTGAGGTCGTAGTGACGGGCAACGAACTTGATGATCTCGGCAGCGGGAGGCTTCTTTCCCTCTTCCGGGAGGATGTCCTTGAGGGTCTCGCGGGTGAGGGCCAGGGTGAGAGGCTTGCCGGTCAGCGACGAGAAGGCGACGACCCGGTTCAACAGCCCCTCGAGCTCGCGGATGTTGGACTTGACCTGCTGGGCGATGAACTCCGCCACCTCCTCCGGAAGCTGAACCTGCTCGGCCGAGGCCTTGCGCTGGAGGATCGCCATCTTGGTCTCCAGATCCGGCGGCTGGATGTCGGCGATCAGCCCCCACTCGAAGCGGCTGCGCAGTCGCTCCTCCAGCGTCGGGATGTTCCGCGGCGAGGAGTCGGAGGAGAGGATGATCTGCTTCTGGCTGGTGTAGAGCGTGTTGAAGGTGTGGAAGAACTCCTCCTGCGTGCGCTCCTTGTTGGCCAGGAACTGCACGTCGTCGATCATCAGGACGTCGATCGTGCGGTAGCGCTCGCGGAAGGCCGGCATGCGGTCGAAGCGGATGGAGTTGATGAGCTCGTTGACGAACTGCTCGGCCGCCAGATAGAGAACGCGCAGATGCGGCCGGCTGCGCTGGATCTCATGACCGATGGCGTGCAGGAGATGCGTCTTGCCGAGACCCACGCCGCCGTAAACGAAGAGAGGGTTGTAGCGAGCGCGACGGGTTTTCGGCCACCCGCTTGGCCGCCGCCGATGCGAATTCGTTGGACTTGCCCTCGATGAAATTCGCGAACAGATACTTCGGATCGAAACGGGAAGGCTCGATCGGTTCGTCCGCGGGCACGGCGGCGGTCTCCAGAGAAAAAAGCACCTCGAAGCCGCGGCCGCGAAGGCCGGCCACGGCCCGGTCTACCGTTGGCCGGTAGCTCTCCTCGAGGGTGTGGAGAAAGCGCGAGTTCGGCGCCACCAGCACGAGCCGGTTGGCGTCCTCGTTACTCACCCTGAGCGGACGGAACCAGGTGGCGAATTCCTCTGGATCTAACTGCTGCTGCAACTGGCGTTGGAGGAGAGACCACAGGGATTGGGACATGCGACCTCGGGCTAAGAACGATACTCAATTTCCACACGATTTCCACAGTCTGTGGAAATCCCTGGCCTGGGAGGAATGCGTCCGAAGAGGCTTAGGTGACGACGACGAAATCATCATAGCAACAGCCGAACACCATCGCAACCCCCCTGTTGTGAAGAAGGCGACACCCCCGCGGCAAACACAATCACCTCATGGGTTTGAGACTCAAAAAGGCCGGGCCAGCCGGGCCACCTCGCGCGGCAATTCAAGCACGCGCGGCGGGTAGGCTTCAAGTGCCTTGACGACATCCGCCAGCGCGGCGGGCAGGCGCGGCTCGCGCCTCTCGAAGAACAGGTCGAGCCACGACGGCGGCGGCGGATAGAAGTCGACGGCGACGGTTTCGCCGGGACCGACGCCGGCCTCCTGGCGAGCGAGCTCGACGGCCCGATCGAGGCCGCCGAGCTCGTCCACGAGACCGATCCTCTGGGCTGCGGCGCCCGTCCAGACGCGACCGTTGGCGACCCCCTCGACCGCCGGCCGCTTCATCTTCCGGCCGGTTGCGACATGGCCGACGAAGGTGGCATAGGTGCGGTCCATGAGTTGCTGCAGCCGCGAGTCCTGCTGCATGCTGTTGGGCTGCAGGGAGGAGTAGATGTCGGCATTGGCGCCGCGCTTCTGCGCGTCGTGGCCGAGGCCCAGCAGCTCCTGTTCGAAGCGCCGGGTGATGAGCTTGCCTCCGTAGACGCCGATCGAGCCGGTCAAGGTCGCCGGCTCGGCGACGATCTTGTTGGCCTTGGCGGCGATGTAGTAGCCGCCCGAAGCCGCCAGGTCGGACATCGAGACGACCACCGGCTTCTTTTCCTTGAGCTTCTCGACCTCGCGCAGAATGAGGTCGGAGGCGAGCGCCGAGCCGCCGGGGCTGTCGATGCGCAGGACGACGGCGGCGACGGCCTCGTCCCCGGCCATCTGGCGGAGCAGGGAAGCCATGTCGTCCGAACCGAGGAAGACCTCCTCCGTCCAGGGAGCGATGCCGCCGGAACCGCGCACGATGGTGCCGAGGGCGAAGACGACGGCGATCCGCTTGGCGGCGAGAGGTGAGGCCGGGCGATAGTCCTCGATCGCCACGTAGGTCGGCTCCCTGCCCACCCGCCGCTTCAGATGGTCGCGAAACTGATCCGGATAGGAGAGCTGATCGACCAGGCCGCGCCTGGCGGCTTCCTCGGCGGAGAAGGGAGCGCCGTCGATCAGCCAGCGCACCTCGTAGCTGCTCTTGCGGCGAGCTTCGGCGATGGCGGAGACGATCTGGGAGAAGCAGCCGTCGAGCACCGCGGCGATGGCCTCGCGGGCCTCCGGGCTATAGCGGTCCTGGGTGTAGGTCTCGATGGCGCTCTTGTAGCGGCCGACGTGGTTGAACTCCGGCTCGATCTTGAGCTTGTCGAGAGTGCCGCGCAGGAAGCGGCTCTCGGTGTAGAGGCCGAGAAGGTTGAGGTCGCCCGCCGGAGCGAGATGGATACGTTCGCAGGCGGTCGCCAGGTAGTACTCCAGGGAGCCGTTGGAACCCTCGCCGGCCGTCTCCAGGAAGCACTCGACGAACTTGCCGCCCCGCCGCAGGGCCAGCAACTGCCGCCGCAGCTCCTGCGCCTTCGCGAGGCCGAAGTCGGCGTTCTGGACGTACACGGCGAGACCGCGGACGCCGGGATCCCGGCGGGCGGCGCGCAAGGCCGGGTAGAGCTCGGCGATGCTGGCGAGCGCGATGCCGCCCGCGAAGGGGAGCCGCGGCGCCTCCTGCTCGAGGACCGGACCGGACACGCGCCAGACGAGGACCGTCGCGCCGCCGCTCATGCCACCGCCCTTTCCGCCCAGGAGCACGCCGGCGAAGGTGGCGAGGACAGCGATCGCCAACAACAGACCGAAGATCAGGAGCAGCTTCTTCATGGCCGCATCCTACCGTCTTCGCTCCAATATTCTCCCCAGGCGTCGATCTCGGCGGCGGAGAGCCGGGCGACGTGGCAGACCGCGTCGCCCGGATGAACGAGCGGCAGCTGCGTCAGCCCCAGGACGACCCCCGCATGGGGTGCCTTGAGCAGGCTCTTCTCGCGCCCGAAGGGATTGGTGTTGACCGAGATCGCCTGGCCCCGGCGCAGGGGCTGCCCCAGGTCCACCCGCAGGTCGAGAATGCCGCCGGTCTTGGAACGGATCCAGTGGGTGCGATCGATCAGCAGCTTCAGCGGCGGCGAAACGGGCTCTCCCGGCAGCATGTTCAGGTGGCGGAGCACGTTGAGCACGCCGGCGATCCCGACGGCGATCACCGGCCGTTCCAGACGGCGAGAGCTGCCGGCTTCATAGACGATGGTCGGCACGCCGGCGGCCACCGCCGTGCGGCGCAGCGATCCCTCGGGGCCGGCGCCGGCAACGATCAGCGAGCAGCCGAAGGCGCTCGCCAGCTCGACCACCTCGGTGCGCGAGAGGTCGGCGCGCACCTGCGGATAGTTGGTGCGCTCGCCGCCCGCCGTGTGCAGGTCGATGCCGAAATCGCTCTTGCGGATGACCTCGCGGAAGAGCGTATCGGCGAGGCGGGCCGTGAGCGACCCCCGCCGGTTGCCGGGGAAGCTGCGGTTGAGATCCCGCCGGTCAGGCAGGCGGCGGTCCTGATTGAGAAAGCCGGGGACGTTGACCACGGGCACGGCGATCATCGTCCCTCTCAGCGCGCTGAAGTCGGTGTCGTTCAGCAGGCCGCGAAGGATGCCGACGCCATTGAGCTCGTCGCCATGGACCGTGGCAGTAACGAAGACGACCGGGCCGGGGGAACCGCGGACCACGGTTACCGGCACGCTGACCGGCTCAGCGGTGTAGGACTCCGCCACCTTGAGGCGTAGCTCCGCCGTCTCTCCGGGCGCCACCGGAGTGCCGGCGAAGGTGAGGGGCTCGCGCGCGGTTATCGCGGCCATTGCGCCCATCGCAGCCATCGCGTCTGTCGCCCCGCTACCCTCGACCCTGGGTCTGGGGGTGGCCCTGCGGCGCATGCTCGAGGACGAAGTCGATGATGGCGCCGGCCACGTCGACGCCGGTGGCCCCCTCGATCCCCTCCAAACCCGGAGAGCTGTTGACCTCCAGGACCATGGGTCCATCCTTGGAGGGGATCATGTCCACCCCGGCTATGTTCAGCCCCAGGACCTCGGCCGCATGCAGGGCCGTCGCAGCGTAGGCCCCGTCGAGCTCCACTCCGCCGGCGGTGCCGCCGCGGTGGAGGTTGCTGCGAAACTCCCCCTCGCCAGCTCGACGCGACATCGCGGCCACCACCCGTCCCCCCACGACGATGGCGCGATAGTCCGTCCCCTGGGCCTCCTCGATGTAAGCCTGGATGAGGATGTTCTGCCCCAGCGAGCTCATGGCGTCGAGCACCGACTCGGCCGATTTGACCGATTCAGCCAGAATGACTCCCAGCCCCTGCGTCCCCTCGAGGAGCTTGAGGATGACCGGCGCGCCGCCGACCTTGCGGATGGCCGAGCGCAGGTCCTCGCGCCGGCGGGCGAAAGCGGTCGGCGGGATGCCGATGTCGTGACGCGACAGGAGCTGCAGGCTGCGCAGCTTGTCGCGGCTGCGCGAGATGGCCTGGCTCTCGTTGGCGGGGAAAACGCCCATCATCTCGAATTGCCGCAGGACGGCCAGGCCGTAGAAGGTGATCGAGGCGCCGATGCGCGGCACGACGCCGTCGACACCCGTCACCCGCTCGCCGTCGTGGAAGACCTCCGGCCGTTTCTTGGAAACCTTCACCACGCAGCGCAACGGATCGAGCACCGCCACGTCCGCGCCGCGCCGCCGGCTGGCCTCGACGAGACGCGACGTCGAGTACAGCGACGCCTTGCGCGACAGGATGGCGATCTTCATCGCGGGTTTGCCTCTACTTCCGGATTCCGGGCGCTCCGCGCAGCGAGCGCCGGGGATGCCATTTGCGGAACAGGTATTTTCCGGCGACGTCCACCTGGAAGTCTCCCTCCAGAGCCTTGCGCCCGAGGATCATACGGAAGAGCATGCCGGACCGGTCTGTCAGCGTCAGCAGGATCCGTTTGCGAACCGGCCCGAGCACCATCTCGGTCTCGACAACCGGCCGCACCTCGGGATGGCCGCCGGAGTCGACGACCCGCATGCGCCGGATCACCCGCGCCTGCGTACGAACCCGCAGCTCCGGCCGGCGGCGATCGGGGCCGATCACCAGCTCCACCCGCTCCGAACCGTCCGGCAGCGTCTCCAGCACCCGCAGCGAGTCCACGTGCAGCGTCGAGGTGCGGGCCCCGGTGTCCACCTTGGCCTTGAGGCGGAAGAGCCCCAGCTCCGGGAGGTCCAGATACTCCTTCCAGCCGATCGTGCGGTTCTCCCGGAAGCTCCGACATCCGTGGGATCCTGTCAAATCCCAATCCAGAGGACCACGCTATGTAGAAATGCCAAACTCTGAGCAGGCGGTTTGTACGAACGAAACCGCCCTGGAGGGCGTTCCCTCCCCGGTCAAGAGGGGCCGGCCCTCGCGCAAACGCGGTTTTCCTCGTCCTCCGCGCGCCATCGCGGCCCGGCACGCTCTTTGCAAAAACCACGAGCACATATCAGTAGGCAACGAGGGGGAGGTTCCATCCAGCCGAAAAGATAGCCATCCTCATTCAGAGATCCTAACGCGATCTCACCCTATGACGATCCCTCCTTCGTCCCCTGAGCAGGGGTAGACCCAGCCAACTCAGCCAACCACGAAGCAGGGAACCTCCCCCCTGAGCCCCCCGCGCCTTCGGCGTCGGGGGGCGCTCTCTTTTTGGGGGTACCGCCGGGCAATCCTTTCACGTGCCGCCTGTAAAAAAGACCGGACAGGGGTGAGAGGTGGAGGCGGTCTCCTCAACCCCGGCCGAGCGTCCGGAAGGGCGCTCGAGGAACGGGCCTACCGGGGAATGCTGGGGTCGGCACGGCTGTTGCACAGAGCACTTGCAGGACACGGTAACAGGCGGGGGGAGGTTTCCAGACCCACCAACTCAGTCCTACCAAGCTTAGAGATCCTCGGATCTCGCCCTCTTTCAATCCGACCTACATTCCCCTAACCACAGGGGTACAGCCACAATAGCCAACCGGAGAGATGGGGCCTCCCCCCTGTTCTCCCTCCGCCAGGAGGGAGAAGCGTCTCTCTATGCTCGACATCTCACTCTGCCATTTTGGCCGCCGGTGTGCGTTTAGAATGACGCGATGCGGCGTTCCGGCCTCCTCCTCGCCTGGTTCGACCGGCACCGCCGGGATCTCCCCTGGCGCCGTACGGTCGATCCCTACAAGATCTGGCTCTCCGAGGTCATGCTTCAGCAGACCCGGGTGGAGACGGTGATTCCCTTCTTTGGCCGTTTCCTGGAACGCTTCCCGACGGTGGAGGCTCTGGCGGGAGCCGAGGTGGAAGAGGTGCTGGTGCTATGGTCCGGGCTCGGTTATTACCGGCGGGCGCGGCAGCTCCACGCTGCGGCGCGGAAGGTCGCCGAGCGCGGAGCGTTTCCTGCCACCGTCGAGGGCCTCCGCGCCCTTCCCGGGGTCGGACCCTACACCGCGGCGGCCGTGGCGAGCATCGCCTTCGGGGTTGCCGCGCCGGTCATGGACGGCAACGTCGAGCGCGCGCTCTCGCGCTACCTGGCGCTCGGCGAGAGCCCACGCGCTGGGCCTTCGCGCCGCAAGCTGCTCGCAACTGCGGCCGAGCTGATGGATCGTCGGCGCCCGGGCGACAGCAATCAGGCGCTGATGGAGCTCGGGGCGACGCTCTGTCTGCCGCGGCGCCCCCGGTGCCTCCTCTGCCCCCTTCTAACGGGCTGCCGAGCGGCGCGCGAGGGAGAGCCCGAGCGGTACCCTCTCCCGAAGGCGAAGCGCGATGCCGAACGGCACCGGCTCCTGGTCGCCGTGGTGTCGAACGGCGGCGGAGTCCTCCTCTTCCGCCGGCCTGAAGACAGCCTCCTCCTTGCCGGTACCTGGGAGCTGCCGTGGGTGACCCTGGAGCGGGACGGCGTGCCGGAGGACGGGCCGCCGGAGGCCGCGCTCGCGGCCCGCTATGGTGGCCGGTGGACCCTCGCGGCCCGCGCCGCCACGGTGCGTCACGGCATTACCTACCGCGACCTGGAGATCGACGTCCACCCGGCGCAGCTCGCCTGGGGCGGCGAGCTGCGCGAGGGATCCGCTCGGGGACAGGTGGCCGGCTGGTTCGACGAGACCGGGCGCGCCGGGCTGCCCCTGTCCTCGCTGGTGGGCAAGGCGCTGGGCGCGCTGGGGGAGGGAAGCGTTACGCCGACGGCGGCACCGGCCAGGAGATCCCCGAGCCGCCGGCGAGGATGAACCAGCCGATGATCTTGTCGTCCAGCTCGCGCAGGCGGCTCGCCACCAGGTTGCAGAGGATGGTCAGCAGCCGGATCGACGAGAGCTTATGGATGTCGAGGATGCCCGCCAGCACTTCGCGGGAGATGGCGAGCACGACGGTACCGGCCTCGTGCGCCTTGGCGTCGGCGGATCGCGGCTCGTTGTCGATCAGCGCCATCTCGCCGAAGTAGCCGCCCCGTTCGAGAAAGGCGAGCGCCTCCTCGCCCGCTCCGGGGATGTACTTGCTGATCATCACCCGCCCCTCGAGCACCACGTACATCTCGTTGCCGGTGTCCCCTTCGCGGAAGATGACCTGGTTGGGACCGTACTTCCGCTCCCGGGAGAGCGAGGTAAGGAAGTTGATCTCCAGGCTCGAGAGCTTCTGCTCCTGGAAGAGCTTGCGTTTGGAGGCGAGGTCGACGCGGAACTCGCCGGTCGACTCCCGCGTCGAAGCCGGCTCGGCGCTCGGCGGCCTGGCGGTCTCCGAGAAGAACTGGGAGAGGTTCTCGTTCGTCTGCCGGAGCTTGGACGACAAGCTCTTCCAGAACGCCCAGTAGAGCGCCAGCTTGAAACGTGGATCGCGCTCCATGTGGTTCGACAGGGCGACGGGATTCAGGGCGATCAGCTCGGTCTCGGCCGTCGTCACCGCGCTTCCCGAGCGGGGGACGCGATCGACGAACGCGGTCTCGCCGAAGATCGCGCCCGGCGTCAGGGCCGCCAGGCTGAACTGGCCATAGGGCGTCTTGCGCTGGATACGTACGCCGCCGCTCTCGATCAGATAGGCGTCCTGGGTGGGCTCGCCTTCCTTGACCACCGTGATTCCGGCGGGAAAGCGGCTGCGCGTGGCGCACTGCGCCAGCTGAACGAGCTCCTCGTCCGTAAAGTGGGAGAAGATCTCCCATCGCCGCAGAAGCTTCTCGATCCCCAAGGGCGCCTATTGTAGCGCCTATTGTAGCGAAGGTTTTCGCGCCAGATCTGCGTCCACCACCTCGCCGAGACGGCTCTCCGGCGCGGACGCCCGGCCTTCCCGCCAGGCCCATCCGGCACGCTCGTCATCGCCGGCGTCGCGCCAGAGCGCGGCGGCCTGCAGAAACCACTCGGCGAAGAGCGGCTCGCCGCTGCCGAGGTCGGAGCGGAGCTTATTCTCGAGCGGTGCCTCCACCTCGCCGAAGAGGCGCCGGGCGGCCCCGGCATCACCCTGCCGCAGCGCCAGCCAGGCGCGATGCAAGGTGAGCGATTCCAAGAGGTCCGACCGCAGGGGCTCCACCTTCGAGAAGGCGCGGTCGGCTGCCGCCGGGTCGCCGGCGTAAGCCGCCACCAGACCGCTCTCCAGCCAGGCCTCGCCGTCTCCCGGATCCCGGGCGAGGATGCGCTCAAGGAATGAGCGGGCGCGGTCGAGCTCGAGGAGGTGCTTGGCGGCCACGGCGGCGGCGTACAGCTCGTCGCGGCCGGCTCGGGCATCGGTGCGGGCGGCCGCGAGGGCGGCGGCGAACCGGCCTTGCCCCAGGGCCTGCAGGGCGGGGCTCGCGGACGGCTGGCGCAGGATGGCCCAGAGCCCGAGGGCCCCGGCCGTCAAAAGCGCCACGAGCAACGCCAGCACCAGGCCTTCGAAAGACGGCATGGCTCCACCCTCCCTACGGCGAGAGCAGCGGCAACTGGGCCGGCCGCAGTAGCTCCCAGACGTTCCGCTCCACCGTGTCGAGCCAACCGGCGCGCGCCGCCGGATCGAGGTGCAGGGCCGGCAGGTTCCTCTTTGCCAGCTCGCGGGCGAGCCGGTCCTCGACGGCATGCTGGAACCCCGGATCCGGCGAGCGGATGCCGTCCGGGCTCAGCTGCTCGAAGATGGGAACGTGCACCAGCAGGTCGTATCCCTGCATCCAGAACCGGACGAGGGCCTCCGGCCCCTCCTGCCGCCCCGCCGCGAGGAGCAGGTAGACGTAGTTATCCAGCACGCTGCGGTCGCAGACCACGACCGGATACCGGGCCTGGGCCACCAGCTCCTCGGCGATCTGGCTGTGGAGGATCCACGACTGCGCCGCGACCGACGTCTCCTCGTTGATCGGCAGCGGACACCGTCGCGCCACCTCGTGCACCACCTCGACCGCCACGTCGCGCCGCTTGAGGCGCGCCGCCAGGCCATAGCACAGCGTGGTCTTCCCTACGCCGTGGCTGCCGATGAAGGCGATCTTGAAGCGGGGGGCGGGAAGCATGGCGGGATTGTAAGAGAGACCTCAGCCGGCCGGATCCCCCGCCAGGATGGACTCGAGGATTCCCGCTGCCGCGGCGAGCTGCTCCTCCGTCACCGTCAACGGCGGCACGAGCTGGGCCACCCGGCCCTGCGGTCCGCCGGCGAGAAGGAGCACGCCCCGGGACCAGGCCGCCAGCATCAACCGCTTCGCCTGCTCGCGGCAACGGAAGCTCGACCCCCCAGAGCAGGCCGCGGCCGCGGACCTCCTCGACGGCGGTGAACCGTTCCGGCCAGCTCGACAGGCGGCGTCCGAGGTCCTCGCCGAGGCGGGCGGCCCGCGCGGGGAGATCCTCTTCCACCAGCACGTCCAGCGCGGCCAACGCGGCGGCGCAGGCCAGGGGATTCGCTACGAACGTGGCGGTGTGGAGCGCCTCGCCCGGGGTCTCCCAGCAGCGGAAGAGAGGGCGCCGGGCGATCACGGCGGCGATGGGCAATCCCCCTCCGAGCGCCTTGCCGCAGCAGAGGACGTCCGGTCGCACGCCGTCGTGCTCGACCGCGAAAAGCCGGCCGGTGCGGCCGAAGCCGGTGAAGATCTCGTCGGCGATCAGCAGTGCGCCGTGCCGGCGGCAGAGGTCCGAAAGCCCGGCGAGCCAGCCGGCGGGGGGGACCAGAACGCCTTCGCGGCCCACGATCGGCTCGACGATGACGGCGCCGGCCGCGCCAATGCCGTGGTCATCGCGGTCATCGCGGCCATGGCCGTCGTCGCCATGGGCGAGCGCCTCGTCGACCCTCTCCAGAGCGGCGCCGAAGGGCAGGCGGCGGACGTGCCCATGCAGGTGGGCGGCGAACGGCGCGCGGAACTCCTGCCGGCTGGTGACGGCGAGCGCCCCCAGGGTCAGACCGTGATAGGAGGGCTCGAAGGCGAGGATACCCGGCCGGCCGGTTGCGCCCAGGGCGGTCTTCAGGGCAATCTCCACCGCCTCGGCGCCCGAGATGGCGAAGAAGACCTGGGGATCGTCCACCGGTGCGACGCCGGCGAGCCGCCGCGCCAGCGCGATCCGCAGCGGATGGGCGTGCACGTCGCCCAGCCCATGGAGCAGCCGGCCTGCCTGCTCGCGCACCGCCGCGACGACCCGCGGGTGGCGGTGTCCCACCGCCGCGACACCGAAGCCGGAGGTGAGGTCGACATAGACGTTGCCGTCGACGTCGCGGACGTTGGCGCCCCGCGCCTCATCCCAGAGGATGGATGGTTGAAAGCTCTCCCCGCAAGGCAGGGTGCTGATTCCCGGGGCCTCGACCTCCCGCAGGGCGGCGGACAGCTCGCGCGAGCGCGGCCCGGGCGGCGGCACGACGACCTCGGGAAGGAGGTCGCCGAAGGTCACATCTCCCGCCGGCCGGCGAGCGACCGGCCCAGCGTCACCTCGTCGGTGTACTCGATGTCGCCGCCGACCGGCATGCCGAAGGCGAGGCGGGTGATCCGGATTCCCCGTGGCTTGAGCAGGCGGGCGAGGAAGAGGGCCGTCGCCTCCCCTTCGACGTTGGGGTTGGTGGCCAGGATGACCTCCTCGATCCCCTCCAAACGCGCCAGGAGGCCGGGGATCGCCAGGCGGTCGGGGCCGATCCCGCGGTGCGGCGAAAGCGCGCCCAGCAGGACGTGGTACAGGCCGTGGTACTCGCCCGTGCGCTCGAGCGGCTCGAGGTTGAACGGCTCCTCGACGACGCAGATCCGGCCGCGGTCCCGCCGCGGGTCGGAGCAGTAACGGCAGGGGTCCACGGCCGTGATGGCATTGCAGACCGAGCAGTGGAAGAGCTTCTCCTTCACTTCGACGATGGCCTGCGCGAGCGCCTGGGCCTCGGCGGCCGGTACCCTTAGAAGATAGTGGGCGAGTCGGGTCGCGGTCTTGGGACCGATGCCGGGGAGCCGGGCGAGCTCGCCGATGAGCCGGGCGAGGGGTTCGGACATCCGGTCTGCGCGGGGCTAGAACAGGCCCGGCAGGCTGGCCGCCATCGAGCCCATCTTCCCCTGCATCGTCTCCTCGATCTTGCGGCCGGCCTCGTTGACGGCGGCGACGATCAGGTCCTCCAGCATCGAGGGGTCCTTCGGGTCCATCGCCTCGGGATCGATCCTGCACCCGACGAGCTGCTTGTGGCCGCTCATCCTCACGGTGACCATGCCCCCGCCGACGCTGGCCTCGACGACGAGCTCGTCGAGCTCGCGCTGGAGGCGCTCCTGCATCTCCTGGGCCTGCTTCATCAACTGCCGCATGCTGCTCATCGGTCTCAATCCTCCGTATAGCTGCCGTGCTCTTCCACGGTCTCGATCCGGCTGCCCTTGAAGATCTCGAGCACCGCTTGCACGGCGGGGATCTGCTCGACCTCCTTCATCGGCACCGGCTTCAGCACCGCCGTCTGAGGGTCCCCGGGCGCCGTTCTGCTCTCCACGATATCAAGTCCGGTTCCCGGGCCCCACGCGGCCACCGCCGCTTCCTCCAGGGCCGGCCGGTAGGCGTCCGACCGAGCTCGGGAGTAGGCGTCGCCGCTCGCGAGAACGATTCTGACGCGGCCATCCTCGAAGCGCACTTCCTCGGCCGCGTCCAGAAAACCGCCGAGGTTCTGCTTGCGCTTGGACGCCTCTTCCCGGAAGACGGTCATCGGATCGGCCGTTTCTCTCGGCGCGGATCGCGGTGGCGGTGCCGAGCTGCTTCGCCGCAGCGGGGGGCGCTGATGCACGGACCGGCGGCGCAGGAGCGGGTCCGGAACGAGGCGTCGCCCCTGGAGCGGCCCGCGTGGCGCCCGGGGCAGCCTGCAGCCGGACGTTCCCGGCGACGAGCAGCTCCTCGACGCGGGTCAGCTTCGGCAGCTCGGCGGCGCGCAGCCAGGCGATCTCGACGGCGAGCGCGCCGGTCTCGCTGCGCCGCACCAGGGGCTCGCTGGTCAGGAGCTGGTTGAGGAGCCGCAGCAGGTTCTCGTAGCCGCCCGCCTTGGCCGTCGCGGCCAGGGCTTGCGCCTCCTCGCCGGGAAGATCCACCTGCGCCGGCGAGCCGCCCATGGCCAGGTGGAGGGCGTCGCGGCAGAAGGCGAGGAACTGGCCGTAGACGTGCCGCGGATCCCACCCCTCCTCCTCCACCCGGCGCACGGCGGCGCTCACCGCCTGGGGATCGCCCGCCAGGATGCCCTCCAGAAGCCTGTAGAACAGGGCGGTGTCGAGCCCGCCCAGCAGGCGCACGGCGTCCTCGTCGGCGATGGCGCCCGAGCCGAAGGTGGCGAGCTGATCGAGCAGCGCCACCGAGTCGCGCACGCTGCCTTCGCCGGCGCGGGCGATGAGCCGCAGCGCCGCGTCGCTCGCCTGGATGGCCTCCGCCTCCGCGATCTGGCGCAGATGCGCCGCAAGCTCCTGCGACGGCACGCGCCGGAAGTGGAACTCCTGGCAGCGCGAGAGGATCGTCGCCGGCACGGCGTCGATCTCGGTGGTGGCGAAGATGAAGACCAAGTGCGGCGGCGGCTCCTCGACGATCTTCAGTAGAGCGTCGAAGGCCTGGCGTGAAAGGCGGTGAATCTCGTCGATCACCACCACCTTGTAGCGGCTCGCGCGCCGGGTCGTACTGGCTGGCTCTCGGTGAGCTCGCGGATCTGCTCGACCTTGGAATAGGTGGCGGCGTCGACCTCGATGACGTCAAGGTCTCGAGCCGCGGGTGATCTCGATGCAGGTCACGCACTCGTTGCAGGGATCGGCGGTCGGACCGCGTTCGCAGTTGAGCGCCTTGGCGAGGACGCGCGCCGCCGTCGTCTTGCCGACGCCGCGGATGCCGGAGAAGAGGTAGGCCTGGGCGATCCGCCCTTCCTTCAGGGCGTTGCGCAGAGCGGTGACGATCGGTGCTTGGCCGACGAGGTTGGAGAAGCTCTGTGGGCGCCACTTGCGCGCGAGGACCTGGTACGTCATGGGGCGATGGCAGTGGTCGACGAAGGGTTCCGGTGAATCTGCGGCACTCGACCGGACACCTTATCGCTGCTCCCTTCCGGGCCTGACGAGGTTCGGTGCAGACCGATGCACAGGACCCGAACCCTTCGCGGGCCACTGCAGGCCCTCATGCTATGACTTGGGATCGGGGAAGTAAAGAACGCGGCGCACCTCCGAGAACCCCGCCGCAGCGCCGCGAATTCCCCTGGCGGCTGGCGCGGCCGACACTGCGTCGCTTTGGATAGGCGTTTCCTCATTGCGGAGCCCCGCGCTTTGCGGCTTGGTCCTTCTCGGGTAAGATACGCTTTCCGTTCGGCGGGCCCGCCCTTGGAGAGACCGGCAGATCAGTTCTGGATGCTGGAAGCCCTCGCCGAGGCGAAGCGGGCCGCCGGGATCGGCGAGGTGCCGATCGGCGCCGTGGTGGTGCGGGATGGGGAGGTGGTCGGCCGGGGCCACAACCGCCGCGAGATCGATTGCGATCCGCTGGCGCATGCCGAGATCCTCGCAATTCGCGGGGCGGCATCACGGTTACAGGGGTGGCGGCTCGAGGGGTGCACCATGTACGTGACCCTCGAGCCTTGCGCGATGTGCGCCGGAGCCCTGGTCAACAGCCGCGTCGAACGGCTCGTCTACGGGGCGGCCGATCCCAAGGCGGGATACTGCGGCACCCTGGGCAATCTGGTCCAGGATCCGCGGCTCAACCACCGGCTGGAGGTGACGGCGGGCGTTCTGGAAAGCGAGAGCGCCGCGCTGCTGCGCGGCTTCTTCGCGTCGCTACGGCGCGCGCCACAGTGACGGCGTTCTTTGGCAGAATCCTGGAGAGGTGTCCGAGTGGCTTAAGGAGCACGCTTGGAAAGCGTGTGTAGGGGAAACTCTACCGTGGGTTCGAATCCCACCCTCTCCGCCAATCGATCAGCAGGAAGAGACAACCGGAGAGGTGCCAGAGCGGTCGAATGGGGCGGTCTCGAAAACCGTTGACCGGGCAACCGGTCCGTGGGTTCGAATCCCACCCTCTCCGCCATTCATCGTCGCCGGCGTCCTTGACGGCCGGGCGTCCGGTGAACTACTTTACGGGTTTCGTTCGATGCGAGCGGGCGGTTCCATGGGGACCGGCGGTCCCGCGATCCATGACCACGACTTGGAAGAAGGCGGTTCCACAGTGAAACGGACTTTTCAGCCCAACAACCGTCGGCGCAAGCGGACGCACGGCTTCCTGGTGCGGATGCGCACCCGTCACGGCCGCGCGGTGCTGGCGCGGCGGCGCCGCAAGGGACGCAAGCGCCTGAGCGTCTGATGCCGGGCGCGGCGCGCCTGCCCGGCCAGCCCCGAAGCGTGGCGGGCGAGCGCCTGCCTCCCCGGGAGAGGCTGCGGCGGCGGACCGATTACCTCAGGTGCTACCGGACGGGGCGCCGGCGACACGGATCGCTGGCACTCATATATTTCGCACCGAACCAGCTCGGGCACCCGCGCATCGGCATCACCGCCAGCCGCAAGGTGGGCAAAGCGGTGGAACGCCATCGGCTCAGACGCAGGATCAAAGAGATCTACCGGCGATGGCAGGATCGCAGCCAGCTTCCCGCTTTGGACTTGGTGGTTCATCTCAAGCCGGAGGCCCGCCGGAGCGACTTTCCGGCCTTGCGAACGGAGCTGCTGCGGCTCTTCTCGAGCCTGCGCGAGCGGCGGGCATGACGCGCCTTCTGGTCTTCCTGCTCGACGCCTACAAGCGGCGCGTCTCCCCCTGGCTGCCGCGGGCCTGCCGCTTCGCCCCGACCTGCTCGGAGTATGCCCGGCTCGCACTGTTGAAGCACGGTCCGTGGCGGGGCGGCCTGCTGGCGGCCGGCCGCCTGCTCCGTTGCCACCCTTTCCACCCGGGCGGGATCGACCTGCCGTAGCGCGGCGGACGTTCCCGTAGTCGATACGACGAAAGAGGATTCAAGCGCCCGTGGACACTCGCCGGTTGCTCGTCGCCTTCCTGCTCTCCCTGGCCGTCGTCCTGATCTGGTATACGGTCTTCCCGCCGCCCAAGCCGGAGCCGCCGCAACCGGCGCCGCGGGAGCGGACGGCCCCCCCTACCTCGCCAGCCCAAAGCGCGGCCCCGGCACAAGGCGCGGCGCCGGCGCCAGCAGCGCCGCTTGCCCCCGCACCGCCGATCGAAGCCGCGGTCGAGGAACGGATCGTGCTGCAGCACGGCCGAACCCGCGCCGTGCTCACCAATCGGGGCGCCCAGCTCGTCTCCCTGCGGGTGCCGGAGACGGCCAATCCGGCCAGCGGTGCGCTGGAGATGGTGCGCGGTCGGTCGGGCGGCCCGTACCCCTATGCCCTGACGGCGGGCCGCGGTCTGCAGCCGCATCCCCTCGACCGGGCGCTGTTCCAGGCCGAGAGAGGAGGGGATGGCCGCTCCGTCGTCTTCCGCTACAGCGGCCCCCTCGGGGTCGCCGAGAAGCGCTTCGGCTTCGACAAACGGGGCCTGCTGGAGGTGGAGATCCGTCTGCCCGGCCGCGGCGGGGACTGGGGCGTGCTGCTCGGACCCGGCATCCGCAACCCGACGGCGGAGGAGATGAAGAGCCGCTTCGAGCGGCGGCGGGCGGTCTACAAGGCGGGAGACGAGGTGAAGCTCGTCGAGGCCCAGGGCGCCGCGGAAGGGCTGGAGATCCCCGGGCGCGCGCTGCGCTGGGTGGGCCTCGAGGACACCTACTTCCTCTCCGCCCAAGTTCCCCAGGCGGGGCTCGAGCGGGCGGTGCTCGAGCCCGTGCTGGTGCAGCCGGCGGGGGAGGGTGCGACTTTCGTGCCGGTGCCGCCCAAGGACCAGCTCACCAAGGAGCAGGAGGACCTCCCCCGGGAGTTCTTCCTGGTCCTGCGGCCGGCCGGGGACCGGCTGGCGCTCGCCTCCTACTGGGGATCGAAGGAGTTCGACCGGCTGCAGGCGCTCCCCTACGATCTCGAAGGCACGGTGGAGCTCGGTTACTTCGGCTTCCTGGCCCGGCCCCTCCTCGCCGGCCTGCACTGGATCCACGACCACGTCGTGCCCAACTACGGCTGGGCCATCATCCTGATGACGATCCTCATCAAGGTGGTGCTGCTGCCGGTGACGCACCGCAGCACGATGTCGATGCGCAAGATGCAGGAGCTGAACCCGAAGGTGCAGGCCATCCGCGACCGCTACCGGACCAAGCTCCGCGACAAGCAGGGCAAGCCGAACCTCGAGATGCAGCGCAAGATGAACGAGGAGGTGATGGCGGTCTACAAGCAGGCCGGCGTCAATCCGGCGAGCGGCTGTTTCCCGCTGCTGCTGCAGATGCCGATCCTGTTCGCCTTCTACAGCCTGCTGTCCACGGCGGTCGACCTGCGCAAGGCGCCGTGGATGCTGTGGATCAAGGACCTCTCGGTGCACGATCCGTACTATGTGCTGCCGATCATCATGGGCGCTCACCCAGGTGCTGCAGGTGCGCATGGGGCCGCAGGCGGGCGACCCCATGCAGCGGCGGATGTTCCAGCTGATGCCGATCTTCATGACCTTCCTGTTCCTGGGTTTCCCCAGCGGTCTGGTGCTCTATTGGCTGACCAACAACGTCTTGACCATCCTGCAACTCCAGGTTTACAACCGTCTGCAGAAGCGGGGGGCGTGATGGCTGGCGACGGAGAGCTCCCGCACGAGACGACCTCTATGAACGACCCGAAGAGACGCTTCTTTTCCGGCGACACCCTGCAGCAGGCGGTGATCCAGGCCGCCAACTACTTCAACCTCGACCCCAGCTACGTGGCCTATCGCAGTCTGGAGAAGCGGCACGGGTTCCTGAAAACGCGCCGCAAGGTGGTGATCGAGGTCGATCCAGACAACCCGCGGCGAGAGGCGCCGGTGCCGCTGCCGATGACGCCTGGCGGGCGCGCCCACCCACCCCCGCCGCCGGCGGCGTACGTTGCCCGCGATCCGGCGCCTGCCGCGCGTCGAGCGGCCGGGTGCGCCATCGGCGAGGCGGACCGAGCGGCGCCCGGAGCGCGCCGGTCGCGAGGGTCGCGGGGCGGGGACCGCGCGGGGCGGGGAGACGCCGGAGGGTCGCGAGCGGCCCCGCCGGCGGCGCGAGGAGGCGCGGCTCACGCGGCCGAACCGGGAGGCGGAAGCCTCCCGGCCGGCTGGCCCGGAGAACGGGGGGCTGGTGATTCTGCCGGAGACGCCGCGGCGGGTGGCGGAGCGTTACCCGGTGGCGAGCGGTCCGCTGGCCGAGACGGCGGCGAAGTCGTCCGCGCTGCTGCTCCGTATCGCCGGGCTGGATCTGACGCCGCAGATTTTCCAGGGCGAGGATCGCCTGGAGGTGGACCTCTCGGGCGAGGACGTCGATTGGTGCTTCGCCGACGACGGCGAGTTCGTGATGGCGGTCGAGCACCTGCTGCCGCGGATGATCCGCACCCTCTGCGGCGAGGCGACGGCCGTGCGGGTGGACTGCGACAACTTTCACGAGATCCGGGAGGAGCGGCTGCGCAGCCTGGCGCAGCGCATGGCCGAGGACGTCCGCCGCCGCGGCCGGCCCCGCATCCTGGAGCCGATGAACCCGGCCGACCGCCGCATCATCCACGTGACCCTGGCGGACGATCCCGGCGTAGCGACCGAGAGCGAGGGCGACGGCTACTTCAAGCGCGTGACGATCCGGCCGGTCTGACTTGGTTTCTGAACGCCACGTTTCACGTGGAACTTTCGCGGTTCGCAGACCCAATGTTCCACGTGAAACCTTCCCCTTCCGCCAGCGGTCAGCATGGCCTTCGAGCTTCCCGAGATCTCTCCGGCTGACTTCGCGGCGGGGATCGCCGCGTTGTCGCCCCAGTTCCTGCCGGAGCAGACGATTTCGGCCCTCCGCGCCCATTACGAGGAGCTGCCGGCGCTGGAACCGGCGGACGAACCTGATCGGTCCGGGAACGGCGGCGGAGATCCTGGCGCGGCACTACGGCGAGTCCCTGGCGGCCCTGCCCCTGCTGCCGGCCGGCGCTCGGCCGGCGCTCGATCTCGGCTCCGGCGCCGGTTTTCCCGGGCTGGTTCTCGCCGTCGCCCGGCCGGCGCTCGAGATGACCCTCGTCGAGGCGCGCGAGAGGAAGTGGGCCTTCCTCCTCGCCGCCGCGCGCCAGGCGTCTTTGCCGTGCCGGTGCCTGAATGTTAGAGTCCGGGTTCCGCTGCCCGCCGGTCTGCCGGAGAGCATCGACGTGATCACCTCCCGGGCCCTCCGGCTCGATGCCGAGACCTGGAGCGCGCTCGCGGCCCGCCTGCGCGAGGAGGGTCGTCTCCTCCTCTGGGCGGGCGAGCGCGAGCCCGATCTGCCGCCGGGGCTCGCCGCCTGCGGCGAGGTCAAGCTCGCCGGCAGCGAGAGGCGGCGGATCCTGGCCCTGCGCCGCGTCACCTGAGAGCACGATTTGAGCATGATTCTCGCTATCGCGAACCAGAAGGGCGGAGTCGGCAAGACCACCACCGCCATCAACCTGGGTGCCGGCCTCGGCGCCCTCGAGCGCCGCGTCCTGCTGGTCGACTGCGATCCGCAGTCCAACGCCACCCGCGGTCTGGGCGCCCATGCCACCGCGCCGCACCTGTACCACGTCCTGACCGGCGAGGCGTCCATCCCGGATGCCATCCGCCCCTCGGGCTTCCCCAACCTCGATCTCGTCCCCGCGCACCGCGATCTCGTGGGCGTCGAAGTGGAATTCGTGGGCGAGAGCGGCTGGGAGAAGAAGCTCAAGGGGATCCTCGCCGAGGTGGCCGGCCGGTACGACACCATCCTCCTCGACTGCCCGCCGTCGCTCGGCCACCTCACGGTGGCCGCCCTGACGGCGGCCGACGGCGTCCTCGTGCCGCTGCAATGCGAGTACTTCGCTCTCGAGGGGATCAGCGAGCTGCTGGCCACCGTGCGGCGTATCCAGGCGGGGCTCAACCCCCGCCTGGCCATCGCCGGCATCCTGCTGACGATGTACGACGATCGAACCAACCTCTCGAAGGACGTGGCCGAGGAGATCCGCGCGCACTTCGCCGACAAGGTCTACGACACCATCGTGCCCCGCAACATCCGCCTCGCCGAAGCGCCCAGCCACGGCCTGCCGATCTTCCAGTACGACATCAAGTCGCGCGGCGCCGAGGCGTACCTGGCGCTGGCGCGCGAGATCCTGCGGAGGGCGGCGTGAACGCCAGGAAGCGCGGCCTCGGCCGCGGCCTCGACGCCTTGATCGAGAAGACGGCGGCGGAGGTGCGCACGCTGCCGGTCGGGAGTCTGCGCCCGAACCGCCTCCAGCCGCGCACCCGCTTCGACGAGACGGCGATCGAAGAGCTGGCGGAATCGATCCGCGCCCAGGGCATCGTCCAACCCCTGGTGGTGACTCCGGAAGGCCAGGGCTGGACCATCATCGCCGGCGAGCGCCGCTGGCGGGCGGCGCAGCGGGCCGGCCTCGCGGAGGTGCCCGTCGTCGTGCGGGAGGTCGCCGATGACCGCGAGCGGCTGGAGCTGGCGCTGGTCGAGAACCTCCAGCGCAGCGATTTGAACGCTCTCGAAGAGGCCGAAGCCTACGCCGCCCTGCAGGAGAAGTTCGGCCTCTCCCAGGAGGCGGTCGCCGCCCGGGTGGGCAAGGCCCGCACCACGGTGACCAACGCGCTCCGCCTCCTCCGCCTGCCGGAGGAGGTGCGGGAGCTGCTGCGCGAGGAGAAGCTCACCGCCGGACAGGCGCGCCCGCTGCTGGCGCTGCCCGGAGCCGAGGCGCAGGTCCGCCTCGCCGAGCGAGCCGTGCGCGAAGGGCTCTCGGCGCGGGAGCTCGAGCGGCTGGCGACCGCAGCCACCGCGGCCGCCGCGTCAGGGGAGCGCCCGAAGACGAAGAAGCCGGACCGTCCGGTCGAGGTCCATACCGCCGCCGCGGAGGAGAAGCTCACCCGCCGCCTGCAGACCCGGGTCGAGATCCGGAGGCAGGGCAAGGGCGGGCACCTGCGAATCCACTTCCACTCGGAAGAGGAGCTGATGCGGCTCTACGATGTCCTGATCGAGCGGGGAGAGAACCCATGATCTTCAAGTCGGACGGCAAGCGGAGCGACCTGAACGGCTTCCTGGACAGCGGCAGCCACCTGGAGGGGGAGCTGCGCTTCGACGCCTCGTTCCGCGTCGACGGGAAGCTCACCGGCAAGGTGGAATCGGCGGGCGATCTGATCGTCGGTGAATCGGGCGAGATCGACGGCGAGCTGCAAGGTGGGGCAGATCTTCGTATCCGGTACCGTGAGAGGCACCATCCTGGCCACGCGGAGGATACAGATCGCCCCACACGGCAAAGTGTTTGCCGATATAGATACGCCAGCCCTCGTCATCGAGGACGGCGCCACCTTCGAGGGGCGCTGCGCGATGAGCCGCGAAGGCGTCCGCGGCGCGGCCGGTCCCAAGCTGGTGGCGCAGAAGGCTTGACGCCTAGGGGTTGTCCGCCCTCGCCAGCCCCTCGTACGAAGGGAAGAACGTCACCGGGTTCGCCGCCAGGAACTCCCTCTCGAACGCCGCCGTGAGCACCTGGCCATCCAGGTCCCGGGCCACCGGGAAGCCGAGCCCGTAGAGCAGCGTGGGGGCGAGGTCCACCACCCGCGCCCCGGTCACCAGGGCGCCGGGACGGATCCCCGGACCATGGAGCAGCACGACGCCGTCGGGCGCCGCCAGGAACTCGCCGCCGAGGGCCCGACCCGGCGCCATCCGGCCCCACAGGCGCGACCACCCTCCCTGCGGATCGGCGCCGTAGGCCGAGACCACCGCGAGCAGCCGCGGACCCGTCGTCCGCGCCCACAGATCGGCGAGCCGCGCGTCGAGCTGCGCGTAGTAGGCGGCCAGCCGCTCGGCGGCGGCGCCGGCGGCACCCGTCGCCTCCGACTCGCCCTCGAACTGCACGGCGCTGAAGCCGCCGAAGGTGCGGCGCGACACCTGCCGCAATCCGGGGAGCAGGAGGAAGACCGCCTCGGTGCGCGGGTTCTGATCGGCGAGCGACAGGGTCAGCGACTGGCGCTGGAGATCACCGGTCGAGGCGGCGAGCAGCCACTCCGGGGGGCGCGGGCCGAAGCGCCCGCGCAGCGCCGGCGCGATCTCCCGCGGCGCGGCCCGGAAAGGCTCGGCCCGCCGGGCGAGGTCCTCGGGCCAGGCGTCATCCTTTCCGGCCCCCCCGCCGAAGAAGCGGTCCGAGAGGGCGAAGACCGTTTCGCCCCCAGGCGGAGCGATCGGAGCGGCCTCGGGCCAGCCCACCACGCCGGCCGGAACGCCGAGCCGTGGCAGGATCTCCCACAGGGCCAGCGTCTCCCGCATCCGCCCGGCCGGCGGCAGGGGGGCGCCGCCGAGGGTGCCCCAGCGCCGGAAGGAGACCCCGGCCGGCAGCAGGCGCAACTGGGCCCCGGGCGCCAGGAAATCCGCCGGATAGGGGCGCCGGCCGATGACGCCGTGCTTGAACGGGTACTTGCCGGTGGCGAGCGTCGTCCATACCGCGTCGCGAAGCGTCGGCGACAGGGACTCGAGACGCCCGTAGGCGCCCTCCTGCAGCAGCCTGGCGAAGAAGGGAAGCCGGCCCTGGCCGGCGAGGGGCAGGATGGCGTCGAGGGTGGCCGACTCGACGCCGACCACCCAAAGCTTCGGCCGCTGGCCGGCCTCGACTACCGCCGGACGCGGAACGGGCCCCGGCCGCGGGCGGAAGGCCTCGCGCCGCTCGACCATGGCATAGACCGAGAGCAAAGGTATGAAGACGTAGGCCAGCCGGCTGCGGATCCCATAACGCCGGCGATGCAGCGTGTGCAGCAGGGCGGTATAGAAGGCGATCAGCGCGCCGAGCGACGAGCCAGAGGGCGGTCTTGATCAGGCGCTCGTTGATTCCCGGCGGCAGGAAGTAGGCGTAATAGGAGGCGTGGGTCCAGTCGAGCAGGGCGGAGGCGGCCAGCGCGGCGGTGAGGCTCCACGGCAGGATGCGGCCGGCCCGCCGCGGCCGGCCCCAGGTGACCGGCAGGTGCAAGGCGAGGCCGAGCAGGCCGAGCAGCAGGCCATAGACCAGGCTCCCGCGCAGCACGGGGCGGACGGAGAAAGGCAGGCCCGGATTGAGGAAGAAGATCAACCCGGCGAGATGAACACCCGCCAAAGCCCCGGGGGCGAAGCCGCCCCCGAGGACGGCTAGCCATCCGCGGATCAGATGATGAAGATCGGACGATCCAGCTTGTGCCGGAAGTGCCACTGGTAAGTGTAGCCGGGGAACTCCACCGGGATGGTGTACTCGACATCGATGTAGATGCGGTCCCGGGACCGCGTGACTTTGACGGCCTTTTTGTCGAGCGGGATGCTGAGCTCCTGCGGCGCGCGCGAGGATGTGCTTCTCGAGCTCCTCGGGCGTCGCCCGCGCCGCACCGAACTTCGCCACGTCATCCAGGTAATCGTACATCTTCGCGCTCTGCATCTTGACCGGCACCGCTTTCCAGGCGATCAGAATCGCGAGGCCGAGCGCGAGCAGCCACAGGATACATCCGAGATTTCCCTCGCCCCGTTCCGATCTCCATCGTGGCATGGCACCCTCCGTACGCAGGAATTGTCGGCGTAGTCTACCGCACGATGCGGAACGTACGGTCCCAGCGGGTCTGCGTGAAGAAGTTGAGCGCCACGCGGCCGATCTGCCGCGCCTTGCCCGCATAGCCGGGCCAGACGATCTGGTCCTCGTCGCTGGCGAACGACCAGTACACCATGAACGCCCGGCCCTTGACGTAGCTCTCGGGCACCGGCCCCCAGTAGCGGGAGTCGTTGGAGTTGTCGCGGTTGTCTCCCATGCAGAAGTAGCGGCCGGACGGCACCGTCGTGGGGCCGAAGTTGTCGCGCGTGCGCCGGGGATGGAAGAACAGGTCGCGGGGATAGATCTCGCCGTCCTCGTAGTAGGTGAACGCCGCGTCGTCCACGTGCCGGCCGTTGATGTAGAGGTCCTTGTCGTCCAGCTTGAGGGTGTCCCCCGGCAGCCCCACGCAGCGCTTGATGAAGTCGCGCTCGGGCTCGTTGGGGAACTTGAACACCACGACGTCGCCGCGCCGCACCCGGCGCATCGGCAGCAGCTTCTCCTCCCAGGGAAACCGCCGCGGTCCATAGACGAACTTGTTGACCAGGATGTGATCGCCGATCAGCAGGTTCTTCTCCATCGAGCCGGAGGGGATCTTGAACGCCTGTACCACCCAGGTGCGGGCGAAGGTCGCGAAGATGACCGCGATCAGCAGGGCCTCCAGATACTCCCGGAGCAACGATTTCTCTACGTGCATGGAACAGCTTAGCGGATCAGGTGGAACGTCCTCTCCCAGCGGGTCTTGGAAAAGAAGCCGAGCGCCGTCTCCGCCAGATCCCGCAGCTTCGCCCCCACGCTCTCCCATTGCCCGCTCGAGGTCCTGCCGCCATAGGACCAGTAGATGAACAGCGCCCGCCCTTTCACCAGATGGCCCGGCAGCGGCCCCCAGAACCGCGAGTCGTAAGAGTTGTCGCGGTTGTCGCCCATGCAGAAGTAATCGCCCGGCGGTACCACCAGGGGGCCGAAGTTGTCCCGCGCCTCCTGCGGCGAAAGGTTGGGGCCCTTGTGCAAGGCGTAACTCGAGTCGTTGACCGCCTTGCCGTTGATGTGGAGCTGCTGGTCGTCGATCAGGACCTCATCGCCGCCGCCGGCGACGCACCGCTTGACGAGGTCGAGCTTCGGCTCCATCGGTGAGCGGAAGACCACGATGTCGCCGCGCCGCGCCTTGCGCAACGGCAGCAGATCCCGTTCCAGCTCGCTGATCGCAGGGCCGTAGATGAACCGGTTCACGAACAGGTGATCCCCGACCAGGAGGGTGTCCTCCATGGACGGGCTGGGGATGTAGAAGGTCTGGATGACGAACGTGTTGGTGAACCACAGGAAGATCGCGGCGATGATCAACGCCTCCAGGTACTCGCGCCAGATCGACCGCTCCTCCGCCATGGCGCGGTTACTGTACTCGAAAGGCTCGGGCCCCGCAAAAGATTGCGCTGCCCGCCAAATCTTTTGACACGCGGGTAAACGCCCGCCGCTCCTGGTCCCTCTCCGCTCCGGCCGCGGCTCCGCGCGCGATCCCTTGTCGGGCAAGGCCTCGCCCCGGCATCGCCCCAGACCGACAACTCTCTTCTTTTCAGCAGCTTGCGCCATATCGGCCCGCCTGGCAGGAGCTTTGATCCTTGCCGCTCGCCGTCAACCACGGAGAGGAGGTGGCGACGAGGAAAACGGCGAATCGAAAACACGGAAAGGGAGAAACGCTGTACCGCAGGCTCAACGTCAACGCAGTACCTAGCGAAAGGAAGAAATCATGAAGCATGCACATCGCATCGTGGCCGGTGTAGTCCTGGCGATCCTCCTGGCGGCCCTTCCCGCCGCGGCCGCCGAGGGCAAGAAGGTCAACGTCAACAGCGCCGACGCCTCGCAGCTCGCCCTGCTGCCGCGGGTGGGCCCGAGCATCGCCCAGCGCATCGTCGAGTACCGTAAGCAGAACGGTCCGTTCAAGAAGCCCGAGGACCTGATGCTGGTGCGCGGCATCGGCGAGAAGACGTACGAGCTCCTCAAGCCCTACGTCGCGACCTCCGGCGAGACGACCCTCAAGGACAAGGTGAAGGCGAGCCGTTCAGGCTCCGACTCCCGCTGACGCGTTCCGGGCGAGGCGGGCCGTCGCGGCGCCGCCTCGCCCGGGGGCCCCCCCTTTGGAGGTCTGCCATGGTCCAGAAAGGATTCCAGCTCGTGGAGCTGATGATCGTCCTCGCGGTGCTGGCGTGCCTGCTGGCCGTCGTGACGCCACCGCTGCTGCGGATTACCGGCGACGTGCGGCTGCGCCTGGCGGCCGAAGAGATGGTGGGAGTCCTGCGGCTGGCGCGGTCCTACGCCACCCGCCATAGCGCCAACGTGGCGGTGAAGTTCCGCACCGCCGGCAATGGCGAGGTCACCTTCACCCTCTATCGCGACGGCGATGGCGACGGCGTCCTGACGCGTGACATCGACAGCGGCGTGGATCCCGCGGTCAAGCCGCCCCGCCGGCTTGCCCACCTCGGCAGGGGCTGCGGCTTCGGATTTCCGCCGGGACCGCCGCCCCCGGATCCCGGCTCGCCCGATCGGCCGTTGAGCACGGACGACCCGATCCGCTTCAACCAGTCGGACCTCGCCTCCTTCAGCCCGCTCGGCTCCGCGACCGCCGGCTCGCTGTACCTGACCGACGGCGTCAAGCGCCTCGCGGCGGTGAGGGTCTTCAACCGCACGGGCAAGGTGCGCGTGCTCACGTACGATCCCGCAACCCGCGTCTGGCGCGACTGATCCTCACCGGTCCTCACCGGTCCTCACCGGCTCGCCTCGCTCCTGCGCTCGATTGACTCCCTCGAAGGGAGTGCAGTAACGTGGCCGGCATGCGTGCGATCGCCGTCGTCACCACCGTCGGCACCGAGGAGCAGGCCAACCTCATCGCGCGCGAGATCGTGGCGCGGCGCCAGGCCGCGTGCGTCAACATCCTTCCCGGCATCCGCTCGATGTACCGCTGGAAGGGGAAGATCTGCAAGGACGGCGAGCTGCTGCTCGTCATCAAGACGCTGGAGGGGGAGTTCGAAGCGGTGGCGGCGACGATCCGCGAGCTGCACAGCTACGAGCTGCCCGAGATCCTCTCCTTCAACGTCAGCCACGCCGAGCCGGGCTTCCTCGCCTGGATCGCCGACAGCGTCGACAAGCAGGCCGCCGCTGACGACGACGAAGAAGAGGAGGAAGACATCGCCTTCGCGGACTCGGACGAGGACTGACCCTCACCCCCGTCCCCTCCCTGCCCCCCTCACCGGGAGAGGGGAGAAAACAAGACGTTTCTCGTCCGTGCCCGGTCCCTCTGTCGTCCGTGTTGCTGCCGTCTCTTCCTGGTGAGTCTTACCCCAGCGCCTGGTCCAGATCGGCCAGCAGGTCCTCGACGTCCTCGATCCCCACCGACAGCCGTACCATGCCGTCCGTCAGGCCGAGCTCGGCGCGGCGCTCGGGCGGGATCGGAGGCGTGCGTCATCGAGGCCGGGTGCGAGATCAGGCTCTCGACGCCGCCCAGGCTCTCGGCGAGGCTGATCACGCGCATGCGGTCCAGCATCGCCTTGGCCGCCGCGTAGCTCCCCAGCTCGAGGGTGATCATCGCGCCGAAGCCCGAGGCCTGCCGCTTCTGGATCTCGTGGCCGGGGTGGTCCGGCAGTCCGGGATAGAGGATCCGCTGGACCTTCGGGTGGCCGGCCAGGTACTCGACGATGCGCCGCGCGTTCTGCTCGTGCCGCTCCATGCGCACGGCCAGCGTCTTGATGCCGCGCATCACCAGGAAGCAGTCGAAGGGAGAGAGGATGGCGCCGGCCGACTTCTGCACCAGCGCGAACCACTCGGCGTCCTCCGGGGTGCGGCAGATCAGCGCGCCGCCGATCGAGTCGCTGTGGCCGTTGAGGAACTTGGTCGTCGAGTGGACGACGAAATCCGCGCCGAGCTCGAGCGGCCGCTGGAGGTAGGGCGAGAGGAAGGTGTTGTCGACCGCCACCCGCGCGCCGCGGGCGTGGGCGAGCTCCGAAACGGCGGCGAGGTCGGTGATGTCCATCAGCGGATTGGTGGGCGTCTCGACGTAGACCAGCTTCGTCTCCGGCCGCATCGCCGCCTCGGTCGCCGCGAGGTCGCTGGTGTCCACCCAGGAGAACGAGAGGTTGTAGCGCTCGAGGATGCGGGTGAAGTAGCGGTAGATGCCGCCGTAGACGTTGCGCGAGACCACCGTGTGATCGCCCGCCTTGCAGCACCGTCATCAGGCAGGCGATGGCCGACATGCCGGAGGCGAAGGCGTGGCCGGCGTGCGCCGCCCTCGAGCAGGGCCACCTGCTCCTCCAGCGCGCTGCGGGTGGGGTTCTGCACGCGGGCGTACTCGTACTCCGCCCCCTCGCCGACGGCGTGCAGCACGTAGGTGGACGTCTGGTAGATGGGCACCGCGACGGCGCCGGTGCGCGGGTCAGGCTCCTGGCCGGCGTGGACGGCGCGGGTGGCGAAGCCGAGATTCCTGGGATCGCCTTTCATTCACGGGCCTCGAATCGGTAGGTTATGGGCGCTGAACGAGCGGCGGACATTCTATAAGATAGCCCCCGATGAGCGAGCCGTTCTCGCCGATGCGCTGGGAAGGCCCCGGGCTGCGCCTGCTCGACCAGACACGCCTGCCGGTCGAGGAGGTCTGGCTCGACTGCGAGACCCCCGAGCAGGTGGCGGACGCGATCCGCTGCCTGGCCGTACGCGGCGCGCCGGCCATCGGCGTGGCCGCGGCCTACGGCCTGGTGCTCGGCCTGCGCACGGTGAGCAGCCCCCGGGATCTCGCGGGACGTTTCGAGGAGGTCTCGAGCCTGCTCGGCGGAACTCGCCCGACGGCGGTCAACCTGCGCTGGGCCCTGGAGCGGGGCCGGCGGGTCTTCGCCGAGAACGCGGCGGGGGGACCGGAAGCGGCCACCTCCGCGCTGCTCGACTGGGCCCGCGAGCTGCACGCCGAGGACGTGCGGGTCAACCGCCGCATCGGCGAGCACGGCGCCGCCCTCTTCGCGCCGGGAACGCGCGTGCTCACCCACTGCAACACCGGCTCGCTGGCGACCGCCGGCTACGGCACGGCCCTGGGAGTGATTCAATCGGCGTGGCGGGACGGCAAGGTCGAACAGGTCTGGGTGGACGAGACCCGCCCGCTGCTGCAGGGCGCGCGCCTCACTGCCTGGGAGCTCAAGAAGCTGGGCATCCCCTTCCGGCTGGTGACCGACAGCAGCGTCGGCGCCCTGATGTCGCAGAGCCTCGTGGACCGCATCGTGGTCGGCGCCGACCGCATCGCCGCCAACGGCGACACGGCCAACAAGATCGGCACCTACACGGTGGCCGTCGCTGGCGCATCGCCACGGGATCCCCTTCTACGTCGCGGCGCCGCTCTCGACGATCGACCGCGCGACGGCGACGGGAAAGGACATCCCCATCGAGGAACGCCGCGCCGACGAGGTCACCCAGGTCTTCGGCACCCGTGTAGCTCCTGACGACACGCCGGCGCTCAACTTCGCCTTCGACGTGACGCCCGCGGAGCTCATCTCGGCCATCATCACCGAGGCCGGGGTGCTCGCGCCGCCGTATGAGCGGAGCATCGCGGCGGCGTTCGAAAGCCGCTGAACGGACGGCTCCGCTCTGCCGCAACGCCAGCGGAGATTGCGGCGAGATCTCCCGCTTTGTCGCAAAGGCCGGGGGGCTGCCGCAATGTCCGCCGAGCTTGCCGCGATGTCCGGAGACATTCCCAGAGGGTCTGCCGAGATCCGCGGAGATCCGCGGATCTCGCGGCGATGTCCAGAGACTTTCTGAGGAGGTCTGGGGATCAGCGGCAAAGTCTCGAGAGGTTCTCAGAGAGTTTGCCGAGATCGGCGGAAATCCACGGCCCCAGCGGCGATGTCCGGAGACATTCTCGGAAAGTCCGGGGATCATGGGCAAAGTCCCGGGACATTCTCAACGAGGCCGCTGACATCGGCCGAGATCCGCAGACCACGCGGCACTGTCCGGAGACGTTCTCAGGAAGTCCAGGGATCAGCGGCGAAGTCCCCGGACATTCTCAGAAGATCTGCCGGCGTTGCGGCAGACCTGCCGGCATCGCGGCGATGTCCAGGGGATGTACCGCAAACTCCGCAGACTCTGCCGCAACCTCCGGGGCTTTGCCGCAATGTCCGCCGACGTCTTCAGCCTGATTCAGCGGGACGGCGAAGTCCGCTCTCAGAAGATAGACGACCTCAAGGCCAAGACCCTGGAAGGGGATCATCCGGCGCAATGTCGAGGGGACGGCGCACATCATGACGGATGAGATGCTGTCCTATAAGGGCCTAGTGTCCTGTGACTCGGAGCGCGTCCAGGAATGCGTAGCGGGAGCTGAGGGAGCGCGGCTGTACTACCGCGTCCCGAGCCTCCTCAAGGCGGCCGAAAAGGGGGAATGAAGATATCGACGTTCTTGTAAAGCCGCCGCTTCGGAGCTTTCCGCCTCGCACGCGGCGGCTCCGTCGTCCTGCTTATCCTTCCTCCTTTTTTTCCCCCAGGGCTATCCGATGGAGAGGATTAGGAGGGGAGCCTACAACCTATGGGGCGCATTATAATAGAAGGCGCTAGATCTTGCGCCCGGAGGCGTATGCACAGCCTCAAGGGCAAGGCTGGTGCGGCTGGATCCGCCGCAAGCCGGAGAGAGGTGGGTCTGGATAGAGCACCTCTTCCGGGGATATAGTTGCTGCAGCACTGGACAAAAGGGAGGCTCGCCCAGGATGGCAAACAAGACCAGAAGGGAATGGTTGCAGATTTGGTTTTGGGAGATGGGGCTGGTTTTTTTTGTCTTGGGTTCCATGTACTACCTAAGCCGGATACTCTTTCGGCCAATTCCTGGCGGACAAGCCGGGCCAACCGGCGGCGAGTTAGCCACTCTCTTTTCTGGGGCCTCTTCCCTGGCATTGATCATGTTCTCTCTTCTTCTGGCGTTCGCAGCCATCATTGGGTGGCAATCCCTCAAGAGCGATGTGGACCAAGTCAAAGCCAAGGCAGAGGCGGTGCTGACCGAGACGGTGAAAGCTAGTGCGGATAATCAAAAGAGGAGCACCGATCTTGAGTTGAACATGACGAACCGTTTGGCCAGCCTCGAAGGTAGCACCACTGAGCGGATAACAAAGCTTGAGGCCAGCCAAACCGGACAATTTGCAGAACTCGACGCAGGTATCAAAGAGAAGACCCGCCAGCTCGAAGGGAAGACCCATCAGCTCGAGGAGGAAATACGCGGGAGAGTTCACGCAGTAATGGGGAACATGATCGGAACCTTGCATACGGACCCGACGAAGGACGAGCAGAGCCCAGAAAATAAAGACTATCTGGCAGAAGCAATTTACTTCTCAACGAGGGGGTATGAACGGCTTAAGGATCTTCCCGGAAATGGAAAATACGTGGCCCTCAACAACCTAGTCTACTTCTCGACCCTTCTCCGGCTACAGGCGAGAAGGGACGACCTGCTGAGGCAAGCCCGCGAGCTGTTGGCGGTAAGTAGAGAGTTCGGGCACTTACCCTATTCGACGCCGTATCTAATGACGTACGCACGGGTAGTCTTAGTTTACAGTTCAGACCAGGGCGAAACGGAGGCGGCGTTGGGGACTGTACAAGAGATACTGGCTAAGGGGGGGCTTCCGAATCGCTTGGAGAGGGAGGCTCGTTACATTGAAGCCTCCCTCTCGGCGAAGCTGCGGCAGGGTCTGGCCGGCTAAGAGCAACTCCCGTCTGGGTCTACCGTGGTGCTGGAAAAAACGGGGTCGTTCATTTGAGTTCTCCTTTACCGTTTTAGATGTTCAGTTCAGCCTTGCGAAATAAATTATCCATCAGGATCTATGCTTGCCCCAGAATCAGCCATGCCGGAGGGCGAAAGACCCGGCGACGGTGCAGCAATCGTTGAGGAACCGACTTTCTGGGGGATATCCCCCAGAGGTGACAACCTCAAGAGCAGGACGAGAATCCAAATCACTTTCCCTCCTTTCACGCCAGGGGCACACCAAGTGCCCACGAATTCCCAGCGCGGTACGCCCAGGAGGATTGGGAGGGTGGCCCGGTCGAGGCATGCAAGAGCCTGCCTCTCCCTGGCCGCGTCGGGCCTTCCGCCGTCGCGTCACCAAGCTGTCCCATTGCAGTAGCTTACTCATCATCGTATCCTCGGTGTTACAGCAAGGACGGTGGCCTTGGCCCCCTGAAAGCAGAAGTGTCCGGCTTCACTAAAGCGGGACACACCCTCATCCCCCCTCTGCTTCGCCACGGTGGCGGCCGGCGCTCCGGCCTTAAGATCATTAGCTGTGGCTGAAGTAAATCTTATGACGCTAAGGCGGCTGCGCGTTTCCCACGAAAGTGCTCAGTTTATTGGCAAGGGCTTGCAAGTGACGAGAAAAGAAGGACTTCTACGTGTTGCGTGAATTAGCCAAAACCGGCATGCTTCTCCTCAACAGGGCTTGGAGGGCGGTGACGCGGCGAAAGCTGGGGTAGAGCCTCCGCTGTTGGCGCGTCCTCGCGCGTTCGTGGTCGCGTCGTCCAAGCCGTCGTTGATCGTGACGTCGTAGATCGCCAGAGGAGCCCGCAGCCGGGCGGGGAGCGGCGGCGATGAAGCGGAGTAAACGGGCGGGGCGGCCGACGATCCCCTGCCGGCCGCCCCGCGAGAGGGACTAGAAGGCCCGGTGGACGCAGGCTTTACTTCTTTCCCCATGAAGTGCCAAGCCTTGTAACCGTACTCGGAGAGGATCATAAACCTTGCCGGTCCGGTAGTGGACGTACCAGGCGACGAAACCTTCGCCACCACCGTTGCCGCCGCCGTTGCTGGTGACGAACAAGAAGCCCCGAGAGCCGGCGCAGGGAGCTACAAACCGCAGTACCAGGGCCTAGGAGGAGATTGGCTTTGGTGGAGGTGGTGGGAGTCGAACCCACGTCCGAGAAACGCGTCTCAGGAGCGTCTACGTGCGTAGCCCTCTATTGGTTTCTCGCCGCGCGCGCTGGAAGAAGGCCAACCTACGCGAGCGGCCAGCCTTGCTTTGTATCCAGATGCGTCGCAAGGCCTCCGCATCCATTGATCCGCTTTAGCGTCGTCCCGGTGGGCGCCGCGAATCAAGGCCCACCATCGGGACGTCACGAGCCCTTATCAGGCCGCGAGGGCGAAGTTGTCGTTCGCAGTTATTCTTCCGATGTTACGAGTGGAAGCTCGACACGCAACCCCTGCTCCGCTCTGTTCCCCGTCGAAACCGGTACACCCCCCAGATTGCCAAAGAACCGAACACCAGTATAACCCGGAGGGGCGAAGGGGCATTCCTCCCTCGCGTTCAGTTGATCAGTCGATCTCCACCGGCATAGGTCCGTTACCGTTGGTGCGGGCACCGACGCCGACAAGCTCGGGCATCCGTTGGGGCAGTTTTTCGGGGTCGGGCTCGATGCCTCTCCGGCGCAGGTCCGCTCCGGACAAGAGGGGCCAGCCCTTGCGCAGGACGTAGTCCAGCCAGAACCCGCAAGCCTGGGAGGTGAGCACGGCGGTGAGCACGAGGGTGGTGAAGAACGGGGCGTTGATGATGCCGGCGTCGAAGGCCACCGAGGCCATGACGATGCCAGGGCCGCCCCGGGCGTTCTGGGTCATGGCGAGGTTCACGATGTCGAGGCGGTTCATGCCCGCCAGCTTGGCCCCCAGCCCGACGGAGAGGAACACCACGATCGAAGTGCCCATCGCAAAGCCGGCGAGCATGAGGGGGTCGAAGGTCTTGGAGAGGTCGAGACGGTAGCCGATGAGGGCGAAGTACACCGGGACGAAGAAGTATCCGGCGACGTCGCTGAGGGATTGCATCGGCAGCCGGAAGCGGGCCTGCTCGGTGCCCTTCATGCCTCCCATGACGCCGAACCCGGCGAGCAAGGCGGCGAAAGCAAGGGTGACGTCGAGAGCCGCCGCCAGGGAGACGTAGCCCAGGAAAACGCTGAGCATCCAGGCGATGGGCGAGTTCTGAGCGACGACGTTCCAGCTGGCCCGGGAAACCTTGCGCAGCACAACGGGCATGACCGTGAGAGCGAGGATCACGTAGGCGGCGTTGACGGCGACATGCTCGCCGATGGTGGCGGTCAGGTCGCCGCCGGTAGCGCTCAGTGTGGCGGCGGCAATGGCGGATGCCACCGACAGGATGCCCCACAGGGCGATGTCCTCGAGGACGGCCGAGCCCAGCTGGAGGCTGGCGAATCGGGTGTGGAGAATGCCGAGGTCGTAGAAAATCTTGGTGATCACCGGGATGGACGTCACGGCGGCGGCGGCGGCGAAGACCAGCACGACGGCCTGCTCGCTTCCGGCGGTCCCGGTGAAGTGCTCGAGCGGGAGCAGCGGGGCCACGAAGAGGGCGATGAAGAACGGCAGCGGCGTGCCGATCCCGAGGATCCAGGCGGTGGCCTGGCGGTTCTTCTTACCCAAGAGGTGCTTGGCGGCACAACCAGAGACGAACATCAGCAGGAGCAGGCCGAGGTTGTACAGGAAGCCGAGCACCAAGGCCTTCGGGTCGGTCTTGTCGGCCCCGAAAAGGTCAGCGGCGAAGCCCGGAGCGACCTTGCCCAGCAGCGTGGGGCCAACGAGGATGCCCGCGAGAATCTCGCCCACCACCTTCGGCTGCCGCAAGCGGCTGAAGAGCTGCCCAAGGAGGTTCGCTCCCAACATGAGCAACAGGAGAGCGAGCAGGACGTTCCCCAGCTCGTAATTGTTCATCGGACGACCGTTCCTCCTCGCCGCCTGCCGGTTAGATACGAGGATTTACTCTAACACGGCGGCTTCTTCCCCCTGCGCCGCCACGGCCGCCAGGAACTCCTCGGGCCCGCTGGTGCGCAGCCGCGAGATCACCAGGAACCAGCCGCCCAGGGCGAGCAGGGCGCCGAAGGGAGCCACCGCGATCAGCTCGGGAAAGAACGGCCAGAGCACGGTGAGCAGGCCGCCGCAGACGGCCAGGAGCAGCACCATCACCGAGGCGGTCTGAACGTGGTAGATCGAGGTCTCGGGCCGGAAGATCACCCCCGAGCCTTCCATCGCCGGCCGTACCTCGACGGCTCCGGTGATCAGCCCGCGGCGGAGACCCGCCACCACGGGAAGGCGAAGCTGACCGCCCAAGCCGGCCGGCTGAAACTCGGCCCCCCAGTCCGCGGCGGCGCGGCTGACCGCCGCGAGCGCCTTCTCGGGGGAAACCTCGAGGTCGACCGCGTGCTCCGCCACGATCTACGCGGCCTTTTCGACCAGCAGATCGTCGAGGAACGATTCGACCGTGGCGAGGAAGGTCGCGACGTCGGGGAGCTGATTGATGGCCTGGCGCAGCTTGCGGCCGTTGGGCAGGCCGTGGGTGTACCAGCCGGTGAACTTGCGCAGCTTGTGCAGGGCGAACGTCGAGGACTCGCGCTCGGCCACCATGCGGAAGTGCTCCAGGATGAGATCGCGCCGGTCGGCCAGGGTCGGCTCGCCGGCGCGGCTGCCGTCCAGGCGCGCGGCGATCTGGCGGAAGATCCAGGGGTTCTTGGTCGCGCCGCGGCCGACCATCACGCCGTCGCAGCCGGTCTCGGCCATCATGCGCAGGGCGTCCTCGGGCTCGCGCACGTCGCCGTTGCCGATCACCGGGATCGACAGCGCCTGCTTGAGGCGCGCCAGGTGGCTCCAGTCGGCCTCGCCGTTGAACATCTGGCGGGCGGTGCGCGCGTGCATCGCCACCGCGGCGACGCCGTTGGCCTCGCAGATCCGCCCCAGGTCGAGATAGTTGCGGCGGCAGTCGTCGAGCCCCAGGCGGAACTTGACGCGTCAGGGGAATCGAAATGGCGTCGCGCACCGCGCGGACGATCGCCTCGGCGAGCTTCAGGTCGCCCATCAGGGCGGCGCCGGCGCACCCCTTGAGCACCTTGTTGGCCGGGCAGCCCATGTTGATGTCGCAGACGTCGGCCCCCAGCTCCTCGACGACCAGGGCGGCCTCGCGCATGGTGGCGGCGTCGGAGCCGTAGATCTGGATGGCGAGCGGGCGCTCCTCTTCGCTGAAGTACATCAGCTCGCGGGTGCGCAGGTTGCCGTTGACGATGGCCTTCGACGAGATGAACTCCATCGACACCACCCCCACGCCGCCGATCCGCCGCACCAGGAGCCGGAAATCGCGGTCCGTCACCCCGGCCATGGGCGCGAGCCAGAGCGGGGGATCGATGCGGACGGGGCCGAGCTGCACCATGGCGCTGATTCTAACCCGCGGGCGAAAAGGCGAATTTCCGCCGGCCCAAGACGCTGTACAGCACTCCGGTGCAGAAGGATGTCGTAGCCGCGATTCCGCAAGGGGCGATGATGACCGTCCTGCTCGCCGACGGCGCCGATCACTACCTGGTGAAGACCGCCTTCGGTCTGGTCGGGTGGGTGACCATCCCCGCCGATTCGCAACAGGCCACGGTCGTCGAGAGTCTGTTCTTCGCCGGGGACTGAGGGTCCCTCGCCGTAAGCGCCGGCGCTTTGCCGAAGCCCCGGCGCCGCTCCGAAGCTCAGGAGGCGCATCGAAGCCCAGGTGACCCACCGAAGCTTAGAAAGCCCACCGAAGCCAAGGTGTTTCATCGAAGCCACGGTGACGTTCCGAAGCTCCGGAGCGCCATCTAAGCTCGGGCGTCTCACCGAAGCTCCGGCTCTTCTCCGAAGCCGCGGTGGTTCACCCAAGCCGCGGTGGTCCACCCAAGCCGCGGAGTTCCACCGAAGCTGCGGCGTCTCACCGAAGCGTGGGTGCTGCTCCACGTCTTCGGAGCGGTGCTTCGGTGAACCACTCCGCGGAAGAGTGGGTGCGCGGCATCGTCGGAGCGGCTACAGAAGGCCGTCGAGGGGACGGAAGGGGAGCCCCTACCGGACGCCTAAGTGGGCGGTGGAGGGTAATCAACCCGCGCCGCCGGGCATATATGGAATGGATTCGGTGTTGATTGGGGTTGGTGGAACACCCGAAACGGAGGGGGCGGCCGTTCGCATCGGTCACCCCCTCAAAAGCTTGAAATAGTGGATATAGAAGAGGGGCGGCCGTGCAAGGGCCGCCCCGGAAACCAAACCGCGCACTGGGAGTGGCGGCCGGTCACACAACCTGATTCTAGAACAGAATCAGGACCTTACCACTTCCCAGGGCGCATTCCCCCCAGAAGGGAGGTCTGTGTGCGTAAGCTGGAGACCGCCGCCCTGGTGATCGCGTGGGCTATCGCGGTCACCCCTGCGGTGCTCGCCACCGCGTTAATCCTTCGATCCTTCTAGTCCCTCTCGCACGGGGCGGCCTAGTCCGGCCGCCTCCAGCCTTCTTTTCTGCCAGCAACCACAACCACTTGACCCTCACCCGGCCGGCTGATACTATGGTCGTCAGCCGGTCGGCTCATAGTCGCCTCAAGGCGTCCATCATTGAGTCCATCGACCGGGCGTCAAGGCGGTTGGAGGCAATCAGCCGTGACTTTGAGATGGCTCCCTGGCCCGCCCCTTCAATCGCCCGGCGGCGTTAGGTCCGCTTTCTAGCCCCCCGCCGGCTCGTGGCAGGGGGCTTCCCCTCCGGCTCCATCTTCACCTGTAGCAGCCCCCGGACAGCCTCCTCGAAGCTGAGGGGATAGAGGGAGACGGGTCCTTCGCGTTTCTTGGCCTGTTTCCGGGCCCCTTGGCTGGCTTGGACGGCGCCTCTCAAAAAAAGGGGAGCGCGCACGCGGCGCACTCCCCGGGACAGGAATCAAGAATCAGAGCTGGCGAAGACTACGGAGTCTCGTTCTTGGCGATCTCCGGCGGCGGGATCGTCGGTCCCGGGCCGGTCTGGCGGCTGCGGCCGCGGAAGGGCTGGACTCCGAACTCGGCGAGCTTCTCCGAGTTGAGACCGTAGTGCGCCTTCAGGATCTTGCGCACCGCGGTCGCGATCCCCGCCGTCGCCGATCAGCCGCAGCACCCGCTGGCTCGCGTCCTGCTTGCTCGCGATCAAGGCGGCTTGCTCCCGGAGCGCCTCCCGCGTCTGGTTCAGAAGCTGCTCCATGTGGAGGCGAGCTCCTTCCAGTTGCGGCAGGTCCCCGGCATTGGCGGCCAGCGCGGCGATCAGCCGCTCCAGATCCCCCATCAGTCCTGCGTACGTCGTTTCCTGTGACATGGTCCTTCTCCTTTTCTGAGCCCTTGGGCTCGGTTAATGGCCGGCGCCTCCATAGCACCGGACCAATCCCGCATCGCCACTCCCCGTCGCGCCTCGCTGGTTCCCGTTCCAGGAGCTCCTGACTCGCCGGGGGCTTGCTGCTCTCACGAAGCCAGCGGTAGCGCTTCGTGCATCCAATATACGCACTGTGCCACAGAATGGTCTATGCTGTCAAGCCGTATCGGCAGATTCATGTGCTCGGCGCCTGAGGAGTGGCCTATTCGCGTGGATATGCGTGTTATGGTCAATTGGCCGCGAGCGCGGCGCTACGCCCGCCGCACCGTACTGCCGAGCCACAGCGACAGCAGCGCCGCGATCGCCGCCCACTGCAGCCCTCCGGCGATGAAGCTCCAGGTCAGCAGCGGCGCGCCGTCGAGGTGCAGGTAGGCGAGCGAGACGGGGAAGTCGATCCAGGCGAGGACGTTGCCGCGGCCGAAGGCGCCCCAGGTGCGCCACACGAGGACGGCGGTGACGGTGTGGAGCAGGAAGCCGACGATCATGGCCGCGCCGGCGGCCCGGCGCCAGGGGCGCGAGGTCATCCTGTCCTCCCATCCGCGATCCGCTCGGGGTGCATGGGGGATAGCATATCCTTGCCGGCCGGAGGCGGCTCCCTCGAGAACCGGGAACCCAAACCCATGCCCTGGTACAAGGAGTGGTTCGGCGAGGAATACCTGGAGCTGTACTCCCATCGGGACGAATCCGAGGCCGAGGAGCATGTAGACTTCGTCGAGCGCCATCTGGGTGGGCCGCGCCCGCGGGCCGTTCTGGACCTCGCCTGCGGCGCGGGCCGTCACACGGCGGCGCTGCGCCGGCGCGGCTATCGGACGTTCGGGATCGATCTGTCTCTGACGCTGCTCGCCCACATGCAGGCGCAGGGGTTGCCGCGGGTGGATGGCGACATACGCCGCCTGCCGTTCGCGGCCGGCAGCTTCGACTGGGTGCTCAACTTCTTCACCTCGTTCGGCTACTTCGAGCAGGAGAGGGAGAACTTCCGGGTGCTGGAGGAGATCGTCCGAATCCTCACCCCGGGCGGGCGGTTTCTGATCGATCTGATGAACCCGGGACCGGTGCTCTCGGGCCTCAAGCCGCGCGAGTCGCAGGTGCTGGACGGCCGGGAGGTCGAGATCGAGCGCTGGTACGACGCCGGCAGCCAGCGGATCAACAAGCGCATCGCCGTGAGGGCGCCCGGCGAGCCCTCCCGCAGGTTCCTCGAGAGCGTGCGGCTCTACCGTCCGGAGGAGGTGACCATCGGCCTGCGCTGGGCGGGCCTCGAGCTCGCCGAGCTCTTCGGCAACTTCGAGGGAGACCCTTACGAGCGTGACAGCGAACGTCTCATCCTCTCCGGTTTCAAGCCGGCCTGAGATCCGGCTCGACCTGGCGGCGGCGCGGCTCCTGGCGCCGCTCCCGGCGGCGTGGCTCGCCGGCCGCGACCTCGACCTGCTGGCGCCCCTGCGCTTCCTGCCGCCGGGGGGACTGCCGGCCGTCTCCGGCGCGCCGTCCGGCAACCGGCGCGAGCTCGCCCGCGCCCTGGCCGTTTCCAACCGCGCCTACGGCAACGAGAACGCCGACCGGCTGTCGCAGCGCCTTGCGGACCCGGCGACGCGCGTGGTGGTCACCGGCCAGCAGCCGGGACTGCTGGGCGGTCCGCTCTACTGCATGGCCAAGATGGTGGCGGCCTCCCGCTGGGCAGCGGCGCTGGAGGAGGCGGGCGAACCTGCCGTGGCGGTCTTCTGGGTGGCGACCGAGGACCACGACTGGGCCGAGGCGTCGCAGGCCGCCGTGCTGGCGCCCGACGGGCCGCGCGCCTTCGATCTCGGACCTGACCCCGAGCCGCTGGCGCCGCTCGGCATGCGCACGCTGGGACCGGCGGTCGAGGAGGTGCTGCGGGCTATCCGCGACATCGTTTCCGGGGCCGGGGCCGGGCCGGGCGATCTCTACGGCGAGTGGCTGAGCACGGTGGCGCGCTGGTACCGGCCGGACGCCCGCTTCGGCGAGGCCTTCTGCCGCCTGATGGCCCACCTGCTCGGCCCCCGATGTCCGCTGCTCCTGGACGCCATGGACCCGGCCCTCAAGGCGGCGCAACGGCCGTGGCTGAAGCGGCTGGTGGAGCGGCGGCGCGAGCTGGAGGAGGCGCTGGTCCGGCGCGACGCCGAGATCGAGGCGCGGGGGTATCCGCTCCAGGTGAGCCCGCAGCGCGGCGCCAGCCCCCTCTTCCTCCTGCGCCATGGCGAGCGGCGGCGGATCGAGTGGCGCGGCGATGGCGGCGACGAGGCGCTTCGCGCTGCGCGGTGGCGAGGGCGGGCCGGAGACGATCGGCGAGCTGCTGCGGATCGTCGAGGAGAATCCCGCCGTGATCTCCCCCGGCGTGCTCGCCCGTCCTGCCGTGCAGGACGCCGTGCTCGGCACCTGTCTCCAGGTGCTGGGACCCGGCGAGCTGTCCTACATGGCGCAGGCGTCCGCCACTCATCAGGTGCTGGAGGTGGCGGCGCCCTGGGCGACCCTGCGGCCGCAGACGCTGGTGCTCGAGACGAAGCAGCTCGAGCGGTTGGAGGATCTGGGCATGCCGCTGGCGACCCTGCTGGGCGAGCCGGCGGCGATCGACCGCTGGCTCGCCCAGCGCGCAGGCGGCGACCTGGTCGGTCCGGCGCGGCGCCGCATCGAGGAGGCCCTGGCGGCCATGCGCGAGCCCGCCCTGGCCGCCGATCCCAATCTCGAGCGGCCGTTCGAGAAGACGCGGGAGCAGATCCTGCGCGCCCTCGACACCTTCGGCGAGAAGGCCGTGGCCGCCGCCGCCCGCCGGAACGAGGTGGAGGGCCGCCGCGTGCAGCAGCTCCGCGACGCCTGCCGGCCACTGGGCAAGCCGCAGGAGCGCGTGATTTCGGCGGCGCATTTTCCGGGAAAGTACGGGCCGCAGCTCGTAGAGAGCTACTGGGAGCAGATGGAGCTCGACGGCGCGCACCTGCAGGTGATCGTGCCATGACCAGGACGGAACCCATGAGCTTGGACGTGCTCGCGATCGGCCCGCATCCCGACGACGTGGAGCTGGGCTGCGGCGGCACCCTGGCGCTGCTGGCCAGCCGGGGTCGAAAGGTGGGCATCCTGCACCTGACGCGCGGCGAGCTGGGCACGCGCGGCACGGCGGAGGAGCGCCGGGCGGAGGCGGAGCGGGCCGCGGCGGCGCTGGGAGCGGTGGAGATCGACTTCCTCGACTGCGGCGACGGCGGCCTGCGGCACGGTGCGGCCGAGGAGGACGCGCTGATCGGCGTCCTCCGCCGGCTGGCGCCCCGAGCTGGTCCTGGGCCCCACGCCGCACGACCGGCACCCCGATCACGCGCGCGGGCACCAGCTCGTGGAGGCGGCCTGCTTCTACGCCGGTCTGACGAACCGCGCGCCCGAGTCGGGGCCGCCCCATCGGCCGGCGGCCGTCTTCTCCTACATGCAGCACGACCTCTTCGCGCCCAGCTTCATCGTCGACGTCACCGCCGCCTGGGAGGACAAGCTGGAATCGCTGCGCGCCTACCGCAGCCAGCTCTATCAGCCGGGGAGGGAGGCGGACGGCAAGCCGGAGACCAAGATCTCGTCGGCGGAATTCTGGCACGCCGTCGAGGGACGGGCCCGGCACTTCGGCCTGCTGATCGGCGCCGCGTTCGGCGAGCCGTTCTGGAGCCGCGGGCCGCTGGCGGTGGCGGATCCGACTTCCATCCTGCCCGGAGGTGTGCGGTGAGAATCGGCATCAGCTGCTATCCCACCTACGGCGGCTCGGGCATCGTGGCCACCGAGCTCGCCATGGCGCTCGCCGAGCGCGGCGACGAGATCCACGTCATCAGCTATGCCCTGCCCTCGCGGCTCTCCTTTCTCAACTCGCGGATCTTCTTCCACGAGGTGGTGACGCCCACCTATCCGCTGTTCGACAACTATCCGCCCTACTCGCTGGCCCTTTCCACCAAGATGGTCGAGGTCGCCCGCCACGCGCCGCTCGACGTGCTGCACGTCCACTACGCGATCCCGAACGCCGTCTCGGCCGTGATGGCGCGGCAGATCCTCGCTCCTCAGCCGCTGCCGGTGGTGACCACCCTCCACGGCACCGACGTGACCCTGGTGGGCAACGATCCCAACTACCTGGAGACCACCCGCTGGGGGATCCTCGAGAGCGACGCCGTGACCGCCGTTTCGGAGTCGCTGCGCCGCACCACCATCGAGCAGCTCGGCATCTTGAATCAGATCGACGTGGTGCCCAACTTCATCGATCCGGCGCGCTACGAGCAGGCCCGCAACGGTCCAGGGGCTCGGCGCTGGGGCCGGCCGGGGGAGCGCCTGCTGGTCCACATCTCGAACTTCCGGCCCGTCAAGCGGGTGCTGGACGTGATCGGCACCTTCGAGCGGGTGATGCGGAAGGTCCCCAGCCGCTTGATCCTGGTGGGCGACGGGCCGGAGCGCGGCAAGGTCGAGCAGTATTGCCGCGAGCATCACATCTGCGGCGCCATCACCTTCATCGGCAGCCTGCCGTTGATCGAGGAGGTGCTGGTGGGCGCCGATCTCTTCCTGCTGCCCTCGGAGAGCGAATCGTTCGGTCTGGCGGCTCTGGAGGCCATGTCCTGCGAGGTGCCGGTGATCGCGACGCAAGCCGGCGGCCTTCCCGAGGTGGTGGTGGACGGCGAAACCGGCTTTCTCCTGCCCGTGGGCGACGTGGACGGCATGGCGGCGGCGGCGCTGCGGCTGCTCACCGATGAGGATCTGCGGCGGCGCTTCGGCGCGGCCAGCCGCCGCCGGGCCGTCGAGCAGTTCAGCCAGGAGGCCATCGTCCAGCGCTACCGGGCGATCTATCAGCGGGTGACCGGCCTGCCCTGACCAACTTTGAACAAATGGGCTCCTACCTCGCTCCCGCCGGGGAGTCCCGCGTCGAGATCCGCGACAAGGGCTCGCGCTTCCTGGCGGTGATCGGGCCGGCGGCCGACGAAGCGGCGGCCAAGGCCGCGCTCGCCGCTCTGGAGCGGGAGCTCCCCGGCGCCACCCATCACTGCTGGGCCTGGCGCCTCGGCGCGCCGCCGCGCGAGCGCAGCTCCGACGCCGGAGAGCCGGCGGGCACGGCCGGCGTGCCGATCCTGCAGGTGCTTCGCGGCGCCGGGCTGTCGGACGCCCTGGCCGTCGTCGTGCGCTGGTTCGGCGGCGTCAAGCTCGGCAAAGGCGGCCTCGCCCGGGCCTACGCTGCGGCGACCCGCGAAGCCCTGCGGGCGTTGCCGGTCGCCGTCCGCGCGCCCACCGTCCATTTCGCCGTCGAGCTTCCCTACGACAAGGTCGGCGCGGTCAAACGCCTCCTCCGCCCTCCCGAGATCGAGCTGGAGAGCGAGGAGTACGGCGCGGCGGCGCGGCTGGCGCTCGCCGTCCACGAGTCGCGGGTCGCGGCTCTGCGCGAGGCGCTGGCGGACCTCGGAATTGAATCTCCTAAGCCGATGAAATAGAGCGGTTTCGAGGGTTTCCGTCCGTCCTTGTCCGGAGAGGCGGGGTTGTATAGACTGGCCTCGAAGAGCCCCATGATCCCCCTTGAAAGGAGAGGTCTGAGATGAGCGAACCGAACGTTCCCCCGCCTCCGTCCTATACGCCGCCGCCGACCACGCCGCCGCCGTCGGGAGCGGTGAGCCCGAATCGGGGCTTGATGCTGGTGCTGGCCTACCTGCCTCCTCTGTCCATCATTCCTCTGGTGGTCGAGAAGGACGACCGGGACGTTCAGTGGCATGCCAAACACGGTCTGGTGCTCTTCGTGGCCGAGATCATCCTCGCTATCCTGGTTACCATCATTACGACGTTCGTGCCGTTCGTCGGCTGCGTGCTGTGGCTGATCTGGCCGTTGCTCCTCGTCCTTCACATCGTCATGATCGTCAAGGCGGTCAACGGGCAGCGGCTGCTGATTCCCGGAATCAGCGAGTACGCCGATCGCTTCTGATCGGTCTTGGGTGGAGGGAGAGCCGAGATGACCGTAGCGAATTCTGGACAACCGCAGTCCGCGAGCACGCAGGCGATCGCATCGCTCGTCCTGGGAATTCTCAGTCTGATCTGCTGCCCGCTCCTGGCGCCGATCGCCTGGTTCATCGGCAACCAAGAGCTGAAGGCCGTCCGGGAGGGGCGTTCTCCCGCCGCCGGAGAGGGAATCGCCAAGGCCGGATTGATCCTGGGCATCATCGGTACCATCTGGATGATCCTGGTGGCGCTCTGGATCTTCCTGTGGGGGGGCATGGCGGTGCTCTCCGCCCTGGCGAACAGCTAGACAGATATGGCGAGTCCGGCCGCGCGGCTCTGGCTCCTTGCGGGGCTCGCGGGCCTCGCCGGGCTCGCCATCCTTCACGTCTGGGTGCCGTCGGGGGATTCCGCGAGCGCGATCTGCCTCAGCCGGCGGCTCTTCCACCTCCCCTGTCCCGGGTGCGGCATGACCCGCGCCTTCGCGCACCTGGCCAAAGGGGAATGGGCCGCCGCCCTGCGCGATCATCCCCTGGCGCCGGTCGTAGGCCTGCAGATGATCCTCGGCTGGGCCGCCTGGGGCATGACGGCCGTGGCGAAGCGGCCCCTGCGCCTGCCGGTCCGGCTCGAATCCCTCCTCCTGGCCCTTCTCCTGGCCAATATTGCCGCGCTTGCAGCCCTGTGGCTCGGGCGGGTCGCGACCGGCACCCTGCCCTGGTAAGGCAGTAAGCTCGCGATCATGCAGCGGTTCCGCCGACGCCGGCTGAAGGCGTGGATCATCCTCTTCGGACTGCTTCTCGCGCTGGGTCTCGATCTTGCCCGCCCTTCCCGCGACCAGCTTTCGGCGCGGGTTCTCCTGGGCGCCATCCATCTCTACCAGGCTACCCTCTCGCCGATGCTCGGAACCGCGGGCGTCCGCTGCCGGTTCAAACCGAGCTGCAGCCACTACGCCGAAGGGGCCGTCCGCAAGTACGGCGCCTGGACGGGGAGCTGGAAGACCGTCTGGCGGATTCTCCGCTGCGGACCGTGGACGCCGGCGGGAACGGTGGACGTGCCTTAGAGACGGTTGACAATCTCCGGCTACCCCGACCATGCTCCGCCGCATGGATCCCGACAAGATCGACTATCCGGCCATTCTCCAGGAGGCGTTGCGGGACGCGGTGCGCCGTGTGCTGGAGCAGGTGGCCGAGCACGGGCTGCCGGGGGATCACCATTTCTACATCGGATTCAGCACGGACTTCCCCGGAGTCGAGGTGCCGCGCTCCCTTCGCGAGCAGTATCCGGAGGAGGTGACGATCATCCTGCAGCACCAGTTCTGGGGCCTGGAAGTCACCGCCGAAGCCTTCTCCGTCCTGCTGAGCTTCGGCGGCTCGCGCCAACGGCTCACGGTGCCTTTCGCGGCCCTCACCGCCTTCGCGGATCCCTCCGCCGACTTCGGCCTGCGCTTTGGCGAGGGTCCGGGGGCTGAGTCGCCGGCCGCCGAGCCCGCGGCCGAGCCGGCGCCGCCTGCGGAGCGGCCGGGCGACGTGATTCGTTTCGATCCCTCGCGGCGTCGCTGAGGCGTCCTGCCGGAGCGTCACGAGCGTCCTCGCTCGGGGAGAATCGCGCTGCGTCCATGCCAGCCTCCTGCCAGCGAAACTGAATTTTTCCAATAGGTTGTGCGTTCCGGGAAGGTATGGCACCGCCCTTGCTCTCCCCTTCGAGGGAGAAACTTCGAGGAAGCGAGGATCCGATCATGCGCACGATGAATATCCGCTCTCTCCTGCCGGCGCTCCTCTGCGCGGCTGCGCTCTTCACCTTCGCCTGCAACCGCGGCGAGGATCGCGCCGGAGAGGCTTCGACCGACCGTGAGACGACGTCCCAGGCGGAGGTCCAGCCGCAGACCCATGAGCTGCGGCCCGAGCCGCAATCTGTAGAGGTCCCCGAGGACGCTCCGCCTCTAACTGGCGAAGAGCGCGCTCGAGCTTCGGCTCGGGAGCGTGAGCTCGCCGCCCGCGAGGCGCTCCTCGAGGCCCGCGAGAGCCGGCTGCGCGAGCGCGAGCGTCAGGCCCGCGCCGAGCCGCGGGCTCCTGCGCCCATGCCCGAGCCCGAGGACGAGCCCGCCGAGGTGATCCCGGAGCCGAGCCCCGCTCCCGAGCTCGAGGCTGAGGAACCTCTCGCCGAGGAGCCTGAAGCGATGCCGGAGCCGCCGCGGACGGCGACCTTTACAGTGCCATCCGGTACGGTGCTCGACGTCGAGTTCACGCAGAGTCTGGCCAGCAATAGCAGCGCCGCCGGTGAAGCCTTTCGCGTCCGGGTCGTCCAGGACGTCACGGAGGACGGCGAGGTCGTCATTCCCGCGGGCTCGGAGATCCTCGGCGAGGTGACCGAGGCCGTGCCGACCCGCCGGGTGGGCGGCCAGGCGAAGCTCGCCTTGCGATTCACGGACCTGGTGCTCCCCTCCGGAGCCACCGTGCCGATCGACGCCTCGTTCGTCCAGCAGGGCCGCAGCGAAACGGGCAAGGACGCGGCCACCATCGGCGGCGGCGCCGCGGCGGGCGCGATCCTGGGGCGCGTCCTCGGCAAGGGCAACCGTTCCAAGGGGTCCGTGCTCGGCGCCATCATCGGCGCTGCGGCCGGCACCGTCATTGCCTCCAAGACGCCGGGTGAGGAGGTGGTCATCTCCCGGGGCACGGTGGTGAGCCTGAAGCTGGACGAGTCGGTGCGGGTGGAGGTGACGAGGCGGTGAGGGTCTGACCCGCTTCGCGCGGCCTTCCCCGCGTAATCGGTTTACCCTCCGAAGCCCTCACTCCCCTGGCCCCTCTCTCCCCGAGGGATAGAGGGGAAGCAACAAAAAGAATCGTAGTTTTGCTGCTCTCCCTCCTCTCCCTAACTTAGGAGAGGAGGGCCGGGGAGGTGAGGGCTTCGGAGGGCATATCGGCTGAGGTCGCAGGGAATCCCCCGCCTCGCCATCCCGTTCTCTCATCCATGACTGAACCTAGCGCGACGCTTCCCCGCCGGCCGGCCCGCCAGGGGCTCTACGGCGGTCTCGTCTCTTCCCGGCCGCGCCCGCCGGCGGAAGCGAAAACCGCGTCCGGCAAGAAGCCACTGAAACCGCGCACGGTCCTCGACGACGCCATCGAGCTGGTGCGGGCGCGCAAGGGCCGGCTGCTGCTGGGGCTCTTCCTGATGGGGATCAACCGCGTCTCGGGGTTGGTTCTGCCCGGCACGACCAAGTACCTGCTGGACGACGTGATCGGCAAGGGCAACCGCGAGCTCCTGACGCCGCTCGTGCTGATCGCCGGGGCGGCGACGCTTCTCCAGGCCATCACCTCCTTCTCCCTCGCCCAGGTGCTCGGCAAGGCCGCCCAGCGCTCGATCACCGAGATGCGGCGCCATGTGCAGCGCCACGTCGGGCGCCTTTCCGTCGGCTATTTCGAGCAGACCAAGGCGGGCGCTCTCCTCTCCCGCGTCATGAACGACGCCGAGGGTATCCGCAATCTCGTCGGCACCGGCCTGGTCGAGGTCGTGGGCGGCGTGGTCACGGCGGTGCTGGCGCTCGGCATCCTCTTCTATATCAACGCCAAGCTCACCCTGATCACGCTGGCCGTGATCTCGCTCTTCGGCTTCATCATGAAGTACGCCTTTACAACCCTGCGACCGCTGTTCCGCGAGCGCTCGAAGATCAACGCCGAGCTCTCGGGCCGCCTCACCGAATCGTTCTCGGGAGTGCGGGTGGTCAAGGCCTACCAGGCCGAGCAGCGGGAGGCGCTGGTCTTCACCAAGGGCGCGCACCTGTTGTTTCGCAACGTCGCCCGCACGATGACCAGCTTCTCCGCCATCGGCGCCGCCTCGACGATGCTGCTGGGTATCATCGGCGTCGCCATGATGTGGGTCGGGGCGCAGGACGTCCTGGCGGGACAGATGACGGTGGGCGACTTCTTCATGTTCACCCTCTACCTCGGCATGCTCGTTGGCCCGGTGGTACAGATCGTCAATATCGGCAGCCAGATCACCGAGGCCTTCGCGGGACTGGAGCGCATCCGGGAGATCCGCAACGAGGTCACGGAGGACGCCGGAGAGGCCGCCCGCAACCCCCTGCGCCGCATCGAGGGGCAGATCGAGTTCCGCGACGTCCATTTCGAGTACCAGGCGGGGACGCCGGTGCTGAACGGCGTCTCGTTCGTGGCTGCCCCCGGCACCTCCACGGCGCTGGTAGGACCCTCCGGCTCGGGCAAGAGCACGCTGATCGGCCTGGTCGCCGCCTTTCACCGCCCGTCGGCGGGACAGATCCAGGTGGACGGGCAGGACCTGGCCGAGCTGCGGCTCACGGACTACCGCTCGCACCTGGGCGTCGTCTTCCAGGACAATTTCCTGTTCGACGGCACGGTGCTGGAGAACATCGCCTATGCCAGTCCCCACGCTGCGGAGGAAGAGGTGCTGCGGGCCGCCCGCATCGCCCACTGCGACGAATTCGTGGCGCGGCTTGCCAACGGCTACGACACCGTCGTCGGCGAGCGCGGGGTGAAGCTCTCGGGCGGCGAGCGCCAGCGGGTGGCCATCGCCCGCGCGATCCTCGCGGACCCGAAGATCCTGATCCTCGACGAGGCCACCTCCTCGCTCGACAGCGAGAGCGAGGCCCTCATTCAGGAAGGACTGGCGGAGCTGATGAAGGGGCGGACGACCTTCGTCATCGCCCACCGGCTGTCGACCATCCGCAGGGCGGACACGATCCTGGTGTTGGAGGAAGGACGGATCGTCGAGCGCGGCAGGCACGAGCAGCTGCTGGCACTGGGCGGGCGCTATCACGCCCTCTATACGCGGCAGTACGACCTCGAGTCCAACCTCTTCCGCAATCCCGGCGAGGCGCCGCAGGAAGAGGAGACCGAGGCGTTGCGAGCGACCGCGGATGCCGCCGTGGGCGCGGGCCGGCTGCCGCTGCTGCCGGTGTAGGTCCTCACCTCCCCGACCCTCCTCTCCCGCCCCCTCCCATCCCACCTCACCGGGAGAGGAGGGAGCAAGACAGAAACAGATCCTCGAGTTGTTTTCCCCTCTCCCGGTGAGGCCGGGAGGGAGGGGGCGGGAGAGGGGCCAGGGGTGAGGGAATTACCGGATCAGCCGCTCGAAACCCTGCTTGCGCGTGAGCTGCAGGGGTTTGTCGGAGCTGCCGAGGTACGCCTCGTGGCCGGAGAGATCGGTCGCCACCACGTAGAGCTCGACGGTGCCGTTGTTGTGGAAGCTGGGAGCGATCGTCACCGTGGAATAACCCGAACGGGTCGTCTCGAGGGGCAGGTTGCGGAACCTGCCGCCCTGGACGCGGGCCAAGACATTCACGTCCTTGACCTGATAGTCGTCGGTGGCGCGGAAGCTCAGCTCCGCCACGGTACCGCGGGCATATTCGAGTAGATACCCGTCGCGCAGCACCACCTGGGGCGGATTCCTGTCGAGCTGCGTGAAAAGGTTTTCGAACCGCGTCCGGGCCTCTGCGAAACGGGGAGCCAGGTGCGGCGTCGGCTCGATCTCGTTCAGCAGTTGCAGACCGTCCCAGGGCTTCTTCCGGCGCTCCAGTCCGGGCAAGGTGGCGAGGAGGGCTTCCTGCTCCTTTTCATTGCGCTGGTAGGCCGCGTAGCGTTCGATCCGCTCGGCCAGGCCGGCTCGTTCGGGCCAAGTCCGCTGCAGCGGACCCAGCCGGGTAAGGGCCGCGGCGTAGTCGGCCTTCTGCACCAGCGCCGCGGCCTCCGCCTCGAGCGCCTGGGCGGCCTTGCCGCGCAGGTCTTCGGGATCGCTCGCCTTGGGCACCAGGGCCGCCAGGGCGGCGAAGCGCTCGAGCACCTGGACGTGATCGTCGCGGGCGGCGGCAGCCTGGACCTGGGTGTAAGCCGCGACGATCCCTCGCGCCCGGTCGAAGTCGGCGCGAACCTCAGGAGCCAGTTCTGTCTCCCCTCCCGCGCCGGCCTCGACAGCGCCCACGAGGACCTCGAGGTCTCCCGTCTTGAGGCCCTTCGCGAGGTCGGCCGGCAACCGCTCCAGGGCGGCCAGGGCGAGCGTCTCCTCGATGGCTCTCAGCTCGCGGCATCGCTGCGGCGGCAGGAGACCCTGCTCGCCGAAGGAGATCGACCGCAGCACCCGGCGGGCCTCCAGATCCTCGCCCTGGACGAGATGGAGCCTGGCCTCCTCCAGCCGCGCGCTCGGCGGTTCGCTCGGCGGTTTCGGGAGAGCGACCGGCGGTGGCGGGGGCGGCGCGGCTGCCTGAGGCTGCGGCCGCCGCAGGAGCCAGAACGCGCCGGCGGCGCAGAGCACGATCGCGCCGGCGAGCGCTCCCAGCACGGCCGGCTTGCGAAAGAGAGAGACGCCGCTGGTGGGAGCGGGTTGAACGGGGGCGGCTCCAGGTGCCTTTCTCTTCAGGAAGGGGACTACTTTCGCCGGCTCTCCCGGACCTTTGGTGGCCGCCGACGCCGGCCGCGGCGGGGGGGCGGCACGGAAAGGAGAGCGTTGAGGATGTCGTCGTCCACCGCGGAGAGGACGTCGCTCGGTTCTTCCGGGACGGTCTCCTCGGAGGGCAGCGGATCGGAGGCGAGGAGCTCCGGCACCGCGGCTGACGGGAGGGAAGCAGCGGCAGCGGCTGGCACCCAGGCATCAGGGATCACCCGGGGGGTCGCAGGCGGCGGGACGGGCTGGGACTGGATCGGAGCCGCCGGCTGAGGCGGCTGGAAAGGCAAAGGAGCTCCGCCGATGGCCAGCCGCAATGCCTCGCGGATCTCATCGGGCGGCGGCCTTTCGCCCGGACGCTGAAGCAGCGAGCGCTCGAGTGCCTGCCGGAGAGCCTCGTCGCTCTCCAGCTCGAAGCTCACCGCAAAAGGCAGCTGGACCACCGGCGACTCCCCGAAGCCGACGGTCGCTCCCAGGGCCTGGCACATGGTGAGGGCGAGCGAGTAGAGATCGGCGCGCCAGTCCGCGGCGCCGCCGGCGGTCAGCTCGGGCGCCAGGAAGCGCGCGTTCTCCGCCATGGCGGCCGGCCGGAAGAGGGCCGTGCCGAGCCCCAGGAGCACGGTCCTCTCGCCGCCCGGGTCGGAGACGACGAAGAGGTTGTCGGGAGACAGGTTGTGATGGACGAGCCCCTGGCCGGCCAGCGCTTCCAGACCGTTCAGGGCCTCGCCCACCAGCGAGAGGAGGCGGGCGGGAGGCACGCCGGCGAGCGTATCGAAGCCCTTCCCTTCCAGCGGCTCCAGCACCAGGAAGGCGCTGCCCTCCGTCGTGAATCCGAAGTCGAGGACGGCGGGGAGGTTGGGATGCGTGAGTCCCGCCAGACGCGAGGCCAGCTTCTCGAATTCCGGAGCGCCGGCGGCGAGCCCGGGCGAGGAGCCCACGGTGACGAGCTTGACCGCTACCGTCCGCCCCGAAGAGACGTCCGTCGCCCGCAGGACGGTCCCGAAGCGAGTCGACTTCAGGATTTTCTGGAGCTGATAGCGATCGGTGAGCTCGCGGAACTGCATGCCTCGATCCTCCCCGCCCGGATCGAATGCCATCCTTTCTGTACTTCGTTTCCGGCTCGGCTAGTATAGAGGATGCTCAATGGAAGTCGAGCCGCGCGGACGAGGCTCGGTCCGCCCCCATTTGTGATACCTTCCCCCGGATTTGCTCGGCCGGTCCGGGCTGGTGCACCTGTGTATCCGACCTGTGTATCCGAGATGTAGCGCGGACGGCCGGGGAGCCTTTTAGGGTCCCTACCCTGCCAGCGTGACGTGGATCGGCCCGGCCCTCGCCGAGACCGCCGAGTCTCGGTTCGCGCTGTGAACGTCCGTTGTTCCAGTCGATTTGGAGGAACTATGTCGAACGTCGAACCCCTTGCCCGGTCCGGTCCGCTCCTGAAGAAGCTCACCGTCCTCGGGCTCATGGCGCTCTGCGCCCTGCTGACCGCGATGCCCGCTTCCGCGAGCGAAGCGGAGCTCGTGCTGCCCGACCTGGGGAGCCAGGAGTTTCTCGGGATCAACGGGCACGACCTGCTGCTGGGCGGCCTCGTCGTCTGTGTCCTGGGCCTCCTCTTCGGGGTCTTTATGTACGTGAAGCTCAAGAACCTGCCCGTCCATCGGTCGATGCGGGAGATCTCCGAGCTGATCTACGAAACCTGTAAGACCTACCTGGTGACGCAGGGCAAGTTCATCCTGCTGCTCGAAGCCTTCATCGGCATCGTGATCTTCATCTACTTCTACAACCTACGCGACTTCACCCTCACCAAGGTGCATTACGATCCTCCTGTTCAGCCTGGTCGGCATCGCCGGCAGCTACGGCGTCGCCTGGTTCGGCATTCGCGTCAACACCTTCGCCAACTCGCGCTCCGCCTTCGCCAGCCTGCGCGGCAAGCCATTCCCGACCTATGCCATCCCGCTCAAGGCCGGCATCTCGATCGGCATGCTGCTGATCAGCGTCGAGCTGGTAATGATGCTCGCGATTCTCCTGTTCGTGCCGCGCGACTACGCCGGCCCCTGTTTCATCGGCTTTGCCATCGGCGAGTCGCTGGGCGCGGCGGCGCTGCGCATCGCCGGCGGCATCTTCACCAAGATCGCCGACATCGGCTCGGACCTGATGAAGATCGTCTTCAACATCAAGGAGGATGACGCCAGGAATCCCGGCGTGATCGCCGACTGCGTGGGTGACAACGCGGGCGACTCGGTCGGCCCCACGGCGGACGGCTTCGAGACCTACGGCGTGACCGGTGTCGCGCTCATCACCTTCATCCTGCTCGCGGTCAGCACGGCGGTGCCCGCGCTCGCCGGGGCACCCGAAGCGGTGGGGACGATTCAGGTCCAGCTCCTGGTCTGGATCTTCGCCATGCGCATCATGATGATCATCACCAGCGGCGTCTCCTACATGATCAACGAGGCGATCGCCAAGGCGCGCTATGGCAACGTCGACACGATGAACTTCGAGGCGCCCCTGACCTCGCTGGTCTGGCTCACCTCGATCCTCTCGATCATCGTCACGTACGTCTCCTCCTTCCTGCTGATCCCGAACCTGAACGGCGACACCACCCTCTGGTGGAAGCTGTCGACGATCATCTCTTGCGGCACCTTGGCCGGCGCGCTCATCCCCGAGTTCGTAAAGGTCTTCACCTCCACCGAGTCCGCCCACGTCAAGGAAGTCGTCACCGCCTCGCGCGAGGGCGGCGCGTCGCTCAATATCCTGGCCGGCCTGATCGCCGGCAACTTCAGCGGCTATTGGATGGGCCTCTGCATCGTCGCCCTAATGGGCGTTGCCTACGGCGTCAGCACGCTCGGCCTCGGAGGGCTGATGATCGCTCCGGCCGTCTTCGCTTTCGGCCTTGTAGCTTTCGGCTTCCTCGGCATGGGCCCGGTGACCATCGCCGTCGACTCCTACGGTCCGGTGACCGACAATGCTCAGTCCGTCTTCGAGCTGTCGACCATCGAGACCCTGCCCAACATCAAGCAGGAGATCCAGAAGGACTTTGGCTTCACGCCCGACTTCGACACGGCCAAGCACCACCTGGAGGCCAACGACGGCGCCGGCAACACGTTCAAGGCCACGGCCAAGCCGGTGCTCATCGGCACCGCGGTGGTGGGCGCGACGACGCTCATCTTCTCCATCATCGTGGTGCTCACCAACGGCCTCACCCAGGATGTCGACAAGCTCTCGCTCCTCCATCCGCCGTTCCTGCTCGGCCTGATCACCGGCGGCGCCATCATCTACTGGTTCAGCGGCGCCTCCTGCCAGGCGGTCTCCACCGGAGCCTACCGGGCCGTCGAGTTCATCAAGAAGAACATCAGGCTCGACGCGGGCGCCGAGAAGGCCTCGACCGAGGACAGCAAGCGGGTCGTGGAGATCTGCACCACTTACGCCCAGAAGGGGATGTTCAACATCTTCCTGACGGTGTTCTTCAGCACCCTGGCCTTCGCCTGCCTGGAGCCCTACTTCTTCATCGGCTACCTGATCTCCATCGCCATCTTCGGCCTCTACCAGGCCATCTTCATGGCCAACGCCGGCGGCGCCTGGGACAACGCCAAGAAGATCGTCGAGGTCGAGCTCAAGGAGAAGGGCACGCCGCTCCACGCCGCGACCGTCGTGGGCGACACGGTGGGCGATCCGTTCAAGGACACCTCCTCGGTGGCCATGAACCCCGTCATCAAGTTCACCACGCTCTTCGGTCTGCTCGCCGTCGAGCTGGCCATCGAGATGCCGAAGTCGACCAGCACGGCCCTCGCCGTCGTCTTCTTCGTCATCTCCGCCTTCTTCGTCTGGCGGTCGTTCTACCGCATGCGGATCCCGGTCGAAACCGGAAAGGCCTGAACCACTTCCCGGGGCGCTATCCGCGGCTAGCGCCCCGCTTCCCTTCCATCAGGTCGTCGCAGAGCTCGTTCTGGCGCGGCATCAGCGGCATCAAAGGTCCTCCGGCCGCAGCCCCACCAGCTCCATCAGCTTGAGGGCATTGACGGTGGTGGCGACCCCAGGCCGCATCTTGTAATCGAAAGTCATCGGCGGGTCGCCGCCGGGATGGAGCGTCTCGCGGAAGTGGACGGGCACGATGGCAGGCTTCAGCTCTTCCACCTCGGCAAGCTGCAGGTCGTGGGTCGAGATGGCACCGATCGCTCTCCGCCGGAGGAGATGGCCAAGCACCCGCCGCACCGCCACCTGCCGCTCGTAGCTGTTGGTGCCGCGCAGGACCTCGTCTAGCAGGTAGAGAAGGACACGACCCTCGGCATGGGCGCGGTCGGCCTCCTCGACGATGCCCTTGATCCGCTTCAGCTCCGCCATGAAGAAGGAGATCCCCTCGGCGAGCGAGTCCTCCACCAGAATGCTCGTCGCCAGCGTGACGGGCGGCATACGCAAGGAGGCCGCACAGACAGGGCCTCCCGCCTGCGCGAGCACCGCGTTGACGCCGACGGCACGCAGCTGCGTGCTCTTGCCGGACATGTTGGATCCCGTGACCAGGAGGAAGGTTCCTGGCGGACCTACGGTGACATCGTTGGATACCCGGTGTTCGTCCGGAATCAACGGATGGCCCAGCTCCTTCGCCTCGAATCGGTTCTCCCCTTCGGTCACGATCGGGAAAGCCCAATCGGGGTGATCGAAGCGCAGCCCGGCCAGGGCGGAGAGCGCCTCGAATCGGCCGAGCGCGGCAAGCCAGGCGCGGACACGGGGACCGGCGTCGCGCTGCCACCGCTCCAGCAGCCACAGGACGTGCAGGTCCCAGCAGAGGAGGGACTGCAAGGGCAGGTGAAGGTACGCCGAATGACGGACGTCCGACAGCTCCACGCGACGGTGAAGGAGGTCCATCCAGCGGTGAGCGGGCTCATCCCCGCCGGTGAGCTCGGCGGCTAGGCGTCGCAGCTCGGTTGCAGTGTGGTTCCGGCCGGCGATGCGCGCCAGGGCTTCGGCGTAGCGCTGGAAGCTCCCCCTCCCGGGCCTCGACTTTGTCGAAGACGCCGTGCGTCCGTTTTCGAAAGAAGTAGCCCAGGGAGAGATTGGTGGTGGCGAGCAGGAGGAAGACGCCGAAAGGAAGCGGCGCCGCGACGACGGCGATGAGGGCGGCGGGAGTCGCCACGGCGAGGAGCCGCGCGAGCCAGAGAAGTCCGGAACGCTGGAGCAGCCAGGGCTCGCCCTCGGCCCAGCGCAGGAACGGCTCCAGGTCCGGCGGTGACTTCTCCATGGGCCGGACGCCCACCTCGATCTCCTGACGCAGGTCGATCTCGGTTGCCAGCTCCGCCACCCCTTCCTGCCTGTGGAGGATCTCTTCCGGCGACGCGGGATGCAGCAGCCAATCCGCCAGCGCCACCTTGCCCGGCGGCGTGTGCGCCGTGCCGAGAAGCTGGGCTAGGGAGGCGCGTCCGAAGAGGTTGAGATCCCTGGCGATCGGCCGCTCGGCATCCTCCGGCTCGGGTAAGGAGGGCACCGGCAACGCTGCCCAGTCGCGGGCCAGCCGCAGCAACCCTTCCTCGTTGATCCTCCGCAGCTCGCCCTGGCGTCGCTGCCGCTGGATGACCCGGTCGTGATACGGCAGGACGGCCAGGAATGCGACGAGCCAGAACCCCGCCCCGGTCCACCATTCCCAGCCGGGGCGTCCGCCGCGGACCAGGATCACCGCGAGACAGGCGGCGAAGGCCAGGAACAGGACGCCCCGCAGGACCGAGAACCGGAACGAGATCCGGGCGAGCCGCTGCTCCTCGGTCGCGAAGGCGTCGCGGCGCTGGCGATAGATCTCGGCAGGGGTTTTGGCGATGCCTGGCATGAGAGCAACAATATCGAAGAGTCCGCGGTACATCTGACTCATGGTGGGCCGTCCGATTCGAGGACTCCCCTTTCCGGATATTCTTTCGCCATGCCCCGCCCACGCATCGCCGTGATTCTCGCCGCCGGCAAGGGGACGCGCATGAAGTCCTCCCTGCCCAAGGTGCTCCACCAGGCGGCGGGCCGGCCGCTCCTCGCCTGGGTCCTCGACGCCGCGCGGGCCGCCGGCTGCGAGCGCATCCTGGTCGTAGTCGGCCACGGGCACGAGCGGGTGCGGGAGGAGATCCAGGGCTCCGATCTCGGCTGGGTCCTTCAAGAAGAGCAGAAGGGCACGGGCCACGCCCTGGCTCAGGCCGAAGGCGAGGTGCAGGGAGAGGCGACCCTGCTCGTCCTGTCCGGCGACGTGCCGCTGATCACGCCGTCGACGATCGAGTCGCTTGGCCGCGGCGGCTGAAGCGGGCTGGGGGGCCATGGCGGTGGCCGAGCTTCCGGAGCCGGGCTCTCTGGGCCGCGTGGTCGTGGACGAGAACGGCAAATTCATGAGGATCGTCGAGGCTCGGGACGCCTCGCCCGAGGAGCTGGCCGTCCGGCGCATCAACGCCGGCATCTACGCTCTGCCGGCGCCGGAGTCTTCGATTACCTGCGGCGCGTGCGGACCGACAACGCCCAGGGGGAGATCTACCTGACTGACGCCGTCACCAACGCCGCCGCGGACGGCCGGACGTCGATGCTGGTACCCCTCGCCGATCCGAACGAGGCCCTGGGCGTCAACGACCGCGCCGATCTCGCACGCGTCCACCGGCTGCTGCTCGACCGGCACCTGCAGGACCTGATGCGGTCCGGGGTGACGATCCTCGAGCCCGGACGGACCATCGATCGAGTCCGGCGATCCGTGTCGGAGAGGACACAGTCATCCACCCCGGAGTGTCTCTTCTGGGCCACACTTCGGTCGGCCGGGGCTGCGTCGTTCATCAGGGCTGCTGGCTGCGCGACACGGTCGTAGGAGACGGAGTCGAAATCGCGCCCTACAGCATCATGGACGGCGCGGAAGTGGCGGACGGTTGCCGGGTAGGGCCCTTCGCCCGGCTGCGTCCGGCATCCCGCTTGCTTCAGGGTGCACGCGTGGGCAACTTCGTCGAGGTGAAGGCCTCCGAGATCGGCGCCGGCGCGAAGGTGAATCATCTGGCCTACGTGGGAGATGCCACGGTGGGCGAGGGGGCCAACCTCGGCGCCGGCGTCGTGACCTGCAACTACGACGGCGTGAGCAAGCACTCCGACCGAGATCGGCCCCGGCGCCTTCATCGGCAGCGACACCATGCTGGTGGCGCCGGTGAAGGTGGGAGCCGGCGCCTCGACGGCTGCGGGATCGATCATCACCAAGGACGTTCCCGACGGAGCCCTGGCGGTAGGACGGGTGCGGCAGAAGAACCTCGAAGGTTGGGCCGGCGGCCTCCGCCGCCGGCGCGGTGCGAAGAAAGAGGAACCCTAGACCATGTGCGGAATCGTGGGATACGTGGGGCAGCGCGAGGTGGTGCCCCTGCTGATGGACGGGCTTCGCCGCCTGGAATACCGGGGCTACGACTCGGCCGGCGTGGTGACGGTGCGGGACGGCGAGTTCCAGACCGTCAAGGCCGAGGGCAAGCTCGACCGCCTGAAGGAGAAGCTGGAGGAGCAGCCGATCTCCGGCCGCTACGGGCTCGGCCACACCCGCTGGGCCACCCACGGTCCGCCGAGCGAGCGCAACGCCCATCCGGTGGTGGACTCCCGCCGCCGCCTGGCGCTGATCCACAACGGCATCATCGAGAACTTCCTGCCGCTCAAGAAACGGCTGATGGCCGAGGGCTGGACCTTCAGCTCGGACACCGACACCGAGGTGGTGGCCAACCTGATCTCCTCCTATCTGAACGGCGATCTGCGCTCCGCGGTGGCTCGCGCCGTCGCGGAGCTGGATGGTATGTACGCCTTCGCGGTGGTGACGACCGAGACACGCGGCCAGGAGATCGTGGCCGCCCGCCAGGGTCCGCCGCTGGTGATCGGCCTCGGCGAGGGCGAGCAGTTCCTGGCCTCGGATCCGGCGGCCCTGCTCGTCCACACCAAGAACGTCGTCTTCCTCGAGAACGGCGACCTGGCGCGGCTCCATCCCCAGGGCATCGAGATCTTCGACCGCGCGGGCCAGCCCGTCCAGCGTCCCGTGCAGCGCCTCAACTGGGATCCGGTCCAGGCCGAAAAGGGCGGCTACAAGCACTTCATGCTCAAGGAGATCCACGAGCAGCCGCAGGCCGCGCAGGACACCTTCGGCGGGCGCGTGGACTTCGAGAACGCGCGCGTCCTCTTCGACACGATCCAGATCACGAAAGAGGAGATCGAGAGGATCGAGCGCCTCCACCTGCTGGCCTGCGGCACCTCCTGGCACGCGGGGCTCGTGGGCAAGTTCCTGATCGAGGACATCGCCCGGCTGCCGGTCGAGGTGGACTACGGCTCGGAGTACCGCTACCGCGATCCGATCGTCTCCGACCGCGTGCTCGCCGTGGGCATTTCCCAGTCGGGCGAGACGGCGGACACCCTCTCAGCCATGGAGGCCGCCCGCGAGCGCGGCGCGCGCCTGTTCTCCATCTGCAACGTGGTGGGGAGCCAGGCGACCCGCATCAGCGAGGGGGTGATCTACACCCACGCCGGGCCGGAGATCGGGGTCGCCTCCACCAAGGCCTTCACGACGCAGCTCGTGGCCCTCTACCTGCTGGCCCTCTACCTGCGCGAGTGCCGTTTCGGCGAGATTGAGCAGCACTACCTGGATGCGCTGACGCACTTGCCGCAAGCGCTCGACGAAGTCCTCCATCGGCAGGAACGCCACATGGACGAGCTGGCCCGGCGCTATCACCGGTCGCAGAACTTCCTCTACCTGGGCCGGGGGATCAACTATCCGATCGCCCTCGAGGGCGCGCTGAAGCTCAAGGAGATCTCCTACATCCACGCCGAGGGCTATCCCGCCGGCGAGATGAAGCACGGCCCCATCGCCCTGATCGACGAGCACATGCCGGTGGTGGCGCATCGCGACGGGCGATCAGGTGGCCGAGAAGGCCAAGAGCAACATGCAGGAGGTCAAGGCGCGCGACGGCATCGTCATCGCCCTGACCGACCGCGACCCGGAGGAGTTCGTGGGCATCGCCGACGAGCTGATCGAGGTCCCCTCGGTCTCGCCGCTCCTGCAGCCCATCGTCAACGTCGTTCCCCTGCAGCTCCTCGCCTACTTCATCGGTGTCCGCCGCGGCGCCGACGTCGACCAGCCGCGGAATCTGGCGAAGAGCGTGACGGTGGAGTAGAAATCAGGCTCCGGGCCAGTCTCGATGTCGCTCAGGAGTCCCACGAATCTCGTTCCCCTCGGATGTACTGCACTGCGTCAATCCCCGTCCAAAGCTCCTTCCCCAAACCGCGTAGCTCCAGCGCCTGTAGGCCGCTTCGCCGTGGATAGAGCCTAGAATACCCCCGCCATGGTGCGTCGTGAAGCAGACGGAGACCGGGAGTCGAGGTCGGCGTCCGCATGCTGTGTGTCTCCATCGGGTGGAAGACCCGTCCGGGTAAGCGCCGGAGCGCCCGGTAGCAGGCCCCCGGCAGGCGGAGAGATCGGCCTGTCCGAAGCGGGGTGTCAAAAGCCTCTACGGAGGGAGCAAGTCCACGGGCCGCAACCTGAAGTGAAGCCTGCAGCCTCGACAGATTTACAATCCGGGAGCCGAGCCGCTCATGTCACGGCGAAGGCCATGTCCTACGTAGGAGATGCGGAGCCTGCGTGGGGTCCCGGCGGGGTCGGGGGCGCAGCACGTGGACAGGGAGATGCACGGAACACGAGAGGCCCGTCTGGGCGGCCGTGGTCGCGGCCAGCGCGCCCGTATAAGCCGAAGGCGAAGTCGGGCCGTGCGCAGCGGCAGTCCGAGGGGATCGTAGTACCGTGGATGGCGGCGACGAACAACGCCGCAGGAGGGAAGGTTCCTTGGGATGGTTGCGTCGTCGGAGCGGGTAAGCGCGAGGGCATGGCCGCCAGGAGTGGTCCCCACAACCCCGCCGGCCCCAGGCTGAGCGAAAAAGTGCGACAACCGCAAAGTCGACGATGGACCGTGGCCAAGCGGCTATCGAGGCAGGACGCGTCTGGGCTGGAGGACCCATCCGGCGGCGTGACGACCCGCAGGAGGCACAGGGGCGAAGCAGCCGGAATCCGCACAATGCAGCGGCCCGAGAGACCATCCGTAAGCCGTGTGCGGGAAATCCGCATGCACGGTTTGAACGGGGGTCTTGTGCAAATCAACCGTAGCCTGGCTACGTGAGAGGAACGCAGGATCTACCAATGCTCCTCTACCGCACCGCTCCCGAAGGCTTCTGGGCCGTGGCCGAGTCTCCGTCGGACTCCGTGCTGCGCCTCCTCTATTCCGATCCGTACGAGACGCTTCCCGGCGGCTGGGAGTACGGCAAGGAGATCTCGCGCGACTCGGCTCCGCTGCTGGTGCCTGTGCAGCCCAGCAAGATCGTCTGCGTGGGCCGCAACTACCTCGAGCACGCCAAGGAGCTGAACCATCCCATGCCGGAGGAGCCGCTGCTGTTCCTCAAGGCGCCCTCGGCGCTGATCGGTCCGAACGCTCCAATCGTGCTGCCGCCGGAGAGCGAGCGGGTGGAGCACGAGGGCGAGATCGGCGTGGTGCTGCGGAGCCGTCTGACGCGGGGAGCCACGCCGGAGGAGGCGCGGAGCGCCGTCCTCGGCGTCACCTGCGTCAACGACGTCACCGCCCGCGACCTGCAGCGCAAGGACGCCGTCTTCGCCCGCTCGAAGTCGTTCGACACCTTCTGTCCTGTGGGGCCGGCGATCCGCGTGGACGCGGACCTGGAGGACCTCGAGGTCGTCACCCGCGTCAACGGCGCCGAGCGCCAGCGCGGGCACACGCGCGACATGGCCTTCGGGATCGTGGACCTGCTGCTCTACGCCTCGCGGATGATGACCCTGGAGCCGGGGGATCTACTGCTCACCGGCACGCCGGCCGGAGTCGGCCCGCTGGTCGGCGGCGACCGGGTGGAGGTGGAGATCTCCGGGGTCGGGGTGCTGGCGAATCCGGTGGAGGCGTGGCGAGGGTGAGTCCAGATTCCAGCGATCACGCGTTCCTGAGGAGCCCTGAGGCTCCGAGCCTCCGGCACGTTCCCCGCGGCGGAACCTCATGATCGGGAGGGAATGAGCCATTCCCCGCCCTTTACGGCGCGTTCCTCACGGGGAATGCCTCCGGATCGGAAGGGAATGGGCCATTCCCACCTTCCACGGGAGCCGAAGGGCGGGGAACACAGCACGGGAGCGTTCTCGATCCACGCATCGACGGGGAACGCCTCATTCCCCGCGGGGAATGCCTCATGATCGGCAGGGAATGAGCCGTTCCCCGCCTCGTCAGGGCTCCTTCGCCAGCGCCCGCCACGGAAACAGGACCAACGCCCCCAGCAGCAACAGGTGCACGCCTCCTTTGAGGGCAGAGCCCGCGAAGAGCAGGGCGAGCCAGGAGGTGAAGAGCAGCAGGGCGAGGGCGGCGCGGAGCACCGGAGAACGCATCGTCCAGCAAGCTATCACAGCGGTCCGATCGGGTATCCTGGATCCATGATCCAGGCCGTGACCTTCGACGTCACCCATACCCTGCTCCACGTGCCGCGGCTCGGCGAGATCTACGCCGAGGTTCTGGGCCGGCATGGCGTCGAGGTCGATCCCGAGGAGGCATCACGGCTGTTCTCCGTAGTCTGGCAGGAGATGGCCTGCAGCGCCGATCCGGCGCGCGACCGCTTCAGCGGGCATCCCGAGGGCGAGCGCGGTTGGTGGCGGCGTCTCCTGGAGCGGATGTGCGAGCACCTGGGAGCACCGCCGCCCTCCCGCTTCGCGGCCGCGGAGCTCTTTCACCGCTTCGGCACCGCCGAGGCCTACGAGATCTATCCCGAGGTTCTAAAGGCGCTCGCCAGGCTCCTGCTCAGCGGCGTGCGCCTCGGCGTGATCAGCAACTGGGATCACCGCCTACCGGACCTGGTGGAGGATCTGGGGCTCGGCCTCTTCTTCGAGGTGATCGTCTACTCCGCGAAAGTCGGGGTCGAGAAGCCTCACGAGCGTATCTTCCACCAGGCCGCGACCGAGTTGGGGGTTGAGCCGGCAGCGGTGCTGCACGTGGGCGACGGCCGGCTGGAGGACGTCGAGGGCGCCGTGGCGGCGGGGATGCGTGCCCTCCACCTCACCCGCAATTCGGGCGGTGGCGACCTGCGCGACCTCTCCGCCCTGCCGGCCCTGGTGGCGGCCGAGAGAGCCGGAAGGGCCGGAAAGCAGTGGGCAGGGCGTGTGTTAGACTTCTGAAGAGCGGCCTGCAGCATGAAAATCTCCACTAAAGGCGAGTACGGCATCCGCGCGATGCTCTATATCGCCATGCACGGCGAGCAGGGCCCCGTAACCAGCCACGAGATCGCCCAGCACCAGGGAATCCCCGAGCCGTACCTGCGGCAGATCCTCGCCCTGCTCTCCAAGGACCGGCTGATCCACTCCAATCGCGGCCCCCAGGGCGGCCACCTGCTCGGCCGGCCGGCCTCCCGGATCTCCCTGCGGGACATCCTGATCACGCTGGAGGGACAGACGACCGCGATCGATCAGATCTTGGCCCTGCCCTGCACGATCGACGTCGGCACTGAGCACTGCGCCATCCGCGAGGTCTTTCTGGAGGTCAAGCAGGCGATCGAACGCATCCTCTCCGCCACCACCCTGGAGACGATCGTGAACCGCCAGCGCGAGATCCTGGTGCGGCGGATTTCGGTGCCTCTCGACCTTCTTCCGTCTGTCGAAGCGCTGCTGCCGATCGTCCACGAATAGTCCTCCAAACCCAGCTTGTGAAAAATCGCACAAGCGTGGTATGCTCCCCGCGCCCGGAGAGGGAGAGTGGTGTTCGAGGGCGGCTCCGGTGCGCTCACGATGCCTGAGGGACCGAAGTCCAGGAGCAGTTTGGCCAGGCTGTCTGGCATCGGGGTCGAGCTCGTTGCGGCGGTCGGGGGCTTCACGCTGGCCGGTTATTTTTGGGATCGATACTTCGACACGGAGCCGTGGGGCGTCCTCATCGGAGCCATCCTCGGGTTGGTCGGCGGGATGTACAACGTGATTCGCCAGTCGCTGACGGCCGTCCGGGAAACCGGCACCACGACAAAGCACGGCGACGGCGAGCGATGACCGCCGCCCGGTCGCCGGCCGCTGAGTATGGGCGGTTCCTGCTCTGGGCGGTCATGATCGGTGTCGCGCTCGTTCTGCTGGGATACGCGCCGACCCGGCGGTTGGGAGGCGAAGACGCGATCCCGGCGATGATCGCGGGGTGCGCCATCGGAGTGTTGGCCTCGGCGGTGGGAGCGCTGCCGGTCGCGCTCTCGCGGCGGTCCGGCTCGCGGATGGCGCCGCTGCAGGGCATGCTGGTCTCGATGGCCCTGCGCTTTGCGACCGTTCTGGCGCTGGGGCTGTCGGCGGGTCTTTCCGGCTGGTTCGAGACGCGGCCCCTGCTGCTCTGGATCGGTCTCGGCTATATGGCGCAGTTGGCGGTCGACGTGCGGTACGTGGTGCGAGGATTCTGATTTTTCACTTGGGAGAGCTGGATGTTCATTGCGTTCATGGCTGAAAATCCGCTCGAGCACATCGTGCGGCATCCGATGATCCAGCGCAACGGGTTCACCCTGCTGGACACCCACATCGTGATGCTGATGCTGGCGGCGTTTCTGCTGATGCTGCTGCTGCCGATCTGGGTGCGCCGGCGCCGGGGGACGGATGAGGTCGGCGCCCTGGTGCCGACGGGTCCGGGCAACGCCATCGAAGCGATCTGCGAGTACCTGCGCAACGAGGTCGCGCGGCCGGCTCTCCAGGAGCACACGGACCGCTTCATCAAGTTCATCTGGACGATCTTCTTCTTCATCCTGACCGTCAATCTGCTGGGCCTGCTGCCGCTCGGCGGCATCCAGCTCCTGGGCGCGCACCTCGGCGGCACGGCGACGGCGAACCCGTGGATCACGGGGACCTTGGCGTTGATCACGCTGGGGATGATGGTGGTCAACGGCCTGCGGATCGGGGGCAAGCACTTTCTCGCTCACTTCAACCCCGGCCCCCTGTGGCTGTCGTGGCTGCTGATTCCGATCGAGGTGGTCGGTCTGCTCGCCCGCATCTTCGCCCTGATCGTCCGTCTCTTCGCCAACATGATCGCCGGCCACGTGCTGCTCGCCGTGCTGCTGAGCTTCATCTTCTCGGCGGCGGCGAACGGCATCGCGAGCGGTCTGGGCGTGGCCGTGCCGGTGGTCCTGGGCAGCGTCGCGATCACCATGCTGGAGATCTTCGTCGCCCTGCTGCAGGCTTTCATTTTCACGTTCTTGACGACCCTGTTCATCGGCCAGTCCGTGGTGTTCCACCATGACGGCCATCACGAGGGAGCAGAGGCGCACTGATTGGAAAACCCATTCGCCAACAGACCCTAGGAAAGGATCTTTTTCGATGAGCAAGAGAACAGCCAAGTTCGCGTTGACGATGATCACTTTCGGCTTCGTGCTGATGTTCGCCTCGGTGGCGCCGGCGGCCGCCCAGGCGGGTGTCGACGGTGCTGCGCCCGCCGGCGAGCAGTCTTACTTTCTGACCACCGACGGCGCCCGCAAGCTGGGCGGCGCGATCGGCGCCGGTCTCGTCATCATCGGCGGCGCCGCCGGCATCGGCCGCATCGGTGGCAGCGCGGTCGAGTCGATCGCGCGCCAGCCGGAAGCCGCCGGTCCGATCAGCAACGCCATGATCATCACCGCGGCCCTGATCGAAGGCGCGACGCTGTTCGCCGTCGTCGTCGGTCTGCTAGCCTCCCTTGGCTGAGGCGGAGATGATGATGAAGCGGGTACCGGTTACGCTGGCCGCGCTGGCGTTGGCGGCGCCGGCATGGGCCGCCGAAGCGGAGCACGAGGCGCCGAGCCTGTTCGCCGGCGACTCGGCAACGCCTTCTGGACGCTGCTGATCTTCGTCCTCGTGCTGGTCGGTCCTCGGCAAGTTCGCCTGGGGGCCGATCCTCACCGCCCTGCAGACGCGCGAGAGCTTCATTCGCGAGGCGCTGGAGAAGGCGAAGCGGGACCGCGAGGAGGCCGAGGCGCGGCTGCGAGAGTACGAGGCGCGGCTGGCCGGTGCGCGGGCCGAGGCCTCGGCCATCGTCGACGAGGGCCGCCGCGACGCCGAGGTGGTCAAGCGGCGCATCGAGGAGGACGCCAAGCGCGCCGCGGATCAGATGATCGAGCGCGCCAAGCGCGAAATCCAGATCGCCACCGACACCGCCTCGAAGAGCCTCTTCACGCTGTCGGCGAAGCTGGCTACGGACATGGCGGCGCGCGTCCTCGGCCGCGAGCTGACGGACCAGGACCACGAGCGCCTGATCGCCGAGGGTATCGACGGGCTCGACGGCGCTGGGCGGAACTGAGCCATGGCGAACGTGGACAACCGCGACCTCGCCGTCGGCCGCCTCTACGCCGAAGCGATGCTCGCCCTCGCCGAGGAGAGCGGGGAGGGCGATGCCCTGCTGGAGGAGCTGCAGGACCTCGTCGGGCTCCTCGACCAGAATCCCAAGCTCGAGCACTTCCTGGCGAGCCCGCTGGTGGACGAGGAGGGCCGCGCCCGGGTGATCGAAGAGCTGTTCCGCGGCCGCGCGAGCGACCTGCTGGTCGGACTCGCTGCAGGTGATCAACCGCAAGGGGCGGCTGGGCCGGCTCCGCGCCATCGCCGAGTCTTACCGTACGGCGCACCGGGATCTGCGCGGCTGGGTGGACGTCAAGGTCCGCACCGCCGTGCCGCTCCCCGCGGGCCTGCGCACCCGGCTCGAGGACTCCATCGCCGCGTTTACCGGCAAGAAGCCCGCCCTGCTCGAGAAGATCGATCCGTCGCTGCTCGGCGGTATGGTCGTCGAGGTCGAAGGCAAGAAGATCGACGCCAGCGTGGCGTCCCGGCTGCGGGTGTTGGGCGCGGCGCTGCTGGCGCGCGCCGAGCGAGAGATTCAGAGCGGCAGAGCCTACGTTGCCGAGTCCTGATCGAGGCAAGGAGCTTTCATGAGATTCAAAGTCGACGAGATCGCGTCGGTCATCGAAGAGGAGATCCGCAAGTACCGCACCGAGGTCGACCTCAGCGAGGTGGGCAAGGTGCTGGAGGTGGGCGACGGCATCGCCCGCATCTACGGCCTGACCGGCGCCATGGCCGGCGAGCGCCTGGAGTTCGCCGAACGGCGCCCAGGGCCAGGTGTTCAACCTGGAGGAGACCTCGGTCGGCGCCGTCGTCCTCGGCGACTACCTGGGCATCAAGGAGGGCGACGAGGTGCGCCGCACCGGCGAGCTGCTCTCGGTGCCCTGCGGCCCGGCGCTGATCGGCCGCGTCGTCGATCCCGCTCGGCCGGCCGCTCGACGGCAAGGGCGTCATCGAGACGCCGCACCGCCGGCCGCTGGAGTTCAAGGCCCCGGGCATCGCCGAGCGCCAGCCGGTCAACGAGCCGCTGCAGACCGGCATCAAGGCCATCGACAGCATGATCCCCATCGGCCGCGGCCAGCGCGAGCTGATCATCGGCGACCGCAAGACCGGCAAGACCGCCATCGCCATCGACACCATCGTCAACCAGAAGCGGCGGCGACGTCATCTGCGTCTACGTCGCCATCGGCCAGAAGGAGTCGACCGTCGTCGGCCTCGTCGACAAGCTGCGCGAAGCACGGCGCCATGGACTACACGATCGTCATCTCGGCCGGCCGTCCGACCCGGCGCCGCTGCAGTACATCGCCCCCTACGCCGGCGCGGCGATGGCCGAGTACTTCATGTACCAGGAGGGCCGGGCGACGCTGTGCGTCTACGACGACCTGTCGAAGCAGGCGCAGTCCTACCGCCAGCTCTCGCTGCTGCTGCGCCGGCCGCCGGGCCGCGAGGCCTACCCGGGCGACGTCTTCTACCTCCACTCGCGCCTGCTGGAGCGCAGCGTCAAGCTGCGCGACGAGTACGCCGTGGTGCCCAAGGACACGCCCGCGGACAGCCGCGACCGCTCGCTCGCCGTCCAGCATCCCGCAGGGCCTCGGCGGCTCCCGAGGAGCACCGGCCGGACGACGCTGACGGCCTCTACCACCGGCCGCACGGCCGCCACAAGGCGGAGGCCTGGCTCGCGACGCTGCCGGACGCGGACAAGTACCGGGTGCACAGCTTCCCGGACAGCGGCGGCTCGATGACCGCGCTGCCGATCATCGAGACGCTGGAAGGCGAGGTCTCGGCCTACATCCCGACCAACGTGATCTCGATCACCGACGGCCAGATCTACCTCGAGCCCGACCTGTTCTTCGCCGGCGTGCGGCCGGCGGTCAACGTCGGCATCAGCGTCTCGCGCGTCGGCGGCAACGCTCAGCGCAAGGCGATGAAGAAGGTCGCCGGCTCGCTGCGCCTCGACCTCGCGGCCTTCCGCGACCTGGAGGCCTTCGCCCAGCTCGGCACCGAGCTCGACGCCGCGACGCAGCGCCAGCTCGACCGCGGCCTGCGGATGGTGGAGCTGCTGAAGCAGCCGCAGTACCAGCCCTACAACGTCAACGAGCAGGTGCTGTCGATCTTCGCCGGCACGCGCGGCTTTCTCGACGACGTACCGGCTCGGCGAGGTGCCGCGGTTCGAGGCGGCGATGCTCAAGCACTTCCGCGACGAGTATCCGGAGATCCTCGAGGAGCTGGAGAGCACGCGGGATCTCCCCGACGAGCTGGCGGAGAAGATCGGCCAGGTCATCCGCGACTTCAAGACGCACGCGCAGGCGCCATCGGCCGCCGCCTAGGAAGCCCAGAGATGGCGAACCGGCGAGTCCTCGTCAAGCGGCGCAAGGCGGTGCGCAACATCCGCAAGATCACGCGGACCATGCAGCTCATCGCGACCGCCCGCTTCCAGGCGGCGTTCAACCGCGCCGTGGCGACCCGGCCGTACACCGAGAAGCTCGCCGAGCTGGTGGCCGACCTGTCGCGCGCCGCCGGCGACGTCGACCATCCGCTGCTGAAGACCCACGACGAGGTGCCGCGCTCGGCGCTCGTCGTGCTCACCAGCGACCGCGGTCTCGCCGGCGGCTACAACGCCAACGTGCTGCGCGCCGCCGTGGGCCACCTCGAGCAGCAGCCGGCGCAGATCACGACCGATGTCCACATGGTGGGCAAGAAGGGCATCGCCTACTTCCGGTTCCTCCGCCGGGCGATGGCCGAGCAGACCTCCGGGATCGGCGACAAGCCGCGTTTCGAACAGGTGGAGCCGATCGCCAACGCGCTGATGGAGCGCTTCGTGCGCGGCGAGATCGCCTCGGTCCACGTGGCCTACATGCGGTTCCTCTCCGCCGGCCAGCAGCGCCCGGTCGTGGTGCAGCTCCTGCCGCTCGAAGCCCGACGGCGGAAGCGCGGCGAAGAGCCGACGGCGGTGGAGTACGAGTTCTCGCCGGACCCGCGGCAGCTCCTCGACGAGCTGCTGCCGGCGGTGGTGCGAGTGCGGCTGTTCCAGGCCTTCAACGACGCGGCGGTCTCCGAGCAGGTCGCCCGCATGGTCGCCATGAAGGCGGCGACGGACGCCGCGGGCGACATGATCAAGGCGCTGACGCGGGAGTACAACCGCGCCCGCCAGACGCAAATCACGATGGAACTGCTGGACATCGTCGGCGGCGCGAACGCGCTGGTCCTGAGCGCCGTCCTGACGATCGCAACGAGCTCCTGAAATGCGACGATCGGAACGATTGACGCATGGAAAACGGCAATTACGGCAAAGTCACCCAGGTCATCGGCTCCACCCTGGACGCCCAGTTCTCCGAGGACCAGCTCCCCGGCATCTACAACGCCCTGCGCGTCGAGGTGGCCCGGACCGTGCTCGGCGAGACGAGCCATGAGACCCTCTGGTGCGAGGTGGCCCAGCACCTGGGCGGCGGCCGCGTGCGCGCCGTCGCCCTGGGCTCGACGGACGGCCTGCAGCGCGGCGTCCGACATCCTCGACACCGGCGATCTCCGGTCACGGTGCCCGTCGGCAACGGAGACGCTCGGCCGGGTCTTCAACCTGGTCGGCGAGCCGATCGACGGCCTGCGGGCCGATCACCGCCACGGAGCGCCGGCCGATCCATCACGAGCCGCCGGAGCTCGACGAGCTCTCCTCGAAGACCGAGCTGTTCGAGACCGGCATCAAGGTCATCGACCTGCTCTGCCCGCTGGTGCGCGGCGGCAAGGCCGGCCTCTTCGGCGGCGCCGGCGTCGGCAAGACGGTCATCATCCAGGAGCTGATCGCCCGTCTCGCCCGCTTCCACAGCGGCTACTCCTGCTTCGCCGGCGTCGGCGAGCGCACCCGCGAGGGCAACGACCTCTGGCTGGAGATGCAGGAGGCGAAGATCGGCGACACCGGCAAGCGCGTCATCGACCAGACCGTCATGGTCTTCGGCCAGATGAACGAGCCGCCCGGCGCCCGCCTGCGCGTCGCGCTCTCGGCGCTCACCATGGCCGAGTACTTCCGCGATCAGACCGGCGTCGACACGCTGCTCTTCATCGACAACATCTTCCGCTTCTCGCAGGCGGGCTCCGAGGTGTCGGCGCTGCTCGGCCGCATGCCGTCGGCGGTGGGCTATCAGCCGACGCTGGGCACCGAGATGGGCGAGCTGCAGGAGCGCATCACCTCGACCAGCCGCGGCGCCGTCACCTCGATCCAGGCGATCTACGTGCCCGCCGACGACTACACCGACCCGGCGCCGGCCACCGCCTTCACCCACCTCGACAGCACGGTGAACCTGGAGCGGAGCATCTCCGAGAAGGGCATCTACCCCGCCGTCGATCCGCTGGCCTCGAGCAGCCGCATCATCGCGCCGGAGTACATCGGCGAGCGTCACTACCGGGTGGCCCGCCGGGTGCAGCAGATCCTGCAGCGCTACAAGGACCTGCAGGACATCATCGCCATCCTCGGCGTCGACGAGCTGTCGGAGGAGGACAAGGTCATCGTCCGCCGGGCGCGCAAGATCGAGCGTTTCCTCTCGCAGCCGTTCTTCGTGGCCGAGCAGTTCACCGGCTTCGCCGGCAACTACACCTCGCGCGAGGACACCATCCGCTCCTTCGACGAGCTGTGCGACGGCAAGTGGGACCACCTCCCCGACCAGGCGTTCATGTACGTCGGCGCGATCGAGGAGGCGGAGGCCAAGGCCGAGAAGCTGGCGGAAGGATAGAAAAGGAATGGCGAAGACGTTCCACTGCAGCGTCATCACGCCCGAGCGGGCGGTGCTGGAGACCGAGGCCACCTTCGTCGCCTTTCCGGCGCACGACGGCGAGGTCGGCATCCTGCCCAACCGCGCACCGCTGCTCTACCGCATGGGGATCGGCGAGCTGCGGGTGGAGAGCCCGGAGGGCAACCACGTCCTGTTCGTGGCCGGCGGCTTCGCCCAGATGGTGGAAAATCGCCTGACCTTGCTGACCGAACAGGCCAGGCGGATCGATGAGATCGATCCCGCCGCCATCGAGCGGGCCCTGGCCGAGGCGCATGCCATGCCCATGGTGAGCGAAGCCGAGTTTGCCGCTCGCCAGAAGGCCCTGCGGAGCGCCGAAGCCCAGAAGCACCTCCTGGCCAAGCACGGGACCGGGCGCGCCGCCTGACCGTAGGGCGCAGCCTGCTGCGCCCTCTACAGGAATGCCCTCCGAGTACGAGCCTCTCTTCGAGCCCGCCCGGACCGGCGCCGACGACCTCGAGCCGGTCCGGGATCACTTCCGCGCCGCCAGCCGCCCTTTCCTGCGATCCCCGTGGTCCTGGTTCACCTGGGCCGTCCTGCTCCCCGCGGCGGCGCTCGCGACGCCTTTCGCATATCGGCTCGGCGGTCCTTCCGGAGTTCTCTTCGCCTGGTCGGGAACGATCCTGCTCGGCGGCGCGGTCGAGATCCTGGCCATCCGGCGTTCCGGCCGCGAAGGCGGCGGCACGCTGGCGGCCTGGGTGCTGCGCCTGCAGGGGAATCTCTCGCTGGTCGCCCTCGCCCTTTCGGCCCTGCTCGTCTGGCAGGACCTCGCCTGGGCTCTCCCGGGGATCTGGCTGCTCCTCCTCGGCCATTCCTTCTACATGCTCGGCGGCCTCGCCTTCCCTCCCCTCCGCACCTGCGGCGTCCTCTATCAACTGGGGGGTCTCGCCGCGCTCTGGCCCGCAGGCGCTCCCCTCGCCGTTTTCGCACTGGCCACAGCGGCCGGCAATCTGTGGATGGGGATCGGGGTGTGGCGGGCTACGGGTAGGTCGCCGAACCGCTGATCACGTCGGTCAGCGACCGGCGGCTGCCGGAGATGAGCAGCGGAATCCCCAACGCCAGAGTCGTCAGCAGCCCGCCGAGCCAGCGGCGCGCCGTCTGATCGAAGGTGAGCGGCTCGCCTTCGCGGTTGCGCGCGCCGAGGCCCGCCCAGGCCATTCCCAGCGTATGCCCCCAGAAGGCGAGCGGCAACACCGTGTAGAGGAAGGAGAACGACAGGAGGAAGACGGCCAAGGCCGGCCAGTCCGAGAGCGCGGGGCGCACGCCCATCCAGCGGGCGCCGAGAAGCGCCGCCACGCCGAAGGCGGCGTGGACGACGAGGTCGGCCAGGCCCGCGGCAAGGCGGCGGCCGGGGCCCGCGAAGCCGGTTGCCGGGGCGGCTGCGTCGCGAGGCGCGGGATCCGGCACCGGCGTCGGGCCCTTCCGCGAGGCCAGCGGCAGCTCGGGCATCGCGGGCGGAGGAGGAGGTGCCGGCGAGCGGGTCCCGCGCGCCGGGCGCTTGGGCGAGCTCGGCGGGCAACTCCTCCCTGGGACCGGCCAACGGCAGATCGAAGAGCAGGGGTTCGTCCGCCGGTTCGTCCGGCTTGTCCGGGCGTCGCATCAGCGGAAGGGAAGGTATTTGACGTAGATCTTGTAGAGCAGGTCCTTGGGCCGTTCCTGATAGGTCTGGGCGAACAGGTAGTGCCGCCGCAGGACGCTGTCTTCCGGCGCCAGCTTGACGGCGTCGGTGAGCCAGCTCACCGCCTTGGTGGCATCGTTCCGCTGCAGGTCGCGCACGGCGAGGTTGTAGCTGCTGTCGACGAGCAACTGGGTGACGTCGCGGTCGCTCGGGTTGGCCTCGTGCATGATCCACAGATCGCGGAGGATGAACTCCCACTCGCGCTGGCGGAAGTACTCGATCTGCTTGGCCAGCGGCGCCAGCGCGCTCTTGGTGCTCGCCAGGAGCTGAGCATCCTCGCCTTCGAGCTTGGCGATCGTGCCCGCCTGCTCCAACCGGCGAAGGGCCTTCAGGTGGCTGCCTTGCGAGCGCGCTTCGCGGGCCGCCGCGAGGAGGGCTTGCCGCCGCGCCGCGGCCTCCTGGCTGGCGGCCGCCGCCGCGAGCTGGGCTGGGGTCGGCGCCGCCGGCAGGGCCAGCGGCGGCGACGGAGCCGCCGCGCCGCCCCATTCGGCGATCAGCTCTTGAGCCTGCCGGTACTGTGGATCCGACGGCGGGATGCGGCGCAGTTGATTGAGGGCGATGGCGGTCTTGCCGGACTGATGAAGGTCTTGGGCCCGCGTGATGGGATCCCGCGACAGCGCGGGAGGAGGCGTCTCCTCCGACTGCGAGTTGGGAAAGAGCCGCTCGCGGTTCTGATAGACGAACCAGCCCGCCACCAGAGCCAGCACCAGCACGGCGCCCCCGACGAGGGCGAAGAGGCGGCGGGCGCGCCCCGCGTCGCGGGCGGCCGCCGTGCGCTTCGCCGGCTTGCGGTCGCCGGACGGCGCCGGCTGCTCGCCTGGCTCCGGGGGCACGAGGATCTCTTCCTTGAGCTCCTGACCCGAGACGTCCAGGTCGGAGGGGATGGATGACAGCACGGGCTCCGCGGGCGGCGGCTCGCGGACGCCGGTGGCTTTGGGCGCCGGCACGGTTCCGGCATCGAGCTGCTGCAAATACTCGCGGGCCGCAAAGTAGCCCGGCTGGAGCTCGAGCACCCGCTGGAACGCCTGCCGGGCGGCCTCCAGATCACCGGCCTCCAGCCGGGACAGTCCGTCGTGGAAGATCTCCTCGACCTGGCGCTCGCTCTCCGCTTTGAGCTTGCGCGCCGCTTCGATCCGGCGGGAGGCCTCCTGGTGGTCGATGTCGATGAGGAAGATCCGCGACCAGGCGTCGATGGCGCCCTGGGGATCGCCGGCATCGAAGGCGGTCTGCCCTTCGGCGAGCAGCTCCCGGATGCGGCGGTCGCTCTCCGAGTCGCCGCGGCCGAAGTCCAGGTCCGCGGGCATGGCCGTGGCCTGCAACGGGGAGGGGAAGCTCGAAAACCGGCTCGGGGGCCGTACGGGACCGTTCGAGCGCGGCGATGCCCGGATGATCGGGATCCAGGGCACGGGCCTTTTCCAGCAGCCTCCCGGCTTCCTCGTCCTGGCCGAGCTGCAGCGCCTGGCGTGCCGAGGTGAGGAACTTGAGGACGTAAGGCTCCGCCTCCATCAGCTCCTGGGCGGCGCCGACGATGCGCCGGAGCTCGGGAAGCAGGGCGATCGTGCTCTGCTCCCGTTCGGCCGTGGCCATCAGGTCCTGAAACCGGCGCTGGTCGAGCAGGGACTGCAGCTCGTCGCGCAGATAACCGGCGCTGTCGCCGGGCAGGACCGGCGGGAGATCGAGGTCGAGACCCTCGAGATCCGCGAAGGGATCGTCCGCTGCCGCGAAGGCCGCCGATGCCGCGCCCGTTTCCTGCCGGCCTTGCAGGTCGTCCACCCGGACCGGACCGGTGCTGGCTCGCAGCCGCTCCTGGAGGAGCTGGGCGGGCTGGAAGTGCGGGTCCATCCGCAGCACGAAGTCGCAGCCGAGGAGCGCTTCCTGGCGATTGCCGTCCCGGGCCAGCTCCACCGTCTGATCGAAGGTGCTGAGGATCCGCTGCTTGACGTCGGCTGAAAGGGAAGGATTACCGGAGTAGCTCATCTCGGCAGGGGATGGTTCGACTGGCATTGAAAAACCGCCGTGTATCCTAACAGAGGACCTCTGCGGCGTACAACGAGGCTTCGAGGGAATCCCGGAAACCTTTATCCTTTCTCCGTGCTGCCGCTCGCATGCGTTCCCAACGTCAGCGAAGGCCGCCGGCCGGAGGTGGTGGCCCGGCTGGCCGGCGCGGTCTCGTCGGTTGCCGGGGTACGGCTCCTCGACGTCTCCTCCGATCCCGACCACAACCGTTCGGTGCTCTCCCTGGCCGGCGACGCGGATGGGCTGCACGCCGCGCTCCTGGCGCTCTACGAGGGGGCGCTCGCGGCGATCGACCTGACGCGTCACCAGGGAGTGCATCCGCGGGTGGGAGCCGTCGACGTCGTACCCTTCGTCCCCCTCGGCGACACGCCCATGGCGGCGGCCGTCGCTGCGGTCGAGAGGCTCGCCGCGGAGGTGGCGCGGCGCTTCGGTCTGCCCGTCTATCTCTACGAATGCGCGTCGCGGCGTTCCGGACGGACGGCCCTGGCGGACATCCGCCGCGGCGGCTTCGAGGGTTTCGCCGCCAAGCTCGCCGACTCTGCCTGGGCCCCCGATTTCGGCCCGGCGCGGCTCCACCCTACGGCCGGAGTCACCGTAATCGGCGCCCGGTTTTTCCTCATCGCCTTCAACGTGGTGCTCGAGACCTCCGAGGTCGCCATTGCCCGCGCCGTTGCCTGCAAGGTACGGGAATCGGGAGGCGGGATGCCGGCGGTGCGGGCCATGGGGGTTTTTCTGGCGAGCCGCGGCCGCGCCCAGGTGAGCATGAACCTGGTCGACTACCGGCGCACGTCGGTCCTCACCGCGCTGGAGAGGGTGCGGCGGGAGGCGGAGGCTTTGGGGACGCGGATCGTCGAGTCGGAGGTGATCGGGCTCGTGCCGGAGGAAGCGGTCCGCGGACTGACGCCGGAGGCGTTGCTGCTGCCGGGGTCGTTTCCAGTGCTGGAGGAAAGGTTGCGGTAGGCGCAGTATCGCCCAGCGCTTCCGCACCGGGCTATCGAAACGTCGCCCAGAGGGCGATTCGCTTCAGAGAAGCGACGTCTTGGTAGCCCGGTGCGGAAGCGCCGGGCGATACCGGGCGACAGGTCAGGTTCCCCTGCGCAGTTCCTCCATCAACCGGTACGGCATGCCCTCGAACGAGCCGGAGGACATCGTAACCAGCACGCTTCCTTCCCGGGCTTCCGTCAGCGCCTGCCGCAGCACCTCTTCATTGTTGGCGCAGACGGTGGCGGGCACACCCGCCGCGGTGAGGGCGTCGGCCAGGGCGTCGAGGTCAAGGCGCTCTTCGGGTGCCAGCCGGCCGCTGTGGAAGAGGGGAGCGAAGAGCACGCGATCGGCGCCGGCAAAGGCCTGACGGTAGGGCTCGAAGAAGAATCGGCGTCCGGCGGTGAGGCTCCGCGGCTCGAACAGCACCATCAGGGTGCGGCCCGGATAACGCTGGCGCAGGGCGGTCAGAGTCTTCTCGACGGCGGTCGGATGGTGCGCGAAGTCGTCGACCACCGTCACGCCCCGGGCCGTGCCGAGCTCCTCGAGGCGCCGCTTCACGCCATGGAAGCTGGCCAGGGCGGCGGCGACCGCCGCCGCCGGCAGCCCGTCGTGGCGGGTGGCGGCCCAGACCGCCAGGGCGTTCGACACGTTGTGGCCGCCGGCCATCGGCAAAGTGATTTCTACCTCTCCCGCCTCGGCGTCGTAAACCCGGAAGCGGCTTGCCTCGGGCAGGGCCTCTACTTTCCCGAGCGGACGGAGGTCGTTGCCCTCCTCCAGACCGTAGAAGAGGGTGCGGCAGCCTGCCCGGGCGGCCAGCTCGCGCACCTTGGGGCTGTCGCCGCAGGCGATCAGCAAGCCATCCTCCGGCAGGAGCGAGAGCAGCCGCGAGTAGGCGTCCCAGAGGACCTCGGGGCGCGGGTACAGGTCCGCGTGATCGTACTCGACGCTCGTCAGCACCAATGTCTCGGGCCGGTAGTGGAGGAACTTGGGCCCGCGGTCGAAGTAGGCCGCGTTGTACTCGTCTCCCTCAATGATGAACCGGTCGCCGGCGCCGTCGTGGAAGCTCGCCGGCAGGTCGCAGGGAGCGCCGCCGATCAGGTAACCAGGGTCCCGCCCGCAAGCGGCGTAGACCCAGGCCGCCATGGCCGTGGTCGTCGTCTTGCCGTGCGTCCCGGTCACCACCAGGGAGCGATGGTGGTCCAGGAAGAAGCGGGCGAGAGCCTGCGGCATCGAGACGATGGCCAGGCCCAGCCGCTCGGCCGCGACCGCTTCCGGGTTGTTCCGGTGGACGGCGTTGCCGATGACCACCAGGTCGGGCCGGGGCTCGAGGTGAGCGGCGTCGAACCCCACGTGCGGGCGGATCCCGGCGCGCCCGAGCAGGGTGCTCATGGGTGGATAGAGGGGCCCGTCGGACCCGCGGACCCGGTGGCCCTGCTCTTGCAGGAGGCAAGCGAGCGGAGCCATCCCCGTACCGCCGATCGCCATGCAGTAGATGTCGAGTTTTGGAGACTTCACAGGCAAGGGGTTCTCGTTTTCGGGCGGGGAGTGTAGCATCTTAAGAGCGTTCATCCATCCCGTAGGAGGAGCAGGCAGCATGCAACGCCACACCGAGAAAACCGCCATTTTGGCACTCTGCGCCACACTTCTGGTCGCGGCGACCGTTCTGGCCGCAGGCCAGCCCAAGGCCGTCGCCGTCGAGCCGCTCAAGGATGTGGGCACGGTGGCGAAGGGAGAAAAGGTCGTCCATGACTTCGTGATCCGCAACGAGGGCGACGCCGTTCTCGAGATCACCAACGTCCAGCCAGCCTGCGGATGCACGGTGGCGGAGTTCGACAAGACCATCGCTCCCGGCCAGACCGGGAAGGTGCACGCGGTGCTCGATACGACCACCTTCAACGGGCCGATCTCCAAGGGCGTGAGCGTGTTCACCAACGACCCCGCCACCCCGAGATTCGAGCTGACGATCCGCGCCAAGGTCGAGCCCTACATCTCGGTCAAGCCGGGTTACGCCCGATACATCACGGTCCAGGGCGAGGCCAAAGAGGGCAACATCGTCCAGACGCTCTGGGCCCCGGACGGCACGCCGATGGAGATCACCGGCGTCGAGTCGCCGTGGCCTTTCCTCAAGGTGACCTATCGCGAGGCCACTCCCGAAGAGAGCCTGCCCAACGTCAAGGTCAAGCAGTGGCGGGTCGAGATGAAGCTGTCGAACGAGGCCAAGGTAGGGGCGCTCTCCGAATATGTGACGGTCCACACCACGCACGCCAAGCAGAAGGTCGTGCAGATCCCGATATCCGGGTTTGTGCGACCGGTGATGGCCGTGACTCCCCCCGTGGCCGACTTCGGCGCCTTCGAGCTCAAGGAACCTCTGCGCAAGGCCCTGAACGTCCGGAACTTCGCCACCGAGCCGATCAAGATCACCAGCATCGAGCAGAACCTCAAGGGTGTCGAGGCCAAGGTCGAGCCGTTGGAGGATGGCCGGGAGTACCAGGTCCGGCTCGTCCTCAACCCGGAGCTCGGGAAAGGGCCTTTCAACGGCAAGATCACCATCCGGACGGACAGCCCGAAAATCCCCACCTTGGAGGTCGAGCTGAAGGGCACGGTCCTGTAGGAGCCTTCAGGAATCTCCCCCGGAATGGGAAGGCGGGCTGCGGCCCGCCTTTTTCATTTCCTGGCGCGACGGCGGTCGTCGAAACTCGGTATCATGCTTGCAGCGAGCTTGCTTTGCGGGAACCGCGCGTTCTCGCCGGACGGAACGGAGACGCTGCCATGCAGAGGAAATCCGTGGCCTCCTCGGCCATCTCTTCGGTCGGTTACGACGAGAGCTCTTCGGTGTTGGAGGTGGAGTTCGAGAGCGGCGTCGTCTACGACTACTTCGACGTCCCTCCCAAGGTCTACAAGGATCTCCTCCAGGCTTCCTCCAAGGGTCATTTCGTCTCGCGGCGGATCCGCGACCGGTATCCGTTCGTCCGCCGGGATCATTGACGGCCTACGCCGGCACTATGCCGGCACTATGCCGGCAAGAACGCGTACCGCAGCACGAAGAGCACCGCCAGGGCGTACATCAGCCAGTGCACCTCGCCCCAGCGCCGGGCGGCGATCTTGACCAGCGCGTAGACCACGATCCCCGCCGCCAGGCCGTGCGAGATGTTGAAGGTCAGCGGCATCAGCAGGGCGGTGAAGAAGGCGGGCGCCGCCTCGGTGATGTCCGACCAGTCGATCTCGCGCACGGCGCGGACCATGAGGATTCCCACCAGGATCAGCGCCGGCGCTGTGACGGGCGTGAAACCGCCGGCGTCGGGCCGGCTGATCATGCCCACCAGCGGCGTCAGAAACAGCGAGACCAGCAGCAGCGCACCGGTCACCAGGTTGGCGAGCCCCGTGCGCGCCCCGACGCCGATGCCGGCGCCGCTCTCGATATAGGAGGTCACGGGCGAGGTGCCGATCAGCGAGCCGCCGACCATTCCCAAGGCGTCGGCGGCGAGCGCCCGCTCGATGCGCGGCAGCTCGCCGTCACGCATCAGACCGGCCTCGTGCGCCAGGCCCATCAGCGTACCCAGGGTGTCGAACAGGGCGAAGAAAAGGAGCACCAGGATCAACGGCAGGTACTCCAGGCGCAGGGCGCCGAGAAAGTCGATCTCGAAGCCGGGCAGCCACAGGCCGGGCGCCAAGACCAGCTTCGACGGCGCCTGCACCTCGCCGGTGAGCAGACCGGCGACGAGCGTGGCGGCGAGGCCCCAGAAAATCGCCGTCCGCACGCCGATCGCCATCAGCACCAGGGAGACGGCGAGGCCGAACAGGGTCAGCAGGGCGGCCGGCGAGGAGAGGTCGCCCATGGCTAGCTGCGTGGCCGGATCGGCGCGCACGATGCCGCCGTGCTGCAGGCCGATAAAAGCGATGAACAGGCCGATGCCCACAGCGCCCGCCAGCTTGATCGAGGCCGGCACCGCCCGCACGAGCACCCGCCGCGCGCCGGTGACCGTCAACGCCACGAAGGCGAGCCCGGCCCAGAACACCATCCCTAGCGCCGTCTGCCATGGCACGCCGGCGCCGACGCAGATGCCATAGGCGAAAAAGGCGTTCATCCCCATTCCCGGCGCCAGCGCGATGGGGTAGTTGGCCACGAACGCCATGAGGAATGTGGCGAAGGCGGCGGAGAGGGCGGTGGCCACGATGGCGCCCTCTCCAGGCATCCCCGCCGCCGTCAGGAACATCGGATTGACGGCCAGGATGTAGGCCATGGTCAGGAAGGTCGTCACGCCGCCCACGGCCTCGCGCCCCGGCGTCGAGCCGGCCTCGCGCACGTGAAAGATGCGTTCGAGCATGCGGGAGGGTATCTTATGCGAGATGAGCGCGTTCGACGATCCGAAGGAGCCCGAGGCGGGAGATCCCATCTACCTGTCGAGGAAGACCATCCCGCCCGAGGAGCGGCTGATCTTCGCGCTCGACGTGCCGGGCGCTGAGGAGGCCCGGCGACTCGTCGGGACCTTGCGCGAAGCGGTGCAGTTCTACAAGGTCGGGCTGGAGCTGTTCCTGGCCGGCGGCGCCTTCGATCTGATCGATTGGCTGGTGAGGCAGGACAAGAAAGTCTTCCTCGACCTCAAGCTCTACGACATTCCAGAGACGGTGGCGCGGGCCGTCCGCCGGCTTCGCGAGCGCCCCGTCACCTTCCTCACCATCCATGGCGACGGCGCGATCCTGGAGGCCGCCTGCCGCGAGAAGGGGGACCTGAAGATCCTCGCCGTCACCGTCCTGACCAGCCTGGACCGCGCCGGCCTGCGCGAGCTCGGCTTCGAAGGCGAAGTCTCCGATCTCGTCCTCGCCCGCGCCCGTCGCGCCCGGGAGATCGGTTGCGACGGCGTGATCGCTTCCGGCCTCGAGGCGCGAGCCCTGCGCGACCAGCTAGGTGACGAGTTGCTGATCGTCACCCCGGGGATCCGCCCCGCCGATGTCCGCCCGGCCGACGACCAGAAGCGCGTCGTCACCGTCGAGGAAGCCCTCCGCCACGGCGCCGACTACCTCGTCGTCGGCCGCCCCATCCGCGACGCACCCGACCCCTATGAGGCAGCGCTGCACATTCAGGGCACGATCGAGGGGCTGTTTCTCTCGGGATGAGGCCGTCCGCACCAGCGGCCCAGGCGTCGACCGGAGACGATTGGAGGGTGGCGGAGAGCCTCTGCTCCGTCAGTCGCATCAGCGGACCGTCATGAGAGTCGTAGCCGCCGGATCAGGCGCTTCAGGCGCGGGCTTCTATGGCCTCGAGAATCGGCCGCGCCAGGTAGACGCGTCTCCACTTCCGGCCGCTCACCTCTTCCAGTAATCCCTCCTGCTGGAGGAGGGCGATAACTTGCCGCGCCGTCGGCTTGGAGACCTGCAGAATCTGGACGGCGCGGGCGACGGTGAGATATGGGTTCAAGAACAGATCGTCGAGGAGCCTCAAGGCGCTCGGCTTGCGGCTCAAGCGCTGGCGGAAGGTTTCTCGCAACTCCATGAGCTGGCCCGCCTGGCGCACTCCGGCTTGCGCCGTCTCCTTCACAGCTTCAAGGAAGAAGCGGATCCAGCCGGTCCAATCCCCCTCAGTCCTCACCCGCAGCAACAAGTCGTAATACTCCTGCCGGCGGCCTTCAATGTAGTCGGAAACGTAAAGCAGAGGTTGGGAGAGACGTCCTCGTTCCAACAGAAACAAGGTGATGAGGAGCCGGCCTACACGTCCGTTGCCATCCAGGAAGGGATGAATCGCCTCGAACTGGTCATGCATCAGGGCGCACTGGATCAGATCCGGAAACCGGCCACGATCGTGAAGGAACTGCTCCCAGTTCGCCAGGCAATCCATCATCAGCTCGGGCGGCGGCGGCACATAGACGGCGGTCGCGGGCGTGCTGCCAGCCGGTCCGATCCAATTCTGAGAACGACGGAACTCGCCCGGGGTGGCTTGGTTGCCTCGCACTCCTTGCATCAGCCGCTCGTGCAGCTCCCGAACCAAGCGCAAGGAGAGGGGTAGCTCACGCAAGCGTTCCAGGCCATGCTCCAGTGCCGCCACATAGTTGCGCACCTCTCTGATATCCGCGTCTTCGGACCGGTCCAGTTCGGCCTCGTCGAGCAACAGGTCCGAGAGGCTCGCCCGAGTTCCTTCGATCCGCGAGGAGAGCACGGCCTCACGCCGGATGTACGAGGCGATCAGCAGATGGGGGTTGGGGAGCTGGCGGCCGAGGCCCGAGAGCTCGCTCAAGGCAGCGTCCGCCTGAGAGAGCGAGAGGACCAGTCCGGCATCGTAGGACAGATCGGGAGGAAGGGGAGCAGGAACGAAGGCCGCGTTCCCGCTGAGTGTTTGCACCACTCGGCCGGCGTTCGGGGCTCGGAAGTCATCAGGATTCACGGGCGCGCACCTCTCCGAGAACGGAAAGAAATCGGCCGTATTCTTTCAAAGCTCGGGGAGAATGGAAAGAGGGCTTTCAAAGCTCGGCGAGCTTTGAAAGAAATCGGCCGTTTTCTTTCAAAGCTTTGGACACTTTGAAAGAGGACTTTCAAAGCTCCAGGAGAGGGTACAATCCCGCGGATCGACCCGAAGGAAGGGGGAGTCCCGCGGATGAAGCCCGCTCCGTTCGACTATCAAGCGCCTGTCTCGCTGGAAGCCGCCTTGGACGTTCTCGCCCGTCACGGCGCGGACGCCAAGGTCCTGGCCGGGGGGCAGAGCCTGATCCCGGTGATGAACTTCCGGCTGGCGGCGCCGGCCCTGCTCGTCGACATCAACAAGCTGGCGGAGCTCGATTTCGTCCGCCGCGGCGAGGATGGGAGTTTGCGGATCGGCGCCCTGACGCGGCAGCGCCGGCTGGAGCGCGACCCTCTCGTGGCCGAGGCGCGCGCCGCTGCTCCACGAGGCCGTGCCCTTCATCGCCCATCCGCAGATCCGCAACCGCGGCACCCTCGGCGGCAGCCTGGCGCACGCCGATCCGGCCGCCGAGCTGCCGGCTTTGGCCGTGGCGCTGCGCGCCCGCCTGCGCCTGCAACGCGCGGGGAGCGAGCGATGGGTCGAGGCCGGCGACTTCTTCGGCGGCCTGTTCACCACCGCCCTGGAGCCGGAGGAGATTCTGGCCGAGGTCGCGATCCCGCCGCTCTCTCCCCGCACCGGCTGGGCCTTCCTCGAGGTCGCTCGCCGCCACGGCGACTACGCGCAAGTCGGCATCGCGGCCCTGGTGACGCTCGACGAGGCCGGCCGGTGCCGCGAGGCGCGGCTGGTCTACCTGAGCGTGGGCGACAGGCCGGTCGAAGCGCGCGAGGCGGCGCGGCTGCTGGCCGGCGAGGAGATCTCGCCGCAGGCGATCGCGGCCGCCGCGGACAAGGCATCGCGCGATGAAATGGACCCCTTCGGGGACATCCACGCGACGGCGGAGTTCAAACGCCATCTGGCGCGCGTGCTCACCGGCCGGGCCTTGCGCCGGGCGGCGGAGCGGGCGCGGAACGGGAGGGCCGCGGCATGAGCGGGCTCTACAAGATCGCCGTCACCGTCAACGGCCGCGCCTACGAGCGGGAGATCGAGCCCCGCCTGCTGCTTTCGGACTTCCTGCGCCACGAGCTGAACCTGACCGGTACCCACGTCGGCTGCGAGCACGGGGTGTGCGGCGCCTGCACGGTGCTCTTCGACGGCGAGCCGGTGCGCTCCTGCATCCTGCTCGCGGTCCAGGCGGACGGGCACGCCCTCACCACCGTCGAGGCGCTGGCGCCCGGACCCGGCCAGCTCCATCCGCTGCAGCAGGCCTTCTGGGAGTGCCACGGCCTGCAGTGCGGCTTCTGCACGCCGGGCTTTCTGATGACGCTCGTGCCCTTCCTGGAGGAGAACCCCGATCCCGGCGAGGCGGAGATCCGCCAGGCGATCTCCGGCAATCTCTGCCGCTGCACCGGCTACCAGCACATCGTCGACGCGGTGAAGCTCGCCGCGGAGAGGCGGCGGCAATCCCTGGCGTGAACGATCTCGATCGCCTGGAGGCGCTCTTCGCGGTGCGCGAGCCCGAGGTGCGGGCTTTTCTGCCCGAGGAGCTGCGGTTCGAGCGCCTGCGCCGGGAAGCCGCGGCGCTCGAGGAGCACTGGCCCGGCCCCTGGCCGCAGCCGCCCCTTTTCGGTGTCCCGGTCGGGGTCAAGGACATCTTCCACGTGGCCGGTTTCGAGACCCGCGGTGGCAGCCGCTTGCCGGCGGACGTTCTGCAAGGGCCGGAGGCCGCGAGCGTGACGGCTCTCAGGCATGCCGGAGCGTTGATCCTCGGTAAGACGGTGTCGACAGAGTTCGCCTTCTTCGCTCCCGGGCCGACTCGCAACCCCTGGAATCTGGAGCACACGCCGGGTGGCTCGAGCAGCGGCTCGGCCGCCGCCGTCGCCGCCGGTCTCTGCCCGCTGGCGCTCGGCACGCAGACGATCGGCTCGATCCTCCGACCCGCCGCCTTCTGCGGCGTCGTCGGCTTCAAGCCCAGCTACGAGCGGATCTCGCGCGACGGCGTGATCCCGCTCGCGCCCTCCTATGATCACGTAGGGCTCTTCGCTCCTGACGTAGCCGGGGCGGCGAAGGCCGCCGCCGTCCTCTGCCAGAGGTGGCGGACCGCGGAGCCGAAGAGCAAACCCCGGCTGGGCGTGCCGGAGGGGCCGTATCTGGAACGCGCCGCCGGCGAGGGGCTGGTCCATTTCCGCGAAGTCTGCCGCCGTCTGGCCGCTGCCGGTTACGAGGTCGAGCCAGTCTCCGCTCTGGACGATTTCGAGCGAGCTCGCGGAGCGCCATTTCCGTGTCACCGCGGCCGAAGCGGCCCGCGTTCACCGCGATTGGTTCGCCCGCTTCGGCCAGCTCTATCACCGCAAGACGACCGAGCTGATCGAGCGCGGGCAGGCGGTGACGGACGAGCAGCTCGCGCGGGATCTGGAAAGCCGAGAGGAGCTCCGCCGGACGCTGGCTTCTCTGATGGATGCGCACGGCATCGACCTCTGGCTCTCGCCGCCGGCTCTGGGGCCGGCTCCGCGCGGGCTCGACAGCACGGGGGATCCGGTGATGAACATCCCCTGGACTCACGCGGGGATGCCGGCGGTCTGCCTGCCGGCGGGCCGCAACGCGGCCGGCCTGCCGATGGGGCTGCAGGTCACCGCGCGCTGGTGGGCCGATGAGGACCTGCTGGAGTGGGCGCGGGAGCTGGAGCGCGTGATTCGGCCGTGACCGGCGAGCCCGTCACCCGCTGCGCCGTCCGCCCCGGCGCCTACTACGACTCGGTCGTGCTGATGCAGCTCCAGCGCGCGCTCACCGGGCTGCCCGGAGTGCTCGACGCCGGGGTGGTGATGGCGACGCCGGCCAACCGCGAGGTGCTCGCCGCGAGCGGCTTGGAGCCCGGCGGGGAGGTGGCGGCCGGCCCGCACGACCTGCTCATCGCCGTCAAGGCGGAGAGCGACGCCGCGGCCGGCGAGGCCCTGGCTCGGGTCGACGCCCTGCTGCAGGTCCGCCGCAGCGGCGCGGAGCAGGATTTCCGGCCGCGCAGCCTCGCCTCCGCCCTCAAGCTGTTGCCGGAGGCGCGCTGGATACTGATCTCGGTGCCGGGCCGCTACGCCGCCAGCGTGGCGGACGAAGCCCTCGATCACGGTCGCAACGTCTTCCTCTACAGCGATAACGTGCCCGTCGCGGACGAGCTCGCCCTGAAGAAGAAGGCGCGCGCTCGCGGCCTGCTCGTGTCGGGGCCGGACTGCGGCACGGCGGTCGTCGTCGGCGTCGGCCTTGGCTTCGCGAACCGCGTGCGCCGCGGCGCCATCGGCCTGGTGGGAGCCTCGGGCACCGGCCTGCAGGCGATCATGAGCCACATCCATGCCTTGGGCGCGGGTATCTCCCAGGCGATCGGCACCGGCGGGCGCGATCTCTCCGGCGGCGTCGGTGGAATCACCGCGGGTCAGGCGCTCGACCTGCTGCGGCGGGACCCCGAGACGCGGGTGATCGTCCTCGTCTCGAAGCCGCCGGCGCCGGAGGTGGCGGTGCGCCTGCTGGCGGTGGCGCGGGCGGTCGGAAAGCCGGTCGTGGTGGACTTTATCGGCGCGCCGCTGCCCGGCCGTCGAATCGGTAATCTCCACTTCGCCTCCAGCCTTTCGGAGGCGGCCGAGATGGCGGTACGGCTGGTGGAGGATGCTTCCCGGGCGGGGACAAGCCCCGCCCCTACGACTAAACCGGCAACGACGGGGCGCTATCTTCGCGGACTCTTTTCGGGCGGGACTCTGGCGTACGAGACGCTCTTGGGGCTCTCGGCTTTCCTGTCGCCGATCTTCTCGAACGCTCCGCTCTCGGATCCGCAACGCCTGGACGATCCTCTGCACAGCCGGGGTCACACGATCCTCGACCTCGGGGCGGACGAATTCACCGTCGGCCGGCTGCATCCGATGATCGACTTCGACCTCCGCCGGCGGCGGTTGCGCCAGGAGGCGGCCGATCCCGAGGTGGGCCTGATCCTGCTCGACGTGGTGCTCGGCGAGGGCGCGCACGCCGATCCCGCCGGCGAGCTGGCGCCGGAGATCGAGCGGGCGCTGGACGAGGCTCGAAAGGAGGGACGGACGCTGGAGATCGCGATCCTGGTGATCGGCACCGACGAAGATCCGCAGGACTTGGCGACGCAGATCTCCACCCTGGAACGGGCCGGCGCACGCGTCTGCCGCACCGTCGGAGAGCTCGTGGAGCACGCGGCCGAGCGGCTGACGCAGGCGGTCGGGGACGAAGAGAACAGAAATCCGGTCCCCCCGGAGACAGTGCAGGCGCCGCTCGCGGCGGTCAACGTCGGCCTGGAGACCTTCTACGATAGCCTTGTCTCCCAGGGAGCCCAGGCTGTCCAGGTCGAATGGAAGCCTCCGGCGGGAGGCAACGAGAAGCTGGCGGGCATCCTGGCGCGGATGAAAAGGTGAGGATTGAACCCGAGCCAGGCAGTGCTCTGCCTATGGCTGTTCCAGCAGCACCGCGCGAAATCCCGCCTGCCGGAAATGATCGTCCACCGTTAAGGCGTCTATCAGACCGCTGCTCTCCATTATTACGAAAGAAACACAGTCGGTAAGGCTCCAAGCCTTGTCTGGCCGCCTGCGGTAAAGCTCCAGCCGCGCATCCTCAGGTCTGCGGAAAGCTCAATCACGTCCACATCCGGACGCTGTTGAAGATGGTCGATGAGGTCAACCGCGTGCGAACGCCATGCTGGTCGGGCGAGCGCGTTTGCGGTCTCCAGCAGAACTGCCAGCGGTCGTCGTGATGCGGCCCGTAATCCTCAGCGACCACTCTTGTGCCCGCTCATGATGCTCATCCTGCTTCACCACGAGGCCGATCCAGAAAGCGGTATCGGCGAATACATCTTTCAAGACTCCCTTCACCGCCTGGGACTTCCGTACAAGTAATGATCGTGCTGCGCAGCGAGATCAGACGGGGCGTCCGGCAGGTCGGCTGCGAAGCGAAGGAAGTCCGCGAAACGGGGTGGAGATTCCGCCAACTCCAAGTGGAGCCGCAACGGCTGTCCCACCGGGAGCTGCACAGGCTCGTCGGGAACAATCACCTTACCGTCAAAGTGCGCCGTAATCGTTCGTGTCATGACAGTCCCTCTCGGAGACAGCACCGCTCATCCTGGGTCTCCAGCCATTCCAGATGGATCGTATCTCAGTCTGTCGTCCTGACAAGCGCTCCGTTCCGAAGTAGACTCTGCCGACTCTCCTGCGAGACCAGGGAATGGACATCGACCAAGCCAACCGCACCGCCGTCGAACGCATGACCGCCGCCCGACCCATCCTCAAGGGGCTTGCCGCGGCGCGGGACGTCATTCCCGGCATGCGCGACGACCTGCTGCTCCACGCCGGACCGCCGATCGCATGGGAGCGCATGTCGGGTCCGCTGCGCGGCGCGGTGATCGGAGCGCTGATCTTCGAGGGGCGAGCCCACGACGAGGCCGGCGCGGTGGCGCTCGTCGAGCGCGGCGAGGCCGCCTTCGGGCCCTGCCACCACCACGGCGCCGTGGGTCCCATGGCGGGCGTCATCTCACCCTCGATGAAGGTCTATGTCGTCGAGGACGCCGTCCACGGCCATCGCACCTTCTCGAACCTGAACGAGGGGTACGGCAAGGTCCTGCGCTACGGCGCCTTCAGCGAGGAGGTGCTCGCGAAGCTGCGCTGGATGAACGAGGTCCTCGCGACCGTCCTCGCCGGAGCCATCGAGCTGCTGGAGGGCATCGACCTGCGGGCGCTGATCGCCGAGGCGCTGCACATGGGCGACGAGGGGCACAACCGCAACAAGGCGGGCTCGCTCCTCTTCTTGAAGCTCCTGGCGCCGGCGATTGCCCAGGTCTCCCCGGCTTCCGCCATCCACGAGGAGGTGGTGAAGTTTCTGGGCGAGAACCCGCTCTCGGTGCTCAACCCGGTGATGGCGGCGTGCAAGGCCATGGCCGACGCGGCGCACGGCGTCGAAGGGAGCACCATTGTCTCGACCATGGCGCGCAACGGCACGGACTTCGGCATTCGCGTCAGCGGTCTGGGTGACCGCTGGTTCACCGCGCCCGCGCAGGCACCGGACGGCCTCTACTTCCCCGGCTTCACGAGCGCCGATGCCAACCCGGACATCGGCGACAGCACCATCACCGAAACAGTGGGCATCGGCGCCTTCGCCATGGCGGCGGCGCCGGCCATCGTCACCTTCATCGGCGGCACGCCGCAGGACGCCGTCAACGCCACGCTGGAGATGTACGAGATCACCGCCGCCGAGCATGGCCAGTTCACCATTCCCGCCCTCGGCTTCCGCGGCACGCCGGTGGGGATCGACCTGCGCAAGGTCGTGGAGCTCGGGATCACGCCGCGCGTCAACACCGGCATCGCCCACCGCCAGGCCGGCGTCGGCCAGGTGGGCGCCGGCCTCGTGCGGCCGCCGATGGAGATCTTCGAAGAGGCGCTGGTCGCTTTCGCGGAGCGGTACGAGATCTGATTTTTGATCGAAAGGAGAAGACCGTGTACGTTCCCTATGACCTGAGCAAGGTGAAGGTCCTCGACCTGTCGCAGAACTTCAGCGCCGATTCGCCGTCGTTCGCCTTCTACGAAGGACCGACGGTGAAGTGGGTCAAGCGCCTCGCCTTCGAAGGCGTCAACGCGCAGTATCTCTCGACGACCAACCACATCGCGACCCACCTGGACTCGCCGATTCACTTCTACGATCCCGGCCCGGATATCTCGGGCATTCCCATCGACACGCTGGTGGGTCCGGCCTGCATCGTGGACCTCTCACAATTCGGCATCGGCGACTATCAGATCTACGGGCCCGAGCACTTCGAGGAGTGGGAGCGGAAGACCGGCATCACCATCGAGCGCGGCGACATCCTGGTGATCCATACCGGTTATCACCATTACTACAACGAGGATTGGTACAAGGTCCACAACCAGGACAAGGCGGACCTGCCGCGCTGCTTTCTGAAGCACCCCGGGCCGCGCAGCCCCTTCGTCGACTGGGTGCTCGACCGCGGCATCCGCTGGCTGGCGGTGGACTGCATCGCTGCCGACCATCCCTGGAACACCAACGTGCGGCGGGCGCGGCCGGACCTGATCCCGGAGGTCGAAGCCGCCATCGGCATGCCGCTCGACGAGGCGTTCCCCTGGCCCGCGGATTATCAGTGCATGCACGTCAAGCTCTTCCCGCACGGCGTCTTCCACGCCGAAAACGTCGGCGGGCAGATCGACGAGGTGCTCGACCAGCGGGTCTGGCTCGGCTGCTTCCCGTTCCGTTTCCGCGGCGGCGAAGCGGCGTTCGCGCGGATCGTGGCGTTCGTGGAGGAGAGATAGGAAGTTAACGGGGCCGGTAGATCTCGCGGCGATGGCCGACGGCGTGGATTACGATTGTCTGCTCTTCCGCAAGGATCTCGTAGAGAACCCGGTAATCGCCGATCCGAAACTTGTAGAGACCCGAGAGCTCACCGCTCAAAGGCTGAGGTTTTATGGAATCGAAGTTCTCGGACAGCCAGCGGATCCGCCTGGCGATACGATTCGCGAATTGGCGATCGAGAGCCGCGAACTCGCGCGCCGCGGCATCGAGAATGCGCAGACTGTACATCGATCAGGAGAGACCGAGCCGCCGCGCCACATCGTCAAACGATTCGCCACGGTCGCCGCGCTGGACGGCCGACTGCTGGAGCTTGAGGCGCTCACGCAAGCCCTCCCGAAGCTCCAGCCCCTCATCGGGATCCCCCAGAACTTCGGTGAGCTTGGCTTCGATCAGCTCGCCGAGCATTTCCCTCAGCTCCTTGGCGGTCATGTCGGCAACCATCTTGTCCATGGCGATCTCCTGCGCGAGTCTGGATCTTATCCGATGTGGCGGCCTCTTGCGGCAGACAGGTCGAAGATTCAGGAAGCGATATGGGTTTCGGCGACGTCAGGTGAGGTACTGAATCGGTCCGGCCAAGCAAGCGCCACAGGCCATGCGCGTCCTCCTCGTCAACCCGCCGTACCAGACGTTCACGTCCAATCTGGGCGTCGGACATCAGATCCCCTTGGGATTGCTCATGGTGGGCGGACCCCTCCTCGACGCGGGCTATGACGTCCGTCTCCTCGACGCCGAGTGCCTGCATCTCGCTCCCGACTTCATCGTCGGGGAGGCCGAACGCTGGCAGGCCGACGTGGTGATGACCGGCCACGCCGGCTCGACGCCGGCCCATCCCGCCTGCATCGAGACGCTGCGCGCCGTCAAGGCGCGACGGCCTGAGATCCTTTCCGTTTACGGCGGCGTCTATCCGACCTACCACGCCAAGGCGATCCTGGAAGCGGAGCCGGCGGTCGACGTCATCGTGCGCGGGGAGGGAGAGGCCATCTCGATCGAGCTCGTGGGCGCTCTCCAGGACGCCGCGGACCTGCGGGGCGTGAGCGGCATCACCTTTCGCCGCGGCGGCGACGTCGTCACTACGCCGGACCGTGCGCCGGAACGCGATCTCGACCGATTCCGCGTCGGCTGGGAGCTGATCGAGGATTGGGATCGGTATCAGTGCTTTGGAATGGGCCGGGCTGCCATCGTCCAGTTCTCGCGGGGGTGTCCGTATCGTTGCACGTACTGCGGCCAGCACGGCTTCTGGGTCGAATGGCGCTACCGGGATCCGGCGCGTCTGGCCGCGGAGATCGAGTGGCTGTACCGGGCGCACGACGTGCGTTTCGTGACCCTGGCGGACGAGAATCCCACGAGCCTGCAGAAGCCGTGGCTCGCGTTTCTCCGCGAGCTGGCGGCGCGGCGCCTGCCGGTGCAATTCTTCAGTACCCTGCGCGCCACCGACATCGTCCGCGACGCGGAGTTTCTGTCGCTCTATCGCGAGGCCGGCCTGCTGTACATCCTGATGGGAATCGATTCAACCGACGAGGAGGTCCTCAAAGAGATCCAGAAGCGTTCGACCACGCGCCACGACTACCTGGCTTGCCAGCTTCTTCGCCAGCATCGAATCTTCTCGATCCTCGGCCACATCGTCGGCTTCCGGGAGGAGACGTGGAAGACCCTGGCCACGGCCATGCGCCAGCTCAACCTTTACAACGGCGATTTTCTGAACGCGATGTTTGCGACGCCACACTCCTGGACGCCGTTCGGCGAGGCGCTGGCAGAGCGGGGATCGATCGAGCCTGACCTGAGCCAGTGGGACTATCGCCATCAGGTGTTGCCACAGCGCCACCTGAAGCCCTGGCAGCTCTTCGCGGGGGTCAAGCTGATGGAGTTGCTCTTCCATCTCCATCCCCGGCGGCTCTTCCGCCTCCTCGGCGCCCGCGGCGCGTTTTGGCGGCGGCAGGCCCGCTGGTCCTTCCTCCATACCGGCGCCGTGTGGCTCGCGGAGATTTTCGAGTTCATCGCTCGCCGTATCCCGAAACGCCGGCCGGCCGCGGAGGCGACGACCCGGGTCTCGCCGGGAGATGCGAGAGGCGATATGGTTCCGCTTACCTCCAGGGGGAAGGCATGACGGCACAGCCTTTGGGCGAACGCATGAAGCGCAATGAAGACCCGCGCCTGCTGACCGGCCGGGCGCTGTTCATCGACGATCTCGACCTGCCGGGGACGGCGCACGTCGCGTTCGTGCGCAGCCCGCACGCTCACGCGCGGCTCGGCGGCATCGACGTCTCCGAAGCGGAGGCGATGCCTGGCGTCGTGGCCATCTACACCGCCGCCGATCTCGGCGACTACTGGCAGCCGGGGCCGCTCCTCGTGTCGCCGCCGCCGGTCGAGGGAATGGTCTTCAACCAACGGACCCAGGTCCCCTTGGCCAAGGACAAGGTCCGGCACGTCGGCGAGACCGTAGCCATCGTGGTGGCGGAGAGCCGCTACCTGGCCGAGGACGCCGCCGAGCGGATCGTCGTCGACTACGAAGCGCTGCCGGCGGTGGTGGACCTCGAGAAGGCGCTGGCGCCGGACGCGGCCCTGATCCACGAGGACCTCGACTCCAACATGGCGGCCTACGTGCCGCAGAAGAAGGGCGACTACGCGGCGGCGAAGGCGCAGGCCGACGTGGTGATCCGGCGGCGCTTCTCCTACGACCGCGGCGCCGCGGCGGCGATCGAGAACCGCGGCATCGTCGCGCAGTGGGACGACCGCGCCCAGAAGCTGACGATCTGGGATACCACCCAGGCGCCCATTCCGGTGCGCAACGGCCTCGCCGCCATGCTCGGCCTCTCCGATCACCAGGTGCGCCTGGTGACGCCGTTCATCGGCGGCGGCTTCGGCCCGAAGATCATGATGTTCTACCCGGAGGAGGTGCTGATCCCCTGGCTCGCCTTGCGGCTCGAGCGGCCGGTCAAGTGGATCGAGGACCGGGCGGAGAACTTCTTCGCCACCACCCAGGAGCGCGGGCAGATCCACGACGCCGAGATCGCCCTGACCCGCGACGGCCGCATCCTCGGGGTCAAGGACTCGTTCCTGCACGACACCGGCGCCTACGACCCCTACGGCCTCACGGTGCCGCTCAACAGCCAGTGCACGCTGATGGGCCCCTATCGCGTGCCGGCCTACGAGAGCGACTTCCGGGCCGTGTTCACCAACAAGACGATCGTCACGCCCTACCGCGGCGCCGGCCGCCAGCACGGCGTGTTCGTGATCGAACGGCTGATGGACCTCGCCGCCCGCGAGCTGGGGATGGACAGGATCGAGATCCGGCGGCGGAACTTCCTGCGGCCCGACGAGTTCCCGCACGACCACGTGATCATCTATCAGGACTTCGCCCCCCTCTATTACGACAGCGGCAACTACGAGCCGGTGCTCGACAAGACGTTGAAGATGATCGGCTACGAGGCGTTCCTCCGCGACGAGCAGCCGCGCCTGCGCGCCGAGGGACGGGCGGTGGGAATCGGCCTCGTCGCCTACGTCGAGGGTACGGGAATCGGGCCGTTCGAAGGCGCGCGGGTGCAGGTGCAGACCAGCGGCACGGTGACGGTGGTGACCGGCATCGGCACGCAAGGCCAGGGGCATTTCACCGTTCTGGCGCAAGTCGCCGCGCAGCAGCTCGGCGTCGCCGTCGAAGACGTGGACGTGGTCACCGGCGACAGCGACCAGTTCCACTGGGGAACCGGGACCTTCGCCAGCCGCGGCGCGGTGGTGGCCGGTAACGCCACCAACGAGGCGGCGAAGGCCGTTCGCGAGAAGGCCCTTCGTCTGGCGGCCGAGCACCTGGGGGCGGCCGAGGAGCAGCTCGAGCTCGCCGGCGGCCGGGCCCGCGTCGCCGCCGAACCGGAACGGTCGGTCTCCCTGGGCGAGCTGGCCAAGCTGGCCAACCCGATGCGCGGCGCCGTCAAGCCGGGCACCGAGCCGGGCCTCGAAGCGACCCGCTACTTCGGCCCCTACCGCGGCGCCACGGCGAGCGGCTGCCACGCCTGCATCCTGGAGGTGGACACCGAAACGATGCAGGTCGAGGTCAGGAAGTACGTCGTCGTCCACGACTGCGGCGTGGTGCTCAACCCGCTGATCGTCGACGGCCAGGTGCACGGCGGCGTGGCGCAGGGGCTCGGCAACGCCTTCTACGAGCAGCTCGTCTACGACGACAACGGCCAGCTCCTGAACGCCTCCTTCATGGACTTCCTCCTCCCCACCGCGCTCGACGTGCCGCGGGTCGAAGTCGGCCACGAGGAGACGGCGTCGCCGCTCAACCCGCTGGGCACCAAGGGCGCGGGCGAGGCCGGCGCCATCCCGGTCGGCGCCCTCTTCGTCCAGGCGTTGGAGGACGCCTTGGGGATTCCCGGCCTGGAAATCGTTGAGATCCCGCTCAAGCCCAGCCGGCTGTGGGAGCTGGCGGAGGCGGCGCGGAGGCCGATGAAGATCCAGGGCGAGCACACCTTCGACGCGCCGGGTGCATCCGGCATCCGATCCGTAGGGCCACTTGATCGAACCGAGGGCAGCGCCGCCGGTCCCCCTCACCTCCCGGCCCTCCTCTCCCACCTCACACCCACCCAACCGGGAGAGGAGGGAGACTGAAAAAGCAACAGCAAAGAAGCTTTTTTTCCAGCTCCCCTCTGTTCTGAAAATAGCCGCCCTTGCGGCTCATTTTCACCCCATTTTGTGGTGCCGCGAAGCGGCATGAGATCTCTCCCGGTTGGGTGGGTGTGAAGCCGGAGAAGAGGGGCTGGGGGAGGGAGGGGTCCGACGGCGCCGGCGATGGTCCGATTGGAGAGGACTTGGGGAGCGGACCCGCCTCGTGCCGGCGTCAGGTCAATGAGTAGCCGCTCACTCCCCCGGCACGCCCCCCAGATCCACCACCGGCGTGCCGCGCATCAACGCCCAGTAGAGGACGAACGCCACCGCGAAGCCCACGAACCAGGCGTAGTCGTAGAGCACGCGCAGCTCCGGCACGATCAGGCCGATCAGGGCGACGGTGACTCCCGCGATCAGCGCCGCGAGCGCCTTCCAGTTCCAGCGGCCGTAGATGCCGTCGGAGTCATACAGGTCGGCCAGCGAGAGGCGGGCCTTGCGGATCAGCCAGTAGTCGGCGATGAAGATCCCCGCGATCGGCCCCAGGAAGCTCGAGTAGCCCACCAGCCAGCCGAAGATGTAGGTGCCGTAGTCGCTGAGAAGCCGCCAGGGCATGATGACGATGCCGAGGATGCCCGTGAGAATGCCGCCGATGGCGAAGGTGATCCGCGACGGCCAGAGGTTGGCGAAGTCGTTGGCCGGCCCCACCACATTGGCGGCCACGTTGGTGGTGAGCGTGGCGATCAGCAGCGCGAAGAGCGAGATCAGGATGACCAGCGGACTGCCCAGCCGCGACAGCAGGACCACCGGATCCCAGATCGCCTCGCCGAAGATCAGCACGGAGGCCGAGGTCACGGCCACGCCGATGAAGGAGAAGAGGGTCATCGTCGTCGGCAGACCGTAGAGCTGGCCGCGGATCTGGGCCCGCTGGTCCTTCGCGAAGCGCGACAGGTCGGGGATGTTGAGCGCGAGCGTCGCCCAGAAGCCGACCATGGCGGTGAGCGACGGGACGAAGAAGGCGAAAAAGTCCCGCGACGTTTGAAACTTGCTCGGCGCCGCGAGAACAGGGCCCGGACCTCCGGCCCGCACCATCGCCCAGCCGAGCAGGGCGAGACCGGCGACGATCAGGAAGGGCGCGGCCCAGGCCTCCAGTCGCTTGATGGCGTTGCTCCCCCGCACGACGATGTACATGTTCCAGGACCAGAAGGCGAAGAAGGCGATCCAGACGGCGCCCGGCACCCGCTCCCAGGCGGGAAAGGCGGTGCGCAGCATGATGTGGATCGCCTGGCCGCCGATCCAGGTCTGGATGCCGAACCAGCCGCAGGCCACCAAACCGCGGAGGATCGCCGGCACGTTGGCGCCGCGCGTGCCGAACGAGGCGCGGGCGAGCACCGGGAAGGGAATCCCGAAGCGGGTCCCAGGATGGGCGATCAACACCATCGGCACGAGAACGATGAGGTTGCCCAGGAGGATGGTCAGCATCGCCTGCCACCAGCTCATGCCGCCCTGGATCAGCCCGGCCGCCAGCATGTAGGTGGGGATGCAGACCGAGAGCCCGACCCACAGCGAAGCCATGTTGTAGGTGGTCCACGTCCGCTGCTCGACGCGGGTGGGAGCCAGGTCCTTGTTCCACAGGCGCCGGTCCGACGATGGCTCGCGCAGCTCGTACAGCTCGCCGTCGACGCGATCGACGCGCCGCATCGCCCGGAGGCGGTCCGCGGGAAGAGGGACGGAGGGCCGCTCCGCCGCCGGCTCTGGCATGGTGCGGCGTATCTTATACCGGCAGGCGCATGGATGCGCGGGCGGCTGCGTTATCGCAATTGGACGAGATCGAGAGGGCCGGGGATGTCATGCTGGACGGCTTGGTCACCCGGGAACCTTCTCCAGCGGCACGCCTCGACCGGCCCGGAGGCTCTGCCGAGCAGCCTCGATTCGCCTCAGGAATCGTGGATCTCTTTGCAGCCGATACTCGAACCAGTCGTCCTCCGACTTGAACCCGATCAGGACTCCAGCCGGCTTACCGTGACGGGTGATGACGATCTCCTCGCCTTCCGCCAGTCGTAAGTACCGTGACAGGTCGTCCTTTACCTCGGACAATGCCGCCTTCTTCATTGCGTCTCTCCAAATCTGGTCAACCAGTCTGCCGCTTGAGATTTTTCCACTACTGCGAGGATCTGAACCTCGGGCTCCACTCTACCCCGTCAACCCAACCTTGTGGACTTTGGACGCGGGGCAGTGTCAAGGTCTGCAACCAGGAGATCCTCACTGAGTCGCTGCGCCGACTGAAGGACCGTTCCATCGGGATCAACGATACCGGACGATCCGTAGGACACCAGGTCCGCAGTGCGGCCTGCGACGTCGGCACGGATCACCGACACGCCGTTTTCTATCGCCCGGGCGATGTCGACATTCCTCGTCTGAGCGACGACATCTGCCTTCTCCACAGGGAGACCGTTGTTCGTGGGCACGAACAGCGCCGTCGCTCCTTGGGAGGCCATGATCCTCGCCGCCTCGGGATAGTTGGAGTCGTTGCAGATGACGATTCCGAAGGTCAGACCACCAACACTAAAGATGGGAGCTCGGTCGCCGGCCCGATAGATCGACTGTCTGATCGCCGGATGCAGTTTGCGATACACGCCCACGACGGTTCCTCTGTGGAAGACCGCGGCCGAGTTGTAGAGCTGACCCGTTCCGCAAATCTCGGTAAACCCCAGAATTATCGTCACCGCGTCGCTTGCCAACGGTGCGAGAACGGCGTTGAGCTGACCGCTTTCCACGTCAAGCGCAATCTCGCCCGGGCGTGCCGCGTAGTCCGCCAGACCTCCAAGCACAGCCTCCGGACAACAGAGGATTTCCACCCCTTCTCGTTCACACCAGTCAACCCGCTTGCGAATGAGCCCGACCGCCTCCATGGAGCCGCACGGAAGAAGAGGAGCTTGGTATGCGGCAACCTTCACGAAAACTCATCCCGAGGAGAGGCTGTGTGCCGGCAATTGCTTGTCATGCTTCAAAACTGGACTCACCGGGGCTGCCAAGCAACCAGTGGGGCTTGGCGAGAATCGCAAGAAGACCGATACTTACCAATGCGGATACCGCGGCGAAGAGAAGTGAAAGGTGCCCAAGAACCTCAGCGTGGGGAGCCCAGCCGAACCCCAGCGTAGCCTTGCACGAAAGGATCCAGCTTTCGAGGTCCCGCAGCTTGAGATAGCCGCCGCTGTACCCCACGAACGCGGAAGTACTAAGAAGCGCGGGGACAGCCAGCGATAGGCGAACCCGTGGCGGCGGCATGTGGGCTTTGGCTACATAGGCCACCACGCCTCCGACAACTCCGAGGAGAAAGGACGCGGACGTGAGCAGGATTTCAAAATAGAATTTGTGGAGCTCAACGAGGTCGTGAAACTGCTCGGGTGTGCACGGCATGGGACGCTCTCCCGTTTTCCGATGTCTTCGCCCGATCGCTGCGAGCGCGTCTCGGCTCACAGTGGGACGGCTTCGGAGAGGATCCGCTCTCGCAGGTAGGGAGAGAGGGCTCGCTCGGTGACCACGTCCACCGGGCGATGGACGAGGTCCTCGAGATCCTGTTTGAGCCCGACGAGGTCCAGGAGCGAGCGTCCTTCTCCAAGCGTCACGAGCAGGTCCAGATCACTGCTATCACCGCCTTCGCCGCGGGCGAGCGAACCGAACACGCGCACGTTCCTCGCCCCGTGGCGCCTCGCCAGATCGAGGATCTGCTCCCGGTATTCCTGTAGGACCCCGGCGCTCATCGAGAACAGTCTAGCAGGAGCCTGAGTCGGCACCAGTAAGGGAGGCGACGAACTGCACGCAGTATAGCCGCGCCTGGCCCCGGTTTGGCGATGCTCCCACGCCGCTGCTATCCTGACGCCACCGTGATACCCGCCTTACAAGCATTGCGAATCGTCTCTTGGTTAGGCTTGCTGCTGTCCGGGCCAGGCTTCGCCTGGAGCGAGACTCGGATGGGCAATCTCTATGGCGGCGCGTTTGATGTTGTTTCAGGACGGTTTGAGGTACCTGCGGTGCGTGGAGTCCAAGTGCTGCGATAACGCGGGCTGTATTGCGGTCTTTGTGGCAGTGTCGGATTACCCGTTGCGTTAGCTTCCGATTGAGGCCTCGGCCGTCGCGGCACCGAGGCACGAATCCCAAAGAGGAGACAACAATGCGGACTTTCAGGTTGCAACCCCTGCTGTGGACGGGCGCCCTTGCTCTGCTCTTGGGAGGTCCGGTGCCCGGCGCGGCGCAGCCGGCCACGCACCCGCTCGACCCGCTGAGCGGCGACGAGATGCGCGCCGCGGTCCGCGCCCTCCGCGCCCGGCCGGGCTTTCCCGCGGACGCGCGGTTCGCCGTGATGGCCCTGAACGATCCTCCCAAGCGGGAGATCCTGGACTACCGCGGCGGCTCCTCGTTCATCCGCCAGGTCTTCGCCGTCGTCTACGACCGGGAGCAGAACAAGACCTATGAAACCCTGGTGAACGTCAAGGATCTGCAACGACCCAAGGTCGACTCCTGGCGCGAGGTTCCGGGCGTCCAGCCTCTGGTGCTGGAGGAGGAAGACGCCATGATCGACGAGATCGTCCGCAGCGACGAGCGCTGGATCGCCGCCGTCGAGAAGCGCGGGCTCAATCCCGACGACGTGGTGATCGACTACTGGGCGGTCGGCACGGTGCCGCCGCAGTATCGCGGACGGCGGCTGCTCCGCGCGTTGACGTTCTTCCAGGGCGACGCCGCGAACTTCTACGGCCAGCCGATCGAGGGGCTCGACGTCCTGGTGGACTTGAACGCCGGGGAAGTCCTCGAGCTGACGGCGTTCCCGAACCCGCCGCCGCTGCCGTTTCGCAGCCAGGATTTCGACGAGGAGTCCATCCGCCAGAGCCTCGGCAAGCTGCGCGAGCCTCCCAAGCCGCTGATCATCACCCAGCCCCAGGGGCCGAGCTTCGAGCTGCGCGGCAACGAGGTCCGCTGGCAGAAATGGCGTTTCCGCTACGTGATGCACCCGCGGGAGGGGCTCGTGCTCTACCTGGTGAGCTACGACGATACGGCGGGCAAGCCACAGCCGGTGCTCTATCGCGCTTCCTTCTCCGAGATGGCCGTGCCGTACGGCGATCCGGCGGGGAACTGGAACTGGCGCTGCGCCTTCGACGTCGGCGAGTACGGCGTGGGCAAGGGCGCGGGGTCCATCGTGGCCAATCTCGACGCCCCGGAAAACGCCGTGCTCCTCGACGCGGTCTTCGCCAACGACTTCGGGCGGCCGGTCATCTATCAGGACGCCGTGGGGATCTACGAGCGGGACGGCGGCCTGCTGTGGAAGCACCGCGAGACGGGCGGCGATCAGACGAACAACGAGTCGCGCCGGGGACGGGAGCTGGTGATCTTCACCATTGCCACGGTGGGCAACTACGACTATTCGATCAATTGGATCTTCCGCCAGGACGGAGCGATCGAGGTGGAGTCCGGCTTGACCGGCATCATGCTGACCAAGGGGGTGAGCCAGGAAACCCACACGCACGACGCGAACGGGCACCTCGTGGCGCGCCGGGTGGTGGCCGTGCACCACCAGCACATCCTCAACTTCCGCCTGGACTTCGACGTGTACGGCACCGGCAACTCGGTGGCGGAGATGAACACCCGCTCGATGCCGCCGGGGCCGCAGAATCCGGCCGGCAACGGCATCGTGATGGAGGAGAAGGTCCTGCCTCGCGAGAAGGACGCGCAGAGGGATCTCAGCCTGGCCGACGCCCGCGCCTGGCGGGTTCTCAATCCCACGCAAAAAAACGCTCTCGGCCTCGAGCGCGGTTACATCCTGGTGCCGGGGCCGAACTCGGTTCCTTATCCGCTCCCGGACTCGCTGGCGCGGAAGCGGGCGGGCTTCATGAACCACCACATCTGGGTGACCCGCTACCGGACGGGCGAGCTGTACGCGGGCGGCGACTACCCGAACCAGAGCGAAGGCGGCGACGGGCTGCCGCGCTACGTCGACGGCAACGAGCCCATCGAGAACGCCGACGTGGTGCTGTGGTACACGATGAACGTCACCCATATCCCGCGGCCGGAGGAGTGGCCGATCATGCCGACCACCCACATCGGCTTCAAGCTGATCCCGGCCGGCTTCTTCGAGGCCAATCCGGCGTTGGACGTGCCGCGGTAGGGGGTTTACCTGTCCCCGCCCTCGCCCGCCAGGGCGACGTCTCGCTAGCCCACGGCGGGAGCCGTGGGCTGCGGGCACAGCTTGACCAGATCGGGCGGCATGGTGAGCTCGATCCTATCGCGACCATCTCAAATGATCGCGATGGGAGGCGAATGAACGGGAGCCGGTTTGCGCTACCATCCCCCTCCAGGATCTCCATTCCATGAAGCGTTCCCGATCGCCCCGCGACCTCTGGGCATCCCTGCTGCCCATCGTGGGAGCCGCCTTGGCGCTCGTCGCCGCTTACCAGGTGCCGGCGCTCGCGCCCGAGGCGCCCATGCCGGCCGGGCTCCTGGTGGCCTTGCTGATCGCCGGCGCCGCCCTGGCGTGTCACCGTCCGGCGGCAGGGAGCATCACGCTCGGACTGGGAGCGATGATCCTGCCGGCAGCTTTCCGGCTCTCCGGAGCGGCGCCCGCCGCGCTGCTGGGGGCCTCGGTTTTTCTCGTGGCCGAGCTCTGCCTGCGCATCGTCCGCCGGATCTGGGCCGTGCCGCCGCCCGAACGGCGGGACCTGCTGCCGCGGGCGCTCGAGATCACCGGCCGCGCCGCTCTGGCGTCCCTCGGCGCGGGCTGCGCCTGGGTGTGGCTGATCGACCGCTGGCATCCCCTCGCGGTGCTGGCCGCCGCGGCCGAGGCCTACTTCCTCCTCTGGATCGGCCTGGAAGTGGCCGACCGCAAGATCCGCCGGCCCGAGGCGCCTCTTCGCCCAGGGCAGATCTTCATCCCTCTCGCCGTGGACGCGGGCGGCTGGATCGCCGGCGGGGCGATCCTCCTTGTGGGTGACCGTGCAGGCTGGACGCTCGCCGCCGTCCTCGCCCTCTGCTTCGCCGGGATCACCGTGGAGGCCATTCGCCACGAGCTGCTCCGTGAGAAGGCGCAGAATCGCGCCCGCGACCTCGAGACCCTGCGCCGCGCCGGCCAGCGGATGAGCACGCCGGCGGAGGAGATGACCGCCCTCGCGGACCGCATTCGCATCGAGTGCTCGCGGGTCATCCCAACCTCCCACTGGTTCCAGTTCGAGTCGCTCACGCCGGGCAGCGAGTTCCAGAGCTGGTGGTGGGGTCCTGAATCCGAGGCGCTGGCAGAGGGCGTGCCCGGGCCGGAGCGCTTCGCGCCTGCTCTGCCCGGCTTCCATCGCCGCACCCCGTGGCAGATCCTGGAGCGGCAGCTCCGCTCCCGGCCGGAGGGCACCGTGCTCGGCCGCATCCGCCTCTGGTGCGATCCGCGCCGCATCGAGCCGCGGCAGGTCGAGCTGCTCGACCGGCTGCTGCCGCAGATGGCCCTCTCCGTCCAGCGCTGCCTGCTCGACCGCGAGGCCCGCGAAGACCCCCTGACCGGCGTCGCCATGCGGCGGACCCTGGAGAAACGCCTCCACGACGCGCACCTGCGCTGCTGCGAGTCCGGCGGCGCCATGGCCGTGATCCTCTGCGACCTCGACCACTTCAAGCGCATCAACGACACCTACGGCCACGCGGCCGGGGACGCCGCGCTGGTCGCCGTTGCGGGGGTGCTCAAGGCAATGCGCCGCGAGGGGGATCTCTGCTGCCGCTACGGCGGCGAGGAGTTCGTCCTGCTGCTGGAAGAGACCGTCGGGGAAGACGCGCTGGCCATCGCCGAGCGCCTGCGCCACGCCGTCGAGGCCCTGGAGCTCGAGGTCGAGGGCCAGCGCATCCCCTTGACCCTGAGCGCCGGCGTCGCCTCCTTCCCCGAGCTCTACATCAAGACCGCCGCCGAGCTGATCCTCTTCGCCGACGAGGCCCTCTACGAAGCCAAGCGCCAGGGCCGCAACCGCTGCCTCCTCGACATCGGCCAGGGGCGCTACCTGGACAAGGACAGGACCCTCCTGACGGCGGAGGAGCTGCCGCCAATGGTGGCGGTGCCGCGGATATTTGCGTAGAGCTCGACGAGGAGGAGGGAAAATCCCATCGAGGGAAGGCGGGCTTTGGCGTATTCCAAAGCTTACACCGCGCTGCCAAAAATTTGTAACCAAGGGGTGACAAAGAACGGCACAACCCGTGGTGCTCGAACCCACGAGCTGGGTGCTTAAGTAGAACAAAAATAAGATAGTTAAGCCCATTTTAGAATCCCTTGCGGCTTTGGCACTTCGCTCGGCAGGATTCTTGCCGAGACCAAGGCGGGCGCTGTCTACTAAGGCACTCTCAGGCGCACCTCTTCTTCGAGAAGGTCGCCTGATACCTTGAGATTGATCGAAGGGTGGCCTGAGATTCCGGAACAGCCGGTTGTACATAGAGAGATATCAACATCTGGTAGTCAAGAAGCCCTTGACGCCCAAGATGTAGTAGCAGTAACCTAATGAAGGTGGTCGCTCGTCGCTATGAATCACCCTTGCCCGCATGCGCCGGATCTCATAGCATGCAGGCTTCCCGTCGGCTCCTGAGTAGCCCTACAAGGAGAAAGCATGCTTGAGGACACCGCTTCAGTGCGCTGCGAGCTGACTCCCGCAAAGACCCTTACGCCTGCCGCCCGCCGGTTCCTGTTCGAACAGCTGGGCGAGAAGTGGGTAACCGACCATCCGTTTGCTGTTGGGGAAAAAGTTACCCTTGAAGAGGCGCGATATTTGTTGCCCTGGCTCAAAGAACAGCAGGAGGAGGAGCGAGCGACTCCCGGTTGATTCTCAAGCCTCTTGTCCTTCAGGGGTCCCCTAGAGCCCGCCTCATGGGATCTTCTTTTCCTGCCCGTGCTCGGTCGCTAAGTTCTTCTTTTTGGCTCCGACCTTTCTGAATCGGAAGACCCGTAGTAGGGATCCACCACTACGGTTCTCTCCAGCAAGTAGTGATAGTTCTCCGCTAGCTTTCGAAAAATTCTACGGGCGTGCGTTGTCGAGTCGCACGCTATTCCGCCACGCTTGTACGCGATCGGCCGCCCTGAATTTGGATTGTTCAGGCCATGTCTTCGGCCTATCAAGGGTCGGCTGACGCCGCCCGCTTCGCGGCTACGCCCTTGACAGGCCGAGACATGGCCAAGATGAGCCGGGTATTCGGGGCGGCCGGAAGACTGGGCGTCCCGGAATGTGCCGCGGTGGCGCATTCTATGCCGGCGGTCACGAAATACCGTGAGACTCGACATGCGTGCGATCCTTCAATCGAAAATCGGACACAAGCTCCCGCAGGCCGGCGCTGAGTTCCTTGTGAGAAGTAAACTGAATATCAACTTGGCCACCAGCTTTGTGAACGGTGAGTTTCTGCAGAAGAGAAAGTAGCTCCGCGAATTGTATGTTAGTGACACGAAAATTCTTCTTGAATAGAAAATAGAGTGGAGTGCCTGTAAGCTTGAACCAGCGGTCGAAGAACTCTGCGGATGAGAATTCCAGGAAGACGTCTTGGTCTGGACTACCTGATCCAGCCGCGGCGAAGGTTGTAGACGCTAGTAGCAAATCCGCGAAACGCTGCTCATCAACCGATAGATTTCGCGCCGCAGTTTTTCCGCGGGACATAGAACCCTCCGCGTGGTTGACTCCTAAGATTGAGAAATGCTACCACAATGCTGGTCCAAAAAAAAGTCAATGAGACGGCGCCTGGCCTGCTTCCCCTGATGGCCCGCGGACCGCGTGTCGAGTCTCACGGTATTTCGTGACCGCCGGCATAGAATGCGCCGCCGCGGCACATTCCGGGACGCCCAGTCTTCCGGCCGCCCCGAATACCCGGCTCATCTTGGCCATGTCTCGGCCTGTCAAGGGCGTAGCCGCGAAGCGGGCGGCGTCAGCCGACCCTTGATAGGCCGAAGACATGGCCTGAACAATCCAAATTCAGGGCGGCCGATCGCGTACAAGCGTGGCGGAATAGCGTGCGACTCGACACCGCGGAAGAGACGCCCACAGAGGAGCGGTTGCCAACTGCCCCTGGCGGGATTCAGTTGCCAAAGAGCTTCCGCGCCTGGGCCTCACCGAAGCTTCGGCAGCGCGAAATAAGCTTCGGTGTCTCACCGAACCTTCGGTGCCTCACCGAAGCTTAGAATCGCCACCGAAGCTTAGGCGCCGCTCCGAAGCTTAGAAGGCCCACCGAAGCTTAGGTGGCATACCGAAGCTTAGGTGACGCACCGAAGGTTCGGTGCCGCATCCAAGCTTAGAAGAGCCATATGAGCTTCGGCGGCTCACCGAAGCTACGGCGCTTCTCCGAAGCCGCGGTGGCCCACCGAAGCTTCGGCGCTCCTCCGATCCTTAGAAGGGCCGTCGAAGGATCGGTGTTCCACCGAAGCTACGGCGCCGCTCCGAAGCCTGGAAACGGCGCCGGAAAAAGACAAAAAAGGGGAGCGCGCTCTCAGGCGCACTCCCCGGATGGACGTCAAGATTTCAGAGGTGGTCTAGCCAGACGAGGTGGGCTTCGGCGGTGCGGCTTCCGGCGTCGGCGTCTCCGGCGCCGCCTTTCTGCGGATCCGGCCGCGGAACGGCTGCACGCCGAACTCGGCGAGCTTCTCGGCGTTGAGACCGTAGTGCGCCTTCAGCAGCTTGCGCGCCGCGGTCGCCACCCGCTGCCCGTTCCCGAGCAGCTTCGCGAGCCGCAGGCTCGCATCCTGCTTCTGGGCGACCAAGGCGGCCTGTTCCTGCGCCACCCCCCGTGCCAGATTCAGGAGCTGCTCCAACTGGCCGCGAACCCCCTCCAACTGCGGGAGCTCCGCGGCGTTGGCGATCAGCGCGGTGTTCAGCCGCTCCAGATCGCCCAGGATCCCTCGATACGTCGTTTCCGGTTGCATGGTCCTTCCCCTTTCTGAGCCCTTTGGGCTCGTTATGAGTCAAGCGCCTCCAATGGCGCCTGCTCAACCCGATTTCGATCCCGCCGGCCTTGCTGGTTCCCGATCCAGAAGTCCCGCGCCGGGGGTTGCCGCTCAACGGAGCCGGTGAGGCGCTCCGTTTCCTGGATTATACGGCGGAAGATGCCATAATGTTTCGCTTATGTCAAGACACAGATCCCAGGTCCATCGGAACTGGTTACCGATATGCACTGCGACGGCGGAGTCAAGGATGGGATCACCGCCATCCACTGCGCCAAAATCTTTGAAAGGACGTGGTTTACGGACGGAACCCAGCGGTCTGCAGGCGCGCCTGAAGTGAATACCGGTATGCAAAACAGGGCGTTTCGTGGATCTGTATGCAAAACACGGCTTCTGACGAGCCGCGGTCAGGGGGCTCTTCCGGCTAGCCTGGAGGCTCTTCCTCCGGCTCCCCGTCCGGCTTCTCCGCTTCCTCTACCCGCTGCTCTTCCCCCTCGGCGCCCTCGTTGCCGGAGAGCGTGGTGGCTCCGGTTGCCCGCGGCGACCGTGCCGAGCGAGAGACTGCAGATCGAGCCGGAATTGTTGTTGGGGCTGCAGCTCCATCCCGGCGAGGAGCCGCTGGGCAAGAAGGTTGAGAGTGCCGGAACCGTTTCCGTCAGCTGGACGCCTGCAGCATCCCGGGTCCCGATGTTGGCGACGGCCAGGCTGTAGGCGAGCGTCGAGCCCGGCTCGCCGCTGCCCGAAGCGATGCTCTTGGTCGTGCGCAGGTCGGGGTTACCCCCGGCCGGCGTCGAGACGCTGCCGCAGTTGTTGGTGGCCGGATCGCCTCCCGTCGTGGTCGACGAGCAGGCCGTGTTGTCGATCGATGGCGGATTGGCGAGCTGCAGGGCAAACGTCCGGTTGACCGACGTGCCGGGGGCGAGCGGACCTACCGCAAGCGTGCAGACCGAGCCGGCGCTGTTGTTGGGCGTACAGGCCCAGCCGGGCGAGGAGCTTCCCGGCAGGAAGGTCGCGAGGGCCGGCACGGTATCCGTGACCGCCACGCCGGCCGCCGGCTGATTGTCGGTATTCGAGACCGCCAGATTGTAGACCAGCGTCGAGCCCGGGTTGCCATTGCCCGAGACGATGCTCTTGGTGGTAGCGAGATCCGGGCTGCCGGCCGGCGTGCTCGTCGAGTCACAGTTGTCTTCGGGAGTGTCATCAGGGGGAGTGCTCGAAGCGCATGCCGTGTTGTCGATCGTGGAAGGCGATCCCGGCGGGAAGCTTGAAGCCACCCGGGCCGCGAAGGTACGGCTTGCCGTCGCTCCACCATTCACGCTTCCAACATTCAGCGTGCACGAGCGTCCGGCGTTGCCGTTGGGACTGCAGATCCACCCGGCCGAAGAATTGAGCGAATCAAAACCGTGAGCTGAGGTACCGTCTCCTGGAGCACAATGCCGGTTGCTGTACCGACGCCGATGTTGGTCACCGAAAGGTCATAGAAAAGGGTGCTCCGAGCCTATTGTAAACCCTCACTCCCCCAAGCCCCCTCTCTCCCGCCCCCTCCCATCCCACCTCACCGGGAGAGAGGGGGCTTGAAACAGGGCGGGTCGAGCCTCCTCCCGCCATCCAGACCCGCCCCTACCCTAAGCAGATTCCTTCCTTGTTTTCTCCCTCCTCTCCCGGTGAGGTGGGATGGGAGGGGGCGGGAGAGGAGGGCCGGGGAGGTGAGGGCTCTACATCTCGTCCAGCAGCTTCTGACGCTTGGCGTTGAACTCCTCCTGCGAGATCAGGCCCTCGTCGAGCAGGCCCTTCAACCGGCGGAGCTTCTCGGCCACGGGGCTGGCCGCGGCCGCGCTGGCGGCCGGCGCGGGTTGCGCAGGGGTTCCGCCGCTCTGCCCCCCCTGCATAGCGTCGCGCATCATGCCGGGAAGCATGGCGCCGACGCCGGCTCCCAGACCGAGGCCGAGGCCGGCACCTACCGTGCTGCCGGCCGCGCCGCCGGACTGCTGCGCGGCGTCGCCGACCGCCCGCGCGGTCTTGAATTTCATGTAGGCGTTCATGTCGCCGATCGCGCCCATGCCGCTGCGCTCGTCGATGAGCTTCTGCACCTCCTCGGGCGGCGTAATGGCGCCGAGGTAGAGGTCCACCAGCTCGATGCCGTACTTCGAGAAGTCGTCCGCCACCCGGGACTTCAGGCCCATCGCCAGCTCGTCGTAGAGCTTCGGCAGGTCGAATATGGAGGTCAGGTTCTCGCCCAGCACGTCGGTCAGGCGGGCGACGATGGCGTCCCGGAAGTAGTCCTCGACGCCGTCGGTCGTATAGAGACCGCGGCTGCCGACCACGGAGTTGACGAACTGCTGAGCGTTGGCGATCCGCACGGCGAACTTGCCGAAGGCGCGCAGCCGCACCATGGCCAGATCCTGGTCGCGGAAGACCACCGGCTCCTTGGTTCCCCACTTGAGGTCGAGGAAGGTCTTGGTGGAGACGAAGAAGACGGCCGCCTGGAACGGCGACGTGCCGCCGAAGGGAATGCCGAAGAGGCTCGCCAGGACCGGGATGTTCTGCGTCGCCAGGGTATGGCGTCCCGGGCCGAAGGTGTCGAGGGCCTTGCCGTCGCGGAAGAACACGGCCTGCTGGCTCTCTTCGACGATGAGCTGGCTGCCGAGGCGGATGGCTGCGGTGCCGTTGGCGGGCCAGCGCGCCACCATGGTGTTCCCCGTGGGGTCCTGGTGCTGAATCACGTCCATGATCGAAGTCTCCTGTGCGGCCGCCCGCTCCGGCGGAGCGGGCGGCCGAGGTTCGCGTCAGGCGCCCGTTTCCGATCCAGCCTGCGCCACGCCGCCGACGACCTGTTCGCGCTGCCGCCACTTGCCGTCCAGAGCGCGCAGGGCCTGCTGCAGCCGGTCGAGAGCCGGCGCCGGATCCTCCGCGCCGGGCGCCGGCACGCCGGCGATCTCGCCTTCGAGCTGCGCCAGGTCGTCCAGCAACGATAGATCGAACTCGTGCAGCCGTTGCAGCTCCGCCTCGCGGATCTTGACCGGATCGAACAGTCCGCTGGCCCCGTAGTCGCTGAAACGGACGGCCTGCGACAGGCCGTCCATCTGGCGGTCGAGGCGGTCGAAGCCGTTCAAGGCGCCGATCTTGCCGGCATCGGTATAACTCCGGGCGCCGTCCCGCAGCATCGCCTTCAGCCGCCCCAGCTCGGAAGCCAGATGCTCGCGCAACAACCGGTCCACGTCGCGCCGCAGCTCGCGGTCCTGGAATCCCCGGTAGCCGGGAATCTTCTCTCCCAGCCGTTCGAGAAAGTTGCGGTTCGCCCGTGCATCCTGGAAGGCGTCACTCATCGGTTCCTCCTCCGCCGCTGTGGCCGCCTCATCCTACCGCATCGCGCAGGGGAGAAAAGAAACGATCCAAAATCTTGTATTCCTCCCATTTTTTTTCAGGCTCGGCTATTCTTCGGCCACTGTAACGAGGCGCTTTTCGATTGCTGAAAGCGGATCTGCGGTCCCCATGAATCGGCGGCGAGCAACCCTCCTGGCGCTCTCCATGGCCGCCCTGCCTCTCGCCGGCTGCGGCGGCAGGGGCGAGATCCGCGATCCCAATCTCGTGCTGGTAACCCTGGACACCGTGCGGGCGGACCACCTGGGATGCTACGGGGACCGCGCGGCGGTGACCCCTTCCCTCGATCGCCTGGCGGCGGAAGGGGTTCGTTTCGCGCAGGCGTCGTCTCCCGTGCCGTTGACCCTCCCCTCCCACGCCAGCCTGCTCTCGGGACTGCTGCCGCCCCACCACGGCCTGCGCAACAATGGCGCCGGCGCGCTGCCGGAAGGCACGGCCACGCTGGCGACCGTGCTCGCGGGCGGGGGCTATCGCACGGGCGCCTTCGTCGGCGCCTTCGTGCTCGATCGCCGCTTCGGGCTGACCCGCGGCTTCGAGGTCTACGACGACGAGGTGCCGCGCGATCCGCGGGCCGGGATCTCGCTGGAGGCGGAGCGGCCGGGCCGCGAGGTGCTGGACCGGGCGCTCGCCTGGCTCGGACGGGAGGACCCGCGGCCCTTCTTCCTCTGGATCCACCTCTACGATGCTCACGCTCCCTATCGACCGCCGCCGGCCTGGGCGGTGCGCCATCCCGGGCGCCCTTACGCCGGCGAGATCTCCGAGGTGGACGAGCAGGTGGGCCGCGTCCTGGCGGAGCTCGACCGCCGCGGTCTGGCGAAACGGACGGTGATCGCCGTGGCCGCCGACCACGGCGAAGGGTTGGGGGAGCACGGCGAGCTGACGCACGGCCTGCTGCTCTACGAGCCTACCCTGCACGTTCCGCTGCTGCTTGCCGCGCCGGGCCGGCTGCGGCCGCGGGTGGTGGAAACGCCGGTGAGCCTGGTCGACCTCGCGCCCACCTTGGCCGGTCTGTTGGGCAAGGCGCTGCCCGCTCCCGCGACAGGCTCGCTGGACGGCCGCGATCTCTCCGGCGTCCTCCTCGCCGGCGGCGAGCCGGCGGCCGCGGATGTCTACGCCGAGACCCGCTATCCGGCGATCTTCGGCTGGAGCCCGCTCGCCGCCCTGCGGCGGCGCGATCTCAAGTACATCGCGGCGCCGCGGCCCGAGCTGTACGACCTGCGCCGGGACCCGCGGGAGGCCGCCGATCTGATGGCGCGAAGCCCTGCGGCGGCGGCGCAAGGATTCGCGGCGCGACTGGCCGAGATCGAGGCCGGCGCCTTCGCCGCTCCGCGTCCGGCCGCGCCCGACGCGGAGACCCGCGCCCGCCTGGCCAGCCTCGGATACGTCGCCGGGGAAGCGCCGCCTCCTGCCGCGGACGGACCGCCGCGATCGTCTCCGGACCCCAAGGCCATGGTCGCGCTCTTCCAGCGCTTCGAGCGGGCGAACACCGGCCTCCAGGAGGGCGGCCGCAATGTCCGCGATGTCCGCGATAGGGCCCTGGGCGAGCTCGCGGCCCTGGTGGCGGCCGATCCGGCGAATCCGGTGTTCCGCGGCAAGCTGGCGCAAGCCTGGCGCGACCGCGGCGATATGGAGAGAGCCGTGCCGCTCTACCGGCAGGCCGCGGCCGCGGCGCCCGAGGACCCCGAGGCCTGGTACAACCTGGCGGCGGCCCTGCAGGAGGCCGGGCAGCTCGCCGAGGCGCGGCAGGCCATCGGTCGCGCCCTGCGGCTCGACGCCAGCCGGCCCGAGGCCCACAACACGCTGGGCATCGTCGAGATGGGGGAGGGCCGGATGGAGGAGGCCCGCCGCGAGTTCGAGATCGCGGCCGGGCTCGACGAGCGCAATGCCCACGCGCGAAACAACCTCGGCAACGTCCTGCGGGCCCTCGGCAGACCGGACGAGGCGGAGCGGGCCTACCGCAAGTCGGCCGAGCTCGCCCCGCGCTATGCCGAGCCGCTCAACGGCCTCGGAACGCTGGAGGTGGAGCGCGACCGGCCCGGTGCCGCACTGTCTTATTTCGAGCGCGCCTTGCGGCTCGCCCCGGCTTATCACGAGGTGCGGCTCAACCGGGCGATCGCTCACGACCTGGCCGGCGACGCCGACGCCGCCGTGAATGCGTATCGGGATTTCCTCGCCGCCACGGAGGAAGATCCCAGGTTCGCCGAACAGCGCCGCGCAGCGCGGCAGCTCCTCGCCCGGCTGACCAGCCATGCGGCGGGACGCGCTGCGGTCGAGAGGAGGTGATCGCAGCTCACACCGTGCTGTCCCCGGGCGTCAGTGACATTCCGTTCGATAGGCGAATGGATTTCGATGCAATACCTTCCAGAGAAGGAGACGAGTCATGAACCGTAGGACACGATCGGCAGTCCGCCCGCTTGCGCTGGTGGCCCTGCTGGCGCTGGCTCTGGGGCTCGCCCTGCTGCCAGCCGCGCAGGCCCAGACCTCGGGCGCCAACCTCATCGGCCGGGTCGCGGACAAGGACGGCACTCCCTTGCCGGGCGTCACCGTCACCGTGACACAGAAAGAGACCGGCCTCACCCGCAGCACCATCACTGAAAGCGACGGCTCCTACCGGCTGCCGTCCGTCCCCGTCGGCACCTACACCGTCCAGGTCGAGCTCGACGGCTTCGCCACTGTGACGGTCGAGGAAGTGCGGCTCAACGTCGCCACCCAACGCGAGATCAACGTCGACATGAGCCCGTCCACGGTCGAGGAGACGATCACCGTCACCGCCGAGGCGCCGCTCGTCCAGACCGAGCCCGCCATCGGCACCGTGGTCAGCGAGCAGCAGCTCGAGAACCTGCCGCTCAACGGCCGCCAGTTCGCCAACCTGGCGATCCTGGCGCCGGGCACCACGCTCGCCTACAACTCCGACCCGACCAAGCCGGGCCAGCTCACCATCGCCCTCAACGGCGGCATCGGCCGCAACGTCAACTTCCTCATCGACGGCGGCGACAACACCGACGACACGATCGGCGGCGCGCTGCAGAACTTCAACCTGGAGAGCGTGGCAGGAGTTCAACATCCAGACCAGCAGTACAAGGCCGAGTACGGCCGCTCGACCGGCGGCGTGCTGACGGTCGTCACCAAGACCGGCACCAACGACTTCGCAGGCGCCGCCTGGGGCTTCTTCCGCGACGACAGCCTGAACTTCCAAGACGGAGAGCGAGAAGATCAACGGGCTCGACAAGCAGCCTTACGAGCGCAAGCAGTACGGCGGCATCGCTGGGCGGCCCGATCGTCAGGGACAAGGCGCACTTCTTCGCCACCTACGAGAAGCCCGAGCGCGAGACGACTACACCGTCAACACCGGAGGCACGTTCCCGGCCTCGACGGCCAGCCTTCGCCACGCCGTTCGAAGACGAGCTGGGGACCGCCAAGGCGACCTACAACGTCTCGCCCAAAGCAGTACCTCCAGGTGCGCTACGGCTTCCAGAAGAACACGCGACAAGTACGGCGCGAGCCCGCTGGCCGCTCCCGACTCGCTGGGCACCATCAACAACGAGTACAGCTCGATCCTCGCCGGCCACAGCCTGCAGATCGGCTCGGACAGCCTCAACGAGTTCCTCTTCCAGTACACCAAGTTCGAGAACCTGATCACGGCCGACTCCAACAACCCGACGATCTACTTCCCGTCGGGCCTCCACTTCGGCCAGAACATCAACACGCCCGCAGACGCACCAACCAGACGAAGTACCAGTACAAGGACGACCTCAGCTTCACCCGCACCATCGGCGGCCGCGCCAACAACTTCAAGGTCGGCGTCAACTACATCCACGAGCCCGTCCTCGGCGGCGACTTCTCGACCGGCCTCAACGGCCAGTTCCACTGCTCAACGGACGACGCGAACTCGCCGGTGACCCAGATCACCTTCATCGGCGGCTTCGTCGGCGACGACGACGCCGGTCGACCAGTACAGCGTCTACGTCCAGGACGACGTGCTGCGTCAACGACCGCCTGACGGTCAACCTCGGCCTGCGCTACGACTACTGGGACGGCTTCGATCTCGACCAGACGCTCGAACCCGATCTGGCAGACGCTCTCGACGCAGACCCGCTACAACGAGGGCTACCTGCGCGACTTCCAGGGCGGCAAGGGCGGCCAGCTCGAGAACGACGACAACAACTCGGGCCCGCGCCTCGGCTTCACCTGGGACATCAAGGGCGACGGCCGCCGGCTGCTGCGCGGCGGCTACGGCATCTACTACGACTTCCCGTACACCAACGCCACCATCCTCTTCCCGGCGGCGGCCGTGCAGTCCAACTTCGGCGTGGTCTACCAGCACGGCAACGCGCAACGGCATCCGCAACCCGAACGGCTCGTTCTTCCGGCCGGGCGATCCGCTGCCTCCCAACCAGCTCCCCGGCGCAGACATTCCGCCGCCGAACGAGATCGCCTCGCCGACGCTGGCGACCCCGTACTCCGAGCAGGCTTCGCTCGGCTACTCGTGGCAGGTCAACGACTGGCTCGGGCTCAACTTCGAGGTGGTTACCATCGACTATCGCGACATCCCGTTCCGCTTCCGCGCCAACCCACGCGATCCCTCGATCACCAATCCCGACGGCTCCCATCCGCGCCGCTTCCCGGATTTCGGTAACTTCCGGCTGTGGTACGGCGAGGGCGAGGCCTCCTACGACGGCGCCAACATCAGCTTCCGGGCGCGCGTCTCCCAGAAGCTGGAGCTCCAGGGCTTCTACACCTACTCCGAGGCCGAGGGCAACGTCCTGGCGGGCGCCGACGAGTTCCGTCTCACGGACGTGCAGCTACCAGCCGAGCTGGGGCGTCGGCCGCGACGTCTCCGCCAACCCGCTCGATCCGCTGTGCGGCGCCTGCTTCGGTCCGCTCAACACCGACGCCCGGCACCGCATCACCCTGAGCGGCGTCTACCAGGGACCGTGGGGAATCAACGCGGTCCGGTATGTACCGCTACCGTTCGGCCACGCCGTACACGGTCTTCACGAACGGACGACCCGAACGGCGACGGCTTCATCTTCGACCTGTTCCCCGGAGATCACGTCAACTCCAAGCGCGCCGATTCGATCTCGCAGTTCGACCTGCGGCTGGCCAAGGAGTTCACCTTCGGCGGCGGTATCGGCCTCGAGTTGATCGCCGAGATGTTCAACGTCTTCAACGAGGAGAACCCGGCCGGATTCGGGATCTCTGGTCAACCCAGCACCTTCGCCGGCGACCCGCTGCAGGGCGAGCATCAGCTCATCCAGCTCGGCGCGCGGGTGCGGTTCTAGCAGAGCTGTTCCTACCTGGGGCGCCCTGCCGTGGGCGCCCCGCTGTTCGCCCGGCGCTTCCGCACCGGGCTACCGAGACGTCGCCCGGTGGGCGATTCGCTTCGGAGAAGCGCCGTTTCAGTAGCCCGGTGCGGAAGCGCCGGGCCGAGGTCGCGGCACCGCCTCCGTCGGTTCGAAACGAAACAGGAACTTCTCGAAACCGAAGGACCAGCGCCCGGGAGACGGACTGTTCAGGAAGGGTGAAGCGTGTCGCGGATACTCCGCGGCCGCGAGCGCTTTGCCGGCCAGGGCAGCCGCTCGGCCGGGTTGGAAGTCGAAGCGCGTGCCATCGCCGGCGGTAAAGCGGATTTCGCCCTCCAGCACGTCGAGGCGCGCTTTCGCGGTCTTCTTCTTCCAGGCTGCGAAGTCGCCGTCCTCCGCCCGCCGTCCCGCCTGCAGCGCCACGCTGGCCGGCTGACGGCGAGGCACCGCCACCCAGGAGCTGTCGAGATCCCGGTGCCGCCGGCCCTGGCCATAGTAGTCGGGGAACCGCTCGATGGCCGGCGCCACCTCCCAACCTCCCGCGGTGACCAGGGCGACGTAGGCGTCGCCGCAGCGGGACACGGCCACGTCGCCGATCACCTCGGGCCGCGACCATGGCGGCGAGAGAAAGGCATGTCCGAGGCCGGCGCCCGGCGTGTCGAGGCGGGCGAGCACCAGATCGCGGCTCGCCACCGCCTGGTCGCGAGTGGTGTACGCCTCCGGGTTGTCCGGGCCGGGGGTTTTGGTGCGGCTCCAAAGGTACAGCGGCGCGAACTCGGGGCTCTCGCAGTAGAGCGTCGCCACGATCTCCAAGCCGCCCGAGACTTTCAAGGCGAGGTCCCCCACCGACTGCGAGGCGCCGAGGATGTAGTCCGGCGTGGCGTAGGTATAGAGGGCGACGTTGATCATGCGCCGCTTGGCCGGGTCGATCCGCCGCCGCTCCCTGATCTCGTAGGGCGGCTGCTTGCGCCGCTCCGCCAGCAGGCGCACGACGCCTTCGGGAATCCGGTAACGGCTGACCGGCAGCTCCGGCCGGTCCATGAGGCTGATCTCCTCGGGCTCGCCGATCCCGGCGGCCAGCCAGGCCCATGCCTGCCAGGGGCTGCTGCGGCGGCTCAGGGCCCAGACGGCCGAGGTGCGGCTCTTCGGCCCCGCCGGATAGCCGCCCACCTGCTCCTGCGCCCAGCCGGCGAAGAGCACGTCGAGCTGCCGCCGCGCCAGGTCACGCACGGCGGCCTGGGGCGCGTGGTCGGCGAGCTGCAGCAGGCCGTTGATCGAGATCGCCAGATATCCGGGGCTCTCCGCTTCGTACCAGCCGTCGCGGTCGTGCGCTTTCAAGAACGCCTCGGCGAAGGCGCCCCAGGCTTGCGCGGCCGGCGAGTCCGGAGTGCCTGCCACGGCCTGGGCCACGAGGCTGCGGGACATGATGATCATCCGCTGGTTCTCGGTGTCGGGAAACGACCAGGGATCGCGGATCTGCGCTTCGCTCGGCGGCGGCGCGCCGTTCGACACCGCCAGCCGCAGGCGGGCGAGCTGCGCCGGCGCCAGGGTTTCCGGGTACTGGAGGACCAGCCGCTGCAGGGGAAGCTGCCCGCGCGCGCACTCGTTGGCGCTCCACTTCTTGCAGGTGTCCAGCACGCCGTCCACCCAGCGGGCGGCATCGGCGCGCAGAGCGGCCGCATTCGGACCGCCTTCAGCCGCCAGCGCCGCGGCAGCCAGCGCGCCGGAGGCCAGCGGCTGCCGGCCGATCCACTCGAAGCGCCCTTTCATCCTCCGCATCTGCACCAGCCCCAGGTCCAGATATCGCGCCTCGCGCTCCGAGAGCCTTTTCCATGGCTGCGCCTTCGGGTGCGCCGGTTTTGCGGCGGCCCAACCCGCCAACAGGGCGCCGGCGAGCGTCAGAGCCGCCAAAGCGGCAGGGCCGGCGCCAGAGCGGCGGCCTGCCGCGGGATCTGTTCTCGTGCTTCGCATCATCGTCTAGTCCTCGCCGCAGGGCATGATGCAGGATCGGGGCCGGCTCTCCGGGCACGCCCCCTGCAAGCCTCTCGGCTACCGACGCCGGAGGGCGTCCTCCAAGGAGGTTTACGGTGGACTGGCAAGCTCTGTTGAAGGTCCTGATCGCCATCGCCCTGGCAGCCCTGATCCTTTCTGCCCTGGTGCTGGCCTGGGCGCTCCGCGCGCTCCGCCGCGTCCGTGTGCCTCCGGACGCCGACTTCTTCACCGCCATTCGCGCCGTACCGCTGTCGCTGGTGGTGGGTCTCGATCTCCTGGATCTGGCGCTCGACTCCTTTTCGGCCCCGCTCATCTGGCTCATCCTCAACCGCTACGGCCTCCAGGCCCTGCGCAACGTCGCCACCGTCGAGGCGCTGATCCCGATCACCGGCCTTATTCCCACGCTGACCCTTTCCTGGATGGCGGCGCGCATCTTCAATCTCGGCCAGCCCTACGATCCGAACGTCATCGAGACCCGCCAGGTCGGACCGGACCGCTACGCTCCCCGCCCGCGCTGAGCCCCCGCACTGAGCCATGGAAACCTGCATCATCCTCAACCCCAAGGCGGGGAGCGTCGGGGAGATCGAGGCTCTACGCATGGCCCTGGAGCGGTTTCCCGGCGCCGCCATGCGCCTCACCGGGAAACCGGGCGACGCCCGGACCCTCGCGCAAGAGGCCATCGCGTCCGGCGCCGAGCTGGTCGTCGCCGCCGGCGGCGACGGCACGCTCAACGAGGTGGTCAACGGACTTGCGGCGGACTTCGGGAGGGCAAAGCTGGGTCTGCTGCCCCTCGGCACCGGCAACGATTTCGCGCGCTCGATCGACGTCCCGGCGGACCTGGAGGGCGCCCTGGCCATCCTGGCTGAAGGCCGGACCCAGGTCGTGGACGCAGCCCGCGCGACTCTCGGCCGGCCAGGATCGCTGGTTCATCAACGTGTCGGCGGGAGGCTTCGGCGGCCTGGTCAGCGAGAAGGCGGCCGAGCTCAAGGCTCGCTGGGGTCCCCTCGCCTACCTGCGCGCCGCCGTCGGCACCCTGCCGGAAATCGAGGGCTTCTCGGCCCGTATCACCTTCGACGGCACCGAGCGGCTGGAGATCGAGGCCTACAACGTCGTCATCTCGAATGGGCGCTACGTAGCGGCCGGCATTCCCGCCGCCCCTCTCTCCCGGCTGGACGACGGTCTGCTCGACGTCATGCTCGTCCCCGCCGCCTCGCTTCCCGAGCTCGCCCTGCTCATCCCCCAGATCCTGCTCGGAAAGCACACCGAGAGCGACCTCCTTCTCTTCCGCAGGGCGGGCCGCATCGAAATCGAATCCGATCCACGGATGCCTTTCAACGTCGACGGCGAGGTGATCGGCGACGGGCCCATCCTCTTCGAGGTGCTGCCGCGGGCGCTGGAGGTGATCGTCGGACCGAACGCGGCGGTGAGGTAGAATCTCGGGAGACCGACGAAGGAGAAGGAGGAGCTATGTCGATCGAAGACAGACTGCGCGAGCTGGGTCTCACCCTGGCGGAGCCGTTCAAGGGCCCCGCCGGAGCACGCTATCCCTTTTCGTGGGTGCGGGTGCGGGGCGATCGCGCCTACGTTTCGGGCCACCTGCCGCTGCAGCAGGACGGCGCGCTGGCGGCGCCGCTCGGCAAGGTGGGGAAGGACCTCTCGCCTGAGGAAGGCGCGCAAGCCGCACGCCTGGTGGGCTTGGCCATGCTCGGAGACCTCCAGCGGGAGCTGGGGAGCCTCGACCGCATCACCGCCTGGCTGCGGGTTCTCGGAATGGTCAACGCGGCGCCCGGCTTCACCCAGATCTCCGGCGTGATCAACGGCTTCTCCGAGCTGATCCTGCAGGTCTTCGGCCCGGAGATCGGCGCCCATTCGCGCTCCGCCGTCGGCATGGCCGAGCTGCCTTTCGGCGTGCCGGTGGAGATCGAGGCGGAGGTGGAGATCAGGCCCTAGCCGCATAGACGTATGAATCAGGCGAGTAAGCCCGAGTTAGACGAGATGAAAGCTGAGTACGATATCCGTGGAGGCGTGCGCGGGAAGTACTACGAGCGCTACCGGCAAGGTACAAACGTGGTCCTTCTGGAGCCGGACGTAGCAGCCGTCTTTCACGACTCCGCGTCAGTAAATCGAGCGCTACGAATGCTCATCGACGTCGCGCGGGGCCAAGTGAGCGAGAGTGGCAAGGCGTAACTGAGGGCCGAAGTGCTCCTTAGGGTTCGCCAAGGTTACCTCAGGGCCACGCCCCCAGCGCCTGCCGCACACTGACGATCTGCCCGACGTGGTAGGCGTTGTGGTCCGCCACCAGCAGAGCTTCGCGGAGGATCGTCTGGCCGTCTCCCCAGGGAATTTTCGCGTAGAGATCCGTCCCGGAATCGGCGACGAGATCCTGCATCGCCTGGAGGTCCCGTCGAGCGGCTTCGACGCTGCGGTCCCAGGCGCCGTCGTCCGGCGGCGCCTCGGTCGAGGGCCAGTAGTCCTCAGGCCACTTCATCGCGACGTAGCCGGGATTGCGGCTGAAATCCAGGATGTCCCACTGAGCCAACCGCAGATGCTCCAGGAGCTGCCAGACGGTGTGGGGGAGCCCGGGAGCCTTCGCGCCTCGCAGCTTCGGCGAGAGACCGCCGATCGCTTTTTCGAGGTCCAGATGAGCATGGCCGCCGCGCAGCAGCTCGAGGAGGTGATCGCGGAGGCTGCGGTCCTTGTCCATCAGGCCCCCACCAGCTCGTCCACCAGGCTCTTGCTCCCCTGCACGGCCACCCTCTGCAGATAGAGCTTCACGCCCACAAGCCCGCCCAGCTCCTCGCCGCCGCCGGCGCGTCCGGGGCCGCCGTGCAGCGTCTGCGGCAGCGCGGCGCCGGAGCCGGGCGCGTCCGCGGCGGAAGACTCCGAGCCGATGTAGATGCGCCCCGTGCGGCCGCCGCCGCGCGCGACGAATTCCCCGGCCCAGCCCGCGTCGTCCGTGTAGGCCGAAGTCACCAGCGTGCCGCCACCCATGGCCACGATTTCCGCGGCCTCCGCGGCAGTGCCGTCGTAGGGCAGGAGCGTGGCCACGGGCGCGAAGACCTCCCGCTCGTGGATGGGACCGGCGCCGCGGGCGTCGTCGCTCCGCAGCAGCGTGGGCTGGACGAAGAATCCTTTGCCGGCGGGAGCGCCGGCGCCGTCGGCGCGTTCGCCGGTGCCGTGGACGATGCGCGCCGTCTGCTTCAGCTCGCCGATGCCGCGCAGGGTGTCCGCGAGTTGCTGGGCCGTGGCGAGCGGGCCCATCTTGACCGCGGCGTCCGCCGGATTGCCCACCACCACCTCGCGGAGATTGGCGATGAGCGCCTCCTGCACGGCGTCGATCCGCTCCGCGGGAACCAGGATGCGGCGCACGGCCGTGCACTTCTGGCCGGACTTCTGGGTCATCTCCCGCACGACGTCCTTCAGGAAGAGCCCGTGGGTAGCGGAGCCGTCCCGCACGTCGGGGCCGAGGATCGCCGCGTTCAGGCTGTCGGCCTCCACGTTCACCCGCGTATTGGCGGCGAGAAGGTTGTCCCGCGAGCGGAGGCCGCGGGCCGTGTCCGCCGAGCCCGTGAAAGCGAAGACGTCCTGCGACCCGAGGCGGTCGAGGAGGTCGCCGGTAGGGCCGATGATGAGCTGCAGCGCGCCGTCGGGCAGGAAGCCCGCCTCGACGATCAGCTCGATGCAGCGCTCGGTGACCATCGCAGTCGCAGTCGCCGGCTTGGTGATGACCGGCATGCCGGCGAGCAGCGCGCACGCCGCCTTCTCGGCGAAGCCCCAGGCCGGGAAGTTGAAGGCGTTGATGTGCACGGCGACGCCGTCGCGGGGCACCAGGATGTGACGGCCGTAGAACCCTTCCGTCCTGGCGAGCTGGACGCCCTCGCCTTCGCTGAGGAACGTGCGCTCCCCCAGTCCCCTGCCGACACTGAAGTAGTAGGCGAGGGTGCCGGATGCGCCGTCGACGTCGAAGCCGCCGTCCGGGCGCGTCGTGCCGGTGTTGCGCGCCGAGAGGTCGAGCAGCTCGTCGCGGTGATCGCGCAGCACCCGGGACATCTCCTTGAGGAGCTGGGCGCGCTGGGTGAAGGTCATCGCCCGCAGAGCCGGACCGCCGCGCTCGCGGGCGTAGTCGAGCACCGCGCCGAAGTCGATTCCCTCGCTCGACGCGCGGGCGATCTCCTCCTCGGTCGAAGGATCCACCAGCGTCGAGAACCCCGACTTCGCCTCGTGCCAGCTTCCACGAACGTAACTCCTCAGCGTCTTCATCTCTCTCCTTCTCCGATTTGGACCGAAACCCGCAGGATCGCCGGACGCCATACCGGACGCAATACTGCCGTCCAGCGAGAGATCCTATAACGCCGGTCCGTCACCTCTCGGCGATCGAGCTTTTCGTAGAGCATCCAGATCTCTCTTGCGCCGCTCCGCCGCGCGCCGGGCGCGGTCCAAGCCGGCGCGCGCGTCGCGGAGCCCCGGCCGCAGGACGAGCGCCGCCCGGTAGTGCTCCGCCGCCTCGGTCCAATTCTGCTCCTGCATCAGCGCCTTCGCCAGCCCGACGTGGGCCACGTAGTTGTTTCGGGTCACCTCCACGGCGTGGCGGAACAGGGTGACGCTGGTGGACCAGTGGCCCACCTGCGCCCGCGTGACGAACGCCAGCGCCAGAATCGCCGCCAGCGAGGCCGCACCGAGGGCGGCGCGCCGTCCCGCATGATTCCTCGCGAGCTCCGCCAGCCCCCAGCAGACGGCGAGGAAGAGGCCGATGGAAGGGAGATAGGTGTAGCGGTCGGCCATGGCCTGCCGGCCCACCTGTACCAGGCCGATCACCGGCACGAGCGTTCCCAGAAACCAGAGCCAGCCGACGCCCAGCCACGGCGCCTTCCGGATTCTCCAGAGAGCGAGCGCCGTCAGGATCGCGATCAGGGCGAATGCCCCCGCGGCCCTCCCACCGGAGACCTCGAGCTGGAGCGGATAGAACACGGCCAGGTTTCGCGGCACAAGCGTGTTGCCGAGATAGGCCGCGTACGAGACGGCGGCGTTCGCGATGCGGAGGCTCCACGGCACGACCTCGAGGTCCGCCAGGCTGGTGGTCTGAAACCGGAGCGTGATCAGGCTCCCCGCCGCCGAAAGTCCGAAGAGCGGCAGCTTCTCGACCGCCAGACGCCCCAGCCGCCGGCCCCAGCCCGGCTCGAAGCGCAGGCGCCCGAGGGGCCAGACGTCGAGCAACAGCAGGACGAACGGCAACGTGACCACCATCGGCTTCGCCATGAGACCCAGGATCATGGCTGCAACCACCGCGAGATACCGGCCCATGGAGGGTCGTAGAACGTAGCGCCCGTAGCCACTCATCGCCAGGATCCAGAAGAAGGCGCTCAGCGCGTCCTTCCGCTCGGCCACCCAGGCCACGGACTCCACGTGCAGGGGGTGGACGGCGAACAGCGCCGCCGCCGCCGCGCTCCGCCAGGCGGCGCCCGTCATCCGCCGCAGGACCTCGAAGAGCAGCAGGACGTTGGCGAGGTGCAGCAGGAGGCTCGTGAGGTGATGGCCCGCGGGCCTGACGCCGAAGATCTGGACGTCCAGCATGTGGGAGAGCACGGTCAGAGGGTGCCAGTTGTTCGCGACGTTGGCCGTCCACACCCACGCCAGTCCCTCGCGGGTGATCCCCTGCCGCACCTGGTCGTTGGCCGTGACGTAGAGGCCGTCGTCGAGAAGCACGAAGCCGTTGCCCACCACCGGCAGAAAAGCGAGCAGGGTGAGGAGAGCGAGGCCCGCGGCGAGGAGGAGGGGCGGGCTGGGACTTCGGAGCGACATGCCCTTCCAATTACCCAGAACCCCCCTACCCCTCCTCCCGCCCCGTCGCACCCTCGTCCAGGCTACGGCGCAGCAGGAGGGCCCGGCGCTTCTCGACCGCCTCGATCCAAAGCGGGACGAAGGCGACCAGATCGCGCAGCACGGTGTCGATCTCGGCGAGCTGGGCGGCGATGCGGCGGCTGAACGAGGCGTGGCACTGGACCAGGTCCCGCACTCCCTGCTCCTTCTCCGGCTGCGAGCCGCCCACGGCCGTCTTGATGCCTTCGAGGGCCTCGAAGGCCGCGTCGTAGAAGGCGAGCGCCTGGCGGCAGTTGTGGGGGATGTCGAGAGCGTGGCGGTCCAGGATCTCCATCTCGTAAAAGCGGATCCCCCGCAACGCGAGGACCTCCCGCAGCTTCGGGGTCAGGCCGGTGAGGAGCACTTTGAGGAAGTCCGCCGTGGGCTCCCAGGCGCCGAGGCCGGGTACCTCCTCCTCCTGCCGCACCTTCTCCACCATGGCGGAGAGATTGCGCCGGCGGGCCGGATCCAGCTCCTCCATGTACTTCTTCAGCCGGACCAGGGTGGAATGGAGCCACTCCGCCTCCTCGATATCGCGCGGGAAGCGGCGGGACAGGAAGTAGTCCGCGTCGTGAAGGCTGCGCGGGTCGGCCGCCATCATCTCGCCGAAGGTATCGTGCAGAAAGGAGTGGATCTGGCCGATCGAGATGCAGAGGAGCTTGCGGACCTTCATCAGGTGATCGGCGGACACCTCGTCGGGGAAGGGATCGAGGTTGCGCAGCACGTGGGCGTCGAGCATCGAGAGCGCCATCTCGGAGTTCTGCCGGGCCTCCTCCAGGCGCGGGATGCGCGAGGGGATCTCCAGCAGCGGCGCGAGCCGCGTGCGGATGAGGTGCGACACCTGCCGGACCTTGCGCCAGATGTCCAGCAGCCGCTCCGGCGAACAGTGGAGCAGGGCGTAGTTGCTCTCCAGCACGCCTTCGATGAGCCGGATGCAGCCGAGGAAGGAGCGGATGCGCGGGTTCTGGTAATTGACGCGCTCGAGCGACCAGTCGAGCGCGCTCACCCCCTCGGGCAGGGCGATCTGCTGGTGGCCGACCAGGATCACTTGCCGGGGCTTCGTGCTCATGCGGTGGCTCCGCGGGAAACGGTACCACGAGCCGGGATCGGAGAAGAACTCGGGCGGTTTGGACGCAGATCCCCGCTCGTCAGGCCATCTTCATTCGGAGATCTTCTCGCAGCCCGGCGCGCTGGTAGCGGCCTGAGGCACGCCGTCCGCTCTTCCTGGCCGGACCGGCGTCGTGCGGCGGCGGAACAAAGCGGACATAAAAAAAGAGCCCCAGGGGAGACGCCAAACGGGAGGGGCTTCACCTGTAAGTGACGGACGGGGGAAAACATTTCGCGCCGGTTCGCGCTTTTGGCGTGTGCCGGACCGGGAAACCCGTGGTATCACGAGAGACGGGCTCGAATATCTTCGATTGGAATGCTGCCGCGCTCCTTGAGGACGACCATATAGAGCAAGGTGCGCATCGTCCCTCCATTTCGTTTACGGGCCACCCGCGGACCCGTCAGCAACCAACCTGTGGACCTGAATCACGTAATAGTCGCCAGGCTCCGGCTGCTCGAGTGAGAACCGCGAAGCGGCCTGCAGGGCCTGCTCCATCTCGTCCAGCAGGCAGTACCGGTTGACTTGAATCTCCTCTGCCATGAGGTTGCAGGAGAGCGGAGAGCATTCGAACGAGAAGCTGACGCTCTTGCTCGCCACGTCGAACCCGAGAGGCACGAAGGAATCCGGCAGCGCCTCAACCTGCGGTACTCGAACCTCCATCGCCGACGAGTTGCCGTTCTCGAACCTCCGAGGAAGAAGAGCGAGCGCGAGGATCTGATACTCGGAGTTGTCGCCAGGCATCACGGACAGGGCGTCAGCCACCGAGTTGAAGTACCCCCAGTCGTTGTGGATCCAATGCTCGATCCAACCGGGCGGACCCGGAGCGAGGCACTCGCTGATGCTGCAGACTTCCTCCGCTGCCGTGCCGGAGAGCCACTCAGGAGTGGGCAGCCGCTTCTTGGGGAAATAGCCGATCAGGGTAGGTGTCATTCTGGATGGCCTCGGGCCTACGATATGCTAAACCTCCAGCATGGATGACGTCGAAAACCCGCCCGTGCAGCCGCGCAAGAAGCGCCGGATCGAGTGGAGGTCGTTTCTGTTGGAGGCCTTCTTCGTGGCGCTGGGCGTGGCGCTCGCCCTGGCCGCCGATTCGTGGCGGGAGAGCTTGAAGCAGAAGCAACGCGCCGCCGTGGCCCTCGTCAGCATCCGCGAGGAGATCGCGGCCAACAGCAAGGCCGTTCGCGAGTCTCTGGACTACCATCTGCATCTCAGCGAGACGTTGAGGGCCTTCGCGCAGCAGGCGCGGCAGGAAGGAAAACAGGGAGCCGCCCGGTACCCGGGCGGAGAAGTCTTCAGGCAGGGCTTCGTCAAGCCGGCGCAGGTGCTCTCCACGGCGTGGGAGACCGCCAACGCCACGGACGCCACCAGCCACATGAAGTATGCGGACGTGCTCGCTCTGGCCCGGGTCTACAACCGGCAGGAGCATTACGATGGACAGAGCGATCAGGTCAGGGAATTGATCTACACGAGGCTGTTCGACGAAGGATTCCAGGGCATGGTTCGCGGCTACGTGAACCTCAACTCGCTCATCAACACGATGTGGTACCGGGAGTGTGAGCTGCTGGCCGGCTACGCCGAGGTCTCCGCGCAGTTGGATCCTTCCCGCGGCGCGGGCACCGCCGAGATTCCCGAGGCCTGCAAGAGGACGGCGAGGTGAGATCGAGCCCTAACGCTGCTCCGGCACGAGCTGAGCCGGCTCTTCCAGGATGTCCAGGACCCTCTGGCGCCGCGACATACCGGCCGGGAATCCTGCTCTCGTGAGATCCGCTCACCTGGCTCCTTCGCCGAACGGCGGAATGAAGAAGGGCTTATTATCGCCGAAGCCGCCTGGCGAAAATAAGGAGGGGGCTTATTATCGCTGGGAAAAGAGGGATCTCCGCTTGTTATCGCCGCAGGTCCTTGCGGAAATAGCGGACTGACCTCGCCTGGGCTGGAGTCTTGCCGCGCCTCTCCCTCTCGCGCGAAGCGACGGCGGTTTTACCCCTGGTGAGGCGCGTGGTTTCCTTCGCGGAGGATGATTTTCCCCCCGCGAGGGGCAGGTTCCCCCTCGCGGGGGGCGATTCGCCCCCGCCGAGGGGGAATTCGCCCTGTCGTCGGAAAAACCTACGGCAAGCGCAGAGGACCGCCGCCGATCCGCCGCAGCAAATCTACGGGCAAGCCTCCCGGTTCTCCCAGGAGGTCTCCCCAGCGGTAGACCTCTCCGCCCTTCATGACGAAGAGGGGCCGCTCCAGCTTCGTCACGTCGGCGAGAGGATCGCCCGCCACCGCGATCAAGTCGGCGAGGCGGCCCGCCTCGAGGCTGCCGCGGTCGTCCACTCCGAGGAGCCTGGCGGCTCCCAGAGTGGCCGTCCGGATCGCCTCCAGCCGGCTCATTCCGAATTCGACGAGCACCGCGAAGTCGCAGGCGTTGCGGCCGTGCGGGAAAACGCCGGCGTCCGTGCCGTAGGCGATGGGCACGCCCTCGCGGATGGCGAGCCGCAGACTGACGCGAGCCTGCTCGGAGATCTGTCGCCCTTTCTCCTGCACCGCCTCCGGCCGCCGGCTCACGTCGGCGTTCCCGGTGTTGATCCACGCCGTGGGAACGAGAAAGGTGCCGCGCTCCTTCATCAGCCGCGCCAGCTCCAGGTCGATCTGCGAGCCGTGGTCGATGGAGTCGACGCCCGCCTGGATGGCTGCCAGGATTCCTTCCCTGCCGTGCGCGTGAGCCGTCACCTTGACGCGATTCCGCCGCCTCCTCGACGATCGTGCGCAGCTCCTCGTCGGAGAACTGCCGCGCGTCGGCGACCAGCCGCCCCGCCCGGACGTCCAGCAGCCGCGCGCCGCGCACGGCGAGCGCGGTATCCGCGGAGTCGGCCGGTAGCGCAGCGAGCAGGCCGCTGCTCGCCACGAGGAGCGCGGCAAGGGCCGGAACGCGGAAGCATTGCATTGGGCTCAATCTAGGCCCTCGGCCACGGCGAGTTTCGCTTCGATCACGTGACGGCACGATTGGCCTCCTCAGCTTCACCTTTCAAGGCGCGGAACCTCTTCCGGCCGGACGTTGAGCCGTATGGACCGCGCTTGGCCGGGCGAACGCGTGATGAGTCCGAGGCGAGAAAGCGTAAGGATCATCTGATGAACCGCGGGAGGTGTGACTTTGAAGTAGAGCTGGAAGTCAGCCTCCGCCGGTGGACGCCCGTTCACTTTCGTGTAGGCGTCGAGAAAAGCGAGATACTGACCTTGCAGGCGCGTGAATTTAGCCATACTGAAGCTTCGCGTTCAGGGCGTGCCGCCACATCTCGGCGTCGGTCTCCATCTCGGCGGGCTGCAGTTGTAATATCTGTTCAAAATGCTGTTCCGTGGAAGCGGTCTCAAATTCTATCTCCATACGATGATCCCTTTTCCCTGCCAGGACGTCGGGCGCGATGGCTCAAGCGCTCCGATAGTCGCCCGGGCTCAAGGTCCAGCGCCATACCTCGCCGTCCTCCGGGTCCATGACCGGCCCGACGAGCTTCATCCCAACCTTTTCGAGGACAGCCGTCGAAGGATTCCTCTCGGCCAGCGTATGCGCGTCGGCCCGGGTCACGTGCCGGTGCGAAAAGGCGTGCTCGATCATTCCGCGGGCCGCCTCCGTCGCTAGGCCGCGGCCCCTGTAGGAGGGAGCGATGCTGTAGCCGATCTCCACCGCCCCGTTCTCGTCGGCCTCGCCCTTGAAGCCACCGACGCCGATGAGAGTCTTGTCCGCGCCATGGACGAACAGGTACGTCCACCAGCCAAGGATCGAGGGGTGAGATTTGAGGCGCTCGTACGCCGGCGCCATCGCCTCCCTCGCGGCTGCGAAGCCGAGCCACTCCGGCGCCAGCTCGACGCCGAGCAGCTCCGCGAGCTCCTTCTCGTCCCGCAGCATCGCCTCGAAATGAGCCAAGCCACACGGGATGAGCCTCAGGTTGGCGGTTTCGATGGTCATCGAACGATCCCAGCTTCTGGCGCCGCGCCCTTTCCCCGTCACTCCAGCCCCGCGACGTACGGTATTGCCGCGACGAGGAACCCGTCAACCGTACGCCGAAGCAAGTTTCCGGCAAGCTTGAGGCGACGCGTTGCCAGATTGAGGTCCCCGCTGCAAGCTCGCGGCGGACGCAAAAGGATTCGTCTTATTTGAGCCTCGCCGTGCACTCCACCAGCTCCGGCAGATCCGCATCGGCGCCGCTCCAATATCGCGCCGCGAGTGAGAACGCCTCCTGCGCGCGAGCGGTGTCGCCTTTGTGGTTCGCGACGAGTGCCAGCGCATAGTGCGTGCCCGCGTAGAGAGGGTCGTGCTCGAGCATCTGGTTGGCGACGTACTCCGCGAGCTGCCAGTCGCCGCGCGAGCGTGCCGTCCGGGCGAGCCCTTCGAGGCGGAACAGGGTCTGGCTCCACGCGTCGGGTCCGAGCTGGGCTCGCAACCGGCCGACCGTCGGCTCGACGATCGCGCGTGCCGCGGCCGTGTCGCCGGCGTGCAGCAGGATCTCGGCGCGCACCAGCGAGATCTCGGGCTCGATCATGCCGCGAACGAGCCCGAGGGTGGGCGCGAGGATGGGAAGGGTTTGCTGCTCCCGTTCGGCGTTCGCCAGCGCTTGCCGTGCCTCATCGAGGCGGCCCAGGGCGAGCAGCGCCCGAGCGGCGCCCAATTCGCCAACCAGGCGGCCGCCCGCCTTTGCGCTTGCCGCGAGCGACCGCGCCGCTTCGAGAGCCTCGGCGGACCGGCCGCGCGCGAGCAGGAAGCCGATCCACTCCCGCTTCGAATACTCGAAATAGCCGCTCACCGAGCTGACCGCGAACGCCTCCCGCATCAGCCGCTCGGCCGTCCGCATCTGCCCGAGATACTGATACGAGGTGGAGAGGAGATCGAGGTTGTGCTGATGGTGCCAGTCATACTCGGCCGGCACGCCTTCGGACTGATAATAGGCTCGCTCCAGCTCGTCGGTCTTCAGGAACTCCGCGATGGCCTCCTCGGTGCGGCCGACCCGGCGGAGGTCGTGACCGTACATGTGCCGCGCGTGCGGGATCTGCGATGCCAGCCGCGCGTACACCTCGCCATGCCGGAGCGCCGACTGGATGTCGCCGACCGTCTCGAACGAGTGGATGAGGTAATGGTGCGCGGCGAAGTTCTCCGGCTCGAGCTTCAAGGCGCGTTCGTAGAAGGCCACCGAAGCCGCTCCCCCGCGCTGGCCGCGGCCGGCCGCCGTCGCCTCCTCGACGTTGCCGCGCAACAGCCACAGCTCCACGTTCCCGAGATCCTGAGCGAGCGCGTCGTCGATGGCGCGTTTGAGCGCCACGTGCTTGGTGACGTCGGCGAGGTCCTCGATGGCGTCGAGCTGCAGCCGGCGGATCTCGATCCTGCGCCGCTCGCTCGGAAGGGCGTGCTCGGCGAGCGCCTGCGCCCGCTCGGCCGCGGCCCGGGCGGCCTGGGGATCGTCGAGGCCCGACCAGGCCCGGCTCAGGCCGACCCAGGCCATGGCCAGCTTCGGATCGAGTCGCAGCGCCTGGTTGAACGACCGTGCGGCCTCGACCCAGACGTAGGAGTGCAGGTAGGCCACGCCCTGCTGATAGAAAGCCTGCGCCTCGGCCGAGGTCGTGCTGGCCTTCTCGGCGACCGTGCCGATGCCGGACCGGATCGGCAGCGGCTTTTCGAGGATCTCCCGCGGCACGTATCCGACGTGCCCCACATGGCACTCGTGCTGGGCGAGGCCGGGCATGGACGCGCCCAGGCCCGAGATGAGCCAGCAGAGGGTGATCCAATATCGGGTCATCGAGAGCTTCAATTCTGCACCTCCCAGCGCTCCTCCCTCGTGAAGTGGTCGGTCGCCGTCCACCTGCCGTCCTTCTTTTCGAGGATGACGCCGAAGTAGAGCCACCCGGGCAATCCGGTCTCAGGGTTGAGGGGAGGATGCCGGACCAGGGCGACGCCGTCTTCGTCGGCCTCGCACTTCCAGATCCCGATGCTGGGACCGACGTCGGGGTACTCCTTCTTCGGGAAGACGGCGTCGCGCCGCAGCTCGACGAGAAAGCTCTGCCAATTCTCCGGCTTCTTGTCTTCGAGGTACTGGATCACCACTCCTCTGATCTCTTCCAGGTCCTCCTGCGTGAAGTCGATCTCCGGAGGCGCTGGGGCTGCCAGGCGGCCGCTGGAGCAGCCCAGCGCCATCAGCAAGCCGCCGGCGAGAGCTCCGGACGCGCGCCTGCCGAGATCACATCGCATGAGAATCTCCTCGTTCCGTGTCAACGCCGCTGCCTCTTGATTATAGATACGGCGCCCGTCCGATGTCGCGGGACGATGGGCCGTCGTTATGGGATACAGACCGTATCGCGAGACGCCAGTCCGTCGTCCCGAGATACGTCTCGTCATCGAAAGATACAGCCCATATCCTTTGGCGGCAGCTCGCCCGCAGAGGATACAAGCCCGTTACCGCAGAAAGTAGTTGCATCTACCAACGATCCGGTCTATCCTATTCTCCGTGGACGCGAAGGCCCTCCCCCCGATCCTGACCGAGGATCCCGCCTTGGAGCGAGACGCCGCCGAGCTGTACGCCGCCCTCTCGGACCTGTTCCGCGTCTATGAGTTCCGCGACCGGGACCGGATCTGCTGCTTCGACGTGTCCGTCACCCAGTGCTATGCCCTGGAGGAGCTGGTCGAGCGAGGCAGCATGACGCTCAACGATCTGGCGGCCCGCCTGTATCTGGACAAGAGCACGGCGAGCCGCGTGGTGGACGCCCTGGAGCGCAAGGGCTACGTCGTGCGCTCCACGCACCCGGAGGACCGCCGGGCCGTGCTGGTCGAGGTGAAGGCGGCCGGCCGTACCCTGGAGAGGACGATTCGCGCGTCCATCCTCGCCGAGGAGAGGCAGCTCCTCGCCGATTTCGATCCCGAGGTTCGCCAGGCCATGACGCGGCTCATCGCGCGGCTGGCCCGCGCCGCGGCCGGGCGCGTCGAGGCCTCCGGCGGGAGTTGCTGCCGGCTGCCTTGAAAAGAAGGAACTGCATCGCGCCGGAATGGCCGGCGCGATTTTTGATCCGTATAGTTGCAACTGACAACAACGAAAGGACTGAAAATGGACACTTCCAGCTTCCCCGCTCCCGCTTCCACGACCGGCCAGACGCTCGATCCCGCCGCCCTGCGCGAAGCCGTGCAGGCCAAGTACGGCGAGGCGGCGCGCACCGCACGGCAGGGCGCCACGGCCTCCTGCGGCTGTGGCTGTGGCACGAGCCGCGATCCCATCACCTCTGACCTCTACGACGAAAAGCAGACCGCCGGGCTGCCGGCCGAAGCCGTGCTCGCCTCCCTGGGCTGCGGCAATCCGACGGCGCTCGTGGAGCTCCGGCCCGGCGAATCGGTGCTCGACCTCGGCTCCGGCGGCGGCATCGACGTCATTCTCTCGGCCCGCCGCGTGGGTCCGGCCGGCAAGGCCTACGGGCTGGACATGACCGATGACATGCTGGAGCTCGCCCGGGAGAACCAGCGCAAGGCCGGTCTCGAGAACGTCGAGTTCCTGAAGGGGGAGATCGAGAACGTGCCGCTGCCGGAGGCGGCGGTGGACGTGGTGATCTCGAACTGCGTCATCAACCTGTCGGCGGACAAGCGGCGCGTGCTCGCCGAGGCCTTCCGCGTGCTGCGGCCGGGCGGCCGCTTCGCGGTTTCGGATGTCGTGGTGCGCGGCGAGATGCCGGCGGACGTGCGGCGCAGCGTCGAGCTGTGGATCGGCTGCGTCGCCGGCGCCCTCGAGGAGTCGGAGTACCGGCGGCTCCTCGCCGAGGTGGGCTTCGAGGAGATCGACGTCGAGCCGACACGCATCTACCGCGCCGAGGACGCCCGCGACTTCCTCGAATCCGCCGGGCTCGATCCCGTCGCCGTCGGCGCCCAGGTGGACGGCAAGTTCATGAGCGCGTTCGTGCGGGCGCGCAAGCCGGCGCCTATGGGGGTTGGGAGTGAGGTCGAGCCGGCATCCTCCTTGCAATTACCAGGTTCCGAAGCTCCGACGGGGGGGAATCTCGCCGGAACTACCTAGGAAACGCAAAGGAGACACATCATGAGGATCGCAGCGCGAATACCTCTGACTTTGATTCTGGTGCTGGCGCTGGCTGCGGCCGCCGCCGGTCAGGACACGAAGCCCAACATCGGCCAGGTGCTGATCGTCGTCAAGGACATCGAGGCCCAAACAGAGATCGGCTCCGTCGAGCCCGGCGGAACCATCACGTTGCCGGCGGGAATGCGGGTGCGGCTCATCATGTCGGCGCTGCCCACCGGCCGGGCCGGCAGGCCGCTCTATCCGGATACGACGTTCACGGACACGTCGCAAGGCGGCGTGACCATCACCCGCAGGAACGTCGACAACTCGACGGCGGACCTGGTCCTTCACCGCGGCAGGAACGCCGCCCGCACCGAGACGGTGCGCTACGAGATCCACGACACCTGGGTGCCGGCCCACCTGCGAACCGGGAGTTTCAGGATCCACGTCGACCCGAACGCCGCCGTGGCGGGCGAGGCGGTCGGCATCGACTTCTCGAGCCGGCGCGCCGAGCAGATCACGCGGCTGCTCTATGACGCCATCCTGCTGCGCGGCCTGGACTCGGGCGCCAGCGGCACCGTCGATTCGATCGCGCGCGACGGCTATGACGCCGTGGTGAGCGCCGCCGTCGGCATCGCCAACAGCGAGGAGAGCCGGTTCCGTCTCCCCGACCAGGGGACGACCGCCGAGCAGCGGCTGGACTCGCTCTACAGGAACCTCCTGGGCCTGAGCCGCAGCCAGGTGTCCTCCTCGGAGTGGAACCGCCACCTGCTGATGATCCATGACGGGCGCATCGCCCAGGTCGTCGAAGAGATGGTGCGCTCGGACCGCTTTCGTGAGCGGATCGGTCAGCTTTAAGCCAGCCCCAAAGTCCGAGCAGGATTCGAACCGTCCTCCCAAGGGGACGGTTCGACGCTTCGTGCCCGGCTTGCCCCCTCGCTTATCGCTGCCCGAACCGCCGCGCCAGGTGGTCCTCCCGCAGCAGCGCGTACAGGAAGTTGTCAACCCGCCGGCCGCGTAGCTTGAAGTAGCCGCGCAGGCGACCCTCGCGCTCGAAGCCGCTCTTCTCCAGCACGCGTTGAGAGCCGAGGTTCTCAAGGGCGCAGCGGGCCTCGATCCGCTCCAGCAGGGTGTTCTGGAAGAGATCGTCCAGGAGCAGGGCCAGGGCGTCGCTCATCACGCCGCGATTCTGGAAGACGGTGGAGAGGGCGTAGCCGACCTCGGCTAGGCCGTGCTCCCAGTTGCTCACCACCAGGGTGATCCAGCCGCCCGGCTGACCGTCGACCTGGACGATCCATTGGAACTTCTCACCGCGACCGCGGTACAGGTCGGCCATGCGCTGGCTGGCGACGTCGGCCCGGAGCTGCGCGGTCGGCAGCTCGTTCAAGGGCTGATATCGCCGCACGCTGGCCTCGGCGCGCCACTGCCGGAGGAGATCGGCGTCCCGCGGCGCCGCCGGCCGCAACGTCACCTCGGGTTCGGACTGGCGCTCGAGGAAGGCCATGGAGATATTTTAACTGGGGTACTCAGAAAACTGTCGTTTTCTCACGCCCTCTGCTTCAGGAGAGGGGGCCAGGGGGTGAGGTTGCGCGGGCGGGTTGCGAAGCCCGTCCCCACCCGTCGCGCAGGGACGGCAAATAGCTCAGCACGGCCATGTAGCCGTAGCCGTGCACGAAGAGCCACAGGAAGGGGATGGACATCCACATTCCCGCCGACCCCGCGTAGAGGGTGCAGGCCAGGAAGTAGAGCGACAGCACGGCCTCGACGGCCCGGGTGGGGTCTGCGCTGGCCCGGTAGCGTTTGGCTGCCCAGTCCTGGCCCGGCCGCTCGATGCGATATTTGGGAGTCCGATGGAAGGTGCCGCCGCGCTGGAAGAGCCCGGAGAGGACGGCCCGGGAATTGTTCACCGACAGGCCGATGCCGACCCCCATCAACGCCGGCAGGTAGCGGGCCTGCCCGCGATGGCTGCCGCCGGGCCCCAATTGGCTCGTCAGATAGAAGGTGAGAACGGAAACCGTGGCCGCCAGGAACAGCGGCAGGTCCACCAGCAGCAGCATCTGGGTCGAGGTGCCGCGGCGCAGCAGCATGGCGGGAAAGATGAGCAGCGAGAGCAGCACCATCAGAGGATAGCTGACGTTGTTGGTGAGATGGACGAACGCCTCCAGCTTGACTCGCAAGGGCTGCGGCGAACGCAGGATTCGCCCCAGCAGCTTGCGGCCCGTCTGCACGGCCCCTTTGGCCCAGCGATGCTGCTGGCTCTTGAAGCCGTTGACGTCCACCGGCAGCTCGGACGGCACCGCCAGCTTCGGCAGGTAGAGAAATCTCCAGCCCGCGAGTTGCGCGCGATAGGAGAGGTCGAGGTCCTCGGTCAGGGTGTCGTGCTGCCAACCGCCGGAGGTCTCGATGGCCTGCCGGCGCCAGATGCCCGCCGTGCCGTTGAAATTGAAGAAGCAGCCGGAGCGATTGCGGGCCGCATGCTCGACCACGAAATGGCCGTCGAGCAGGATGGCCTCGACCCGGGTCAGCAGGGAGTAGCCGCGGTTGATGTGCGCCCAGCGTCCCTGGACCATGCCGAGCCCGGGATCGGCGAAGTGGGGAACGGCCTGCCGCAGGAAGGCCGGCTCCGGGACGAAATCGGCGTCGAAGATGGCGAGCAGCTCGCCGCGTGCTTGCGCCAGGCCGGCGGCGAGGGCTCCGGCCTTGAAACCCGTGCGGCCGGAGCGGTGCAGGTGGTGGATGTCGACGCCCCGCGCCCGGTGGCCGGCCACGGCGCGGGCGACGATCTCGGTGGTCTCGTCCGTCGAGTCGTCGAGGACCTGGATCTCCAGGCGTCCGGCGGGATAATCGAGCCGGCAGACGGCGTCGATCAGCCGCTCGGCCACGTACATCTCATTGTAGAGTGGCAGCTGCACCGTCACCACGGCCCAGGCCGTCGGATCCGCCGGCAGCTCGGGGACCGGCGCCTCTCGCCGCCGGGTGCCCAGGTACAGCGCCACCAGCACCAGGCGGTGAATGCCGTAGAACGCCAGCACCGCCAGGACGGAGTAGTAGAGTGCCAGCAGAGCCGGCGCCCAGGGGAAGCTCATCGTCGACGCTCGGCCGCGCCCGGCTGGCGCCGGTCGTCCTGTCGCTGCCCCTCGTGGCGGCGAGCGTCGGTCTGCTGCTCGTCTTCGATCCGGCTCATCATCTGGGCTCGACCCTGGCCCTGCTCGGGGCCGCGTTCCTCGGGCTCCTGTATGCGGCACGGCGGCTGAGCACCGCGAGCCTACCTCTGGGCGGGGCGATCCTCACGGGCGCCTTGCTGCTGCGGCTGCCGCTGCTGCCGCTGCCGCCGGCGCTGTCCGACGACGCGCTGCGGTACCTCTGGGATGGCAAGGTGGCCGCGGCCGGGTTCAACCCCTACGTCCTGGCTCCGGCCGCCGGGGAGCTCACCCACCTCCGCGACACGACCTGGCGGCGCCTTCCTCATACCCGAATTCCCACCGTCTATCCGCCCCTCTCGGTCGCGGTCTTCAGTATAGCGAGTCGCCTGCCGTTTCCGCTGCTGGGCTGGAAACTGATGGCCATGGCGGCCGACCTGCTCGCCTGCTGGCTGCTCCTCGCTCTGGCCCGCGACCTGGGCCTGCCCGAGGCAAGGACGGTCTGGTACGCCTGGAACCCGCTGGCGGCGCTGGAGGTGGCCGGCATGGGACACGTCGACGTCCTCGGGGTCGCCGCGGTGCTGGGCGCGGTGCTCCTCCTCGTTCGCCGTTCCCGTGGCCTTCCGGCCGCGGCCGTTCTGGCGGCGGCGGGAGCTCTGGCGAAGCTCGTGCCGCTCGCGGCATTCCCCATGTGGGCGCGCCAGAGCGGCCGCCCCTGGCGGTTCCTGGGGATCGCCGGCGCCCTATTGGCCTTGGCCGGGCTGCCGGTGCTCGCCGCCGCCGGTGGCGTGCCGCCGGGCCTCGTCGTCTACGGAATCTCCTGGGAGTTCAACGGCCCCATCTTCGAGCCGCTCTGGCGGCTGCTCGATGCAGCCGGCGCCGCGCCGGCCCTGGCGCGGGGGCTCGACCGCCTGAAGGATTGGACCGGAGAGTACGAGGCATGGAATCCCCTCTATCCGTATCTCTACCCTCAGCTCCTGGCCAAGCTGGCGCTGGCTGCCGGAGCGGGCACAGCCGTCCTGCTGGCGTTGCGCGAGCGCGATCCCGTGGCGGGCACCGGCCGGCTGTTCGGCCGCCTGCTCCTGCTTTCGGCCACCGTCTACCCCTGGTACCTCCTCTGGGTGCTCCCCTGGGCGGCCCTACGGCGCGACACCGTCTGGCTCGCTCTCTCGGGACTCATCCTCCTTTCCTATATCCCCCAGCTCACCGGCGTGCCGCTGTGGCCGTGGGTGCATGCGGCGATCTGGGTGCCGTTTGCGGTGTTGCTGGCCGCGAGCCGATGGCGCGCGCGCGCCTCTACCCGCGCGACCTGATGACCACCTACCGCCTCCTCCTTTCCTACCGCGGCACCGCCTACGCCGGCTGGCAGCGCCAGGACAACGCCCTGTCGGTGCAGCAGGTCCTGGAAGAGGCCCTCGCGGGCTTGCTGGACCATCCCGTCCGCGCCGTGGGCGCCAGCCGCACCGACGCCGGGGTTCACGCCCGCGGCCAGGCGGCCCATCTGGAGCTGCCGCGGCCCTTCGCCGAAAGCGGGCTGGTGCACGGCACCAACCATCACCTGCCGGAGGACGTACGGGTGCTCGCCGCCGCCGCCATGCCTTCGGGCTTCCATGCCCGCAGGCACGCCTGGGGCAAGGAGTACCTCTACCGGCTGAGCCGCGCCCCGGTCGTCTCTCCCCTCGACTCGCCGTTCGTGGTCCGGGCGCCCGCAGCGATCGATCTCGACAGGATGGCGCGGGCGGCGGCGGAGCCTGGCCGGCCGGCATGACTTTTCGGCCTTCGCCCTGGCGGGGGGCTCGCACGGGCAGCCGTTCCGCCGCATCGTCTCCGCGCGGTGGGAGGAGAGCGGCGAGGAGCTGCGCTTCCGCGTGGTGGGCGAGGGCTTCCTGCGCGGCATGGTTCGTGCGCTGGTGGGTACGCTGGTCGAGGTCGGCACCGGCAGGCGCTCGCCCGAGGATTTCGCCGAGCTGCTCGCCGGCCGGCCGCGATCCGCGGCGGGTCCGACGGCGCCGGCCCACGGTCTGGTCCTGGAGCGGGTCCTCTATCCGCCCGAGTGGCGAGCGCCGATCGGAGGGCGGTTGATCCGGAATGGGCCTGTGATACCTTAGGGACCTTCGAAACATGGCCGATCTGTCCAAACTCGCCGACCCGGGATCCCCCGAAGAGCTTCTGGTGCGCCGGATCGACCTGGACCGGCTGCCGCGGCACGTCGCCATCATCATGGACGGCAACGGCCGCTGGGCCAAGGCGCGCGGCCTGCCGCGGGTCGAGGGGCACCGGGCCGGCGTGGCGGCGGTGCGCGAGACGGTGGAGACCGCGGCGCGGCTCGGGCTCGAGGTCCTCACCCTCTACGCCTTCTCGGTGGAGAACTGGAAGCGCCCGCGCTTCGAGGTCTGGACGCTGATGAACCTGCTCAAGGAGTACGTGCGCAAGGAGCGGGAGGCGCTGGCCGAGAACGACATCCGCTTCGACGTGCTCGGCCGCTGGCAGGAGCTGGACCCCTCGGTCGTCCGCGAGCTCGAGGCGACGATGGAGGCCACCCGGCACTGCCGGGGGATGAGCTTCAACATCGCCCTCAACTACTCGGGCCGCTGCGAGATCGTCGACGCCTGCCGCCGCATCGTCGCCGACTGGGCGGCGGGCAAGCGGGCCGACATCGACGAGGAGACGCTCGGCCGCTATCTCTACACCTCCGGCCAGCCCGATCCCGACCTGCTGATCCGCACCTCGGGCGAGCTGCGCGTGTCGAACTTCCTGCTCTGGCAGATCGCCTACTCCGAGATCTGGGTGACCCACACCCTCTGGCCGGACTTCCGCCGCCGCGACCTCTATCGAGGCCATCCTCGACTTCCAGCGGCGGGAGCGCCGCTACGGCGACGGTCAAGCCGTCCGAGGAGGCGGAGGACGTGTTCGTCTCGGGCGGGCGACAGGGCTGAGGCCGGGGCCGTCACGGGCGAACGAGCGCGGCCTGCTATGCAGCGTCTCCTCACTGCCGTCATCGCCATTCCCGCTCGCCCTCACGGCCGTCTTCTGGCTGCCGGGCTGGTGGTTCTTCCTCTTCGTCGCCGCCATCTTCACCTGGGCGGCGTTCGAGTACCTGCTCATCGTCCGGCCGCGGGCGCCGCGGGCGCCGCTGCGGCTGCTGCTCGTCCTGGCGCCGGTGGCGGCCTACGCCGTCAGCTTCGCCCTCTCGGACGACACCGACGTCCTCGCGCTGCGCCTCCACCTGCTGACCGGCGCGCTGGTCATCTCCATCGGGCTCGGCACGCTGCTGCTGTTCAGCCGCACGCCGCTGGAGGAGACCATTCCCGGCCCTGGGCATCCTCGGCTTCGGCATTCCCTACTTCGCCCTGCCGATCGCCAGCATCCACCGCCTGCAGCAGATCGATCCCTGGGTGGTGCTTCCTGCTGTTCGCCATCGTCTGGCTGGGAGATACCGCCGCCTTCTACGTCGGCTCGCGCATCGGCCGCCACAAGCTGGCGCCGGTGGTCAGCCCGAAGAAGAGCTGGGAGGGAGCGGTCGCCAGCTTCGTGATCGCCCTGGCGGCCGCCGCGGTCTGGACGCTGCTGCGTCTGCGCCGGCTGGACCCGGGCGTTCTCGCCGTCGCCGTCGTCACCGCCGTCGCGGCGCAGGTCGGCGATCTGGTGGAGTCGATGATCAAGCGCGGCTCGGGAGTCAAGGACTCGGGCACCATCCTGCCGGGGCACGGCGGCGTGCTCGACCGCGTGGACGCCTTGCTCTTCGCCGCTCCCGTCTTCCTCTTCGCCCTCTGGCTGCTGCGGGTGGACACGGTGCCGCGGTAGGCCCTCACCTCCCCGGCCTTCCAGGGTTTGGGGGAGTGAGGGCGGGAATCTCGGGGGCCTTCCGGCCGTTCGCTATAATCGGCTGCTGCATCTCGACTCCGGCTGCGGGCGCAAAAACATGACACAGCTCATCGGTTTTCTGAACAACAGTCTCTACACCCTCCTTTCCTTCGCCTTCGCGCTGGGCGTGATCATCATCGTGCACGAGGCCGGGCACCTGCTGGTCGCCAAGGCCTTCGGCGTCCGCGTGCTGACCTTCTCGGTCGGGTTCGGCCGCCGGCTCTGGGGCTTCCGCCGCGGTGAGACCGACTACCGCGTCTCCATCGTCCCGCTGGGCGGCTACGTCCGGCTGGGCGGCGAGAACCCCGACGAAGTGACCAACGATCCGCGCGAGTTCCTCAACAAGCCCCGCTGGCAGCGGATCCTGGTCTATCTCGCCGGGCCGGCGATGAACGTGGTCCTGGCCGTCGCTCTCGTCGCCGCGCTGTTCATGGTAGGCATCCAGATGGTGAACCTGCCCGACACGCCGCCGCTGATCGGCGAGGTCGAAAAAGGATCGTCCGCCGCCCGGGCCGGGCTCCGGCGTGGCGATCTCATCCTGCGGGTCAAGGGGGAGCCGGTCGACGACTGGCAGGATGTGGCCTTGGCCCTGATGGGCTCGCCCGAACGGCCTCTGCCGCTCGCCGTTCGGCGCGACGGCCGCATCGTTCAGACGGCGGTGACGCCGGGCCGCGTGCCCAAGTATGACCTCGGCGATTCCGCGGGTCTGGTGCCGAGCGTCCGGGCCCAGATCATCCAGGTCCTGGCCGGCCAGCCCGCCGCCGCCGGCGGTTTCCTTCCAGGCGACGAGGTCCGCGCCGTGGATGGGCGCCCGATCTCCGACAAGGAGGATTTCATCAAAGTCATCAGCGGGCGAAAAGGGCAGCGGGTGGAGGTGCGGATCGTGCGCCAAGGCAAGCCGCTCACCCTCGTCGTGGTGCCCGACCCGGCGGGCAGGATCGGTGTGTACGTCGGCTCGTATCAGTTCCGGCGCTTCGGGCCGGGCCGGGCCGTGGTCGAAAGCGTGCGCTACAACGTCCAGATGGTGCGGGACACCTTCATGATCCTGGGCAAGATGCTGCACCCGCGAGCTGCCGGCCAAAGGAACGTTCGCCGGCCCGATCGAGATCGCCAAGCAGAGCGGTGCGGCGGCGCGGCGCGGCTTCAAAGAGCTGCTGCTCCTGATGGCCTTCATCAGCATCAGCATCGCCATCATGAACATGATGCCGATTCCCATCCTGGACGGCGGACAGATCTTCGTCCTGTTGATCGAAGGGGTGATCCGGCGCGACCTGTCGCTGCGTCTGAAGGAGATCATCAGCCAGGTGGGCTTCGTCATGATCCTGCTGCTGATTTTCATGGTGATATGGTTCGACATCTCGAAGAGCCTACCGTCGACCTGGTTCTCCGGCTCCTGAGCTGGAGCAGGCGCGGATTCGTCCCCTGCCAGGGAGGAGCGAACGATGCCCGGACCGATCTCGATCGGCGACCCAGCCCCTAACTTCGATCTCAGCTCGACCGGAAAACGCCGTCCTGATGCTGAAGGACGAGGTGGTCCGTACGGCGGTGGTGCTCTATTTCTTCGCCGACCTCGAGAGCGAACGGGTGCACCGGGATCTCGCGGCGCTCAACCGCCGCCTCGGTGCGCTCGCCAAGCTCAGCACCCGGGTGCTGGCCGTCTCGCCGGCCAAGCTCGACGACCTCAAGAAAGCGCAGGCCGGGCGCAAGCTCTTCTTCCCCCTCCTTCACGACGACCGGAACTTCTCGGCCTCCTACGGCGTCGTCGCCACTCAGGAAGGCAAGCCCGCCGATCCTGCCCTGGTGGTGGTGGGCCGCCGCCAGGACGTGCGGTGGCTGGCGAACCCCGTCGTCTCCGTCGAGGAGGCCCTGCCGCAGGTGGAGAAGCTGCTCAAGGACCTCCCCTCGCCCACCCGCAGCTATCCCAAGAGCGTGATCAACCGCCTGGTCGACCGCTGGGTGAACTAAGTTGGTCTCCGCACGTTGCTGCCTCCTGGCTGCTCTCTTCGTCGCGGCGGGACTGACGCCTCCCTCCGGCGCACAGGACGAACACCACCATCCCCAAGCCGTCGCCCCGGCGCCGGAGAGGCCCGAGACACAGACGCTGGACCGCCTCGAGATCCCCGATATCCCGGTGATCGATCAGGACGGCAGAGCCCGGCGCTTCTATACCGATCTGGTGAAGGACCGGATCGTGGCGGTGAGCTTCGTCTTCACCACCTGCACCACGATCTGCCCGCCCCTGGGGGCCACCTTCGGCAAGCTGCAGAAGCTGCTGGGAGATCGTGTCGGCCGCGACGTGCACCTGCTCTCCGTCTCCGTCGACCCCACGACCGATACGCCCGAGAGGCTCAAGGCGTGGGCCCAGAAGTTCGGCGGCGGCCCCGGCTGGACCCTGGTGACCGGCGACCGTGACGAGATCGTCCGCCTCCTCAAAGCCCTCGGGGTCTATACTCCGAACATCGGAGATCACTCGCCTCTGGTGCTGCTCGGCAACGACGCCCGCCACCGCTGGACGCGCGCCTATGGCCTGGCACCGCCGGCCCGGCTGGCGGAGCTGATCGACGAGATGGCAGCCGACGGGGACGTGAAGGAAGCTTCGCCATGAGAAAGCTCGCGCTCGCTGCCGCCCTCGTTCTGCTGCCCCCGCCACTACCGCTTCGCGCCCAGGAACCGGAAGCCACGGCCTCGCCTGCGCACCCGTACTTCAGCGACGTGAAGCTGATGAGCCAGGACGGCCGGGAGATGCGCTTCTACAGCGATCTGCTCAAGGGCCGGACCGTGGTCATCGACGTCCTGTTCACGGGTTGCACCGGCGCCTGCCCGGTGATGAGCGGCACCTTCGCCAAGCTGCAGCATCACCTCGGAGATCGCCTCGGCAAGGAGGTGTATCTGCTGTCGATTTCGGTCGATCCGGTCAACGACACGCCGGCGAAGCTCAAGGAGTACGCGGCCCGTTTCGGCGCCCGGCCCGGCTGGTACTTTCTCACCGGCCCCAAGGAGAACGTGGAGTCCGTGCTGCGCAAGCTCGGACAGTGGGTCGAAAGCCGCGAGGGCCACCAGAACCTCTTCCTCATCGGCAACGACCGCACCGGGCTGTGGAAGAAGGCCTTCGGCCTCGCCAAGCCGGAGGAGATCTTCACCCTTGTCGACAGCGTGGCGAACGACAAGGGGTGAGGGCGACGCCGTACGATCGAATGCGTCGTTTTCTGACCCTCCCCCTCCTCCTCGCTCCGGCGCTTCTTCTGGCGACCGACCCCTCCAAGGAGCAGCAGGACCGCATCGAGCGCGGCAGGCGCCTTTACATCGCCGGCGCGAGCCCGTCGGGCGGCGAGATCACCGCCTTGATGAGCGACGCGGGCGTCGAGGTGCCGGCGTCCGCCGTGCCCTGCGCGAGCTGCCACGGCCGCGACGGCAAGGGGCGAGCCGAGGGCGGAGTCGTCCCCACCGATCTCACCTGGGCGAACCTCACCAAGCCATACGGGCTCACCCACCCCAGCGGCAGGAAGCATCCGCCCTACGACGCGCGGCTGCTCAAGCGCGCCATCGCGATGGGGATCGACCCGGCGGGCAACGCCCTCCACGTGGCCATGCCGCGCTTTCGCATGAGCCTTCGCGACATGGAGGACCTCGTGGCTTATCTCCAGCAGCTCGGCCGCGAGAAGGATCCCGGAGTGAGCGAAGGCTCGCTGCGGGTGGGCGTCCTGCTGCCGCCCGCGGGCCCGTCGAGCGGCATGGGCCGGGCGGTGCGGTCCGCCCTCACCGCGCGGCTCGACGCGCTCAACCGGCAGGGTGGGGTCTATGGCCGCCGTATCGAGCCGCGCTTCCTGGAAGCCCCGGGACCTCCCGAGCAGCGGCGGGCCTGGACGGCCGACTTCCTCGAGCGCGAGCGGATCTTCGCCGGGCTGGCCTGCTTTCTCGCCGGGGCCGATGCCGAGCTGGCATCGCTCTTCGAGGAGCAGGAAATCCCGCTGATCGGTCCCTTCACGCTCCATCCGCGCGAACCGTTTCCCCTCGGCCGCTACGTCTTCTACCTGCTGTCCGGAACCGAGGTCCAGGGGCAGGCGCTGGTGCGCTTCGCCCGCGGCCGATGGCAGGAGAAGCCTCGGGCCGCAATCGTCGCTCCGGCGGCGGCGGACCTCGACGATGCGGTCGCGGCGACGATCCGGGCCATGGCGGCGGCGGGCTGGCCGGAGCCGCTCGTCACGCGGCTCCGCGGCGGCTCGGAAGCTCGAGAATCTGAAGCGCCTCGTGGGGGCGAAGGCCGATCCGGTGCTCTTCCTCGGCTCCGGCGCCGAAGCGGCGGCCTCGCTGCGGGCATTCGACCGCCTGGGCTGGCACCCGCGTTTTCTCGCTACGGCCGCCGCTGCCGACGACTCCCTCTTCGGCGCGCCGCAGACCTTCGACGGTTCCCTCTTCCTCGCCTTACCCGCGCCGCCGGGCGGGCTCGATCCCGAGGCGGCCGCCTCCTACAGCGCTCTGGCCGCCGCCGCCAAGCTGCCGGCGGAGAACCTCTCCGCCCAGCTCTCGGCCCTGGCTGCCGCCGAGGTGCTGATCGAGGCCCTGAAGCGGGCCGGGCGTGACGTCAGCCGCGAGAGGCTGGTCGACGAGCTGCAGGGGCTGCGGAGCTTCCGGAGCGGCTACGCTCCACCGGTGACCTACGGCCCCAACCGCCGCCTCGGCGCCCGCGGCGCCTACGTGGTGCGGCTCGACCTGAAGGAGAAGAGATTCGTACCTGGAGGCGGTTGGGTGGAGGTGGAGTAGGGCCTATTCGGGCCTGCGGATCGTCATCACGGGACAGGGCGCATACTCCACCACCCGCTCGGCGGTGCTGCCGATCAGGAGGTGGCGGAGCCCCGACTGGCCGCGGGTACCCATGGCGATCAGGTCCGCTCCCCGCCTCTCGGCCTCCTCGGCGATGACGTGCGCCGGATCTCCCTCGCGGGCGAGCGTCTCGATCTCCAGCCCCTCGCGCTGCAGCGGCTGCGCCGCCTCGTAGAGCCGCCGCTCGGCCTCCAGGCCGGTGTCCTGAAGGTAGTTGATCGAGGTCGGAATCGGGCCGTAGGCCGTGTACTCGATGGGCAGGTTGTAGGCGTGCAGGAGGATGAGACGGGCGTTTTGCTCCAGCGGCGCCAGCAACCGGTGGGCGGTGCCGATGGCCAGCTCCGCGTCGCGCGAGAAATCGGTCGGAACGAGGATGGTGCGAATCGCGCGGTGGCGGCCGAGATCCCCGGGGTGGACGGTGAGCACCGGACAGCGGGCGCCGTGAACCACCCGCTGCGTGGTGCTGCCGAGCAGAAGATGGCGGAGGCCCGTCAGCCCGCGGGTGCCGATGACGACGGCCAGCGCCGAGAGGGCCTCGGCGCGCTCGACGATCACCTGCGACGGCGTGCCGGGAGCGAGAAAGGTCGCAACCTCCGCTCCCTTCTCCCGCAGGGCGGCGGCGGTCTCCGCAAGCCGCGTTTGGGCGCCGCGGCGCAGGTCCGCTTCGAAGTCGAGACCCATGGAGGGAATGTAGCCCGGCATCGAAGGCGGCACTGTCACGGCGTGGACCAGCTCGACGCGAGCCCCCAGCTGCCGGGCGAGCTCGACGGCCCAGTCCAAGGCGGCGGCCGCGGTCTCCGAGAAGTCGGTCGCGGCGATGACCGCGGATTGCGTGAGAGTCTGCGCTTCCATGATCGATCCTCCCTCGGGCGCATTGTATCCGCATGTAGGGGCGCCCCTGTGTGGGCGCCCTTGGCGGCAGGGCGGCCACGCAGGGCCGCCCCTACAACGGTTCTGAGCGAGGGATGAAGCGCGGCGCCTCCTACTGCGTCTTCACAGGATCCGCCGGGCGCTTCGGGAAGGCCTTGGGAGCCTCCTGGATCTTCTTCATCACCTCGGCCACCCCGCGCTCGAGCTGGGGATCACGGCCCGCGAGGACGGACTCGATGTCGTTCTCCACCACGAGGTCGGGATCGACGCCGTAGTTCTCGATCATCCATTTCCCTTCGAGCGAGACGAAGCCGGCCTCGGGGACGAAGATCTGGCCGCCGTCGATCATCGGTCCATGGCCGGAGATACCCACGACGCCGCCCCAGGTGCGGACGCCGATCAGCGGACCGAGGCCCAGCTGGCGGAACATGGCGGGAAAGATGTCGCCGTCCGAGCCGGATCCCGCGTTGATCAGGCAGGCCATGTAGCCGTTGAAGACCACGGCGGGATAGGGCTGCGGGTCGGCGCTGGTGCGGCCGAAGTCGACGCTCAGCGGCCGGCGCGCCAGCCGCTCCAGGAGCGTCTGTGAGATGAAGCCGCCGCCGTTCTCGCGTACGTCCACGATCAACCCCTCCTTGCGCACCTGCCCGAAGTACTGCTTGACGAACTCCCGCATCCCGTCCTCCCCCATGTCGGGAAGATGGAGGTAGCCGATCCGCCCGCCCGAGAGCTTCGCCACTCGCTCGCGGTTGCCGTTCACCCACCGGAGATAGATCAGGTTCTCCTCGGTCGCGATGGGCCGGAAGGTGATTTCCCGGGAACCCTCGAAGGAGGGCTTGGCGCTCACCGTGAGGCGCACGGGCCGGTCCGCCTTGTGGCGCAGCAGCCGGTAGGGATTGTCGTTGGCCGCCAACTCCTCGCCGTCGACCGCCAGCACGTAATCGCCCGCCTTGACGTCGACCCCCAGCTCGGTCAGGGGCGAGCGGTAGGTCTCCTCCTCGTTCTGGCCGGCGAAGATCTCGGCGATGCGGTAGCGGCCCGCCGCTCGATCCAGCTCGAAGCGGGCGCCCGGCAGCGCCACCTGGGGCCGCGGCGGGAGGTCGAAGTCTCCTCCTGCTACATAGGCGTGGGAGACGTTCAGCTCGGCGATCATCTCGCCGATCACGTAGTTGAGGTCCGAGCGGTGGCCGACGTGGGCGAGCAGCGGCTCGTACTGGCGGCGCAGCGCCTCCCAGTCGTAGCCGTGCATGTTCTCGACGTAGAAGAAGTCGCGGTAGCGGCGCCAGGCCTCGCGGAAGACCTCGGCCCACTCCTCGGCCGGCACCCGGTTCACCGCCATGCCCGCGGTGTTGATGGTCTTTTTCGAATCCTTGCCGCCGGGATTGGCGTCGTAGAGGTTGTACCGGCCGCTCTCGACCACCAGGATCTTCTCGCCGTCCCGCGACAAGTCATAGCCGTCGATGCCCTCGGCGAGCGTGGCCGTCTTGCGGTCCTTGAAGGTGAAGATCTGCAGGGCGGGCGGCGACGACGGCTCGCCGAAGCCGTTCGGGGGCAATTTGACGTAGAGCAGCTTGCCCTCGGCCGCGCTCAGGCCGTCGTAGTTGTCGAACGGCACCGGCACGCGGGCCACGCGCGAGGCGAGGCCGTCGAATTCGATCTTCGTGTAGACGGGCTTCTCGTCTTTTCCTTTCTTCTCGTCCTTGCCGTCCTTTTCGTCCTTCTTCCCCTCCTCTTTTCCTTCCTCTCCCACTGTCACCGTGTCCTCCTCCGGCGGAAAGGGATGGCCCAGGTCCTTGCGCAGGGCCATGGCATAGACGCCGATGTTGCGGTTCAGGGCCCAGTTGAAATCGAGGGCGTCGAACTGCGGCAGGTAGGAGCGTGCGGCGAGGAAGTAGAGGTAATGGCCCTGAGGGCCCCAGGCCGGGCCGAGCTCGTGGAACTGCTCGTCGGTGATCCGCCGCAGCTTGCCGTCCTCGACGCTCCATATCCACAGCGAGCGGAAGTTGTTCGGGTCCTGCATGCTGAAGGCCAGGTGGCCGCCGCACGGCGACCAGACGTAGTCGCGGATCGCGCCGCGGACGTCGCGGGCGACCTCGGCGAGCTTCCTGTCCGCCACGGTGAGCACGTAGAGCCGGCCGTCCTTGTCGGAGAAGGCCAGCCGCTTGCCGTCCGCCGACCATTCCGGCGTGTAGCGCATGGCTTTGCCGCCGCTGGTGACCTGCTCGGGCTTGCCGGCGCCCTGGGCGTCCACGAGATAGATCTCCTCCTCGCCGCTTTGATCGGAGATGAAGGCGATCCTGCGCCCGTCGGGCGACCAGCGGGCGCGCTTGTCGTGCGCGCTCGAGGTGCGGGTGAGGTTGCGGGTGAGGTTGCGGGTGACGCCCTTCTCGATCGGCACGTTGAAGATATCGCCGCGGCCCACGAACACCGCCCGCTCACCCTTGGGAGAGAGGGCGGCGCCCTCGACCTGACCGGCGGCCGAGACCTGGGAAGGCCGGCTGTCCAGCCCGTCGCCGGACACCTCGATCGAGAGGTGCCGCGCCTGCCCGGTGCGCGTGTCGAAGACGTTCAGCTCGCCGTTCATCTCATAGACGATCTGGCCCTCTGCATCGGCGCCGGGCCAGCGGACGTCCCACTGCGTGCTCTTCGTGAGCTGCGCCGTCGAGCCGGTGGTCGGGTCATAGGAGTAGAGGTTGAGGGTGCCGGTGCGGTCCGAGTTGAAGTAGATCTTGCCGCCGATCCACATTGGATCGCGTTCCGAGCGCGGCGTGTTGGTGATGTTCTGCGCGTCGTGCGTCGCGAGATCGAAGATCCACAGATCCTGAGCCCAGCCGCCCTGATAGCGCTTCCAGGTGCGGAACTCGCGGGCATAGGGGGTATAGACAGCCTTCTTGCCGTCCGGCGAGAGGTCGGCACCGCCGCTCAGTGGCATGGGCAGGGCCTCGCCGAGCCCACCTGCCGCCGGCACGATGTAGATGCGCGTATCGGGCAGGGTCCAACCATCCCGCATCGAGCGGAAGAAGACGGACTTGCCGTCCGGCGTCCAGCCGTAGACCTGGTTGTCGTAGCCCCAGCGCGGCGCCAGCGGTCCGCGGGCGGGATAGTAGGTGAGCTGCTTCGGCACGCCGCCGGTCGCCGGGATGACGTAGACCTGCTCGTCGCCGTCGTACTGCCCGGTGAAGGCGATCCACTTTCCGTCCGGCGAGAAGCGGGCGAACAGCTCGAGACCGGGATGCGCGGTCAGCCGGGTCGCCAGGCCGCCGGTCGACGCAGCGGTCCACAGGTCGCCGGCGTAGGTGAAGACCACCTTGTCCTTGTGGATGTCCGGAAACCGCAGCAGCTTGGTTTGGGCGGCGGCCTCTCCCGCGGCGAGACCGAGCGCGGCCGCGAGGCACAGAAGGGATCTGAGGACACGATGCATGGGAACCTCCCTGGAACCAATCAGGATGTGGGAATCGGCTGGCCGGCTCGGCGCGAGCGGCGGCCCCGTTGTCTACGCATGTAGGCAGGCCGAAGTTGCAGCCGGATCCGCTATGGGGATCAGTGGGGGATCAGTCCGCCGGGAACCCCACCTGGCGCTCCCGCGCCGCCGTCCCTTCCAGCTCCTTGATCTTCTGCAGCAGGGTCTCCCGGTCCTCTGCCACCTCGAGGTTGTTGCCGGAGAGGAGGAGGATGCGGGCGCCTTTGCCGTGGCGTTCCGGCAGGGCGAGGCCGATGATGGACTCGGTCCTCAGCCAGACTTCGCGGCTCGAGCTTTCGGTGACCTGGAGCCAGGGCATGCGGGTCTCCTTTGTGACAGGCCTACAGGGCCACACCCGGATCTTCCGCCGCCGCGGAGCCCATCCGGTTGAGCTCTTCCAGGACCTCGGCGAAAAGGTCGAAGAGCTCCTTCAGCCGGTCCACCTCCTTGATGACCCCGACCGCCTGGAAGTGGAGCTCGTCCACGCCGTCGGGGAAGTGGGACCGGAAGAAGCCCTCGTCGTCCTTGAGCTCGAGCCGGATGCGGGGCTGCTCCGCGATCAGCCGGCGGATCTCGGTGTTGGCGAAGAGGCCATGGACCTTGGCCTCGTCGTTGCCCTGGATGATGAAGTCGTCGTCGAAGTGGAGGGAATGCCCGACCTCGACGTCCTGCATGCCCAGCGCCTTGCCGAGGCCGCTGAGGAAGCTCTTGCGGTAGATCCGGAAACGGAAGCCGTCGCGGCTGGCGAACGGCGCGCGCATGCGCGTGTAGGTGACGTGGCTGTGCTGCGTGTGCACCGAGTACGTGTCGAGCGTCACCGTCCAGTTCCGGACCTGTGCCTGGACCTTGTCGCCCTTCCAGAAGCCGCCCTCGATGAAGTCGGCGCCGATTTCGGCGCAGAGCTGCCGCCAGATCTCGTCGCGGCTCGGACCGAAGACACCTCCCAGAAATCCCATGGCGCGCCTCTCCTGACGGTTTCTCGAGGTCCTCTTCATTAGAGCACGGATCGGCGGCGAGGCCGTCATCCGCACGGGACGTCGAAGACCTCTCCCGATGTCGCCCAATGCACCGGCAGGTCCCCCGCCGCGGCGCGCGCTTCCTCGACCGACACCCGCGGGTCGAACGTGGGCCAGACGTGGGTGAGCGCCAGCTCCCGGACCCCGGCCCGCCGCGCGATCTCGCCGGCCTGCCTGGCACTGAGATGGACGGGGCCACCCATTTTCCCCTCCTGATAGGTGGCCTCGCAGAGCAGCAGATCGCAGCCCCGGGCGAAGGCGGCGAGGTCGGCTCCGATATGGGTATCCGCCGAGTAGGTGAGGGTCCCCGCGTCGGTCTCCGCGCGCATGCCCAGGGTGTGGGCGGGATGGTCCATACGCAGGAAGCTCAGGCGGACGCCGGCGATCTCGACCGTATCCCCCGCGTCGACGACGTGGAAATCGAACGCCTCGCCGAGGCTCTTCCCAGCCGCCGGTCATCAGCAGCGGCGCCAGCGTTTCGCGGGTGCCCGGCGGGCAGTAGAGAGGAAGGCGAAAGCCGCCGCCCACGCCGTAGCGGATCGCCACGTGCAGCGGGTAGACGTCGGCGCAATGGTCGGCGTGGACGTGGCTCAGCACGAGAGCGTCGATCTTCGTGAAGTCGGCCAGCCGCTGCAGCTCGGCGAAGGTGCCGCTGCCGGCGTCGAGCCAGAAGCTTCGCCGGTCCGTGCTCCAGAAGGAAGCCGCTGCTGGGATTACCGGGGGCGGGATAGCCGCCGGAGCTGCCGAGGACTCGTAGATGCATGGGACGCACCTCCCGGCGGGAGGATAACCCGGCGGACGCCGCTCCGCTGAAGGAGGGCCGAAACGAACTTCCGGCTCCGGCCACTCGTAAAACAGGAGCGGGACATCCCGTTTCGCATTTCTTATGCACCTATCTTTATAGAAGCACTTGCAGCATCTCAGAAAGGCAGGCAGGCCATGCAGGACGGAAGCTCCTCGCAGCCTCGGAACGAAGACAGCTCGAGCTTCCGGCCGCCACGCGGTCGTGGTCGGCGGGAGCATCGGCGGCATGCTCGCGTCGCGCGTGCTCGCCGATCATTTCGACGCCGTCACCGTCATCGAACGCGACCACCTGCCGGAGGAGACCGAGAACCGGCCCGGCGTGCCGCACGCGCGGCATCTCCACTTCTTTTTCAAGCGGGGCTTGATGGTCGTCGAAGAGCTGTTCCCGGGGGTTACGGCCGACCTCCTGGCGGCGGGCAGCCATCTGCTCGACCAGGGGAAGGATTTCCGGATCCTCTATCGCTCGGGGTGGTCGCCGCGCGGCGAGCTCGGCCTGGAGTTCTGCACCTTCACCCGGCCGCTGCTGGAGGCCACCATCCGCCGCCACCTCAAGACGAACCCCAGGATCCATCTCCGCGAGGGCTTCGAGGTGTCCGCTCTGTTGCCGAGCGAGGACGGCACTCGGGTGCGGGGAGTCGAGATCGTGCCCCGGCACCGCGATCCGAACGTTCCGCCGGAGGTCCTGACGCTGCCGGCCGAGCTGGTGGTGGACACCAGCGGCCGCGGCTCGAAGGCTCCGGAATGGCTGGCGGCGGCCGGCTGGACGAAACCGGCGGAGACGGTCGTCGACGCCTTCTGGGGATATGCGACCCGCATCTACGAGCCGGTTCCCGACCTCCGGAAGGATTGGAAGAACCTGCTGGTGATGAACCGGCCGCCCCATCAGCCGCGGGCGGGAATCATCCAGCCCATCGAGGGAGACCGCTGGCTGGTGACGATCGCCGGGGTGATGCACGACTATCCGCCTACGGACGAAGAGGGCTTCCTCCAGTTCGCCCGCAGCCTGCCGTCGCCGGAGCTGTACCGGGCCATCGAGCACGCCCGGCCGCTCTCCCGGATCTGGGGCTATCGCCGCACCGAGAACCGGCTGCGCCACTTCGAGAAGGCGGAGGTGCCGCAGGGATTCGCGGCGCTGGGGGATTCGGTCTGCGCCTTCAACCCGGTCTACGGCGTGGGCATGACGCTGACCGGCCTCGAGGCCTTGGAGCTGCGCAAGCTGTTGCGCCAGGGCGGCGGCCGGCTCGACAGCCGGCGGTTTCAGCGGCGGGTCGCCGGGCTGGTCGCCGGTCCCTGGGCCCTGACGACGGGCGAGGACCTGCGCTGGCCGGCCACCCAGGGCGGCAGGATCACCGCCAAAGTGAAGCTCATGCACTGGTACATCGAGCAGGTGATCCAATTGATCCCGGGCAGCCAGGAGGTCTTCCGCCGCTTCCAGGAGGTCAACCACATGATGAAGTCGCCCGCCGCCCTGTTCCATCCCGCCGTGTTGGGGCGGGTGCTGCGGCAGGCGTTCGGCCCGCGCCGGCGCGCCGTGCCGCAAGAGGCGCCGGCGCGGAGCGCCCCGGGCTCGGCGGCTACGTCGTCGTTCACGGTGCGCTGAGCGCCAGACCGGCGGCGGGGCCTCGCCCCGCCGCCGCCAGACACCGCCCGCCGCCCTTCCTTGTCCCGTGGACGGCAGGGGAGATACAATCTCTTCTATATATGCTGATCCAGGTCCTTGGGTGTTATGGGGGTGAGAGCCTGGAGTGCCGCATGACCTGTCTCCTGGTCAACGGCACGATCGCCCTCGATGCCGGGTCTCTCTCGCAGGCCCTGTCCATCGAGCGGCAGAAGGCGGTGCATTCGATCCTGCTCAGCCACTCCCACATGGACCATACCAACTCGCTGCCCTTCTTCATCGAGAACGTCTATGGCAAGAGCGACGGGGCCATCGACATCTACGCCTCGGCGGCGACGGTCTACGCCCTCCGCAAGTACCTGTTCAACAATGCCACCTGGCCGGATTTCACTCGCTTGCCCAACCACCTGGTGCCGGCGGTGCGCTTCCACGAGCTCGAGAGCGAGGTGCCGGTGGTCATCGACGGCGTCAAGTTCACGCCCATCCCGGTGGATCACCTGGTTCCGACCCACGGCTTCCTCATCGAGGCCGACGGCGCCGCGGTCCTCTGGTCCAGCGACACCGGGCCGACGCAGCGCTTCTGGGAGATCGCCAACCGCACCCCCAACCTGCGGGCCCTGTGCATCGACACCAGCTTTGACAACTCTCTCCAGCGGGTGGCGGACGTCTCGCTGCACCTGACCCCCAAGACGCTGGAGATCGAGCTGCGCAAGCTAAAGAAGAAGGTCCCCGTCCTGCTGCACCACCTGAAGCCGCCCTGCGTCCAGCGCATTCACGAGGAGGTCCGGCAGCTCGGCCTGCCGGATCTCGAGTTCCTCGAGCAGGGGAAGGAATACAAGTTCTAGGGATTGGAGAACGGGTCCTCCACAAAATGTGGTACCTTTGCCGCCGGGCGGTATTTCCCCTTGAGCAACCGATTCTCAACTCGCCGGCGCCATCCTGATTCCGCCGGCCTGCAGGGCGCTTTCGACTTTCTCCTCCCCGCCGCGCCGACTGAGCCGGCCCTTCCCGAACCCGAAACGCGGCGTCCTGCGGGTCCGCCGCTTCGCATCGGCGTCCTCGGATCCGGCAGCGGCGGCAACGCCGTCATCGTCGAGAGCGGTCCGCACCGGCTGCTGATCGACGCCGGGTTCTCTTGCCGCGAGATCGTGAAGCGGATGAAGCGGCTGGAGTTCGACCCGTCTTCCCTGGGCGCCCTGGTGATCACCCACGAGCACAACGACCACTGCCGCGGGGCGCAGCGTTTCGCGAAAAAGTTCAAGCTCCCCGTCTACGGCACGGCCGGCACGCTCAACGGCGCCGGGCTGAGCGGCGAGGGGACTCTCGAGATCCGGTCGGGCGAGATCCGCGAGGCGGCCGGCTTCGTCATCGAGCCCTTCCTGCTCCCTCACGATGCGGCCGAGCCCATCGGTCTGCTCGTCGAAGACCCTTACGGCCGCAGGGTGGGCCTGGTGGCCGACCTCGGCTGCCGCACGAGCCTGGCCTGGGGGCGGCTGCGCGACGTCGACGTTCTCATCCTGGAGGCCAACCACGATCTCGACATGCTGCGCAACGGACCGTATCCTTGGAGCCTGAAGCAGCGGGTGGCCGGCCGCCACGGCCACCTGTCGAACCGGGAGGCCGCCGAAGGCCTCCCCGAGCTGCTCGGTGACCGGCTGCGCTGGGTGGCCCTCTACCACCTGTCGCGCACCAACAACCTGCCCGCGCTGGCCGCCGCCGCCGTCGGTGAAGCGCTGGACCGGGAGGGCTGCCGGGCGCGCATGGCCATCACCGAACAGGACCATCCCACCCCCTGGCTGGAGGTGACGTGAAGGCAAGAGTGACCGTCTATCCGCGCCGCGAGATCCTCGACCCGCAGGGCAAGGCGATCCGTGACGCGCTCAACCGCGTCGGCTTTCCGGGCGTCGAGGACGTCCGGGCCGGCAAGAGCTTCGAGATCTCGCTCGGCACCGAGGACCCGGAAGTGGCGGGCCGCGAGCTGCGCGACATGTGCGAGAAGCTGCTGGCCAACACCGTGGTCGAGGACTACTCGGTCGAGATCCTCGGGAGCCGGCCGTGAAGTGCGGCGTCGTCGTCTTTCCCGGCAGCAACTGCGACCACGACGTCTACCACGTCCTCAAGCACGTGCTCGGGCAGGAGGCCGCCTTCCTCTGGCACCAGGACGACACGGTCAAGGGTTGCGAGCTGGTCGTCCTGCCGGGCGGCTTCGCCTACGGCGACTATCTGCGCGCCGGTGCCATGGCCGCGCTGTCGCCGATCATGGGCGCCGTCAAGCGGCACGCCGAGGCCGGCGGGCTGGTGCTCGGCATCTGCAACGGCTTTCAGGTGCTGCTCGAGGCGGGCCTGCTGCCGGGAGCCATGCGGCGCAACGCGAGCCTGCGTTTCCTGGGCCGGGAGGTCTACATGCGGGTGGAGCGCACGGACCTGCCGTTCACCTGGAAGCTACGGCAGGGACAGGTGCTGCGCATGCCCATCGCCCACGGCGAGGGGAACTACGAGGACTCGCCCGAAAAGCTCGACGCCCTGGAGGCCAACCGCCAAGTCGTTTTCCGCTATGCGGCTCCCGACGGTTCGCCGGCGGAGGACGATCCGCGGTGGAACCCCAACGGCGCGGCGCGGGCCATCGCCGGCATCTGCAACGCGGGGGGCAACGTCCTCGGCATGATGCCCCATCCGGAGCGCTGCTCCGAGCCGATCCTCGGCAACACGGACGGGCTCGCCCTGCTCTCCGCCGCCGTGGAGGCCGGCAGCCGCAGCCTCCTCCGGGCGGGAGCCGCGCGGTGACGGTGCTCGCCGAACCGGCGGTCAACGCGGAGACCGCCCGCTCGATCGGCCTCACCGGGGAGGAATTCGAGCGGCTGAAAAACATCCTCGGCCGCGAGCCGAGCTGGACGGAGCTGGGCATCACCTCCGCCCTGTGGTCCGAGCACTGCTCCTACAAGTCCTCCAAGGTCTATCTCGAGGAGTTCCCCACCGAGGGACCGCACGTCCTCCAGGGGCCGGGCGAGAACGCCGGCGTCGTGGACATCGGCTACGGCTGGGTGGCGGTCTTCAAGATGGAGTCGCACAACCATCCGAGCTTCATCGAGCCCTACCAGGGAGCGGCCACCGGGGTCGGCGGCATCCTGCGCGACATCTTCACCATGGGAGCGCGCCCCATCGCCTGCATGGATGCCCTGCGTTTCGGCGAGGTCGACGCTCCCCGCATGCGCTTCCTGATCGACGGCGTGGTGCGCGGCATCGGCGACTACGGCAACTGCGTGGGCATTCCCACCATCGGCGGCGAGACCGGTTTTCATCCGCTGCTACAACGGCAACATCCTGGTCAACGCCTTCGCGCTGGGGATCGCCCGGCGCGACCGCATCTTCCACGCCCGGGCCAGCGGTTCGGGCAATCCGATCCTCTACGTGGGCAGCCGCACGGGCCGCGACGGCATCCACGGCGCCACCATGGCCTCCGAGTCGTTCGACAGGGAAAGCGAGCAGAAGCGGCCGACCGTCCAGGTGGGCGATCCGTTCACCGAGAAGGTCCTCCTCGAAGCCTGCCTGGAGGCCATGCGCACCGGCGCCATCGTGGCCATCCAGGACATGGGCGCCGCCGGCCTCACCAGCTCGAGCTTCGAGATGGCGGGACGGGGAGGCACCGGCATCCGCCTCGACCTCGACCGCGTGCCCCTGCGCCAGCCGGGCCTGACGCCCTACGAGATGATGCTCTCCGAATCCCAGGAGCGGATGGTCATCGTCGCCCGCAAGGGACGTGAGGAGGAGCTCGAGAGGATCTTCCACCGTTGGGGTCTCGAGGTGGCCGACATCGGCGAGATCACCGCCACCGGCCGCGCCGTTCTTACCTGGCGCGGCGAGACGGCGGCCGACCTCCCCATCCGGCCGCTCACGGAGGAGGCTCCGGTCTACCGCCGCCCGGTGGCCGAGCCTTCGGATCTCGCCGCGCGCTGGCGCGCGCCCGAGGTGCCGCATCCGGATGACCTCCGGGGAGCCCTCGAGCGCCTGCTCGCCACCCCCGAGCTCGCCAGCAAACAGTGGATCTGGCAGCAGTACGACCACACGGTCCGCACCAACACGGTGCAGGGTCCCGGCGGCGACGCGGCCGTGCTGCTCCTCAAAGGCACCCCGGCCGGTCTCGCCATGACCTGCGACGTCAATCCGGTCTACTGCCACCTCGATCCCCGCCGCGGCGGCGCGCAAGCGGTGGCCGAGGCGGTGCGCAACCTCGCCTGCGCCGGCGCCGAGCCGGTGGGCTTGACCGATTGCCTGAACTTCGGCAACCCGGAGCGGCCCGAGGTCTCCTGGGAATTTCGCGAGGCCGTGCTCGGCATGTCCGAGGCCGGCCGGGTTCTCGGTGTGCCGGTCATCTCCGGCAACGTTTCCTTCTACAACGAGACCGAGGGGCGCTCGATCTACCCGACGCCGGCGATCGCCATGGTGGGCGTCATTCCCAACCTGGCGGGACTGCCCGAGCCGTGGTTCCAGCGCGAAGGGGACCGCGTCATCCTCTTGGGCGACGACCGCTCCGAGTTTGGCGGCGCGGCCTACCTCCGGCTCCTCCATGGCATCGAGCAGGGGCGCCCGCCCGCGGTGGACCTCGACGCCGAGCTGCGGCTCGCGCGGCTGCTGCGCTCCTTGATCGTCAAGGGATGGCTCCGCACCGCGCACGACCTTGCGGAAGGAGGCTTCCTGATCTCCCTCGCCGAGGCCTGCTTCGGCCCGCGCCGCCTCCTGGGCGTTCGCGTCGAGGTTCCGATGGCGGGCGCGGACCTTTTCTCCGAATCCCAGGCACGGGCGCTCGTCGCCTGTCCCCCGGCCAACTTGGAGAAAGTGTTGCGCGCGGCGGAGGAGGCGGGCGTGCCGGCAGGCGAGATCGGCGAGGTGGGAGGCACGGATCTGGAGGTGCGGACCGGCGGAGAAACCTTGAAGGCGTCGCTCGCCGGCCTCCATGAGGTCTGGTCGACCGGGCTGGCGATCACCTTGGGGCTGTAGCCATGTGCGGCATCTTCGGCATCGACGGCTCTGACGACGCGGCCAACCTGACCTACCTGGGCCTCTATGCCCTGCAGCACCGGGGGCAGGAGAGCGCGGGCATCGTCTCGTGGGACGGCGCGCAGCTCCACCTGGAGCGGGGCATGGGCCACGTGTCCGACATCTTCAAGGAGAAGGTGATCGCCCGTCTGCCCGGCCGCCGCGCCCTCGGCCACACCCGGTATTCGACAGCGGGATCGAGCGTCGTCGCCAACGCCCAGCCCATCGTGGTCAAGACCTCCATGGGACCGGTCGGGATCGTCCACAACGGCAATCTGGTCAACCCCAACGAGATCCGCGAGCGCCTGGAGCTGCGAGGGCTCCATCTTTCAGACCACCAGCGACACCGAGGTCATCCTCCACCTGATGGCGCGCAGCCCGCGGCCGGACCTCGTCGAATCCTTCATTCTGGCGCTGGGGGAGGTGCGCGGGGCCTACTCGCTGCTGCTCATCACCGACCGCTGCTTGATCGCCGCGCGGGACCCGCATGGCTTCCGCCCTCTCGTGCTCGGCGATCTCGAGGGCAGCCCCTGCTTCGCCTCCGAGAGCTGCGCCTTCGACCTGCTGGGAGCGAGGTTCGTGCGCGAGCTGGCGCCGGGCGAAGTCGTGGTGTCGCGCAACGGTCAAATCGAGAGCCACCGCCTGCCGCAGACGGCGGAGCCGGCCCGCTGCATCTTCGAGCACGTCTACTTCGCCCGGCCCGACAGCGAGGTGTTCGGCGACTCGGTGGCGCAGACCCGATTGCGCATGGGAGCACGGCTGGCACGCGAGGCGCCGGCGGCGGCGGACATCGTCGTCCCGGTGCCGGACAGCGGCCTCTACGCCGCCATCGGCTACGGCCGCGAGTCGGGCCTGCCGATGGAGTTCGGGCTCACCCGCAACCACTACGTGGGCCGCACCTTCATCGAGCCCAAGCAGTCGATCCGGAACTTCGGCGTGAGAATCAAGCTCAACCCCGTGCGTGAGCTGCTCGCCGGCAAGCGCGTGGTGCTGGTGGATGACTCCATCGTCCGCGGCACCACCTCGCGCAAGATCGTCAGCATGGTGCGCGAAGGCGGCGCCGCCGAGGTCCACGTCCGCATTTCCGCGCCGCCCACCCAGTGGCCCTGCCACTACGGTATCGATACGCCGACGCGGGGTGAGTTGATCGCCGCGCAAAAAAGCATCGAGGAGATCCGCCGGTTCATCGAAGCCGACAGCCTGGGCTACCTGTCGCTGGACGGCATGCTCGCCGCCGTCTCCGGCCCGCGCGACAGTTACTGCACCGCCTGCTGGACCGGCGACTACCGCGTGCCTATTGCTCCGGGAGACCGGCGGCAGGCCGAGCTGTTTCCGATCCGGGCGGAGGGGGAGTAGGATAGGGCTGAGATGAGCTCTGCTCCGAAGCCCCGATACAGCGAACAGGATGAAGGCCTCCGGCTCGACGAGCGGATCCGGTCTCTACTCGCCGAAGGGCAGATCTGGGAGGCACAGAAGCTCTTCAACACCTCGGGTGATCTGCTTCCTGCAGATTCGACGCTTCGCGAAATTCTGTCGCCGCCTCGTGTCAGGAAGAGCGATGTGAAGGGCGTCGACCGCAGCCCGGAGTTTCATTGGATCAGGACGTGTGGGGACGAATACTTGGGGAAATGGGTGGCGCTTGTCGGTGAAAGCCTTGTGGCCTCCTCCGACTCCCTCAAGGAGCTTCTCGCCAAGCTGGAGGGGCTGAGCTTCGAACGACCGCCGCTAATTCATCACCTCATCTAGACGATGCTTGTTCTGAATGGTGAGTCCTTCACCTGTGGCCAGTCCAAGTTTTTCGATCAGCATCCCAGGTTTCTAGAGCCCACAGCCAAGATCTTCGTCAACGTTGAGTTTCCAGGGTTGACGAGACGCTTCCTCGCCCAAATCGATACGGGAGCGGCTTATTCCATGCTCGAGGCGCAGATTGCTGAGGAGCTGGACCTGTTTGGACGGGAGGGACATACAACGCGGATCAGCACCCGTATCGGTATCTTCAATGGAAGGCTTGTCCGCACTCCGCTTACTCTGGTGGCCGACGAGGGGATCTCGCTCGATGTCGATGCGACCTTCTTCATTTCCCGAGAATGGAAAGGCGCGACGTTTCTCGGGTACGTAGGGCTCCTGGACCGTATCCGGATCGCTTTGGATGCGCCCGCCAATCTCTTCTACTTCGGCGAAGGCGGATAATGACAGACAAAACCCCCGTCCGCGCCTATCTCCTCAACCTCCAGGACCGCCTCTGCGCCGTCATCGAGGCCGAAGACGGCGCGTCATGCTTTCGCGAGGACGTCTGGGAACGTTCCGACGGCGGCGGTGGACGCTCGCGGGTACTTTCGGATGGCGCCGTCTTCGAGCAGGCCGGCGTCGGTTTCTCCGACGTTTTCGGCCCTGCGCTTCCGCCCTCGGCCAGCGTCCAACGTCCGGATCTCGCCGGCCGCTCCTTCGAGGCGCTCGGCGTCTCTCTCGTCTTCCACCCGCGCAACCCCTACGTGCCCACCACCCACATGAACGTACGGTTCTTCATCGCCGAGAAGGAGGGTAGCGAGCCGGTCTGGTGGTTCGGCGGCGGCTTCGATCTCACTCCGTACTATGGCTTCGAAGAGGACGCGGTCCATTGGCATCGCACCGCCCGCGAGGCCTGCGCGCCGTTCGGTCCCGAGGTCTACCCGCGCTACAAGACATGGTGTGACGAGTACTTCTTCCTCCGCCACCGCAACGAGCCGCGCGGCATCGGCGGAATCTTCTTCGACGACCTTAACGCGGGAGGATTCGAGCGCTGCTTCGAGTTTTCTCCGGAGCGTCGGCGATCATTTCCTCCTTGCGTACCTGCCGATCTTGCGGCGCCGCAAGGACGCGCCGTACGGGGAGCGCGAGCGCGATTTCCAGCTCTACCGCCGCGGCCGCTACGTGGAGTTCAACCTGGTCTGGGACCGCGGCACCCTCTTCGGTCTCCAATCCGGCGGCCGTACCGAGTCGATCCTCATGTCGCTGCCGCCGCTCGTTCGCTGGCGCTACAACTGGCAGCCGGAACCAGGCACGCCGGAGTCGCGGTTGTATGAGGAATTCCTGCGGCCACGGGACTGGGCTTAGCTCTACTTTGTCAGATTCCCCAGCAAGTTTGAGGCTCCAGAGCTCCGATGACGTGAGGGCGTTGGGCGCGTGGAAGGGGCGAGGACGGCTCATTCCCTCGGAATCAAGAGGCATTCCCCACGGGGAACGTGACGTGAAATGGAGGGAATGGCCAATTCCCCCGAGGGAACGGCCTGGAAAACGCTTTCACGGCACGTTCCCCGGAGGGAACGGTCCGTTCCTCGCCCTTCTCGCGAGCTGAAGACGAGGGAATGCTCCATTCCCCCGCTGCGTGTCGCATTCCCCCGAGGGAATGGCCCGGGGAAGGCTTTCACGACGCATTCCCCGGAGGGAATGGTCCGTTCCCCGTTCTTCTCGCGAGTCGAAAGCCGGGGAACGCCTCATTCCCCGGCCGTCCGGCGCATTCCCTCAGGGGAATGAGACAGTGAAGGCGGGGAACGGCGCGGTGAAAGGAGGAACGCGCGGTTAAGGATTTGTTCCTCGTCCTTTGAGTCCTTACTGTCCTTTTGTCCCCGCCCCTACGAAAAGCGCTTACCGGGTCGCTTTCTCAAACCGCAGATTCCGCGCCCGTCCCGCACCGATCAGAAAACCATTCACCTTCTTCTGCTCGTCGCGCGTGAACCGCAGCAGCCCGCCACCGCTGCCGAACGCATCGGTGAAAGCGGGATTCAGCGGTATCGCCGGTCCCCGCTTGCCATGCGCCACGAGCCCGCCGGACTCGACCGCCAGGGTCCAGGTGGTGTCCAGCTCCGCGCTGGTGTAGGTGCCCGCGTAGGCGGCCAGCTCCTCGGGCTCGAGCTCGACGGGCTGGACCTCCTGGAAGACCATGGGCCTGCCGCCGTTCTGAGAGACGAGCATCCGTCGCGGGGTCTCCTGGGGGAACGAAACCTCCGCCCGGTTCCCCGGCGGCGTGCCCAGCATGAGGAACCGGCTGCCGGCGAGCGACGCCAGCTCGCTCTCGCTCTCCGGGCCACGGGAATAGAAGAGCTTGCCTTCCTTGCCGTAGATCCTGCGGACGAGATCGCTCGCCGGGCTCCAGTACAGGCCGGCATAGCGGGCCGGATCCACCGCGTCTGCAGCCGCGGGTACAGACGGCGAGGCGGCCGCCGGCTCGGCCGGCCCGGGCGCTGCCGCGAGATAGAGATCCGCCACCCCCTGCGCCAGACCCGTCGTGTCGGCGCTGCCGAGGTTGCAGAGAACGACGACCGAGAGCTTCTCCTCCGGAAACCGCAGCAACTGCGCGCGGTAGCCGGCCCATGCGCCGCCGTGCGAGACGCGGCGCAGGCCCCGCAGCTCCTCGACCACGAGGCCGCGGGCATAGGTGAGTTTCTCGCCGCTGTTCAGCGTGCCGGTCGTCTGGAGCTGCTCGATCAGCCAGGGGCCGCCCACCTTCGGCGTATAGAAGTTCTGGTCCCACTTCGCCAGGTCCTCGACCGTGGTCTGCACCGCGCCGTCTCCCGTCTGTTCCCAGTTGGCCGACTGGACCGCGAAGCCGCCATCGGGCTTCGGCGCATAGGACGAGGCGCGTCCCGGCACGACCTCCGTGTGGTCGTCCAGGTAATGGGTGTTCGTCATGCCGAGGGGTGTGAAGATCCGCTCCTGCGCGAAATCCTTCAGCGGCTTGCCGCTGACCCGCTCGACGATGACGGAGAGCAGGAAGTAGCCGGAGTTGCTGTAGCTGTGCTCCTCTCCCGGCCGGAAATCGAGGGTCTTCTGCCGGACGAGGGCGGCGAGCGCATCATCGGCGGTCGTCCAGTCCTCGACGTTGATGCCCCCGAGGATCATCACGTTGATGTAGTCCCGCAGGCCGCTCGTGTGGTGCAGGAGGTGCCGGATGGTGACCGGCACGCCGTAGTCCGGCAGCTCCGGCACGTGCTTGTGCACGTCGTCGTCGAGCGACAGCTTGCCGTCCTGGACGAGCAGGAGGATGCTCGCCGCGGTGATCTGCTTCGACGTCGAGCCGATGTCGAACACCGTCTTCGGCGTGATCGGCACCCCGTGCTCCACGCTCGCCAGGCCGTAGCCTTTCTCATAGGCGATGCGGCCGTCCTTGACCACCGCCAGGGCGCACCCGGGCGAGCCGGGCTTGGCGAGCTCGGCGAAGACCGCGTCCACGCGCGACGCGAGGTCCGGAGCAGCGGCAGCCGCGGCCGGCCCACCGGCGAGGATCACAGGGATGAGCAGAGACAGGACGTGACGGCTGGTTCGGAATCGCATGGGGAATCCTCCTGGTCCTATTATGTACGACCAAGGTCGTAGAAGGTTGTGGACGTCTGGAATCTGGACGACCGGATCAGACTCCGGATGAGAGATTGAAGGGAAGTAGCTGAAAATACGTTACTTCGGCGATGGCACCGCGCTTGCCTTAGAACTGTCCCCATGATCGATAAAGGCGACACCCTATTGTACAAGGCCAAGGATTGCGAGGACGTCGGGATTGTGGTCCGCGTCCACATCCTCCGACGTGAGACGGTCTACATCGTCGACAACGGTTATGCGGAAGAGCAGATCTCCCCGAGACAGGTGCTGCAGGTTTTGAAGGCGATGCCGATCCGTAGACGACCTCTTGCGCAGCACCCGTCATGAAACCGCGAGACGAAGACCGGATCCTCCTCGCTCTCTCGAATGCGGAGAGGGAGGAGCGCGGCGGCTGGCTGGTGTACGAGGCCGAACGCCGCCGCTTCCTCCTCGAAGACCCCCTGGGCGCCACCCACGCCATCTTTCCCGAGAGGAAGGTCTTGAGCCTTCAGCGGTATGGGTTCCTTCGCCCCGGAAGCCGCGGCTGGGTGCTGGCTCCTGAGGGACGCAAGCGGCTGAGGGCGGTGCCAGAGCGAAAAACCTGTGCCGACAGCCGCAGGCGATTCCCTCGTGGTTTGGGGCTCTCAGAGATCGTTTTTTCCGATCCAACCGGGAACGATAGTGTTTGATCGGTCCCGGCCGTAGAGCCCCCTACTTTCTCTTTCCCGGCATGTCCCGTCCGCCCTGATGCAGCACCACCCCCGTCACTTTCCCGCCCTCGCCGCGGACGAACTCCAACTGCGCGTCCACTTCCTTTAAGAAGAACTTCGTTTCCGCCTCGGGAAAGATCTCCAGCTTCTGCTGGCCCGTGGCCTGGGCGAAAATCCGGTCTCCTTCGCGCGAGACGGTAATTGTAAATCCGGGACGCAACTCGTACTCGCCGGCGTAGTCGTCGTAGATCGCTGGATCGAGCGGGATGGCTTGGCGCTGCGCCGGTGGCGCCTCCTCCGTCCTCGTGCCGGACTCGTCCGCGCCGCCGCGGGGGATCATGTCGACGCCCGTGACCTTGCCCTGGGCGTCGCGCCGGAAGCGGAGGCGGGAGTCGCTCTCCTTGAAGAAGAAGTCGTCGCGGGCCGACGCCAGGATCTCCGCTTTGCTGCCGCCGCTGCGCTGGGAGAACAGGCTCGAGCCTTCGCGGGTGATCGTCCGCGTCGTCTCCTCGTCGAAGCGATAGACCCCCACGTACTCGTCCATGGCCGCCGCGTCGAGCGACAGCACCGGCCGCTCCTCGAGCGGCTTGCCGAGCGCCTTGGCGGCGATGCGCAGGGCCAGTGCGTCCGGAGGCGTGCTCGAGGCTTCGTTGTTGGACAGAATGGCCACGAACAGTTTCTCTTCCGGCACGCGCAGCAGGAACGACACGAAGCCGAAGATGCCGCCGCCGTGCTCCATGACGCGCCGCCCCTCGAGCTCGTAGAGCACCAGGCCGTAGCCGTAGCGGATGGGCCGTCCCGAGGCCAGCCTGGCAGACGTGAACATCCGGTCGAGCGAAGCCTTCTTGAGCAGCGTCTCGCCCGCGAGGGCGCGGTCCCAGACGGCGAGGTCGTCCACCGTCGACATCAGCGAGCCGGCGGCATAGGGCTGAGTCATGCTCAGGTACATGGCGTGGCGGACGCCCTTGTCGTCGCGGCTGTAACCGGCGGCCCGAAGCGGCACGACCTCCTCGGCGTGGCCGTAGCGCGAGTGGCTCATGCCGAGCTTCTGGAAGATCTCCTCCTCCACGAACTTCTCGTAGGTCTTGCCCGAAGCCTTCTCGATGACGGCGCCGAGCAGGAAGTAGGCCGAGTTGTTGTACCGCTGCTTCTCGCCCGGCTTGAACTCCAGCGGCTTGTCCTTGAACAGGGCGATCACGTCCTCCACCTTCATGTCCTCGCGGACCCGCGGGAACCACTCCGGCAGGCCCGTGTAGCTCGGAATTCCGGACGTATGGGTGAGCAGATGATCGATCGTGATCGTCTCGCCGTGCGTCGGATAGTCCGGGAGGTACTTCGTGACGTCGTCCTCCACCCGCAGCTTCCCCTGCTCCTGGAGCAGCAGGACGGCCGCCGCCGTGAACTGCTTGGTGACGGACCCGATCTCGAACACCATGTCGGGAGACACCGGCACGCCCAGCTCCAGGTTGGCCATGCCATATCCCTTGCGCAGCACCACCTGCCCGTCCTTCATCACGATCGCCGCCGCCCCGGGCTGGTCCGCCGGATACGCGGCGGCGAGGATCCGGTCGGCGTAGGCCGCGAGATCCTCCGCCGTCGTGACGGCCCGAGCGGGAGCGAAAGACAGGACGAGGGTCAGAAGGAAAGCGCGGATCGTCCAGAAGGACGAGCTTGTCGATCTCAGGTCCATGGATGTTACCTCCGTGTCTCAGTACGCGCGTGTAGGGGGGAAGGTTACGCAGGAAGACCTGGGAGCGCCGGCATCCTTGCCGGCAAAGGTTGCTTTAAGGAAACAAGCCGGCAAGGATGCCGGCGCTCCCGCCGCCGCGCCGCGAGCGTCGATCCCACGCGGGCGCTGCAGGCGGCGTGAGGGAGCCTCATCTCGGGCTCTGTGGTTTTTCGGCGGTGTGCCCTCCGAAGCCCTCACCTCCCCTACCCCTCCTCTCCCAGAGGGAGAGGAGGGAAAACGTAAGGTTCTTTGTCTTTCTCCCCTCTCTCCCCCCGGGAGAGAGGGGCTGGGGGAGTGAGGGCTTCGGAGGGCACACCGCCCGATCAATTCACAGACTCTCTGGGAGCGAATCGGCGTCGCTTATCCCGCTTGTAACAAACCGCCGCGTCAGGTGTATGGGTAAGGTGTGGAACGAGCGAGGATCTGAGCCGTGACCGAGGCCATCGAGCAGGACCGGGTATTCTGGCGGGCCGCGTATCAATCCCACGCACCGGCGGTGCTCGCTTTCCTGCAGCACCGCCTGGGACGGCGCGAAGACGCCGAAGACCTCCTCCAGGAGACCTTCGTCCGGGTGATCCGCAGCGGCTCTTTCGATGGCGACAACCTCCGCGCCTACCTGCTGCGCACCGCCCACAACCTCTGGGTCAATCGGCGGCGGCGTCCGCAACTGGTTGTTCCCATGGTGGGTCCCATGGCGGGCCCCGCGGCGGGCGATGGCTATGCCTCCCTCGTCGAAGTGCCGGCGGCGGCGGCTTCCCCCGAGCAGGAGGCCTCCTGGAGCGCCTTCCGCGAGGAGCTGCAGCGCGTCCTCGCGGGTCTGAGCGAGCCGCACCGCCGGGCTTTCGAGCTCGGCGCTCTCGAACAGCGCAGCTACGGCGAGATCGCCCAGATCACCGGCTGGAGCTTGCCGCAGGTCAAGGTGAACCTCTACCGCGCCCGTAAACGGGTCATCGAAGAGCTGCGCGAACACTTCCCTCGGGCGGCCAGGAGCAGACCATGAGCGATTGTGAGACCTACGAGATGTCCCTCTCCGCCCTGGCGGACGGCGAGCTTCCCATGGAAGACCTGGTGCCGGCCGTCGATCACCTCGCGGAGTGCCCTTCCTGCCAGGCCTTCTATCGCGACGTGCGCTCGCTCGCCGCGGCTCTCCCTGCGGACGCCGCTCCCTCAGATACTCCCCGGCTCTCGGTGTCAGCGACGTCCGCGACGGTGGCCGGAGAGGCGCCCGAAGAGATCTGGCGCCGCATCGACGTGGCGGCCACGCTCTCCCGGCCGCGGCGTGCCCGGTCTTGGGCTCGGCCTGGGGCGATTCGCCTTGCCGCCGCCGCCGTCCTTCTCATCTCGATCCTCTGGGGAACCTTCGCCGTGCGCTCCGCGCTGCACCCGGCAGGTAAGCCGATCGAGATCACTCTTGGGGAAGACCGCGGCCGCATGACCGAGCAGCGGTTCCTCGACCTCACCGTCGAGCTTCTCCGCGCCGACTCCCGCTATCAGCAGGAGATGCTCCAGGTCCTGAACGCCCTCATCGAACGCGGCGGGCGGGGGGAGACCCCCGTCGACTACGCCTCTCCGCTCCCGGAAGGGGACGACGGCGATTCCGACGATCGGCGGCCCGCGCGGAAGGCGCGCCTGCTGTCCTGACACCACCAAGATCTATTCAAAAGACTCGTCCTGAAAGGACTCCGCCATGAATTCCACGTTGCGCAGGATGTTGCCGGGCCTCTTCCTCCTCAGCCTCGGCTGGCTCTCCGCCGCGAGCGCGAGCGCGACCACCGCTCCGGTGCAGGACTCCCGGGGCTTTCTCTACGGCCGGATCACCACCCGCAGCGCCTCGGTCTATGAGGGCCGCCTCCGCTGGAATGAGGAAGAGGCGTTCTGGGGGGATTTTTTCAATGCCGACAAGGAGAACCTCCCCTACCTCAAGCAGGTCCCGCGGAAGGAACGGCGGCGCCGGGAATCGATCGAGATCTTCGGCATGCCGATCGGCATCAGTTGGGGAGATCTCCACGAAGGCCGCCAGTTCGTCGCTCGCTTTGGAGACCTCCGGCGCATCGAAGTCGGCAGGGGCAATGACGCCACGGTCGTTCTCAAGAGCGGTGCCCGCTACGAGGTGAGCGGCGGCTCGAACGACGTCGAAGCCGGCACCGAGATCAGCGTCTGGGACCGCGGTGCCGGCGAGATCCGGGTGCGGTGGCGCGAGATCCGCACGGTCGAATTCCTGCCGACTCCCGCCAACCTCGCCGTGCCGGTCTTCCGTTTGCGCGGCACGGTCCACACCGAGGACGGCACCTTCCGCGGCTACATCCAGTGGGACCAGGATGAATGCCTGTCGAGCGACGAGCTGGATGGGAATACCAACGACGGCGAGGTATCCCTCCGGATGGGCGAGATCCGATCGATCGAACGGCGGAGCCGCAACAGCTCGAAGGTCGTGCTGCGGGATGGCCGCACCCTCGTGCTCCACGGCACCAACGACGTCGATTCCTCCAACCGGGGGATCTACGTCAGCGACTCGCGCTTCGGCCGCGCGCTGGTCACCTGGGACGCCTTCCGCCGCGTCGATTTCGATCCTCCCGGCGACAGCGGTCCGGCGTACGCCGATTTCCGTCCCGGCCGTCCCTTGTTCGGCAAGGTGACCACCGGTCGGGGAACCTACAGGGGCCGCCTGGTCTATGACGCCGACGAAACGGAGACGCTGGAGTTTCTCGACGGCCGGCGGCGCGACGTCGAGTACAGCATTCCATTCGCCCGCATCGCCTTCCTCCTGCCCGAGAGGACCAACTCGAGCCGCGTGATCCTCACCAACGGCCAGGAGCTGAAACTGGAGGACACGGTCGACGTCGGCCGCGACAACACCGGGGTGCTGGTCTTCGAACGCGGGCGGGACAAACCCCGATACATCCGCTGGGAGGATGTCCGGAGGATCGACTTCGAGGCGCGGTGAGGCGAAATCAGAGTAGCTGAAATCGGTTGCTCACATCGTCGATCGGCCGTCGGCGGGCGGGTCTACCCTTCGAGGCCTCACCCCCGGCCCCCTCTCCCGAACGGGAGAGGGGGAACAAGAAAAAAGACGCCGCTTCTTGCTGTTTTCCCCCTCTCCGGTCACGGAGAGGGGGCCAGGGGGTGAGGCCTCGAAGGGTAGACCTGCCGAAAACTACAGGCAAACTGAACCACTACGCGGCCCGTCTCCAGCCTTGCGAGGCCTTCTCATGTATGGTAGACAGTGACGGTCATCGACACTCAGGAGCTTCATCGATGCCTCAGCTCAGCGCCCGATTTCCCCCAGAGCTCGTCGAGGAGCTCGACCGCGCCGCAAGCCGGCTTCACCGGACCCGGGCCGAAGTCATCCGGCAGGCGGTTGAGTACTATCTCGATGACGTCGAAGACCTCCAGCTCGGCCTCGAGCGTCTCCAGGATCCCGCCGATGCCATCCTGGACTGGGAAGACGTGAAGCGTGAGCTACTCGATCAAGATCAAGGCTAGCGCCGCGAAGTCGCTGCGTCGAATCCCCAAAGCCGAGCGCTCGCGATTGATCCAGGCGATCGATCGTCTGCGGCGCGAACCCCTCGCCGGCGGTACCCTCAAAGGAGAGTTCTCCGGCTTGCGGCGATTGCGTGTCGGCGATTATCGAATCGTCTATGAGGTGCTGCACGAGCAGGTGACGGTGCTCGTCGTCCGTATCGGACACCGGCGCGAGGTCTATCGCTGAGAACCCGTGGCAAGACGAGCCGGGCTTCAAAAAGCAAACTTCAAACAGTCTCCCTCCTCTCCCGGCGGTCGGGAGTGCGGTGGGAGAGGAGGGCCGGGGAGGTGAGGGGCCCCGGCGGCGAGGCAACCGGCCCTATCAAGAACACGTGGGATCGGAGATGAACCTGGCAGCTCGGCGTCGCCGTCCTGACAGGGGTTTCGTCCTCCTGTGCTACCAGACCTCCCGCAACGTCAGGAGGCTCTCCCGGTAGTCTTCCACGCGGAGATTCGCCGGAACCCCGTGCTCGGCGAGGAGATCCATCATCTCGCTCACCGGGACGCCCGCCAGCTCGGCCGCTTTGCTCAGGGAAGCCTTTCCTTCGCGATAGCGCTCCAGGCCCAGGAACACGCGGCCGCGTCCGATGAGATCGCGGACGGCGGTGGAAAGGTCCTCTTTCTCCGCCTCCGCCAGGCTGCTGAGGAACTGGTAGTCGTCGGCTTCCAGGCGGACGCTAACCATTTTCTGCGCTTTTGCCATCTGATCTACCTCCTGTCTTGCCTCCTATCTGGCGCAAGACCTCCTCGATGACCTCGCCCTTGAAGCGTCCGTAGACTCTCAGCCTTTCGAGGCAGCGCACCCCGTCGTCGCGAGCCATGAGGCCCTTTTCAACGGCCCGAGTCAGGATGCCCAACGACGTGACGAACCTGATCCTCAGGACCTTGCAGGCCCGAATAGCACTCCGGTCGTCCGTAGCGACGATCGCCGATTCCCCTTTCTCCAGAGCGAGCGCCAAAGCTTCGACTTCTCCTGCTCCCAGGCGGAAATCCAGGCCAAGACGCTCCAGTACCCGCCTCGACTCCCGGACCTCTTCCACTCTGAGCCGGCCTTCCGAGATCCTCTGCCGGATGAGCACGGCGTCTGGCCCGGAAGATCCAGTGGACTCGGTCTCGACGGCTCCGGGAAGGAGTGGAGTGCCCTCAAAATCTTCCAGAAAGATGTCGAGCAGCTCCGACTTCGCCAGCAGAATCAGGGTCGAGGCGTCGAAGACCAGCACGCAAGACAATGTATGACATTCGTCTGACTATGGCAAGGGCCTGGGCGAGATCCGATCGATCGAACGGCGGAGCCGCAACAGCTCGAAGGTCGTTCTGCGGGATGGCCGCACCCTCGTGCTCGACGGCACCAACGATGTCGATTCCTCCAACCGGGGGATCTACGTCAGCGACACGCGCTTCGGCCGCGCGCTGGTCACCTGGGACGCCTTCCGCCGCGTCGATTTCGATCCTCCCGGCGACAGCGGTCCGGCGTACGCCGATTTCCGTCCCGGCCGTCCCTTGTTCGGCAAGGTGACCACCAGTCATGGAACCTACCGGGGCCGCCTGGTCTATGACGCCGACGAGACGGAGACCCTGGAGCTCCTCGACGGCCGGCGGCACGACGTCGAATACAGCATTCCGTTCGCCCGCATCGCCTTCCTCCTGCCCGAGAGGACCAACTCGAGCCGCGTGATCCTCACCAACGGCCGGGAGCTGAAACTGGAGGACACGGTCGACGTCGGCCGCGACAACACCGGGGTACTGGTCTTCGAACGAGGGCGGGAGAAACCCCGATACATCCGTTGGGAGGATGTGCGGAGGATCGACTTCGGGGCGCGGTGAAGGGCCCCCGTCAAAGTCGTTGAATTCAGCCATCCTGTAGGGGCGGCCCTATGTGGCCGCCCTGCCTATGTGCCGCCCGCCCTGTGCCCCCAACGGGATTCCCTCGACAGGGCGGCCACATAGGGCCGCCCCTACAGGACGACGCTTCTGCCGACTTGGACGAGTCCCTGAGATGGGCCGTCTCCAGCCTTGCGAGGCCTTCTCATGTATGGTAGACAGTGACAGTCATCGACACTCAGGAGCTTCATCCATGCCTCAGCTCAGCGCCCGATTTCCCCCAGAGCTCGTCGAGGAGCTGGACCGCGCCGCAAGCCGGCTTCACCGGACCCGGGCCGAAGTCATCCGGCAGGCGGTTGAGTACTATCTCGATGACGTCGAAGACCTCCAACTCGGCCTCGAGCGGCTCCAGGATCCCGCCGATCCCATCCTGGACTGGGAAGACGTGAAGCGTGAGCTACTCGATCAAGATCAAGGCTAGCGCCGCAAAGTCGCTGACGTCGAATCCCCAAAGCCGAGCGCTCGCGATTGATTCAGGCGATCGATCGCCTACAGCGCGAACCCCTCGCCGGCGGCACCCTCAAAGGGGAGTTCTCCGGCTTGCGGCGATTGCGTGTCGGCGACTATCGAATCGTCTATGAGGTGCTGCACGAGCAGGTAACGGTGCTCGTCGTCCGTATCGGACACCGGCGCGAGGTCTATCGCTGAGACCCGTGGCGAGACGAGCCGGGCTTCAAAAAGCAAACTTCAAACAGTCTCCCTCCTCTCCCGGCGGTCGGGAGTGCGGTGGGAGAGGAGGGCCGGGGAGGTGAGGGGCCCGGCGGAGAGGCAACCGGCCCGATCAAGAAGACGTTGGGATCGGAGATGAACTGACAGAAATCCCCGCCCTCTCAGCCGTGCGGTGGGTCAGGGTTCAGGAATCCCGTAACACTCCAGAAGACCGATGGCGGCCATGCGACCAAAGGCAGAATCCAGCGACCACACAGCGCATTGATGTTCCGCCGCCAGAGCTCCCGATGAGAAGGTCCGCGAATCCGAATTGATAACCGGCCGCCGCCGCCTTTTCGACCCAGGAATCGATGAGGCTCCAAGTCGCCTCTCCCGGATAGAAAACCGGAAGAGCGGAGAGAGAGCGGCGCAGGCGGATGCGATCCTGGGTGGAGGCTCCCGAGAGGATCTCGACGCGGACCGGAACGGCCAAGGCGACCTCGTCCGAATCAAGGAGATGACCCAGATGATCGGCCTCGCTGCCGGTCGCGGACCGGAATGCGGCAACCCACACCGAGGTATCGACGGCGATCACGGCCGGCGGCGGGATTTGGGGATGTCGATCTCCAGCTTGACGGCACCCATCATGGACTTCAGCTCCTCGATTCGTCTCCTGCGGATCAGCTCCTGCAAAGAGAGCACAACCGTATCGGTCTTGGACTTGAAGCCCAAGAGACGGCGCGCTTCTTCGAGGAGAGGCTCCGGGATATCGAGGGTGGTCCGCATACGATCGAGGGTAAATCGTATGCTTGCTGGTGTCAAGAACGCGACGGCGGAGTCGCAGGGTATCCTTCCAAGTCGCCGGAACCTGGTGAGTCCGATCCCGCCGGTGCCTTCAGCTCAGCATCACCGCGCCGTCGCCCCTCACTCCCCCGGCCTCCCTCCTCTCCCGGAAGGGTGGGAGTGAGGTGGGAGAGGAGGGCCGGGGAGGTGAGGGGCCCGGCGGCGCGGCCACGGCCCGATCAAGAAGACGTTGGGATCGGAGATGAACCTGGCAGCTTGGCGGGAGCCGCCCTCGGTAGCTGATGTCTTGCAGTTGATGGCCGTCGAGCTGCCAGATCTCGCGCCACGCGGAGATCCGCCGGAATCCCCTGCTCGGCGAGGAGATCCATCATCTCGCTGACCGAGACGCCTGCCAGCTCGGCCGCTTTCGCCCCTTTCTCCAGGGCGAGTGCCAAAGCTTCGGCTTCCCCTGCTCCCAGCCTCTCTGGTGCTTGCGGTAGGGGTGGGTCTGATGGCGTATACTTCCAGCAGTGAACGACACTCTGACGCCCCGCTACGAAGTGGAGGACCTTGCCCGGCGCGGCGATGAGATCTACGATCGAGACATCCTTCCGAAGCTGAGGCCTGAGGACAAGGGAAAGATCGTTGCGGTCGATGTCGAGAGCGGGGATTATGAGCTCGCGACGGACGAGCTGACCGCGGCTCACGGCTTGCGCGCTCGTCGGCCGGACGCTCAGATCTGGTTCCGGAGAGTGGGATCCCGTTATCTCCATCGCTTCGGCCATCGCCGCTGGACCGCGGCATAGCTCCGGTGCTCACCGGAACCGTCAACTCCGACTATGAGGCTGTCGTCCGCCTCCGGGTTCGCGGTCCGAGTGGTCGTGATCTGGAAACCGAAGCGATCATCGACACAGGATTCACCGGCTCCCTCACCTTACCGAAGGAAGTGGTCACCCGGTTAGGTCTCCTCTTTCAGGGCCATGAGCGCGGTGTTTAGCCGATGGCAGCGAATGCTTCTTCGAGATCTATGAGGCGCTCGTCCTCTGGAACGGCCGTTTCCGCCTCGTATCCGTCGAAGCTGTAGACACTACTCCCCTACTTGGAATGGGCCTGTTATATGGGAGTGAGCTGGCCCTTCAGGTTGTCGAGGAAGGCGAGGTTTTCATCCGGGAGCTTCCACTCTCGTAGCATCCGGGCTTCGGATCTGAAAAGGTCGAGCTGCAAACCCCGCTCGCCTACGGCCTGAACTTCTGTAGGGGCGGCCCTATGTGGCCGCCCTGTCCCGACGGGACTCCCTCCCAGGGCGGCCACATAGGGCCGCCCCTACAGGACGACGCTTCTGCCGACTTGGACGAGTCCCTGAGATGGGCCGTCTGCAGCCTTGCGAGGTCTTCTCATGTATGGTAGACAGTGACGGTCATCGACACTCAGGAGCCTCATCGATGCCTCAGCTCAGCGCCCGATTCCCCCCAGAGCTCGTCGAGGAGCTCGACCGCGCCGCAAGCCGGCTTCACCGGACCCGGGCCGAAGTCATCCGGCAGGCGGTTGAGTACTATCTCGATGACGTCGAAGACCTCCAGCTCGGCCTCGAGCGTCTCCAGGATCCCGCCGATGCCATCCTGGACTGGGAAGACGTGAAGCGTGAGCTACTCGATCAAGATCAAGGCTAGCGCCGCGAAGTCGCTGCGTCGAATCCCCAAAGCCGAGCGCTCGCGATTGATTCAGGCGATCGATCGTCTGCGGCGCGAACCCCTCGCCGGCGGTACCCTCAAAGGAGAGTTTCTCCGGCTTGCGGCGATTGCGTGTCGGCGATTATCGAATCGTCTAGAGGTGCTGCACGAGCAGGTGACGGTGCTCGTCGTCCGCATCGGACACCGGCGAGAGGTCTATCGCTGAGACTCGTTACCAGCCGAGCCGGGATCGCCTCGACAAGGAGATGACCCAAGTGCTCGGCCTCGCTGCCGGTCGAGCGGCAACCCACACCGAGGTATCGACGGCGATCACGGCCGGCGGCGGGATTTGGGGATGTCGATCTCCAGCTTGACGGCACCCATCATGGACTTCAGCTCCTCGATTCGTCTCCTGCGGATCAGCTCCTGCAAAGAGAGCACAACCGTATCGGTCTTGGACTTGAAGCCCAGGAGACGGCGCGCCTCTTCGAGGAGAGGCTCCGGAATATCGAGGGTCGTCCGCATACGATCGAGGGTAAATCGTATGCTCGCTGGCGTCAATAACGCGACGGCGGGGTCGCGCAAGGCCCTAGCTCCTCGACGGCCGGCGACGCAACATCGAGTGCAGTAGCGGAAGGCCGGAACGGAATTCCTCTGCAGGGGGCGGCCCTGTGTGGCCGCCCTCTCCTCATCGGCGCACGCATCACCCTCGCCAGCCTCCCCGCCTCCCGGGCCAGCGTAGCTCCCTGCTACAGCACCGTAGCCCTCTGCTACGCACCGTAGCTCCTTGCTACAGCGCCGTAGACTCCTGCTACAGCGCTGTAGCCCTCTGCTACGAGCCGTAGCTTCCTGCTACAGCACCGTAGCTCCCTGCTACGGCACCGTAGCTCCCTCCTACAGCGCATATCCGCCTGCTACGGCAGCGTATCTGCCATCCCCCCGTTCAGGGCGAGGCCTGACCTCGGACCTTGCAGCTTGCTTGCGTGCGACTTCGAGGAGCGGTGAGTCGCATCGTCTATCAGTGGATGCCGCCGCTCTGTCGTACAATCCGATCCGGGAGAGAAAGATCTGCTCCCAAGGTTTCGGGGGACGACTATGACGACGCTGTACGCCATTTTCGATGGCCAGGTGCTTCGGCCCGATGAGCCGATTTCTCTCCCTCCGAATACGCGAGTCCGCCTCCTCTTGGAGCCCGCAGACGCCGATTCAGGATCTGGGGAGGCCCGCTCGTTCTTGAGCGCCGCGCGGTCTTCTGGCTCTCGAGGGGCCACCGGACTGGTCGGCTCGGTTGGAGGACTATCTCTACGGCGATGGCGAGGAACAGGAATCGCGTGGCTGAGATTTTCCTCTTCATTCTGATGCGCGAGCGGGGGCTCCACCAAGCGCTGACGACTGATACCCATTTCCGGCGGGGTTCCGGGCGCTGCTCCTCTCCAACTGAACGGTCTCCCTCCTCTCCCTCGGGGAGAGGAGGGTCGGGGAGGTGAGGGGGCCGGCGGCGAGGCAACCGGCTCCGACCGAGAGGACGGCGGCGTCGGGGATGATCCGGCAGCGCGCCCCGCCGACCTACCAGACCTCCCGCAACGTCGGGAGGCTCTCCCGGTAGTCCTCCACGCGGAGATCCGCCGGAACCCCGTGCTCGGCGAGGAGGTCCATCATCTCGCTCACCGAGACGCCCGCCAGCTCGGCCGCTTTGCTCAGGGAAGCCTTGCCTTCGCGATAGCGCTCCAGGCCCAGGAACACGCGGCCGCGGCCGATGAGATCGCGGACGGCGGTGGATAGGTCCTCTTTCTCCGCTTCCGCCAGGCTGCGGAGGAACTGGTAGTCGTCGGCTTCCAGGCGGACGCTAACCATTTTCTGTGCTTTTGCCATCTGATCTACCCCTATCTGGCCCAAGACTTCCTCGATGACCTCGCCCTTGAAGCGTCTGCGGATCCTCAGTCTTTTCGAGGCAGCGCACCCCGTCGTCGCGAGCCATGAGCCCCTTCTCGATGGCTCGAACCAGGATACCCAACGACGTGACGAACCTGACCTCAGGACCCTGCAGGCCCGAATGGCGCTCCGGTCGTCCGTAGCGACGATCGCCGATTCCCCTTTCTCCAGCGCGAGTGCCAAAGCTTCGACTTCTCCTGCTCCCAGGCGGAAATCCAGGCCAAGACGCTCCAGTACCTTCCTCGACTCCCGGACCTCTTCCACTCTGAGCCGGCCGAGGACACGGTCGATGTTGGCCGCGACAACAGCGGGGTGCTGGTCTTCGAACGCGGGCAGGAGAAACCCCCGATACATCCTTTGGGAGGATGTCCGGAGGATCGACTTCGAGGGTCGGTGCCGAAATCAGGTGCGCCTGCGACCGGTCTGGTCGTGGTGACCACACCGAACGGCACGGGCGACGAGAGGACGAGCCCGTTCCAGCTGCCCAGGCGTCGACTTTCTTCACGAGGCCCGGCCGGGGGGATCTGAAGTGTTTCTTTCCGCTTGGCTACTTCCCTCCGGTGTTGCCTTCATGCCTGGTTGCCGGGCGGCGCTCACCGCCTTCTCCATTCTTCGCGGTGGCTACACGCGGCATACTATCCCCGCCATTAAAGGTAGACGCCCCGCAACCTCGCGTCATCGGCGAGATCCTCCGCCGGCCCCGCGAAGGAGACTTGGCCGTTCCGCAGGACGTATACACGCTGAGAAATCTTCAGAATCTCGCGCACCTTCTGCTCTACAATGAGCGCAGCAGACCCTGAATCGCGACTGATCTGCTGGATACGCTGCAGCGCCTCATTCACTAGGCGAGGAGCTAGCCCTAGCGATGGTTCGTCGAGGAATAGAAGTCGCGGCGACAAAATCAGGACGTTCGCGAGCGCCAGCATCTGCTTCTCACCACCAGAAAGCGTTCTCGCTGGCTGCCGCAAGTGCGGCTTCAACGCCGGGAATAAGCCGAAAACCCGATCCATTCCCTCCCGCAGCCCTGCACGGTCTGACAATGTGACCCCACCCATCTCCAAGTTCTCGCCTACGGTGAGATCGGAAAACACACGGTTTCCCTGAGGAACGTAGGCGACCCCTGCTCGGAGAAGCTCCCTGGGTGAGAACACCCCCAATCTCTTTCCATCGAGTTCAATACTGCCTGCCCAGACCGGCAACATGCCGAAGAGGGTCTTGAGAAGCGTCGATTTGCCCGCGCCATTGTGCCCTATCAGCGCCACGATCTCACCAGGGGTGACCTCCAAGCTCACGCCGTTGAGGACTCGCTTCTTCCCGTAGCCCGCCACCAAGGTATCGACCCGCAAGAGACCGTCTGTGTCCTCAGCCAACGTACGCCTCCAGGATCTCGGGCCGCTCCAGCACCTCGTTTGGTGGACCCTGCGCGATGACCCTCCCCTCACCCATGACGATGACGTGATCCGCGACTTCTCGAACGGCGCCGAGGTCGTGCTCGATGAATACTACGAGCTTGCCCTGGTCACGAAGCTCGCAAAGTAGCCCCAAAATCTTCTCGGTAGTTTCAGGGTGTACGCCTGCGATCGGTTCATCGAGCAGGAAGATTCGAGCTTCGGTCGCGAGGCACGTAGCGAGCGTGAGAAGCTTCTGCTGGCCATATGACAACTCTCCCGCAAGCTCCATAGCCTTCTCCCCGAGGCCCACAAACCGGAGAAGCCGCATCGCCTCCTGCCGGTTTTTCGCCTCCTCCGCAGAAACGCCAACGCGGAGAACCGCCGCGAGCAAAGTCTCGCCTCGCTGGTTAGGACGGGCAAGAAGCACGTTCTCCAAAACGGTAATCTGAGTGATCAGGCGCAGGTCCTGAAAAGTGCGTGCGATACCGAGTCGGACAATACGATACGGGGGGAGATGGGTAACCTCCTGCTCTCCAAAGGAGACGCGGCCTGCGTCTGGTCGGATAAAACCAGTCAAGACGTTAAATAGGGTCGTCTTACCAGCCCCGTTAGGGCCGATGATGGCGGTGACCCCACTGAAGGGCAGCTGGAGCCGGATGTCCGACAGCGCGTGGACACCATCGAAGGACTTGCAGACTCCCTCACAGAATAACGTCGCCATCGCTCCTTCACCGGCCGAACCCATAGCGACCAGTTAACCCGCGTGGCCTAAGCATCATTGCGGCAATAATCAACGCCCCGTACAAAATCTGGCGGATGTTCGCCGAAACGGAGTTCGGAAGCCCGATGAACCGAAGGGCCTCCGAAAGACCAACAAGGATTGCCACACCGATAAGTGAGCCCCATCGGCTACCAGGGCCACCTAGAATAACCATGGAAATAACCACAACGGATTCATAAACGTTGAAGTTATTCGGATCGATATACGTTGCATAGTGGGCATACAGGCTTCCGGCCGATGCTGCAAGAGCGCCGCTTACAGCGAAGACGATAATCTTGATCCTGAGGGTGTTCTTGCCCTGCGCAGCGGCAAACACCTCATCTTCACGGATCGCCAATAGCACCCGTCCGAGCGGGCTGGTCGCCACCTGATTGACAACAATAAACGAGAGCAGGGCAAAAGCAGCGCCCAGCAGAGCAAAGTCCGCTGTCGATTGGACGGTCCAACCGAGGATTACGGGCCGCCTAATACCTGCGATACCAAAGGGACCTCGCGTTACAAAGGTGCAGTTGTTGAACACAGTGAAGGCAATCATCTGAAATGCAAACGTCGCGATCACGAAATAGTCATCGTGTAGGCGAGTCGCGGTCAGTGAGACCGCGAATGACGCGATAAGCGCGAGGACCATTCCAATAAGGACACTCAGAAGGAAGGGCACACCCGTCTGAAGCGAAAGCAGGGCAGCGGTATACGCCCCCAGACCATAGAATGCAGCATGCGCTATAGAGAGAAGTCCGGTTCGCCCCGCCAACAAGTCGAGCGAGGTCGTCAGAATCGCATAGATCGCGGCCACCACAGCAACATGAAGAAGGTATTCCATGTCAGACCGACACCTTCCTTACCGCCTTGCCGAAGAACCCTTGTGGGCGCGTGAAAAGAAAAATAAGCAGGACAGCAAATACGATGCCGTCTTGCCATTGAGGCGTTAGAAGCCACGCTCCGACGTGCTGGGCAATCCCGATTAGAAGACCGCCTAGCATTGCTCCTGGAATGCTCCCTAGGCCGCCGGCTACCGCAGCAGTAACGCCGATCAACAGAACCGAGAAACTCATAGTGGGCGTCGCAGAAGTGTCGTAGGCAACAATGAAGCCGGATGCTCCGGAGAGCGCCGCTGCAATGACCATCGCAACGGTTATGACCCTCTTCGTGTTAATGCCGACGGACTCGGCGAGATCGGGATCCGAAGCTACGGCGCGCATTTGCTTCCCGATTGGACTCCACTTTGTAAAGGACCAAGTCATGAGGAACAGGGTGAGTGAAACCATCGCCGCTCCACATTGCACGGACGTAGCCTGGGCACCCAAGAATCGTAGTGAACTGAGTTCGTTGTGGTCGCCGGACACCTGAATCTCGCTTCCAAATATGAGGGCCACGCTGTTCTCAACTACGATAATAACCCCCAGGGAAGCGAGAAACAGAATGAGTCCGTGCGACCCCCTCTGCCTCAATGGCCTGTAGAGAAGCAATTCGATCAAAAGACCTAGGGTAACGGCTGCCATAACAGCTCCGAGAGCGCACGCCGCAAGCGGCACACCCGGTATGCGGCTCAACGACAACCCAACGTAGGCGCCCAAAAGAAATGTCGCCGCATAAGCCGCATGAAGAAATCGTGCCGTGCCATACACAATTGTGAATCCAGTGGCTACAAGCCCCCACGTCAGGCCCGCAAGAATGCCATTTGTGAGCACCTGCGACGTCACGCGCGCCTACTCTCCGCCAGCCGCTCGCTGATAAAGCCCATGCTAGCGTGGGGGCCAGGACTCAATTCGTCTAAACGATTCGCCGCCCAGCGAAGAATATCGAAGCGCTCCCTCAAGCTTCCGCCCAGGCCTGGGCAGAAGTGCTGAATCCAGCGGGACTGCCAGTTCCTCGGTCGGGAGTTCGTCGAGAGCGCCAATCCAGGGCTCTCGCTCACAGAGTCGCGCGTACGCAGGTGATCCGGGTATGATGAAAAGAATCGCGGAATTGATCCTCTCTAGGACTCCTTGCTCCTCGAGTTCCTCTGCGAATCGTACGGTTTTCTCAACTGAACATCGCGTTTCGCCGGCGCAGCCCAGGACAAACCCCGCCTGGATCCTAATGCCAGCATCGTTACAGAGTCGGACTGCCCGCCGGTGACTCGCCAGTGAGGTTCCCATTCCATTCTGCCGCTGAACCTCATCATCGGCCGAGTCGAAGCCGATGTACAGGTTTCTCGTGCCAACCCGTTGGAGGAGGCGCATGAGCTCAAGCGTCAAGCGACTGCTTTGTGCATAAAACGTCCATCCGATCTTGTAGGACCGCCAGTCGTCGCTCTCCTCGATCGCCCGCGCCAGATCGCGCAGCATGGCCTCCTGTGTCCCAACATTATCTCCATAACACTTCAATAGAACATTGGAGCCAGACGGTACGCCTGTACGCCTCAAAAGGGCAAGAGTTTCGTCCACGATTTTCTTACCAGTTCGGATCGAGACCGGATCGTTTAGGGAGCAGTAAGTGCACCACCTCGCGATTCTAGCGTCGGTCTCTGCTCGCCTCTGCATCTGCTCCCTGTACCCGCACCCGAAGTGAGTGAAAACGAGGAAGGCCGCATCGACAATGGGATCTATGCTACGCCTGAAGACTTCCCAGTAGGCTCCCATTTCGCACGTAAGAAGAGAAAGATCTAGAGGAAGGAAGCTCTCATACACCCAGCGAGGCCCGCATACTGCGTTGTGGGCGATCTCCCCGGAAGCGCGTCGCCAGCTCAAGCCCGGAACCATGTCGAGCGGCTGACCGGCTTCGAGAGTCCGCAGGAGCTGACCGAAGGGCACCTCACCGTTTCCGCGGATGACGAAGTCGACGATCTCAGGTCTGTTCCGGAGAATCTGCTCTGCTAGCCGTGTCGCGTGGGGGCCTCCAAGGACGACCGTCGCACCGGCTGCCTTCGCTTGCCGCGCCCAGAAAAGAACATTGCGGTAGTTCAACGCACTGCTGGCGGAAATGCCGACGATGTCTGCATTCGGCCGGTAGTTCGGCTGATGGTGAACGTCCACAACACGAACGGCAACACCGGGCAGAGCGTGCCGTAGGCTACTCCCGATCGTCAGGAGGCCGACAGGGTAGTAGGCGCCATCGTTTGCACCACAACCGAAATCTGCAGGAACGGAAACCAAGTCTACACCCTCGATCGACCGGCAACCATGGACTGGCTGCGATAACTGCCACTCAGTGCTCATGGCGCATACCGAAGGGCAAGGGCAGGCTTGGCAGGATCTCGAACGAGGTCGCCATTTCGCCAAAATGTGACAGGCCCGTCGGCGGATACGGTAATAATCAAGGCATCGGAACCCAACTGTCTCGAAAGTGCCAACGCGCTATGATGCCGCGTTCCCTTGCCCACCAGGCTTAGTGGCGGAACCTTAACGTTATGTGTGTTCACGGTGGCTTCGCCGGCGTAACCACCAAGTGCGTCCTCCCATATAGCGAGTGAGGTCTGGGCAAAGCGTCTGCAGCTAAAAAGAATCTCAGAGCCCCGCTTCGGCAGTATAACCTCCGTCGCGCCGTCAAGGGCTGCCATCAGGGCGTAGGTAGCACAGTCCCTTTCTGTATCGGCGATCGACACCGAGGGTCGGAGACACCACACAGGGTTTAGCGGCGCTAAAGGACGGCGTTTGCCAAGACGCTTTTGACCTCTTACTACAAAAAACGCACCGTGCCCGAGAACGACGAGCGCCTCAAACAACTGCGTCAACACAGAGGCCGCTTCCTGCAACACATTCTCATCGGTGACCAAAGTGGTGAAGACTTTTCGAAGTGTGTCCTCGGTAAAGTCCCTGATCTTGTCCTCCAAGGGATCGTTACCCCAGACTAGAGCATGCACTGGCTTGTCCCAATCGTCTCGCGCGGAGCACGGGACTAAAAAGCACTTGCCCGCCACAAACAGGTAAAGCCCCGTCGGTGCTGTAACCACACCAACGGTAGTCCTACTGCTGCTACTAAGCCTCCGGAGCGCCGCGCGAAGCTGAATCTCGGTCCCCACCGTATGATACTCTCCGGCATCGGGGAATCGAACACGCACGATGCTGACGGGGACCGGGTATTTGCGATCCTCGTGCTCCTCAAAAAATAGCGCTGTGTCCATGCGTTGCAGCTGAAGGTCGTTACTCTTAATCCAGCTTGCGAGCGCTTCACCTACATGGTGTAGTTGGTCCTCCTGTATTGCGAAAGCTTGTGTAAAGCTCGGCCATCTGTGCGAGAGTTCGCTGCTGACCTCGCGCAGGATTCCAGCGGCCTCGGCATCGAGACGTTCGCGACTGAAGCCGAAGATGAAGCAGAAACGCAAAGGATGCCCTTCATGGCGCTGGCCAACCAGACAGCGTGCGACTTTGCAGAGGAACGACACGCCATCGTACTTCAAACTCAGTGGAGCCTTCAATACATCGAGCGCTTTCGCAAGCTCCTCTGTAAGATCTCCGCGACGACGTGCTAAAAAGGTCTCGAACTGGCTCGTTGTAGTTTTTTTAAGTTTTTCAATACTAGCACCAGTCGCTAGCACGCTTGCCAGGCCGCGAAAGTCTTTGAGTACATTCTCGTCAAGCGGCTGGGCACTGACGATAGACATTGAACTTTCTGGAACAGCCTTGGCCTCGTGCGTGAGCAATGTGGGAAGCCGAACCGTGATGAAATAGTCACCGGCGTGTTCGGGGCGACAGTAGAAAAGCAACCACGCCAAGCTGCGAAGCCACGTCTCGAACATCGCGCCTGCGTGCGCCATACTTTGGAGCGATTGGACAGAAGGGAAATCCAGCCATTGCTGAAAAAGGAGCGCATTCTCTCTTAGAATCAACTGACGTTGCCCCTCGAACTCGCGCTGGTGCTGCTCGGCGATCGGCGCCGCCTTCTGGCTGGCGAGAGTCGCTAACCCGGCGGAGTCAAGGTCTGAAGTAAGAACCTCATGAATCAAGTTGCTCCATGATTGGCGGACTTCCTTGCCCGCCAGTTGTTGACCAAGCTGCTCCGATATTAGTATTGTAGCGTGCTTGCCGTTGGAGTGCTGGGCGGTGGACTCCCCGCCTGCAGTGCAAAAGTGAACTGTAAGGCTTTGGAGGCTGGTTGTGCTCAGGAAGAGCTGATTAATGCTCTCTGCCTTTCGCACCAGTTGCATGTAAATGTGGTGCAAGTTGTTGTGGCGTGGCGTGTCGTCGGACTGCGGCGAAAATAAGCCGCATGGCTCTAGCAGAGTCTCGCGTCCATTACGCCGGTAGAGTCCACGAAAATTGAGGGCTCCCAAACGGACGGAAGTCAGCTGAGCCGAAGTGTAAGGACTAGGAGGTAACTTACTCGGATGGTCTCCATCGGGCCATCGTATATGGCAGTTTTCGAGGAAAGCACGCAGAGTTCCACGGTAGACGCCCGCCAGGAGACTCTCATGCGCTGCCCAGTCCCTGGTTGCGCTCGCGGCCCGCAGAACGGCCTCAGTAAGCAGGTGATCGCGGTAATCTTTAAGAGAAGTGGTCATCTCACCTCGCTCCAAGAGGTACGAATCGGCCTCCGCGAACGACGACAAGGGTGATGGGTTTGGCCACTTCACCATACTGATCGAAGGTCGTCACCCCGCCAATGCCAGGAAAATCCTTAATGCCGTATAGGCCAGCCTTGATTTGTTCTGAATCCTCTGCATCGTTCTTGAAGAGCGATGCAAGCATGTAGATCGCGTCGTAGGAATTCGCCGCGATGAAGTCTGGTGGGTCTCCAAAACGCGCCGTGAACGCTTTGGCGAAAGTGCGTAGCCGTGGATCGGGCGAGGCGGCATCGAAGGGAGCGCTTGCGCAGATTAGTCCTTCTGCTGCCTCCCCAGCTATCTCCAGGGCTTTCTGACTGATTGCGCCCGCACTCGCAAAGAACTGAGGAGAAAACCCCACATCGCGCGCCTGCTTCAGGATTAGTCCGATCTCTTGATCCAATCCGGCAAGGAAGACCGCTCGTGGCGCCGCGGTGCGAAGTTGCTCGATCTCGGCACGGTAATCGGTTTTGCCTTCATTATATCCCGCGGCCAGAGGAACCGACCCGCCGAGTTGCTCCAGTGCACGCCGGAAGGAATCCCGATAGGAGATGCCGTTTGCCGCGTTCGAATGAAGGATAGCTACTTCCTTGAGTTGGCGTTCGACACAGGCATGAGCGAGCGCATCCGTTTGAAGGCTAAAGCCCTCTCGGTTGCGGAAGATGTAGTCGCCAGCATCTCTGATCTCATCGCTCCCCGCAGCGGTAGAGAGGATCACGACCTTCCGCTCGTTGGCAACAGGCGCGCAGGTCAGGACCTCGTCACTAAGAACGAAGCCGATGGCCACTGGAACGTGGTCGAAGTCGATGAGCTTGCGGAAGCCCGAAAGAGCTTGCGAGGCGGAGGATTGCGAGTCCTCGACGACTAGCCGGATGGGACGATCTCGAAACGGCTCCGTGGCGTTTAGTTCCTCTAGGGCGAGACGCATGCCGTTGAGGGCGCGATGGCCGTACGTCCCTCCACGGCCTGTCAGTGAGAGCACGGCGCCGACGCGGTAATCCACCGGCCGTGGCTTGCGAAGCATAAGAAGCAGGAAAACCGCGACCGCGACAAGAGCGAAGATACCGAGCCCTATTGAGATGAGCTTGCGCCGCTGGGTCATCTTGATCTCCTTCCGTGGAAATACCTATGTAGGATAGCCTGGATGACAGGGGCGAGAAAAGTGCCAGCCTTTTAGAGAAGGCCTTTTAGAGAAGACCTCGGCTGCTTGAGTGCGGGACTGGGTACTCTTCGGCTCCGCCATCCTGTCTTTCCTGGCCTGGGGGAAAGTGCCAGCCTCTTAGAGAAAACCCCTTCAGCTCGAGCGCGGTGTGGGAGGCTTTCGGCCCTCCCAGGCCTGTCTTCCTCGTCCGCTGGGCCGTCTCCGAAGACCTTCGGAGAGGCTCGTGAGGTCCTCGGTGGAACTGCAATTCCGGAATCCTGAGAGCTTCGGAGGCGGTTCGGGCGCACCGCGTCTTCGGGGAAAAGTGCCAGCCTTTTGGAGAAAACCTCCTCCAGGTCGAGCGGTCTGGAAGGTCCTTTGGCTCTCCCGAGGCCTGTCTTCCTCGTCCGCTGGGCCGAGTCTGCCGCAGACCTTTAGAGAGGCTCGATTGAGGTCCTCGGCGGACCTGTAATTCCGGAATCCTGAGAGCTTCCGAGGCGATCCGGGCGGACCGCGTCCGGGCTATCCGCTCAGGAAGCGTGAACCTTGTCCGTGAGACTGTGGGGGCGAATTGACTCCAGGCGCAGCTACCCGCCTACGAACGGCAAGGCCGGCGGAAAGCATCCACGCGGAAAGACGACAGAAAGATCCCCGGCCCGGAGCTTCTCGGCCGCGTCGCGGAATCTGCCGACGAACTCGGAGTACATCTCGTAGAGAAGGCGCCGCATCTCGGCGGTGGCTGCGTGGAAGCGCGGCGCCGGTCCCTTCTTCAGCTTCTCGGGACGGTCGTGCGGATGATGCGCCAGTACGGCGGCCGCGCCGGCAACTTGGACGCCGGTGCGTTCTCGCGCCGCCGCGGCCTCTTCCTCAATCTCCTTGACTAGGTTGGCGATGATCTCCCGCCGTTTCTCCGGCGCCAGGTGCTTCCAGCAGGGAAGGGGCTCGAGCGTCAGCGTTTCGCGCGTCGAATAGTCGAGAGGGTCGTATTCCTCCCCGCGGCGGCGGGCGGCGTACTCCTGCGTCCGGTCGAACCAGCGGCCCTCCAGTACTTCTCCGTCGACGAGAGCCCGCACGGCGTGTACGCCCGGCCATTCCGTGAGGCGTTCGACAAGATTCTCTTTACACCCGTGGCTGAGACTGTACTTCAGGCGCGCGATCTGGGCTGCATCCTCCTGGCTGACGACGATCGCCTGGTAGCGGCGCGACCAGATCTTGTCGCGCCAGCCGGTCAGCCGGCCGATCTCCCTGGCTACCTTGGAATTGAAGAACCCCATGAAACGGGCGAGCTGAAGGGCGCTGTCGACCTCCAGCAGCAGGTGGTAATGGGACGAAACGAAGGCGAAGCAGATGCAGCGGACCCCGTACCGCTCCACGGCCCGCGCCAGCACGCCGATGAGGATGAGGTCGAGGAGAGGGTTCGGGAGGAGGAGATACCGGCCGTGCACGGTCCGGCAGGTCACCTCGACCAGAGTCCGTTCCTCGGGAATGCAGCGCAGTAGGCGTCCCACATCCTGTATAAGACGGAAAAACCGCCTCTCATCTTGCAACTTTCTTCGATTCGCGGGGCCGCGTAGGGCTCTCTGCTTATTCGAAGATCTCGGCGAGGGGGATCGCCAGGCCCGGCAGCAGCGACGTGGTGAGGACATCCCCGGCTGCGGCGGAGAGGTCGGCCGCGAGGCGGAGCTTTCCGCCTTCCCGCTGGTAGACCTTCGTGGTCTTCCGCTTCGGATCGAACATCCAGTACTCCGGAACGCCGCAGCGGTCATAGCGTTCGAGCTTGATCCCTTCGTCGCGGCGGCGAGTGCTGTCCGAAAGAATCTCGATGACGAGATCCGGGGCACCCTGGATGTTCTTTTTCGTAATGATTCCAGCCCGTTCATTCGAGATGTAGAGGAGGTCCGGCTGGGCGATGTCGTGGGGGGAAAGGATGACGTCCATGGGGGCGGACAGCACGACTCCCGTCTGCCCCTCCACCACCACTGAGCAGAGACGGAAGTGCAGGCGGGAGGAAACGAGCTGATGCTGGTAGAAGGGTGATGGAGTCACGTAGTGCTCTCCGTCCAGGATCTCGTGCCGCTGGCCGTCGTCGGGGATGAGGGCGTAATCCTCATAAGTGAGCTTGCGGGGGAGATCGCGAAGAGCCATGGTGCACCTCCTGGCACTGAGGGATGCTAGCACGGGGGCTCACATCCTCTATAAGACGGAAAAGCCGCCTCTCATCTTGCAACTTTCTTCGATTCGCGGCCGAGACGTTCGTGTCGTACAGGACCCTCATCGGCGGGCCAGGGTGTGCCGCCTGCGGGGCTCGCGACTTCGACGAGAATCGCCGTGGGTGCGTCGCTGAGCCCGATCGCGAGGCCATGAGCCTGATGGGCTGTCATGGCTCGCCCGCCGCCGGTTCAAGACCGGACGTCACAACGGGAGCTCTTCCCGGCAGGTTGCGAGCTCGCCGACAAGCGAGGCTTCCCCATACGTCTCCCTTGCCTCGAAGTCCCGGGATCAGCCGAAAAGTCCCTCGACGCGGCCAGCGGGTGAGCCGACCTTGCCGGCGAGGCCGGGAAACTTCCTGGAAAGTCCCGAGACTTTCCGGAAAGTCCCGGGACTCAGCGTCGGAGTCCCCGGACTCAGTCAACGGGTAAGCTCACTCTGGCGTAGAGTCCGCGGACTTTCGGCAAAATCCCGGGACTTTGTCAGCGAGTCCGCTCCCCATCGCCAGAGTCCGGAGACTCGTTCGCAAAGTCAGCGGACTTTCCCGGAAAGTCCCGGGACTTTGCCGCGGAGTCCCGGGCCCATCGGCAAAGTCCGCGGACTCTGTGAACGGGTAAGCTCACTCTGGCAATGAGTCTCCGGATTTTTGGCAAAGTCTCGGGACTTTGTCAGCGAGTCCGCTCCCCATCGCCAAAGTCTGGAGACTCGTTCGCAAAGTCAGCGGACTCTTTCGGAAAGTCCCGGGACCCTGCCGCGGAGTCCCGGGCCCACTGGCAAAGTCCGCGGACTCTGTGAACGGGTAAGCTCACTCTGGCGATGAGTCTCCGGACTTTTGGCAAAGTCTCGGGACTTTGTCAGCGAGTCCGCTCCCCATTGCCAGAGTCCGGGGACCCGCTCGTAAAGTCAGCGGACTTTCCGGAAAGTCCCGGGACTTTGGCGCAGAGTCCGCTCCCCATCGTCAGAGTCCAGGGACTCTGTCAACGAGTCAGCTTACTCCTGGCGAGAGTCCGCGGACTTTTTGGAAAGTCTCGGGACTCTGCCGGCGCGCTCCTGTCCTATTTCATGTGCCTACGGAATCACTCGATCGTCCGCCGGGTGCTGTCGGCGCGGTTGAGGGAGATCCGGTGGTCGTCGCCGGCGTAGATGATGAGCTCGTAGGGCTTGCCGAGCTCCTGCAGGCAAACTGAACCACTACGCTCCGCAAAAGGTGCTTCCCTCGCCGCCGGGAACCGTGGTATATGTCCACGTTCACGCACTAGTGCTCCAAGACACCTATAGGGAGGTGAAATCGTGCCGGATCTCGCCAAGGGCGGTTCAAACCGCCGCACTGCGGTCATCGCATCGCTCTTCCTGCTCGCTTCCGTTCTACCCCTGAGCGCCGCTGTGGCGCCTCCGCCCGCCGGCGGCAAAGGCGTCGGTCCGGGAGGTCCGCTGGACGCCCGCGTCAACGCCCAGGAATCCTATAAGCGCGCCACGGCGGCCCGTCCGGGTAGGGAGGCCGCGGGTATCGCCGCGGCGCGGATGCAGGCCGATGCGATTGCCAGGGCGACCGCGGAGCTCAAGGCCACGGTGCCGGGGCTCGAGGTGAAGATGTCCTCCTACACCTGGGCTCCGGAGTCGGTGAAGAACCGCCGCGGCGCGCTCACCGAAGCCGCGCCGGGCGTCGGCAACGAGCAGATCGTGCGCGGCTTTTTGAACGCGCAGGGCGGCCTCTACGGCCTCTCGGCCGCCGACCTCTCCGACCTCGTCGTGCTCGGCGACAGCCCGGGAGGCACGAGCGGGCTGCGCATGCTGCGCATGGAGCAGCAGATCGATGGCCGGCCGGTGTTCCAGAGCGAGACCCGGTTCCTGCTCGACCGCGAAGGGCGCCTGGTGAAGAGCGTCGGCCGCATGGTGCCGAACGCGCGCGCGATGGCGCCGTCGCTGGCCAAGGCTTCCCTGCTCTCCGCCCAGGAGGCCATCGTGCGCCTGCTGGCCGCCGTGGGCCGGACCGCCTCGGCGAACGCCTTCACGGTCTCCGGCCGAGGACAACGGCTGGACGCGGCTCGCCGAGAACGACGAGCTGCGTGGCCGGCGAGATCAGCGCCCGCGCAGGTGCTCTTCCCGCTCGCCCCCGGCCTGCTCGTCCCGGCCTGGTCGCTGGTCGTCTTCACCGACGGCGACGCAGGACTGGTATGCCATGGTCGACGCCGAGACCGGCGCTCTGCTGTGGCGGAAGAACATCCGCGAGCACGTGTCGACGCACGAGGCCCGCTTCCGGGTCTACGTGCAGGCGGACGGCGTGACCCCGGCCGACAACCCGGCGCCGCAGTCGCCCACCTCCGGCGCTGCCCGGCGGCGGCACGCAGTTCGGGGAGATCCTGCCGGTCATCGTCAACATGTCGGCGGCGCAGGACATCACCGCCAGCCCGAACGGCTGGATCGACGACTGCCCGGGCGGTGTCTGTGCCACGATCGATACCAACACCAGCACGGAGCAGACCGTGGGCAACAACGTCCGGGCCTGCGTGGACCGCACCGCGCCCAACAACACCTGCGACACGGACGCGGGCGGCGTCCTCGACGGCTTCGGCAAGCCGACCGGCAACCCGGACACCAACGGCCGCAACCGCGACTTCCTGGGCACCGCGCCGCGCGACTTCCAGACCAACTTCCTGCCGCCGCCGCAGGGCGGGGCGGGCGGCGCCGAGGCCGGCCAGACGTCCACCGGCGCCGGCGCCAGCGGCACCAATGCCCTGGATCAGTTCCGCCGCGGCTCGGTCACCAACCAGTTCTATACCTCCAACTGGTACCACGACCAGTTGTTCAACCTCGGCTTCGACGAGGCGTCCGCCAACTTCCAGCAGACCAACTTCAGCGGCATGGGGCTCGGCGGCGACCGCGTGCTGGTCGACGTCCAGGACGTCAGCGGCGTCGACAACGCCAATTTCTCGACGCCCCCGGACGGGGTTTCCGGCCGCGCCCAGATGTTCCGCTTTACCGGCCCCATCGTCGACCGCGACGGCGGGCTGGACAACGAGATCCTCATTCACGAGCTCACCCACGGCACCAGCAACCGCCTAGTGGGCAACGCCTCCGGGCTGATCTGGGACACCGGGCGCGGCATGGGCGAGGGCTGGAGCGACTTCTACGCCATAGCGATGCTCAACAACACCAACGCCGACGATCCCGACGCGGAATACGCCACCGGCGCCTACGCCACATACAAGATCGCCGGGCTCGCCTACCTCGACAACTACGTCTACGGCATCCGCCGGTTCCCCTATTCCACCGACAACTCGGTCAACCCGATGACCTGGGCGGACGTCGACGACGTCACCAACAACCTGGCCGGCGGCATCGCGCCGACCCCGATCACCAGCTTCAACAACGCCGGCGGCCACGAGGTGCACAACTCCGGCGAGATCTGGGCCCTCACCCTGTGGGAGGTCCGCAGCCGCATCATCGACGATCCGGCCGGCGCCAACGGCGACGTGCCGACCGGCAACCAGACGACGCTCGAGATCGTCACCGACGGCCTCAAGCTGACGCCGAACGATCCCCGCTACACCGAGGCGCGCGACGCGATCCTCGACGCCGACTGCGCCGCCAACGCCTGCGCCAACGAGGAGTCGATCTGGGGCGGCTTCGCCGACCGCGGCCTCGGCTACGGCGCGGCCGAGCCGTACCACATCATGGGCCGCTTCGTGCGCAGCCACGTGGGCATTCACGAGTCCTTCAGCTCGCCGTTCCTCGACGTGGTCGACGCGGATACCGACGTGGCCATCGACGACAGCGCCAGCAACAACAACGGCGACATCGACCCGGGCGAGGCGGTGGAGCTCACGGTCACCCTCACCAATCCCTGGCGCGCCGCGAGCAAGGCGGTCACGGGTGCGACCGCCACCCTCACCAGCTCGACGACCGGCGTGACGATCTTCGACAACACCTCCACCTACGGCGCCATCGCGCCCCAGGGTAGTGCGGCCGGCGACTCGTTCGTCATCACCGTCGATACGACCGTCCTCTGCGGCAGCGCCCTCAACTTCTCGCTCAGCGTCACCTCGAACCTGGGCACCACCGTGACCACCTTCCAGTTGCGCGTCGGCGCGGCGAGCGGCACGGATCCGGCCGTCACCTACACGGGCGACCCGAACCCGGACCTCGTCCTCGTCGACAACCGCGGGCGCGGCGTCTTCCACCAGATCACCATCACCGACGACTTCGTGATCGCCGACGTCAACTTCCGCATCGACAGCGTCATCCACACGTTCCCGGGCGACGTCACCGCGATGCTCCGCTCGCCTGGAGGTCTCGGCACCGATTTCATCTCGCTCATCGGCGCTTTGATAGCGGGCGGGGGCGACGGCGACAACATGACCAACATGCTGATCGACGACGACCTGGTCGCGAGCCCCGCCACGGACATGGTGCAGGCGCCGAACTCCGCGGCCCCCTATACGGGGAGCTGGCTGCCGGTCTACAACTCGCCCTGGATCCTCACGCAAGGGCTCACCCCGGACCCGGTGCCCAACCTGTCGCTCTTCGACGGTGCCAGCACCCTGGGGACGTGGTCGGCGCATATGGCGGACAACTTCGCCGCCGATTCCGGGACCTTCAACTCCTGGTCGATGATCGTCACTCCCGTCCACTTCGCCTGCACGAGCTTCGCGCCGTCGGTGGTCATCGCGGCGACGAAGACCGTTTCCGGCACCTTCGGGGTGGGTGACACCGTCACTTACACGGTGACCATCACCAACAACGGCACGGACGCTCAGACCGACAATACGGGCGACGAGTTCTCCGACACCCTGCCGGGGACGCTCACCCTGGTCAGCGCCAATGACGGCGCCAATCCGGGAATCATCGGCACGGCCGGCAACACCGTGACCTGGAACGGCTCGCTGGCGCCGCTCGGCGGCAGCGTCACCATCACCATCACGGCGACCATCAACGCCGGCACCGAAGGCCAGAACATCAGCAACCAGGGCACGGTGTCGTTCGACGGCAACAACGACGACGTCAACGAGGCGACCGCGCCCACCGACGATCCCGGCGTCGGCGGTGGCGCCGATCCCACGGTGTTCACGGTCGAAGGCGCAACAGTGGCGATCACCGGCACCAAGGCCGCGAGCGGCACCTTTACGCCCGGAAGCACGGTGACCTACACCATCGTGCTGACCAACAGCGGCACCGTGGCCCAGCCGGACAACCCGGGCTTCGAATTCACCGACGTGCTGCCGGCGGGGCTCACCCTCGTGAGCGCCAACGACGGCGCCAACCCCGGCACGTTCGCCAACGCCGGCAACACGGTGAACTGGAACGGCAGCATCGCGGGCGGCGGCGGCTCGGTGACGATCACCATCACCGCGACGATCGCCGCCGGCACCTCCGGCCAGACGATCTGCAACCAGGGGACGTTCAACTTCGACGCTGACGCCAACGGCACCAACGAGTCCACCGGCACTACGGATCCACCGGGCGATGGCGCCGATCCGACGTGTTTCGAGGTCGTCGGCAGTGGCGGCGGCTTCGATCCCGAGATCCCGACGGTTTCGGAGCTGGGTCTGGTCGTCCTCGGGTTCGGCTTGCTGCTCGCCGCCTGGGGCGTGCTGCGCCGCCGCAAGACGACGGCATAAGCTGACGCCGCAGCGCCGGCAACGGCGACGCCCCACCCGCGGTTCCGGGGGTGGGGCGTTTTCTTTTGCGTTTCAAACATCGCCTGGACCGCCCAAGGAAGCTCTCGCGCGAAAAGAAACCCTTTTATTTAGCCAATTTAATCGCAGACGATTCTAAAATCAATCGCACCGCTTGACGCCGCCGCCAACCGGGTGTAACGTGCAACAACAAGGACGTAGAAACGTAGTCGAGGGGGTAGCAATTCTCCCCTGCAGGTGGGAGTCCGCGGGAGCCGGACCATGGAGGTTCTGCGCGCGCGCCGCGGAGAAGGAGAAACTCGAAAATGTTGCGGCCCAATGTTCGACGTTTATTCGCCGGGCTCGTCGTTGCGGGGCTTCTCGCCACGGCGGCACCGGCCCGGGCCTCGGGCTTCAGGTTGGAGAGCGGACTGCAGTTCGAGGACCTGTGGTCCGGCGCCTGGAGCTGGCTGGCGGACCTGCTCGTGGTGGGCGAAAGCCGTTCCGAGGACGCCGCGACGTCCCGGGACCACACCAAAGACGCGCCGCCGGCACCGCCGCCAGGTCCTCCTCCTCCCGGTCATCGGGGGAGGCCGAATGGCGGCGGCGACGGAGGAGGAGGGATCGATCCCGACGGTTAGCAGGCGGCGGCAGAAGTCGTATCGCCCATCGAAGCTTTGGAGGGGATTCTTTTGACTGAGCACCCCAGCGTGGAGAAATTGCGGGAGTTCTCGCGCGGCGAGCTCGACAGCGCGGGGGTTCGCGCCGTCGTACGCCACCTCTTGCGGGGCTGCCAGCGCTGCGGCGCGCTGTTGGCTCCGGAGGTGAAGGCCATGTTCGGCTTTCCGCTCGCGGCGGCGGAGGTTCGGGCGGCCGAAGGCGCGTACGACGCGGCGCTGGACTCGGCCGCCACCCAAACCGCGGCCGCCGCCGAAGTATGGGAGGACCTCCGGGAGACGGCGACGGCCGCAGGCGGAGTCGCCCGCGACGGCAATATCGGCAATGCCGGCCGCACCGCCGGGCCCATGCGGTTCGAGACGCTCCTCGAGCACTGCCTGACGGTCCGCTATGACGATCCGGTTCTCATGGTCGACCTGGCCCGTTCCGCGGCGTTTCTGGCCGACCGTCTCGACCCGCGGCGGTACGGCGAGAAGCAGGTGGCGGATCTGCGCTGCCGCGCCTGGACGGAGCTGGCCAACGCCTACCGCGTGGCGGGCCGGCTGTACGAGGCCGAAGGGGCGCTCGAGACGGCCGCGGAGTGCCACGTGACGGGCAGCGCGGACGAGCTTCTCGGCGCCCGGCTGCTGGAGATCCAGGCCTCCCTGGACGCCGACCGCCGGAGCTTCCCGGAGGCCATGGCGGCGCTCGACGAGGTCTACGCCGTCCATCTGCGCTACGGCGATCGCCACCTCGCCGGCCGGGTGCTCCTCAAGAAGGGCCTCTACGCCGGCTATGACTGCGAGCCCGAGCGGGCCATCGGCCTGCTGGAGGAGGGGCTCGCCATGATCGACCGCGAGCGCGAGCCCGAGCTGGTGTTCGGAGCCCTGCACAATCTGGCCCATTCGCTCATCGAGTGCGGGCGATTCGAAGAAGCCAGGGAGCTGCTGCGATGCAACCGGCTCGGTGACCCTCGCGGCCGGACGACCCAGCTCGCGGTGAGATGGCTGGAGGGCCGGATCGAAGGCGGTCTGGGGAACCTCGAGCGCGCCGAGCGGTTGCTGGCGGAGGTGCGCCGCGGCTTCGAGGAGCTCGACCTGCGCTACAAGGCGGCGCTGGCCGGCCTCGAGCTGGCGGCCGTCCACCTCCACCAGGAGCGGCCGGACGTCGCCCGCGCTCGCGCGTTGGAGGCCATCGAAGTCTTCTCGGTTCTCGGCATCGAGCGCGAGACCCTGGCGGCCCTGCTGGTGCTGCGCGACGCCTTCGAGCAGCGGATCGCCCCCGTGGCGCTGCTCGAAGAGGTCACGGCGCGGCTGGTCCGGATGGAGCGGGAGGTCGGGGTGTGAGCCCTCACTCCCCCACCCCCCTCTCTCCCGCCCCCTCCCTCCCGCCCTCACCGGGAGAGAGGGGGCTTTGAAACGGGGGCGGGTCGAGCCCCCTCCCACCGTCCAGACCCGCCCCTACCCCCAGGCAGTTCCATCTTGCTTTTCTCCCTCCTCTCCCGGTGAGGGTGGGTGACTTATCGTAAATATCTGGCCTAACACAACTTAACGTCCTCGTCATACGCAAAAGGTAACATCCAGGTGACGCAACTGATCGCCGAACCGTGCCGACAATCTCAAACGGTCTCAGGATAACGCAGTCCGTCTTTGGCTGAACTCCCGGGGCACCCTTGGTTAGGGCGAGCAGGGGACGAGGATGGAGAGGACGCCCGACTGGCGCGGCAGATTCTGGCTGCCGTGGCCGTGGCGAAGATCCCGCCCAGGAACGTCAGGAGAACCGCTCGGCTCCAATCTTCGACGAGTTCGCGACCCGTTACTTGGAGCAGCACTCTGCCTTGAAGAAAACCCGTCAAGCATGGCGGCGGACGAGCCGCGTGCTGCGTATCTACCTCCGGCCGGCGCTCGGCTACCGAAGGCTGGCCGAGATTGATTGCGGGACATCGCGGAGCTCCACAACACCGCTCCCCCGTGCACAGAAATCAGTGCAAAGCGGAAGAGCCTCGTCGCGTCGGAGATCCGCGCGCCGTTTCCACAGGTTTCTCCGCAGGGGTCTGTGAAGAATCAAGACCCGTCCATCTCGACCTCGACCCACTCCTCCTGACCGGAGTCGAGATGGATGGATGCGCTGGCTTCCCTGCCGGCATGGACGACCGTGACGGTCCAGTCGCCGGGAGGGACATCGGGGATCACGAAGCCGCCTTCCTGGTCGAGTTGGCCTTCGCGGCGGCCGCCGTTGGCACCGCCCAAGGCCCAGACGGCTTGGGCGCGCTCTCCCGTGGGGAGCCCGAGGATGCGGCCGCGGATCACCGCCCCGGCGTCGAGGCTGAGCTCGAGCTCCGCGACAGGACCGCCGTCGACGGCCACGGGTTCCTCCCGGAGGGTCCAAAGATAGCCTTCCCGCCGGGCCACGACGCGATACGTCCCGTCCTCCAGGCGGAGGTGGAACGAGCCGTCGGACCGGCTGTAGGTGCTGCTGCTCACTCCTCCAGGCGCGAAGAAACGGATATACGCGCCGGCGATGGCCTCGCCGGACGGACCCGAGACCCAACCGCTCACCTCGCGGCTCGGCTCGAAGCTGAGATCGACGGCCACTTCGGCGGTATCCGGCGGCAGGACGGCCTGCCCGCGCACGGTCCGCTCGCCGGCGCGGGCGGTGAGGGTCCATTCGCCGGACGGCACATTCTCGAGGCGATAACTGCCCTGCGCATCGACCGCAGCCCGGCCCATGAACGGAGGGATCAGCTCGACCTCGACGCTCGCCTGGGCAAGCTCCTCGCGGTCGAGGCCGAAGAGCCGGCCGGTGAGCGCGCCGCCGGGGCCCAGCCGGATCTCGACTCCTTCGACCGGCGCTCCCGCCACACGCACCGCCGTGCCGGCCTTGGCGGCGGCGAGGCTTTCCTTCTCCGCCCAGACCTCGTAGTCGTGGTTGTCCTCGACGGCGAGACGAAAGGAGCCGTCCGCGGCGCTGAAGGTGCGGGCCGAGCCGCCCGCGAGGACGGTGGCGCCGCCGAGCGGGCCGCCGTCCGGGCCGAGCACCATGCCGCGGATCTCCTGGCGGCGCGAGCCCTGGTCCATCGTCAGGTCGAGCCGATTGTCTCCCTCCACGACGGTGAGACTCCGGCTCGCCCAGACGCCGTCGCCGAGGGTGGCTTCGAGCGTCCGTTCGCCGGGCTCGACACCTGCCAGCCGGTACGCTCCGTCTCCTGCGGCGAGGGTCTGCACCGTCCCCCTCTGCTCGGATAACGCGGAGACCTTGGCGCCGGAGGCCGGCTCGCCGCCCGCGGTGAAGACCCGGCCGGAGACGACCGCCCCCCGGCCGAGAACGATCTCGACGCCGTCGAGGCCCTCGCCGGCAAGGATGTGGAGCCGCTCTCGTGTCGCGCTGAGATGGCCTTCGGCCGCCGCGCGCAAGCTCCACCAGCCGGGCGGCAGACCGTCGAAGCTCGAAGCGTCCCTCGGCATCCGTCTCCGCCGCTCCCATGCCGCGGCGGCAGGGCCGCAGGCTTTCGACGCCGGCAGAGAACTCGCCCGCCAGCCAGCTCTCGATGCGGGCTGCTGGCACGGGCGCGCCGCCGGCGGCAGTCACCCGGCCGGAGATCCTCGCCGCGCGGCGGAGGACGGCCCGGAAAGGCTCCGGCGGGATCTCCCGCACAATGGCGGACAGTGGCAAGTGGCCAGCGCGGCAGACGTCCAGGCCGAAGCCTCCCTCGCGAGGCAGATCGCGCACGAGGAAGGAGCCGTCGGCGCGGGTGACGGCAGCGGGGCCCTTGGCGTACAAGCCCGTCCAGTCGCGAACGGCCGTCGGGACGATCCAGACCTCGGCGCCGGCGAGAGGTTTACCGTCATCGTCGCCAACCCATCCCTCAAAGACGGCGCCGCGCTGGAGCACGAATCTCCCGAGGTCGGTACGCGGCGCGCCAGCGGGGATCCGCAGCCCCTCGCGCTCCAGCAGCAGGAACCCGCCGGCCTCGATGCGCAGCGTGAACCAGCCGCCGGGCAGGTGCGGCAGCACGAATTTGCCGTCCCGGCCCGTCTTCGTACCATGGAAGCTCTTCTCTCTGGCGTCCTCCCTGGACGCGACCACCCGACCGTTAGTGCCGGACCTCAGCTCGACATGGGCTCCGGCGACAGGCCGGCCGCTGGCGTCGGCAACCCGTCCGAAGACGGTCCTTCCACGGCCGAGGACGAGGCGGAGAGCGGGGACCGGCGTCGCGGGCTGTGGGATCGCGACCGCCGTCGCGGCGGGAGAGAATCCTGGGAGGATCGCGGAGACGGAGTAGCTGGCGCCGGCGCGCAGGCCGGGAACGCGAAAGCCGCCGTCGGCCGAGGTGTGGGCCGAGCGGGCCTCCTCGTCCTCTCCCAGGCGGGAAACCTCGACCGTGGCATCCGCGAGCGGCCGGCCGCGCGTATCGGTCACCGTTCCGGTGAGAGCTGCGGAGGAGGCGAGAGCGAGGACCGGTGGAGTCCCAGGCAGACCGCCTCGAAAGGAAAGGACCCCGGGTTCATGGCCGAGGGCGGCGGCCGCAAGCCCGGACTCGGAGGGTGCCGCGATACCTGAAAGAACAAAGGCGCCGTCGGCGTCCGTGCGGACCCACCGGCCCGGATCGCTCTGCGGCCAGACCAGGGCATCGGGCAGCGGACGGCGGGTATCGCGATCGATGACCCTTCCGGCCAGGGAGATAGGTTTCAGCAGAGGGACGGCGCCGTCGACGTTGATCGATCCCCCGCGCTCCGCGGTTATCCAGCCTCCCGGCATGGCGATGGGGAGGCGGCGCCGGGCCTCTCCGGGGTCTCGCGGCAACTCCGCGACGGGGAGCCCGATGTCTTCGAGGAGCGGCAGCAGGAGCCGCTGCTGAGAGAGGAATCCGTCGGCGGCTACGACAATCCGCCACATCCCCGGCCCTGGGGCGCGTAAGAGGAAGCGGCCGTTCGCATCCGCCAGCGAGCGAGCCGTGAGCGGCGCCGGCTCCTCGCCCTTCGCCTCCCGCCGGCCGGCTTCGTAGCGGCTGAGCACGGGCCACAGCTCGGCTCTGGCGTTGGCGATCGGCTTACCTCCCGGGCCGAGCACCCGGCCCGCCACCGCGATGCCGGGCTCCTGAGCCGCCGCGGCGGCGGCGAGGAGAAGCAGGCCGAGGAGAGCCACACTCGCGCGCATCGAAGCCATGGTACAGCGTCCCTCCGCCCGCGGCTGCGGTTGGCGCCGCGTTGTCACGTTCTCGCCATGAACCGAACGTACACTGGGCGCCTCATCCTGGTCGTCGTACCGATCTCGGAGAACGCTCCCATGCCGATCGCCGTCGAAGCCGGAACGTGGTTGGACCGGCTGCAGATCCGCCCATTCTTCCAACCGATCGTCGATCTCTCCTCGGGGCAGCCGGTGGGGTACGAGATCCTGTCGCGGGGGGCGGCGCCGTTCGGCTCACCGGAGGTGATGTTCCGCGTCGCCCGCGAGATGGATCTGCTCTGGGACCTCGAGCGCGCCTGCCGTGCTGCGGCGATGCAGGGGATCTCCGGGTTGCCGCCGCAACTGCGCGGCTCGCGGTTCTTCCTCAACGTCAGCCCGCAGATCCTTTCCGACAGCCGGTTCGTCCAGGGGTTCACCCTCAGTATGTTGCGAGACCTCGGTCTGGACCAGGACAGCGTCGTCATCGAGATCACCGAGCACGAGTCCATCCATGACTACGCGCGGTTCGAGGCGCTGATCCGCCACTACGTCGGCCAGGGATTCCGCATCTCTCTCGACGACTTCGGCTCCGGCCATTCGAGCCTGGTGACGCTGGTTCGCTGCGTGCCCCATTTCCTCAAGCTCGACCGTGAGATCGTCCACCAGGTCGAAGGCACTCCCTACAAGCAGCAGCTCGTCAGGGCACTCGTCGCCTTCAGCGCCAGCGTCGGTGCCAGGCTGATTGCCGAAGGCGTCGAAACCTGGCCGGAGCTGGAGACTCTGGTGGCGCTCGGTGTCCGCAACGCGCAGGGATTTCTGCTGGCGCGGCCGCTGCCGGTGCCGGCGGGGCTGGAGCCAGAGGTCCGCGAGCGGCTGAGCCGCGTCGTTCAAGGCGTAGAGAGCTTCGCGTAGACCGCGCTCAACTGCGGTTTTTTTTCTCCTTCACGGGTTTCCTCGCCGCTCTCGCCTCCGCCAGCGCAATGGAGGCCGTCCCCTTGCCGGATTTGACTTCGGGATCCTTCTTCCAGGAGCTCCAGTCGGTCTCGATTGCGGCCAGCATCTCCTCGACCGGCTGCCGCAACCAACCGTCGTGCCGGGAGGCGAGGTCGACGAGCAGTGCCGCGGCGGTGGCGCTGCCGAGGTGGACGTTGGCGGTCTCCCAGCCCATGGCGCGCAGCAGCCGCTCGGCATCCTGCTCCTTCTGCAGATCGGCGATCTCGACCTTCGTGCAGTCGGGAGCGAGCCGCCGGGCGATCCACCGCCGCCTGACGGCAAGGAAGGGATCCGGGCCGCGCACCGCTTTACCTACGATCTCGCGATAGAGCTCCTTGGTGTCGCCCTCGCCGCGGTTCGCCCAGAAGTATGCCGACCGCGCCACGGCTTTGGCCTCGCGCGCGATCTTGCCGCCGTGCCAGTCGGCGATGGCGACGAACCGCCGGCGGCCCAGGCTGCCCACCCCCGCCACCCGACGGGCATAGCGCAAGGACAGGTCTTCGTGTGGCAGGAGGCTACCGAGCGCCCGGACAGCGCCCAACGGCACCTGGTCGGCCGCGACGACCGGCAGACCGTCGAGCTTTTCCCAGAACTTGTCCGGCCGGTCCAGTTTCGTCACCGCGAGCTGCCGCAAGGCGTGCCAGTGCCAGTGCTCGACCAGCACGAAGGGCCGGCCTCCCGCTTCCAGCCCTTCCCGGTAGCCGGTCAGGATCGCGGCGTCCACATCCTTCGCCTCGATCTGCAGCTTGCCCTCGGCGACCGCGAGCCGGGCGCTGACCGCGAGCCGGACCAGGTCGTTCGTGTAGGGCAGGGGACACGCCTCGTCGAAGTCGTTGACTCCCCACACCAGACGCCCTTCGGCGTCACGCCAGGTACCGAAGTTCTCGACGTGCAGATCGCCCACCGCGAGGACCTCGCGCGCGGTGCGCACGCCCTTGCCGAGCCGAGGCCAGAGCTGCGTCCAGCGGTAGTAGGTGCCGCGCAGGAACGGAAACGGCCCGCTGCGCATCAGCTCGTGCTTGCGCTCGAGATCTTCCGGCAGCAGCGGAGTCTGCTCGCCGAGCCACGCCTCGTAGCTGGCGGTTGCTTCCTGAATCGTCGCTTTGCGTGCGTTCTTCACTCTCGTCCCTCCCTTGGCACGCGATTCTAGTGACGTGATGTGACAATTCTGCGCCGAACCGACGGCGCGACCTTCAGCGCCAGGCAGGTGACGGCGGAGACCCGCATCCCCTCCCGTCCTCCAACTCGGCGCAACTCGCACATCCGCCATCACATAGGCGTTCCGCGTGAGGCTCGTCCCGGAACCTTATTTCAGAACTGGCACAGACCGGTCATGCCCCGACAGGCCAAACACAAGCTTGCGGCAGTTGCGGCGCTCGCGGCCACAGACCAGAATCCCCGTACAAGACCTTGGCCGCGCCGAGTTGGCGCGTAGTTGTCATGCGATCGCCACGGACCGAGCGTAAACTTCGCGTTGCGGATCGGCATCTGCCGAAGAGGAGTCACTATGTTTGCATGGCTCATGGGCATCAAGACCCTCTCGCCCACCAAGCTCAATGAACTGATACAGGACAAGCGGGCCACGGCCATCGACGTCAACTCTCGCCAAAGCTGGGTAAAAGCCCGCGTTCCAGGCGCGCGGAATCTCGATCCAGCCGGCTACGACGAGCAGAGCCTTCCGGCGGACAAAGACTCACTTCTGGTGTTCTATTGCTCCAACCCGCTGTACAGAAAAGCTCCCAATGCAGCTCGTCGGGCCAAGCAAATGGGTTACCGCAATGTCCAAGTCATGTCGGCGGGCATCAGCGGCTGGCTGGATGCGCAGCTCCCAACGGAGTCTGGCGAGCAAGCACCGGGATGACGACTCGCGCGAGCCGCGCGAAAGCGTCGGTCGTTCTCGCGTTGATCGGGGCCCGCTTCACTTGTCCTCACGTCGCCTGCTCCCCCCTCGCTGTTCAGTCAACGTAACAGATTTGTGACGACGATTCTCGTGTCCATGTGATATTTCAGCGGAGCATCCCCTGGAGGAATCACCATGAGAGGAAGACACTGCATCTTCTGCTGTTTGCTCGCGTTGGCCTGCGATCAGGGGCGGGAGGCCGGCAGCGTGGCGAGCTTCTCCCGGGGGTTCGCCGCCGGCCGCCACCAGTCCGGCCTCGAAACCTGCCTATACGCTGGCGTCCGGGTTGGACTTCGATCAGCCGGAGGCGTTCTGCAACGCCCTCCTTCAGCCGGGCCAGTTTGGCGACATGGGACTGGCCGCCTACCCGCAGTGGGCAACCGAGCACAAGCGGTCGAGCAGGGTGCGCAACGAGTGCTCCTGGATCGGGCAAGGCCGTGGCTCGGGCCTCTACGTGGTCAGCTTCGAAGTGGAATGCGGCACGCGCCGCATCGATCAAGCCTTCTGTGACCAGGAGATGGCGCGTTTCAGGAGCAGCGAGCAGTTCAAGAAAGGGGTCGGCCTCGGCGGCGCTGCGGGCGCGGTGTTCGAAGAGAACGTACCCGGTGCGCTATGCCATACATTGGCCCTGGGGATCGGCGGCGACACCGACTTCGTCTACCTGCCGAACAACTGTTTCTTCGTCCTGATGAACGCGCAGGTCGATCGGGTCAAGGGCGAGGCGGACTCTCTGCGGGACGAGCGGAAGAAGCAGGCCAAGCTGCGGGTGGCGGCAGAGATCGCCAGGAAGATGCAATAGAGAAGGTCACCGGACGCCGCGTATCTGTTTAACTCCGCACGAACACCTCCGGCGGACAGGAGCAGCCGACGACCTGCTCGACGCTCGCCAGCAGCGCCTGCTGGAGGTCCGGATCGGTCAGCAGGCGATCCTCCTCGAAGCGCAGGGTGGTGATGCCGTTGCGCCGGAGGAGCTGCGGGTTCACCCGCACGAAAGCGCGATAGATGTCGAGCTGGCCGGCGTCGGCGTCACCGGACTGCTCGGCGATGAAGCGCATCACGGCCTGCAGGCTGAGGGGCGGTCTTTCCATGGTGATCTCCTCTTCTTCGGGAAGCGCGAGCGGCTCAAAGCCGCCGAGGTCGAGGTCCGACGGAGCGGCGGGAGGCTCTGCCGGAGCGACGTCGTCCGGCGGCTCGGTCACCGCCTCGCCTTCGGGCCCCGCGAGGCCGGCGCGCAGGAAGCCGGCGAGGGTCTGCGGCTCGCCGTCCACGGTCGCCGCGGCGCGCAGGTACTCCCCCGCCGAGAGCGGCCGCTCGGCGAGCAGGCCGAGCTCCACGAGCCGGGCGAAGGCGCCGTCGCGCTCCGCCGGCTCGAGGCCCAGATGGCCGCCGATCTGCGCCACGGTGTGGCGGCCGGTGACCGCGAAGAGCACCCCCCATTCGAGACTGCGCAGGCGCAGGTCCGCGGGCAGCCGATCGGCGACGACGGCCAGCTCGTACACCGCGGCGGGAGGAACGCGGGAGGCGCTCATCCGCCGTTCCTCGCCGCCGGCTCGAGGCCGACGACCAGCAGCGCCGTCGAGCCGCGCCAGCGGATCGGCATGACGAAGGCGGAGGGAGGCAGCCGCAGGCCCGGCAGCTCTCCGGGACCGAGCGATTGGGGCACGGAGATCTCCCAGTTGCCGGTGAAGGCCTGGCTGGCGTTGCCCGAGAGCACGTTGGAGAGCTCGCGGCACATGTCCCCGAGCGTCCGCTCGCTCACCTCGGCCTCGCCGTGGACTTCGAGGAGGCTATGGAGCAAGGGGACCGGCGAGGTCAGGTAGAGGCAGCCTTCGTACTCGCCGCGGATGCGGACCAGGCTGGCGTAGTCGAGGAGGGCCGGCTCGCCGAACTGCAGATAGGGGGTCTCCAACACCGGCTCGTCCGCCGGGGAAAGCTTGGCGAAGTAATCCAGGGTGATCCTCTTGAAGAGCTGGAGCTGTCGGGCATCCATGGGCGGCTCGCCTCTCCCTCCGCCGGTCAGCGGCGGTTGTGGTCCTCGCGGATGTAATACTCCAGGAGGAGCTGCTGCACTCCTCCGGAGAGATTGGTGGGGCCCTCGAAGCGGTCTTCGATGGTGAGCACCGGCGTGGGCCAGTCGAGGATGGCGAACAGTGCCTCCTTGCCGGTGGTCCGACCGAGCTGGGCGTGGATCAGCTCGCCCTCGTGCAGGCCGAGCTGGCCATGGCTCGCGCCCCAGCTCACGGCGAGCGTGCACGTCTTGCGCTCCATCTGGATCACCTGCAGCAGGCTGGGCAGCGAGAGCCCGCGCACCACGCTCTGGCGGCTGCGGCGCAACATCCGGTCTACCTGGGCCAGCAGCTCGTCCATGTCCGGCGGCCGGCGCACGGACGCGTCGTAGGGCACCGTTGCGGAGAGCGCTCCGGGAGCCTCCTCCGCCATCAGCAGGACCGGGACGTGGGGGAGCACCTGCCGCAGCAGGCCGAGGAAACGTTGAAGGTCCGGTGTCAGCGGCAGGTCCAGTCCGGCCAGCACCAGGTCGTACTCCGCCGCCGCCAGCGCCCCATAGGCCGCCGCCGGATCGGCCACCGCCGTCGACCGGTAGCGCCGGTTGTGGAGCTGCAGGCTCGACGTCACGATCTCGCTCAGCAGTGGATCGGCCTCGACGACGAGGATCCGCCGGCTGGCACCGGCCGACGGACCGATGGGGGCGGTCTCCTCCGCTGTCGGCATGTCATCCGTTCCGGCTGCGAGCATGGCTCACCAGCTCGTCGAGCGCCTCGATCACCTCGCGCTCGGTGAAGGGTTTGGTCAGGAAGCCGCAGGCGCCGCGCTGGATGGCGTCGAGCGCGATGCGGTGGCTGTTGAGGGCGGAGATCACCAGGATCGAGGCCTCGGGCTCGAGGGCGCGGATCTGGGCGATCGCCTGCAGGCCGTCGAGGTTCGGCATGGTGAGGTCCATGGTGACCAGCTCCGGGCGATGCGCCTGGAAGAGCTCGACGGCCTGCCTGCCGTCCTCGGCCCGCAGCACCTCGGTGATGGCGCCGCCGCCGTTGACGCTGCGTGAGATGGCGTTGCGCACCACCAGCGAGTCGTCCACCACGAGGAGCTTCACGACGGCGCCTCCAGGGGCAGCAGGATCTGGAAGGCGCAGAAGCGGCCCGGCTCGCTGTGCGCCGCGATGCGTCCGCCCGCCGCCTCGATACGGTCGCGGATGAGGTCGAGGCCGATGCCGCGGCCGGCGTGGAGCGTCGCGCGGAAGGCGGTGGAAAACCCCGGCAGGAAAATGAGCCGCCGCAGCTCGTCGTCCGATCCCACGGCGCGGCCGAGCTGCTCGGCGCCTCGCGGACGACGCGGGAAAACCGGAACGGGATGGTCGAGCCTTCGAGGCGCCAGAGCAGGCGAGCCGGCTTCCCCAGCTCGGCCGCGAGAACGGCGACGAAGCGTATGAGGGCCGCTTCCAGGCTCTGCGGCTCGGCGCTCTTGGCGGCAGCGCTCGCCGGGGGCTCGCCGGCGGCAGCAGCCGTCACGGCCGGTGTACGGGTCTGCCGAGGAGTGATTTCTCCGCCGCGAACGGCGCGGCCGAGCCGGGCGAGCTGCTCCAGCACGGAGCGGGCGGCGGCGAGCAGTGCCGTGACCGCGGCGATCCGGGCCGCCGCCGCGGACCTGGCGGTCGCCGGGTCCGGCTCGCCGCGGCGGACCGCACCGAGGGCGTCCTCGAGCTGGTGGACCTCCCGCGCCAGCGGCGAGAAGCCCAGCAGGCTGGCCTCTCCTTTGGCGGCGTGCAGGTCGCGCAGCAGTGCGTCGAAGGCGGCGGGCGTCGGCGCGGCGGCCGGACGCTGTCCGAAGAACGCCTCGGCGCGGCGAAGCTGGGGCTCCAGCCGGTCCAGAAGGCCGACCACGGCCTCGGGATCGGCTTGCATCAGGGCCACGGCGAGCTCGAGGTGCTGCTCGCCGCGCTGGCGGTGCGCCTCCAGGTCGCGAGCCATCTCCTCCTCACGGGTGAGGTCCTCGATGCGCACCAGCACGTGGCGGATGGCGCCGCCCTCCAGCCCGCGCACGAAACGGAAGGCGAGGACCTTGCGGTGTCCCTGCGCGAAGCGGGCCTCCACCTTGAGCAGCGGGTTGATCTTGACGATCAGGCTCTCGATGACGCGCGGATCGAAGAGCATGTCGAGGTAGTCGGCGGCGAGCTGCGTGCGTTCGGAGCCGAGGCGGGCCGCGAGCACCTCCGGCAGCTTGCGGCCGGCGAGGCCGCGGGCCTCCAGGATGGCTTCGGCCGAGCCCGCGTACTCCAGGCCGATACGGTGCTGGCGGTCGACGAGCAGCAGGCCTTCGCGCACGGTGGCGAGGATCTGCTTCATCTGTCCGCTGCGCAGCAGGGTCACCCGGGCGTCGGCGGCGAGCAGGTCTTCGAAATCGATCAGGCGCACCCCGGCACCCGACCGGTCGCCGTCGGCGATGTCGGCGATGTTGGCGACCAACGGCTCGTAGACCAGTTCCCGCGGCCGGTCCAGACCGCGGCGCACCGCCTCCTCGATGTGCAGATCGCCGGGCAGCACGAGGGCGCCGCCGAGCTCCTCCAGGCGGGTCATCATGAACTGGAGCGGACGGGGATGATAAAGGTCCATGCCGCAGTAGCGGCCCACGACGTCGTGGTAGTAGCGCCGGGAGAGCACGGTGCGGAAGCGGCCGCTCTCGGTCAGCAGCAGACCGGGCACTTCGGGATGGCTGTGGAAGAAGTCGCCGGCCTTCCTCGCGCGGTCCGAGATCTCGAGCGCCGCCTCGTAGCCCGGCAGCTCGGCCAGGGTGGAGCCGGTGCTGATCCGGGAGAGGAAGCCGGCGCGCACATCTGCTGTCAGCTCGACCATCGTGGAGGTACCCGAAAGCCACAACTCGGAGAGCGATTACTGTAGCCCTCGGTGATAACACCTGCGCGGCCGTAGTGTGACGGCTTTGCGGCGGCCCGAAGGCAGAGTCTGCGGTACTGGCGAAAAAGGTCCCAGGCCTCCGCAGGAGCCCGGGGTGGGGAGAGGACAGCCGACTGATGTCCATCGGGCGGCGCCCGGCTCGTTGCGGCCCAGGAGGCTATCGAGCGCGGTGCGCCATATATCTTGTCTTCGGGAGACTAAAGGAGTCCCCCCATCATCCCCATGGCGACCGGGTAAATCAGCCGTGACGGAAGCGGTGCGGCCTGAACCGGGCCTTGCTACGGCTCTCCGCGAAAAATGTGAGCGCTCTTCCCGAGCGGGGAGACTAACTAACATTTCCGGCGGCGTCCGGGAGGCACGCTGGCGCGCGCCTCAGACCGCCAGGCGGGGGTAGGTCAACAGCAGGAAGTGCACCGCGTTGAGGCCGAAGTGCGCCAGGATCGCCATCTCGATGCGCCCCGAGGCGCGGAAGGCCAGGGCGTACCCGAGCCCCGCCAACGCGGCGAGCAGGACGTAGGACCACCCGCCCGCCCAATGGGCCAGCCCGAACAGCGCCGCGCTCCCGCCGGCGGCCAGCGGCTGCCCGCCGCCGAACCCTACGAGCGTCCGGCCCAGCTCCCGCTGCAGGAAGCCGCGGAAGAACGCCTCTTCAGCGACGCAGGTGAAGAAGAGGTTCGTCACGGCCCAGAGCCAGAAGAACGACGTCCACTTCGGAGCGAGCGCAACGTGGCCGAGCGCAAACGCCAGCCCCAGCACGAGGGCAATGGTGGCGACGATCCATGGCGCGGCGCGCCGCAGGGCCTCCAGCCAGTCCCGGCGGGACTGAAGCAGCCCTTCGCCGAGGATGCCGGTCAGCAGCAGACCGACCAGCGCCTTGTCGAAGCTCAGGTACCGCGTATAGGGAGAGGCGCCCGCGGAGAGGACCAGGTCTCGCACCAGAACCGGATTGTGAAAGCCCGGCAGCAGGTGCGCTCCCAGCAGGAACGCCAGGATCACGACGACCGCCGCCGCCGGCAGCTGGCGGCGGCGCCGCGAGCTGGCGGGCGCCCCCTGGCCCGTCCGATACAGCCAGCAGGCGCCCGCCAGGAGGGCAGGCCAGACCACCGCGGGCCCGGTCAGGACGCCGCTCCAATACCCGCAGCCCACAGCGCCGAGGAGCGCCGCCACCCAGACCACCGGCCGGATCCACAGCCCGACGATCGCCAGGAGCAGGAATCCGTACGTGACGAGCACCGGCGGCGGCAGGCGGGCCAGCTCCATGATGCTCCTTTCCCGTGCTGGGGGGGCGGCGCAGGGGCGCTCTTCCCGGTAGGGAGACTAACATTCCGGCGCCGGCCGGGCGCGAGGTGCCACCTTAACCTGCAACTCTCAAAGTGAGCGAGCCGACTTTCGATCTTCGCTACGGAGTCGAGCTGCGAAAGTGTCCACCGGCAAGCGTGGCTACCTTCCGTCGTGGCGGAAGGTGCAACGTGACCGAAGTCCTGTGAAGGCTGACCGCGGTCACGCGCAGGATGACAGGAGTCATCCTCCGGCCGCTGTTCCCCGAGGGAGCCATCGAGGGGACGAGCCGGATTGTGTGGCCAGGCCAGGTTCGCCTGATCAGTGTTTCTCAGTGATTCCCGACGCCGTGCCTTCGGTTGTGGCGGCCTGCTCGATCACCTTCACCACCTCGGCCGGGTGCGAAATGAACGGCACGTGGCTGGATGCGAGCTCCGTGATCGTGGCTCCCATGCGACGGGCGAAGAATCGCTCCAGATCGGGATTGATCACCCGATCGTTCTGGGCAACGATGAACCAGGAAGGAATCGTCCTCCAGGCTGGGGCCACGGTCAGCACGGCCGCGAAGCTGGCGCCGGCGAGCGGTTTCTGAGTGGCAGCCATGACCGCGGCCTCTTCGGCACCGACATCCTTGGCGAAAATGTCCTGGAACATGGCGCGGTCAATGTAGAAAAAGCCCGCCGCATCCGGCCGCAGGGCAGACGCCGACGGGGCGGGATACTTCTCGAGCAGGGGGCCAATCGGCTCGTCGGAGTCGGGGGCGAAGGCGGAGACGTACACCAGCGCTTTGACCTTGGAGCTTCCCGGACGCCGCGCCGGTAATGACCAAGCCGCCATACGAGTGGCCGACCACCACGACCGGCCCGGGCTGGGCATCGATCACCCGCCTCGTGGTCGCGATGTCATCGGCCACCGAGGTCAGTGGGTTTTGAACGGCAGTGACCGTGTATCCATCACGCTCGAGCAAGGGAATCACGTGTTGCCAGCCGGTGCCATCGGCAAAGGCGCCGTGGACCAGGACAATGGACGGCTTGACCGTGGCGGAACTGTTCATTTGAGACCTCCTAAAGGGATATTCTGAATCGGGAGTGGCTTTCGTCGTAGCCTCGTCGAGCCGGATCAGGATCAGGCGGGCACGGCCTGGATCACGGATTGGCCGAGAGCCATTCCTCGAAGCGGATCTCGCCCAGCCTGGCATCGGCGGTACCGGGCACCAGCGCCCGCTCGCCCAACTCCGCGCCGAAGTATCGAGCGTGCGGGTCGGCGATCACTTCGCGGGGATCGTGGCGTGCACCGAGCCCCAGTCTGATGAATTCGTCAAAGCGGAACTGTTGTGGCCCCGCGATCTCGACGATGCCGTTCACCGGAGCCGACACGGCGATCCGACCCACCGCCTTCGCGACGTCCTCCGCCGCGATGGGTTGGAACCGCACCGGGGCGATGCGCACCGTATTCCCGTCGGTGGCCTCGTCCGCGATGCGCTTGAGGAACTCGAAGAACTGCGTGGAGCGGACGATCGAGTACGGGATCGACGAGCTTCTGATCAGATTCTCCTGGGCGACCTTGGCGCGGAGGTAGCCGCTGTCGGGCACCTGGTCGCTGCCGACGATCGACAACGCGACGTGATGGCCCACACCCGCCGCCGCTTCGGCGGCAAGGAGATTGGCCGTCGACGTCTCGAAGAACTTGAGCACCGCCGCGGGCTCGAACGACGGAGAGTTCGACACGTCGATGACTGCCGCCGCACCGGCGAGGACTTCGGCCAAGCCCTCGCCCGTGAGCGTGTTAACTCCGGAGTCCGGCGACGCCGGCACCGCCTCATGGCCCTGCTCACGAAGGCGGGCGACGAGCTTCGACCCGATGAGCCCGGTTCCGCCGATGATCACGATTTTCATGATGAGCCCCCTTTCAGTCAGCGATTAAGTCGCAGCTAGCTCCGGAGGAACGCGAGCAGCTCGGCGTTGACCTGATCCTGGTGCGTGGCCGTGATGCCGTGCGACGCGCCGGGGTAGTAGACGTCCTTGGCGCCCTTGATGAGCTGTGCCGACTTCCTCGCCGAGTCCTTCACGGGAACGATCTGGTCGTCCTCACCGTGGAGCACCAGCGTCGGGACGTCGAAACGCTTCAGGTCCTGGGTGAAGTCGGTCTCGGAGAACGCCTTGATGCACTCGTAGGCGTTCAGGAGTCCGGCCTGCATGCTCAATCTCCAGAATTGATCGAGGAGGCCCTGCGAGACCTTGGCACCGGCTCGGTTCGCGCCGTAGAACGGGATCGCGAAGTCCCGGTAGAACTGTGGACGGTCGTTGAAGAGGCCTGCGCGCAAGCCGTCGAAGACCTCGATTGGCAGGCCTTCAGGATTCGCCGCCGTCTTGAGCATGAGCGGCGGCACCGCGGCGATCAGGACCGCCTTGGCGACGCGGGCCGTTCCGTGGCGCCCGATGTACCGCGCGACCTCACCGCCGCCGGTCGAGTGACCCATCAGAGTGACGTCGCGGAGGTCGAGGGCCTCGATAAGGGCGGCGAGATCGTCGGCGTAGGTGTCCATGTCGTTGCCAGATGAGGGCTGGCTGGATCGCCCGTGGCCGCGCCGGTCGTGCGCGATCGCGCGAAAACCGTTCTGCGCGAGGAACAGCATCTGCCCGTCCCAGGCATCGGCGTTCAACGGCCAGCCATGGGAGAACATGACGACAGGGCCCTCGCCCCAATCCTTGTAGTAGATCTCGGTGCCGTCTTGGGTAGTGATGGTGCTCATGACAGGCTCCTTTCAAGAAGAAGAGGTGTGAGCTACGAGGAGCACTATGCCGCCGGTGCAGGACCAATCGCATCCGTCGAACACCCCAGTCGGCACCCCGGTTCGACGACCGGGGCACGACGCTTCCGCCATATGACTTGACAGGCCAATCGGAGTGGTGCCAGTGTCGGCGCGTTTTCGCGGGGCAGGCTGAGAGGCCACTTCATCCGCGCGGTCGTAGGAGAGATAGAAGGCGCGGGTAATCAAGTGATGATGACCAAGAGAACGACCGCGGAGGTATCCCATGGGAGAGGATCTTGCCGCAGCTAATGTCAACCGCTCGTACTCGCTCGCCGCGCCGAGCATCGCAATCTTCACGTTCATGCTGTTCTTTCTGTATCCGAGGTTCGAGAAGGGCGCGATCAACGCCTTGCTGTTTCAAGCCATGTTAGTCGTGATGGGTGTGGCGACGTTCTCATTCGTGCTCGCATCCTTGCATTACTACCGCTCCTCGCTTGGCAGCCGGATCGACGATGCAGAGCGGGCTCTGTACTCCCGGCGAGGCGATCGTTTCTGGCTGCTCGGTTACACCCTGCTGTTCCTCGTTCCGAGCCTGGTCCTCTTCTCGGTTGGGCTTCTTGCCGTCGGGTCTTTGTGGCTCGCACTCTGGCTGGCGTACTTACTCTTTGTGATCCGCTACTTCCCCAGAGTCCAGACTCCGCGGAAGCTCTAGTCGAGCCTATTCCTCGAATGGAGCGTTCATCAGGAAGTCAACGGTAGACGGCCGCTGGTAGCCTGGCACGAAGCGCTCCCCGAAGTCCCGCGCGAAATTGTCGTAGGTGGTCTCCGGCTTGGCCTGGCCACGACTTCCGCGTCGTGAAGGATGCCCTGAAGCTGTCCGAGCCGAACCGCGAAGAGCCAGGACCGGACGGCATGGTTGAAGAGGTATGGTTCGGATTGGGCCCGGGCATAGTCCATTGCGCGGGTGACGAGCGGCGTGTCGATCACCGTAATGCCACCCAGGACTCGGGTCTTGCCACTCATGATGGTCGGTTCAGCGGTTTGCGACATGGTCAGCACCCCGGTGCAGTCGTTCCTGACAGTGCGGCTCGTGGATGAGGAGGGTCCGAGCAGCATTAGGCGCCGCGTTCGGCGAGCGAGACCACGTGCCGCTCGGCCCACGAGAGCGCGTAGTCGGCGATCTCCTCCCAGCCGCGCTGCGCGGGGAGCAGGTGAGAGCGCCCCTCGAACACCGTCACCTCGGTGAGCGTCTCCGCCGTGTAGTGCGCCGCGTTCGAGTGCTGCACGACCGGCGGCATCAGGTGGTCCTCACCGCCGGAGATGAACAGCAGCGGGGGCCGCGCCGCGTTGCGGTAATTGACCCAGGTCTCCTGCGCCCCGGGTTCGAGGTTCGCGAGCGCGCTGTCCCAGAAAATGCCACCCGACGCGGGCACGTGATATCGCTGGTACAGGGCACGCGCTTCGGCCTCGGGGAAAGTGTTGGTGAAGGTGTAGCGCCACTGCTCGTACGTGAGGCCGACCGCCCGGTGCCGGTTCGCCGGGCTCTTGAGCACCGGGAACGACGCCCGGATCTGCGACCACGGCAGGACGAGAACGCCCTCGGTCGGCGCGGAGTTGAACGTCACTCCCGCAGCGCCGAAGCCGTGGTCGAGCAGCATCTGCACAAACGTGCCGCCCGCCGAGTGGCCCATGAGGATCGGAGGGGCGTCGAGCGCCCCGACGATCGACTCCAGATGCGCGATGATCGCGGGGACCGTGAGCCGCTCGACCGGCGTTGGGTCGGCGTTGAGCGCCTCGACCTCGACCTCGAAACCGGGGTATGCGGGGGCGAGGACGCGGTAGCCCTTCGCCTCGTAGTGCGGGATCCAGTGCTCCCAGCTGCGCGGCGTCACCCAGAAGCCGTGGACCAACACGATCGTATCGGGAGCGCGCTTGGTGATCTCGGTGCCGTCTTGGGTGGTGATGGTGCTCATGACATCTCCTTTCAAGAGGTGAGAACTACGGGGAGGCACTATGCCGCCGGCGCAGAGCCCATCGCATCCGTCGAACACCCCAGTCGGCGCCCTGGTTCGCGACAGGGAGGCGCCTATCACCGGTCAAGGAACTCCAGGAGATCGGCCATCGTAAACTTCCCCGCCACTCGGGACGGCAATTCGGGACGCCAGTCCGGCCGCGACGCGCGGAACGAGCTCGGGTCGTGATCGAGGAGACCGACCAACACCTCCCCCACGATGCGGCCCCCGACCTCGCCCAATCGGTCACCGTCGCTCTGGACCTCGGATTCTTTCAGGACGTAGTACCAGAGCGGGGTTTCCTGATCCCAGCCCATTAAGCCAAGAGCGGTCTGCTCCCGGGTGAGGGGAGTAGCGCCGATATGGCGTGCGATGGCCTCGCCGGACGGGAGGCCAACGGCGTGGCCGCGCTGTCCTTTCCGTTCGTGCTGAACCTGGAGACCTCGACTCCACAGGAGGTCCCCAGCTTATGGAGGAAGGCCTCGTCGCTCGGCAGCGGGGGCAGCTCGGGAAACATTCGCCGATAGGCGCCGGTGGAGCTCGGGGCCGCCTCCGCGCCATGGCCCAGCGCAGGAGCGCGGCTCGGTGCCAGGCAATGATGGGGCACCAGGGAGTGTGGGATGGATTTCGGAGTCATTGGCCCTGCCCGGAAGACCCTACTCCACCAGCTTACCGTCACTGGAGACATCGTGCATCAGGGCCGCGATTTCGTCCGGGATCGGCGGGATCGCTTCCCGCTCTATCCGCCCCGGACCGGACCATACCAGGTTGACCTGAAACGACGGGTCGAGTGCGGGGTAGTCGGAGCGGTTGTGCGAACCGCGGGTCTCCCGGCGCTCGAGCGCTGCCTCGAGGGTCGCGCGCGCGGCCAGCATGGCGGACTTGAGATCGAAGGCGTGGGCCAGGTCGTGATAACCCGCGATGTCGGGGTGGACCCCCAGGCCGCCCATCCGCGCCTCGATCGCGTCCAGTTCGGCCAAGCCGGTGCGCAGTCCGCCCTCCTCCCGCACGACCCCGGCGTGCTCGGTCATGGTATCCCGGACCGCGCGCTGCAGCGACCGCACGTTCTCCTGGCCGTCCGCGGCGAGGAGACCGTCGACCTCGGCGCGCGCCTCGGCCACCGCAGCCGTGGAGCGCTGCTGGGTCATGCGTCCCGCCGAGTACTCGGCGGCGGCTTCGCCGACGATCCGGCCGTATACCAGCAGCTCGATGAGGGAGTTCCCGCCCAGGCGGTTCGCGCCGTGCAGGCCGCTCGATGCCTCGCCGATGGCATAGAGCCCCTCCACGCCGGTGCCGTGGTCCTCGGGACGGACCCAGACGCCGCCCATCGAGTAGTGCGCCGTCGGCGCGATCTCGATCGGCGTGGTGGTGATGTCGAGCATCTGCAGCTCCAGGAGCGTGTGGTAGACCCGCGGCAGCCGCCGCAGGATCGTCTCCCGCGGCAGGTGCGAGACATCGAGCAGCACGCCCCCGTGCGGGGTGCCGCGCCCCTCCTTGATCTCGGTATAACACGCCAGGGCGATCCGGTCGCGGGTCGACAGCTCCATCCGCTCCGGGTCGTAACGCGACATGAACCGCTCGCCCAGGCCGTTGCGGAGAATGCCGCCCTCCCCCCGAGCCGCCTCCGACACGAGTGTGCCGGCGGCGTTCTCCGGCTCGATCAGGCCGGACGGATGGAACTGCACCAGCTCCGGATCGCGGATGCGCCCGCCCGCCTCGAAGGCCAGGCGGAACGAGTCGCCGGTGTTCTCGTCGCGGCGGGACGAGGTACGGCGCCAGATCCTGTTGTGGCCACCGGTCGCGAGAATCACCGCGTCGGCGTGGATGATGTACCGTGTGCCGTTCTCGAGGTTGAAGCCGTAGGCCCCGAAGACGGCATTGTCCCGGACCAGGAGTCTGGTGATGTATATCGTGTCGAGGATAGCGACTTGGAGCTGTGCAGCGCGGTCCACCAGGGTGCGCTGGATCTCGAGGCCGGTGTAGTCACCGGCAAAGGCGGTGCGGCGCCAGGTGTGCGCGCCGAAGAAGCGCAGCGAGATCCGCCCGTCCGCCTCCTGGGCGAACGGCATGCCGTAGCGCACCAGGTCCTCGATCCCGCGCGCCGCGCCCTCGGTCACGATCCGCACGGTGTGCGGATTGGCCAGGAGGTAGCTCTCCTTGAGAGTGTCGGCGGCATGCTGCTGCCAGGTGTCCGCTGGATCCATGGTGGCGAGCGCAGCATTGATGCCGCCCGCCGCGAGGGCCGTGTGGGCGTCGGCCCTGGGCCGCTTGCCCACAGCGAGGACGTCCATCCCCCGCTCGGCGAGCTCGATCGCTGCGCGCAGGCCGGATCCCCCCGTCCCGATGACGAGGACACCGGTTGAGAGCCGTTGTTCGGTGGCGGTCATGTGCTGGGCTGGTTGCGCTGACGAGCTGCTGGTGTCGAGTCACGGAAGGCGTCGCGGAGACTCCTGCGCGAGCTGATGCCGAGCTTGGTGTACACCTTCCGCAGATGGTACTCGGCGGTGCGGGGGCTGATGAAGAGCTGGGTCCCGATCTCCGGGTTGGTGCGTCCCTGGGCAGCGAGCCGGGCGACCAGCGCTTCCTGGGCGGTGAGCACGTCGCGGGTTTCGACCGTGCGCTTGCGTACCGTCTCGCCGGTGGCCAGCAGCTCGCCCCGGGCACGCTCGGCGAACGCTTCGGCCCCGATGCGGCTGAGCATCTCGTAGGCGATCCGCAGGTGCTCGCGCGCATCCATGCGCCGGTTCTCGCGACGCAACCACTCGCCGTACACCAGGTGCGCGCGGGCGAGGTGCACGACGATCCGACAGCGCTCGAGCCGCTCCAGGGCCTCGCGGTACAGGGCATCGACCGCCTGGCCGTCCTCGAGGAGCGCGCTCGACCGGGCCAGGATGCCAAGGGCCCAGTCGGTGCCGGCGGCGCGGGCTCGTTCCTCGAGTTGCCGAAGGGCGCCGGCCGCCACATCGTGGGCGCCGCTACGGACGCCCGCCTCGACCAACTCGACCAGGGACCAACCGAAGAAGCCCAGGTCGTCGTGGTCGCAGGCCTGCCGGGCGCCGGCGAGTGCGGCGTCGTAGCGGCCAAGACCGTTGTACAGCACCGCGGTCGCATACCCGGCCAGACCGATCGCCCGTCCCTCTCCCCTGGTGGTCGCATCCTTGACGCTGGCCTCGATCAGTCTCAGCGCCGGGGCCTCCTCGCCACGCCAGGCGGCGAGCGCCAGTGACGTGTACCGGAGGGGCGCGTTCCCGGTGGCCTCGGTGATCGCGTCGGCCTCCTGGATCAGCGCGGAGGCAGCGTCGAGCTCTCCGGCGTGCACGTGCACGGTCGCACGGTAGCTGAGCGCCATGGGAAGGGTGGCGAGCGCGCCGGCATCGCGGGCGAGCCGGACCGCGGCGGTGGCCAGCTCGTGCCACGCCTCGTCGTCCCACAGGTCGGGTGCCATGGGCTCGGGCGCCACGGGGCACGCCGTCCACAGCCAGCGCATGGTGCCGCCCTTACTGCGTCCGGCCTGTTCGCGTAGCGAGAGCAGCGCCCGCCTGAGGGGCTCCACGCCCGCCCTGTACCCATCGGCGAACCGTGTCGCCACCCCGTCGAGGAGGAGGTCCGTGGGGCGCGGAGGCTGCGGTCCCGCCGGTGCAGCCCGAGCGGCCTCGGCGGCCCGTACTCCGCCGTGGGCGCCAAGGCGGCCGACGAAGATCGTCGCTCCCAGCGCTTCGAGGTAGGTGTCACGCGCGAGCCCGACGTCGAGAGCTTCGAGCCGTTTGGCCGCATCGAGCAGCAACGGCGGAGCGTCACTCCCGCGGCTCCGGGCAAAGACGATGTGGGCGCGCAGCCGGGCCATTCGCGCGCGCTGAAGCTCGTCCAACGGGCCGATCTCCGCGGCCGCGAGGAGCTCGTAGGCCGCGTTGGGAGCTCCGGCCTCGAACTTGGCCTGGGCGGCGGCGAGCGCGCGGGCCGCGCGCTGCGCCGGATCGGGAGTCAGCTCACTCGCTCGCTCGAGAAAGGCGGCCGCCGCGGCGATGCCACCGCGGCCTTGGGCCCGATCGGCCGACCGTTCCAGCTCGTCGGCGACAGTTTCGTCGGGCCCGACCGCTGCCTGGGCGCGATGCCACGCTCGGCGATCGGGATCAGCCTGCGAATCGGTCACCTCGGCCAGCGCACGATGGATCTCCTGGCGCTGCGATGAGGTTGCCGCGCGGTAGGTCGCCGAGCGCACCAACGGGTGACGGAAGCGCACCCGGACGCCGCGCTCGATCAGACCGGCCGCCTCGGCTGGCGCCGCCGCCCCGTCGCCGATGCCGAGCCTCTCGGCCGCGCGCCACAACAGGGGCACGTCGCCCATCGGCTCCGCCGCCGCCACCAGCAGGAGTCGCTGCGTTTCGAGCGGGAGCGACTGGACCCGCCGGAGGAAGCTCTGCTCTATGACACTTCCCAACGGGCGGGCATCGGGAAGCCCGAACCCTCCCGCCAGCTCCGCCGCGGTCAGCCCCAGGGGCAACTCCAGCAACGCGAGCGGGTTCCCACGCGTCTCGGCGACGATCCGATCGCGCACCCGCTCGTCCAGTCGGCCGGGGACCACTGAGTCGAGCAGCGCGCGAGCATCGCTGTCATTCAGGCCTCCGACCACCATCACCGGAAGGTTTCCCAGCTCCAACTCTTCGCCGGGCTCCCGTACCGCGAACACCAAGGCCATCGGTTCCGCCAGCAGGCGGCGAGCCACGAAGGCAAGGACCTGCGCCGAAGCCCGATCGAGCCACTGCGCGTCATCCACCAGGCAGACGAGCGGCCGCTCCTCAGCGATCCTGGACAGAAGGCTCAACACCGCCAGACCCACCAGGAAGCGATCCGCCGCCGCTCCGGCCGTGAGGCCGAATGCCGTGCCAAGCGCATCGCGCTGCGGACCGGGCAGATGCGCCAAGTGGGGCAGCATCGGTGCGCAGAGCTGATGCAGGCCGGCGAATGCGAGCTCCATTTCGGACTCGACGCCGGCCGATCGCGCGATGCGGTACCCTGACGCGCTCGCCGCCACGTAGTCAAGCAACGCGGTCTTCCCAACTCCCGCGTCACCCCGCAGAACCAGGACGCGACTCTGCCCGCCGCGCACGTCCTCCAGCAGCCGATCGAGCGATTCGCACTCGCTGCGTCGGCCTCGCAATTCCGGACCACGATGGGGATTGGACATACGCCCTGCCAAAGTGATGCAGAGAGCTCGCGGATGCCGGCTTCCGCTTCGCGTCCTGGGCTATTCTGCCGCCCGGCACTCAGGCTGTCAACTTGCTGAAAGACCAGGACGTAGCTGTTCCAGGTCCTGCACCTCGATCTCCCAGTCGCCACAGGGCCGTTTGGTCAGGGCCATCCGAACGACGCCGCGAGCGCGCACCCTTCTTCACAGCAGCCGTTCGATCGGAAATATCGACAGGAACCGGACGCCCGCCCGCCGCCAGAAGCCCGCGCCAGGCTCCGCGCTGTGCCGGAGCGACACTCCGTCCTGGCGCTCGATCCAACACAACCGCCCGGAGTCCGACAGCCGAACTTCATACGCGTCCAGGGGTACATCGCTGTCGAACACCGCCGCGATCTGCCGGGCCAGCTCCGGGCTGTCGATCACGAAGCCCATTTCGGTGTTTAGCTCTGCCGAACGGGGATCGAAATTGAACGAGCCGATGAAGACCCGCGAGCCATCGACCGCGAACGTTTTCGCGTGCAGGCTCGAACCGGAGCTGCCCGGCGAACCGGCGCTCTTGGAAGGCGGGGCGCCGGACGACAAACGCAATTCATAGAGCGTGATGCCGGCCGCGAGTAGAGCCTTGCGCCGCTTGGCATAGCCGGCGTGAACGGCCGCCACGTCCGTGGCCTCCAGCGAGTTGGTGAGCACCCTGATCTTCACGCCCCGCGCCGCCCATGCCGCGAAGGCGTCGACGCCGGTGGCGGTGGGTATGAAATAGGGCGACACGAGGTCAACTCGTACCGCCGGTGTGCCGAAGATCGTCTTCAGCTTATGGGGCAACAGCGTCTCGCGGCGGGCCCGAGCGAGCGCCTTGGCCGGGTCGTCGCTGACCATGCGCGTTGCGACCCATTCGAGCGGCAACGTCCCCGCAGTCAGCTCGCGGATGAAGGGCGAGTTGCGCAACGCGGTCATGTAGGCCACCGCGGCGGGGTCGCGTTCGACCCGCGACGCGGCCGACGCGAGCTCCGCAATCTGAGCGGCGCCGGCGGGTGGCAGCAACCGATCGGCGGGGTAGGCCGACGCACTCGCCCAGTAGCGATCGAAATCATTGGAGACCTCGCCGACGACCGGGCCTACGGCGATGACATCGAGATCCGCGAACACCACGCCGTGCGTGGCGCCGAAGTACTCGTCGCCGACGTTGCGGCCGCCGATGATGGTGGCCTGGTTGTCGGCGGTGAACGACTTATTGTGCATGCGCCGGTTCATCCGAGAGAGGTCGGCCAGGTAGCCGAGCGCGCGTGGCTTGCGGATCGCCAACGGGTTGAACAGCCGTACTTCGACGTGGGGATGGGAATCGAGTGCGGCGAGCGTCGAATCGAGCCCGGAAGTGCTGTTGTCGTCCAGCAACAGCCGCACTCGCACGCCGCGTTCGGCCGCCTCGTGCAGGGCCTTGAATAGCAGTGTGCCCGACATGTCCTGGCGCCAGATGTAATACTGGATATCGAGAGTCCGTTCGGCGGCCTCAGCCAGCAGGAACCGCGCGGCAAACGCATCGCGCGCTTCTCGTAGCGGGTAGACTCCCGAGACGCCCGGATGAGCGCCGGCCAGCGGTGCGATCACCCTCCCGAGCCGGGTCGTGCCGGTATCGGTAAGGGCCGTAGAGACGGTGCGGTTTGCAAGCGACGGCAAGGTGCCGGATCTCCTGAGCAGAATCATGCCCAGACCAAGAACAAGGATGAAGAGTGCGACGCCTCTGCGCACTGTCATCGGTCAAGCACCGGCCATTATCTAACAGTAACACCGCTTCAATGCGCAGCAGAAGCCGTGAGAGGTGCCGGGGCTTCGATGCTGCTACAACGGCCGCTGCCAGGTGGTCCCGGCCAACAGCGCCTGCCAGTCGATGTCGTCCTCCGGCTCGCCGTCGCCCTCGACGCCGGAGGTCGAAACCCGGGCTGCGGCAGAAGGCGTCGGCTGGCCGCTCGCCACCGGCGGAACGAGGAGCAGCTCGGTGGCTGCGGTGACGCTCGTGCAATGCTCGGTCCGGGTCGCCGAGCAGCGACCGAGGACCCGCATCGATCCATTCAACAGGCTGCCGCCCGCCCCCGCCCCAAAGTGGACGGAGATCTCCACCGCCAGCCGTCCGAACGGCGCGCCGCTCGAGCCGATCGGATAGAGGTCGATGCGATAGCTCGACGCAGACTCGCCGCGGAAGATGGCGAGCTCGAAACGAGCGTTACTTCTTCAACTTCGCTGCAAAAAGGTCCACCTGCCGGAAGTGGCCACCCTCCAGTGTGGCTGAAGGTGCAACATGACCGAAATCCCATGAAGGCTGACCGCGGTCACGTGCAGGATGAACGGGCTCAGCGTCAGCCTGACCGAAGTGCCGCTGTACATGACCGCGGTCATCGGCAGGCTGACCGAGATCTTGCAAGAGATGACCAGAGTCATCCTCAGCCTGATCGAGATCGGCTGCCACCTGACCGAAGTCATGCTCAGGCTGACCGGAGTCATCGTCAGGATGACCGTGGTCAGGTGAACGATGAACGCGGTCATGTTGCACACGGCCGGAGTCATCCTCAGCGGGAACGCGGTCATGCTGCGCATCGCCGGAGTCATCCTCAGCAGGACCGCGGTCCCGCAAGCGCTGACAGGAGTCGTCCTCCACCATGCCGCGGTCAGGTGCGAGAAAACGACGGTCAGGTTCAGGCTGACCGGAGCTTGGTGCAGAAAAACCGCCGTCAGTCTCAAGGTGACCGCGGTCAGGAAGACTGACGATGCGATTCTGCGGGGAAGGCTGGCGATGCGTGCCGGAGGCGGTTCCGGGACCGAAGCCGGGGCTCAGTTCGGCTCGTCGATGATCGCGGTGAGCGATGAGGCAACGGCGGCCTTCTCCAGCCAGCGCTCCAGCCGCTCCGGATCCTTCTGGGTCAGAATGCGCTCGCGGACAGCGTCCGGCACCGCAATGCCGCGAACCCGAAGCACCGTCAGCAAGTTGCGCGCCGCCTCCTCGGCGCGCCCTTCGGCGCGCCCTTCGGTGCGTCCTTCGGTGCGTCCTTCGGTGCGTCCCTGCGCGACGTACTTTTTTGCGAAATCGCTCTGGTATACGTAGCCCTTCATCATTGCCTCCAGCGCCCGGCGAGCCGCCTGGTTCAGAGAATTGTACACGAGGTCGTAGTAAAACCTGGCCCTCTCGTCGTCGAGTGCCCGGATCGCGGGCAGTACCGCGGCGGCGATCGTCGCCCCTTCTTCGGTCTCGCCGTGCGCCATCGCGGAGAGCACTCCAAGCTCGGGCCGGCGGGCCGCTTCCCCAAGGTCCGTCATCACCGGAATCTCGCTGCGGCGCAGCACAGGCGGGCGCAGGATGAAGCCGGGGACGCCGATCTCGATCGGTTCCGCGCACCACCCGGCGACGACCGGATCCGGCGCGACGACGAGGAGATCAACCGGGCAGCCGTGAATGGCGCGCGAGACCGTCACATAGGCGGGCCAACTGAGGCGCTTCCTGGGGTCGACCGCCAGTTGGACCTCGACGATGATGACCCGGACGGGGACGTCGTGGTCGAGAAGGACGACGACGACATCGGCGCGATATTCGGCGGGCTGGATCTCGGTCAAGTCGGCCGAGGCGAGGCGAGCTTCGGTGTAAGGTGGCAGCGAAACGCCCAGCACCTCGACCAGGATCTCGGCGGCGAGCGACGGGCGATTCTTGAAGAGATCCACGAGGATCTCATGGGCCATCGAGGGCATGACGGTAATGCTACAACGGCCGCTGCCAGGTGGTCCCGGCCAGCAGCGCCTGCCAGTCGATCTCGTCCAGGTCACCGTGTCTCCGCTCTGCACCGTGAGCCGCGAGGGCGTAAAGGTGAAGGCCCCCGGCGAAGAGGATCCTCCTGCGGAGGGATGACGAGGACAGGTCGGCAGCTTGAACGCCGCGTGACAGCGGAGGGCCGATTCGTGCCACTCCGGCCCGCGGAGCTTCTGTCGCACAAATGAAAAATTTCTGTCGCATCCACGACAAGCGCTCTCCATGGCGCCTACCTATCCTCAGGGTCAGGGGAAGAAGGTCGCTCCCCGCTCTACGGTGCATTCCGCTCGAAAGGAGGCTTGATGTGCTCACGCTCGAGGTTCGTAAGGTCACCTGTGTATTCCTGGCGGCTGTTATGGCGTGGGGCGCGGCGCCGGCCCTCGCCCAGGGTCCGAAGCCCGATCCCGAGAGGCCGCTGTCGTCCATGGTTGCCCTGGTACAGCGCACCCTGAGGTCCATCCCGGCCCAGGTGCGCCGCTACGTCGACCAATACGCCAAGGGCACCCTGCCCGCTCACGTTGTCTTCCCCCTGCCCAACAGCACCAGCGATTCGATCCGTACCATCAGCAACGTGGGCCACAACGTCGTGGCGAAGTGGCTCGATCCATTGACTCCCGACACCTCGGGAACGGCGCCTCGCTTTGGCGCCAACACCGACTTCATCGCCTACTTCGGCGACGGCTGGAACGCCGACTGGAACGACGACATCGTCGGCAGCGCGCCGCAGTTCAAGGGCAACGGCAAGGCCGGCTGGATCTGGTCCAACCACGAGTACATCTCGAACACCCGGCCCAGGGCCACCAGCGCTCCCACCGGCCAGCATCTGACCTTCGCGAAGTTCCTCCAGACCGCCGGCATCCTCACCAACGACGTCACCTCCTCCACCTGGTCCCAGGCCGACCTCGACGCCTACACGCGCCAGTACAAGAAGCAGCTCGGCGGCTCCTGGTTCCGCGCCGAGCTGGACGAGGCTACCCACCAATGGCACGTGGTGCCCAGCAACGGCGCCGTGCGCTATGACGCGACCAGCAACACGCTGGTCTCCGTCGTCGGCCACCGGCCGCGGCTCGACAGGGACGACTCCGGGTTGTTCCTGCCGCCCGGCGTCATTCCGGGCATCCTCGCCGACTGCTCCGGCGCGCAGACCCCCTGGGGCACGGTGATCACGGCGGAAGAGAACGCCCAGGACTTCTACGGCGACCTGGAGACGGCCTGGACGAGCGCCCAGCGCTTCGTTCCCGGCGCCGGCTTCGATCCCGGCAGCTTCATCGCTCCCACCGTCGCGTCCGCCACCAGCGGCGAGTTCGGGCAGATCAGCAGCACTCTGGAACGGCACAACCGCGACGCCTACGGCTACGCGGTGGAGATCGATCCCGGGCTGCCGGCCGACGTCTTCTATCTCAGCACCAACCAGTTCGGCGGCGACGGCTTCGGCCACCGCAAGATCGGCGACCTCGGCCGCGCCCACTGGGAGAACGCCGCCTTCGCCGTCGGCGCGGACTTCAAGCTGCTCCCCAACCAGCCGATCGTCCTCTATGCCGGAGACGACCGCCGCAGCGGCCGCATCTACAAGTGGATCAGCGCGCATCCGTATGTCCCCGGCATGAGCCGGTCCGAGGTGCGCGCCCTGCTCGATTCGGGCACCCTGTACGTCTCCCACTTCGCCGGCCTCGACAACGCCACCGGCCTGACGCTCAAGGCCACGGGCGCCTCGCCGACGGAGAGCGCGCCGGGCACGGGCCAGTGGATCTACCTGAGCACCTCGAGCGCCGACGTCGCACCCAACGCGGCCGCCCTCGGCAAGCCGAACACCACCGTGGGTCAGGCGCTGCGGGACGTCAACTGGAACGGCATCGGCGGCTTCCGCAACGACAACGACGTCCGCACCGCCCTGTTCACGGCCAGCAACAAGATCGGCGTCATGGAGCTCAACCGCCCCGAGGACATCGAGTGGAATCCCCGGGACCCGAGCGGCAAGCCGCGCCTGTACGTGGCGTTCACCAACCATGCCCGCCAGGTGGCGTTGAACCAGGACGGAGTCCTCTTCCCTCCCGCCGAGCACGCCGCGAGCTCGCCGCTGCGGCCCGATCCGACGGGCGCTATCTTCGCGCTGGAGGAAGCGAACATCGCCAACCCCGCCGCTTCCAAGACGTTCAAGTACTTCGCCCTCTGGCTGGGGACCAGGGCCGCCGGCCAGTTCGACGCCGCCAACCCCGACAACCTGATGATCGATTCCCAGGGCGGCGTCTGGTTCGGCACCGACGGCAACTTCGGCACCAACGGCACGGCGGACGCCGTCTACTATCTCGATCTCGATCCCAGGCATCGTGAGGGCGCGCCGGGCATCGCCAATCCGAGCTACGGCAAGGCCTTCCGCTTCGCCTCCGTCCCCTCCGACGCCGAGACGACAGGCCCGGCCTTCAGCTCGGACGAGGCGACGATCTTCTTCAGCGTCCAGCACCCGGGTGAAGAGCGGCCCAGCACCTGGCCGCAGAACCGGTAAAAACCCCTTCTGAAGCTCCCCTCTCCCGCGCGGCGGGAGGGGGGAGTCCGGGGATCTTCCAATGCCCAAGCTTGCACGCGCGAAAATCTTTACTTTCCTCGCCGCCTTCCCGCTCGCGTTCTCCGTGCTCGTCGTCCTGGCCGATGCGGAGGAAGGCTACGACCCTCTCGCCAGGGCGCGGGCCAGCATCGGCCGCACGGTCAACCTGGAGGCAGCCGTGCCTCCCCAGTGCTACACCAAGACCGCGGGGACCTCCAATCCCTGCTGGACCTGCCACACCGTGCCGCGAGACCCCAACTTCCAGACCGACTGGCGGCTGCAGGAGGAGTACTCGTTCAGTGACTTCGCCTTGAAGAACCGCTGGGAGAACCTGTTCCGCGACCGCTCGGCCGCCATCGCCGGGATCGCCGACGGCGAGGCCATCGGCTATCTCCGCACCGACAACTACACACCCCTGCGCGCCGCACTCGCCGGTCGTGTCGATTTCCCCGGCTATCGCGCCGACCTCGACCTGCAGCAGGGCTTCGACGAGGAAGGCTTCGCCCGCGACGGCAGCGGCTGGCGCGCGCTCCGCTACAAGCCGTTCCCCGGCACCTTCTGGCCCACCAACGGCAGCACCGACGACGTGATGATCCGCCTGCCCAACCCATTCCGCTCCCTGAACGGCGCCGAATCGCGAGCGATCTACCAAGCCAACCTCGCCATTCTGGAAGCCGCCATCGCCTCGGACCCGAGCAAGCCGGACCACGCGCTCGATTACCCGGTGGAGCCCGTCGATGAAGCAACGGCCAAGCGGGACCTCGACGGCGACGGCGCGGAATCCGGGCTCGCCACCCGGGTGCGGCGCCTGCCGGCACGCTACGCGGGGGATGCGCGCGAGGTGCCCGTCCATCGCTACCTGTACCCGCAGGGCACCGAGCTCCTGCATACCGTGCGCTACGTCGATCCGGACTCCCCGAGCCTGCTGTCGGCGCGCGTCAAGGAGGTGCGCTACTCCCGCAAGACGCAGTGGCTCGACACCTGGGGCCTGCTGCGCGCCCAGGAAAAGGAAGCCGATGACAAGGACGAAGGCAGGGTGCCCGTCTACGCCGGCGAGCCCATGGTGGGTCTGCTCACCGACTACGGCTGGCAGCTCCAGGGTTTCATCGAGGACGAGCGCGGCCGCCTGCGCCTGCAGACCGAGGAGGAGCACCGCTTCTGCATGGGCTGCCACGGCGCCCTGGGCGTAACGGTGGACGGCACGTTCACACTGCCGCGCAAGGTGCCGGGCGCGGCCGGCTGGCGGCACCAGGATCTGCGCGGCATTCCGGACGTGCCCCAGGCCGGCCACGCCGAGCCGGAGATCCTCACCTACTTCCGCCGCGTTCAGGGCGGCGACGAGCTGCGCGCCAACGGCGAGATCCTGGCGCGTTTCTTTCCCGGCGGCCGGCTCGACGAGGCCGCGGTCCGCCGCGCCGCCCGCGGCGGCGACCGCGACATCGCCTTCCTGCTCACGCCCTCGCGCGAGCGCGCCTTGCTCCTGGCCAAGGCGTACATGGTGGTGGTGCGAGAGCAGTCCTTCGAGCTGGGTCGCGACGCCGTGCCGGTCCCTCCCGCCAACGTCCATCGCGAGATCGAGAATGGCTCGACCGAGCTCGGCAAGGCGGGCAAGATCTTCCGGGATGGGAAGCTCTGGCTCGACTGGTGAACTGTAGGGGCCGAATCAGCGCCGCGGCGCGTGCGACGTCCCGGTCGCCTCCGGCAGCCGAATCCCCAACACGTCCGCCAGCGTGGGAGCGACATCGTAGGGCGCGCAGGCCTCGTCCGTCTCCCTCGCCGTGAACGGCGCACCCCAGAAGATCACCGGCACGTTCGTGTCGTAGTCGTGATGGGAGCCGTGGCCGGAGCCGCGTACGGGGTCCCAATGCATGAGGACGTTCTCCCGCGGCACCAGGAAGGCGTCGCCCGAGCGCTGGAGGTCGAAGTCGTTGCGGGCGAAGGGCACGGCCGCGTCGTCTGCCGGCCAGCGGTCGCGTTGCGAGATCAGCAGCACCTTCTCGATCTCCTCCCCGTAGAGGCGCCGGACCACGTCCGGGAAGACGCGGTCGAGGTCGGCGACGGTCACGGGGCGGCCGGGCTCGCCGCACGGACCCTCCACCGTCTCCGCGGGAAAGATCGAGCGGTCGTAGGCCACCGTCCAGCCCTCCAGACCATAGATCGGCTGGCTTCCGGGACGCAGGCAGAGCGCCTCGGTGACGGCCCGGTTCAGCCGCTCCTGGACGTTGGGATACGGCGACTCGGCCGCGCTGTCCGCGCTCTGCAGCCGGCCGCCGATGCGCCTGCCGCTGTTTCGCCGCAACACTTCGGGCAGCGGCGAAAAGCCGTGATCCGACGACAGGGCGAGGACGACGCGGCCCTTGGGCTCGGCGGCGGCGAGCGCATCCAGCGCGATGAGCAGCCGGCCGAGCTCCACATCGAGCCGCCGCAGAGCATCGAGCTCCTCCTCCGACTCGTTGCCGAAGGCGTGGGAGACCACGTCGTGAGCCGAGTAGGACAAGGCCAGCAGGTCGGGCACGTTGCGCCGGCCGAGAGCGAGATTCGGATCTGCCAGCACGGCGAGGGTCAGATCGGTGAGCGTCTGGTCCTGGAACGGCGTGCCGTAAAAGGCATTGAAATAGCCGCGCGGATCGAGCTGCAGGTCGTGGTCGAAACCGAGCCCCAGGTCCGTGGTCTGGAAGCGGGCCAGGTTCGGCTCCGGACGCGGCCAGCTCGCGGCGCCGGGCGGCTCGGGCAGGGGACGCCAGACGGTGCCGAACCGCCGGACCAGATGCGTCCCCGCCTGGTTCAGGTTGAACTGCCGCACCAGGTCGCGTGCCGCGCCGCCCACGATACCGTCCGAGTCATAGGCGGCGCTGGTGACGTAGCGGCCGGTATCCCGGTCGTACCAGTAGACGACATGACGCGGATTCTTGCCGGCCAGGAAGATGGCGCCGCGGTCCTTGCCCGAGAGCGCCACCACGCGCGAGGCGGGGTTCGCCTCCACCAGCCGGTCTCCCAGAGTCGGGATGCGCAGGTTGGCCGGGCCGGGAATGGTGCCGGACGGCGCCAGCTCCACCGGCGGCAGGCCGTGATGCAGTGCGTAAAGAGCCGTGGCGTCGTCGCTGTCGAAGACCAGCGTCTCGCCGTTCGGCCCCTCGCCGATGCGGGTGGTGGCCTGGTTGCCGATCTCGCCCGAGCCCTCCCAAACCTCCAGGGCGCGCCGGCGGGCGAAGACGTAGAGGCGGCCCTCCTTCGCGACCTCCCGGTAGAAGAGGGGCGGCTGGCCCGGCACGCGCGACGGATCGGGTTGATCCGTGCAGTAGAGGCGGCGGAGCCCCACGCCGCTGGGATTGGCCTCGAACCAGCGGTTGGCCACGATGCCGTGGACCCGCGGCGGCGCGCCCGTTCCCAGAGACGCGTGGCCCGGGCCCGTCTCCGTGTTGAGGTGGCCGTAGAAGCAGGAGGTCTCCACCTGCGACTCCTTCAACAGCCGCTTGAAGCCGGCTTCATACCAATCCCGGTAGCTCGCGAGGCGCGGCCAGGAGAGACCGTCGACGGAGACGATGACGACCAGCTTGACCGGCTCCGCGACGGCGGGCGCGGCAGGAGAGGGAACGGCGAGGAGGAGAAGAAGAGCGGCGAGCCCGGCGGCCCGCGCCCCCCGCCTCGAGACTTTGAGGTTCATGGAACCGGATTCTGCTGGAGCCTCGTGACTCCTTCGTCACAGATCTGTGAAGCCCGTGTGAACCCATTCCGGCACCATCCATGGGATCGTCGCAGGAAGAGCCCGGCAGAAAAGCTACCGGGATCTCCGGCGGCCTCGGAGGCTTATGCTTCTCTCAGTCCTGATGGCGCTTTCCGACGTGCTGAACAAAGGATATGGCCTAACACGGTCGGCCGAGCGGAGCGTCCGCTTGCGTTGCGTGATCGCGGCGGGAGAGTTTTTTCAATCTCCTGGTTCATCTCGTTGCGCTGGAGCGGGAGGAATGATCACCTCGCGGCGGCCGAAGAGCCGAGCGTCGAGCGAGTAGGCCCCCGGACCCAACAGCAGCACGGCGGCGGTCATCACGATCAGGAAGATCATCGCCGGCGCGTCGCCGAACACGTCAGGAGTGGGCGACGGCAGCCAGGACAGCGCTATCCCCGCACAGAGAAGCTCAGCCAGGATGCTGGCGACCGGGGTCAGAGCCCGAGGAGCAGAGAGGCCCCGATCGCGACGGCCGGCCCGCCGGTGGCCCACAGCTTTCCGTGACCCTCTTCGGCGAAGCTGGCTGCGCCCTGGACGATCAACGATACGCCGACCGTTGCTCGCAGCAGCAGGAGACCCACGCCAGGCCTCCCGCGCGGGAACGAGGAGAAAAGCCTCTGCACGGGTACACGCTATCGACCCGCCGCGGGGAGAGGCATCACGAGCCCGAGGGATTTTAGGCTACCACGATCGAGTTATCATCGTCTGCGGCTAAGGCTGTACCGAAAAACTACTTGATCTCGTGATGTGGCCTCTCCCGCGACCCTTCATAGTGAGCGAGGTCCGTCGGCAAGGGCGACCGAAAAGGGGAGATCATGAACCAGAAACCTGACCAGCGTCGCGATCCGATGTCTCGCGTTTCCCGCCTGGCTCTCCTCATGGGGCTTTGCGTCCTCGCTCCCGCGGCGGCCGTCGCCGAGGAGGGCGGCTGGCAGACCCTGGGCCTGATGCGTGTCCGCGACATGACGCCGTTCGGCATCGCCCGGCTCGACATGCTGCCGGCGCATGCCGTGCCGGCGACGCCGGGCACCTTCGCCTTCGAAGTCAACGTTTCGTACCAGAACACCTGGGCGCTGTCGGACAACGTCCAGGATTACCTGGAGTCGCGCGGCGTCGAGCGCGGAGAGATCACGGCGGACGACGTCGCGGCGATCATCGCCCTACCCGGCGATGCGTATCTCTTCGACGGCGAGCTCGGCCTCGTCGATCTGACCCTTCACTACCGTTTCACTCGGCACGTCGGGATCTATGCGACCATCCCTTATTTCACCTCGGACGGCGGTTTTCTCGATTCGACCATCGAGGGCTTCCATGACGGAGTCGGCTTCTCCAGCGCCGGACGCGAGTTCGCACCGCGCAATAGCTGGATCGCACTGGGGAGTCTCGAACGCGCGACCGTCGTCCTCGACGAGCCGACCGAAAGCCAGTTCGGCGACCCGGTGTTCGGCTTGCGCTATTCGTTGACGTCGGCTCCCAGCCGCTACAACGTGGTGCTCGAAGCGGCCGCCAAGCTGGCCCTCTCCGATGGCGGCGACCGCCTGGTATCGACAGGAAACAACGACTACGGCGTGCAGGTCTCACTGCAGCGTTTCTTCAGCCGCAATGCACTCCATCTCTCGCTCGCCGGGGTCTACTACCAGAGCCCCGATCCTGCTTTCTCCAAAAAAACCTGGATCCCGACCGTCGTCGCCGGCTGGGAGACGCGGCTCTCGAAGAACACCAACTTCATTGTGCAAGGCTATGTCAGCAAGAGCGCCGTGCAGGAAACCCAGCTCGACGAGCTCTCGGCGGAAAAGATCCAGGCGACCATCGGCGTCCAACGGCTCTACCGCGGCCACGTTCTCCGCTTCGGCATCACCGAGAACCTCGCCAACTTCGACAATACGCCCGACATCGGCGTCAATCTCTCGGTAGCGCGAATCGTCTTCGGGTCTCCGAAGTAGATCGATCCGGAGGAATGACGATCTCTCGCCGTCCTCCTGCTTTCTATAGCCGGATGATGCCGCGGCGCAGGGCGATGGCGACCGCCTCCGTGCGGTCCTTCGCGCCCAGCTTCTCCATGATGTGCTTGACGTGGACTTTGACCGTCTCTTCCGTGATGAACAACCGCCCGGCGATGTCCCGGTTGCGGTTGCCGCCCGCGAGCTGCCTGGAGAACCTCCAGCTCGCGCGCGGTCAGGGCTTCCTCGCCCATGTGCTCCGCGAGTTGGGCCGCCACTTCGGGAGGAATCCTTTTCCTGCCGGCGTGCACCTCGCGGATCCCCGCCAGCAGCTCGCCGGGAGGCATGCTTTTGAGCATGTAGCCGCGCGCGCCGGCCTGCAGGGCGCGCTGGATCTCGACGTCGCCTTCGAACGTCGTCAGCATGAGGATGCGGGCTTCGGGGAATTCCGAGCGGATGGCGATCAGCGCGTCGATGCCGCTCATGTCGGGAAGCCGGATATCCATGAGAGTCACGTCCGGGCGGTGCTCGCGAAATCTTCTGATCGCCTCGCCGCCGTTGGCGGCTTCGGCCACCAGCAGCAGGTCCGCCTGACTCTTGATCACGGCGGCGGTCCCCTCCCGCATCAGCGGGTGGTCATCGACGGTGAGGATACGAATCCGATTTGGGTCGCTCATGGATCACGCTCGCTTCCTGGCACCAGCCGGTGCCACCACCCCATGAAGCCGGCGGAGGGTTGATCTCGAAAAGCGATCGCGCCGGGCACCGAGAGCTCGATCTCCGTGCCGGCCCGTTCGCGGCTCCACACTTTCAATCGCGCTCCCATCCTCTCCGCCCGCTCGCGCATGCCGGAGAGTCCCCAGTGCCCCTCGCGGCCCGAGCGGAGCACCTCGGGATCGATGCCGCGGCCGTTATCGCGAACGAGGACGCGCAACGCCCTGGCCGCGAACTCGATCTCGACTTCGATCTCGGAGGCCTCCGCGTGTTGGAAGGCGTTCACCAGGGCCTCCCGGCTGATGCGGTACACCTCGTCACGGATCAGCGGACGCAAGGGTCGCGATGGGCCCTCGACGATAATGCGAAGGTCGGCAGCTTCGTTGAGTCCGAGCTCCTGCGGTACACGCGCCAAAACCTGCGCGAGGTCGTCCGCGCCGGAGGTTTGCGGAGCCGGCGCGCGGAGGCCGCGCACGGCGTTGCGGCCTTCCTCGATGACCTGTCCTATCATTTGCAGGACGCGGCTCAGGCGCGGTTTCTGCGGCGCGTCCGCGGGAAGCTCGTCGACGGCGACGTGGAGCTGCATGGAAGCGCTGAGAAAACCCTGCAAAAGCGTGTCATGCAAATCCTGAGCGATCCGCGTTCGCTCGGCGAGCCGCTCCTGGAACTGCAGGTCCAGGCGCGCCGCGACTCGACGAATTTGCCAGCGATAACCCGCCCACGCCAGGAGGGTCACCGCCGCGACGCAGAGCAGAAGAAAGGCGCGGGTCTGATAGAACGCGGGAAGGACGGTGAAGTCGAGCGTCGCAGCCTGCGGGTTCCAGACGCCGTCGTTGTTGCAGGCGACGACGCTGAAGCGATAGCTCCCCGGCTTCAGATTGGTGAAGAAGGCTTCCCGGCGCATTCCGGCATCGTGCCAATCGCCGCCCGCTCCCGCGAGCCGATACCGAAACCGGACCTTCTCCGGTATGGTGAGGCTGAGGGCCGTGTAGTCGATCTCGACCTCTCCCGTGAGCGGCGGCAGACGCAGCCGGGACTCCGGCGCGTAGGATTTGCGATCCGCGGTGACACGAAGAATCCGCACGGGCGGCGGAACGGCGTTGTCCTTCATGCGCTTGGGATCGAGCACCTGCAGCCCGCCCCCTTCGAGCGCGAACCACAGACGGCCGTCGAGCGACTTCGTGGAACGGGGAGTGAAAGGAGACAGGCCGGTCTGCGCGCCATCGAAGGCATCGAGGACTCGGACCCGAACGCGCCGTTCGGGATGGGCGGACCAGGCATCGAGCTCGCCCGCCGGGATCCGGACCAGACCGCAGAGGGTCTTCACCCACAGAGATCCATCGTCGCCCGGAACCGCGTCCTCGACGTCATCGCAAGGCAGGCCGCGGCGCGTATCGAGGGTGCTCAGCGTGCCGTTCCGCAGAAGGCCGAGTCCGCGGCTCGTGATCAGCCACAACCCATGGGTACCGGGAAGCAGACCATAAAGCAGTCTCCGGTCCGGGCTGTCGAGCTTGGTGATCGACTCGACTCTTCCATTGCGATAGAGCTTCAGCTCCGAATCGATCAATCCCAGCCAGACGCCGCCCTCGGGGTGCGCCGCGATCGCGGAGATCTGCGGGCCTCCGATTCGCTCCGCCGGCACGATCTCGACGAGCCGTTCACCGCGAATGTGAAGCAGGGCATGATCGGCCTGAGTGGTGGCAACCCAGACGCTGCCGTCCCGATCTTCCACCATCGCGCGCACGACGCCGACGGCGCTGGCGTCCGGCATGCTGAAGGAAAAGAACCGGCCACGCTCCCACCATGCGAGACCATTGTCCACGCCTACCCAGAGCCGCCCCCGGGAATCTTCCAGCAGGCTGGTCGTGGCGTTCCCCGGCAGTCCCTGTCCCGCTCCGTACACGGAGATTCCGCCTTCCCGCCAGTGGAGCAGGGCGCTGTCCTCGCCGATCCAGACGCTGCCATCCCTGGAAGCCGTGACCGCAAGGACATCGCCTCCCGGCAGGCCTTCGCGCGAGGTCAGCGTCGCCACTTTCACGTCGCGGAACCGGTCCAGGCCGGAGGAGGTCGCCACCCAGACGTTCCCCTCCCGGTCTTCGAAAATCGTGTTGATCACGTCGCCTGACAGGCCGTCGACACGGGAGAAACGCTCGATTCGTCCGTGCACATGCCGGACGAGCCCCTCGTTTCCCGTGCCGATCCACAGACTCCTGCTGCGATCCACAAGCAGCGGTCCGGACTCGAAGCTCGGGCTCCGCCGTCCATTTGCCCCCGGCGAGCCGCCAGAACCCTTCCGCTCCGGTGGCGGCCCACAGATTGCCTTCCGCGTCGTCGGCGAGGAAGAAGACTCCGGACTTGTTGCCCAACGTGGCCAGCGCGCTGATGTCGTAGCAAGCCGGCTCTTGCGGCCGCCAGCGGCATACACCGGCCGGACCGCCGATCCAGAGGTTGCCCCGCCGATCCTCGTGCAACGCTCCGACGTAGCCGAGCCGGTGCTCCTCCGGGAACTCGAAGCATTGAAATTCCCCGCGCCGAAAGCGGCAGAGCGGCGGCACCTCCGTCAAGGCTCGCGTGTGGCCTGCCCAGACCGTGCCCTGGCGGTCCTCGAGCAGCGCGCCGAAACGTCCAGCTCGGGCATGCACCGTGAGCCGGCCGCCGTGCCAGCGAGCCAGGCCGTTGGCGGTGCCGATCCAAAGGCTTCCGTCGCTGGCCCCTAGAATATTGATGATTCGATTGTCCGGAAGAGGCGATCCGACCGGCGGTTTCCAGGGGACGAATCTCACACCGTCGAAACGGATCAACCCTGCGCTCGTTCCGATCCAGAGAAATCCGTCCGCTGTCTGAGCGATCGAGCCGGGTTGTCCGGCGAAGTACCCATCGCGGATGCGCCAGGCGGTGTGTCCGTACTGGGTGAGGGCGGTGCCGGGGTCGAGGCCGCCGGCGGCATGGGCGAACAGCAAGGCCGCGAAGGAGGCCCAGACGACCCCACGATGCCCCGGCTCTCTCCTCGCCCCCGGCATGACCCTCAAGGCTACCACGATGGTGGTATGCCGGCCCCAGCCTACGGTGGTAGCGCAAAACTACTCCAACTCGTGATGTGCAGGGTCGCCGGGCCTCGTAGTCTCACCCCCGCACCCGGACGGCGCGGCAGGCGCGCCGCCGGTTAAAAAGGAGTGAACTATGAGCAGTCACGTGGATGGAAAGAAGTGGATCGCGTCGTTGATCGTTTTCGGTCTGGCCCTGTTCCTGTCGATTCCCGCGCTGGCGGACGGAGCCAAGAAGCCCACGATCGTCCTCGTGCACGGAGCATGGGCGGATGGCTCGGGATGGAGCCACGTGATCCCGCAGCTCGAAGACGACGGTTACTACGTCATCGCCGTACAGAACCCGCTGACCTCCTTCGCCGACGACGTGGCGACCACGAAACGGGTGATCGACGCGCAGCAAGGTCCCGTCGTCGTCGTCGGCCACTCCTACGGCGGCGCCGTGATGACGCGGGCGGCTTTCGACGCGCCGAACGTGAAGGCCCTCGTCTACGTGGCGGCTTTCGCGCCCGACGCCGGAGAGGCTATGAGCCCCTCCTCGCCCAGTATCCATCGAAGATCGGCGCGGCGATCGTCCCGGACGCGGCAGGCTTCCTTTACCTCGACCGTGCCAAGTTCGCTGAGGCCTTCGCGGCGGACGTGCCGGCGAGAGAGCGGAACGTCATGGCCGCGGCGCAGAAACCCTTCGCCGGAGCGATCTTCGGCCAACGCCATGAGGCGCCGGCGTGGAAGAACATCCCGAGCTGGTACCTGGTGGCAACCCAGGACAACGCCATCAATCCGGAGCTACAGCGCTTCTTCGCTAAGCGGATGAACGCCGTGACTACCGAAGTGGCGGCGAGCCACGTGCCCTACGTTTCACGGCCGGAGTCCGTCATCAAGATCGTCGAAGCGGCCGCCGCGAGCGTTGCCGGCGCGACGCCTTCGAGCCCAACCCGGTAACGTGACGCGGATACTGGGTGAGAGCGATGCCGGGGTCGAGGCCGGCGGCTGGCGTGGCGAGCAGCAGCGCCACGAAGGACGCCCAGACGACCCCGTTCCTCGCCCTCGGTATTACAATAAGCTCGACAAAGGCGGGCACTTCGCGGCGTGGGAACAGCCGGAGCTGTTGGTGACAGACTTTCGCGCGGCGGTCAAGTCGCTGCGGTGATTTCGAAGACGCGATCGGGGAATCGATCCCTAACCGAACGCCGAGACGAGGTGATCGACATGAAAACCAATATCCGCGTTAACAACACGACCCACGAGCTCTCGCTGGACTCGCGCCTGACGCTGCTGGACGCTCTCCGCGACGTCCTCGGTCTGACCGGCACGAAGAAGGGGTGCGATCAGGGCGCGTGCGGCGCGTGCACCGTCATCATCGACGGCCAGCGTGTCTTGTCCTGTCTGACGCTGGCGGCGGCGTGCGAGGGCCAGCATGTCGTCACGATTGAAGGCCTCGCCGCAGGGGACGAGCTTCACCCGATGCAGGCCGCCTTCCTGCACTGCGATGGGTTTCAGTGCGGCTACTGCACGCCTGGGCAGATCCTCTCGGCCGTCTGCGCCGTTCAGGAGGTGCACGCGGGCGTTCCGAGTCACGTCACGCCAGACGTTCGACAAACGGTCAACAGCGAGACATTGAGGCACAATGAAGGGAACCAGGATGCTTAGCGAGATCAACCCAACTCGGCGTCGTTTCTTGGGCACTGCGGCCACGACCCTTGCCGCCGCCCAGTTCGGGATGTCCGGATCCACGGACGCGCACGGAAGCGGCGCGAGAGGTCCCTTCAAAAGAAAGGAGGTCGTTCCATGAAGCTCGTCAGGAGTGAACAACGTACGCAGCGCCACATCGGCGCATGGTTCTCCCATGCAACACGGGCGGCGAAAGCCCAGCACCTGGCAAGTGGTTCCGTACACCAATAGCAGAGACGAATTGGCGTGTAACCCCGCCGATCGAGCGGACGGCAAACAGCGCCACCACTCATCGGCATAGGCGTTCGACAGAAGGGAGATCATCATGGCTGAAAGAATGGGAGTAAGGACCGTTGTTCTCGTCCACGGTGGTTTTGTGGACGGCTCAGGTTGGGAGAGCGTCTATAGTATCCTGCGGAAGGACGGCTACGTTGTCGCAATCGTTCAGAATCCAACGATATCGCTGGCCGAAGATGTTGCCGCAACCAAGCGCATTATTGCCACGCAGAATGACCCGGTAATTCTCGTCGGGCACTCCTACGGCGGGGTGGTGATCACCGAGGCGGGCAACGATCCAAAAGTTGCGGGGCTTGTCTATATCGCTGCGTTTGCGCCGGATAAGGGCGAGTCGGTGTCCACTCTCATCAAGGATCCTCCGCCAGGCGCGCCGGTACCGCCGATCCTGCCACCGCAGGACGGCTATCTTTCCCTTGACAAGGCAAAGTTCCACGCCTCATTTGCGGCTGACGTGGACAACGAAAAGGCCGCGTTCATGGCCGATTCCCAAGTGCCGTGGGGCGTGGAGGCACTCAGCGGGACGATCAGCGAGCCGGCATGGAAGACCAAGCCGAGCTGGTACTTGGTCGCCACCGACGATAGGATGATTCCACCGCCAGCCCAGCGTCTCATGTCGAAGCGCGCAGGTTCGACGGTTGTCGAGGCAGCAGGCAGTCACGCGATCTACGTGTCGCAGCCAAATGCGGTGGCTGCGCTGATCGAAGAAGCCGCAAAAGGAGTTAAAGCAGCGGCGAACTAAGCCAAGCCTGTGAAGGTCAAGGCCGGCGGCGTCTTGTTCGTCCCGGCCGGAACTGGCTCGATGGTTGTATCGCGCTCGACGCGAAGGGCTTCATCAGGACCGGACCGGACCTGTCGCCGGAAGACCTGGCCGCCGCGCAGTGGCCGCTCGCGCGGGCTCCCTTTCTCCTCGAAACCAACCTTCCCGGAGTGTTCGCGGTCGGCGACGTGCGGGGCGGCAACATCAAACGCGTCGCCTCGGCCGTGGGAGAGGGCTCGATCGCCGTCTCGTTCGTCCACCAGGTGCTTCGCGAATGACTTCGCGCTGCATATCTTCAGGAGCTCGACCTGTACCCGCGCGAGGTCGGCCAGGAGACCGTGATACGAGCTGTTGAGCGCGGCCACCGTGTAACTCCCTCCACGCCCGGACGTATGAAGCAGCATGGGCTTTTTCTCGAGCGTCGCGCGGGCGCGCTGGAGAGCAAAAAACAACGTGCACGCGGTCCGGAACACGTTGTCCTGGGTCCAGAACACGTTGTTCCGGCCCCCGGGTGACGTGTTCCGGGTGCCGTGCAACGTCTTCCGGGTCGGGAACGCGGTGTTCTGGGTCCGGAACACGGTCTTCCGGCCCGGGCGCACCGTGTTTTGGGCCCGGAACGCATTGTTCCGGCCCCCGGATGACGTGTTCCGGGTGCCGTGCAACGCCTTCCGGGTCCAGAACACGGTGTTCAGGGTCCGGAGCACGGTCTTCCGGCCCGGGCGCACCGTGTTTTGGGCCCGGAACACATTGTTCCGGCCCCCGGGTGACGTGTTCCGGGTGCCGTGCAACGCCTTCCGGGTCCAGAACACGGTGTTCAGGGTCCGGAGCACGGTCTTCCGGCCCGGGCGCACCGTGTTTTGGGTCCAGAACACGTTGTTCCGGCCCCCGGGTGACGTGTTCCGGGTGCCGTGCAACGTCTTCCGGGTCGGGAACGCGGTATTCCGGGTCCGGAACACGGTGTTCCGCCTCCCGGGCGACGGCTCCGGACCCTGTGCACCGTGTTCCGCCTCCCGTGCGCAGCGCGACGGGCGCCGGTGCACAGCCCCTCGCGAGCGGGTCCGCCTCAAGTACGGCGAAGTCGAGGTCGGCCAGGAGACGGTGATCCTCGATTCGGATTCAGCCACCAATGACTGAGAAGACGATCGCCGTCGACGAGCCGGGCGCCCCCGTCCGGGGCCCCTCAGGGCACGGCGAGATCCGCCTCCGCCGTGGCGATCTTCCCGCTGAGGGGGTCGTAGACGGCCGCGACCAGATGGTCGGCCTTGCCCCAGATCTTGAGGGTGGTCACGTAACGGACGAACTTGCCGGGCGTCGGCGGCCGCGGAGATGAGAGGTTGAGCGGCACTACGGGGATCTCCGTGCTGTTGCCGCTGGCATGCGAAGCCGCGAAGCGCAGCTCCAACTGTGCGGCGTACTTGCCGTCAACCGGCAGCACCGTCATGACGTCCACCGGCAGCCCGAGCGTCACGGGGACTTCCAGGATGCCGCCCTTCGACACCGGCGCGCCCAGTTGCATCGGCATCGAAAGAACAACAGGGGATTTGCCGAAGAGCAAGGCGCTCTCCACCTTCATCGAGACCTCCGCCTGGCGCGACAGGTCGCGGAAGCTGGTGCGGTAGCGGACATCGAGTTCCGGCCGCCGCATCTCGACCTTGACGGCGTGGATCTTGTCGTTTCTCTGCCAGGCTGGAGAGAAGCCGAGCCAGTAGTAGGAGCGGGTGTCGGCGCTGGCGCTGGCGAGCGCCGTCGTGCGGTGGGTGTTGAGGATCGGCTTGCCCCCTGTTTCCTTGGCGATGAAGTACAGCGAACCTTCGATCTCCTGCTCGCCGGAGCCAGAGAGCTTGGGCGTCGCCAGTTGGGCTTGGGGAGCGGAACCCCGCACCGCAGCCCCGATCCCGGAGCCCGTGCTGATTCTCGTCTGGCCCGGCAACGGATCGGCAGCGGCGTCCGCGCCTGTCACTTGTATGCCGGGCACGTCCACCGGGTAGACGGTATAGCCGAGCAGGTTGGCCGTGCTCGTCAAGGGACGGAAGATCTCCTCGCCGCTCGCCGTCTGCCGCGATGGAACGACATTCTCGGGACCACGGATGAAGCTCACGACCGAGAAGGGCCAGCCCCCCGACAACAGCAGCATCACCTTGCGACCGCGCGGCGCGCTGAAGCTGCGCATGGCGCTTACCGCGGCGCCGAGCGAGCCCCGTATCTGGCGGATCAGGGTATCGGCGTAGGCGTGCTCCCGCTCGTTCAGTCCGGTGTTGGTGACGCTGTCCAGGGGCGTGCCCTCGGCGGTCCGCGTCTCGGCGAACTGCTGGTCTGCCTGGAGAGTCCGGAAGCTCGGTCGCACGGTCGAAGCCGCGGGCCGTCCTCGCCATCGCCTGATCGAACGCGCCCTCGAGATCGCTCCGCGAGCCCGACCAGTTGGAGAGCATCGCGAGCCGACCGCCGTCGTAGGCCACGACCGCCATGCGGTCCTCCGCACCGAGGCGGCCGAGATCGGCTCTGAGCGCCTTGAGGACGTCGTTGCGACGCGGAGCCGTCGAGAAGAAGTCGTCGATGAAGACCAGGTAATAGGTCCCCACCGTACCTTCCGGAGCGATGCTCTGCACGGCGGCCGCTGCCCCAGGTTTCTCCTCGGCGGCGGGCGCAGCGACGGTTCTCCCCTCCTGAATCTCGCTGAAATACTCGATCGGCACCTCCTTGCCGTCCACGCGGATGCGGAAGTTCGCCGGCTGCAGGTTCGCCACGCGGTTGCCATCACGGCCCGTGACCACCACCTCGATGTTGACGACCCGGACGTCGATCTCCTCGCCGAAGGTTGGCGGCTGCTGGGCGCGGGCCGTGAAGGTCAGCGCTGAGGCGGCACAAACGACGACGGCAAGGCGGAACAGCGGTCTCGGCATGAGACTCCTCCAGGAGAAAGGACAGCCCGTGGGCCTCCTCTCTACTTGTGCTTATTGAGGAAATTATATTTCATCAGCATTACCATGGCGCCGTGAAGGAGAGGAGCCGGCGCGGGTCGCTGTCCGGCCAGGGGTTGCGGAACGACCCGCCGGGTCCACGGCGTGCGGCCGGGAGGGTCACGTCGGCTGACGTGCGCCCAGATACCCGATCCACGTCCGTGACCCGGCGGAGTGCCCTGAGATACCCCGCGTGCTACCCGAAGAACTGCTGGCCTATCGCCTTGCGGAATGCTTCGTCGCCGAGCTGCCGGCGAGCGGCGACGGTCGCCACCGCATCGGCGCCGGCCACGTAGCGAAGCTGGTCCTTGCCGTCCGTCGCCGCCTCGTAGACCACCTCGGCGATCGTCTCCGGCGAAGAGTACGTCTCCATCTGCTTGGGGTCGGTGATGGCGCCCATCACCTTGTCCACCAGCGCATCATAGGCCGGGTGCCTGCCGACGTCGAGCGAGCGCGTGAAGAAGTCGGTCCTCATGCCGCCCGGCTCCACGATCTTCATGCCGATGCCGAGCTGGCCGAGCTCGAACGCCATGCTCTCGCTCCAGCCCTCCAGGGCCCACTTCGTGGCGTGGTACAGCGAGTTGAACGGGACCGTGATCACGCCGCCGACCGAGGTCGTGTTGATGAACAACCCCGCCCGCTTCTGCCGGAAGTGGGGAATGAAGGCCTTCGTGGTGCGGATCGGCCCCATCAGATTGGTGTAGACCATGCGCATCATCTGTTCGTCCGTCAGGCCCTCCAGCGGTCCCGACATCCCGTAGCCGGCGTTGTTGAAGACCACGTCGACTTCCCCCTCGCTCAGGGCGCTTGCCACCGCCGTCTCGACCTGTTGCCGATCCGTGATGTCGAGCGGCAGCAGGACGACTCCGGGAAGCTTCGCTAGCCCCGTCTCCTTTTGCGGGTTGCGCATGGTCGCGATGACCTTCCACCCCCGCGAGGCAAACAGCCTGGCCGCCGCTCCGCCGAGCCCTGAAGAGCTGCCGGTGATGAAGATCGTCCTTCCGTTCTGCGTGTTCATAGCGTCATCCCTCCATCCACCGGTAGCACCGCGCCCGTCACGTAGGAGGCTGCATCCGAGCAGAGCCATGCAGCCGCAGCGGCGACCTCTTCGGCCTTCGCGATGCGCGCCATCGGCGTTTGTTTCTCGTAGTCGGCCCGCGAGGTCGGCGTGCTGTTGATGACCTCGGCGAAGAGGGGCGTTTCGATCGAACCGGGTGCGATGGCGTTGACCCTGACGCCCTGGGAGGCGAACTCTCTGGCGGCGACCTTCGTGATACCCACGACGCCCCACTTGCTGGCGGAATAGCACGGGTAGCCCGGGAACACCTGCAGGGCCGCGACGGACGTCATGTTTACGATCGCGCCGCCACGACCGTTCTTCAGCATGGCCGGTATCTGATGCTTCATCCCCAGCCACGTCCCGGTCAGGTTCACACCGATGACCCGATGCCAGGTCTCGAGAGTGCAGTCGACGGTGTTGCCGGTCCACGGGGATACGCCGGCGTTGTTCACCGCGATGTCGAGACGGCCGAACTCCTCCATGGCCTTGGCGACCGTCTCTTCGGCCGTGCTTTCGTCGGCAACGTCGCCGATGACGATCACGGCGTTTCCCCCCGCCCCCGCGATGAGAGCCAGGGTTTGCGCCAGCGGCTCTTTGCTTTGGCCGCTCAGCACAACCTTGGCGCCCAAAGCGGCGAATGCCACCGCCGTGGCCTGACCGATACCTTTTCCCGCCCCGGTGACGATGGCGACGCGATCAGCTAGTTCTGGAATTTCCATGTGCGAGCTCCTATCAGTTTAGTGAAGCCCTCGATGTGTCAGGGGTAAACAGGTTGCCGTTCGCTGCATGGGGCTATACTCCGGTGCTCATGGCATCCTCCTTGGTCTTTGCCGCGCCGGAGATGAGCCCCCGGGTAGCCGGCAGGTTGACGCTAAGGAGATGGGCTTGGGAAAGTCCTCAAGGAGGCCCTCAAGAACTCTCAATTACTCTCACGAAGCGGGACCGCGCGGCCTCCCGGGATGCCGATGAATGAGGTGTACCGCTTCGGACCGTTCGTGCTGGACCCCCAGAGGCGCACGCTCTCTTGCGACGGATCAGCCGTGCCTCTCACTCCGAAGGTCTTTGACATCCTGCTCTTCCTGGTCCAGAACCCCAACCGGGTCATCACCAGGCAGGAATTGATGGGGGCCGTGTGGCCGGAAACCTTCGTGGAAGAAGGAAACCTGACGCAGAGCGTCTCGCTGCTACGCAAGGCGTTGGCTGAACGGTGCGAAGACAGGCGGCTGATCGTTACGCTCGCCCGGCAGGGATACCAGCTCACCGCGAATGTCATCGTTGACGGAGGCCAGGAGGCCGAGAGGCCGGAGGAGGCGCCGACCTGGCGGGAAGTGGCGCCCGTCGGGGCAGACGGCCGCCGACCCGGGACACGAGCGCGGGGCCGCGCCGCCTTGCTTGCGGCGGCCGTGCTCGCCATCGGCGCCAGCTATATCGCCTGGCAACGGTTTCGGCCGGTGGCCGACCCCGGACCAGAGAGGATCCGGCTGGCCGTGCTGCCCTTCCAGAACCTCACCGGCGATCCGGGGCAGGACTACCTTGCCGACGGCCTGACCGAAGAGCTGATTACGGAGCTGACGCGGTTGTCCCCCGAACGGCTGGGAGTCATCGCACGGACTTCGGTGATGGGGTACAAGGACGACACCGCGCGTCTCGACCAGATCGGCCGGGAGCTCGCCGTGCAGTATGCGCTGGAAGGCAGTCTTCGACGCCATGCGGACCGCTTGCGCATCACCGTCCGGCTGGTGCAGGTGAAAGACCAGAGTCATCTCTGGGCGGCGGATTTCAACCAGGCGCCGCGGGACGTGCTCGCCCTGGAAGACGAGGTCGCCGTCGCAACGGCGCGTGAGATCGAGCTCCGTTTGAATCCCCAACAGCTCGCCCGGCTGAACCAGGTGCGTCGGGTCGACCCGGCGGCCTTCGACGCCTACTTGCAGGGACGATATTTCCTTCAGCGCGCCGGCAAGGAGAACCTCGATAGCGCCACGAAGTACTTCGAGCGGGCGGTCGGACGCGATCCCGGCTACGCGCTCGCCTGGGTGTGGCTGTCCGAGGCACGGCGTCGTGCAGCCGATCGTGGCTTTGTCCCCGCGGAGGAGGGCAACAGGCGTGCGCGCGAGGCGGTGGAGCGAGCCCTGTCGCTGGATCCTGATCTGGCCGACGCCCACGTACAGCTCGGGTGGATCAGGATGCTCGTGGATTGGGACTGGGCGGGGGCCGACGCTTCCTTCAAGCGCGCCCTCACCCTGGATCCCGGCAATCCCGATGTCGCAAACGGAGCCTCAGTGATCGCTGCCAAGCTCGGTCGCTTTGACGAAGCCGTCGAGCTGGCTCGCCGCTCCGTCGAGCTCGACCCGCTGAATCCGGAGCCGATCGGTTCGCTGGGGCAACTGTTCTACGATATGGGTCGCCTGCCGGAGGCCGCCGCGAGTCTCGAGAGATCGTTGGAGCTCTTCAATCTCCCCCACGCACCCGAGATCCTCGGCCTCGTGTACCTGGCGCAGGGGCGCAACGACAGGGCCCTGGCAATGCTGGACCGGGAAACGTCAGCCGTCTGGAAGCTGCACGGGCAGGCGCTCGTCTATTACGCGTTGGGCCGGCGGAGTGACGCGGACAGCGCCCTCGCCCAATTCATTGCACAGTACCAGGAGTTTGCGGCCATCCAGATCGCCGAGATCTACGCCTTCCGCGGCGAAACCGACCGCGCGTTCGAGTGGCTCGACCGGGCGTACGCGCGGCGCGACCAAGGAGTTTCCAGCGTCAAACGCGATCGTCTCCTGAAGGGCCTGCACGGCGATCCGCGCTGGGCCGCCTTCCTGGCGAAGGTGCGCCTGCCGGTGTGAGCCGAGCTGAGGCATGGAAAAACGCGGCTCATGGTTGGCTTGCTTCAGGAGTTGAAACTTCAAACGCATTGATGATGGAGCAGGTCGTCAAGTACAAACCGATGAGCAGAACCATGTCGACCAGACCCCTGTGTCCAAATGCTCGCGCAGCCCGAGCGTAAGTGGCCGGATCGATCCGATGCTTGCGCGTGAGCTGCCAGGTGAATTCGTGAGCGCTCGCTTCCTGCTCGGACTGCAGATCCGGCGGCTGACCGGAGCCTAACGCCTGGATCACGGCATCCGGCAGTCCCGCCGCCTTGGCCACGGCGCTGTGTGCGTACAGCTCGTACTCCGAGCCCCAGGCCGCTCCAACCGTGAGGACGACGATTTCGTGCACACGCGGAGACAGCGACGTGCTGCGTTTGTCAGCACGAAACACACCGACTTGGGCGGTTCCCAGGACGGGATTGAACAGTAGAGAATTGAACGGGCCAAGGAGGCTGCCGTCCGGTGCGATGGCCCGAGCTCCGGACTTGTCCGCCCAAGGCACTTCATTCGCAACCAGGCTGTCGTAAAACCTGCGCTGAGCCTCGTCCAGATCCGCGGGCTTGAGGAGAGGCAGTCTGCCGCTCATCGATAGGCTCCCTGCGCTTCGAGCAGCTCGCTGTGCCCATAGTGCAAGTCATAGGCCGGCGCGGCGGGCAGGGGCAGCGGCCTACGTCCTCAAGAGCATGCCGAAAAACGAATTGCTCGCGGTGATCCGCTCGGTCCATGCCGGCGGACGGCACGTTCCGCCGGAGGTGGCCGCCCGCCTCGCCGAGCATCTGGGCGAGGAGGATCTCACGGCTCGGGAGCTGGAAGTGCTCCAGCTCATCCGCGACAGCTATCGCAACAAGCAAATTGCCAAGCGATTGGCGATCGCGGAGACCACCGTCAATTTCCACATCAAGAACCTCGTGGACAAGCTGGGGGCCAACGATCGAACGCACGCGGTAACCATTGCGGCGAGGCGCGGCCTGCTGCAAATCTGATCTCGCGGCCAGGAGAAAACTACAGGATGGCCGCTGGAGCCTTCAAGGGGCCGCGAGAGCCATTCCGCCGGTAAGGTCAAGGCAGTGAACGTTCCGCGATCGCTTCCGCTCTGCCTTTTTCAATCGTTCTTCATCGCCGCTTCGCTCTGGGCCGTTGATCCGAGCAGGCATATCTCCCAGTATGCCCACTCCGCTTGGAGGATCCAGGACGGAGTTTTCAGTAACGCGCCGAATGCGGTCTCAACGGCGTGGCAGGACTCGCAGCCGCCCCGGACGGTTCCCTGTGGGTTGGAATATACGGGCGCTCGGGCCGGGTACTGCAGCGAATGGCGCGAGGGGTCTTGAAGCCAGACGTGACGCCGGGATTGGACGACAGCTCACTGGGGGTCAATGCGTTGTTGTTGGACCGCGCGAACGCCCTCTGGATTGGAACGGAAGGGCAGGGTATTTTCCGTATTTACGATGGACGGATCGACCGGTTCAACAGTACGCATGGGTTGTCAAGCAACTCCGTCAGGGCCTTCTACGAGGATCGGGAGGGCAATCTGTGGGTTGCGACCCCCGAGGGAGTCGATTGCTTTCGGAACACTCGTGTGGTCAGCTTCTCAACACGCGAAGGACTGAGCGCCAATTTGGTCGATTCTGTGCTTGCCTCTCGGGATGGCATCGTCTGGATCGGGAACCAAGGTGCTCTGGACTCTCTTCAGCCGCATCATGTGTCTTCCATTCGAGCGACAGATGGTCTGCCTGGGGAAAGATTGACATCGCTGCTCGAAGATCATGCCGGCCGCCTGTGGGTCGGGGTTGACAACGGACTGGCAGTCTTCGAAGCGGGGAAGTTCAGGTCGATCAGACGTCGCGACGGTACTCCGACAGGAGTGATCAAAGCGATGACCGAAGATCGGGATAACAACATTTGGGTTGCGACCATCGGAAACCCGGAAGCGCTAAGTCGCATTCGAGATTTCATGGTTCAAGAGGACTTCCCGGCGCCACAGATGCCGGAAGCCAACTCCCTTGCGGCCGATCCCCAAGGTGGTATCTGGTTAGGTCTGGCCGATGGCGGTCTGGCGCGATATCGGAATGGCCGCACGGAGACGTTCCACCGTCCGGAGACGTTTCAGCTCGAGCACTTCCGGGCTCCCAAAGTCAATCAGGTCCTGGTCAGTGCCGAGGGTGCGGTATTGGGAGCGACGGCCGCCGGGCTCCTGGGATGGCGGAACGGGACGCTGCAGACGATGACCGTCCGGAACGGCCTGCCGTGCGACGGTCTCTATGGGCTCATCACCGATACCCGAGGTGCCCTGTGGCTCTACACGCGGTGTGGGCTCGTTGTGATCGGAAATGAGGCGCTGGAAAGATGGTGGAAAGACGCCCGCGCCGTGGTCGAGGTCAAGGTCTTCGACGCGCTCGACGGCGCTCGGCCGGCGGCCGCTGCTTTTGAGCCCCTTACATCCCGATCTCCCGACGGACGGTTGTGGTTCGCCAATGAAAACGGCGTGCAAATGATCGATCCGGTTCACCTGGCTGAGAACGCGATACCCCCGCCGGTGCATATTGAAGAAGTTGTTGCCGACCGCAAGAGCTACTCGCCGCGCAATGGCCTTCGCATTCCTCCCCTGACCCGGGATCTCCAGATCGACTACACCGCGCTGAGCTTCGTGGCTCCGCAAAAGGTGCGTTTCCGCTACAAGCTGGAGGGCCGCGACGCAGGCTGGCAGGAACCGGGAACACGGCGTCAAGCTTTCTACAGTGACCTTCGTCCCGGACCATATCGGTTTCGCGTCATCGCGTGCAATAACGACGGCGTCTGGAACGATGAAGGCGCGACGCTGGACTTCACCATCGCGCCTGCCTGGTATCAGACCACCTCGTTCCTGCTCGTCTGCGCGGTCTCGAGTCTCCTCGTTGCGTGGACCCTCTACCGTCTGCGGGTGCGGCAGATTGCAAGAACCATCGGCGCCCGCTTCGACGAGCGATTGGCCGAACGCACTCGCCTGGCGCGAGAGCTTCACGATACGTTCCTCCAGACCATCCAGGGCAGCAAGATGGTTGCCGATGATGCATTGGAACAGTCCGGCGATCCCGTCCGTATGCGACGCGCCATGGAACAGTTGTCCGGCTGGCTCGGCCGGGCGGTGCAGGAGGGGCGGGCGGCGCTGAGCTCCTTGCGCACATCCACGACGGAAGGGAACGATCTCATGGCAGCCTTGAAGCGGGCGACCGAGAGCGAAGTCATACCAAGCTCCATGGCGGTCACGTGCTCCGTCGCGGGCGATCCCGTAGAGATGCATCCGATCGTCAGGGACGAGATCTATCGCATCGGCTACGAAGCGATCCTCAACGCCTGTATGCATTCGAGAGCAGCTCGGTTGAGGGTGGAGCTGGAGTACGCGCAAGACTTGGTTTTGCGCGTGAGCGACAACGGCGTCGGCATCGATCCTGCCGTCGCCGGGCACGGCAAGCCCGGGCACTTCGGGCTCCAGGGAATGCGAGAGCGCGCCGTCCGCATCGAGGGCAAGCTCACGCTCAGCTCCGGAAGCACCGGCACCACGATCAGCCTTCTTGTCCCGGGCGGCATCGCATACCATAAGGAACGGAAGGTGAGACTACATGGGTAAGCTGATCTACTCGATGCTCACGTCACTGGATGGTTACACCGAGGACGAGCACGGCCGCTTCGGCTGGGGCGCTCCTGAAGACGAGGCTGGCCATCGGCACGCTCGGCTACGTCGCATCACGAGATTTCCAGCCGGCCGATCTTCTCCTCATTCAAGGTAAAAGCGTACTGTAGCTCGATGGGGCTGCCCGGGAAATCGCCGGAGACCCGACCCCTGACGATCGTCCTGCCGTCCATCTCCGCAGCGTCGATGACCTCGACAGTGGGTCGATACTTCCTGCTCGCCTCCGCCGCCCACTCGCGGATGGCGGAAATGCCTTGCCGAGTCTGCCCCTCATCCTGGACGATGGCACCTTCGCTGAAGCAGGCCGTCACCGCGTCGGCGTCCTGGGCATTGGCCCCTGCAACGTAGTCTGCGACAGGTCGGGGGAGCTTCGTGGTCGTCATGTCGATTCTCCTCTTGCTTGGCCGGAGCGTGCAGGACATTAAAGCCCCGTGCTGGCCGTTGCCTCGACTCGACGATAGGGATAGGCTTACCAAATGGCAAGTACGCACGAAAAAGTAAGGCACTCACCCGAAGGTAAGCGTGAGTATTCGACGCCGGCTGCCGGGGCCCGAGGCGTCGAGGATGCCCTCAAAATTCTGGAGGGCCGCTGGAAGCTGTTGATCCTGTTCCATCTCTTCGGAGGCAAGGTGCTGCGCTTCTCTGACCTGGAACGGGCGATCCCGGCGGTCTCTCAAAAGATGCTCATTCAGCAGCTCCGGCAGATGGAGCTCGACGGCATCGTCCGGCGCATCGTCCACCATCAGGTTCCACCCAAGGTCGAGTATGGCCTCACGAGCTGGGGGCAGGCGCTGTGCCCGGCGCTGGATGCGCTGCTGAAATGGGCGGAATTGCGCGAGGAGCGAAGAGAGCTTTAGGCGGACGGACGACGATGTCAGTACCCGAGCATCTCTGGCGATTTCCAACGGCCGCTGCCGTCGACACTCTGGCGCGGCGGACCCTCACTCCCCGCCTCCTTCTCTCTCCGCCCGATCGGTTTGCCGACTCGACCTCACCCCCTGGCCCCCTCTCCTGAAGGAGAGGGGGAAATGGGATCTCTCGAAGCCCCTCTCCTTAAGGAGAGGGGTTTGGGGTGAGGTCGCGCGGGCAAAGCCCGATCGAGTAAGACACTCTCACGGCAGTGGCAGCAGCGGCGCCCAGGCCCATTCGGGCCGCTCGCCGCCGGTAGGGCCCATCTCCTTCCGTTCGCTCATCAGGTCGAGCGGCTCGGCGGCCTTGCGGAGGCTCTCGTACTCGGCGCGGTTGGCGCGCACGGCGTCCTCGATCCAGGCGGGCTTGTGGGATGAGGCGAGGTCCTCGGCGGGGTCGAGAGGGAGGAAGAAGGCGTCGTCGGGATCGCTCAGGAAGCCGCGGTCGGCGGCGCTCCGAGCCAGCGCGCGGTAGAGCGGCGCGAGCTGGCCGAGGGCGGCGCGATAGGCCTCGCGGAAGCGGCCGCGATAGCGGTCGTGCCCCGGGAGCGGATGCGGCTCCAGAGCGCGGCGGGCCGCGAGAGCCAGCTCCGGCTCGTCGGCCCAGCAGGGAAGGAACGGATCGGGCAGGCCGAAGCGGCGGAGGTCGCCGCGGTTGCGGGTGCGCAGGGTCCAGGCCCCTTTACTGAGGACCGGCGGCACGTCCTCGCCCCGCGCCCGCAGCGCCCGGCGGTCGAGCGCGGAGATGACATCGGCGAGCAGGGCGTCGTTGGTGCGGTTGAGCACGCGGGAGAGACGTTTGCGGAACCGGCGCCAGAGAATCCCCGGCGTTTCCTTGCCGTCCAGCCCGGCCGGCCGCTCGGCGGGGACCCTGAAAGGCAGGAGCCGGACGCGGTGGAACGAGAGGGCCGCGGCCAGAGAGCGCCCGATGGCGGGCTGCGAGCCGGTGTCGCCGGGCTCCAGCAGGGCGGCCACCACGTCCGCGCCGCCGGACACCGGCGTGAGCGGCGAGCGCAGCTCCCTGGCGTCGAGATAGAGCCGCAACCGGATGATTTTCACCGGCGGCGACTCGGGCATCGGCAGTCCCAGGTGATAGAGCGAGTAGCGCAGGCCGGTGCCGACCGCATGCCGCAGCAGCGTCACGCCGAAATGCGAAAGGGGCGGCAGAGGGCCGGGCAGCAGCAGGGCGCGGCTGTAGACGGGACGCGGCTCGGGCTGAATCCTCAAGCTCCTACGACGCCTTTCATGGATGTCCGTCCGTCGGGCCTCCCCGGAGGAGGCAGGGCGTACGCTACCACGAGGTTGGAGGGGGCCTCGCTGGGAAGAGCACTGCCCCTGCCGCTCGTAATGGCTCAGTTTGCCTGCAGACTGCGTACGGCCTGCCCTCCGAAGCCTCACCCCCCGGCCCCCTCTCCATAACCGGTCATAACCGGAGAGGGGGAGAACAGCAAGAAAGACAGGTGTGCCGCCCTCGACCCCGTCGGTTCTGCTCGGCGCGCACCAACAGCTGCGGATGGTCTTGGCGGCTGCCGCCGGCGACCGCGCGGCTACGGCGCGAGGGGCACGCGCTCGCGAATCCTGCCGAATCCCAGCCGAAGGAACAGCGCGTCGACGCGCCCGGGGTCGGCGCCGCGGTACTCGAGGTCCGCCGCGTCGCCCCGGACGCCCGGCACCGCGCGCTCGACCGTGGCGAGCCGCTTGGAGAGGAAGGCCGTCTCCCGCGCCGCGGCCAGCTTGGCGTAGAGCGACCTGGCGCCGCGGAGGGGGAGCCGCGGGAGCTCGTCCAGCTTCGCATAGAGGTCTTCCAGATGGCCGAAGTGGGCCAGCAGCCCGGCCGCCGAGGTGGCGCCGATCCCCTTGACGCCGGGGATGTTGTCCACCGGGTCGCCGGCGAGGCCGAGGAAGTCGGTCATCTGGTCCGGCCGCACGCCGAACTTCTCGCGCACCGTCTCCGCCGTGTAGTGCATGCCCTTGCCGAAGTCGAAGAGGCTCGTCCGCTCGGTGACGAGCTGGGCCAGGTCCTTGTCCGAGGTGACGATGACGGCGCCGTGCCCCGCCTCTTCCAGCCCGGCGCTCAGGGTGCCGATCAGGTCGTCCGCCTCGTAGCGGTCGTCGATGAAGGTGGCGGCCCCCAGCGCCGCGGCGATCTCCAGGCAGGTGTCGATCTGCGCCTCGATCTCGGGCGGCGGCGTCACCCGCTGCGCCTTGTAGCCCGGAAAGAAGTCGTTGCGGAAGCTCGAGCTCAGGTGGCGGTCGAAGGCGATGCCGAGATGGCTGGGCTTCTCGTCGGCGATCAGCTTGAGCAGGAACGAGGTGAAGCCGTAGGACGCCGCCGCCGGCAGGCCGTCCGGCGTCCGGATGCTGCCGGGCAGCGAGAAGTGCGCCCGGAAGATGTAGGGGCTCGCGTCCACCAACTGGGCGGTCAACCGGGCGGTGGCCACGTCCCCCTAGGCTCCGAAGAAGCTCCGCACCGCCGCCGAGACCGCTTCGACCTCCTCGTTGGTCAGCTCCGGGAAGACCGGCAGGCAGAGGACCTCGCGGGCCGCGGCGGTGGCGACGGGCAGGTCGCCGTCTCGCACCTCCACGAGACCGGCGATCGCGGCCAGTGCCGGCTGATGGTGGAGGGGGGAAGGATAGTGGACGGCGGAGGCGATGCCGCGCTCCTTGAGATGGGCCATCAGCTCGTCGCGCCGCGCCGTGCGCACGGTGAGCTGGTGGTAGACCGACTGCACCCCCGGACGGTCCGGCAGCAGCCTCAGATCGCCCACGCCGGCGAGCGCGCCGTGATAGCGGCAGGCGATCTCGCCGCGGCGGGCGTTGTCGTCGTCGAGGAGGGCCAGCCGGCAGTTGAGCACGGCGGCCTGCAGGCTGTCGAGCCGGCTGTTGGTGCCCAGGGCGGTGTGATGGTAGCGGACGGTCTGGCCGTGATTGCCGAAGCTGCGCACGCGCTCGACGAGCTCGCGGTCGTTGCCGGTGGCGGCGCCGCCGTCGCCGAAGCAGCCGAGGTTCTTGGTGGGATAGAAGCTCCAGGCGGCAAGCTGTCCGAAACCGCCCACCCGCTTGCCCTGCCAGCGGGCGCCGTGGGCCTGGGCCGCGTCCTCCAGCAGCCACAGGCCGCGCCGCCCGCACAGGGCGAGAAGGGCGTCGACGTCGAAAGGGCGACCGTAGAGATGGACGCCGATGATCCCTGCGGTGCGCTCCGTCACCCGCCCCGCCGCGTCCTCCGGATCGAGGTTCAGCGTCTCGCGATCGACGTCGGCGAAGACCACCCTGCCGCCGAGCAGGGCGACGGCCTCCGCGGTGGCAAAGAAGCTGAAGGCGGGAACGATCACCTCGTCCCCGGGCCGCAGGCCGAGGGCGCGCAGGGCGAGGATCAGGGCGTCGGTGCCATTGGCGAGCCCGACGCAGGCCTCGACCCCGAGATAGGCGGCGAAGGCGGACTCGAACTCCCGCACCTCGGGACCGAGGATGAAAGAGGACTGGTCGAGGATGCGTTGCCAGCGTTCTTCGAGCTGGGCAGCGATGCGCCGCCGGGTGCGGCCGAGGTCGAGGATGGGGACGTTCATCGGGCTTCTCTCCGGCGCGGGATTTGCGGCATGCGCGGGGATTGTATCCGCGTTAACCTGACGCCGAGAGTTGTCGATCAACTTGGGCTCTCCGCCGCCTCGGGCCCCTCACTCCCCCAGCCCCTCTCTCCCACCTCACACCCACCCTTCCGGGAGAGATCCTCATGCCGCTTCGCGGCACCACAAAATGGGGTGAAAATGAGCCGCAAGGGCGGCTATTTTCAGAACAGAGGGGAGCTTGAAAAAAAAGCTTCTTTTGCTGTTGCTTTTTCAGTCTCCCTCCTCTCCCGGACGGGTGGGAGTGCGGTGGGAGAGGAGGGCCGGGGAGGTGAGGGGCCCGACGGCGCGGCGATGGCCCGATCGAAGAGGACTTGAGGAGCGGGTCCCCCGGCGCCCTCCGCGGCTGTGGCATACTGGCCGGCCCATGCTCGCGCGACTGCGGTTCTATTGGATCGTCGCCACCTGCGGCGGCGTGCTGATGGCCCTCGAGATCCTCTCCAGCCGGGTGCTGGCGCCGCATTTCGGCAACAGCGTCTACGTCTGGGGATCGATCATCAGCGTGTTTCTCGCGGCGCTGTCGCTGGGCTACCTGTGGGGCGGCCGGTTGGCGGACCGCCAGCCGTCGCTGCCGGCGCTGGGACGGATGATCGTCCTGGCGGCTTCCTGCCAGGCCGTGCTGCTGCTCTTCGGTCCGCAGCTGGCTCAGTGGCTGGCGGGCCTGACCGGCGGCACGCCGGCCGGCACCCTGCTGGCGACATCCGTGCTGTTCGGCCCGGCCAGCGTGCTGCTGGCCACGGTCTCGCCATGGGCGGTGCGCCTGGCGGCCCGCGATCTCGGGCACCTGGGGCATACCGCCGGACGGCTCTTCGCCCTGTCGACCCTGGGCAGTCTGGCGGGAACCCTCGCCTGCACGTTCCTGCTGATCCCCTTCCTCGAGCTGCGCCAGATCCTCGGCCTGCTGATGGCGCTCACCGCGGCGACGGCCGGCGTGGCCATCGTCGGCCGTCTCCGGGCCGAGGCTCCCACCGCCGTCCTCGCCTGCGTGCTCCTGATCCTCGCCCTTCCGGGCGCCTCCTTCGCTCCGCGCAGAGCCGGCGACCTGATCCATGAACGGGTCACCCCCTACCAGACCCTGCAGGTGCGGGAGAGCGAGGGAGTGCGCCACCTGGACGGCGATCGGGTGTCGCAGGCGAAGATGCGGCTCGCCGACGGCGAGCCCGCCATGCCCTATACCAGGGCCGCGCCCGCCGCCCTGCTGCTCAACCCCGGTATCCGGCGGGTGGCGCTGATCGGCCTTGGCGGCGGCAGCGTGGGGCGCTACCTCGCGGACCGGCTTCCCGGTCTCACCGTCGACTACGTGGACGTCGACCCGGCGGTGCCCGAGGTCGCCCAACGCTATTTCCGCTTCCGGCCGGGGCCGCGGATGAGAGTCACCGTGGCCGACGGCCGGCGGTTCCTGCAGGACTCCGCCGCCACCTGGGATTTCATCTACTGCGACGCCTATATCGGCCAGAGCGTTCCCTTTCACCTCACCACCGTGCAGTTCCTCGACGAGGTCAAGCGCCACCTGGCACCCGGCGGCGTCTTCGGGCTGAACCTGGCGGCCGGCCTCAACGATCCCTTCTCGCGGGCCATGTACCGCACCGTGCGGGACCGTTTCGATAGGGTCTACGTCTTCCGGGTGTCGCGAGCGCCCAACGTCCTCGTCCTGGCGAGCCGCGACACGGTCTCCCTGCCGCGGGAGGAGCTGGGACGGCGCGGACGGGAGCTCGACCGGCGCTTCCGCTTCGATCCCTCGCTGGCGACTCTGGCCTCCTGGCGCAGCCCGGTCGAGCTGGATATCTCGGGGATCCCGCTGTTGACGGACGGGTTCGCTCCCGTGGACCGGCTGATCCGGCTGGGCGGACAGTCCCAAGTGCCGGCGCCCGGCCGCTAGCGCCGGCGGGTCCAGGGCGTTTCGTACACCACGATCTCGTCCCCTCCCATGGTGATGTTGCCCGGGATCGGCAGCCTGTGGATCGGCCGGAACCGGCGATCTCGCGCGAGGACCGGAAACCAGTCCGGGAAGACCACCAGGTAGTCCGGCCGCCGGCGGACGACCGCGGCGAGCAGGGCGTCGTTCCAGGGCACGCCGCGGGCGGCCGAGCGCCGCACCTCGCGGCCGATCTCGGGCGTGGCGATGCTGGCCAGGTCGATCACCCGGTTGGGGAGGAGGTAGCGGATGGCTCCGATGTCGTTGACCGCCAGCACGGCCTCGGGCGGCACGCGGCCGGCGAGCCAGCGCGCGACCGCCACATCGCTCTCCTGCACGTTGGCGACGTTCTGAACGTAGAACCGCTCCCCCTGGACCAGGGTGATGAGGGAGGGAGCGAGGAGCAGCAGGACGGCCGGCGCTGCCAGGCCCGTCCGCAGGCCGCGGGAGCGCAGGCGGGAGCCCAGGGAGCGGACCGCCGGCTGGAGCCCGAGGGCGCCGAGGACGACCAGCACGGGGAAGAGCGGAAAGTAGTAGCGCCCGAAATTGCCGAGCATCCGGGTCGGTCCGGGAGTGAGAAAGGAGTAGGCGAGCGGCAGCCCGAGGAGCCACAGAGCCGGCAGCAGCCCGCGGTCGCGGGAGGTGCCGAGACGGCCGGCGAGGCGGACCGCCCCCGCGCCGGCGAGGAGGGTCATCCACGGCTGCGGCCGGAAGAAGACGCCGAGCACGTTGGCGAGATAGTGAAAGCTCGGCAGCAGGCGCAGCCCGCCGCCCCCTTTCGCGGCGTAGGTGGTCGGCAGCACGGAGCCTCCCGCCCAGACGTAGAAGAGGATGGGGCCCGCGAGGGCGCACGCGGCGAGCGCCGCCCCCGCGAACAAGGCTCGCGGGGACGGCCGCCGCCAGCGGCAGCCGCCCTCGAAGGCGAGGCAGCGGTCGAGCAGGGCGAGGAGAAGCAGCAGCAGTCCCTCGGGCCGGGCCAGGACGGCCACGGCCAGGACGGCGAAGGAGAGCGGCGGCCGCTGCGGTTGTTCCGGCCGGGCCCGCTCGCGCAGATGGAGGATCATCCCCCAGAGGGAGAGCAGGATGAAGAGCGGGATCTCCATGCCCGAGAGGGCCGACCAGACGAGCCAGCTCGTCGCCAGCGTCAGGCCGGCGGCCAGGGCCGCGAGGCCGCGCCCCAGCCCCAGCTCGCGGCCCAGCCGCCAGGTGGCGTCGATGCCGCCGAGGTAGAGGAGGATCCCCAGGACCTTGGTCCACAGGATCACCTCTCCCGGCAGCGGGAAGAGCAGGGACAGCAGAGCCGTCCAGAGCGGTGCCGTGGAGCCGGTCACCAGCTCGCCGGGGTTGTAGGAAAGCCCGGCGCCGTGCGCGAGATTGCGCGCGAACTGCAGGTGGATCCAGCCGTCGTCCAAGGGCAATCCGAGCTCGCCCCGGAGCCGGCCGATCTCCGCGAAGAGGTAGCGCAGGCAGGCGACCAGACCGGCCGCGAGCAGCAGGACCCGCAGCCGGAAGGGTCCGGCTTCCGGGGCGTTCATCGCGTCTCCATGGTGCGCGGCGAAGCATACACAACCCGGCGGACTCGGTTTATCATCGCGGGTCCTATGACTCCGGGAGCCCTCGAGCCTCGCCGCCGGCGGTCGGCACGGATCGCCCTCTACGGCAGCCTCGTCCTGGTGGCAGGCGTGGCCTGGGCCGCCATCTCGTTTCTCAACCGTCCCTTTGCGCCCAGCAGGTCCGAGCAGTGGATCGACCGCGATTACACCAATCTTCGCGAGGTCAAGCTGCTCCAGGAATACGTACGGATCGACACCAGCGAGACCACCGGCGACGAGCTGGCGGGGGCCCGCTTCCTCGCCCGGCAGTTCGCGGCGGCCGGCATTCCCACCCGCATCGAGCAGGTCGGTTCCCGCAAGGCCAACCTCTATGCCTGGCTGGACGGCGCGGATCCCAGCCCCCTCGTGCTCCACAACCACATCGACGTCTCGCCGGCCGATCCCAAGGAGTGGTCCTGGCCGCCTTTCGCGGCGACCATCAACCTGCCGTGGATCTACGGCCGCGGCGTCTTCGACATGAAGAGCGTCGCCATCGCCCAGATGCTGGCGATGATCGATCTGAAGAAGAGCGGCGCGCCGCTGGCGCGGTCGGTCCTCTTCCTCGCCACCAGCAGCGAAGAGCTGGGCAGCCGCCTGGGCGTGCGCCGGCTGATCCGGCTCCAGCCCGGCCGGGTCCGCAACTTCTGGGCGGTGCTGACCGAGGGTGGCGTCGTCGAGGCGCGGTCCCGGGAGGACATCAAGTTCTGGGGGACCGAGCTCGCTCAGAAACGCTACGCCGACCTGATCGTCTGCAGCGGCGACCGCGCGCCCCTGGAGGATCTCCAGGAAACGCTCCGCGCCATCGGGCCCACCGAGACCGACCTGCGTCTGACGCCGGAGGTGGCGACCGTTCTAGCGGCCTACGGCCCGACCCGCGACCGGCAGGACCTGCGCGATCTGCTGGCCCATCCCGAAAGGGTCCTGGGCGACATCGCCGCCTTCCGCAAGCTCCCTCCCTATCTGCGGTCCATGCTCCGCAACGAGGCCGTGCCGTTCGCGGTGGAGGAGGCGCCGGGCGGCGGTTACCGGCTGCTGATCAAGCTTCAGCTCCTGCCGGACGAAGACCTGGAGGCGGTGCGGGAGAAGCTGGTCCCGGCCTGGCTGACCTTCGGCATGACGACCGCGCTCGACGAGCCGCCGGCCGCCCGCGGCGGCAGTCCGCTCGATCACCCTGTGTTCCGGGAGATCGAAGCGACCTTGCGCGACGAGTATCCCGCCGCGCCGACGGGCCCCTACTTCCTGGCCTGGACGGCGACGGACGCCCGCTTCTTTCGTACCGCTCGGGGTCCCCGCCTACGGCTTCTCGCCCTTCCTGATCATGAACACCGACACCCTGCAGGTGGACCAGGCCAACGAGCGGTTCGCCCTGCCCGGTTTCGTGGACGGAGTGGCGCTTTACGGCGAGCTGGTCCGCCGGCTGGTTGCTGACACTTAGTGCCAGCCCGCGGTGGCAAAATTTGTCGCGGCCAAAAGGGAACTCTCGAGAAACAAAGGGTTTAGCCCCGCCGAATCGCTGGCATTGACCCTGCTTAGTACCCTTGTCGACCAAACCCTCCGAAATCCCGGGGGCAAGCTCTCTAAACCAGGGGAGGAGACCCGAACATGTTGACAAAGATCCGAAACCGGCAGAAGGGCTTCACGCTGATCGAGCTGCTGATCGTCGTGGCGATCATCGGTATCATCGCGGCCCTGTTGATCCCCAACTTCCTCGACGCGCTGCAGAAGGCCAAGCAGAAGCGGACGGTGGCCGACGAGCGCAACATCGGCACCGCGATGTTCTCGTGGCTGACCGATCAGGTCGGCGCGGCCGCGGCCGGCTCAGGCGCCACCACGGTCGACCTCGCTCTCTACACCGGCACGGCCAACACGGTAACCCTGGTCAGGAACCTTTTGGTCGACCAGTACATCCAGGCGGTGCCGGCAGAGGACGGCTGGAAGAAGCCTTTCGTCTACAAGATGAAGACCGGCACCGCGGTCCTGGAGGAGAACGTGCTGCTGATCGCCAGCGGCGGCCGCAGCGGCACCCCCTCGCTGGGCGTCGTCACCGTCGCCCCCTTCGACCCGACCGACTACGATCAGGACATCATCTGGGTAGACGGCTTCTTCGTGCGCTGGCCGGGAAAGACCGGGACCTAGTCCCCCTTCCGGTTCTCCTGCCGCTTCGTACCGGGGCCGCCGCGACGGCCCCTTTTTGCATGTATGCTCCGCGGCCACCAATGCGTCGCCAGCTCCTGACCGTTCTCGCCGCGCTCCTTTTCCTGGCGCCGCCGGTCTCCCCTGCCAAGCCCGCCGCGCTGTCGCAGCCGGCGGGCTGGCTGCAGCAGTACATCCGCCTGAATACCTCCAACCCGCCCGGCAACGAGATCCGGGCGGCGGCCTTCCTCGCCGGCATCCTCCAGCGCGCCGGGATTCCCTCCCGCGCCCTCATGGCCCCGGGCGGACGCGCCAACCTGTACGCCCGGCTGTCGTCGCCGGCCAGCGGCGGCCGCGCCGTCCTCCTGCTGCATCACATGGACGTGGTTCCGGCCGGACCCGGCTGGACCGTCGAGCCCTTCGCCGGCCGGGTTCGCGACGGCTACCTCTGGGGCCGCGGCGCGCTGGACGACAAGAGCCTCGGCATCGCCCAGCTCGCCGCGATGATCGACCTCGAACACCGCCGGGCGCCGCTGGAGCGCGACGTGATCTTCCTGGCCGTGGCCGACGAGGAGAACGGCGGGCTCCGGGGCGCGGGCTGGCTCCTCGAGGCGCATCCGGAGCTCTTCCGGGGCGTCGAGGCGGTGATCGGCGAAGGCGGACGGAGCCAGATTGGAGCCGGCGGAAAGCTCCTCTGGTGGGGCATCGAGGTGGCGCAGAAACGGCCGCTCTGGCTGGAGGTATCCACCTCCGGCCGCGGCGGCCATGGCTCCGGGCTCAATCCCTTCAGCGCCAACCACCAGCTCGTCCAGGGTCTGGCCCGGCTGCTGGCGGCGCCGATCCGCTGGCGGGTGACCCCGCCGGTGCGGGCCTACTGCCACGCCATCGCACCGCTCCACAACCCGTACTGGCGCCGTGTCTTCTCGAACATCGACGCGGTGATCACCGAGAGCGGTCCGAAGGAAACCCTGATGCCGGGGATGGCGAACCTCTTCGTCAATACCGTGCAGGTGACCGTCCTCGAGGGAGGCGAGCGGATCAACGTGATTCCCGAGCAGGCCCGGGCGAGGCTCGACATCCGGCTCCTTCCCGATACCGACTCCGCGGTGTTCCTGGAGGAGGTCAAGCGCCTCCTGGGCAAGGACTTCTCGGTCCGGGTCCTGCTGAGCGCCCCCCCTGCCGCCCCATCGCCTGCTGCCGGGCGCTTCTTTCAGGCCCTGCAGCGGGTGCTCGGGCGCGAGGGCCCCGTCGTGCCTGCCTTCATCTCCGGGATTACCGACTCGCGCTTCTTCCGCGAGCGCGGCATTCCCGCTTACGGCGTCTCACCGTTCAAGGTTGCGCCTGAGGATGCGCGCGGCATCCACGGGCCCGACGAACGGATCTCCCTGGCGGAGCTCGATCGCGGAGTGGAGAGAATGCGGCGGATCGTGGGCTTCTACGCCGCGCCCAAGGCCCGGTGACACCCGGTGTCCAGAGGGTGACGCTTTTTGACAGGAGCGGCGCAACCTACCGCTTGCGCGCCTTTGTTTTCAAGTATTTAGATTCCATCTGCGCTTGGCACGAGGCTTGCCCCAGAGAAGCCCGAATAGTTTCGAGGGAGGGACTTATGACGAGGCGTAGACGCGCGGACGCGCAGACGGGCTTTACGCTGATCGAACTGTTGATCGTGGTCGCCATCATCGGCATTCTCGCCACCATGCTGATCCCGAACCTGTTGGACGCGATGCAGAAGGCCAAGCAGAAGCGCACCGTCGCCGACATCCGGATCACGGGGACGGCGATGTTCGCCTGGCTGAGCGACGAGGTCGGAGCGGCCGCCGCCGGGTCGGCGGTGACGAGCGTCGACCTCTCCGACTACAGTGCCATCACGCTGCCGAACCTGCGGACGCTGCTGGTCAAGCAGTACATCGAGACCATCCCGGACATCGATGGCTGGAAGCGGCCTTTCGACTTCTATTGCAACGTCGCCGATCCCCACTCCAAGCAGGTCCTGGCGATCGCCAGCGCCGGCCGCAACGGGAACTTCGAGGGTCCCACCTACACGGTGGCCGGGTTCGATCCTACGGACTACGACCAGGACATCGTCTGGACCGACGGTTTCTTTGCGCGCTGGCCCGGAAAGTGAGGTCGGCGCATCCGCATCGGAGATACAATCCGCTGACGGCTTCCCCCGTTGCCGGCTGATTGCCGGCTGGTTGCCGGCGAAGCCTCGCCACCTCCGGACTATCGCTGAATGCGCCGCTGGAAGACCGCGATCCTGCCGGCCCTGCTGGGCGGCGGCTGGCTGTTGTGCCTCTTCGCTCCCCTGCTGCCGCCGGACCGGGTGCTGGCGAACCGCGACATCGCCGCCTTCCACCTTCCTTTGCGGACCATCTTCCGCGAGCTCGCGGCCTTCGGACTGCCGGTCTGGAATCCCTGGCTGCACGGCGGCCAGCCCCTGCTGTCGAACCCCAGCTACGGCACCTTCTATCCGCTGAGCTGGCTGGTCTTCGCCGTGGAGCCCGCCTATGCGCTGACTCTGATGGCGGTGCTGCACGCGGCGATCGCCTATGCCGGCGCTTGGCGCCTGGCCCGGCACTTCGGCGCTGGCCGGGGGACGGCGGCGCTGGCCGGTATCGGCTACGTCGGCTGCGGAGCCTACCTCTCCCTGCTGAGCGCCTACACGCTGTTCGGCAGCATGGCCTGGTTCCCCTGGGTGCTCGCCTGGGGGGACGCGGCGCTGCGAATGCCGCGCGGCGAGCGCTGGTGGCGGCCGGCGCTGCTGGCCGGAGGAGCCATGGGCCTCCAGCTCCTCAACGGCGAGCCGTCGACGGTGGTGATGAGCGGCCTGGCCTTGCTGGCCTTGGCCGCCTCCGCCGCCGGCCGCCGGCTGACCGCCGTGCCGCGAGTGCTGGTACCGTTCCTGTTCGCGGTGGCGATCGCCGCGGTGCAGCTGCTCCCCACCCTCAACCACCTGGCGGATTCGCCGCGGAAGGATCTGCCTTCCCGCAGCGCCACGCTCTGGTCGCTGCCGCCGGAGCGCCTGGCGGAGGTCGTCTTCCCCCGCTTCTTCGGCGATCCGAAGCGCGATCTGGAAGGGTTCTTCTTCGGCTGGAATCTCAACGACCGTGACTATCCCTACGTCGAGTCGCTCTATCCGGGCCTGCTGCTGGTGGTCCTCGCGGCCTCGGCGCTTCTGGCTTGGCGGATCCCCCGGCGGGCGGCCTGGGCTCTGGCCGTTGCCGGCGGCTGTCTGCTCGCTCTCGGGCGGCACACTCCGGTCTATGAAGGGTTGCGGACGCTGCCGGTGCTGGCCGTCCTGCGCTATCCGGAGAAATTCATCGTCCTCGCCGTGCTGGCGCTGGTCATCGCCGGAATCCTCGGCTGGCAGCGGCTGCTCGACGAGCGCGACGCCGGCCGGCCGCAGGCCGCCGACCTCCCTCTCGCCATGGCGCTGATCGTGCTGGCGACCGCCCTGCTGCTGACCGCTCAGCTCTACTGGGCGCCGCGCACGGCCATCTGGTTCATCATCTCCCACACCTCCGCCTTTGTACCGGCGGCGGATCGGGATCTCGCCCTGGCGTACCTGAAAGGCGAGGGCTGGGCGGCGATTCTGACCGCCCTGGCCGTCGTCGCCCTTCTCCTCCTCTGCCGCTGGCGGCGTCCTTCCCGGCGCCTGCTCGAGGTGTCGGCGGTCCTCCTGCTGGCCGCCGATCTCTGGCACTATGTCCATAGCCTGCCGCAAACGCTGCCGGCCGAGGTCTATCGCACGCCGCCGGCGCTGGCGGCGACGATCCTGCCGGTCCGCAACCGCATCTTCGCGCAGGAGGCCAAGCCGGGCGTACCCATGATCTTCCGGCGTCGCGGCGACGTGCGGGCCCTGTACACCCGCACGCTCGTCACTCTGGAACCGTACGCGGGCCTGCTCTGGCGGATTCCTTACGCCTTCGATACCGATTACGACCGGATGCTCACCGGCTGGGGGCGGAGGTCCGAGGACGTCCTGCGCGCCGAAGTGGCGCGGCCGCAGATGATGTACCGCTATCTGGGCGTCTGGAACGTCGGCACCGTCCTGCTCCAGAAGAGCTTCCGCGAACAAGTGGCGGCGCTGAAGGATCCGGCCGCCATGCCTCTGCGCAAGGTGAACAACACCTACGTCCTGCCGCGATTTCGTTTCACGCCGCGGGCGACGTTCCATCCCAGCCATGCCGCCGCCGTCGCCGCGGCGCGCGCCCAGGGCTGGGCGGTCAGCCGCGACGAGCACTGCGTCCGTCCCGGGCCGCCGGCGACGCTGAGCTACCGGCGACCGCCGCGCCTGTTGGAAATCACCGACCAGGGAGGGCGGATCGAGGTTCGCTATCGGGCCGAGGAGGGCGCCTTCTTCGTCGCCGCCATGACCTACGATCGCAAGTGGCAGGCGGCGGTCGACGGCAGGCTTCTGCCGGCCTATCCCACCGCCGCCTGCCAGCTCGGCGTGGCGCTGCCTCCAGGCGAGCACCGGCTCGTCCTGCAATTCCGCGAGCCGGCCCTGGTACCCGGTGCCGTGCTGTCGCTGCTCGCGCTGGCAGCCGGGGCGGCGGCTTTCTTTGGGCTCAGGCCGCGCCGGATGGCGTAGAATCCGGCGCCGGTTCCCTCAGTCGAGCTCGCCATTGGAAAGGGTTCGAATGCGCCGTTGGGCGACCGCGACCTGGCCCCTTCTGTTGGGGGCTGGCTGGCTCCTGAGCCTGTTCGGCAGGCTGCTGTCGCCCGGCCAGGCGCTGGCCAACCGCGACTTCGCCGTCTTTCATCTTCCCCTGCGAGCCACTTTCAAGGAGCTGGCCGCCTTCGGGCCGCCGGTGTGGAATCCCTGGCTGCACGGCGGCCAACCCATCCTGTCGAATCCCAGCTACGGGTCTTTCTATCCCCCGAGCTGGCTGATCTTCCTGACGCCGCCTGCTTATGCGTTGAGCCTGATGGCGGTGCTGCACGGGGGAGTCGCCTTCGCCGGCGCGTGGCGGCTGGCGCGGCACTTCGGCTGCGGCCGCGGGCCGGCGGCGCTGGCGGGCGTCGGGTACATCGGGTGCGGAGCCGTCCTCTCCCTCCTGAGCAGCTACACGCTGTTCGGCAGTATGGCATGGCTGCCGTGGGTGCTCGCCTGGGCCGATGAGGCCCTGCGCCTGCCGCAGGGGGAGCGATGGTGGCGGCCCGGCCTGCTGGCCGGAGCCGCTCTGGGCCTCCAGCTCCTCAATGGCGAGCCTTCGACCCTCGTCATCACGGGTCTGGCCCTGCTGGCCTTGACCGCTTCCGCCGCCGGCCGGCGGCTCGCCGCGGCACCGCGGATCCTGGTGCCTTTTCTCTTCGCCGTCGCGCTCGCCGCGGTCCAGCTCCTCCCCACCATCGGCCGCCTGGCCGATTCGCCGCGCCAGGCGATTCCCGAACGGATCGCCACCACCTGGTCGATGCCGCCCGAGCGCCTCGTGGAGATCGTCTTCCCGCGGTTTTTCGGCGATCCGATGCGCGACGTGGAAGGCCTCTTCTTCGGCTGGAATCTCAACGACCGCGACTTCCCCTACATCCTGTCTGTCTACCCGGGATTCCTGCTGGTGGTGCTGGGGATCTCGGCGCTCCTGCGCTGGCCCATTCCCCGCCGGCTCGCCTGGGCGTTGGCGTTCGCCGCCGGCTGCTTTCTCGCCCTGGGACGCCACAACCCGCTTTACGGGGGGCTGCGCGAAGCGATCCCGTTGCTGTCGATCCTCCGTTATCCGGAGAAATTCGTCGTCCTGGCGGTGCTTGCCCTGCTCCTGGCTGGGGTTCTCGGGTGGCAGCGGCTGCTGGATGACCGTGACGCCGGCCGGCCGCAGTCCACCGATTTCCCGCTCGCCGTCGCGGCGCTGCTGCTGGCGACCGCCTTCGCCTTGACCGCCATCCTCGCCGGGTCGCCGCGCACGGCCCTGGGATTCATCACCTCCCACACCGCCCCGGTCCTGCCCTCGGCCAGCCGGGAGAGCGCCCTCATCTATCTGCGGGAAGAGAGCTGGGCCGCGGTCAGGAACGCGGCGGCCGTCCTCGCCTTTCTCTGCCTCTGCCGCTGGCGGCGTGCTCCCCGGCGCCTGCTCGAGGCCCTCGCGGTGCTGCTGCTGGCCGCCGATCTCTGGCGCTATGGCCACGCCTTGTTGCAGACGCTGCCGGCCGACGCCTACCGCACGCCCCCGCCGATCGCCGCAGGACTGCCGCCGGCGAGGATTTTCTTCCAGGAGCCCCGGCCGGGAGCCCCTCAGGTCTTCCGGCGTTGGGGCGACACGCAAAGCCTGCTCGCCCGTTCCCACCTCATCCAGTTGGAACCCTATTCGGCGGTCCTCTCGGCACATCCCGTACGTCTTCGAGCTCGACTACGACCTGATGCTCACGGATTGGGGACGGCGAGCGAAATCCATCCAGCAGCACGAAGGGCTACGCTCCTCCCGTGGCCGGCGCTACCTGGGGGCATGGAACGTGGGCACGGTCCTTCTCCAGAAATCGTGGCGGGAACAGGTTGCGGCGCTGCGGGATCCCACCGCCTTGCCCCTCCACAGGGTGGCGAACCCCTTCGTTCTTCCTCGCTACCGCCTGGTATCGAAGGTGGCGTTCCATCCCGGCCATGACGCCGCCCTCGCCGCCGCCCGTGGCCAAGGTTGGGAGGTCTCTCGCCGGGAGCACTGCGTCCGGCCGGGGCGACCGTCTGAAGCCGTGAGCTACCGGCGTCCTTCGCGCCTGCTGGCGGTCAAGGAAGAGGGGGGCGGTATTCAGCTCCGCTATCGCGCCGAGGATGGAGCGTTCCTCGTCGCCGCGATGACTTTCGACCGGGGATGGCGGGCCACGGTGGATGATGCTCCCGTAGCGACCCATCCCACCGCGGCCTGCCAGCTCGGCGTGGCGTTGCCGGCCGGCGAGCACCAGCTCGTCCTCCGGTACAGGGAGCCGTTCGTCGTACCGGGCGCTGCCGTCAGCCTGCTGGCTCTCGCGGCCGGCGCGGTGTTGCTGCTCGCGCCCGAGCGCCGCCGGCGGATGGCATAGAATCCCGCAGCGGTGCACCTCCAAGCCCTCCTCTGCATCTACGCCGCGGTCCTCGGCCTGATCGTCGGCAGTTATCTCAACGTCGTCATCTACCGCCTGCCGCGGGGGATCTCGACCGTGCTGCCGCGCTCGCGTTGCCCCGAGTGCGGCGAAGCCATCCGCGCCGTCGACAACGTGCCGGTGCTGTCGTTCCTGTTGCTGGGCGGCCGCTGCCGCGCCTGCCGGGCGCGGATCTCCTGGCGCTATCCGCTGATCGAGGCCACCACCGCGGCGCTCTTCGTCGCCTGCCTCCTGCGCTTCGGCGTCTCCGTTCAGGCTGCCGCCGCGGCGCTCTTCGGCTCCCTGATGCTGGCTCTGGCCATCATCGACCTCGACCACATGATTCTGCCCGACGTGCTGACCTACCCGGCGATCGCCCTGGGGATCCTCCTGCAGCCGCTGATCGGCTGGGCGCGGCTCTGGGACGGCCCTTGGGGGCTTTGGGGCCTTTGGGGATCATTGGCGGGAGCAGCCCTGGGCGCCCTGCTCGGCTCGGGCGTGCTGCTCGCCGTCTGGCTGGGCTGGTACCTGATCCGGCACGAGGAGGGGATGGGGCTGGGCGACGTCAAGATGCTCGCCGCGATCGGTGCCTTCCTGGGCTGGAAGGGAGTGTTGGTGGCGCTCTTCTTCGCCGCGCTGTCGGGGGCGACGGCGGGCCTCGCGCTCATGGCTTGGGGAGGATTCGGCGCCAGGTCCAAGCTGCCGTTCGGCGCCTTTCTCGCCCTGGGCGGGCTGATCGCCCTCTTCGCCGGCGAGCCGCTCGTCCGGGCCTACGCACGGCTGCTATGAAACGCGGCGCCGAAGCCCGCCCGTGGCGCCGGCTGGGCCTGCGCCGCGAGGTCCTGATCCTGCTGCCGGTAGCGCTCCTCCTGCTGGTCGTGCTCTCGACCTTCACCCTCTTCTCCTATCGCAATGCCGTGTCGCTGCTCGCCGCGGAGCGCCAGCAGGAGGCCGCCCGGCTGGCGCGCGCCGTCGCCGAGCACCTCGCCGCGGACGGCGGCCTCTCGCCGGGTTCCCGGCTCCTGCGGGAAGCGGCGCCCACGGCGCGCGGCGTGGCGCTCGTGGACGCCGGCGGCGGCGCCATCGCGATGGCCGGGGATCTGCCCACCGCCGACCTGCTGGCTCCCGCTGACGGACGTTCGATCGACCGCCCCCTCGGCGTCGGGCCGGACGAGCGATCGCCGGAGGTCGTGGCCGGCTTCGCTCCCCTGGGCAGCCCGGCGGGCCGGCGCTACGTGCGGGTGGATCTGCCGGCCGGCGCCCTCTCCGGACAGCTCCGTTCCCTGGCGGTGCTCACCGTCTCGGTGCTCGCCATCAACAGCGCTCTGGTGCTGCTGGTCCTCTTCTTCCTGCGCCACCTGCTCGCCCCCTGGGAGACCCTGCTGGCGCGGGCGCGACAGGTGGACGACGCGGGCGCGGCGGCCGGGAACGAGGTCGAGTTCCTCCTCGCCACCTTCGAGCGCGCCCTTGCCGCTCTCGGCAGTGCGCCGGACCGCGGCGCCGAGGACGACATCGCCGTCATCGAGCGGACGCTCTCGGCGAGCCTGCAGAGCGGCCTCCTGCTGCTCGACCGTGAGGGGCGCGTGCTGGCGCTCAACGACGTGGGTGCGGCGCTGCTCGGCGCGGAGCTTCCCGGAGCCGGGTCTGCCGCTGGCCCGCGTGCTGGCCGGGCAGCCGGAGCTGCTGGAAGTCCTCTCGTCGGCGGTGGCGGAAGGCACCTCGCCGCAGCGGCAGGAGTGCGCCGTCCGCTCCGGCCGCGAGACGCTCACCGTCGGCCTGACCGTCCATCCCCTGCGCCGCGACGACGGCGGAGTGCGGGGCCACCTGGTGCTCTTCGCCGACCTGACGGAAGTGCAGCGGCGGGCGGAGGAGAACCGCCTTGCCGAGAGCCTGGCGCAGCTCGGGGAGATGGCCGGCGGCGTCGCTCACGAGCTGCGCAACAGCCTGGCGACGCTGCGCGGTTACCTGACCCTGATCGAGCGGCGGCCGGGCGAGGACTCGATCATCGATTTTCTCGGCGAGATGCGCAGCGAGGCGGATCATCTGGAGCGGGTGCTCGACGATTTCCTCTTCTTCGCACGGCCCGGCACGGCCCGCATGCGTGAGCTCCCGCTTGTCCCTCTCCTGCTGCGGGCCGCTGCCGATCCCGCCTTGGCGGGCTTCGAGGTTCAGGTCCGGGAAACCGGCGCCGGCGAGGCGCGCTTGCGAGGGGATCCGCAGCTCCTCGAGCGGGCGGTCCGGAATCTGCTCCACAACGCGGTTCAAGCCGAGCGGGAGGCCGGGAAGGCAGGGCCGATCGGAGTGACGGTCCTGATGCAGCCCGAAGGAGTGGAGGTCCTGATCGAGGATCGCGGCTCGGGTATCCGCCCGGACATCCGGGAGCGGCTGTTCCATCCTTTTGTAACCGGGCGTGCCGGCGGCGTGGGACTGGGGCTCGCGCTGGCGCAACGTATCGTCGTCCTGCACGGCGGGCGCATTCGGCTGGAGGATAGGCCGGCTGGCGGCACCCAGGCACTGCTCTTCTTTCCACGCGACACAATCGTTACCGTCAGTAACGACGGCACATCCGTATGACCCCCGGCATCGAGGCGGCCTCACCCCCGTAAACCTCTGCGATACAAGGGGATGTCCTCCGGCTCTGCCCGCACGGGGAGATGGCACCGGCCTTGCTCCTCCCCGAACGCGCCATGAAAAGGTCCCCGTCCGGCGGTTGTCAGAGCGGCTTCACGCTCATCGAGATGCTTGTGGTTCTCGTCTTTGCGATGGCCATGGTGGGTCTCGCCCTCCCGATCCTCTTCACCACCGTGCGCCAGGCCAAGCTGAGAGGCGTCGTGCAGGAGACCACGGTGCTGCTGAGGCGGGCGCGCATAGAGGCCGTCAAGACCTCCTTCCAAGCGGTGGTGCGCATCGTCCTGCCCACCGTCGATGAGCCGGGAAAGGTGGAGGCGTTCTCCGACCGCGACGCGAATGGAAAACTCGATGCGGGCGAACCGATCATCGGCAGGCTCTCCCTGCCGGCCCACGTCCAGTTTAAGGCGCCTCCCGATCTCGTGGAGGCGGACTCGGTCGACGGTTTCAGTCCCGACCCTGCGGGGCCATCCCTGCCGAATCTCGCCGTCTTCCAAGGGAGCGGAGCGATCGCGGCGGTCGGAGCTTTTCGTTTCGGCGACTATCGTCAGAACTATCTGGAGGTGCGGGTCCAGCCGGCCGCCACGGCGCGGGTCGAAGTGCGCAAGGCGCTGGAAGAGGGTAGCAACTGGAATTGGTACGCCTCTGGGGACGGGTCCACCTCGGGAGATGGCCGAGTCCCTTGGGAATGGTATTGAGGAGGTCGAGGATGGAATCGCAGAACAATCTCACGCCGGCCCGCCGTCGCGCTGCGGGCTTCTCGATGATCGAGTCGCTCATCGCCGCGGGCATCCTGCTGATCATCGCGCTCGGGTTGCTGCCGCTCTTCGCGCGTGCGATCCAGGACAACACGACCGGCAACGATGCCACGCAATCGACCAACAACGGCCGCACACGGCTGGAGGAGATGCTGGCGCCGCCATTCCTTCACCAGGCGCTGGTCGTTCCCGACGGGAGCAATCAGAAACAGACTTCGGATGCCTGGACGCAGGGCAACGCCGACGAGACCGGCGATGCGGACGAGGGCTGGTGGTCGGATCCAACCGGCAGAGGACTGACCCTGTGGAACCGCACCACGCGGCTGCGGCAATACAGCATCGGCTCCCTGGCGGACGGGGAGCTGGCTCCTCCCGCCGCCGATGGGACGCCACCGGACGAGGCGCTGCCGGGAAATACCCAAGCGATCTTCGTTCATCTGAAAGAGATCGAGGTCGTCATCGGCAATCCCAAACAGGGGAGCCTCCTGGGCAGCGGCCAGGGGATCACCCTGCGGCGGGTCAGGCCCTTCTGAGGTGAAGCGGTGGATACTCCCGGCAAAGATCCTGGTACCGCAAGCCGTCAACGGGGCTTTACCCTGGTCGAGGCCACGGTGTCGCTGTTCGTCACCGTCATCGTGCTGCTGGGCGTGCTGGCGCTGTTCGATTTCAGCAACAAGCTCACGCGCGCCCAAACCAACGTCGCGGACATGCAGCAGTCGCTGCGGGTGGCCCAGTCCGACGCCGTGCGGTTGATCCGCATGTCCGGGCGCGGAGGCTTGCCCCTGCCGCCCACCATTCCGGCACAGGCCTGGGATCTCGGATGGGCGGTCGACGTGCGGAACAACGTGCCGGATGGCTCGCAAATCGGCGGCGCCGGTACGCCGGACATCGTTCCGGGCTCGGACGTCCTGACCGTCCGCGGCGTCTTCGGGTCGATCTACCAGATCAATTCGGCCGCCGGCGCCGCAACCTTTCAATACAACGCCGGTACCGGCAGCATCCTGGTCGCCAGCACCTCGCCGGTGGGCATCCCTCAAGACCTGACGCCGCTCCGGGAGGCCATCGCCGAGAATCGCCCGGTGGCTCTCCTGCTGGTGAGCCCCTCCGACGTCGGCGTTTTCGCGGTCGTCGCGCTCGATCCCGCCGCCTCCACCCCGGCTCCCAACCAGGTCACCGTCGGCTTCAGTTTCGGAGGCGCCTACGGGGACTTTTCCTCGCAGGGCCCGGGTGTGTTTCCGGCGGATCTCACGACCGTCGGCCTCATCGGGATCCTCGAAGAGCACCGATTCTACGTCCGCCGGGAATTCTCGGTCCCCGGCGATGAGACCTCGGACCTCACGCCGAAGCTGGCGGAGGCCCGCGTCTATCCCGGGACGGATACTCCCGAAGGCGGCAACGCCGCCAACTGGCGGCTGGACATCGCGGACAACGTCTTCGATCTCCAGCTGGCGCTCGGCTTCAGCCGCACGGTGATCGCCAATTGCGGCGGCGCACCCCTACCCGACGACATCGTCAACTGCGAGACCCTGGACGGCGAGGCCGACGACTGGCTGTTCAACGGCGAGGCGAATCCCGCTCCTGATGCCTTCAGGGACGCCGACCTCCTCTACGTCCGGCTCAACACCTTCGCCCGCACCGACCGGCGCGACAAGGGCTATGCGGCCCCGCTCCTGGTGCGGACGGAAGACAACCGCTACGCCGGTTCGCCATTCAACGAGGACACGGAGCGCATGTACCGCCGCCGCGTGCTGCGCACCCTGGTCGACCTGAGGAACGTGCAATGAAGACCGCTCGAGGCAGCGAGGCGGGCAGCGCCTACATCATCACCCTGCTCGCCCTGGTCGTCCTGACCATCCTGGCCCTGTCGTTGGCCCTGGTGACGCAAACCGAGATCCAGATCGGAGCCAACGAGAAGACCGTCAACCGCATCTTCTATTCCGCCGACACCGGGCTGGGCATAGCCGCCGCGACCGCTCTGACGAGCAGCAGCTATGCCGGCAGGACGGTGCTGCTGAACCGGACCATCACTTTGGGGAACCTCAATACCGCCGACCGGGTGACGATCTCGCCGATGGTGCCCATTTCGACGGTGCGCTGCAACTGGTGCCCGGCCAACGACGACGGCGTGCCCAAATTCTGGAGGGTCAACCATTTCGTCTCCGCCACCGCGCAGCGGATCGCCTGGGACGGGAATACCTGGAACGGCATCAGCAATCCTCCTCCAGCCGGCCTCGCAGTCCTGGGGCAGAAGAGGTTGAGCGGCATGTTCGAATTCGAGCCCTGGCCGACGCCGCCGGTCGATTCTCTGCCCGACGCCCAGACCCTGGCGCAGATGAGCTTCTGACCTTCACGATCTCAAGGAGAGGCTTCCCATGTTTCCCCAACCTTCTTGTTTCCGCACGACGCTAGCCCGCACGCTGGCCACCGCGGCGCTGCTTTCCTCGCTTGGCGCCGGCGCGGCGCGGGGCGACGACCGCGACCTCCTGCGGCAGGCGTCCGCCGAACCCTATCTGTTCATCCTCCTCGATACGTCGGGCTCCATGAACTGGACACCCAAGAGCGCGGCCTGCCCGACCGGCGACTGCTTTGCGCCGATGCAGGCCGACGATCCCCTGTCCAAGTTCTATCAAGCCAGGCAGGCGCTCTATCAGGTGCTGACCAACCCCAGCTTGACCAGCCTCCAACTCGGGTTCGGCACCTATAACCAGGACAGCCTCGGCGTCCGGGCCAAGCACTGGCTTTACCGGGCGAACAATGCCGGCCCGTCGATCACGAATTTTGGCGGGTTTCCGGCCACGAACTCCCAGGAAGTGTTCGGCTTGAGTTGGGCCTGCGACTCGAGCACCGATGTGGGCTGCAACGATGACAACCCGGCGGAGCTTTCAAATGCTTGGGATCTCGCGCGCGTTCGACGCCTGCCGAAAGGCGGCCTCAGCTTCTCCACCACCATCAACGATTTCTTCGTCGAGAATTCCTCCGGCACGGTCTACAGGATCCGGTACACACCGGTCTCCGGTACCTACGGCGGCAACCTGACGGTGAGCGTCTCAGTGCGGAGGTGCACGAGCGATGGCTGCTCCACCAGCGGCGGCAGCACCAACGTCAGCGGCTCGCCGGCGACGGTTACGTTCGTGCCCGTGACGCGCTCCGACGGCCTCGCGAGGTCCGATTTCATATCGTGGGACAACGGCGCGAACCGGAACAATCCGCAGCAGGGCTACTTCACCCAAGGTACAGCCAGCGACTCCTCAATCGATAGCGACGGCACCTGCCTCGGATGGGATTCCAACACCGACACCAATTCCGACCCGGGCGACCTGGCCAACATCAGCTATAACCTTCGCTTCCCGACGGACACCTCGGATCCGCGGAATGCTTCATTCGATATCGGAGACGTCATTCCCCTGGATTGGAGGACGGACCACAAGGAAGACATCCTGCGCCGGCTGGCGCCGAATTACCCCTCGCCGGCTCCGGACTTTCGCATCGCCGCCTACCTCAACGATAACCGGCTGGCAGGCCAGACATATCTCCGGCTGCAGGACGCCGACGAGCGTCCGCTGTTCGCCAACGGTTCGACGCCGATCCTCAACTCGATACGCAACTTCCGCACCTGGTACAACGGGTGTACAGGCACCGGCAACTGCGCGGGCACCGGCGGCTGGGTCGCCACCGCCTCGAATCCGAACGCCGCCATCGGCGACTCCTCTTTCAACTGCCGGCGGAAGTACCTCCTGGTCCTCACGGACGGCGACGAGACGTGCACCAGCGGTTCCGCCTCCACCGTCTGCAACTCGGCCAAGACCCTGATCTCAAGGTTGGAGTCGGAGGGCGTCACCACCTTCGTGGTGGCGTTCGGGGTCGAGAACACGAGCGGCAACGTGCTCAGCTGCATGGAAGACGCCGTCCCGGGGGAGAGCGACCACGTCTTTTTTCCGCAGGACCAGGCCGAGCTGATCCAGTCCCTCGAGGAAGCGATCGGCTCGATCAGCGAGGATCCGCGGGCCTTCGCTTCCGCCGCCGTGCCCTCGGTCCAAGCCGAGGTTGCGGATCGGATCTACCTGTCGAGCTTCCGGCCGATCGGCGCCGACGAGGACGATCCTCTGGTGACTCCCTGGGCGTGGGATGGCCACATCGACGCCTACCTGAAACCGCTGCCGCTGGAAAACGGCAGGCCGGACAAGGATCGGATCTGTCCGCCCGTGGGAGATCCGGATCGGTCGAGCTGTTTCCTGTGGGACGCCGGAGCGGTGCTGAAGACCCAGGCTCCCGACCGGGGTAGCCTCACAGCGCCTCTCACCGAGGCCAAGCTGCGCCTGGGCCTCAATACCGACCAGCGGCGGGTGTTCTATCCCAAGGCGAATACCGGGAGCGGAATTCCGTCCACCCTCCGTCTCCTCTCGCCGCCGGCGGGAAGCCCACAGACGGACCCGTTGTGGAGCGACCTGTGGACGGGCTTCAAGCTCCCGACGCCGACGTCGACGACAGTCAGTCCGACTTACAACCAGACGAAGGCGCGCATCGAGACCATCATGAAGAACACCCTGATGATCAAAGAGGCGACGCTGGAGCTGACGGGCCTCCCGGACGAGACCATCACCTATGTCCTGGGCGACATCTTCCACGCCGAGCCGGCCATCGTGGACCGGCCCAACGACTTTCTCCTCTACTCCGCGAATGCCCACGGCCCCACACCACCCGGCATCAACTGCACCAACGACACCGGCTACCAGTGCTACGCGAAGAAACACAGCCGCCGCCGCAAACTGCTGCTGGTGGGCGCCAACGACGGCCAGCTCCACGCCTTCGATGCGGGCGTGTGGACCGGGGCGGCCTTCAACGAGGGTACCGGCAAGGAGCTCTTTTCCTACATCCCCAGGATCGGTATGCCCATCGTGCGCAACCAGACGGAGGGAGACCGCCAGATCTTCAGCGTCGACAGCACGCCCCGCGTCGACGACGTCTTCATCGATCCTGCCCACAACGGGACCCCTGACGCGACCCAGCGCGAGTGGCGCACCGTCGCCATCGGCGGCTTCCGTGAGGGTGGCAGCCGCGACGGCGGCGGCCGCGTTTCGGACTTCTACAGCGGCTACTACGCGCTGGACATCACGCAGCCCGACCGGCTCGACGCGACCAACAAACCGATCAACCAGGACGTCGTCCCGAGCTGCCTTACGCTGCAGAACCAGCTCGTTTCGGGATGCGGGCCTGTGCCCTTCCCCGCCGTGCTGTGGGAGTTCACGGATTCGCTGAGCGGTTCCCGGATGGACGAGGATCTGAACCTCGCCGCCGACCTCGGCCAGACCTGGTCGATACCCACGATCGGACGGATCAGGGTCATCGAAAACGGCTCCGTGACCGAGAAGAACGTCGCCATCTTCGGCGGCGGCATGGACGCCGAGAACAAGTCGAGCCCGAAGAGCGGCAACTGGCTGTACATGCTCGACGTCGAGACCGGGAAGGTCATCTACAAGCGCCGGCTAACAGGATCAGTGACGGCCGATCCAGCCTTGCTCGACGTGAACCTCGACGGCATCCTGGATACCCTCTACGTCGGCACCACGGCGGGACTCCTCTACAAGGTTGACATCAGCACTACACCCACGCTGCAGAACGTCGTGCTGTCCAAGCTGAAGGCCTTGCCCGCTCTCACCGTCGATCCGACGGTGAAGCGCATCACCGATTTGGCGTGGGATCCCTTCCCCATCTTCAACACCGGAGGCAAGCCGATCTATCTGCCGGTCACGGCCTTCTACGCGGCCCAATTCAGCCGCTTCGCGCTGACCTTCGGCACCGGCGATCGCGAGGCGCTGTGGGAGCCGAACACCGAGGAGGGCCGCTATTACCTGATCATCGACGACAACTTCAAGGCGTCGGACGTCGGACCGGGAAACTTGCCATACGACGACGCGGATTACCAGGAGGTCCCGGTCGATAGCGATTCGGCCCCGGACGGAACGAGCTACCTCCTCCGCGAGCCGGGCGACCCCCTGAAGCGAGGCTGGTACATCAGCATGCCCGAGAACGAGCGCGTGATCACGCAGAGCTTCGGTCTCTCGGGGGTGGTGGTCTTCTCCAGCTTCGTGCCGGACGAGACGAGCCCTGATGAGCCCTGCGCGCGCGGCGGCGTCAGTCATATCTTCGTGGTCTACGCCGACAACGGCAACGCCGTCATGACCGGCAATCCAGGAGGTCCAGGAGGAGGCGGCCCAGGAGGTCCAGGCGGAGGCGGCGACGACCCGCGACACCGGACGACCACCGGCCTGGTCACCAATCCCTTCGTCGAACAAGGGCAGACCAAGAATCCGCCGACGGGAGGCGCCAACTCCGAGATCCTCGACCCGATTCAAGAGGGCATCATGGACGCCGTGAAGGAGTTCTATCCGGAGTGCACGAAGTTCGCGAACTACTGGATCAGCATCAGCGGCATCCGTTCCGATACGGGCTACGAGCGCTATGCGACCATCCCCATTGGCATCTGCGAGTCGAACTGGAAGGAGCACTGATGAGAGGCAGATTCGCCCTCGGTTTTCTCGTAAGCCTGCTGACCTTCGCCTCGCCCGCCGCCGCCGCCTGGCTGGTCACGCGAGACGGCGGTCGCGTCGAAACCAAGGGTGCCTGGCAGATCAAAGGGAAGCTGGTCGTTTTCACCCAGACCGACGGCTCGCTTTCGTCCTTGCGGCTGTCCGAGGTGGACCTGGAGGCGAGCCGCAAGGTCACGGATGAGGCGACGAAGGCTGAAACCGCCGCAGCCCCGGCTCCGCAGGCCCCGAAGAAGAAACTCGCCGTGCTGACGGACAAAGACTTCCGCAAGAGGGAAGCACCTCCTCCGTCGGAGCCGGACGAAAAGGACGCCGAGAAAGGGGGGGAGGGTCAGCCCGCGCGAGCCGCGGCGATCGTAACCATCTCCTCCTGGAAGCAATTGAGCCGTCCAGAAAGCGACGGTATCGAAATCCAGGGGACCTTGCAGAACAATACGGACCGGATCGCCGCCGGAGTCGCGGTCGAGGTCCAGCTTTTCAACGAGGCCGGCGAGCGGGTGGCGACGGCTACCGGCATCCCCAGCACGCCGTCGATTCAACCGAACGGGATGGTCGAGTTCCGCGCCGATTTTCCGGGCGTCTTCACCTTCTCCCAAGCGAAGTTCGAGGTCAAGGGTTATCCTCTGGACATCTCGCCCGCGCCGGATCAGGCGCCTACCGAGGCCCCACCACAATAAGGGGTTACTCGCCCTGGAGATCTGGGGCGGCCATACCGGGCCGCCCCCTACTCCCTATACCTCGGCACCCCTTCCAGGTCGTGCTCCTTCACCTTCCGCAGCAGAACGCGGTAGCTCATCCCCAGGCAGCTCGGCCGCCCGGCGCTTGTCGCCGGCCGCCTCGACGAGGGCCTGCTTCAGGCGTTCCCGCTCACCCGAACCGGCCGCCGGACGCAGCAGCGGCCGCAGGTCGGCGGCGCGGATGGCGGGACCCTCGTTGAGGATCACCGCCCGCTCCAGGACGTTCGCCAGCTCGCGCACGTTGCCGGGCCAGGGCTCGCCGGCGAGCAGACCGGCGGCGGCCTCCTCCAACCGCGGCGGCGGCTCGACGCGGTGGCGGCGGGCGATCTCCGCGAGCAGATGGCGGGCGAGAAGGGGAACGTCGCTCGCCCGTTCGCGCAGCGGCGGCAGCTCGATCGGGAAGACGTTCAGGCGAAAGAAGAGATCGGCCCGGAACTCCCCGGCCGCCACCATGGCGGCAAGATCGCGGTTGGTGGCGGCGACGAGCCGGACGTCGGCCCGCATCGTGCGGCCGCCGCCCACGCGCTCGAAGGTCCGCTCCTCGAGGACCCGCAGCACCTTGCCCTGCACCGCGAGCGGCAGCTCGCCGATCTCGTCGAGCAGCAGCGTGCCTCCCTGGGCCGCCTCGAAGCGCCCCGGCTGCCGGCGGTCGGCGCCGGTGAAGGCGCCCTTCTCGTGGCCGAAGAGCTCGTTCTCGATCAGCGGCTCGGGAATGGCGGCGCAGTTGAGCGCCACGAAGGGGCCGGCGCGCCGCGGCGACAGGGCGTGAAGCGCCTGCGCGAAGAGCTCCTTGCCCGTGCCGCTCTCGCCGGTCAGCAGCACGGTGCTCTCCGTGGGGCCGACCCGCTGCAGCAGCCGGATGGCGGCGCGCAGGCGCGGGTGGGCGCCGAGGATCGGCGGCGCACCGGGAACGTGGAAGACGGCCGCCTCGCCACGCCCGCCGATCGCCCGCTCGATCATCCGCGCGAGATCGTCGATCTCGAGCGGCTTCTCGAGGAAGTCGTAGGCCCCCAGCTTCATCGCCTCCACCGCCGTGCCGACGGTGCCGTAGCCTGTCAGCACCACGACGGGGACCCGCGGCTGGGCCGCGCGGCTCGCCTCCAGCACCTCGAGGCCCGAGACGTCCGGCAGCTTGAGATCGGTCAGCACGAAATCGAAGGGCCGCTCCGCGAGCAGCCGCATGCCGGCCCGGCCGTCGGCGGCAGCCGCCACCTCGTAGCCCTCCTGGCCGAGCGCCCGCTCCAGCATGCGCCGCAAGGAGTCGCGGTCCTCGACGATGAGGAGGCGGCCCCTTGACATGAGAAGGAAGAATGGCGAATCAAGAATAGCGAAGGCCGTTTTTCATTCGCCCTTCGTCCGTGCCTGTCCTTGTCCGTCCTTGTCCGTCCTTGCTGCCCTTACCGCCGCGATCAAGGCCTCATCATCCTCTACCGCCACCGTCCGCAGGTCCAGGATCAACCGGCCCTGGCGGATGTAGCCGATGACCGGAGGCTCGCCTTGGCGCAGGCGGGCGAGCAGGGCGTCGTCCTCGGGAAGGGCGAGCGCCTCGCCGGCGATGGGCGCCTCCGGCGCCGAGCCGCCGCCGAGGAAGGCCTCGGCGGAGACGATCTCGGCCCGCAGCTCCGCGGCGGCGCGCTGCAGGCGCGCGCGGTGGACGTCCGGCTGAGGCCACATGCGGTCGAGAGGCAGGGGAGCGCCTGCCAGGTGCAGGCGGAGCACCCCTTCGAGAGCGGCGAGCGCCGCGCGGTCGGGCCGCAGCGCGCGATAGAGGGGATGGCGCCGGCAGCGCTCGATCAGGGCGGAGCGGCCGACGAGCAGCCCGGCCTGCGGCCCGCCGAGCAGCTTGTCGCCGCTGCCGCAGGCGAGGTCGCACCCCTGCTCGATCAGCTCCGCAAGGCTCGGATGGCCGGCGAGCTGCGGCCCGGGATGGGGACGCAGCAGGCCGCTCCCTTCGTCCACCAGCACCGGCACGCCCGCGCGCCGGGCGAGCTCCACGAGCTGCCGCGGCTCGACGGCGGCGACGAAGCCGGTAAGCCGGAAGTTGCTGGGGAAGACCTTGAGCAGCAGCGCGGTCGCGGGTCCCACCGCCGCCTCGTAATCGGCGAGGCGGGTGCGGTTCGTCGCTCCCACCTCCACCAGGCGAGCGCCGGCCGCGGTCATGATCTCCGGGATGCGGAACGAGCCGCCGATCTCGATCAGCTCGCCGCGCGATACCACCACCTCGCGGTCCTTCGCCAGCGCCGCCAGCGCGATCACCAGGGCCGCGGCGTTGTTGTTGACCACCATGCCGGCTTCGGCGCCGGTGAGCGCCGTCAGCAGGCGCTCGGCGCGGCGGTTGCGCTGCCCGCGCCGGCCGGTCTCGAGATCCAGCTCCAGGTCGCAGTACGCGTCGAGCAGGGACGGCAGGCTGCGGGCCACCTCCGGCGGCAGGGGCGCGCGGCCGAGGTTGGTGTGGAGGAAGACGCCGGTGGCGTTGAGCACCCGCCGCAGGGGCCGCCCCAGCAGGGTTTCGACCTCGGCGGCGACGCGCGCGGGCAGAGCTGCGACGGCGCTCTCGATTTCGGCCCCCGGAGGAGGCGGATCGGCGGCGAGCCGTCCCCGCAGCTCGTCGATCGCCCGCCGGGCTTGGACCCGCACCTGATCACGCCCGTATAATGGGATGAGACTCGCCACCGCGGGGTGGCTCAGCAGCCGGTCGAGCGGCGGCAGCCCGCGGCGGGCGTCGAAAGAATCGGAGCTTTCCACTGCGCGCATTGTAGGAGATCCGTGGACCCCAAACGAAACCCGAGAGCCTTCGCCGTTCCGTTGCGCCCACAGGGCCCGCCGGTCCAGCCGGCGAGGGCCGGCGGCCCGCCGAAGCGGCCCGGCGTGCCCGCCGAGGCCGCCGCTGCCGCCCGCCGCCAGGTCCCGGGTCTGGGCGAAGCTTTCGACCGTCTCGATCGCGACATCAAGCAGCTCCGCATCGACTTCGAGCGCTTCTTCAGCGGCGCGCTGCCGTTGCCGCCGGAGGAGCTGCGCGGCCGCGTGCAGGCCCAGCTTCGCCACCTGCGCGGCCTGACCCAACTGACGGCTGTGGACAATTTCCGGCTGGGGGATCTCGAGGCGCGGTTCAACAGTTACAGCGAGCTGTTCAACCGCCGCCTGCGCGATCTGGAGGAAGGGCGCCATCTCGTCGTCCGGCCCATGGCCGCCGCCGCGCCGCGGCGCTTCGATCCCGAGCAGGGGATCGTCTTCGGCGACCGGATCGATCCGGAAGGGGTCGAGGCGCTCTACCAGGGCCTCGCCGCCGCCCCCGGGGACGCCCCGCGGTTCGACCTCGACAGCTTTCAAACGTACGTCACGCGGCAGGTATCCGCCATCCGCGACAAGACGGGCTGCTCGCTAGTGCAGTTCCGGTTGGCGATGGAGGACGGCAAGGTCAAGCTCAAGGCCCGGCCTGTCGCAGCCCGCGAGGGCTCATAGAAGGGAGAACATAGTGCGTAGAAGGACTTCTTGGATTCTCGTCTCTTCCGTCGCCGTCCTGGCTGCGATCGCGGCCATCGCCGCGATGGCGGCAGTGCCCCCCAACCTCGCCAAGGCGATCGAGGAGCAGCGGCGCCTCACGGTGGAACGGCCCCAGGACGCCGCGGTGTTCAACGACCTGGGCAATCTGCTGCTCATGGTCCCCGAGCCCGAGGAGGCCGAGACCGCCTACCGCAAGGCCGTCGAGCTCGATCCCGACAAGGCCTCGGCGCTCTACAACCTCGGCCTGCTGCTGCAGCAGCGGGGCAAGCTCCGGGAGGCCATGAAGCACTACCGCCACGTGGTGGAGGTGGAGCCCCGCCATGCCTGGGCCCACTACCAGATCGGCACCGTCCACGAGGTCTGGAGGCAGGAGTCGCGGGCGGTCGAGTCCTACGCGCGGGCCTTCGCGCTCGATCCGCAGCTCGCCTTCCCGGAGGTCAACCCCCACGTCGTCGAGAACAAGCTGCTGACCGAGGCGATGTTGCGCGCCTACAAGAGCGATTTCGCGCCGCCGAGGGCGCCCAACGTCTACGACGATCCGGCGCGGATCGCGGCCCTCCTGGTGCCGTCGCCTGCCGCCCAGGCCCAGGCCAAGGATCAGGTGGCCACCCGCCCGCAGAGCGCGGCGCCCAACCGCCCGCAGCCGGGAGCCGCCGGCCAGGGGCCGGGTCCCACGGTGCTGCGCGAGGGGGATCTCGATCGCGACGCTCCCGCCGGGCAGGCGGTGCCGCAGAGCGGCTCCCGCGGCATAGCCCCCGGCTCGCGCACGGCGCCGCGCGGTCTACGCGAATGGAACCGGCCGGAACCGAGCATCCAGGAAGTCCCCGAGGGTGTCACCAACGAAGAGGTCGAGGAGCCCGGCTCGGTGATCACGCCGCCGCCGGGAGGCGTGTACTACCAGCCCGGAATCCAGAGCACGGGACGGCTGGGCCTCCAGATCAGGCCGGAGAAACGGCGGACGGGGCGGGGGTAGAAGGCGCGCCGGGAGGTGAGGACCGCGGGAAGGCCGGGTCACAGACCGGATCCTCACCCTCGCGCCAGCGTCCCACGCGGTAGCAGAACCAGGCGAGGAGCATCCCGACGTAGCCGTCGACCGCGTAGTGCCATCCGGAGAGCAGCGAGCCGGCGAAGGTCAGCGCCGTGGCGAGCGCGAAGGGCAGGACGAGCGGCCGGGCTCGCCGGCGCGCCCAGAGGAAGAAGAGGAAATGGGCGCCGACGTGCAGGCTGGGCATGGCGGCGACGCCGCGGGTGGGATTGAACCGGTGCAGCACGCCGCTGCTGCGGCCTTCCAGGATGAGCTGATAGTTCTCCCCCAACATCTGCTGCCCGCCGCGGGCGCGAGGCATCTCGCCGTCGACGGCGGCGAAGGTGCGCGGCTCGACATAGATCGGCCCCAGCGCCGGCACCGCCACGTAGATCCAACTGCCGAGCGTCCACAGCAGCACGCAGGAGAGCAGGAAGCGGCGGCTCAAACGCCGGTCGAGGCCGGCACTCCAGAAGGCAAGGGTATAGAAGACGGTCGCCACCCACATGGCGTACCAGCGGTCGAGCGGGGCCACCAGGGGAGTGCCGGCGAAGAGGTTGACGGCGAAGACCGAAGGCGAGAGACCGAGGTGCAGCCAGGCATCGAGGCGCCAGAAGCCCATGGTCCCACAGCCGCGGATTGACCAGCGGCACCGCCACCTTGAGCCAGAAGTAGCCGTAGCTCATCAGCACCGCCGCGCACAGCAGCCGCAGCCACAGGATCCACCACCCGGGCCGCACCAGCTCGCGCAGATAGGCGACGAGCGGGCGCCGGGTCAGCAAGCGATAGAGCAGTTGCAGCAGGATGCCGCCCAGCAGCGCCTGCGGCAGCATGCCGAGCGCCGGCAGGATGATGTAGCGGACCGTCTGCCAGTCCATGCGAAAGCCGCAGGCGCGCAGAAAGGCGAAGGCGACCGCCATGCTGCCCAGGGTGACAAGCTCGAAGGGGTAGAGGAAAAGGAAACGGGCCCGGCGCCACCGCGACGGCGTGGCAGCGGCCGACGGCAGCTCCGCCGCAGCCGCGAGATCGGGCTCTGCGGACATCGCGGCCTCATTATGCCTGAGGTCGAATGCCTGAGGTCGAGATCGCTGAATCCGGCTCCGCCCACCCCTACACGTTGAACCGGAAGTGCGCCACGTCCCCGTCCTTCATGACGTACTCTTTCCCTTCCAGGCGAAGCAGGCCGGCGTCGCGGCAGGCGGCCAGGGTCTTCAGCCGGATCAGATCGTCGCAGGGCACGACCTCGGCGCGGATGAAGCCGCGCTCGATGTCGGAGTGGATGGCGCCCGCGGCCTCGCGGGCGCGCGTGCCGCGGCGGATCGTCCAGGCCCGCACCTCGTCGTCACCCACGGTGAAGAAAGAGATCACCCCCAGCAGGTCGTAGCTCGCCCGGGTCACCCGGTCGAGGCTCGGCTCGGAGAGGCCGAGGTCGGCCAGGAACTCCCTCTGCTCGTCAGGGGAAAGGGCGCTGATCTCCTGCTCGATGGGGGCGCTGACGGTGACGGCGCGCACCGCCGGCCGAGGCTCGACGCCGAAGCTCTCGGGCGGCGCGGCGGCCCGCGTCTCGTCCGCGTTGATCACGATCAGCAGGGGCTTGGCCGAGAGGAGCTGGAAGCCGCGCAGGCGCTTCTCGTCTTCCGCTTCGAGCTCGATCTCCCGCAACGGCTTTTCCGCCTCGAGCGCCGGCAAGAGGACCTCCGAGAGGATCTGCCGTTCGCGCAGCTCCTCGGGAGTGAGGCCCCGCTTGACCGCCTTCTCCAGCCGCTCCAGCCGCCGCTCCACGATGTCGTGGTCCGCGAGGATGAGCTCCAGGTCGCCGGTCGCAATGTCCCGCGCCGGATCGACGCCTCCCTCCGAATGCAGGATCTCCGGGTCCTCGAACGCCCGCACCACGTGGACGAGGGCGTCCGCCGTCTTGAGCTTCGCCAGATCGAGGCTCTCGGCGCTCTCCCCCTTCTTGATGCCGGGGATGTCCATGTACTGCACCGTGGCCGGCACGTAGCGCTTGGGATGGAAGAGGTCCCGCAGCGCCTCCAGGCGGACATCGCGCACCGTCGCCACTCCCATGTTGGTCTGGCTGGAGGTGGCGTACTTGTCCGTCGCCTGGTGCGAGGCGGTCAGCGTGTTGAACAGCGTCGTCTTTCCCGACTTCGGGAGACCGAGGATGCCGAGTTGCACGGGTTGATCCCTCCGGAAGGCCTTCAGCGGCCGGCGGCGAGGTTATCAAATCGGAGCTTCGAGCGGAGCCTCACCCCCGGCCGGCGCTTCCGCACCGGCCTATCGAGACATCGCCCCGAGGGCGATTCGCTCCAGAGGAGCAACGTTTCGGTAGGCCGGTGCGGAAGCGCCGGCCGGGACCCGATATGCCACAATCGCCTCCTCATGGCCGACCCTGCCGTTGTGGCTTCCACCCGCCCCTCCCTGATCTCCCGCGTACCGCAGGGCGGCGCGGCCGATGCGGACACCATCCTCGATCTGTTCGTGGACTGGGCGGCCGAGGCCGGTTTCGAGCTCTATCCGGCGCAGGAGGAGGCGCTGCTGGAGATCATGGCCGGCCGGCACGTGATCCTCAACACGCCGACCGGCTCCGGCAAGTCGCTGGTGGCCCTCGGGCTCCACTTCAAGGCGCTGTGCGAGGGCAAGACCTCCTTCTACACCAGCCCGATCAAGGCGCTCGCTTCCGAGAAGTTCTTCTCCCTCTGTGACGACTTCGGCGCCGAGAACGTCGGCATGATGACCGGTGACGCCTCCATCAACCCGGACGCGCCCGTGATCTGCTGCACCGCCGAGGTGCTCGCCAACCGCGCCCTGCGGGAAGGCGAGAAGCTCGACGCGCCCTACGTGGTGATGGACGAGTTCCACTACTACTCGGACCCCGAGCGCGGCGTCGCCTGGCAGATCCCCCTCATCGACGCTGCCTCACACCCGCTTCCTGCTGATGTCCGCCACCCTCGGCGACGTCTCCGCCATCGAGGAACGCATCCAGGAGCGGACGGGCGTCGAGGCGGCCCTGGTCAGCTCCGAAGAGCGCCCGGTCCCGCTCGACTTCGAGTACCGCGAGACGCCGCTCCACGAGACCATCGAGATGCTCATCAAGGACGGCCGGGCCCCCATCTACATCGTCAACTTCACCCAGCGCGAGTGCGCCGAGCTGGCCCAGTCGCTGACCAGCATGCAGATCTCCAGCCGCGAGGAGCGCGAGAGGATCCGCGACGCCGTGGGCGACTTCCGCTTCGACACGCCCTACGGCAAGGAGTGCAAGCGCTTCATCTCCTTCGGCATCGGCGTCCACCACGCCGGGCTGCTGCCGAAATACCGGCTGCTCGTCGAGCAGCTCTCGCAGCAGGGGCTGCTGCGCGTCATCTGCGGCACGGACACGCTGGGCGTCGGCGTCAACATCCCCATCCGCACGGTCCTCTTCACCAAGCTCGCCAAGTACGACGGCCGCAAGACCGCCATCCTCTCCGTGCGCGACTTCAAGCAGATCGCCGGCCGCGCCGGCCGCAAGGGGTTCGACGTCAAGGGCAGCGTGGTGGCCCAGGCGCCGGAGCACATCATCGAAAAGCGCAAGAGCGAGCGCAGCGGCGGCAAGAAGATCGTCAAGGGCCCGCCGAAAGGGGAGGTCTCCTGGAACAAGGAGACCTTCGACAAGCTCATCGCGCGGCCGCCGGAGACGCTCAAGTCCCGCTTCCGCATCACCCACGGCATGGTGCTCAACCTGCTGCAGCGCGACGCCGAGCTGGACGATCCCAACCTCCGCAATTTCGATTCCCTGCGCGCGCTGATCCGCCGCTGCCACGAGGAGGAAGGCGCCAAGGCGCGGCTCCTCACCTACGCGGCCGTCCTCGTGCGCTCGCTCTACCGCGCCGGCATCATCCGCATGAAGCCGGACCTGTACACGAAATACCTCTGGGCGGTGGTGGCCGAGGACCTGCAGTGGGATTTCTCTCTGAATCAGGCCCTGTCACTCTACCTGGTGGAGACCATCGGCCTGCTCGAGCGCGAATCCGAGACCTACGTGCCGGATCTGATCACCCTCGTCGAGTCGATCCTGGAGAATCCGGAGATCGTCCTCCGCAAGCAGGTGGACAAGATCAAGGGCGAGCTGGTGGCGCAGCTCAAGGCCGAGGGCGTCGAGTACGACCAGCGCATGGAGCGCCTGGAGGAGGTCACGCATCCCAAGCCGCTCGCGGACTTCATCTACGGCACCTTCAACCGCTTCCGCGGCAAGCACCCCTGGGTGGGCGGCGAGGACATCAAGCCGAAGTCCATCGGCCGCGAGATGTTCGAGGGCTACATGAGCTTCGCCGACTATGTGAAGCGCTACGGCTTGCAGAGGAGCGAGGGGGTGCTCCTGCGCTACCTCTCGCAGCTCTACAAGACGCTGGACCAGAACGTGCCCGAGCCGGCGAAGACCGAGGGGGTATGGGACGCCCTCGGCTTCTTCCGCGCCCTCGTCGAGACGACCGACTCCAGCCTGCTCGAGGAATGGCAAGGCCTGCTCCATCCCGAGATCCTGGTGCGCACCAAGGAGCGCGAGACCGCCCGCGAGATCCTCTGGCTCCAGGAGCTGCCTCGCCGATCCGAAGACCTTCACCGCCCGCGTGCGCGCCGAGATGCACCTGCTCACCCGTGCCCTCTCCATGAAGGATTGGGAGGAAGCCTCCAACCTCATCAAGCAGGACCCGGGCGAGCCTCAGACTCTATGGGACGCCGAGCGCTTCGAGCAGGCCATGACGCCCTTCTTCGCCGAGTACGGCGAGCTCCTCTTCACTCCCGAAGCCCGCCGCCATCAGTGGACGCAGATCCAGAAGGTGGGCGATCGGCAGTGGGAGGTAGCGCATACCCTCCTCGATCCGCAGGGTGACAACCTGTGGGCGATTCAGGGGACGATCGACCTGCGGGATCCGGATGAGGCGGAAGGGCCGATCGTGCGGGTGGGGCGGATTGGGGCGTAGACGTGCTCCGGTATATAAGTAAGCACCGGCCATCACTCGTTCGCCAGTGCGATCGTCAAGCCGACGAAGGTGGCGCCCGGCGGCGGCGTGACGTGGCTGGAGAGCGGCTCGGATCCCGGCGGCCAGATTACGCGGCGGACGCAAAAGGGATTCGTCCTACCTGGGGAAGCGGGCCATGGCGGCGATCAATTCCTCCATCCCCTTCGCCATGACGAGTTTCAATGCGTCCCACATCGCATGGTGCCAGCGTCGAGCTGCCGGCGATTCAACGAAGACTACATATCGATCGAGGTCCTGCAGACGCCCCGCCGTCCCCGTGGCCTGAGAAGGGTGTCGTAGACCGTCTGGGGCGTCTCTACGGTACCGTGTCGCGATGGCAAAGGATGACGATTGTGGGGGCATGGCGAAACGAAATCTCCAACGCCTCCGTAACCTCTATCTTCTGGCGGCGTCTGCAAGGTTCCGTAGAGACGACCCAGTCGGTGTGCGATAAGGGTTCGAAGGCGCACAACGGCGGGTCGTCTCCGAAGCGGCAAGGCCGTTGCGATCTGCGCCCACCTCCGGCGGCGCGATCCCCCAGCGTTGAGTTGTATATAAGAGGATGGCCGTTCGCTACGCGTCGAACCCGTTAACCGTTCGAGCCCTGGTGGGCATATACTCACTCGATGCGATCCGTGGCCGACCACCTGCGCGAAGAGCTTCAGGAAGAGGTGCTCCGCCTCCCCTTCGAAGAGCGCATGGCGCTGGCCTTGCGGCTTGGAGAGCGGGGGATCGAGATGTTCTGTCAGGCGAGCGGTCTCGACCGGAAGACCGCGATCCGGGAGCTCCAGCGCCAGCGCCAGGCCAGCCGCACACCTTCCAAGTGCATGTCCGAGCTGATCGGATGAGCCTGGTCGACGAGATCAGGTCCACTCTCGACGCGGCCGGAATCCGCCATGCCCTGATCGGCGCGCTCGCCCTCTCCGCGTATGGAGTCAACCGGGCGACCGCCGATCTGGACCTGCTCACCACGGACGCCTCCTGCCTGGTACCGGAATTCTGGGTCGACCTGCGAAGGCGCGGCATCGGCGTCGAGGTCCGTAAGGGAGACCTGACCGATCCCCTCGCAGGCGTGGTGCGGTTCCAGGTTTCCGGCGAGAGCGTGATCGACGTCGTCGTCGGGAAGCACACCTGGCAGGCAAAGGTCCTCGAGCGAGCCGAGCCCATCGGCGGGACGCTCGTGGTCCGGGCCGCTGATCTGGTCCTACTCAAGCTCTACGCCGGAGGTCTTCAGGACGCCTGGGACGTGCAGCAGCTCCTTGCGCGGCCTTTCCGGGAAGAGCTCATCCGCGAGGTCGAGCTTCGCCTCTCGGAACTCCCTGGGCGATGCCGAGAGCTGTGGAGAAAGGTCCGGCAGGGCTGATGCGCGTCAGGCCATCCCACCTCCCATAATTCTCGCCCTCCATTCCTATGAGTGGGCTCACCTGCGGGGCCACGGGAGGCGAGCGCCGATGCCGGCCCGAGGCAAACTATCGAGCGCAGGCCGGCCCTTCGGGGCTTGCCAACCCTTTGGGCGGTCCTCCCCGGGGTTTACACCCCGGGCTGTTCAAATTCTGCTCCTTCGGAGCGATGGGCGTCTCTGACGCGCGTTGAGTTGCTTGACGGAGCTCGCACCGCCGGCCCCTGGGATATTTTGCTGTTCCCCTTCGACAGCCTCCACTCCCGTCCCCATGAGGACAGGAGCCAAAGAGAAGAAATCATCAGCTGGAGAAGGTGAGGGGCCTGAACGCGATACGGATCCGCGCTTTCCACATTGGTCTACCGCTCCGAAGGAGCAGGATTTGAACAGCCCGGGGTGTAAACCCCGGGTACAGAGCCTCCACCTTCTCAAGCCCCGAAGGGCCGGCCGAACCGTCAATCGAAGCGGAAGCGGCGACCCGTCGCGAGAAGACGGGGATCCCGGCACTCGGCCTGGAGGCGATCCTGAAGCAAGATCCGTACAGTCAGCCCGTGAAGTCGCAGAGATCTCGTCACGCGAGTTGTTGGCGGTTAGGGTGGCACCTATCTGGGAGCACCTATCTGGGATGCGGCGGAAATCCGCCATGCCCTGATCGGCGCGCTCGCCCTGTCTGCCTATGGAGTCAATCGAGCGACCGCCGATCTGGACCTGTTCACCACGGACGCCTCCTGCCTGGTACCTGATTTCTGGGCCGACCTGCGAAGGCGCGACATTGACGTTGACGTCCGTAAGGGAGACCTGACCGATCTCCTCGCAGGCGTGGTGCGGTTCCAGGTTCCTGGCGAGAGCGCGATCGACGTCGTCGTCGGGAAGCACACCTGGCAGACGAAGCTCCTCGAGCGAGCCGAGCCCATCGGCGGGACGCTCGTGGTCCGAGCCGCTGATCTGGTCCTACTCAAGCTCTACGCCGGAGGCCTTCAGGACGCCTGGGATGTGCAGCAGCTCCTCGCGCGGCCCTTCCGGGAAGAGCTCATCCGCGAGGTTGAACAGCGCCTCCCAGATCTGCCTGCGCAATGCCAGGAGCTGTGGAGAAAGGTCCGGCAGGGCTGATGCGCGTCAGGCCATCCCACCTCCCATAATTCTCGCCCTCCATTCCTATGAGTGGGCTCACCTGCGGGGCCACGGGAGGCGAGCGCCGATGCCGGCCCGAGGCAATATATCGAGCGCAGGCCGGCCCTTCGGGGCTTGCCAACCCTTTGGGCGGTCCTCCCCGGGGTTTACACCCCGGGCTGTTCAAATTCTGCTCCTTCGGAGCGATGGGCGTCTCTGACGCGCGTTGAGTTGCTTGACGGAGCTCGCACCGCCGGCCCCTGGGATATTTTGCTGTTCCCCTTCGACAGCCTCCACTCCCGTCCCCTTGAGGACAGGAGCCAAAGAGAAGAAATCATCAGCTGGAGAAGGTGAGGGGCCTGAACGCGATACGGATCCGCGCTTTCCACATTGGTCTACCGCTCCGAAGGAGCAGGATTTGAACAGCCCGGGGTGTAAACCCCGGGTACAGAGCCTCCACCTTCTCAAGCCCCGAAGGGCCGGCCGAACCGTCAATCGAAGCAGGTCAAGTTGGCGGTTTCGATGGTCATCGAACGATCCTGAAGTTGGCGCCGCACCCTCCCCGTCACATCCGGCCGTGACGATACGGTATTCCCGCGACGAGGAGCCCGTCGACCGATTCTCGCCACGGCAGGAATTCGCCCCTGCTCGCCGGAAAGGAAGTCACCGGCGGCGGGCTGGAATCACCGGACGATTTGGCGGTATCTCTTCCGCGGTAACGCGGGGGAGGTAAGCGATGCCGTCGAAGTCCCGGGTCAACTCGTGCGTGCGGAACGCCGCAGAAGGAGCACTCCCTGGAGCATAAAGACCGCCGACCCAATGCATGGATTGCGCCCTTTGCAGCCACCCGGGCGTGTCCGCGGCCTTGGTGTCGCACGGCCAGACCGCCAGCACGCCGTTCGGCCCGGCGACGACACGGTATTCCCGGGCTTGGCCGGACGCTGTGACGGGAACCGGTCAGCGGCGGTCCTGGCGCGCGCAGCCGCCCCGTTGCGATGACCGCCGGTTGCGATGCACCGTACAAGGGTTGTAATAGGACGTGCAGTGGCAACATAGGGACGTACAAGGGTTGCGATAGCCCGCACAAGGATTCGGACCGTTTGTACAAGGGCTGTAATGTACCGTCCAGTGGCAACAGTTGGATGTGCAAGGGTTGTGATGGCCCGTACGCCGGTTGCGGTGGTCCGTACAAGGGCTGTAATGCGACGTGCAAGGGCTGCGATGGGACGCCGTTAGCAGCGGCGGGCTGGCCCCGCGCAGCCGTTGGTGTCCCCGTGCAGCCGCTTGGCTCGCATGGCGTATCGCCGGCTAAGTGGCAGCCCTTCAAAAGCGAAGATGCCCGTCAAGCTTTGGCGTACAGCGTCTCGTGGTGAGGCTGTCCCTGGCGGGCCAGACGGAGCTTGCCGGCGGCGTACATCCTGCGGAGGGCGATGGAGACCAGCTTTTTCGTGGCGGGCTGGCGCAGCCGGTTGCCGTAGTGCTGGAGGACCTCATGCAGGATGGCAGCCGGCCCGAAGACGTCGCTCGGGGCTTTGATCTCCACGATCCGCTTCACCATCTTGGTCAGGGAGGGGGTGTAGCCGACGTCCTGACTCGGCACGGGCGGTGGCGCGGGCGGTAGGGCGACCTCGCGACGGGCCAGCTCCGCTGCCTTGGCGGCGGAGGCCTTGAAGGCCGCCAGGTTCGAGGTCAGTGACTCGAGCTCGGCGGCGTGGGCGGCCCGCTGCTCGCGGTGGTGGGTTTCCTTCTCAGCATGGAAGGCCTCCCGTTCGCGATGGAACTCGATCTGCGCTTCAAGCCTCTCGACGATCGCTGCCATGGAGAGCTCGGTCACGATCCTACCTCTCCCGCCCCACCCTTCCCCGTCACCTCCAGCCCCGCGACGATACGGTATCCCCGCGGCAGCACGTTGCCCCGCAAGGCCCGCTTGGCCGCGTAGGCCTCCCACTCCGAGGGCTTCATGTTGAGGTAGCGCTTGCCGGAGTGGACGAGCAGGTGGGCGTCGTCGGCGAAGACGGCGCAGTGGATCAACGACTCTTTTTCGCCCTTGGAGGGCAGGCTGATGATCTTCACTCCCTTGCCCCTGGGGAGGAGAGGCAGGTCGCCGACGGGAAAGACCAGCAGCCGGCCGGCGTCGGTGACGGCGGCGAGCCAGTCATTGTCCGGGTCTTCGACGCGGAGCGGCGTCAGGACCTTGCTTCCCGGCGGCACCGTGACGATCGCTTTGCCCGCCCGCTGCCTCGTCTGGAGATCCCCCAGCATGACGAGGAAGCCGTAACCGGAGCTGGTGGCCAGCAGGTAGAGGTCCTTGTCGCCGCCGATCATCACGCCCACGAAGGTGGCGCCCGGCGGCGGCGTGACGTGGCTCGAGAGCGGCTCGCCCTGGCCGCGGGCCGACGGCAGGGCGTGAGCGGCGAGGGAGTAGCTGCGGCCCGTCGAGTCGAGGAAGACGGCGGACTGGTTGCTCCGCCCCCTGGCCGCCATCAGGAAGGCGTCGCCGGCCTTGTAGGAGAGCTCCTTGGGATCCAGGTCGTGCCCCTTGCCGGCGCGAACCCAGCCTTTCTCGGAGAGCACGACGGTGACAGGCTCGGTGGGAATGAGCGCCGTTTCGTCCATGGCCTTGGCGGCCTCGCGCTCGACGACGGGCGAGCGGCGGGCGTCGCCGAACTTCTCGGCGTCGGCGGCGAGCTCGTCCCTGCACCTTGCGGCGCAGGCGCGTCTCGGAGCTGAAGATCTTCGCCAGCGCGTCGCGCTCCTCGAGCAGTCCGCGCTGCTCGGCCCGGATCTCGATCTCCTCCAGCCTGGCGAGGTGGCGCAGCTTGAGCTCGAGCACCGCTTCGGCCTGCGTGTCGGTCAGCCGGAAGCGCTCCATGAGCTTCGGCTTGGGGTGGTCCTCGGTGCGGATGATGCGGATCACCTCGTCGATGTTGAGGTAGGCGATCAGGTAGCCGTCGAGGATGTGGAGGCGGGTCAAGACCTTGTCGTAGCGGAATTGCAGGCGCTTCCGCACGGTCTCGACGCGGAACTCGAGCCATTCCCCGAGCATCTCGCGGAGGTTGAACTGCCGCGGCCGGCCGTCGAGGCCGATCATCGTCAGGTTCACGCGATAGGTCCGCTCGAGGTCCGTGGTCGCGAAGAGGTGCGCCATCAGGCCCTCGACGTCCACCCGGTTCGAGCGCGGCGTGATGACGATGCGCGTCGGGTTCTCGTGGTCGGACTCGTCGCGCAGGTCCTCGACCATGGGGAGCTTCTTTGCCTGCATCTGGGCGGCGATCTGCGCCTGCACTTTGTTGCCGGAGACCTGGTAGGGCAGGGCGGTGACGACGATCTCGCCGTCCTCCTCTTCCCAGCCGGCGCGCATGCGCAACGAACCGGCGCCGGTCTCGTAGATCTTCCGGATCTCGGCGCGCGGGGTGATGATCTCGGCCTCGGTGGGGTAGTCGGGACCGAGGATGAGGTCGTAGAGATCGTCGTCCGCGAGCTTCTTGTCTTCGAGGAGCCGGATGCAGGCGGCGACCACCTCGCGCACGTTGTGCGGCGGGATGTCGGTCGCCATGCCCACGGCGATGCCGGAGGCGCCGTTCAGGAGCACGTGCGGCAGGCGCGCCGGCAGCAGCTTCGGCTCCTGGAGCGTGCCGTCGAAGTTGGGCCCCCACTCGACCGTGCCCTGCTCCAGCTCGGAGAGGAGGGCCTGCGCGAAGGGGGTGAGCCGCGCCTCGGTGTAGCGCATGGCGGCGAACGACTTGGGATCGTCCTGCGAGCCCCAGTTGCCCTGGCCGTCGACCAGCGGATAGCGCAGGGAAAACGGCTGCGCCATGAGCACCATGGCCTCGTAGCAGGCCGTGTCGCCGTGCGGGTGATATTTGCCGAGCACGTCGCCCACGGTGCGGGCCGATTTCTTGAACTTGGCGGTGGCCGAGAGCCCCAGCTCGGACATGGCGTAGACGATCCGCCGCTGCACGGGCTTGAGGCCGTCCGCCACGTGCGGCAGGGCGCGGTCGAGGATGACGTACATCGAGTAGTCGAGGTACGCCTTCTGTGTGAATTCGGCGAGCGGCAGCCGCTCGACCTCGGCGTAGGGCGCGCGGAACAGCGGGCCGTCGCCGTTGGCGGATTTTCTGCGGGAGGTGCGGGGCATGGTCCGGCGCTGTTAGACGAGGGGGACGAGAGGGATGCGAAGGAAGCCGGGAACGTCGAAGTGGCGATCGAAGCAGAAGACCCGTGTCAGCCCATGAGCCCGCATCAAGGCGAAGGAGACGCAGTCCGTGAAGCCGATCTCCTGATCCGCATATCTGTGGAAGTAGTCCAGGGCGGTGAGCTCCATCCCACCATCTGGTCGAACGATCTCCAGGCGCGGAGAAGCATAAAGAAACCGCGCTTTCCTTACGGCGAATTCATATCCGCCTCTGCTTGAAAGCAAGGTGATCGTTTCCTCCAGGACAAAATTGCTGGTATACAAGCGCTCGCCGCTTGCGAGGAGTTGTTTCCAGAGAGGGAAGGCTTGAGAGTGGTATTGGTCACATTGCAGGTAAATCGCGACAAAGGCTCCTGTGTCAACAAAGATCAATCGTCTCCTCCGTGGAGGTAGTAATCATGTCTCGCGGAAATGTCCGGAGGGACGGGACCCGTGTAGACATCTACATCCGTGAAGAGCGGGTCCTCGCTCAGAGGAAGCTTGGAAAGTCGCTCCCGTTCCTCCTCGATTTTCGTGGCGAATTCCTGAGCCTCGCGGGAAATCGCATCGAAGGGGTGCTCTTCTTCCGGAAGTGGAACAGGTTGATGTTTCATGACGCTGCCTCCTCCCTTGAAGTCTAGCATCCTCCGCCCCAGCAGAACAGGCCTCACACCTCCACCTCCGCCCTATTCCCCACCTCCATCAGCCATTCCTTGCGGTCTCCGGCGCGGGCCTTGGCGAGGAGTTTGTCGACGGTCGATTCGGCATCGTCCTTGCCGTCGAGGGTGAGCTGCACGAGGCGGCGGGTCTCGCGGGCCATGGTGGTCTCGCGGAGCTGCAGCGGGTTCATCTCGCCCAGGCCCTTGAAGCGCTGCACGTTGGGCTTACCCTTCTTTCCTTCGGCCTCGATGCGGTCGAGGATGCCCTTCTTCTCGCGGTCGTCGAGGGCGTAGAAGACCTCCTTGCCGACGTCGATGCGATAGAGAGGCGGCATGGCGACGTGGACGCGGCCGTCCTCGACCAGCTTGCGGAAGTGGCGCAGGAAGAGGGCGCAGAGCAGGGTCGCGATGTGGGCGCCGTCGGAGTCGGCGTCGGCGAGGATGCAGACCTTGCCGTAGCGCAGGCCGTCGTGCTGGGTCGAGCCGGGGTCCACCCCGAGGGCGACCGCGATGTCGTGCACCTCCTGCGAGCCGAGCACCTCGGAGGGATCCACCTCCCAGGTGTTGAGGATCTTGCCGCGCAGGGGGAGGATCGCCTGGAACTCCTTGGTGCGCGCCTGCTTGGCCGAGCCGCCGGCCGAGTCGCCCTCGACGAGGAACAGCTCGGTCAGGTTGAGGTCCTGGCTGGTGCAGTCGGCGAGCTTGCCGGGCAGGGCCGGACCGGAGGTCACGGTCTTCCGCTTCACCTGCTTGCCGGAGCGCAGGCGGGACTGGGCGCTGTCGATGGCCAGACGGGCGATGCGCTCGGCGTCGGCCGTGTGATGGTTGAGCCACAGCGCGAAGGCGTCCTTGGCGACGCCGGAGACGAAGGCCGCCGCTTCGCGGGAGGAGAGGCGCTCCTTGGTCTGGCCGGTGAACTGCGGGTCTTTCATGCGCACCGAGAGCACGTAGGAGCAGCGGCTCCAGACGTCCTCCGGAGCGAGCTTGATGCCGCGCGGCAGCAGGTCGCGGAACTCACAGAACTCGCGGATGGCGTCCGTCAGGCCGGCGCGAAAGCCGTTGACGTGGGTGCCGCCCTGGCTGGTGGGGATCAGGTTGACGTAGCTCTCGGCCACCACGTCCGAGGAGTCCTCCTCCTCGCCGAGCCAGGCCACCGCCCAGTCCACCTCTTCCTCCTTGCCGCGGAAGTGGCCGATGAAGGGCTCGGCCGGCACGATCTGGCAGCCGGCGAGCTCGTCGGTCAGGTAGTCCTTGAGGCCGTCCTCGTAAACCCAGTCCTCGTCGTCCTCGGAGTGCCCCTCGTGGACGAAGCGGATGTGGAGCTTGGGGCACAGCACCGCCTTGGCGCGCAGCCCGTGCTTGAGCTTCGGGACGCTGAGCTTCGGCGAGTCGAAGAACTTCGGGTCCGGCCAGAAGCGGACCGTCGTGCCGGTGTTGCGCTGGCCGACCGTGCCCACCACCTTGAGGCTCGACCGCTTCTGGCCGTCGGCGAAGGCCATGTGGTGCTCCTTGCCCTCGCGCCGGACCCACACCTCCAGCTTCGACGACAAGGCGTTGACCACGGAGACGCCGACGCCGTGCAGGCCGCCGGAGAAGCGGTAGTTCTTGTCGGAGAATTTGGCGCCGGAGTGCAGCCGGGTGAGGATCACCTCGACGCCGGGCAGCTTCTCGCCCTTGTGCATGTCGACCGGCATGCCGCGGCCGTTGTCGACCACGGAGAGCGAGCCGTCGGCGTGCAGGGTGACGAGGATCTCGCTGCAGTAGCCGGCGATGGCCTCGTCGACGGCGTTGTCGACCACCTCCTGGGCGAGGTGGTCCGGCCGCTCGGTGGCGGTATACATGCCGGGGCGCTTGCGCACCGGCTCCAGCCCGGTGAGGACTTCGATGGAAGAGGCGTCGTAGACCATTCGAATCGGCTCGTCAGGGGGCGCGGCGTTCTGGCCGCCTGACGGGCGGCCATGATACAAGGGACGCGTCTTGACGCAACCCGGACCCGGTGATAGTCTATGCGGTAACCAGGCGTAATTCAAGCCCCGAAGCGTCTGGCGGACATATCGAGGGAGGGGCTTCAGGATCCGTTCGCCTCACTTCCTACCTGCTGACCTTGAAAGGAGGACAAAGGATGAGAATCCGACCGATCGCCATTCTGTGTCTGCTCGCGCTGGTGCTGGCCGTTCCCGCCGTCGCCCAGGAGGAGCCGAAGGCGCCCGCCATGGGCGGTCCCGAGATGGAAGCCATGATGAAGGCCATGAGCCCGGGCGAGCAGCACAAGCACCTGGCCCGCCTCGCCGGCGACTGGACCTACACCAGCAAGATGTGGATGGATCCGAGCGCGCCGGCGATGGAGTCCGGCGGCACCATGCATGCGGAGGTGATGTTCGGCGGCCGCTACGTCGAGCACCACTGGAAGGGTAGTTTCATGAACATGCCCTTCGAGGGACGGGGCACGGACGCGTATGACAACGTCGCCAAGCAGTACGTCAGCACCTGGATCGACAGCATGAGCACCGGCATCATGTACTCGACCGGAACCTGCGACGACGCCGGCAAAAGCTGTACGCAGAGCGGCGATTACTGGGACCCCATGACGGGCAAGAAGACCACGATGAGGTCGACCATCACCTGGCCGGACGACAACTCCTTCAAGATGGAGATGTTCGGCAAGGGTCCGAACGGCCAGGAGATGAAGATGGCGGAGATGATGGTGAAGCGGAAGTAGACGTCCGATTCTGCAAAGGAGAAGAAGGATGAAGATTCGATCGACCGTTGCCGTTCTGCTGTTGGTGGCCTTCGCCGGCGCCGCGTTCGCCCAGGACAAACCGGCCGCTCCCGCCATGGGCGGTCCCGAGATGGAAGCCATGATGAAGGCGATGAGCCCGGGCGAGCCGCACAAACATCTCGCCAAGATGGCAGGCGACTGGACCTTTACGAGCAAGATGTGGATGGCTCCCGGCCAGCCGCCGATGGAGTCGGGCGGCACGATGCACGCGGAGACGATCCTGGGCGGCCGCTACATCCAGGCCGTCTGGAAGGGGGACATGATGGGCATGCCCTTCGAGGGCCGCGCGACGGAAGGCTACGACAACCTGGCGAAGAAGTACGTCAGCACTTGGGTGGATAACATGGGCACCGGCATCATGTACTCGACCGGAACTTGCGATGCCGACCATCGGAAGTGCGAGTCGAAGGGCTCGATGATCGATCCCATGACCGGCAAGGACTCCTACATGCGCTCGGTGATCAACTGGACGGGCAGCGACAGCTTCCTCGTGCAGATGTACGGGCCCGATCCCTCCGGCAAGGAATTCCAGTGGATGGAGATGGCGGTCAAGCGGAAGTAGTCGCCGCCGCGTTCATCCCACTCCCACGTCGAACGCCCGCGCCATGGAGTCGGTGACGGCGAGGCCGGCGAGCGTCGGGACGAGGGCGTTCTCCTCCAGCCGCAGCAGTCCTTCCGTAACGAGCCGCTCGACGAGCGGCTCGTCGCTTTTTCGCAGGTCCGCTCCGTGGCGTCGCTCGAAATCGTCCAGATCGATTCCCTCAGCGGTCCGCAATCCCAGCATCAGCGCCTCGAGGGCCAGGTCCTGCCGCGTCAGCTCTTCGGTCCCCGCGACCGGTTTCTCGCCGGCATCGAGCCTCGCTTCGTAAGCCTTCAGTTTCCGCTCGTTCCACCAGCGGCGCGTGCCGGAGAAGGAATGCGCGGACGGCCCGAGCCCCAGGTAGGGGACGTGCCGCCAGTATTTCTGGTTGTGACGCGAGCGGTGCGCGGGCGAGCGGGCGAAGTTGGAGACCTCGTAACCCGGATAGCCATGGCCGCGGAGGAATTCGTGGGTGAAGAGGAACAGCTTTGCCTGGGCCTCCTCGGGCAGCTCGCTCATCTTGCCCCGTGCCAAACGAGCTCCGAACGGCGTTCCCTCGTGAAAGGTGAGTTGATAGCAGGAGAGGTGGTCCGGAGCGAGGGCGACGGCCTCCTCCAGGGTGCGCCGCCAGACCTCGAAGGGTTGGTCCGGCAGGCCGTAAATCAGATCGATCGAGATCGTATCGAAGCCCGCCTCACGCGCGATCTCGACGCTCCGCCGGGCCTGCTCCGGAGTATGCCGCCGGCCGAGGAACTTCAGGGCGTCCGCGTCGAAAGATTGAATTCCGAGCGACAGGAACCGAACGCCGAGATCCCGCCAAGCGCGGACGCTTTCGGCGGTGACGTCCTCGGGGTTGGCCTCGAAGAAGACTTCGACGTCCTCATGGACGGAAAGGCTTTCGCGGAGGGCTGTCAGCGTCCGCGCGAGATCCTCCGGCGCCAGAGCGGACGGCGTACCGCCGCCGAAGTAGACCGTGTCGATCGATTCGAACGCGGAACGTTCAGGAGACCAGAGGGAGATCTCTGAGACGAGATGATCGACGAACCGGCGCCGGCGCTCCGGCCCGCCGGTGAGGACCGCGAAGTCGCAATAGGGACAGATGGCGGAGCAGAAGGGGATGTGGAGGTAGAGGCCGGGGTGGGCCGAGCTCATCGGAGAGCTGTGCGAATTCTCCGAATCGCCTCCTCGCCCGAAACCGCCTCCACCTTTCCGTCGAGATACTCCCGATATCGCCGTTCCGCCTCCTCGAGCCATAACTTTTTGATTTCTCGGCTCTCGGCTTCGTCCAGGCTTCGGAAGAGAGCATGGGCAAGCTCAACCTTCTCGTCGGAGGGAAGCTTCAAGGCTTCATGCCTCAATTCTTTATAATCCATGCCACCCTATTCCCAGGAACTCAAGAACTCGATCCGATTCCTCATCTCCTCCGGACTGCGCGCAGCAGCAATTCGTAGCAGACGACGCATCATCTCGCCGACGGAGTAGAACTGCTGCCGGGATACGACGATGCCTGAATGCGACTTTCCACTTGTCAGAAACTCGCGATGAAGGCGGTTGAAGTCTTTGACGTTGAAGCTGACGATAACGCGTCCCTCTCTGGAAGCATGCTCGAGGTGATCCAAGTCCTCGCGCTCGATCATATTCGCTTCAAATGCGCTCGTAACATCAATGCCGCGTGCCCGGAGAGATTGGATCAGGTCTCCATCCGAGGAGTCCTCATCCAGATAGAAGCGAATCTTCATGCAGGGCTGACCTGCGAGGACTGAGCCCTCTCCAGAGCGTCCGCCTCTTCCTCCTCTGCTCTGAGGTCAGCTTCAATTTCTTCCCGGTTGGCGTGGTAGTAGGCGAGGGCCGCATAGACCTGTGCCAACGAGAGATGCCCGATCCTGCGGGCGATCTCCTCGGGAGTCAGGCCAAGCTGATACCAGGAGACGATTCTCCGAACCGTCACTCCCGTGCCCGCGATGCGTGGGCGTCCTTCACGGATCGCATCTCGCACGATGAGCGCACCGATATCGTTGATGACGGCCATGGTACTTTTCTCCTACGGAGGAGTCTAACACCTTCTATATCGCCGTGGTCCCCTCTGCCTCTTCCCCATACCTCTTCACCAGCGGCTTCTCCCGCCCCAGGCGCTCCTCGGCGGCATGGATCAGCTCGCCGAGGCCCTGGCGCTTGGCGGCGCTCACGGCGACCCCCTCGAAGCGGCGGGCGAGGGCTTCGGCCTCGTAGGGTTCCAAAAGGTCCATCTTGTTGAGGACCACCAGGCGCGGAATCTCCGCCAGATGGAGTTGCTCCAGGATGCGCTGGACGGCTTCGAGCTTCGCCTCCAGGCGCGGATCGGCGGCGTCCACGACGTGGAGGAGAAGGTCCGCGTCGGCGAGCTCTTCCAGGGTGGCGCGGAAAGCGGCGACGAGGTCCGGCGGCAGATCGGCGATGAAACCGACGGTATCGGTGATCACCACCTCGCCTTCGCGCGGGAAACGCAGGCGCCGGCTGGTGGGATCGAGCGTCATGAAGAGCTTGTCCGCCGCCTCGACCTCGCTGCCGGTCATGGCGTTGAGCAGCGTGCTCTTGCCGGCGTTGGTGTAGCCGATGATCGAGAGCACGGGCACGCCCTCGTCGCGGCGGCGACGGCGGCGACGCCGGCGGAGATCGCGCTGGCGCGACAGCCCCTCGACCTGCTTTTCCAGGGCGCGGATGCGGTCGCGAATGCGCCGGCGGCCGATCTCGATCACGGTCTCGCCCGGGCCGCGGCCGCCGATGCCGCCGGTCAGGCGCGAGAGGCCGGCGTCCTTCTCGGTCAGGCGCGGCAGCGAGTACTTGAGCTGCGCCAGCTCGACCTGGAGCTTGCCGTCGCGGCTGCGGGCGCGCTGGGCGAAGACGTCGAGGATGAGCTGCGTGCGGTCGATCGCCTTGAGACCGGTGGCGTCCTCGAAGGCCCGCGCCTGGGCCGGCTTCAGATCGATGTCGAAGATCGCCACCGTGGCCCGGCCGCGCATGGCTTCGAGGACGATCTCCTGCAGCTTGCCGCGGCCCACGACCGTGCGCGGATGGACCTGCGAGCGCTTCTGCCGCACGGTGCCGGCGATCGCGACGCCGGCCGAGCGCACCAGCTCCAGCATCTCCTCGAAGTGCTCGTCCTCGGGGACGATGCCGACCACCAGGGCCCGCTCCTTTTCGGTCTCTCCGGCGTCGCCGGTGACGCGGGCGAGCTCCTCCTCGAGGGCCTTCAGGGTGGCCTCGACGTCGAAGCGGATCTGGTGGATGTCCGCAGCCTGGATGCGCTCGAAGGGCTCGCCGTCGTGGCCGTTCACGCCGTCGCCCGCAGCGGGTGAGAACGGCGCCAGGTGCGCCAGCTCGACACGGCCGGGCAGGCCGGTCTCCAGGACCTCGATCGCCGCGATCACGTCCAGGCGGAGCAGGGCGAGGTCGTTCAGGTCGTCGCGGGTGAGCGGCTCGCCTTTCAGATGGGTGTGCACCAGGCGCAGGCCGCGGAAGCGCCCGACGCCGCCGCGCAGGCGGCCGACGTCGGGCAGCGTCAGGCTGTGCGCGTCGCCGACGATGACGTTGCGCACGGTGCCGTCGCGGCCGAGCAGGACCCCGATCTGCCGGTTGAGCCGGCGGGAGGTCTCGGTCAGGTGCCGGGCCAGCTCGGGGGAGACCACCTGCCGCGGGTCGACGCGGCGGCGGAAGGTGCGCTCCAGGGCGCGGATCTCGGATGCTTTGATGCCTCGGATATCGCCGTCGATCTGTGAGATGGGGAAGTTCTCCTGAAGTCAGTTGAGTGCTGGCGGGGAGTAGTACTCGTCGGTCGAAAGGGTCTCGATCCCCATTCCCATCAACCTCAGCAGCAGCTCTTCCCTTACGGCCGGATCGGCCGCCTCGAGGAGGGCCTGTTTTTCGGCCGGACGGAAGGGGAGGGCCACGGAGAGACCGTTCAGCAACGAGATGCCGGGCACGCTCGCCAGCAGGTCGTAGTCGAACTCCAGCTCGTGCCTCTCGCCGAAGGCGCGCAGGGCGCGCATCAGCCGCATGGGATTGAGGAAGACGTTCAGCTCGTCGTGATCGCCCTGAAACTCTTCGCAGTCGGCCAGCACCCGCCGGTAGCCGCGGTGGAGCGGCAGCTCCTGCTCGACGCGGAAACGGCAGACCCCGCGCAGCAGGACCAGGTAGCGGCCGTCCGGCTGCTGCTCGCATTGGTCGATCCGCCCGAGGCAGCCTACCGCGTAGAGCTCGGGAGTTTCCGCCTGCTGGGCTGCGTCCACCCAATTGTCCTGCCGCGGGACGAGAGGCTGGATCATGCCGATGAGCCGCTCCCCCGCCATCGCATCGGCCACCATGTGGCGGTAGCGCGGCTCGAAGACGTTGAGCGGCAGCAGGTTTCCTGGCAGCAGCAGCGAGCCGGTGAGCGGAAAGACGGGGATGATCGTGGGCGCGGACGGGACAGCTTCAGCCATCATTGAGAACACCCGTTGCAAGGGGGGAGCCATTCCCTTGAACCCTCACCCCTGGCCCCTCTCCCGCCCCCTCCCTTCCCCCCTCACCGGGAGAGGGGAACCCCCACCCTCTCGGAGAAACTGTTTTCGTTTTTCTCCCTCCTCTCCCGGTGAGGGGTTGGGACGCGCCTCCGGCGCTGGCCCTCACTCCCCCAACCCCCTCTCTCCCGCCCCCTCCCTCCCCACCTCACCGGGAGAGAGGGGGCTCAAAAACTGATCTGCTCTTCGCTGTTCTCCCTCCTCTCCCGGTGAGGTGGGGAGGGAGGGGGCGGGAGAGGAGGGCCGGGGAGGTGAGGGCCTCACGAATCCGGTCCCGACTTGAGCACCGCCAGGAAGGCCTCCTGCGGGATTTCGACGGAGCCCACCATCTTCATGCGCTTTTTGCCCTCCTTCTGCTTCTCGAGGAGCTTGCGCTTGCGGGTGATGTCGCCGCCGTAGCACTTGGCGGTGACGTCCTTGCGGTAGGCGTTGATCGTCGAGCGGGCGATGACGTTGCCGCCGATGGCTCCCTGGATGGCGATCTTGAAGTTCTGCCGCGGGATGGTCTCGGCGAGCCGCTCGCAATAGTGGAGGGCCCGCTGGCGGGCCTTCTCGCGGTGGACGAGCTGCGACAGGGCATCGACCTTGTCGCCGTTGACCAGGATGTCCACCTTGACGAGATCGGTCTCGCGATAGTCGATGATCTCGTAGTCGAACGAGCCGTAGCCCTGGGTGATCGTCTTCAACCGGTCGTAGAAGTCGAAGAGGATCTCGGCCAGCGGCAGCTCGGAGATCACCTGCAGGCGCCCCACGGCCAGGTACTCGAAACTGGTGTTGGCTCCCCGCCGCTCGCGGCAGAGCTCCATCACCGTTCCGAGGTAACGCTCGGGAATCATGATCGATGCCTTGATGAAGGGCTCGCGGATGAAGTCGATGCTCCCCGGATCGGGGAAAAGGGAGGGGTTGTCCACGGTGAACAGCTCGCCGTTGTTGAGCATGACCTGGTACTGCACCGAAGGGGCGGAGAGGAGCAGCGACAGGTCGTGCTCGCGCTCCAGCCGTTCCTGGACGATCTCCAGGTGCAGGAGCCCGAGAAAGCCGCAGCGGAAGCCGAAGCCCAGGGCGGTCGAGGAGTCCTTCTGAAAGGTCAGCGAGGCGTCGTTGAGCTTCAGCTTGTCGAGCGCCTTGGCGAGGTCCTCGTAGTCGTCGGTGGCGATCGGATAGATGGAGGAGAAGACGACCGGCTTCGCCTCCTTGTAGCCGGGGAGCGGCTCGGCGGCGGGACGGCCGGCCTCGGTGACGGTGTCGCCGACGTTGATCTCCGAGACCGCCTTGACGCCGGCGATGACGTAGCCAACGGCGCCCGTTTCCAGGATGTCCGTCTTGACCCGCTTCAACTGCAGCAGGCCCACCTCCTCGACCTCGTACTCCTTGGCCGTGTGCATGAGGAGGATCTTCTGGCCGGGACGGATCGTCCCCTCCTTGACGCGGCAGATGAGGACGACGCCGCGGTAGATGTCGTACTGGGCGTCGAAGATCAGGGCGCGCAGCGGCGCCTCCGGATCACCCGCCGGTGCGGGAATCCTGGTGACGACGGCCTCCAGGACGTCGTCGATGCCGATCCCCTGCTTGGCCGAGCAGAGGACGGCCTCGAAGGGATCGAGCCCGAGGTCGGAGTCGATCTCCTCGCGTATCCGCTCGACGTCGGCGGAAGGGAGATCGATCTTGTTGATGACCGGCACGATCTCCAGGTCGTACTCCAGCGCCAGGTAGAGGTTGGCGACGGTCTGCGCCTCGACGCCCTGGGAGGCATCGACCAGCAGCAGAGCGCCTTCGCAGGACATCAGGGAGCGGCGCACCTCGTGCGAGAAGTCGACGTGGCCGGGGGTGTCGATCAGGTTCAGCCGGTAGGTCTTGCCATCGCGGGCGGTGTAGCGCAGGGTGATGGTGTTGCTCTTGATGGTGATGCCGCGCTCGCGCTCGATGTCCATCGAGTCGAGGATCTGGTCGCGGAAATCGCGCGCCTCCACCCCGCCGGTACGCTGGATCAGGCGGTCGGCGAGGGTCGACTTGCCGTGGTCGATATGGGCGATGATGCAGAAGTTACGGATGTCTTCCAAGAAGGATCTTCCAGTCGCGGCTTCAGAGAGCGCCGTGAGAAGATCCTACAACGAGGCGAGCACATCTACCTAGAACTACGGAGAAGTACCTCGAACCCCTGCAAATCCTCACAGCCAAAGCACTTAGGCCGCTAGCTCTTCCACCTAGAACCGCGAATGATTACGCCGTTATTCCGCCCTCCTCGACTCCAGGGCGAAGCCGAGGGCGGTCCTATTATAGGGAAGGAGACAAGCATGCGGTTGACCGAGCACTTGAGGTGCTGCAGAGGGCACGAGCTTGGTCGCGAGCGCTGGTCTGAGGCTCCTCGCGGACTTATGGAGCCTTCTCCCCTCGGCGATCGCGAACGCGCCATCCTCAAGCCGCAGAGCCGCAGAGAGGGCCGAACGGCTGGCACAGCGCGAGCTGGCGTTGGTGGCAGGGGACGAAGCAGGGTTGCCGCACGAACAGGTCATGGTTCCTGACATCGGTCTCATCTCTGCTGAGGACGCGGCAGCAATGGGGTTCACTGCGGAGAACTAGAACAGCGCGTGTTTCAGGGCCTTCGCTCACGACAACTCATATCGTAGATCGTGGTACATGGCATCCCAAGGGCCAACGAAACAGAGGACCACTATGCCAGCCAGCCTCCTCTTTCCCACCAAAGGCACGAATAATTCGTTGGCTCACTACTTCTGCAGTGAAGGACCGGATGTCGCCTTCAGCCTGAAGCTTGAGACACTGTTCCAAGTCCCACCATAGGCCATTGGTCTCGATGTGGTCATCGTCAGTTAGTCCAGTGACAAGCGCTGCTGCCGATGCACGTGCCTGGGGATTACGTGCAAAGAATGTGAAAGAAAGCTGGGCTAGGATCCATTTGTAGGCAAGCAGGAACTGGCTTGATGTCATCTTGTCGGCGTCAAATTTTAACCCAGGGAACTCCAGCATTTTTTCCATGATTTCAGCCGATGCAATGAGAATCCTTTGCGCGAACTGATAGTCCTTACCGGCGAGCATATCTACGCGTTCCTTGATCTTCCGCAACGCTTGTTTGCGCTCCTGAAGGAAGCTGCCTTCATGTTCCTGATCGACGGCTGCCACCACCTTCGACTTATATTCATCTTCTTCCGTATTCAGCAACATTAATTCCAGCATCTCTTCAATTCCCGAGCTCATTACCTTTTCAAAAAGAGGCCACTGATCAAGATCGGCGGGAGTAGTCAGAGGAGGTTCATCCACTGTCTCCTTTATTTTTCGGAGCAAATGCCTGAAGGCTGATGACCTCCCCCCCTCCGCCAACCGATTAGAGAGAGTGCAATAGAACTCATCTCTCCTCGGGTCGTGGTGAAACAGGTGGGCTAACGCATTCTCAAGCACGATCCCATCGGCTTTCGCTAACCGCCCTCTCTGGATAAAAACAGCGAGGAGAGTGGCGACCAAATCAAAATAGACGGAAAAGAAGTTGCCCTGGGTGAGCTTACGAGCGTCTATGCGGAGAATCCTGTCCTTGCCAGCCTCTGGCCCGACCAGAAGACCTACTATCGAATTGGCTGCACTAACAATACTGAATAGGACGGATCTCTCCGCTGGCTGCAGCTCGCCGGTACGCTGAACGATTAACCGCAGGACGGGGATATGCTCGGCTTTCCAGTGGCGATAACGACCTGTGACCAAATTGGTGAGACTGGAGAAACTAAGGCGGCCCTTCTTGCCCTTGGTCATCCAGGCGTCTCCTCGAAAGCTCCCTACCACCTGGTCTTAGTGCCTGCTGATCTCAATTTCGGGGGCTTGTATAACAGACCTGCTTCTTCAGCCCACCTGAGGATCGGCGCAATATCAGAGCCGTCGTAAATCTGGTACTCGAAGGGTATGCCGAAGTGCTCTAGGTGAACTGCCAGTAAGGCTTTCCAAATGGCGTCGAGAGCGTCAGCAAGGTCCTTGCCGCTTAGATCAGACTGTCTCCAGACCTCTCGGTGAAGGCCAACGCAATCGCCGTCGATGTGGAAGTGTGTTTTATCGCGAATGTTCTTGAGTTTGTCCGCAATCTTCTCCAAAAAGTCAATGGAGGTTCCTGCACCTAGTAAAGCACGATCAACCATGGCCTTTCGGCAGCGGCGGATATACCAGAATGACGCGGACGCTCTTGCGCGATCGAGAGCCTTAACTGCATGTGCAATCATGTCGTTATACAGTGCCGCGGCGGCAAATGTAAAAAAATCAAAGTAATGCCTAGTCTTTGCCTCTCCCATGGCCACGTAAGCAACACGCTCCGCACGGGCCTCGCCTGCCTCATGAAGGTTGCGTATTATGGCACTACCGAGACGGTCAGCTGGTTTCAACCTTAAGGCCCCTGTGGCATTTGGAGAGTGGTGAGGTGTTGACGATGGATTTTGCCCTACGTCCTCGGTAGATTATCAAGCCCACCAAGTCTATCACAGCAAGGCTAGCGCGGAGTGGGCCCCAGCGGCCGGCTGGACCTATGAGAGAGGGGCAAGCCGCCCTTTTCCACTTGCTTGGCTGTAAGCGCTAGGAGCAGCCGTTCGCTACGAGCTGGTACAACTGGAAGATCTCCCGCGAAGTCACAGATCCCATGAGGCTCCAGGGCCGGAACCTCGGGTCTAGGAACTGTGAACAGGGCAGTGAAAGCGCGATCCTACAACGGCCGGGGGGCGCCGCTCATTCAGATGCAGGGAATGCGTGGACCAGGGCGACCCAACAGGTCCTCGGCTAGGCAGCCGCCCGCAACTCGAGCGAGGGAAGGGAGCGGGAGAGGGATTTTTCTCCAACCAGGAAGGGCAGAACCTTTTGGGGCTGAGACCGTGCGTCTCGGAACAGATCCCAGTACCGCTTCGGCGCCCGGGGAAGTCCCTCGAATGCGTCAATGCCGAGGCTGTCGCTGGCGAGAATCCGGCCGATCAAGGTCAGGCTGAGCTCATAGTGCAGGTCCGCCTCCGTCTTCGCCTGCACGGCTATGTCGACCTCGAGGCACTGAGCAACCCACCAGCCGTCCTCGCGAAACACTAAGACTCTGACCGTGGATTCGGGCTCCATGAGCCTATTTTAGCTCTTTTTTCCAGAGCTTGCCGCTCGGCGCCTCTGGCCCCTACAGCTTCAACACCATCTTGATCATGTCGTGCTGATTGCCGTCGGGGTCCGTCCCGTAGCCGGGAACGGTGTAGCCCTCGAAGCCGAGCTCCTTCAGGGTGCGGACGGCGTCGGCCTCGGAGTCGGCGATCAGCATGCAGGTCAGGTGGCGCAGACCGTTCCCGCGGGCCGTGGCGATGAAGTTGTTGACCAGCAGGGTTCCCAGGCCGGCGCCGCGGTAGGCCGGGTCGAGGAGCCACTTGACGCGGCCGACCAGGCGCAGGGGGCTGCCCTCGCGGCGGTGCAGGGTCGCGTCGGCCACGACCTGTCCGCGGTCCAGCGCCAGCAGCGGCAGCACCTTGGAGTAGTCGAGCTCGCGGCCCCAGCTCTCCACCAGCGCCCGGTTGTCGATGCGGTCCCAGGCGAAGCGGCGGACCTCCGCGGGGAGGCGCAGGAAGAACTCGTAGAGCGCATCGACGTCGTTCTCCGTGAACGGACGGATGAGCAGGCGGCGTCCGTCCCGGAGCACGGCCTCTTGCGGATAGCGGATGGGCATGTCCCTCCTCCAGGGGGAAAGATGGGAGGGCGAGCCTAGCACGCCGGACCGGCGGCCGGCGCCGTCCCCGCTATCGCTTGGTCCGGTATCCGCCCTCGTCGGTCCCCAGGATCCAGCCCACCACCTTGCCGGGCTGAATCTCGTCCACCTTGTGCCAGAAGCGGCGGTTGCGGAGGTAGCGGCTGGAGCTGTCTCCCTCGGGGATGGCCTCGACCTCGGCGTGGATCCTCCTGAAACGCTCGATCCACCTGGCGCAGTTGGCGAGGCGGAGGTCCACCCAGCCGTCCCGTACCCACTCTTCGAGCTTCCCGGCGGTCACCGGCTCGTCCGCCGCGTCAGGCGGGACCAGCACCCTCACGCCGCGGAGGATCTCGCCCGAGTCGAGCAGGATCGGGATGCCCACGGAGACTACCTGGTTGGCTTCCTCCGGGCTCTCCCGCACCAGCCGGTCGAGGGCATCGCGCACCTGCTCGGGGGTGGATTCGCGCACCGCCTTCATGTTCGGGTAGGCCTGGCGCAGCAGGTGGGCCTCGAAGAGGAGCTTGGAGTTGCGCGCCGGGCCCAGCATCTCGAAGGCGACGCTGCGCACGCCGTGCTCCTGCTCGAGCTCCCGCAGCCGCTCCAGCGCCCAGTGCCGCAGAATGCCGGCACGATAGGTGGGGCCCAGAACGGCGCTGTCCAAGGCGTTGACGATGTCGTAGCCGGAGCCCTGCCCCTCGATCTCGAAGACCAGGTAGCGGGCGATCTCTTCGGGGGTGACGAACTCCATCTGCTCGTGGCTGGTGACGAGCGCGAACTCCTCCAGGCTGAAGACGCCGTTCTCGCCGGTGTCGATGAAAACGTTCTGGTAGGCCTCGTCGCGAACCCGGGCGGCGGACGGATCCTCGGTGGAGAAGGTCTCTCCCAGGGGAATGGGCCGGGCATCCACCATCTGAAGAGGCTTGCCGCGCGGGGCGACGGGGCCATAGCCCATCCGCTTCCAGGCGATGGCCGCCGCCGGCTTGATCTCCTTGGTGATGGGAGCGCCGGGCGTGCGGGCCATCAGGAAGAGGAGCATGGACTGGGCGCCGGCGAGAGCGCTCTTCGAGAGCAGCACGCGGCTCGGACGCTCTTCGGAATGCGTGTAGGGGATGTTGAGACCCATGCCGCCGGTGCCGGTCGTCCCCACCTTGACGTAGGCCCGGGTGCCGGCGTCGATCATGCCGCGGTACATGACCTGGATGTGGCGGATCAGCCGCGGCATGTAAAGCGCGTTCGAGCAGGTGCTCGGCGGCGCCGGCGTCCACCTGGCCCGCCTCGAGCTGGCTCAGGACCTCTTCGGCGGAGCGGAAGATGTCGCCGTAGGCGATGCCCGTCGCCGTGTTGACGCAGTCGATCACCACGTCCGGCCGCGACCGGGTGAGGAGGTCGTAAAGGACGAACGTGCCGAGGTCCTCGGCGTCCAGCCGTCGCAGCTCGGCACGGATGCGGTCGCGAACGGAGCCTTGCTGGACCAGACCGAAGATGTTGCCGGCGGAGGTGGAAAGCACCGTCGAGCTCGCCTCGGCTCGCAGCTCCTCGGCCGCCTTCTCCGACTCCTCCATGCGCAGGCTGTGGATCTGGATCTCCCGCGGCTTGCGGACCAGCAGCTCGCGGCAGACGGCCATGCCGACCAGGCCGTAGCCGCCGAGCACGAGGATCTTGCGATTCTCCAGGTTCAAGCTCTCTCCTTCTTCGAGGGAAGTGATGGCGTCAGACCTGAGGGGAGCTCAGCGCTGCCGGAACATTTTATCCGATCCCAGGGGGGAAATCCGCCGACGCCGACGCCGACGCCGACGCCGCGCGTAGTGGTTCAGTTGCCTGCAGACTGCGTACGGTCCTGCCCTCCGAAGCCTCACCCCCCGGCCCCCTCTCCGTAACCGGAGAGGGGGGGAACAGCAAGAAAGACAGATGTGTTCCTCCCCCTCTCCCGTCCGGGAGAGGGGGCCGGGGGGTGAGGCTTCGGAGGGCAGAACCGGGGTAGTCCACGAGCAAACTGAACCACTACCACGCCGTGAGAAGGCTTGGGGGAGCAGGGGTCTCGGTATAAACTCGCTGGGTTTTCGCGATCGCGCCGCGTCCGGCTCCCGGAGGTCGCGGCTGCCCTGCTTTTTCTGGAGGACTTGGGATGCCTCTTCGCCGGACTACGGCTCGCATCTTGTCGGCGCTCGCCCTGGCGGCTCTCCCCGGGAGCGCGCAGCAGGCCGGCAGCAATCTGGACACGCGCATCGACCAGGAGGTCCAGCGGGTCGCGCCCCGGATGATCGAGCTGCGCCACAGGATCCATCAGAATCCCGAGCTCTCGAACCGCGAGACGCAGACCGCCGAGCTGGTGGCCGCCCACCTGAGGAGCCTGGGACTCGAACCGCGGACCGGCATCGCCAAGACCGGCGTCGTCGCCCTGCTCCAGGGAGGCAAGCCGGGGCCGCTGATCGCCGTGCGGGCGGACATGGACGCTCTGCCGGTGACCGAGGAGACGGACCTGCCGTTCCGCTCGACGAAGCGGGACACCTTCCTGGGGCAGGAGGTCGGGGTGGCCCACGCCTGCGGGCACGACGTCCACACCACCGCGCTCCTCGGCGTCGCCTCGGTCTTGACGGCAATCCGCCAGGATCTGCCGGGGAGCGTGCTGTTCATCTTCCAGCCCGCCGAGGAGGGGCCGCCGCCGGGCGAGGAGGGCGGGGCCGAGCTGATGCTCGAGGAGGGAGTTTTCCGGGACGCCAAGCCGGTGGCCGCCTTCGCCCTCCACTCCTTCCCGGACCTGGAGGTGGGCCAGATCGGCTTCAATCCGGGTCCCACCTTTGCCGCGGTCGACCAGTTCCGCATCAAGATCCGCGGCAAGCAGTCGCACGGCGCCTATCCCCATCAAGGCATCGACCCGATCGTCATCGGCTCGGAGGCGGTGATGGCCCTGCAGACCCTCCGCTCGCGCTTTCTGCCGCCGCTCGAGCCGAGCGTCATCACGGTGGGCATCTTCCGCGGCGGCGAGCGCTTCAACATCATCCCCGGCGAGGTGATGCTCGAAGGCACGGTGCGCACCTACAAGGAGACCGTGCGCGACGAGGTCGAGCGCCGCATGCGGCAGATGCTGGACGGCATCACCCGCGCCAACGGCGCCTCGTTCGAGCTGGAGTACCAGCGCAACGCTCCGGCCACCGTCAACGACCCGGCGCTCACCCAGGTCGTCCAGCCGCTGTTGGAGCGCATCCTGGGCGCCGGCAACGTCAAGCTCGTCGAGCCGACCATGGGAGGCGAGGACTTCGCGTACTTCGCCAACCAGGTGCCGGGCTTCTATTACCGGCTCGGCGTGGTCAAGCCGGGCACGACTTCCGGCGGCCTGCACACGCCCAACTTCCGCGCCGACGACAGCGCCGTGCCGGTGGGCATCCGGGTCATGTCGCGGCTGCTGGTAGAGTACCTTTCCTCGAATCCAACAAGGTGACCCATGCGAAATGAAGGGCCGGTTGTGAGCAGCCATGGACTGGACGAGCACGGGCTCGCGGGCGTGCGCGCCGCGTATTGGAACCTGCCGGCGGCGAGGCTGGTGGAGATGGCGGTGACGCGCGGCGAGGCGATCCTGGCCGCCGAAGGGCCTCTGGTCTGCGGCACGGGCTCGCACACCGGGCGGTCGCCCAACGACAAGTTCCTGGTGAAGGACCCGGCGATCGACGGCGAGGTCTGGTGGGGCGACGTCAACCGGCCGTTCGAGCGCGAGCGGTTCGAGGCGCTGCTGGCTCGCGCCCGGGAGTACCTTCAGGACCGGGACGTCTTCGTCTTCGACGGCTACGCCGGCGCCGACCCCCGCTACCGGGTCAACGTGCGGGTGATCACGGAGGAAGCCTGGCACAACCTCTTCGCCCGCCACATGTTCATCCGCGAGGAGGACCCGGCGGCCCTGGCCGCGTTCGAGCCCGGCTTCACGGTGCTCAACGTCGCCCGCCTCGACGCCGAGCCGCAGCGCGACGGCACCCGCTCGCCGACCTTCATCCTGCTCGACCTGGCGAAGCGCCTGGTGCTGATCGGCGGCACCCGCTACGCCGGCGAGATCAAGAAGAGCATCTTCAGCGTCATGAACTACGTCCTGCCCAGGCAGGAGGTGCTCTCCATGCACTGCAGCGCCAACTACGGCGCCTCCCGGGACGACGTGGCCCTCTTCTTCGGCCTCTCCGGAACGGGCAAGACGACCCTCTCGGCCGATCCGGCGCGGACGCTCATCGGCGACGACGAGCACGGCTGGAGCGACGACGGCGTGTTCAACATCGAGGGCGGCTGCTACGCCAAGGTCATCCGCCTGTCGCCGGAGGGCGAGCCCGAGATCTATGCCACCACGCGCAACTTCGGCACCGTGCTCGAGAACGTGGTCTGCGATCCGGAGACCCGCAGGCTCGACCTGGACGACGACCGCCTGACCGAGAACACGCGCTCGAGCTATCCCCTGACCCAGCTCGCCAACGTCGACCTCGGCGGCCTTGCCGGCCATCCGCGCAACGTCGTCTTCCTCACCTGCGACGCCTTCGGCGTGCTGCCGCCCATCAGCCGGCTGACCGAGGAGCAGGCGATGTTCCACTTCCTCTCCGGTTACACGGCGAAGGTGGCGGGCACCGAGCGCGGCATCACCGAGCCCAAGGTGACCTTCAGCACCTGCTTCGGCTCCCCCTTTCTGCCGCTCCATCCCGGCGTCTACGCCGGCATGCTGGGGGAGAAGCTGAAGCGTCACGAGGTGCGGGTCTGGCTGCTCAACACCGGCTGGACGGGGGGATCCTACGGCGTCGGCCAGCGGATCAAGCTGGGCTTCACCCGCCGCATGGTGAGCGCCGCCCTCGCCGGCGAGCTGGACGGGGTCGAGACCTGGACGGACCCGATCTTCGGCCTCAACGTGCCGGTGCGGGTCGAGGGCGTGCCCGACAAGCTCCTGCGCCCGCGCGAGACCTGGCAGAACCCCGCCGACTACGACGCCCGCGCCGGCAAGCTCGCCGACATGTTCGCCGACAACTTCGAGAAGTACGAGAGCGGCGTCAGCGAGGCGGTGAAAGCGGCGGGACCGCGCAAGGTGCGGGCGTAGCCGCCGCAGGATTACGATGAAGCCCTGGGCCGGGCGTACGCCACGGTGCGGGTCGCCCTCGTCGAGGAAGGGTAGGATCCCGGGTTGGTTTCGGCCGCTCTACCGGCTCAAGCGCGGTTCCTGGCGGACCGCGGCCGCAAAGGTAAGTCCGGCTCTCGTGCCGCCTTTCCCGTAGGAGAGGCGGCCGAAGGGGTCACGCCGACTCCATTCGCCGCCCCAGGATCCGTTCCAGCATCGTCCGGATCGTCTCCTCCATCTGCCGCTCCTCCTCGAGGGTCGTCCGGGGGGAGGCGGCAGCGGCCGAGGCCTGAATCGTCTGCAGAAGCTCCCGCAGCTTGCGGGCGGCGAGGGGGGGGCCGGCCGGCTGGCGGGGATAGGCGAGGCTGAAGAACTCCGCCGGTTCGAGGTCCACCGCCCGGCAGATCTCGATCACGTGGTCCAGGTGCAGCGCGCTGCCCCCGGAAAAGAGCTTGCTGAGATAGCTGGGGCTCATCCCGATCCGCCGGGCGACCTCCCGATGGCTCAGGCCGAGGATTCGGATCGTCGCCTTGAGCAGATGTATGAGACGCTGGGTCTCCGGAGCCATAAGCGGCTCTATCATAGCCCGATTCCTCGCCGTCCAGCAGCGTGTCAGGATAGGAAAGTCCTTGAGAAAAAAGATGCCTTCGCTGTCGTATGGGGGTCGTGCCGTTTCCGGATCGCCGCCGTCGACGCCCGGCGGGCTCGCCAGACGGGTACGCTGCCGTGGCAGGGAGCTACGCTGCGTAGAAGGGAGGCATCGTGAAGGCTTATACGTCCGAATGTCCTCAGTTTGACCTGGGAGCCGAAGGCGGTGTAGAATTCTATGGTCAATAGAATGAATGACATAAGTCACTTCGCCGAATTCGAAGGACCTCCTGGCGCGAAGCACGCCTCGGGGTCGCATAAACTCAGATTACTGTTAGACAGCCATGCACGCGCTGAGCCGGGCCCTTCCGCTGATTATGGCGAGCTGGCTGATCGGCTGTTGCTCTGCTGGTCAAACTGGAGAGGACCACCGCCTTGGCGGATCCCAGGTCTACTACTCGGCAGACGGGAAGGTCTTCGCTATCGGAAGCCGGTCGCGTTACGAGAACGAGGAGTTCTTGTGGGCGGAGAAGCTCGGTAAGCCTCTTCCGCGCTGGCCCGTGCAAGCAACCGTATGAGCTCAGGTCGGGAGAGTTCGAAGCGTGGTGGCCGAATGGTTCTCTGCTGGCTCGAGGTTCGTTCAGCTTCCACTGGCAGCCGATCGAGACCAACTGCGAAGGTGGGGACAAGGTGAAGAAGGCGATCCTGAGCCCGAACTCCGAGCTCTGGGACCGGGACGGCAATTCCGCCGACGCTACAATCCTCGACATGGCAGGGGTACCACTTGAAGAACTCTGAAGCTTGGCTGTCTAACCCTCGCTTGGAACGGACCGGCTGAACACACCGAGAGGACCATGAAGGCGCAAGAACGGGAAGAACTGCTCCAAGCACTGAAGGCTCGCTTTGAGAAGAACATGCATCGACACAAGGGAATCGCATGGGACAAAGTGCGAGCCGAACTCGAAGGCAATCCTGAGGCACTGAGGTCGCTTCACGAAATGGAGGTGACCGGCGGCGAACCGGACGTGATCGGTCGGGACAGAGAGACGGGTTGTTACACGTTCTGCGATTGCTCCGCAGAGAGCCCAGTAGGGCGCAGAAGTGTCTGCTACGACCGTGAAGCGCTTGAGTCTCGGAAAGAGCACAAGCCGAAGGGCACCGCCGTCGAAATGGCTGCCGCGATGGGCATCGACCTTCTGACCGAGGAACAGTACCGAGAATTGCAGAAGCTCGGTGAGTTTGATATGAAGACTTCTAGCTGGGTTAGAACACCGCCTGACGTCAGAGCACTCGGAGGAGCCCTCTTCTGTGATAGACGCTACGGCAAGGTATTCGTGTATCACAATGGCGCGCAGTCGTACTATGCGGCTAGAGGCTTCCGCGGGGCACTTCGAGTATGAGCATCGCACGAGGTGGTGTTTACGCCGGCTTGAGCTCACGGCTTGATTCAACCCGCGTCTTCGACCAAGGAGGAGACGTTTGGGGTACGGATGTCTACACGGATGACTCCTCCATCTGCAGTGCTGCGGTGCACGCCGGGATCATTACGCTTAAGAAAGGTGGCCGAGTAACAATTCGGATTCGTCCGGGAGCTGAGTCGTACGTCGGAACTACCAGTCATGGGGTCGTCAGCCAGCCTTACGGAGGGTATTCGGGCAGTTTCGTGTTTATCAAGTGAAAACCGCCCAACACAGAGCCTCAAACGGACGCTGACCGCGCCGCTTAGGGCCCATCCCCGTTGTGCGGCGAGACTGGCTAGGTTTATCTTATAGGAGAGCACATGAGTTCGCTCAGCCTCGAGGAGTTCATATACCAAGTAAAGCGGGAACTCTTGGAAGCTCAAGAGAAGCATGAGGGGGAGCAAGCGTTTCTGGAACTCCAGAAAGTAGAGCTTGAGGTCTCTCTCGTTGTAAGTAAGAAAGCCAATGGAAAGGTAAGTGTGTATGTGGCTGAAGTAGGTACGGACATTTCGACGGAACAGGTCCAGAGGGTGAGGCTGGCGTTCGACGTAATCGACCTGTTGCCTGCTGCGGCTTTCGAAAAAAGGGGCATCAAGCCCAGCAATGCAACGAACAAATCGAGCAAGAAGAAGGTACAGCGTGGCCGCAAAGTGTTCAAGTGAGACGGGAGAGAACCACGTGGTAAATCGACGCCCAACCCGGCCCCCACCGGACTGCTGGCGCAGCTGGTGTGGGGTAGAACCGTCATGCGGTGAGTAGGAGCCTGGATGTGTACTGCAAAGGAGATCGTTGCTGCGATTGCAGAGTACCGCCGGTGTCGATGATGAAGTTCGCGCCGCTGCGCCGTGCGAGAGGGTGCCGCAGGCAAGCGAGATGAAAGCCGCGTGGACCACCCAACGGTCGATCGAGGCGATGAGATGGTAGCGCTCGGCCGCCGGAATGAAGGCGGCGGGCGTGGCGATGCGTAGCCCCGGCGAGTCGGGTGGCACGTAGCCCCCACGTAGCCCCACGGAGCTCGACAGGTTGCCGCCGGGCATTGCGCTGGTGAAACGCCTCGAGCTGCGCCGCGACTCCGACGGCCGCTACTCGGGCACTCTGGAGCTGGAAGCCGAACGTCGTCGCTGAACCTATCTCGAGCTCAGCCGGCCTCGAGCGACAGCCCGGCCGCTTCAGCCTCCCGGCGGAGTACCGGCTCCAGCTCCCTCACCATCCGCTCGAGGACTCCGAGATCGCTCGGAGGCTCGATCGCCATCTCCAGCAGGCGATGCGCGGCGTCCGTGTACGGCGGCAGATGCTCCGCGAAGCGTCGGGCGCAGGGCGCGAGGTCGCGTGTGAAGCGGCCGTCGCGCAGCATGGCCAGCTCCGCGCCCGCGCGCAGCAGCTTCTTGCAGGTCCACACGCACAGGCGCCGGAGGTCGGCCTCGACGGACGGGGAGGGCACGGCGCCGCGCGCCGCCGCCAGGCGCTGCTCGAAGCGGCGCAGGTCGGGGGGCAGGCTGCACAACACGTAGGCGGTGGCGGGCCCGGGCCGGAACCGTCCGAGCGCGGGCAGCAGATCCGTGCCGTCGAGGCAACGCCCCCACAGAGCGAGCAGGAAACACCACTGTGCCATCACTGGTCCCGCACCGCGCGGATCGGTGACAGCCGCGAGCAGGGCCCCGCGCCCGAGCACGACCACCTCGATGTCGGTGATGAAGGGATGGACCGCCAGCAGCCGTTCGCTCAGTGCGAGCTGCCAGTCCGGGCGCCGCTCACCGGCACCATCTTCCAGCACGAGCACGGTGTCCAGATCGGAGGAACCCTGGACCGCGGTCCCGCAGGCGACGGAGCCGCGCACGTAGAAGGAATGGAATGCGGGGCCGGCCTCACGCCGGCAGGCAGCCGTGACGGCGTCGAGCGCGGGACGCCACTCGTCCTGCACCGCACCCTGCTGGGCGGGATTCACGAACGAGCCGTCCGCGTCGCGCTCGAGGAAGCGTCCCACGTCCCGCACGAGCGTCATCGGAGGAGGCGTCCGGCAGGGGTATAGATCCGGTCGAGACCCAGGCGCGCGCAGGTGCGGATCGCCGCGGCGGCGGTCCGCGGCATCGGCTCCCCACGCGCGTTCAGGGACGTGTTCAGCACCACCCCCGGCGTGCCGCGCGAGCGCAGCTCGACCAGCAGATCGCTCAGCATGGAGTCTTCCACGCGGGGTACGACCTGGGTGCGGCAGGAGCCGTCCCGGTGGAGGATCCCGGCGATGGCCTGGTGCGCGCCCTTGACGTGCACTGCATAGCTCATGAACTCGTCCGCCTTCGCATCCACCTCGCCTTCGAGAAACGCGCCCGCGAACGGCTGGAAGGCGTAGCGGTCCTTCACCTGCACGTTCAGGCGTGCGGCGAGATCCGGGTCGTCCGCGCGCGCGAGGATCGACCGCGCGCCCAGCGCCCGCGGACCCAGTTCGCCTCCTCCGTCGAGCAGCGCCACCGGCCGTCCCTCCAGGATGTCGTCGGCAAGGAGCGACACGCGTTCCTGCGGCTCGGGAAGGGCCTGGTACCGCCCCGCGTGCGCCCAGTCCGGCTCACAGCCTGTGACGGCCGTCCCCAGGCGCAGGCTCCGGCGGCGGTCCTGGAGCACGCGTTCGCCGTGGCGTGCGACATCCGCCAGCACGGCGGCGCCGATCGCGGCGCCGGAGTCCTTCTTCACGGGGCAGACGACGAGGTCGACTTCCGGCAAGGCCCGGGCCAGCCGGCCGAGAGCGACGCAGTTGAGGAACACGCCCCCCGACACGAAGAGCGTCGCGGGCCGCTGCGCGGCCACGAGATGACGGACCAACTCCTCCAGGTACTCCTCGGTGAGGCGCTGGATCGCGTTGGCCTGCGCCGCTCGCGCCAGCAGGTCCCCGCCGGAAGCCACCCGGTCGAGCCCGAGGGCTCGGAGCAGGTCTTCGGGGAAGCAGCGTCCGGCCGTCTCCGAGTGTCCGCGGAAGGGATCGAAGGCGCCGGCCGCGAACGCGAGCAGTCCGTCGCCGTCCGCGGCGAAGAGCTTCTCCCGCAGCCGATCCGCCTCACGCACGCCGTCCCCCCAGCCGGCGAGCGCCATCAGGTAGCCAGGGGCCTCGCTCCCGGTGAAGCCGAACGCCTCCGCCGCCCGCTTGTAGAAGAAGCCGAGCGATTGCGCGGGCGCGCGGCGGAGCACCACCGCCGGATGGTCGAGGAGGCCCGGAGCCGACTCGGCGGAGAAGGCCGTCAGGGACTCCGCGTCTCCGAGCGCGTCGGCCACGATACCCAGCGCCGGACCGCGGGCGAGCGCAGGCGCGAAGTAGACCGCGCACGCCAGGTGCGCGTGGTGGTGCGGGAAGTCCATGAGGTCGGCGCGTGGAAAGCGCTGCCGCAGCGCCAAGACGGCTTCCTGGACGACCGCGACCTCGTGCTGACGTTTGTCGTACCAGTCCTCGTTGCCCGCGCGCCGCGCGTGCACGGCGAGGTCGCGGCGGCACTCGAGGTAGCGCGAGAGCTGCCAGGTGAGGGCCACCGTGCGCACGTCGCTCGGGGGCGCGGAGACGGCGGAGAGACCCTCCTCGATCGCCTGCCACGGGCAGCCGGCCTGCGCCTTCCTGCCGGTGTGGCGTTCTTCTTCCTCGGCGAAAGCGAGGCGGGAGTCCACGAAGACCGCGGCCGCGGCATCGTGACCGACGTGGATGCCGAGGGTGATCTCGCGTCCCATCCGCCTATCGCTTCGGGGGCCAGCGATCCTCGAGGTGCGCGCGCAGCTTCCCGAAGACGTCTTCGGATAGCGGGGCCGCCTCGCCCAGGGCGGGTGCGCGCGGCCAGCCCGGGTCCTTGCATTCCAGGCCTTCGAAGTGCCGGCTCTCCGCGTAGCGCGGGAGCACGTGGAAGTGGACGTGTTTGTCGACCATCATCAGCAGCAGGTAGTTGATCTTGTCGAACGAGAACGCGGCGCGCAGCACACCCTCGAGGTCCGCGGTCACATCCGGCAGCTCCGTCCACGCCGCCGCCGACACCTCCGGCATCGACGTCGCCTCTTCGTTGCAGGCCAGGATCAGGGAACCCAGCGTCGTCTGCGTCCCGCGGAGGAGCACCGTCCAGTGCCGATACTCGGCGAGGACGTTGTGCGGGTAGCCGAACTTCTGGATGGTCTCGTGGGGCATGGGCATTACGCTGGCACGTGCGACGGAGCCGGTCAAGCGTTACAGTTGACGCGATGTCGGCGTCACCCGTCCCCCGCGAACCGGACCGGCTGGAGGCAAGCCTCACACGACTCTACGGGGAGCGCGGGCTCGAGGTGCTGCCCCGCCTGCGTGCCGCGCTCGCGCGCTGGCAGCGTCCGGTCCGCGCCGCGCTGGGCGAGCGGCGGCGCGGCTTCACCGAGAAGGATGTCGTCCTCATCGCGTACGCGGACCACCTGCGCCGCGCCGGCGAGGCGCCGCTGGCGACGCTCTCGCGCTTCTGCCGTGAGCACCTGACTGGCCTCGTGTCCACGGTGCACGTGCTCCCGTTCCATCCCAGCACCAGCTACGACGGCTACGCGATCACGGACTATCGCGCCGTCGATCCGGCCCTCGGGGGCTGGGAGCATCTGGAGGAGATGAGCGGCGAGCTCGACCTGATGATGGACCTGGTGCTGAACCACTGCTCCGCCTCCCATCCGTGGGTCGAGCAGTACCGCGCCGACCGGGAGCCCGGACGCCGCTACGTGCTCACGGCACCCGACCCGGCCGCGCCGTGGCTGGACTCGGTCCAGCGCGCGCGCAACGTGCCGCTCCTCCATCCCATCCATACCGCCAGCGGCCCGCGGCATGTCTGGACGACCTACTCGCCCGACCTCATCGACCTCGACTGGAAGGCGCCCGGCCTCTGCGTGGAGTTCCTGGAGATCCTCCTCGACGCGATCGTGCGCGGCGCGCGCGTGATCCGGCTCGACGCCTTCGCCTACACCTGGAAGGAGCCGGGCACGCGCTGTATCGGCCTTCCCGGCACTCACCACCTGCTGCGCCTGTTCCAGGAGCTGCTCGACGAGGCCGGGGCCGGGTCGGTGGCGCTGCTCCCGTCGATCACCAACCTCACCCAGGCGGAGAACTACGCCTACCTGGAAACCGCCGACCTCGTCTATCACCTTCCTCTTCCGGGCCTGCTCCTGTCCACGCTCTATTCCGCGGATGCCCGCGTGCTCCGCCGCTGGCTGAAGGCGCTGCCCGCCGCTCCCCGAGCGCGGGCCTATCTGAACCTCTCCGCCACTCACGACGGGATCGGGTTGACGTGGCTCGCGGACGTCCTTCCCGAGGAGGACCGGAGCCGGTTGCTCGCGGAGGCCGCCGCGCGCGGCGCGCTCCTTTCTTCGCGTCGCACGACAGCGCAGGGAGAGGATGTGCCCTGGGAGATCAACGCCACCTGGTTCTCCGCCTGTGCGGGCGACTCCCATGCCTCGCGCCTGTTCGCCACGCAGAGTGTCGTGCTCGCCCTTCGCGGCGTGCCCGCCATCTATCTGCCGGTGCTGCTCGCGGGGGCCAACGACCATCAGCGGGTGGAAGAGACGGGGGACCATCGCGCCATCAACCGCGGCCGCTTCGACGTGGCCGCGTGGGAAGGCGCGGTCGCGGAGCCCCGTTCGATCGAGCGCGCCATCTTCAGCGGGATGACCCGCCTGCTGCGCGCAAGGCGATCCTCGCCGGCCTTTCATCCCGAGGGGGTGCAGCGGATCCTCGACACCGGTGAGGCCTCCGTGCTGGCGGTGGAACGCACCCCTCCCGGTGACGAGCCCGGAGGCGCTTCGAGCGTGCTCTGTCTCACCAGCTTCTCGGCGCGGCCCGTGCGTCTCGCTCGCGCCGCACGCTGGCACGACCTGGTCAGCGGAGAGTCGGGAAGCGATACGCTCGAGCTGGCGCCCTTTCAGGCGCGCTGGCTGACCGATGCCGGCCGCGCCTGAGCCGCTCCCGCGGTACCTGTGCCTTCCTTTCGCGGGAGGTGACGCGGAGCCGCCCGGCGACTCGCGCGTGCTCCACTTCTTCCGCCACGGCGAGGCCCTCCACCAGGTCCGCAACGCCGAGGCGGAGAGGCGAGGGAAGGGCTGTCGCTGTTTCGATCCCGAGCCGCGCACCGCCGGCTATGTCTGCCCCTACTGGTCCGACGACCTGATCGATGCGCCGCTCACGCGGCGCGGCCGCGAGGAGATCGTGGGCCGAGGCGCGCCTCTCGGCGCCGAGCTGATCCTGAGCTCACCGATGACGCGCACGCTGGAGACGTCGGTCCTGGCGTTCCCGGAGACCATCCCCGTCCTCGCGCTCCCGGAGCTGCGCCCGCGGATCGGCGCCCACCGGCATTCGCGCCTGAGCTCACGCGGGGCGCTGGTGCGCCGGTTCCCGCGCGTGGATCTCTCTCGTCTCACGGATGAGGAGGACGGTGACTGGAGTCTCGAGACCGAGCCTCGTGAGGCGCTCGAGCACCGTGCTGCGCGCTTCCTCGACGTGGCCTCTTCGCGCTGCGAGCGCCGCATCGCGGTGGTGACGCATTTCACAGTCCTGCTGGCCCTGCTTCTTCCACCCGACGACACGTTCACGCTCGGGCCCAGCCGGCGTCCCACCGGCTCGCACGCGCTGCTCGACTGTTCGGCGTGTCCTGACCCCGAGGTGCTACGCGAGCCGGTGGGGGTGGGTGAGTCGCGCTCGCTGGTGATCAGCCGCGCGCGAGGGTAGGTACCGGGCGGGGCGAGACGGCATGCCCCGCCCGGCAGGGGACTACTTGCGCCAGAAGCGGATGCCGCTCCAGCCGGCGGTGATCGGCCATCCTCTTATACACATCTCAACGCTGGGGATCTCGACGCCGGAGGTGGGCGCAGATCGCAACGGTTTTGCCGCTTCGGAGACACGGCAAGAGATCGAGGTTACGGAGGCGTTGGAAGAATTCGTTTTCGCGCTGCCCCCACAATCGCCATCCTTTGCCATCGCGACACGGTACCGTAGAGACGCCCCCAGACGCTCTACGATACCCGCCGCAGGCCACGGGGACGGCGGGGCGTCTCCGAAGCGGCGATGTCGCTCCGGTTCTCCACGACCTCCGGCGTCGAGATCCCCAGCGTTGAGATGTGTATAAGAGGATGGGTGATCGGCCCGGGCGAATTTTTTACGTGGCACCTTTTCTCGAGCAACAGCGACTCCCTCGACCTACAGCCACCGCGCCCGCTGCCGACTCTACCCGCTCCCCGGCCGAGTCTTCGCGAGCCAGCGATCAACAGCAAGCCGGCGGGTTGCACGCCGTGCGACTACGAGGGCTTCAGAACCTCAAGCTCTTGCTCGAGCCTGTCCGCCAGGGCTCCGATCTTCTCTTGCAGATCGACCCCTAGGTCGCAGAGATCTTCATGCCGCTCGGCCTGGTCCTCATCAACCTCATGGTCCTCACGTTTCATCTCGGCACCGAGGACCGTCGCGCCGAGATAGCCCTGCAAGTGGCGGAGATCCGCGAGTACAGCCCGCAGTTGGTCGGCGATCTCATGCTCTGGAGATGCCGGCAGCGGCCCGAAACTTTCCAACATTCCGGCGTAGAGCATTTTCGCGAGGGCCCGCATCGCCCGGTTGTCCTCGGCATCATCGAAATCCGCGAGGAATGTCTCGCGGAATACCGCAAAGTTCTGCCATTCCTTGGCCTGGACGGTCGGGACTTGCCGATAAGGATGCTCCGAATCAGTGCTGGACACGTTCAGTCCTCCCTGGCGATGGCGTACCGAAGCTTACGATGGCCTGCCGAAGCTTACCACGGGCTCGGCGATCACCCAGAGAGACGCCCGAGCTCCTCGGCAAGGTTCCGTGGGATCACTGGCCGGCGTTCTCCAGTGAGCCTTTATGTAGTTCCGCAGCACCGTCGTGGCACCAAGAGCAACCGTCCCCTTCCGTACTTCCTCCTCCAGACTGCGCCATACCATCCGCATCTGCTCACGTGCGGGCTCGCCGCTTCCTTCCTCATCCTCCAGAAGGAATAGCTCCTGACTGGCACGGCGGCACACGGCAATCGCTTCAGACGATTGCCCTCTGCGCAGATGGAAGCCAAACAAGTAAACAAGATCCAGGAAGAAGTCCTTCATCAACCCGTGTTCAAGATCGCCGGCGATAACCTCTTGAAGGAGATTCGCTGCTCGCTGCGGTCGCCCCAGGTGTTCCAGTATGCGAGCCGCGGTGAAGCGCCCTCGAAGCTGCATGAACGGTTCACGAAACTGCTCATGCAATCCTTTGAGGTCGTTGAACCGCAGCAGCGCCTCTTGTGGGGCGCCCATGGTGATGAGGCAGTTGATCGTGATGATCTGTGCGAACCAGACCAAACGCGGATTGCTCTCTGGAATCACTGAAAGCGCCTGCCCCGGACTTCGTGCCCTTCCTTATCGCGGTAAAGAACAAGTACGACCCCTGCGACTTGTTCAAGTTCGCGCAGAGCATTCCGCTGGCGATCTGGGCACCCTACATCAACGGCTCGGGCATCGACAGGCCATAGCCCTGGGCGTAGTCGACGCCGATCTCGCGCAGGGCTTCGAGGGTGGTGCGGTCCTCCACCGACTCGGCGATGGTGCGGATGTCCATCACCTGGCCGATCTGGTGGATCGACTCGACCAGGGCGCGCTGCACCGAGCTGCCGATCATGTCGCGCACGAAGGTGCCATCGATCTTGAGGTAGTCCACCTGCAGATTCTTCAGGTAGGCGAAGGAGGAGAGGCCGCTGCCGAAGTCGTCGAGGACGAAGCGGAAGCCCAGCTCCTTCAGCACCCGGATGAAGTGCATCGCCTTGGCCAGGTTGCCCACGGCGGCGGTCTCGGTGATCTCGAAGAAGATGCGCTCCGGCGAGATGCCGGTGGCCTCGATCTCGGCGAGCACGTAGTCGAGGAACGAGTCGTCGCCCACCGACTGGCCCGACAGGTTGATGGCAAAGCGGGTGGTGTCGCCGTGCGAGAGGGTGCCGCAGGCGAGCGAGATGAAGGCGGCGTGGACCACCCAGCGGTCGATCGAGGCGATGAGATGGTAGCGCTCGGCCGCCGGAATGAAGGCGGCGGGGGTGGCGATGCGCCCCTCCTCGTCGAGCATGCGAATGAAGAGCTCACAGATCGGGGGCTCTGAGCCGTCGCCGCGCAGCGGATGGATGTTCTGCCGGTAGAGGCAGAACCGGTGCTCGGCGAAGGCCTTGTGGATGCGGTAGATCCACTGCATCTCGCCATAGCGCTCGGCCAGGGCGCTGTCGTCCGGCTGGTACTCGTGCATGCGGTTGCGGCCGCTCTCCTTGGCGACGTAGCAGGCGGCGTCGGCGGCCGAGAGCACCCGCGCCATGTCGCCGCAGGCGGCGGTGATGGGCACGAGGCCGATCGAGACGCCGATCTCGAAGATCCGCTCCTGCCAGCCGAATCGGTACTGGCGCACGGAGGCCCGCAGGCGTTCTCCCAGCTCGCGCGCGTCCTCCAGGTTGGCGTCCTCGAGCAGCACGCCGAACTCGTCGCCGCCGAGCCGCGCCAGGGTGTCGGTCTTGCGCATCAGCGAGCGCAGGAGGGAGGTGATCTGCTTCAGCAGCTCGTCGCCCGCCAGATGGCCGCAGGTGTCGTTGACCACCTTGAACTCATCGAGATCCAGGTAGAAAAGGGCGTGCTCCCGCTCGTCCTCGCCGGCCGTGTCGAGGCAGTGCTGGAGGCGTCTCTCGAACTCGCGCCGGTTGATCAGCCCGGTCAGGGGATCGTGGCGGGCGAGATAGATCATCTCGCGTTCCATGCCGCGGAGCTGGCTGACGTCCTTGAAGACCAGGACGCTGCCGGTGGTGCGCCCCTGGCGATCCTGAATGGGTGCCACCGAGTCGCGGATGGCGGACTCCCGGCCATCGCGCCGCACCAGCATGGAGTAGCCCGCGTGCTCGATGACCACACCCTCGCGGAGGCAGCGCTCGACGGCGTTGGGCATCGGCTTGCCGGTCGCCTCGTCGATCACGTTGAAGACCTGAGCCACCGGCTGACCGCAGGCCTCGGCGGCGGTCCAGCCGGTCAGCCGCTCGGCTACCGGGTTCAGATAGTCGACCATCCCCGCGGCGTCGGTGCGGATGACGCCGTCACCGATCGAGGCGAGGGTCACCTGCGCCAGCTCCTTCTCCTTGGCGAGGGCCTCCTCGGCGAGCTTGCGCTCGATCTCGGCGGCGGCGCGGGCGGCGAAGATCTTGAGGATCGACATCGCCGGGAAGTCACCGGCGAGCGGCCGCGTGCTCATCACCGCCATGTGTCCCAGGGGCCGGCCGCCGCGGTCGAACAGGGGCACGCCGATGTAGCTCTCGATGCGGGTCTCGACGATCCATCGGTCGTCGGGGAAGAGGCGCCAGACGTCCGACGGATGACAGCCGAGCTGCCTGCCGACGACCTGCTCGCAGGGCGTGCCGCGGAGGTCGTACTCGAAGGGAGCGTGGTAGCCGTCCTTCTCCCAGAGGGCGAGCAGCCGCATCCGGGTGACGGCCTCGTCCGCCACCTCGGAGACGAAGGCATACTCCATACCGAGGGCGTTCGCCAGATGGCGGACGAGGGAGCGCAGGAAGTCCGTGCCGGTCGCCGAGGAGGTCCCTTCGACGATGGCGCGCAGCCGCTCCTCTCCCAGCTCGAGGCGCACGTCGGTCTCCCGCCGGGCCGCCGCAGCCTGTCTGCGCTCGGTGATATCGACGGCGGTGGCGAGGGCGGCCGGCTCGCCGTCGTCCAGCTCGATCACCGCCGCCGTGAGCTCGACCCAGCGCTCGCGTCCGCCCTTGGTCAGAATCCGCGTCTCGTAGCGCCCGGGCACCGGCTCGCCGCGCAGGCAGGCCGCCGCGCGATCGCGCAGCGCCGGGCGCAGCTCCGCAGGAACGACGAGCTCCCAGGCGGACGGGCCGAGCAGCTCCGCCGCGCTGTAGCCGGTGAGCTCCTCGCAGGCGGGATTGACGTAGAGCACCCGGTCGGCGCCGGAGACGAAGATCGCCGTGGAGGCGGACTCGGCCAGGGCGCGGAACAGCCGGTCGGTCCCACGCACCGGGAGCCCCGACCCGTTCGAAGGAGCAGACCTCACGGCGCGGGTGTGGCGTTCACGAGCTCGAGACGAAATCCCCAGAAGACAAAACCTCCTTGACTACGGATTGAAGTCAGGGCTGAGAATACGGGTCTCTTGGGGTTCCGCGCAAGGCAGGGCGCGGCGCGGTAGTGGTTCAGCTTGCCTGTGGACTCCCCCGGCCCTGCCCTCCGAAGCCTCACCCCCCAGCCCCCTCTCCCTGACCGGAGAGGGGGAGTAACACATCTGTCTTTCTTGCTGTTCTCCCCCTCTCCGGTTACGGAGAGGGGGCCGGGGGTGAGGCTTCGGAGGGCAGGACCGTACGCAGTCCACAGGCAAGCTGAACTACTGCGCGCGGCGCCCTGCGGTAGAGTGCGCCCAGCGCCCAGGAGGAGCGAATGAGCGGCGAGGACCTTCACGCACCCCCGGCGGTCGTCCCGGAGCCGGGATGGCAGCCCATCGAGCCTCTGCGGCTGGAGGGAGGCCGGGGATCCTTCGTTTCCGGCAATCCGGAAGGCGACCGGCTGCGGGTGCGCTACTTCCGGCGCCCGGAAGACCGCCGGCTGGTGGGGCGAGCCTGGTTCGGACCGGGAGCCGAGGGGCCTCCGGGACACGCGCACGGCGGCAGCATCGCCGCGGTGCTCGACGAAGCCATGGGCGCCGCCGCCTGGATCGAGGGGCACATCGTCGTCGCCGTGCGCCTCGATACCGGCTTCCGGCGCATGCTGCCCCTGGGCACCGACGCCACCCTGGAGGCCTGGGTGGACCGCGTGGACGGCCGCAAGGTGTGGACCCACGGCCGCCTCCTCGACGCCGGCGGCGAGCCCTTCGCCGAAGCCGACGCCCTCTTCGTCAAGCTCGACCCGGTCCGCTTCGCACCCCTCCTGGAGAGGGTCGCCGCGGCGCTGGGGATCGATCCGGAGAGGCTCCTGAATCCGGACAGGTCGTAGGGGCGGCCCTGCGTGGCCGCCCTGGATGGGCAGGGCGCCCACATAGGGGCGCCCCTACAGGCCGTTCAGTCCCTGACCGCCGGCGCCAGCGCCGCCGCCGTCACCGCCGTCAATCCGGCCTCGCGCCCGGCGAGATCGAACAGACCCTTGATGCCGCCCTTGAACTGGAAGGCCTCGAACCCCGCCTCGCGCATCTTCTCCGCCAGGTGAGCGCTCTTGAGGCCCACCTCGCAGACGAGCACATACGGCCGGTCACGGGCGAGGGCGGGATAGGCGCCCAGAGCGCGGGGCAGGTCCAGGCGGAGAGCGCCCGGGTAGTGCCAGCTCCGGTAGGCGTCGGCCGAGCGGAGATCGATGACGACGCCGTTCGGCGGAATGCGGCCGATCTCCGGAATCCGCGACTCGAGGCCCTCGGGATCGGTACGGCGGAGGTCGAAGATGCGCCGGCTGTCCACCAGCCCGTCGAGGCGGTCCCCCCAGAGGGCCGACTCGTCGCGCAGCACGTCTCTGAGGGCCGCGCGGGTAGCCGGCTTGGGTGGCATCAGGTCGCAGTACTCGGCCACGGCCGCCGCGAGGTCATAGATTCCGATCCGGCGGGCGACCTCCAGGATCTCCTCCTTGTTGAATCCGAGGAGGGGACGCAGCACCACCGCCGGCGAGGCCTGGGTGATCACCGCCAGGTTCTGCAGGGTCTGCGAGGAAACCTGGCCGATGGCGTCGCCGGTGACGACGCCGATCCTGCCGCCGCGATGGGCGACCGCGGCGCCGGCTCGCAGGATGAGACGCTTCAGCACGATCTGCCAGTTGACCGGGCGGACCTTCTGCCGCAGGTCGGCCAGCAGGGGAGCGAGATCCACCTCGTGGAGGTGCGGCGCATAGCCGTAGCTCCAGCGCTCGGCGAGGTGCTTCATCACCTTGAGCACCCCGAGCCGGTGGGCCGCGCCCCCGAGATTGCAGAAGACGTAATCGAGCTGGACTCCCCGCTTGAGCATCAGCCAGCTCGCCACGGCCGAATCGAAGCCGCCGGAGACCAGGGCCACGGCCCGACCCTCGACGCCGATCGGCAGGCCGCCGTGACCCGGCGCCTTGTCGAAGAAGAAGTGGGCGGCGCCCGGCTCGAGCTCGACGTAGGCCGTCACCTCCGGCGCGGAGAGGTTCACCCGGCCCGCTCCGGCGTCCAGCAGGGCCCGGCCGAGGGCGCTCTCCATCCGGATGGAATCGAAGGCGATGCGCTCGCGGTCCCCCCGGCGGCTGGCGCGCACGGCGAAGCTCCTGCCTTGCACGGAGTCGCCGAAGATCTCGACGCCGGCGGCCACCACGTCCTCCAGCCGCTCCCACGGGCGCCGCTGGACCTCGGAGACCGACTGCACGCCGAAGACGCGCGCCAGCACCTCGGCCGCCGCGGGCTCCGGCGTCTCCACGTAGATGCGGCTCCAGGTCGGCTCCAACCGGTAGGGAATCCCGTGAAGCTGGAGCGCCGCCTCGGCGTTGGCCTGCAGCCGGCGGAAGAACCGCATGCGGGTCCGCCGCGCCTTCGTATAGAAGTCGCCGGCGAGGCGGACGATCAGGAGGTGGTTGGACATCGGTGATGCTCCCGCGGAAGGACAGTCTAACAGGGTGGCTCCACCCCGCCGCGGCCCTCACTCCCCTGGCCCCTCTCTCCCAGAGGGAGAGAGGGGGATAAGCCAAGAAAGGAAACACCTTGACCGTAGTTTCTCCCTCCTCTCCCTTTGGGAGAGGAGGGCCGGGGTGGTGAGGGCTTCGAAGGGCAGACGCCCGATGAATCACAGACCCTCTGAACAGGGGCCGGGGTAGGGCCCTACGGCCGCCAGGCCATGATCAGCCACCACCGGGTGTCGTCCTCCAGCTCTCCGAACGGATCGTCGAGCACGCGCGCCACTCCGGCGCGCAGGTCGAGGGCCGGCAGGCGCCCGATCGGCAGGGGGCCGATGCTGAAGCGGTACTCGATGCCGGCCAGGGAGAGCCAGTCGTTCGCCGATCCGCCGAGGCCCCACAGCCGGTGCCGCTCATAGAACAGGGGAGCCGGCAGGAAGTCGAGCTCGAGCTCCGCCCGCTGCCCCTCGTGTCGCTCTCCCAGCCGCGTTCCCACCGGCAGGGCCGGCACGGCGATGCGATGGTCGAGAGCCGATTCGGGCAGCAGCGAGGTCTCCGGGCCGCCGAGCTGGTAGAGATCGAAGCCGTAGGCGAGATCCCGCGAGGCATCGCGCCGCCAGGAAAGGATGAGGCGGGTGTCGTCGTACCTGAGGTTCACCAGCGCCGAGCCGCCCCAGCGTTCCCAGGAGCCGCTTCCCTCGGTATGACCCGCTTCATAGTGGGTGCTCAGCGCCGGCCGCAGCCGCCAGCGCCCCCAGCGGCGGAAACCGTTCCAGGAGAGAGTCAGGGCGGAGAGCCGCTGATCCAGGACCTCATCCCCGCGAGCGGTTTCCACCTCGTTCCACAGCCCGCGGCCGGCGACGGCGAGCCCGCCGCCGCTCCACTGCCAGTCCCGGAAGGCCCACAGCTCGAAGCCTCGCCGGTCCAGGTCGAGCAGATTGCCGCGACGGGCCACGTCTTCGCCGGCGGTGGGGCGCTCGCTGGAACGGAAGAGGTGGACGCCGACGTCGAAAGGCCAGCGCCGCCAGGCCGCCGCCACCGCGCCGCCTTCGGGCCAGCCCTGCTCGCCGAGCGAGCCGAGGACCAGCCAGTCCAGCCGGCCGACCACGTCGCCGCCGCGCAGCCCCAGCTCCCAGGCGCCGCCGGTCGACGAGATGCCGCCGCCGAAGAGAGGGAACAGCTCCTGCCGTCCAGGTCCGTAGGGCCGGCCGGGTGGCGCGTCGGCTTGGACGAACGGCTCCGGCCTCTGCGGCGCGGGCGGCCGGATGGCCGGCGCCAGCTCGCGCGGCAGATCGGCTTGCGGCGGCGCCGCCGCGGCCAGCGCGCCGCGGGCGGGGATCGTCAGCCGGCGGAGGTCGAGGCCGTCCGGCTCGAGCGAGAGGAAGAAGAGGCCCGCGCCGTCCGGAGTGGGGGCGGGAGCCAGGGCCGCTCCCTGCGTCCGGGTCAACGGCACGGGGCCGTCGCCCTTGCCATCCCGATCCACCGGAAAGGCGTAGACGTCGATGAAGCCGCGGAGGCCGACCACGGCGTAGACGATCTGCCCGTCGGGGCTCCACGCAGGCGAGGAGACCGTCCCCTCCGGGGGAGGCGCCAGCTCGACCGGCCGTCCGCCGTCGATATCCCGGAGGATGAGCCGCCAGGTGCCCTCGCGGTGAAGGGCGTAGGCGATCCGCTGGCCGTCCGGCGAGACCCGCGGCCGGTCGTAGGCCTCCTCGACCGAAGGCTCGGTGAGCGCCCGGACCTCGCCGGTGCCGAGGTCCACCCGCACGATCTGGGAGAAGCCGTGGCGATTGCGCACCGCGACCGCCCAGCGGCCGTCCGGCGCCGGATCGGGGTCCCGCAGGTCGGCCTCGCGGGTGAGCCGCCGGACCTTCCGCGCGTCGGGCTCCCATGAGAAGAGGTCGGGATGGAGGAAGCCCTCGTCGTCCGGCTCGAAGCGCACGAAGAGGATCGACTTGCCGTCCGGCATCCAGCGCGGCGTGGTCGGCTCGGGGCCGTCGTGCCATTCCAGGCTGTGAAGGACCTTGTGGGGCAGCGGCTTCGTGCGCACCGCGGGCGCGTCCTCGGGATCCCGCTTCTGTATCTCCTCCTGGCGCTGGCGCCATCGCCGCTCGGCGTCCTCGTCCGGCGCGGTTGCCAGGACGACGAGGTGGGCGGGGTGGTTCCTGGAGCGCAGGACCACGGCGATCTGCTCGCCGTCCGGCGCCACGACGGGAGAGCCGGTCGACCAGGCGAGATCCTGCCAGAGCTCACCTTCCGCCCGCTCCGGCCCGCTCCGCCGCTCGGCCTCGAAGGCCCGCCAGGTCAGCTCGGCGCGGAAGCGGTCGTAGAGGTCGGCCGGCGAGTCGCCGAAGACGCCACGGAAGGCATCGTCGAAGCTCCGCGGCGCGCGCGCCGTCATCCGCGCCCAGAGCTTTCGCAGGCTCCCCGGTCCCCCGCGCTCCTCCAGCCACTCGAGGTAGGCGGAGCCCACCAGGTAAGCCATGGATCCGCTCCGCCAGGCCTCGGAGTCCGAGGCCAGCTGGCCGTAGGATGGGAGCTTGCCGGCCTGGGCCCAACGCCTCAGGATGGCGGCCCGCAGGTCGCCGTTGGGCCGGCCCGAGCCGGTGAGGCGCCCCTCGACCACCGTGGCATAGCCTTCGATCACCCACCGTGGCGCTCGCAGAGTGATGGGACCCAAAGGGATGCAGCTCGCCGGCAGCCGGCGCAAGGGGTTTCGTGACGGGCGCAAAAGGTGCACGAGGTGGGTCTGCTCGTGAACGACCAGCAGCTCCGTCCAGTCGGCGTAATGGCCGAGCTCGGACTCCGGCGCCGGCGGGCTCGTCCACAGGATCATGCGCGGCCAGCCGATGAAGGGCAGGGCCTGTCCGTTGGGATCAGCCAGGGGATCGGAGACCAGGACGTCGACCACCTCCGGCGGCTCGAACCCCACCTCGGCCACCACCCGCTCGCGGATCGACTCCAGCCGCGCAGCCGCCCGCCGCGCCCACGCCTCGGAAGCCGCAGGGTAGTGGACCCGGAAGTGGGGCGTCGCCAGCGTCCGCCAATCGGCGGAGGGTCCCTGGGTCAGGCCGGGGACGGAGACGAAGGCGAAGAGGAGAGACGGTCGAGAAAACGGCCTTCATCGGGCAAATCTTACGGCGGATCACACCTTCTTCGGCGGCAGGTCGCGGGCCTGGGGATCGTCCTGGAAGCCATGATGGTTGTGGCTGCCGTCGCAGAAGGGCTTGTTGCTGGATTGCCCGCACCGGCAGAGCGAGACGACGGTGCGACCGCCGAGGCCAAAAGCCTGGCCCGTCGGGTCGAGGATCTGGAGGTTCTCCCCCTCCAGACGCAGGGGACCGTTCTTCAGCACGGTGAGCTTGGCATCGGCCATGGCGTCCTCCGGAGTGCAAGACCTGGGAATCGGCCCCAGGCGCGCCTCGAAGCGTTTCCCAATGGACGACCGCCGTCAACCCCCGGTGCGCCAATCGGGGGTAGTGGTTCAGTTGGCTCGTGGACTCCCCCGGTCCTGCCCTCCGAAGCCTCACCCCCCGGCCCTCTCCCGGACGGGAGAGGGGGAGGAGCACATCTGTCTTTCTTGTTGTTCTCCCCCTCTCCGGTTACGGAGAGGGGGCCGGGGGGTGAGGCTTCGGAGGGCAGGACCCTACGCAGTCCGCAGGCAAACTGAACCACTACGCAACCGGGAGAGGGGGAACGCCGCTTGACGCGGTTACGCTATCCTAGGCAGCCCGCCGCTGCCGGATCGCCATGGACCCCGAAGCCCCCCTCCAGGAATCTCGCCGCAAAATCTGGGGAAAGCGCCTGCTCCAGGGTGCGGTGGCCGCGCTGACGCTGTATCTCACCTATCACTTCGTCACCCACACGAGCTTCGACTGGTCGCGCCTCGCCCGGCGGGTGGCCGAGGCAAAGGTGCCCTATGTGGCTCTCGGCATGGGGCTGCTCCTCTCCCGCTATGCCATCTGGGACTGGCGCTTCCGGTTGGCGACACGGCTCGCGGTGGGGCGCAGATCGGGGGTCGTCCTCGGCTTCTTCGTGCTCATGGCCTCGGCGGCCTTGAATCTCATTACGCCGACCGCGCGCGTCATCGGCGGACTGATGCGGGCGCGCTACTTCGCCCGCGCCCACGACCGCCCCTTCGGCTTCCTCTACGGCGTCGTCCTCTACGATCAGGTGGCCCACCACGTCGTGATGAGCGCCTGCACCTGGATCACCCTCATCGCCACCGCCTTCGCGCTGGGCAGGAACGGCTTCGGCGCCGCAGCTCTGGGAACCCTGGCGGCGACAGTCATCCTGCTTGTCGTCTGGAGCCGCCGGGATCCCTCGGGCGGGAACCCGCTGGTCCGCTTTCTTGCCCACCGGGCGGAGCGCGCCGAGGGACGCCTGCAGAGTCTCTTCGCCCACGGCCATGAGGCGGTCGGAGTCTTCGTGCGGCTCCTCGCCGTCGTGCCCCTGCGCTTCCAGGCCGCCGTCCTCGGCGTGGTCTATTTCCTGGTCAACGCCGCCGCGCAATGGGCGCTGTTCCTGGCCATCGACGTGCCGGTGAATCCCTTCGTGGTCGTCGCCGTCGTATCCCTCGGCACTGCGGCAGGGACCCTCTCCGGCGCCCCCGGCGGGTTGGGGGCGACAGAAATCGCGATGATGGCCTCCTTCAAGCTCCTGGGAGTGGACGAGTCCTGGCGGCGGCGGGCACCCTCCTCTACCGCGGGCTCCATTACGCCGGGGTGCTGGCGATCGGGCTGCCGGCGTTGGCGCTGCTCGAGTGGCGGGCGGGCGGACAGGGAGACGACGCTAGGCCAAAGGATGTCGCAATTGAGGCCGGGACTCCATCAGCGCCAGAAGCGCCGCCGAGTCGTCCAAATTGACCCCTGGCTGGAGACCTCGCCCGCCGAAAGTGGGCAATTCGTCCCGCTGGCGATCTTGGAAGCTGAGGCGAGGCGGAGGCAGCCAGTTCTCTTCGCTCGCGCTGGCGATTGCCTCTGCGAGAGCCTGCTCGGCGAAAGCCGACAGTGTCTGGCCGTGGCGGGATGCCACCTGCTCGGCCGCAGCAAAAAGGTCCTCGTTGATCTCCAGTTTGGCTCCCATCGGCAGAATCATAGCGGGAACTATGGACGGTTTCCAAGAAAGGCTTCCGCGGAGGCCACACAAGAGGGCTGGCGTTAGTAGACTTCCTTCATGTCGCGCCGTGCCACCGTTCTCCTCGGTCTCGTCGCCTTGGTGTTGATCGCCCTGGGCCTGCGCGTCTGGTTGGCCAGCCGGACAGGCGGTGAGGAGGGCCTCGCCGGCTTCTTCGATCTCCATCCGTCCGAGGACCGGCTGGTCCTGGAGCCGGTCTCGTTCGCGGACTTGCCGGGATGGCAGGAGGACGCCGTCGAGGAGGCCGTGCCCGCTCTGCTGCATTCCTGCCGGCGGATCACAGCACTGCCGGACGGCGCGTCCATCGACGACGAGCCGTTCGCGGGGAGAGCCGGCGACTGGCGCGAGATCTGCGCCGCGGCCGGGCGGCTGCCGCGAGGCCCCGCGAAGAAAAGCCGGGCGGCAGCGCGGCACTTTTTCGAGACCCGGTTTCGCCCGCACGCCGCTCGCAACCAGCGCAATCCCCTCGGCCTGTTCACCGGCTACTACGAGCCCCTCCTCCACGGCAGCCGGCGGCGCGGGGGGAAATACACGGTCCCGATCTACCTGCGTCCGCCCGAGCTGGTGATGGTGGATCTTGGCCGTTTCCGGGAGGACCTCGAAGGCAAGCGTATCGCCGGAAAGGTGGTGGACGGCGCTCTCGTACCCTATCCCGACCGCCGCCAGATCGAAGCCGGCGCCCTCGCCGGCCGAAAGCTCGAGATCGTCTGGGTGGACGACCCCATCGACGCCTTCTTTCTCCACGTTCAAGGCTCCGGGCGCGTGCGGCTCGCCGAAGGAGGCGAGCTGCGGATCGGCTACGCGGCACAGAACGGCCATCCCTATACCGCCATCGCCCGCGTGCTCATCGACCGCGGCGTCCTGACCCGTGACGAGGCTTCGATGCAGTCCATCCGCGCCTGGCTCCAAGCGCATCCCGACCAGATACGGCCGGTGCTCGACGAGGATGCCTCTTACATCTTTTTCCAGGAGATCAAGGGCGAGGGGCCGCTCGGCGCCGAGGGCGTACCGTTGACACCCGGCCGCTCCCTGGCGGTGGACCTCAAGCACCTGCCCCTGGGCGTACCTGTCTGGCTCGTCTGCGGCGCTCCCTCTTCCCGGGAAGACGAGCCGGACGGCAAGCTCGAGCGCCTGATGCTGGCCCAGGACACCGGCGGCGCCATCCGGGGTCCCGTGCGCGGCGACGTCTTCTGGGGATTCGGCGACGAGGCCGCCACCGTCGCGGGGCAGATGAAACACCGCGGGCGTTATTGGGTGTTGCTGCCGAAAACCCTCACCCCCTGACCCCTCTCCCGGGAGGGCTCAGTGCACCCAGGGACCCTTGCGCAGGTTGCGGTCCCGCTCGCCCGGAATCACTCGCAGGCCGCGCTTCCGCCGCGCCCGGTCGAGCTTCTTCTGGATCCACCAGCGCTCCAGGCGCAGCCGCAGCTCGCGCAAGGTTTTCCCGCCGCCGCGCAGCGAACCGTTCGAGCGGACGTACAGGTAGGCGAGGCCCACCGCCGTGCAGATCCCCAGGAACCCCGGCAGATCATGCGAGAAGAGGAAGGCCATGAAGGCGAAGAGGAGCTCCACCCAGAGCATCCAGCGCGCCGGAACCGGCAGGACGAAGAAGAGGTAGACGGTGGCGTCGCGATGGGCGGTGCCGAAGGCGGCGATGAAAATCACCAGGAGCATCCACTGCCCCTGCATGATGGCGAACGGCGCGGCAAACTCCATCGCCCCCGTCAAGGTGAGCAGCACGTGGGTTGCCACCGCCACCAATGCCGCGCCGATCGAGCTCCAGAGGATCAGCCGCCAGAAATGCCGGCGATAGAGGCCGAAATACACGTCCCGCCCGAACATGTAGAGAAACAGCAGCTCGAGCAGGAACCAGATGCCGGAGCCGGCGGAGCCGATGAACGGGTAGGTAGCGAGCTGCCAGACCCACCCCCGCTGCCAAACGCCCGGCGTGAGCTGCAGCAGCTCGGGAATGATGCGCGTCGTCGCGAAGAACCGCAGCGAGAAAGTGGCGAGGAGAATCCCCAGGATGATCAGCAGATCCCTGGGAGCGGGCCCGCCGAGCCCGAAGCTCCCCATGCCGAGCCGGCCCGGAAAGGGATTGCGGGTCACCAAAGGTGAGTGCCTCTCACCCGGTCATCTTAGCCCAGTGGGCGACGACCTACGCGTACCGCGTCCACTTCCAGATCTCCTTGAACGTCGGCTTCTTGCCGTACATCAGGATGCCGATGCGGTAGATCTTGGAGCAGAACCACACCATCGCCACCACGAACCCGATCGTCAGCGTGTAGGCCAGCGCGAGCTGCCAGACGGGAGGCATCTCGATGACGATCCGCAGCGGCATCAGCAGCGGCGTGAAGAGCGGAATGAGCGACAGCACCGTGGCCATCGTCGAGTTCGGGTCGTTGATCACCGGCCACATCACCATCGCAGGGATGACGATGAAAATCACCGCCACGCTCGCCGCCTGCTGGGCCTCCTGGAGGTTGTTGAAGGAGGCGCCGATCGCGGCATAGATGGTCGCGAAGGCGAAGAATCCCAGGATGAAGAGCAGGATGAAGTGGACCAGGACCACCGGCGTCAGCGTGGGAAGGGACTTCCCCGCGGGCATGAACGCCATCGCCGTGACCACTCCCGGCGCCGTCAGCACCGCCACCGTGCCGAACCAGATGCCGAGCTGCGTCAGTCCCACCAGGCAGATCCCCAGGAGCTTGCCCATCATCAGCTCGAAGGAGGTGACGGCGGAGATGACCACCTCGATCACCCGCGAGCCTTTTTCCTCCAGCACACCGTTCATCACCTGCTGGCCCCAGATGAGCATCGACATGTAGAGGACCAGGAACAGCCCCAAGGCGAAGAACATCGCCAGCTCCCCGCCCTCCTCCTGGCTGCCCTTCTCCGACACTCGCTGCGTCTCCAATCGGACGGGCTTGGTGAGCTCCTCGACTCGCTCCGGGTCGATCCCGGCTCGCTGGAGCCGTTCCCGCCGCACCACGGCGGTGAGGTCTTCCCGCAGGGCGGTCTGGGTGAAGACGTTCGACACGCTGCGCGCATGGTATTCCGCCCGCTCGCCCTCGATCACTCCAGGACCGATCCATACCCAGGCGTCGATCGACTTTTCCAGCACGCGGCGATTGAGGTTCTCCCGCTGCGCCGCGCGGTCCGCGGCCAGGGGCTCGACCTTGACCACGAACTGCGCTCCCTGCGACTCGTCCATCATCAATCCCCGCTGCCTGCCGCCCTTCGGCGCCTCGCCGTCGCGGGCGTTGGCGCGCGACGCGAATGGAGCGCCGATCCGGCCCGTCTCATCCACCACGACGATCGATTGGCTGGTCTTCGACCGGGCGATGAGCAGACCTGGCAGCACCGTCAGCGCTACCACGATCAGCGGCAGGAGCAGCGTGCCGATCCAGAACCCTTTGGTCTTGACCCTCTGCAGGTATTCGCGCTTGGTGATGACGCCGATATTCTCAAGCCGCATCGCGCACCGCCTTCATGAAGATCTGCTCCAGCTCGGGCTCCTCCGAGCGGAACTCGTGGACTTCGAGGAATTCGACCAACTGCCGCAGGGTCTCCGGCCCCGAAGCGTCCGGCCGCAGCATCAGCTTCACCACGCCGTCGTTGACTGCGGCCTGTTCCACCTGCGGCAGCCCCTCCAGCCGCGCCAGGTCGCCCTTGGCGACCAGCCGGTAGGAGTTGCCCCCTACCCGGCGCTTGATCTCCTTCAGGTTGCCGTCGAGGATGGCGCGGCCGCGGTTGATCAGGCAGATCTGGTCGCACAACCGCTCGGCGAGCTCCATGCCGTGGGTGGAGAGCACGACGCTCTTGCCCTGCTGCCGGTACTCCACGAGCAGATCGCGGAACAGCTCCTGGTTCAGCGGGTCGAGGCCGGAGAAGGGCTCGTCGAGGATCAGCAGATCCGGTTTGTGGAGCACGGTGCCGATGAGCTGCACCTTCTGCTGCATGCCCTTCGACAGCTCCTCGACCTTCTGCTTCGCCCATTTGGCGAGGTCCACCCGTTCCAGCCAACGCTGGATATCCGGCAGCGCCTGCGCCTTCTTCATGCCGTGGATCTCGGCGAGGAAGACGAGCTGGTCGAGCACCGTCATCTTGCGGTAGAGGCCTCGCTCCTCCGGCAGATAGCCGATCCGTTGCAGGTCCGCCGCCGTGCGCGGATGGCCGAAGACGTGGATCTCTCCGGAGTCCTGCGGCACGATGTTCATGACCATACGGATCGTCGTCGTCTTGCCGGCGCCGTTCGGCCCCAGCAGCCCGTAGATGCAGCCGGCCGGTACCGACATCGAGACGTCGTCCACCGCCACGAAGTCGCCGTACGCCTTGCGGACGCTGCGCAGCTCGAGAATGGGGGTCATCATGTCCTTCCTTGTGGGTCCGATCTGACGGAGGTTTCTTCTTCGATATACGAAACGCTGCGCCAGAGGTTTTCTGGTCGTGAAGCGGTAGTCTCCTCAGGGCTCCGCAGCCTTACAAGCTCCACCGGTTCAGGCCTGCTCGACCGAAGTTCCGGGAGACGCCGCCTCCGCCGGCCGGCTGCCGCGACTTCCGCGGCCAACGCGGGGCGCCACGGGAATCCACCGCTGCAGCCATACCAGGAAGAAGAATCCATGCAGCAGCAGGCGCCGCGAGAGCGACGGCCGCCAGCGGCCGGCCACGGTGGTGACCACGGCGTCGAACAGCCTCAGGCCGCCGCCGGGCTGGAAGAACAGGTCGCGGAAGTTGGGCGTGTAGAAACCCACCACGAAACGCCGGAACGCGCGATAGCGGCGGCGCTGGATTCCGTCGAACTTCGTAAAAGCACGCGCCGAGAGGTCTCCCCGGGCGAGCGCCGCGTCGAGCGCGCGGGCCGCGTCGAGCCCCGACTCCAGGGCGATCGTCACGCCGGTCGAGAACACCGGATCGAGAAACGAGCCGGCGTCGCCGGCGAGCAGCCAGCGGTCGCCGGCGTAGGCGCGGACGAAGTACGAGAAGTCCTTCTCCACCCGCACCGGCCACTCGCGCTTCGCGTCGCGCATCAGCGCCGCCGCGGCGGGCGTGTCGGCGATGGCGCGCGCGAGGATCTCCTCGTGGGCCAGCCGCGGCCAGGTGTCGAACACCCGGCGCGGCAGGACGACCCCCACGCTCATCAGCTCCTCCGAGATGGGGATGAACCAGAACCAGCCCATGTCGTCCCGCCCGACGATCCGGATGTCGCCGGAGCGGCGTCCCTCGGGCCGCGGCACGCCGCTGTAGTGGGCGAACACCGCGATGTTGGCGAGCCTGGGCTCCTCGACCCGCAGCCGCAGCTTGCGCGCCAGGAGACCGAGCCGGCCCGAGGCGTCCACCACGACCTGGGCGCGCACCGCGCGCCGGAGCTGATCCGGACCGGCGACGTCGAGCGTCACGCCTCGGGAGTCGAAGGCCACGTCCATCACCCGGTGCTCCTGGTGCACCGCGGCCCCGCACTCCGCCGCGTGCCGGAGCAGCAGCTCGTCGAGCCGCTCGCGCGGCACCTGCCAGGTCTGCGGGTAGGGGATCTCGGGCGACACCGTGAAGTCCGCGTAGCTCTCCATGCTGCCGTCGGCCGGGCCGAAGCTGGCGCCCCACTTGCGGGTGAACCCCGCCGACACCACCTTGTCGCGGCACCCGAGCTGCTCGAAAAACTCATTGCTGGTGGCGAGGAGCGACTCGCCGATGTGGAAGCGCGGGAAGCGATCGCGCTCGAACAGCACCACGCGCCGCCCCAGGCGGGCCAGCATCGTGGCGGCGCTAGCACCCGCGGGGCCGCCGCCGATGACGGCGGCCTCGTAGTCGTAGGATGTGTGAGACAAGCGAGGGACTCCGCGGCGAAGAGCTGCGTGAGCTCCGAGTCAGTATAGTACCCCGCCTCTCCGCTCCGTTCGGATTGAATCCCACGGCGGGATTCTTGCTTCTGTGACAGGGTACCCGGCAGGAGGGAGATCATGGACGAGGAGAGAGAGGATGCGGTGACCTTTTCGAGCCTGGGGCTCTCGGAGCCCATCCTCAAGGCCATCGCCGAGGTCGGGTACGAGGCGCCGACGCCGATCCAGGAGAAGACCATCCCGCCCATGCTGGCCGGACGCGATCTGATCGGCCAGGCGCAGACCGGCACGGGCAAGACGGCGGCCTTCGCCATTCCCATCCTGGAGAGGATCGATCCGGCGCTCGCCGAGGTCCAGGCTCTGGTGCTCGCTCCCACCCGCGAGCTGGCGATCCAGGTGGCGGAGGCGATCCATACCTATTCGAAATACGTGGGCCGCGTGGGGGTGCTGCCGGTCTATGGCGGGCAGCCGATCCAGCTCCAGTTGAAGCGGCTCGGAGCGCGGAGTCCATGTGGTGGTCGGCACGCCGGGCCGCGTCATGGACCACCTGCGGCGGGGAACGCTGCGCCTCGACGCCGTCCGCGTCGTGGTGCTCGACGAGGCGGACGAGATGCTGCGCATGGGCTTCATCGAAGACGTGGAGTGGATCCTCTCCCAGGCTCCCGCCGGACGGCAGACGGCCCTGTTCTCGGCCACCCTGCCGCGGGAGGTGCGGCGCATCGCCGAGCGGCACCTGAAGGACCCGGTTTCCATCGCGATCGAGCACCGCACGCTGACGGTGCCCGCCACCGAGCAGCGGTATTTGAACGTCTCGCCGCAGCAGAAGCTGGACGCCCTCACCCGCATCCTCGAGACCGAGCCCAGCGAGGCGGTGCTGATCTTCACCCGCACCAAGACCGGGGCCGCCGAGCTCGCCGAGCGGCTGCTGGGGCGAGGCTACGCCGCCGAGGCCATGCACGGCGACATGAACCAGGCGCAGCGCGAGAGCGTCATCCGCCGCCTGCGCGCCGGCCAGGTGGAGATCGTGGTGGCGACCGACGTGGCGGCCCGCGGCCTCGACGTGGAGCGCATCAGCCACGTCGTCAACTACGACGTCCCCAATGACGTGGAGGCGTACGTCCACCGCATCGGCCGCACCGGCCGGGCCGGGCGCTCCGGCGTCGCCGTGCTCTTCATCACGCCGCGCGAGCGGCGGATGATGACGGAGATCGAGCGCTTCACCGGCCAGCGGATCGCGCCGATGAAGATGCCCTCCCAGGCCGACGTGGCGGCGCGGCGAATCGCCATGTTCAAGGACAGCATCCGCCGCACCGTGGAGGAGGGGGACCTCGATCTCTATCTCACGCTGGTCGAAGAGCTGGTGGAGGACGGCATGGACCTGGCCGAGATCGCCGCCGGAGCGGCCCGGCTGGCGCGCGGCGACAAGCCGCTCGAGGTCGAGGTGGAACCCGAAGCGGCGACAGTGCCCCGGGCCGAGGACGGCATGGTGCGGCTGTTCATCGCCGCCGGCAGCCGCGCCGGCGTCAGGCCGGGCGATATCGTGGGCGCCATCGCCAACGAGGCGGGCGTTCCCGGCAAGGCTATCGGCTCGATCGACATCTACGACCGCTTCACCTTCGTCGAGCTGCCGGCCCAGTATCGCGACCAGGTGCTCAAGAGCATGGCGCGAACCACGATCCGCGGCCGCCCCGTCGAAATCCGCGTCGCGACGCCGGAGGGAGGACAGCGGACCGGGGGAGAGACGCGGAAGACACCCGGACTGCGGACCGACTATTCCCGTGGACCTTACAAGGAGCGGCGCCGGTGATCCTCCGTCGCTGAGATCATTCCGGGGGGAATCCTATTTCGGCAGAGTCTGTTAAAATGACCGAGCCGAAACGCCCTACAAGCACCGCCTTTCATGGACACCGCCAAAACTGATCTCGTTATTCAATATGCGCTTGCGGTCGCCGGTGAAAGGGAGAGGAATTGCCAGGAGCTCGGCCCGATCCACCTGGTGAAGTACGTCTATTTAGCCGACCTGGCCCATGCCGAAAGTGAGGAGGGAAGAACTTTCACCAGGGCCGATTGGCGTTTTCATCACTTCGGCCCCTGGGCTGTCGAGGTCTTCCGCAGGATTCAGCCGGCTGTAGGAGCCATCGGGGCGTACGAACGGCACTTCGCGAGCCAGTATACGGAGGACGGCCTCCGTTGGCGCGTTCAAGAGCCGGGTCTAGTGGAACGAATCGACCCCAAGCTTCCCTGGAGTGTCGCGAGCGCCATCAACCGAGCGGTCAAGGAGTTCGGATCCGATACGACCGCACTTCTCCACTTCGTATATCGGACATCCCCTATGCTGTGTGCCAAGCCTGGCGAGGTATTGGAGTTCCACCCGTTGCCCGCTGAGACACGGGCTCAGGAGGAACGCGACGTCCAACCTTCCCTCAAGCCGCTATCCAAGACGGCCTTGAAGAGGATCCGAGCACGGTTGGACGAGAGGTCCGCAAGACTCAGGGCGGCAGACCCACGACGTCCTGTTCCTCCCAATCCGCCGCCGCGCTACGACGATGTCTTCGAGGAAGGACAACGATGGCTCGACTCGCTCGCGGGGGAGCCCATCGGCCGCGAAGAAGGCCGACTTTCTTTTTCAGAAGACCTCTGGAGATCGGAAAGCCGGCGTGAACCCAAATTACCCTGACGATTGCCCTCAGGCCCTATACAAGAGATGGTGGGTTGAGGACGATCATCCTCAACTCGTTCGAGGCCGTCTCCTCTGGGCATTCCTTCCACACACTGATCAACAGCCGATGGTTTTGATCATCGAGGACCGGACGGAAGCAACCGAACATGCCAGCGCGAACTACCGGGTTGAGCCCCTGCGAACCGGCTCTCCGCCGCGAGATCCGCGCTTGCCGGTCGCTGCCTTACCCTTGGAGAGTGGAGACACCCGTATCGTGCAGCGGGCCAAGAGACGTCCCGTGATCGTTCTTAGCATGGGGGGGCCGGAGGTTCCTTCTTCCCTCCGGGTGGGTGAAGCCCGATGGCAGACATCCGCTACGATCCTGGTCGCTCCCTACTATGGGGTGGACCGGGACGGCACCCGAGGCGGGTGGAAGCAAGGCTTCGTGGACCGTATCAGGAGGTGTGAGTACCCACAGTACATGTGGGATCAGCTGCCGCTTGGCCGAACGAAAGAGTCCATTCTCCGGCTCGACCATACCCAGGCGTTGGGACGACACCAGAACGCTTATGAGCTGACTCCTTATCGTCTGGGCGAAGAAGCTTTGAGCTTGCTCGATGAATGGTTCTCATGGCTCGTGACAGGCTCCATTGCTTCCGACAGCGCCGTTCAGATCTTGAGGGAGGAGCTTCTAACCTTCGAGTAGGAACCTAGCTCAAGGAAGAGTTTCCCCTAAACCTCGAACGTAGCCAGAACCGGAGCGTGGTCGCTGGTCCCCACGTCCGCCAGTACCCTGCAGGAGGTGGCCCGCGCGGCCAGGGGCTCGCTCGCCAGGATGAAGTCGATGCGCCAGCCGATGTTGCGCTGGCGCATGTTCCGCCAGGGAGCCCACCAGGTGAACAGACCGTCGTTGTCCGGATCGAGGGCGCGGCACAGGTCGACGAGACCGTGGGAGAGGAGACCTTCGAAGATCTCCCGCTCCTCGGGCCGCTGGCCGATGACGAAGGGCTTGCGCTCCTTGGGGTGCACGTCCTGGTCGGTGCGGGCGACGTTCATGTCGCCGCAGAGGACGAGCTGCCGGCCGGCGGCCCGCATCCCGGCGGCGTAGCGCTCGAGGCTGCGGAGGAAGTCCATCTTCGCCGCGAAGTCCTTGCCGCCGTTGGGAACGTAGATCGAGGCGAAGGTGACGTCGCCGGCCCCGGCGGTGACGATGCGGGTCTCGTAGTCGAAAGGGGGGTGCTCGAACCGCGGCGCCTCGGGGAAGGCGTCATGCCGCAGATGGAGGCTCACCCCCGAGTAGGCGCCGGCCCCGTGCCAGAAACACCAGTAGCCGCTCAGGTTGCAGAGCTCCTCGGCGAGCTGAGCTGGCGCCGCCTTGAGCTCCTGCAGACAGACCACGTCCGGCCGGTCGCGCTCCAGCCATTCGAGGAACTGTGCCTGCCGGGCGCGGATGCCGTTGACGTTCCAGGTGGCGACGGTCAGAGGCATGGCTCGAAGGATGATACCCCGCGAGCCGTCCGCCCCCCAATGGCCTCCCAAAGCTTCTTCATGGGCAGGTCGCGAATCTCGACGTATCGACAACGAGCTGGAAAGGCCGGCCCAGAGGATTGGCGTAGGTTTCACGCTGCCCCGTCAGCGTGTCCTCCACTTGAATCGTCACCGCCACGTTGGTCAATCCGGCGAGGAAAACCCAATAGCGCTGATTGGACAGGCATCCGTCCAGCACCTTGGCGATCAGCTCGACATTGGTCGGCGAGAAGAACGTGAAGTAACCGGACTCCTCCGTCAGCGTCACGCCCTGAGCGCTCCCCTCGCCGAAGCCGGGAGCGCTCCAGTCCGCCTGGACGAGGAAACGCCCCTGATGCAGCGACAGTGCGGGGCCCGTGATGCTCGCGGCGAAGACGGCTTCAGCCACGGTCTCCAGAGTGGCCGAGCTCTCGCCCATCCGCACTCGCAGCCGGTACGTGCCGGCGGCAAGGCCAGCGAGAGGGAAGCTCGCGGGCCAATCAGGATCGGCCGTGCAAGGCGCGGCAGGCTGAGGGGCTTCGGGATCCTGATCGATGAGGATCAGCGTCTCGTTCCCGGACGGCTGAATCGTCGGCGTCTTCCAGACGAAAGGACAGAAAGTATCGAACCGCACCGTCAGCGGCTGACCCGCCACCGGCTGCGCCGGTTCTGTCCGAAGGCTCACGACCGCCTGGTTTTGGCTGACCGTGAGCGTCGAGGCCGAAAGGAGATCGGGCGGCGAGCAGTCGCCGTCGCAGCAGGCGCCCCCCGCACCCCGGAACCGCTGATAAAGCTCGACGTCATAGGTGCCTACTGCCAAGGGGCCGACCTCCTCGTCGAAGGAGACCGGGGGTCCGGTTACGCAGGCGCACGCGTGCGTGATCGTCAACCGGATGGAGCCGTTTCCTGAAGCCGGTGGCGTGAAGCTCGCGTCCTCCAGGGAGGAGAAGCAGTCGGAGAAGAGGGAGACCGTAAAATTCACGGAGCCCCCGGGCTGGGGATTGAGGGGTGAATAGGTCAGAGTCTGTGCTGGCAATCCGCCGGTGGACAGCAGAGCCAGCGCTAAAAGACAGGGAAGCCTTCGGTTCATGGCATACCCTCCAGGAAAAGAAAGAAACTATTCCATTACAGCATATTTCTGCCGTGCGCGCTAGTATCTTTGGCTTCGAGGAGGGAGCCATGCCTTTTACCGCCGCCGACTGCGAGAGATGCCGCCACGACTTCCCGTCCCTGGCGAGGACGCTGGACGGCCGCCCGCTGGCCTTCCTCGACGGCCCGGCGGGCACCCAGGTGCCGAACGCCGTCATCGATGCCATATCCGGCTACTACCGCACCGCCAACGCCAATACCCACGGCTACTTCCCGACCACCCGGGAGACGGACCGCCTGCTGCACGAGACCCGCGAGACGGTGGCGGCATTTCTGGGCGCCGTGGATTGGCGGTCGGTCTCCTTCGGCCAGAGCATGACGACGCTCACCTACTCGCTGAGCTACGCCCTGGCGCGGGAGATGGAGGCCGGGGACGAGATCGTCATCACCCAGCTCGAGCACGAGGCGAACCGGGGTCCCTGGCTGAATCTCCGGGAGAAGGGGATCGTGGTCCGCGAGGCGGCCATCCGGCCGGACGGCCGCCTCGACGAGGACGACCTGGCGCGGCAGATCACGAATCGCACGCGGCTGGTGGCGTTCAGCATGGCCTCGAACTCCCTCGGCACGGTCAGCGACGCCGCGCTCGCCCGGCGGCTATCGAAGGAGGTGGGCGCCTGGCTGCTCCTCGACGCCGTCCACTACGCCGCCCATTTCCCCATCGACGTGGCGGCGCTGGACACGGATTTCCTCCTCTGCTCGGCCTACAAGTTCTACGGGCCGCACGTCGGCATCCTGTACACGCGGCCGGGCCTGCTGGAGCGGCTGCGCACGGACCGCCTGCGTACGCAGGAGGACGAGGCACCCTGGCGCATCGAGACGGGAACGTTGAACCACGCCGCGCTGGTGGGCGTGAAGGCGGCGGTCGAGTACATCGCGTCGTGGGGAGACGGGATCGTCCCTGCGCGAGCGGATCGTCTCGGCCATGCGGGAGATCTCCGCCTACGAGCACGAGCTGGGGACCTGCTACTACGAGAACGTCCGGCGCATCCCGGGCGTCGCCGCCCACGGACCCGACTTTTCCGGACCGCGGGCGCCGACCGTTTCGATCACCGTCGACGGCGTTCCTGCCGCCGAGGTGGCGCGCGCCCTGGCAGAAAAGGGCCTCCAGGTGTGGAACGGCCACTTCTATGGCCTGCGGCCGCTCGAGGTCCTGGAGCTGATGGAGAGCGGCGGCGTGGTCCGCGCCGGGGTCGTGATGTACAACACCCGCGAGGAGGTGGATCGATTGCTGGCGGCAGTGAAGGAGGTGGCGCGCCGCTAGCGCCTACCGCGTCAAATCCACTCCCTGCGCGCTCGTCGACAGGGCGATCGCCTGCGGCAGGTGGCGTCCCTCCAGCCAGACGATCCGCTGGGCCTCCAGCTCGCTGCGCAGCCGCGCCACCGCCGCGCTGAGCTTGTGGACCGAGGAGACGTCCTCGGCGCCGCCCCAGCGCTGTGCGTCGGCGGTGCCCGGCCCGTAGAGGCTCCAGACGAAGAGCGGCACGTGAATCGACTCCAGATAGCGCCGCACCGTGGCGGGGTCGTAGCGGCTGGAGTCCTCGTCGTCGCGACCCAGTACCAGCACCACGGCCCGACGGTAGTTCTCCGCCGCAGCCTGCAGCCCGGCGACGGCCACGGCGTCGGCGATGCGCCTCTTCTTTTCCGAGCTCCCGAGCACGCCGCTGTTCGTCAGGTGCCAGAACATGCCGCCCTCGTCGTAGGTGATCTCCCGCGTCATGTCGAACAGCTCGGCCGGCACCTTGGAGGCCCGGTAGGGATTGCTCGACAGCGAGAGGAAACGCACCCGGTCCTCCTTGCCGAGCCGCATCTCGTAGCGAAGGGCGCCGGCCGACGCCTTCCGGCTTGGCGGGAAGAGCTTGTCCAGGATCTCCGTCCCTCCCGGCAGGCGCACGAGGACGACCTTTCCGGGCCCGTTCTCGACGGCGGCGACGGGCAACGGCTGGCCGCCGGCGGCGAACCAGCCCTGCAGGTTTTCGAGCGGCGGCAGCGATCCGCCCCGGCGCAGGCGCACCGGCACGGCGGTGAGCTCGGTGGAGATCTGGCTGCCGTACTCGCCGCCGAAGACCACGTCCTTGCGGGCCAGCAGCCCGGGGGGAAACCACAGCTCGGCGGTGAGGATGTGGAGGACCTTCAGATCGCGCTGCGGCAGCGCAGCGCGTCCCTGCTCGTCCACCACCAGCGGCCGGCCGTCCAGGGTGAGGCCGATCGAAACGGGTTTGACGCCATTGACGCTCTGCCAGGTCAGGACCGCGGCCCTGGGCGTGCCGTCCAGGCCGTTCTCCAGCACGATCTCCACCTCGGCCGGCGGACGCGGCAGGTTCAGCCACTGGGTGACGCGTGCCACCTCCCTGCCTTCGGCGTCCAGGCCGTGAGCCGTCAGCTCGTGCGGCCGGAGATCCGATCCCAGGTCGATCCGCGCCACCCAGGGCGGGCTCTCGATGCGGCCGGCCGGCGCGCCGTCGAGCCTGATTTCGACGGCCGTGACGGCACCGCCGATCGTGACTTCGATGGGGTAGACGCCCGAGATGAGACCGAGGAGCAAGGTGGCAAAGGCGATCATCGAGCGCTCCCATCCGCGAAGAGTCCGCGCCCGTCCATTATGCCGCCTTTTGCCGTATGCCGGCCCCGGCTCACCTTCACGGGTTACGGAGCCCCGCCGGCGACGAGCTCCACTCCGGCCGCCGCCGGCGACAGGGAGATCGACTGCGGCAGGTGGCGCCCGTCCACCAGGATGATTCGCTGCGCCGCGAGCTCCTCCCGGATTCTGTCCATGGTGCGGAGCAGGTTGCGCTCCACCGTGACGTTCTCGCAGGCGCCCCAGGCCGCCAGGGGTGAGCCCGCCGCCGGCTCCTCCAGACACCAGACGAAGAGCGGCACGCGAAGCGCCGCAAGGTAGCGCCGGACCCTGGCGGCGTCATAAAGGCTTTCGTCCTTCTCGTCGCCCGAGAGCACCAGCAGCAAGGCGCGCCGCCGGTTTTCCCGCACCGCCTCCTGGGCGGCGACCGCCACCGCGTCGGCGATCCGCCTCCCCGAACCCAGCTTTCCGGAAGCCAGCCAGGGCTGTGCATTCGCCGGTCCCAGGCGTGACAGCAGGATAGGAAAACCGTCACGGGTGTCGAACGGCGGCGAGATCTCGAAGAGATCGGTCACCTCCCCGGAGGCCTCGAACCTGCGGGTGAACGGAATGAGCAGGCGCGCCTGCTGGTCCTTGCCGAACGCCGCCTTCCAGACGTTTCCGGCCCCCAGTCCTTTCGATCCCATCTTCCGCAGGTCGACCGCCGAGCGGACCACGTACAGGTACGCCGGACCTTCCTCGACGGCGGCCACCGGCAGCGGCGCGCCTCCCGCAGTGAGCCAACCCCCGAGCTTTTCGGCCGGCGGCAGCGCGCCCCCGCGCACCCGCACCGGCACTCCTGTGAGGTCGGTCGAGATTTCACTTCCGTACTCGCCGCCGTACGCCACGTCCTTGCGCACGAGGTTCTGAGGTGAGAACGAGATCTCCGCGCTGAGGATGTGGACCGACTTGAGATCGTGCGGCGGCAACGCGGCGCGGCCCTCCGCGTCCAGCGCCAGGAGCTGCCCGTCGAACATGAGGATGGCGGTGCGGGGCACCTCGCCTCGCAGATTCGTCCAGGAGAGCTTCGCGGTGCGCGGCGGACCGAGCTTCTCTCCTTCGAGGATGATGTCGACCTTGGTCAGAGAATGGGGGAGGTTCACCCATTCCTTGGCGCTGGCGACCTCGCGGCCCGCGGCGTCGAGCGCCCGGGCGGTGAGCTCGTGCGGCAGGAGGTCGGGACCGAAATCGATCTCGGTCTTCCAGGGCGGACCCTGGATGCCGCCCGACGCTCCTGCCGTCGAGCACCATCTCCACGGATGCAACGGGCCCGGTGACGACCAGCTCGACCGTATAGGGCCCTGTGATCAGTCCGAAAAAGAGCGAGAGGAAGGTGATCATGCCAGACCGTCGTCGACCGGAGTTGGCGGCCATTGTAGCAACGGCCGGCATGCCGCTGAGGATCAGCTGAGGATCAGAGGGCGAGCGAGACCAGCAGGTAGGCCGCGGCGGCGATGAGGGCCGAGATCGGGATCGTCAGGATCCAGGCCCAGACGATGCGGCCGGCGACTCCCCACTTGACGGCCGAGAGCCGGCGGGTGGAGCCCACGCCGATGATCGCTCCGGTGATCGTGTGGGTGGTCGAGACCGGAATGCCGCCGAGCGTCGCGCCGACGAGGGTGAGGGCTCCCGCCGTCTCGGCGCAGAAGCCGCCGATCGGCTGCAGCTTGGTGATCTTGGTGCCCATCGTCTTGACGATGCGCCAGCCGCCGAACAGGGTGCCCAGGGCGATGGCCGCGTGGCTGAGCAGGATGACCCAGAGGGGCACCTCGAACTCCGCCAGGATGCCCGAGGCGACCAGCAGGCCGGTGATGATGCCCATGGTCTTCTGGGCGTCGTTGCCGCCGTGGCCGAGGCTGTAGGCGGCGGCCGAGAGGAGCTGCAGGCCGCGGAACCGCCGGTCCACCTTCGAGGGGCGCCAGCGGCGGACGATCCAGCTCACCAGCGACCATCAGCGATGAAGCCCAGCAGTCATGCCGATCAAGGGGGCGAGGACGATGAACGACAGCGTCTTCGTCCAGCCCGCCGGGAGAATGGCGCCGAAGCCCGCCTTGGCCACCGCCGCCCCGGCGTAGCCGCCGATCAGCGCGTGCGAGGAGGAAACCGGCAGGCCGTAGTACCAGGTGAGCAGGTTCCAGGCGATGGCCCCGACGAGACCGGCGAGGACGACCTCCTGGGTCACCACCGACAGGTCGATCATCCCCTTGCCGATGGTCTTGGCGACGTGGGTGCCGAGGACGAAGGCGGCGACGAAGTTGAAGAACGCGGCCCAGACGACCGCCTTCTGGGGCGAGAGCACCCGCGTCGAGACGACGGTCGCGATGGAGTTGGCCGCGTCGTGGAAGCCGTTGAGGAAATCGAAGATCAGGGCGACGAGGATGATGAGGAAGACTATGGCGGTGGCGGCGGTCAAGGGCGCCTCCTCAGGCGTTCTTGACGAGGATGTTGCCGACGATGTGGATGTAGTCCTTGCACTGATCGCAGGCGTTCTCGAGCCCTTCGTAGATCTCCTTCCACTTCAGGATCTCCAGCGGATCGCGGCCGTTCGCTCTGGAACAGGTCGGTGATCACCGAGTTGTAGAGCACGTCGGCCCGGTTCTCCAGGTCGGAGACCCGCACGATGCGCCTCCTGGATCTGCCGCTCGTTGGAGAGGTTCCAGATCAGCTCGGTAATGCGCGTCGATCTCGGTCGCCATCTCGACCAGGATGTCGGCGAACTGCCGCAGCCCTTCGGGGGAGTCGCCCAGCTCGAAGTTGACGAGCTGCTGGGCCACCCCTTCGACGAAGTCGAGGACGTCGTCGAGGTCGGTGGCGAGCGAGCGGATGTCCTCGCGGTCGAAGGGGGTGATGAAGCTGGAGTTCAGGGCGTCGAAGATCTGCCGGGTGATGGTGTCGCCCTCGTGCTCGCAGGCGCGGAGCTCGACCATCTTGGCCCGCCGCGTCTCCAGGTCCGCCAGGCGGGCGAACTCGATGAAGTAGCGAGTGGCGCGGACGAGGTTGGCCGTATCCCTGTCGAATAGCTCATGGAACCGCTCCTCCTTGGGCATGAACCATCGGATGAGGGCATCGACCTTCGCCATTCAGCTCCCCCTGAAGATGTGACGGAGACGTGACGTTTCTGTTACAGCGCCGGGCAAGGCGGATGGTAGCACCGATGCGAACTGCCGGTGCAAGAGGGTGACGCGTAGACCCCCAGCCCAGTCACCAAACAGCACTCAAGGATAGACACCGGAACTGCGGCGGACGAGCGGCTCATTTTGGCCGCGGCTTGAATAATTTTTAGAATCATAGCTCGGACCTGAAGGTCCGGGCCGAAGGCTTAGCTATCGCTCTGCTTGAACGCCACGCGGATGCCGTCCGGGTCGTGGGTCTCGAACATCAGGACGCCGTCGTCGTCCTTGCGCAGGCCGCCGGGGATGTTCTTGTCGCGGAAAAAGATTTCGTCATAGGCCTGCTGCGCCGAGGGGACGAGGAAGACGAGCCTGGTCTTGGTGACGGGGCCCTCCGGGTCGAAGCGCTCATCGTGCATGCGGGGATCCTGGCCGGCGGGAGGGCCGACGATCTCGACGAGCGCCGATCCGGTATGGAAGAGCGCTCCCCGCGCGTCTTCGCGGTCCCAGCTCTGGAGCCGCGGCAGGGCCAGGGAATCGCCGTAGAATTTCAGCGCACGTTCGAAGCTCCTCGTGCGGATCACCACCCGGAATTGCCGGATTTCCATCGCTTTCCTCCCTCTGGATCCCGAGGCCGTGGGCCGCGCAGGGCGGCGAAGCAGGGTTTACCACAGTCGGCGCGGGAGTTGTAGAGGCACGCGATGATCCGCGCCCGCCCGGCGCTTCCGCCCGGGGCTATCGAAACGTCGCCCGGAGGGCGAGTCGCTTCAGAGAAGCGATGTCTCGGTAGCCCGGTGCGGAAGCGCCGGGCGAGAGGAGGCCGCGCACGTCCCACCACCCCGCGGTGGTATCCTCTCCGGCGTGAAAGACCGCCGTTTCGGGGCCTCTTTGGCGTCCATCAGTCTGCTGTTGCCGGTGCTCGTGGCGGCCCAGGGAGAGCGGGCGCAGTCGCCGCCGGCCGCGACCGCCGCGGACGCTCGCGCCACGGTGGTGCTCGAGGGACGGGAGATCCCGGTGCCGGTCACGATCGGTCCGAGCGGGCCGATGTTCGGGTTGACGCAGCTGGTGGACGTGCTGGGCGGCAAGGTGACGAGCGACGAGACGGGCGAGGGCGTCACTCTGCGGCTCGCCGAGAAGGACGTGGTGCTCGGCGCCGGCAACGCCATCATCACCGTCGGGGACGCGATCTTCTCGTTGTCGCAGCCGCCGGCCCTCGGCGAGGGCGGGCTGCAGGTGCCGGTGGACTTCCTGCGCCGGACGTACGGCGACCTCGTCGGCTACGCCTTCGAGTGGCATCCCGAGACGGCGCGGCTGATCGATCGCGCGGCGGGGCACCCGCGAGATGGGGGTCTCGCTCGACGTGGTGCATCTTCAGGGGATGACCACCGTGGTGCTGCAGTTCCCCGAGGAGCCGCGCTACCGCATCGACCGGCCCCAGCCGGGAATCATCGTGGTGGAGATGCTCGCGGACCGGCTGACTCCGCCCGTGCCGCCAAAAGTGGTGCAGGACCCGCTGGTGCAGGCCGTCGCCATCGAGCCGCAACGGGTCCGCGTCCAGCTCGCCGCGGGGGCGCAGGCCGAGAGCTACATCCTGCAGAGCCCTTTCCGGCTGGTCTTCGACGTCCATCAGACCTCGGCCGTCGAGGCGCCCACGACGCCGCTGCGGCCGACCCAGGGGGCGCCGGGCGTGCGCACGATCGTCATCGATCCCGGGCACGGCGGCTCGGAGAGCGGGGCCGTCGGCCCGAGCGGCGTGCCGGAGAAGGAGCTGACGCTGCAGCTCGCCCGCGAGCTGGCAGGACAAGCTCGCGCAGCGGCTGGCGGTGCGGATCATCCTCACCCGCGGCGAGGACGCCCATCTGCCGCTCGACACGCGCACGGCCATCGCCAACCAGAACCAGGCGGACCTGTTCGTCTCGATCCACCTGAACTCTTCGCTCGGCGCCGGCGCCTACGGCACGGAGACCTACTTCCTGAGCCCGCAGGCGACGGACCCGCGGGCCGCGAGCGCCGCTGCCGCAGAGAACGACGAGACCACCGGCGCGGAACGGCGCCACTGCGGGGGAGACCGACGCCGCCGCGCAGCAGGACCTGCAGCTCATCCTCTGGGACCTGGCGCAGACCCATCACATGGCCGAGAGCCAGCGCTTCGCCAACATGATCCAGGGCGAGCTGAACCAGACCCTGCAGCTCAGGGACCGCGGGGTGAAGCAGGCTCCCTTCCGCGTGCTGATGGGCGCCACCATGCCGGCCGTGCTGGTGGAGCTGGGCTTCCTGAGCAATCCGGAGGAGGAGAAGAAGCTCCAGGACCCCGCCTACCGGGACCAGCTCGTCGAGGCGCTGGCGCGGGCGATCGCGCGCTACAAGGCGCTGGTCGAGAACCGGCCGGAGCCGGCGGCAGGGGCCGCGACACCGCAAGCTCCTCAAGGACAACCAGCCCGGCCGGGAGCCTCCGGGGGGCCGGGCGCTCCAGCTCCGGAACCTTTCAAGCCTCCCGCCAGGATGGGCAGGCAGGCATGAGCCGCCGCGCGGCGAGCTTCGTCCTGGGCTTCGCACTGGCGTTGCTCGTGGGCGGCGGCCTTTGGTGGTGGCTGGCCGGACGCGGCGGCGGACGCTTCGGCGGCGGGGGGCCGGAGGCGGCCGTCGAGGCCGGCGAGCGGGTGGGCTTCAACCTGTACTTCCCCGCCGCCGGCGGCGGGCTTTTTGCCGAGCCGCGCGAGCTGCAGGTCACCGCGGCGCCGAAAGATCGTGCCCGCAAGGTGGTGGAGGCGCTGCTCGCGGGTCCCAAGGCCCCAGGGCTCTCGCGTGTCCTGCCCGACGGAGTCACGCTCGGCAGCGTGCAGTTGAGCGAGGACGGCGTCGCCTACCTCGACCTGCGATCGCCCGATCAGCCGGACCCTCCCGCGGGCGGCTCGACGGAGGAGATCCAGCGGGTCTACAGCATCGTGGACTCGGTCGTCCTGAACGTACCCGAGGTCCGCAGCGTCGTGCTGTTGTGGAACGGCGCGCAGCGGGAGACCTTCTCGGGACATCTCGACCTCTCGCGGCCCCTGGTGCCCGACCGCAGGCCGGCTGATCGCAGTCCGGCGGGCCCCGCGCCCGCCGCCACGCGATGATCGACGCCATCGGAGTGTTCGACTCCGGCGTGGGCGGCTTGACGGTGGTCTCGGCCCTGCGGCGCCGGCTGCCGGGGGAGTCGATCCTCTATCTGGGGGACACGGCGCGCCTGCCCTACGGCAGCAAGTCGCCCGACACCGTCACCCGCTACACCCGGCGCAACATCGAGTTCCTGACCGACCGCGGCGTCAAGGCTGTGGTGGTTGCCTGCAACACGGCCTCGGCGCTGGCGCTGCCGCAACTGGACATGCACGACGTGCCGACGTGGGGAGTGATCGAGCCGGGGGCGCGGAAGGCTGCCGGGATCAGCCGCGGCCAGGTGGGAGTGATCGCCACCGAGGCGACCGTGCGCTCCGACGCCTACCCCCGCGCGCTGCGAGCGTTCCGCCCCGACCTCGAGATCCTGAGCCGGCCCTGCCCGCTGTTCGTGCCGCTGGTGGAGGAGGGATGGCACGACGATCCGGTGACCGAGGAGGTGGCCGGACGCTATCTGCGCCCCCTGCTGGACGCCGGGATCGACACCCTGGTGCTCGGCTGCACGCACTATCCGCTGCTCGTTCCCGTGCTGCGGCGGGTGGCCGGGCCGGACGTGACGCTGGTGGATTCCGCTGAAGCGGTCGCCGAGATGGTCGCCGCCGGCCTTGCCGAGCGCCGTCTCGAAGCGACCGAGCCCGCGGTCCACCATTTCTGCGTCACCGACACCGGCGAGACGTTCACGCGTATCGCGCGGCGGATTCTGCAGGATCCGGGGGTGTCTTTGGAGTGGGTGGAGGTGGTGTAGAGCCCTCACCCCCGGCCCCTCTCCCGCCCCCTCCCTTCCCACCTCACCGGGAGAGGGGAGTAAAACAAAGTGGAAGCTGTTTCCCTCTCCCGCCTTCCTCACCGGGGAAAGATAGGGACGACAAGGACAGCAGGGACAACAACACTTTTTGCTTTTCTCCCCTCTCCCGGTGAGGTGGGAAGGGAGGGGGCGGGAGAGGGGCCGGGGGTGAGGGCTCGGGCTGGGGGCCCTATCGCACCGCCTTCACTGCCACCGCCGCCACCCGGACCCTCGATGGCTCGCCCGCGTCCACCCAGGCGAGGACGAGGCGGTCGCCTTGTCGGACCAGGCGAGGGAAGCCGCTGGAGCGGGCGGAACTGGTGATGGCCAGGGTGACGGGCGTTCCGAGCTTCCCTTGCGGGGTGATCCGGCGGAGGCGGAGGTCGGCATCTTCTGGCGCCGGCGGCCAGCCAGGTCACGAGGGCATCACCGTTGCCGTCGAGGGCAAGGTCCACGCGGCCGAAGGGCTTGTCGCCGTCGACGACCACGGCGGGGCCGAAGGTGGCGCCGCCGTCCTCCGAGAAGGCGGCCTGGACGCGCGGGTTGGGCGGCGCGGCCGTGAACCACGCCACGGCGACGCGGCGGCCCGCGGCAGCGATGGCCGGCCCGTTGACCGGGCAGCCGGGGATCTTCCAGTTGTCGGCGTGGACGCGGACGGGCTGGCTCCATCCCGCGGCGATGCGGCGGATCACCGAGACGTCGCGCACCTCTTCGCCGGAGCGGTCGCGGTAGGCGATCACCGGCCCCGCGGCGGCGAGGGCGGCGTCGGTCTGGCAGCAACTGCAGACGCGGCCGTCGATCTTCTCGTCGCCCGCCATTTTGCCGTCGCGCACCCCACCCTGCAGGACGACCGTGCGCAGGGTCATCGCGCCATCCTCCTCGCTCATCCCTTTGAGTCTCCCTGCCGTCGAGCCAGAAGCCGCGGACGCCCCGGGCTTCGGGAACCCAGGAGACGAAGCCGTGCTCGGAGGAGCTGTCCTCGGGATGGGGGGAACCGATCGGAACCCACGTGGCGCCGCCGTTCACCGAGCGGGCCAGCTTCACGCCGTATCCGTGACCGTCCTCTCCGCTACGCTCCAGCCAATGGGCGACGAGCGAGCCGTCCGGCGCCTGGATGACACCCGGGAAGTCGGCCCAGTTGGCGAAGAAGCGGGGACCCGCGGCGATCGTCGCCGGCGCGGACCAGCGGTCGCCGGCGAGGCGGGAGAAGCGGAGGCGGTGGCCCTTGTCTTCCTTGGCGGCGCTCGGCTCGAGCCAGGTGAGAAGGGCTTCGCTGCCGGCAGGGGCCAGGTTGGGAGCCATGGCTCCCGGCGACGCCGGCGGATCCAGGGGGTGAGAGGGCAGGCCGCCGCGCTGGACCGGAGCGGCGGCCCCGGCGAGGAACGCGAGGACCGCCGCCGGAATCAGATGGCGCAAATCACTGTCCCTGCGCGCCGCTGAGCTCCACGACGCCGCAGGCCAGGCGACCGCCGGCGTTGCCGGTGGGCTGCGTGGTGCAGTCGTCCTCGCCGGCGTGGAAGATGACCGCTTTGCCGACCGCCGAGGCGGCGCCGGTCAGGGAGATCAGGTTGGTGGTGAGCTCCAGGTGCCCGGTGCCGTCCGACCCTACCTCGATGTTGCCGAAGTCGCCCGCGTGGCGGGGTTCGGTGGGGGGGCAGGCATGAGCTGCGCCGGTGGGGTTGAAGTGGCCGCCGGACGAGGTGAAATGCTTGCCGGCGGGGTCGTGCGCGCACTCGCCGTTCTCATGCAGGTGCAGGCCGTGACGGCCCGGAGGGGCACCCTTCACGTGAGCCACCAGACGGACGCCGTCCTTCACGGGGGTCAAGGTGACGGTGCCGGAGAAGCCAGGGCTCTCCGGCGCCGCCCCAAGGGTGGCCGCAGCGCTCAGCCCTGTCTCGGGCTGCGCGGGCTTCTGGTCCATCTGGCCCTGAGGCGCCGCTGAGGCCGCTTGATCGGTGGTCCTGGCCTGCTGAACCGGAGGACCGCAGGCGATCAGGGTTAGAAGACATGCCAGCGGGAAGACCCATGCGCTCCTGAGACGATACATAGCACTCTCCTTCCAGACCGAGAAAGAACCAACGGACCGGCCGGACGGCCCAGGATATCAAGCTCAGGGTAGGCTCTTGAGCTCCATGTGGACGTCGGCGAGGTTGCGGGAGATGACGATCTGAACCGGCGTGGCGGCGTCGTCGCGGGCCAGCCAGAGGTCGAGCTTCCCTTTCCACTTGCGGCGGCCGGGCACCGCGACGCCGCGGATCGAGTAGCGGCGCACGGCGAGCGTCTTGCCGCCCACCCTGCGGTTTTCGAGGCCCAGCGGGATCACCACCACGGGGTAGATCTTGCCGTCGGACCAGATCTCGATCCGCCGCGATTTCTCCGGCGGGTTCTGGCGGATGGCATAGATGCCGGAGGCGATGTCGAGCACCCCCTCTTGCTCGATCGGGCCGCCCTTGGATTTGGTTTCACCGCGCCACGAGTAGGAGCTCCAGGCACGGATCGGCTGCAGGGTACGGACGTCCATCTCCGAGCCATAGCGGAAGTACTCGCCGCGATCGGAGGCGCTGGAGGTGATGAGGAGCTCGCTGCGCAGGTGTCCGCTGGGGTCCGTCTTGAAGGTGAGGAAGCCCTCGCCCTGCTTCGGCAGGAAGAGACCGGCGATATTGCCGACCAGGTTGCGGAGCTGCCAGCGGTACTGGAACTCCTCGTCCTGAATCCGGCCCTGTCCCACGACCCCCGAAGGGACGATGGTCAGGCAGACCAGGGCGGCAAGGAGGACCGTGCGGTATCTCGATCTCATTGCTAGGACCTTTATACCAGGGGGCACCCGCCAGGCCGGATGTGGGCCGCGGATGTACCGATAACAAAAGCAAGGGGCCTGCCATGCCCGAAAAGCGCGGATTGTAGAAAAGACAGTGCGGGCCCCCGCCCGAGCCCTCACCCCCGGCCCTCCTCTCCCGCCCCCTCCCTTCCCCCCTCACCGGGAGAGGAGGGAGAAAACAAGGAAGGAATCTGCTTAGGGTAGGGGCGGGTCTGGATGGCGGGAGGAGGCTCGACCCGCCCTGTTTCAAGCCCCCTCTCTCCCGGTGAGGTGGGATGGGAGGGAGCGGGAGAGAGGGGGTTTGGGGGAGTGAGGGTTTACAATAGGCCCTTCATCGTAGTCGGAGGTGCCTTTTGCAATCCCGGGAGCCGGGGTCCATCCTCGACGGCAAGTACGAGATCGTACAGCGCCTCGGCAGTGGCGGCATGGGTGAGGTTTACCTGGTGCGCCACGTTCACCTGCAGGAGCTGCGGGTGGTCAAGATCCTGCGCCAGGATCTGGCCACCGATCCCGCGGCGCAGAAGCGTTTCATGCGCGAGGCCCGCCTCGCCACCCAGATCAAGCACCCCAACGTCGCCATCCTCTACGACTTCTCGACCCTGCCGGACGCCAGCTTCTACATGGTCTGGGAGCACATCCAGGGCCAGGACGTTGGCGACCGCATCCGCAGCCAGGGGCCGTTCTCCGTGCCGGCGGCCGTGCGCCTCGGCATCCAGGCTCTGAACGGATTGGAGGCCGTTCACGCGACCGGCGTCATCCACCGCGACCTCTCACCCGACAACCTCATGATCACCGAGGACAAGGCCGGGAATCTGCGGGTGAAGATCATCGATCTCGGTCTGGCCCGCAACCTGGAGGTCGACGCCAGCTTCGAGATCACCCAGGTCGGAATGTTCATGGGCAAGCTGCCAGTATTGCTCGCCCGAGCAGGCCGGGGTGCCGAGCGGCGTGACGCTCGATCATCGCAGCGACCTCTACTCCTTCGGCCTGGTTCTCTACGAGATGATCGTGGGCCTGCCGCCTTTCGACTCCGAGAACCAGCACGGCTTCATCTTCAAGCGGCTCTCCGAGGATCCGCTGCCGATGCGGGGTCGCAATCCCCGCGTCGAGGTGCCGGCCGAGCTCGACCGCGTCGTGCGCCGGGCTCTCGAGCGCGATCGCGACCAGCGGTATCCCGATGCCCGCAGCTTCATCATCGCGCTCGAAAGGGTGGAGCGTGCCTTGAGCGCCGCCGAGACCAAGGAGATCCCCCTCGATGATTTCGCCGCCGCGTTGGCCCCCTCGCCGCCCGCGCCGCCGCCGCGCCAGCGGAGCTCCAGCGAGCTCTCGCGCGCGGAGCGCCTGGACCTGCTGGCGCAGATCGACCGGGCGGCGAAGCGGGTGCAGGAGAGCGGCCAGGACCTCTCCCGCGCCGCGGCTGCCCTGGCGGCCGGCCGGCTCGACGAGGCGCAGAAGCTGATCGAGCACGTCGAGGCCGCAAACCCGCGCGCTCAAGGTCTCGGCCGCTTGAAGGAGCGCCTGGCGCAAGCGCGCCATGCAGCCGAGACGGAACAGGTGCTCGCCGGCTACCTGCAGCGCAAGCAACTCCCCCTCGCCCGCCTGGCGCTCGAGACGCTCCTCGAGCTCCAGCCCGACCACCCCAAGCGGGCCGACTATGAAGGCTGGATCCAGCTCCTCGCCGACGAAGCCGAGAAGGCGAAGCTCGCCGAGGCTTCTCTGGCCGCCGGACGGGCGGCGCTCGAGCGGCGGGATTTCAAAGCCGCGCGGCGCGAGCTGGAGGCGATCGCCCGCAACGATCCGCACGGTGAAAAAGCCGAGGCCTTCAACCATGAGCTGGAGGCCACCGAGCGCGACGCCCGGGAGGCCGCCGAGCTCGGGCAGCGGAAACGACGCTTCGAGGAGCTGCTTGCCGCGCAGCGGGTGGTCGAAGCGAAGGAAGAGCTGGACGCCCTCTCCCGGCTCGACGTGCCGCGGGTGACTCTCGACGTCCTCCGCCAGCAGCTGGACGAGGTCCAGACGAGCCTGAAACAGGAGGAGCAGGCGGCCGTCTTCGAGCGCCGCTACCGGCAGAGCATCGAGGGCCACGACTGGTTCGCGGCCCGCGACGCCGCAGAGGAATTGGAGAAGGTCCAGCCGTCAAGCCGGCGGGCGGCGGCCATGTTCGCCGAGGTCGAGCGCCTCGAGTCCATCTATCAGCGCCAGCAAGCCGTCGAGCAGGGGGTCCGCCAGGTCGAGGCCTTCATCGCGCAGGGCGACGCCGCCAAGGCCCAACTGGCTTTGAAGATCCTCCTCCAGATGGACCCCGAGAACCGCCATCGCAAGCGGCTGGAAAAGCAGGTGGGCGGGCTGAAACGGTAGGATCGAAGCGCGAGAGGGCAGTTTTTATGTAGGGGCGGGGCTTGTCCCCGCCCGCGCTCCGGAGGAGCAATGTTTCGCTAGCCCGGTGCGGAAGCGCCGGGCTCAAGGCAGGTCGGCCCGCGATCCGCCCGGCGCTTCCGCACCGGGCTACTGAGACGTCGCCCTGACGGGCGAGGGCGGGGACGAGCCCCGCCCCTACGAAAAACTCCTGAACGAAAGGCACTGATAGAGTCCATGGCCATCCACTCCCCTGAACCCACCGCCATCGCCGCTCCAGCCGGCGCCCGGGAGCGGCTGCTTCGCTACGCGTTCATGAAGCTCACCCGGGACTTCGACTCCCGGTTCGAAGCCCTGCTGCTCACCGGCCGGGTCTCCAAGTGGTACAGCGAGGTCGGCAACGAGGCCACCACGATCCCCGCCGGCCTGGCGCTCGGCGCGAGCGACGCGCTCTGCACCCTGCACCGCGACCTCGGGGCCATCCTTGCCGTCTATCTCGATCCGGCGCGCGCCTTCCCCGGCTTCGGCTTCGGCGAGCCGGACGGCCGGCGCCCCGATCCCGACGTCCTGATGCACCGCCTCGCCTGCCAACTCCTCGGCAAGGGCGAGGGCTTCTCGCAGGGCGTCGAGCGGTCCTTCCACTACGGCTACCTCGCGCCCGAGCACGGCATCCTGCACGTCGGCATGATCAGCCACCTGGGGTCCATGATTCCCGTGGCCGCCGGCTGCGCTTTCGCCTTCCGCCAGTCCGGCGGCGATCGCGTGGCGATCAACTTCATCGGCGAAGGCGGCACCTCGACGGGCGACTTCCACGAGGGGCTGAACATGGCCGCCGTCTGGAAGCTGCCGCTGATCCTGGTGATCGAGAACAACCGCTACGCCTTCTCGACGCCGGCCCGCCTGCAGTACGCCGCCGAGAGGCTCGCCGACCGCGGCGTCGGCTACGGCATCGCCGCGGAAACGGTGGACGGCAATGATCCGGACGCCATGGCCGACGCCTTCCGCCGTGCCGTCGACCGCGCTCGCGCGGGCGAAGGCCCCACCTTGATCGAGGCGATGCTCGGCCGCATGCGCGGCCACAGCGAGGGCGACGACTCCCTCAAGGTCGTGCCTTCCGACGAGCTCGCCGGCTACCGCGCCGCCGATCCCGTGCCCGCCTACGCTCGCCGTCTGGAGGAGGAGGGGGCGATGGACGCGGCGCTCCGCGAGCGGCTGGAGAAGCGCATCGCGACGATGGTGGAGTCGGCCATCTCGCGGGCCATCGACGCGCCGCCGCCGGCGGACGAGGTGGCCCTGCGTCCGGCCTTCGCTCCCGTGCCGCCGGAACGCGAGGTCCGCGAGGCTCCCGCTCTAAAACGGTCCGCCGGCGAGACCACCTATGTGGACGCCATCAACCAGGCGCTCCGGGAGGAGATGGAGCGCGACGAGTCCGTCGTCGTCATGGGCCAGGACATCGGCGTCTTCGAAGGAGCGTTCCGCACCACGCGCGGGCTCCACGCCCGCTGGCCGGAACGCGTGCTGGATACGCCGATCGCCGAGAGCGGCACGATCGGCATCGCCATCGGCGCCGCCCTCCTCGGCTACCGGCCGGTGGTGGAGATGCAGTTCGGCGACTTCATCTCCTGCGGCTTCAACCAGCTCGTCAACGTGGCGGCCAAGCTCTACTACCGCTGGCAGGTTCCCTGCCCGATCGTCGTTCGCCTGCCGACGGGCGGCGGCGTCGGCGCGGGGCCGTTCCACTCGCAGAACCCCGAAGGATGGTTCGCGCACACGGCCGGCATCAAGGTGGTCTGTCCGGCGACGGCGGCGGACGCCATGGGGCTGCTCAAGGCCGCCATCCGCGATCCCAACCCGGTGATGCTCTTCGAGCACAAGTTCCTCTACCGCCGGATCAAGAGCGTGCTGCCCGAAGGCGACGCCGTCGCCCGCATCGGCGAGGCGCGGGTGATGCGGCAGGGCAGGCACCTGACCCTGATCGGCTACGGCGCCTCCACCTGGGTCTGCCTGGAGGCCGCCGAAGAGCTGGCGAAGTCGGGAGTCGAGGCCGAGGTGGTGGACCTCCGCACGCTGGTGCCGTACGACGAGGAGACGGTGCTCGCTTCCGTGAAGCGGACGGGCCGCGCCCTCGTCGTCCACGAGGCGCAGCTCACCCTGGGCTTCGGCGCCGAGGTGGCAGCCCGCCTCGCCGACGCCGCCTTCTCCTGGCTCGACGCGCCCATCCGCCGCGTCGCCTATCCGGACCGGCCGGTGCCCTACGCGAAGAACCTGGAAAAGGTACTGTTGCCGGATAAGGGGAAGGTGGTGGCGGCGGCGCGGGAGGTGATGGCGTTTTAGGACTCCGATTCAGAGGATCATCTAAATCGGACGGGACGTGGTGCCGTCGGGCCCCTCACCTCCCCGGCCCTCCTCTCCCGCCTCACACCCACCCATCCGGGAGAGGAGGGAGACTGAAACAACAAGAAAGCCTTTTCAAGCCCCTCTCTCCCGGCGGGCGGGTGTGAGGATGGGAGAGAGGGGTTGGGGAGTGAGGGCCAGCCCCGGAGGCGCGACCGGATTGGCGGCCTACCCTTTCGGCCTCCCGAGCTGCTTCTCCAGCTCGCTGAGCCGCTTCTCCAGCTCCTTCAGCTTCTTTTCGAGCTCGACCTCCCGCGGCGTAACGAGGTGCATGCGCTCGCCCGGAATCCTGCGCTCCAGCTCCTTCAGCGCTTCGCCCGGGATCTTGAACATGAATTGTTCGCCGTCGCCGCCCTTGAAGAAGAAGGGAGCCACGTCGAGCTCCGTCCGCTCCCGCTTGGCGACCGTCGCCGTGAAGGTCTGGGCCTTGCCGTTGCGCCAGACTTCGATCGGCACCTGCTCGCCTTCGTCGAAGCCGCGGACCTTGGCCATGATGCCCCAGCTCGACTTGACCTCCTGGCCGTCGATCGAGGTCAGGATGTCGCCCACCTTGATGCCGGCCTTCTCGGCGGGGCTGCCCGGCTCGACTTTCGACACCATGGCGCCCGCGTCTTCCGGCGCCCCGAAGTGGGTCCGCAGCTCCGGCGTCAGCTCGGTCAGGCCCACGCCGAGATAGCCGCGCGGCATCAGCAAGTCCGTCGCCTTCCCAGGTGTGCTGCTTGCCGTCCTTGTCGACGACGACGACCTTCGTCTTCTTCTCAACCTTCTTCTCCTCACCGGAAGAGGCGCGGGCGACGCCGGCCGTTCCCATCAGAACCGCCAGCCCGAGGGCGAGGCCCCGGACGGCGCGAAAAGCCTTTTCATTGCGCATCGCAAACTTCTCCTATTTGGGTTTCGATTCCCTGGTTTCATTTGATCTGCTGTTAAAAGGTCTCGCCACGGTAGGCGGCGGGCGTGGCGCCTTCGGCTTCGCGCACCTGACCGAGGTCGAGAACGAGGTCCACCTCTTCGTTGCCTCCGATGTACACCACCGGAGGCTGGGACAGCTCCCGGAGCTCCCGCTCCAGCCGCTCGTGCTCGGCGCGCAGGTCCTGGAGGATCCGTTGCGCCCGGGCGGCCTCGAGCGACTCGCGCGCGCCGGACTGCCGGTCGATCAAAAGGCCGGCCGAGACCGCCGTCAAGAACACCAGCGCTGCCGCGGCCAGGACGAGCCGCGCGCTCGGCCGGCGGGCGGGCGCCGGCGCTTCGAGACGTTCCAGAACCCGAGCGGTGAAACCCGGACGGGCGTGCTCGCGGGGCAGCTCGCGCAAGAGGTCCCCTAGCCGCTGGTCTTCCATGCTGCACCTCCATTCCAGTAGGGCTCGAGCTTCGCTTTGAGTTGCTGGCGTCCGCGGTGGACGCGCGACTTCACGGTGCCTTCCCGGCACCCGATCTCCTGGGCGATGTCGACGTAGGACCATCCTTCGATCTCATGGAGCACGAGCGGCACCCGATAGCGCAGGGGGAGCCTCGCCACCGCGGAGGTGACCTGCCGGTGCAGCTCCTGGCGGAGCAGACCCGACGGCGCCACCGGCTCGGCGTGGCTCTCCCGCGCGAGGAACGGCGTCAGCAATCGCAGCCGCCGCTCCCGCCGCTCTTCCGATCGCACCAGGTTGGTGGCGATGCGGTAGAGATAGGCCCGCAGGTAGCCCTGTTCGGTGTAATCCACTGCGGAGCGGAACAGGCGCAGGAACGTCTCCTGCCCCAGGTCCTCGGCGCGGTCCCGGTGGCCCGTCAGACGGGTGAGGTAGCTCACCACCGCGTCCTTGTGGCGATCCACCAGGTCCGCGAAGGCTTCCCGCTCTCCCTCCCGAACCCGCGCCATCAGCTCCGCGTCGCTCGGTTGCTCGAGAACCATCGGTACGCTCATGAGCTCGCTCGCATCTCAGCTCAACATAACGCGGATCGGGGAGAAAGGTTCCCGGCAGGCTTCAAGAGTGAGAGGATACGCTCCCTCCCCGAGGAGATTCCCCATGAGCAAGACCCCCACCCTGCTGGAACCGCGCTTCGTCGGCCTCATTGCCTCCGAGGTGGCCTGCCGGCCGCAACAGATCGAAGCCGCCGCCGAGCTGTTCGCCGAGGGCGCCACGGTGCCGTTCGTCGCCCGCTATCGCAAGGAGGCCACGGGTGGGCTCGAGGACCTTCAGCTCGAGACGATCTTCAAACGCCGGGAGTACTTGCTGGAGCTGGCGGAGCGCCGCGACGCCATCCTCGAGAGCATCCGCGAGCAGGGCAAGCTCACCGAGGAGTTGGAGGCCTCGATCCGCGCCGCGCTCACCAAGCAGGAGCTGGAAGACCTCTATCTTCCTTACAAGCTCAAGCGCCGCACCCGCGCCCAGATCGCCCGCGAGCGCGGCCTGGAGCCGCTGGCGGACGCGCTGCTCGCCCGCGCCGGTTCGCGCGACCTGCCCGAGGAGCTGGCCCGTCCGTACGTCGATACCGGGAAGGGCGTCGAAGACGCGGCCGCCGCCCTCGCCGGCGCGCGCGACATCCTGGCCGAGCGCCTGTCGGAGAACGCCGCCGAGCGGGCCGAGCTGCGCCGGGTGCTGTCGGAGCAAGGAGCGCTCCGCGTGCGCGTCCTCCCCGGGAAAGAGAAGGAGCCCGAGGCCGCCGTCTACCGCGACTACTTCGAGCACGACGAGCCGGCCAGGGACATTCCTTCTCACCGCCTGCTCGCCGTCCTGCGCGGCGAGCGCGAGGGCTTCCTGGTCTCCGACTTGCGGGTCGACGACGAGCGCGAGGTGGAACGCCTTGGCCGCTCGTGGAAGGTGCCGCTCGACACGCCGTGCGGACGGCAGATCGGCGAGGCCACGGCGGACGGCTACAAGCGCCTGCTGCGTCCGTCGATCACCAACGAGGTCCGCTCCGAAATGCGCGAGCGGGCCGAGGCGCAGGCGATCGCCGTCTTCCGCGCCAACCTGGAGGCCCTGCTGCTCCAGGCCCCTCTCGGCCAGTCGGCGGTGATGGGGCTCGATCCCGGCCTGCGCACCGGCTGCAAGCTGGCGGTGGCGGACGGCACCGGCCGCGTCGTCGCCACCGGCGTCATCCATCCCATTCCGCCGCATGCGGACGAGGCCGGCGCGGCCAGGACCGTCGTCTCCCTCATCCAGAAGCACGGCGTCCGCGCCGTCGCGGTGGGCAACGGCACGGCCAGCCGCGAGACCGAGGCCTTCGCCCGCAAAGCCGTGCAGGAGGCGGGTTTGGAGAACGTGGTGGTGGCGATCGTGCCGGAGACGGGCGCCTCCGTCTACTCCGCTTCGGCGGTGGCCCGCGAGGAGCTGCCGCAGCTCGACGTCTCGCTGCGCGGCGCGGTCTCCATCGCCCGGCGCCTGCAGGACCCGCTGGCCGAGCTGGTCAAGATCGAGCCGCGCTCGCTCGGCGTCGGCCAGTACCAGCACGACGTCGATCAGAAGTCCCTGGAACGCGAGCTGGACACCGCCGTCGAAGGCGCGGTCAACCGCGTCGGCGTCGAGCTCAATACGGCTTCCGCGTCCCTGCTGCGGCGGGTCTCCGGTCTCTCCGAGCGGCTCGCCAACGCCATCGTCCACCACCGCGACGGCAACGGCCCTTTTCGCTCGCGGAAGTCGCTGCTCAAGGTCACCGGCTTCGGTCCCAAGACGTTCGAGCTCTCCGCGGGCTTCCTGCGCATTCGCGAGGGAGAAAACCCGCTCGATCGGACAGGCGTCCATCCCGAGCGTTACCAGGCCGTCGAGAAGATGGCCGAAACGCTGCGAGTGCCGGTCTCGAACCTCGTCGGCAACTCGGACCTCGTCGGCAAGCTCGACTTCAGCCGCTTCGCCGACGCGGAGCGGAACCTCGGCACCTACACCTTGGACGACATCCGCAACGAGCTGCTGCGGCCCGGCCGCGATCCCCGCCCCGAGTTCAAGACGCCGGAATGGCGGCCGGACGTGACCAGTGTCAAGGATCTCCAGGCCGGCATGGTGCTCGAAGGCCGCGTCTCGAACGTCACCAACTTCGGCGCCTTCGTGGACATCGGTGTTCACCGCGACGGCCTGGTGCACGTTTCCGAGCTGACCCACCGCTGGGTGGCGGACCCGCGTGAAGCCGTCAAGGTTGGAGAGATCGTCAAGGTCAAGGTGCTCGAAGTCGACTACCCGCGCGAGCGCATCAGCCTCTCCATCAAGGCGCTCCAGCCGCCGCCGGAAGCGTCCGCGCGGCAGGCCACGGGCAGCGCCGCACGCGGTCCGCGGCCCGACCGCGGCGAGCGTTCCGCAGTGAAGCCGCCGACAAAGCCGTCAAAGCAGGGAGCCAGCGTTGAGGATCTAATGCGGAAGTTCAACCGGGAGGGGCGGTAGAGAACGCGGTCCGCTGGCCGGCGTCTTTTCCTCCATGCTAGGCTCGATTTATGAAGTCTCCGCGGCAATCCAAGCGTTTCGAGACGAGGGTATTCGATCTCGGGCCCTGCCGGTTGGAGGATCTGGACGATGTCGCCAAGTCGCTGGCGTTCGCCGAAGGAGAAGTCCACGAAAGCCAGGTCCTTCTCGATGCCATCAATCGGTCTTGCGACGATTCACCTGACCCGGAAGACGAGGGTCGTCGCCTAGCCATGCGGCTCAAGCAACATCGGTTGGTGGAAGAAGAGTGGTGATCGAACAAGGACGAAAAGGACAGCAAGGACGCCAAGGACACGAGGCGAATGACATGTTCCTCGTCCTTGAAGTCCTTGAAGTCCTTGCTGTCCTTTTTGTCCTTAGAAGCACCTAGCCCCAAACCTTCACGAAGCGCCCAGCGCCCCCTCCTTCTGCAGGTCCTGCAAGAGATGTAGCACCAGATCCTCCACGACCTGATCGAACGCCTCCTGTGTCGACATCGGCTTCAAGCCCGGAGGCCCCTGTTTGTTGCCGATGGTGGTATGAAGAGCATGCTGGTAAGTCTTTGTCACCGGCTCCTTGCCGGGCGTCGCGTAGGTGGCTTTGAATTCGTAGCCGTCCGTCACCATGGAACCCACGAGTCCGAGGGTTAGACCCGTGCCGACGCCTTTGGACATGGCCTTGCCAATGTCGCCGACGTTGTTCATCAGGATCTCCAGGCGCGCCCCGTCCGGCGAGCCGGTCGCCTGGATGTTGGAGAACAGCCCCGACCCGCGCAGCACGGAGCTGATGCGATCGTAGGTCGAGTTGGTGGCGGCCAGGTTCCTCTTGCCGCGCGTCTGGAACTCGACGATCAGATGCACCGCGGCCGGCGTGCTCGCCGCCTGCAGGTCGGAGTAGGCGAGGTGTCCCAACTGGGGATCGACGTAGGACCGGCTTGACAGGCAGCCGCTCGCCAGGATGCCGAGCAGCGCCAGCGAACAGAGATATCCGGGGAAAGCAGTTTTACGCACAGCGGGCCTCCTTTCAGGGGAAATAAGATCCGTGCCGCGCACAGATCGATTGCGGCCCGATAGAGACCCCGCTTCTGCGGGTTTGTTCAGTTCGACGGGGACGGCGCGGCTTCCTCAGCCTCGCGGAGGGCTGCGGCCACATCATCCCGCCGCGCGGCGGCCTTGGCGCCGTGGCGGAGCCAGCGCAGCGCGCCGGCTCGATCGCCGCTCGCGAGGAGGGCTTTGCCGAGAGAGAGATAGGAACCGGTGTGCGTGGGATCGATCTCCAGGGCGTGCCGCCAGCAGGCGAGCGCTTCCTCCGTCCGGCCGAGAGCGGCGCGGACCTCTCCCAGGTGATACCAGGCAGGCGCGAGGTTGGACCGGGAAGTCACGGCTCGTCCGAGATAAGGCTCGGCTTCCTTGGGCAGGCCGCGGAAGGCGAGCAGCCGGCCAAGGTTGTATTCAGCTTCGGCGCGGTCGGAGCCGGGTCCCAAAGTCTGTCGAAGGATCTCGATCGCTTCGTCGGATTTTCCCTGGCCGGCGCGGGCCAGGGCGAGCCATTCCTGGGCGAGAGGCTGCTCCGGGAAGCGCTCGATCAGACTGGACAGCGTCCGATCCGCGTCGGCGAACCGACCGAGCTTGATCTGCCCTTGAGCCAAGTCGAGCCACGGCTCGGGCGCGGGCGGCCGGACCGCCGCGAGCATCTTTTCCAGATGCTCCACCGCCGACGCGGAGGCCGCCATGCGCACGACGGCGGCGGCGCGGTAGATCTCGCCGAGCGGTCCCTGAGGAGCCGAGGCATCGAGCAGCCGGACTCCCGTCAGCACCGGATCGGACTCGGCGAGCGCCGCGAGCAGCTCCGGTCCGCCCGGGCGCCGTTGAATCCGGTGATCGGTCATCACCACGTGGACCACGTCCTGCGTCCGCCGCTTGGGCATGTGGCAGGAGACGCAGTCTCCCACATCGACGTGCGAGGCCGGCAGGTCCTCCTGCTGGTGGCAAGTCAGGCAAGCCTGGCGGTAGTGGGCAGCCCGCCGGGCTTGCGGCACGCGACGGTGCGGATCGTGGCAGGTGAGGCAGGAGAGGGCGCCCGCGCTCTCGATCCAGCAGCGGCTCTGCCGCAGGCGGTAGGGATGATGATTGATCTCGAATCGCTCCGCCGGCGGCTGCCCCTCCTCTTCGACGTCTACCTGGACGAAGTAGTCGCCGAGCGGCTCGCCCGGCCGGAACGAGAAGTCGCCGCGGCCGAACCGGCGCAGCCCGGGAAGCGCCACCGAAGGCTGGAGATGGCAACCCATGCAGACCTCGTCGCGCCTCGCCTCGGGCAGCCGGCCAGGGTTGAAGACGCTGGCCCGGATGTCCGCGGTCGAGCCGACGCCGCCCAAAGCGAGCCAGACGTGCTCCGCGGCCGGCCCGTGGCAGCGCTGGCAGCCGACGCCTTCGGGAAGCTGCGCCGGGTAGACCTGGGGCGCGCCGTAGGCGTCGGCTCCCGCCGGCACGTCCGGATAGGAGGTGTGGCAGAAGATGCATTCGCGCCGTACCCGCCGCAGGACTCCGTCGTGGTCCGGCCGGTCGAAGCCGGGAGCCATTCCCCAGCTCCGTTCCTGGCTGTACCAGGCCAGGGGAAGCTGATACAGCTCACCTCCCGTCGTGCGATAGAGATAGGTCCGCGCGTGGTCGCCCGAGCCCAGGATCCAGTCCACCCCGCTCTCGAAGACGTTGACCGGCTGGCCGTCGGGACCGGTCTGCCAGCGCCAGAAGACCAGCCGGTCGCCGCGGCGGGCGATTCGAAAGGTCTGACCGGAAGGCGCGTGGACGAACGGCGGCGCCGCGAAGTTCTCGATGTCGTTCTCCGGCTTCGGCCGCCGGAAGGCGCGAGCCATCCCCTTGTCGCGGTAGGTCTCCGAGATGTTCGTGTGACAGAGGGCGCACGCCATCTCGTCGGCGAAACCCGGGGCGGCGCCGGTCGTGACGGGAAAGCCGAATTCCGCGAGGTCCTTCGCCACCATCGGAAGTGGCAGGAAGGAGGCTGGCGGGTAACCGGCAGGCGGGGCCGGAGCCTGTCCCAGGAGCAGGAAAGAGAGGAGGCCGAGGAGAGCCGCCGATCGCGAGCGCTGGAAGGAAAGCACGATCTGGCGGCATCATAGCAGCCTGTCGATATTCCGTAGTGGTTCAGTTTGCCTGCAGACCGCGTACGGTCCTGCCCTCCGAAGCCTCACCCCCCGGCCCCCTCTCCCTGACAGGAGAGGGGGAGGAAGACATCTGTCTTTCTTGCTTTTCTCCCCCTCTCCGGTTACGGAGAGGGGGCCGGGGGGTGAGGCTTCGAAGGGCAGAACCGTACGCAATCATCGGGCCCCGCCGCGCCGCCGCATCTCGGCAATGAGGCGCCGCGAGGACTGCCGATTCCAAGGCCGGCGATCGAAGTCGCCCCACAGGTGAGTGACCCGCAAGCCGGCAGCGGTGGCGCGTTCCTCCAGCTCTTCGGTGGACCAGAGACGAGCCGGAAAGGAGACTCGCTCCACGGTCCGGTCCCGCAAGTGGTACTCGAAGGACGCGGAGCAGACTCGGGTCTCCCAATCGCAATGCCAGATCTCCCGCACGCTCAGAGCGCCCAGATCGCCGATGCCGGCGCGCTCCAGGACCAGGCCTTCCGGGAGCGCCGCGGCCTGGCGTTGCTCGGGAGAGAGCCAGGCCGCGTCGAGCAGGAAGCGTCCGCCCGGCGTCAAGTGGCGGGCGGCGACGGCAAAGGCGCGATCACGGTCCTCGTCACCGGTCAGATGGACGAAGGGATCGTCCACCGCGACGACCAGATCGAAACGGGACCGGAGCGCGACCTTCCGCATGTCGGCGACCAGGAAGCCGACGTTGGAGGCGCGGGCGAGCCGCCGGCGGGCGACGGCGATCAGCTCCGGCGCCAGATCGAGGGCCACCACCCGGCCGGCGGTGCGGGCGAGAAACGACGTGGCGCGACCGGTGCCCGCCCCCAGCTCGAGGACACGGCAGCTCGCAGGCGTTGCGGCGGCCCATGACCAGAGCTCCGCATCGCCGCGGTCGGCCAATTCCTGGTCGAAGAACGGAAGAACGCGGTGGTAGTACGCTCGGATTTCGCCGGTCTGAGTGGCCATGAGACGATTCTAGACGTGTTCGGTAGTCGAGCCTCTCCGGAAAATGAACCCGTGGGCTGGATCCACTTGGCACTCTGACGCGTCCGTAGTGGTTCAGTTTGCCGGCAGACTGCGTACGGTCCTGCCCTCCGAAGCCTCACCCCCCCGGCCCCCTCTCCGTAACTGGAGAGGGGGAGAACAGCAAGAAAGACAGATGTGTTTCTCCCCCTCTCCTGTCAGGGAGAGGGGGCTGGGGGGTGAGGCTTCGGAGGGCAGGACCGGGGTAGTCCACGAGCAACTGAACCACTACCGACGCGCCGGGTCCGGTGTAAGCTTGAGGCGACTCTTAGATCCTTCCCGGAGGTGCCCGATGAAAACCTGGCTGCGTATCGCGCTCGCTGTAGCCGTTCTTGCGGCTCCCGCCAGCGTGGCGTTCGCGAAGAAGAAGCCGGCGCCGACGACGCCGGGCAAGTACACGGATTGGGCCGGTGAGATCGACGAGCTGGAGATCGCCGAGCCCTTCAAGCTCGCCGGTTACGAGCGCATCGTCGTCGAGCCGTTCGACACATCCGAGACGCCGCTGCCGGAGGAAAACGACAATACCTGGGCGCCGGTCAAGAGCGTCCTGGCCAATGTAACGCCGCCTTTCGTGGAGGGGCTCTCGGGCGAGCTTCCGAAGCCGCCTGCGGTGGTGGGAGAGGCGGGAAAGGCCGAGCCCGGATCGCTTGTGGTCCGCGGCAAGGTGGTCACCATGGACCCCGGCTCACAGGCCGCACGCTATTGGGGCGGCTTCGGCGCCGGCGCGGCGCGGACGGAGATCGCCGGCGAAGTGGTGGACGCTGGCACAGGCAAGGTCCTCCTCCGCTTCCGCCAGGAGCGCCGCTCGGGGTTCGGCATGCTCGGCGGCGACTACGAAAAGCTGATGCAGCGCAACCTCCGCACCATCGGCGAGGATCTCGCGGGCGTCCTCAAGCACTTCTGACGCAGCCCCTGATGCGCCTCGCCGCTCTCGTCGCCATCTCGCGCCGCGTCGCGGAAACCCGATCGCGCTCGGAGAAGACCGGCGCGCTGGCGGACCTGCTGCGCCGGCTCGCACCCGAGGAGATCGACGTCGCCGTGGCCTTCCTTTCCGGCCATTTGCGGCAGGGGCGGATCGGTCTCGGCGGGGCCGCCCTGCGGAACGCGATGCCGGGATCGGCCGCCGCCGAGACGTCGCTCACCCTGATCGAGGTGGACGCGACCTTCGCGCGCATCGCTGCCGTGAGCGGCGCCGGCTCGACGGCGGAGCGGGCGCGCCTCCTCGCCGACCTCCTCGGCCGCGCTACCCGCGAGGAGCAGGACTTCCTGGTGCGGCTGATCTTCGGCGAGCTGCGGCAGGGCGCCTTGGCCGGGCTCATGGCCGATGCGCTCGCCGCCGCGGCGGAGCTGCCGGCCGGCGAAGTGCGCCGGGCCCTCATGCTCGCCGGCGAGCTGCCGGCCGTGGCGCGGGCCGCGCTTACCGAGGGACGCGCCGGCCTCGACCGCTTCCACCTGCAGCTCTTCCGGCCGCTCCAGCCGATGCTCGCTCAACCCGCGGGCGACATCTCCGAGGCGCTCGAGCGGCTCGGTGAGGCCGCCCTGGAGCTGAAGCTCGACGGCGCCCGCGTCCAGGTCCACAAGGTAGAAAGTGACGTCCGCGTCTACTCACGCCGCGGCAATGACGTCACGCACGCCGTGCCCGAGCTGGTCGAGACCGTCCAGGCGCTGCCCGCGCGCCAGCTCCTCCTCGACGGCGAGGTGATCGCTCTGCGGCCGGACGGCGCGCCGCATCCGTTCCAGCTCACCATGCGCCGCTTCGGCCGCAAGCTCGACGTGCCGCGCCTGCGGGGCGAGCTTCCGCTGACGCCGTTTTTCTTCGACATCCTCCACCTCGACGGCGAGGATCTGATCGACCGTCCCGCCGGCGAGCGCTTCGCGGCGCTGGCCGAAGCGGCTCCCGTTCTGGCCGTGCCTCGCATCGTCACCGCCGATCCCGAGGAGGCCGACGCCTTCTTCGAGGACGCCCTCGCGCGCGGCCACGAGGGCATCATGGCCAAGGCGACGGACGCACCCTACGAGGCGGGCCGCCGCGGCTTCTCCTGGCTCAAGGTCAAGCCCGCGCACACCCTGGACCTCGTCGTGCTCGCCGCCGAATGGGGCCATGGCCGGCGCCAGGGCTGGCTCTCCAACCTCCACCTCGGAGCGCGCGATCCCGAAAACGGCGGCTTCGTGATGCTCGGCAAGACCTTCAAGGGATTGACGGACGAGACGCTCGCCTGGCAGACGAAGAAGTTCCAGGAAATCGCCCTCGGCACCGACGGCTGGACGGTCCATCTCCGTCCCGAGCTGGTCGTCGAGATCGCCTTCAGCGACGTGCAGGAGAGCCCGCACTATCCGGGCGGCATGGCTCTCCGCTTCGCACGCGTCAAGCGCTATCGGGAGGACAAGACGGCAGAGGAGGCGGATGTGGTGGAGACGGTGCGGAAGATCTTTGCCGGTGGGCGCGGCTGAGCCCGCTACGGCGAAACCGTCCGCAACGATCCATCCTGCCCGGGACGGGCCGGGATTCGCAGCGTCAGCTCGCCGGCGGCTTCGAGATGGCCGGTGACGCAGCCGCGCCGGCGCTCTTTCTCCGCCCCCCTTCGCAGCGTGAAGGGGTCACCCGAACAGAGCGTGTACGTTCCCGGCTCCACGTTCGGCACCACGAGGCGTCCTGAAGACTGCGGCGTGGCCTGGAGGTCCGCCCACTTTCGCAACAGGATGGGTATGGAAAGGTGCGGCGGCTCGGAGTCCTTCGGCTCCGGAGCCTCGAAGAGAGCCCCCGGTCCTTCCACGATGAGAGTGCCGCCGGCTCTCCGCACTGGAATCTCCAGGCGGCGGTTCTCATCGATCTCGCTCTGGAGGATCCGCAGCGCGTTTCCCGGCGGCAGGACGACGAGGTCCACCCGGCGCGTATCTCCAGGGAGAACGAGCCGGAAATCGCCGTCCTCGTCCGCCATCTCGCCGACCCCGAGGCTTCCCTGCACCGCGTTTGCAGGCCAGGCGAAGATCCAGGCACCCGCGGGCGAGCCGAAGCGAGGCAGGATGCGGCCGCGGAGGTCCACGACGTCGGGCAGGACGAGACGGAGAAGCGGTCCGTTTCGACCCTCCGCCAGATGCACCTCCACCGGCTCTCCCAGCCGGGACGGATCGCTCTGCGCGGCGCCGAGACGTTGCGGGCCGGGCTTGAGGCCGACGATTTCGTGAGGCCGGGGAGGCGACAGGTAGTCGTTGTGGTAGAAGTGATTTCCGATCTCGCCAAGCACCTGGACCGCGGCGATCGGAACGCGTTTTCCCCGGGTATCGACGACGACCGCCGCCAGCGACGTGTCGGGAACCCGGATCTCCGTCCGCTCGAACCAGACCTTCCTCTCGAAGTGCACCTGGTCCTGCAGGGTGATCTCGATCTTCGGAAACTGAGAGCCGACCCGCACCCTCCAGGAATCCTCGTTCTTTACGTAGCCCTCGAGCTCCCCCTGTGAATCCGCTTGAAACCAGAAATGTGACGAATCGCCGAAGAGGGTGACGGACGCATCGTTGAGAGGCTGGCCCCGGAACAGCACACGGCCTTGAATGTAACGGTGGGAAATCGGCATTTCGAATGCAGCCGTCGCGTCGAGGCGGAGCTCCTTGCTGGCCCATGACAGGGCTTCCCTTTTCGGGGAGGTGACCGACGGCGGGGAGTAAACCGACAGGTAGTAGTCGCCGGGCACCAGGTCCTGAAACCTCACGCCGCCCCCTTCGTCCGCCGGCCCTTCCCGGAAGGACCTCGGCTCTTCCGGCAGCGGGAACTTGTTGGCGAGCCTCACGTGCCAGGGATTGCCATAGGGATCCTTGGGCGGCGTGATGCGCAAGGAAAACGACAGCCGCTTGAGGCGGAGAGGTTTGGGAAGCTCGACGGACCGGTCTCCGTCCACCTCGACAGGAACGGCGCCGAAAACCGGCAGGTTGAGCTCCCTGACCAGGATGGCATACGTGCCCGGAGGAACCCCGTCGAAACGGAAGAAGCCCCACGGACGCGAAGTAGACTCCAGGGTGGTGCTCCGCAGCGCCTTGGGTTGAAAGCCCGCCATCGAGCCCCCGATGCGCAGCGGATGGAGATCGACCTGCACGGAGTGCTGGGGAATCTTGCCATCAGGACGCACGAAACCGCTGATCGTGGCGCCCCGCCAGAGCCGGAGCTTGCCGAGCTCGACCGTCCGCCCTGGTGGCGCAACGATTCCCCAGCGATAGACAGGCCGGACCCCCGCGCCCGTGATCCGCAGGTCCACCCGCCCGGCCGGGATTTCACAGGACCATTCGCCGTCCCGGAGCGGACAGGAGACGGCGTGTTCCCAGGCCAGGTTCTCCTGTCCGACGAGCTCCAGGGAAGGACGAACCCGCACTGAAAGCTCGCGCGGCACGCTCTGTCCCGGAGGCGGCTCGAGGCTCGCACGGATCATGGATTTCGGGGCCGGATCGGTTTCGATCGCGGCGGGGAGAAGAAGCAGGAGAAACGCGAGCCGGCCGGCCGGGTTGCTCATAGCGATGAGGACTCTTCTCGGTTATACGTAAGAGCAGGCCCAGGCGTTTGCTCGGAGGAAGGAGGAAACGTCGCATGTCCCGCTTGTGAGATTTTCGCGGGCGGACGAGGATCTAACGGGGAGTAAAGACTCTTTCACCGCCGTTCCCCGCGGGGAATGAGGCGTTCCCCGGATTTCAGCTCTCAGGAAGACGGGGAACGGGACGTTCCCTCCGGGGAATGCGTCATGAAAGCCTTTCCCGAGCCATTCCCTCCTTTTTACAGCTCGTTCCCCGCGGGGAATGCCACGTGAAAGGGAGGGAATGAGCCATTCCCCGCCTTTTCCCGCCCGTTCCCCACGGGGAATGCGACGGGCAGCCGGGGAATGAGGCGTTCCCCGGATTTCAGCTCGCGAGAAAGAGGGGAACGGGACGTTCCCTCCGGGGAATGGGCCATTCCCCGCTTTTCACAGCTCGTTCCCCGCGGGGAATGCCACGTGAAAGGGAGGGAATGAGTCATTCCCCGCCTCTCACGCCCCAAGAGCCGGAAACGATTCTCTGCGGAGCGCCTGGTCGATCAGAGGAGGCTCCAACCGGCTGCCTGACTCCGTGCCAGAATACCCAAATCCCGAGGGAAAGTCAGCGCTCATTCCTTCTCTCACAGCCCATCCGGCAATCTCGCCCTCGCCGCCCGCGCCTCCTCGATAATCCTCTACACTACCTCCGCCGCGCCGGAGAGGTCGTGAACGAGCCCGATACGGCCCGGACGGCTCGGCAACGGCTGGCGAACCTACGCGAGGAGTAACTCCATGAAGACGAAGCACATCGGCAGCGACTTCGATGATTTTCTCCGGGAGGAGAATCTCCTGGAGGTCTCGGAAGCGACCGCAGCCAAGCGGGTGATCGCCTTCCAGATCGCGCAGGAGATGAAACGCCGAAGACTCAGCAAGTCCGAGATGGCCAGCCGGATGAAGACCAGCCGACCGGCGGTGGAGCGGTTGTTGGACCCCGACAATCCATCCGTGACGCTGTCTACCCTGGAGCGAGCCGCGTCAGCGGTCGGCAGAAAGCTCAAGGTCGAGCTGGCGTAGGAGTCTGGCAATGAGCCATGCTTGCCTCCTCAGTGCCGTCTTTGCAGGAACTCCTGGAGCGGTCCGCCACTCATCTTGTAGCGGTGGGCGCAGCCAACACCCGGATGCTCAACCGCGACAGAGCACAACGGTCACTCCGCGCTATGAGATGCCATCCATTCCTTGAGCGCCTCATCCATGCGTGTTTGCCATCCTTCGCCGGTTGACTTGAAATATTCCACGACCTCCGGACTGTATCGCACAGAGAGCAGGACCTTCTTGGCTTTCCTTCCTGGGCCTCGCTGTCCCGGTCGACGCACGGTGGCATTCTTCCAAAACGCCTCAACCGCCGCAGGGTCGTGGGGATCGTAAGGGCATTCCGGATCGTCAACCCGCTCCGGTGCCGCCGCGATGGCAGCGGTGATTTCCTCAGGCTTCATCGGAAATGACTTTGAAGTAGTACCGGACTTCATGTTTGGTTGCCTCCCGCAGGGAAATGACGTGTAGGTCCACCCCGCGCTCCGTGTAAGTCATGTGGACGACTCGATCCCGCAACCATCCGAGCAGGTTGATCCGCTGCTCGCCATAGGCCAGGCGGGAGTCCTCCTTCGTAACGACAGGCTGGTCGAACACCGCCTCACACCCTTCGAAATCCAGCCCGTGGCTGCGGAGGTTGGTTGTCGTTTCTGTTCATCCCAGGTGACCACTCGCTGAGCGTAGCTACAAAAAGACCCGATGTCAACGGCCCCGTCAAGCGGCTTATCCGTCGCGCCCCAGCCACCTTGACGAGAATTAGGAACAGGTGTAGCCTTCAACCAACCTAGAATGAGGGGGTTATGCAGAAGTCTCAAGACAGTTCAGACATCGATGGGACTGTCGATAAGCACGCCTGGGGCATAGGAGCGCTGGCGGATAAACCGGTAATCTGCGAGGTTGGGCGCGCAAGTAGTCGCAGCGCACTCATGGAAACGGAACAGATGGCCTGGATCTCTGAGGTGGAGAAGATGCCGAGCAACTCTTGCATGTACGCTGCGCCAAGGCAGGATGGGACATGGTAATGGAAACTACTGGTACGATTAGGGCATACTTTCTGTTCTTCGGGTTCGTTGACGTTCTCGTACATTACGGCGAGATCAGAGATGGCCAGGAGATGGCTTGGCTTTCTCTGATAGGTCTACTCCGGGGCACTTTGTATCTGTGCGTCGGCCTATCATTGCCTACCCTCCTAAGTCGCTACACCTGGCTGGTTAAATCATTGCTGGTTGCAGGTCTATGCTACAGCTTTTTGAACGTGTTCACCCATATACTTTTGGACAAAGCGCAAGAATCCCTTGTCGGAGTGATCTCAAGATTGGTTGCTGCCTTCTTCTTAACCCTGTACGTCTTAGAGAACATCAATCGAGTGGCAACATCACGGGCTAATGGAGCCAAGGAAGCAGGTAGTGTGGCCTCCAAACATACAGCGCCCAACCCTGGCAATTGAGCGGACGGAACCGGCCGCATCGCGCCCGGTTCGCCGCTCATCGCCAATCCGTTGGCCGGGCGTTTGGCAGACGTATGCCGAACCAAAGACAGTTAAGGTAGAACTTGGCACTGGAACTCACGTGGTCATGTTCGATCGCTTTCCTGGCGTGGAGGTACGAAGCGTGCCTGTCGGTTACGCCACCTCTGGTAATACCTGTGCCTTCACGCTGCACTATGGAGAAGACGTTGTATCGGGGTATCAGGTCACGCGTTTAGATACATGCGAGCGTCTTAGCCCGCGTAGTAATCAGCCGACTAACACCGGGCCTCAACCGGACAGAAACCGCGCTTCGTACGGTCCTGCCGGTTAGGTCCCGCAGCGTGCGTACCAGGCATGGCACAGAACTAAAGAGGTGAAGTCCTCTTGCCAGGTATTAGCAGAGCCGGAGGCTAGGTGAGCCACGGATTTGAAAATCCCCTCGGCCCATTTGGCCGCGGCTCCGGGACGGTCTCGGGCAATGTGGGCTGTCTCTTGGCGGACTCTGGCGATTGCCAAAGGAGACCAAGTGATTTTCATCGTTTGAGAGCAGAGAGGACCTGCTCCCGTGCCGCCTCGTGCGGCACCCCCTGTCCCTCTGAGATCTGCTGTTCAGCCAGATGGATGTCACGGAGCGTCTCAAGCTCCTCGATGAGATCTTCGAATTCGGACACATCGACGACTACGGCGGCGCTCCGTCCTCCTTCGGTGAGGACCAAGGCCTTTCTTGTGGACCGAATCTCTTGGAGGAGCTCGGCAGCGTGCTCCTGGAACTCCGAGAGCGGCCTGATGTCCTCGTCGAGTCGAAGCCTTCTCATCGGCGACCTCCCAGCAATCAGTCTATCGTATCTCCGGGCAGATTGGCAGGACCGCGCGGAGCGCAGCATTCGGCACGATTCCAACGTGACCGTGCTCATCGGCGATGCTAAAATACCCCGAAACTTCTCCGCGACCGAAAGGATCCTATGGAATCTCAGCCGGAAGTGGAGGCGGCGCTCGAGCGTCTGGTGCAGCAGCTCCGGGAGGCGGCGGGCACGAGCTTGCTGGGGGTCGCTCTCTATGGCGGACTGGCGAAGGGCCGGTTCACGGCGGGCGTGTCGGACGTCAACGTTCTCGTCGTGGTGGCGGACGCCGGCCTGGACCCTCTTTTGTCCCTCGCTCCACCGCTGGTCGCCGCGCTTCGCGACTTGCGGGTCGTTCCGTTCATCGTGACTCCCGAAGATTTGCGCGCCTTGGCCCGCCTCTTCCCGGGAAAGGTGTTCGACATCCAGACGAGCCATCGCCTGCTCTGGGGAGACGTTCATCTGGCGGGAATTTCCGTCACCCGGGAGGCCCTGGTGCTCAGGGCGCGGCAGGAGATCAAGAATACGGAGCTTCGCCTGCGCTCGCGGGCCGTCGAGCGAGCCGGCGACTCCGGTGCCCTTTGGCGCGGGTTGATGGCGAGCCTTCCCAAGCTGGCGGTGACGCTCGAGACCCTGTTGCGCTGCCGCGGTCTCGCCGTGCCGGCCGATCGCGCGGGCCTGCTGCGTTTGGGGGCGCGAGAGCTGGGTCTTGTCGAAGGAATCGAGCCGTTCGCCGCCTTGCGACGAACCGACCCGCGACCTGACGACGCGACCGTCCGGCGGCTCTACGCCAGCTACCTCGCTCTCCTCGCCGCGATTTTCGCAGCGCTGGAGGTGGAGGCCGGATGATCAATCCCCTGGACATGAGAGGACCGCAGTTCCTGGGGTTCTACGTCCTCTACGGGCTCGGCGTGTTCCTGCTCCTCTTATTGCTGCGGGAGCTCTGGAACCGGAGGCCGGCGCCGCCGGCGCTTGCGGGGAGGGCTCGCCTGCAACCGGGCATCTATCCGGCCGAGAGCGACGCCTACGCCATCGCCCTGCTGCGCGGCGGTGCTCAGGAGGCGGTCCGCTCGATCCTCGGCCGCCTGGTCGCCGAGGAGCTCTTCATCCTGGAGGACAGATCTCTCCGTCAGCCGGCGGAGCCACCGCGGAACCGGTCCCGGCTGTCGCAGTTGGAGGACGAGGCATTCCTTGCTCTATCTTCCGCCACGGCAGGGAATGTGGAGATCGAGGCATCGAAGGCCCTGACGAGCCTGGAAGCGGCGCTGGGGCCGCGGCTCCAGCCGCTCCGCGAGGAGCTGGAGAGCGCCGGCCTGATGCCCGATGCGGCCCGGGCTTCCGGCTATCGCGCGCTGGGTCTGGCAGCCCTCGTGGCGGTCTCGGGTCTCGGTCTGGCCAAACTGATCGTAGCGTTGTCGCGCGGACGCACCAACGTGCTGTTCCTGATCATCCTCCTGGGCGTCTCGGTCGTCGCCGCCGTGGTGCTGATGAAACCGCCCCGGCTGACGCAAGCGGGCAAGCGGTACCTCTCCTGGCTCGCGGACTCCCACCGCGGTCTGATGACGATGCTGGCCGAGGGCCGCCGCCAGAGCCTTGGCGAAGTGGCCCTGGTCGCCGGGATCTTCGGCATCGAGACCCTGCCGGTTCTCTCACCCCTGCGGCAGGCTCTGGTGCCGCGGCCGGTACCCTCCAGTTCCGGCGGAGAGTCCGGTTGCGGGTCCAGTTTCAGCTCCTACAGCAGCGGAAGCAGCAGTTGCGGCGGCGGATGTGGCGGCGGCGGCTGTGGAGGATGTGGTGGCTGAGCTCCCTTTTCTGGGAGCCGGCGTGAGTTTCCGCCAGGCGTGGCGGTGGGAGGTCATCCGCCACCGCCAAGAGCTGGGAGCCGTGGAGTGCATTCCCGAAGACGTGAGCGGGCCGGCGGGAATGCACGATCTCCTGCTCGTGCGCGACGCGGTGCCGGTGCTCCTGCATGGCATCGGGCTCTCCCTGGGGAGCGCCGAAGGGCTCGATCGCGAGCGTCTGCGCCATACGGCCCGGATCGCGGAGGCTGTCTCTCCCCCCTGGTTCTCGGAGCACATCGCCTTCACCCGGGCCGGCGGAATCGAGATCGGACACCTGGCGCCGCTGCCGTTCACCCGCGAGGCGGTGGCGACGGTGGCGCGCAACGTCGCCGAGCTCGAGCGGGCCCTGCCGGGATTGCCCGTCCTGCTCGAGAACATCGCCTATTCCTTTGCCCTGCCCGGCGCGGAGATGAGCGAGGCCGAGCTCGTACGCGCGGTGCTCGAGGAGTCTGGTGCCGGGCTTCTCCTGGACCTGGAGAACGTCCACGCCAATTCCCGCAATCATGGCTACGATCCCATCGCCTATCTGGAGAGCCTTCCCCTGGAGAGGGTAGCCGAGGTGCACCTGGCCGGCGGGATCGAGCAGCAGGGGCAATACCTGGACACCCACACTCGCGCGGTGCCCGAAGCCTCGTGGTCTCTTCTGGAGTGGCTGGCGCCGCGAGCGCCGGTGCGGGCCGTGATCATCGAGCGGGACGACGACCTGCCGCCCTTCGACGACCTCCTTGCCGAGGTGCGGCGGGCACGGGAGATCCTCGATGGCGCTCGCTGAGCTGCAGCGCAGCCTGGCCGCGAGCCTCGCGGGGCGGGGACGAGGACCGGAAGCGCTGGACGAGAAGATCCTGGAGCAAGCCCGCCGGAGCCTCGTAGCCAAGCGCCGCAGGGCCGCCGGCCAACTCCTGCCTCGCCTCAGGGCTGAGCTGCGGTCAACCTGGCTCGAGCGCTTCACCGAACACGCCGCGCGTTACACCCCGTCCGGACTCCTTTACCACGTCGACGACGCCTGGGAGCTCGCCGGATCTCTGATCCGCGATCCGGAGCCGCGCATCGCGGCCGCCGCCCGCGATGACCTGGTCGCGCTGCGGCTGCGCTGGGTCCGGCGCCGCCGAACGGGCGCCACCCGCATCCGCGAGCGGCGCGGGCCTTTGATCGTCTTGATCCAAAGCCCCGCCCGCGCCTTGGTCGTGCGGTTGCCAGGCGGCCGGGGAAAAACGTGGCGCGTCGAGATCTGACAGCAGGAGGGTAGTGGTAGCGGTTCAGTCTGTTCGTGGACTGCGTCCGGTCCTGCCCTCCGAAGCCTCACCCCCCGGCCCCCTCTCCGTAACCGGAGAGGGGGAGGAACACATCTGGCGTTCTTGCTGTTCTCCCCCTCTCCCGTCAGGGAGAGGGGGCCGGGGGGTGAGGCTTCGGAGGGCAGGACCGTACGCAGTCCTCAGGCAAAACTGAACCACCACCGAAGAAGGAATCGATTCTTCGCGGCCCGGTGCTGCCGGAACCTCCGCGTGGCAGCACCGGGGATGCTAAAGGAATGCCGTCCTAGGGTATCTGGCAACCTTCGCAGAGCCAGATGCAATGCTGGTCTTCGGAGCCACTGTCATGGCAGTAATACTGGCCGCCGCCGCAGCAGGGCTTGGCCACCGACCGTGCGGACTGCCCGGCGATGAAGTTCGAGGTGCCGGGGATGAACGTGTCCGGCGCGCCGTCGCCGTCCGTATCCACTTTCACGAAACCGGCCGGCACCGGCGCGATGGCCTTGCTCCGCCAGGGGAAATTGGGATCCGCCGGGAAACGGATTTCCGCCGGAATCTCGAGCAGCTCGCCGCCCACCCGTCCGGCCGGTGTGAAGCTCAGCTTGACATTGAGCGCGAGCGGAGCGGAGAACCGTCCACCGTGCTTGTTGTCCCGCGTGATGACCATGCGCGTGATCGGCTGAACGCCGTCGAGCCGCACGGTGGCGTCGAACTGCCCGCACGACGTCTCGATCGGCGCCAGGCTCTTGAGCGACAGGGCGAGGAACTGCAGCCGGGTCACCGCCACCCCTCTCTTGTTGAACGCCGCGTCATCGAGGCGCTGGACGATCGTATCGGTGGCGCCCAGGGCTCCCGGCGTGTCCGTCGCGAGGGGCTCTCCCCGGAATCCGATCCGGCCGGTGAAGGGCGCCGAGCCGGCACAGAAGAAGCCGGCGGGAATCGGGTGTTTCTCAAAGCTGTAGTAGGTCGAACCGTCATCTGTGGTCCTCCAGACGTCGATGCCGTTCTGGATGACCCGGTCCGCCGCCAATCCGGGCATCGCGAAGCAGAGCACGAGAAGAACGACCCCCAATGCGCGCAGTCTCACATCCTCCTCCTTTCAAGAGATACGGCTGGTGAGCCAACAGGAGCACCCCGAGAAAAGGGCGGCGCCCACTTTCGCAAGAGTCAGGGGACTTCTGTAGGTAAGGTGCTTAATCCAGGGAAAAGCGAGACGAAGCCGGTCCTCGCGCGCGTCCGCTCGAGGCGGAGGAGTGGCCGAGCACTGCACGGAGCAGCGCATTGAGCACGATTCCCAGCGTGACCGCGATCACCACGCCGTTGCCGAGGAACAGCTTGGCCGACGGGGGGAGCGCCGCGTACCACTCCTTCTGAGCGGTGGCGAGGGGCGGCAGGGTGAGAGCCGCGATCAGAGTGATGGCGGTCGTCAGCAGGAAGACCTCGTCCTGCTTGCCGCAAGCGAGCAGGCGCAGACCGACCGTCGCGATCATGCCGCAGATCACCAGGAAGACGGCGCCGACGATGGGCCGCGGAATCAGCACCAGCAGGGCGCCGAGCTTCGGCGACAGCCCGTAGAGCAACAGGAGGAGCGCGGCCACCTGCACGACGCGGCGGCTGGCGACCCGGGTGGTGGCGATCACGCCGGTGTTCTGGCTGTAGGTGGTCAGCGGCAACCCGCCGAACAGCGGACCGATGGCCGAAGCGATCCCCTCGACGGTGATGCCGCGGCGCATGTGCCGGACCCTGTAGGTCACGCCGGAGACGGCGCAGGTGCCCGCATAGTCGCCGATCGCCTCGGCCATCGAGCCGATGTAGCCGACGATCACGCCGAGCACCGCGCCGCCCGCGAGCTGCCACCCCAGGCCGGGACCGCCGAAGGCGAACAGCCGCGGCAGCCCGAACCAGCGCGCGCGCGCCAGCGCGGAGAAATCCGCGACCCCGAGGAGGCCGGCCGCCACGACGCCGACCAGGATCAGGCTGAAGAAGATGGCGCCGCGCGCCAGCACGCCGAGCCGCAGCCGGTGACCGATCACCGTCAGCATCACGATCGACAGCACCTCGAGGTCGTCCTCCCAGACGCGCTCGTCACCTTTCGCCGCCGCAGGAATCGCTTTGTCCGGAATCTGCAATATGCCCCGCGCGCTCTTCGGCAGTTTACCGAGGCTCCAGGTTCTGCGCGCCGAAAAGCCACTCCATCCGCTCGTCCGCTCCACCCTTGATTTCCAGCTTCTGCTGCTGCAGAGCTCGCGGCTGGATGCGAACGGTGTGGATGATCCCGCCGGAGGTTAGCTCTATCGCCTCGTCAACCGATCTGGGTTGCCCGAATTCTTCGACCAAGCAGGGAGCCCCCGGCACGGGCGGACGGTAGTTGACGAGGGCGACGATTCCCTGAAGCGCTGCACTGGCGGACTTGGCAACCCTGTTCAGGCTGTCCATCCATTCGCTGTAGCAGGGGACGAGTAAGACATCCACGCGCTCGGCAAGTTTCACCACCGATGCCACCGCCGAGAAATCGGCGAGATCCAGACAGATCAGGACCGCGACGTTGAGTCCGAAGACCCGCGTACAGATCGTCTGGCGCTTCGCCGGGACGCTCACGAGCTCGCCGATGGAGGTCGCGCTGATCTGCTTGTGGTACGCCAATCCATTGGGATCACAACCCGGAAAGAACAGATGGCTCGTGTTGTATAGAGTTCGGCGGTCATGAGTGGAACCTGCCACGATCAGGCATCTGTGCTCCGTCGCCAGCTTCCGAGTCAGGTCCATCGCTTTCTTGACCGGTTCTTGATTCCAAGATGGGAAGCTCAACTCATTGAAGCAGACGATTTTGGCTCCCAGCTCCTCCACCGCGACTCTTCGACAGCGTCGTCCGTCGGGCGGAGGAGGTAGAGGACGTCGCGGACTCCGAGCTCCCCATCCTTGAGCCTCGACGGCCACCGGGGAGGAAAACCAGAACGAAGCCGGGTCGTGGGATGCAGCGTCCCGAAGCCGCTTTATCGAGAGCGTAGTGGCAGGTCGAAAGTACCGGGCAAAGCACTCTTCGGCCTGCGGATCCTCGAGCAATTCCTCGGCCGTCGTCTCGCTGCGGGAGAGCTTCTCGAAGAAGGGAACCAGTCTCTGGTCCCGGGCTCCTAGAGCCGAGACCTCCAGAATCCCCGGCTGCGGGGCTTCAGATTTGGGAAAAGCGCCCGTATCGCGTCCCGCAGCAGAGACGCCGCCCACTGAACAGTGGGCTTGGCGATCCGCCGGAAGTAGCCGGTCAACTCGCGCAACTGGTCCACGTCGACAGCCGGTCGAGTGCCTGAAGACTCCAGCGGGAGCCCCACGCGCGACCAGACCTTGGAGCTCATGTCGGCTTCGATACAGATAGCAATCGAGATGCGGGTATCGAATGCTTCCCAGGCACGAGCATCGGAACGAAGGCGAGGGAAATCGAGCACTCGGGTCTGGCCTTCCAAACGTGGGCGGATCGCCTCACGCTGGTCGAATCCGAGCCCGGCGAGATCGACTCCTGCGGCCTCGGAGACGGTGCGCTGGAGCCGCGAGGTCCTGCCCGCGCTGGTCCGCGATCATCCGCGCTTCGAAGCCAACCTCCTGCGCATCGTGCTCGCGGTGAGGACTCAATTGCGCCGCTGAGAGCCTGCATAAGACCGCTGCGGTATAATGGCAGGCGCGAAACCGCTGGCCCTTTATGGTTGGGCGGCGCTAGCGACAATTCTTACGCTGCCCCATTCATTGCTGACTACAGATGAACGAAATGAAGGCAATAGACAAATCGTGGGTTCTCATCACCGGCGCATCGAGTGGCTTTGGCAAGGAGTTCGCCCGCCAATATGCCGAGCAAGGCCATTCTCTGGTTCTGGTAGCGCGCCGGCTGGACCGGCTTCAAAGAATTGCCGAGACGCTACTCCAGCAGTTCCGCATTGATGTCATCGTGGAGCAAGTCGATCTTTCAGATGTTGCGGCGGTCATTCAACTGCATCAGCGGCTCAGCGAGCGAGGCATTGCGATCGACATCCTGGTGAACAACGCCGGTCACGGACTGCAAGGTCCGTTCCTGGATGGCCAGTTGGACGCGGCCCTGGCGATGGTGGAACTGGATGTGGCGAGCCTGACCGCCGTCACCCACATCTTTGCGCGCATGAGCAGCAACGGCTCCGCATCCTCAGAATGGCGGTACGGCCATCCAAATCAAGGCGACGAGGGTGGCCGAAGAAAGGGGACCTCGCTCTTCGCCAGCAAGCGGGAGAGGACCGGCTCGAGCTCCTTTTCCGGTTCCCCCTGGATCATCCTACGCAGCGCCGCGGGGAGCTCCTTGCGTGCACCTTTCGGCAGCACTTCGAGAAAGACCGGCCACAGCTCCGCGACCGTGCTCGCCAGCCGGAGCCGGTCCGATACTTGGCAGTCGCCCCGCTCCATAAGCGCCTGAAGGACGCCAGCCAGAATTTTGGCGAGCCCGGCTGTCATCCTCTCGTAATCGTCGATCCTCGCGTCGCGTGCCGGGTCGAACAAGGACATTTCCATCACCATCTCCTGCACCAGGAGCGTGACAGCCACGGCGGTCCGAAGCTGGAATCCCATCAGGTCCGTGACCTCCGCACCGGTCATTTTCTCCGCAACGCCCAGATAGGTGCCGAGGATCGGAGCCTGGCCCTTCATGAGGCTGGCTGCCATGTTCACCCGCGTCTCGAGCGGAAGACTTGCAGTGGCGATCGCCGTCAGGTTGCTCTGAGCCACGATCCGCTCGAACACCGCTCCAGACTTGCTGCTCCCGCGCCGCGGCAGCCGCTCCGGGTTCGATGCGGCGAGCTTCCCCAGGGCTGATGCCGCGGCCTCATACTCCGTGGCGCCCCAGGTTCGATCGGCGGCGGGCATTCCCAGCGATTCATATTCAACCGCCGTCAGCGAGGCGTCCTCCACTGCCCAGGCGATTGACGAGACGCCTACGGCTGCGACGCCATAGAGGAAGGCCCGGCGCAGAATGGCGCCGAAGCCAAAGCTCCTACCTGGGCAAGAGGGACGGCGATTAGGGTCGATCATGAGCTCCTCGACAGCCTCCCATAGACTCTCTGGGAATTGCGGCCGCGAGTATAATCCCAGAGGTCGCGCAACGATAGGCGACCACCGGCCTACGCATCGTCGCCCCTTGATCCGAGAGTTCTCATCATGAGCAAAGGCATCGTCACGCTCCTTCTATCGCCGGCCGCCACAACGGCTTTCCTCATGTTCGGTATCGTCACGCAGACGGCGGCGCAGGATCCCGAACGACCCGCCATGGACCAGAGCAAGCCAACCGTTCAGACCGGCTACGCTCCCGTCAACGGCCTTCGAATCTATTTCGAGATTCACGGCAAGGCGAACCCCGCGCGGCCGCCGCTCGTGCTGCTGCACGGCGGCGGCGACACAATCAAGACTTCCTTTGGTCACATCCTGCCGGAGCTCGCGCGCGACCGGCAGATCATCGCGTTCGAGCAGCAGGGCTACGGGCACACGGCGGACATCGCCGACCGGCCGTTCAGCTTCGAGCAGTCGGCGGACGACACCGCGGCGCTGTTGGACCACCTGCACATCGAAAAAGCCGACCTCTTCGGTTTCAGCAACGGCGGCACCATCGCGTTGCAGGTGGCGATCAGGCATCCGAAGGTGGTTCGCAAGCTGGTGGTGGCGTCGGCCCTCTTCAAGCGCGACGGCGCCTATCCGTGGCTCTGGGATGCGATGGCCAACGCCAAGCTGGAGAACATGCCGCAGGAATTGCAGAAGGAGTATCTCAAGGTCGCACCGCACCCTGAGAACCTGCGAATGTTTCACGACAAGGCCGCCCAGCGCATGCGCGACTTCAAGGACATCCCGACCGACGCGATCCGCGGCATCACCGCGCCGGCGCTCGTTGTCGTCGGAGATGCCGACGTCGTACGCCCCGAACACGCCGTGGAGATGTTCCGGCTCCTCCCGCGCGCGCAGCTTGCCGTGCTCCCCGGCACCGATCACATGCAGGTGACGGCGCGCGCCGAGTGGCTGGCGCCGATGATCGGGGGATTTCTCGACGCACCCGCTTCGCCCTGACGATCTTGCCGGAACCTGGCATCCACTTGTTTGATCTCAAGTCCACGTAGTACCATGCGACTCCTACCTCACAACCTGAATCAGGAGAACAGCGATGCGAAGCGCGATCTTGGCGATGATCCTGGCCTCGACTCTCGTCACCGGAGAGCTCCATGCAGCGACTTCCAAGACTCCACCGGCGGATGTCGGACCCGGCCGCATCGCCTGGTTCGACATCACCACGACCAGCCTGCCGCGGTCCAAGGATTTCTACGGGAAGCTCTTCGATTGGCAGTTTACCCCGGTCCAGGGCACTGATCAGGCGGCGGAGATCGTCGCGGGTGGCACGGCGATCGGGACACTACGCGTTGCGGACGGCGAAATCACCGCGTTCAACGGGGTGGTCTATGTCCAGGTGACCGACATCCAGGCCAGTTGCAAGAAAGCGAAAGAGCTGGGAGGAACAATCCCCGCTGGGTTCCCGTTCAATCTGCCGGACGGCATCGGAGCCATCGCCGTGGTCGTCGATCCAGCCGGTCACCCGGTTGGCCTCTACTCGAGGACCCCGCTCGCGCCGGTGCCCTCCCCTGCCAACTGAGGCGCCCGACGCCCGATTCCAGGTTCTGCCGGCACTGCGAGGGTCTCTCTCCGCGGCCTGGGAGGGAAACATCTGGACTGCCGGATTCACTCCTCTGTTAGGATGCGGACCATGCGAAAACACCTCATTTCCATCCTGCTTCTCTCGGCACTCATCCCTTCCGCCTCGACCCGCGCCGACGACAAACCCACGGCGAACAGCGCGCCCGCGGCGCAGCAGCCCGCGGCTCGGGAGCAGCTCGCGGCCGACACGCCGCGCACTACGGCCGATGGGACGACGTTCGTGGCGCCAGGCGGCTGGTGGATCGAGACGCGCGGCAATGCGGTGATCCTGACGCCGGAGGGCGACTCGCGGATCGCTCTCGTGGATGTGCGCGGCAAGGACGCTGACGAGGCGGTGAAAACCGCGTGGCAGGCGGTGCGGCCGGACATGAAGTGGGCGCTCAAGTTGACGACCGATCAACCCGGCCGCGAAGGCTGGGACTCCTTCCGCAGCTACAGCTACGAGGTCTCGCCGAGCGAGCACCGCGCCGTGGGCGCCCGGGCGGCCAAGCGCGGCGAGGCGTTCACGGTCTTGATCTTCGACGTGGACATCGCCGTCGCGGAAAAGCGCGGCGGCCAGATCGCCACGATCTTCGACCGCCTCCAGCCGCCGGGGTACCAGCGCGAGTCGTTCGCCGGCAAGAAGGCTGCGCCGCTCGACGCCGAGCGGGTGAAGAAGCTGAAGGACTTCGTGGAAAAGAGCCTCGCGGATCTGGGAGTCCCGGGTGCCGCGATCGGCCTGTACCAGGACGGCAAGGTCGTCTTCGAAGGCGGCTTCGGCGTACGCCGGCTCGGCGATCCGACGCCGGTCGACGCGGACACGCTGTTCATGATCGCCTCGAACACCAAGTCGATGACCACGCTGCTCCTCGCCACCCTCGTCGACGAGGGCAAGCTGAGCTGGGACACGCCGGTCGTGCAGGTCATGCCCGACTTCAAATTGGGGGATCCTGAAACGACCAGGCAAGTGCTGGTCCGGCACCTCGTCTGCGCCTGCACCGGCCTTCCGCGGCAGGACTTCGAGTGGCTTCTCGAGTTCCGGGATGCCACGCCCAAGAGCGAGATGGAGCTCCTCGGCACGTTCCAGCCGACGAGCAAGTTCGGCGAGATGTTCCAGTACTCGAATCTCCTCGCGGCGGCCGGCGGCTTCGTCGCCGCGCATGCGATCTCCCCCGGCCGCGAGTTGGGTGCCGCCTACGACGACGCCATGGCGGCCAGGGTCTTCACTCCGATCGGCATGAGCTCGACGACGTTCGATTACGAGAAGGCGCTGGCGGGAAACCACGCGGCGCCACACGCCTGGGACGCCGACGGCAACACCGCGGCGGCCGTGATGGCGGCAAACTACTCGATCCGGCCGCTCCGGCCCGCCGGCGGCGCCTGGAGCAGCGCGCGGGACATGATGCGCTACCTGCGCATGGAGCTCGGCAAGGGCGCCCTCCCCGACGGCAAGCGCGTGGCCTCCGAGGCGGGCGTCGTGAGCCGCCGCGAGCCGCTGATCCGCATCGGCAACGACGTGATCTACGGCATGGGGCTGGAGGTCGACCGGAAGTGGGGCATCCCCATCGTGTCCCACGGCGGCAGCATGATCGGCTACAAGAGCGACATGTACTACCTGCCCGAGCACGACGTCGCCGCGGTTCTCCTCACCAACGGCGACGAAGGCGGCATCATGCTCGGCACGTTCCGCCGCCGCCTTCTCGAAGTCCTCTTCGACGGCAAGCCGGAGGCCGAGGAGAACGTCGCCACGGCCGTGAAGAACATCAAGGCCTCGGTCCTCGAGGAGCGGAAGCGCCTCACCATCCCCGCGGAGAAAATCGCCGCCGACGGGCTCGCGGCCAAGTACTCGAACGCGTCGCTCGGCGAGATCGCCGTCTCGCGCCAGGCCAACGACACCTGGTTCGACTTCGGCGAGTGGAAGACTCCGGTCGCGTCGCGCAAGAACGACGATGGGACCACCGCCTTCGTGACCCTCGTCCCCGGCTTCGGCGGCGTGACCTTCGTCGTGGGAGACAAGGACGCCAAGCGGACACTCACCTTCCGCGACGCGCAGCACGAGTACGTCTTCACCGAGGTGGAGGGCACCGCCAGCCATTGAGGTGATTCATGAGCCCATCCCAGGTCGAGGTCATCCTTCGACGTTTCGATTCGCCCGACGAGACCCGCATGATGGAGAAGGGGAAGTTCGAGGTCGTCCATATCGGCGGCCTCACCGTGGGAGAAGCGATGAACGCCCAGGAAATTCTGGCGACGCTCGAAGAAGCTCGGGAAACCGCAGACGGCCGCGATCTACAAGCGCCACGGATCGGGCGACAACGTCTTCGGCGTGCTGACCTCGGAGATCGCCAAGCTTCGGAAGAAGATCAAGGTCGACCACGCGCTGGCGATGGAGCTCTGGAAGACGGGAAACGCCGAGGCCCGCATCCTGGCGCTCCAGATCGCCGACCCGGAGAAGCTGACCCGGGCCGACGCGGACGGCCTGCTCGAGGACGGGCCGGTCCGCTTCGTCGGCTGTTATCTGTCCGATCTCCTGGCCCGCAGCCCGATCGCTGAGGAGACGATGCGCGCCTGGATGAAGTCGCCGGACGAGCTCCGCCGCGAGATGGGCTACGGAATACTCGGCGCCCGCCTGAAGGACGACCCGGGCTCGGTCAGCGACGCAGAGGCCGAAAAGGTGCTGGCGACGATCGAGAAGGAGATCCACCGCTCGCCGAACTGGGCGCGGTACGCGATGAACGGCGCGCTGATCTCGATCGGGGTCTTCAAGCCGGCGCTCCACAAGAAAGCGATGGAGGCGGCGAAGCGCATCGGCAAGGTCGAGGTCGACCACGGGGAGACGTGCTGCAAGACGCCCGACGCCGTCCCCTACATCGAGAAGGCGGCGAAGCGGAGGCACTGCCCGTGACAAGCGAGTTACACTTTTTTCGTTGTTTTACGCGGTGTTGAGGATCTTTACTTGGTGCAGGGCTTACTCTCCTGGTACGGGTGGGGCGGCATCCCACGACGACGCCCCTTTTCCAGGAGGTTCGAGATGAAGCGAATCGTTGGCGCTCTCTCCTCCGTTCTCGCTGGATTCATCCTGCTTGGGTGCGCTCCAGCCCAGCCTTCGGTGTTCCGCCAGGAGGCGCGGGCGATTCCCGCTCACGCCGCCTTGGCGCCGGCACGCGCTCCGCAGCGGGTGAGCTTCGAGACGCAGGTCCGGCCGGTGTTGGAGAGCAGGTGTCAGCCGTGCCACTTCGCGGGCGGCAAGATGTACGAGAGCCTGCCGTTCGATCGTCCTGCGACCATCCACACCCTCGGCAAGAAGCTGTTCACGCGCATCCGCGACGAGCGGGAACAGGCCCTCCTGCGCGCGTTCCTGGCGCAGGGCGCGGCTCCCCTGGCCGATAGTCGCTAACTTTGCCGCGGAAACCAAGGACAGAAAGGACGACAAGGACTTCAAGGACGAGGAACATGTCATTCACCTCGCGTCCTTGGCGTCCTTGCTCGCCGCAAAGTTAGCGCCCCTAAGGCGGCACCAGCGTCAGATCCCGGCTCAACCGGTCGGCCGGCTGAAGGGGCCGCGCCGGGTCCACGTGCCTGAACAGGCTCAACTGCGCCTCGCTGACCGTGAAGTCACAACTCAGCCGGAAGCTCCAATTCGCCTCCGGCTTGCACTCGTTCGGCACCGCCTCCTTGCCGGTGGTCGAGCCTGTCCACTCGGCAAGCGGGCGGCCGGTTGGCAGAAGAATCGGCCCCGGCTTGCCACCCGCGGTCACCTTGGCGGAAAACGCCCGCACCACAAACGGTCCCGCCTCGCAGCAGTCGAGCGTTTCGGGGTCGCACCCGCTTGGACGGACCTTGGAGGCGAAGACGGTGTGGAACTCGACCCACTGCCCTGGTTTGGGCTTTTCGGCGGCCTCATCCGTCGCGGGTATCTCGCCCGGGCACCCCTGTGGAGTCTCGATCGGGAAGTGGTAATGCTGGCCGCACCGGGACAGCGTGTACGAGGTGACACCCGCCCGAGGCAGATAGGCGATCACGTTCGGGTCGGTCTGCTCGGCGACGATCGAGGTGCTGTACGTCCCGTTGTACGGCGAGGGGGACGCCTGGCGATCGATGACGCGCGGCGATTGGGGAGTGCAGCATTGGGAATCCTGAGCGGCTGCCGGCATCGACAAGGCAACCGCGATCAGTGCGGCACTGATGGCCCTCATGGCAGTCATTTTGTGATTCCTCCTGGTTGGAGTCTACCAGAGTCCGGGGCGGGATATGATTCTTGATCGCCGTGCAAGGAGGGAAGATGTCGTCGAGGTACCGCACTCCGTATTTGTTGCCGATCGTCATAGCGCTGCTGGCCTTTCTGAGCTTCCGGAATCGCTGCGGCTCCGGCGCAGGACACGCCGCCGTCCGATTCACCGTTGCGGGTTGAAGGAGCCGTCACCCGACCGGAAAAGATCTCCGGTGAGCCCCCTGTTTACACGGAGGAAGCTCGCCGCGCCAGGGTCCAGGGCACTGTGATCGTCGAGGCGATCATCGACGAACACGGCGACGTCGCGAATGTACGCGTTCTCAAGGGCTTGCCCATGGGACTCGATCAGTCGGCTGTGGATGCCGTCCGCGCCTGGAAATTCAAGCCGTCTACGCTGGAGGGGCGGCCGGTCAAGGTCTACTATGTCCTCACCGTGAACTTCAAGGTCGAGGACGGGCCTCCGCTGGGTCCCCTGCTCTACGAGTTCCTGAAGGAGAATCCCGAGTTTGCGGCGCATCTCACCGCCAGGCGCTACAGGGAAGCTGCCGAGCTTCTGGATCGTCTGAACACGGAACGGCCGACTGACCCCGGGATCTCGATCGCCCGGTTCTATCTGCTGCTGGAGCAAGGCGGGTTGGACGAGGCCTGGGAGCGGGCTCGAAGCTCTCAAGGCGCTGATTCCTACGAGGTGCTCTATCTCGTCGGCATTTTTGCGCGGGAGCGGGCGCTTCAGGGCGGAGTGCTGAGCACCGAGTCGCGCGCTGCGGCCATCGATTTGGGCCTCCAGGCGGAGACCATGGCGATAGAGGTCCGAAGCGACGGCCTGGAGGCGATGCTCCTCAAGCTCCTGTTGCTGGTTGACAAGATCGAGCTGACGTCCGATCCGGAAGAGCGCTCGGCGCTGCAGCGTGAGGCGTTTGAGCTGCGGCAGCGGTCGATGGAGGTTTACGGCAGGCAGAGTGGGGACAGGCCGCAGGACTGAAGAGCCCGGGGAGGTTCTATGAAGAAAGGTAGGGGCACTGACGACGAGCTCCGAGCGGAGTATGACTTCTCCAAGATGGAGGGCGGCGTGCGCGGCAAGTACGTAGAGGCCTACCGTCGAGGCACCAACCTCGTTCGACTCGATCGAGATGTTGCCAAGGCGTTTACCACAGATGAGTCTGTCAACGAGGCTCTTCGGGCTGTGCTGAGGGCGGCTGCGGCGATTCCGTCTTCCGAGAAGCCGGCAGGCCAGCGGATGCGGTCAGATCGCGCTTCTCGCAGCCGTTAAGACCGATGAGCAGGGAACGCAAAGACCCAATCCTCGAAGAAGTTCGCGCGATTCGAGATGCCTTCGCGAAGGAGCATGGCTACGACGTCAAGGCCATTGTGGCAGCTCTGCAGCGGGAGGAAGCTGAGAGCGGACAGCAGGTGGTCTCCTTGCCTCCGAAGCGACTCCGGCGCGGCCCGGCTGGCGCAGTTCCCTCAGCACCTCGTCAGCGTCGATGAGAAGACCGTTCTCGATATCCTCCTCTGACGCTGTCAAAGCTCGATAGAGAGCAGCGCGGTCGTCCGGGTCGAGCCAGTCGCCCGGATCGAGAGGTAGGAACCTGATTTCGGTTCCCTCGGGAAGTTCTGTCGGCTCGTCCACTACGAACCGACCGTTATGGACGCGAGCCTTGAGAGTCATAGAGGAAGAATAACACCCTGGCAGGGGTGTGGTGAAGAGGCGCTCCCAGCCAGGCGCGTTGCCTCTTCTTGGCGCGGCCGAGACCCTGTGAAAGTAGGGCGTATGTATGCTACCATGGCTTCTGTGGCGGTCGCCGTAGCGACAGCCTTGCAAGGAGGCGACCTTCATGGGTGCGAAACAGCCAGCGCTTGAACCCAAACTCGCGGCGGTGCTCGCGCGATTGTGCCAGCGACGGGGGTCACTGACGAAAACTCAGGCCGCGAAGCTCCCTTATTTGGTGGACGTCGTAGCAAAGCACGTTTTAGGTAAGCGGATCACTCGTGCTTCCCACGAGAACTGGAGATATGGGGTCGTTGCCTCCGAGGTCTGGCATTTCGCCAAGCCAGGAGTTCGGGACCCGTTCAGTATCGAAGAGTTGCCGTACTCGGAAGGACGAGTCCTTATTACCCTCGTCAGAGAACCCACCGACGATCTATCGGTCGAGGAACAGGAAATCGTCGACTTCATCGCGGATGAGTTCGGGTCTCTGGACTTCGACGACCTCGGCAGGTTGACGAAAGCCATGAACCTCGAAGTCGCAAGTTGGGGCAGCAATGGCGCTGCGAAGGTGGACGAGGAAGCCTATATCAGGCTCGCTGGCCGATTCGACAGGGTTTTCAAGAGGCTCGAGCGCTGCGATTCGGAAGATCCTAAGACTTGGGGAGAGCTTCTCCGGAGTATCAAGAGAAGGTTTGCGAAAGAGTCTCGGTGTCTAGGCGCGTCTTCTATTGTACGGCCACCTGGAAGGACTCGCAGTTTCAGAAGACTTTTTCCAGGTTGCGTCCGGCGGAGCAGGATGCCTTCCTTGACGCGCTGGAAAGGCTTCGGACTCAGTTGGAAGAGGCTCCGCATCCGGCTACGGACCCAGGGATAAGACAAGCGTTCAAGGCCAAGTCCTACGCGGGGGTTGTCGCTCTACGCGGAGCAACCCTGATCGAGTATAGCTTGGATAGGCTCAGCAGGGTCATCGCGAAATATCCTGCATGCGAAGGAAGTGATGACATTCTCCTGGTAGCCGTCACCCTTTGCCACGATCATGAACGATTGAAAAGGATCATCAAGGCGGGCCGCACAGAGATAGACGACTGGGACGAATCTTCAGAAGGTTAACCCCTCGGAAGGTGTCCCGCCGAAGAGAATGATCCTCTCTGGATGAAATCGGCTCACAATCCGGCGGACCATCTGCCGGATCTCTTTTCGATGGCAACTGCGATCCTGGCATGGTTATCGGATCCGCGACGCCACCCGGTTGATGAGCGTCGCCCATTCAGGTGTGCGCTCCTCTGCAAAGTCACGCAGAGAACGCGCGCGGTCGCGGCAAACAGCTCCGCTCTTGATTCCATGAGTACACCAGGTCACCACGGTGCCCGCGGCGGTCTCCTCTAGAAAGTCGGGCGCCCAGCCGACAAACTCGCCGGATTTCGTGTCGCGGACGCCATAGAGCCCGAGCAGGATGCCCCGGCAGACCTCCAACGCGTCGGCCGCGAGCCCGAGATCCATCCGGCGCTTCAGGTCCTTCAGGAAGGGGTCCACCACTTCCTGGAGCAGCTCCCATGCCGCTTCTGAGGGTGCGGTGTATCCCCAGGAGTGCCGGCCGGCACGGCTTCCGAGGTCGTCGAGGTCCAGGGACCTTATTGCGTCGTCCACTTCGCCGGCAATGATCTCGGACGAGATCTCGCCCAGGAGCGACTCGGCGATCCGCTCTACCTCGGCCCCAAGGTCTGGATGCTCGACGAGCAGCCGGCTCAGGACGGCCTGCGCTTCTCCGGGCTCGAGGCGGTCGAGGATCGGCTTCTTCCTCTTGCGAGCGCTCGGCGCCTTACGCAGGACTTTGCCTTTCTTCTTCTTAGTGCGGCTAACGCCCGTGGGTTCACTTGGCATGGAATTTCGGTAGCTCGGGGATCAAGCCCTTCCGGCGCGCCTCCGCCTGTAGCTCGGATGGGAGCGTACGCGCGTCCACGATGACATCGCCTACCGAGATCAGCCAAGCGTAAGGATGCGATTCCAGGAGCTTCCCGGCGACAGAATTCGGGCTCCATCGGGCCGATATGCAAGGCATCCCGGATCAGCTTCGCCTTGTTCGTCAGTGTGCTCTTCGGAATGCCGGTGAGCTCGCTCAACTGGTTCCCCGTCAGATGGGGGGATTGCGAGCGGTCAAAAAGAAAGTTGATGCTCCCGACGGTGTAGATCACAGCCCCGGCCCAGATGCGGAGATCACCGCGCGTGAGCGGCGAGGGGCGCTTGCGGGCCAGCTTGGCCACGAGCTTTCGGCATAGCTCGCCATACTCGGCGTCCAGGTATTCGGCGCAGAACGGATCGGTCAACTTGAAGATTTCTTCAGCTTCGTGGCGCAGAGCCTCCGGGATCCGGGGGCTGGCATCCTCCTGAGGTCGCCTCATCTCGTTCTCCTGCATTTGAGGAGTCGAACGTCCGCGCTTCTATCCGGCTCGGGCCAACCACTCCGCACATACCGCGATCAGCTTCTCACGGTCGGGCATACAGTAGCTTCCCCTCCCGCGCTGCCGGTCGCTCGATTGTCCCCGGGACCTCCTTTCGCCAAAGGAACTCCTCAGGCGTCGTGACCACGATGTCCATCGGAATACGGATGTCCTTCAAGGCGAGACGGATCTCCATCTGTTTCTCGTGCTTGGATCCGGAGAGCGGCAGAACGACGAGCAGGTCGACGTCACTGTCGGGTCGCGCATCGCCGCGTGCGTGCGAACCGAAGAGGATGATCCTCTCTGGATGAAATCGGCTCACGATCCGGCGGACCATCTGCCGGATCTCTTTTCTCTCAACCGGATTCTCGTTGCGCATCAGAGGATTCTCACCCGCACCAGTTGGGTGCCGCGGGTAAATGTTCTCCGCTCCTTCTAGGATAGCGCAAGGGTGCCCGGCGATGACGGAGACGTCCCGTCGTCTGTGGCCTGCCATGGGTGTCGTGAACGGGCTGGGACGTCTTCTACCCCCACGGCGAGGCGGTATCGCGAGACGGAACGCCCCGGTTTGACACCCACCCCCACCCTAAGCTTGAATACCCCCGGACTCGAGATCGGAGGCAGTCGGTCATGGGCTACGCTGACGTTCTCAGGCGGCGGTCGTTCGGGGAGACGATGCGGCGGGATGCTTGGTGGGTGCAGCCGCTGGTCACCTTCCTCGCGTTCTCCGCCTTCATCGTCTACTCCACCTGGGCGGCGTTCCAGGGCGCGCACTACCGCTTCGGCCCCTACCTCTCGCCGTTCTACTCGCCCGAGATCTTCGGCGACGCCGAGCACGAGCTGGTTCGGCGGCAAGCCGGACTGGTGGCCGGGCTGGTTTCCCTGGTCCGCCGGCCTTCTTCATCCTCTGGGCCCCCGGCGGCTTCCGCCTCACCTGCTACTACTACCGCGGCGCCTACTACAAGGCGTTCTGGGCCGATCCGCCGTCCTGCACGGTGGGCGAGCCGCGCAAGAGCTATCGCGGCGAGCGCTCCTTTCCGCTGATCCTCCAGAACGTCCATCGCTACTTCCTCTACCTCGCCCTGATCTTCCTGGTCTTCCTGGCGCACGACGTCTGGAAGGCGCTCTGGTTCACCGATCCAGTCACCGGCGCGACCTCCTTCGGCATCGGCGTCGGCACGCTCGTGCTGGCGGTCAACGTGGTGCTGCTGGGCGGCTACACCCTGGGCTGCCACTCGCTCCGTCACCTGGTCGGCGGATGCCTGGATCAGCTCTCGCGCTCGCCGGCACGGTTCAAGGCCTACGACTGCGTCGGCTGCCTCAACCGGCGGCACATGGTGTGGGCCTGGATGAGCCTGTTCTGGGTGGCCTTCTCCGACCTCTACGTCCGCCTCTGCGCGATGGGCGTCTGGACGGACTGGAGACTCTTCTAGGTGGCCGAGTTCCCGCGGTTCCAATACGACGTGCTGGTGATCGGCGCGGGCGGCGCCGGCCTGCGCGCCGCCATCGAGGCCTCGGCCGGCGGCGTCACGGTGGGCGTGGTCTCCAAGTCGCTCCTCGGCAAGGCGCACACGGTCATGGCCGAAGGCGGCGTCGCCGCGGCCCTGGCCAACGTCGACGACCGCGACAGCTGGAAGGTCCACTTCGCCGACACCATGCGCGGCGGCCAGTACCTCAACAATCCGCGCATGGCCGAGCTCCACGCCAAGGAGGCGCCCGACCGCGTGCGCGAGCTGGAGGCCTGGGGCGCGCTCTTCGACCGCACGAAGGACGGCCGCATCCTGCAGCGCAACTTCGGCGGCCACCGCTATCCGCGCCTCGCGCACGTCGGCGACCGCACCGGGCTCGAGATGATCCGCACGCTCCAGGACCACGGCATCCATCAGGGGATCGAGTTCCACATGGAGCACACGGTGACCGCCCTGCTCAAGGACGGCGACCGCGTGGCGGGAGCGTTCGGCTACGAGCGGGAGCGGGGCCGCTTCCTCGTCTGGGAGGCCAAGGCCGTGATCCTCGCCACCGGCGGCATCGGCCGCGCCTACTCGATCACCAGCAACAGCTGGGAGTACACCGGCGACGGCCACGCCCTGGCCTACGACGCCGGCGCCGAGCTGATGGACATGGAGTTCGTGCAGTTCCACCCCACCGGCATGGTCTGGCCGCCGAGCGTGCGCGGCATCCTGGTGACCGAGGGCGTGCGCGGCGAGGGCGGCGTGCTGCGCAACAGCGAGGGCCGGCGCTTCATGTTCGACGACATCCCGCCGCACTACAAGGAGCAGACCGCCGACAACGAGGAGGAGGGCTGGCGCTACTGCCAGGGCGACAAGGAAGCGCGCCGGCCGCCGGAGCTGCTCACCCGCGACCACGTGGCGCGCTGCATCGTGCGCGAGATCCGCGAAGGGCGCGGCAGCCCGCACGGCGGCGTGTTCCTCGACATCGCGTGGATCAAGCGAGCGCATCCCCAACGCCGAGGAGCACATCAAGAAGAAGCTCCCCAGCATGTACCACCAGTTCAAGCAGCTGGCGGACATCGACATCACCAAGGAGCCGATGGAGGTGGGCCCGACCACGCACTACATGATGGGCGGCGTGCGGGTGCGACGCCGAGACCCAGATGTCCACCGTGCCCGGCCTCTTCGCCGCCGGCGAGTGCGGCGCCGGCCTGCACGGCGCCAACCGCCTCGGCGGCAACTCGCTCTCGGACCTGCTGGTCTTCGGCAAGCGGGCGGGCGAGTACGCGGCGCCGCTTCGCGCGCGAGAACGGCGCCGGCCAGGTCGACGAGGCGCAGGTGGAGGCGGCGGCCAAGGGGCGCTTCGAGCCGTTCGACCGCATGGGCGGCGAAAACCCGTACCAGCTCCAGCACGAGCTGCAGGCGATGATGCAGGACCTGGTCGGCATCGTCCGCGAGGAGGCGGAGATGCAGCGCGCGCTCGAAGGCATCGAGCGCCTGCGCGAGCGGATGCGGCGGGTCGGCGTCGCCGGCAACCGCGAGTACAACCCCGGCTGGCACACCGCGCTCGACCTGCCCAACCTGCTCACCGTCTCCGAGGCCATCACGCGCGCGGCCCTGGAGCGCAGGGAGAGCCGCGGCGCCCACTTCCGCGACGACTATCCGGAAAAGGACGGCGCCTTCGGCAAGGTCAACGTCGTCGTCCGCAAAGGCGCGGACGGCGAGATGCAGATCCGCCAGGAGCCCATTCCCGCCATGAGCCCGGAGCTGCAAGGCGATCATCGAGGAGATGAAGTAATGGCCCGAGCGACGTTCCGGATCTGGCGGGGCGATCGCGGCGGCGGCGAGCTTCGAGGACTACGCGACCGAGGTCGCCGAGGGCATGGTGGTGCTCGACGCCGTGCACCAGATCCAGGCCGAGTCGGCGCCGCGACCTCGCCGTGCGCTGGAACTGCAAGGCCGGCAAGTGCGGCTCCTGCTCGGCCGAGATCAACGGCATCCGCGGCTGATGTGCATGACGCGCCTGAACGACCTGCCGCTCGACGAGCCGGTCACCGTCGAGCCGATGAAGGCCTTCCCGGTGATCCGGGACCTGGTGACCGACGTCTCCTGGAACTTCGCGGTCAAGAAGAAGATCAAGCCGTTCAAGCCGCGGCCGCCCGACGCCGCCGACGGCACCTGGCGGATGGCGCAGGAGGACGTCGACCGCGTGCAGGAGTTCCGCAAGTGCATCGAGTGCTTCCTCTGCCAGGACGTCTGCCACGTGCTGCGCGACCACCACCTGCACGACGAGTTCATCGGTCCGCGGCTCCTGGTCTACGCCGCCGCCCTGGAGATGCACCCGCTCGACGCCGAGGACCGCATCGCCGAGCTGCAGGAAGCGCACGGCATCGGCTACTGCAACATCACCAAGTGCTGCACCAAGGTCTGCCCGGAGGGCATCACCATCACCGACAACGCCATCATCCCGCTTGAAGGAGCGGGTGGTCGACGAGTTCTACGATCCGGTGACGAGGCTCTTCCGCGCCTTCCGCTCCTGAGGGTCGATCGACAGCAAGGAGGCCGCGATGTTCGAGCTGAAACCCCTCTCCCGCGAGGCCATCCCCGCGGCTCTGGAGAAGGCGCACCGCTACCGCCTGCTGAACGAGCCCATGGAGGCCGAGAGCATCTGCCGGGACGTCCTGGAGGTGGAGCCGGACAACCAGGACGCGATCGTCGTCCTGCTGCTCGCCCTGACCGACCAGTTCGAGGAGCGCTCGAACCCCTGCCTCGAGCAGGCGCGCGAGGTGCTCGCGCGCATCCGGGACGACTACAGCCGCACCTACTACTCCGGCATCGTCTGCGAGCGCCGGGCCAAGGCGCAGCTCAAGCGCGGCGGCGCGCACGCCGGTCACATCGCCTACGACTGGTTCCGGGAGGCGATGGAGCACTTCGAGGAGGCCGCCGCGATCCGCCCGGCCGGCAACGACGACGCCATCCTGCGCTGGAACACCTGCGCCCGCATCCTGATGGCGAACGCCCAGCTGGTCCCGGCGCCGGAAGAGGCGTTCCGGCCCTGGCTGGAGTAGGACGCCGGACCCGATCCCGCCGTCTGCGCAGCTCCAGACGAAGTCTTGCCGCCGGCCCATCCATGTACAATGTCGCCCTTTGACCCGCAGCTTCGGCAGCGGGCTAGCGATCACGACTGGAGATATCGATGCGCTGGAGCCGCTTTTACCTGTACACCACCCGCGAGGTGCCGAACGACGCCGAGGTGATCAGCCACCAGCTCATGGTGCGCACCGGCATGATCAGGAAAGTCGCGGCCGGCATCTATACCTATCTGCCGTTCGGCTGGCGGAGCCTGCAGAAGCTGATGGCCATCGTGCGCCGCGAGATGAACGCCGCCGGCGCCGTCGAGCTGCTCCATGCCCGCCATTCAGCCGGCCGAGCTGTGGGTGGAGTCCGGCCGCTGGGAGAAGTACGGCAAGGAGCTGCTGCGCTTCAAGGACCGCCACGAGCGCGACTTCGTCTTCGGCCCCACCCACGAGGAGGTCATCACCGACGCGGTGCGCCGCGACGTGAAGAGCTACCGCCAACTGCCGTTCAACCTCTACCAGATCCAGACCAAGTTCCGCGACGAGATCCGCCCGCGCTTCGGTCTGATGCGCGGCCGCGAGTTCATCATGAAGGACGCCTACTCCTTCCACGCCACGCCCGAGAGCCTGGACGCAGGCCTACGAAGCGATGTGCGACGCCTACTGCCGGATCTTCGAGGCCTGCCAGCTCGACTACACCATGGTCGAGGCGGATATCGGGACGATCGGCGGCTCGGCCTCCCACGAGTTCATGGTCCTGGCGGAGACGGGCGAGAGCGCCGTCGTCCGCTGCCCCGCCTGCGGCTACGCCGCCAACGTCGAGAGGGCCGAGACGCGCAAGCTGGAGAGCGGCTCGGGCGAAGCCCATCCGCCGCAGGCCCTGGAGGAGGTGGCGACGCCGGGCAGGCAGACGATCGAGGAAGTGTCCCGCTTCCTCGAGGTGTCGCCCAAGCGGCTGGTCAAGACCCTGATCTACGAGACGGAGAAGGGGCTGGTTGCGGCCCTGATCCGCGGCGACCGCGAGGTCAACGAGGTCAAGCTCGGCAACCATTTCGACGTCCAGCACCTCGCGCTGGCGAGCGAGGAGAAGGTGCGCGCGGCCACGGGTGCGCCGGTGGGTTTCGCCGGTCCCGTGGGCCTCTCGGGCCTTCCCGTCGTCGCCGACGAGTCGATCCGCGGCCTCACCAATTTCGTCACCGGCGCCAACAAGGGGGACGCTCACTTCGTCAACGTCAACTGGGGGCGCGACGTCGACCTCGCCGACTGGACGGACCTCATTCTGGTGACCGGCGGCGATCCCTGCCCGCGCTGCGAGGGGACCCTCGAGCTGTTCCGCGGCATCGAGGTGGGTCACATCTTCAAGCTGGGGACCAAATACTCCAAGGCCTTGGCCTGCAACTTCACCGACGAGGAGGGCGAACGACAAGCCGATGATCATGGGCTGCTACGGCCTCGGCATCGGCCGCACGGTGGCCGCCGCCATCGAGCAGAACCACGACAAGGACGGCATCATCTGGCCGCGCCCGCTGGCGCCGTTCGAGGTGCTGCTGACCGCCGTCAATCCCGAGGACGCCGAGGTCCGCCGCGTCGCCGAGGAGCTCTACGGCCAGCTCCTCGAAAAGGGGGCCGAGGTGCTCTTCGACGACCGCGACGAGCGCCCCGGCGTCAAGTTCAAGGACGCCGACCTCATCGGCATTCCCGTGCGCCTGACCGTCGGCGCCAAGTCGCTCGCCGGCGGCAAGGTCGAAGTCTCACTGCGCCGCGACCGCGAGAAGCATCTGGTGCCGCCGGCGGAGGCGGCGGCGAAGGTGCTGGAGCTGCTGGGGACGTAAGCGCCGCGGTTGCCTGTGGATCTCGAAGGGTATGCCCGTCCGCAGTCTCCGATCAAACTGAGCCCCTACGTGTGCCCGAGCACCGGATGCGGTACGTAGAGCTTCCTCGAGGCGCGCCACCTCCTGTTCGCCGAGCGCGAGCTGCTCGGCGGCGAGGGCGTCTTCGAGATGCTCGAGCTTCGTCGCACCGACGATCGGCGCGGTGACTCCCGGCTTCTGCAGCAGCCAGGCCAGGGCCACCCGGGCCGGCGGTAATCCTCGTTCGGCGGCCACCTCCGCCACGCGATCGACGACGTCGAAATCGTGGGGTCGATTGTAGTAGCTGTCAGAGAGCGGATCGCTGCCCGCACGGACGGTTTGCCGCTCGCCGCCACGGGTCCGATTTCCCGTCAGAACGCCGCGCGCCAGCGGGCTCCAGCAGGTGACGCCGACGCCCTGATCGCGGCACAGCGGGATCATCTCGCGCTCCTCCTCGCGGTAGAGAAGGTTGTAGTGGCTCTGCATCGACACGAACCGGGGCCAGCCGCAGCGCTCGGCGGCATGCTGGGCCTTGGCGAACTGCCAGGCATACATGCTGCTCGCGCCGATGTAGCGGGCCTTGCCGGCGCGGACGACGTCGTGCAGCGCCTCCAGGGTCTCCTCGATCGGCGTCAGCGGGTCCCAGCGGTGGATCTGGTAGAGATCGACGTAGTCCAGGCCCAGCCGCTGCAGCGACGCGTCGATGGCCGCGAGGACGTGCTTGCGCGAGAGGCCTCGCCCGTTCTCGCCGGGCGTGGTCGGGAAGAAGACCTTCGTGGCGACCACCATCTCCTCGCGGCCGAGGAATTTCGGCAGCAGCCGGCCGGTGATCTCCTCGCTGGCGCCCTTGGCGTACATATCGGCCGTGTCGAAGAACGTGATGCCGCCCTCGACGGCGGCCCGCACGATGGGCTCGGCGGCCTCCTCGCTCAGCAGCCATGGCCGCGCGCTGTCATGGCCGAAGCTCATCATTCCCAGGCAGATGCGCGAGACCCGCAGCCCCGTCGATCCGAGATTCACGTACCTCATGGCGTTATCCTTATCCTCTTCGGGAGATGCCTGGGGATTACGAGCCGGCTTGCGCTTTCCTGATTCCGGGAGACATGCTACGGATCGTAGCGCGAAGACCTTCGAACCAGAAAGCGAGATGAGACAGGTGACTCCCGGCCAGACGATCCCCCTCAACGGGATGGAGATGTACTACGAAATCCGCGGCGAGGGCGAGCCGCTCGTCCTGCTGCATGGCGGGGCTGGTGTGGGAGCCAATTGGCGACTCATCTTCAAGGAGCCTCCTGACGGCTATCGGTTGATCGTCCCTGACTTGCGCGGTCACGGCGGCTCGACCAACCCTTCGGGAGAATTTACCTTCCGGCAATCGGCACTCGACGTCTTCGCGTTGATGGAGCACCTGGGTATCGAACGGTTCAAGGCGATCGGCATGAGCCTCGGAGCCAAAACGCTCCTGCACGTCGCCACTCAACAGCCGGCGCGCGTCGAGGCCATGGTGCTGGTGAGCGCGACGCCGTACTTCCCGGAGCAGGCGCGCGCGATCCATGCGGCAGGTGAGCCCCGAGAACCGCACCGACGCGGAATGGCAGCAGATGCGGCAATGGCACAAGCACGGCGACGAGCAGATCCGCGCCCTGTGGAGGATGTCGAACGCGTTCAAGGACAGCTATACGGACATGAGCTTCACCCCTCCTCACCTGTCAACGATCACGGCCCGCACCTTGATCGTGCACGGCGATCGAGACCCGCTGTATCCCGTCCATCTGGCGATGGAGATGTGCGCCGCGATCCCTCGCTCCTACCTTTGGGTGATTCCGAACGGCGGCCATGGGCCCATCTTCGGAAACGCCGCTGCGCAATTCGCAGAGATCTCGCTGGCCTTCCTGCGCGGCGAATGGGAAAGTGAATAGCGCGTGACGCGGCGCGCGAATCGAGGGCGAGCTATGCCGGATCCTCAGGCTTCCATAGCTCAGGCCGACGAAGCACGGCGCCAGACGCAGCCGAGCGGGAAGCCCGCCGCCTTGCGCCTGGGCGTTGCGCTTCTCGTCGTCTCGTCTCTCGGGTTGCTGGCGGCTCCCATTACAATCGTCAAGGCCATGCCGGACCTGACGACACGGGCCGGACGGCATACGTTGGCAGGTGTTCTCGCACTGACGGCCGTGGCGGTCTTCGAGTGTATTTTGGCCCTGATCCCGATTCGGCGTGGCGAGAGATGGGCGGTGGTGGCAGCGGCGGTGCCGTTTGCAATCGTCGGTATCCCTATCTTTCTGGTTGACGCCGCCTATGTCGCCCCGGAGCGGCTCTGGAATACGCTCGCTCCCCAGGGCGCGGGACTCCTCATGGGCATCACCGCTCTCATACTCTGCGTTCTTGGAACCAGAACGCGATGAGCAGCCCTCGCCACGGGCGGTTCGCCTCTCAGGAGGTGCGAATTACCGCCGCTGGCGGCGATGTTCCCCTGGCGAGGGGAAACCTGCCCCTCGCGGGGGGAAAACGCTCCGGAGCCGCCGCCTCAAGCCCTGGTGAGCTGGGGAAGATGATCGAAGTGCCGATCGCGGTCGCAGAGGACAAGGTCGTGTTGCAGCACCAGAGCGGCGATCCAAATGTCGTTGGTCGGGATCGGCGTTCCCTGCCGCCGTAACTGCCGAAAGAGTGCCGCGTAGTGATGCGTGGTTTGGTCGTCCGCGTAGAGGACGGCCACTCCCGGCTTCATGAGAAATTGGCGCAGCAGGCGCTCGTTCTCGGCGCCACGTTTCCCGAGCGAGAAGCCAGCCCGCAGCTCGCCCAGGACAACAAAGGGAAGAAAGGCGGACTCGGCGTGTTCGGTGAGCGTGACCACCTCCTCAATGGCGCGGCAAGGTCGGTGTAGCGATGGCTGTCGGGGGCGAGCCTCATCGCCACAACCGCTCGTCGATCTGATCCTGGTCCGCTATCGCCCGGTCGAGCTCGGGATCCTCCTGCCAGGTCCCGGCAATGTCGCTGAGATCGCGTTGTCGGAGAGGGCTCTCCCCAAGGCCTGCACCTCGGATCAAGGCTTCAATGGCGACGGTGTTGAGGCTCTTGGCTTCGGCCTTGGCACGTCGCCGCAGCTCCGAATCCACGGGCGGGGGAATGTCTCGAAGAGTGTATTGCATTGGTAGATCCTGCGTTCCTCTCACGTAGCCAGGCTACGGTTGATTTGCACAAGCCCCCCGTTCAAACCGTGCATGCGGATTTCCCGCACACGGCTTACGGATGGTCTCTCGGGCCGCTGCATTGTGCGGATTCCGGCTGCTTCGCCCCTGTGCCTCCTGCGGGTCGTCACGCCGCCGGATGGGTCCTCCAGCCCAGACGCGTCCTGCCTCGATAGCCGCTTGGCCGCGGTCCATCGTCGACTTTGCGGTTGTCGCACTTTTTCGCTCAGCCTGGGGCCGGCGGGGTTGTGGGGACCACTCCTGGCGGCCATGCCCTCGCGCTTACCCGCTCCGACGACGCAACCATCCCAGGGAACCTTCCCTCCTGCGGCGTTGTTCGTCGCCGCCATCCACGGTACTACGATCCCCTCGGACTGCCGCTGCGCACGGCCCGACTTCGCCTTCGGCTTATACGGGCGCGCTGGCCGCGACCACGGCCGCCCAGACGGGCCTCTCGTGTTCCGTGCATCTCCCTGTCCACGTGCTGCGCCCCCGACCCCGCCGGGACCCCACGCAGGCTCCGCATCTCCTACGTAGGACATGGCCTTCGCCGTGACATGAGCGGCTCGGCTCCCGGATTGTAAATCTGTCGAGGCTGCAGGCTTCACTTCAGGTTGCGGCCCGTGGACTTGCTCCCTCCGTAGAGGCTTTTGACACCCCGCTTCGGACAGGCCCGATCTCTCCGCCTGCCGGGGGCCTGCTACCGGGCGCTCCGGCGCTTACCCGGACGGGTCTTCCACCCGCTGGAGACACACAGCATGCAGACGCCGACCTCGACTCCCGGTCTCCGTCTGCTTCACGACGCACCATGCACGCATCATAGGCTGTGCAGGCACGTCATGCAAGCGCCTATCCTATATGCCATCCGGGTAGTCAACCCGGCCCCGCTCAGAGGGAACCATGGACAGAGCGATAAGGGCGCAGGTGAGGGCGCGCGGAAGATCAGCGTGGGTGCCTAAGTCCGTCAACTCTCTTCGCTTCAACACAAATGGGAGGGGAGCGTCAATGAGCGACTTCTGGACTGCCTTCATCGATTTCTTGATGGCGCAAAGAGAGGAGCTCGAAGCGCTAACGCGCTTCGTGGTTATCATCGGTATTCCCCTCGGGTTGATACAGGCTTGGTGGCGCTATCGCAAGGAACAAAAGAGCAGAGAGTACGGGACGTACAACGCTCTCGATGAACGCTACATTGACTTCCAGAGGCTATGCCTCACGCATCCGTACCTCGACGTCTTTGATGTTCCGGATACTGCCCCCGCCGCCCTGAACCCAGTTCAGAAGAAGGAGGAGCTGATTGCGTTCACTCTCCTCTTCTCTATCTTTGAGCGGGCCTTCCTAATGTACTCCGAACAACCCTGGTGGGGTCCGCCGGCGGCAGTGGACTGGCTGGCACGCCTATCTTGTCGACTACTGCGGCCGCTCCAATTTCCGACGGGCTTGGGCCGTCAGTGGCGAGACATTCGACACCCGATTTCAAGCCTACATGGCCAATCTCCTTGAGCAGGTGCCCGAGCAGGGCCCTCCTGTAGCATCGGCACCACCTGCACCAGCACCTGCGCCGCACGTCGCCTAACGACTCGTCCGCCACCCATCGACTGGCAGCAACGACTCCAGAAGCTCACCGGCTTCGATCCGGCGTGCTGTGAGGTCTGTGGTGAAAACGCCCAGCGTCTCGTCGGCGAGCCGGCCCCGGTGCGCACGCCGAGAAGCTCCACCCGATGATCGCATCGCTCATAGCCCGATTCCTATGTCTCTTTCGCTCAACCATGGAGCCGTGACGTGGTGTACCCGGCCGGATCGTTGCGGTATACTCATCTGAACGCCACACTCCGCGATCTGCTCGGTCCAGAGCGCGAAATGGGGAGCTCCGGTAACAGGTGCCGAACAATCGCATGAAGCCGGCCGAGAACTCCGCTTCGCTCCGCCTCGCCAGTGAGCTACGAACGTGCGCTGAGACATGAAGGCGACTAACCGAGGTGAGTAATTAGGAGGTGTTGAGTTGGAAAGCAAGCCGAACGTTGAAACCGACGACAAGCTGTATGAACGTCTCAAGTACGCACGAGAAGCGGCTCAGAAGGTACTTGACGACAGGCGGGATAAGGCCTGGCGAATCTTTTCGTGGGCTAGCAGCATCCTGTTGGCGGTTACCGCTGGAGTTATCGCGGTACTAGGTGAGGCCGATTATGACTACAAGCTGTTCTTGGTCCTATGGCTATCAATCGTGGTGCTTGCTTGGTACGCATGTGCTTGGATCAAGCAAAACCAGGATCGAGCTGATAATGCAGGAGATATAGTTCAGAGCTACAATAAGCAACTCGGTATCGAGACTGGGCATAGACCTCAGAAGGTCTTTTTTATCGGCTATGTTTCAACCGTTGTTCTTCTAACAATTGCTGCTTCGCTTGCGATCCTCTTTGCGGCGGTCCGTTGGGGAAACGACGCTCATGAAAGTGAGGCGGGGTTAAATCGCGAGGCGCACAACATCTCTCAGAGGCTTGAGGATCTGACATCTGAGGTCGCGAAGCTCCGGGAGGTACTGAGTAGCTCCAAACCTGAAGGCTCAACTGATATTCAGACCGAAGCCGGAGAGACACCCAACCCTGCCGCCCGAGCGGACGGCTGAGGCAGCCGCTGAGAGGCAACAGCGTCTAAGCGGCCAGGCGCAGGGATGCACGCGTTCATCGACCGACCGTTCGGGCTACGGGCGGCTCAGCTCGCGACGTTCGCGATCTGGGCTGAGCCCTGGGCCGGCTTGTATTTGCCGGGCACCAGCCGGGCGGCGATCGACAGGCGGTTCCAGGCATTGATGGCCGCCACCGCGAGAGTCAAATCGGAGAAGCTCCTTCTCGCTGAAATACGGGCGCACCTGGTCGAAGATCGTATCGGGCGCCTGGCCCTCATGAATCAAGGTCACGGCTTCCGTCCAAGCCAGGGCGGCACGTTCGCGCTCGGTGTAGTACGGGCATTCGCGCCAGGCGTCCAAAGAGTAGAGCCGCTGCTCTCCTTCCCCGATCGCGCGCAGGTCCTTCCAGTGCATGTCCAGGCAGTAGGCGCAGCCGTTGATCTGCGACGCCCGCAGTTGGACCAGAAGGATGAGCCCTCGTTCCAGTCCACACTGGGCGAGATACTGGTCCAGGCTGTCCATGGCGTCGTAAACGCCCGGGGCGGCTTTGGCATAGTTGAGGCGTGTTTTCATGAGTCCTCCTGTAAGCTGAATCATGCACCCAGGGTAGTTCAGAGTTGACCTGTCGCCAAGGTCCATTTACAGTATTTCGCCTGTACCACTTCCCATGGCGAAGCGAACGACGGCTTTCGAGCTGATGCTGCCTTTGCGGGATCCGGGAGCGCCCGCGTACCGCCGGCTGTATACGGCCTTGCGCACCGAGATCCTGGAAGGGCGTCTGCGTCCCGGGGCGCGGCTTCCCGGCACCCGCGACCTGGCCGACCAATATGGGTTGTCGCGGGGAACGATCGTCAACGCCTTCGAGCAGCTCAAGGCCGAGGGCTACGTGGAAGGCAGCGTGGGATCGGGCACGTACGTGAGCAGGGTCTTGCCCGATGAGCTGCTCAACGTCAAACGCCGGGCTCGCGCGCAATCGCCGGCGCAAGGGCGGCCGCAGCGTCGCATCTCGGAGTACGGCCAGCGGGTGAAGCCGATCCCGGTTCTGGAGGTACGCCCGACCCGCGCTTTCCGTACCGACCTGCCGGCGTTGGATCTGTTTCCCACGACGTTGTGGGCGCAGATCACCGCCCGCCGGTTGCGGCGTGCCTCGACCAGGCTTCTGACGGGTTGCGAGCCGATGGGGTACCGGCCGCTGCGGGACGCGGTCGCTGATTACCTGAGCACGTCACGCGGGGTGAAATGTATCCCGGAGCAGATCGCGATCGTCTCCGGCGTGCAGGAGGCGCTCGATCTGGTGGCGCGGCTGGTGCTGAATCCCAGCGACCGGGTATGCATGGAGGATCCGGGGTATACGAGCGCGGCCGACGTATTCGAGGCCGTCGGAGCGAAGGTCTCCGCGCTGCCTCTGGATGACGAGGGCATGGAGCTCCGGGAGCCGATCTTACGGGGATCGCGGCTCGTCTACGTGACCCCGGCGCATCAGTTTCCCCTGGGAATCACCATGAGCCTGCCGCGGCGTCTGGAGTTGCTGGAGTGGGCGCGGAGATCCGGCGCGCTGATTTTCGAGGATGACTACGACAGCGAGTATCGCTATTCGGGGCATCCCGTTCCGGCCTTACAGGGGCTGGATCGCAACGGGCTGGTGCTCTTTGCCGGGACTTTCAACAAGGTGCTGTTCCCGTCGCTGCGGCTGGGATACCTGGTGATCCCGTCGGACCTGGTGACCTGGTTCGCGGACACGAGATCGCTGACCATCCGGCATCCGCCCCTGCTGGAGCAGGCGGTGCTGTGCGATTTCATCACCGAGGGACATTTCGGGCGCCACCTGCGGCGCATGCGGGAGGTGTACGCGGAGCGATCGTCAGTCCTCCTGGAGGCGGCGCGGCAGAGGCTGACGGGCCTGTTGGAGATCTCGACCGTGGAGGCCGGACTGCAGACGGCGGGCTGGTTGTGCGGCGGGGTCGACGGAGAATCGGCCGCGAGGGCCGCGGCGGCGCGAGACGTGGAGGTGACTCCGCTGAGCCGCTACAGCCGCGGCGCCGTGGTGCGAGAGGGCTTGCAGTTGGGGTTCGCCGCGGTGGACGCGGGCGAGATCCGGCGCGGTGTCCGGGAGCTGGCGGCGGCGCTGGAGGGGGAGGTAAGAAGCCTTACAGCGGATAGGGGGTAGTGGTTCAAAGGCGTCATGGACTACGGACGGGAGTGCCCTTCGAAGCCTCACTTCTGTCCCCCTCATGTCACAGTAACACCAGCATGCTGTCACTGGAGCTGCCTTTTTCCAGTTGGATGGACGCTTTCCCCATCTCAAACGCAAACGGAATGTCTTTTCCCGCACCGAGGGCCTTGTAAAAACCCAAGGAAAACGCGGCGGCAACAGCATTTGAAATGCTGGATCGCATGCCTATGACATACGGGATGTGCCGGCGGATTGCCGCCGCTTGATGCTCGGAGTAACACGAGTTCAGGACGACGCAGCGCACCGTATCCTTGAACAGCTCAAACAGGCTCGAGAGGGCGTGTATCTCCACTTTCATTGGTTTGCCCATCTCATCCTGGAGAATGATACCCGACTCATCGCTATGGCCGGAAAAGTGAACGATCGTAGGTGATTCATCCAGCATCGCCTGCATCAGGGATTCCACCGTTACTGCCCACTCTTGCTTGAGCTCAAGGTGATCACGTTCCTTGGCAAGCTTCAAACTGGTCTGGATCTTCTTCACTTCCTTATCAAGTCTCAGCGGTGAGCTCGCGGAGTTGGCCCCGAGAAAGAGAATCTTGACCCTTCCAGGGGTGAGCATCTTGCGCCAGTCTATAACCATTGGCGCGAGGAGCTTGTTTTGCTGGCGGTTGAAGCCAAAGAGTCTCCGGCCCGTGTACTTGTCGACGAAGACCCGATGCAGGTTGAGAGCGCGATCCTCGGCACCTTCTTCGTTGAAGCGGATGGCGCCAAGGAGCGCTTTCGTGTCGGCTTCCTTCCAGCTACCAAGGGCGATCCTCGCCCCGACGCGAAAGAAGGTGCCAAGCAGGGCCGACATGCCGTCAACAGCGTTGATTAACATACTTTCCTTGGTTGTCGTCAACTCCTTGCCGGTTGCTCCCTCGAAAATCAGGAGCTGCTCTTCGGAGTTGATCGAAAGCAGGTTCCACAGGCGCTGTTCTGTTTCCGCCAATCGCTCAGCGAAAACCAACTCCGAAATATCCTCATCGGTGAAGTAGAAGAAACTGACTTTCGTGTTGTCACGCTCCACAATTTCGAAGCCGAGATTGAGGCCGTTGCTTACCGTGAAGTAGTTGGTGAATGTCTGGCATAGCTCGAGGATGAGCGGTGCATTACCCTGGCTGACGGAGACCGTTCGGAGGTCGGTTCGAAACCGGTACTTGATGCACCCTGCCCCGATTTCGACCTTGCCCGCCTTCGCCAGCCGGTTCAGCCGCTCCCTGGAGGCTGTTGTGAACCTGTTGAGGTTGGCGTTCTCAAACCGAATGATCCCCGTCGGTTCTTCCTTGAAGCTCATTTGCACGTCTTGGTTGAACATCTTTTGCTGAGGGTCTGTGCTAATGAAAGCGACGACCGCTCCGGACGTTACTTCGATCTGATTGAATTCGACCGCCGCGCCTCGGTACCGTGCCGATGAGCGGACTGCGTCGAATGATGTATCGACGAACTCGGTCATAGACGCGAATGAGACTTCGCTGAAAACTACTTGACAGTGGAACTTTGTCCCCGTGAAATCCGTGAAGTCTTCGAACCGAACTTTCAGAAAACCCGCCGTCGACTCGTCGCCTAGAGCGAAGGACGCGCCGCGGAAGTCCGTAATTCCATCGAATCGCGAGTCCTCGAACTTCACCACGAAGCCGCCGCTGGGGCCGGCAAAACAGACATCTTGGAAGAGGCTGAAGCTCAGGAACTCGACTGCAGTGAAGAAAGCGCATTGTGAGAGCTTGGTCTTACTAAAGTTGAGGCCCCTGAAGCGACTATTCCTGATCATCAAGTCACGAGAAAAGGCCGCTTCGAGGAACGTTGCGCCGTCCTGGAAATCCACACCCGCGAGCGCGAAGGAATCGAGGAATGCCGCGCCATTGAAATAAGCGTGCTTGCGGAAGCCCGTATCCTCGAGACTGAAGATGTGTTTTTCGGTGTCGCTGGGCTTGCTGCCGACGAATATGAACTCGGTAAAGTCGTAGTATTTCGAAGCAGGGTCAGCGTCGAGCAACCGCACGAGCTGGAGGAATCTTCCCTCGAAGTCGTTTCCCCGTTTCCAAGCGGCCTCCTGACTGTGGAAGATGCATGCCCCGCGACTGTCTATAGGCAGTCCAAGCGCAGGGCCCATCTCGTCTGCACTCGCGGCTCGGGAGCGAACCGTTTCATAGAGATCTGGATAGGGACACCTCTGACCCATGGATCCCGGCATGGTCGCATAGTCGGCCGTGTAGGAGTGGTTACACATGGGCTTCTCCATGGAGATCCGAGCCCAGGGGCGCTCCATGGAACGCTCCCAGCCCGTCGTCACTCACCAGCGAAGCGCACCTTGCCGCCGAGGATCGTCAGCGCGACCTTCGCCCTGGGAATCTCCGCCTCCGGGATCTTCATGATGTCCTTGGACAGCACCACGATATCCGCGAGCTTGCCGCGTGCGATCGATCCCTTGTCGGCCTCCTCGAAAGCCGCGTAGGCGCCGTTCAGCGTGTAGGAGCGCAGCGCTTCGTCGCGGGTCATCCCCTGCTCGGGATAGAAGGGCGTGCCGTCCGCCGTCCGGCGCGTGACCGATGCGTGGAAGCTTGCGATGGGGTCGATATCCTCCACCGGTGTGTCCGTGCCGTTGGCGATGACGACGCCGGAATCCAGCAGCGAGCGCCAGAGGTAGGCGCCGGACTTCGCCCGCTCCGGCCCCAACCGCTTGAGCACCCAGGGTCCGTCGGAGGTGGCGTGGATCCCCTGCATCGAGGCGATGACGCCGAGCCGGACGAAGCGCGGGAGGTCGTTCGGATGGAGATGCTGCGCGTGCTCGATCCGCCAGCGCAGGTCCTTCTTGTCGGGATGGGCGCGGAACGTCTCCTCGTAGATGTTCAGCACCTCGCGGTTGGCGCGGTCGCCGATGGCGTGGGTGTTGACTTGGTAGCCGCGCTGGATCGCCAGCTCCGCGGTGCGCCGGATCTCCGCCGGATCCTCGAGCGTGAGCCCGCTGCTGCCGGGCAGGTCGAGATACGGCGCGAGCAGCCAGGCGCCGTGCGCGCCGAGGGCGCCGTCGATCTGCCGCTTGATGGAGCGCACGGTCAGGAAATGGCCGCCGTAGCCGATCATGCGGTACTTCGCCAGGCTCGCGGCCATCGCATCGTTGCTCTCGCGCCGCACCATGACGTACAGCCGCACCGGCAGCTTGCCTTCGTCCGCGAGGCGCTTGAAGAAGTCGATCGTCGCGAAGTCCGAGCCGGCGTCATGGAAGGAGGTGACGCCCTTGGCGAGCGCCTCGCGGCCGGCCAGCTCCACCTGCCGGCGGCGCTCCGCCTCGAGCAGGCGCGGATCGCGGCCGGCCTCGGCCTTCGCCAGCACCTCGCGCACCAGCCGCTGCGCCGTCTCGCGCAGCAGCCCGGTCGGATTTCCCTCGGCGTCGCGCACGATCTCGCCGCCCGGCGGGTTCGCGGTGTCCTTGCCGATGCCGGCGAGCTCCAGGGCCTTGGCGTTGGCGAACGCCGCATGGCCGCTGGCGTGGCCCAGCAGCACCGGGTTGGCGGGGCTGACGCGCGACAGCTCGTGATGGAGCGGCACGCCGTCCACCCGCGGCTCGGGAGTGCGCTCCCACCGCTCCTGGTGCCAGCCGCGGCCCAGGATCCAGTCTCCCGGCGCCGCCTTGCGGGCCGCGGCCTCGACCATCGCCACGATGCCGCCCCAGGTTCGCGCCGTGGTGAGATCGAGGATCGTCTTGGCGTGGCCCAGGCTCAGGAAATGGCCGTGCGACTCGACGAAGCCGGGGATCGCCAGCCGGCCGGCGAGGTCGACGACCTCGGTCTTCGGCCCGATGAGCGGCGAGATCTCCGCATCGCTGCCGACCGCGGCGATGCGGTCGCCCACGATCGCGACCGCCTGCGCCTCGGGACGAGCCGGATCGACGGTCACCACGCGGCCGTTGCGCAGCACGAGGTCCGCGGGGCCCTGCGACGGCGCGCGGTCGAAGCCCGCGAGGAGGAGGACGGCGATCGATGCGACGAGGCCGAGGGTGAGCGTTCGAGCTGTTCGGATGGTCATGAGGCCAACTCTATAAGAAAGGCGGGAGGTTGCTCACAGGCCAGGGCTCCGTCAAAGTCGCCGTGAATTCCAAATTCCGATCCGACCGGTACTTTCAGCTCAGCGGCGCGGCGCCGTCGGGCCCCTCACTCCCCCGGCCCCTCTCTCCCCGAGGGAGGGAGGGGAGAAAAGCAGCTCAAAGGAGAGCTTTTCTTTTTCCCTCCTCTCCCCAGGGGAGAGGAGGGGTAGGGGAGGTGAGGGGCGGCGGCGCGACGACGCTGAGCTGAAGGCACCGGCGGAATCGGCCTCACCAGGGTCGCAGCCAACGCTCATGGTAACCTTCGCGATGAACCACCATGACCTCGGCCGCACATTCATCCAAAGCCGCCGGCGACCTCCCGGAGGTTTATGTTCAGCCGAAGAAGATCGAGGAAAGCGTACGCTCGCTCAGAACCTTACTGACATGGGACGAACGCGGCAGCGTGAAACGTTCGCCTTTCTCAAAAATGCCCTCGATGAAGATCGCTCATAGGGCCGCGAGCTTTTCCTATCACCTGGCGCGTTTCGTTCAAGCAAGGCCTTGGCGCGACATCCTTTGAGGCGCTTTCGAATGGGGACCATCGCATGTGGATCATGATCGCCGGGCCGTACACGACGGGCGCCAGGTCCGAGGCGGAGCGGCACCACAATCTCCTTGCGCTCAACCGCGCGGCGTATGAAATCCTGCGGCGCGGTCACGTTCCGATCATCGGCGTCAACATGGCCCTGCCCATCATCGAGGCGGCCGGCCCCGATACGTTCGAATCCATCATGATGCCGCTGTCGCTCGCCCTGGCGGACCGGTGCGATGCCGTTCTTCGAATCGGGGGTCCGAGCCTTGGCGCGGATCAGGAGGTAGAGCGCATCCATGCACGAGGCGGCCTGGTGTACCGCAGCATGGATGAGATTCCCATGTCATGAGATGTGAGTCTTGAGCAGCAAGACACAGTGTGCCTGCTATAGTAGAAAGAGAGTGCGAGCCTGTACAGCTCGACCCGGAGGAGTCGATGGCAGCCCAACCGGATTTCATCCTATACGATCGTTATGGCCGCTTGGCCGCGGTGATTGAGGCGAAGACCAAGCTTGGCACATCGAGCAACTGGGCGGCGGAGTTTCGGCGGAATCTCCTCGCCCATGAAGCCTTCCGTCACGCGCCGTTTTTTCTGCTTGTAACCCCCGAGCGGCTGTATCTCTGGGAGGAAGGTTCGAGGGCCGAGGGAGACGAACCCACTTTGGTTCCTCCGGACCACAAGCTCGATGCCAGGCCTCGTCTTCAAGCGCTATCTCGAGGGGACCGGCCTGAATCTCGAGGATGTCAGTGGCCAAACGTTCGAGCTCATCGTGATGTCCTGGCTGGGGGATCTCATCCTGGAACTGCCGGATGCCAGCCGACAGGCGGAATTGAAAAAATCAGGTCTCCCCCAGGTGGCGAAGGACGGCAGGATCGCCTTTCCGGCCGCCGCGTGAGCCGGCTTCGCCGCCGTAGTGAGAATCAGACCAGGGTCTCGCTCTTGGTCGGCGCCACCAGCGCACCCTTGCGGCTCAGCACGTCTTGCAGGTGGAGGAGCGGTCCGGTCATGAAGGTGGTGATCAGGGCCATCAGCACCAGCATGGCGAAGATCCGCGGCGAGAGAATGCCCAGGTCGTAGCCCAGATTGAGCACGATCAGCTCCACCAGGCCGCGGGTGTTCATGAGGGTGCCGAGGGCGAAAGAGTCACCCCAGCTCATCTTCGTCCAGCGCGCCGCGAGCATGCTGCCGCCCAGCTTGCCGGCGATCGCCACCACGACGATGCCGCCGCATACCAGCCAGCTCCACCCGTCGTTGAGCAGGCCGACCTGCGTGCGCAGCCCGGTAAAGGCGAAGAAGAGCGGCAGCAGGAAGACCGAGCTGAAGGTCTCGAGACGCTCGCGCAGGAACTGGCGCAATCGGGAATCCGGCGGCATGCACACGCCGGCCAGAAACGCGCCGAACAGCGCGTGGATGCCGATCATCTCGGTGAACAGCGCCGAGGCGAGGACGAACGCGAAGATGCCGGCCAGCAGCCCGGCGCTGCCGTTGCGAGCTGCGGCGCGCCTCCCCGCGATCCGCGCCAACCACGGCCGGACCACGAACAGCATCGCGGCGATGAACAGCAGGGTGAGGACGATCGTCATCAAGGAGCCCGTCAGATCGTTCGCCCGCGCGAGCGCCACCACCACGGCCAACAGACACCAGGCGGTGACGTCGTCGACGGCGGCGCAGGCGATGGCGGTACTGCCGAGATGCGTTCCGGAAAGGCCGCGCTCCTCGATGATGCGCGCCAACACCGGGAAGGCCGTGATGCTCATGGCGACGCCGATGAACAGGGCAAAGGCGCTGAAGGGCACGCCGGCGGGCGCCAACGTGCGGTAGAGGAAAAGCGCCGAGAGGCACCCGAGAAAGAACGGCACGACGATGCTGGCGTGACTGACCAACACCGCCGCGTGCGCCATCCGGCGGAGGTGTTGCACGTCCAGCTCGATGCCCACCACGAACAGGAACAGGATGACGCCGATCTGGCTCAGCATTCGCAAGGCGCCCATCGAGGCGGCCGGAAAGAGGAACTCCTGGACGCCGGGAGCCAGCAGGCCGAGCAGGGAGGGACCGAGAAGGATTCCTGCGACCATCTCACCGATGACCGACGGCTGACCGATCCTCCGGAAGAGCGTGCCGAGGGCCCGGGCGGCAATGACGATGACGATGACCTGGAGCAGCAGGACGCTCAGGGGGGTCTTGACGTTTTCGGCGAAAGTCTCGACGATTCTACCCCTGTCGCTCTTCGATGTTTCCGGCCCAACCCCCGAATGCGATGGCGCTGAGGAAGCCGCCGCTGCGGCCTGCGCGCCCGGCATCGTCGCGCCATAGTCGAGGATGAGGTAGACCCCCGTACCAAAGACGAGGAGAACGGCGACGTAGAAAAGGAAGTTCCTGGGCATGGGCAAGCCCCTCCGATCTACTTCATCCTACCGTCCGACACAAAATACCAACTGACCCTGCATAGCCCATTTGTGTGCCTCCCGGGTCAGAGCGGGACGATAGAGAGCATCTGGCCGGAATTTTAGAAGAATCGCCAGCGGCGTTGAGCTCCCGGCGAACGGGAGCCCCACGGGCGGCCGTCAATACCTGCGCCAATATCCGAGAAAGACGACGTAGTCGGCGAACGCCGCGTCCCCATGACGCCCGGGGACCGCGCGGTCCGGAACGCTGCGCGGGCGGTTGCGGTACAGGGCGCGAACGGCATGAGAACCTTCTTCAGGTGATCACCGGCCGGCCGGCAGGAGCCGCGTACCCAAGAAGAAGTACCAGCCCTACCGCCGGCCTTGAAGTGGGGGAGTTTATACTCTCGCCGGCCAGTAGGAGAAATGAATGCGCCCGGTGTTCCCAATCTGGCGGGTCGGCTTCATCGCAGGCGCGGCCTTGGCGGCTCTGGCGGGCTGCGCGATGGTGGACCGGATGAGCGGCGTGGCGGAGGCGCGCAGGCTGCACGAGTCCGGAGTGCCGGGAACCGCCCGCATCCTGGAGATCTGGGATACCGGCATCACCGTCAACGACGACCCCGTGATCGGCATGCGCGTCGAGATCGACAGGCCGGACGGCACCGCCTATACCGCGACCATCCCCAAGAGCCTGATCTCGCGGCTCGACGTTCCGCGCTTCCAGCCGGGCGCCGTCGTAGCCGTGCGGATCGATCGCCGGGATGGCGCCATCGTGGCGCTCGACATGTATCGATACCGGTGAGCTGGAAGAGTGGCCAAGATCCTGCGCGTCACCGACGAGGTCTTCCAGGTTTTCCCGCAAGCCGTTCTGGGCGTCGTCACCCTTCATGGCCTGGACAACGCGGGCGAAAACGACGCCATCCTCGGGGAGCTCCGCCGCGAAGAGGCGCGGGTCCGCGAGCGGTTGGCTGGAATCCAGGTTACCGAGCATCCGCACATCGCTCCCTGGCGCGAGGCCTACCGGAAGTTCGGCGCCAAGCCGAAGGACCACCCCTCGTCGATCGAGAACCTCGTGCGGCGCAGTCTCAAAGGCCAGCCGCTGCCCGGCATCAATCCCCTCGTCGACCTCTACAACACGATCTCCCTGCGCCACCTGGTGCCGGTGGGCGGCGAGGACCTGGACCGCATCGAGGGTGACGTCCTGCTGGCGATCGCCGGGGCGGAGGAGCCGCCGGTCCTGCTGCTCGGCGAGCCCGAGGCGCGGCCGCCGAAACCCGGCGAGGTGATCTACAAGGACGACCTCGGAGCGATCTGCCGGCGCTGGAACTGGAAGGAAGCCGACCGGACGAAGCTGACGGCGGCGACGAAGCATGCGTTTCTGGTGATCGAGGGGCTCCCGCCGGTGACCCGCGAGCTCGTGGAGCGGGCCTGCGAGGAGCTGGCGGCTCTCGTGTGCGAGCACTGCGGCGGCCAGGTAGCGACGGCACTCATCGATCACGCCCATCCCGCAGCCACATTGGGCTCGCTGGAGCCGTGATGAATCCGTTTATCATCGCTCCACCATGCCCTTCGCCATCGACGAGATCCGGCGAGCTCTCGGCCGGCACAAACCGGCTCTGGTAGCCCGCGAGCCGGCTCACGCCGAGGCCGCGGTGGCGCTGGTGCTCGCCGGCGCCGGCGGCGACCTCTCGCTCTGCGCCATCCGGCGGGCCGAGCACCCGCTCGATCCGTGGTCCGGCCATATGGCGCTGCCGGGAGGGCGTTCCTCTCCCGAAGACGCGGGCCCGCGCGCCGCGGCGGAGCGGGAGACGCTGGAAGAGGTGGGGATCGCGCTCGCAGAGGCGCACTGGATCGGCCCGCTGTCGGACGTCGTGGTACGCCTCGGCGGCGGCGACCGGCGGATGGTCCTCTCGCCTTTCGTCTACTACCTCGGGGAGGAGCTCGTCCCGTTCACCTTGAGCGAAGAAGTGGCGGAGGCGTTCTGGATCCCCCTCTCCCACCTGTGGGATCCGCGCAACTCGGACCACCTCGAATGGGAGAGGAGCGGCGCGCGCCTTCTCTATCCGGCCATCCGCTTCCGCGACTACGCCATCTGGGGGATCACCTTCCGCGTCCTCACGCTCTTCTCGGACGTCCTCGACTCTCCGCTGCCGCATCTGGAGGAGATCCCGGGGATGGGGCGGTGAGGGGAACACGCCCGTGCGAGTGTGGCGGTACGTAGGTCGGCGCCCGCTCGGACCCCTCACCCTCCCCGGCCCTCCTCTCCCCGAGGGAGAGGAGGGAGAAAGAGGCTTGGAGGCGAGGTCTTCGAGAAAGCGGGCGATTTCCGCGAGCACGAGCTCGGGTGTCTCAAGGGTCTGCTGGTTCGTAAATCGCAGGATGCGGTAACCGAGAGCGCGCAGGTTGTCGTCGCGGTTTTCATCGTGCATCAACTGATCCGTGGTCTCGTGAATTTCGCCGTCCAGCTCCACCACCAGGTTGAGCGCGTGACAATAGAAATCTGCCACGTAAGGTCCAATCGCCACTTGACAGCGGAACTTGAGGCCGAGAAATCGGCGGTCACAGAGCTGTTGCCACAAAGCCTGCTCGGCCGGCGTGGACGTCTGGCATAGGCGCCTAGCACGAATCAAGGCATCTTTCGGAGAGAGCCACCCGGTCCTCAACAGTTATCCTCCAGATTCCGCTGTTTTTCCCTCCTCTCCCTCGGGGAGAGGAGGGCCGGGGAGGTGAGGGGGCCGAGCGAGCGCTGACGCTCAAGCCACCTCAACCCGTCCGTCGTGGCCGGGATTGCCCCGCCGTCAGATCCGCTCGAGTATCCGCACGGTACGCTCGTTCTCCACGTTGCCCGTGTTGAGCGTCGAGGCCGGCTCGAAGAGGAGGATCTGCACCTCCTCTTCCGCCACCGGCCGGTGCTCGACGCCGCGCGGGACGACCAGGACCTCGCCCTCCTCCAGCCAGACGTGCCGGTCACGGAATTCCATGCGAAAGCCGCCTTTGAGGACCATGAACAGCTCGTCCTCGGCGTCGTGGTGATGCCACACGAACTCGCCCGAGAACTTGGCCAGCTTCACCTGCTGGCCGTTGAGCTCGGCGACGATCCTTGGGTTCCAGTGATCGGAAAATGAATCGAGCTTCTGGCGCAAGTTGACTTTTTCCATTCCGCGCTCCTCGGGTCCCCGCCATTATAGGCTGGCGGCAGGAGGGAACCGATGAGCGGCGAGCGGCTGGACGCGCTGGTGGTGGGCGCCGGGATCTCCGGCCTGACGACGGCCTTCCACCTCGCTCGGGCAGGCCAGCGCGTGGCCGTCCTCGAGGCGTCGGAGCGCGTGGGAGGTTCCATCGAGACGTACACGGACGGAACCTGGCGCTGCGAGATGGGGCCGAACACCGTCGTCGACAACCACGAAAGCGTCGGCCGCCTGATTCGCGATTGCGGGCTGGAGGGCGAGAAGCTCGTCGCGTCCCCCTCGGCAAAACGGCGCTACCTCTACAAGAGCGGCGCCCTGGTGCCGCTGCCTTCCGGCCCGGTCAGCTTTCTGAGGACTCCCTTGTTCCCGCTGGGCGCCAAGCTCCGGCTGCTCAGGGAGCCGTGGATCGGGAGGCCTGCCGGCGATGACGAGGAGAGCATCGCCCGGTTCGTCCGCCGCCGGTTGGGGCAGGTCTTCCTCGACTACGCCGTCGGTCCGTTCGTCTCAGGCGTCTATGCCGGCGATCCGGAGCGGCTCTCGGTGCGTTGGGCGGTGCCGAAGATCCACGCGCTGGAACGCGATCACGGGAGCCTCATCCGCGGCGCGCTCGCCAAGCGCAAGGGGCCGGCGCCTGGGGGCGCGATGATCTCCTTTCGCGAGGGGCTCGCGGAGCTCCCCCGCAGGCTGGCGCGAGAGATCGGGGACGTCCGCACCGGCGTCGCCTGCGAGAAGGTGCTCCGCAGCGGCCAGGGATTTCAGGTAGAGACTTCCAACGGCCGCATCGAAGCGGAGCGAGTCGTGCTGGCGGTGCCCGCCGACATCGCGGCCCGCCTGCTCGACGAGGCCACCGCCGGCGCCAGCCGCCTCTTCGCCGAGATACCCTATGCCGCCGTCGCCGTGGTCTCCCTCGGCTGGTGCCGCGAAGAGGTGGGTCATCCTCTCGGCGGCTTCGGCTTCCTCGCACCGCGCAAGGAGGGGCTCCGGCTCCTCGGCTGCCTCTTCCCTTCCGAGATCTTTCCCGGCCGGGCTCCCGCGGGTCACGTCGCGCTGGCTGCCTTCGCCGGCGGGCGCACGGATCCGGATTTCGTAGCCTGGGACGACGAGCGGATCATCTCGACCGTCGTCGGCGAGCTGCGCGGTCCCCTGGGTCTCGAGGGCGAGCCTTCCTTGCGGCTCGTCCGCCGCTGGCCGCGGGCCATTCCGCAATATGAGCTGGGGCACGGCCGTTTCGTCGATAGAGCGCAGGAGATCGAGCGCGCCCTCCCCGGGCTGCGGATCGGCGGCAACTTCCTCGGCGGCGTCTCGGTGCCGGACTGCATCCGGAACGCCACGGCGCTGGCCGCCGACCTGGCTAGGGATCTCCGTCACGTAATCGGATTCCGGGTTGTCGTAGAGGAGGCCGACGACGAAGGAGCGGTTGCTCGCCAGCCGCCTGGCCGAGAGGTTGGGTGAGTACTCGAGCTGCCGGGCCGCCTGCAGGACCTTGTCGCGGGTCCGCGGGCGGACGTTCGGTTCCTGGTTGAAGACCCGGGAGACTGTTTTGATCGATACGCCGGCCAGCGTAGCGACGTGGTCGATGGTCGCCTGTCGTTTCTTCACTGGTCAGGATCGCCCCGAGATCTCTCCCGACCCAGATCGTATGGGCTACCTCCAATGTTGTCAATGACTTCTGCCGGTCGAGCCAGCCGCGGAGCTGCGGTGAGATGACCGCGATCAGCCTCGACGTGACGGGCCGGCGGCGATCGCCGGTGCGAGCACGAGGATGAGCACGGTCGACGAGAGGCCAGGTTTTCATTGTAGGCGCCTCGGTTGTGGCAAATGTCTGCAAGACGGTAAAATGGTGTACGGCGCGAGTCAAGCGGCCGGCGCGGGACATCCAACCTTGCTGTAATTGCTTTAAAATACTAAGGCGACACCCGTGTTGATGGCTCGGCCGGAGCCGGCTGCCGGGACGAGGTGCTTGGCATGGCCATGAAGACACGCGCCCAGCCGCAACGCAAGAGACCGACCGTCGATCTGGGGATCGGCGGCCTGCGCGTTCTTGTCCACTCCCACATTTCCTCTCTCTGGGAAAGCGAGCGGGATTTCGCCGCGGCGGTCGGCCTCGTCGAGGCGGGCCTTCAGGGCTCGCAGTATTGCGGGAACCCGGGGAAGCGGAAGGCGACGACCGTGGTGGCGAGCCTGCCATTATGATCAGGATCCCGACCCGCATCCTGCTGGTCGATGACTACGCGGTCGTGCGCCAGGGATTGAAGCAGATCCTCGGCGAGCCCATGGCGGACGCGGTCTTCGAAGACGCGGCGAGCGGCGCCGAGGCGCTGGAGAAGGCGCACGCCGGAGAGTGGGACATCGTCATTCTCGATATGTCGCTGCCGGACCGGAGCGGGCTCGAGGTGCTGAAGGAGCTGCGGCAGTCGTTGCCGAAGCTGCCGATCCTCGTGCTCAGCATGCATCCGGAGGAGCAGTTCGCCGTACGGGCCTTGCGGGCCGGAGCCAACGGCTACGTGACCAAGAGAACGGCCGCCGCGGAGCTCGTCACGGCGGTGGCGAAGGTGCTCAAGGGCGGCCGCTACATCAGCCCGTCGTTGGCCGAAAGGCTGGTGGTGGAGGTGCGGACCGGCGCGGAGAAGGCGCCGCACGAGAAGCTCTCGGACCGCGAGTACCAGGTTTTTCGCCTGCTGGCCATGGGGCACACGGTCAAGGAGATCGGCGAAAGGCTGGCCTTGAGCCCGCAGACCATCAGCACCCACCGCTCCCGGCTGATGGAAAAGATGGGGATGACGACCAACGCCGAGCTGACCCAGTACGCCATCCGCAACCGCCTTCTGGAATAGCCCTTTCCAGGCGTCCCGGAGTCGTACGGCGTACGACACCGGCATCGTCGCCTCGCTGATACCGGCAGCACGGCGGCTTCCGTAGCCTGGACCGGGCGCCGGAAGAGGTAACAGCCGACGCTTGACCATGGAGTAGGTCCAGGTCTTAAGTTTCTTCTATAGGCCATTTTTTGACCTTGAGAATGATGAGCCATGGCATCAAGATCGGCGAGCTCGCGGAACGTTGCGGAGTTTCGCGAGATACTCTGCGCTTCTACGAGCGCGTGAGCCTCCTCGACCCGCCGCGGCGGACCGCCTCCGGCCATCGGGTTTATGATGAGGAGGCCGTGCAACGCATGGACTTGATCCGCCGGAGCCAGCAGCTCGGCCTCACGCTCGAGGATATCCGCGAGCTGCTGCGGATCCGGGAGCTGCCCGCGCGCGAGGCCTGCGAGCGGATCGCCCGGCGTCTGCGCGCGCGGATCGAGGCGATCGATCAGCAGCTCTCGACGCTGCACACCTTCCGCCTGAGGCTCGCCGAGAACCTCGCGCTCTGCGAAAGCGCCCCGCCGGGCTCCTGTCCCGTCGTGGCGCGCCTGACGGGCGCCTCCGAATCCCCAGCCGACCGGGAGAAAGAGTGATGTCCGACGAGCGGCCGCGCTTCTCCCCGTCGCTCGACGGGCTTCCCGAGGCCGTCATCGCCGCCGCCCCGACCGGCCAGATCCTCTTCTGGAACCGCGCCGCCGAGACGATCTTCGGCCTGCCCCGCGAGGAAGCCGTGGGCCGAGACCTGGCGGAGACGATCGTCTCGCCCGAGCGGCAGGAGGACGCCCGCGAGAAGCTGCGCGCCGCCCTGGTGGCGGGCGAGGCCTCTTTCGAGTACCTCTGCCGAGACGGCGGAAGGCGTGCTCGTCTCCAGCGCCATCCGAGACATCACCGACCGCAAGCGCGCCGAAGAGAAGTTCCGCGGCATCCTGGAGTCGGCTCCCGACGCGATCGTCATCGTCGACCGCGAGGGGGCGATCGAGCTGGTCAACGCCCAGGCCGAGCGACTGTTCGGATTTACGCGGCAGGAGCTGCTGGGCCAGCGCGTCGAGATGCTGGTGCCGCAACGCTTCCAGGAGCAACATCCGCGGCATCGCGCCGGCTACACCGCCGATCCGCGGGTGCGGCCCATGGGGGCAGGGATGGAGCTCTTCGGCCGGCGCAAGGACGGCACCGAGTTCCCGGTCGAGATCAGCCTCAGCCCCCTGCAGACGGAGGACGGCGTGCTCTTCTTCAGCGCCATCCGCGACATCACCGAGCAGCGGCGCCTGAAGGAAGAGCTGCAACGGAAGAACCAGGAGATCGCCGAGCAGTACCGGCGGGTGCAGGAGGCCAATCGCCTGAAGAGCGAGTTCCTCGCCAACATGTCGCACGAGCTGCGCACGCCGCTGAACGCCATCATCGGCTTCGCCGAGCTGATGCACGACGAGCGGGTGGGCCCGGTGTCCGCCGAGCACAAGGACTTCCTGAGCGACATCCTGACGAGCTCCCGGCATCTGCTGCAGTTGATCAACGACGTCCTCGATCTCTCCAAGGTGGAAGCCGGCAAGCTCGAGTTCTTTCCGGAGCCCGTGGAGCTCGCCCGGGTGGTGGACGAGGTGCGCGACATCCTGCGCACGCTGGCCGCCCAGAAGCGCATCCGGATCGAGGCGGCGCTGGATCCGGCGGTCACCGGCGTGGTGGCCGACGCCGGGAAGCTGAAGCAGGTCCTCTACAACTTTCTGTCCAACGCCTTGAAGTTCTCTCCGGACGAGGGGCGCGTCCGCGTGCGGGTGCTTCCCGAGGGAATGCGGGAGTTCCGCATCGAGGTCCGGGATGAAGGGATCGGCATCAAGCCCGAAGACCTCGGCCGCCTGTTCGTCGAGTTCCAGCAGCTCGACGCGAGCATGGCCAAGAAGTACGCCGGCACCGGACTGGGCCTGGCGCTCACCAAGCGCCTCGTCGAAGCCCAGGGAGGCCGCGTGGGCGTGGAGAGCATACCCGGCAAGGGAAGCCTCTTCTTCGCCGTGCTGCCGCGGATCGCCGCGGCCAGCGCGGAGTCCGAGATCGGCCGGGTGACGTACGGTCCGGGAGAGAGGTGCGTCCTGGTGATCGAAGACGATCCTACGGACCGCGACTGGCTGGTGCGCACGCTGACCGGCGCCGGCTATGCGGTCGAAGCCGTGGCGAGCGGCCAGGAAGGGCTCCGCCGCTGCCGCGACCAGGTCTTCGACGCGATCACCCTCGATCTGCTGCTTCCCGACGTCTCGGGCCGCGCCATGCTGCAGGCCCTCCGCGACGGCGGCCCGAACCGCGATACGCCGATCATCATCGTCAGCATCGTCGCCGAGAAGGGGATCGCGACGGGCTTCGAGGTCCATGATTTTTTCGAGAAGCCGATCCGGAGCGAGTTTCTTCTCGCCTCTCTGGAACGCGCCGCGGTGTCTCCCGGCGTCTCCCGCCCGATCCGGCCCGGCCACGAAGGTTCGCGAAGGAGCTGACATGGCTGGTGAAGCCATCCTGATCATCGACGACAACCCGGTCAACCTGAAGCTCGTCCGGGTCCTGCTCACCTCCCAGGGCTACGACGTGCGCATCGCCGGCGACGCCGAGGAGGCACTGGCGGTGCTGCGGGAGTTCGAGCCGCGGCTGATCCTGATGGACATCCAGCTCCCCGGCATGGACGGGCTGGAGCTGACGCGGCGGCTGAAGGCGGATCCCGCGATGCGCGGCGTGATCATCGTCGGCCTGACCGCCTACGCCATGAAGGGTGACGAGGAGAAGGTGCTCGCCGCGGGCTGCGACGGCTACATCGCCAAGCCGATCGACACCCGCCGTTTTCCGGCGCAGATCGCGGAGCTGCCTCGCAAAGGCCGGCTGAGAAGCTTCCCCATCCGTGTAGGGGGCTATCTGGCGGCCTTTTCCCCCGGGGCGGCCACAGAGGCCGCCCCCTACGACGGCAGCACCTTTCCAACCCGGAATCGGAGTACCCTGTAAGAAAACGCTTGGAGGAGCGTTCCAATGGGCGAAGGAGAAAGGAGGGCAGGAGGCGTGCAAGCCGCAGCTTATGAGAAACCCCTCGACGGCCCCCCGGAAGCCCTGGAATCGCTTTTCCGGGAGCACCATGGGGCGGTTTATCGCGCGGCGTACCGGATCACCGGCAACGCCATGGACGCGGAGGACGTTCTGCAAACCGTTTTCACCCGACTCCTGCGGCGAGAGGAGCAGCCGGATCTTTCCGAGAGCGCGGGGAGCTACCTCCACCGGGCGGCGGTCAACGCCGCGCTGGACCTGATGCGGCGGCGCAAGCGGTCGCGCCAGGTCGATCTGGAGGAGGTCGGTGACAACCTCGTGGACCGGTCGGACATAGGGCCTGAACGCTCGCGCGGCAACCGCGAGCTGAAGAGCCGGTTGCGGGAGGCGATGTCGCGTCTCTCCCCCCGGCAGGCCGAGATCTTCACGCTGCGCTACCTCGAAGGGATGGGCAACCTGGAGATCGCCCGCACGCTCGGCGCCTCCCAGACCTCCATCGCCGTACTACTGCATCGCGCGCGGCACCGGCTCCAGAAAGAGCTCGGGTCGCTTGAAGGAGAACTGTCATGAGCCTGTTCAAGAAGCACGACGACCTCCTCGACGAGGCCATCGCCCAGGTGGCGAACGAGCCGGTCGACCCGCAGCAGGTCGAGGCCGCGGCGGCCCGCGTCTGGGCGCGGCTGTCGCAGGGCGGAGCCGCCGCGGCTTTCGCTCCGGCATCGCCGGTATCGCCGGCAGTGCCCGCACCAACCGAGTCCGCTCACTCGGCCGCCGGCAGCCTGCACGGCTGCGAGGATTTCCAGTCCCTGATCCCCGCCTACCTGCGGGGCGAGCTGTCCCCGGCGCGCGCGCTGCTCGTCGAGGACCATACCCGGAGCTGCGTGCCGTGCCGCCGGGCGCTCCGCGAGGCCCGCGAGGGCCACGAGGTGGTTGCCCGGCCGGCCGCTGCGAAGTCGTGGGCCCGCGACCGCCGGGTGTGGATGCCGCTCGCCGCGACGCTGGCGGTGGCGCTCGGTTTCGGTCTGGTCGTGATGATCCAGGAGATGCTGGCCGGCGGCACCCGCATGGCCCGTATCGAATCGGTGGAAGGCACCCTCTACAAGGTCGCGGGCGACGCCAGCCGGCCGCTCGGCGCCGGCGAGACGATCGACGAGGGTGAGGAGATCCGCACCGCCAAGGGCTCGACGGCCCTGGTGCGGATGGCCGACGGCTCGCTGATCGAGATGAGCGAGCGGGCGAGCTTCTCGCTCGACGCCGGCCGCAAGGGCAATACCATCGAGCTGGCGCGCGGCAAGGTGATCGTGCAGGCCGCCAGGCAACGGGACCGGCACCTGTTCGTCGGCACGCGCGACGCCCTGGTCTCGGTCACCGGTACGATCTTTTCGGTCAACTCCGGCACCAAGGGCTCCCGCGTCTCGGTGGTCGAGGGCGAAGTGCGGGTCAAGCAGGCCCGGATCGACTCGATCCTCCATCCGGGCGACCAGGTGACGACCCATGCCAGCGTCGAAGCGGTACCGATCCGTGACGAGGTCGCCTGGAGCCGCAACGCCGAGCAGTACGAGCAGCTTCTCGCCGAGCTGACGGCGCTGGGCCGGGAGATCGACGCGCGGGTGGAGCGGCCCGGGCTGCGCTACTCGACCCGGCTGCTGGACCTCGCTCCCGCGGGGACGACGGTGTGGATCGCGCTGCCCAACCTGTCGCGCAGCCTCGACGAGACGCAGCGCATCCTCGACCAGCGGATCGCCGAGAGCCCGTCGCTCGCGCAGTGGTGGAGCGAGACGCTGCGCTCGACCGGCAACGAGCAGAAGTTCCACGACATGATCGAGAAGGTCGGCGCCCTGGGTCGCTACCTGGGCGACGAGGTGGCCGTGGCCATGGCGGCCGGCAGCGCCAGCGGCCAGGGAGGGGACGACGACTGCGCGCCGGTGCTGCTGGCCGAGGTGAGCAACGAGGCGTCCCTCCGCGCCGCCGTCGAGCAGGAGATCGCCAATATCAACGCCCGCGAGGGCAGGACGGTGGTGCGGATCGTCGACGACCTCGCGGCCGCCTCCGAAGGCGAAGGCATGCTGCTGTGGATCCACGACGGCCTGCTCATCGCCTCGCCGAGCGTCGACGAGCTGCGCCAGGTGGCGGCGACCGCCGGCGGCGGCGGCAACCCCTTCGCCGGCACGAGCTTCCACGGCCGCATCGCCCAGGATTATCGGGACGGCGCCGGCTGGCTGTTCGCGGCCGACCTCCACACCCTGGTGCGCAAGGGCCAGGAGGACGAGCCCTCGGAGTCGCAGCAGATGGCCGAGAGGCTGGGCGTGCTCGACCTCGACCACTTCATCATCGACCGCCGGGAGATCGACGGCCGGGCCGAGACGCGCGCCGCCTTGACCTTCGATCAGCCGCGGCGGGGGATCGCCTCGTGGATCGCCGCTCCGGCGCCGATGGGGAGCTTGAGCTTTTTCTCTCCTGACGCAAACCTTGCGGCGGCTTTCGTCGTAAAGAACCCCGTGACGATCCTGGACGAGCTGCTCGCCATCAATCCCGAGTTCGCCCGCGAGCTGGCGCAAGCCCAGGCCACGCACGGCTTCGACTTGCGCGACGACCTCGCCGCGCCCCTGGGCGGTGAGTTCGCCATCGCCATCGACGGACCGGTGCTGCCCGAGCCTTCCTGGAAGCTGGTGGTGGAGGTCTACGATCCCGCGCGCCTGCAACAGACGTTCGAGCGGGCCGTGGCCCATCTCAACGAAAAGCTGCAGGCCGAGGGCAAGGCCGGCATCCAGATGGTCGCCGAGCAGAGGGGCGGCCGCACGTTCTACTCCGTCCGTGGAACCGAGCCGAAGGTCGAGCTCAACTACCTGTTCGAGGACGGCTACCTGCTGGCCGGCACCAGCCGGGCGTTGCTCGAGCGGGCGCTCCAGCAGCGCGACTCGGGCGTGACGCTCGCCACCACGGCCAAGTTCCGCGACCTGCTGGGTCCGGACGGCCAGGTGAACGTCTCGGCCCTGGTCTACCAGAACCTCGGTCCGCTGGCGAAGTCGGCCTCCAAGGTGTTGCCGGGTGGTTCCACCAACGGCAACGGTCCGCCGAGCGGACCGGCGGCAATCAGCAAATGGCTGGCGGCGCAAGGGCCGACGCTGTACTACGCCTACGCCGAGCCGGACCGCATCGTCTTCGCCGGCAGCAACCAGCATCCCCTGGGTCTGAACCTCGGCACGCTGGCCGGTCTCGGCGGCATCACCGGCATGATGGACCGAGCGCACGAGGAAGCCGAGTAGGCTCACCCAAGGTCCTGGAGCGGCACATGTCCGACCACAGCACACCCGTCATCGAGCTCCAGGGCCTGGAGGTGCGGTTCGGGAAGCGTCCGATCCTCAAAGGGTTGAACGCCTCCCTGACCGGCCGCTGCATCGGCCTGCTGGGTCCGAACGGCGCCGGCAAGACGACGCTGCTCCATACCCTCCTCGGATTCCATCCACCTTCGGCGGGGCACCGCCCGCGTCTTCGGCCACGACATCCGGACCGAGACGCGGGCCATCCGCAGCGTCATGGGTTACATGCCCGAGAGCGACGCCTTCATCTCCGGGATGACCGCGGTGCGGTTCGTCCGGCTGATGGGCGAGCTCTCGGGCCTGCCGGCCGAGCGGGCGCTCGAGACGGGCGCACGAGACGCTGTTCTACGTCGGCCTGGGCGAGGCCCGCTACCGCAAGGTGGAGACCTACTCGCTGGGCATGAAGCAGCTCGCCAAGCTCGCGCAGGCGCTCGTCCACGGCCCCCGGCTCCTCTTCCTCGACGAGCCGACCAACGGGCTCGATCCGTCGGCCCGCGAGCGCATGCTCAGGCTGATCCGCGACATCCGCGACACCGGCGAGGTCAACGTCATCCTCTCCTCCCACCTGCTGCGCGACGTCGAGGAGTGCTGCGAGGAGGTGCTGGTCCTGAAGCAGGGCAGCATCGCCACCTACTGCAACCTCGAGGAGGAGCGCCGGGCCAACCGCAAGTTCCTCGAGCTGGAGATCCGCGGCGACGACGGACGACGCCTTCGCCGCCGCCGTCGAGGCCCTGGGGGTCGAGATGGCGGTGGAGCGGCAAGCAGCGGATCAAGATCGTGCTGCCGGAGGGCGTCGAGATCCGCGATCTCTACCGGCTGGCCGCCGAGCGGCAGGTGCAGATCCGCCGGCTCGACCACAAGCGCGACTCGCTCGCAGGACATCTTCCTCAAGGCGATGGACATGGAGGTCGGCGGCCATGGCCGTATATAAGAGCAACTACGGGCGCTACAGCGGCGAGCTGACGCCGGCCTGGTCGCGCTTCCTGATCCTGCCGCGCTACGCGTTCCGCGAGGTCTTCCAGAGCCGCGGTCTTCGTGGCCTTCTTCACCCTTCTGCTTCGCCGTGCCGTTCGCCGGGCTGCTGCTGATCTATCTGCACCACAACCTGGCGGCGCTGAGATTCCTCAATCTGCCCCTGGACCAGTTGAAGCAGCGCGCTGCCGATCAACGCGGCGTTCTTCGGGCGGGGGCTGGAATGGCAGGGCTCCCTCTGCTTTCTGCTGTCGCTCTTCGTGGGGCCGGCCCTGATCGCGCCCGACCTGCGCAACAACGGGCTGCCGCTCTATCTCTCCAGGCCCTTCACCCGCACCGAGTACGTGCTGGGCAAGATGATGGTGCTGGTGATCCTGCTGTCGCTCATCACCTGGATCCCCGGGCTGCTGCTGTTCCTCGTTCCAGAGCTATCTCGAGGGCGCCGGCTGGTTCGCGACAGAACCTGGGCATCGCGCTGGCCATCTTCGTGGGCAGCTGGGTGTGGATCCTGGTGCTGTCGCTCGTCGCCCTGGCCATTTCGGCCTGGGTGAAATGGAAGCCGGTGGCGCGCGTGACGCTGCTGGTCGTCTTCTTCGTCTTCACCGGCTTCGCCCGCGCGCTCAACGAGGCGCTGGACACCTGGTGGGGCTGGCTGTTCTCGCTCTGGGCGGCGGTGCAGAACGTCTGGTCCTCCCTGTTCGGCCTGGAGATCGACTCGGAGCTCGCGGTGCCGGCCTGGGCGGCATGGCTGACCCTGGCCGCCGGCTGCTCCTTCTGCCTTTGGCTCCTCTCCCGCCGCATCCGCGCGTACGAGGTGGTGCGATGATCGCCCGATCGGGCCGTAGCGCCCGCGGCGCCGGCCGCCGCGGAAGCGGACCGCCGGGTCGTCTTCGAGAACGTCTCGAAGTTCTACGGCGACGTCCTCGGCGTCAACCGGGTGAACCTGTCGATCCCGCCGGGCATCACCGGCCTGGTGGGGCCGAACGGCTCCGGCAAGACGACGCTGATGAACCTGATGGTGGGGCTGATCCGTCCCTCGCGCGGCCGGATCGTCGGTGCTCGGCCTGCCGCCGGACGACGCCGAGCGGCTGTTCCGCCAGGTCGGCTACGCCTCGCAGTACGACGCCTTCCCGCCGGGGCTCACCGGCTACCAGTTCGTCGAGTCCTACCTGCGGGTGCACGGCTTCGCCGCCCAGGAGGCCGAGGCCATGGCCTGGAAGGCGCTGGAGCGGGCGGGGCTGGTCGAACGCCGCCGGCCGCAAGGTCGCCGGCTACAGCAAGGGCATGCGGCAGCGGGTGCGGCTGGCGCAGGCGATCGCCCATCAGCCTTCGGTGCTGGTGCTCGACGAGCCGCTGAACGGCCTCGATCCCATGGCCCGCGCCGAGGCGATCGCGCTGTTCCGCGAGCTCGCGGACGGCGGGCTCCACGTCATCGTCTCGAGCCACATCCTGCACGAGGTGGACCTGATCTCGGACCAGGTGGTGCTCATCAACGGCGGCTACGTGGTGGCCGAGGGCGAGATCGCCGAGGTGCGCGACGAGATGGAGGAGCAGCATCCGGTGCAGGTGCTCATCCGCTGCGACCGGCCGTCGCTCCTGGCCTCGCGGGTCTTCGAGCAGGACCACGTGGTGGAGGCCCGCATCCTCGACGACGGGCGGGGCCTGCTGGTGCGCACGCGCGACGCCGACCGGTTCCACCTGGTGCTGAACGAGATCGTGCTCGGCAGCGGCCTGGCGGTGGAGGCCGTGGCGCCGGCCGACGCCGACGTCCACGCCGTCTATCAATACCTGATCGGCTCGAATGGAGAGAAGTCGTGAGCGAGATCGTGCGCTGCGGCGGTGCCCGCCCGGAGCCTTCCCTGGGGCCATTGGTGGCGTCAGGTGCGCGCCGTCCTGCGGCTGGAGCTGCGCAAGGGATTTCGCCGCTCCTACGGCCTCTACCTGCTGGCGCTCGGCCCTTTGTTCATCCTCGTCCTGCGGACGATCATCCCCGACGCCGTCCAGGACCCCGGCGACGTATCCGGCGCGACCGAGTTCTACGCCGGGCTCTACCAGGCCTTCGTGCTGCGGATCGTGATCTTCCTCGCCTGCGTCGCCATCTTCGGCAATCTGATCCGGCGCGAGACGCTGGACCGCAGCCTCCACTACTACTTTCTGTCGCCCCTGCGGCGCGAGCTGCTGGTGGCGGCCAAGTACCTGACGGGGTTGATCGTCTCGTTCTTCCTCTTCGGCGCCACGACGGTCATCGCCTTCGTCCTGGCCTACCTGCCGCACGAGTCCACGGCGGTCCGGCAGTTCCTGCTCGGCGGACCCGGGCTGGGACATCTCGCCTCCTACCTGCTGGTGACGTTCATGGCCTGCGTGGGCTACGGCGCCGTCTTCCTCTTCTTCGGCTTCTTCTTCAAGAGCCCGGCGCTGCCGGCGCTCGCCGTCTTCGGCTGGGAGACGATCCACTTCCTGCTGCCGCCGCTGCTCAAGAAGGCGAGCGTCATCCACTATCTGCAGTCGCTCTGCCCGGTGCCCGTCTCCGAAGGTCCGCTCGCCCTGCTGGCCGACACACCCTCGCCGTGGGTCGCCATCCCCGGCCTGCTCGTGCTGGCGGTCCTTCTGGTCGCCATCTCGGCCTGGAAGATCCGGGGGATGGAGATCAGCTACGACGAGTCGTAGCCGGAGGTGGTCACAGATTGTGACCACCTGCGCGCCCAGAACGACGCAACCCCTTTCTGTTCTTGTAGCTTAGGAAGTGATCGCCGAAGAGGTGGTCACAGATTGTGACCACCTCCGCGAGGCCTGCTGCCGCATTCGCCGAAAAAAGTTGAGCGATGAGAGCCCGCTTTTCCGTCTTTATAGGGTTGGGGCGGACGTTTCCTGCTCCACAGACGCGGCGGAAAGGAAGCAGCGATGGGCCGAGCACGGAAGGAGGAACCGGCGGCGGAGCTGGTCGCGGTGCACCGCATCGAACGCGCGATCCTGTGGATCCGGGGACGGCGGGTGATGCTGGACACGGATCTGGCCTTCCTCTACGGTGTCCCGACCAAGGTGTTGAACCAGGCGGTCCGCCGGAACCGGGAGCGGTTCCCGAAGGATTTCATGTTCCGGCTGACGGGGCGGGAAAAGGGGAAGGTGGTCACAGATTGTGACCACCTCGCGCGGATGAAGTTCTCGGCGACCTTGCCCTACGCCTTCACCGAGCATGGCGCCATCATGCTGGCCAGCGTCCTCAACAGCCCGAAGGCCATCGACGTGAGCCTGCAGGTCGTGCGCACCTTCGTGCGGCTGCGTGAGATCCTGGCGTCGCACGCCGAGCTGTCCCGGCGGCTGGACGAGATGGAGAAGCGGCACGACCGGCGGTTCACCCAGGTCTTTGCCACCCTGCGCGAGCTCCTGGATGCGCCGTTGCCGGATCGACCGGACCGCAAGCGGATCGGCTTCGGGGCGGGTGATGCGGCAACTTCCCTCAGCCTGCGGCGTATAGAACGGGGACAGGGATGACGCCCGACCCCTGATCCGGTATCCTGCATCGCAACGCACTCAACTCGACCGAGGAGGACCCCTAATGATTCGCAAGACCTTTGCGTGGCTGCTCGTGGCCGGCCTGACCGGCGCCGCCGCCTGGGCTCAGACCGCTGACGAGATCATCGAGAAGCACCTGCAGGCGATGGGGGGCAAGGACAAGCTCAAGGCCGTCCAGGCCGAACGCATCACCGGCAAGATGGTGATGGGCCAGGGGATGGAGGCGCCGTTCACCATGGAGATGGCGCGCCCCAACAAGATGCGCATGGAGTTCACCATCCAGGGCATGACGGGCATCCAGGCCTTCGACGGCACGACCGGCTGGTCGGTGATGCCGTTCATGGGCAAGACCGAGCCGGAGGCCATGCCGGCAGAGGACGCGAAGCGGATGGAAGAGCAGGCGGACATCGACGGCCTGCTGCTCGACTACAAGGAGAAGGGCCGCCAGGTCGAGTACGTCGGCAAGGAGGATCTGGAAGGCACGCCGGTGCACAAGCTCAAGGTGACCCAGAAGAACGGCGACGTGGTCTACGTCTACATCGACGCCGAGCAGTTCCTGCAGCTCAAGCAGGCGGGCAAGACCAAGATCCGCGGCCAGGAGGTCGAGAGCGAGACCCTCTTCGGCGACTTCAAGACCGTCGACGGGCTGGTCGTGCCGCACTCCATCGAGCAGAAGGCCGTGGGTATGCCCTCCGGCATGGTGATGACCATCTCGAAGGTGGAGATCAACCCGAGCCTCGCCGAAACCCGCTTTGCCATGCCCGCCGCCGAGAAGAAGGAAGAGCCGGCGCCGCCGAAACAGTAGCGCGAGCGGCGGGGCGCTCCGCGGGACGTCCTGCCGCTCCCTGTCATTCTTCTTGTTCCATTCGATGAGGGGGATGGCTATGCAATGGAAATCCGGGAGGATTCTTCGCCTGGCGGCGGCCTGCCTGGCGCTCGCGGCCGGAGCGGCAGGGGCCGCCGAGGTGGAGATCGACTCGAATACCTTCGGTGGGCTGGAGGCCCGCTCCATCGGTCCGGCCGTGATGAGCGGCCGCATCACGGCCATCGACGCCGTGGCGCAGGATCCGCTGACGATCTACGTCGGTGCGGCCAGCGGCGGCGTCTGGAGATCGAGTCGACGGCGGGGTGGCCTGGAAGCCGGTCTTCGACGAGCACGCGCAGTCGATCGGCGCCATCGCCATCGATCCCGGGAATCCCAAGACCGTGTGGGTGGGGACCGGCGAGTCGTGCACCCGCAACAGCAGCTCGATCGGCGACGGCCTCTACAAGTCGACCGACGGCGGGGACTCCTGGCAGCGGGTGGGTCTGGAGAAGCTCGGAGCGCATCGCCCGCATCCAGGTGAACCCGGCGGACGGCAATACGGTCTGGGTTTGCGCCACCGGCCACCTGTGGAACAGCCACGAGGAGCGCGGCGTCTACAAGACGACCGACGGCGGCAAGGCCTGGAAACGGGTGCTCTACGTCGACGCCGACACCGGCTGCTCCGATCTCTCCGTCGATCCGCAAGATCCGTCGATCCTCTACGCGGGCATGTGGCAGTTCCGGCGCACCCCCTGGTCGTTCAGCTCCGGCGGCAAGGGGAGCGGCCTCTACAAGTCGACCGACGGCGGCGAGACCTGGCGGCCGCTCGAGGAAGGCCTGCCGGCCGGCGACAAGGGGCGGATCGCGGTGGCCGTGGCGCCGTCGCGGCCGAGCGTCGTCTATGCCCTGGTCGAGGCGGAGAAGACGGCCCTCTACCGTTCGGACGACGTCGGCGAGAGCTGGCGGGAGGTCAACTCGTCGTTCAACATCCAGGTGCGGCCGTTCTACTTCGCCCATCTCGTCGTCGATCCCACGGACTACAAGACCGTCTATAAACCGGGCTATTCGCTGACGGTGAGCACGGACGGCGGCAAGACCTTCAACGCCGCGAGCGGTACGCCCTTCGGCGGTCCGCACGGCGACCATCACGCGTTCTGGATCAACCCGAAGAACCCGAACGAGGTGTTGCTCGGCACCGACGGCGGCGTCTACATGTCGTACAGCAAAGGCCGGCAGTGGCGCTTCCTCAGGGCCCTGCCGGTGTCGCAGCTCTACCACGTCAGCTACGACATGAGGCGGCCTTACCGCGTCTACGGCGGCCTGCAGGACAACGGCTCCTGGTCCGGACCGTCGTCGGCGATCGGCGGCATCCAGAACCGCGATTGGATCAACATCGGCGCCGGCGACGGCTTTTACGCCTTCGTCGATCCCCAGGACCCCGACCTGGTCTACGCCGAGTACCAGGGCGGCGAGATCTCGCGCCGGCGGCTCTCGACGGGCGAGGAGAAGGCCGTCAAGCCGCTGCCGGGGGCCGGCGAGCCGCCCTACCGCTTCAACTGGAATACGCCGATCCATCTCAGCCCGAACGAGCCGGGAACGATCTACATGGGTGCGCAGTTCCTCTTCCGCTCGCGCGACCAGGGGAATTCCTGGGAGCGCATCTCCCCCGACCTCACCACCAACGATGCGAAGAAACAGCAGCAGCACCAGTCGGGAGGGCCTCACGCGCGACAACTCGACGGCCGAGAACCACACGACGATCTTCACCATCAGCGAATCGCCGAAGAACGGCAAGGTGATCTGGGTGGGGACGGACGACGGCAATCTCCAGGTGACCCGCGACGGCGGCGAGCACTGGACGAACGTGGCGCCGAGCGTCCCGGGGCTGCCCAAGGGGACCTGGGTCTCCAGCGTGGAAGCCGGCCGCTTCGACGAAGGGACCGCCTTCGCCACCTTCGACGGCCATCAGACCGGCGATATGAAAACCCATGTCTACCGGACGGCCGACTTCGGCAAGACCTGGACCCCGCTCGCCGGCGACGCGCTCGCCGGCTATGCCCACGTGATCCGCCAGGACCTGGAGAACCCGGACCTCCTCTTCCTGGGCACCGAGCTGGGTCTCTTCGTCTCCGTGGACGGCGGCGGCCGCTGGGCGCGCTTCACCGGCAAGCTCCCCAAGGTGCCGGTGCGAGACCTCGCCATCCATCACCGCGAATCGGACCTGATCCTCGCCACCCACGGACGCGGCGTCTACATCGTGGACGACATCACGCCACTGCGGAAGCTGACTCGCGAGGCGCTCGACGCGGAGGTGGTGATGCTGCCGTCGCGGACGGCCACGATGGCCATCCCCGCCGCCATCCAGGACTTTCCGGGCGACGACGAGTTCTTCGCCTCCAACCCGGAGGAGGCCGCCACCATCGCCTATTACCTGAAGAAGCGGCACCTCTTCGGCGACCTCAAGATCGAGGTCTACGACGCCGAGGGCCGGCTCACCTCGACCCTGCCCGCGGGCAAGCGGCGAGGCGTCAACCGCGTGCGCTGGCCGATGCGCCTGCCGCCGCCCAAGCTGCCGCCCGCGAACTCGCTGGTGATGGGATCGCCGTTCGCCATGTTCGGCCCGCGGGTGCTCCCCGGCTCCTACACGGTGAAGCTCATCCAGGGCGACAAGACCTACGTCGGCGAGGTGAGGATCGTGCCGGACCCCCGTTCGACGCACTCGGCTGAAGATCGCGCCCTGCAGCACGAGACGGCCATGACGCTGTACGGGATGCTCGGCCGCCTCACCTACGTCGCCGACACGGTGAAGGCGCTGCGAGACGCGGCGCAGCAGCGCGCCGCGGCGCTGCCCAAGGGAGACAAGCTGCGCCGGCAGCTGGGCTCGCTCGCCGCTACGCTGGAAGGCTTCCGCGCCACCCTGGTCGCCACCAGCGTAGGGGGCTGGCTGTCCGGGGAGGAGCAACTCCGGGAGAAGCTGGCCAAGGTGTACGGCGGGGTCAACGGCTACGATGGGCGCCCGACCCGGTCGCAGCTCGATCAGACCCAGGTGCTGTCGGACGATCTCGGCCAGGCCGAGGCGCGGCTGGAAGAGCTCCGGCGCGGCGAGGTGGCGGCGGTCAACCGCGAGCTCGCGAAGCGCAAGCTCGAGCCGGTGACGGCGAAAAGCCGGGAGGAGTGGGAGAAGGAGGAGGGCAAGCGGACGGCGGCGCTGCCTGCGTTGCTGCCGTTCGGAGCACGCTAGAAAGCGAAACGGGAGGAAGCCCCGAAGGCTCCCTCCCGTCTGTTCGCACCCGGACCGGCTATCGCCAAGCGTCTCAAGCCAGGCCCTGGCGGCGCTCCTCCACCAGCTTGCGCAGGATCTTCTTGCGCGCCTGGATGGCCTTGCGCTTACGCTTCACCGAGGGCTTCTCGAAGTGCTGACGCTTGCGCAGCTCGGTCAGAATTCCCGACTTCTCGACCTTGCGCTTGAAGCGGCGCAACGCGTTCTCGAAGCTCTCTTCTTCGCGCACATGCACAACAGGCATCCGTCTCTCACCTCTTTTCTCTTGCGGATGAAATCGCCCCCCAATTCTGCGGGGGGCGTCGGCTGTAAGCGTGCCTCAACTCCGGGGGAAAGTCAAGTTGAGCTGCGCGCGGCGTCCGGCGGCTGGGCGGGCTCGGCCGGCGAATGCGGCTGCAGGGCGTTGAAGTCGAGCTGGTAGACCGTGTAGCGATCCCCATTGGCCCCATTGGCCCCATCGGCCCCATCGGCGTGGAACCACACCGCCGCCGCCGCGCCGCTCTCGTTCTTGGGATAGAACCAGGCGACGACCTCCCGCTCCGTATAGTCGCGCACGTTGTGGAGGTTGGGCTGACCGAGAAGCCGGCGGACCTCGTCGCGATCCATCCCCTCCTTGGCTTGCGCGAAAGTCTCCCGGGTCATGTAGCGGCGCGCCCGGGCCTTCGCGAGCTCCTGCCGCAGCCGCGGGTTGCCGGGATCCACCACCAGGGCCTCCTTGTAGATGGCGATGGCGCGCTGGTAGTCCCCTCCCTGGGCGATGAACTGGCGCGCGAGCCGGATGTCCTCGTCGCTCTTCATGCCGATCGCCGCCTGCTGCCGTGCGGTGAGCGGCTTTCCCTGCACCGGGGGGTCGGCGTTGATGAGCTCGGCGAGCCGGCGGTTGAACTCGGCGGCGAGGGCCTCGCTCCGCCGGCCGAGCTGCGGATCGCCGGCAGCCGCGGCGTCGAGCCGCGTCCGCTGCGCCGCGAGCGTCCGCCGGGTCTGCTGCAGCCACCGCCACTCGGCATCCTCCGCCGGGCTCCGTCCCGCGGCCTGCCGCTCGTCGGCCGCCGAGCCGCAGCCGGCGGCTCCCGCGGCCAGCAGCCAGCAGCAGAGGAGCGCCGCTCCGTTCCGGGTTCGAAGACGTGGACGGCGGTGATTCATCGGCGAGCTCCCCTGTTTCCGCGGCACCGTACCATAGGCCCGGAAGGGCCGACAAGCGATCCGATCCACCCGGCTAAGCCCTTGTTCCAGAGGCATTTTCGCCACGGCTCGGCTTGACACTGCACGACGGGCTACAGAATAATCAAGGTTCCTTTAGCTGGGATCGACTTCAGAGGACGGCCGCGGAGAATCACGGATGTCGTTTTCGGAAAGAATTCACCACCTGAACCGCGAGATCGGTGACACGGTCGAGCGTGCGATCGCCGAGCTGCGGCAGGAGCTTTCTCAGCGGCTTCGCGCCGGTAACGAAGAGATCCAACGGCGGCTGGATGAGCTCACTCCTGCGCTGCCGTCAGCCTTTCTGTCCGACGAAGATTTCGCTCCCGCGGAGCGCGAGGTGGGCGCCGGCGCCCGGCGCGGCGCGTTGCGCGACCTGCGCGACGGCTTTGCCGCCATCGACCGGGCCCGCTCGCAGGCGGCGATCCTCGCCTCCCTGCTGCGCGAGTCGGCGCGGTACGCCTCGCGTGCGGCCGTGCTGCTGGTTCGCGGCAGCGAGGTGAGGGGTTGGGGCAGCGAGGGCTTCGGCGACGCCGACTCGTCCATCCGCAGCCTCGTGCTCGAGGCGCAGGACGGCCCCTGGGAACGGCTGCTCGAGGGCCAGGGTGCGATGCTGCTGTCGGCCGGCGACTGTGCCGGATTGTGCAGCCGCTTCGAGAGCCCGCTGCCGCGCGACGGCGTCCTGGTGCCGCTCGTGCTGCGGGATCACGTGGCCGCCGCGCTCTATGCCGACCGGCTGGACGGCGACGAGCTGGGGGTCGAGGCGCTGCAGATCCTCGCCCATGCAGCCGCTCAGGCCATCGAGACGCTGCCGTTCCGCGAGCGTGCCGCCACGGCGACGTTGCGGCTCGCGGACGAGGAACCCGCGGACGGAGATGCCGGACAGGCCCTGGCCGCGCCGGAAGCACCGCCAGCGCCGCCACCGGCGGAGCCGGAGAGCGCCGAGGCGCCGGCTGAATCCCCGGTTGAATCCAAAATGGCGGTAGAGGTGGAGGTGGGGGCAGAGCCCGAGCCGGCTTCCTTCGCGCCGGAGCCGCAGGCGGCGACCGGCGCGCCGTGGACCCTGGAAGACGAGCGCGCCGCCGTGCCGGTCGAGGCGGAGAACGCTCCGCCCGCCGGCGGCGGCTGGGAGGCTGCGGCTCCACGGTACACCGAGGAGCTGTCGGTGGCCGCCGCCGCCGATACCGCCGCCTTGGCTCCCGCTCAGGCCATGGCGGAAGAGGTGCCCCGCTATCCTCGTTCGGTGGAGGCGGAGCCCACCGCCCCGGTGCGGATTCCGGACACCAGTCCGGAGGCGACCGTGCTGCTCCAGCGTCCGTCCCTGCAGCAGGTCGAGAACGAGCCCGCGGCTCCCCCGCCGCAGCCATTCCGGCCCATGCCGGTTCCGGAGGAGCCTCCCGGGATGGGTCCGGGCGAGCGGCCGGCGCCCCTGACCTCGGGTACGGCCGAGGTGCGCCCGCCGAGCGACGTGGAGGGACCGGGGTGGGCCTTCGCGACCACCCGCGTGCCCGTCGCTGCTTTCGGCAACGAGGCCCAGCACGAGGAGGCCCGCCGGCTGGCCCGGTTGCTGGTGAGCGAGATCAAGCTCTACAACGAGGAGCAGGTCGAGGAAGGCCGGCGCAATCGTGACGTCTACGAGCGCTTGAGGGAGGACATCGATCGCTCGCGCCAGATGTATGAAGAGCGCGTCGATCAGCAGATCCTGCGCTCCACCGACTATTTTTACCAGGAGCTGGTGCGTATCCTGGCCGCCGGCGATTCGAGAGCGCTGGGAATCTGACGCGCCGGCCCCGTGCTGCAAGTCTCCGGGGAATCGGAGCCGCCGTAGGAGTGACGTGAAGAGAAGTAGAAAGACGATCCGCCATCGCGCCGCGCTCGTTCTGCTGGTTCCTCTCCTGCTGGGCTCCGCCACTGCCTCACCTCCGCGTCACGATCCCGCCCGGCCCTTGCCGGGTCACTCCGATCGAGCTTCCCTCGCCTACGCGGAGGCGGCGGCCGCGGCGCGCCGGAAAGACTGCGGCGCCGCGTACAAGGCGCTGGCGCCGGTCCTCGCCGGCAAGGGCTCGGAGGCCGCGTTCGCCCGGCTCCTCCTGGGCTTTTACGCGCATTCCTGCGAGCAGGTGGCGTACGCCGAGGACCGGCTGTTCGCCGCCCGCGCTCCGGAGGGTCTCCTGGAAGATTGGCGGCTCTACATTCTGAGCGACAGTGCGGCCGCGCGCGGGCACGTCCTGCTCGCCCAGACTTCGCTGGCGAAACTGCTGGGGGACTACCCGGGCTCGGTGCTGCGTCCGCGCGCCTTGCTCAAGGCGGCGACGATCGCCTGGGAACGCGGCGACTCGCGGCGCGCCCTGGAGCTCATCGCAGCCGGGCGGAGCGAGGATCTGAGCGGCAACGAGGCGGCGTTGCTCGAGGCGCTCGCCTGGGAAATCGGCAATCGGCTGGGAAACCGCGAGGTGCAGACCGAGGCCGCCCGCAACCTGCTCGTGAGCTTCCCCTTCAAGGCCGCCGAGGCTCAAGGTGGTCGAGATCTTCCGCGATCCCGGCGGCACTCTGAGGTGGTCGGACATTCTCACCGGCGATCAGCTCAAACGGCGCGGGCGGGCCCTGCTGGATCTGCGGCTGGATCCGAGCGCCGTGGCGACGCTCGAAGCCGTCGCCGTGGAAGACCGGGACCTCCGGTGGTACCTCCTCCAAGCCGAGGCGCTGACCCGCGCCCACCGCGGCAGCGAGGCTCTGGAGCTCCTCGCCGGCAGGGAGATCCAGGATCCCCGCCAATCGGCGGCGCTCGCCTGGAGCCGCGCGATGGCGGCGGACGACGCCGCCACCGCTCAGCGGGGCCGGGCGAATCTCGGCTCTGCCGAACGCCAGCGGCTGCGCCGGCTCTCGCAGCAATACCTGGAGAAGGTGGCGCAGAACGGCGCCGACCCCGCGCTGGCCACCCAAGCGCTCAAGTCGCTCTACGCCGACTACCGCGAAGGCGACCTCTTCGACCGCGCGATCGACGCGCTGCGCCGCCTGCGCCGCCTCGACTCCAGGGACACGACCGGCGCCGCCAACCTCTGGCAGGCCGGCTGGCAGGAGTACGGCAGAAAGAACTACACCGGGGCGATCGGCTACTGGACGGAGCTGTTCTCCCTCTACCCGGAAGACTCGAACGGCCGCCGGGGCCGATACTGGACGGCGCGCGCTTTCGACGCTCTCGGCGAGAGCGAGCGGGCGCAGCAGATCTACAACGAGATCGCCCAGGCCGATACGACCGACTTCTACCGTCGCAACGCACTCGGACGGTTGCTCGGCAAGCCGGCGGCCCTGGCCGCCGCGGCGCAGTCGCAAGAGCCCTGGCCGTCGGACCCGGCGTTGGAGCGGGCGCGGCTGCTGACCGATCTCGGGCTCGACGATCTGGCCCTCTCCGAAGCGGAATTGGTGGCCGGGAAGGTCCAACAGCAACGCTCGCTCCGCGCGTTGGAGGCGGTGATCCTGGCCCGCCGCGGCGAGCACCGCAAGAGCGTCCAGGTGATCCGCGACGCCTTCCCCGCCCTGGGCGGGCCGTTCCAGGCCACCCTGCCGGAGGAGGCCCGCCGGCTCTACTACCCGGTCGCCTACCAGGAGACGATCCGTACCTGGTCGGCGATGAACCGCCTCCCCACCCACCTGGTGTTCGGGATCATTCGCCAGGAGAGCGCCTTCGATCCCGCCGCCACGAGCTGGGCGGGCGCGCGCGGGCTGATGCAGCTCATGCCGGCTACCGCGCGCGAGCTGGCGCTCAAGAACGGCCTCTCCTATTCACCCGACCTGCTTGCCGACCCGGCCTTCAACGTGCGGCTGGGAACCACCTACTTCCGGCAGGTGTTCAGCATGTTCGGCGAGAACCTGGAGCTGTCGCTGGCCGGCTACAACGGCGGGCCGTACCGCATCAAGCGCCTGTGGCAGGAGTCCGGCGGCGAGCTTCGACCGCTTCCTCGAGGGGCTGAGCCTCGAGGAGTCGAAGACCTACGTCAAGCGGATCCTGGTTCTCTCCGACAGCTACCGCCAGCTCTATTCCCAGCCCGGTTGATCCGGTTGCGATCGCTCGGCCCTCCCCCTCGCCCGAGCCTCCGGCCCGCTCCGGGGTTTCTCGCTTTCCTCTTTCTCCTCGCCGCCTGCGGCGGGGCGCCGCACGATGGTCCCATCGTTCTCGTCACTTTCGATTCCCTGCGGGCCGACGTCGTCGGGGAGCTCGGCGGTGAGCCGGGCGCCACGCCGCACCTCGACGCGCTGCTGCGCCAATCGGACTGGGCGGGCCGGGCCGTCGCCTCCTCGAGCTGGGGCTTGCCGTCCATGGCCTCCCTGTTCACCGGCCTCCGCCCCTGGCAGCACCAGGTCCTGAACCGGGAACACCGTCTCTCCTCCGCCCTGTTCACCCTGCCGGAAGCTCTGCAAGCGCGGGGGTATGAGACCAGCGGCTTCACCGGGGAACCCGCGTACTCGAAGCGGGGCGGCTTCGACCAGGGATTCGACCTCCTCGGGGATCTCGGCAAGGGCAACATGGCCGCCGCGCGGCTGGCGAGGCTCGACGGCGACCGGCGGTTCGTCTGGATCCACATCCCCGAACCGCAGGCGCCCTACTTCCGCCGGCCGAAAGTCGCCTCCCGGCTGAACACCGGCAGGCTCGCGCTGCCCCAGCGGATCCTGCCGAACCAGCTCGCCCTCTACTTCGATCCCGAGGTCCCCCTGCCTCCCGGCAAGCGCCGGCGGTTCTGGGCGATGTACCGCTTCAACGTGGTCTGGGCCGACGTGCGGCTGGGCCAACTGCTCAGGGCGCTGCGGGAGAGCGGCCAGTGGGACCGTACGCTGCTGGCGGTGACCTCCACCCATGGCGAGGAGTTCGGCGAAAAGGGGCAGATCCTCAACGGCGGCAACCTGGGACGGCAGCTTCTGGAGGTGCCGTTCGCCGTCAAGCTGCCGGCGGGCTTCAACCGCGAAATCGCCGTGCCGCGGGGCCGTCGAGTGGCTGCGGCGCGGCTGTGGTCGACCCTGGTCGAGGCGGCAGGTGGAGAGGTTCCGCCGGCGATGGCAGCGAGCCTCTTCCGGCGCTCCCCGGATGCCGTGCTCTCGGAGCTGTACCTGACCAACGGCACGAACCGGTTTTCCCTCCTCGCCGGGGACGATCAGCTCCTCTGGGAGTCGAGCTTCGCGCCGCCGGAGCCGGAGTACTATCGGGCGCGCCTGGCGCAGTTGAATCGGGGCAACGGCCGCATCGCCCGCGCCGAGCTCTCCGTGCCGCCGGCCGAGATCTTCGGCCGGCTGCTCGCGGGTTTCCTGGCCACGCCCCCGCTCACGGGCCGGGGCGAGCCCCGGCTGACCCTCGAGCGCTGGGACGCGTGGACCAGCCGGGCGGTCGACGATCCCCGGCGGACGGCCGAGCTGGCGCGGCTGCTGGCGCAAACCTGGAACGAGTTTCTGCCCGCCGAGCTGCCGCCCGAGGAGGAAAGCCGCGAGTGGTATACTGCCGATCCGCCCTGAAGGGGCTCTCCCGGGTCCATAGCTCAGCGGTGAGAGCGTCCGGCTCATAACCGGCAGGTCCCTGGTTCGAATCCAGGTGGACCCACTTCGGAAGCGTTCCGAGCCATGATGGAAAATGGGGCCGCGCGGGGCGGGAGCGTGATGACTTTCCTTTGCAGAGGAGCGGACCTTTCTCCATGAACCAGAACCTCCAGAACGTCCTGGAGCTACAGACCGCGCTCTCCCGGCTGCGGGAAGCCGAGCGGCGGTTGCACGGGATTCCCGACTGGATGCGCGAGCTGCACGAAGAGCACGAGACGCGCAAGGCGGAAATCCAGACCCTCGAAGAGACCGTCGAAGAGGCGACGCGGCAGCGGCGGACGGCGGAAGCGGCGGTCCAGGATGCGCAGGAAAAGCTGAAGAAATACCAGCAGCAGATCAGCCGGGTGAGCACGCAGCGAGAGTATGGCGCGCTGCTGCAGGAAATCGATACCGTCAAAGGACAGATCTCCAGTCAGGAGGAGCAGGCCTTCTCCTCCCTCGAGCACCACGAGCAGGCGCAGAAGGAGCTGGCGGCCTTGCGCGAGAGCTTCCGCGAGGTCGAGGAGCGCTACGCGGTGGAGATGATCCGCTGGGAAAGCGAGAAGCCGGAGATCGCCCGCCAGGCTGACGACCTTCAGGGACGGATCGCGGACCTCAAGCGGCAGCTCCCCCGCAACATCGTCTCCCAGTTCGAGCGCATCCTGGACCGCTACCCCGCGGGTGCGATGGCGGCGGCGCGGCCCATCGAACGGCCGGCCAAGGGCCAGCGCGAGTGGCACTGCGCCGCCTGCAACTATCGCGTGCGTCCTCAGGCCATCGTCGAGATCCGCAACGGCAGCACCTTGGTCCAGTGCGACGCCTGCAAGCGCATCCTGTACTTCGAAGAGCAGGCCTGAAACCGTGAGCGGCGTCGCCGAGCGCCTGGCGCGGATCCGCTGCCGCATCGAAGACGCCTGCCGGCGCGCCGGACGGCCCGCAAGCAGCGTCGTCCTGGTCGGCGCCAGCAAACTGCAGCCCGCCGCCGTGCTGGCCGAAGCCCGACAGGCCGGCCTCACGGTGTTTGGCGAGAATCGGGTCCAGGAAGCCCTCGCCAAGAGCCGCGAGCTGCCGCCCAATATCGCTGATATCGCTGATACCGCTGGCATCGAGTGGCACCTGATCGGCCCCCTGCAGTCCAACAAGGTCCGTCCCGCCCTGGAGATCTTCCGCACCCTCCACTCCATCGACCGCCTCAAGATCGCCGAAGCCGTCGACCGTGAGGCCGGAGCCCGGGGGCTCGAGATCACCGGCTTCCTGGAGGTGAACCTCGACGGCGAGCCGACCAAGCACGGCTTCAGGCCGGAAGGGCTCGCCGGGCAGGTCCGGATGCTCAGCCGGCTCCGGCACCTCAAGCTCGCCGGTCTGATGGCCATTCCTCCCCAGGGCGAATCCCCGGACGATTCGCGCCCCTGGTTTCGCAAGCTGCGCGCGCTGCGCGACGATCTCGCCGCCCGCCCCGAATGGCAGGGCTTCCCCGGTTGGCTCTCCATGGGGATGAGCGACGACTTCGAGGTGGCGATCGAAGAGGGCGCCACCCACGTGCGCGTGGGCACCGCCCTGTTCGGACCGCGGCTCGTGTAGGGGCGGCCTCCTCTCCCTGGGAGCGCCGGCATCCCTGCCGGCAACAGGAAAGCCGAAAAAGAAGCCGGCAAGGATGCCGGCGCTCCCAGGGGGTTTCCTCAATGTTCATGCTAGGATAGCTATCCTTTTTTCGAAGCTGATCCAACCGGAGGTCCCCCACCATGGCCATCACTCCGCTCGAGATCCAGAAGATGCGCTTCTCGCAGAAGTTGCGCGGCTACGATCCCACCGAGGTGGAGGGCTTCCTCTCTCTCCTGGCCGAAGAGCTGGCCGCCCGTATCGGTCAGGTTGAAAAGCTGGAGCGGGAGAACCGCTATTACCGGCAGCGCCTGGAGGAGACCGAGCATCGCGAGCACCAGCTCCAGCAGACGCTGCTGCGGGCGCAGAAGGTGTCGGACGACATCACGGCCAACGCCCGCCACGAAGCCGAGCTGCTGGTCAAGGAGGCCGAGATGGCGGGCGACAAGATCGTGCAGCAGGCCATCGAGCAGTCCACCCGCTTCGAATCGAAGATCGGCGAGCTGCGCACCGCGCGGCGCGAGCTGCAGCTCAAGTTCAAGAATACCCTCGACCTGTTCCAGCGCATCCTGGAAGCCGAGATGGAAGACGAGCGCAACACCGCGACCGTCCTCACCCTGCCGCGCAAGCGCCGGGACGCCGGAGCTTGAGCCTTCCTGAAGGAGCGCAGCGTCTCTTCCCCGGCTATGCCGAGACGGATCTCACCCTCGAGCGCGCAGGCTCGCTGCTGATCGCCCGCCTGCTGGAGGACGGCGACGCCGCGGACCTCGCCTGGCTCCTCGGCACGCTGTCCGAGCCGGAGCTCGCCGGCTGGTTCTCGCGGCACGGCGGGCGCCAGCTCTCGACCCGCAGCCGCGCCTTCTGGGAGATCGTGCTCGGGCGCCCATCGGATCCGTCGGGACTGTGCCCGGCCGAGGCCAAGGCATTGTGGCCTCTCTGACCCTCGGCCATCCCGAAGCTCTCTCGCCCCGTGCACAGGAGCTGCTGGCGCGCTTGGCGGTCCGGCCCTGGGCTGAGGAGGTCTACCTCGCCGGCTCGGCCGCCCTGGCGCTCTACACCGGCCATCGGCCGGTTTCGGATCTCGACCTGATGAGCAACGCCAACCGGCTCACCAGTCCCGAGCGCCGCGACCTCCTGGGCGAGCTGCTGGCGCTCGACTCCGGCACCGAGGTCGAGACGGCCCGCGACGGCTACCTCTTCGCCCGGGTGAGAGGCGTGGGGCTCCGGCTCTTCTACTATCCCTACCCGCTCGTCCAGCCCTTCGAGGACTTCGCCGGGCTGGCCGTCGCGTCCGCCGTGGATCTCGGCCTGATGAAGCTCGGCGCCATCATCAGCCGCGGCACCCGGCGCGACTTCGTGGACCTCTATCTCCTCTGCCGCAAGCTGCCCCTCGCGTCGCTCTTCGATTTCGCGGAGGACAAATTCGGCCACGTCCGCGATTTCCCCCTGCAGGCTCTGAAGGGTCTCGCCGATCTCTCCGAGATTGAAGGCGAGCCCATGCCCCGCCTCGCCGTTCCCCTGGAATGGACCGAGGTCGAGGAGTGGCTGCGCGTGCAGGTGCGGGAGATGGGGAGAGAACGGGTGGGGCTGGAGGCTCTGTGAATTTATCGGGGCGGTCTGCCCTTCGAAGCTCTCACCTCCCCTACCCCTCCTCTCCCAGAGGGAGAGGAGGGAAAAAGAAACAAGAGAAGAAATGTGAGGGTTCCGTCCTTTCTCCCCTCTCTCCCTCTGGGAGAGAGGGGCCGGGGGAGTGAGGGCTTCGGAGGGCAGACCGCTCCGATCTCTGACTTCGGACGGGGCGCTGTGGCAGAATCGCACCTCGCCATGCCCCCCGATCTCCTGATCCACAACCTGGCCGAGGTCGCCACTCCGGAGGGTTCCGCGCCGCTACGCGGGGCGGATCAGCGGCGGGTGAGCCGGCTGCGCGGCGCCGAGGTGGTCTGCCGCGACGGCCGCATCGCCTTCGCCGGAGCGCCGGAGGAGCGCCGGCGCCTCTTTGGCGAGCTGCCCGAAGCCGAGCGGCTGGACGGCCGCGGCGGCGCGCTGATTCCGGGATTCGTCGATCCGCACACGCACCTGCCCTGGGCCGGCAGCCGCGAGGAAGAATTCGCCGCCCGGCTCGCCGGCAAGACCTACCAGGAGATCGCGGCGGCCGGCGGCGGCATCCTCTCGACCGTGGCCGCCACCCGCCAGGCCGGCGAGGAAGAGCTCGCCGCCAACGTTCTGCGGCGGCTGGACCGGATGCTCGAATGGGGCACCACCACCGCCGAAGCCAAGAGCGGCTACGGGCTTTCGCGAGGCGATGAGCTGAAGCAGCTGCGCGCCATCCGCCGCGCCTCCGAGAGCCACCCGGTGGACCTGGTGGCGACCCTGCTCGCCGCGCACGAGGTCCCTCCCGAGCACCGGCAGGACCGGCGGCGCTACCTCGACCTGATCTGCGACGAGATCGTGCCGGCCACCGCCGAGGCCGGGCTCGCCCGCTTCTGCGACGTCTTCTGCGAGGAAGGGGTGTTCACGGCCGGCGAGTCCCGCCGCGTCCTCGAGGCCGGCCTGCACCACGGCCTCGCCCCGAGGCTCCACGCCGACGAGTTCGTCGACTCCGGAGGCGCCGAGCTGGCCGCCGAGATGGGGGCGCTCTCCGCGGATCACCTGATCGCCGTCTCGCCGGCCGGCGTCGAAGCCCTGGCGAGCGCCGAAGTGACGGCCGTGCTCCTGCCCGGGACGAGCTTCTTCCTCATGAAGCACCGCTACGCTCCCGCCCGCCGGCTCGTCGAGGCCGGCGTGCCGGTCGCCCTGGCGACCGACTGCAATCCGGGCTCTTCCCACACCGAGTCGATGCCCATGGTGGTGGTGCTGGCCGCCTTCGAGCTGGGCCTCACCATCGAAGAGAGCCTCACGGCGGCCACCTTGAACGCCGCCTGCTGTCTCGGGCTCGGCGAGGAGATCGGCTCGATCGAGACCGGCAAGCAGGCCGACCTCGTCCTGCTCGACGCTCCCAACCTCCTCCACCTGGTCTACCACTACGGCATCAACCCTGTCGCCGCCGTGGTCAAAAGGGGCCGGGTGGTCCGGCGGGCCGATTGACGTAGAATCAGGCCTCTCAACCGGCAGACGAGGCAGTCGACTCCCAAGAAGGAGGCTCGACCCATGGAACCGAAGACCCTTTGCCGCGCTTTCCTGGCGATCACCGTGCTCGCCGCCGCGAGCCCTTCCGCCGTCGCCGGCCAGGAGCAGAATCCCGCCGACGCCGGCAGGCGGGAGATCGTCACCCCCTCGGGGCTCAAGTACATCGATCTCAGGACCGGCGAAGGTGAGGCGGCCACCACCGGCAAGATCGTCGCGGTCCACTATGTCGGCTGGCTCGAGAACGGCACCAAGTTCGACTCCAGCCGCGACCGCGACCGGCCTTTCACCTTCCGCCTCGGGATCGGCGACGCGCCAAAAGGATGGGACGAAGGGCTCGCCGGCATGAAGGTCGGCGGCAAGCGCAAGCTCGTCATCCCTCCCGAGCTGGGCTTCGGCAGGCAGGGCGTCGGCAGCGTGGTGCCGCCGAACGCCGTGCTCCTCTACGAGTTCGAGCTGCTGGAAGTGCGGTAGGATTCCTGGGCAGTCTTTCGTAGGGGCGGGGCTTGTCCCCGCCCTCTTCGCGCTCCGAGACGGTATGGGGCGGGGACAAGCCCCGCCCCTACTTTAGGACTCAGGACTCGAAACCGCCCTTACTTCTCCGCGTCGTACATCGGCCGGATATCCACCGGCACGTCCGCGAGGCGGGCGATGGCATCCAGAATGGGCTGGGTGGCCTTGCCGTAGGTGTCGAGGAAGCGCTTCGTCCCCGCGTAGTCGCCCGCCGCCTGGAGCATCAGCATGTCGTGCAGCAGCTCGCGGATGGCGCCCGGGAACTTCTCGGACACGGCGCGGACGCGGCTGTTACCGTCGATCTCCAGAGCGCCCTTCTGCAGCAGATAGTTGAACTGCGCCACCACCCCCTGCCCATGGGCCTCGTCGACGCCGAAGCGGGCGGCGCGGAAAAGACCCGCCACGTACGTGGGCTCCAGGGTCCGGCGCAACTCGGCCGGCATCTCCTTGCGGTCGATCAAGGCGAGAATGTTGTAGACGCCCATCACGTCGGCCTTGGCTTCCTCCAGGGTGGAGAACAGCTCCTTGAGCTCCAGGCGCACCTCCGTCTTGCGGCCGTTCACCGTGATCGTGCCCGGGCCCAGGCCGTGCGACAGCTCATGGTGCAGCACCTCGTTGAGAAAGGCGTCGAAGGAGACGTCCTTCACCTGCGCCGGATCGAGCACGCGCTCGGCGATGGGGATCAGGATGCGGTCGTACTTCGCCCGCATGGTGTTGCGCAGCAGCACCTTTTTCGAGCCCTTGGCCTCGCGCACCCGCTCGTCGTTCGGCAGGTTGAAGGCGGTCGTCTGGACGCCGGCCCGGGTGTCGCCGGCGCTGTAGACGACGTCCACCACCCGGATCGGGCTCTCGGTGCCGCGGTTCAGGTTCTTGTGCTCCTCCGGTATCGGCAGGTTGCTCTCCAGCCATGGGAGCCGCTGCTTGTAGAGCGCCAGCGCGCCCGACTCCTGGGGCAGGTTCACGGTGACGAAGGCTTCGAAGGCCGCCTTGTAGCCGAAGATCTCGTCCTCGTAGGTCTCGTAGGGGCCGATGGTGACCTCCACCGGCGCATCCAGGTCCATCCAGGCGAGGTCGCTCGCGTAGTAGTCGTCGCTGTCGAAGGCGGCGGCGCGCAGCTCGAGGAACTTCTCGAGCGAGGCGTTGCTCGTCAAGGCCGCGGCCTCGCGCAGAAGCCGGGCGGCGGGCTTCAGCCATTCGGCGTACTCGCGGGAGTAGGGGACGGCCGCGAGGTCCCGGTTCTCGCCGCGGCGGATCACCGTCACCGTCGAGGTGAATCCCTCCTTGGCCTCCGGGTGCTGCGCGATCCAGGTCTCGAATTCCTCCTTGGTCATGTCCTCCGGGTAATAGCCCGCTCCCGGCGGGTGGGGTTGGTCGCCGATGAACGGCTGCCTCTCCGCGAGGCGGTCCCAGGGACCGAAGTTGATGGTGAAGTACTGGCGGGCGGCGTCCGCGTGCTCGCCTTGATAGCCCTCGAGCTGCCGCCGCATCTCGGGATTTCCCGTCCAGACCTGGCGCAGGAAGATCTCGTTCATCAGCCTGGCGGCCTCCACCAGCTTGTCGAGCACCTGCCGGTCCTCGGCCGTGAGCGGCGAGAGGTCCGCCGACAGGGGAACCGGGGCGAACTGCGCCAGCCGCCTCTCGACGTCAGCCACGATCCGCAGATCCCCCTCCTGCTTCTGCGGCGCCACCTCTTCCGCGGCCCGGCAGGCCAGGGCGGCCAGTCCCGCCAAACAGATCACCATGAGGCGCATGCCTTCTCCTTTCCGTCCGTTGGTAATGGTTCAGTTTGCTCGTGGACTGCCCCAGGACCGTACGCAGTCTGCAGGCAAACTGAACCACTACGCGCTTCATCCGCCGTAGGATGGCACACCCTCGTATCTCGTCCAAGCGGACCGCCCTCAGGAGGCGGCGAAGGATTCCGGCGCTCCCTGCATCCAAGTACACGACAGGAGTTGGAGCCAAACCAAAGCAACGGTCGAGAAAGGGGTGTCCCGATGAAGCGTCAAACGATGTGGCTCGCAACGGCGTTGGCGACTGTTTTCGCATTGCTGCCGGCGCCCGGCTGGGCAGCGGTGGAGTTCACGAGCGACTTCCTGCTGGAGAACTGCACCTGGTCGGCGTGGGGCCGGCAGAACCCCTATTTCAGCCTTCGTCCCGGCCGCCAACTGGTGCTGGAAGGCGAGGAGGACGGCACGGAGATCAGGGCGGAGGTCACCGTGCTGTACCAGTTTGAGACCCTCTCGTTCGTCACCGCCAGAGGAGTGCCACTGACCGTCATCGCCAGAGTCGTCGAGGAGCGGGAGTTCGAGGACGGGGAGATCGTCGAGGTGTCGCGGAACTGGTTTGCCCGCTGCGTCGAGACCAGCAACATCTTCTACTTCGGCGAGGAGGTCGACATCTACGAAGACGGCGTGCTGGTGGGTCATGAAGGCGCTTGGCGGGCGGGAGAGGACGGCGCGCAGCCGGGGGTCATCATGCCGGGATCGTTCATCCTGGGAGCACGGTACTTCCAGGAAATAGCGCCCGACGTGGCCGAAGATCAGGGCGAAAACACGAAGATGGGGCTCACCGTCGGGACCCCGGCCGGTGCCTTCAGCAACTGCGTGGAGGTCACGGAGACCAATCCGCTGTCTTCCAGCGGCGGCAAAGGCATCAAGGTCTACTGCGCCGGCATAGGAATCGTCAAGGACGAGGCGCTGAGACTGGTCGAGCACGGAGTGGTGCCTCCGGGATAGCGTGCGGCCATCCGCGCCGCTTGAGTTGACCGCCGGGATGGCACCCTCGCATTATCGCCAGGCGGGCGCCTCTCCGCGTCCGGAGAGACGCCTGCTCAAAGATAATGCTAGGAGGCGAGCCATGGCCGACAGAGTCAAGCCCTACAGGTCCGCTCCGGACCTCGTGGTCGCGCCCGTCTAAGACTGGACATTTCGCGAACCGAGACCGTACCGCCTTCGACCACGGGGTCATTAACCGCTCCGGTCAACATTCAGCGGCGCCGCTCATAAGGCGGTGACAGCTCCGGTCGCCGCAGATCTCCTTCAGATTACGGCTTCCAACCCCTTGCGATCCAGCAGGTTGAGCAATTTGAGCGAAGGCCCGCTCGGATGCTTTTCGCCGATCTCCCACTGCCGAACCGTCGAAACACTGGTGTTGAGAATCGACGCCAGTACAGCCTGGCTGATTTTGTACCGCTTGCGCAGGGCCCGGATCGTCTCACTGGAATACTCCGGCACAGGGACGAGACACAGGGCATCGTACTCCTTCATCCTGCGCTTGGAGACGAAGCCGGCCGCATGGAGATCACGCGCCGTTTCATGAACCGCGGCCAGGATCCTGCTGGTCTCTTTGCTTTTAGTGGTCATGGCAAATCTCAAGGCCGAGTCTTGAAGACCCTCCTCACGAGCAAAGTATGTCACTGAGTGCGCCAGTCTCATGGCCGCGCGGCACCCTTGCTGTGTAGTACAGTTTTGTGCTGTAATCACCTGTAGCATGACACGCGACGAATACGAGCTTCGTAGGCAGCGGCTGGACGAGCAGCTCCGCGCCGGGATCGAGCTGCTGCAGACGGCACATCGACAGCAGGTCCGGGCCCTCGACCTCGTGTGGGCGACCACGGCCGAAGGAGATTTCGAGATCCCCCAATTTGAGCCACGGCCGGCGGCCACCCAGCCGATCTCCAGTCCGCAGCAGGCGCCTGCGCGCCCCTCCCGGCAGCGGGCCGGGCAGCTCTACAACGATATTCAAGACGTGCTCCCGAGGCTTCCGGAAGTCTTCGACCGCAACCATGTCCTTGCGCAGCTTTGGCTACGAGCCGGATCGCGGCTCGCTACATCGGACGCTCCAGGAGCTCATCGGAGACGGCGTCATCTCCCTCGAAGCCTACGGAGCCGGCAGGACGCCTTCGCGCTACCGGAAGAAGAACGCGGACAGCAGCGAAGCAACGCCGTGATGTCCCCCCCGCGCTGCGGGCTCTCCCCCTTCGGAATTGCAACGCGGCGGAACCCTCACGTAACTTGCCGAAGCGCCGCTACGACACAATCCGCGGCAGGTGGAATTGCAAGGAGTCGGATCGAGGCACAAAGGAGTGCTCGGCGGGCTCCCATGAACGGAGCTGCGATACGGGAGAGCGTTCGCGAGGCTCGCAGAAGCCGGGCTGCGACACGGCGGACGAGAGGCGGGACATGGCCCTCGCCGACTGGGATACTCCCCTCCCGAATTGAATCATTCCCCTCGCGGGGGGAATATCGCAGTTCGGCAGGGGCGTGTTGCCCCCCGCGAGGGGTGTGTCTAAATTCGCGGGGGGAAGTTTCCCCCTCGCGAGGGGAATGTCACAATTGCGCAGGGGAGTGTCGCCCCTCGCGAGGGGAATATCGCAATTCGCGGGGGGAAGACTCGCCCCTCGCGGGGGGAATCGCAATTCCGCAGGGGCGAGCTGCCTCTCCGGGCCTTGCTGTCTCAGTCAGCGAGGGGGACCTCGCCCACCGCGACGCTTGCGAAGTGGACCGCCGGGGGCAAGACATCCCGCGGCGCCAGAGGGACGCGCGAGCGCGGGGGCTGTGCCGCTCCGGCGAGTCCGCGTTCACCAACAGGTGATCCGCTGTTCCAGAAGGCCGGGGGCGATCCGATGGTACGCTTGTACGCATCAAGCGTACGAGTCTTGTTCTGGACGAACAGCTCCTGGAAGAGCTGATCCGGGTCAGCGGGGAGCGAACTTACTCACGCGCGGTGACCAAGGCTATGGAGGACTACCTTCGGCGGCATCGAGCTAGACATATCCTCGAGCTTGAGGGATCCGGATTGTGGGAGGGCGACCTTGTCGAGATGAGAGGCGGCGGCGCACCTTCACCTGACAGGCCGCGCCCATAGCCCCATGCTCCAGAACGGTGCGACTCTTGCCGCCGTTCCTCCTCCAGCAGGTTGATCTTAGCGGTCTCCCGTGGGTGGCATTTCGATCCTCTGAATAAAGGCTGAGGGGGTTCGGCCGAGTCGTTGGAAGCCTCGTGGAGCTAGGCGGGGGGCTTGATGCCCCCAGAGGAGCCGATCACGGGCTCGGGCAGGGCCCCGTCAAAGTCCACAGATCGGGAGAATTCCATGTAGGGGCGGCCCTACGTGGCCGCCCTCCCCCCAGGGCGCCCACACAGGGGCGCCCCTACAGAAGAGGCGCTCCGGCCGACTTTGACGAGTCCCTGCGGGCTCGGGGATCTCCTGTCACCAACCGGCAGTTCCGTTGTACAATGAACAAAGGCAGTGCGGTGGAGTCATAGCCATATACACGAGTAGGAAACCTTGTGTTCCGCCAACCAAGCGGCTCCAGCGGACGGCTGACGCCGCGCGCTGAGCCGTCACAGCGTTGTGCGGCGACCGTTGCGACGCGTACTGATCAACATACCGTTCAAATGGTCAGAGTCTCGAAGCGCAGTCCGGGATTATGCCGCGCCCGGTAGAGGTACTGGACGACTCGCCGGGCCAGCTCCGCGGTCGCGGCTTCTTTCTCGGCGGCCTCGCAGAAGAGCTTCAGCGCCGCCAGGGCTCCACGGTGCACCCCCTGCGCCTTGAAGATTGGCGCCATCTGCCGCGCCAGCGCTTTGACCTCGCGGGTGCGCCCCTGCTCCAGATGCACCACCGCCAGCTCCAGCGTCGCCAGGGCGGCATCGTAGGCGATGCCGCGCTCCGCGAACCCGGCCCGCACCTGAGACAACGCTGCCAATGCTTCCTCCCTCCGCCCCAGGCCGGCCGCCACCCGCCCTTCCAGCCAGCGCAACCGTAGCGAGTCCAACTCGTTGTCGAGCTGCGCCGTCAACGCCCGGATCTCCGGCAACAGGGCCTCGGCCTCAGCGTATCGCCCGAGATGAGTCAGGTTCCAGGCGGGATTGAGCCGTAGCATCCACCGCAGCCGCGGTTCTTTTCGATCGGCAGGCAGAGGCCCCACCTGCCGGAGGGTCGCCAGCGCGTCCTCATAGTCCCCCGCCCACTCCAGGACTCGCGCCCTCTTGATCAGGAGATTCGGCCGCAGGGTTCCCGGGTTGGCCGCCAGAGCGCGGTCGAGAAGGGCAGCCGCTTCCGGCAGACGGTCCTGATCGGTGCGTAAAGAGGCCTCCAGGCTGAGAACCTGCGCCTCGGAAAGCAGCCCCGGATCGCCGGGCCGTCCGGCCTCCCAGAAGCCTCGAGGGCACGGCGAAACGCTTCGTCGGCCCCCGGCAGGTCGCCACCGACGCGGCGGGCGTTGCCGCGATGCGCCGCGGCGTAGCCTCGCAGCCGCCAGCGCCACGACTCCTCGCCGGGCGCGAGATCGGCGATCAGCACGGCCAGCTCCGCCAGCTCGACGGCGCGGCCGGCGTCGTCAGCCGCCGCCCTGGTGCTCTCGGCGCAGACCCGCTCGCAGAGCGCCCAATTCCGGTACTCCTGCGCATCCTGCACCAACATCCGCCGCCCCGGAGTGTCCCGGCGCTCCAACGCCCCCCACAGCACCGCGGCCTGCTGGCGCTCTCCCGGGGACGGCGGAGACTGCCTCCTCCATGGACCTGAGACGAACCCCGGTTGGCCGGCGAGGACCAGGGCTGCCGCGGAACGAAAGACGCGGGAGATGCCTTCCGAGACTTCTCCGCAGAGGGCGTCGAGGGCTCCTTCCGCATCCTCCGGAGATCCCGCCCAGGCGGCGCGGGCCGAGCGGATCCAGGCCACGAGACGGTCCGCCATGCGGATGGGGATTCCCACTGCGGCCACGATGCGCTCGAACGTTTTGCGGGTCGGAATGGTATTGCCGATTTCGTAGCGGTAGATGGAGCTCGCCGACAAGCCGGCCGCGTCCGCCAAACCGCCCCGCTCCCACCCGCGCAGCATCCGTAAGACGACAATCGCGATCCCCACGTCGGTCTGCTCCTTCTGCCCGGGCATACGGTTTTTCCCTCCTCAAGTGCATACTAGGAATGCATCCTGGGTGTAGTTTTCCGTCTTTTCGCCAGCGTCAGGCACCTTAATCCTCAGAGAGGCGGCCGCACGGCCATGGGGGCCGTGCCTGGGCCCGCCGCTCAGCGAAAGGAGCTGTCCGATGACTCGCTTCCCCGCCCGCCGGGCATTTGTCGCTCTCCTCTTGGGCATGTCTCTCGTCGCAGCCTCGGCTTCGGCCTTGGAACCACGGTTCCGGCCTGAGCCCGGGACCGAACCGTTGGCCATCGAGCCCATGCGGAAGCTGCTCGATGGCCTCCGGGCATTCCTCTCCAGCATCTGGGACAAGAACGGAGGCAGCCTAGATCCGGACGGCAGCCACCTCGGCCAGCCCCCCGGTCCTGGCGACACCTCCGATGCAGGAGGCTCGGCAGACCCCGATGGCTAGAAGTACCTCCATCGGGCCGGCATGCTGACGCTCCGGCCCGGTGCTTCACTCGCCCGCCTCGAACCGCAGCTCCGGGTTGTGTTGCGCCCGGTAGAGGTAGCTCACGACCCGCCGGGCCAGCTCCACGGTGGCGGCCTCTTTCTCGGCGGCCTCGCAGAAGAGCTTCAGCGCCGCCAGGGCTCCGCGGTGCACCCCCTGCGCCTTGAAGATCGGCGCCATCTGCCGCGCCAGCGCCTTGACCTCACGGGTGCGCCCCGGCTCCAGATGCACCACCGCCAGCTCCAGCGTCGCCAGGGCGGCATCGTAGGCGATGCCACGGTCCGCGAACCCGGCCCGCACCTGAGACAACGCTGCCAGTGCCTCCTCCGCACGCTCCAGGCCGGCCGCCACCCGCCCTTCCAACCAGCGCAACCGTAGCGAGTCCAGCTCGTTGTCGAGCTGCGCTGTCAGCGCCCGGATCTCCGGCAACAGCGCCTCGGCCTCGGCGTACCGCCCGAGATGAGTCAGGTTCCAGGCGGGATTGAGCCGTAGCATCCACCGCAGCCGCGGTTCTTTTCGATCGGCAGGCAGAGGCCCCACCTGCCGGAGGGTCGCCAGCGCGTCCTCGTAGTCCCCCGCCCACTCCAGGACTCGCGCCCTCTTGATCAGAAGATTTGGCCGCAGGGTTCCAGGGTTGGCCGCCAGGGCGCGGTCGAGAAGGGCCGCCGCTTCCGGCAGACGGTCCTGATCGGTGCGTAAAGAGGCCTCCAGGCTGAGAACCTGCGCCTCGGAAAGCAGCCCCGGATCGCCGGGCCGGCCCGCCTCCCAGAAGCTCGAGGGCACGGCGAAACGCTTCGTCGGCCCCCGGCAGGTCGCCACCGACGCGGCGGGCGTTGCCGCGATGCGCCGCGGCGTAGCCTCGCAGCCGCCAGCGCCACGACTCCTCGCCGGGCGCGAGGTCGGCGATCAGCACGGCCAGCTCCGCCAGCTCGACGGCGCGGCCGGCGTCGTCGGCCGCCGCCTTGGTGCTCTCGGCGCAGACCAACTCGCAGAGCGCCCAATTCCGGTACTCCTGCGCATCCTCCACCAGCCGCCGCCGGTCCAAGGGCTTCCGCCGCTTCATGATCTCCCACAACCCTGCCGCGTGCTGGCGGGCGGCGAGAGCCCAGCCCGACATCGTCAGGCTGTGCAGCAGCGATCGGGTAAATTCGGCTGTGAGCCTTCCCGTTTCGGCGGCAATGGCTTCGACCTGCTGGCGCTCCGCCCCGGCGACAGCGTCAGGATAGCCGGGGGCTCGGGCTACCGCGTCCAGCGACTGGACGAAGCTGAGAGCCCAATCGACGGCCTCCGCCGGCAAACCCATGATGCCGGCGAGCTCCTCCACCTTCTCGCGTGTCAGGGTTCTTTGGCCGCGCTCGTAATCGGAGATGACGTTCGGCCGGACGCCAGCCGCCCTGGCGACCTCGGCCTGATCCCATCCCAAGGAGGAGCGCAGCATGGTCAGGACACGGCTCAACAGTGGCACGGGTTTGGACGCCATTGGAGATCCCTCCCCTTTGTCGTGTTTCAACATTAGAGGGTGTGAAGCAGGACCCTAGCGTGACATGCAAGAGATTGCCAAGCGGCAAAAAGTTCCTGGCCCCGTGCCGAGAGTCTCCATGAAAGGTGCCGGAAGGTAACCCACAACCCGGAAAACCACCCTGACCTTGCACTCCCTCGTTTGAATTCTGCCTTAAAAGATACCTCAACGCTTTCGCAACCGCAACGCGGTCTGTAGCCTCCCTTTCGCTCAGCGACAATCTCCTCTCCAGCGAGCGGAGAAAGGGAGATCTGGTGATGACTGACGGCGACGCTGGCCCCCTGGAGAAGGTCCGTGCGCTCCCGAGAGCGGGACGAGGCCACCACCCTGGAAGGGCTGAGCTGGAGTCCTTCATGGGCGGTGGGTTGTCAGAACCCGGGATGCTCGCAATCGTTCGCCACCTCCTGGCCGGCTGTCCGGAATGCGTGGCGGCGACGCGGCGGCTGTGGTTCGGCGAACGGGCATCCCGCATCCTGAAGGAGACGCGCAGTGCTGCCGTCAGGCGGCCTGAAAGAGGGCACCGGCGATCGAGAGCCCTTTGGAGGTGCAGGGTCGTATGACCGAAGCCGAGGCCGCCGCACAAGGGGCGCTGCGACAGGTCGTCGAGGAGCTGGAAGGCCTCCGGGGCCGGCTGGTGGAAGTACACGAGATGCTTCCCGTGCCCCCTCAGGAAGCGGCCATGCTCCTGGGCGAGGAGGAGATGGACATCTCAACCGAGGTGCGCTCCGTCATCGAATGCGTCCTCAACGACTGCCTCCGGCCCGCCATTCGCGACCTCGCGGCGGCGGCCTCGTATCGCCCCAAGGGGAAGGCCAAGGGGAAGAAGAGCTGATGGCGGACTTCCCGCACGAGGAGCCCCACGGCGCCACCGATCTGCTGCACCTGCTGAGCTGCCCCACCTGCCGGAGCTGGGCCATCGGCCGGTTACTCGGCGAACGGACCCCGCTGCCGGACGACGAAACGCACGAGGAGATCTATGCCGGAATGTGGGCGCGGCTGGAGGAACGGACGCCGGAGCTGATCGAGGAGACGCGTCTTCAGCGCGAGACCGCCGAGCGGCTTTTCGCGGAGCTGATGCAGACGCCGCCCGGCCGGCGGCTCGGGGTGATCCGGCAGTCCCGCTTTCGCAGCCTGGACCTGTTGGACCTGCTGCTGGAGGTCAGCCACGCCCGCCAGCTTGCCGATCCGGTCTGCGCGGCCGAGCTGGCCCGCCTCGCGGTCCGGCTGGCCCACCTCTTCGGAGCGGGCGACGAGGAAGCAGCGGCGGCTCTACCGCGCGCCTACTGTCTCGGCGCCAACGCCCGGCGGCTGGAGTCACGGAGGAAGACCGCCGACCTCCTGCTCGCGAAAGCCGTTCCCTTCCTGGCCGGTCTCCCGGACCGCGCTTTCTACTGCCAGATCCTGGCGCTGCTGCGCTGGGAGCAGGGCCGCATCGACGAGGCCGAGGCGCTCCTGCAGCACGGCGCCTGCCTCTTCGCCACCGACGGCCAGGATCGCGATGTGGCCCTCTGTCTGATGCTACTGGGGCTCGTGCTCCTGGAGGAGGGCGGGCATGGCGACACCCTCGCGCTGCTCGGCAGCGGCTGGGCCGACATGGACCGCGACGGCCGGCCGTTCGTGGCTCTGCGGGGAGGTTTGGCGCTGGCAGCTTGTCTGGCGCAGGCGGGGCAGCGGGAGCGGGCTCGCGGCGTGCTGCGCGAGGCGTGGCGGCTCTACTCCCAGATCGCCGATCCCAAGGAGATGGTCCGCGTCTATGGGTGGGAAGGACGCGCGCTCGCCCGGCTCGGCGACCTCGACGAGGCGGTCCACGTGCTGGAGTCGGTACGGCAGAAGCTGCTCGCCGAGCCGAGCCCGGCCGAAGCCGCCCTGGTGTCATTGGATCTCGCGCTCGCGCTGGCGGAAAGCGGCCGGGCCAGCGAGGTCGAAGCCTTAGCCGTCGCCCTGGAACCCTGCCTCCCCGGGGCGCCAGCCCTGGCCCTCGCGGCTGGAAAGATTCGCCTTCTGGCGCATCTGGCCGTGCGTGGCGATTCTCGCCTGCGGGAGGCCATCGACGCGACGGCGGTCACCCTGCGGCGGATGTTCCGGGCTTGCGGCCTGCGCATCAAGCCGCTGCCCTTCGCATGAGGAACCGGAGCCGGTGATGGAGAGCATGATCCGTTTCGACTTGGCTCCGGCCCCGGCTCAGGAATCCGCAGTGATCGAGCAGCTTCTGCGGAAGAATCGGCCCCGACTGAAACGCATCTTCAAGGGTTACAACATACCCTGCCAGGACTGCGACGACATCCTCCAGGAGGCGCTCCTCGATGCGATCCGGCAGTGGGAGACGATCCGCAACTTGGAGGCATGGCTGCGGGCGGTGTTACCGCCTTGATCTGGAATCGGGTGAGGTGCAGGAAATTGGGCCGGAGGAGCGCCGGCCATGAAGCGGTCAGGCCAACGCCTGTCCCTGTACAAGGCTTTCGCGACGCCGCTGCGTCCGCAAGGAAATGTCGAGGAGGAGGGGGGCGACTCCCGCCTTATACCAGTGCCGGACCTACATACTCGGTGCTGTCCGTTTCCTCGGCGACGGCTCTTTTGTCATTGCCCAGGGTTCCAGAAAGGCGTGCATCTCTTCAACCCCAAAGGCGAGGGCGCGCGGAAGGTGGGGTCTAAAGGCCGCTGGGGGGCGTGCCCGATTTGACTACGTCGAGCCGGTAGTAGAAACCCTGCAGAAGGCCAAAGGCGATCCGATGTACACTCGTGCGCATGAAACGTACGAATCTTGTGCTGGACGAACACTTGTTGGAAGAGCTGACCCGGGTCAGTGGTGAGCGAACTTACTCACGCGCGGTGACCAAGGCCATGGAGGACTACCTTCGGCGGTACCGGGCAGGGCGCATTCTCGAGCTCGCGGGCTCCGGTTTGTGGGAGGGCGATCTTGCCGAGATGAGAGGTGACGCCCCGGCACCTGCCAAATCGGGCTCGTAGCCCATGCTTCTGGTGGATACCTCCGTCTGGATCGAGGTCTTCAAGAGGCCGAGCCGCTTTCAACTCGGGGTTGATCTGGACGAAGCGGTTACATGCCTTCCGATCATCCAGGAAGTGCTCCAGGGATTTCGGGAAGAGCACGCCTTTCGCATCGCGCGAGAGGCGATGTTCGCTTTGCCGATCCTCGAATCCCCTCTGACGCAAGGGGTCTTCGAAGAAGCGGCGCAGCTCTATCGCGCGGCTCGGCGATCCGGCGTGACGGTCCGTTCGGGCGTCGACTGCCTGATCGCCGCTTGCGCCATCCGACACGGGATTCCGGTCTTGCACCACGACCGTGACTTTTCGTTGCTGTCCCAGGTCTCTTCCCTGAAGGAACGGCGTATATCCTTCACCGTGGATCCTCCTCCAGCAGATTGATCCGTTCCTCCCGCCCCTCGATCTCCACCTCCAAGATGTCGTAGATCCAGCGTCCCGCCGACTTCCGGGCGACGGCGTAGAGGGTGCCGTCCTGTTTCGAGCCCCGCAGCGGAATGGCGATGTCCGCGGTTCCCGACGGGCCGGACGTCTCCACGTTGCCGCTCACCCACCAGCCCTCCCGGACGGGCTCGCCCAGCTCGGCGCGGACTTCCGGGCTGGCCTTGGCGCGTTCGAGGGCGTCCTGGAAGACACCCGTCGAGCGGATCACCGAGAACACGAAGAACACGATCGAGAAGATGAAGAGCGCCACAAGGGTGATCATCGAGCCGCAGCCGACCGGGACAACCCACTTCCAGTTCCGCTGCCACCAGTTGCGGGGCGGCGCGGTCGTGTTCATCGAGTCGAGAATGGTCATCCGCCTCTCCTTTCTGGGGTCGAATCACTCCCGCACGGCCGCCCGCATCGCCATCTCCAGGTACTCCTCGCCCTCGGTCAGATACGTGCGCTTGGGGTGAATGGCAAAGACGAGGACGATTTCCGGCCGCAGATCTTCCTCCTGGAGGTGCTGCTGCAGCGCCGGGCCGAGATCCTCCAGCTCGTAAACCCAGGACTCCAGAGAGAGGGTGCGGGTCTGAACTACAGGAGGCGCTCCAGCCTTCCCGGGATCCCAGGCGGGGACCCTTTTCTGGCTGTAGCGCAGCACCGGCGGCGGCCCGAGGAGGATCAGGGCGCGGCCGCGGTCCGTGAGGCTGCCGCGGGTGCCACCTTCGTTGTACAGCCGGTCGGCCGCCTCCACCCGTTCATAGAAGACCTTCGAATACTCGTTGCCGGGCGTGTTGGGATCGGGATCGCGCCGGCGCCAGAACGCCTCGATGAAATCGACGGCTTCCCGGGTGGTGGCGAGGCGCCGGAGCTGGCGCTGCTCGTCCGGCAGCATCAGCCAGCGGGTGGGGCCCTCGCCCAGGCCGACTCCCCCGGCCGGCCGAGACGGGGCAGACCCGCACGCCGGGACGAGACAGCAGAGCAGCAGCAGGGCGGCGAGCCGCCAGCGCGCGCAGTAGGCTCCAGCCATTTCGATCCGGCCGCCTCCCTCCTCAAGGTCCGGCCTTCCGTTCCGGGGCGGAGAGTCCCCCCGCTCAATGCACGCTGGCGTCTCCGCCCGGGTCCGGCGCCTCCTGGATGGGCCCGAAGGCCTCTTCATACCGCTCGAGGTTCGCGCTCAGGGCGCGAATGATGCGCTTGAGATGCCCGGGACTGGTCACGAGCCGTGCGGTGACGATGCCTTGCGGAGGCGCCAGGTTGATGAAGTCGAGGATGAACTCCTCTCGCGTGTGGGTGATGCGGAGCAGGTTGGAGTAGCGGCCTTTCAGCTCTTCGTCGCTGATCTTGACGTTCAGGCCCGCCTCGGGCTCATCCATGAGATCTCCCCTGTAATGAGTGCCGCGATGCTATCCCAACGCGGACGGGAGGTCACACGCCGGCGGCCGGAGCCCGGAGGTAAACCGCGAGGTCGCCGACGTTGGTGCCCGTGGAACCCGTCTCGAGAAGAGCTCCCGGCACGGCGGCCAGCGCGGGCCGCGAGTCGTGGCGCGCCAGGGCGGCATCAGGATCGATTCCGGCCCGCCGGATCGCCTCCCAGGTGCCGCCGCTCACCGTCGCTCCGGCGTAGCGGGTCGGTCCGTCCTCGCCGTCGGTCGCCACCGTGAAGACGAGCTCGCCCATCCCTCCGGAGAGCTGCCGCGCCGCCGCCAGGGCCAGCTCCTGGTTGCGACCGCCGCTGCCGGATTCCCCGCGCAGCGTGACGGTGGTCTCGCCGCCCAGCACGAGCGCGGCTCCGGCGTCGCCGGCGGCGCGGGCGAGCTCGCGGCCCCGCTCGACCAGCTCGCGGCCCGCCTGCGCCGCTTCGCCCCGCAGCTCGCCGTCCGCGACCTGGAAGCTTCGCCGCCGCGCCTCGGCGACGACGGCCGCGACGGCCGTTTTCACACCCGCCAGTATCACGTCCTCGACCGGCTCGAGGGAGGGATCACCCGGCTTCACGGTTTCAGGCAGCTCGCCCCGGGCGCCGGCGGCCAGATGGCGCCGGACGCTCTCCGGCACCGCGAGACCTTCGATGGCCGCAAGCGCATCCGCGAAGGTCGTAGGGTCGGCGTTGAAGGGTCCGGACGCGATGGCCGCGGGGTCGTCCCCGGGCACATCGGAAAGCAGCAGCGCGAGGATGCGGGGAAGCCGGCCGGTACTCGCGCGCATGGCGCGCAGGGCGCCTCCTCCTTTGATGCGCGAGAGGTGCTTGCGGACGGCGTTGACGGTCTGGATGGGCAGGCCCGAGGCGAGCAGGGCGTGCTGCGTGGCGGCGAGGTCCTCGAGAGTGAGCCCCGCGGCCGGCGCCTCCATGCAAGCCGAGGCGCCGCCCGAGATCAGGACGAGGAGAGGCCGGGGCGGGACCTCGGCGAGCCATCGTTCGAGATGCTCTCCGGCGGCGAGGCTCTGGCGGTCGGGAAGGGGATGGCCGCCGGCCCTCTGCGCCCACCCCGGATCGAGGAGCGATGTCGAACGATGGGGACGGATGAGCAGCCGCCGCGCGGCAGGCTCGAGCGCCTCGCGAGCCCCACGGCCGAGGGCCGCGGCGGCCTTTCCCAGCGACAGCGCCGCGCCGAAGCGCTCGCCGCGCCGGGCCAGTTCCTCGCGGGCCAGGCGTTCCGGGTCCACCGATGCGAAAGCGGCGGCGATCATCCAGCGGGCGAGGTCTTGGAGCTCCATGGGAAGGGGTTAAAGATAGCTCCGATTCGGACGAGTTGCTCCCTCTCCTCGAGAGCCTGTGAATTATCGGGCGGTTTGCCCTTCGAAGCCCTCACTCCCCTAACCCCTCTCTCCCATGGGGAGAGAGGAGAATAAAGCCAAGAAAAAGAAGCCCCCTAAGCGCAGTTTCTTCAAATTTCTCCCTCCTCTCCCTCTGGGAGAGGAGGGCCGGGGTGGTGAGGGCTTCGGAGGCACGCCAGCGATGACTTCACAGCCCCTCCGGGAGAGGAGCGCTTTCCGGTTCCTCCCAGCGAACCCCGCCCCCAAACTCCCAACTGTGCTCGGGAGAGTACACCCCGACTCCCCCTTGAGGAGCCGTCACGGTGAACGCCAGCGCGCGGCGCTGGTAGTCGTAAGGGGCCCCTGCCTTGGAGTGCACGGCCACGTCCACCAGGTACTCGCCGGGGGCGAGCCGCAGCGCCGGGCAGCTCAGGCGCACCGTGGCATCTCCTTCGAACCGGCCGGAGACGTACCCGGCCAGGTCCGTATTGGTACCCCAGACCTCGAAGCTGCGCGGGGTCGAGACGGCGATGCCGAAGACGAAGTCGTCGAGGGGCTGGTCGGCACGGGCCCGGATCTCGAAGACCACGTCCTCTCCGGTCTCGACGTGGTAACGCTCCTCGCCGCCGGCGAGGAGACGGATCGAGACGATTTCCGCCTCCCGCGAGCCCCAGCGCAGCTCCTCCGACACCCCCTCGCCCGCCTCCTCGCGCTCCCGCTTGGCGGCAAGGTGCTGCTCTCCCTCCCCCTCCGCCACGTCCCGGCGATAGGCGTCGATCACGCGACGGGGCTCGCCCACCAGCCGCTGGCGGCCGTTGTCGAGCCAGAGCACGCGGTCGCACACGCCCTCCACCAGGTCGAGCGAGTGGCTGACGAGGAGCAGGGTCTTGCCGGACGCCAGGAACTCCTCGATGTGGCGCAGGCAGCGGTGGGCGAACGCCTCGTCGCCCACGGCCAGCACCTCGTCCACCAGCAGCACGTCGGGCTCGGTGTGCACCGCCACGGCGAAGCCCAGGCGAACGTACATGCCGGAGGAGTAGTTCTTGACCGGCTCCTCCATGAAATCGCCCAGGCCGGAGAACTCGACGATGGCGTCGTACCGGCGCGCAACCTGCTTGCGCGAGAGCCCGAGCACGGCGGCGTTGATGAAGACGTTCTCCCGCCCGGAGATCTCGGGATGGAACCCGGCCCCCAGCTCGATCAGCGCCGCCACCCGGCCGGCGACGACGATCCGTCCCGTGGTCGGCTTGAGCATCCCGGCGACCAGCTTGAGCAGGGTCGACTTGCCCGAGCCGTTGCCGCCGATGATGCCGAAGGCTTCGCCACGAGCGACGGTGAAGTCCACCTCCTCCAGGGCGGTGATCGCCTCCTCGGGCTTCAGGTCGCGGGTCAGGCTGCGTCCGACGAGCGCGCTTTTGAGGGTCCGCAGCCGGTCGCCCGGCAAGGTCCGGCGATAGAGCTTGCCGACCTGCTCGACGCGGATGGCCTCGGCGGGCTCGTCCGGCGCCGATGTCGCCGATATCGCCGATGTCGCCGGCAGTGCGGGCTCCCTCATGCCGCCTCCACGAGCGTCTCGCGCAATCGCTCGAAGAGCCCGGCCCCCAGCGACCAGGCGACCAGGCTCACCAGGGCCATCTGCATCCAGAGCAGGGGATCGGGAAATTCGCCGCGGAAGAGCACCGTCTGATAGCCCAGAATGAATGGGGTGAACGGATTGAGCCGCACCGCCCAGCGCACCGGAGCCAGGCTCTGGCCCTGGAGCGCCTCGAGCGAGTAGAGGATGGGCGTGAGAAAAAACATCAGCGTCAGGAGATTCGCGAGCAGGTCGCGCGCGTCCTTGAAGTGAACGGTGAGGGCCGAAGCCCCGAGGGCCAGGCCCGAGACCATGGGCAAGTGGAGCAGGAGGATCGCCGGCAGCGCTACCATCGAGAGGCCGCCCACGTCGTAGCCGAGGATCCGTCCCGCCATCAGGGCCGCGACGACGATCGGCAGCGCGAACAGCAGGTGCACCAGGTTCGAGAGGACGGAGACCATGGGCAGCAGCTCGGCCGGGAAGACCGCCTTGCGGATGAGACCGGAGTTGGCCAGCAGCGACATCGAGCCTTCGAGGGCGGAGGCCGAGATCCAGATCCAGGGGAACAGGCCGCTCACCAGGAACAGCGCATAAGGGCTCATCTCGCCGCGCGCCTCCGGCTTGAAGACGATGCTGAAGACGAAGGTGTAGACCGCCAGCAGCAGCAACGGGTTGGCGAGCGACCAGAGAAAGCCGAGCACCGAGCCGCGATAACGCGCCTTGAGCTCCCGAGAGGTGAGCGTCGCGAGCAGGCCACGGAAGCGGAAGAGCTGAAGGACGACCCGGAACATAGGAGGAAGAAAATGTATCATCCCGGGATCGGCATTCCCTGGCGGCCCCCTGGAGTCAATCCGCCGCCTTCGCCCGGCGCTTCCGCACCGGGCTATCGAGACGTCGCCCAGTGGGGCGATCGCTCCGGAGGAGCAACGTTTCCGTAGCCCGGTGCGGAAGCGCCGGGCGAAGCGAGCGACGGAGAACCGAGACCCTGAATCTCTCCCCCGATTGGAGTCCGGTGGACCTGCTGCCCGGCCTTTGGGTGGGACTGCTGGGAGCGTTGCTCGCCGCGGCGCTCCGGCGGTGGTTCGACCCTGTCCCGTTGCGGATCCTCGCCGTCTTCGCCGCCGTCCTCCTGCTCCTCTTCGGTCCTGTCCTTCTCGGCGGCAAGGTGCTACTGCCGCTCGACAACCTGCGGGGCGAGGTGCCCTTCCAAAGGCTCGCGCCGGCGGAGCCCCACGGCAACATCCTCCAGGGAGACCTGATCCAGCTCGTCACTCCTTCGCTCGCCGCTGTCCGCGCGGGATGGTCGGCGGGCCGCTGGCCGTTGTGGAACGCACAGGTGGGAGCCGGTATGCCGCTCCTGGCCGATCCGCAGGCGCAGGCGCTCCAGCCCCTGGTGCTCCTCGGCTATCCCTTGCCGCTTCCGCGCGCCGCCGGAGTGACCGCCGCGCTGCGCGTGCTGACGGCTCTGGTCTTCTCCTTTCTCTGGATGCGCCGGCAGGGGCTGACCGAGACGCCGGCCCTCGCGGGCTCGCTCGCCTACGGGCTCGGCGGCTTCCTCCTGCTCTGGATAGGCTGGCCGATCGCCAACGCGGCGGCGCTCCTGCCGCTGGCGCTGTATGCCCTGGCGCGGTGCGACGAGCCCGGCGATCCCGGAGATCACCGGGACGCGCTGCTCCTCGCCCTTGGAACGCTCGCCCTGCTCCTCGGAGGGCATCCGGAGACCCTCCTCTACGCTCTCGGCCTCACCCTCGCCTTCCTCCTCGACCGGGTGCGCCGGCGGCCTCGCGGATTGCGGTGGTCGCTGCTCGTTCAGACGGGGGCCGCTCTGGCAATCGCAGGGCTGATCGCGGCGCCCGCGCTGCTGCCGGCGTTCGAATACCTCCCGAAGACGATGCGGGCGATGCGGTTGCGTTCCCTGGATAAAGACACATTGAAAAGCGCCCCGGAGGGGCAGCATTTGAATAGCCCGGGGCGGAAGCCCCGGGTCAGCGGACAACAGGAATTCCGCCAAGCCCCGCAGGGGCGGCCTGCAGATCGACTAGTCAAGGACGGCCCTTCGGGGCTTGGAGGGAATAGGCGCGCTCCCACCCGGGGCTTCCGCCCCGGGCTATTCAAATGCTGCCCCTCCGGGGCGCTCCTGGAACCCTTCTCTCTCCGCTGGCTGCCCATCGCCGCTCCCAACGCCTACGGTAACAGCCGGTTCATCCACTACTGGGGTCTCTCGAACAGCAACGAGGACGCGAGCGGATTCGTGGGGACGGCGACCCTGCTCGCCGCGCTACTGGCCGTTTGGGCGGGGCGGCGTTTTCCGCAAGAGAGGTTGGCCTTGGTGATCGCCGGGCTCTGCCTGCTGTTGCTCGCCCCTCTTCCAGGAGGGCTCGGCTCCCGGCGGCTCCTGCTGCCGCTCTCCCTCTGCCTGGCCTATCTCGGGGCCTGTACCCTGGAGCGCTTCCGCTCGGGGGAGATCCGCCGCCGAGCTGCGCTGATCGCGGCGCTGGGGCTCGGTCTCGTCCTGGTTTGGGGCTACCTCACTCATCCCGATCCCATGGATCCGCGGCGGCTGGAGGTGTTCCGGATGGGCTGGCTGCGCTGGCAGCTTCGCTTTCTCGTCCTGGCCGCCCTCCTGCTCCTGGCGACGGTCTCCTGGCGGCGGCGCGGAAAGTCGCTCGCCGTGGCGGGAATAGCGGCGGCGATCGCGGCCGAGCTGCTGCTGGTCCACCTGCCGGCAAACCCGCCCATGCCGCGCCGCCTGACATTTCCCACGACCGGGCCCATCCGCTTTCTCCAGGCGAAGCTCGGCAAGAACCCGCGGCGCGGCCCGCGTTATCGCATGGCGGCGCTGGGCGGGGCCTTCCCGCCCAACCTCCCCTCTCTGTATGGCTTGACGGACGCCAGGATCTACAACCCGGCCGCGCCGCAGGCGTACGTGGACGCGACGGCGCCGATCACCGCCGCCTGGCGGGGGGAGCTGCCGGAATTCGGCGATCCAGGAAATCCCCTGTACCGGCGCCTCGGGGTGCGCTACCTGCTGGCCGCGCCGGAGGCCGCGCTGCCGCCGCCCCTCGCGCGCCTCTACGCCGATCCCGACGGCTCGATCTGGGAGCAACCCGGCGCGCTGCCGCGGCTGTTCCTCCCGGGCAATAGCGGCAATATCGGCAATATTGGCGATAGCGGCTTCGTCAGGATCCCCCGCTTCGAGGATTCCTGGATCACCGCGCGAGTCCGCCTCCCGCGCCGGCAGCGGCTCGCCTCCAGCCTCTACCAGGACGGCGGTTGGCGCCTCCTTCTCGAGGGTCAGCTACGCCCGGCGAAAGGTGTCTTCCTTGCCACCCGGCTGCCGGCCGGAAGCTGGCGCGTCGACCTGCTCTACCGCCCGCCGGCCTTCCTCTGGGGCTGCGCCCTCGCGGCGCTGGGATTGACGGCGGGAGCAGCGCTCCTCATCCCTCGCCCCCGCCCGAGGTCGGCTCCGCCACGTACGGCTCATGCAGGTCGACCGGCTTGACGGTCTTCTTGTGCAGCCGCAGGTTCAGCACCTCGACGAAGATCGAGAACCCCATGGCGAAGTAGATGTAGCCCTTGGGGATGTGAAAGTCGAGCCCCTCGGCGATCAGCGACATGCCGATCAGGAGCAGGAAGGAGAGGGCCAGCATCTTGACGGTGGGATGAACGGCCACGAACTCGCCGATGGGCCCGGCGGCGATCATCATGACTCCCACAGCGACGACGACCGCCGTGACCATGACTGCGAGCTGATTGGCCATGCCGACGGCGGTGATGACGGAGTCGAGCGAAAAGACGATGTCGAGCAGCAGGATCTGGACGATGACGGAGGCGAACGAGGCGGCCACGCGGGCGCTCGCGTGCCCCTCTTCACCCTCCAGGCGCTCGTGGATCTCGCGCGTTGCCTTGAAGATGAGGAACAGCCCGCCGATGAGGAGGATGAGGTCGCGGCCGGAGATGCCCTGGCCGAGCACGGTGAACAGCGGCGAGGTCAGCTTCACCATCCAGGCCAGCGAGGCGAGGAGGGCGATGCGGATGAACATGGCGAGCCCCAGCCCGAGCCGCCGTGCCTTGGGCTGCTGCTCCTTCGGCAGCTTGCCGGCCAGGATGGAAATGAAGATCACGTTGTCGATGCCGAGCACGATCTCCAGCACCGTCAGCGTCAGCAGCGCGATCCAGCTCTCGGGTTGGCTCAACCAGTCCATCGCGATCCCTCCCTTCTGGGCGCGGCGGATTCTAACCCAGACCGCCCGCCGAGCTCATGCGATAATGAAGGCAATCATGAGCGATACCACGACCCGCGGAGTCCGGGTCCAGGTGCGCAGTTTTTACGACGAGGAGCGCAGCTCTCCTCAGGACAGCTATTACTTCTTCGCCTACCAGGTACGGATCTCGAACGTCGGCCGCGAAACCGTGCAGCTCGTCGGCCGCGAATGGCTCATCACCGACGGCAATGGCGATGCCCAGCGGGTGCAGGGACCGGGCGTCGTCGGGGAGCAACCGGTGCTCGCTCCCGGCGAATCCTTCGAGTACACCAGCTTCTGCCCCCTCCCGACCCCGGTCGGATCCATGCACGGCAGCTATCGCATGGTGCTCGAGAGCGGCGAGAGCTTCGAGGCGGAGATCGCCCCGTTCTCCCTGGCGGTGCCGCACGCGGTGAACTGAAGGCCCGCTTGAGACGCGAAGGGCCGGCGGGGCAGACTCCCACCGGCCTCCCGGCATTCACCCTGTCTGAGCGCTCCCTGCTACATCATGGCGACCGGCGGCGCCGGCTCATCGGGGCTCCCCGCGTTCGACAGCGGCACGCGGATCAGGATGAAGGCGATGAGCGCCATCACCACCAGCCCGAAGAGGTACGAGGGCGTCTCGAAGATCACGGGCAGCGGCCATTCGAAGAAGTTGAACGTCGCGGTCGCCAGCCCGACGAGCGCTTCGCCGGCGATCAAGCCCGACGCGACCAGGACGCCGACGTTTTCCACGCGCGCCTTCTGAGCTTCGTTGAAGCCCTTGCGCTCGCGCATCCTGTCGGTCAGCCCGCGGATCATGCCGCCGACGAAGATGGCGAAGGTCGTGGCGAGCGGCAGGTACATGCCGACCGCGACGAGCATGGGGCTGCGCACCTTGAACAGGATCATGGCGACGCCCATGAGGATGCCGACCACGACGAGGGCCCAGGGCATGTCCCCGCCCACGATGCCCTGGGCGAGGGACGCCATCAGCCCGGCCTGCGGCGCGGGGAGTTGGGGGTCGCCGAAGCCGATACCTCCGGCCTTGATGTTGCCGACGTGAAGGACCATCACCGGGAAGAACATGACGAGGCTCGCGCACACCACCGCGATCAGCTCGACGATCTGGATGGTCCGCGGCGTGCCGCCGAGGATGTAGCCGACCTTGAAGTCCTGGAGCAGCTCGCCCGCGACCGCGGAGGAGACGCAGACCACGGCAGCCACTCCGAGGACCGCCACGATGCCGCTCGTTCCGGACACGCCGAGCGAGACCATCAACAGGGCTGCGACGATCAGAGTGGAGAGGGTGAGACCGGAGATCGGGTTGTTCGAGGAGCCGATCAACCCGACGAGGTAGCCGGATACGGTGGCGAAGAAGAAGCCTGCCAGCAGCATCACGATGGCGGCCACGATGGCCCCCATCACCAGACCCGACATGTAGACGTAGAGGAAGACCATGAGGACGAAGACGACGGCGATGAGCGCGAAGACCGTGCGCGAGCTCATGTAGCGCTCGGTCCGCCCGACCGCGGCCGCGTGCTCCGTCTTTCCTTTGAGCTCGGCGAAGGCCCGCGCCAGCCCTCCGAACAGGTTCTTCCGCATCCGGAACAGCGTGTACGCCGCGCCGACGAGCATGCCGCCGACGGCGATGGGCCGGACGATGAAGCGCCAGACGAGGCCGACGGTGCCGGCCCAGCTCTCGGCCTCCGCGCCCGGCGGGAGGAAGCTCTGGAGCTGCGGTCCGAGCAGGAACATGAGGAGCGGGACCATGAGGCCCCAAGCGATGACGCCGCCGGAGAAGTTGAGCGCCGCGAGCTCGGGACCGATGATGTAGCCGACGCCGATGTAGGCCGGGCTCACGCTGGGCGCCGCGAAGGTGGTAACGCCGCCCGCGGTCAGCGTCGGAGCGTCGGCGGCAGCTCCCAGCTTCAGCTTGCTCAGGCCGACGGAGCCGATCTTGATCAGGAAGTCCTTGTCCGGCGCGAACAGCCGGCAGACTCCGAGGAAGTACACCACCGCGCCGAAGCCCATGTTGTAGAAGAGATACTTGGCCGCCTGCGCGCCGCGCTGTCCGGCCTTGTGGATCTCGCTCGCGGCCACCGACTCGGGGAACGGCAGCTCGCGGTCCTCGACCATCACGCGACGCACCAGCGAGACGAACAGGACGCCGAGGACGCCGCCGACCAGCATCAGGGCCGTGGACTTCCAGTACGCGTCTTCCGGGGCGAAGGACGGCCACACACCGGCGATGACGAAGGCCGGCAGGGTGAAGATGGCGCCGGCCGCGATGGACTCGCCGATCGAGCCGGCGGTCCGCGCGATGTTCTCCTCGAGGATCGACCCCTTCCACAGGCGGAGGAACGCCATGCTGATCACCGCGGCCGGGTAGGTCGCGGCGATGGTCACTCCGGCGCGCAGGCCCAGATAGGCGTTGGCGGCTCCGAGCACGAGCGTCATCACGAGGCCGAGGAGCACGGCGCGCAACGTGAACTCCGGCATCGAGACGGTCTCGGGAACGAAAGGCTGATGGCGAGGTCCGGCAGACGCAGGCTGGGCCAAGGCGGTCTCCTTTCGGGAAGAAAATCGGTCGGATGCTAGCACAGGGAGCAGAGGCGTTCAGCGCCCAGCTCGCCGGAGATACCGGTCGGCTTCGAGCCCTCACCAGCGCCGCCGCCACGGAGGAGCTGCAGGCGGCCGGGGCTCGCCGTTCTCCGGCGGATGAGGCCACCCCGTGGCACCTGAGGAGCCCCCGGACAGCGAATGTGGCCACAACCTGCAATGGGCCGCGATTGCCCCCGCTAGGGCAACGCTCGCCCCCGTTTGGGCAGCAAACACCCTCTCCGGGGCTATCATCGCCCCGAAGGGGGCAACCTTGGCCCAGGTGAGGGCGATGACAGCCCCGGAGAGGGCTACTGTAGCCCCCTTGAGGGCATCCAATGCCCTTGTCCGGGCAATCGCAGCCCCGGCGCGGGCTATGATAGCCCCGACGCGGGCAATGGATGCCCAAATCGAGGCACTGCTGGCCCAAATCGGGGCACTGATGGCCCTCTCCGGGGCCGCTGAAGCCCTCCGCTCGCGCAGGAGCCGGCGGCGCTGGCGGCGCGCTCATTCCTCTGGGTGCGAAGCAGATTCCTGGTCCGCGTCGGCGGGCTCAGCCTCCTGCACGGCACCGGCCGCTTCCGGCGCCGTCGCGCCGGCCTTCCGGATGTCCTCCACCGTGAGTTGGCCGTCGCCGAACACCAGGGGGCAACGACTCCGAACGCCCGCGGGTCGCCTTGATGCTGAACAGCGACAGCCCCGCCCATTGGTGGCCGAAGCAACTCTTCACCGCCGCCTGGATCCTGATCACCATGTCCTGACCCTCGCCCCGGGTGTTCCGCAACTGCTGCGTCACCGCCTGCCGGAGGCCCTCCAGGCTCTCCCGCTTCTGAGCCAGCAGCCATCTCCGCCGCGGCGGCCAGCGCGCCCCACAACTCCCGGAACTGCGGCTTCTGAAGCTCCGGCTGCTCGTCCATATGGGCGAGGATCGAATCCCACTCCATCAACGTGCCGGGAATAACAGCCGCAGGGTACTTCGGGGTTCTCGATAGGGTTTACCCCCGCCGTAGAGACGCCCCTGGGGGCCACTACGGCAGGGGCAGCAGCAATGGATGCTGCATCGTGTTAGCCATACAGGCTACCCGAGATGCTCAGGGGACCACTCACTCGGGTAGGATCCGGGGAGTCCTACCCAAGCCGAACTTGATCCCGAAGGTAGAAACCAACGCGTTGTCGTCGGTACCCTCCGCGAAGTCCTCGCCATAACTTGCGAACAAATACATACTGTCACCAATTTGGTGTTCAAGAAATGCCACCAGGCGATTGGTGTCCTCCTCTCCCTCAGAGTTCGAATTGTCTCTGATACGCCGCACGTACTCGGCTGAGAGGGCCGTCTGCCCGTTCGGGTGCCAAATGAGCCGGCTGCCGTAATCGAAAGTATCTCCCTTAGTACCGCGCTCCTCGCGTAGGTAACGAGCTACTCCGAGAATATCCCAGCGGGGCTCACCATCGGTATTATCCCAACGATAGGCAGGGGTCAGCCAGACGCCCCAGCGTTGGAGTTGCTTCTCATCAAACTTTTGGTCGGGGAAAACCCATGCGGCGCCGCCGGCGAGTTCCAGGGTGAAGCCAACCTGTTGTACCGTGAGATCGGAGATTTCCTTCGAGAGTTTCCGAATGTTGTCTAAACGGATATCTTCCGAGGCTTGGCACTCGGGAGTTGGAGCGAGCTGTTCCTCCTTCTCAATGATGCAGTTGAGGGTAGCATTGACCAAACTGGAGAGCTTGGACCGCTCTTCCTTGACCTTTACCATCTTCTTTGAGCTGTGGCCCCCAACTAGTAGTCCACGGAACCCGATCCCGAGAGCGGGTTCATCGAGCAGTCCAGAGGTGTTCTGACCGTCCGCCTTTGCTTCGCCAGTCACGCCACCCTCTGCCGGCTGGGTGTCCTCCGGCCGAGTACTGGCAATCGATAGAGAAAGGGTGTGAAGGAAAGTCTTCGCCGATAGTCCTCGGCCGAAGAGCTTGTCCCATGTCAGCGTGGGGTGGTTCGTCAACCAGTACGGTGCGATGGAGACGGCGTAGTTTTCGGGCAATCCTTGGTTCTCCTGGATTGTGGATAGGAGGCTTGCCACAAACGCCTTAGGTGTCGTGGGACGCTCGATCGTCGTCGGCTCTATCCCCAACAGAACGAAGGCAGGAGAGGTCGGGGCTCGAAGGTCGTCCACGGAAGGCAAGGCGGTGGCGACAGCCTGATTGGCTGCTGCCGCCGTTGCGTTTCCAGTGGAAGAAGTCGCCGGCGTTGCGGATGCAGGATTGGGAGCCTGAGGGGATGCCGGAACTGGTCCGGCAACACTTAGCAGCCCGCCGAGAACGATGGCGAGAGAGGGGAGAATATGGATTTTCGTTGTCATGGCGGATGTCCTTAGGCCACAAGGTGGAAGATCGCCTTCACATAGGCGACGTCTCCCTCCTGACCGACCTCGTGCTCAATCGGGAATACTTGATTGTTAGGGCCGCCGCTCAGTACGTGAGTGACGATCATTTTATTAGTGAAGGGATTGACGTCGGCAGCGAGAGTACGGACCACCAAAGTGCGCCCAGCAATCTCTTCCCCTCGCCCCAGGTTCACCTGGAGTGTGTTGTCTTGCCGGGCCAGAGGTTGCGTGGCTCCAGTAAACCGGACGTCAATCGCACCGAACTGCGCATTTCCAACGACCACTGAAAGCGAGTTCATTTCCGGGCCGACCTTGTACTCTGCTTCTAAGACCTTATCTGCTTCCATGAATTTCTCCTTTCAGGACTAGGAACGTTCCCTCAGCAACGCCCATATGCTCGGCATAGACGGACAAGAAGTCGTTTTTCGTAGGAGGCCGCGAAGCCGGCCACTAGGGAGATCGGAAAGACGACAATGAGTACTCCTGTCGTACCCGAGCTGGCGCTCCAGGCCAATCAAGTGTATCCGTTCAAGTCTGGCTGTAAGAAAGATCCGGCGCTCAGCTTAGGACCAGAGGCCGCCCACCCATACAGATCCGATCCGCCGCGTGGCTTGGCACTCCAATGGCGCAGCCCGGGCCAGAGTGCACCCATCCTTCTGTTAGACTGCATCCCGATGACGGAGATCGGTGTCGAGACCCTGACGACGCGGCTGAGCGAGTACCTGGAGCAAGCCCGAGAGGGGGAGCGGATCCTCATCGCGGAACGCGGGCGTTCGATCGCTCTCTTGAGCCCGATCGAGGCCGGTGAATTGGCGAGGGATCAGGAAGACCTCCGGCAGCGTGCTCTCCAGCTTAGCGGACAGTTCCGTTCCAGCTTGACCGACCTCTCGGTCGAGCACGACCGCTATCTAGGGGGATGCGTTCGGCGATTGACCACGTTCGTTGACACTTCCGCCGGCAGACGCTCCACGACACCCTCCGCAGGCCACGGGGACGGCGGGTCGTCTCCGCAGCGGCGATGTCGCTTCGGTCCTCCACGACCTCCCGGCGTCGCGATGGCGCCAGTCAAGGCCCGTCGAGCGTCTGCAGCGCCGCCGCCACGGCCTCGACCGCCGGCGGCTGGACGATCGCCCAATGATCGCCGGGGAGCAGGCGGACCTCGACGCCCCGCAACGCCAGAGGCGCCCAGCCGAGCGTGGGATCCGCCGGATCCGTGAAGTGGGAACCGGTGCTCCGGAAGAGGTCCAGGCGGCCGGAATAGGGGCGCGCCGCGTAGCGCTCGACGAGCCGCAGATTGCGCTTGAAGATCTCGAACCGCCGGACGGCCGAGGCGAAGTCGAGATCGGCGGGCAGCACGCCGAGGTCCCGCGCCCGGGCGAACGTCTCAGCCAGGGGGGCGCCGGCGGGGATCTCCGCGAGCGCGGCCGGCAAAGGCTTGCCGAGGAGGCCGGCGAGATCGCGGGCGAACCAGGCGAGCACGGCCGCGTCGTCGACCTCGCCGCCCAGGGCGGTCGCCGGGACGTCGAGAAGCGCGAGCTGCTCGACCGCCTCACCCCGCTCCGCGAGCTGGCGCGCCATCTCGAAGGCCACGACCCCGCCCATCGACCAGCCGCCGAGGCGGTAGGGACCCTGCGGCTGTACGGCGCGCAGGGCCTCCAGGTAGCGCCCGGCCATCTCCTCCAGGCTGGTGGGCGGCACGCCATTATCCTCGGGAACTTGCAGACCATAGACCGGCTGATCGGGTCCCATGGCGCGGGCGAGGGCGGTGTAGCAGAAGACGCTGCCGCCGACCGGGTGGACGAGAAAGAGGGGCCGCCGGGAACCGCCGGTCTGGAGACCGACGAGAGCGTCGCGGGCCGGCGATCCGGCCGCGGCGCCGGCCTCCTTGCCGAAGTCCGCCGCCAACCGGGCGATCGTCGGCGCGCGGAAGATGGCCGCGAGCGGCAGGTCGGCTCCGAGCCGGGAGCGGATGCCGGCGAACAGGCGCACGGCGAGGATCGAGTGGCCGCCGAGCTCGAAGAAGTCGTCGTGCACCCCGATCCGTTCGACCTCCAGCACCTCCGACCAGACCGCAGCCAGCGCCTCCTCCACCTCGGTCCGCGGCGCGACATAGGCGGCTCCGACTCGGGGGCGGGCCGTATCGGGAGGCACCAGCTTCTTGCGGTCCACCTTGCCGTTCGGGGTGAGCGGCAGGGCCTCCAGCAGAGAGAAAACCGAGGGCACCATGTGGTCGGGGAGCCGCTCGGCGAGGAAGGTGCGCAGGTGGGGCACCAGCCGGCGCGCGAACTGCCCCTGCAGCGGATTGTTGGCGTAGGAAGCCCAGGAACGGCGGACGCCCCGCGCCGGCTCCGCCGGACGGTCCGAGAGAGCCTCGCCGGCGATGCCGCGGCGCCGGAAGCGGACTTCGTAGCGGCCGTCGGCCCCCGAGTCCGACCAGCGGGCATCCACCGCGTAGCCCAGCTCGTCGCCCAGGCTCCAGAGATCCTCCGGCTCGACGCCGCGCGCCTCGGCCCCCCGCACGGAGGTTGCCAGATCGGCGGCGGTCGCGAGGTCGCCGGGCTCGGCCAGGCGTTCCGCGGCCTCCACCGCTTCCAGCACCCGGGCGTTGGGCACGCCGTGCAGCGCGAGACCGGCCGGCCCCTCGGAACCGAGCTGCCGCCGCAAGCCTTCGAGCGAGAGGCTTCGCTCGGCCCAATTCAGGCGCAGCGCCGGCGGCGGCTCGCCCACCGTCGAGCCGCCACCGCGCAGCCGGAGCACGGCGTCGTAGCGGAATCGCACCAGCTCGTTGTCCTGGCGGCCGCGCTTCAGTCGCACTTCGGCGAGCGCCACCTCGGGCAGCGACTCGGCGAACGCGGCGAAGAACGCCGGGTCGAGCACCAGCTCCTCCTCTCCCTGGATGCGCCGGCGCACCCGCTGCGCCAGCTCGGCGACCGGCAGCGTGGCCGGAGCCTGATGGAGCTCGACGGAGGCCGCGAAGGCGCCCAGGAGCGGCAGGCTCCGCACGTCCCCGACGAACACCGCGCCGCCGGGCGCGGCGGCCCGCACGGCGCCGGCGAGCACCCGCCGGAGATACTCGACGTCCGGGAAGTACTGCACCACCGAGTTGAGGATCACGAGATCGAACGCGCCCGGCTCGATCCCCGAGAAGTCGTCCGCCGTGCGCTGCACCGCCGAGGCTCCGGGCAGCGGCCGGCCCGCCGCGGCCAGCGCCGCGAGCTGTGACTCGACGTACTCGACGGCCGCCCCCGAGAAGTCCCGTCCCTCGTAACGCGCCGCGTGAGAGGCGAGCCGGAAGAGCAGCAGGCCGGTGCCGCAGCCGATCTCCAATATCCGCGGCGGGCGCGGCGGGGAGGGAAGCTCGCCGGCGAGCGCCAGAACGCGCTCGACCGTAGCGTCGACCCAGGCCCGCATCTCCGCGGCCGGGATCGGCTCGCCGGTGTAGCTGCTGGCCCAGCCGGCGATGTTGAAGGTGGGGTCGCCCTCGATCTCTCCGCCGGCCGGGCCGGCGCCGTAGGTATGGTCGTAGAGCGCCCGCCACTGGGCGACGTGCTCGGCCCGCCAGGCGGCGATCTCTTCGCCGTTGCCCTCGAAGTCCTCCCGCTGGACGACCCAGGCCGCCAGGCGCGGCTCGCCGCTGGGGCCGGGGCCCGCCATGACGACCGCGTCGCGCACCGCCGGGTGGGCGTGCAGGGCGGTCTCGATCTCCCCCATCTCGATGCGGAAGCCGCGGATCTTGACTTGGTGGTCGAGCCGGCCGAGGAAGGCGAGGTTGCCGTCGGGCTGCCAGCGCGCCTGATCGCCGGTGCGGTAGAGGCGCCCTCCCGGCTCGCCGCCGTACGGGTCGGGGACGAACCGCTGCGCGGTCAGCTCGGGGCGGCCGAGGTAGCCGCGAGCGAGGCCGTCGCCGCCGAGGCAGAGCTCGCCGGGCATGCCCGGCGGGCGCCGGATGGAACCGGCGGTCGAGCAGGTAGACGCGCGTTCCGGGCAGCGGCCGGCCGATCGAGGGCTCGCGGGCGCTCCCCCGCTCGGCAAGGGCGAAGGTCGAGTACGTGGTGTCCTCCGACGGCCCGTAGAGGTCGAACACCCGCTCGACTCCCGGCGCGGCGTAGATCGCGTCCGTCACGGCGCGGGAGAGGGGCTCGCCGGCGAGGTTGACGGTGCGCACCGAAGGCGGCAGGGCCTCCAGCCGGACCAGCGCGGCAATCGCCGAGGGGACGGTGTTGACGAGCGTCACCTCGGAGGCGGCCGGCAGCGCGGGCAGAGCGAGCGCGTCCTCGGCCAGGACGATCATTGCCGCCCCACGACAGAGGCACGAACAGCTCGAAAACCGACAGGTCGAAGCAGATCGAAGTCGAGAACAGGACCCCCGCCAAGTCCCGCGGCGGGAAGACCTCGCGCGCCCAGTGGACGAAAAGGAGGGCGCTCCGGTGCTCGATCGCCACCCCCTTGGGCAGGCCGGTCGAGCCGGAGGTGTAGATGACGTAGGCGAGCCCGGCGGGGCCGGGAAGCGCCGGCGGCGTCTCCGGATACCCGGCGATGGCTTCGCGCTCGGCGGCGGGGCAGACCCGCCGGGCGCCGTCCGCGACGTCCGTAGCGTCCGCGGCGTCCACGATCAGGACCGGCGCACGGGAGTCCGCGAGGATGAAGGCCAGGCGCTCGGCCGGGTACTCCGGATCGAGCGGCACATACGCGCCGCCGGCCTTCAAGGTGGCGAGGATCGACACCACCAGGTCGGCGGAGCGCCTCATCGCGATCCCCACCATACTCTCCGCGCCGACTCCCCGGTCGCCCAGGTGATGGGCGAGCTGGTTCGCCCGGCGGTCGAGCTCCCGGTAGGTCAGACGCTCCTCGCCGGCAACCAGGGCGACGGCGTCCGGAGTGCGCGCCGCCTGCGCCTCGAAGGGCTGGTGGAGGCGTATGACCTCGGAGGCCACGCGGAACTCCGGCACCGTGTCGGCGTACTCGACGAGCAGCCGGTGACTCTCCCCGGGACTGAGGAGCGGCAGCTCCGACACCCGTCGCTCGGGATCGGCGAGCGTCTCCTGTACCAGGCGCACGAAATGATCCCTCAGGCGGGAGACCGTCGCGGGGTCGAACAGGTCGGTGTTGTACTCGATGAAACCGGCGAGCTCGGGTCCGCCCTCCCAGAGGTAGAGGGAGAGATCGAACTTCGAGGTGCCGCTGCGCGCCGGCACCGGCGCCAGGGTCAGACCGGAGAGCGCGACCGCCGGCACCGGCGCGTTCTGGAGCACGAACATCACCTGGAAGAGCGGGCTGTGCGATAGCTGGCGCTCGGGCTCGAGCTCCTCGACCAGCTTTTCGAAGGGCAGGTCCTGGTGGGCGTAGGCTCCCGCCGCCACGGATTTCAGCCGCGCCAGCAACTCGCGGAACCCGGGATCTCCGGAGAGATCGCCGCGCAACACCAGGGTGTTGACGAAGAAGCCGATCAGCCCTTCGAGCTCCGCCCGGCCGCGGTTGGCGATCGGCGAGCCGACGGCGAGGTCGCTCTGCCCGGTATGGCGATGGAGCAGCGCCAGGAAGACGGCGAGCAGGGTCATGAACGGCGTGGCGGCCTCGCGCCGGGAGAGCGCCTGGACCGCCATGGTCGTGCCCGGAGGCAGGGCGAGCGGCAGCGTCGAGCCGCGGAAGGTCTGGACCGCCGGCCGCGGCCGGTCGGTGGGCAGCTCCACGAGCGGCGGCAAGCCCGCGAGCTGCCGCTTCCAGTAGGCGAGGAGAGCCGCGAGCGCCGGCCCGCCCAGGGCCAGCCGCTGCCAGACCGCGAAGTCCGCGTACTGGAGGGGCAAGCGCGGCGAGCGGCGACGGGCGGCCCCGGGAGAGAGCCTCGTAGAGCGCTCCCAGCTCAGCGCACCAGCACGCCGAGCGACCAGCCGTCCGAGACGATGTGGTGCATGTTGAGGAGGAGCGCGTGCTCGGCGTCGCCGGTGCGGTAGAGGGTGGCGCGCAGGAGCGGCCCGCGCGCGAGGTCGAACGGCCGCCGCGCTTCGGCGGCGAGGAGGCGCAGCAACTCCGCCTCCCGCGCGGCGGGCGGCAGGCCTTCCAGGTCGATCTCGGGCAGCGGCAGGCCGGCCGGCGGGCCGACGATCTGGACCGCGCCTCCGTCGGCGGCGAGGGCGAAGGTGGTGCGCAGGACCTCGTGCCGCCGCTCGACCTCGGCGAGGGCCGCGGCGAGGGCCGCCACGTCCAGCCGCCCGGACAGGCGCAGTGGGATGGGCATGTTGTACCACGGGCTGCCCGGTTCGAGCTGGTCGAGGAACCACAGGCGCTGCTGGGCGAAGGAGAGGGGGAACGAGCGGCCGTCGCGCGGCAGCGCCGGGATGCGCCCGCCAGCGGGTTCGGCGCTCCGCTCGCGCGCCAGCCGCAGCTCCAGCAGCCGGCGCTGCTTGGGCGACAGCGACTCCAGGCGGCGCGACAGATTGTTCCCGCCGGGGTCCGCGCCGTTCATCCGCCGGCTCCCACGGCGCTGCCTCCGGCGGGGACTGCGGCGCCCCTCCCCGACGCCTCGGGCGCGGCACCGCGCAGGACATCAGGCAACTCCGTCTCCACGCAGCGCACGGCCCGGACCTTGTAGATCGCCGCCACGGACAGCAGGGTGACCGCCCCAAGCACCATGAACAGCAGGCCGATCCCCCGCTGCGGCCCCACGCCGATGAGGCCGCCGAGGCTGCCGGCGAGCGCGCCGCCGGGAGCGAGCAGCGGTCCGAAGACCCGGTCGGCAAGCGGGCCGGCCGTGGCGCCGGCCAGGGGGAAGGCGACGCCGGCGATCATCCGGCGGATGGCGAAGACCCGGCCCTGGAGGTCCTGGGGCACCTTGCTCTGCCAGATCGCCTCGCTGGAGCCGCGGATGATCGGCACCGCGAACAGCGCCACGGAGGTGGCCGCCACCACCAGCATCGCGTTGGGCCGCAGGCCGCCCAGCAGCAGCATGGCGCCCTGGAGCACCGTGAAACCGAGGATGATCGGGATCCGCCGCAGGGCGCGGCCGCCCCCCCAGACGCCGAGGGCGATGCCGCCCAGCAGCCCGCCGGCCGCGCCGGAGGTCATCACCATCCCCAGGGTCTTGGTGGAGGCGAAGGAGAGCACCAGCGGCGTGAGCAGGATCTGCACCACGATGAGGCAGTAGTTGGCGGCGGCGAAAAACAGCAGCAGGCCCAGAAGTCCCGGCCGCTTGCGGATGTAGGTCCAGCCGTAGAACGACTCGTAGAGCAGCGATCCCCGGCCCTCCTGGCCCGCGGCGGAGACCGGCGGCTGGGGGATCTTCACGGCGAGCAGCGTGGCGGCGGCGATGAGGAAGGAGAGGCAGTCGAGGAAGATGACGCTCCCCACGCCGATCACGTCCATCAGCGAAGCAGCGAGGATGGGCGAGGCGATCAGCGCCGCCGGCGGCCCGAGGAGGACCAGGCCGTTGGCGCGCACCAGATGCCGCGGGGGGACCAGCAGCGGCGTCGTGGCGGAGAAGGCGGGGAGCTGGAAAACGTTGAAGCAGCGGCTGGCGAGCACCAGCATGTAGACGTGCCAGATCTCCAGCCGGCCGGACCAGTAGAGCGCCGCCATCGCCAGCGTGCACGCGCCGCAGCCGAAGTTGTTGATCAGCAGCACCGAGCGCCGGCCCCAACGATCGATGAGCGCGCCGGCGAGCGGCGAGAGCAGCGTGTTCGGCAGGGTGGCGAACAAGGTGATGAGGGCCAGGGCGGTGGCCGATCCGGTCTGGCGGTAGGCCCACACACCCAGCGCGAAACCGGAGAGGCCCGAGCCGAGGCTCGACACCACCTGGCCGCTCCAGAGCACGAGGAAATCCCGCATCCCCCGCGGCCGGGATGGTGCGCGGCCGAGGTCGTTCATGCAGCTCCCCGCTTTTGATCGAGCTCTACTCGGCTCTCCTCGGCCGCGAGCAGGGCGTCCAGCTCCTCCTCGGTCAAGCCTTCGATGTCCGCCAGCAGACGAGCCATCCGTCCATCGTCCGCGCCTTCGGCTTGACCGGCGGACGGGCCGGCGAGGGCCGCGGCCAGCCCGGCGACCGTGGGCTCTTCGAAGAAGCGGCCGATCGTCAGCTCGGCCTGGAAGGTGTCGCGCAGCCGCGAGGTGATCTGGGTGGCCATCAGCGAATGGCCTCCCAGCTCGAAGAAGTTGTCGTGGGCGCCGATCCCCTGGATGCCGAGATACTCCTCCCAGAGGCCGGCGATCCTCCGCTCGGTCTCCGTCTCGGGGGCGACGTAGGCGGTGCCCAGCATGGGCCGGGCGTGCGAGGCCGTCAGCCGCGGTGCGCTGGCTTCCGCGGCGGCCGCGATGGAGCGCCGCCGGGCGAGCAGGCCGGCGAGGTCGCGCGTCGAAACCACCACCCGCGGCAGAGCGCTGCGCAGCGCGCGGTCGAACACCTCCAGCGCCTCGTGAGTGGACATGCCGTGCTTGAGGCCCTCCCGCCGCACCTCCTCGAGGTCCGGAGGCAGCTCGCTCTCCACCGCCGCGCCGGTCTCGCTCCAGGTGTCCCAGCCGATCGCCAGCGTCAATCCTTCGCGCTCGGCCGAGCGCTGCAGGGCGAAGGCGTCGAGGAAGGCGCTGGCGGCGCAGAAGTCCACCCGGCCGAAGCCGCCGAGGACCGAGTTGACGGCCGAGCAGAGTACCAGGAAGTCGAGCGGCTCCCCTTCCAGAGCGGCGGCGAGGACCCGCGTGCCCTGCACCTTGGGCGCCAGGACCGCCGCCGCCGTTTCCGGAGTCTTGAGCTGGACCATGCCGCCGCTCACCACCCCGGCGGCGTGAATCACGCCGCGAACCGGCACACCGAAGCGGCGACGGGCCGCCTCCAGCACCGCGCTCACCTGCGCCGGCTCGCAGACGTCGGCGCTCGCCGCCAGGACCTCCGCGCCCAGCTCCTCGATGGCCAGGAGCCGGCGGATCTTGCGGCTGGTGCGATCCTCCTCCTCGTGTCCGGCGAGCCAGACGTCCCAGTCCTCCCGCGCCGGGAACGGAGAGCGGCCCATCAGCACCAGCTTCACCTGTGTCGTCCGCGCCAGGTGCTCGGCAAGCGCGAGCCCCACGCCGCCCAGGCCGCCGGTGATCAGGTAGACGCATCCCGGCCGCAGCAAGCTGGCGAGCCCCTCCCCCGGCAGGCCGCCCGGGAGCCGGACCGCTTCAAAGCCCTGCACCCAGCGGTGGCCGCCGCGGAAGGCGATCGTGCTCTCGGCCGGGGCATGGGGGGCCGCCGTCAGCTCCGCCGCGAGCTGCTCCACCCGCATGCGTTCCCGCCGGCTTCCCCGCTCCGGCAGGTCGACGTCGAGGCTGCGGCAGGCGAGGTTCGGGATCTCCTGCGGGACGACGCGGACGGGGCCGAGGACGAGCGCTTTCTCCGGCTCGACGCTCTCCTCGCCGGTGACCGACTGCACCCCGCTCGAGATGACTTCGATGCGTAGCGGCTGCGCCACCCCGCGATCGGCGAGCGCCCCGGCCAGACCGAGCAGGCTGTGGAACCCGAGGTCCTCCGCGAGGAATCCCTCCGGTCCTTCCCCCACGCACCAGAGGTGGGCGACGCCGTCCGGACGCCGGCCGCTCTCCTCCAGCTCGCGGAGCAGGGCCGCGTAGTCGCTGCGCTCGTGTGGACGCAAGGCCCAGGCGTCCTCCGCCAGCCGCACGAACGCCTCCCCGGGCGTCACCGTGGTTACCGCATGCCCCATCTCCCGCAGGCGGCCGGCGAGCAGCGCGCCCAACCCGTGCCGGTCCAGGAACAGCAGCCAGGAGGAGGCCGGCTCACCCTGGGGAACCAGCGGCGCGGATTGACGCCAGGAGGGGACGTAGAGCCAGTCGGCGATGTCCGCCTGCTTACGAAGGGCGGCCCGGCGCTGCAGGTCTTCGAGAGTCTGGAGCCGCGGCTCGACCCAGTAGTACTGGCGCTCGAACGGATAGGTCGGCAGGCGCAGCCGCCGGCGGCGCTCGCCGCCGTAGAAGCCGGCCCAGTCCACGGCCGCGCCGGCCAGCCAGAGCTTGCCGAGCGCCTGGAGCAGGAAGGCGTCGTCCTCTTGCTGGTCCTGCGGGTGGCGCAGCGAGCTCGAACACCGTCTGCCCGGCGGCCCGGCCGGGGTGCTGCATGACCAGGGTGCTCAGGGTCTGGCCGGGCCCCACCTCGAGGAAGATCCGCTCGCGGTCGGCCAGCAGCTCGCCGATGCCGTCGCCGAAGCGCACGGTCCGGCGCAGGTGCCGCACCCAGTAGCCGGAATCCGTGGCGTCGTCGGCGGTCATCCAGGTGCCGGTGACGTTGGAGATGTACGGGATGCCGGGCGGCGACAGCGCGAGCGTCGCCACCAGCTCGCCGAACTCGCGCAGGATGGGCTCCACCACCGGCGAGTGAGCGGCGACGGCGATGTGCAGACGGCGGGCGTCGATGCCGCGCCCGGCCAGGGCCGCCTGCGCCCGCGCGATCGCCTCGGCGGGACCCGAGACGACGCAGAAACCCGGGCTGTTGACGGCGGCGATGGCGATCTGGTCGCTGGAGTCCGCCAGCAGCGGCAGGACCTCGCCTTCCGGCAGCGGCACGGAGAGCATGCCGCCCTCCGGCAGGGTCTCGAACAGGCGGGCGCGCAGTGCCACCATGGCGCAGGCGTCCTCCAGAGACATCACGCCGGAGAGGCAGGCCGCCGTGTACTCGCCCAGGCTGTGGCCGATCATCGCCTGCGGCCGGACGCCCCACGACATCCACAGCCGGGCCAGCGCGTACTCGACGGCGAAGAGGACCGGCAGCGCGATCGACGTCTGCTCGAGGAGCCGCGACGCCACCTCCACCTCGTCCGGCGCCGGAAACAGGTACTGCCGCAAGTCGGCTGTCACGTGCGGCGCGAACGTGCGCAGGCAGAGGTCCACCTGCTCGCGGAACGCCGGCTCCGTCCGGTAGAGGTCCAGGCCCATGTTGGCGTACTGCGCGCCGCCGCCCGCGAACATGAAGACGACGGGGCGCTCCGCGGCCTCCTGGAGGCGGGTGAGCACCCGCTTGGGGTCGCGGGCTTCCAGGGCGTCTGCGGCGTCTGCGGCGCCGGCGGCCACCACCATGCGGCGGCCGGCGAAGACCTTGCGGCCGGCGTGGAGCGTGTAGGCCACGTCGGCCAGCGGCAGGTCCGGGTGCTCCCGCAGGTGCCGCGCCAGGTTGTCGGTGGCGGCCTCCAGCGCCGTCTCGGTGCGCGCCGAGAGGACCAGGAGCTGCGCGGCGCGCGAGGGGCCGGAGGGGACGGCCGCGGGCGCCTCCTCCAGGACCACGTGGGCGTTGGTGCCGCCGATGCCGAAGGAGCTGACGCCGGCGCGCCGCGGGCTGCCGTCGGCCGGCCAGGGCGCCGGACGGTCGACGACGTAGAACGGGCGTGCCCGGCAGATCGAGAGCCGGGTTGGGCCGCTCGAAGTGGAGGGACGGCGGCAGCTCGCCGTGCTCCAGCGCCAGCACGGTCTTGATCAGCCCGGCGACGCCGGCGGCGGTGTCGAGGTGGCCGATGTTGGTCTTGACCGAGCCGATGCCGCAGAAGCCTTTGCGGTCGGTGCCGGCGCGGAAGGCCTGGGTGAGCGCCGGGACCTCGATCGGGTCGCCGAGCGCGGTGCCGGTGCCGTGCGCCTCGACGTAGCGGATCGTCTCGGGGTCGACGCCGGCCACGGCGAGCGCCTGGGCGATCACCGCCGCCTGCCCGTCGACGCTGGGCGCGGTGTAGCCGACCTTGACGGCGCCGTCGTTGTTGATCGCCGAGCCCTTGATCACGGCGTGGATCGGGTCGCCGTCGGCCAGCGCGTCGTCCAGGCGCTTGAGCACGACCACGCCGGCGCCGTTGCCGACCACCGTGCCCTGGGACCGTGCGTCGAAGGCGCGGCAGTGGCCGTCGGGCGACAGGATGCCGCCCTCCCGGTACGACGTAGCCGGCCTTCAGGGGGAAGGTCAGGGAGACGCCGCCGGCGAGCGCCATGTCGCACTCGCCGTGCAGCAGGCGCTGGCAGGCGAGGTGGACCGCGACCAGCGAGGTCGAGCAGGCGGTCTGCACGTTGAGGCTCGGGCCCTTGCAGGTTCAGCTTGTAGGAGACCCGCGTGGGCAGGAAGTCCTTGTCGTTGCCGAGCATCGCCTGGAAGCCGCCCACCGCCGCCATCAGCTCGGGGTTGGAGCAGAGGTTCAGCAGGTAGGTGTTGAGCCCCGCGCCGGCGAAGACGCCGATCAGGCCGGGGTAGCGCTCCGGATCGTAGGCCGGCGTTCTCCAGCGCCTCCCAGGCGCACTTCGAGGAACATCCGCTGCTGCGGGTCGATGATCTCCGCCTCGCGCGGGGTGATAGCCGAAGAAGCCGGCGTCGAACCAGCCGACGCCGTCGGCGAGCGCCCTTGGCGTTGACGTAGTTGGGGTTGCGGACAGAGCGCGGGCTCGATGCCGGAGGCGATCAGCTCCTCGTCGGTGAAGCGGGAGATCGACTCGACGCCGGCGCGCAGGTTCTGCCAGAACGGCTCGACGTCCGGCGGCGCCCGGGAAGCGGCCGCTCATGCCGATGATGGCGATCTCGGCTCCCTGCCGGGCGAGCGCGCCGAGGCGGATTTCCGCTCGCAGCCGGCCGGTCGCGCCCACCGCCCGCGTGTCCGCCTCCGGGTTGAGGTGGCGCGCCAGGGCGGCGACCGTGGGGTACTGGAACAGCTCCACCATGGTCAGGCGGCCGGCGAGGCCGGCCGGCAGGCTCTGCCGCAGCTTGTGGTGGACCTGCGCCAGCAGCAGCGAGTGGCCGCCGAGGTCGAAGAAGTTGTCGTGGACGCCGACCCGCTCGACGCCGAGGACCGCGCGCCAGGCCTCGGAGACGACGGCTTCCAGTCGGCTGCGCGGCGCGGCGAAAGGCGCGGCGGGGTCCGGCCGCCCGGCTTGCGGCGCGGGCAGGGCCTTGCGGTCCACCTTGCCGTTGGGCGGCAGCGGCAGCTCCGGCGAGGACCACGAAGGCCGCGGGCACCATGTACTCGGGGAGCTTGGCCCGCAGGTGGCGCCGCAGCTCGCCGCTCGTCGGGGCCGTCCCGTCGCCGGCCACGACGTAGGCGGTCAGCCGCAGGTCGCCCGGCGCGTCCTCCCGCACCAGCGACCACGGCCGCGCGGACGGGCGGGTGCTGCTCGAGGGCGGCCTCGATCTCGCCCAGCTCGATGCGGAAGCCGCGGACCTTGACCTGATGGTCGATGCGGCCCAGGAACTCCAGCGCGCCGTCGGCGCGCCAGCGGGCGAGGTCGCCCGTCCGGTACAGGCGCGCGCCCGGCGCCTGGCGATCGGCGAACGGGTCGGGGACGAACCGCTCGGCCGTCAGGTCCGGCCGGCCGAGGTAGCCGCGGGCGAGGCCCGCGCCGCCGATCAGCAGCTCGCCGGGGACGCCGACCGGCACGGGCCGCAGGTGCGCGTCCAGCACGTAGATCGTCGGTGTTGGCGATCGGCCGCCCGATCGGGACCGGCGCCGTGCCCTCCCCCGCCGCGGGTCCGACGAGATGGGTGGCGGACCAGATCGTGGTCTCGGTGGGGCCGTACATGTTCCACAGCGAGCCGGCGCGCGCGGCGAGCTCCCCCGCCAGCTTCGGCGGCAGGGCCTCGCCGCCGCAGAGCGCCTTGAGACCGCCGCCGCCCTGCCAGCCGGAGTCGAGCAGCAGCCGCCAGGTGGACGGGGTGGCCTGGAGGACGGTCGCCTCGCCGAGACGGGAGAGGAGCCGCGGCCCGTCCGCCGCCAGCGCCCGGCTGGCGATCTCGACCTCGGCGCCGGCGAGCAGAGGCAGGTAGAGCTCCAGGCCCGCGATGTCGAAGGAGAGCGAGGTGACGGCGAGCAGGCGGTCGGAGGCCTCGAGCCCGGGCCGCTCGCGCATGGACTCCAGGAAGTTGACCAGGGCGCCGTGGGGGATCTGCACCCCCTTGGGCCTGCCGGTCGAGCCGGAGGTGTAGAGGACGTAGGCGAGGGACTCGGGTCCCGAAGGCACGCCGGGCTCCTGCGCGCTTTCGCCCGCGACGTCCTCACGGTCGAGGCAGATGGCGCGGGCCGCGCTCGGCGGCAGCGTGGCGGCGAGCGCCGGCTCGGTGAGCACCACCGGCGCGCCGGAGTCCTCCAGCATGTAGGCCAGGCGCTCGCGCGGATACGCCGGGTCGAGCGGCACGTAGGCGCCGCCCGCCTTCCAGCACGGCGAGAAGGGCCACCAGCAGGGCGAGCGAGCGCTCGAGATGGATGCCGACCGGCACCTCCGGCCCCACGCCCAGCGCCGCGCAGGCGATGGGCCAGGCGGTTGGCGCGGGCGTCCAGCTCGCCGTAGGTGAGCCTCTCCCCGTCGCACCGCACGGCGGAGGCCTCGGGCCGCCGCGCCGCCTGCGCGGCGATCAGGGCGTGGACCGGGCGGTCGAGGGCGAAGTCCCGCGCCGTCTCGTTCCACTCCACGACGAGCTGCCGCTCCTCGCCGGCGGAGAGCAGGGGCAGCCGGGAGAGGCGCTCGCCGGGATCCTCGGCGGCCGCCGCCAGCAGGCGGGTCCAGTGCCCCACCGCACGGCTCACCGTCGCGGCGTCGAAAAGGTCGGTGTTGTACTCCACGCTGCCGGCGATCGCGCCGCCTCTCTCGGCGAGGAAGAACGTCCATTCGAACCGCGAGGCGCCGGCGTCGACTTCGAGCGGCGTCGCGACGAGGTCCGGCGCGGCCGGCTCGGCGGCGGCCACGGAGTTGTTCTCCAAACCCAGCATCACCTGGAACAGCGGGCTGCGCGCCAGGTCGCGCCGGGGCCTGATCTCCTCGACCAGCTTCTCGAACGGCAGATCCTGGTGCGCGTAGGCGCCGACCGTGGTCTCGCGCACCCGCTCCAGGAGCTCCGCGAAGCCGGTATCCCCCGCCAGGTCGGTCCGCAACACCAGGGTGTTGACGAAGAACCCGATCAGCCCTTCGAGCTCCGCTGCGGTTGCGGCCGGCGATGGGCGCCCCCACCAGCAGGTCCTGCTGGCCGGTGTAGCGCTGGAGCAGGGCTTTGAACGCCGCCAGCAGGATCATGAAGAGCGTCGCGCCACGCTCGCGGGCGAGGGCCTGCAGCCGCTCGGCGAGGTCCGCAGGGACCGCCAGGGGGAGCTTGGCGCCGCGGAAGGTCTGCAGCGGCGGGCGCGGCCGGTCGAGCGGCAGCTCCAGCACCGGCAGCGTGCCGCCCAGCCGCTCCTTCCAGTAGGCGATCTGGCCGGCGAGGAGGTCGCCCGAGAGCCAGGCGCGCTGCCAGACCGCGAAGTCGGCATACTGGACCGGTAGTGGCGGCAGTGGCGGCAGCGACGGCTCCTCGCCGCGCGAGAAGGCGCCGAAGAGGGCCACCAGCTCTTGGATGAAGATCCGGATCGACCAGGCGTCGGAGACGATGTGGTGCATGGTCAGCAGCACCACGTGGTCCGCGGGGGCGAGCCGCAGCAGACGCAGGCGCCAGAGCGGCCCGCGCTCGAGGTCGAAGGGCCGCCGCGCTTCCTCACGGGCCAGCCGCCGCGCCTCGGCGAGGGCGGCAGGGACCGCCTCGAGCCCGACCACCGGCAGGCGGAACGGCCGAGGCGGGGAGACGACCTGCACCGGTTCCCTGCCGGAGCGGGCGAAGGTGGTGCGGAGGCTCTCGTGCCGCCGCTGCACCCCGGCGGCGGCCCGTTCGAGGACCGCCGACGAGAGCGGCCCCTGGAAGCGGACGGCGATCGGCATGTTGTACCCGGCGCTCGCGGGCTCGAGCTGGGTGAGGAACCAGAGCCGCTGCTGCGCGAACGACAGGGGGAGGTCCCGGTCGCGCGGAGCCGGTGGGATGGACCGGGCCGGCCGCCCGCCCGCCACGGTGATGAGCCGGGCGAGCCCGGCCACGGTGGGGGAGGCGAAGAAGGCGTCGATGGGCACCTCGGCGCCGAAGCGGTCACGCAAGCGGGAGACCAGACGGGTCGCCATCAGCGAGTGCCCGCCCAGCTCGAAGAAATCGTCGTAGGCGCCCACCCGCTCGACGCCGAGGGTCTCCTGCCAGAGATCGGCGATCTCCCGCTCGACGGCGTCGTGCGGTGCGATCCAGCTCGCGGGCGCTTCCGGCCGGGACTCGGCCGCCGCAGCCTCCAGCATCGGCGCCGAACCGGCCGACAGCTCCCGCCGGCCACCCCCTGAGAGCACCGGCCATTGCGGCTCCACCCGGTATCGCCGGCGCTCGAACGGATACGTCGGCAGGGCCACCTTGCGCCGGCGTCGGCCGGCGTACATCGCGCCGGCGTCGAGCCTCACCCCTGCCAGCCACAGCTTGCCGGCAGCCGCCAGCAGCAACGGGACCTCCGGCTGCGGATCGCGTGGCCGTCGCAGCGTCGGGACGATTACCTGCTCCGCCGACCGCCCGGGGTGGCCGCCGGCCAGGGTGCTCAAGGTCCTTCCCGGCCCCACCTCGAGCAACACCCGTTGCGGTTCCCGCAGCAGCTCGACGACCCCTTCCGTGAAGCGCACGGTCCGCCGCAGGTGCTGCGCCCAGTAGCCTGGATCGGTCGCCTGCTCGGCGGTGATCCAGGTCCCGGTCACGTTCGATAGGTAAGGGATGCGCGGCGGCCGCAGATTCACCCTCGCCACGATCTCGCGGAAGAGCGGGACGGCCGGGTCCATCATCGGCGAGTGGAAGGCGTGCGAGGTGAGGAGGCGGCGGCAGTCGGCGCCCCGCTCCGCCAGCAGGACGCGCAGCTCCTCCACCGCTCCGGCCGGGCCGGCGGCCACACAGGAGCTCGGGGCATTGACGGCGGAGATCGCCAGATCCCCGTTCAGGAGCGGCTGTAGCTCCTCTTCCGGCAGGGCGACGGCGAGCATCGCCCCCTCCGGCAGGCTCTGCATCAGGCGCCCGCGGGCGGCCACCAGCCGCAGCCCGTCCTCCAGCGAGAAAACGCCGGCCAGACATGCCGCCACGTACTCGCCGATCGAATGTCCGATCATCGCCTGCGGCTGGACCCCCCAGGCCATCCACAGCCGAGCCAGGGCATACTCGACGGCGAACAGAGCGGGCTGGGCGAGCGCCGTGCATGTGAGCTCCCGGGCCGCCTCCTCGGCGCGTTCGGCCGGCGGGAAGAGCAGCTCCCGCAGGTCGCGGGCCAGCTCCGGCCGCAGCAGCTCGGCGCAGCGGTCCAGCGGCTCGCGGAAAGCGGGCTCGCTCTCGTGGAGGTCCGCCCCCATGCCCGGAGACTGGGAACCCTGGCCGGGGAACAGGAAGGCAACCGGGCGGGACTCTCCCCCGTGCTCACGGGTGAGAACCCGCTCCCGGTCGAGCGACCGCAACGCCGCCGCGGCGTCGGCGCGGCCGGTGCAGACCAGCATGCGCCGGTGCGACAGGGCGCGGCGGCCGGCCTGCAGCGTATAGGCGACGTCCGCCATCTCCAGGCCGTCGTCTGCGGTCTCCTCCAGGCGGGCGGCCAGATTGGCGGTGGCCGCCTCCAGGGCGGTGGCGGTCTTGGCCGAGAGGAGCAGCAGGTGCCAGGGCCGGGGCGGCTCGAGCGCGGCGACGGCAGGAGCCTCCTCCAATACGACATGCGCGTTGGTGCCGCCGATGCCGAAGGAGCTCACCCCGGCCCGCCGCGGCGAGCCGTCGGAACGCCACTCGCTGAGCCGCGCGTTGACGCGGAAGGGGCTGGAGGCGAAATCGATCGCGGGGTTCGGCTCCTCGAAGTGGAGGCTGGGCGGGATCAGCCCGTGCTTGACGACCAGCACCGCCTTGATCAAACCGGTCACGCCGGCGGCGGCGTCGAGATGTCCGAGGTTGGTCTTGACCGAGCCGATGGCGCAGAATCCACGCCCCGGTGTGCCGGCATGGAAGGCCTGGCTGAGGGCGGCGATCTCGATCGGATCGCCGAGCACGGTGCCCGTGCCGTGCGCCTCGACGTAGCCGATGCTCGCGGGGTCCACCCCGGCCGCCGCCAGTGCCGTGGCGATCACCTCGGCCTGGCCTTCGACGCTGGGCGCGGTGAAGCCGACCTTGAGCGCGCCGTCGTTGTTGATCGCCGAGCCCCGGATCACCGCGTCGATACGGTCGCCGTCGGCCACGGCGTCGGCCAGCCGCTTGAGGACGACGACGCCGGCGCCGCTGCCGCCCACGGTCCCTCGCGCGCCGGCGTCGAAGGCCCGGCAATGCCCGTCGGGGGAGGCGATTCCTCCCTCCTCGTAGAGATAGCCCACGCCGGGGACCGCGTTGATGGAGACGCCGCCGGCCAGCGCCACGTCGCATTCGCTCGCCAGCAAGCTGCGGCAGGCCATGTGAACGGCGACGAGCGACGTGGAGCAGGCGGTCTGGACGTTGACGCTCGGGCCCTTCAGGTTGAGCTTGTAGGAGACGCGGGTGGGCAGGTAATCGTTCTTGTTGGCGACCGCGATCTGGTAGCGGCCGAGCGCTTCCATCAGCTCGGGGGTGGCGTAGACGTTGAGGACGTGAAGGTTCTCGCTGGCGCCGGCGAAGACGCCGATGCGGCCTGGGAAGGTCTCGGCGTCGCAGCCGGCGTCCTCGAGCGCCTGCCAAGCAGCTCCAGGAAGATCCGCTGCTGCGGATCCATGATCTGCGCCTCGCGGGGCGAGTAGTTGAAGAACGCGGCGTCGAAGAGCTCCGACCCTGCCAGCGCGCCACGCGCGTTGACGTAGCGCGGATCGCGAAGGACATCCAGAGCGAGCCCGGAGGCGAGTCCCTCCTCCTCGGAGAAGAAGGAGATCAGCTCGGTGCCTGCGCAGAGCTTCGTCCACAGCTCGGTGACGCTCGGCGCCTGCGGAAAGCGGCCGGCCATGCCGACGACCGCGATCTCGGAGCCGGCGGTGAGGCTCCGGTCTGCCGCGGCCGAGGCGGGGCGGAGGGCGCCGCCGGGGTCGGCGGGCGGCTCCCGGCCGGCGCCCAGATGGCCGGCGAGCGCCCCCACCGAGGGATAGCGGAAGAAATCGATCAGCGGCAGATCCCGGCCGAGAACCTCGCGCAGCCGTCGCTGCACGCCGATGAGCAGGAGCGAGTGGCCGCCGAGATCGAAGAAGTTGTCGTTGATCGCCCACCGCCGGCAGGCCCGAGGATCTCCCGCCAGATCTCGGCGATCGCCCGCTCCGCCGCCGTCCGGGGCAGGGCGGCGGGGCCGCCCGCCGCCGCGCGTTCCGCCTCCGGGCGGGGCAGCGCCCGGCGGTCCAACTTGCCGTTGGGCAGTGAGGGGGAGCGCGTCGAGCAGCACGAAGGCGGAAGGAACCATGTAGTCCGGCAGCTTCTCCCTGAGCGCCGCGCGCAGCCCGGCGGTCCACTGGATCGGCTCCGGCATCGACGGCTGCGGCACGACGTAGGCGACCAGCCGCCGGTCGCCGGGGCCGTCGCGGCGGGCCAGGACCACGGCCTCCCGCACCCGGGGAAGGGAGCGCAGCACGGCCTCGATCTCGCCCAGCTCGATGCGGAAGCCCCGCAGCTTGACCTGGTGGTCGATCCGCCCCAGGTACTCGATCTCGCCGTCCGGCAGCCAGCGCGCCAGGTCGCCCGTCCGGTAGAGCCGCGAGCCCCGCTCGCCGCCGACGGGTCGGGCACGAACCGCTCGGCGGTCAGGTCGGGCCGGTGCGAGGTAGCCCCGGCGCCACCTGCACGCCGCCGATGTGCAGCTCGCCGGGCACCCCGACGGGCGCCGGCTGCCCATCGCGGTCGAGGACGTGGATGCGCGTGTTGGCGATCGGCCGGCCGATCGGCACGCGCTCCTCTCCTGGGCGGCAGGCGTGGAAGGTCACGTCCACGGCGGCCTCGGTCGGCCCGTAGAGGTTGTGCAGCGCGGCACCGCAGGGTCCGCCCAGGCGCGCCGCGAAGAGCTGCACCAGCTCCGGCGGCAGCGCCTCGCCGCTGGCGATCACGCGCCGCAGCCCGGCGCAGCGGTCCAGCCCCGGCTCTTCCAGGAAGAGCTGGAGCATGGAGGGCACGAAGTGCAGGGTGGTGATCCCCTGCGGCGACGATCGTCTCGACCAGGTAGGCCGGGTCCTGATGGCCTCCGGCGCGGGCGACCACCAGCCGCGCCCCGGCGATCAGAGGCCAGAAGAACTCCCAGACCGAGACGTCGAAGCTGAACGGGGTCTTCTGGAGGACGCGGTCCGCCGGCGTCGAGCCCGTAGGCGTCCTGCATCCAGAGCAGGCGGTTGACGATCGCCGCGATGGCGTGTTGACCGCCCCCTTGGGCCGGCCGGTCGAGCCGGAGGTGAAGATCGCGTAGGCGGCGGCGCCGGGCGATCCACCGGCTTGCGGCCGCTCCCCGGGCTGGCTCGCCACCGCCGCCCACCCGCTGTCGAGGCAGAGCCGGCGCACGCTCCGCTCCGCAGCCTCCAGCGGCAGCCGGGCGAGCAGCCGCTCCTGGGTGAGGAGGACCGGCACGCCGGAGTCCTCCAGCATGAGCCGCAGCCGCTCCGCCGGGTAGTCGGGGTCGAGCGGAACGTAGGCGCCGCCCGCCTTGAGCACCGCCGAGGAGGGCCACCACCATCTCGAGCGAGCGCTCGAGCGCAGACGCCGACCAGCCCCTCCGGCCCGACGCCCAGCCGGCGCAGGTGGCGCGCGAGCTGGTTGGCCCGGCGATCGAGCTCGCCGGTAGGTCAGCTGCTCCGCCCCGAAGACCAGCGCCACGGCGTCGGGCGAGCGCTCCACCTGCGCCTCGATCAGCTCGTGCAGACAGCCGGTGCCGCCGTGGAAGGCGATGTCGCTGTCGTTCCATTCCGAGACCTGCTGCCGCTCGCCCGCGGTCAGGAGCGGCAGGCCGGACAGCCGCTGGCCGGGCTCGGCGGCGACTCCCCGGAGCTGCGCTGCGAGGTGGCCGAGCAGGCGCCGGATCGTCGTCCGGTCGAACAGGTCGGTCCGGTACTCGAGCTGCGCTCGCAAGCCCCGCCCTTGCGCCAGCGACAGCGTCAGGTCGAACTTGGCCGCCCCGCTCTCCACCGGCAGACGGTCCAGCGTCAGCCCGCCGGGCGCCACCGCTCCCGCCGGCGCGTTCTGGAGGACCATCAGGACCTGGAAGAGCGGCGTGTGCGCCAGGTCCCGCTGCGGCCGCAGCTCTTCGACCAGCTTCTCGAAGGGCACGTCCTGATGGGCGAAGGCGGCGAGCGCCACCTCGCGGACGCGGCCCAGCAGCTCGCGGAAGGTGGGATCTGCCGAGAGCGTCGGTGCGCAGCACCAGGGTGTTGACGAAGAAACCGATCAGGGGCTCCGTCTCGACGCGTACCCGGCCGGCGACCGGGGTCCCCACCGGCAGGTCGTCCTGGCCGCTGTAGCGGCGGAGCAGCGCCAGCGAAGGCCGCGAGCAGGAGCATGAACAGGCGTCGCCTCCGCGGTCCGGGCAGAGCGCCGCGAGAGCGTCCGCCAAGCCCGCGGGGAGGTCCACCGCCTCGCGGGCGCCGCGCCCGCTGGAGAGCGCCGGCCGCGGCCGGTCGGTGGGCAGCTCGAGGACGGCAGGGACGCCGGCGAGCCGGCGGCGCCAGTAGGCGAGCTGGGCCTCCAGCACCTCGCCGCGCAGCCAGTCGCGCTGCCAGGCCGCGAAGTCCGCATACTGGATGGGCAGCTCGGGCAACGGCGAGGGCCCGCCAGCCGCGACCGCTCCGTAGAGCGCCGACAGCTCCTGGAACAGGAGGCCCTGCGACCAGCCGTCCGAGACGATGTGGTGCAGGGTCGCCAGCAGGACGTGCTCCTCCCCTGCTTCTCCGGGAGCCTGCAGCCGCAGCAGGCAGACCCGCAGCAGGGGTCCGGCCGCGAGGTCGAACGGCGCCCGTGCCTCGCCGGCCGCCAGGCGATCGAGCTCGCCGGTCTTCCGCTCGCCGTCGAGAGCCGTGAGATCGACCACGGACAAAGGCAGCACGAGCCGCGGCGCCACCACCTGTACCGTTCCCGTCTCGGTGGTGGCAAAGGTGGTGCGCAGGGTCTCGTGCCGCCGCACGATCTCGTCGAGAACCGCCGCCAGGGCGGGCACCTGCAACCCACCGCGCCAGCGGATAGCCACCGGCATGTTGTAGGCGGCGCTCCCGGGCTCCAGACGGTCGAGGAACCACAGCCGCTCCTGGGAGTAGGAGACCGGTGCCGGCCCGCTTCCCTGGCGCCGGGGAATGCTCGGGGCGGGAGCCGCACCGGGCGCCTGGCGCTGGAGCCGCTTGCGGAGCAGCGCCTGCGCCGCGGCCGAGCTTCTCCGCGGAGCGGCGGCGGCTGGCGCGCGGGTCGTCCTGATCGCTCATGGCTGGGTTCCCATCGCTGCGAATGAACCTGCGACGGCCTCCTCTTCCGCGGCGAGCAGGAAGTCCTCGAGATCCCCGGCGAGCCCTTCGATCGTGGGGTTTTGGAAGACGGCGCGCAGGGGCAGCTCGATCTGCGCCGCCGCCCGCACCCGCGAGACCACCTGGACGGCCAACAGCGAGTGCCCGCCCAGCTCGAAGAAGTTGTCCCGCACCCCCACGCGCTCCACTTTCAGCACCTCGGCCCAGATGCCGGCGAGGAGCTCCTCGGCCAGGGTGCGCGGAGCCACGTAGGCTTGGCGCTCGACGCCCGACGCCTCGGGAGCCGGCAGGGCCCGCCGGTCCACCTTGTTGTTGGGGGTGAGGGGCAGGCCACCGAGCAGGACGAAGGCCGCGGGCACCATGTACTCCGGCAGCAACTCGCGCAGAAAGTCTCGCAGCTCGCGCACGGTGGGCGCGGGTTCCACGCCCGGGACCACATAGGCCACCAGACGCTTCTCCCCGTCCTCCTCCCTCGCCACCACGACGGCTTCCTTGACCCCGGGGTACCGCCCGAGGCATCCCTCGATTTCCCCGAGCTCGATGCGGAAGCCCCGGATCTTCACCTGGAGATCCGCGCGGCCCGCGAAGACCACCTCGCCGTTCGGCAGGTAACTGCCCAGGTCGCCGGTGCGATAGATCCGGTCGCCCGGCTCGCCGGTAAAGGGATTGGTCAGGAACCGCTGCGTGGTCAGGGCGGGATCGCCCAGATACCCCAGGGCGATGTGGGGGCTCCGGACGCAGACCTCGCCCAATTCGCCGACTCCTGTCGGAGCGGTCTCGCCGTCCGCGGCCCCCACCCGTCGCAGCACCAGGAGCTGCACGTCCTCGATGCCGCGGCCCAGGGGGAGGATCTCCTTGGCGGCTCCCGGCTGCCGGCCGCTCGCAACGTGGTACCCCACCGCCCGTTGCGTCTCTGTCGAGCCGTAGAAGTTGACGCAGGTAACGTTCGGCGCGAGAGCCTCGAGCCGCGCCACGTCTCGCCGGCTGAGGACGTCGCCGACCAGGAAGACGTAGCGCAGCGAGTCCACGCCCGGACCTTCCTCCTCCGCTGCCGATTCGGCCAGCAACTGCCCCATTGCCGGCGTCATGTGGGCGATGGTGACCTCCTCACGGCGCATCCAGCCGGCCAGCCAGTCCGGATCGCCGATCCTCTCCGGGTCGGGCACGCAGATCGCCCCTCCGACCTGGAGGGGCGTGAAGATATCCCGGTGCAACGGGTCGTGCGCCAGGCCGGAGAGCATGCTGAAGCGGTCGGACTCGTCGAAGCCGAACTCCCGCCGCTGCCAGGGGATGAAGTGCGATAGCGAGCCGTGCCTGCCGAGGACCCCTTTGGGCATACCCGTCGAGCCGGAGGTAAAGGCCACGTAGGCGGGGCTGTCGGCGCCGATCGCGACCCCGGGGCAGCTCCTCCGAGGCTCCGGCCAGTGGATCGCCGGAAGCGAGGTCCGCCCGCGCCGGCAGCTCGAGGCGGCAGGACAGGCCGGTCGAGGCGAGGAATTCCTCCAGCGGCTCCAGCGGGGGGCCCGCCGCCGCGAGCTGCAGCCAGCCCCGCGGCGGCGCCAGGCGCAGAAGCTCGATCAGCCGCGCCGCCGGGTAGGTGGGATCCAGGATCAGGAAGGCCGCGCCGGCCTTGAGCACTCCCAGGACACCCCACACCAGGGGTGCGCTGCGGTGGGCATAGAGGGCCACGAAGTCCCCAGGCCCGACGCCGCTCTCCCGCAGCCGGTTGGCGAGCCGATTGCTCTGCAGGTCCAGCTCGCGGTAACTCCAGGACTCCCGCTCGTCGGTCACCGCCAGCCGCTCCGGGAAGAGGGCCGCGAGGTCCGAGAACCGCTCGTGGACAGCTCCCTCCCAGTGCCTGCTCAGGGGCGCCGCCGGATCGGGCAGAACGGCGCGCGTCTCCGGGGTGAGCAGGGAGAAACGGTCGATCGTCCACCGGGCGCTTTCCTCCTCCGTTACGGCGTCCTCGGCGATCTGCCGTAGCAGACCTTCGAGTTGCCCGGCCATGGCGGCGATCCGCGCCTCCTCGAACAGGTCCGCGTTGTAGACCCACTGGATCCCGATCTCCCTGTCGCGCTCGGAGACGTAGAGCGTCAGGTCGAACTTGGAGCCGATCGCCAGGCCGGGCACGGCCTCCAGGGAGAGCCCCGGCAGCTCGGCCTTGACCCGCGGCAGGTTGAGCATGTTGAAGAACACCTGGAAGAGTGAGGTGCGGGCAAGATCGCGGGCCGGACGCAGCTCGTCGAGGAGCATCTCGATGGGCACGTCCTGGTGCGCGTAGGCCCCCAGGGCGGCCTCGCGCACCCGGCCCACCAGATCGCCGAAGGTGGGGTTGCGGGCAAGATCGGTGCGCAGCACCAGGGTGTTCAGGAAGCAGCCGATCAACCCTTCGAGCTCGGCCCTGCCGCGGCCGGCGATGGGCGCGCCGACCGCCAGGTCCTCCTGCCCGGAGTGGCGGGAGAGGAGCAGCTCGAACGCCGCGAGCAGCGTCATGAAGAGGGTGGCGCCCTGCCGCCGGGTGAGGGCGCGCAGCTCGTCCGACAGGTGCGGCGGCAGCCGTAGCGAGCTCTGGCCGGCGCGGAAGGTCTGCACCGCCGGCCGCGGACGGTCGGTCGGCAGGTCGAGCGCCGGCAGTGCCGCCAGGCGCCCCCGCCAGTAGGCGAGCTGCCGTTCGAGGATCGGCCCGGTCAGCCGGGCCCGCTGCCAGGCACCGTAGTCGGCATACTGGATCGGCGGCTCGGCGAGCGGCGACGGCTCGCCTGCCGCGCCGGCCGCGTAGAGGGCGGCCAGCTCGCGGCAGAAGATCCCCAACGACCAGCCGTCGGCGACGATGTGGTGCAGCGCGATCAGCACCACCCACTCCTCGCCCGCCAGCCGCAGGAGGACGAGGCGGACGAGCGGACCGGCCGCGAGGTCGAAGGGCCGCGCGGCCTCCTCCCGTCCCAGGCGCGCCCCCTCGGAGCGGCGCGCCGCCTCAGACAGCCCCGCCAGGTCCACCAGCGGCAGCGGTACCGGCCGCGGCGGCGCCACGAGCTGGACCGGACGCATCTCCCGCTCGTCAAAGGTGGTACGGAGGGCCTCGTGACGGCGCGCGATCTCGCCGGCGCTCGCCGCCAGGGCGGGCAGGGAGAGGCGTCCCTCCAGACGGAAGGCGGCGGGAACGTTGTAGGCCGAGCTGCCCGGGTCGAGCCGATCCAGGAACCATAGCCGCTCCTGGGCGAAGGAGAGCGGCAACGGCTCTCCGGGCAGGCGGGCGAGCCGCGGGATCGGCGCCCATGTCTCTCCCGCGGCGTCGGCCCGGGGCGGCCCGACGTCATAGCCGAGCGCGGCGGCGAGAGAGCGCGCCGGCTCGCCCAGAAAGTCCTCCTCCAGCTCTTCCTTCCAACGCTCGGCGACGCCCGCGTCGATCCTGCCGTGCTGGTGGAACTTGACGTCGCCCAGCATGCGCGACTCGGCGTGGACACCGTCGGTCATCCGCGCCCGCCGGTCCTTGTAGGGCTCGGCCATGTCGGGGTGGTAGTCGATCCCGAGGAACGCGCAGATCGCCGACAGCTCCCCCGCCGGCTCGCGCACCAAGTCCTCGAAACGCACGCGGTGCCGGCGCGCGGCGGGCACCCCGGCCAGGAAGCGCTCGACGTTGTCGTGGCTCACCTGCCAGACCAGCTCCGCCAGCTCGCGCCGCGAGAACGGATGGCGGTGGCGGAAGAAGACCTGCTCGAGCCTTGCCTCCTCGAAGGAGCGGATCGTGCCGTAGGGATGGCGGATCAGGTGGAGGTAGCGCGGCTCCTCGAAGGTCTCCTCGATACGCGCCAGGAGCTCCGGGTCGAGCGCGTACGACGGCGTCTTGTCCACCAGCAGGCGCTCGCCCAGCCAGCCCTGCAGCCGCCGGTAGAGATCCTGTGTAGGCAGCGCCTCCACCTCGCAGGCCGCCAGGATCTCCGTCGCTTCCTCGGGACCGCACTGCCGCACCTCCATGACCGCGCGTAGGAGCCCTTCGAGCCAGAAGCTCTCGCGCCCCGCGAATGCGGCCCGGCGCTCGGCCATGTCGGCGAAGGTCAACAGCTCGAGCTCCGGCGGCGCGAAGAGCCGCGGATGGCCGGCGAGCATGACGCGCAGCAGCGTCGAGCCGGAGCGCGGCGGCGACAGCACGAAGACCGCCGGCGGGTTCTTCGGGACCGCGGGACGCCAGTCGACAGGGGTGACGATGCGGCGCAGCAGAGCGATCTGCTCTTCCCCGATCCGGCCACTGCGCCCGCTCCGGCCGGCGCCGTCCCTCTCGCCCAGGGACTCCTCCCCCCAGACCCGCGTCACCGCCTCGGGGTAGTCGCGGGCCAGATATGCCGCGAGGCCGGCCACCGTTGGATGGTCGAAGATCGCCACCACGTGTACGATCTCGCCGAGCGTCTCCTGCAGCCGATTGATCAGGATCGCGCCCGAGATCGAGCTGCCGCCGAGCTCGAAGAAGGGATCGTGGATCCCCGCCCGCTCGACGCCGACGGCCTCCCGCCAGAGCCCCACCAGGTAGCCCTCGAGCGCCGTCCGCGGCGCGGCATACTCCCGCCCGGCCTCGCCCGCCTCCGACCCTGGCTTGAGCCGCGCCAGCGCCTGCCGGTCCACCTTGCCGTTGGGCGTCAGCGGCATGCTCTCGAGCCGCACGAAAGCCGCAGGGACCATGGGCTCGGGCAGGCGCGCGAGCAGGGCGGCTCGCAGGGCGGGGACGGAGAGGTCCACCGGCGCCACGTAGGCGACCAGCCGCCGGTCCCTTCCCCCGGCCGCCGCCGCGTCGAGCGCCAGCACCACCGCTTCGCGTACGCCCGGCAGGTCCCCGAGCGCCGCCTCGATCTCCCCCAGCTCGATGCGGAAGCCCCGGATCTTCACCTGGTGATCGAGGCGGCCCAGGTACTCGATCGCCCCATCCGGCGCGAAGCGGGCGAGGTCTCCGGTTCGGTACAGCCGGGCTCCCGACTCGGGAGAGAACGGGTCGGGCACGAACCGCTCCGCCGTCAGCCCCGGCCGTGCCCAGTAGCCGCGCCCCACCTGCACGCCGCCGATGTACAGCTCCCCGGCGACGCCGATGGGCACCGGCCGTAGGGATCGATCGAGCAGGTGGATCGCGGTGTTCGCCACCGGCCGGCCGATGGGCACCGCCGGCCGGGGCCCACGCTCGCAGGCCCAGTAGGTCACGTCGACCGCCGCCTCCGTCGGGCCGTACAGGTTGTGCAGGGGCGTGTCGGTCCGCGCCAGGAACCTCTCCTGGAGATCGCGGGGAAGCGCCTCGCCGCTCGCGATCACCCGCGCCAGCGAGCTGCACCGCTCCATGCCGGGCGCCTCGGCGAAAACCTGGAGCATGGACGGCACGAAGTGCAGCGTCGTTATGCCCTCGGCCGCGATCGTATCGACGAGGTAGGCGCTGTCTCCCTGGGCACCCGGCCGCGCCATCACCAGCCGCGCGCCGACGAGCAGCGGCCAGAAGAGCTCCCAGACCGAGACGTCGAAGCTCATCGGGGTCTTCTGCAACACGCGGTCCGCCGCTCCGAGGCCGAAGCGCTCCTGCATCCACAGCAGGCGGTTGACGATCCCGCGGTGGCTGTTCATCGCCCCTTTCGGACGGCCGGTCGAGCCCGAGGTGTAGATGAGGTAGGCCAGGTTGTCCGGCCCTACCCCGCTGGCGGGAGGCGAATCTGCCTCGTCGGCCCCGGCCTGGGCCCATCCGTCGACGAGCAGCACCCGGGCGCCGTGCTCCGGCAGGCTCACCCGCAGCCGCTCCTGGGTGAGCAGCACGGAGACCCGCGAGTCCGCGAGCAGCCAGGCCAGCCGCTCCCGAGGATAGGACGGGTCGAGAGGCACGTAGGCGCCGCCGGCCTTGAGAACCGCGAGCAGGCTCAGCACCAGCTCCAGCGACCGCTCGACCGCGATTCCGACCGTCACGTCGGGACCGACGCCGAGCGCGCCGAGACGGCGCGCCAGGGCGTTCGCCCGGCGGTCGAGCCGGCGGTACTCCAGCCGTTCCGCCGCGCAGGCGACGGCGACCGCGCCGGGCGTGCGCGCGGCCTGCTCCGCGATCAGCTCGTGCAGGCAGGCTTCGCCGCGCAAGACCGTGGCCGTGGCGTTCCACTCTCGGAGCTGCTGCGCCTCGGCCGCGGCGAGGAGCGGCAGCTCCGAGACCCGGCGCTCGGGCGCCGCGGCGATCCCCGCGAGCAGCGTTGCAAGCTGGCGGTCGATGCGCGCGATGGTGGCGCCGTCGAAGAGGTCGGTCTTGTAGATCCAGCGGCCGGCGAGCCCGCCGCCGGTCTCGGCCACGTTGAGGACGAGGTCGAGCTTGGCGCGGTCGCTCTCGACCGCCACCGGCTCGAGGGCGAGGCCGGGCACCGCGAGCGCCGGCAGCGGTGCGTTCTGCAGCACCAGCAGGACCTGGAAGACCGGCGCGTGGGAGAGGTCCCGCTCCGGCGCCAGCTCGGTCACCAGCTTCTCGAAGGGCAGGTCCTGGTGGGCGTAGGCGCCAAGGGCCGTCTCGCGCACCCGGCCGAGCAGCGCGAAGAAGTCCGGATCGCCGCCGAGGTCGCCGGCGAGCGGCAGGGTGTTCAGAAAAAAGCCGATCAGCCCTTCGGTCTCCAGCCGGGAGCGGTTGGCCACCGGCGAGCCCACGACCAGGCGCTCCTGCCCCGAGAGGCGCGCCAGCAAGATCTGGAAGGCGGCGAGCAGGGTCATGAACAGTGTCGCGCCATGCCGCCGGCCGAGCGCCGCGAAAGCGGTGGTGAGGCCCTCGCCACAGCCAACCGGCAGGCTGGCGCCGCGCGAGGCTCGCCACCGCGGGACGCGGCCGGTCGGCGGGGAGGGCGAGCACGGCGGAATCCCCTCCCGGACCCTTCAGCCTCTCCCGCCACCAGGCGAGGTGGCCGGCGAGCACCTCCCCCTGCAGCCACTCGCGCTGCCAGGCGGCGAAGTCGGCGTACTGGATGGGCAGCTCGGGAAGGGCCGGCCCGCCGTCCTCGCCGCCGGCCGAGTAGAAAGCCGAGACCTCGACCAGCAACAGGCCGATCGACCAGGCGTCGGAGACGATGTGGTGCAGTGTGATGAGCGCCAGGTGGTCCTCGCCTGCGGCGGCGAGCCGCAGCAGCGTCGTGCGGGCGAGTGGCGGGCGGCCGAGGGTGAAGGGGCGCCCCGCCTCCTCACGCGTGAGCCGCAGCGCCTCGGCGCGCCGGGCCGCCGCCGGCAAACCCGAGAGGTCCGCGAGACCGGCCCGCAGGTCCGGCAGCGGCGCGATCTCCTGCACGACCTGGCCGCCGCGTTCGTGAAAACCGGTGCGCAACGCCTCCTGGCGGCGGGCCACCGCGTTCAGCGCCGCGCGGAAGCGCGCAACGTCGAGCCTGCCCCGCAGCCGCACCGCCACCGGGACGTTGTAGGAGGGATCTCCCGGCGCGAAGCGGTCGAGGAACCAGAGGCGCTCCTGAGCGAAAGAGGCGCGCGCGGAGCCCCGCTGGCCAAGGCGCGGGATCGGCGGTGACTCCTGCCGCCCGGCCGCCGCGATCCGCGCCGCCAGCGCGGCGAGGGTGGGCGCCTCGAAGACACCCCGCACCGGCAGCTCCACGGCGAACACCTCGCGCACCCGGGCCACCAGGCGGGCCGCCGCGAGCGAATGGCCGCCCAGCGCGAAGAAGTCGTCCTCCGCACCGATCCTCTCGGTGCCCAGGACTTCCGCCCAGATCCCGGCCAGCAGCTCCTCGGCCGGCGTGCGCGGCGCGACGAAGCCGGGGCCCTCCTGGCCGCGCACCGGCGCCGGCAGCGCTTGGCGGTCCACCTTGCCATTCGGGGTGCGCGGCAGCTCGCCGAGGACCACGAAGGCCGCGGGTACCATGAACTCCGGCAGGGTCCGCCGCACCGCTTGGCGCAGCTCCGCGACATCGACCGTCGAACCTGCCGCAGCCGTCACGTAGGCTACCAGGAGCGGCTCCCCGGGCTGGTCCTCGCGGGCCACGACGACGGCCTCCGCCAGCGCCGGGTGAGCCGCGAGGGCCGCCTCCACCTCCCCCAGCTCGACCCGGAAGCCCCGCACCTTGACCTGATGATCGATCCGCCCCAGGTACTCGAGCTGCCCGTCCGGCAAGTAACGGATCAGATCGCCCGTCCGGTACATCCGCGCGCCGAAAGGGCCGAACGGATCGGGAACGTACCGCTCCGCCGTCAGCTCCGACCGCCGCAGATAACCGCGGGAGACTCCGGCGCCACCGAGATACAGCTCGCCCGGCACTCCCAGCGGCACCGGCCGCAGCCGCCGGTCGAGCACCCAGCCCTGCGTGCCGGCCAGCGGCCGGCCGATCGTCGGCACCCGCCGCTCGTCCCGGGGAATGCAGACGACGGTGGAGAACGTCGTGTCCTCGGAGGGACCGTAGAGGTTCAACACCCGCTCCACCGCGCCCGCCGCGTAGATGCCGTCCGCCAACGACCGCGGCACCGGCTCGCCGCCGAGGTTGACCGTGCGCACGGAGGCCGGGATCCCACCCATCCTCACCAGCTCCGCCATCGCCGAAGGCACCGTGTCGATCAGCGTCACCTCGCCTGCCGCGGGCAGCCCCGGCAGCTCCAGGGCGTTGGCCGCCAGGATCACCTTGCCGCCGCGCGCCAGCGTCACCCACAGCTCGAAGACCGACATGTCGAAGTTGATCGACGTCGAGCCGAGCATCCCCGCCATCTCCGCGTCCGAGAACACCCCGTACGACCACGGCACCAGGGCCGCCGCCGTGCGGTGCTCGATGGCCACTCCCTTCGGCCGCCCGGTCGAGCCCGAGGTGTAGATGACGTAGGCCAGGTTGCCCAGTACCGCCGGGCGCGGCGCCGCCTCCTCGCCGGCCGGCCACTCCTCGTCGAGGCAGACGAGGCGCGCCGCGAGGTCGCCGAGCCGCGGCACGAGCTGCCGCTGGGTGAGGACGAGCGGCGGTCCGTGTCCGTCCTGGACGTCCTCCAGAATCCAGCTCAGCCGCTGCGCCGGGTAATTGGGATCGAGCGGCACGTAGGCGCCGCCGGCCGTCATCACGGCGAGCAGGCCCACCACCATCTCCGGCGAGCGCTCGGCGCAGATCCCCACCGGCACCTCCGGCCCCACCCCGAGCCAGGCCAGATGGCGCGCCAGGCGGCCGGCCCGCGCGGCGAGCTCGGCGTAGGTGAAGCGCTCCTCGCCGAAGACGAGCGCCGTGCCGCTTGGCGTCCTCGCCGCCTGCGCTTCGAACAGCTCGTGCAGGCAGGCCTCCGCCACCGCGGGATCGCCCTCGTTCCACTCGGTCAGCACCTGCTGGCGCTCGGCCTCGGCGAGCTGCGCCAAATCCCAGATGCCGCGGCCGGGCTCCGCCGCGGCGGCGGCGAGCAGGACCGCGAAGCGCTCCAGCAGGCGCCGGGCGGTCGCGGCGTCGAACAGGTCGGCGTCGTACTCCAGCGTGGCACCGATCCCCGCCCCGCCGTCCTCGGCCAGCGCCAGGGTCAGATCGAGCTTCGCGGTCCCGTTCGTCAGAGGGACAGCACTGGCCGAAAGGCCGGGGAAGCCCGGAGCGGCCGGAGCGCGTTGGTGCGTGAGCATCACCTGGAACAGCGGCGACCGCGACAGGTCGCGCTCCGGCCGCAGCTCCTCGACCAGCCGCTCGAAGGGGACATCCTGATGGGCATAGGCGCCGAGGCTCGCCTCGCGCACCCGCGCCAGCAGCTCGGCGAAGCCGGGATCGCTCGCCAGGTCGCCGCGCAGCACCAGCGTGTTGACGAAGAACCCGATCAGCCCTTCGCTCTCAGTGCGGCGGCGGTTGGCGATAGGGGTGCCCACCAGCAGGTCTTCCTGACTCGAGAGGCGGGTGAGGAGAACCTGGAAGCCGGCCAGCAGGGTCATGAACAGCGTCGCTCCCTGGCGCCGCGCGAGCGCCCGCAGCGCGCTCGCCAGGTCCTCGGACAGCTCGGCGGACACGTGGCCGCCGCGGAGCCTCTGCACAGCGGGCCGCTGGCGGTCGAGCGGCAGGTCGAGCGCGGCCGGGGCGCCGCCCAGCCGCTCGCGCCAGTAGGCGAGCTGTCCTGCCAGCACCGGCGCCCTGCAGCCATTGCCGCTGCCAGACCGCGTAGTCGGCGTACTGGACCGGCAGCGCGGAAAGCTCCTCTCCCCGGTAGAGGGCCGCGACTTCGCGCAGGAGCACGCCCATCGACCAGCCGTCGGTCACGATGTGATGCAGGGTGAGGAGCGCCAGGTGCTCCCCGGTCGCGAGCCGCAGCAACAGCGCCCGGGCGAGCGGCCCGGCCGCGAGGTCGAACGGGCGCCCGGCCTCGGAGGCGAGCAGCCGGCCGGCCTCCTCCTCCCGCTCGCCTTCGGACAACCCGGAGAGGTCCGCGAAGCGGAGCGGCAGGTCCGGTTCGGGATCAATCACCTGCACGGGCCGGCCGCCCGCCTCGCGGAAACGGGTGCGCAGCGCCTCATGGCGCTGCGCCACCCCGGCCAGGGCGCTCGCAAACCGAGCGCGGTCCAGCTCGCCGCTGAGCCGTACCGCTACCGGCACGTTGTAGGCCGCGCCTCCCGGCTCGAATCGATCGAGGAACCAGAGACGCTCCTGGGCATAGGAGAGGGGGAGCTCGCCATGCCGTGGCACGGGGACGATCGGCGGCGCGGCATCCGCTCCCGCAGGCTCACGGGCGCTTTCCAGCTCGGCCGCTAGAGCGGCCACGGTGGGGGCCGCGAACAGCGAGCGCAGCGGCAGCTCGACGCCGAGCGCCTGCCGCACCCGCGAAACGGCTTGGGTGGCCAGCAGCGAGTGGCCGCCCAGCGTGAAGAAGTCGTCGTCCACCCCGACCCGCTCGACCCCCAGCAGCTCCGCCCAGAGGCCGGCCAACAGCTCCTCGAGAGGCGTTCGCGGAGCCCGGTAGGCCTCCTCGCGGCCTGCGGGCTCGTCGCCGAGCGAGGCGAGAGCCCGCCGGTCCACCTTGCCGTTGGCGTTGAGCGGCAGCTCGTCCAGAAGGACGAAGGCGGCGGGCACCATATAGTCCGGCAGCCGCTCCTCGAGGAACGTCCTGAGATCAGCGGGCGACGGGCGCGCGGCTCCGCTCCCTGCCGCCGCGAAGGCCGCGAGCCGCTTGTCACCCCCCTGCTCGCGGACGAGCACACAGGCGGCGGCGATGGCGGGATGGGAGCAGAGGACCGCCTCGATCTCCGCCAGCTCGACGCGGAAGCCGCGCAGCTTGACCTGAGAGTCGGCGCGGCCGAGGAACTCGAGGAGTCCGGCCGGCCGGCGGCGCACCCGATCACCAGTCCGGTAGAGCCGCCCGCCGGGCCGGTCACCGAACGGATCGGGGAGGAAGCGTTCGGCGGTCAGCGCCGGCCGGTTGAGATAGCCGCGGGCCAAGCCGTCGCCACCGGCGTACAGCTCCCCGGGAACCTCGGGGGGCACCGGCTGGAGCGCGCGGTCCAGGACGTAGACCACCGTGTTGGCGATCGGGCGGCCGAGCGGCACCGACTCCCCCAGCGACTCCGCCGCGATCGTGTGGCAGCAGGTGAAGGTGGTATTCTCGGTCGGGCCGTAGCCGTTGATCAACTGGCAACCGGGGAGCCCCGCGAGGGCCCGCCGCACGTGCGGCACTGAGAGGACGTCGCCCCCGGCCAGCAGATGCCGGAGGCCACGCAAGCTCGCGAGGTGGCCGTCCACCATCAGGTGGAAAAGGCCGGCGGTGAGCCAGAGGCAGGTGACGCCGAGCCGCTCGATCTCCCGACCCACCTCCTCCAGGGACGGGATGCCGGGAGGAAACATCGCCAAGCGCGCGCCGTTCAGCAAGGAGCCCCAGATCTCCAGGGTCGAGGCGTCGAAGGAGATCGGCGCGAGCTGCAAGAAGACCTCGTCCGCCGCGAGCCAGGCGTAGCCGGTCTCCCGCACTAACCGGATGATGGCCCGGTGGGGCACCGCGACGCCCTTGGGCCGGCCGGTCGAGCCCGACGTATACATCACGTAGGCCAGCCTGTCGGAGGCGAGGGCGCCAAGCGCAGGCAGCGGCCGGCTCTCGGGCCGGCCGGCGATCACCTCGCGCTCGGCGTCGACGAGGACGACCTTGCCGGCCGCCCGGGGCGGCAGGGACGGGAGGAGACGCTCCTCCGTGACCAGGGCCGCGACCCCGGAGTCCTCCAGCATGAACTCCAGCCGTTCCCGCGGGTAGGCCGGGTCGAGCGGCACGTACGCCCCGCCCGCCTTCAGGATGCCCAGGATGGTGGCCACCAGGTTGGGAGACCGGTCCAGGCACAGCCCTACCCGGACCTCTGGCCCCACGCCCAGGGCCTGCAGGTGGTGCGCGAGCCGGTTGGCGCGGGCCTCCAGCTCGCCGTAGGTCACCGTCTCGTCGAGGAACCGGAGGGCCGGGCGGCCAGGGGCGCGAGCCGCCTGCTCCTCGAACAGCTCGTGGACCAAAGCCTCGCGCGGATAGGGGGTGGCGGTGTCGTTCCACTCGCACAGCACCTGCCGGCGCTCCACCGGCGAGAGGACGGCGAGGTCCGAGAGCCGCTCCCGGGGGTTCGCCGCGGCCGCAGTGACCAGCCGCTCGAAGGCGGCGGCGATCCGCTCCGCCGACGCCGCGTCGAAAAGATCGGCGCTGTACTCCAGCCAGCCGGAGGCGCCCCGCCCGCCGCGCTCGATGAGGGAGAGCGTCAGGTCGAACTTTGCCGTGCCGGTCTCGGCCTCGACCGGCTCCAGCTCGAGCCCAGGCAGCTCCAGGGGCGGCATCGGCGCGTTCTGCAGGGCGAGGACCACCTGGAAGAACGGCGGTCGGGCGAGGTCGCGCTCGGGCTGCAACGCTTCCACCAGACGCTCGAATGGCACATCCTGATGGGCATAGGCGCCCAGGGCGGCCTCGCGCGCCCGCTCGACGATCCGCTGGAAGGGGAGATCGCCCGCGAGGCTGGTGCGCAGCACGAGCGAGTTGACGAAGAAGCCGATCAACCCTTCCGTGGCCGAGTGGCGACGGTTGGCCACCGGCGACCCCACCAGCACGTCCTCCGCGCCGGTGAGGCGCGACAGCAGCGCCTGGAAGCCGGCGAGCAACGCCATGAAGAGGGTCGCCCCGCAGGCGCGGCAGAGCGCCTGGAGATCCCTCCAAGTCTCCGCGGCGAGGGACACGGGCCGGCGCCCCCCGCGCAGGGATGGAGCGGCCGGTCGCGGGCGGTCGAGCGGCAGGTCGAGCGCGGCGGGTGCGCCGCCAAGCCATTCCCGCCACCAGGCGACCTGTGCCTCCAGCACCGGCCCTTGCAGCCACTGCCGCTGCCAGACCGCGTAGTCGGCGTACTGGACCGGCAGCTCGGGGAGATCCTCTTCCCGGTAGAGGGCCCCAACTTCGCGCAGGAGCACGCCCATCGACCAGCCGTCGGTCACGACGTGGTGCAGGGTGAGGAGCGCCAGGTGCTCGCCGGTGCCGAGCCGCAGCAGCAGCGCCCGAGCGAGCGGCCCGGCCGCGAGGTCGAACGGGCGCCGGGCCTCGGCCGCGAGCAGCCGGCCTGCCTCATCCTCCCGCTCGTCCGCGGGCAACGCGGAGAGGTCGGCGTAACGCAAAGGCAGGTCCGGTACGGGATCGATCACCTGCACGGGCCGGCCATCGACCTCATGGAAACGAGAGCGCAGCACCTCATGGCGTCGCGCCACCCCGGTCAGGGCGCTCGCAAACCGGGCGAGGTCCAGCTCGCCGCCGAGCCGCACCGCCACCGGCACGTTGTAGGCTGCGCCTCCCGGCTCGAACCGATCGAGGAACCACAGCCGCTCCTGGGCGAAAGAGAGGGGCAGCTCCTGCGAGCGGCAGACGCGGCGGATCGGCGGCAACGTCTCTGTCTCCTCCGGCCGGCAGGCTTCACCGATCCGCGCCGCCAGGGCGGCGACGGTCGGCGCCTCGAAGACGCTGCGCACCGGCAGCTCCAGACCGAAGACGTCCCGCACCCGGGCCACGACCCGGGTGGCGAGAAGAGAGTGCCCGCCCAGCTCGAAGAAACCGTCCTCCACCCCGACCGGATCGACGCCCAGCAGCTCGCTCCAGATCCCGGCCAGCAGCTCTTCGTCCGGCGTCCGCGGCGCGACGAAGCCGAGGCCCGCCCGGCCTTGGGTCGGCGCCGGCAGCGCCTTGCGGTCCACCTTGCCGTTGGGGGTCCGCGGCAGCTCATCGAGGATCACGAAAGCCGCGGGCACCATGTACTCCGGCAGGGTCCGCTGGACCGTCTCCCGCAAATCCGCGATCGCGAGCGCCGAGCCTTCCACCGCCGTCACGTAGGCCACCAGACGCGGGTCCCCAGGCGCATCCTCGCGCGCTACTACCACCGCGTCCGCCAACGCCGGATGGGCCGCGAGGGCCGCCTCGACTCTCTCCCATCTCGATGCGGAAGCCCCGCACCTTCACCTGGTGGTCGATCCGCCCCAGGAACTCGAGCTGCCCGTCGGACAGGAAGCGCGCGAGATCGCCGGTCCGGTAGAGGCGCGCGCCCGGAGCCCCCGAACGGGTCGGGGACGAATCTCTCCGCCGTCAGCTCGGGCCGGCACAGGTAGCCGCGGGCCAAGCCGGCGCCGCCCAGGAACAGCTCGCCGAACGCACCCGGCGGCACCGGGCGCAGCCGCCGGTCGAGCAGGCGAGCCTGCGTCCCCGGCAGCGGCCGGCCGATGGTCGGCGCCCGCTGCTCGTCCCGCGGCACGCAGACGAAGGTCGAATAGGTGGTGTCCTCCGAGGGACCGTAGAGGTTGAAGACCCGCTCGACGGCGCCCGCATAGACGCCGTCCACCAGGATCCGGGGGAGCGGCTCGCCAGCGAGATTGACCGTGCGCACCGCAGGAGGGATCCCTCCCATCCGCACCAGCGCGGCCATCGCAGAGGGCACAGTGTTGACCAGAGTAACCTCCCGCGCCGCCGGCAGCGACGGCAGCTCCAGCGCGTCGGCGGCGAGGATCACCTTGCCGCCTCCCGCCAGCGTCACGAACAGCTCGAAGACCGAGAGATCGAAGTTGATCGACGTGGAAGCGAGCACTCCCGCCAGCTCCGCCGCCGGGAAGACACGGTGAGCCCAGCGCACCAGGGCGGCGGCGCTGCGGTGCTCGATGGCTACCCCCTTGGGCCGGCCGGTGGAGCCCGAGGTGTAGATGACGTAGGCCAGATTGCCGGCGCCGGCCGGGCGGAGCGCGGCTTCGTCGCCGGGCGCCCAATCCTCGTCGAGGCAGACGGTCCGCACCGCGAAACCCTGCAGCCGCGGCAGGAGCCGCCGCTGGGTCAGGACGACGGGTGCCTCCCCACCGGCATGGATATCCTCCAGCATCCAGGCCAGACGCTGCGCCGGGTAGCTCGGATCGAGCGGCACGTAGGCGCCGCCCGCCTTGAGCACGGCGAGCAGGCCCACCACCATCTCCGGCGAGCGCTCGGCGCAGATCCCCACCGGCACCTCCGGCCCCACGCCCAGCCAGGCCAGATGGCGCGCCAGGCGGCCGGCCCGCGCGGCGAGCTCGCCGTAGGTGAAGCGCTCCTCGCCGAAGACCAGCGCCGTGGCGTCCGGCGTGCTCGCCGCCTGCGCCGCGAACAGCTCGTGCAGGCAGGCGTCCGCCACGGGAGGATCGCTGTCGTTCCATTCGGTCAATACTTGCTGGCGTTCGGACTCGGTGACCAGCGGCAGGTCCCAGATCCCGCGATCAGGCTCCGCCACCGCGGCGGCGAGAAGGATCGCCAAACGCTCCAGCAGGCGCGCCGCCGTCGCCGGGTCGAACAGGTCGGCGTCGTACTCGAGCAGGGCGCCGATCCCCGCCCCGCTGTCCTCGATCAGCGCCAGGGTGAGATCGAATTTCGCGGTGCCGTTGGTCAGCGGCAGCGGACTAGCCGCGAGGCCTGGGAAGCTCGGGCCGGCCGGAGCGATCTGGTGGGTGAGCATCACCTGGAACAGCGGCGGCCGCGGCGAGGTCCCGCTCCGGCCGCAGCTCCTCGACCAGCCGCTCGAACGGGACGTCCTGGTGGGCGTAGGCGCCGAGGCTCACCTCGCGCGCCCGCGCCAGCAGATCCGTGAAGGAGGGATCTCCCGTCAGGTCGCCGCGCAACACCAGCGTGTTGACGAAGAAGCCGATCAGCCCTTCGATCTCGGTGCGGCCGCGGTTGGCGACGGGTGAGCCCACCAGCGATGTCCTCCTGGCCGGAGAGGGAGGCGAGGAGCGTCTGGAAGCCGGCCAGCAGGGTCATGAACGGCGTCGCTCCCTGCCGCCGGGCGAGCGCCCGCAGGGCACCGCACCCGGTCCGCGAGCAGGCCGACGGAGACGACCGCCACCGCGGAGCCTCTGCACGGCGGGCCGCGGGCGGTCGGACGGCAGGTCGAGCGCGGCCGGCGCGCCGCTCAACCTGCTCGCGCCACCAGGCGAGCTGTCTCGCGAGGAGCGGCGCCCGTCCAGCCACTGGCGCTGCCAGGCGGCGTAGTCGGCGTACTGGACCGGCGGCTCGGGAAGCGGCGCTCTCGCCCGGTAGAGCGCGGCGAGCTCGCGCAGCAGCACGCCCATCGACCAGCCGTCGGTGACGATGTGGTGCAGGGTGAGCAGCAGCCACATGCTCGCCGGCCGCGAGCCGCAGCAGCAGCGGCCGGGCGAGCGGCCCGGCCGCGAGGTCGAACGGGCGCTGGGCCTCGGCCGCGAGCCGCCGGCTGGTCTCAGCCTCCCTCGCGGCGGCGGGCAAGGCGGAGAGGTCCGCGCAGCGGCAGCGGCAGGTCCGGAGCGGGAGCGATCACCTGCACCGGGCCGGCCGGCGACCTCGCGGAAACGGGTGCGCAACGTCTCGTGGCGCCGCGCGACTCTCGGTCAGGGCGCTCGCCAGCCGGGCGGTATCCAGCTCGCCGCTGAGCCGCAACGCCACCGGCACGTTGTAGGCCGCCCCTCCCGGCTCGAGCCGGTCGAGGAACCAGAGCCGCTCCTGAGCGAAGGAGAGGGGTAGATCCTGCGAACGGGAGGTGCGGCGAAGCGGCGGCGGAGCGGCCCCTTCCGGCTGCGAGGTGTTCCGGATCCGTGCCGCCAGGGCAGCCACGGTCGGCGCCTCGAACAGGCTGCGCAGCGGCAGCTCGACCCCGAAGACCTCCCGCACCCGGGCCATGACCCGGGTGGCGAGGAGCGAGTGCCCGCCCAGCTCGAAGAAGTCGTCCTGCCGCTCCGACCGGCTCGACGCCCAGCACCTCGCTCCAGATCCCGGCCAGCAGCTCCTCGGCCGGCGTGCGCGGCGCGACGAACCGGGCCGCACCGACATCGCGCCCGGGAGCGGGCAGGGCCCGCCGGTCCACCTTGCCGTTCGGAGTGCGCGGCAGCGCGCCGAGGACGACGAAGGCCGCGGGCACCATGAACTCCGGCAGGCGTCCGCCGCACCGCCTGCCGCAGATCCGCGAGGTCGGGCGCTGAGCCCTCCGCCGCCGTCACGTAGGCCACCAGGCGCGGCTCCCCGGGCCGGTCCTCGCGCGCCACCACCACGACCTCGGCCAGCGCCGGATGAGCCGCGAGGGCCGCCTCGATCTCCCCCAGCTCGATGCGGAAGCCGCGCACCTTCACCTGGTGGTCGATCCGCCCCAGGAACTCGAGCTCGCCCGTCGGACAGGCAGCGCGCGAGATCGCCGGTCCGGTAGAGGCGCGCGCCCGGAGCCGCCCGAACGGGTCGGGGACGAATCGCTCCGCCGTCAGCTCGGGCCGGCACAGGTAGCCGCGGGCCAAGCCGGCGCCGCCCAGGAACAGCTCGCCGAACGCACCCGGCGGCACCGGGCGCAGCCGCCGGTCGAGCAGGCGAGCCTGCGTCCCCGGCAGCGGCCGGCCGATGGTCGGCGCCCGCCACCCGTCCCGCGGCACTTGTGCGAAGGTCGAGTAGGTCGTGTCCTCAGACGGACCGTAGAGGTTGAAGACCCGCTCGACCGCTCCCGACGCGTAGACGCCGTCCACCAGCATCCGGGGGAGCGGCTCGCCAGCGAGATTGACCGTGCGTACGGCGGGAGGGATCGCTCCCAGCCGCACCAGCTCGGCCATCGCCGAGGGCACGGTGTTGACCAGGGTAACCTCCCGCGCCGCCGGCAGCGCAGGCAGCTCCAGCGCGGCGGCGGCGAGGATCACCTTGCCGCCCAGGGCGAGCGCCACGAACAGCTCGAAGACCGAGAGGTCGAAGTTGATCGACGTGGAAGCGAGCACTCCCGCCAGCTCCGCCGCCGGGAAGACGCGGTGAGCCCAGCGCACCAGGGCGACGGCGCTACGGTGCTCGATGGCCACCCCCTTGGGCCGGCCGGTGGAGCCCGAGGTGTAGATGACGTAGGCCAGATTGCCGGCGCCGGCCGGGCGCGGCGGAGCTTCCTCGCCGGGAGCCCAATCCTCGTCGAGGCAGACGGTCCGCGCCGCGAAGCTCCCCAGCCGCGGCAGCAACCGCCGCTGGGTCAGGACGGTGGGCGCCTCCGCGCCGGCCTTAATGTCCTCCAGCATCCAGGCCAACCGCTGTGCCGGGTACTTGGGATCGAGCGGCACATAGGCGCCGCCGGCCATCATCACGGCGAGCATACCCACCACCATCTCCGGCGAGCGCTCGGCGCAGATCCCCACCGGCACCTCCGGCCCCACTCCCAGCCAGGCCAGATGGCGCGCCAGGCGGCAGGCCCGCGCGGCGAGCTCGCCGTAGGGGAAGCGCTCCTCGCCGAAGACCAGCGCCGTGGCGCCCGGCGTGCTCGCCGCCTGCGCCGCGAACAGCTCGTGCAGGCAGGCGTCCGCCACGGGAGGATCGCTGTCATTCCATTCGGTCAATACTTGCTGGCGTTCGGACTCGGTGACCAACGGCAGGTCCCAGATCCCGCGATCAGGCTCCGCCACCGCGGCGGCGAGAAGGATCGCCAAACGCTCCAGCAGGCGCGCCGCCGTCGCCGGGTCGAACAGGTCGGCGTCGTATTCCAGGGCGGCGGCGATCCACGAGCCCATCTCAGCCAGACCCAGCGTCAGCTCGAACTTCGACGTGCCGGTCGCCAGCGGCCGCGCCTCGGAAGTAAGATCGGACAAGCTCGGCGCGGCCGCGGCATCCCGGTAGGTGAGCAGCACCTGGAACAGCGGCGACCGCGACAGGTCCCGCCCCGGCCGCAGCTCCTCGACGAGACGCTCGAATGGAACGTCCTGGTGGGCGTAGGCGCCGAGGCCCGCCTCGCGCGTTCGCGCCAGCAGCTCGCCGAAGCCGGGATCGCCCGCCAAGTCGCCACGCAGCGCCAGCGTGTTGACGAAGAGCCCGATCAGCCCTTCGACGTCGCGATGGTTGCGGTTGGCCACGGCGGAGCCCACCAGCACGTCCTCCTGGCCCGAGAGGCGGGCGAGGAGAGTTTGGAATCCCGCCAGGAGAGTCATGAACAACGTCGCTCCGTGGCGCCGTGCGAGCGCCCGCAGAGAGCCCGCCAGCTCCGTGGACAGACTGGCGGCGGCGAGGCCGCCGCGCAGCCTCTGCACCGCCGGCCGCGGGCGGTCGAGCGGCAGGTCGAGCGCGGCGGGCGCCCCGGACAGCCGCTTGCGCCACCAGGCGAGCTGCCCCTCCAGGGCCGGCCCTTGCAGCCACTGCCGCTGCCAGACCGCGTAGTCCGCGTACTGGACCGGCAGCTCGGCGAGCCTCGTGCCCCGATAGAGATCGGCGACCTCGCGCAACAGCACGCCGATCGATCCGCCGTCGCAGACCATGTGGTGCAGGTTCGCCACCAGGCGGTGCTCCCGCCGCCCGAGCCGCAGGAGAGCGAAACGGTGCAGGGGTCCCGCCGCCAGGTCGAACGGCCGGCCGGCCGCGGCCGCGGCCAGCCGATCCGCCTCGGCGGCGCCGTCCGATGCCGGCAGCGACGCCAGATCGATCATCGGCAGGCCGCGAGACTCCGCCGGCGCGATCACCTGCACCGGCCGGCCGGTCTCCGCGTCGAGCGCGAAGGTGGTGCGCAGCGCCTCATGGCGGCGCACGACATCACCGAGCGCCGCGGCGAGCGCCGGTACCCGGAGCTTCCCGGCGAGGACCAGGACGAACGGGACGTTGTAGACCGCGCTCCCGGGATCCAGGCGATCGAGGAACCAGAGCCGCTCCTGGGAGAATGACAGCAGCAGCGCGCCGCCGCGCGGCACCGGCGCAATCGGCGGCAGGGCCGCGGACCCCGTCCCCCGCTTCGCCTCGATCCTCGCCGCGAGCGCCGCGAGACGGGGCGTCTCGAAGAGGGCACGCACGGGGAGCTCGAGGGCGAAGACCTCCCGTACCCGCAGCGCGACGCGGGCGGCGCGCAGCGAGTGACCGCCGAGGTCGAAGAAGTCGGCGTCCGAGGCGATGCCCTCGATCCCCAACGCCTCCTCCCAGATGCCCGCCAGGAAGCTCTTCCGTGGGGCTGCGCAGCGCCTCTGTCTGGACCTCGTACCGTTCAGGTGGAGCTGCTTCCTCCTTTTGGCGGACGAGTTGCCGACGCTCGGCCTCGCCTAGCGGCGAAAGCTCCGAGAGCCGCCGGTCCGGATCCGCCACTGCCCCGGCGAGCAACGTCGCGAAAAACCGGCTGAGCCGGACGGCGCTCGCCTCGTCGAACAGCGCCGAGTCGTACTCGAGATAGCCGCCGAGCGCCCCGTCCGGCTCCTCATCGAGCGACAGCGTGAGGTCGAACTTGCTCGTGCCAGTGGGCACCGGCCGCACTCTCGCCGAGACTCCCGGAATCCCGAGCCCCTCCGCCGCGGACCCAGCCGCCGGCTGATAGGCGAGCAGGACCTGGACGAGAGGCGGGCGCGAAGGGTCCCGCTCGGGCCGCAGCTCCTCGACCAGCCTCTCGAAGGGGAGGTCCTGGTGGGCGTAGGCCTCCAGGCTCATCTGGCGCACCCGCGCCACTAGCTCGGCGAAGGAAGGATCGCCGCCGAGATCGCCGCGGAGCGCCAGGGTGTTGACGAAGAAGCCGATGAGATCCGCGGTCTCCGCCCGGCGATTGGCGACCGGCGAGCCCACCAGGACGTCCTCCTGCCCGCCGAGGCGGCCGAGCAGCGCCTGAAAGGCCGCGAGCACGGTCATGAACGGCGTCGCCCCGTGCCGGCGGCTGCAGGCTTCCACCTGCTGCGACAGGCCCATGGGGAGAGCCACCGGCTGGAGCCCGCCCCGCAGGCTCTGGACCGCCGGCCGGGGACGGTCGGTGGGCAGCTCCAATGCCGCCGGTGCGCCTGCCAACCGCCGGCGCCAGACAGCGAGCTGGCGCTCCAGCGCCTCCCCTTGCAGCCAGGTGCGCTGCCACACCGCGTAATCGGCGTACTGCACGGCCGGCTCCGCGAGAGGCGAGACCGCGCCCGCCGAGAAAGCCGTATAGAGGACCGCCAGCTCGCGCAGGAAGATCCCCATCGACCAGCCGTCGGCCACGATGTGATGCACGGTGAAGAGCCCCGTCCAGCTCTCGGCACCCGTCCGCAGCAGGGCCATGCGCAGCAGCGGCCCGCGGGCGAGGTCGAACGGCTCGCGGGCCCCGGCGAGGGCGAGCCGCGCGGCCTCGTCCCGCCACCACCGCTCGCCGAGCCCGGCCAGGTCGATCACGGGCAGGGGGAGCGGCGACGGCGGCGCGATCTCCTGGACCGGCGAGGCTGCCCGGACGGCGAAGACCGTCCGCAGGGCCTCGTGGCGGCGAACGATCTCGTCGACGCCGCGGCCCAGGACCCGCGGGTCCAGCGCCCCCGCGAAATCCACGGCGACCGCGATGTTGTACGCCGGACTGCCCGGCTCCCAGAGGTCGAGGAACCAGAGCCGCTCCTGGGCGAAGGAGAGCGGCAGCCCGCCCTCGCGCGGCACCGGCACGAGGAGCGGCGGCGCCTCTGCGCCCAGACGCCGCATGCTCTCGACCACCGCCGCCAGCGAGCGCACGGTGGGGGACTCGAAGAGGGCCTGCAGGGGGACCTCGACGCCGCAGACCTGGCTCATCCGCCAGACGAGCTGAGCGGCGAGCAGGGAGTGGCCGCCGAGCGCGAAGAAATCGTCGTCGAGACCGATCCGCTCGCGGCCCAGCAGCTCGCACCAGATGCCGGCGAGGAGCTCCTCCTCCGGCGTGCGCGGCACGGCGAAGCCTTGCCCGGAGCGCGCGAGGTCCGGAGCCGGCAGCGCCCGGCGGTCCACCTTGCCGTTCGGGGTGCGCGGCAGCTCCGCGAGCAGCACGACATGGGACGGCACCATGAACTCCGGCAGCCGCTGGCGGAGGAAGTCGCGGATGTCGCGGGCGGAAGGCGGCGCGGTGTCGAAGGCGGGCACGCCATAAGCGACGAGCCGGCGGTCCCCCGGCTGGTCCTCGCGCGCCACGACCACGGCGTCCGCCAGCGCCGGATGAGCCGCCAGGGCCGCCTCCACCTCCCCCAGCTCGACCCGGAAGCCCCGCACCTTGACCTGATGGTCGATCCGGCCCAGGTACTCGAGCTGCCCGTCGGACAGGTAGCGCGCGAGGTCGCCCGTCCGGTACATCCGCGCGCCGGCGGGGCCGAACGGATCGGGAACGTACCTCTCCGCCGTCTGCTCCGGCCGCCGCAGGTAGCCACGCGAGACCCCCGCTCCGCCCAGGTACAGCTCGCCCGGCACTCCCAACGGCACCGGCTGCAACCGCCCGTCGAGCACCCAGCCCTGCGTGCCTCCCAACGGCCGGCCGATCGTCGGCGACCGCCGCTCCTGCCGCGGCACGCAGACAGAGGTCGAATAGGTCGTGTCTTCCGAAGGGCCGTAAAGGTTGAAGACCCGTTGCACCGCGCCCGCCGAATAAACGTGGTCCACCAGCGTCCGAGAGAGCGGTTCGCCGGCGAGATTGACTGTGCGGACCGAGGCGGGGATCCCGCCGCTCCTCACCAGCTCTGCCATCGCCGAAGGCACGGTGTTGACCAGCGTCACCTCGCCCGCCGCCGGCAGCGACGGCAGCTCCAGCGCATCCCCGGCAAGGATCACCTTGCCGCCGCGGGCCAGCGTCACCCACAGCTCGAAGACCGAGAGGTCGAAGTTGATCGACGTCGACCCCAGCACGCCCGCCATCTCCGCGGCCGAGAACACCCCGTACGACCACCGCACCAGGGCCGCCGCCGTGCGGTGCTCGATGGCCACCCCCTTCGGCCGCCCGGTCGAACCCGAGGTGTAAATGACGTAGGCCAGATTGCCCGGCACCGCCCGCTGCGGCGTCGTCTCCTCGCCTTCCGGCTGCTCCTCGTCGAGGCAGACGAGGTGCGCCGCCATGCCTGCCAACCGCGGCACGAGCCGCCGCTGGGTGAGGACGAGCGGCGGTCCGGCCCCGACCTGGACGTCCTCCAGGATCCAGCTCAGCCGTTGCGCCGGGTAGTTGGGGTCGAGCGGCACGTAGGCGCCGCCGGCCATGAGCACGGCAAGCATTCCCTCCACCATCTCCGGCGAGCGCTCGGCGCAGATGCCAACCGGCACCTCCGGACCTACGCCAAGCCAAGCCAGGTGCCGCGCCCAGCGGCCGGCCCGCGCGGCGAGCTCGGCGTAGGGGAAGCGCTCCTCGCCGGAGACCAGGGCCGTGGCACCCGGCGTCCTCGCCGCCTGCGTCGCGAACAGCTCGTGCAGGCAGGCCGCCGCGCCGGCCAGCACCGCCGTATCGCCCTCGTTCCACTCCACCAGAAGCTGCTGCCGCTCGCCCGCAGCCAGCAGCGGCAGCTCGGAGAGCCGCCGCGCGGGATCGGCCAGCGCGCCGGCCAGCAGGTGCTGAAAGCTCCCCAGCAGGCGAAGGGCCGTCGTGCCGTCGAAGAGGGCGGCGTCGTACTCCAGGGAAGCGGCGAGACCCGGCGGCGCCGCCGCCACCGCCAGCGTGAGGTCGAACTTCGCCGTGCCGCTCGCCACGGGGAGCGCGCTGGCGGCGAGCCCGGGGAGCCCGGGAACCTCGAACGGCAGGCTCTGGTAGGTGAGCATCGCCTGGAAGAGCGGCGGCCGCGACGGATCGCGCTCCGGCCGCAGCTCCTCCACCAGCCGCTCGAAAGGGACCTCCTGATGGACGTATGCGCCGAGGCTCGCCTCCCGTGTACGCGCCAGCAAGCCGGCGAACGAAGGATCGCCCGCGAGGTCGCCGCGCAGCACCAGAGTGTTGACGAAGAAGCCGATCAGCGGCTCGAGCTCGCTGCGCCCGCGGCCGGCGACCGGCGAGCCGACGAGGAGATCGTGCTGCCCCGAGCAGCGCCCGAGCAGGGTCTGGAACGCCGCCAGCAGCGTCATGAACGGGGTCGTCCCTTCGCGGCGGCCGAGCGTCTGGAGATCGCGGGCGAGATCCTCCGGCAGCAGGACCGAACGCTCGCCGCCGCGCAGGCTCTGCGCCGGCGGCCGCGGCCGGTCCGTTGGCAGCTCGAGGGCCTGCGGCGCTCCCCGGAGCCGCTCGCGCCACCAGGCGAGCTGCGACTCCAGCACTCCCCTCTCCAGCCAGGAGCGCTGCCAGACTGCGTAGTCGGCGTACTGCACCGGCAGCTCCGGCAGCGGCGAGCCCCGGTACAGCGCCGCCAGCTCGCGCAGGAAGACGCCGATCGACCAGCCGTCGGAGACGACGTGATGCTGGACGACGAGCGCCAGGTGGCTCTCCGCGGTGAGCCGCAGCAGGACCGACCGCAGCAGAGGCCCCCGGGCGAGGTCGAACGGGCGCCGCGCCTCAGCCGCCAGCCACCGTTGCGCCTCCTCCCAGGGAGCCGGCAATCCCGAGAGATCCACCAGCGGGCACGGCGGCGGCCGGCCGGGAGGAGCGATCACCTGGACGGGCCGGCCGTCCTCTCCTCGCGCGAAAGTGGTGCGCAGGGCTTCGTGGCGGCGCACGATCTCGCGCAGGGCGCCGCGGAAGGCCGCCGCGTCGAGCGGCCCGTCGAGCCGCACCGCGAACGGCATGTTGTAGGCCGCGCTCGCCGGCTCCAGCCGGTCGAGGAACCACAGCCGCTCCTGGGCGAAAGAGAGGGGGAGCGCCGCCGTCCGGGGCACCGGCGCCAGGGGCGGCGCCGCCGGCAAGCCGCGCGTCTCGGAGCGGACGCGCTCGATCCGCGCCGCCAATCCGGCCAGGGTGGGAGCCTCGAACACGGCCGTCAGAGGGAGCTCGGCGCCCAGCAGGTCGCGCACGCGGGCGAGGAGGCGCACCGCCAGCAACGAGTGGCCGCCGCGGGCGAAGAAGTTATCCTCGGGTCCCGGCCGTTCGACGTCGAGGAGGTCCGCCCAGAGCCCGGCGAGCAGCTCCTCGACCGCAGTGCCGTAGGCCGCCTGCCCGGGCTCGCCCGCCGGGCGCTCCGGGGCCGGCAGCGCCTTGCGGTCGAGCTTGCCGTTGGGAGTGCGAGGGAGGGCCGGAAGGAGCACGAAATCCGCCGGCAGCATGAACTCCGGCAGGCGCTCCCGCAGGTGCTCGCGCAGCGCTGCCGGCTCCAGCGCGGCGCGCGGCACGACGTAGGCCGCCAACCGGCGGTCGCCCGGCTGGTCCTCGCGCGCCACGACGGCGGCCTCCTCGACTCCCGGATGCAGGGCCAGCACCGCCTCGATCTCCCCCAGCTCGATGCGGAAGCCGCGGACCTTGACCTGATGGTCGACACGCCCCAGGAACTCGAGGTCCCCCGAGGGCCGGTGGCGGACGAGGTCGCCGGTGCGGTAGAGACGCTCTCCCGCCCCACCTCCCCAGGGATCGGGAAGGAACGCGGCGGCCGTCACGGCCGGACGGTTCAGATAGCCGCGGGCGAGACCGATCCCCCCCAGGTAGAGCTCGCCCGGCACCCCGGCCGGCACCGGCTCGAGCCGGCGGTCCAGGACGTAGGCCCGAGTGCCGGCGATCGGACGGCCGATCGCAGGGGGGCGCTCCTCGCCGCGAGGAATCTCCGCCCAGGTCGAGTAGGTGGTGGCCTCCGAAGGACCGTAGAGGTTGCAGACGCGCTCGACACCCAGCGCATGGAGCTGCTCCGCCAGCAGCCGCGGCAACGGCTCGCCGGCCAGGTTGACGGTGCGCACCGAACGGGGCACCTGGCCCAGACGGACCAGCTCGGCCATCGCCGACGGAACGGTATTGACGAGAGTGACCTCGCCGCGGGCGGCGAGGAGCGGCAGGTCGAGGACGTTGCCGGCCAGAATCACCGTGCCGCCGCAAGCGAGCGGGACGAAGATCTCGAAGATCGAAAGGTCGAAAGAGAGCGAGGTCGCGGCGAGAACCCCGGCCAGCTCGGCGGGCGAGAAGGCGTCCTGCGCCCAACCGATGAACGCCGCAGCGCTGCGGTGCCGGATCGCAACCCCTTTGGGATGTCCTGTCGATCCCGAGGTGTAGATGAGATAGGCCAGGTTGTCCGGCGCGACGCCGCTCGCCGGAGGCGCCGCCGCCTCGTCTTCGTCCTCCGGCTCGTCGAGCCCGTCGAGAAGCAGGAGGGGGCCGGGGTTGGTGGGTAGGAAAGAGAGCAGCCGCTGCTGGGTGAGCAGCGCGGCGAGGTGCGCGTCGGCGATCATCCAGGCCAGCCGCTCGCGCGGATAGGAGGGATCGAGCGGCAGGTAGGCGCCGCCGGCCTTGAGGATGGCCAGCAGGCCGATGATCAGCTCGAACGAGCGCTCGGCCGCGATCCCCACGCGCGCCTCCGGACCGACGCCAAAGCGGGCGAGGCGCCGAGCCAGGGCGTTGGCCCGGCGGTCGAGCTGGGCGTAGGTGAGACATTCTCCCTCGACGACGACGGCAACCGCCCCGGGGGTGCGCGCGGCCTGTTCGGCGATCAGCTCATGGAAGCAGCGCCCCCGCTGCCCGCCAGCTTCCGTGTCATTCCATTCCTGGAGCGCCTGGGCCTGCTGGGCCGGCGAGAGGAACGGCAGGCGGTGGATCTCCCGCGGCAGTCCCGGAGAGCCGTCCGCGATGCCGCCGGCCAGGTTGGCCCAGTGCCCCAGCAGGCGCTCCATGGTGACGGCGTCGAAGAGGTCGGCGTTGTACTGCAGGCAGGCGCCCAGCCCCTCGCCGACCTCGGCGACGGTCAGCGTCAGGTCGAACTGGGAGCGGCGCGGCGCGAAAGGCCAGGGCTCCACCACCAGGCCGCCGAGGTCCATCGCCGCCCCCTCGACGCCGAGGGCGAAAGCCGCCAGGGCCTCGCCCTCCGGGCGCTGCGCCTTCTGCAGCACGAAGAGCACCTGGAAGATCACCGGCCGGCTCGGGTCCCGCACCGGCTGCAAGACGCTCGGCGAGCCGCGCCAGCGGCATCTCCGCGTGCGCCAGCGCCGCCAGGACCGTGCCGCGGGTGAGGGTCAGGAGGTCCTCGAAGGTAGAGACCGTGGAGAAATCGGTCCGCAGCGCCACCGGGTTGACGAAGTAGCCCACCAGGCGGTCGAGGCCCGCGGCGGTGCGCCCGGAAGTGGGAGAGCCCACCAGGAGGTCCGGTTGCCCCGTGTAGCGATGGAGCAGCGTCTGGAACACGGCGAGCAGGGCAGCGTAGAGGGTCGCCCCGCGCTCGCGGCTGAGGCGCCGCAGCCCCGCCGCCACTCGCGTCTCGAGCCGCCGCACCAGCGCGCCGCCGCGATAGGTCTGGACCGGCGGCCGCGGCCGGTCGAGCGGCAGATCCAACGGCGGCAGCTCGCCCCTGAGCCGCTCCAGCCAGTAGCTCCACAGACGGGCTCCCTCGCTGCCGGCCAGCAGATCCTCCTGCCAGGCCGCGTGGTCCCGGAAGTCGAGCGGCAGCGGCTCGAGGATCGCCGGCTGGCCGGCTCTCTCCGCCGCGTAGAGAAGGCCCAGCTCCCGCGCCAGCACCGCGAGCGACCAGAAATCGGCCACGATGTGGTGGATCGCCAGCAGCAGCACCGTCGCGCATTCCGGCCGCCCGATTTCGAACAGGGCGACGCGCAGCAGGGGACCGCGGGCGAGGTCGAAAGGACGGTAGGCGGTCTCGGCGAGCTGCGCGTCGAGCTCCCCGTCGCTCCAGCCGGCCGCGTCCCGCTCCAGGAGCTCGAAATCCAGCCGCTCGTGGACCCGCAGCACCGGCTCGCCGCCGGCTTCGGCGAAGGTGGCGCGCAGGGCCGGATGGCGCTCCACCAACTCGGCGAACGCCCGCCGCAGGGCCGGCGCGTCCAACCCGGAGCGGACCCGCGCCGCGGCCGCGATGTGGTTGGCGCCGTTCCCCGGCGCCAACCGCTCGAGGAACCAGAGGGACCTCTGGCCGGCCGAGGGACGGCTCTCCTCGGGGCTGCCGGCGGCCTCCGCCCGCGGCGGGATCGGGCTCGTCTCCAGCGTCGAGCCCGGATCCTCGAGACGGGCGAGAATCTCGGCCGCCAGCCCCTCCAGGCTCACCCCTTCCAGCAGATCGGCGAGCGGCAGGGTCACCTCCAGAGCCGTCTCGAGGCCGGTCTTGAGCTCGGCCGCCGCCAGCGAGTCGAGACCGTACGCGGCGAGCGGCGGGTCGGGCTCGATCCGCGCCGTCGAAAGACGGAGGGCGCGCGCCGCCTCCTGGCGCAGGAACGCCAGCAGCGCCGCGCCGCGATCGCGCGGCGCCAGCAGAATCAGCTCGGCGCGGGTGAGGCGGGTCTCGATCGAGTCCGCCGCGGCCGACTTCTCGACCGCGCTCCGTCCCACCACCGCCAGCTCGCCGGCGAGGTAGCCGCGCCGGCAGGCCCGGCGCCGGACCTTGCCGCTGGAGGTCTTCGGCAGGGTGGCCATGCGGATCAGCACCACCTCGTGCACCTGCACCTCGTGCTCCTCGGCTACGGCCTGGCGGACCGCCTCCACCACCCGCTCGAGGTCTCCCTTGGCCGTGCGTTCGAGCTCGGCAACGACCACCAGCCGCTCCTCTCCCGCCACGTCCACGGCGAAGGCCGCGGCGCAGCCGGGGCGCAGGGCGGCGTGCGCCGCCTCGACCGTCGCCTCGATGTCCTGGGGGTAGAGGTTGCGGCCGCGGACGATGATCAGGTCCTTGAGCCGGCCGGTGATGAACAGCTCGCCGCCGTGCAGGAAGCCCAGGTCGCCGGTGCGCAGGTATGTCTCGCCGCGGCCGGACAACCGGGCGCGGAAGACCTCCGCCGTCTCCTCCGGACGGTTCCAGTAGCCCTGCGCCACGCTGGGACCGGCCACCCAGATCTCTCCCACCTCGGCTGGCGGGCAGAGGGTCGCCGACTCCGGATCGACGATCGCCACCCGCTGATCGACGAGACCCTGACCGTTGCCGACCAGCCGCCTGCCGTCCGTCGCCGCCGCCACCACCCGGTGGCGCTCGAGCGGCTCGGCCGCGAAGCCGCGCTCGACCGGTCCGGCCCCGGGCGCTCCACCGCTGACGATCAGCGTCGCTTCGGCCAGACCGTAGCAGGGGTAGAAGGCCCGCCGCCGGAAACCGCAGGGCGCGAAGGCCTCGGCGAAGCGGTCGAGGGTCGCGGCCCGCACCGGCTCGGCGCCGCTGAACGCCACCTCCCAGCTCGACAGGTCGAGCCCGGCGCGCTCCGCAGGCGGGATGCGGCGCACGCAGAGGTCGTAGGCGAAGTCGGGACCGCCGGAGAGGGTGGCGCGGGTGCGCGCGATGGCCGCCAGCCAGCGCCGCGGCTGCTGCAGGAAGGAGACCGGCGCCATCAGGACGGCAGGGAAGCCTCCGTGAACAGGCTGCAGGATGCCGCCGATCAGCCCCATGTCGTGGTAGGGCGGCAGCCAGATCACGACGCGGCTCTCGGCCGTGTAGCCGAAGCAGCGGCGGAGCTCGCGCGAGTTGTGGAGCAGGTTGCCGTGGGAGAGCATCACCCCCTTCGGGGTGCCGGTCGAGCCCGAGGTGTACTGCAGGAAGGCAAGGGTGCCTTCCCCCGCCTCCGGGTCCTCCCAGGAGTCCGCGCGTTCCAGGTCGATTCCGTCGGTCTCCAGCCAGCGGACGGCGCCGAGCCAGGGGGCCTGCCCGCGCCAGCCGTCGACGCGGGCAAAGATCGCCGCGGTGGTGAGCGCCAGCCGCGGCCGGGCGTCCTCCAGGATCGAGCGTAGCCGCGGCAGGCTGCGGTTCAGGCGGGGCGGATAGGCAGGCACCGCGACGGCGCCCGCGTAGAGGCAGCCGAAGAAGGCCGCGATGTACGCCAGCCCCGGCGGATATAGCAGCAACACCCGCTCGCCGCGCGCCCCGTGCTCCTGCAGCAGCGCCGCGATGGCCCGCGCCCGCTCGTCGAGGTCGGCGTAGGAGAGGTGCTCCTCCGCGCCCTCGCCGTCGCTGAGGAACGTGAAGGCCCGCGCCGGCGGGCTGTCGCGCGCCCGCACCCGCAGCACCTCGATCCACGTCGAGAAGCTCGACAGCGAGACCGGAGGTGTGGATTGTCATGCCTTCACCCGCACGCGGACCACCTTTCAAATCTCCAGCAGGTAGGTGAACTTGAGAATCAGCTGGCGCTCCCGGCTGCGGAGATCCCCCAGGGTCGGCGCGGTCCAGTTTTCGTTGAACACCAGGAAGAAATCCGCCCCGGGGCGGTAGATCCAGTTGAAACGCAGATTGAGCGACAGCAGCTCCGCCGCGTCGTTGTACTGGAGGAAGGCGTTGGTGGAAACGTTCGGGGTCAGCGAGAGGCTCAGCCGCTGGCGCCAGACGTTGGCGGTGAACGAGCCCGCCGGCAGGTCGACCTTGTCGTAGCTCCACCGCGTCTCGGTGCGGAAATAGCGGCTCGGCCTCAGGCCCAGGGTGAGCACGTTGGAGAGACGGTCGCCGTTGTAGAACTGCCCCGTGGTCAGACTACCGATGGCGTAGTAATGGCTGCGCGTGGGCGACGTGGCGTAGGAGAGGCCGAAGTCGACGAAGTCGTACTCTCCGGGCGGAATGACGATGCCGGGCCGGATCTCGAACGGCGCCTCGAAACGATCGCGGGTGATGTCGGTGAACACCTGCGCCTGGTCTTCCGAGTCGAGCACGATCCCGAACAGATCGAGCCGGCCGAACCCCGTCTCCAACCGGTCGTCCAGGTCGGTGATGATCTCGGCCTGCAGATCGAATTGGACGTTGCGGACGCCGCGGATCTTCGGCCGCGGCTGGTAGATGAGCGTCGGCGCGTAACGGCGGATGCCATTGCGCAACAGGAATCCGGCTTCCGGGTTGAACTGCTCGCCGATCTCCATCGTCTCCAGCGCCCAGATCCAGTAATCCCCGCTCCACACCGCGGAGGCGCCTCGCGCCCAGTCCGAAATGCCCGGATCCTTGCTGGCGGCGTAGAAGGTATTGACGTTGAGCGTCGGCAGCGGATTGAGGTCGGCATCCAGTCCGACCACCATGTTGTAGCCGCCCACGTCCTTCTCGCGGTTGGTAAGGATCATCCCCACCGTAGAGCGCCTGCCCACATTGCGCTTCAGGCGCACGACGCCCCAGTTGTTCTCCGGAATGCCGCCGACGATGCCGCTCTGGGGCTGCCCCAGCATCTCCGTCGACGCGTCGAGCAGACCGACGCTCCAGTCGCCGGCGCGGCCGCTGAGGCGCGTGCCCCATTGGATGGGCACCGGCGTGCCGTTGGGCGCGATGCCGATGCGCCGCGAATGGAAGAGCTTGAGCGTCGGCGTGCCTCCCAACTGGCTCGGCGGCACGACCTCGAAGATGCCGCTGTTCTCCAGAAAGAAATCCCGCTTCTCTCTGAAAAACAACGAAAACCGCGTCAGGTTGACCTGCTGGTCGTCCGCCTCGGCCTCGGCGAAGTCGGTGTTGTAGGTGAGGTCGAGCGCCAGGCCGCGGGCGAGGCCCCACTTGAGGTCCAGCCCGGCGTCGGAAGACTCCTGGAGCAAGCTGGCGGTGGCAAAGCGCGAAAACGAGCCGACGCCGAAAGGCTTGATGCGCAGGTTGAGGCCGGACTGGAGGCCGCGCAGTCCGGTCAGATGGCCGGCACGCGACATCCGCAACAGGCTGGCGTCGCGGCCCACCTGCATCCAGTAGGACTGCTCGCTGTTGCGCGCGAGCAGGCGGCGGACGTTGAACCCCCAGGTGTCGAGCTGCGGATCGAACCGCAGGGTCGCGAAGGGGATCGCCATCTCCGAGGTCCAACCGTCCGGGGTGACGCGCGAGGCGGCGGCCCAGACGCCGTTCCAGTCGTTGTTGAGGACCCGCCCCTCGTCGGTGGACAGGGCGTCCAGGATGGCGCCGTTCGGGTTGGTCTCCATGAAATACGCGTTGCGGTGGTCGTGGAAGGTGTCGAGCACCACGATCACCGAATCGTCGCGGAACAGGCGGCCGTCGTACTCCATCTCCTTGGCGACGATCGCCTCGGGACGGGAGTCGAAAAAGCGGAACCCGATATAAAGCGTGGTGGGCGTGTAGACCACCATGAATTCCGTGCCTTCCGTCGCCGGCTCGGTGGGCTTCTCGCGCTGCGTGAAGCCGCTCCCCACTTGGGCCCGCGACCATACCTCCTCATCCAGCCGCCCATCCACCGCGATGGGCTCGGAAATCGGCAGCGCCTCCAGGCTGCGCGCCGGGGTCGGGTGCTGCGCCGCCGCCGGTCGCGCCGCCGCCAGGCCAGCCGCCAGCAGGACGGCCGCAACCGGTCCGCAGCGGCTGATTCCCAGCAACAGAGCTTCGCCTCGTCTCATGACTGTCCCCACGGCACCTCCTGACGGCACTGGTAACCTTCAGAAGAACCTCCGGCTCTGGTGAAAGGCGCAACCAGCTCGTTACTGTTGAAGGAGGAGCGATGTCCAAGACCATCCTCGTCGTCGGCGCGACCGGCAATTACGGACAGCCCGTGACCTGGCAGTTGAGCAAGGAAGGCTTCGACGTGCGCGTCTTCACCCGCAAGCGGGAAAAAGCGCTCGCGAAGTTCGGCGACCGTTTCCCGATCTTCCAGGGCGACGTCACCGACGCCGACTCCCTGCGCCCGGCGATCGCGGGCTGCTGGGGCGTGCACGTCACGCTCCGCGGATGGTTCAGGTTCCGCAGCCACGATCGCGTCGAGCATCAGGGCACCGCCAACGTCGTGCGGGTGGCCAAGGAGGCCGGAGTCGAGCGGCTGACCTACCTGTCCTGCCTGCACGCCAGGCCCGAGTACAGCTTTCTGCCCCACCTCAAGGCCAAGGTCGACGCTGAAGCGGCGGTCCGCGCCGGCGGCATCCCGTTCGCCATCTTCGCCCCCAGCTTTTTCATGGAGAACTCCCACCATCTCCAGGCGACCAAGCGCCTCTTCGTCCCCGCGATTCCCGACCGCACCTTCCACTATGTCGCTTCCGCCGACTATGCGCAGATGGTTTCGCGGGTCTACCAGTTGCCGCAGGCCCCCGACCGGCGGTTCGAGCTGTACGGTCCCGAGCCGCTCACCCAGTCCGAAGTGGTGCACCGGTTCTGCGCGCTCGCGCGTCCGGGCACGCGGATTCATTTCATCCCGGTCTGGCTCGCTGACCTGTACTTCCACCTGACCGGCCACAAAGACCGCCAGTACTCGATGCGGGTCGTGCGGCTCTACAAGCGCATCGGTGAGCCCGGCGATCCCCAGACGGCGGACCGCTCGCTCGGCCTCCCCGGCATCACCTACCAGCGGTGGTGCGAGGCGCAGCAACCCGGCACCGCCGCCGGCTGAAGCTGCGGCCGTCACGGCGTCACGATCATCTCTGCACGCGCAGCCGCTTTGAGCCCGAGGATCTCGCCGATCAGCTTGGACCGGCGGGGGCGGCTGCGCTGCACGACCGCCTGCCGCTCCTTCTGATAGGCCTGCCGCAGCTTGCTCGCCGCAGGGAGGTGCAGCGACCTCTCTTCCAGCACCTGGAAAGCGTCCTCGGTGTCAAAGGAGGCGATGTCGAGCAGCGTGCTCGCCTGGTTGAAGTCCTTGGCCTCGGCGGCGGCCGCATCGAGCTCCGACGACGACCGGATGTTCTCCAGCGCGTTGAGAACGCGCAGCAGGGCGGCCACCGCCTCGACGTCGGTGGTCTCGAGGTGGATGCCGATCCTGCCCGTGTCCTGCGTCTTGAAGCCCAGGCCGGCGGGAGAGTTGTTGAAGGCATTGCTGTTGTAGAAGTCGACCGCCTCTTCGAGCGTCTGGACGGCGTTGTCGTGGAAGAACGGAGGGGTGTCCGCCGCCTCGATCGCCACCGCGGAGTTGAACCGGCCGTTGCCGAAGCCGCCGTTGGCGTTGGGCTCCCTGCCGAAGCCGCCGTCGACCGGCATCGAGCCGGGCTGGATCAGATTGGCGGGGTGGTTGGGGAGCAGTCCGACGCCGACGTCGAAGTTCCGGTTCTGGTCCTCCACCGAGACGTTGGAGCCGCCGTTGAAGTGGCAGCGGTTGCACTTGCCGGCCGCCACGGTGCCGCCCTCCGAATCGCCGGTCAGGTAGACCGTCTGGCCGTGCGTGACGATGGGCGACCTGAACCGCATGGCCGTCAGGTCCGGCTCCTGCTGCCGGCCGAGCGCGAGCTGGAACGCCGCCATGGCGTCGAGCTCATTGTCGGTCGGCACCCGGAAGTCGACGCCCGCAACCCGGGCGAGCGTGCGCGGAAAGTGCTGGACGATGGCTCCCATGCCGAAGTCCCGCAGCGAGCCGCTACCCGGCGCGCCGTCGCCGCCCCAGCCGAGCCGCTCGTTGGGCGGGATCGGCTCGAACGCCGAGCCGGGCTGCGGCTTGCGGGAGTTGAGAAGCGCCAGGGTGTGCGGCACGCCGCGCAACACGAACCTGGTCTGCAGGTTGTCGAACCCGTCCACGTTCTCGAGCACCAGCCCCAGCTCCCGCAGCGACGTTCCTTTCTCGAAGTCCCGCGCCAGGTCCGGGTTGGTCTCGAAGACGAAGAGCGGGTCGTTCGCCGGCAGGCCGGCGATGAACTTGGGATCGATGGTGAAGTTGTTGCGCACCGGGTGGCAGGTGGCGCAAGTCCTGCCGTTGCCCCCGAACGTTTCTTTCTGGAAGATCTCGGCCCCCGCCGCGACCAGCGGATCGAGGGAGTCGAACGGCGATGCGAAGGCCGTCCCCGGACCGAAGAGGGATGCCGCCCCGGCCGTGACGTGGCCGGCCACCGAGGAAGGTATCGTTCGCCCCTGGGTGTAAAGCCGCTGGAAGAGGTCGGGAGATCCGAAGAGGACGCCCGCCTCCTCCGGTCTACCGCCGGCCCGGCAGACCACCATGAAGTCCGCCTGGAAGCGGTCGAAGAACCCGGCGCCGAGGCGGGAGACCAGGCGGGCGGTGCCGCCCGCGGCCGAGATCCGGCCCAGCCGGTGCATCCTGTCGCCGGAGTCCGCCAGCGCGCCGCCGCCGGGCTGGTTGTCCACCAGCCACACGTCCCAGGCCTCTCCCGGCGCCAGTCCCCCCAGCTCCACCTGGGCGGTGCCGTCCAACAGGTCGAGCCGCACCCTTCCTTGCGCCGCGCTGTACTCCCGCGACAGCCCCTTCGACCAGCCGAGAGAGAAGACGACGTTGCGAGCCCCGCCGCGGGCCTCGTAATCGGCAGCCCAGGCCCGGTAGGCGGCGGTGAGCGCGGAGGCGTTCGCCCCGGCGGCCATAACCGGTCCGGCGGTGACTCCCGGCTCGCCGGGCGCGAGCAGCATCCAGGGCAGACCCAGCGCCAGCGAAGCTGCCGCCAAACCGATCAACAGTCCGGATCTCGTACGCACCCATACTCTCCTTCGATCCAATGGCGGATCGCCTCGGGAAGAACCTCTGTCGCGCGCGCCTTGTTCGATGCAGGCCGATCTTGCATATAGAGTGCCCAATGAGAATGAAAGCAGGACACCTGCTTGACGGTCCATCCGCTGTCCCCTAAAGGGCATCGGACACCACTTCTTGGTACGTACCCGGGTGCCAAGGGAGGATTACATGCGTACGAAGCCGCTTGTGGTAATCCGCGCGATCTGGCTGATCGCAGGTGTCGTGCTCGGCGGCGCATCGGCGCCGCTCCGGGCTCAGGGTTACTTCGGAGTTTCCGCCGGCCTCTACCAGCCCGAAGATGCGGAGCAGGAACTGACGGAGGATTTCGACGTGCGGTGCGGCTATCGCATCCGTCCCGCCCTCGGCTTCGAATGGAGCCTGAACCGGGTGAGCCTGGCGGATACAGTGCCGTTTCAGGACGATCCGACGATCCCGGGCATCGACTTCGACGAAATCAACTTGCAATTGGATCTTTACAACCTCGATCTCTCGTTGCAGTGGTTTCCCCAAAAAGGCAACTTCGTGGTTTTCGGCGGCCCCGGCGTCGCCCTGCTCGACGCCGAGCTGCAGGTGACCTTCCTCGGCGGAACCGGTACGGATCCCGACAACACCACCATCGTCACCGCCCACACCGGCCTGGCCTATGTGTGGCGGATCAAGGACCGCTTCTTCATCCGGCCCGAGGCCCGGGTGCGCCACTACTTCGGCACCGAGGTCAATGAACCGGACCGGGTCGAGGCGTTCTACTACTCCTACAAGGCCACCGACTACGAGGCAGGCCTGACGTTCGGCTGGCGATTCGGCACCTGACCGGACGCCGGTACTCCCGCCATTACTTAATATATCCCAGATTCTTGAGGCTGCGAAGCATCTCTTCGTCGGCAGGGGAAGGAAGCAGCGGTCCGGTAGGCCGCGGCCCATAGCGGGCCACTTTGTACACCGGCTTGGAACGCACGAAGGACTCGTCGAAGGCCTCCTTCAGAATCCGCCCCGGAAGCCTGGAGGAGATCGGCAGCTCGAGGAGCCATGCCATGGTGGGCATCAAATCATAGGGCGAAGCTTGCTTCAGAACGGCCCCCCGCCTCACGCCCGGTCCGCGCAGATAGAGCATCTGCAGGTCCGTGGGATGCTCCCGCCTGAGGTCGAGAGCCGCACGGAAGTGCGGGTAGTCGATTCGATAGAAGGTCTTGAGCCAGGAGTAGAGATCCGGCGCGTTCCACGCCGCGCGGCGCGCGAGCGCCACCTGTTCGTCGGTGAAGCCGCCGCGCCGCTGGAGATCATCCCAGGGAGGAGGGGAGGAAGGGGTTTCGGCCGCCTGCCGGCAGCCGCCGTAGGCCAGGGAGAGCATCAGGATCGGCAGGGCCAGAAGGCTGCGCCGGCCACAGCCGATCCCGGCGGATTCGTGGCGAGAGCTTCGCGTCAACAGGCCTCCTTTCCGGCTGGAACCGACCTGTCTAGCATAGCATCCTGGCTATAGATAGAGACCGCGACGAGCGATATACACTCCTGGCGCCGATGGATCCAACTTTCCCAGATCTCCGCGCCTTCCTCGATCAGCTCCGGCGCGACGGCGACCTCGCCTCCATCGAGGCGCCGGTGGACGCGCGCCTCGAGGCCGCGGAAATCCACCGCCGGGTGATCGCGGCCGGTGGGCCGGCACTTCTCTTCACCAACGTCAAAGGCGCGGGCTTTCCGCTCCTCACCAACCTCTTCGGCACGCAGCGGCGCGCCGAGATGGCCTTCGGCGGCCGGCCCCTGCGGCTGATCCGGCGGCTGGTGCAGCTCGCCGAGACGCTCCTCCCGCCCACCCCCGGCAAGCTCTGGGGGGCTCGCGATCTCGCCCGTGAAGCCCTGCGGATCGGTTCCACGCGCCGCCGCTCCGGACCGGTGACCGAGGTCGTCACCTCCGACGTGCGGCTCGATCGCCTGCCCGTGCTCACCACCTGGCCGGAGGATGGCGGCCCGTTCGTCACCCTGCCGCTGGTGTACACCGAGCACCCGGACGGCAAAGGGCACAACCTGGGGATGTACCGGCTTCACGTCCTCGACGCGCGGACGACCGGCATGCACTGGCAGATCGGCAAGGGCGGCGGCTTCCACTATGCCGTGGCGGAAGAGCGCGGCGAGGCGCTGCCGGCGACGGTGTTCCTCGGCGGTCCGCCGGCCCTGATCCTCGCCGCCGTCGCGCCGCTGCCGGAAAACGTGCCGGAGCTGATGCTCGCCTCCCTCATCGCCGGCGAGCGGCTGAAGCTCGTGGCGCCTGGTCCCGGCGCGCATCCCCTGGTCGCCGCCGCCGAATTCGCGCTGATCGGCACGGTGCCACCCCATGTGAGGCGTCCGGAGGGTCCCTTCGGCGACCACTATGGCTACTACTCCCTCCAGCACGACTATCCAGTCTTTCAAATCGAGCAGATCGCGCACCGGCGCGACGCGATCTACCCGGCGACGGTGGTGGGCAAACCCCGGCAGGAGGATTTCTTCATCGGCGACCTCCTTCAGGAGCTGCTGTCGCCGCTCTTCCCGCTGGTCATGCCTGCGGTCGAAAAGCTCTGGTCCTACGGCGAGACGGGCTACCATTCGCTGGCGGCGGCGATCGTCAAGCAGCGCTACAAACGGGAGGCGATGGCCTCCGCCTTCCGTATCCTGGGAGAGGGGCAGCTCTCCCTCACCAAGTTCCTCCTGGTGACGGACCGCCCCGTCGATCTCAAGGATTTCCCGGCGACGCTCGCGCATATCCTGGAGAGGACCCATCCCGAGACGGACCTCTACGTCTTCTCCAACCTCTCCATGGACACGCTCGACTACACCGGCCCGCGGGTCAACGAAGGCTCCAAGGGAGTCTGGCTCGGCCTGGGCGATCCGGTGCGCGACCTTCCGCGCGGCTTCACGGCGCCCGAGACGCCGCAAAGTCTGAAGGACGTCCACGTCTTCTGCCCCGGCTGTCTGATCGTCGGCGGCCCTTCCTATACGGAGGATCCCGGTGCCGCCGCGCGTTTCGCCGCCCATCCGGCCTTCGCCGGCTGGCCCCTCCTCGTCCTCACCGACGAGCCGCGGCGCGCCGCCGCCAGCGCCATCAACTTCCTCTGGACTACCTTCACCCGTTTCGAGCCGGCCGCGGACGTCCACGCGGCCGGCGTCGAGGTGCTGCGCCACCACCTCTCCTATCGCGCGCCCATTCTCATCGACGCCCGTCTCAAGCCAGGATTTCCCAAGGAAGCTCTTCGCGGACGAAGAGACGGCCGCTACGGTGAACCGACGCTGGAAGGAGTATTTTCCGGCGGGGCACGTGGAGATGGGGGATTCAGGGACGGGGCACCTGGCCGACCCGCGGCGGCTTCGTCTCCGCGAGAGGACGGTTTTCGCCCGCCAGGACTCGTGAAAGCCGCTTCAATCCCATCGGAGAGTGTTTATTCCGTTTTTAGCCACTTCAATCCCTTTGGAGAGTGTTGATTCCGTTTTTAGAGTGTTTTTTCGGCTCGTAGAGTGTTTGAACCGAAAAAACACCCTATCGGCCGTTTTTTAGAGTGTTTTTTTCAAAAAAACGGCCTGAAAACAGAAAAAACACTCTGCGACGGGAAAAAACGCCCTAAAAATCCGCCGTAGCGTCTTCGAGCAGATCGGAGTGTCTTCAAACCGACCCTAGCATCTTCGAGCGGATGGGAGCGTCTCCGAGGGCCTTGGAGCGACTTCGAGCGGATGGGAGCGTGTTTTCAAGGGACGAGTACGTTCTCCGTCGAGAGCATCGGGACCTCGGTTCCTCCGTCCAAAACGTCCGGAAGAAGCCGGAGTTCCGCCTGCCGTCACCACCCCAGGCGGTCGATGGCGTAGGGCAGCATCTTGCGCCACCAGGGCCAGTCGTGATCCACGTCGTGTCCCCACATGTCGAGGGAGTGGGGGATACCCTTCTGGTTCAGGATCTCCGAAAGCCGCCGCGAGGCCTGCGGCGCCTCATAGGCCCCCTGGCCGGTGAGGATGAGGATCTGGCTCGCGGTCCGCAGCCTGTCGAGGAAAGGGCCCTCCAGGTTCGGCAGGTAGGAGGCGGGGTTGTTGAAGTAGGTGTTGTCGTCGCCGTAGCCGTGCAGGTAATCCGGCCCGAGATCGTAGAAGCCGCTCATGGCGATCACCGCGTCGAACAGGTCGGGCCGGCGGAAGAGGGTGTTGGCGGCGTGGAAGGCGCCGAAGCTCGCGCCGCAGGTGGCGACGCGGAGGTCGGGCGTCCGGCAGGTGTGGCGGATGAAAGGGACGACCTCCTCCTCCAGGTAGCGGGCGTAGAGGGCCTGGCGGCGCGCCTGCTCGGGCACCGGCAGGTTGCGATCCATCCAGGCCTGCTGGTTGATGCTGTTGATCGAGAAGACCCTTACCCGGCCGGCGTCGATGGCCTCGTCGACCGCACCGATCAGCCCGAACCGCTCGTTCTCCAGGAAGTCCGCGGCCGCCGTGGGGAAGAGCAACAGCGGGTGACCCCAGTGTCCGTAGGTAACGATGGGCATGTGCTGCCCCAGAATCGGACTATGCCAGCCCGCGATCTCGCGCCGATCACCCATTGTCTAGCCTCCGAGAAAGAGCCCGCCTCAGAAATCGCGCCGGAGGATAACACCTCTTGCCTCGCCGGGCTGCCGGTGTCACAGTCCGCGAGCCGGAACATCGAGCTCCACCTCTTCGCCGACGGCGATCACCGCCTCACCGACCGCAAGGAACGGTTATGGGAACTGATGCTGGAGTTCCCAAGAGGGCATAAATTGGTTTAGCATTGGCAAGTTTCGTGCTGTAACTCGACGTTCGGCACCGCGATGAGAGCCCCTTCGGGCGCCCGGCCGACGAGGGATTATGGGCCGGCTATCGAGCGCTCGTACCGAACCCTGGAGCAACGGCAGCAATCCCGGCCAGGCGACTCAGGGGCGAGGGGGAGGGTTTCCTGAAGGTTGGCCAAAGGACTTGTTGAGCATCGATCATGAGGCAATCCCCACACGGCCATAGATGGCCATTGAGTGGTTGCCCAAGGAGGGAGAATGTCACGTACCGTTCGATTTGCCTCCACGCTATTGATTCTCGCCGTACTCACATGCGGGAGCCTGGGAGCCTGGCCTCTCGGACTCCCCAATGCCCCCACCTTGGACGGCGGGGGTGACCTCCTGACCGCGGTCGTGGAGTGGATCGCCTCGATCTTGGCCCCGGACCATCCAAGCGGCGGCGATACACCGAGCCCGGAGTCGCCGCCGACCATGAAAGGAACCCAGATCGACCCGCACGGTGGCGGCTAGGGCGTCATCGGGGGAGTATCGGTTGCTCCCGGTGCTCCCCTTTTGTCCCGTTTTACCTGTCTCAAGCAACCATTTCTTATGAGGGTGGTACTTTTGTATCCTGTCTGGGAGGGCTGTCAGTGAAACTTCACCCCCACGATCACCTCCTTCAAGAGTTCGCCACAAGCTTCCCAGAGGATCGCGAAGAGTGCCTGGAGCACCTCATCCAGTGCCCTGAGTGCAGGAAGCGCCTTCGGCCGCTGCTTCAAGCCCAACGAGGCGGACGGGTCGCCGTGCTTCCCCGAGGGCGCTTCGCGGTGCCTGCCAACTATGATCCGGTCTTGGACGGGGCCGCCAAGTCGCTCCGGCGTATCCAATCCGCATACGAAAAGGAGAGGGCGGAAGCTCCAGGGCTCTTCTCTGAGCTGCTGGAGCACTCGCTCGAGAAGCGGCCTCTGCTTGTTCGCAATTCCTCCCGGTTCCATACATGGGCGCTCGGCGAGCTGCTGCTACAGCATAGCGAGGAGCAGAACTTCCATGATGCCCCTCTAGGCGAGAGTCTGGCGCTGCTCGCTCTCGACCTCCTGGAGTGCCTCGATCCTGTCTGCTATGGAGCCGAGGCACTTGAGGGCCTAAGAGCTCGTTCTTGGGCATACGTCGCGAGCTCGCGCCGTGTGAAGGCTGACCTGCGGGGTGCCGAGGAGGCGTTCGCACTCGCTTACGCGGCGCTGAAACGTGGGACGCAAGAGCCGATGGACAGGGCCGTGCTTCTCGATCTACAAGCATCTCTGTTGAGAGCTCAACGTCGGTTCGATAAGGCGCTCAGCCGCTTGCGCAGAGCCGCCACCATCTTCCTCGAGCTCGGTGAGAAACACCAGGCGGGCCGCGTGCTGATCAGCATGTCCATCGTGCATCACGAGGCAGGAGAGATCGAAAAGGCCATCCCCGTGCTCTACGAGGCGGCCAAGCTGATCGATCCAGTCCGAGAGCCCCGTCTGCTCCTGATCGCCTGGCACAACCTCATAGATGACCTCACGGAGATTGGGCAGTTTATGGAGGCGCAGAAACTACTGGTCAGGACCAAGGCTCTTTATCAGCAATTCCCCCAGTCTCGGTTCCGGAACTCTCGCCAGTGGGTGGAAGGAAAGATCGCTCGCGGACTCGGACAGCGCGAGCAAGCGGAGATGTACCTTCTGTCGGCTAGGGATGGGCTCCTGCGCGAAAGTGCCGCCTATGATGTAGCTCTCGTCTCCCTGGATCTCGCCTCTCTCTATGCCGAGCAGGGTCGCATGAATGAGCTGAAGCGCATCGCCGCAGAGATGCTGCCTATCTTCTCCTCTCTCCAGATCCACCGCGAGGCCCTCGCGGCCCTCGCCTTCTGGAGGCGGGCGGTCGAGGCGGAGAAGGCGGGACTCGAAGTGGTGACGGGGGTGGCGTCCTTCCTCAAGCGGGCGCGGCACAATCCCGACCTGCGATTCGAAAGGCCGGAGTAGAAAACGTGAGGGCGGCCCTGTGTGGCCGCCCTGTTCGTTCCCCCCTGAGGGCGCCGGTCCCGGGCGCCCGATCAACATCTCGTAAGACCCGGGCCCTACACCGCCGGCTTGAAATCGAAGTTGACCGTCGCCGTCTGATTGGGGGCGATCGTCACCTGCTGGGTCTGCGTGCCGAGCTTCTCGTGCCAGGCTTCGAGGGTGTACGTGCCGGCGGGCAGCTTGTCGATCGAGAAGGCTCCGTCCTCGCCGCTGACCGCATAGTAGGGGTGCGGCACCACTCCGACGTAGGCGGCCATCCAGGGGTGGACGTCGCACTTGACCTTCACCACCTCCTGCTTGTCGAAGGTCTTGTCGAACGGCGGCAGGCCCTGCGGCTGCGCCTGGTTGAATTCCGGGTTGGCCGTCGCCAGGGCGTGGACGTTGTGCAGCGTCGCGTCCGTGTTCTTGACCGTCAGCGCCTGGCCGGTCTGCAGGCCCTGCACCCGCGGGGTGTACAGACAGCCCACCTGGTCGAGCTCCTTCTTCTCCGTCGGCGCCGGGAAGCTCTTGCCCTCGAGGCCGGTCTTGACGTAGACGAAGACATTGCCCAGCTTGCCGTCCTTGACGGCGATCTCGTTGGTGTCGACCGGCGTCGTGTGCAGGCCGGCGCAAACCGGATCGGCATTCATCGCGATCGGCGTGTCGCTGTCAGGACCCGCGTACGTGACGGCGCCGCTGACGCCGCCGGCGTTGGCCGTATCCACCGCCGCCGTCGCCGACGCGTCGGACGCCGGACCCTCCGACGAGGCCTCTTTCTCGCCGCCGCCGCACGCCGTCAGCACCGGCAGCGCGCAGAGCGCCAGAATCCACCATTTGTTCCTGCTCATACCGAAAACCTCCTTGTAAGGATTGAAGACTGCTCGCTAGGGGTAAGACCATGCAAAATACGGACCGGCCTCTGAGCCACCGCAGGGGCCGGAGTCCGCATCAACTTTACAACAACTCACGGTCAACGGCCGCCTGCTCCTCCCGCGGTGACCGCCGATCCAGGGCTTTCGGCGGCCGGAGCCAACGGCCGCCGGCCGCCGGAGATCGCCCAGATGTGGTCGCGAAGCGCTCCGGACACCTTGCTGGCGTCGGAGAGCCAGGCGTTCATCTCCGTCTCAGACGAAAAATACCGCAGCATCTGCTGCTTGTACGCCGCGTTGGGAGGCGCGCTCAGCATCTGAGAAACCATGGATAGAGGGAATTCCGGCATGCGCGTCCCCGGAACCCAGGATTGCGGGTTCTCGATCCACGACGGTACCCAGTCATAGCGCAGGCGGTCGTGCGCCATGAGCAGCGACGGAGCCAGGTCTCCCGTGGCCGCCAGGGCCGACACCGGCGCGGTCGGATGGCACCGGGCGCATTGGAACATGGTGAACACCACGCCGCCCACAGCGAGGCTCCTGGGGTCCGGCGGCGGCGGCTCGGAGAGGAACGGATGGCGCTCCTCGCGGGCCGCGAAGTAGGAGATGACGGTGTTGGCCTGATCGTCCGTGAAGCCGAAGGTCGGCATGCGGACCTTGAGCCACGGCCGCATCTGCACCCGGCTCGGGTCGTGCAGGTAGCTCCACAGCCAGTCGGCCTGCACGCGCGCACCTTCGGCGGCGAGGTTCGGCGGCAGTACCCCCTCTTCGTTGCCGAGCAGGCTCTTGATGGCGCGGCCGTGGCCTTCGATCAGGTGGCAGCCCTGGCAGTTGAAGCGGGTGATGAGCTTGCGGCCCTCGGCCAGCGCGGCGTTCCGCGGATCGGTGCCGGCCCGGCGGGTGGCGACCGCCGACTCCTTGGTGAAGCCCATCACGTTCGACAGCACCGCCCGGGCCTCGTTTTGCGACATGCCGAAATTCGGCATCTTGAGCAGCTCGTGGTAGTCCTTGGCCGCCTCCTTGCCCTCATCCCACATCCGCGGCCGCAGCAGCTTGTTGAAAACCCAGTCATGGCGCGTATGCGGCACCTCGTGCACATGCCCGAAGTCGAGTTGGTGGAGCGGTTTGGAACCCTCCTGGGTGAGCTCGGTGCCGATCGGCTTGGTGTTCTCGAAGCCCTTGATGTCGTGGCAGCCGTAGCATCCGTACTTGGCGACCGTCTGCTCGCCCAGATAGACGTTGCGCTCCTGCTCCGTCATGGCGGCGAGCTTCGACCGGCTGCGCTCCATCGTGTAGAGGTTCTGGAGATATCCGAGCGCCAGCTCGTCGCGCAGCTTGCCGTCGACGGCCGGCAGGGCCAGGTTCTCATACTCGCGGTTGTGGTTCGGCGCGGCGAGCAGATAGGCCGTGATGTCCGCCGCCTCCTGGTCGGTCAGCCGGAGGTCCGGCATGTTGGTGTCCGGGAAGTACTGTTTCGGATCCCGGATCCAGGCGTAGAGCCAGCCGCGGGAGACCTTGCTGCCGGTGTTGACCAGGTTGGGGCCGTGCAGGCGGTTGATGAGCGGATAGAAATCCTCCCGCTTGGCCTTGGCGTCGAGGATGTGGCAACCGCCGCAGCCCACGGCCTCGAAGAGCTGCCTGCCGCGGGCCGGATCGCCCGCGGGCACCGCGGCGTCGTCATAGACCGGGCGCTCCGACCTGGCCCACAGATAGGCCACCATGGCGTTGATCTCAACCCGCTGGCGCTGCAGGTTCGCCGGCGAGGTGGTGTTCTCCTGGAGGAAGAAGTGGGGCATCCACGTCGTGGGGTGGAACTTGCGCGGGTTCTCGATCCACTTGTAAGCCCAGCCGGGATTCGTCTTGCCGGCGATGCGCAGCAGCGAGGGGCCGGCCTTGCGCAGCCCCGTGAACCCCGGCAGGTTGATGGTGTGGCAGCCGTAGCAGCCCATGTGCGCGATCAGCTCGCGGCCCACCTCCTGCTCCTCCGACCGCGGCGTCCACACGCCGCCGGCGTGGCAGTTGACGCACCCGGACTCGGCGAGGACGGCGGGCAGGATCGGATAGTCGAGATACTTCTGCGCCTCCCATCCCCACTTGCGCTCCCACTCCCCCTTCTTCTCCGCCCAGGCCTTCTCCCCCTCCCGATCGTGAGCGGCCAGCAGAGGCAGGCTGTGGCCGGCGCGCGCGAACTCGGTGGCGCGGTCGAGGCCGCCGTGGCAGATGGTGCAGCCGAAGCGGGTGTAGGGGTGGGGCGAGCCGTCGCCCACGAACAGGTCGAGACGCGGATGGGTGCGGAACGGCTCCCGCCATTCCACCTCCGGTGTATCCGGATCGTCCTCGAACCCCGGGCGGTTCGCCGCCACGTGACAGGTCATGCAGCGGTCGACGCGGTCGATGTTGGTGAAGTTGATGTTGTGGAACAGCCCCGGCAGGATGACCTGCTCCACCTTGAGGGTGGGCAGGATGAAGTCCATCAGCGGCGCGTTGAGGAGGAAGTAGTCGACTCCCTTGCCGAGGCTGGCGATGCGGGTCTCGAGGCTCTCCACCCCGCTCTGCAGCGCTTCGAGCTTCTTTTCCGCGTCCGTGAGCGATGCCTGCCTGGCGGCCAGCCGGCCCTGGACGGCGTCGCGGGCGTCCTCCGCCTCCTCGACCTTGCCTCTTGCGTCGGCCAGAGCCTGGCGTGCCTCCTCGTAGGCTTTTTGCTCGTCCGCGGCGGCGTTCTTGCCCCCCTTCTGCAGGGCGACGTCGTAGAGGAACTTGCGCTCGTCCGCCGCCGCCTTGGCGCCCTTCCACGCCGCGTCGGCGGTATAGACCTCGGTCTTCCGGTCCGCCAGCTCTCCCTCGATCTTTTCCAGATCCTCCCGCTGCCGGTCGAGGTCCGCCTGGGCCTGCGCCACTTCCTGCTTGAGCTGGGCGAGCTCGTTCTGGTTGAGGCTGTCCCTCTCGGCCTGGGCCTCCTTCTCCAGCTTCTGCCGCTCCAGGCTGCGGAACTCCGACTGGATTCGCTTCCATGGCAGCGCATAGTCCGCGAAGGCCATCCACAGCGTCGTCGCCAGCAGCCCCAGGGAGCAGATGGCGAACACCATGTTCATGCGACCGAAGTTGTAGTGACGGTCGGGCCGCTTCTCGGGAGGCGTGGTCGGTGGGGTCAACTTGGAGCTCCTGTAATCAGATGTTGAAGAAGTACTCCTGGATGTGGATGAAATATTTCAGGTCGAACAGCCACCGGCAGTACATCTTGATCGGCAGCAGCATCATGAACAGGAACAGCGTGATACCGATGTAGTAGCGGGCCGGCCCCATCTTCTCGTAATACTTGCGGAGCCAGCGCGTGCGGCGCAGCAGCACGGGCAGCCCGAAGAAGTAGAAGCCGATCACCAGGATGCCCGGCAGCTCCCGCAGGAACCAGTTCGCCGGCAATCCGGTGCCCAACAGCTTGATCCAGATAGTACTCGGAAAGGTCGACGTTGACCAGCGCCTCGACCTTGTTCGGATCCCAGAACTCGTAGGGTCCGAAGAAGTTCCAGTTGGGGCCGCGGAGGAAGGTGCCGATGACGATCAACTGGCTCCACAGCACCAGCCAGCCGAAGAAGAAGAGGGTGATCTCGACCTTGCGCTCGCGGAAGGTGTAGTAGCCGTTCCCCTTCGGATTGCGGTCGATGTAGGGAATCGCCATCAGGCCGAGGATGATGAGCCCGGGCAGCACGACGCCGGCGAGCCAGGGATCGAAGTAGACGAGCATCTCCTGCAGCCCGAGGAAGTACCACGGCGCCTTCGACGGGTTCGGCGCCAGGGCGGGGTTCGCCGGCTCCTCCAGCGGCGCCTTGAGGACGATCGACCAGACCACCATCACCACCGTCAGCACCACCATGCAGATGAACTCGGAGAAGACGAGGTCGGGCCAGGTGAAAATGCGGTCCTCCGCCTCGGTGGTCTCGAACAGCGGCTCGCCGCGGGAGGTCCGCTCGTCGTTGGCCGTCGCCTTGCTCATGGCGAACCAGACGAAGAAGCCCACCAGGAAGACCATCATCACGATCGGCACGTTGTCCGGCTTGGCGACGATCGACCGGAAGTTCGGATCGAGCAGCGAGACCAGGAAGTAGGCGGTGCCGCCGACCAGCAGGACCAGCCCGCCGCGCCGGCTCCACAGCCCCTTGGTGCGGAGCATCAGGTAGAAACCGATCAACGACAGCGTGAACGACCAGTAGGGATAGGCGAGAATGTCGATGGCGTGCTTGATGAAGTCCATGGCCGTCTCCGCCTGTCGTTACCTACATGGGGCCCGAGATGCCGCCGTCCTTGCGGACGCGCCAGAAGTGGACGGCGATCAGGAACGCCGCCACCAGCGGAATGCCCACGCAGTGCAGCACGTAGAAGCGGATCAGCGTGGCGTTGCCGATGGTCCGCCCGCCGATCAAGGCGAAGCGGGCGTCGCTGCCGACATGGATCAACCGTTGCCCTCCCAGGGTCAGGAAGGCGGCGCCCGGTCCCTCGTTGCCCAAGAGCGGCGTCGCTCGCGCCATGTTCGAGCCCACGGTGATGGCCCAGATGGCGAGCTGGTCCCACGGCAGCAGGTAGCCGGTGAAGGAGAGCAGCAGGGTCAGCACCAGCAGGATGACGCCGACGTTCCAGTTGAACTCGCGGGGCGGCTTGTACGAGCCGGTCATGAAGACCCGGAACATGTGCAGCCACACGGCGATGACCATGGCGTGGGCGCCCCAGCGGTGCAGCTCGCGCATGATGCCGAAGGCGGCGGCCTCGCGCAGGTCCACGATGTCGACGAAGGCGTACTCGACGCTCGGCCGGTAGTAGAACATCAGCAGCAGGCCGGTGATCGTCTCCACCAGGAAGAGGAAGAACGCCGTGCCCCCCATGCACCAGGTGTAGCTCATCCGGATGCCGGACTTCTTCACCTTGATCGGGTGCAGATGGAGCACCACGTTGCCCAGCATGGCGAGCGCGCGCTTGCGGTTGTCCGTCGGGATGCCCACCCGGAAGATGGACTTCCAGACCTGTGTCTTGGTGATGCTCTTGGACAGGTTGCCGATCATGAGTCCTCTTTCGCGGTCAGGCTACCGGAATGAAGGCGTTGGGATCTTCCCACTGACCCAGCTCCCACTGGTACTTCTGCGCCTTGTCGACGACGATCTGGCCGTCGTCGGGGCTGACGGAGACGCGGGCGCGCTCGAGCGGCCGCGGGGTCGGCCCCTCGAAGTTGACGCCGCTCTTGTAATAGCCGCTGCCGTGGCAGGGGCACTTGAACTTGTTCTGCGTGTCGAGCCAGGCCGGCGGGCAGCCGAGATGGGTGCAGATGGCGATCAGGGCGTAGATCCGCCCCTGGTCGTTGACGATCCACACCCCGTACTTGTCGACGAAGCGGGTATCCACCACGCCGGCCTGGAAATCCTCGGGCTTGCCGACCTTGAAGGTGGTGGGCGGCTCGAAGAGCACGTTGGGGAACATGAACCGGCCCATCGCCGTCACGCAGCCGCCGATCGCCACCGTAAAGCCTACCCAGGCGACGGCGGCCCAGGAGAAGAAACCGCGGCGGGACATATCGGCGGCGGCCGGCTTGGCAGCGGGTCTGGCGGCTGCCGGCGCCGGCTTGGGCGCGGCCGGTTGGGATGGCGGGCTGCCTTCGGGTTCGTCAGCCATGGGGCCCCTTTCGTTACGGCGATTCGGCTACAGCGGGAACCATCTTTTTTCGCGACTCTTTTGTGGGCGGGGTTTTTCTAAGCGAAACGCCCCCGGGTGTCAAGACCGCCGGCGATCGGATCGACCGCGCGACCTCACCCCCTGGCCCCCTCTCCTGAAGGAGAGGGGGGAACCGAAGACCGGGATCATGAAGCCCCTCTCCTTCAGGAGAGGGGTTGGGGTGAGGTGACGCGGGCACGACGCCTACTGCCATCATCCCCCCACCGCCTTGCGGGCCTCGATCGCGGCCTGCCGGACCTTGAGGCTGGGATCCTCCTGCGCGAGGCGGTCGAAGGTGGCGCGGTAGGCGGGTCCGCCCACGGCGGCCAGCCCCCGGATCGCGCTCACCATCGCTTCTTCCTGCTGCTCGCGGGTGATGTCCGGCACCTGCGCCAGGAGACGGCGGTCCACCATGGTCTCCAGCACGGGCAGGCCGGCGTCGCTTCCCAGACGGGCCAGCGAGAGGGCGGCGTTCCACCGCACGTCGGCCGCCGCGTCCTCGAGCACCGCGACGAGACGCGGCACGGCGGCGCGGTCGCCGAGCTCGCCCAAGGCGTACGCGGCCGTCTTGCGCAGCCCGGCGTCGGGATCGCCGAGGGCGTTCTCCAGCGTTTCCCGGGCCCGCGGGTCGCCGAGCGTACCCAGGGCCCAGAGGACGTAGATGCGGGTGGTGCCGTCGGGATCGTCGAGCGCCGCGAGGAGCGCCGGCACCGCCTCGCGATCGCGGGTCCTCCCCAGCACCAGCGCGAGGTACTGCCGCATCTTCGGCTCCTCGGCCTCGCGGAACAGCCGCCGCACCTCCTGCTTCGCCCCCGGCTCGTCGTCCAGCGCCTTGGGATCGGCGATCAGGATCTTCGACAGCTCATAGGCCGCCTGCACCCGCCGCGGCGGATACCAGGACTGCAGGTCGTTGAGATAGTCCATCGTCGACTGCCGGTCATAGGCGATCCAGCCGAAGCCGATGAACACGGCGACGCAGAGGATCACGACCAGCAGCGGGACGACGAAGAGGCCGAGGAAGGTGCGGAGAGCGCTGCTCCCGGCCTCCTCTTCCGCGGCTTCTTCGACGGGCGTCACCTCGGGTTCGGGCATGGGGCGCACAGCATAGCCGAAGGCGGGGCGCGTCGCCAGCGGGCCCTCACCTCCCCGGCCCTCCTCTCCCGATCCCTCCCTCCCACCCTCACCGGGAGAGGGGAGAAAAGCAAGAAGTTTGTTGTCCCTGCTGTCCTTGTCGTCCCTGTCTTGTCCCCCTCCAGGTGAGGGGGCGCGCGAGGGGAGCAGCTTCCACTTTTTCGTTTTCTCCCTCCTCTCCCGGTGAGGTGGGGAGGGGGCGGGAGAGGAGGGCCGGGGAGGTGAGGGCGGGCGGGGGCTGCTGTAGACTCCACCGGCTGTCACCAAAGGAGACCCGGATGCCCCGCAAGTCGCTGCTGAACGTCTTGGCGTCGAGCCTGGCCGTCCTCGCCCTGGCGGTCCCCGCTTTCGCCGAGCCGCCTTCGCCGGAGAGCTTCCTCGGCCATCGCGTGGGGGCGGACCGCAAGCTCGCCCCCTGGCCCAAGGTCGTGGAGTACCTGCGCCTCGTGGACGCCGCCTCGGAACGGATCTCCATCGAGTCGGCGGGGATGTCCACCCAAGGCAACGACATGCCGGTCGTCGTCCTCACCTCGGAGGCAGAACCAGAAACGCCTCGACCGCTACCGCGAGATCGCCCGCCGGCTCGCCAACCCGGACGGCCTCTCCGAGGAGGAGGCCCGCAGCGCTGGTGGCCGAAGGGCAAGACCATCGCCCTGGTCACCTGCTCGATCCATTCGACCGAGGTGGGCTCGACCCAGATGGTCATGGAGTTCGTCCACGAGGTGGCGACCACCCGCGATCCCGGATGCTCTCCTGGCTCGACGACGTGATCTTCCTGCTCATGCCGTCCATCAACCCGGACGGCCAGGTGATGGTGGTCGACTGGTACCAGCAAGAACCTGGGAACGCCGTACGAAGCCGGGCCGATGCCCTGGCTCTACCACGTCTACATCGGGCACGACAACAACCGCGACTTCTACATGCTGACGCAGAAGGAGTCGCAGGCGGTCAACGAGCTGCTCTACCATCGCTGGTTCCCGCAGATCTTCGTCGACGAGCACCAGATGGGCTCCACCGGCCCGCGGATGTTCGTGCCGCCGCAGGCCGATCCGCTGGCGCCGGAGATCCACTCCCTGATCTTCCGCCAGGCCGACCTGCTGGGCACGGTGATGAGCATGCGGCTCGAGGAGGCCGGCAAGCTCGGCGTGGGCAGCGACATGATTTTCGACAGCTACTGGCCGGGCGGCACCCGCAACACGGCGTGGTGGAAGAACGTCACGGGTCTGCTGACCGAGGTGGCGAGCGCCGACATCGCCTCGCCGATGTACATCGAGCCGGGCGAGCTGCGCGGCGGCGTCAAGGGACTGCCAGAGTACAAGCGGCAGTCGAACTTCCCGTCTCCCTGGCCGGGGGGCTGGTGGCGGCTGCGGGACATCGTCGAGTACGAGCTGGTGGCCACCCGCGCCTTCCTGGAAGCGGCCGCGCGCTACCGCGAGAGCCTGCTGACCAACTTCTACCGCATGGCGAAGCGAGGCCATCGAGCGCGGCTCCCAGGAGCCCCCGTACGCCTTCATCGTCCCCGCGGACCAGCGCGATCCGGTGGCGGCGGCCCTGCTCGTCGAGCTGCTGCTGCGCCACGGCGTGCGGGTCCAGCGGGCGGCGGCGCCGTTCACGGCCGGCCGGTCGACCTACCCGGCGGGAACCTACGTGCTCCCTGCCGCTCAGCCCTACCGGGCGTTCCTCCTCACCATGCTGCGCCGCCAGCGCTATCCGGAGATCATTCCCTACGCCGGCGGCCCGGTCATGCCGCCCTACGACGTGACCGCCTGGTCGCTCCCCCTCGCCATGGGCGTCGAGGTCGCCGAGGCCGATTCTCCGCTCGCCGACACGGCCGCTCTGGCACCCATCATCGCCCCGGTCTGGCCGGGCGGCGAGGTCGCCCCCGGGGCCGGCGGCTACCTGATCTCCGCACCGGGCGGATTCGTCGGTGACCGCGCAGAACCGGCTGCTCGCGGAAGGTAAAAAGGTGTACTGGCTGAAGCAGGCGCCGGAAGATGGCGCGGGGGAGGTGGGCGATCTGTACATTCCGGCCGCCGCGGTCACTCCCGAAGCGATGAGCCGGCTGTCGCGCGAGCTGCACGTTCCGGTCACCCCCCTGGCCGCGGCGCCGCAGGGGCCGGCTTTCCGGGTGAAGCCGGTGCGGGTGGGGCTCTACAAGCCATGGATCGCCAACATGGACGAAGGCTGGACCCGCTTCCTGCTGGAGCGCTACGGCTTCGCCTTCCAGAACCTCGACAACGAGCGCGCTGAAGGACGGCTCCTACCGCGGCAAGGTGGACATCATCCTGCTGCCCTCGATGCCGGCGAGCCTGATCGAGAAGGGGGAGCCCGGCTCGGCCGAGGCCCGCCGGTTCTGGGAGCCGCTGCCGCCCGCCTATGCCGGCGGGATCGGCGTGGCCGGCGGCGAGAAGCTCGAGAAATGGGTGGAGGACGGCGGTGTCCTGGTAGCCCTCGACGCCTCGGCGGGGTACGCCATCGACCTCTTCGGGCTGCCGGTGAGGAACGTCCTCGACGGCCTCTCCGAAGAGCAGTTCAACGCTCCCGGCTCCATGTTCCGCATCCGCATGGACACGGAGCACCCCCTGAGCTACGGCATGAGCGCCGAGGAAGTGGCCTATTTCGCCGACTCTCCCGCCTTCCAGACCAGCCCTCCCGACGCCCGTTTCGGGCGCCGCGTCGTGGCCACCTATCCGGAGGAGGCCGTGGACATCCTGGTCAGCGGCTACCTGAAGGGCGGCGAGAGGCTGGAGAAGCAAGGCCGCCGTGGTGGAGTACAAGATCGGCAAGGGCCGGGTCGTCCTGATCGGCTTCCGGCCCCAGCACCGGGCGCAGCCGCACCGCACGTTCAAGCTGCTGTGGAACGCGCTGTACCTGGCGGGGCTGGAGGAGGCGGAGCTGCCCTAGTCCCCGCTCTCCAGCACCTCGCGCACCTTGGCGGCCAGCTCGCGGCCGCTGAAGGGCTTCTTGAGCAGGGGCGCGTCGCCGCTCGCGACGTGGGTGCCCTCGGTCAGGCCGGCGGGATAGCCGGTGGCGAAGAGCACCCGCATCTCGGGGCGCTTGAAGGACAGCCGGTCGGCGAGCTCGACGCCGCTCATGCCGTCCATCAGGATGTCCGTCACCATGAGGTGAATCGGCCCGGAAAATTCCTGGCTGATCTGGATGGCCTGGGCGGCGTCGGCGGCCTCGAGGACGTTGTAGCCGCGGCCGGCCAGGATCTGTACCAGCGGCTTGCGCACGTTCTCCTCGTCCTCGACGAGCAGGAGGGTTTCCCAATTCCGTCCCTCGTTCTCCCGTCCGGAGCCCTCGGCGGCAACGGCCTGCTCGGCGCTGGGCAGGAAGATCTGGAAACGGGCGCCGCTTCCCGGCTCGCTGTCGGCCAGGATCAGGCCGCCGCTCTGGGCGACGATGCCATAGGCGGTGGAGAGCCCGAGGCCGCTGATCTCCATGCCGCCCTTGGTGCTGAAGAAAGGCTCGAAGGCCTGCCGGCGTACCTCTTCCGGCATCCCCAGCCCGGTATCGCTCACCTTGAGCAGCACGTAGCGGCCCGGCTGCTTTCGCATGGGATGGGTGCGGTTGCTCGCGGCCACGTCCTCGTTGACCGTCTGCAGGACCAACCGGCCGCCGTCGAGCATGGCGTCGCGGGCATTCGAGACCAGGTGCATGATCACCTGCTCGAATTGCTCCGGATCCACGGCGACCCGGTCGAGCTCCGGGTGGAGATTCATTCTCAGCTCGATCTCGTCGCCGAGGAACCGCCGCACCCGCTCCTCCATCCCGCTCAGCAGGTGATTGAGCTGCACCACCTTGGGATGGAGCACCTGCCGGCCGCTGAAGGCGAGGAGCTGGCGGGCGAGCGCGGCGCCCCGCTGGCCGGCCTTCTCGACCTCGCGCAGGTGCTTGCGCGCCGGATCATCGGAGGCCAGGCGTGCCAGCGCCAGCTCCGTCTCGCAGGCGATGGCGGTCAGCAGGTTGTTGAAGACGTGGGCGATGCCGCCCGCGAGCCGGCCCATGGCGTCCATGCTCTGTGCCAGCGCCGGCAGCTCCTCGCTCTGCCGCGCCAGACGGCGGCTCTCCGCCAGCCGCGCCGCGTTCTTGGCTTCCTCCGGCCGCAGGTCTTCCACCGCCCTGACCACCGGATTGTTGTTGACGGGTTGTGTACGCATATGGAAATTTTTCCTTGGGTCCCGCACTGGTACGGTCGACCGGTTGGGGGAACGGTCGCGAGATGCCTGCGTGTCGCCGCTCCTTCCTGGAGAGGCATGCAGGTTTTGGTCCAGGTTCGGACCGATCAGTCGTCGTCGGGACCGGAGGTCGCCCACCTCTGAAGCCTGGCCATGGACCGGCAGGTGAGCTTGCGGATGCTGGAAGGGCAATAGCCGAGCCGCCGCGCCACCTCGGCGGTGCTCAGGCCCAGGCCGAAGCGGAGCCAGAGGGCCGCCCGGTGCCGCTCGGTCAACCCGCGGGTGAGGCTGCGCAGGTCCAGAAGCACCTCGTTGCGCTCCTGCGCCGGCGCTTGCGGCTTGGAGAGATCCTCCAGCTGCGGCGGATCCACCGCCAGCACCCGCTCGGCCAGCTGCCGCCGCCAATACCGCGAGCATTTGATGCGCAGCGTGCCGATCAGCCAGGCCTCCATGTTGCGGATGGTCTCCCATTGGCGGAGCGCGTCGAGAAGCGCCTCCTGGAGGACGTCGTCGGCGTCCTGAAGGGGTATGCCGGAGCTTTTCAGAAGGCGTCTGAGGCGGGGACGGACCCGTCGCAGGAAGTCCTCGAAGGACTCTGCGTCGGGAGCCGGAGCGGGGTCGGGGCAGGTCACGGGTGACGTACGGCCGGCGACGCGAAATGCGCCGGCGGACCGCTCACCCGAACTTTATCATCTGGACCGGCAACAAAGGGCGTCCAATTAGAACATTCCAAGCTGCAAACGTGCAGCTTCCGACATCATCGAGGGATTCCAGGTGGGATCCCAGACCAACTCGACGTCGGCGGCGGCGACGCCGGGGACGCTCTCCACCTTTGCCTTCACCTCGCCGGGGAGCGTGCCCGCCACCGGGCAGCCGGGGGACGTGAGCGTCATCTTGACCTTGACCGCGCCCTCCTCCTGGACGTCGATGTCGTAGATCAGTCCCAGCTCGTAGATGTTGACCGGGATCTCGGGGTCGAAGACGGTTTTCAGGACTTCGACGATGCCGTTCTCGACGTCCGAGGGATCGGCGAAAGCGGCGGCGCCGGAATCGGGAGCTTGCGGGTCCATTGCGAACCTCCTACCTCTTGAGGTGTAGATTCTATTCCGTGGAGACGGGCTGGGGCTTCTCTTCGAGGGCCGCCAGCAGGGTGTGCCACGCCAGGGTGGCGCACTTGACCCGCATCGGGAACTCGCGCACGCCGCCGAAGACGGCGAGCTTGCCCAGACTGGAGGAGAGATCGGGCGAGCCCTCGCCCGCTCCCGTTGTAACGAGGTCGTGGAAATTCTGGAACAGCTCGCGCGCCGCCTCGATGGAGCGGCCCTTGAGGGCCTCGGTCATCAGCGAGGCCGAAGCCGTCGAGATGGCGCAACCCGAGCCCTGGAAGGTGACGTCACGGATGCGGTCGCCTTCGACGTCCAGGAAGACGGTCACCTTGTCGCCGCAAAGCGGGTTGTACCCCTCCGCCTGGCGGTTCGCTTCCGGCAAGATGCCGAAGTTGCGGGGCCGCCGGTTGTGGTCGAGGATGACCTCCTGGTAGAGGTCGCGCAGCTCGTCTCATCCGAACAGCTCCCGCGTCCGGTGGAGGGCGGTGGCGAGGGCTTCGACCTCTTCGGGCGTGTTGTAGAGCGCGAAGGAGGCGCGCGTGGTGGCCGGCACGCCGATACCGCTCCATCACCGGTTGAGCGCAGTGGTGACCGGCGCGGACGGCGATTCCCTCGCGGTCGAGGACCGTGCCGACGTCGTGCGGGTGGATCCCCTCCATGCTGAAGGAGAGGACGGCCGCCTTGCTCTCGCGCCGTACCGATGATCGTAAGGCCCGGGACCTCCGCGAGGCGCTCCGTGGCCAGGGCGAGCAGCTCCGACTCCCAGGCGGCCGACGGTGCCGAGACCGAGGCGATTCGAGGTACTCCAGCGCAGCGCCGAGGCCGATGGCTCCCTCGATGAACGGCGTTCCCGCCTCGAAGCGATGGGGCGGCGGCGCATAGGTGGCCCTCGTCGAAGGTGACGGTGCGGATCATGCCGCCGCCGCCCTGCCACGGCGGCATCGCCTCCAGCAGCTCGGCCCGGCCCCAGAGCGCGCCGATGCCGCTCGGCCCGTAGACCTTGTGGCCGGAGAAGGCGTAGAAGTCGCAGCCCAGCGCCTGGACGTCCACCGTCAGGTGCGGCACCGCCTGGGCGCCGTCGACCAGGACGACGGCGCCGGCGCGATGGGCCATCGCCGCCATCTCGCGGACCGGGTTGATGGTGCCGAGGGCAGTTCGAGACGTGGGCGAACGCCGCGATGCGGGTGCGGCGGGAGAGGAGCCGCTCGTATTCGTCGAGACGGACCTCGCCGCGGTCGTCGAGCGGCGCCACCTGCAGGACCGGCCCCGCGCTCTTCGCAGAGCATCAGCCAGGGAACGATGTTCGAGTGGTGCTCGAGGCCGGTGATCAGCACCTCGTCGCCGGCGTCGACGTTCTTCCGTCCCCAGCTCGACGCCACCAGGTTGATCGCCTCGGTGGTGCCGCGCACGAAGACGATCTCGTCGAGCGCTCGGGGCGTTCAGGAAGCGGCCGACGGTCTCGCGCGCCCGCTCCCGCGCCTCGGTGGAGCGCTGGGAGAGGGTGTGCACCCCGCGCTCGACGTTGGCGTAGTAGCCGCCGTAGCAGCCGGCGATCGCGTCGAGCACCGCGCGCGGCTTCTGGGTGGAGGCGGCGTTGTCCAGGTAGACCAGAGGGCGGCCGTGCGATCTCCGTGGCGAGGATGGGGAAGTCGGCCCGGACCTGCGCGAGGTCGTAGGCGGGGGCGAGCGTGCGGTCAGGTTGGACCGCTACGGCGACGTGGCCATGAGCTCATCCTGGCCGCCTGCCTACACCGCCTGCCGGACGACCTCGCCCTTGGGCAGGCGGGCGAACAGGAACTCCTCGAGATCCCGGCGCACCGGCTCGACCTTGATGCGCTCCACGATGTCGCTCGCGAAGGCGTAGGTCAGCAGGCTCCGCGCCGCCTCCTCGCCGATGCCGCGGGAGCGCAGGTAGAAGACGGCGTCCTCGTCGAGCTGGCCGACGGTCGAGCCGTGGGTGCACTTGACGTCGTCGGCGAAGATCTCGAGCTGCGGGTTGGAGTTGGCCACCGCGTCGCGCGACAGCAGCAGGTTGCGGTTCGACTGCTTGGCGTCGGTCTTCTGCGCACCCTTGTGGACGTGGATCAGGCCGTTGAAGATCGACCGCGCCTTGCCGTCCAGCACCCCCTTGTAGAGCTCGTGGCTGGCGCAGTGGGGCTTGGCGTGCTCCACCCGCATGTGGTTGTCGCACGAACTGGCTGCCGTCGAGCAGATAGAGGCCGTTCAGGATGCAGTCGATCCCCTCGCCGTCGAGCACGGCGTTGACGTCGTTGCGCACCAGCGCGCCGCCGAGCGAGATCGAGTGCGAGCTGCGGCGCGCTGTCGCGCTCGCCCTGCGAGCTGGAAGGTCGCCATGTGGAAGGCCTCGCGGCTCTCGCGCTGTACCTTGTAGTGGTCGACCACCGAGCTCGGCCCCGCCGCCAGCTCCGTCACCGGGCAGGTGAAGTAGGCGCCGGTGCCGGCGTAGGTCTCGACCACCGTGAGCTGGCTGTTCTCGCCGGCGACGATCAGGTTGCGCGGAAAGGACACCGTGGCGTGGCCGTTCTCGGCGGCCGACAGGAACAGCAGATGGACCGGCCCCACCACGGCGCCGCGCGGCACCCAGACGAAGGCGCCGTCGTGCAGGAAAGCCGTGTTGAGGGCCACGAACGGATGGCTCTCGAAGCGGGCGAGCTGGCCGAGCCAGGGCTCGACCTTCTCCGGCGTGCGCTGCAGGGCCTGCGCGAGGCTCGCCGACGATCGTACCCGTCGGGAAGGCTCGCCGACGGCGGACAGCCGGGCCGAGAAGCGGCCGTCGACGAACACCAGCCGGGCGGCGGCGGTCGAAGTCGAAGGGTGCGATCTGCTCCGGATCGACCGCGTCCGGGTCGCTCTCCGGCCGGTGGAAGACTCCCTGGGCGATGGCGGCGACGTTGGTCTGGCGCCACTCCTCCTGGCGCTGGGTGGGGAAGCCGAGGGCCGCGAAGCGCTCGATCGCCATCCGCCGCAGCGCCCGAAGCGCGGCGGGCTCGGCCGCCGGCAGCTGGCGCTGAAAGCGCTCGAACTCGGCGAGGTAGCCGGCGGCGCCGGCCGTCTGGTTCTCTCTGATCTCCGCCGCAGGCATGGTCGTCCCTTACGTGCCCACCGGCTGCGGCGTCGTCTGCGCGTGGGCGGCGGGCTTCTCCGGCGCCATGCCTTCGAGCCAGGAGTAGCCCTTCTCTTCCAGCTCCAGAGCCAGCTCCTTGCCGCCCGAGCGCACGATGCGGCCGTCGACCAGCACGTGCACGAAGTCCGGCACGATGTAGTTGAGCAGCCGCTGGTAGTGGGTGATCACCAGGAAGGCGCGGTCCTGTCGCGCGCAGCGTGTTGACGCCGTCGGCGACGATCGCGCAGGGCGTCGATGTCGAGGCCGGAGTCGGTCTCGTCGAGGATGCACAGCCGCGGCTCGAGCACCGCCATGTGGAAGATCTCGTTGCGCTTCTTCTCGCCGCCCGAGAAGCCCTCGTTGACCGGACGCGTTGAGGAGGCGTCTCCTCCATCTGCACCAGCTTCATCTTCTGCGCGCACCAGGGTGAGGAAGTCGAGCGCGTCGATCTCCGGCAGGCCGCGGTGCTTGCGCACGGCGTTGAGCGCCGCCTTGAGGAAGTAGGTGTTGCTCACCCCGGGGATCTCGACCGGGTACTGGAAGGCCATGAAGACGCCCTCGCGGGCCCGCTCCTCGGGGTCCATCTCCAGCAGGTCCTTGCCGTCGTAGAGCACCTGGCCGCCGGTCACCTCGTAGGCCTCCTGGCCGGCCAGCACCCGGGCCAGCGTGCTCTTGCCCGAGCCGTTCGGTCCCATGATGGCGTGCACCTCGCCGGCGCCGATGGAGAGGTCGATTCCGCTCAGGATCTCGTTGCCCTCCACCGACGCGTGCAGGTTTTTGATCTCAAGCATATTCATTTCCGATTTTGTTTCCGGTTTTGGATTTTAGATTGGAAGGCGTCCTACCCGACGCTTCCTTCCAGGTTGACCGCCAGCAGCTTCTGGGCCTCGACCGCGAACTCCATCGGCAGCTCGCGGAAGACCTCCTTGCAGAAGCCGTTGACGATCATCGACACGGCGTCCTCGGTCGAGATGCCGCGCTGGTTGCAGTAGAAGATCTGGTCCTCGCCGATCTTCGAGGTCGTGGCCTCGTGCTCCATGCGCGCCAGTCGGGTTCTGCACGTCGATGTAGGGGAACGTGTGGGCGCCGCACTGGTCGCCGATCAGCATCGAGTCGCACTGCGAGAAGTTGCGGGCGTTGTCGGCGCCCTTGAGGATCTTCACCTGGCCGCGGTAGGTGTTCTGCCCGTGGCCGGCCGAGATGCCCTTGGAGACGATGGTGCTCTTGGTGTTCTTGCCGATGTGGATCATCTTCGTGCCGGTGTCGGCCTGCTGGTAGCCCTTGGTCAGGGCCACCGAGTAGAACTCGCCGACCGAGTTGTCGCCCTTGAGGATCACGCTGGGGTACTTCCAGGTGATCGCCGAGCCGGTCTCGACCTGCGTCCAGGAGATCTTCGCGTTCGCGCCCTCGCACTTGCCGCGCTTGGTGACGAAGTTGTAGATGCCGCCCTGGCCCTGCTCGTCGCCCGGGTACCAGTTCTGGACCGTCGAGTACTTGATCGTCGCATCCTTCAAGGCCACCAGCTCGACCACCGCGGCGTGGAGCTGGTTCTCGTCGCGCATCGGCGCCGTGCAGCCCTCGAGATAGGAGACGTACGCCCCCTCCTCGGCGATGATCAGCGTGCGCTCGAACTGGCCCGTGTTGCGGGCGTTGATCCGGAAGTAGGTGGACAGCTCCATCGGACAGCGCACGCCCTTCGGCACGTAGACGAACGAGCCGTCGGAGAACACCGCCGAGTTCAGGGTGGCGAAGAAGTTGTCCGTGTACGGCACCACCGAGCCCAGGTACTTCCGCACCAGCTCGGGGTGGTTCCTCACCGCCTCCGAGAAGGAGCAGAAGATGATGCCCACCTCGGCGAGCTTGCCCTTGAACGTCGTCGCCACCGACACGCTGTCGAACACCGCGTCCACCGCGACGCCGGCGAGCAGCTCCCGCTCGCGCAGCGGGATGCCGAGCTTCTCGTAGGTGGCGAGGATCTCCGGGTCGACCTCGTCGAGGCTCTTCGGTCCGGCGCCTTTCGGCTTGGGGGCCGAGTAGTAGGCGATCGACTGGTAGTCGATCGGCTCGTAGCGCACGTTGGCCCACGTCGGCTCTTCCATGGTGAGCCAGTGGCGGTACGCCTTCAGGCGCCACTCGAGCATCCACTCCGGCTCTTCCTTCTTCGCCGAGATCATGCGGATGACGTCCTCGTTCAGTCCGGGCGGGAAGGTATCCTGCTCGACCTCGGTGATGAAGCCGAACTTGTAGTCCTGCGTCGCGAACTGCTCGATGGTATTGGTCGGAGTCTGCATCGATTTCCTCTATCCTGGAGTCCTACGGACCTGATTCATGCTTCCTGGAGCTCAACGGCCGCGAACAGGGCGCCGCTCCCCAAGGTAACGAGCTTCTGCCGGGGGTGGGCCATCTCGGCGAGGGTGATCCCCGCCAGCGCCGTCCGCACAGCCTGGTTGATGCGCCGCCAATTGCTGCGCACCGGGCAGAGCGGCTCGTGGGAGCAGTCGCCCTCGACGCTGATGCACTCGGTGAGGGCGATCGGCCCCTCCAGGGCGGCGATGATCTGCGCCATGGAGATCGCCTCCGGCCGGCGCGCCAGGCTGTAGCCGCCCTTGACGCCGCGGTGGGAGACCAGCAGGCCCTCGCGGGCCAGCAGCTTGAGGATCTTGCTCACCATCGGCAGCGGCAGCCGCGCCTCGGCGGCCAGCTCCGGGGCGTTGTACTGCCGCTCCGGATCCGCCGCGAGATGCGTCAGGAGGACGATCCCGTAGTCGGTCTGTTTGGTGATGCGGATCATCGCCGGCCTCCCCTCGTCTCCTACCCGATTCCTAAAACAGGACCGAATCGGTACGAATTCCAGGGGATCATAGCAGGGAGGGGGGGATTGTCAACGGGATACAATGGCAGCGCGCTCAGAGGAGAAGAGATGGGCATCACCTTTATCGACGGCGAGGTAGAAGGCCCGACAGGGAAGACCGCGAACGTCCGCTTTTTCGTCGACACCGGTATGACCTACTCGCTGCTCGGCAAGGACACTTGGCAGGCAATAGGACTGCAACCCAAGCGGAGCGCAAGCTTCACCCTCGCCGACGGAACTCAGCTCGAGCGCCAGATCTCCGAATGCCGTCTCACCCTGCCGCAGGGCGACGGCTACACGCCTGTCATCCTGGGAGAGGACGGGGACGAGCCCTTGCTCGGCGTGGTGACCCTCGAGATCCTTGGCTTGGTCCTCAACCCGTTTACCCGCACCTTGCAGCCGATGCGGATGCTGCTCGTCTAAAGCGATCAGGAGACCGAACGCCCGGAACGCACGGCCAATCGGCCACTGACGAACTGCCTTTCCGTTCCCTCCCCGGATCAGGTCCGCCTTCAACTGGGTGATGACAAAAGGCACACAGCGGTGTAATATTCCCGCATGAAGCCGTTTCGGTGGAGTCCGGAGAAGAACGAGACGCTCAGTGCCGAGCGCGGCGTTTCCTTTGAGAGCGTCGTGGTAGCTATCGAGTCTGGCGGCCTGTTGGATATCCTGGCCCACCCAAATCAGGTGAAATACCCGCGGCAGCGAGTGCTCGTGGTGGCTTGTGACAACTACGCGTACTTGGTGCCGTTCGTCGAGGAGGAAGACTACTTCTTCCTTAAAACCATTATCCCCAGCCGCAAGGCGACGCGGGACTACTTGGGACAAGGTGAAACCGATGCCGAAGATTGACGACTACGAGCTCGAAGTCCTCAGCGCCTTCGAGAAGGGCAAGCTGAAGTCCGTAGCAACCAAAAGCGAGCTTGCCAAGCTCAAGGCGGCCGCTCGCGCCACCGCCATCAAAGACCGTCGCGTGAACATCCGTTTGTCGTCGGGCGACCTCAGCGATATCCAGGTTAAGGCGCTTGAAGAGGGTGTTCCGTACCAAACGCTCATTGCCAGCGTGCTGCACAAGTACGTTACCGGCCGCCTTACTGAGAGATCTGAAGGAGCCGCAAAGCAACCAACTTCTCGTTCGTCGAAGCGGCGCACGACATAGGCAGAAAGGGATCGTCACCACTGCCTCAGGCTCGTCCTGGACATCATAGTGCACACGAAGGTCTCCGATCTGATCGGTATGGTGGGTTAGCGGTTCACTCCTCTTCCTGAACAAATCCGCCTCCTCCGGGTCTCTCAGCGGTCCGGGAGCGCCCCGCCTTCTTGAGGCTTGGTCGGACGGCGCCGGCGCCCCGCTTCCGCCCGGGAGGGCCCAAGGAGAGGAACCATGTTTGCCAAATGCATCGTCACCGCCGCCGTTCTCGCGGTTCTGGCGGTCCCGTGCGCCGCGCAGGTCGACGAACCGTCCTACCACGTCTCGGTGGCGCCGGAGGAGGTAAAGGCGGCCAGCCCGCAATGCAGTCTGGGGGTGGTGTACGACGACGGCATCTTCACCAATTTCTACAGTCTCGGAGACGGCGATCCCGGCGACGCCACGATGGTCATGAAGGTCGACCTGCCGCCTGGAACGACCTCGCTCGATCAGGTCTGCGCCTGCTTCACGCGGCTGAGCGCCGCCAGCCCTTCTTCGATGAGCTTCGAGGTCGTGGTCTATAACGACAACGGCGCCGGTGGTCAGCCGGGTACGTTTCTCGGCTCCTTCGACGCGACGGCGAGCTTCATTCCCATCGTGGGCGCTTCGCAGTTCTACTCGGTCAACCTGTCCGGCTCCGGAATCACGCTGCCGGACTCGAGCGTCTACGTCGGGGTGCGCTGGCCGGGAGGATCCATCTTCATCTGCGGCGACACCTCGGGAGGGACGCCGCAGCGCTCCAACTACGGCAGCTTCAACGGCGGCTCCACCTGGTCGAGCACGACGAGCTTGTTCGGCACTCCTCCCGCCGTGCCGCCGCGCGCTCTCGGCATCCGGGTTGATCCCGGCACCAACGCGGCCACCTGCACGCCCAGCCCGACCGCCCTGTGCCTGAACAACGGGCGCTTCAAGGTCGAGGCGACCTTCCAGACCGGCGGCCAACCTCCGGGCACGGCGCAGGTCGTCAAGCTCACCGACGAAACCGGCTATCTCTGGTTCTTCGGCTCGACGAACGTCGAGGCGGTGGTCAAGGTTCTCAACGCCTGCGTGGCGCCGTTCAACCATTTCTGGGTCTTCGCCGCCGGGTTGACCAACGTGCAGGTGGTGCTCACGGTCACGGATACCAAGACCGGAGTCGTCAACACCTACACCAACCCGCAGGGCACGGCGTTCAAGCCGATCCTGGACAATACGGCCTTCGCGACTTGTCCGTAGGGAGAGCACAAGTTTCGCTGCCTCCGAGGACGCCTCAGTCCTCGGAGGGGGATGTGCGCTCATCTTATGGGGGTCTGCTACGGCCCCCAGAACCTCAGAACGGCCGAGCTTGATCGGCGGCCTGGCTTTGATCGGGCTGGCGAAGCTCCTCTCCCGGATGCGTGCCACCCGCGCCCGATAGGGCTCAGATCCTCGTTCGAGAGCCCCGCGTGGGATCTTCAGATGGCCGCGGCCAACCGGACCGTCTTCTTGGGCACCAGACCGGCGAATGGCGGCGCGGATCCGTCGAAGGCAAAACGCCCGGAGTCGTACTCGACCCAACAGGAGGTAGCCGACCAGGCGTCCTGTCCGGGGAGTCCGTCCGGGAAGCGGGCCTCGAATCCGTTCTCGAACTTCCGGAGGACGAAGGGCGCGCAAAGCTTGGGTAGCGTCCCGCGCTTGAGATTGGACCCGAACCCACCCTCGGCCAGGATCAGCTTCGTCAGCGGACCGGCCAACGTATCCTGCCGGTCCTTGCTGATCTGCCAGAAATCCCTTCCCACCTTGACCTTGGTTCCGTTGACCTGGCCCATCCACACGTTGCGCACCATGTCCCCGGGGAGGATGACCGCGAGCGTCGTCTTCTGCTTGCTCTTCCGGTTGCAGGGCAGGATCACTTGACCGGCAAGCGGGCCGCGAGGGACGAGCCCCAACGAGAGACAGGAGTAGTGGTGTTCGAACCACCCCTGCGTCAGGGAGTCCAGGCGCAAGACGAGAGGGTTTGCACTCCCGCGCTTGAGTAGCCGCAGAGTCCAGAGGCGCAGCGACGTCGCCGCGCGCAGCCAGATCGGTGCGTGGCTATCGGTGAAAACCTCCCCGGTCATATGTCCATCGGTCAGTTGCAGCTCGAGCAGCTCGATCGCCCTCTTCAGCGCCAGATCGCCTTGCGCCTTATCCGGCTTCAAGAGGCAGTGGCACCCGATCGCTACCGCTGCGGCCTCGAGCTTGTGGTTGGGCGTCCCGCGGGCGTTGAGCCCCACCATCGACGTCGGAACCTGCTTGTTCAGCAGATCGATCGTGGCCTCGCCGTTGATTCGGTTCGTCTGCACAGCATCGCTCCTTTCAAAAGCGCGCGCCGGCCCGGAAAAGGTCCTTGCCGGCATGACAATCATCCGCATGGATGCAGGCAGTGCAGTACGGGACCCTGCCCCTGCGAACTCTGTTTAAATTAAAATCCTTAAGATGATTTTACGCGGTTGCCGGCGGCTGGTCAAGGTAGCGCACTCGAAATCTCCTTTCGCCTCAGGAATGCTCGCGCGGGCGATCTTACCTGAGGTCACCGCGCGAGATCGTAGGCGATCTCCGCGAGCGCAATTCCTGGGTCCCTGCCTTCCAGCGGAGGGCGCCGCAGCCCGAAGCCGCCGCGAGGCCGGCGGCGAGGACGAGCAGGACGATGAGGAGGATTTGCAGCCACATGCTTGACTTGACGCTCCGCTATAAAATATCAAGCCTCCTGGCTTATCCTCTACTCCGGCAAGCGCAGGGATTGCCAGTAGGCATCTTGAACGGCTCCGAACGCGCCAACTCGCGTATCAGCATCGCCAACTGCTTTTGGAAGGAATTTCGCTCGGAGAGCCGATCATCCCAGGCGCGTCGCGCCTCCGCTATCGAAAATGCCGGCACGACAAGAGAAACGCGCGCAGATTGACAAAAGGCGAGAATCTCGTCGCAGCTCTCGCAGCGCTCTTGAAGGTAAGCCAGCTCAAGAAGAAAATTGGTTTCAACGTAGACGATCACGCAGCGGCCTGCGTTTTGATGACACCATCGCGAATCGAGCGTGAGAGGCCGGAATCTTTTAACCAGGAGAAGCTCCGCGGCTTCCGGTGCGCCGGCAACGACATCGTTGAGCCACGCGTAAATCAATGTCTCGAAGCCGCGCTCGCTCAGGTCCTCGAGTGAGCCGTGCAGTCTGAGGAGATAAGGCTGGAGGGCTAAGGCGGTATCACCTTCATAGTCTGGAGTGCCGATTTGGCCACTGGGGCGGCGCCAAAGATAGAGGTGATCGCGGAGCGCCAGGAGGAAGAACGGCGCATCTGGTATCTCGGCATGCACAAAGAGGTTCCTCAGGAAGCGCGCAGCCCATTCTCGTGATGGCGCGGGTGTGTTCTTGGCTTCCACCACCAACTGGATGCCCGCACCAGGTTTCTCGATTACGAAGTCCGCGGTAGGCCGTCTCTCGTCCATGGCCTTGATTCTACTCGAATTTTCACCGCCATGTAGCCACTCGGCTCGTAGAGCCGTTATTATTTGCTCCATGCCCCACGTCGTCTTCACCCCCGCCTTGCAGCGTCACGTGCCCTGTCCGCCGTCTGAGGTCGAGGGGCGGACGGTGCGCGAGGTCCTCGATCGCGTCTTCGGCGACAACCCGCGGGCGCGCGGCTACGTGCTCGACGAGCAGGGAGCCCTGCGCAAGCACATGGCGGTGTTCATCGACGGCGAGGCCGTCCGGGACCGCGCCGGGCTGTCCGACGGCGTGGGCGCCGACAGTCAGGTCTACGTGATGCAGGCGCTTTCGGGCGGCTGAGGCCGCCGGAGGGACATCCAGATGGCCGATCGGTTGTACGTGGCGACCCGCAAGGGGCTGTTCACCCTGGACCGCTCGGCAGAGGGCTGGCGGGTGACGCGGAGCGCCTTTCTCGGCGATGCCGTCTCGATCGTGATGCCGGACGGCGAGCGGGTGTACGCGGCTCTGGGGCTCGGGCACTTCGGCGTCAAGCTCCACCGCTCGACCGACGGTGGCGAGAGCTGGGAGGAGCGCGCAGCGCCCGCGTACCCGCCCAAGCCGGAGGGCCTCGACGACCGCGACGGCAACGGCAAGCCGGTGGAATGGCGGGTGGAGATGATCTGGGCTCTCGCGAACGCGAGCCCGGACCGGCCGGACGCGCTCTGGTGCGGCACGCTGCCCGGCGGTCTGTTCCGGTCCGAGGACGGCGGCGCGTCCTGGGAGCTCAACCGGCCGCTCTGGGACCAGCCGGACCGCCGGAAGTGGTTCGGCGGCGGCGCCGACATTCCCGGTCTGCACTCGATCTGCGTCGATCCCCGCGACGCGCAGCGGGTCCTGGTGGGGGTCTCCTGCGGTGGCGCGTGGCTCACCGAGGACGGCGGCGCGAGCTGGACCTGCCGTGCCCAAGGCATGCGTGCGGAGTACATGCCCCCGGAGCGGGAATTCGATCCGGTGATTCAGGACCCGCATATCGTGGTGCAATGCCGCACCGAGCCGGAGAAGCTGTGGGCCCAGCACCACAACGGCATCTTCCGGTCAACGGACGGCGCCGGCTCCTGGCAGGAGATCAAGGACGTCCCGCCTTCAGCTTTCGGCTTCGCGGTGGCGGTGCACCCGCAGGACGGCGACACCGCCTGGTTCGTCCCCGCCATCAAGGACGAGAGGCGCATTCCGGTGGACGGCAAGGTGGTGGTGACTCGCACCCGCGACGGCGGCCGCAGTTTCGAGGTGCTGCGCGACGGCCTGCCGCAGGAGCACGCCTACGACCTGACGTTCCGCCACGCTCTCGATATCGACGCCAGCGGCGATCGCCTGGCCTTCGGCAGCACCACCGGCTCGCTATGGGTGAGCGAGGATCAGGGTGACCGCTGGCAGTGCGTCTCGGCGCACCTGCCGCCGGTGTATTGCGTGCGGTTCGCGAGCTGAGCGAGTGAGCTACCCTAAATGGAGCCTGCTGTGGAACGGCTGCGGGCTCCCGTAGTAGCATTTGGAGAAATATTCCGTCATGGCCGTCGCGAACGTTGAGCTGCATCGCTGGACCCGCCGGGAGTACGAGCGTTTGGCTGCCAAAGGCTTCTTTCCCCCCGGCAGGAGGGTCGAGCTCATTGACGGGATCATCTACGACATGACACCGCAGAACAGTCTCCACGCGACGGGGTATCGCCTTGGCCAGGAGTCTCTGCGGACCGTCTTTCCCGCCGAATCCGGTTATGAAATTCGCGGTCAGCTTCCCCTCGCACTGGGCGAGGATTCCGAGCCGGAGCCCGACCTCGCCGTCGTCGTCGGTGGCATCCGAGATTTCCGCGATGGTCATCCCACCACGGCTCTGCTGATCGTGGAGATCGCCGACAGCTCGCTGCTCCATGACCGGAAGCAGAAAATCCCGCTCTACGCCCGTTGCGGAGTCCCGGAAGCCTGGCTGCTCAACTTGCCTCGCAAGGCGCTCGAGGTGTACCGGAATCCCGTTGACGGGATCTATCGGACTCGGATGGTTCTACACGCTGGCGATGTCATCGCGCCTGTCGCTCGTCCGGAAGGGTCCGTCAGGGTCGCGGACCTGCTTCCGTAGACCGCCAGGCCGACCTTGCCCGGTATCTTGGCGCCCGCCTGTTTCCAGTGCAGCCGGCCGGCGATCATCAGGTGCAGCAACATGAAGCGCTCGCCCTCGAAGCCGATGACGATGCGCTTGCCGAGGCGCCGCAGGCCTTCGACCCGCCGTCCCGGGAAGCTCGCGAGGGGAGGCTCGACCGTGCGCAGCAGGAAGGGGCTGCCGAGGCGTACGGCCGTCAGGGGCTGCCCCTGGATGCGCGGCCCGAGGGCCGCCCAGGTAGACCTCGATATCCGGCAGCTCGGGCATGCCGCCAGCTTGAGCCGTGCCGCCCGGTCCCGTCAAGCTGCGCCCGCCATGAAGCTCTCTGTTGACGCCGCGGCCCCGGCCCTCCTAGAGTACGTCCCCGAGAAGCTCGACAAGGACCCTTTTCACGCCATGCGCGGGAGGAGTGCTCAATGCCCTACATAATCACCGAGAAGTGCCTGGGTGAACGCTACGCGACCTGCGTCTCCGTCTGCCCGGTGGACTGCATCAAGCCGGGCGAATACCGAGGCGAGGAGTTCATGATCATCGAGCCCGACGTCTGCATCGACTGCGGCCTTTGCCTGCCGGAGTGCCCCATTGGAGCCATCTTGGAGACGGAGGACGAGGATCCCGAGTGGGCCGCCATCAACGCCGAGCTGGCGCCCCTGTTCCACGACAACCCGCCCGTGGCCGAGCGGCCGCGCAACGATCCGCCGCGCAAGCCGGGCAACGTGATCGTCAACCCATGAGGCGCAGGGGGGCGCGGCATGCCGCGCCCCAGGCAACCCGGCCGTAGGGTGCGCCCGTCAGGCAGCCGGCTTGCCGTTGCGAAGCAGCTTCAGGCCCTCGGAGAGGGGGATGAGGTTCGAGCCCTCATCGTAGAAGCGCATCCGTTGGCCCAGGAGCATCTGGACCCTCTCGACGAGCGGCAGCGCGAAATACTCCTCCAACGACATCTTGACGTAGCCATTGCCGCGGTCCACCGCCACCTGGCTCAGTGTCATCGTCATGCCTCCCGGCTCGCGGCGCTCACGCCCGCGCCTCCGCCAAAGCCATCTCCAAGGCGAACGACTTCAACTGGTCGCTCTCGCGCAGCGTCTCGACCTCGGCCTGCCGGCGAGCGGCGCCCACCAGCTCGTGCAGGCCGTACGTACAGGCGAGCACGAGGAAGACGTCCTCGAAAACGACCCAGAAGGCGTGCTCCAGAAACCGCCACCACTCGGGCGTAACCACGCCGTACACCGATTCCGGCCAGAGCAGGCCGCGCAGGAGGTGGTCGACGACGACGACGGCGCTGGCGCTGCCGAGGACCTTCCAGTCGAGATAGAAGGCGAGGAACGCCAGCGATCCGAAGACGTGGAAGTGGGTTTCGATCCGCCCGCCGCTCAGGTGGATGAGCAGCGCCGACCAGAGCATCTGCGAGATCGCCACGACGTGCCGCGTGACCACCCAGCCGGGCCGGCGCCAGGCGAGGGCCATGGGGAGGAGGCTCAGCGCGCCGCCCAGGAACACGGCGAGATAGACGTGGAAATGAAGCGCCTTCTCCTTGCCCTCCCAGCCGTAGGGGGAGAAGAAGAAGGCCACCAGGATGCCGAAGACCCACTGGCCCCCCATCAGGGCCAGGAACATGCGGTCCACCTGCCGCAGCAGACGCAGGCGCTGCTCCTGGAACAGCTCGAACGCTCTCGCGGCGATACGGCTCTCGCGCTCGCCTTCGATCTCCCCCAAGTCGACGGTCTTCATCGTCCCTTCCCTCCTGCCGTCAGGGTCGCCGCTAGAGCGGACCCAGCGCGCAGCCGAACACCCGGCTCGTCGCCGCGTCCGTCTTCCCGGTCTTTACCAGCGAAACGATTCGCTCCTGCCCCCTGCTCTCGCCGAGATGTCCGCGAATCGGTGTGATGCCGCCGCTGAACACCAGGCGCCCGGCTCGGTCATAGAGGAGCACCTGCCCCGAGGTCTTCGCCGCGAACCGCGCGGCCTCGGCGCCTCCCTCGTCCTTCCACACGGCCACGCCGGGTATGCCTCGCGCGGCCCGCCAGGTGTCGGTCTCCTCCCATCCTTCCGGCTCGCCCGCCGGGCGAACGAAGACGACGTGCGCGGCCACGCGGCCGCGAAGCCGTTGCATCAGGACCGCGAGCTCGCCGACGCTGGCGCGGGTGCAGGCGCAGTGTGGGTGCGCCACCATCACCAGGGTCGCGCGTCGCGCATCGCGCGGCAGGCGGGTCGCCGCCGGCCATCGGTCCTGCGCCGTTGCGGCCGCTCCGGGAGTCACCTTGAAATCCCACATGGCCTTCGCGCCCACGCCCAGGACCGCGATCCACAGCACCGCGACGAGCGCCCAGAAGAGCCGCTCCCTCGGCCGCATCGGCGCCGGCGCTTGGCCGCGCTGCTCACCGGTGGGATCTGAAAACGGAGATCGCAAGGACTTTTTCCCCTGGTCGAGTTTGCAGATTCCCTCGTCTCCGAGCTCTCTGTTCCTTGACAGCCGCCGAAGAATCTAAAGATCAACCCTGGAGTTGTATGCACATCATAGAACCACGCTGGGGCCAAGTAAAGGGCCGTTTTCGGGCCAGGCAGCCGGAGAGCGGCGTTCTTAACAGAAGGGTTACTGAAGGATAAAGCTTAAGATCGATTTAACAATAATTGCGAACGGGTGTGAGGCGGGAGAGAGGGGTTGGGGGAGAGAGGGCCTGAGGCGGCGGAAAACCCACGTTGATCGACAACTCGCGGCGTCAGGTTAACGCGTATGGGGCAGGGGTGAGGGTCGTTGTCGGGGATGGACGGATCGGGAGTGCGTCCGGGGTCTGGACGCCCAGCCCGGATTCCGGACATGCGGGCGCCGCCGCAGGCGCAGGAATTGGGGTTACTCCCGTGGAATCAATCAGATCGGCACGTTCGTCGATGCGGCATCGCCCTTGCTCTGCCCCGGAGGATGACTACTTCTTGGGAGGCAAGAACGATGTTGCAACTCGAAATCGGCGCGGTCGCCACGCTCGACACCGGCAGGGTCGAAAGCCTCGTCAGGACCTTTCCCGATGAAGACGGGAGCTTCGACTTCTCGGCCTATTCGAGCGGCGGGCTCGCCATCTTTCTCGGTGTCCTGCCGCCGTCCACGACGCTGCCGGGGCAGGATCAGGTCGCGAGGATCCTGCAGGAGATGAGCGAGCAGATCCTCGCCGGCCGCACGGTGTTCCCGCTGGAGCTGGCCCCCTTGGAACGGAACGCCCTTCGCCGGCTCGCGGAAGTGTTCGTCGAGGTGGTGATCGACGACAGGTACAAGGGCTTCCAGCTCATCGCGGCTCCCCGGGAGGCGGACGGTGAGGTCGAGGTCTGCGTCAGCCAGGGATTCTGCGACCTCGTGCTCGGCCAGTGGGACCGCTGGAGCGCCGGCCAACGGGATTTTCCCGCGGCGGTGCCGGAGCAGCAGCCATGGTCGTGGAGCTGTGAGGGGGCTTTTGCCGTTGAAACGGCGGATGTGCCTTCGCCGGGGCCCGAGCCGCGGCGCGGCTATGGCGGCTATGGCAGCAGCGGCGGCAGCCATGGAGAGGGCTTTCGCCCACGTCTCCGGCGCCTCGCCGGGCTCCTGTCTGCGGAACGAGGGGCAAGGAGCAATTCCGCCGCCTCGGCTGCCTGACCGCCGGCCGGGTCGCGATCGGCGGGCGCAAAGATGGCAGCCGTCAGCGCGAACATGACGACTTTCAGCCTGCCGGAGAAAGTCGTCACCGTGCCGATCGATCGCTCGGCGAACGCCGCGGCGATCCCCATCACCTGCGAAGGAATACGAACCGCGCCACGGAGGGAACGCCCTCCGAATTCAGAATGAAGAGCAAATAATAGCCGGGAGGCGCAAGGTTTCCGGTCGCGGGCGCTTTGACGTTCAGCGCCCCCGAGGCGGCGGTGAAAGACAGACCGACCAGCCGTTGCTCCATGTCAAAGGCATGCGTCACGGCGCCGGGACGAATCAGCACGACAGACTTTATGTTCGCCGCGTCAGGGGTGCGCACCTGGAACGACGCGCCATACCCGATAGCTCCGCTGGGAACACTCGTGATGAAGGGCCGCCTGGCAGGGCTGCCATCCGCCTTGAACAGATAAGGCGGCCAATAGACCTCGACCTCGGGCTGATAGACTTTGCGCTGCGGGTTGCCACCGAGCGCAACTATCGTGGCGTCCGGCAGCAGCAGCGTATTCGAGTGATACAGCCGCGGGTACTCCATCGTGCTGCCGGAGCTGAAAGTGTTGCTCTGCGGGTCGTAGAGCTGTGCCTGCTTCACGGCAGTGGCGTTGTCCTCATTCTTTACCGATCCTCCCGAAACCAGGATCTTGCCATTGGGCAGAATGGTGGCGTTCAGTTGGATTCTCGCCTTCGCCATCTGGGGGCCGTCGATCCATTGTGGAGACGGGACAGACAGATCAATCAGCTCGGTGGTGTCCGTAGACGGGTCTCCGCCCCCCAGGATCATCACTTTGGGTTTGAAGCCATTGGCCGGCGTCAACGGCAGCAGCACCGAAGTGCCATAGACGCGCCTGCGGTTGAGCTTGGTGGTGGCAACCGTGGTGAACCTGCGGGCGGGCGGATCGTAGATCTGCGAGTCCCGGTTCCATCCGGACTCGAAGACCTTCCCGTTCGGCAGCAAATGCTCGCGGGGGTACAGATCCACGCTGTTGAAGACAGTGCCGCCGGGCGTCCAGGCTGCTCCTGTCCAGATTTGGACCGTGCGATTGATCTTTCCGTCTGTATTGTTCAAGCCGGAGTAGACCAGGACTGAGCCGTCGCCCAGCACCGTGCCGGTCGGATACCAGCGGCCGGCGCCCATGCTCGGCATGTCCACGAAGGTTTCGGTTGACACACCAAAAGCGGACGTCCGGGGCTCTCCCAGGAACGGGTCGTACCTCAGTGTGCCGCCGAGGACGAACGGCCTGCCGTCCGGCAGCACCACCATGCCGTTGCAGAACATGTCCCAGGCAATCTTGAACGTTCGGATCGTATTGTCCTTGGGATTCCAAACCGCCGCTTGAAAGTTCTTGTTGTCGGGATCATTGCCGGAGCCCGAAATGATCAGCACCTTGCCGTTGCGCATCAGGGCGGCGTGCACGGGGTTGAGGGGCATGTTGAATGGCAGCGTGTCCCACCTGCCGTTCTGCGCGGGATTCGCCTCCACCACCGCCTTCAGCTTTGTGCTGTGCGGCATTTCCGCCGGCTCCATGAACGGCGGCGGCGGCGGTTCCTGTTCCTGTGCAGCCGCGACCGGTTGCAAGACCGCACAGAGAGCACACAGAATCAGCAACCCCATCCCACGTGGGCAGCGAGAAAAGAGAGTGTTCACGTTCAGCCCTCCTTGTTGACCCCTTGATGGCTGCTCGGCGGGGAGATCCGCCTCATGCCAGATTTGAACCGCTATTTCGTTTAAGCGATTATACCACAAGGACCGAGAGAGGCTGCGCGGTGGGGGCTCGTGAGGACCCTCCGGACAGAACGGGGCCCACCCCCACAGCGGGAGGTTCTACGGCAGCATCTCGGCCGTACGTCCGGCAAACGCGGCGGCGATCTCGAGGATCTGCGCGGTATGCCGCGCGGAGACCTCGACCCGCAGACGCTTGGGGGCGAGGAGCAGCGAACCGAAGAGGAGCAGCAGACCCGCCAGAAGAGCCAGGACGGGGACGAGAACCCACAAGGGCTTGCCGGAAATCGGTGCGATGGGGAAGACCTCGGCGTTCTTCCCATTCCGAGCGAACTCTTCCTCTAGAGCTGTGATGCTATATCTGAAGAAAGGTCTGGGCTTCATCGTCGGGCAAAGAGCCTGCCTCCAACTTCATTACTTAGTCGATTTGCTGTCCAAGTGTACGCTCAAGCCGCCAGGAATTCCAGGTAAGGAGTCGAAAGGGGTTGGACAAAGCTGGCATTGAGGCTATGCTTCACCTATGAAAACCACGACGCTCTCTCTTGATGACGACCTCGTCCAGGCGGTTGAGAGCCAAGCGCGGCACACCGGACAGACACCGGACCAGGTAATTCAACGCGTTCTCCGGGAGGCCCTCCTGGAGAAGGGACCCAGCAAGCCTTTCAAGTTCCGCTGGGTAACGGTCGCGGGAGAAGCTCCAGCCGGGAGTGGATCTGGATAGTCGGGACTCGCTCATTGAAAGGATGGAAGGCCGCACTAGTGTCCGGTTAGAAGTCGAATAGAATCAGTTGGTTAGAGACGGTGGATACTTCTCGTTGGGAGCGATCGGGCTGCAAGGCGCATGAAACCTCGGTTTTCTCGAAGATCGAGACCGACAAGATCTGTAGACATGTGTAGAGCGAGGCATTGAGGTGAAGCTCTTTCTTGACGATGGCAATCAACACGTAAGTGGCCACGGCGCACCAGATTTGCGTCTTCACCGCGTTCTCGCTGGTGCCCAGGAATCGCTTGATGCGCAGGTGCTGCTTGATCCACTTGAAGAAGCTCGACCTGCCAGCGGCTTTTGTACAGGGCCGCGATCGTCAAGGCGGGCAAGAGCGTGTTGTTGGTCAGGAAGACGAGCGTTTTGCCCGACTCGGGGTCCTTGAAACGGACACGCCGCAGATGCTCCGGGTAGGCCTTGGCCGAGTAGAAGCCGCTGAGCATCACGCGCTGGTCGCAGATCACGCCGGTAGAGCGCTGCGTCACCGACGAATACACGCGCCGGGCATCCATGCCTTGCTTGGCACGAGTGACGAAGAAGGCACCGGCCTGATGCATCGCATACAGCCGCGTAAAGTCCACGTAGCCACGGTCCATCACGTAGAAGGCACCGGCCTCAATCGGCAGGATGTCGAGCACGTTAACATCGTGCAGCTTGCCATCGCTGATGTGGAGAAACGTCGGGATCGAGCCCCGGAGGTCCAGAAGCGTGTGCAGCTTGACGGCCGCCGTGGTCGATCGAAATGGCGCCCAGTCGAACAGGCTCAGGCACAGATCGATCGTGGTGGAATCCAGCGCATAGACGCTGGCGTCGAGCTCGAGCACCGAAGGATCTTGCGCATAGAGCGCTTTGGCGCGCGCGATCAGTCGCTGGGCCAGCGCATGATAGATGCGCCAGTCGCGCCGCTCGAGAGCGTCGGCCAGCGTCGAGCGCGCAGGCGGCGACTTCATCCCCATGTGGAACAGCTTGGCTTGGTTGGCGGCCAGACAAGCCTCGACATCGCGCAGCGACTCGCGCCAGGTCAGTTGCGCAAAGGCCATGATGCGGAACAGGTCGGCACAGGTCAGAGTGCGCACGCCCGCATCGCCCTTGTGCCGTTCGACGATGCGTCCGAAGGTCTTCCATGGCACGAACTCCATCACCTGTGCGAACAGCGTCTTGCCCACATTCATGCGTCACCTCGGGTCGATCCAACCCGAAAGCATCGCAAATTGGCCCTTCGAAGTTCAAATCGTGGACACCCCTGAGTTGCTTGAAACCATAGCCAATGCTGACTTTACGGCCGGCAGACAGCGAATAGACCGGACACTAGTGGGAAGGCCGATCTTGATTGCGGTCGATACCAACATTCTGGTTCGGGCTCATCGTAAGGATTCGCCTTTGCACGCCGAGGCTCTCCGGCAGCTCGTTTCGCTGGCGGACGGAGATACGCCGTGGGGCGTCCCCGTCTTCTGCTTCGCCGAGTTCCTGCGAGTGGTGACGCATCCGCGCATCTTCAAGCCCCCGTCCTCGATAGAGGAGGCTGTCGGGGCCCTCGAGGCGCTCCTTGAATCTCGGACCATGAGCGTGCTGCTTCCGGGCCCTCGCTTCCCGAGTCTCCTTACAGGCTTAATAAGAACCAGTCAAGCCAGCGGAAACCTAGTCTTTGATGCACAGATCGCGGCTCTCTGCCAGGAGCATTTGGTCGACAGGCTCATCACACTGGATCGAGATTTCTCCCGCTTTCCTGAGATCCGGACAGTCAAGCTGGACTCGCCGTCGACGTAGCCCTCCCCTCCTTGACACCCCCGCTCCCTCTTCATACGCTGCACACGGCTCCCCGGAGCCCTCCATTTCTCTGAATCCAAGAGGGGAATTTGGCCATGAAATCGATCCGCTTCCTCCTCCTCAGCCTGCTCCTCGCCGCCTCCAGCCTCATCCCCTCGGCTGCGGCTCCTCAGCCTCCAGCCCCGACTCCCGCGCCTGCCCCGGCGCCCGAGCAGAAGCCGCCGGACGAGGACCTCGAGGACACCCAGAAGCGCGAGCAGGAGCCCGAGGAGAACGCCACCGAGCTCAAGAAGGAGCAACAGGAGGGCGGCAAGGGCGCTCCCAAGGAGATCTCGGAGAAGAAGGAAGAGAAGTGGGACGTCAACAACCCGCCCGGCCCGTTCGTCGCGAGGTCCCGATCGACGTCACCGAGGGGACCTGGATGTAGCGTCGACGTCAGCCCGGACGGCAAGGAGATCGTCTTCGACCTGCTGGGCGACATCTACACGATGCCGATCGGCGGCGGCGAGGCCAAGGCGCTCGACCCACGACATCGCCTGGCAGATGCAGCCGCGCTACAGCCCGGACGGCAAGACGCATCGCCTTCACCAGCGACCAGGGCGGCGGCGACAACGTCTGGATCATGAACCGCGACGGCTCGAAGCCGCGGGCGGTCACCAAGGAGACCTTCCGGCTGCTCAACAGCCGGCGTGGACGCCCGACGGCGAGTACATCGTGGCGCGCAAGCACTTCACCGCCCAGCGCTCCCTCGGCGCCGGCGAGATGTGGCTCTACCACCGCAGCGGCGGCGACGGCCTGCAGCTCACCAAGAAGCGCGAACGACCAGAAGGACACCGGCGAGCCCGTCTTCTCGCCCGACGGCCGCTACCTCTACTTCAGCCAGGACATCACGCCGGGACGCGATCTTCGAGTACAACAAGGACCCGAACGGCGAGATCTACGTCATCCAGCGTCTCGACCGGCGAGAAGGGCGAGATCGAGCGCTTCGTCACCGGCCCGGGCGGCTCGTCCGGCCGACGCCGTCGCCGGACGGCAAGATCGCTCGCCTTCATCCGCCGCGTGCGCTTCAAGAGCGTGCTCCACCTCCTGGACCTGCGCTCCGGCGAGGAGATGGCCGATCTACGACGGCCTCGACCGCGACATGCAGGAGACCTGGGCGATCCACGGGCGTCTACCCCGGCATGGCCTGGACGCCGGACTCGAAGTCGCATCGTCTTCTGGGCCGGCGGCAAGATCCGGCGCATCGACGCGGCGAGCAAGCAAGGTCGCCGAGATTCCGTTCCACGTGCGCGACCACGCGGCGCGTCGCTCGAGGCGGTGCGCTTCCCGCGTCGAGGTGGCGCCGAAGACGTTCGCCACCCGAGATGCTGCGCTGGGTCGGCGTCTCGCCGAAGGGCGACCGGGTGGTCTACCAGGCCCTGGGCCACCTCTGGATCCGCAATCTGCCGGACGGCAAGCCGCGGCGCCTGACGCGGCAGAACGACCACTGCGAGTTCTACCCCTCGTTCTCGCGCGACGGCCGCTCAGATCGTCTACACCACCTGGGACGACGACAAGCTCGGCACGGTGCGGGTGGTCTCGGCCGACGGCGGCGAAGGCCGGGCCGTGGTCGCCGACGCCCGGGCCACTACGTCGAGCCGGTCTTCACGCCCGACGGCAAGCAGATCGTCTACCGCAAGATCGAGGGCGGCTTCCTGCGCACCCCCGCCTGGTCGCTCGAGCCGGGCGTCTACCGCGTCGCCGGTCTCGGGTGGCGGCGAGCCGGAGCTGGTCACCGAGGACGGCGGGCAGCCGCACTTCGGCGCCGAGAGCGACCGCGTGTACCTGCTGCGTTTCGATCGGCGAAGGCAAGCGCCAGCTCGTCTCGATCGGCCTCGACGGCAAGCGAGGAGCGGCAGCACCTGACGAGCGAGAACGCCACCGAGTTCCAGCTCTCGCCGGACGGCCGCTGGGTGGCCTTCACGGAGCGCTTCCAGGCCTACGTGATGCCGTTCGTCGCCACCGGCAAGGCGGTGGACGTCGGCCCCAAGGCGAGCGCGCTGCCGCTGCGCCGGGTGACGCGCGACGCCGGCGAGTACCTGCACTGGTCCGGCGACTCGCAAGCGGCTCCACTGGTCGCTCGGTCCCGAGCTCTACACGCTGCGAGCTCAAGAACGCCTTCACCTTCCTCGACGGCGCGCCGGAGAAGCTTCCCGACCCGCCGGCGACGGGGATCGACATCGGCTTCCAGGCCGAGAGCGACGTGCCCAAGGGCACGGTGGCGCTGGTCGGCGGCGCGCGTCATCACCATGCGCGGCGACGAGGTGATCGAGGACGGCACGGTGGTGATCGAGGGCAACCGCATCACGGCCGTGGGTCCGCGCGCGAGCACGTCGGCCCCGATGGGCGCCTACGTGGTCGACGCCAAGGGCAAGACGGTCATCCCCGGCCTGATCGACGTCCACTGGCACGGCGCGATTCGGCACGGACGGCATCGTGCCGCAGAGCAACTGGATGATGTACGCCAGCCTCGCCTTCGGCGTGACGACCGTGCACGACCCGTCGAACGACACGGACACGATCTTCGCGGCCTCGCGAGATGCAGCGGGCCGGGCCTGATCACCGCGCCGCGGATCTATCTCGACCGGCACCATCCTCTACGGCGCCAACGCGCCCTTCACCGCCACCATCGACAACCTGGAGGACGCCCGCTCGCACCTGCGGCGCATGAAGGCCGCCGGCGCCTTCAGCGTCAAGAGCTACAACCAGCCGCGCCGCGACCAGCGCCAGCAGGTGATCGCCGCGGCGCGCGAGCTGGAGATGATGGTGGTGCCCGAGGGCGGCTCGCTCTTCGAGCACAACATGACCAGGTGGTCGACGGCCACACCGGCGTCGAGCACTCGATTCCGGTGGCCAAGATCTACGACGACGTGCGCCAGCTCTGGCGGCGGACCCAGGTCGGCTACACGCCGACGCTGATCGTCGGCTACGGCGGCATCTGGGGCGAGAACTACTGGTACGCCAAGACCAACGTCTGGGAGGACGAGCGGCTGCTCGCGCTTCGTGCCGCGGGAGATCATCGACGAGCGCTCGCGCCGCCCGTTCGCCGCGCCGGACGAGGAGTACAACCACTTCAACATCGCCAAGATCGCCGCCGACTTGAGCCACGAAGGCGTGGGCGTGAACATCGGCGCCCACGGCCAGCGCGAGGGGCTGGGCGCTCACTGGGAGATCTGGATGTTCGTCCAGGGCGGCATGACGCCGATGGAGGCGCTGCGCGTCGGCCACCCTGACCGGCGCCCGCTACCTCGGCCTCGACAAGGACCTCGGCTCGCTGGAGCCCGGCAAGCTGGCCGACCTGGTGGTGCTCGACGCCAATCCGCTCGACGACATCTACAACTCGGACAACATCGCGGTGGTGGTGCTGAACGGCCGGGTCTACGACGGCATCCATCTCGATCAGTTGGCGCCCGACAAGGTCAAGCGCGCGCAGTTCTTCTGGCAGAAGAACCAGCCGGTCTTCGCGCCGGGGCAGAGCTCAGCGATGGGTCACGTGGAGGATTGAAGGGCCGATCTCCGATCCCGACCGTTTTTTGAATCGGATCGTCGTCCGCGCCGCCGGGCCCCTCACCTCCCCGGCCCTCCTCTCCCGCCTCACACCCACCCGTCCGGGAGAGGAGGGAGACTGCAAAAACAAAAAAGCCTCTTCAAGCCCCTCTCTCCCGGCGGGTGGGTGTGAGGCGGGGAGAGAGGGGTTGGGGAGTGAGGGCCAGCCCCGGGCGGGGCGGAATCGCGGCAGGGACGACGCTTCAACCATCGAGGACAGTGGAAGCGGCGCCATTCTTCAAGGCGCGCATCTCGGCCTGCACCTCGGCGTTGCCCGTCATGCTCCTGGCCAGCAGGGCCTCCGCCTCGCGGAACGCCGTCGCGGCGCTGCGCGGCTCTCCCAGGGCCCGCCGGGCATGGCCGAGATGGGCGTAGGCGCGGGCCCGCAGGTCCAACACCCAGTGCGGATCGTAGGCCTCGCCGAGGTTTTGTGACACCTTGACCGCCAGCTCGGCGAGGTCGGTCGCCTGGGCCGCATCCCCGGCGACCGCCTCCAGGCTCTCCGCGAGCAGAAGCTGCGCGAGACCCCAGGTGTGGAAGGTCTCGTCGTCCATCACCAGCCGGACCTGCTCGTCGAACGGATGCTTTCTGAGCCGCGCGAGCAGCTCCGGCGCCTGATGCCCCTCCATCACCGCCACCCGCTCGTCCCAGTGGCCAACTCTCTGTTGCAGCCGCCGGATCTCCTCCTGGCGTTCCCGGCAGACGGGACACACTTCCGTGAGGTGGGAAATCACCTTGCCCAGCAGCTCCTCGTGGCTGAGATCGCCGGCCAGGAGCCTGGCCAGGATATCGAGTGACGGGTGGTCCAAGGTCTCCTCCATCGCGGGAAACGGAAGCGGGCGTGGCTATACGGACCATAAGTATCATGAAGCAGGAATTCGTTGCACCCGCGCAGCGTCCCCCCTCATTCGCGACGGTTTGCCGGTCCGGCCCGTACAGTAGGGTGGACTTTGGATACTTTCGCGCATGCTCTGGATCGACGGCAGGCTGGTAGGCACGCTGGCAGCGGTGATGCTGCTGGTGCAGGCTGCTTGCTGGCTGCTGGCGGGGGGCCTGCGGCTGCGGCTGGAGAAGAGCGCCGTGATCGGCGGTTGGCTGGCGCCGATCGTCCTGCTCGCCCCCTGGCTCACCGGCAATCCGCTGCTCGTTCCGTGCGACATCCTGCAGGAGGGCGTGCCCGGAGCACCGGCCTGGATCGAGCGCTCCCGCTCGCACGACCTGCTCAATGATACGGTCTACCAGCTTCTGCCCTGGGAGCTGGAGATCCGCCATGCGCTCTCGGATCGGCGACTGCCGTTGTGGTCCGACGCGCTCGAAGGCGGCAGCTCGCCCTGGGCGAATCCGCAGGCGGGCGCGCTGTCGCCGCTGCAGATGGCCGCCCGCGCCTTCCCCATCCAACACCATCTGCTGGCCGCTCTGGCCCTCAAGCTCCTCGTCGCTTTCGAGGGGACCTGGCTGCTCGCCCGTCTCGCCGGCCGCAGCCGCGCCGCCTCGCTGCTGGCGGCGGCGGGCTTCTCGCTGGGCGGCGGTCTCGCCGCCTGGGCGTTGTTCCCCATCACGGCGGCGCTGGCCTGGGTGCCCTGGCTGGCAGCCGGCACGATCCGCCTCTTCCGCCGGCCCGAAGGGCGGACGATCGCCACCACTGCGACGATCGCCGGCGTGCTGCTGCTCTCGGGGCATCCCGAGACGGCGGCGTTCGGCGGGATCTTCGCCGCCGTCTGCGGCCTCGGCCTGCGCCGTCTGCGGACCGGCTTTGCCCGCGGTTTCGCGGCGGCGGCCTTGGCGGCGGCCCTGGGGTTCGGTCTGGCGGCGCCGCACATCCTGCCGTTCCTGTCCCTGGTGCCGGATTCGCAGCGCGCCCGGGAAACGCTCGCCACAAGGCTGCCCCCCAGCGCCTTCCGGACGCTCGACCCGGCGCTATGGTTCTTTCCGGACAACCGCAGGTTCCTGCTGGCACCGGTCAGTCCACACGCCTACGGCAGGCCCTATCGCGATCCCTTCCGCGGACCGTTCAGTTGGACCGAGTCCGAAGGCGGCTATACCGGATTGGTGGCGTTCGCGGGCGCCCTGATCGCCTTGCTGGCGGTGCGCGACCGCCGTGTCCGGCCTTTCCTGGGGTTCGCGATCGTGGGTCTCCTCGTGGTGGCGCGCTTCCTGCCGTTCGCGTACCTGCTCGACGCCGTTCCCGTGTTGAGGGTTCCGGCGTACCCGCACCTTCTGCCGCCGGTCTCGCTGGCGCTCTGCGTGGCCGGTGCCTTCGGGATCGATCTCCTCTTCTCACGTGCCCGCCGCCATGCGCTGGCCGGAACAGGGTTGGGGCTGGCGTCCATCGTGAGCCTTACCGCGGCGGCAGACAGCTGGACGATCGGCCTGTGGGTCGCGCTCGCCGCAGCGTTCGCCGCGGCGAGGTTGCGCCCTCGCTGGGGAGCCGTGGCGCTCGCGGCCGTCCTCCTGATCGATCTCGTCCCATGGTCCCGAAGCATGCTGCCGAAAGGAAACCCGTCGTTTTTCTATCCAACAACGGAGGTCATGGACGTGATCGTCCGCGAGGCCGGGGCGCCGGCGATGTGGCGGGGCGCGGGCGCCGACTACCTCCTCTATCCGAACCTGCTCCCGGTGTATGGCGTCGCCGAGCTCCGGCCGCACAACCCGTTGGCCGCGGCGTCCCATATCCGGGTGCTGGACGCCGCCTTCGGCTTCCATCCCACGATGAAGGAGTACTTCTCGCCGCTGCGCAATCTCGACCATCCGCTGCTCGACTTCCTGGGAGTGCGGATCGTGCTCGGCAGCCCCGCCGTGCCTCTCTCACGCACGCTGGAGAGGATCGAACCCGGCCGGTTTGCTCCGTACTATCTCCTCCGCAATCCGGAGGCCCGGCCTCGCTGGTTCTTTCCCGAGGCGGTGGACGTGACCGGCCGCCGCGAGATCGCGAGCTGGATTGCGGGCATGAAGGACGCCGGCCGGGTGGCCGTGCTTCGCGACGAGGTCGGCTCGTGGCGGCCGGCGGTGGCCGGCGGCCCTGCGACGGCGAAGCTTCTCGCCTCCTCTCCCGGCCGCATCGTGCTGGCTGTGACGGACGGCGGCGAGAGACTCCTCGCGACCTCGCTGGTGGGGTCGCGAGGCTGGTCCGCGAGCTCGGGCGGCCGGGACTTGACGACGCTCACGGTCAACGGTGCCTTCCTGGGAGTGCGTGTGCCCGCCGGAGCCTCGCGCGTCGAGATCCGTTTTCTGCCGCCCGGGTTGGTGGCTGGCTGTGCGGCGTTCGGGTTGGCTGTGGTCGCGGCCCTCGCTCTTCTCTTCTTCGGAGTGCCCCTACGCCGCTCGACCTCACCCCAAACCCCTCTCCTAAAGGAGAGGGGCTTCAAGAGGTTGCTCTCCCCTCTCCTTTAGGAGAGGGGCAGGGGGTGAGGTCGAGCGGCGCTACCTTCCCATCAGCGGCGCCAGCGCTTCGACCCCGCGCTCGATCACGTCCGGGGGCGCGGCGGTGAAGCAGAGGCGGACGTGGGTGGGATAGGGGCCGAAGCTCGAGCCTGGAGCGAGGAAGAGGCCGCGATCCACGCAACGTTCGAGGAAACCGCCGAGGCCGGTTTCGTCGAGGAAAGCGGCGACGTCGAAGAAGAGGAACGTGCTCCCCAGCGGCGCCGGCAGACCCAAACGCTCCGCCACCCGGCGTCCCGTCTCGCGATACTGCTCCCGCGCGCGGGCGATCCAGGCCTCGCCCGGGCCGGTGAGGACCCGCAGGGCCGCGATCTGCGAGGCGGTCGGCGTGCTGTAGAAGCTGTGCAGGCCGATCTTCCTGAGCTGCTCCACGGCCTCGGCCGGACCGACCACGTAGCCGCAACGGTTGCCAGCCATGCCGTAGGCCTTGGAAAAGGAGTGGGCGGCCAGGGTGCGCTCGGGCGCCAGCGGCCGGCAGTAGGTGTGCTCGCCTTCGTAGACGTAGTCCTCATAGACCTCGTCGGCGATGATCCAGAGATCTTCGCGAGCCGCCCAGTCGACCAGGGCCTCGATCCAGGCACGTGGAATCAGCCGGCCGGTGGGGTTGCTCGGGGTGTTGAGATAGAGGGCGACGGTGCGCTCGGTCAGGTGCCGGCGCACGATCTCGACGGCCGTTTCCGGCGAATCGGCGGCGCCGAAGAAGGGGACGTCGACGGGAACACCGTGGAATGACTGGACGATGCCCGTGATCAGCGGCCAGTGGGGCGCCAGCAGCAGTACCTCGTCGCCGGGAGCCTGCAGCGCGCCGGCCACCGCTCCCAGGCCGCCGGTGGCGCCGGTCGTCACCAGGACGTTGTCGCGCTCGGTCGCCACGCCGGTGCGCTGCCGCACGCGCTCGACGATGGCGTCGAGCAGGGCCGGCATTCCCTGCGGCGCCGCGTAACGGTGCATGCCCGGGTACTCGGCCACGCGCAGGTCTTCCATGCGGCAACCTTCGGGCGGCTCCATCCAGGTGTCTCCCACGTGCAGGGGATAGATCTCGCCGCGGTGGGTCGCGAGCCGGTGGGCGAGGGCCGAGTAGACGGCGCCGGCGATGTCGCGGACGGCGGGGGAAAAGCGGCGATGGGGAGGCATGGGGAGCTCCGGCGTCACGATCGCGCAGATCCTATCGCAAACGCCGGAACCGCCGCCAAGTTTCCTAAAGGGAAAAAGCAAGCACTTCCATGCGGCACGCGATGGGAAATCTCACTCCGAATGCGGTAAAATTGCCTATCCGATACCAGGGGAGACCCCCGATTGCGAGCTGACCGAATCGCCCGCGCCTCGCTTGCCTGGGTGCTGTTCCTGGGCGTCATGGGCCTGCTCCTCGTGCAGGGACTGGAGGCGTGGCGCAGCGCCGGCCGGCGGGTCGGCTACTTCCCGGATGAAGGTGATCGCGGGCTGCTGGTCAAGGCCGTGACCCCGAACCAGCCGGCGGCCCGCGCCGGGCTACGCGCCGGCGATCAGGTGATCGCCGTCAACGGCCGGCCGGTCGCCAATCTCCTCGATTACGAGATCGTAGCCCAGGAATTCGAGCGCGGCCGGCCGATCGCGCTGCGGATCGAGCGCTCGGGGCGGATCTTCGATCTCCGTCTCGTGCCGGGTGTCCCGCCGCGCCGGCTGATTCTGATCGTCAACTGCCTTGCGGCTCTGGGATTTCTCGCCGTGGCGCTGCTCGCCACGACCCAGGGCTTCGGCGATCTGCGGGTGCGCCTGCTGTTCGTCTTTTGCGCCGCGGTGGCGCTGGAGATCGCGGTGCCGACCAATGCGATCGGCCGTCCCTTCCTGGGCGCCGCGGCGCTCGCCGCCTACTACCTGTTGACCGGCTTGCAGGTCGGCGTGGAGCTTCACCTCGCATCGCTGATCCCCGAGCGTCCCGACTGGCTGCGGGCGCGTCCATGGATCGTGCCGGTTTACTACGCGGTCGGCCTCGCCGTGGGGCTCGTGAGCTGCGCCACCTATCTGGCGGAAGGGGTCGCCGGCCGGCGGATATTCCCCTGGAGCGTGGTGGACATGGACCGGCTGTTGGAGCTCGTGGGGCTGCCGGTCTGGGCTCTCGCGGTCACCGTGCTGCTGGGGATCCAGGCGCTTCGCCATCCGGAGCCGCGAGGCCGCCAGCAGGCCGGCCTGGTGCTGGCGGCGACGATTCCCTGGCTGCTCTTCGTCTGCGCGACCGCGGCCCTCGATCGCTCCGGCGTGGCGCGGGCAGCCTGGATCGGAGCGCTGGAGACCCTCATTCTGCTCTGCTATCCAGCGGCGTTCTTCGCCGCCATCTTCCGGTATCACCTGTTCGACATCGAGCTGGTGGTGCGGCGGAGCCTGATCTACACCACGCTGACGGGCGCGCTGGTGCTGCTCTTCTACGCCCTCCTAGGCGCCGGCGGCGCGGTCTTCTCGCATCTCTTCCAGGGAGGGGAATCGATGTGGGCCGTCGCCGGGGCCACCCTGCTGCTCGGCCTGCTCTTCGCTCCCCTCCGCCGCTTCCTCCACCGGCTGATCGACCGGCGCTTCTTCCCGGAACGCTACGCCCTCCGCCGGCAGTTGATCGCGTTGGCCGGCGAGCTGCCGGCCCTGGGCAAGCTGCCGCGGATGGGGCAGCACCTGGTCGACCGGCTGACCTCGATCTTCCTCGCTCGCTCCGCCACCCTCCTGATCGCCAATCCGGAGACCGGCCTGTTGAGCGTCCTCGCTTCCACCGGCGGTGAGGCGGATTCGGCCCTCCTGGCGTCGCCGGACGACGCGGCGGTCCAGCACCTGCGGCGCGCCGAGCGGCCCATCCAGGGAGCGCAGCTCGCTCCCCGCAGCCCGGCGCTCGCGCACTTCGGGCTGGAGCCGGACGGCCTGGCGGTGCCGCTGGTCAATCACGAACGGCTCATCGGCGTGCTGATCGTCGGGCGCAAAGAGGGAAGCCGCTCCTATCCCGCGGAGGAGCTGGACCTCCTCAACCTGCTCGCCCACCACGTCGCCACGGTTTTCGAGAACGCGCGGCTCTTCGAGTCCGCCACCTACGAGGGTCTGACGGGGCTGCTCCGCCGCGAGGCCATCCTCGAGCAGCTCGACCGCGAGCTGGAACGGGCGCTCCGCTACCGTCGGCCCCTGACCATCGCGATGGCCGACCTCGACCACTTCAAGGAGGTCAACGACCGCTATGGCCATTTGGCGGGAGACTCGATGCTCCGGCGGATCGCCCAGGTCATGGCCGGAGGTCTGCGCAGCACCGACTGGATCGGCCGCTATGGCGGCGAGGAGTTCCTGCTGGTGCTGCCGGAAACCGAGATGTGGGGCGCCGCCACCGTCGCCGAAAAGGTCCGCTCCCTGGTGCAAGGGACGCAGGTGCCGATGGAGGATGGAACGCCGGTCCGCGTGACGATCTCGATCGGGCTGGCCGGGCTTGCTGCGGGACCGCGGGAGGCGAAGATCACCGGCCGCGAGCTGATCGCCGCGGCCGACCGCTCGCTCTACGACGCCAAGCACGCCGGCCGCAACCGCGTCAGCCCGCTCGTGGCGTAGGCCCTCACTCCACCTCACCGGGAGAGAGGGGGCTCAAAGACGCGCCCTCTTGCTGTTCTCCCTCCTCTCCCGGTGAGGTGGGATGGGAGGGATCGGGAGAGGAGGGCCGGGGAGGTGAGGGCTAGAACGCGAGGATCAGCCCGGCGGTCGCCTCTCCCTGATAAAGGCCGTCCCGGGAGTCGTAGCGATCGTCGCGATCGTCGAAGCCCGCGTCGAGATCGGTCCAATAGCCGCGGGCTTCCAGCCGCAGACCGAGGTTGTGGCTGAAGAAGAGCTTGACGCCGCCGCCGAGGCTCGCCGAGAAGCGGTCGTCCGACGACAGATCGTTGAACTTGGGCTCGATGCGGGTCAACCCCGCCGCCGCAGTGACGAAGGGGCTGACCTGGCCTTCGCCCCACTGGAAGAGGAAGCCCCCCTGGAGGATGGTGAGGTCGACGTCGCCCAGGGTCGACGAGGGCGTCAGCAGGCCGCGGTCCTCGATGAACGAGCTCCGCTGGCGGTTGGCCAGGATCTCGAGCTGCCAGTTGGGTGCCACGGGGATGTCGAGGATCAAGCCGAACACCGCGCTCTCATCCACCTTGACGTTGAGGTCGGGATCGAAGACGTCGCTGCTTTGGGCATCGAAGTCGCCCTCCAGGCGGTAGCCCGCCACAGGGGTGAGCTCGAAGCGGCCGGGCTGGGCGACGGCGACCGTTGGGAGGAGGAGAAGGACGAAGGTGAAGAACGCTCGGCGCATGGTGTCTCCTTGAAATTCCGTTGGCCACCTCTCCAAGGTTCTATCACGAGACGCTTCGCCGCCAATGCTACGATCCACGCCCATGGCCTCTGTCCTTACCGAAGCCCGCCGGCTGCCGGAGGAGCATCGCCTGCGGCTGACCTGGAGCGACGGCCACGTCGCCGAGTATGGCTATGACTACCTGCGCGGGTGGTGCCCCTGCGCCGGCTGCCAGGGGCACTCCGGCTTCAAGATCCGCTACCAGCCTCCGCCCAGGCCCGTCACCGCCGACTCGATCAAGGCTGTGGGCAACTACGCCATCTCGATCGTCTGGTCGGATGGTCACGGCACCGGCATCTATCGCTTCGATTTCCTGCGCGAGATCTGTCCCTGCGGCCGTTGCTGCGAAAGACGTGGTGAGGTGCCGGAGACGGTCGAGGCGTAGCGCTCCAGGTCCTCGGGGGTATTGAGGTTCAGGAAGATCTCCTCCGGCGGGCCGAAGCGGGCCAGAAGCTCGCCCTCGAGATAACGCACCGCGAGACGTCCCTCCTCGGCCTCCTCGGCCTCCTCGGCGTCCTCGGCCAGCCGGTGCGGCGCGTGAAACCCTCGCCCGACCCGCTCGGCGAGCACCGCGAGGGCCTTTACGCCGTAAAGCGCGCAGAGCGGCTCGACGCCGCGGCTCCAGCGCGGCACCGCCCAATCGGCACCCGGAGAGCGGGCCAGCTCCGCGAGCAGTGCCGCCGGAACCCGCGGCAGATCGCAGGCCAGCACCAGCAGCGGAGAGGCGGGAAAACCGCTCGCGGCTCCCAGGATTCCGGCGGCGGGACCACGTCCCGGTCCATCCGGGAGCGATGGCAGATCGGGGAGCAGCCCACGGCCGCCGTCGGCCACCGCCACCTGGGCACAGATCGCTGCCAACCGCGCCGCCGCCGCGGCCGCCAGGCCGACACCGTTGACCGCCAGCCGGGCCTTGTCGCGCCCCATGCGGCGCGAGGCGCCGCCGGCGAGAACGATGCCCACCGCGGGCGCGGCGAGCGTGCTACCATCCCCGGCTGGTCTCATTGGCATAGGAGAATACTCGAATGAACCGCATCGTAGCCTCCCTCGTCTGCCTCCTCGCGGTCTCGGCCGCCGCCGCGCAGCCGGTGCCCGCAAACCCTCGCGTGCAGTTGGAGACGACCAAGGGCAAGATCCTGATCGAGCTGTACGCCGACAAGGCGCCGAAGACGGTCAAGAACTTCCTCGACTACGTGAAGTCCGGCCACTACAACGGCACGATCTTCCACCGGGTGATTCCCGGATTCATGATCCAGGGAGGCGGCTTCACCGCCGAAATGGCCGAGAAATCCAGCCGGCCGCCGATCCAGAACGAGGCGGACAACCGCGTCCCCAACCAGCGGGGAACCCTTGCCATGGCGCGCACGTCGGACCCCCACAGCGCCTCGGACCAGTTCTTCATCAACGTGGCCGACAACGCCTCCCTCAACTTCCGTGGCAAGCCCGACGGTTGGGGCTACGCGGTGTTCGGCAAAGTCGTCGAAGGCATGGACGTGGTCGACGCGATCGTCAGTGTGCGGACGACCAAGAAGGGCCCCTACGATGACGTGCCCGTTCAGCCCATCGTGATCCAGAAGGCGAGCATCGTAACGGCGGGCGACAAAAAATGAGCCCCACCGTCGCGCTGGACACCAACCACGGCCGGATCGTCCTCGAGCTCGACGCCGACAAGGCGCCGAAGACGGTCGAGAACTTCCTCCAGTACGTCAGGTCGGGATTCTATGACGGCACCATCTTCCACCGCGTCATCCCCGATTTCATGATCCAGGGCGGCGGCTTCGCGACCGACATGCGGCAGAAGCCCACCAAGGCGCCGATCCAGAACGAGGCGGACAACCGCGTGCTCAACGACCGGGGCACCATCGCCATGGCGCGCACCAACGACCCGCACAGCGCCACGGCGCAGTTCTTCATCAACCTGAAGGACAATACCTTCCTCAATCACACCGGCAAGAATCCGCAGGGCTGGGGCTACGCCGCCTTCGGCAAGGTGGTGGAGGGAACGGACGTCGTGGACCGGATCGCCCGGGTGCGGACGGGTTCCAGGGGAGGGCACGAGAACGTCCCGACCGAGCCGGTGGTGATCGAGAAGGCGGCGGAGACCTCACCCCAACCCCTCTCCTGAAGGAGAGGGGCTTAAAGAAACCTCATCAACGCGTTTTCTCCCCTCTCCTTCAGGAGAGGGGCCGGGGGTGAGGTCGCGCGGGCAGACGGCGTAGCCGCTACTTCTTCGTGCTCTTCCGCATCTGCACCAGGCAGGCCCAGAGGATCTCCAGCTGCTCGCGGCCGAAAGGCAGCGTGAGGTCCCGCCAGACGTCGCGCTGGGCGGTGAGGAGCTCCGTCCAGTCGACGGGCAGCTTCTTGTCGAGGATCCGCCGCATGGCGGCGAACAGGTCCGGAACCGACCACAGCGCCGGCCGTTTGCCGCCCAGCTCCCGCCAGCCGAAGCGGAGCTGGTGGACCCGCAGCCGCGACAGCTCCTGATTCTTGTAGCGCACCCGCAGCCGCCCGACCTCGGCGAGCCGCTCGAAGCTCGAGATCGTCCGGCGGAGTGTGGTCGGAGAGCACCTGCCAGTGCTGTGGGATCAGCTCCTCCTTGCGCACCTGCATGACCAGGGCGTCGAACTTGGCCACGGCGAGCCCATCGAACAGGGCGCCGATCGTGGGCACCTCGGCGCCGTGAATCCACTCGCTGATCTCTTCGGGCGACGGCAGGGCCCGGGCGGGAGCAGCGGCCGGCGGAGCGGGCCTGTCGGGTTTTGGGGGCTGAGCTGGTGCTTCCGGTTTGAAGCTGACTTCGGTCGGTTCGGTCATGGCTCCCCTAGTCTAACCGGTTTGCACCGGTGAGCCGGCACTGCGAGCTGTGGCGATGTTTATGGCGGCACGTCAGCCGCGCAGAACGTTCCGCGCCTGAAGCCCCTTCGGTCCCTGCACGACCTCGAAGCTCACCCGCTCGCCCTGGTTGAGCGTTCTGAATCCATCGGAGACGATAGCCGTGTGATGGACAAAGACGTCCTCACCGCCCGTCTCGGGCTGAATGAAACCATACCCTTTCGCATTGTTGAACCACTTGACCGTTCCCTGACTAGACATCTGCCGCGACTCCTTTCTGAAAAACACGGGTTCCGGTACTCGGAGAACCCGGACATCGACGCAGAGCAGGCGCAAGAGGACCTCGTCGTCGCAGGTCAACCTCGTCTCGCCACACGTGCGGACCTTTTCGTTTCAGCCAAGAGATTTGCGCGACATCCTGTCACCAGCGCAGGGAAAAATCAAGCGCTCGCCCGGTGAGGCCGGGCTCTACCGAATTCTCTGGAAGGGATGGTGCCCAAGGCCGGACTCGAACCGGCACGGGTTGCCCCACACGCCCCTCAAACGTGCGCGTCTACCAATTCCGCCACTTGGGCTCAAAGAGCTTCTTCACCAACGGCGGTGCCGCTACCGCGGCGCGCCGTTTCCCGGCGCGGGGGCCGGATTCGACTTCGGAGCCGGAGCCGCCGGCGCGGTTTTCGCCGGCGCGGCGCCCTTACCCTGACCCGCCATCACCGTGCCGGAGGAGGGACCGCTCTTGATGATGGCGATCGACACCGTCGTCAGGATGAAGATCAGGAACGAGACCACCGTCAGCTTGTGGAGCAGGGTCGTGGCCCCGCGAGCCCCAAAGGCGGTCTGGGTGCTGCCACCGCCGAAGACGGAAAGATCCGCGCCCTTGCCCTGTTGCAGCAGGACGACGAGGATCAGGAACACGCAAACCAGGATGTGGATGACGTATAAAAAATAGATCACGATGCGGAGCCTCCAACGGGCGAGAGTCGACACGGGCCTTCCCAACAGGTGCGCCCGTCAGCCGGAACCCCGAATGATAGCAAGGAATTTCTGTGGGTCAAGACTGGCGCCGCCGACGAGGAAGCCGTCCACGTCCGGCTGGGCGATCAAACCGGGCGCGTTTTGCGGCGTCGCCGAGCCGCCGTAGAGGATCGGCACCGCCGCCGCGGCTCCTTCGCCCAGCAGCCCGGCGAGCGTTTCCCGCAGATGACGGTGAGCCTGTTGCGCCGTCTCCGGGGTCGCCGTGTCGCCGGTGCCGATCGCCCAGACCGGTTCATAGGCGAGAGCGAAGGGCTCCGGGCGGCCGGCGAGCGCCGCGCTGAGCTGGCGCGCCAATACTTCGAAGGTCCGCCCGGCCAGGCGCTCGTCGCGCGTCTCTCCGAGGCAGATCAGGGGCGTCAGGCTGTGGCGCGCCGCGGCCACGGCCTTGCGGCCCACGAGGTCGTCGCGCTCACCGTGGTACTGCCGGCGTTCGCTGTGGCCGCAGAGAGCCCAGGTGCAACCGGCGTCCTTGAGCTGGAGCGCCGAGACGTCGCCGGTGAAAGCGCCCCTCTCTTCGGGATGGAGATCCTGCCCCCCCACCTCCACTTCGCTGTCCACGAGCTCGCGCGCCACCACCGGGATCAGGGGGAACGAGGGAAAGATCACAACCCGCACGTCGCTCGCGGGCGGCGCCGCCAGGCCCCGTTTCAAGTCGCGGCAGAGCTCCGCCGCGTCGGCCTTGAGCAGGTTCATCTTCCAGTTGGCGGCCACCAGCGGCCGACGGCGCGCGGGGCTCAAGATCCCTTCTCCAGCACGGCCTTCTCCAGCACGGTGACACCGGGCAGCTTCCTGCCGGCCAGGAACTCGAGGGAGGCGCCGCCGCCCGTCGAGACGTGGCCGATCCGGTCCTCGACGCCCGCCTGCTTGACGGCCGCCACGGTCTCGCCGCCGCCGATCACGGAGAAGCCGGGGCAGGCCGCCAGCGCCTGCGCCACCTCGCGGGTGCCGGCATCGAAGGGCGGCTTCTCGAAGACGCCCAAAGGACCGTTCCAGAAGAGGGTGCGGGCGCGGCCGACGGCCGACGCGAAGGCCCGCCGCGTCTCCGGCCCGACGTCGACCGCCTTCGTGCCCGCCGGAACCTGGTTCACCGCCACCGTGGCGATTCGCTGCGGATGGTCGAGATCGTCGGTGGTCACGAGATCGCGCGGCAGGAGGACCTCCGTGCCGCGCGCTTTGGCGCGGTCCAGGATCTCGCGGGCGAGATCCAGCCGGTCCGGCTCGAAGAGCGAGCCGCCCAGGTCGTAGCCCTGGGCGGCGAGGAAGGTGTTGGCCATGCCGCCGCCGAGCAGCAGCAGGTCGAGGCGGGGCAGGAGGTTTTCCAGGGTGTCGATCTTGCCTTCGATCTTGGCGCCGCCGAGCAGGGCGGCGAACGGGCGTTCCGGTTCCCCGAGGAGCCGGCCGAGCGCCTCGACCTCGCGCGCCAGCAGCCGGCCGGCCGCCTTGCGCTGCAGCCGCCCGGGCACGCCCACCACCGAGGCATGGGCGCGATGGGCGCTGCCGAAGGCGTCGTCCACGTAGGCCTCGGCCAGTGCGGCGAGCCGGTCGGCGAAGAAGGGCTCGTTCGTCTCCTCTTCGGGGTGGAAGCGGAGGTTCTCGAGCAGCACGATCTCGCCGGCATCCATCAGGCGGATGACCGCCTCGGCCGGCTCGCCCACGCAGTCCTCCGCGAAGCGCACTCCCACGCCGAGGAGCCGGTCGAGCTTCGCCACCACCGGCCGCAGGGTGTAGCGCGGATCGCGCTTGCCTTTCGGGCGTCCCAGGTGGGAGGCGAGGATGACGATGCCGCCGGCCGCGGACAGCTCGCGGAGGGTCGGGATCGCCTCCTCCAGCCGGGTCGAGTCCAGCACCCGGTGGTCGTCGGAGATGGGGACGTTGAAGTCCACCCGCATGAAGATGCGTTTGCCTCTCAGGCTCGCGAGGTCGAGGTCGTCGAGGGTCAGCAGGTCCGGCATGTCTCTCTCCCTTAGCGTTCGAGCCGGGCGATCCATAACAGCAGGCCGTTGATGCCGAAACGGAGGGGCATGGCGTCTTCGATGGAGCGGTCGGAACCCTGAAACCGGGCGGCTAGTCTATCAGCGGTGTCCCGCCTGGGAGTTTTGCGGCACTTCTAGAGTGGGAACAGGTTTGTCTCGGGCTTTGAACCCTGCTGCCTCAAAGCTGACACCAAGACCAGGTGATTTTCAGGAGGATCATACCCATGGCTGAAATGGGAAAGTATTGCAAGGCGTATCTGGCGAAGCAGTTCCGGGAGTACCCGGGCTGGACGGAGAACGCCGCCAACGTGCGCAAGGAGAAGAAGGAGGTCGACGGCAAGGAGGTCGAGGTGGACCGCCAGCTCACCGACGACTCCATCCTCTATCTCCAGGAGAACTACATCGTCACGGACGGTATCTTCAAGGACGAGAACATCATCTTCGACGACGTCACCGACGCGTGGAAGCAGTTCTGCCACGAGACGCTGGCGTTCGAGATCCCGGTCTACGAGCCGATCGAGATCAAGCACGCCGAGCCCGAACCGGCCGAAGCCACGGCCGGCAACGGCTGATTTCCCCGTTCCCCTCGCGACGCGTGGAAACCCTGCTGCGGCAGGGTTTCTTGTTTCCGGGCTGACCCTCTACGATTCGTCGGGGTCCGACGAGGTTTCCTCGTCCCCGCCCTGCCTGACCTTCCGCACGGCCTCTTTGGGCCGTTCCGAGGTTCGACGATCACTCCCGCTTCTTCCCCGCAGGCGGGACCTTCTGCAACTGCTCGATATGGAGGCTCTGGCCCAGGCGGCCGATCTGCGCCGGATCGAAGCGGCCGACGATGTTGATGACGACCGCCTCTGCGCCCCGCTCCAGCGACAGCAGGCTCAGCCCGGCGATCTTGCCGTCCGCCTCCTTGAGGTAGATGTAAGTCTCCTGGTCCTGCTCGCGGACCCGCACCGTGGCGTGCCAGCCGCGGTCCTCCAGCCAGCGGACGGCGCGGCCGATCTTGGCCTTGATGGAGCCCTCGTCCACCCCGGCCAGGGGGAAGACCTGGACCTGGATCGACTTCAGGCTCGAGATCACGGCGGAGAAATCCGCGTCCTCCCCCCGCGTCGCCTCGGCGATCATGCGCAGCAGAGCCCCTTCGAGGTTCACCTCGACGCTCAGCTTGTCGCGAGGGAAGAGGTCCAGCTCGTGGATGGGGAAGTAGCCGGGCTGGTCCTGCGGCTTCTGAGCGAAACCGGCGGAGACGGCCAGGAAGAAGAGGGCAAGGGTGATCGTCAGGGGCTTGCGCATCTCAAAACTCCTTCTCGGGCCGACCGGCCGGAGGGATTGCGGCGGCCGGGTCCGGAATCCCGCCCAGCGAGCGGGAGACGCTGCGGGTCGCCGGTACGATCAACCGCTTCTCGAGAACCTCGTCACGGAGGTCGAGGCCGGCGGAGCGGGTCATCTTGCCGACGTACGCCAGAGCGAAGCGGGCCTCCGCGGTAGCCCGGGCGATCTCCGCCTGGCTCGTTTGGCCGCGTTGCTGCTGAAGGCGGAGGAACAGGGCTCCGCCGCCCACGGCCAAGGCCAGCAGGGCCGCGACCGCGGCGACCCGCAGACCTGTCCCGCGATGGCGGCGATGTTGGCGATATTGGCGATATTGGCGATGTTGGCGATGTTGGCGATACTGGCGATACTGGCGATATTGCGGCGGAAAGGGAACGACTTCACCGCCGCCGCGTTGGGGCAGGGACCGCAGCTCGCGCTGGATCCTCGCCGCGAGCTCCAGCTCGGCGGCGCAGGCGGGGCAGCGCTCCAGGTGCGCGCGGAGACGGAGCGCCTCGGTCTCGGACAGCTCGCCGTCCAGGTAAGGCTCGAGGATCTCCAGCGCCGCCTCACAACGCGGCTCGTGTTCGGGTCGATTCATGGCGATACCTCCCGCAGCCGTTCCCGCAATTGCTCCCGCAGTCGTTCCCGCAATTGCTCCCGCAGTTTGCGCCGGCCGCGGTGGAGATGAACCCGCACCGTGACCTCGGGGATGCCCAGGGCTTCACCGATCTCCCGGTGAGGGAGGCCCTGGACCTCGCGCAGGATGACGACGCTCTTGTACGGCTCTCCGAGGTCCGCCAGGGCTGCCAGCAACCGCCGCCGGAAGTCCGCGGCCTCGGCGCGGGCCTGCGGATCGGGCTCGGCGCCGGCGACCTCGGCCGCTTCTTCGGCGTCGAGGCTGGCGACGTGCCCCAGCGCGGCGGAGTCCGACCGCCGCTTGCGCAAAAGGTCGTAGCAGGCGTTGCGGGTGACCCGCACCAGCCAGGACCCGAGGCGTTTCTCGTCCAGCCCGTCCTGATGGCGCCACAGGCGGAGGAGGACCTCCTGCGTCACGTCCTCCGCCTCCTCCCGGTTGGAGAGCAGGTAGCGGGCGAACGAGTAGACCCGGCGCCGGTACCTGTGGGCGGTGTCCTCGAAAGCCGTCAGCATCCAGAAGAGAAGACGGATGGGATGGCGGAACGTTTCAGGGACACCTCGCTACCTGGGGCAGCCCTCAAGCTCGCCTGCACGGGACCCGTGCTATGCTGTCTTCGGAGGCAGTGCCGATGAAAAGGCTAAATGTCACTCTGGTCGTCGAGGAAGATCTCCTGCGTGAGGCGCGGGCCGTGGCCGCCCGGCGCCGAACCTCCGTCAACGAGATGGTACGCGGATTCCTCAAGGAGGTGGTAAGTCAGGAGAGTCGACGTCTCGCAGCGTTGGAGCGTATTCAGCATCTTCTGGATCGTCCTCCCGTTCACCTTGGCGGACCCCGACCCTCCAGAGCGGAGCTTCATGAGCGCTGATCTCGTGGCCTTCGTGGACTCCAACGTCCTCGTCTATGCCGTCAGCAACGATGAGCCGGAGAAGCAGAGGAAGGCACGAGAGATCGTGACCAGGGGTTTCGCCGAAGGATGCTACGCCATCAGTACTCAGGTGATGATGGAAACGTACGTCAACGTCACCCAGAAGGCGAAGATTGCCCTCCCTCCCAGCGAAGCCCTCGAGTATGTCCACGTCTATGGCGAGATCACCGTCGAGAACCCGTTTTCAGCCTCGCTATCAGGGCCCTGACCCGCGTAGGAGATTGGCCAGGGACTCAGGACGAAGTACGCCCACCGGACGCCAGGAGAAATCCGGGCCGGCAGGAACAGCCTGTCCGCTGGCCTCGACTGACGTCGACAAGCAGCCGACATCAGGCGAGGCCCTTTTCTCATGTTTGCGGCCTACTTCCGGCCGGCCAACGTGACGCCGTCGCCGCTCTTGGCGAAGCCGGTGACGATGTAGGTACCGGAGCGCTGGTCCTTCTTCAGCTTGATGATGTTCTTGCGCTCGGCGTCCTCCAGCAGCTCGGAGAAGGTGCTGTAGCCGTAGTAGCCCTCGTTGAAAGAGGGCTTCTTGCGCTGCATCGTCTGCTTGATCATCGAGCCCCAGAGCACGTCCTTGTTCTCGCGGATCAGCGCCTGGATGGAGTCGATCATCAGGCTGAAGGCCTCGGCGGTCTTCTTGTTGAGACCGTCCAGCTTCGGACCCTTCTGGGCGTCGCGCCAGACGTCCTCGTAGTAGATGAACTCGTCGCAGTTGTCGACCAGCAGGTTCGAGGACGAGTTCTTCACCCCGACGCCGATGACGTACTTGTTGTTCTCCTTGAGCTTGGAGACCAGCGGCGAGAAGTCGCTGTCGCCCGAGAGAATGACGAAGGTGTCGAGGTGCTCCTTGGAGTAGGAGAGGTCCATCGCGTCGACCACCATCTTGATGTCGGCGCTGTTCTTGCCCGAGTAGAACTTCTGCGGGATGTCGATCAGCTCGATGGCGGCCTCGTGGAAGGGACGCTTGTAGTCGGAGTAGCGCTCCCAGTCGGCGTAGGCCTTCTTGACGATGATCTTGCCCTTCTCCAGCAGGCGCTCGAGGACCAGGCTGATGTCGAACTTGCCGATGTCGGAGTCGCGTACGCCGAGGGCGATGTTCTCGAAGTCGCAGAACACGGCGATCTTGCGTTCGTCGCCGGCCGACCGCTGGCGGTCCGGGACGGAGATGATGATCTCCCGGGTCATGGGCTCGACCTCGCTCGGGGAGATGACGAAGCTGTCGCTGCCCCGGGCCACCCGATACTGCGGAACGGGCGCAGCGGCGGGGGGCGCGATCCGGCGGGGAGCCGGCGGCTCGGGGGCGGGCTCGGCGCGGAGGGACTCCTCGTCGTCGTCCTCCTCCCCGGCGGGCGCGGCCGCGGTGCGGCCGTTCCGGCGCTTGCCGCCGCGCCGGCCGCGCGAGCGCCGCTTGCGGGCGTCGCTCTTGCTCTCGCCTTCCTTTTCCTCCGGCTCGGCCTCGGAGGCTTCCATCTCTTCCGGCTCCTCGCCGCCGTCCTCTTCCTCGAAAGGCTCCTCCTCCATGCGGGGCCTCTCGGCCGGCAAGGCATGGGCAACGGGGAGAACGGTCGCGGAATCGGCGAACACGGGCGCGGGAGGCGGGGAGATGGGCTCGACGTGCCACTCGGGCTGGGTGACTGCGGCGGCGGGGCGATCGACCAGCGATTCCGGGGCGATCGGCGAGGCGGGAACTGTTTCGGCGGGCTTTTCCGCCGCGGATTTCGGCTGCTGACGATCATCTTCTTCCAGGCCCTCAGCCGTAGGGCGCATCCACCATGGACTCAAAGGGTTACTCCTTTTTCGCGGGCCTCGGAAGGGCCCGTCGGGGTGTGTCGGTCATCATCGGGTCGGGCACGCTTCGTACTGGCGGAACGAGCCGAACGTTGGGCTCGGGCCATAGCGGCGGGGAGGAGGACCGAAAGCCAAAGAGATATTCTAGCACAGGTGGTACAGATTTTTGAAGTCTACCCGGCCTTACCGCCGGCGCTTCCGCACCGGCCTGGCGAAACGTCGCCCGAGGGCGATTCGCTTCAGAGAAGCGACGTCTCGGTAGCCCGGTGCGGAAGCGCCGGGCGAAAGGCCAGACGGTTTGGTCAATCCAGATCGAACGGCCGGACCGGCCGTCCCTCGTCCGGCTCCTCCTCGGCGCGGCGCATGGCTTCGCGGAACTTCTCTTCGAGGATGCGGTCGCGGTCCTTGATGGCGGCCACCTCGCGCTCGAAGATGTCCTCGGCCCGGGACTTGTCCTCGTCCAGACCCTTGAGGAGGGCGTCGAAGTCCTTGCCCCCGGCGGGCGGCTGCTTGGCCTTGCGATGGGAGAGGACGGCGCCGGTCGAGGCGTCGATCACCAGGTCGGCGCCGCACTCGGGGCAGCGGGCGGTCAGCTTGCGATGGTCGTCGGCCATGGCTCCATTATGGCTCCGTTATGGCTCCATTGCAGCCAGTTCTGGTAAGTTAAGCGCGCCATGCCGGGCACCCAGCGCCTTCCCAGCCGCGACGAGGCCTGGGCTCTCCTCTGCCGGTACACGGAGAAGGAGGGGCTGCGCAAGCATGCCCTGGCCGTCGAGGCGGCCATGCGCTACTACGCCCGCCTCCTGGGAGAGGACGAAGAGCTGTGGGGCCGGACCGGCCTGCTCCACGACTTCGACTACGAGCGCTGGCCCGACGACCAGAACCATCCCTACCGGGGCAACGAGATCCTCACCGCCGAGGGCTACCCCGAGGCGATGCGCACGGCCATCATGGGGCACGCTCCCTACACCGGCGTGCCGCGGCAGACGCGGCTCGCCAAGGCCCTCTACGCCTGCGACGAGCTGGCCGGCTTCGTCGTCGCCGTGGCCCTCATCAAGCCGAGCAAGTCCCTCGCCGACGTGGACCTGCCTTCGGTCAAGAAGCGGCTCAAGGAGAAGGCGTTCGCCCGTGGCGTCCACCGCGAGGACGTCTATAACGGCGCCGAGGAGATCGGCCTGCCGCTGGACGAGCACGTCGAGAACGTGATCCGCGCGCTGCAGGCGGCCTCGGACCGGCTCGGGTTATAGAAGTCCCAGGGCCCGTCAAAGTCCACAGATCGGGAGAATTCCATGTAGGGGCGGCCCTACGTGGCCGCCCTCCCCCCAGGGCGCCCACACAGGGGCGCCCCTACAGAAGAGGCGCTCCGGCCGACTTTGACGAGTCCCTGATAAAAGTCCGGACGCCGGTTGACGCGAGGCGAGACGGAAAGCTATAATCCTGTTCTACAAAATAGTCAAAGGGGTATCGGTAGGAGTTGCAACTGCCCCCCTGGGCGCGCAAGGTCTGGCACTGGGCGGTAGCGGTTTTTGTTACGAGGTAGAAGCGATGTTGACGTTCGTAGGTACGCTGTTGGTCGGGGCCGTAGCCGGGTTCGTGATGGAAAAGACGTGGGGCTCGAGCCTGGTGCGCTGGAGCCGGATACAGCGCATGCGCATGCGCGTGGCGCGCCGCCAGGGAGTCAGCCCGTGGCGGGTCTGGTTCGGCCACCCGGACGACTGATCCCCGAGTCACCCAGCCGGCTTCGCTGCGATCTCGGCGCTACCCCGGCAGCCAGCTCAGCAGGTGCTCCCCGAGGTGGGCAGAGGCGGGCGCGGCGCCAGGGTGCACTCCTTTCAGTTCGGCACTGTCCGGGTCATGGCCGCTTGTGCTTCGAGCGCGTGCCGTCCGAACACCTGCTGCGCGGTGATGACGCGCTGGGCGCGTCCGAGGAACGCGACGATCCAGTTGAAGAGGACGGCGACGCGGTTCTTGAAGCCGGTCAGCGCGGCGAGGTGGACGACGAGCCAAAGCACCCCATGCGAGCAAGCCGGAGGCGCGCAGACGGCCGATCAGCGCAATCGCGCGGAAGCGCGAGATCGTCGCCAGCGATGGTCTTCGCGGCGTGGCGGCCGGACTGGATCGCGACCTGCGCCACCCCCGGCAGGCGATCGAGGCTCATCAGGTCGCTGATCACGAAGACCTCCGGGTGCCCCGGAAGCGTGGTGTCGGGTCCACCTTCACCCGACCCGCTCGATCGATTTCAGCACCGGACGCCTTGGCGAGAAAGCGACCGAGCGGCGAGGCCTCGACCCCGGCGGCCCAGATCTTCGTCGCCGCCTCGACGGCAGCCAGGAATTCGGCTCGGTCCTGATCTCGGTCGAACCGATCCTGCCGCGCGGCTTAATGGCGACGCCAGCGGCTCAGTCGCGCGCAATGACGCCCAGCGAGAGAATGCGCACGCGCACGCTCACGGCGTACCGATCGAGAACGATGCGCTGCAGGCGGCGCAGCTCCGCTTCGATGGCAGTGGAGCCCTCGGTGCCCGGCTCCGGAAATCCGTACAGGCGCTGCTGCGATCCACGCCGCCGTGCGTAGAGCTGCTCCAGACCGACGAGCTCCGCCCGCCGTTTCCTGCCGATGACGCTCAGGGCCGCCGTTACTTCTTCGCGCGCTCGGAACAGCTCGCATGCCTCCAGCACCCCTTGCGCCAGAGTGACGAGATCGGGCTCCAGGCCCTTCGGCAGGGTGGTCAGGACCGCCGCCTGGGCCTGTTCTTCGAGCCGCGGCTCGCCTCCTTGCTCGATGGTGGTATGCGAAGTGCCGCGCCGAAGCGTCACCACGTACCGCTGCGCGAGCGCCGGACCGATCGTCAGCGACAGTCCGGCGCTGAGACGAAGCGTCGCGTCGCTGCCCGGCTTTCCCACCGTGTAATAGAGCGAGCGGTTGAGCAGCACCAGCGCGGCGCTCTTGGCGAGCGCCAGGTCGCGCGGTTCCGCCGCGGCAGCGCCGCCGAGAGCCGCCATGGCCGCGGCGAAGCGGTCAATCGCGCGGCTGCCAGGTCCACTCGGCGGGTGCCTGCTTTTCATACTGTGCAAAATCTCCGACGTAGCGCCTGAAATCATCTTCGCCGAGTCGGCTCATGCGCCTGCGCATCTCTTGGACGTCGTGGGACTCCATGAGCGCCCGCCCGATGCCCATGGTCAGCTTGTCCTCGTAGATCTTCTCGACCTGCAGCGGCGACGTGAACTCGCCGAGGACGCGGGTGACTTCCTTTAGTTTCGACGTCAACACGATCTGAACGTATTCCTCGACGGTGCCCAGAGTCCGGAAGTTCAGAATGCGGATCTCCTTCGACTTCTGCGAGGCGCGGTCCACCCGCCCCACGCGCTGTTCGACGCGCATCGGATTCCAGGGAAAGTCGTAGTTGACCACGCAATCCGCCACCTGCAGATTGAGGCCCTGTCCACCGGCGTCGGTGGAGATCAGACAGGAACGCGGCGATTCGCGAAACAGCTTTAGCGCATCCTCCTTATCGGAGCGGGCCAGCTTCCCTTCATAACTGACGACTTTCCGGTCCGGGTGGCGCTTGGTGAGAAGCCTCACGATGATCTCATGGGTCTTCAGGTAATTGACATAGATGATGAACTTCTTGTCGGCCGCAAACAGTTTGTCCGCTTCCTGGACCAGACGCTCGGACTTCGCGTGGTGCGTCACGTCCCACGGCTGGTCCGTATAGCTCCTGATGAACTTGTCCAGCCGATCGAGATCCGTGTAGTCACGGGTCAGCTCGGCGAGCTTCCTTGACCCGCTTGCGCAACGCCGTCTTGAGCGTCTGGATCGCGGCCATTGGGTGGCTGGCCATCTCGCGCAGTACCAGCATGGCGATCAGCACGAACTGCGAGACATGCTGCGGTCTGGCCGAGGGCCGCATGATCTCCGTTGCGGCACCCATGTGTCGCTGGTAGATCGTCCGCAACAGGCCCAGGAGCCTGTCGTAAAGCGCCTCTTCCTCCTTCTTGAACTTCTCGATCGTAATGGAGGTCAGCTTCCGTTTTGCGAAGGGCAGGCCCGAGTCGGCGCGCAGCTTGCGGAGCATCATCGATTGGATGCTGTCGTGCAGGGCGCTGTTCTCCTTGAGCAGGCGCTCGCCGGCCATGAAACGCTCCGCAAAGCTGCTTCTCGTTCCGAGGCTGCCAGGCTTGAGGAGCGTGGCCAGGGTGAAGACGTCATAGCCGCTGTTGTGCAGCGGCGTGGCGGTCAGGAAAACCCGCCGCCGCGCTCGCAATGAGTAGACGAAGCGGAAGCGCAGGCTGTTCGCGTTCCGGCAGTCGTGCGCCTCGTCGACGATCAGGAGATCCCATGATCGCTGCCGCAGCGTCGTCGAGAGGGCATCCCCTTTGCCGTCTCCCTTGGCCTGATCGAGGGAGAGCAGGAGAACTTTCGCATGGGCGATCTGGCTCAACGACAAGTCGCGCAGATCCCACGGCACGGAGCGGCCGAAGAACCCGAGCAGCTCGTCCTCCACCCATTGTCTGCGAAGGTTCGGCGGCACCAGGATGAGCGCCGTCGCCGCCGGCTCCTGCGCCAGCAATTCTTCCAGGATCAGTCCCGCGACGATCGTTTTCCCCATCCCGACCTCGTCCGCCACGATGGCCACGCCATGCATGTCGTCGAGGACGCTTCGCACCGACGCGAGCTGGTGCCGGAACGCCATGCGGCCAGCCGGCATGGCGGCGTGGCCGAGCGAGAACAGCTCGGGGTTTTCGACGGCCACGTCATGGGCGAGATCGGCAAGGCGCGCCGCGCCGGCCGCCGTGAGAGCGCCGCCGCCCCCGGCGCTTTGTGCGCGAGCACCACCCTTGAGCGTCGCGAGAATGTCTCCCTGCGTCGGAAGCTGCAGATGTGGCTCGGTGTCGCGGATGGCCTCCTGCTCCGCCTTTGCGGCGCGGTCGAAGACCTCCCAGTACAGCGGATGGAGCTTGATCGAGCCGCCGCCGCGGAGCTCGATGCCCATCTCCGCGAAGTCCGCTCGCACGACCTTCGGCGGGGTATCTTCGAAGACACCGACCAGCTCGGCGGGCGAAATGGAGTCCCGCCGTTTGCGCAGTTGCTCCAGCACGGGGAGGTAGGCCAGCATCCGCTCGAGCGGCGGCATGTCACGACCCCTGCTTGCGCGCCGCCCAGCGCCACGCCCGGAAGAGCGTGCTCCACGCTTTGCGATAGTCGACGAGCAACTGCCAGGCCGTGAGGACCGACAGTGCGAGGAGAATCCAGTAGAACGGCGACTGGCCGGGGCCGGCACCCGTCCGCGTCGCGCTCCCCAGCCCGATCTTCAGCAGCGCGTCGTGAGCCCCATAGCGTACGACGAGAGCGATGAAAATGGCCGGCACGATCGACAGCACGACGTAAACCAGGACGCCCAGCGACCAGAGCTTCCGGAAAAGCGCTTTCATGCCACCGCGCACCACCGTGACCGCGGTCGCGGCGCCTTTGACCCAGGCATCGATCTCCTGCGCCTGCGTTTTGACCGGCTCGAGCGCCGGCTTGAACAGACCGACGCCGTTGGTCGAGCCGTAGAGTAGGGCCAGGATCGCCAGCAGCGTCTTCGTGTCCTCGTCCATTCTTCAGCTTTCCGGGATCTTGTACATTTCATAGAGGTGCCTGCGCAGTTTCTCGTCGGTTTTCATGACGTCGACCGTGACGTTGTCGATCCACATCCGGTTCAGCTCCTCGTCGAAGACGTACGGCGGCGCCATGATCAAGCTCGGCTTCTCCGTGTGGATGTCGTCGACGAGGTTCTGGGCCGCGTCGACGAGACGGCGCGACGAAACAGTGTAAACGGCTCCCTTGGCGCGGTTCTTCGGGTCCGGCTGGTCCTCCAGAACCGGAGTCTTCATATTGATCAGGGCGTACAGACGGCGCATCGCCACCGGATAGATCACCGTCTTCCGGAAGCGGGCGATGAAATCGGAGGCCAGCCCGGTCGCCCGCCGCTTGGTGAGATTGAAGATCATGGCCAGATCTTCATCGTCCGGCAGATTCCAGTACCAGATGTACTGCACGAACTGGCGCAGCCGCCAGATCTGCAGCTCGCGCGGCGTGACGAAGGGTGTGTGGCCATTCACCCAGGCCCGGTATTCATACTCGGCCAGCTTGCCTAGACGTTCTTCGACGTAATTGCGCAGAAACGTCTGGCGCGTATTTTCGTTTTCGAGTGCCTCGGCCGTCGCATGCTTGTCGGACGTGCAATGGACGTAGCAGTCCGCCGGAATGGCGTTGACGAACGTCAACAGCACATTGTGCATGTAGATGATGTCGGTCGGCACCTTGACGGGAAAATACGCCTCGTAGTCGACCGGGGGCCCCTGCTTCCCTTTGGCAGCCATGGACGATCCTCCGTAAAGGACAGCACCCTTTACGCTGGCCGGCAAGAGGAAATTATACACTACTCCACGATGAGCTTCGCGCCCGCTGAGGTTGGTCGAGTTGCTGGCGTTGTCCGAGAGGCTGAGGAAGTTTGATCCGCCACAGCCCCTCCTCGGCGTCCTTCGGGATGAGGATGCGGCCGATGTAGCGGTTCGTGTCGCCGTGGCGCTGGAGAGCGAAGCCCTGGAGGCCTTCCCGAGCGCCGGCTACTTCAGCGCGCGGCCGTCGGTCATCGTGCCGGTTCCCAGGGTCGCCGATAGTTATCCCGGAGCCGCCGCCGGGGGGAGTCGGCCCGCGCGCCGGAGCGCGTTTCAGTGGTAGGGAAGGGCGGCGAGGGTTTCAGCCCAGGCCAGCCCGCAGCCGGAGGAGCAACCGCGCCGTTTCCTCGGCCCGGCTCCTCCAGAAGGCCGCCGGCTCCGCCGCCAGGTGGAGCCCCGGCGTATGCCGCTGCGCCCAGCCCGAGGCCTCGCCGGCAAGCCACTCGAGAACCGGCGCCGCGGCCTGCTCGAAGAGAGCGCGCAGCACCCGATGGCGCTCTCCCAGCCGCAGACCGAGCCCCAGTTCGCCGGCCGCACGGGAGAGGTCGGCGCGCGTCAGGATCATGCCGCTGCGCACCGGCGTGAGGAGCGACTGGAGAAAAGGCTCCAGGCCGTCGCGCTCCGGATCGGCGAGGCCCGGCGCCTCGCGCAGGTGCAGCGACAGGCGCTCCGGCCCGCCCAGCCGCCCGGCCTCCTCCCGCAGCGCCTCGCACAGCAGCGCTCCCCAGCGGGCATAGTAAGGATCGGCCAGCTCACCCAGCTTCTCCAGGAACCCCGGCAGCCAGCTCAGCAGGTGCTCCCAGAGATGGGCGCGGCAGGCGTGGCGCCAGGCCTCGCTTCGATGCGGGTCCGCGGCCTCCAGCTCGCCGATCCGGGCGTGGAGCGCGAGCATCACCGCCAGGTGGTCGGGCTCGGTGGGAGGGGACTCTCCCAGGGCGCGCCAGAAACCGGCGATGCGGTCGCGCGCCTCCCCGCCCAGCATCCCCTCGGCGCCGAGGTAGACGGAAGCGTACGGGTAAAGCTGGAAAAGGAAGAGGTCGCTGTGCACGGTGGGCGCGGGAAGCGTCCCCAGGCCGAGGACGTCGGAGATCTTCTGCAGCCCGGGGCCCGGCGGCTCGCTGAGCGCGCCGAGGGCGCGGAAAGCTCCACTACTCCGGGACGCCGGCCGGACCGACCGGCGCGTTCCGCGGCAGCAGGTAGGCCTCCCGCGAGGGCCTGAGCGGGCGAATGAGCCAGTGGGGCCGGCGGGTGCCGTCCGGAGAATGGCGCGTCGCCGGACGGGTGCGGGCGAGCCATTCCTCGAAGACGCGGCGCGAAGACGCGGTGTCGACCGCGATGTCGCCCGGGCGCTCGCCGGCAGCGGCCTTCGCGACGCGCACCGCCTGATGCCAGCAGTGCATGCCGGAGACCGGATCGGGATGGACCGGGAAGGTCAGGTTCTGGTGGACGCCCACGTCGGTCCACCAGAGCCGCGCCGTGTCGGGATCGCTCGAGGGATAGGGCTCGACGCCCCGCTCCCGACGCAGCGTCCAATTGCTCCCGTTCTGCTCCAGGCCGACCGTCGCCATGAGCTGCCGCTGCGACTGGCCGGCGGTCTGGCCGGCGGTCTGGCCGGCGGTCTGGCCGGCGGTTTGGCCGGAGAGCTTCCACCTTCCCATGTGGTGGCTGCAGGCCACCACTCCCGGCCGGATCCCCTCCGTCACCCAGGCCTTGATCACGAAGTGGCCGATCTCCGTCTCCACCCGCACCAGGTCTCCCGTGCCGACGCTCAGACGCTCCGCGTCCCGCGGATGCAGCCAGAGCGGATTGGTATGGGCGATCTCGTCCAGCCACTTGGCATTGGCGCTCCTGGTGTGGATGTGGACCGGCAGCCGGAAGGTGGAGATGAGGCACATCCGGTCGGGGCCGAGGCTCTGCGGATGGACGTGGCTCCGGATGTAGGACGGCAGCGCGACTTCACGCCAGCCCCAGCGGGCGAGGGTCGAGGAGTAAAACTCCAGCCGGCCGCTGGGCGTGGGGAACCCCTGCAGCACCTTGCCGTTTTGGCGGACGCCGGCCGGCCGGCGCCCCTCGGCGTCGGAATCGGGGTTGCCCATCGGCACGATGTTGGAAGACGGCGGCTTCGGCGCGCGGGTGTAGACCCGGCCGTAACGGTCCTCGGCCGGATCGACGAGCTCCTCGGGCGGCACCTCGCGCTCGTAAAGCGGCCCCAGGTCGCGGCTGATCTCGAACGCGCCGTAGCGCCGCATGTAGGCGAGCGGCGTCAGGCCCTCGGCGGCCGCCCGCTCCGGCAGCCCGGGGACGGAATGCTCGAAGATCCAGCCGTAGTACTCGTCGACGGTGAGACGCTCGCCCGGACGCTGCTTCGATTCGGCGAAGGGACGGATGCCGAGGCTGCCGTCGGGATCGAGGCGCCAGGTGAGCTCGAGCCAGAACTCGTTCTCTTCCCAGACCTCTCCCGGGTTGGCGGCGCGGGTGTCGGCGATCGTCTCGCCGAGCCGCTCGCGCGCCGCGCGCAGCACCGGCTGGCGGAAGCCGAGCCACTGCGCGTCATGGGTCTCGTAGGAGTGCAGGTCGTGGCGTTCGGAGCCGTGGCCCATGGGAAGGACGTAGTCGGCGAAGTACGCGGTCTCGTTCCAGGTCGGGGTGAGCGCCGCGTAGCAGCCGACCCGCGACTCGTCGCGCAGCATCTCGATCCAGGAGAAGCCGTCGGGGTTGGTCCACACCGGGTTGTAGACGCGGGTGAAGTAGACGTCGAGGCGGCCGCGCCCCTGGCGGAGGAAGTGCGGCAGCAGGAAGGACAGCTCGTACATGCTGAGCGGGTATTCGGCCGGCCAGGTGCAGCTCGTTCCAGTGCTCCGGATGGCGCGGCAGGTGGATGGGCTTGGGAACGAACTTGTTCCAGGCGTTCGGATAGGTGCCGCCCTCGGTCGCCACCGCGCCGAGCAGCGCGTTGAGCAGGAACAGGGTGCGCGCCACCTGCCAGCCGCCGAGGTTGCCCGCGGCGGCGCTGCGCCAGGTGTGAGTCGCCAGGCGCGTGCCGGCCCCCGCCACCAGCTCCGCGAGCTGCGCCAGCACCCTCGCCTCCACGCCCGATTCGGCGGCGGCGAAGTCGAACGTGTAGTCGGCATAGAGGGTGGTGAGCACCGCCTCGAAGCTCTCGAAGGTGGGAGCCAGCTCCGGGTGCTCCGCCTCCAGGAATTCCCGCCAGTTCCACCACCGGCGCACGAACTCACGGTCGTAGCGGCGGGTCTGGACGAGGTGGTTGGCGACGGCGAGGAAGATCGCCGCCTCCGACCCCGGAATCGGCGCCAGCCAGAGGTCGGCGTGGGTGGCGGTGTTGGAGAGGCGGGTGTCGAAGACGACGAGCTTGGCGCCGTTGGCCTTCCCCTCCATGATGCGCTGGGCGTGCGGATTGAAGTAGTGGCCGGTCTCGAGGTGCGAGCTCACCAGCAGGATCACCCGGGCGCGGGCGTGATCGGGGCTGGGCCGGTCGATGCCGCACCAGAGCTCGTAGCCGGCGCGCGCGCCCGCGGAGCAGATGTTGGTGTGAGAGTTGTGGCCGTCCACTCCCCAGGCGGCGAGGATGCGCTCGGTGAAGCCATCCTCTCCCGGCCGCCCGACGTGGTACATGATCTCGCTCTGGCGGCGCTCGACGATCGCCTTGCGGATGCGCGCCGCGAGGTCGTCGAGCACCTCGTCCCAGGAGATTCGCTCCCACTTCCCCTCGCCGCGCCGTCCGGCACGGCGCAGCGGGAAGAGGATGCGGTCGGGGTCCGTCACCTGGTTCAGGGTGGCGGGACCCTTGGCGCAGTTGCGCCCCCGCGAGCCCGGGTGCTCTGGATTGCCTTCGAACTTCTGCACCTCCAGGGTCTCGCGGTCGACGTAGGCGAGCAGGCCGCAGGCGGATTCGCAGTTGAAACAGGTCGTGGGGACCAGCAGATAGCGGCGCTCGACCCGCTGCGGCCAGGCGCGGGAATCGAGCTTCCACCCAGTCGTCCCACCGCTCCTTGGGCGGAAAGGAGGCGAGGTGGACCCGGCTCGGACCGGGGTAGAAGGTCTCGCCCCGCGCTTCCGTCGCCGCGCGCGCGGCGCTCACCCGACTTGCCAGGTCTTCGAGGCTCATGCCTTCTTCCTAGGCAAGCGGCACCGCCTGGCCGGCCTGCACGTAGGCATGCTCGAAGGCGAGCAGCCCGAGGAGCGCCAGCGGCGCCGCCGCGGCACCGATCCAGGGCGCCAGCATGCCGGCGGCCACCAGAGCCGCGCCCAGCCAGAAGATGTTGCGGCAGCGCCCGGAGACCATCTCCCATGCCGCCAGCCGGGCGTGCGCCGTGCCGTGCGTCAGGGTGTGCTCGCCCGCGACGAGCAGGAGGTGAAGGAGGCTCGCGACCGCCAGCATCCTGCCGAGCGGCTGCAGGAGGTAGGGCGCGCCGAGCCGCGCGGCCGGCAGCAGCGCCGCGGCGCCGGCGAGCACCGCCTGCACGGCGAGGTGCGGCGGCAGCAAGGGGTTCTGCCACAGATCGCGCGCCTTGGCCTGCGCGAAGAGATAGGCCGTGTAGACCGCCGTGAGCAGCGCCAGCGGCACTCCGGCCCAGAGCAGGGCGCTGACGATCCTCGGCCGCACGGCGACGCCGGCCAGGAAGTGGACGGCGAGGACCACGCTGTAGCCGGCGATCAGGAAGGCCCCGCGCACCAGCCAGCTCCGCCACTGCGGACGGGTGAAGATCAGGTAGAAGCGTGCCGGATGTTCGAGGTCCCAGATCAGGAGCGCGCCGGTGATGGCGAGAAAGATCCCGCCGATCGACCGGCGCGACCCAGAGCCAGATCGGACTCGTCGAGGCTCAGCTCTCCGAGCAGCAGCAGCAGCGCGGCCACCAGGTAAACGCCCGCGGCGATCCCCTTGGTCCACGTGTAGAGGCTCACGCGCCAGTCCCAGGGGATGCGTGCGGAACGTCGTAGGCTCAGCAGCGCGGCGGCCGACGAGTTGTTGCAGGCGCCGGATGGCCGGAGACGACGTGCTCGGCCGCCGGCAGCTGCTCGCTCCACATGAAAAGCCCGCCTTCAGGCCGCCGCGCGGCGAGCGGATCGAGCGTCGCCTGGTGCGCGCCGTTGTAGAAGAGCTTCGGCCGCGTCTCCTTCTCCGGCCGGCGCACCGTCACCGGCTCGCGATTCACGATCTGCGCGACCTGCGACGTCCGGATCGTTCATGTCGCCGACCAGAATCGCCTCGCGTCGGACAGACGACGACGCAGGCCGGCTCGAGCCCGACGTCGATGCGATGCGCGCAGAAGTTGCACTTCTCGGCGGAGTGATCTTCGGGATTGATGAAGATGGCGTCGTAGGGACAGGCGGCGATGCAGGCCTTGCAGCCGATGCAGATCGATTTGTCGAAGTCGACGATGCCGTCCGGCCGCGCGTGAACATCGCGGTCGGTCGGGACAGGCGGCGGTGCACGGCGCGTCGTCGCACTGGTTGCAGCGCGTCACCTGGAAGCGCGCGCCGCGCCTGCGGAAAGATCGCCGACGTCGACGTACTTCACGTAGGTGCGGGTGACGGACAGCGGCACCTCGTTCTCGGACTTGCAGGCGGTCGTGCAGGCGTGGCAGCCGATGCAGCGCGTGTGGTCGATCACCTTGGCCCACTTCACGGGCAAGGCCGGATCGGGCGCCTGGGGACGGGGCAGCGGCTCGGCCATGACGGTGCGCGATTCTATCTGACCAGGGCGTTAGAATCTCGCCGAGCCTGGAGACGACCCCATGACCACGAAGGCTGCTACGTCGAGATGCCGGTGGATTCGCGGGGCCAGACTGCACCGATGGGGAGCGGCTCTTCTCGGGATGTCATCCTTCGGCGTTAGCGAGATCGACGACTCGAACTTCCTTGTCGGCGTGATCAGCCCAATAGAAAAGCACGAGCCTACCTAGCATTTTGACCTGAACGGCACGCCCGTGCTCATCTGGGATGGTTGCATCCCTGTCGAGTCTCACGTAGTTTCGCGGTCGTCTTTTCGGGATGAGTGGTGGCGGTGATGCGCGGGAAGGTTACAGTCCCGGATTGGCTCGCAGGCGGTGCAATCCGGGACTGATTTGGTGAGGAGAAGGCTAATGCGCTAGTCAGCTTTTCGCGTCCAGGCGTTGGCGATCCAGCGGCGGAGTCCGACGCGGACATTTTTGAAGCGTTGTGCGGGTCGGTTGTTGTAGTACCAGCGGAAGGTTTTGGTTTCCTCCAAGATATCGAGGTCGTGGAAGTCTGCGATGAGCTCGTGGACAAACTCTTCGTCAAGCTGGGGGTCGAAGGGATAGGCCGGCAGGTGGTTTTTGAGGTAGCCGAGGATGTCTTGGGGCGCGTTCACGAGCGCAGCTCCTCGGCAGCGTGGAGGATGTGTTCGGGTTCGACGAGCTTGGCGCGGGCGGTGGCGGCGGCGGCCAGGGCGTGGTGAGCGAGGGTGTCGATTCTGCGCATGACACCCTGGGAGGCGTCGAAGAGGGCCTCGTTGGCGGGGGCGGTGAAGAGGGGTCGGTCGAGGCCGGCGATCTTGAGCCGGTGTTCGAGGTAGAGGCGGGTGGTGTCGCGATCGAAGCCGCGCAAAGCGAAGCGGATGGTGATGCGCTGTGCGAGGGCCTCGAGGTGAGACAGGCGCAGGATCTGTCGGAGTCCAGACTGTCCGGCCAAGAGCACGGCGAGCCGGCTTTGGGCATCCCAGTCGAAGTTGGCGAGCAGGGGAAAAAGGGCGAGGACGTCGGGGCGCAGGTTCTGGGCTTCGTCGACGAGGATCAAGACCGTGAGGTGTCGGTCGAGGACGAGGCGCTGGATCTCCTGCTGGATGAGGCGCAAGGTCATGGCCCGGGACCACTCGGGCTGGAGTCCGAGCCTCGAGGGCGAGCTGGCGGCAGAAGTCGGCCGGGTTGACCAGGGTGTCGTGGAGGTAGACGGCGCGGACCTGGTCAGGGTGGAGGTCCTCTCTGAGTCGCCTGAGGGCGGTGGACTTGCCGCTTCCCGGCTCGCCGGTGAGCAGGCCGATAGCTTTGGCGTCGACGAGATAGCGCAGGCGCGAGTGGAGCTCTTCGAGTCCCGGACAACGAAACATCTGGTCGGCGGCGAGGGGGCACAGGAACGGTGGATGGGAGAAGCCGAAGGCTTGGGTGTAGAGGTTCATTCGGGCTCTCCCTGATAGAACCGCTTGGCGATGAGCTCGAGGTAGCTGATGCCGGTGGTGGGCGCTTCGGCGGCCGGCTCGCTGGGGCGGGCGGTGCGGCGCAAGGTGGCGTTGGTGTAGAGGTCGAGGCGGCGCAGAGGCCGCTCGGCGGTCTCGCCTTTGCGGCGGAAATGGACCGGCCGGGCGGGGTCGTAGGGATCGTAGAGGACCTCGACGGTTTCCCCGGCGTAGCCGTCGGGGGCCTCGTAGAGTCGGCCGTCGAGGTGGACGGTGCGATCGCGGCCGACCCTTCGGGCGACCTTCATGCGCAACCACACTTCCAGTTGTTCCGGGGCCGGGCGGATCAGTGCCTGGTCCTGGAGGAAACGATCGAGAGGCGTTTGACCGTCGAGGCCACCGTGGGAGGTCTGATGGTATTCGCCTTCCAGCCAGGCCCAGAAGACGCGATTGAGCGCCGCCAGATCGGCGAGGATCTCGGCGGTGAGGTGGGGTAGGAAGGCGGTTCGGACATGGCGGAAGAAACGCTCGATCTTGCCCCGGCCGCGGGGCTTGTAGGGCCGGGAGTGGACCAAGGAAATGCTGAGAGTGGCGCAGACGACCTGCAGGTGATGGGTGCGAAAGGTCGGGCCGTTGTCACAGTAGAGCCGTCGTGGCAGGCCGCGGCGCAGCAACGCCTGCTTGAGGGCGTCTTGAAAGCAGGCGGCGTTTTCGGCCAGGTAGAAGGCGGCAAACGGTACCATCCGGGAGGCGTCGTCGAGGAAGGCGTAGAGGTAGGTCTTGCCGCCGTCGCGCCGTCCGGGCACCAGCAAGCGGGGCCCGTGCATCAGGTCGGAAGTCCACAGGTCGTTGACGTGCGGGTAGGTGAAGGCCACCGCGTCCGGCTGCGCGGTGGACGCTGTGGCGGCCGGCGGCGCCTGGGCCGCGAAGAAGCGATAGACGGAGCTTCTCGACAGCCGCGGCGCCGGCGAGACGCGGCCCGACAGTTGCACGGCGCGAATCAGGCTGTCCAGCGAGGCATGGGGCCGCTCAGCCCGCAGCGCCAGCAGCAGGTCCTGCACCTCCTGCGGAATGGCCCGTGACCGTCCGGCATCGGCGCGCGGGCTCGGTTTGAGCCCCTCGAATCCGTGGGTCTGGTACAGCTCGATCCAATTGCGCACCGTCGTGCGGCCAATACCGCTCCGCTGGCTGCCCGGCACGTCCCACTGCCGCTCGGCAATGGTACCGAGCAGCTTCTCCTTCTCGCGCGGCGCCAGCGGCCGGTTGATCAACTCGGCGATGACACCGTAGCGAAACAGCGCGATTTGCTCCCTCAGCGTCTCATCCATGGGCGAAGCTCCCTGCGTACTCGGCTCAAGGCCCATCCCTGAGCTCGGGTGAAGCTTCGCCACAAGACCCCCAGGTTGGGCAGTTACCAAGGTGTGGAGAGCGCCCGGCGGTCGCAACCCGCGGTCGCCCGTGGCGGTACAAACCGCTCACCCCGCCGACCAAGCAGCGCCATCCTGACCAGACGAAGTGCCGGAGGCGAGTCAGCCAACCCGCCGCCTCGCCCACCACCTGCTGCGCCCGGCACCACCAGGGACCCGCGGCCGGCGCCAGCAGCGCCTGCAACGAAGCGGCAAAGTGCCCCTCCGCGCTGCGCCGCCAACGGCGCACCCGCCGCACACCCTGACGGCCACCTTGTTGCGCTGCCTGCGCGCCGGCACTCGGACCGCTCGCCGCCAGGGCCAACTCCACAGCGCCCAGCGTCGCATCGCGGTACGTGCACAAGTCCTCCGGCAGCAGCGCATGGCTGACCCGGCACCGCGGGCACCGCAGACGCCGCAACGGCTCCTGCTTGCCATCGATGTACCGCTGGTACCAGCCGTGGCCCCGCAGAGGAGTCCCTTGACACTGTGGATCCGGACAGCTCACCGCCGGCAGCGCTGCCGTCCTGCTGCCCACCCGCTCCCAGTACTCCTTGCAGCCCACCCCTGCGAGGCTTAACATGGCCTCCTCTCGGAAGCCCGTCCGGCCTCTCCCCCGGTCCGCCAAGAACGAGGGGGCCGGCGGGCTCCCTTTCCCCACCGATCCCATCGGCAAAGCAGCAGCGTCCCGCGCTGCCGCGCCGGCGAATCTAACCGACCACGATGAAATCTGGGACGACTTCAGGCTGCGGTCACGAAATAGCGTGGGTGTCTACAAGAGGTCCTGCCGCCTTGTGCATAGTCTTGGAAGGCGAAGCGGACGGTGCCGCGCTCGGGGTCATAGTGGGTGATGCGGTACTCGGCCAAGACGGCTCGCTTGGTGTAGCGGCCGATGTAGCGGAGAGTGAAGTTGGGATCGCGTAGGCTGGCACCGATATGGGCATACCAGATCATTTCGTACAGCCGCCGCAGCAGGGCATTGAAGCGGGGGTACTCGGCGAGGAAAGCCGCTGTTTTGGAGAAGCGCAACTGGCCAGCGCGATGGGCTCGGCGCAAAGCGCTGATGACGTGGTACCGCCACATCTTCTTCAGACCGCCATGGGCCATCAACCAGCCCTCGCCGTACGGGTGGACCCAGCGGCTAGCATCCAGGGAGAGCCCGCCTTCGGTGACCAACAGGTGCAGGTGGGGATGCCACTTCAGATCGCTGCCAAAGGTATGCAGCACCGCCACGATGCCCAGGCGCATGCCGTGCTGCTCTTCGGCCCACTGCGACAGCGCCGCGGTGGCGGCCCTAAACAGCAGGTTCAGAGTCGCCGGCCGGTTGAAGCTGAGCACGCCGCGCAGATGAGCGGGCACCGCCAGGACCAGGGGATGGTACGGCACGTCCAGCAAGTCGTTGAGCACGCCAGCGGCCCAGCGATCGGTGGCGTGCTTGCCACAACTGGGGCAGAATCGAGACTTGCAGGAATGGGGGACGACCTCGACGCGCTGGCACTGTGGACAAGTGTAGAGATGACAGCCCAGTGCGGGAGTGCGGCAGGCGATGATCTTGCGCACGGTCTCGAAAACCACAGGGCGGATCCACTGCCGGTGAGAGCGCACGAACGCATCCCAGTGCGCATCGAACAGTGCCGCGATCCTGTACCGGATCTCCGAGCCGACCGCAAGCATCAGAGCCTGACGATACCTCGCGACCTCACCGCTGTCACCTCAGCGCCAAGGTTCGCGCGCGTTAGCGCGCTAAGTTCGTTCTAGTTAATCCAGACGGCCACATTGCTGCTCTCAACGTCGATCTTCCTTTTTACGTGCCTATCGAGGATGGGTCTTATGACGTTATGCTTTCAGATAGGCCAGTGCAGGTGTTCCATGTAACGCGTGGACGCGGTGCAGAGGAGTTCTCAACCCTGAATACGACGGAGCTTCCCCTACTTCTCGCAGCTCCAAATACAAATGCGGCCCTTCGCTGGCTACTCGATTACAGCACCACAGCCGATCCCAGATGGAGATCTTCCTAAGAGACAGAAGAGTTACTCCCTCATCCTCGAGGTGCTGGAGAAGCTAGATGGGTTCCTGCGGATAAACAGCAAGGTACGAATGCTCGAGGGAGTTCCACCGAAGCTCTCTTACCGAATCAGATACTTTCGCCGAGGAGAGCCGCCAACCCAAGTCGCAGAATCCGTATATGTGACTTCTGGAACGGTGCGCGTCCGCGGCCCGGAGAGCGGCCTCGCCGCTGATAACGTAGCTCTGCGCGCCTACCTGTCCCAATCCTCTCCATAGTGACGAAAACCAGAGACCCTTCTATATTTTTCAACGACTTAGCGCGAAAACCGTGGAAGTTGGGCTAAAGTGGTGGAGTGGGCCTGCCTCTGCTGCAGAGATCTATCATCAGGGTGTTCGGAAGCATGCGACCGGCCAAGAGGCCGAGATCCATCTGGTTATGTTGAACTCCAACAAGGACGCCCGAACAATGGCCGAGGAGTATTGGAGGAGTATCGAGGCTGAACCCGACACGAAAGCGGAGTCCCGATTTGCCCCTGGTCTACCTGCCGGATCGAAAGAACGGTTTTGCGGAGTTCGTCGTGGAGATCAGAGGCGAGATCGTTCCGCTGGTTGCCGCCGTTGCAGATTTGTACTATGAGAGGACCTAAAAGGCGACCGACCAGGCCCGCTCTAGCGGCTCACCGCTTTGGGGTCCACCGACGCTGATGCCGCCGGTGAACTCGAACCCCCGAAAGCTAGAACGGGAGGAGTGAAATGTCCAGTGATTTGGTCATCAGCGAGTTGATCAAGAAGGAAGGTTCTGAGAGATTCGAAATTCGGCCGGCCCACGCCGTCGAGGCAGCACAAGCACCCGACCAGACTGATGAGCTCGACCAAGAGGGCCTGCGGCTGCGAGTCCACTCAAAGAGGATCGAAGAGGCTCAGCCACCTTATAGCCTCGTCGTTATTGAGCGTGTCTCGGATGGCAGGCGGTTTCTCGACATTGCCTTCAAGCTGTATTCCGACCTTGCCGAGGGCTTCGCCGAGCTTTCGCCGACGCACCAATTGGAGGCTTTGGCTAATCGATTCGGATTCGAGATAGCTGTTGGCGCGCAAAGGTCCCGTTTTTTCTGGGCGGCTAGAGTTCCTGTTAACAACCAGGGCGACATCCGATTAGTCCAAGGCGAAAACCCCCAGAACCACTCGACGATCAATCAGATGTACGTCAAGATAGAGCCTGGACCGCCGATGCTCGCTAGTTGTGCGCTTTGTTTCTGTCTCGACGTGACACTATACACACAATGGCTTCAGCAGCATAAACGTTGAGACTGCTTTGCTCAACGCGCAGGCGGAATTAAGAGAGCATGGCACATGACAGGATGAGCACAAGATCTCGCTGATGTGAACCTGGCCGGAGAGTTCGTCTTGGCTCACAGGGGAACAGCTTCGGAGAGGACGCGCTCCCGCAAATACGGAGAGAGCTCGCTCGGTAACCACATCCACCGGCCGATGCACGAGATCTTCCAAATCCTGTTTGAGTGCCACGAGATCCAGGAGTGAACGCCCCTCGTTGAGGGTTACAAGCAGGTCGAGGTCGTTGGCTTCGCTGCCTTCGCCTCGGGCCAGGGAGCCAAAGACCCTCACGTCTCTGGCTCCATGGCGGCTCGCCAGGTTCAGGATCTCTTTGCGGTACTTCTGCAGGAGGGGGCTGCTCAGCACACTGGAGGTCTAGCAGGGCTCCGATGTGCGACAGCGCCTACGCCTCCGGCCCGCCTTCCCCCACCTCCGTGTCGAACACCCCCGTTGCCTCATGGGAAAGCCCTCGCTGTCTACGAAGACTTGGACCGGCTTGACCCAATAGCTATCTTGTTGTATCAAGCCAACATGAGCGCCAAGCCCGTCCAAACCTCGATCGACAGCGACTTGCTGGAACGCATTGATCACGATCCGGAGGCTCGCGCGAAGGGGAGGTCGGCGTTCATCCGATCCGCGGTGGAGCTCGATCTCACTGCCAAAGAACGGCGTGAGATCGAGGAGCGTCTCACGCGGGCCTACGCTGGCAAGAGCGATACCATGCTCGAGGAGGTCGTCGAACTGCTGGGCGGCCAAGCACCTCTGCAGGGCAAATCCGTCCGGATCGGCATGGCCGTGGATGCGGATCCAGTCCGTCAGTGATAGTCGCATCGTTGGAGACGCCTCGCCATCCAGGTTTCCCAAACGATGTCGATGATCGACTGAGGCGTCTCTACGGACCGGGTTTGCCGATTTCGTCGGATGCGATTACGCGGAAAGGGTTGCCTCCCCCACCTCCGTGTCAAACACCCCCGTCAGCACTTTCCCCGCCGTCTTGACCTGCACCCAGATACGGTATCTGCCCGGCCGGGGGAATTCGTACGGGAAGGAGACGACGCTGGCCGGCGCGGGCTGAGCGTGTCCCATGTGGGCGCTGTGGTACATACCCGCCATACCGGATGTGCCCTCCGGTTTCCATCTCCTTCTTCGCGAAGACCTGCTGCGCGGCCATGTTGATGCTGCCCATGGGGTGGAGATGGACGAAAACCTGGCCGTCGTCGCGGCTGATGACGGCGTGGCTCAGCATGCCCATGTAGGGCTCGAGGGAGGCGGGACGGCCGTCCGGGCCCCGCACCTCGAAACGGAGGGTGGCTTCGCGGTCGGCCCTCAGGGGCTCCTGGTGCCAGAGCATGGTGGAGCCGTCCTCCAGGAAGCTGAGCTTCGGTCCGGGCGCCGAGAACCTGGAGAGCGGTTCGGTGGCGCGCCAGGAATCGTCCGGATCGGGTGCAGGGCCTCCTTCGTGGACGACGGCGGCCTGTAGGGCGGCCATGTGGCCGCCCTGCCTGCCCAGGGCGCCCACGCAGGGGCGCCCCTACAGAGGATGCGCCTTGGCCGACCTTGACGAATCCCTGCGGATCGGTTGCGGCAGATCCCGGTTCGTGGCGGCCGGAATTTCACCCTGTCCACGAGCGTCTGCGGAAAGCCGCTCTCGTGTACCACGTCCGCGTAGACGCGATAGGAGCCGGCCGGCAGAGCGGGCAGGACGGCCAGGAAATCGTCCCGCTCTCTTGCCACCGGATGCAGGTGGGCGAAGGCGTCGAGGCCGGGCTCGCGCAGGAGGAAGAGGTGCATCAGCTTGCCGTGGTCCGGCATCAGCGGCGACCAGTCCTTGCGCCGCTCGGTCTTCGATCTCGATCTCCAGCACCGGCCGGCCGCCGTCGAGGCGCGCCGCGGTCCGCATCTGGAACGGCTTGTAGATGTTCTCCTTCGCCGCGGCGTCCACGCTGTCCCACCAGCCCTTGCCGCCCATCAGGACGACGACGAAGAAGGCGGCGGCGAGGCCGGTGACGGCGCTCGCCCAGGTCCTGCGGCGAGGGCTGGGAGTATCTCCCGGGTCGAGGACGCTCTCGCGCACGGCGGCGCCGACGAGGGAAACCGCGCCGGCGAAGAGGAAGAGGCCCAGCGCGCCCAGGACGATTCCCATCCCCCGGTTCATGCGCAGGATCCGGCTTGGCACCGCGGCCACGGGCACGAGCGTCGTACCTTCGCCGGCCGGTCCCTTGACGTGGACGCGCACGCTGTAGGAGGAGGCCGATCATCAGCCAGAGCTGCGCGCTCCAGGTTCCCGGAGCGCCCGGAACCGGCGCGGCCACGTCCGGAGGCGGCGCGCCCTTGAAGCCCGCCTGCCACTGGATGGGCTGCACCGTGACCTCGTCGGCCTCGCCTTCGCGGACGCGCACGGTGATCTCGGCAAGGCCCGGAACGACCGCCGGAGGGCGCACGATGACGCGCAGCGGATAGGGCCCGGCCGCGCCGTCGTAGAAGACGTTCGGGCTGCCGACGTGCGCGTGGGCGGGGGAGGTTGCGACGGCGGCGGCCAGGAGGAGCAGGAGGGCTCGATGCGTTAACCTGACGCCGAAAGCTGGCGATGAACGAGGACTCTGCGCCGCCTCGGGCCCCTCACTCCCCCGGCCCCTCTCCCCGCCTCACGCCCACCCAGCCGGGAGAGAGGGGAGCTTAAAAAGCCTTCTCTTGCGGTCTCCCTCCTCTCCCGGCTGGGTGGGCGTGAGGTGGGAGAGGAGGGCCGGGGAGGTGAGGGGCTCGACGGCGCCGGCCCAGGTCCGATGAAAGGGAGCTCGGGGATCGGGTCCGGCTCGTGCGGGCTCAGGTTAACGCCTCTCATCGCCGCACCTTCGACATCCACTGGCCCCACCAGAGGCCGAGGCGCGTCGAGACGACGGCCAGCAGCAGGGCGATTCCGAGGGCCTTCGGGGTCACCGGATCCTGTTCCTGGTTCCAGTACTCGTAGCGCCAATCGCCGGGGGTGGAGGAGTAGTCCCATTGCCGATCGCCGGCGAAGAACGCGTTGCGCGACGCCGGCGAGAGCTGGAACTCCGAGAAGAACCAATGGGCCGCGAGCAGCAGGAGGAAGAACGCCGCGCCGATCAGAACGGCGTCCAGCCAGCCGGCAGCCTTGCCCTCCCGGCGCTGGAGGAACCAGTCCATGGCCGCGGCCGGAACGATCAGCAGCAGCGGGAAGAGCGGCGGCACCATGTGGTCGAGGGGCGTGTTGATGGGCCCGAGCATGGGCTGCGCTCGGAAGAGCGGCAGGATCCAGACCATGGCGCAGGCGATGAGCATGTAGAAGGCGCAGGCGAGCGTGGCCGACCAGCGCAGGCGGGACGAGCGTGCCACCGCCACCAGCACGAGGGGAAAGGTGCCGCAGGCGACCTGGTAGAAGAAGGCTCCGTGCTGATCGTTGGGATAGCTGTACTCCGTCAGCATGGTCGCCACCATCAACAGCACGACCCCGGCGGCGTAGAGGTGAGCGAGGCCCAGCGTCCGCTCCTGTCCGGCCGGCGCGCGGTTCTGCAACGCCAGCGCCAGCAGCATGGCGCCGAACTGGATGGCGATCATGCCGGCGGCGAGCACGCTGTGCGGCGGCGAGAGGATCTCCACGTCCAGACCGTAGGCGTTGTGCCACCAGTCGTCGAACGGCGCCGAGGTGAGCATGGCGAACGCGCCCCAGATCGTCACCCAGGCGCCCAACGGCGCGCGGAAGCCCCAGAAGCGGACCGCCGCGGCGCGCTCCTCCTCCGTGCCGGCGAAGGTGGTGCGGATGGCGATCCAGCCGCAGGCGAGCCCTGCCAGGACGCCGCCGAGATAGATGGCCATATGGGCCGGCGTCCAGAACGAATCGCGACCGATCGTCATGTGCCACGAGATGTCCCACAGCAGGCCGATGATGATGCTGGTCGAGCCCGCCAGCATGGCCAGCAGATACCAGGGCAGGCCCGCAGCGTGCTTCACCCGCGGGCGGGCGACGGCGGCCTGAGCGACGGATTCCATGGCGATGCTCTCCTCTGCCTCCAGACATCTATGCGCACTGCGCCAGAATTGGTACCGGCCTCCTCGCCCGGCGATAAATCGCCGGGCTACCATGCAGCGCCCTATGAATAGGGCTTAAACGCTTCTTGAAGCCGGCTTGTCCGGCGCTGCCCTTGTAGCCCGGCATTCATACCAGGGCCGGGGGCGGTGCGACTTTGACGGAGTCCTGCCGAGCCCCCGCCTCTGCCCCACCCTCTTATACCCACTACGCCACGATAGAGTACCAGGATGATCCGTCCGTTCCGCGTGCCCACCCGCGTCGTGATGGCTCCCGGCTGCATCGCGCAACTTCCCGAGATCGTGGCGGGCTACGGTCCGGAGAAGGTGCTGCTGGTCACCGATCCAGGCCTGGAGGAAGCGGGATGGCCCGAGCTGGTGTGGCGGGCCTTGGCGGAGCGGAACATCGTGGCCATCACCTTCGACGAAATCGAGCCCAACCCGCGGGCCGCGACGGTCGACAAACTGGCGGCGTGGGGCCGCGAGGAGGGGGCGTCGCTGGTGCTGGGCCTCGGCGGCGGCAGCGTGCTCGACGCGGCGAAGGCCGCCGCCATGATCATGACGAACGGCGGCTCGGCCGCGGATTACGAGGGGCGGAACCGCTATGGGAATCCACCCCTCCCCTTCATCGCCGTCCCCTCGACCTGCGGCACCGGCTCGGAGGTGACCTGGGTTTCCGTCCTCACCGTGGAGGAGCGGCAGGCCAAGATCAGCGTCAAGGGCGAGACCATGTTTCCCTCCTGGGCGCTGGTGGATAGCGAACTGCTGCGTACGCTGCCCGGCCGCCTGGTCACCTGGACGGGGGTCGATGCGCTCACCCACGCCGTCGAGGCCTTCACCTGCCGCCTCGCCAATCCGATCTCGGACGCTCTGGCCGCGAGCGCCGTCTCGCTGCTCTTCCGTTACCTGCGCCGGGCCGCCGCCGATATCGCAGGCGATGCGGAGGCGCGCGAGGCCGTGATGCGCGCATCCACCCTGGCGGGCCTCGCCTTCGGCAACGCCGACGTGGCAGCCGTCCACTGCCTTTCCGAGACCCTGGGCGGCCGCTTCGACGTGCCGCACGGGCTCGCCAACGCCATCCTGCTGGCGGCGGTCACCCGCTACAACCTGCCCGCCTGCGCGGACAAGCTCTCCGTTCTGGAATCCTCTCTTTCTGACGGTGCCGGCGCGGGAGCCGAGGGCGTGCTGCAGGCGATCGAGGATCTGCTGCGGGACCTGGAGATCCCGCCGTTCCGCTACCTCGGCATTCCCGTCGAAGACTATCCCTGGATCGCCGAGCGGGCCGTCCTCAACGGTTCGAACCCGTCCAATTCGCGGGAGATGGGGGAGGCGGAATATCTGGAGGTGCTGCGGGGGCTGTGAGTCCGCCTTTGTTCGCCCGGCGCTTCCGCACCGGGCTACCGAAACGTTGCTCCTCTGGAGCGAATCGCCCTCTGGGCGACGTCTCGATAGCCCGGTGCGGAAGCGCCGGGGCTCGCGCGGGTCTGCGATACGATCCACATGAAAGATTCGAACGTTAAGGAGATCCCCATGCCCGAGCAGAGCTACGCCAAGCACCGTAAATTAGTCCCGTTGTTCCACTTCGTCACCCTCGGCATTCTGACGATCAACCTGATCTGGTCGCTGTTGCGGTTGGTGCGGGGGTTGCCGGCCGTGCCGTTCTTCGACCGCCTGCTCGGAGTGGCGGTGGCGTTCGCCCTGCTGCTCGTCTGCCTCTACGCCCGCACCTTCGCGCTCCGGGTTCAGGACCGGGTCATCCGGTTGGAGGAGACCTTGCGGATGGAGCGGCTGCTGCCGGCGGACCTCAAGCCCCGCATCGGCGAGCTGAGGGCCGGTCAGCTCATCGCTCTCCGCTTCGCCGGCGACGAGGAGCTGTCCGAGCTGACGCGGGTGGTCCTCGACAAGGGCATCAGGGACCGCAGCGAGATCAAGAAGATGGTGCGGAGCTGGCGCGCGGATCACATGAGGGCGTAGACCGAGATGAAAAGGTTGCTATTCGTGCTTCTGTTGCTTGCCGGTTCCGCGCTCGTCCAACCCCAGGCGGACCCCACCTCCCGCTCCTGGAACCAGCCGGTCGAGCCCTACAAGATCATCGGCAACGTGTATTACGTCGGGGCGATGGCGATCAGGTCTCGCTCGGAGGCGCCAGGCTGACGGCCCGGCTCACGCCGGGGCACACACCCGGCTGAATCACCACCCCGGGAAAACCCCGGAGGACCCTTCGATCCTCCGGGTTCGAAAATCATTTCGCCTTCTGTGTCCCCGTCTCGCGCAGCGCGATCTTCTTCGACGCCCTACCGCCCTTCAGGCTGTCGTAGTTGACGGTGATCTCGCCGTCGCCCTGCACCAGGAAGAAGAGGATGCGGGTCGAGAGGCCGTCGACGCCGGGCACCATGAGGCGCTCGGGACGGTGCTCCTGGATCTGGATCTTGTCGAGGTAGGCGTTGTCGACGAGGCCGCTCGAGATGACTTTCGCGCCGGCGACGGTGGCGACGTCCCGGCGGTGAATCTTGTTGTTGACCGCCACCGCGGTCATCGAAGGAATGGCGCGCTCGTTGAGCACCGGCACTTCCACCTTCCACAGATCGTTCGCAACCTTTTTCACAGTCGGCTCGCCGATGGACAGCCGCGGCAGGTGATAGGCGTGGAAGAGCACGAAGGCGTTGCTGCGGTGGGTCTCGTCCTCCACCGCCCAGCCCTCGGGCACGCGGCCCACGTCGCGCTTGAAGCCGCCGACCTCGATCGGTCCGTACTGCGGATGATCGTACGGATGCCAGCTCACCCACTGCCGCCCCAAGGCGAGCAGATCGTTGAACTTCATCATCTCCGCGTCGGAGACCTCGCCGTTCTTGTCGAAGTCCGCCGGCGGGTTGTACATCTCGTTGGTGAAAGCCATGGCGCCCATGATGTTGTAGAAGTGGTCGGTGGTGGCGCCGTGGACGGTGTAGAGGTCCTTCCACGAGATCAGGTAGCGGTAGCCGGGCAGAAGCTTCTCGCCCTCTTTGCCGATCAGGTCGTAGGCCTTGAGATCCTGCGGCGGATAGGGCGGATCGGCCTTGGCGCCGGGACCGCGGAGGATCATCTGGCCGTTGTTGTGATAGCTCTGCACCGCCGCCACGTTGGGGTGTTGCAGCGCCCACATCGCGATGGCGCGGGTCTCGGGGATGGCCAGCGGATAGACGCTGGCGCCGGCCTGGACGTAGCGGGGCTCCCAGGAGAAGCCGTAGGTGCGGTTGGGATCGACGTAGCCGACGGCGTCTTCATTGACCTGGCCGTCGCCGTCGTTGTCGTAGCCCTCCTTGCCGAGCTGGATCCAGTCGCCCAGCTCGCCGGGCTCGACGGCCACCAGCAGGCGAGCGTCCTTGGGGTCTATTCTGTGGGTGCCCTGGCCGAGCGGCACTTTCTTGCGCATGGTGGTGATGTAGCCGTCGCCGTCCACGTCGTCGAAGCCGTCCTCATCGGCGCGGCCGTCGCGATCGTCATCCACTGCAACCATGACGGTGCGCGGGAAATCGGCGTCGGAAGGTCCTTTGAACCACAGCGTGCGGCCGTCGGGATTGACCATGGGCAGGATGTAGAAGACCGAGCGGTCGAGCATTTCGGTCACCCGCGGCAGCTTGCCGTAGTTTTCCAGGAGGTAACCCACGGTGTAGAGCGCGGCCTCTGCCCCTTGCACCTCGTTGGCGTGGGTGTTGCCGTCGATGTACATGGCGGGCTTCGAAAGCTCGGGGCCGGTGGTGGGGTTGGTGATGGCGATCATCCAGAGGTCCCGGCCCTGGGCGCTCTTGCCGATGCTCTCGAGGCGGGTCCATTTCGGGTAGGCGGCGGCGTAGCCCTCGAGGATGTCGACGATCTCCTCGTAGGTATGCAGGCGGTTGAAGGCGGCCGCCGGCGGGTTGCCTTGCGGCCGGATCGGCTCCGCGGACGACGCGGCAGCCATGAGGAGCGCCAGGGCTCCGAGGACGAGTCTTGGAGTGCGCGGTCTCATGGTCTCAAGCTCCCTTGCCGGCGGTGGCGGTCTTCTGGTCGCGGCCGGCGTTCTCCGTGGTCAGCTCGACCACGATCCTGGCGCCGGGATCGGCCCGCACGAGCCACTCGCCCGTGAGGGTGCCGGTGGTGCCTTCGAGCCGGTCGGAGACGGCGAACGGATAGCCGGTCACCAGCTCGACGTCCTTGCCGGTCTGCAGGGTCAGCCGCGCAGGCAGGTGAGCCTGCGCGCGGGCGTCCTGCTTGGTGTGGGTGGCGAGATAACCGCGGTTGCCCGCCACCGCCTTGACGCGGTAGACGCCGCCGCCCAGGCTGGTGACGTCGAGGCTGAGGATCTCGACCTTCGCCAGCTTGCCCGCGAGGTCGAGCACGGTCTCGGTATGGGCCGTGAGAGCCGGCTTCAGGACGGGCATGGGCGGGTTGAGCTCGGCGAACGGATCGAGGCCGCCCACCTCCGCCTTGGTGCCGTCAGGCAGGGTGACAGGAGTCCAGGCCGCGAAGGCGCCGGGGGAGTTGGCCTCCATCCAGGCCAGCACCTCGCGCTCGCGCGCGCCGGCTTCGCTCGCCTTGCCGCCGCCCGGAGCGTCGCCGCCGCCGCCCGAAGCGCCCATCTGCTTCATGCGCTCCACCATCCCCTTGGGATCGACCTGGCCGCCCTTCATGTAGTTGATCACCACCGGGGCGCTGAACTGGGCCGGCACCTTGTGCTCCTTGAGGAAGGCGGCGATCTTCTCCTCGCCGAGGGCGATGAACTGGTCGCTGGTCATGGCCGCCACCTTGTCCATCGTCAGGGCTTCCTCGCCGGCCGTGGCTTCCGCCTTCTTCTCGGCCTTCGGGACGCCCCAGACGTCCAGCTCCAGAGCCATGGCGCCGTACTGGTAATAGAGCCAGGGAGTGAACCCGCCCTTGCCGTACTGGGCGGCGGGACGATCGGCGGAGAGGCCGGCCTTCTTCAGGCGCTCCTTGTAGCTCTCGGCGAACTTGTCGAGATAGGCCTGGTCGTCGGCGTCCACCTTGGTGGCCGGGCCGGCGCCCAGGAACTGGGCCACCTGGTCCTTGGTGATGTTGTTCTGGCGCACGAAGGGGTGGTTCTGGGCGATTTCCCAGACCTGGTCGATGGTGTACTCCTGCTCGGGATCGAAGCCCAGGAAGTTGGCCGCCTGCGCCGGGATCTTGAACTTCTGGGTTCCGAGGTCGCCGCCGCCGCCGAGGCTCTGCGGCGCGGCGAGGAGGTTGTTGGCCGGGCCGTAGACCACCGCCACGGCGACGTTGCGGCGGCCGAGCAGGAAGTCCATCAGCGCCTTGCTCTCCGGCGCGTAGCTCGACCAGGGGCCGGCTTCCGGCGTCGAGTAGGGGAAGGCGTGAGGGAAGTTCCGGTCCGGCCAGACGCCGTCGCCGCTGTCCTCGTTGTATTGGCCGTCGCCGTCGTCGTCCTGGCCTTCGCTGACGACGCGGTAGGCGCCGGGCCGCTGCTCCATGGAATCCGCCTTGACGAGCACGCGGGGATCGGTCGAGTCCGCCAGCCAGCCGCCGGCCGGATCCGAGATCCGCATGCGGGTGATGAGGCCGTCGCCGTTGAGATCGTTGGCCGGATCCTCGCCCTCGAGGCCGTCGAGGTCGTGGTCCACCTTCAGGGAGCCACCGCTCCTGCGGGCACGCACCTTGCCGAAGATGGCGTCGTGGGCGTCGGGGTTGAGCGCCGGGGCCACGTAGAAGGTGTGAGAGCCGAGGAGCTTCGCCGCCGCGCTGCTGGCCGGCGCGGCGATCAGGGTCTGGATCAGGTCGAGGGCGGCTTCGGTGCCGGCGTTGTGGTAGCCGGCGATATTGGCGCCGACGAACACCGCCGGCCGGGCGTCGGGATCAGCACCGCCGGGCGCCATGACGCCGGCAATGCGGGCGACGTACAGCGGCCGGCCGCCGGACGACTTGCCGATGGTGAGCAGCTTCACCTCTCGCGGGTGGTCCTTGCTCCACGCCTGGAGCTGCCGCTCGACCTCGGCGAACGGATGATAGTCCTGGTGGCTCACGGCGGCGCCGGTCGGACCCGCCAGCGCCAGCATCGGCAGGATCGCGGCTGCGGTCCGCAAGCCGGAGAGCATTCCTCGCACGAGCACCTCCTCTTTCAGGAGAAGCTCCACCGGGCGGCGGAGCGATATTGAGTGGATCGGCCAAGCGGCCCCGAAGTCTATACGTCCCGCGCGGCAGGGAGTTTCAGGGGTGGTGACGAGGCGCAAACCGGTCTGAACGGACCCGCTGCGGCGCGATCGTGGTATGCGCCTTGCTTCCTTACGCGGGAGTACATGGAACGGTCCGGCTCCGGGCCGTTCTCCGCAGGACAACAGCTAGAAAGGAGGCGAAAATGAGAGCGCCGAAGTTCATGGCACTGCTGATGATGGTGGCGCTGCCGCTCCTGATCGCCTGCGAGGCCCGAGAACGAACAGAAATGGCCGAACGGGGCGGGGCTCCCACCCAGACGGCCGAACAGGAGGTGCCGGGCACCCAGCAGCCGAACGATCTGAACCCGCTCGAAGCGCAGACCATGGTCGACGACGTGACGATCGGCCATCAGGCCGGCGCCGACGGCACGATTCCGGCCGAGCACCAGGGGGATGACTTCGCTCCCGGCGATTCCGTCGTCCTGAGCATGAAAGTCGAAGACGCTCCGGCCGGCTCCGCGGTGAAGGTGGTCTGGTACGGTCCGGGCGAGATGAAGATCAAGGAGGAGCAGAAGTCGGTGAACCCGGGCGACCAGTACCTGACCTTCCAGGCTGCCAATACCGGAGACTGGCAGAAGGGTGACTACCGCGCCGAGATCTGGATCGGCGACGAGAAGGTCAATCAGCAGCAGTTCCAGATCGTCGACGACACCGAGGCCGGCAAATAAGGACGCGCGCCTCGGACCCACAAACCTTTTTCCTCGCAACGGCGGCCCGGGAAATCCGGCCGCCGTCGGTCTTTTTTTCCGCGATCGATCACCGCGAGAACAAGAGTGCGCACCCCGCCGAACCCGCTGTCCCCTGTCAGACTCTTTCGGCGAGAAGCAGGATGTGAACACCAGGAACGGAGCTCTTGTAACAGAGCCGCGCCCGTTTTCGCCCAAGAACAGCAGGCGCTTCCCCGAGGCGCTCGCCAACAATCCGGGAAAGGGAGGTGAGATGATCGAGCTGATCCCGCGTTTTGCCGAGCAGGGCTATTCGGCGGAGGACGTAGCGGCTCGCCGCCGCTGGATCGAGGACAGGACCGGCGCGGCCCTGCCGGTGGTGGGCACGCTCGGCTTCCCAGCCGAGGAGATGCGCGGCAACATCGAAAACCCGATCGGCGCGGCGCAGGTGCCGCTCGGCCTCGCCGGACCGCTGCTCGTCCACGGCGAGCACGCGGACGGCATCTTCTATGTCCCGATGGCCACGACCGAGGGGGCTCTGGTGCGTTCCTACGAGCGTGGAGCGCTGGCGCTGACCCGCGCCGGCGGCGCGAACGTGCGGGTCTACGTCGACGAGAACCGGATGACTCCGATCTTCATCTTCGACGACCTCACCGAGGCGGCCGAGTTCGCGCGCGAGCTGCCGGAGCGATTCGAGGACTTGCGGGCCGAGGCCGAGGCGACCACCCGCCACGGCCGGCTGCTGCGCATCGAGGCGCTGCCTTCGGGGCGCCAAGTGATGGTCCACTTCTGTTACTCCACCGGCGACGCCAGCGGCATGAACATGATCGTCAGGGCGACCGACCGGGCCTGCCGCTGGCTCACCCAGCACAGCGCGGCGCGGAAGTTCCACCTCTTCAGCGCCCTCGACTCGGAGAAGCACGCGAGCTCTTCGCTGTTCAGCGGCGGCAAGGGGAAGAAGGTGGTGGCGGGCGTCCGGCTGCCGGCGCGAATCGTCCGCTCCTACCTGGGGACCACGCCCGAGCACATGCTCGACCTCTGGGACTTCAACGTGCTCGGCCAGTTCCACGCCGGCGCCACCACCTGCAACGCCCATTACGCCAACGGCCTGGCGGCCTTGTTCATCGCCTGCGGCCAGGACGTCGCCAACGTCGCCAATGCCGCGGTCGGCATCACCCAGATCGAGGTGAGCGAGGAAGGGGATCTGTACGCGACCGTCACCCTGCCGTCGCTGACCGTGGCGACGATCGGCGGCGGCACTCACCTGGGATCGGGGCGCGAATGCCTGGAGATGCTCGGCTGCCTGGGGACGGGGAAGGCTCGCCGGCTCGCCGAGATCACCGGCGCCTTTCTGCTCGGCGGCGAGATCTCTCTCCTCGCCGCCATCGCGTCCGGCGAGTTCGCCGGCGCCCATGAGGCCTACGGCCGCAATCGGCCGCCTGAGAGCGAGGAGGAGAGCGAGTGTTGTGTGGCAGCCGCCGGCGGGGAAGTCTGCAGGTAGCTCACGTCCCGAGCCGCGCCTTGAGCCAGCCGATCACCGTCTCGGCGTAACCCGGCGCGCGCTTGGCCCAGACCCAGTATCCCTGGGGCCAGCGCCAGCTCCCCTGCCGCAGCTCGCCGTACCATTCCAGACTGTGGTTGGCGCGCGGGAAGACCTTAATGGTCACGTCGCGATTGCCCGCTTCCGCGAGGTAGCGGGCCATCAGCTCGGCGTTCTCGGACGGCGGGACGACCGTATCGCGCCCGCCGAAGAGGGCGAGCACCGGAATCCGGGTCTGCTTGAGGACCGCCGCCGGATCGTAGCGCTGGCGGCGCCAGCCCTCCAGATCTTCCGGAGCAACGACGAGCTCGACCTGTTCGGTCCAGGCTTCGCCCTTGGACTTCTCGGTGGCGGCGGCCAGCTTGGCCCAGTCACCGCCGCGGTAGGCGGTGTTGAACACCAGCTTCGTATAAGCGGTGGCGCGGGCGACGTCTTCCTCCGCGAAGCCTTCGTCGGCCAGCCCATAGCGGACCCGCTGCAGCTCCTGCTCCTCGACGCTCACCGCCGGGCCGACCTGGAGGATCAGGAAGGCGACGCCCTCCGTGCGGCTCGCGGCGAGGGGAGCGAGCCAGCCGCCCTGGCTGAAGCCGGCGAGCCCGACGCGGCCCGGATCGACCTCGCCGCGGCCTCTCAGGTATCTCACCCCGGCCGCCGCGTCGTTCGCGAGATCGTCGAAGGTGGCGTTCTCGTAACCCGGGCGCTTGTCGTAGACCAGGGCGGCGATGCCATGGCGGGCGTAGAAGGTGCCGTACGAACGGTAGCGTCCGTCCGAGCGTCCGGCGGGTCCGGAACCGTGAACGAGCACCACCGCCGGATGCGGACCGGCGGCGAGCGGCAGGACGACCGTGCCGTTGAGGCTGAGGCCGCCGCTCGCGAACCGCACCGCTTCCTCGCGAACGGCGGGCGGCGGCGCCTCGGCGCGCTTCAGGTGGACCCGCACGTCCGGCTCCCAGGCCTCGATCAGCCCGGTGATCTCCTCGGTCTCGGCATCCACCTGGAGCGCGGCGTCGCCATACAGGAGCTTGAGTTGGAGCGACGGGTGCTGGTACTTTACCTCCTCCGCGGGCATCGCGAAGAGACCGCGCTCGGGGACGTCGACGGCGGCCGTCCAGCGGTCCCCCTCCTGGCGGAAATCCACCTGAATCGTCTGCACCGCTCCCAGCCTCACCACGGCGCCTTCCCAGTGGCCGGCGAGCGCGAACGGCTCGGCGGAGGCGGCCGGAGCCGCGCTGATGAGAGCAAGGACGTAAAGGACGGCAAGGACGCCAAGGACGATTTTCATGGCAATTCCCTCCTCGAGAAGTGGGTTTCTACGGCGAGGGTACTGCGGTGAGCAGGACGACGATGGCTTCGTCAGAGCCGTTGAGCTTCGAGGTGCCGACAACGATCGTCTCTCCTCCTTTGAGCCCGAAGGAGGTATCGATCAGCGTCGTCGCGTGTGAGGCCGGCGGAGCGACGGCGGCCCCCTCGTTCGTATCCGGCCTGGCAGGCCTCGGCGTCGTGGGCAGCTCCACCAGCGAGAACATGTCCACGAAGAGGTTGTGATCCTTCGGACTGCCCAGATTGCGGAACCGCAGCCTTACCCGGTATCCGGCTCTATCGCTTCCGGCGGCTATGTGCCCTTCGGCGACCCTGTCCTGAGTGGCGCGCATCCAAGTCGCGTCGCGGAGCTGATAGTTCTTGAAGGGCAGGAAACCCTTCAGATCGCTGAGCGCCTTCTGGGCGTTGGCGGGGATTTCCATCGCAGAGCTCTGCGCACGGTTGCCGGCGTACAGGAGGAGCACCTGGAAGCTCTGGGTCAGGGGAACGGCGTCCTGCTTGGCCAGGGCGCGGGCGATCTTCTCGTGCACCGCCGCCTCCGCCAGCACTTCGAGGTAGCCCTTGAAAGTGGGATCGCTGACGGCGAGGGAGGCGACGCGACAGCGCTCGACGGGCTTGCCGCACTGATCCCAGGCCAGCACCTCCGCGTCGTGCAGGTCCATGAAACGGATGGTGTAGCGGACGCTGGTGCGGGCTTCTGGCTGCTCCTGGGCCGCGGATAAGACCCCCGGCAGCAGGAGCAGGAAGGCGAAGGCGAGCGAGCGGGCACACGAATTCCTGATCATCGTTTTCTCCTGAGGCCGCCCACGGGCGGCCGGTAGGTTCACAAAGCGTTGCCCGAGGTCAGAATCCAGATGACGCGGGTGCCTCCCGGAGTGTCGAACTGGATCTGGCGCGATCGGGGTTGTTCCTCGATGCTCTGAGCGATTCCGCCGGCATCGGCGAGCCGGTCCGGTTCCTCCTCGCCCGGGGCTGAAGCCGCCGGGCTACCGACGGTAGTCCCTGACGGGACCAAGACTGGGCTGGTCCCGGAGGGAACACCGGCGGTAGCCCGGGCATTCATGTCCGGGCGCATCTCCGGGCGAGGCTTCATCGCGACCCGGGGCGCAGCCGGCGGCGGAGACGTGGTCGATTCGGAGCGGGGCCACATCATCAGAGCTACGATGGCAGCCACGATCGCCGCTCCGGCCAGCACGGGAGAAAGCACCGGACGCCGCCTCGGCTCAGGCATCGCGGTCAGCACGGTGCGGCGCATGTCGCGGACCTCTTCCGTCGTGAGGCCGGTCTCGCCTTCGGCGGAGTCCGCTTCGCGCAGGATCCGTTGCAGCCGTTCGTCTCGTGTCTCGTCGTTCATCTCCGAACCTCCTCGGCCACCCCCGCGAGCAGGACGCTTGCCAGCTCGCGTCTGGCGGTCAGCAGGTGCCAGCGCACGGTGACTTCGGCAATTCCCAGCAGCCGGGCCACCTCGCGCGCGGGCATCCCTTCGATCTCATGGAGCACGACAACCGCCCGGCGGCGTGGAGAGAGCCGCGCCAGGGCGGCCTGTACCGTAGCGCGGGCCACCGCCGCGTTCTCCGGGTGCGCCGTCTCCTCCTGCCGCAATGACCCGAGGAAGCGCGTTCGGACGCCGGCCCGGCGGTGGCGATCCCGGCATAGGTTGACGAGGACCCGCACGAGCCATGCCTCGCCGGGGTTTTCACCGTCCGGAACGGAGCCCGGCCGGCCGGCCGCCCGCAGGAAGGTCTCCTGCACCAGGTCGCGAGCCTCCTCGCGGTCCGCCGAGAGGCGGCGCGCCAGGCGGAAGAGCCGCTCGTGATGCGCGTCGAAGAGCCGGGCCAGGCGTTCCGTTGCGGTCTGGCTCTGGCGTTGGTCCAAGATCGCGCTCGTCGTCAGCGGTGGGTTCACAACCGGATAGACGCGCGGGAGAAGAAAAGCGTTGGGCGTCCTTGCCGACGCGACCTCCACCCCCAACCCCTCTCCTAAAGGAGAGGGGAGAAAAACGCTCTGCCAGGAACGTCAAGCCCCTCTCCTCTAGGAGAGGGGTTGGGGTGAGGTCGCGTCGGCAAGGCAGGCCGGTCAGGGGCCGTCACGGTGCGGACGGCGTGCAGGCCTCCGGTGAGGGACCGAGGACCTCCCAGATGAACGCGCAGGTGGCGTCGAAGATCCGCACCACGTCCGCCGGACAGCTCGAGTAGTCCCCGCCGACGGGAATCATCCGCAGCCGCCCCTTGGCGCCGTACCAGCTCAGCGCGATCTCGCTGGTGGCATCAGGAATGGGGCCGCCGCAGTTGCCGCGCTGCTGGCCTACCCTCGCCGCGGCCAGCGTCTGATTCAGCGCCGTCAACGCCTGCGGCGTAGCCACACCTCGGGCCACTCGGTTGCCGGCGAAGTCCGACGTGAAAGCGAGGAACGTCGGCCCGCCGCGGTAGATGAACACGTCGGCTTCGAAGGGATCGCCGGCGATATTGGCGCCGACGGCGTGGAGCTGGATCAGGGGATGCATGTCGTGTTCTTTGACGTCGATCCCCGGCTGCGCCCGGACGGCGGACGCGCAGATGACGAGGGCCAGCAGAGTCAGACGGATGGGCAGCTTCATGAGGTTCCTCCTGCGAAGGAAAGAGAAGCGACGGCCTGTTCTTCCGGCGCGATCGCTTCTCTCGCTTCAGCCAGCAGCGCTTCGGCGGAGAGCGGACCGCCGACAGCGCCGCGAGTCCAGGCGTCGGGAGTGAGCCATCCCTGGCGGGTGATGCGCTCTACCTCGGCGCCGAAGTTTCCCTGCCGCAGGTTGCGGTCGATCTGGAAGGCCAGGATGTGGCCGATCGCGTAGTCCGGCAGGTAGAGGCCGTAGACGATCATGTGCGAGTAGATGGCCAGGACGTCCGAGTCGCGGACGCCGAAGACCGGCGCGAACCAGCGGTTCCAGACGTCCCGGGCGATGGCGAGCACCGCCTCCCGCAGCTCGGCCGCCGTGGCGTCCGGATGCTGGTACATCCAGTTCCAGATTCCCATGTCTACGAGCGAGACGCCGGCGATCTCGTAGGTGTTCCACAGGACGGCCAGCGTCTCCTGGCGCCGCACATCCTCGTCCGTGGATCGCAGGCCCAGCATCTCCAGGTCGCGGTGCTGGAAGATGAAGGCGAACGCCTCGGTGCAGGCGGTGTTAGGCACGCCCGCGAGCGACCAATAATCGATGCCATTCAGGGAGAACACCTGCTCGACGTTGTGGCCGAGCTCATGCATCGCCACGTTGTAGCCCTTGTAGTCCATGCCGCCCGGAGGAACCCGCGTCCGCAGGTGGGTCCTGTCCTGCCGCCGCACGGCCGCCATGGCATGCCCGGATCCGCGCGCCGGTTCCACGACGATACGGTCCGAGAGCCACCGCGCCCGCTGCGCGGAAAAGCCCATGCGCTCGAGCAGGTCCGGCAATCCGGCGGCGAACGCGGCGAGGTCGGGATAGCGCGTCCGCACGGCCTCGTCCAGCGCCCCTTCCGGGTGCTCGGCCCGCGACTTGAAGCCAGAATACCAGATGTCGAACGGCTCGAGCGGCCGGCCGAGGCGGCGCCGGATCAGCGCCGCGAGATCTTTGATCTCCGGTGAGTCCAGGACAGAGATCAGCAGCGCCTCGACCTCTTTCTCCGGGATCTGGCGATCCCGCTCGAAGCGGCGGGAAATATAGGTCGGCTCCGCCGGGCTGTAGCGGTCGATCCGGCGCACCGCGTGGAAGAGCTCGAGGAGAGCGGCGTAGCGAGTGTCGGGCTCGCGCGTTGAGAGATCGCCGTCCACCGGCGCTCCTTCCGACGCCGGGCGCACGGCGTTGGTCTCAGGGTCCCAGAGGAGGTCGGGATTGTCGATCACCGCCGCCGGGATCTCCTGCCGGACGATGCGCTCCATGATTCTGAGGATCGTCCGCTGGCGGGCGAGCCCGACCGAATCCGGATCGACATAGTACGAGGCGAGCTGGTCCCGCAGGCCCCAGTGGCTGATGAGCCGCAGGCCTTCGGGAAACAGGTGCTTTCCGTCCGGTGTGACGAGCCGGTCCATCCGGATGTTGTAGCTCGAGACGTACTGCTCGGTAGACGTGAAGACGCGGGTGATCTCCTGCTGCACCGCCGCAGGGACGCGCAGGGCAAAGCGGTCCATGAGGCGGGAGCGCGCCCAGGTCTCGCGGTCCCAATCCGGACCTTCCTGCAGCCGCTCCGCCAGCGTATGGACGGGGAAGTTGAGGAGGGCGAGAAAGGCCATTTTGGTGCGGAAGAGGTCCTCGCTCACGTGCGCCGCGAGATCCAGCTCCGCGAGGAAGCGGTCCACCGCGAGGAGCGGCCCCGTGTCGAGATCGATGGGCGCTGTCAGCTCGCGCCGCACCTCGTGCAGGTGTCCCTCCACCTGCTCAAACAGGCCTTCCAGGCGGCGGAAGGTGGCGGCGAGAGTCTCCGGATCCGCCAGAAAGTGGGGCTCGCAGAAAGACCCGAACACCTCGGCGTCGCCGTCTTCCGCCCACCAGCGCTGCGCCGCCTGCCCGACGCCGCGGCGAATGCGTCCGGCATGCTCGGAGCCGTGATGGTCGACGAGGCGCTGGATGGTACGGTCGACGACCTCGGGGGTGATGGGATTCATCTCCATCGTCATGGTGAGGAATCTTATCGCTTTCGTCTCAAGGCCCGGCGCTTCCGCACCGGGCTACCGAGACGTCGCCCTGCGGGCGAGACGGCTGATTCGCTCCGGAGGAGCACCCGTTTCAGTAGCCCGGTGCGGGAGCGCCGGGCCTCGCAGACAGACGGACTTTTCCTTACACCGCCGGCTTCAACGCCTCCGTCACCAGCCTGTCGTCGATCACCAGCCGATACGGGCCGCCATCGCCGTTGCGCACCTCCTCGCGCGAGAAGGGATCGAACTCGAACGGCTTGATGATGCGGCCGTAAATCGACTTCAGGGCGCGGGCGCCGATGCGGCTGCTCTTGGCGGCTTCATCCGCTATCTTCTGCACGGCGTCGTCCGTGATCTCCAACTCGATATCGTACTTCCGGAAGAAGTTCTGGGAGACCTGCAGCACGCCCTCCCTGGGCTCGCGGAAGATGCGCGCCAGGGTAGCGGCGGTCAGGTCCTCCAGGATGACGGCGTTGTCGAACCGCGAGAGGAACTGCGGCTGCATGCCGTACTCGAAGAGGTCCTCCGGCCGGAAGTGGTGGCGCAGGGTGAAGTACTCGCGGATGGTGATCTTGCCGTTGACGTAGGTCGTGGTGGTGGGGAGCTTGATGCCGCTCTTGGGCGACGTGACCCGCTGGAAAACCTGGTCATAGAGGGTCTCGAAAGCGCCGGCGCAGAGGAAGAGCATCTTGCCGGTATCGATCCAGACGCTGGCGGACTCCAGCACGCCGTCCTTCGGCGCGGTGATGCGGAGCGGTATGCGCTCGCCTTCGATCAGGGTGAGCACGGCCTGCTGGATGTTGATGCCGGTGACATAGGGCTTGCCGCCGATCATCCCCGAAACCTTGTCGATCTCATCCAGGCAGACGGTCGCCCGTTCCATGGCGCGGCCGATCTGCTCGGCGGTGGCTCCCTCGCCCAGCACCTGCCGGGTGCGCTCCTCCAGGCGGGCGAACAGGCGGCTGGTGTCGACCGTTCCCTCCTCGGTAGCGAGGGTGTTCGCGTTCATGATGAGCACCACCCGGTACTCCTCGAACTCCTCGTGGGCCTGGTAGAGCGACTCGATGGCCCGCATGATCGTCGTCTTGCCGGTCCCCGAGTTGCCGATCAGCAGGAGGTTGCCGTATTTCTCCCCCTGGAGATGCTTGAAGATGGCCACGGAGACGAAGCGCAGCGTCTCCTCCTGGCCGATGACGCTCTGGGTCAGCACGGTGCAGATCTCGACGGGCTTCATGGACGGTTTCCTCGTTCGTTTTCGGCGGCCTCTCCGGGTGGCCGGACTCCTTTTACGGATCAGACGCCCCTGGGCGCCTGCTTCTATCCTAAGCTGATTCGCAGGCGAGGCATTCCCGGAAGGAGAGAAAGTTCGATAGAATGGGCCTGGAGGACAGGATGAACGTGCCGCTGATCCGGGTGGTCGTCTATCGGGAAGATCCTTGGTGGATCATCCACGGGCTGGACTATGAGTTCGTGACCCTGGCGAGACGCCTCGAAGATGTGCCCGGCGAGATCCAGCGCTGGCTGACCGTCCTGTTCGCGGCCAGCCAGCAACAAGGTATCGAACCCTTCTATGGCTACTCTCCGGCTCCACGCAGGTTCTGGAAGATGTTCGAAGAAGCGCAACCCTGGTCAGAGCCGTTCGCTTCTATCCAGCTTCCGGGAAACATGGGTTCTGGCCCTGCAGTCGACACCCGCCTTGCTGCTTGAGCTTGTTCAATCATCTTCCTCCTGGTCGACTCTGAAGTCCTCCGGAGGAATCCGATAGAGGCCGCAGAGAAAACGCAGCAGCGCGATCGGCATCGTCTCGTCCAAATCCATCACGGGGACGGGAAAGAATCGATCGTCTTTGCTGAGGAAGCGCCCGCTGGCGATAGCTGCATGGGTGACGTCAATCTCAATCCCATAATACCTACGTACTTGTTCAATAAACTCCCGCAGCGTGAGCTCCCAGGGATGTCTGCCCAAAAAATCAGTCTCCCAAGTTTCTTCTACGTCAGATTCGATGCTTCCGTAGCGCGGAAGCATGCCATGGGCTGGGAGCTCAGACAAATCCTCATTCCCGCGCCTTGCCATCCCCCCGCCCCCTCGGACAAACTCCAGGCGTGAAACAGGCCGTCACCCTCGAGCTCGAGCGCCAGCTCAATCCGGAGCAGATCGCCGCCGTCACGCATGGCGAGCGGCCGCAGCTCGTCCTGGCCGGCGCGGGGTCCGGCAAGACCCGGGTCATCACCTACCGCATCTTCTGGCTGATCGAGGAGATGGGTGTCGATCCCGGCTACATCGCGGCCATGACCTTCACCAACAAGGCGGCCGGCGAGATGCGCGAGCGGGTGGAGGACCTGCTGGGCATCCATCCGCTGCCGACCTCGGTGGGAACGTTCCATCGCTACGGGCTCATCCTGCTGCGGCGCTACGGCGAGCGGGTCGGGCTGAGGCGCGACTTCCACATCCTGGACGCCGCCGACCAGCTCGCCCTCGTCAAGGAGGCTCTCGGCGCCGAAGGGCTCTCCGAGACCGCCTTCTCCCCGCGCTCGGTGCTCGGCCAGATCAGCTCGGCCAAGAACCGGCTGATCGACCCTCCTGCCTACGAGGCACGGGCGCAGAACTTCTTCGAGAAGAAGGTCGCTGCCCTCTACCGGCGCTATCAGGGGCTGCTGGGCCAGGCCTCGGGTGTGGACTTCGACGACCTGATCTCGCTCTCGGTCAAGCTGCTGTCGACGGACCCGGAGCTGCGCGAGCGCATCCGCTACCGCACTCGCTTCCTCCTCGTCGACGAGTACCAGGACACCAATCACGCCCAGCTTCGTCTCATCCAGGAGCTTGCCGGCCCGGACGGCAACCTGACCGCGGTGGGCGACGAGGACCAGGGCATCTACCGCTGGCGCGGCGCCGACCTCAGCCACATCCTGGAATTCGAGAAGAGCTTCCCCGAAGCGGTGGTGCGCAAGCTGGAGCGGAACTACCGCTCGACGCAGACGATCCTCGACATCTCCGGAGCGCTGATCGCCCACAACGTGAACCGCCGCGGCAAGCGGCTGTGGACCGAGAGCGGTGCCGGCCCCAAGGTGGAGCTCTATCGGGCCAGCGACGAGGGGGACGAGGCGGTGTGGATGGTCAGGACCTTGCAGCGGCTGCGGAGCAACTACCGGCTGGGCGAGATGGCGATCCTGGTGCGCACCAACGCCCAGACCCGCGCCATTGAAGACGAGTTGCTGGCGAAGGAGATCCCCTACTCCCTGGTCGGCGGGGTGCGCTTCTACGATCGCGCCGAGATCAAGGACCTGGTGGCCTACCTGCGGGTGCTGCGCAACCCGCGGGACAACTTCTCGCTGATGCGGATCGTCAACCAGCCGCCGCGCGGTATCGGCAAATCGACCCTGGAGCTGCTGCGGGACCGCGCCGTCCAACTCGGGCAGCCGCTCTGGGACGTCCTCTACCTCGACGATCTCGGCACCCTGCCGGCCCGCAGCGCTACGGCGCTGCGGAAGTTCCGCGACCTGATCGTGGGGCTCCAGCACGCCGCCTCCGAGCTGCCGCTGCCCGCGCTTCTCGATCGTCTGCTGGAGGCGACGGGCTATACGGACCTCTACAAGGATGACGATTCCGAGGATCTGGCCCGCCTCGAGAACATTCAGGAGTTCCTCTCCGCCGCCCAGGAGTTCACCGAGGCGAACAGCTACAACTCCGGCAGCGATCAGGATCTCCTGACCGCCTTCCTCGATCACGTGGCGCTGGTGACGGACCTCGACGCTCTGCAGTCCGAGAAGGGTGTCTCGCTGATGACGCTCCACAGCGCCAAGGGGCTGGAGTTCAAGGCCGTGATCGTGGGCGGCCTGGAGGACGGCCTGTTGCCCCACTTCAACTCGCAAGGAGCGCGCGAGGACATCGAGGAGGAGCGCCGCCTCCTCTACGTGGGCATGACCCGCGCCCGGGAGCGGCTCTTCCTCTCCTGCTGCCGCCGGCGGCGGATCGCCGGCCGCTATCAGGACCAGGCGGAGTCCCCCTTCCTCGCCGAGCTGCCGGACAAGCTCCTCGACGTCCACGTGAGCCCGGACCTCTTCACCCCCGGGCGCTACGATCAGCGCGCCCAGGGCGTCTACTCCTTCTTCGGCGGCGGACGCCCTGCCGCCTCTCCGGCGATGCCTTCGCGGCCGGCTCCGGCTCCCCTTCCGCCGTCCTCCGGCTACGGAAGACCCCCGGCCCGCCAGATCGTCCCCGAGCCGGAAGCCGCCGTCCCCCGACGGTCGATCCGCCGCGGCAGCCGCGTTCGTCATCCGACGCTGGGCAACGGCGTCGTGCTGGAGCTCGAAGGGGAGGGTGAGGAGGCGCGCCTCACCGTCTTCTTCGAGAAGTCCGGGAAGCGGAAGCTGGTGGCGCGGTACGCGAACCTGGAGATGCTGTAGGCCGGCTCGCGCTATAATGGTGCCAACAGGCAGCCCCGCCAGCCCTCACACGGTGAGCGGAATCGAAGGGGCGATCGGTTAGACCGGTCGCTCCTTGGTTTTTGGATCACTGGCGCGAGGAAAGAAGGCGTCGCAACGCCTCTTCCGCCTGATCCTGAGGATAGCGGGTCGTCATCTCCTCAAAGGTCACCCTCTGCAATTCCAGGTCGGACGCAGTGACGAAACGGGTCAGGGAGTAGACGATGTAGTGTTGAAGCGATACGCCTTCCCGTTCTGCCTGGCGCTCCAGCTCGAGGCGAAGGGACTCCGGTAGATCGAGAGTGAGCTGGCTCATTGTCGGGTTTCCTCTGCCAGAAAGAGCATGAATTCGTTAGGTTGGAACACCTTGAATCCAAGTTGCAGCGAGGGTCCAGAGAAGTGCTTGATATTCCTCGTGACCAGGACTGCTCGACCGTTCAAGACACAATCCACGACTAAGTCATCTCCAGGGTCACTGCTCGTCGGTCTGTAGGTGTAGAAGATAGGCACATACTCACAGCGAATCAGGAGGGCCTGGAGGGCCATCAATGCGGATTCGCTCCGCTCCGCCCCAAGCTTCCTCGAGAGCACATCCTGGTATTCGAGAGCGAGCGCTGTCGAAACGCATGGATGAAACTGTCGTTCAACCCAGGAATCGATTACCTCCGCGGCGGGACCCAGCCGTGTCAGGCCTTCGAAGAGCACGTTCGTATCGACGACCGCACGGATCATCGCGGAATTCTAGCACTAACTAGGCTAGGAATCCGAAGGGGCGATCGGTTAGACCGGTCGCTCCTTCGTTATTTCTGCGGTCCAGAGACCTTCAGCGCCTCCCGCTCGATCGCCTCGCATCCCTGTTTCTTGAGATCCACCTTCCACACCCCCTCATAGCCCTCGATCAGCAGGCTCACGGGCTGTCCAGTGATGTTCAGCCGGGCGTAGCAGTCGGCAGTGGCGCCAAGCTTCAAGAGCAGCTCGGGGATGGTGTTGGAGTGACCGACGATCAGCACCGCCTGGTCTGCCGCGTGTTTCTCGCGGAGACGGGCGAGGAAGGAGGCCATCTCGTCCGGCCTGGTCGTAGCGTCATCGGCGACGAGCGGAGCACCCGTGGCCTGAGCGAGCGGTGCGCCGGTTGAGAGGGTACGGGTGGTGCGGCTGGTGTAGATGACGGCGATGTTGGCGGTCCTGAGGGGTCCGGCGAGGGCTTCCGCGCGTGCAACTCCTGCAGCCGAGAGCGGCTGGAAGGCGTCGAGGTCACGGTCGGAGGGCCAGAAGCCAGCCTTCTCGGAATGGCGGACAAGGTAGATGGTGTCCAGAGCGGCGGCAGGCGCCGTCAGGAGAAGAACCAGAAGGAGCCCAACGATTCCGTCAGATCGGCCGTGCCACACCGGTTTCAACGTCATCCGCATTTCTCCAACTCGTTTTATGACACCTACTGGAGTCGCTTTTCTAGCTCGCGGCAAAGTTTGTTGAACGAAGGAGATCGCTGCCTGCACACATGGAGGTCCATGGCCGCAGCCATGCGCGGCTGATCGACGGTCGGGCTGTAGCGAGGATACCTCTGCTTAATCCACCCCTTGCCCTTACCCCGCCGGCTCTGCTCTGGCGTCTCAGAGAGGTCGGAATCCGCAGAAAGATTCAGGAAGCGACTCAGGGACGCCGCAGCTGCCACGAACCAGGTTTCAAAGTCGACGTCAGCGATCACGCACGAGATGTCCATGTCACCTCGGATCTTCCTTGCCTGATCGAGCAGATTCGGTCCCAGAATGCATGACGGATCGTCGTCAGCATCGAGTAGAACGAGGATCATGGCCGGATCACCGGATTCTAGCCGTAACTTCGAGACCGCCAAGTCAAGAATACGGGCCAGCTCGGAGGGCTGGACCACTCTTTGCCTCTTGCCGGTATAGGGCTTGAGCACTTCCAGGTATTCGCCGCCAAGCAGCTCCGTCCATATCCGACGAAGAAGGATAGGAGTGGCGCTAGCATCACCATCACCTTCGACGATGGGGAACACCCGAAGCCGGCTCAAGCCCCCTCTTCTCCTCGTCCTGCCAACAGCGGTTCCCGATCCTGCCGGGCCAGGTCCTCTCGGTCAGGTTCGAGTTGGTCCAGCCGAAGTAGTTCTCCCGGCGTATAGAGATGGTCCCTAATGACCGAAAAACTGGCCTTATCGATCGGGGCGACCTTCGTAACACCCTTGACGGAGGTCACTGCCAAAAGGCTCTGGGATTCCACGTCCACTTGGTCCAGGAGATCGGGACTGTGGCTTGTGATGAGAACTTGGGTCTGGGAAGAAGCCTCGCTCAGAGCATCCATCAGAGCACCCACAGCCGCCGGATGCAACGCGGATTCAGGCTCTTCAATACCCACCAGGCTTACCGGAGTCTTGTTGTCTGAGAACTGCATTGCTGCGACCAGAGCTGCCAGCGCTCGCAACGTCCCATCCGACATCTGGGCGGCACCAAACTCAACTGGAAACTTCCCCATATCCTGGGCAAACGAAAGTGTCTCAAAATCCTGGATTGACTCGCCCTCAACCTCCAGAATCCCCGGAACGATGACTCTTATGTACTGATTGATTCTATCCATGATTTTCGGATGCACCGCTCGCAAACGTGCAATTACATTCGCTAGATTGCTACCATCCCCACGCAGCAATCCACTCCCGTCCGCCCTCTTCGGCGTTCTTATTGCTTCCGGCACTATGTTGTAGAACCCCATAGCGGCTAGAAAATCGTAGACGAATCGGAACTCGACAAGCCCCGAGGCATTTACGAGGTAGAGCCTATTGGGAAAGACCGCGGGCATGATCGCCACCGATGAATCCACGACCTTGCCGCCCCTGACCTCGTAATGCGCGATTCTTGAGCCGGAGGAAGAGAGGACATCCAGCCGCTCGAGGTGGACCTCCATGCTCCCGAACGGTTCTCCCGCAACCTCCACGAGATAGGCCGCCAATCGTTGATCGGGGAACGAGACCTCCAACCGGATCGAGATCGTCTCATGCTCGCCGGTGCCTCGCGTTTTGATTTCGTTGAGTCCGCCCCTCTTTCCGATGGATTGGCTCAGAGACTCCTGCAAGCCGTCGCTGATCAAGTGGAGAGCATCCAGAAAGTTGCTTTTCCCCGACCCGTTGCGCCCCACGAGAATCGTGAACGGACCAAGCTGGACGTCTGCTTGGGCGATGCTCTTATAGTTCCTGATACTGACTCTAGTCAGCAAGGGGCTGTCCCGTTGCGGATCGGTGGTGCTCACCGGATCAGTATAAGCGGGTTTCAAGACTTGGCCAAGGCACACCTGACGCGACCTTACAGGCCACGAAAGACCGGGAGAACGGCGGTTCCGGGGACGTAGCCTCAGCCGACCTCCTCTCCCTGGCAGATCGGCGAGGCCTCTTCTAATCCATCTGCTTCCGCAATACCGTCGGAATATCGTAGTCGTCTACATTCGACCAGTTGGGACCAAAACCGTTCGGATCGTCGCCGCGGACGTGGGCGATGGCCTTGCGGTAGAACGGCACCTCGGCCGCCGACTTCTCGGACTCCTCGCGCTCGCTCGCCTGCTGCGCGGCGTGATTGGGGGCCGGCACGGCCATTGGACGGCCGGCGACGATCGGCGGTGCAGGGATGCGCGGCCTGTCGTCCTGGCTGCGGTCGAAGCCGGTGGCGATCACCGTGACCTTCATGGCCTCCTCGAGGGTCGGATCGATCACCATGCCGGAGATGATGTTGGCGTCGGGATCGACGGAGTCGGCGATGATGCGCGCCGCCTCGGCCACCTCGTGCAGGGTGAGGTCGTAACCGCCCGAGATGTTGATCAGCACGCCGCGGGCGCCCTGGATGGAGGTCTCCTCCAGCAGCGGCGAGGAGATCGCCCGCTGGGCCGCTTCGAGGGCGCGGTGCTCGCCCTTGGCGATGCCGGTGCCCATCAGCGCCATGCCCATGCCGGTCATGATCGTCCGCACGTCGGCGAAATCGACGTTGACCTCGCCCGGAATGGTGATCAGGTCGCTGATGCCCTGCACCGCCTGGCGCAGCACGTCGTCGGCGATGCGGAAGGCCTCGGAGAGAGGCGTGCCGCGCTCGACGAAGTTGAGCAGTCGCTCGTTGGGGATGGTGATCAGGGTGTCGACCGCGCCGCGCAGCTCCTCGACGCCGCGCTCGGCATACTGCAGACGGCGCCGCCCCTCGAAGCCGAACGGCTTGGTGACGACCGCCACGGTCAAGGCGCCGATCTCGGCCGCGAGCGAGGCGATGATCGGCACCGCGCCGGTGCCGGTGCCGCCGCCGAGGCCGGCGGTCAGGAAGACCATGTCGGCGCCCTCGAGAGTCTCGAGGATCTGATCGGTGTCCTCCAGGGCGGCCTTGCGGCCGACGTCGGGATCGGCGCCGGCGCCGAGACCCTTGGTGAGCAGGCGGCCGATCTGCAGCTTGGATCGGCGCGCGGCACTTGGCGAGCGCCTGCAGGTCGGTGTTGGCGGCGATGAACTCGATGCCCCGGAGCTGGGAGTCGATCATGCGGTTGACGGCGTTGCCGCCGCCGCCGCCGACGCCGATGACCTTGATCTTGGCGGGGATGGAGTCCACCGCTTCCTGGACGCGGAGCGGCTTGTCCTTCGAGGTCTCCGGGCCGTCCTGGTCGTCGAAAAGAATCATGTTTGTTCCTCCTTGTCTGGGTTGAGTGGATCTTCCTTCTCTCCGCTCTAGAGCAGATCCGAGAACATCCCGCGCAGGCTGCCGACCATCCCGCGCACGCTGAATCCCGCTTTCTTCTGCACTTTGCTCTGGCTCTCCTCGGCGTTCTTGGCATAGAGCAGCAGGCCCGACGCGGTCGCCCACGTCGGGCTGCTGATCACGTCCACCAGCCCGCCCAGGCCGCGCGGCAGGCCGTAGCGCACGCCGGCGTCGAAGATCTGCTCGGCGAGCTCGAGCAGACCGTCGAGCTGGGCGCCGCCGCCGGTCAGGACGATGCCGCCGCGCAGCCCGTCGTCCGCCATGTGCTTCAACAGATCCTCCCGCACCAGGGTGAACAGCTCCTCGGCGCGCGGCTGCAGGATCTCGCAGAGCTCGCGTTTGGGTACCACCCGCGAGGTGCCGCCCGCCACGGTCGGAACGGCGATACCCTCCTCTTCGGTCACCATGCTGGGCAGGCAGCAGCCCTGCTTGACCTTGATCCGCTCGGCCTCGGCGAACGGCGTGCGCAGCACCATGGCGAGGTCGTTGGTGAAGTGCCCGGCGCCGATGGGCGCCACGGCGCTGTACTGGATCTCGCCTTCGGCGAAGAGGGCGTACTCGGTGGTGCCGGCGCCGACGTCGACCAGCAGCACGCCGAGCTCGCGCTCGTCGGGGCTGAGCACGGCCTCGGCGGTGGCGAGCGGCTCGAAGACCATCTGCGACGACCTCGATGCCGGCCCGGTTGACGCTGGTCAGCAGGGTGCGCGAGCGGGTGACGTTGCCGGTCACCAGATGGACCATGACCTCCAGCCGGGTGCCCAGCATGCCCAGCGGCTCGTCGATCCCGCCCTGCTCGTCGACGATGAACTCCTGCGGGATGGCGTGGAGGATCTCGCGGTCCGAGGGCAGGGCGGCGGACTGGGCCGCCTCCAGCACGCGCTGGATGTCCTGGCGGGTGATCTCGCGGTCCTTGCGGGACACCGAGACCATGCCGCGGGAGTTGACGCTGCGGATGTCGGCCCCGGCGATGCCGACGTAGGCGCGGGAGATCTCGACTCCGGCCATCACCTCGGCCTCCTCGCTCGCCGCCTTGAGCGCCTCCACCGTGGCCTCGACGTTGACGATGTTGCCCTTGCGCGTGCCGCGGTTGGGAGCCAGTCCCTTGCCGACCACTTCGATCCCGCCCTTGTCGTCACGCTGGCCGATGAGCACCCCCACCTTGGAGGAGCCGATGTCGATACCGACGAAGGTTGATTCTGTTTTGGCCATGGCCTGACCCCTCTCGTAAAAGTTGACCTCAAGCTCCGGTCCTGTCCGGCTGCACCACGATCCTGCGCGAGAACCGCAGATCGACCGCCTCGATCGACGGATAGCGGCGGGAGAGCTCGGGCAGCAGCTCGAGGAAGCGCTGCACCTTGGGTCTCACCTGTCCGCTCGTCACCAACAGGGGGAACGGCAGGGCGTCCGTGTGCAGCCGGAAGTCCTCCTCCCCAAGGACCTCGATCCGCGCCAGCTTCGCCGCCCAGGTCGGCTGCACCCGGCCCAGCTCGGCCGCCACCTCGAGGGCTGCCGCCATGCCGTCCGGATGCGGCTGATGGGAGAAGCTCACCACCAGCAGTCCGGCCTCCCGGGCCTCCTCCAGCTCCGCCGCGGTGGCGACCGGCGCGATGGCGCGACCCTCCGAGTCGGCGTAGACGAGCCCGCCGCCAGCCGCGAGCAGGGCGACCGGCCGGCGCTCCGCCACCTTCACCCGCAGTCGATCGGGAAGCTCCTTGACCATCTCCACCGAGGCCACCCAGGGGTTGCGCTGCACCCGCGAGGCCGCCTCGGCGAGCGACAGGCGCACCAGGTTCTCACCCTCGAGGGGGGCCAGCGCCTGGCGCACCCAGCCGCCGGGAACGCGGCTTTCGCCGCCGCCCACCTCGATGGACCGCAGCCGGAAGAACGGCGCCGCGAGCACCCAGGCGAGGAGCCCCGCCGGCAGCGCCACCAGCGCCAGAGCGACCGCCAGCGGCCTCGCCAAGGCCACCAGCAGGTTGCGGCGGCGCCGGCGCGGCGGCGTGCCGCGGCGGCGGAAGTCGAGGATCCGCCCGCCCGCGCCGGGTGGCACCATGGCGGCCATCATCGTCATCCCGCAGCCTCCCCGATCAGCGCCTCGGCCAGCCGGTTCACGTCTCCGGCACCCAGGGTGAACACGACGTCGCCCGCGCCGATCTCGCCGCGCAGCAGCTCCGGCGCGTCTTTCCAGGACGGGCAGTAGTGGACGTTGCGGTGTCCGCCCCGCTGCGCCGCGCCGACCACCAGCTCGCCGGTCACGCCCGGGATCGGCTGCTCGCGCGAAGGGTAGACGTCGGTCACCACCGCCATGTCGGCGCCCAGGAGAGCCCGGCCGAACCCTTCGGCCTGATCCTGGGTGCGCGAGAAGAGGTGCGGCTGGAAGACGGCGAAGACGCGACCGCCCGGAAAGGTCTGCCGCGCCGCCTGCAGGGTCGCCTCGACTTCCGTCGGATGATGGGCGTAGTCGTCCACCACGGCGGCGCCGCGCCACGTGCCGAGGTACTCGAAGCGGCGGTGGACACCCGTGAACCCCGCGAGGGCGCGAGCTATGGTGTCGAAGCCGACGCGCAGCGCGAGGCCTACCCCCACCGCCGCCAGCGCGTTGCTCACGTTGTGGCGGCCGGGAATCGGCAGCTCGATACGGCCGAGATCGATCCGTCCCAGCAGGCGATCTCCGCTCCTGCGCACGCCGAATCGGCTGCCACCCGCATGGGCTTCGAGATCGTAGGCCGAGATGTCGGCCTGCGGCGAGAAGCCGTACGTGATGATCCGGCGTTCCGCCACCCGCGGCAGGATCCGCTGGATGTTCGGATCGTCGAGACAGACGATCAGCCGGCCGAAGAAGGGCACGCGGTTGGCGAACTCGACGAAGGCGTCCTCGATAGCCTCCAGGCTGCCGTAGGTGTCCAGGTGATCGCGGTCGACGTTGGTGATGACGGCGATGACCGGCGTCAGCCGCAGGAAGCTGCGGTCGAACTCGTCGGCCTCGGCCACCAGATAGTCGCTCTTGCCCAGGCGCGCGCCGGTGCCCGACAGGCGCAGGCGGCCGCCGACGATGACCGTCGGGTCGAGCTCGGCCTCGGTCAGCACGGTGCCCACGAGCGAGGTGGTCGTCGTCTTGCCGTGCGTGCCGGCGACGCCGATGCCGTACTTGAGGCGCATCAGCTCGCCCAGCATCTCGGCCCGCCGCACCACCGTGATGCCCCGCCGGCGCGCCTCGCGCACCTCGGGGTTCTCCTCCGCCACGGCCGAGGAGATCACCACCAGCTCAACCCCTTCCAGGTGGTCCGCCGAGTGACCCTGCTCGATCCGCGCGCCCAGCTTCTCCAGCCGCTCGGTCGTCTCGCCGAGAGCCAGATCACAGCCGCTCACCTGCAGGTCGTACTCGAGCAGGATCTCGGCGATGCCGCTCATGCCGGCGCCGCCGATGCCCACGAAATGGATGCGCGAGAGGTCGGTGAACCGGTTGAACATCAGCGCACCCCTCCCAGCTCCTCGATGCGGTCGGCGATGTCGGACACGGCGCGCGGCCGCGCCAGTGCCCGCGCCGCCCGGCCCATGGCCGCGAGGCGGCCGCCGTCCGCCAGCAGCTCTTCCAGCTTGCCGGCGAGACGCTCGGCGGAGAGGTGGTCCGAGCGGACCATCTCGGCCCCGCCCGCCGCCGCGAGCAGGCGGGCGTTGTCGACCTGGTGCCCCTTGGCGATCGCCAGGGGGATCAGCAGCGAAGGCCGGCCGGCGGCGCAGATCTCGGCGACGGTGATGGCGCCGGCGCGGGAGACCAGCAGATGGCTCGCCGCCATGGCACCCGCCACGTCGTCGAGGAATGGGACCACCTCGACGTGGGAGGCGCCGACGCCCGCATTTTCATAGGCCGCCCGCGTTTCCTCCAGGTTGCGCCCTCCGGCCTGATGCAGGATGGAGAGCGCCGGCAGTCTGGCGACCAAGCGCGCCGCCGCCTCGGCCATGGCCTGGTTGATCTGCCGCGCTCCCTGGCTGCCGCCGAGCACCAGCAGGCGCGGGGCGTCCAGGGAGGGCGGCGGCGCCGGCACGGCGAAGAAAGCCTTCCGCACCGGCACGCCGGTCACCCAGCACGGGCACTTCAAATCCCCCATCGTCTCGCGATACCCCACGGCGGCGGCGGTCGCCCAGCGCGACGCCCAACGGTTGGCGACGCCGGCACGGCTGTTCGGCTCGAGGAGCAGGATAGGGCGCCGCGCGAGGCGAGCGCCGAACACGGCGGGAGCCGAGACATAGCCGCCCGTGCCGAGCACGACGTGGACGCCGGCGCCGCGGACGACCTTCGCGGCCGCGACCGCCGAGCGCGCCAGCGTCGCCAGCGCCCGTGCCCGGCCGAGCGGGCCGCGTCCGACCAGCGGCCGCGCCGGCAGCGAATGGAACGGCAACCCGCGCTCGCCCACCAGGCGCTCCTCGAGCCCCGCGGCGGCGCCGGCGAAGCTCACTCGCCACCCCCTGGCCTGCAGCTCGTCGCCCACGGCGAGAGCCGGGAACACGTGGCCGCCCGTGCCGCCGCCGGCGAGCAGGACGTGCAGGGGGGCGGGTGAGGTCGAGTCCATCGCATCGGTCCGCCGGCTCATGAGTGCTGCGACAGGTTGAGCAGGACGCCGCACATGCACAGGGTCACCACCAGCGACGAGCCGCCGTAGGAGATGAACGGCAGGGGGATGCCCTTCGTGGGCAGCAGCGCGACGCTGACGCTGACGTTGATCAGCGCCTGCACCACGAGCACGCTCGTCAGACCCCAACCGAGATAACGGCCGAAGAGATCCGGCGCCTTGGCCCCCGCTCTCAGGCCGCGCCAGGCGAGCAGGCAGAAGCCGAGCACCACCAGCGAGGCGCCGATCATTCCAGCTCCTCGGCGACGATCGCAGAAGATGAAGTCCGACTCCGGATGGGGCAGGAAGAAAAGCTTCTGCACGCTCTTGCCCGGACCGAGGCCGAACACGCCGCCGGAGCCCACGGCGATGAGCGACTGCAGCGCCTGGAAACCGGTGCCCAGCGGATCCTTTTCCGGATCGAGGAAGGCGAAGAGCCGCTGCCGCCGGTAGGGCTCCATCATCACCAGAAAGGCGAGGAGCGGCGGCACGATGGCCAGGGCGGTCAGGATGTAGCGCCAGGAGAGCCCGGCCAGGAAGACCATCATGAAGAAGGTGGCCCCGAGCAGCACGGCGGTCCCCATGTCGGGCTCGAGGAGAATCAGGGCCGCGGCGAGGGCGGTAAAGAAGCCGGCCGGCAGGAGGAAAGACAGCTCGTTGACCCGCTCCTCCTTTTTCTCGATCTGGTAGGCGAGGAAGGGGATCAACGCCAGCTTCGCCAGCTCGGAGGGCTGAATCGAGACGCCGCCGACGAAGAACCAGCGCCGGGTGGAGTTGAGCTGCGGCGAGAAGAGCACGCCCACCAGCAGCGCCAGGGCGCCGAAGAGCAGCGTGTAGACCACCGCCGGCGAGCGGAGGCGGCGGTAGTCCACGTGCATCAGCCAGCCCATGAGCACCAGCCCCAGGCCGGCCGCCACGGACTGCTTGACCAGGAAATGATTCGGCGTGTGGTCGCGCGCCAGGGCGGCGCTCGCCGAATAGACCATCACCAGGCCGAAGAACATCAGCAGAACGACGGTGGTGAAGAGCACCTTGTCAAACGCCAGCTTCTTCGCCATCCGGCCCTCCGACGATTCCCCGGACCAGCTGCTGGAAGACCTGGCCCCGGTGCACGAAGTTCCTGAACTGATCGAAGCTGGCGCAGGCCGGCGAGAGCACGCACCGCCTCGCCCGGCCGGGCCTGTCCGGCGGCGGACCGCACCGCCCGGTCCATCGTCTCCGTCACCTCGTAAGCAACGGCTCCTCGCAACGCGCGCTCGAGCTCCGCGGCGGCTTCGCCGATCAGGTAGGCGCGTCGCGCCTTGCGCCGGATCATCGGTTTCAGCACCGAGAGGTCCGCATCCTTGTTGCGGCCGCCGAGGATCAGGTGCACGGTGCCGTCGGCGAAGCCCTCGATCGCCTTCAGGGTGGCGCCGGGATTGGTACCCTTGGAGTCGTCGTAGAACACGACGCCGGCGCGCTCGCCCACCCGCTGCAGGCGGTGGGGCAGCCCGGTGAAACTCGCGAGGGCGGCGCGGATCGCCGCCGGCTCGGCGCCCAGGGCGCGGGCCAGCAGAGCCGCCGCCATGGCGTTCTCCAGGTTCTGCACGCCGGCGATCTGGACCTCGGAGGCGTGGAACAGCTCGGCGTCGGGCCCTCCGGGGACGACCTCGATCACCCGGCCGTCCTGCCGCGTCCAGCAGCCGTCCGCCACCGGACCCAGGCGGGAAAACATCCTTCGCCGGGCGCGGGTCGCGACCTCGACGGTCTGCGGGTCGTCGGCATTCAGGACGGCGATGCCTTCAGGATCCATGTCGCGGAAGAGCCGCTTCTTGGCGGCGCCGTATTCCGCCATGGTGGGGTAGCGGTCGAGGTGATCCTGGGAGAGATTGAGCAGCGCCGCCGCCTGCGGCTTGAAGGTGACGATGCCCTCGATCTGGAAGCTCGACAGCTCGACGACGAAGACGCGCCCCGGCGCGCCCTCCACCGCGTCCGCCAGCGGCTCGCCGATGTTGCCGCAGACCTCGACGGTGAAGCCCGCCGTCTGCGAGCATGGCGCCGGTCATCGCCGTCGTCGTGCTCTTGCCGTTGCTGCCGGTGATCGCCACCACCGGTCCGCTGAGGAACGGGAAGGCCAGCTCCACCTCGGCGATCACCGGCACGCCGCGCCGCCGCGCGGCCGCGAGCATCGGCCGGTCCAGAGGCACGCCGGGCGAAACCACGACGAGGTCCACCTCCGGCGGCAGCTCGCGCGCGCCGCCGGCGAGGAGCCTCGAGGCGTCCTGCGAGGTCACCCACCTCTACCGCCTTGTCGTCCACCGCCACGACCGCGGCGCCACGGGAGAGCAGCAGGCGCGCCGCGGCGCGGCCGGAGAGCCCCAGCCCGTACACCAGCACCCGCTCGAAGCGGCTCCCGCCGGAAGAATCCCAGGGTCCGTTCATCGCAGCTTCAGGGTGGAGAGGGAGATGAGCGCGAACAGGATCGACAGGATCCAGAAGCGCACGATGACCTTCGGCTCCGCCCAGCCCGAGAGCTCGAAGTGGTGGTGGAGCGGAGCCATGCGGAACACCCGCTTGCGCCGCAGCTTGAACGAGGCCACCTGGATGATGACCGACAGCGCCTTCCAGCACGAAGAGGCCGCCGACGACGACCAGCAGGATCTCCTGCTTGGCGAGCACGGCGACGCAGCCGATGGCCGCGCCCAGCGACAGCGAGCCGACGTCGCCCATGAAGACCTCGGCCGGATGCGAGTTGAACCAGAGGAAGCCGAGGCCGGCGCCGACCAGGGCGCCGCAGAAGACCGCCACCTCGCCCACCCCGGCCACGTAGGAGATCTGGAGGTAGTTGGCGATCACCCGGTTGCCGGCGATGTAGGTGAAGACAGCGTAGGTAGCGGCGGCCACCGTCGTGGCGCCGATGGCCAGACCGTCGAGCCCGTCCGTCAGATTCACCGCGTTCGAGGCCGCCACCAGGACCAGAGCCACGAAGGGGATGTAGAGATAGCCCAGGTGCAGCACCAGCCGCTTGATGAAGGGGAAGGCGAGCGTCGGATTGAAGCCGTCGCCAGCGGGCAGGAAGAGCAGCGCCAGGCCGAACGCCGTCGCCGCCACCGCCTGCAGCAGGAACTTGGTGCGCGCGGTGAGACCGAGATTGCGCCGCTTCTTCAGCATGATGTAGTCGTCGGCGAAGCCGATCGCGCCGAAGGCGAGGGTGACCAGCATCACCAGCCAGACGTAGAGGATTGTCGAGCGCTCCCCAGAGCAGCGTCGGCACCAGCACGGCGAAGAGGATCAGCAGACCGCCCATGGTCGGCGTGCCCGCCTTCACCTGGTGGGCCTGCGGGCCGACGTCGCGGATGTTCTGCCCCACCGACAGCCGGCGCAGGGTGCGGATGAACCACGGCCCGAAGAGCCAGGAGAGGAGCAGCGCCGTGACCACCGCCGCCGCCACCCGGAAGGTGATGTAGCGGAAGACGTTGAACGCCGGCACCACGTCGCGCAGGGGATAGAGGAGGTAGTAGAGCATCAGTGAGCTCCCGCCTCCCGCTGCCCCAGCAGCCGCTGGACGACCTTCTCCAGACCCACGCCGCGCGACGCCTTGACCAGCACCAGATCGCCCGGCCGGACCTCCTCTGCCGCCCAGTCGGCGGCGGCCGCGGCGTCTGCCACCCAGACAGCAGCGGAGCCGGCGGATTCGGCTCCCGCGGTCAATTCGCGCGACAGCTCGCCCACTCCCACGACCGGCGAGAACCCGAGCCGGCCGCCTGCTCGCCGGCCTCGCGGTGGAAGCGCGGCCCCTCCGGCCCCAGCTCGCGCATGTCGCCCAGCACCGCGATCCGCCGGGTCCCCGGCAGCAGCGCCGCGCCTTCGAGCGCCTTGCCAAGGGCGTCCGGATTCGAGTTGTAGGAGTCGTCGACGAGCGTGAAGCCCGCCGCCGCCCGGTGCACGACGCCGCGCATGGCGGCCGGCTTCACCTCGCGCACGGCGGCGGCGATCTCGTCGAGCGGCAGACCCAGCGCCCAGGCGCAAGCCGCCGCGGCCAGGCAATTCTCCACGTTGTAGAGGCCGTGCAGGGGCAAGCGCACCTCGACCACTTCGCCTCCCGCCGCCAAGCGGAAGCGGCTGCCGACGGCGCCTTCGGGCTCGGGCGCGAGATCGTGCGCCTGGACGTCCGCCATCTCCGCGCGCAGGCCGTACCAGATCACGCGGGCGCCATGCCGCGAGGCGATCCGCATCACCTCCGGATCGTCGGCGTTGGCGACGATGAAGCCATCGGGCGCCAAGCCGGCCAGCAGCTCGGACTTGGCCTCGGCGATCGCCTGCACGCTGTCGAAAAACTCCAGATGGACGGGCCGCACGACGGTGAAGAGGGCGACGTCGGGCCGGCCGAGAAGCGAAAGCTGCCGCAGCTCGCCGGGGGTGGACATCCCCATCTCGGCCACCATCCACTCCGTGCCGTCGGGCACGTTGAGCAGCGACAGCGGAAACCCGTAGAGGTTGTTCAGGTTGCCGGGTGTCCAGAAGACGCGGAAGCGGCGGGCGAGCATCGCCGCCAGCAGCTCCTTGGTGGTCGTCTTCCCCGCCGAGCCGGTGATGCCGACGAGCCTCTCCGGCACGCGCGATCGCACGTGCCGCGCCAGGTCGTGGAGGGCCTTGAAAGTATCCGGAACCCGGATCAGGGCACCCGCCGGCGGCAGGCCTTCCTGCAGTTGCTCCTGCAGTTGTTCCTGGACTATGGCCGCCGCAGCGCCGCGGCGCAGGGCATCGGAGACGAAGCGATGGCCGTCCGTGCGCTCGCCCGCGAAGGCGAAGAACAGCTCGCCGCCGCGGACGGCGCGCGAATCGATGGCCGCGCCTTCGACCATGGCGCCCGGATCGCCGGCCATCAACCGGCCGCCGACGGCGCGCGCCGCCTCATCGACCGACAGTCGAGCCAAAGCGCTCCTCCAGGGCCTTGCCGATCTCCGCGACATCGGAGAACGGCAGTTTCTCGTCGCCGACGATCTGCTCCCGCTCGTGCCCCTTGCCGGCCACCAGCACGGCCCAGCCGGGCTGCGCGGCGGCGATGGCTTCGCGGATCGCCTCGCGGCGGTCCGGAATCAGGCGATAGCGCCGTCCGGCGCTCGCCGCGAGCCCCTCTTCGACGGCGGCGAGAATGGCCGTCGGATCCTCGCCGCGCGGGTTGTCCGACGTCGCGATCGCCAGGTCCGCGAGCTCGCCCAGCCACCTTGCCCATCAGCGGTCGCTTGCCCGGGTCGCGGTCGCCGCCGCAGCCGAAGACGACCGCCACCTTGCCGCCGCCCACCACCTCCCGCGCCGACCGCAGGGCCGCTTCGAGCGCGGCGGGGGTGTGGGCGTAGTCCACGAAGACCGGGAACGGCTGGCCGCGGTCCACCGGCTCCATCCTCCCCGGCACCGGCCGCTGAGCGGCGAAAGCCCGCGCGACCGCGGCGTGCGGCAGCTCCAGGACCTCCGCAGCCGCCGCAGCAGCCAGCAGGTTCCACAGGTTGTAGCGTCCGAGAAGGGGCGAGAAGAAAGACAGATCCCCCCGCGGCGTCGCCAGCGTGCCGCGGATGCCGGCGGTCGACAGCTCTACGGCGCGGGCCGCGACGTCGCCACCCTCGCCGAACGTCAGGGCGTCCGGCAGCTCGGCCGCGAGGCGGCGCCCGTAAGGGTCGTCCACGTTCACCGCCGAGCGGCCCCCAGGTTTCAAATGGTCGAAGAGCTTGCGCTTCGCCGCGAAGTACTCCTCGAAGTCGCGGTGATAGTCGAGGTGGTCGCGGGTCAGGTTGGTGAACACCGCCGCGTCGAACGACGCGCCTTCGACCCGCCCCATGGCAAGGGCGTGGGAGGAGACCTCCATGGCGACCGCCTCGGCGCCGTCCTGCCGCATCCGCCGCAGGGTGCGAAACAGGTCGGAGGCTTCGGGCGTCGTGTGCCCGCCGGCATAGCCGCGGTCCCTGAAGCGATAGCCGAGAGTGCCGAGAAAACCCGCGGCCCGGCCGGCCGCCTCGAAGATCGCGGCGAGAAGGGTGGCGACGGTCGATTTGCCGTTCGTCCCGGTGACGCCGGCGAGGATCAGCTCCCCGTCGGGATGGTCGTAGACGCGCGCCGCGAGCGGGCCGAGCATGGAGCGCGGATCGGCCGTCACCAGCCAGGGGATATCCAGCGTCGCGGCCGCGGCGCCGGGCTCCTGTCCGACCACCGCGATCGCGCCACGGGCGACGGCCGCCGCAGCGAAGGCCCTGCCGTCGAAGCGCTCGCCGGGAACGGCGACGAAGAGGTCCCCCCGCTCGACCGTCCGCGAATCGTGCGCGACTCCCGTCACCTCCAAGTCGGCATGGGAATCGCCCGCGATCGGATCCACCGGCAGGCCGCGCAGCAGCTCAGAAAGACGCATGAGAGCGACCTCCCTCGGAAGAAGAGTGATCGCTCTCGGGCCGGTCCTTCCCGGTGTCACCGGCCGCACCCGGCGGCCCGCTTCCCGAAGACGCACCGGCCGGAGGCGGAGGCCCGCGCCACAGCACCGGATCCGGACCGGCCTCGATCGCCCGCTCGTCGCCGTCCGTCGGAGGATCACCCGGGTCGAAGGCGGTCGAGCCGGCAGGGCCAGCCGGCAGGGCCGCGGTCTGCAGGCCTGCCGTCACGATCTGCCCCGGCCAGATCGCGGGGCTCTGCCGCTCGGGATGAACGCCGCGGTACAGCAGGACCTGCCGGGCGATGGCGCCGAAGACGGGCGCCGCCACCTGTCCGCCGTGATACGCGAAGCCCTGCGGCTCGGCAATGGCGACGACGCCCACCACCGCCGGCCGGTCGGCGGGAGCGAAGCCGACGAAGCTCGGCAGGAAGCCATTGCGCAGGTAACCGCCGCGCACGGGAATCTGCGCGGTCCCCGTCTTGCCCGCAACCCGGTAACCGGCGATCGCGGCGGCGCGGCCGGTTCCCTCGATCACCACGCCTTCGAGCAGGCGCTTGAGCTCCCGGGCGGTGGCGGCGGAGATCGGATGGCCGGCCACCGGCGGCTCGGGATGGCTCGGCACCCGCGTTTCTCCCCGGCTCACCGCGGCGACGACATGGGGCCGCAGGCAGCTCGCCGTCGTCGGCGATGGCGGCGGCGGCGGCGGCGAGCTGCAGCGGCGTCACCGAGACTCCCTGTCCGAAGGCGATATAGGCCTTGGCCAGCGGCCCCCAGCTCTCCAGCGGATGGAGGATGCCGGCGCTCTCGCCGGGCAGATCGATGCCCGGTGAGCTGGCCGAAGCCGAAGCTGCGGATGGTGCGATAGAACCGCTCATTGCCGATCAGCAGGGCGGCCTTGATGACGCCGACGTTGCTCGATTTGGCGACCACCTGCGCGAAGGTCAACCGGCCGAACGGCTTGTGATCGCGGATGCGGATGCCGAGCAGGGTGATGCCGCCCATCTCGCAGTCGAACTCGTCCTCGGCCTGCACCACACCGGACTCCAGGGCCGCCGCCGCCGTCACGATCTTGAACGTCGACCCCGGCTCGTAGACGTCCATGATCGCCGGGTTGCGCCAGCGGCTCGGCGGATACCGGCCGAAGGAGTTGGGGTCGAAGGCGGGGTAGGTGGCCATGGCCAGAACGCCGCCGGTCGAAGGATCGAGGAAGATGGCGGTTCCCTGCTTCGCTCCCCGCGTCTCGACCGCCCGCGCCAGCTCGCGCTCGACGATGTGCTGCACCGCGGCGTCGAGCGTGAGATAGAGATCGCGACCCGGTTCCGGCTCGGCGAAGGAGAGGTAGGGCGACACCACCGTGCCGCGCCGGGCGTCGCGCAGCACGGTCCGCTTCCCCGGCTTGCCGGCCACCTGGTCGTCGTAGACCAGCTCCAGGCCCGCGAGCCCGTGGTTGTCGGTCCCCACGTAACCGAGCACCTGCGCGGCCAGCTCGCCCATGGGGTAGTAACGCTTGCTCTCCGGCAGGAAGTAGAGGCCTTTCAGAGCGAGCCGGCGGACCTTTTCCGCCACCGGCGGATCGAGCTTGCGCGCCACCCAGACGAACTCTCGATCGCTCGCCAGTTGCCGGGCCAGCTTGTCGGCGTCGAGCCCGGGCACGACATGGGCGATCGCACGGGCCGCGGCGTTGGGATCTTCCACCTCCGGCGGCACGGCGTATGCGGAGTCGACCTGGATGGAGACCGCCAGCTCGCGGCCTTGCGCGTCGTAGATCGTGCCCCGCGGCGGATCGAGGGTGACGACCCGCTGCTGCTGGCGCTCCGCCTTGCCCGTGTAGTGCTCGTAGCGGACCACCTGAAGGTGATACAGGCGAGCGGCGATGAGCAGCACCCAGACGGTCCCGAGACCGGCGGCGATCGCGAGGCGCCTCACGGCAGCTCCTCCCAGAACACCACCTGCTCCAGGACCGGCGCCTGCATCCCCAGCTCCTCGACCGCCCGGCGCTCGATCTGTGAAGGGCTCGCGAGGTAGGAGGCCTCCAGGCGGAGCTGTCGCTCCTCCCGCTCCCTATCCGTCAGCTCCCGCTCCAGAACGTCGATCCGGTAGCCGGTGGCCGTCACTTCCAGATGGATCCAGGTGTACGCCAGCAGCCCCCCTCCGAGGCAGACGACGACCAGCAAGACCAGGGCCAGCTCGCGCAGGCGGCGCCGGTCGCGCTCGCGCACCAGATAGGTGTTGGCCACCGGCCGGGTGAAGGCGTACGCGTTGCGCAAGCTTCACAGCCTCCGGGCCGCCCGCAGCCGGGCGGAGCGCGCGCGCGGATTGAAGGCCACCTCCTCCTCGCTGGGCCGCACCGGCTTGCGGGTCATCACCTCGATCAGCTGGCTCTCGGAGCGGGAGCGGCCGGTCACCAGATCGATCTCACCTCGCGCCAGGTCGCGCAGGGTGTTCTTGACGATCCGATCCTCGAGGCTGTGGTAGGAGATGACCACCAGCCTGCCGTCGACTTCGAGGAGGTCGACCGCCTGCCGAATGAAGTCGTCGAGCCCCGCCAGCTCCTGGTTGACGGCGATCCGCAGGGCCTGAAAGACCCTCGTCGCCGGATCGATCCGCTCCTCGCGCGCCGCCCGCGGTCCCTTGACCTCGTCGATCAGGCGCTTGAGCTCGCCGGTGGTCTCGATCGGCCCCTCCGCCCGCGCCCGGACGATCGCCCGGGCGATCCGCCGCGCCTGCCGCTCCTCGCCGTACTCCCGGATGATCTTTCCCAACTCTCCCTCCGAGGTCTGATTGACCCAGTCCGCAGCGGTCACGTCGCTCATCCCCATCCGCATGTCGAGCGGGCCGTCGCGGCGGAAGCTGAAGCCCCGCTCCGCCGTCTCGAGCTGCAATGAGGAAACTCCGAGATCTGCCAGCACGCCCGCGACGCCCCCGATGCCGCGAACGCCCAGGCCCGCCAGCTCTTGCTCGAGGCGGTGGAAGTTGCCGTGCACCAGGCGCACTCGGGAGCCGAACCGCTCGAGCCGCCGTGCGGCCCGCGCCAGCGCATCGGCATCGCGATCGATGCCGACGAGCCGGACGTCCGGCGAGGACTCCAGCAGGGCCTCGGCGTGACCGCCCAGGCCCACCGTCGCGTCGACGAACAGCCCGGCGCGCCCGGGCGCCAGCCGTTCGAGGGTCTCCGCGACCAGGACAGGCAGGTGCTGCACATCCAACGGCTCGGTTCGCTCCCTTCCACGACCGCCGCAGCCCGCTCAGATTCCCCGCGAGCTGAGGGCATCGAAGTCCTCGTCGGTAAAGGGCTGCTCCTGCAACCGCGCCACGAAGCGCTCGTGATTCCACACCACCAGGTGATTGAGCTGCCCGCTCACCACCACGTCGCCGCCGATGCTGGCGCTTTCCCGGAGAATCTGCGGCACCAGGATCCGCCCCTGCACATCCAACCGCACCTGCTGCCCGAAGTAGTTGACCCGCTCGAGGAACCGCACTTTGGTGCGATCGGTGGCCGGCATCGCCGCCAGACGCTGCTCGATCTCCTCCCAGACCGGCAACGGATACAACAGCGCGGAGTCGCCCTGCACCGAAGTCACGAAGAGATCGGGACCGTAACGCTCCTCCAGCAAGCGCCGGAAATCGGTCGGGATCTTCAGCCGACCTTTGTCGTCGATCTTCGTTGCGGCACTGCCACGGAACATGGACCCACCCTCGTCAAAACGGCTGACTGAGGCGGAATCCTAGCAGTTCATTCCACTTTTGTCCATTTTTTCCCACGAAAAACCACCGCATCTCCGGTGATACATCCGCAGAGCGCAAAAATGAGGCGTAAGGAGGCGAGAGAATGTATCAGAGCTGCGTGCCGGCACGTCTTGATAAGGGAGCCACATGTAGGGCGCAGCATGCTGCGCCCTACAACATCTAGGGTGAATCAGTTGGCGGGAGCCGGCGCCGGCGGCGGAATCTCCGGCACCGTCATATCGGTAGGCTTTGGCGTCGGCAGACCGCCGGGCCTGGTGGGATCGATGGGATCGATGACCGGCGCGCCCTCCGTGGTCGCCGGCGGCGGCGCGGCACCGAGCTCTTCGACGTCCTCCTCGACGGCCGCGGCAAGCTGGCGGCGGTAGCCGGCCGCCTCCTGCGGCGGATTGGCGACGACCAGCGATTTCTTTTCCAGCTCCACCATGTACTTGGCGATCTCCTCGCGGAAGACGCGGTCTTCCTCGCGCGCGCGGATGGCCGCGGCGACCTCGGCGAACGGCGGGATGCGCGACTCCCGGCGGTCGATCACCTGCACCAGGTGAAGGCCGCCGCGCGCCGGTACGGGCTCGCTGATCGAATCTTTCGGCAACTTCCAGACGGCCGTCTCGAGATTCTGGTCGAGGTCGCCGGGCGATACCCAGCCGAGCTCGATGACGTTGCTCGTCAGGCCTTTCTCTGCGCGGTCCGCGACGGCGTCGATCAGCGGCGTGCCGGCGGCCACCTTGGCGCGGATCTCGGCCGCAATGCGGTCCCGCTCCTCGGCCGGCGCGCCTCCCTCCTCGAGCACCACCACCTCGCGCAGCTGCAACTGCTCGGGCTGGCGGAACTGCTCGAGGTTCTTGCGGTAGTAGCGGCGAAGATCTTCCTCGTCCACGTCGACGCGGCTCTGCACCTCGCGGCCTCGCACCTCCTGGATGCGCAGGGTGTTGCGGAGCTGAGCCCGGAGCTGTGGCTCGGTCATTCCCGACTGCGCCAGAGCCGCCACGAATTCCTGATCGCTCTTGATGTTGTAGCCCTCACGGAGCTGCGCCACGGCGGCATCGACCCGCGCGTCGTCGATCTCGACGCCGAGCTGGTCGGCGCGCGAGTCGAGGAGCAGCTCGTGGAACATGTTGGCGAAGACGACCTCCGCGGCCTGGCCCAGGAGACGCTGGCGCTCCTGCGGATCCTGCTCGCGGCGCATCACCTCCTGGACCATCTCCTGGCGGCGCTGCTGATAGTCGCGCAACGTCGCGATCCGGTCGTTGACCCGCAGCACGATGCGGTTGAGCACCTCGGCATGGAGCGCCGGCGAGAGGGTGAGGACGAGGATCAGACTAACGAGTGTTCTGCGCATGGGACTCCTTGTAGGTGCCCTCGTATCCGAACGGTAGATTGCGTTCATAAACCACGACATTGTAACGGGTTCTGGCTTCCTGGACCAGCGAACGGAGGAGGCGGTCGGCGCGCTCCTGGCGCAGCTTGGCAAGGATCTCGCCCCGCGCCTGTTCGAGCGGCACCACCTCCGGCGGCTGGCGCTCGGTCACCTGGAAGATGTGAAAGCCGTACTCGGCCGGCACCAGACGGCTGACCTCGCCCGGCTGCAGGTTGAAGATGATCTCGGCGAAGGCGGGGGGCAGGTCGGCCCGCGACAGCTCCCCCTGGTCGCCGCCGGCGGCGGCGCTCGGATCGCGCGACAGCCGCCGCGCCACCTCTGCGAAGGCGGCGCCGTCGGCGATCTCCCGCAGGGCCTTCTCCGCGGTTTCGCGGTCCTCGGTGAGGATCTGCCGCACCCGCACCCGCTCGGGCCGCGAGAACTCGGCGCGGTGCGCCCGGTAATAGACGGCGATCTCCGCGGCTCCGGGCTGCCGCTCCAGGCCGTTCTGGAGCAGGGCGTCGATCGCGTGCCGCGGCCCGGCCGCGCCGCCGGCCTCCCGCACGAGCTTGCGGTCCAGCGCCAGCCGCGCCAGGAGCTTCTCCTCGAGGAACTGGTCGAAAAGCCCGGTCAGCACGTCGCTGCCGAGCACGCCGCCGCTGTCGTCCACGGTGCGTGCCAGATAACCCTCGAACTCGCCGTACCGCACCTCCGAGTCGCCGATCCGCGCCACGGCGTCGGGCGGGGGCGGCGTGGACCGCTGGCAGGCGATCACGATCAGCAGCAGACAGAGGGTCTGTGCAGGAATCGGCGGCCTGCCCTTCGAAGCCCTCACCTCCCCGGCCCTCCTCTCCCAAAGGGAGAGGAGGGAGAAAGAGGAAGAAAAAACGCGGCGAGGTATTTCTTTTCTTGGTTTTGTTCCCCTCTCTCCCTTTGGGAGAGAGGGGTCAGGGGAGTGAGGGCTTCGGAGGGCAGAGGGCTTTCTCACTGCGACAACCCCTCCAGGATCTCCCGCGCCGTCGCGACGAGCTGGCGGCCGCGGCCACCCGGGAGCGTCAGCACGCCGGTGGGACTGAAGCTCGCTCCCTGGCGGCTGGAGACCATCTCGATCAGCCTCTCGACGTCGATCCGCGCGTCGCGGCGCAGCCGGATGATCAGCTCGCTGCCCTTGGCGGCGATCGACTGCACGCGCAGCGACTCCGCCAGGCGTTTGAGCGCGGCCACCTCGACCAGCGTCTCCACCGCCGGCGGCGGCGGTCCGAAGCGGTCGGCGAGCTCGGCCAGCATCTCCCGCTCGGGCTCGTCGGCGATCTTGCGGTAGAGCTCCATGCGCAGGTTCGCATCGTCCACATAGTCCTGCGGGATCGACATCGGCACCGGCAGATCGAGGGCCACCGAAGGCGCCTCCTCCACGCTCTCGCCCCGCAGCTCGCGCACCGTCTCCTCCAGCAGCTTGAGGTAGGTCTCGATGCCCACGGCGCCGATGTGGCCGCTCTGCTCCCCGCCCAGGAGATTGCCGGCGCCGCGGATCTCCAGGTCCCGCGCCGCGATGCGGAAGCCGGCGCCGAGGTCCGAGAACTCGCGCAGTGCGGCCAGGCGCTTTCTCGCCGGCTCGGAGAGCACCCGGTCCTCGGGCACCAGGAAGTAGCAGTAGGCGAGCTGGTTGCTCCGCCCCACCCGGCCGCGGAGCTGGTAGAGCTGCGCCAGGCCGAAGCGGTCCGCCCGGTGGACGATCATGGTGTTGACGTTGGGGATGTCGATGCCGTTCTCGATGATCGTCGAGGCGAGCAGCACGTCGAACTCGCCGCGCGGTGAAGGCGTGCATGCGGCGCGAAAGCTCTTCCTCGTCGAGCTGGCCGTGGCCGACGGTGACGCGGACTCCCGGGACGATCTCGCGCAGCTTGATCAGCCGCTCCTCGATCGACTCCACCCGGTTGTAGACGTAGTAGACCTGCCCGCCGCGCTCGATCTCCAGCTCGATGGCCTCGCGCACCAGCGCGTCGCTGTAGGGCAGGATCGCCGTCTCCACCGCCATGCGGTCCTTGGGCGGCGTCTCGATCACCGAGAGGTCCCGCACGCCGGCGAGCGAGAGCTGCAGGGTGCGCGGCACCGGCGTCGCCGACATGGCGAGCACGTGAACGTTCTTCTTGAGCTGCTTCAGCCGTTCCTTCTGGGCGACGCCGAAGCGCTGCTCCTCGTCGACGATCAGCAGGCCCAGCCGCGGCAACTGGATGTCCTTCGACAGCAGCCGGTGGGTGCCGATCAGCATGTCCACCTTGCCTTCGCGCCAGACGCTTCTTGAGCTCCCGCATCTCCTGCGGCGAGCGAAAGCGCGAGACCATCTCGATCTGGACGGGAAAACCGGCGAAGCGTTTCCGGAATGTCTCCAGGTGCTGATCGGCCAGGATGGTCGTCGGCGCCAGCACCGCCACCTGATAGCCGCCGTCCACCGCCTTGAAGGCGGCGCGCATGGCGACCTCCGTCTTGCCGTAGCCCACGTCGCCGCAGAGGAGGCGGTCCATGGGCCGCTCGCGCTGCAGGTCCTCCTTGATGGTGGCGATCGCCTCGAGCTGATCCGGGCTCTCCTCGTAGACGAAGGCGGCCTCGAACTGGTGCAGCAGGTCGGTGTCCTGCGGCATCGCCGGCGCGCGGGCCACCTGGCGCTCGGCGTAGAGCTTGAGCAGCTCGTCGGCCATATCGCGCATGCCCTTCTTGACCCGCGCCTTGGTGCGGTTCCAGGAGGTGCCGCCGAGCTGGTCGAGCCGCGGCGCGACCCCTTCGATGCCGCTGTACTTCTGCACCTGATCGATGCGCGACAGGGGGAGCAGCAGGCGCTTGCCCCCCGAGTAGGCGATCTCCATCACCTCCGTCTCGGCGGCCGCGCCGGCGCTCGCCAGATCGCGCAGGACCGGCGGCAGCCCGCCGGCGCCATTGCCGTCGCCGCCCACCGAGCGGAGGGCCACGAACTGACCGATCCCGTGGTCCACGTGCACCACGTAGTCGCCCACCTTGAGGTCGCGCAGGCCGGAGAGGAACGGGCCGAAGCGCGCCCGGCTCGGCCGGCGCTGGAGCTTCGCCTGCGGCAGGAGCTGCTGCTCGCCGTAGACCACCACGCCGGCCGCGGGCAGCCGGAAGCCGCGCCCCAGCTCGCCGGAGACCAGCTCGACGCCGCCGCGCCCGAGCCGCACCTCGCGGCCCTCGAGCAGCTCCTCGATCCGCCGCCGGTGCGTGGGGGAGACCACCACGAGGCAGCGCTCGCCGCGGGCGCGGGCGATCTCCACCTCCTGTGGGAAGCGCGGGAGCTGACCGTGGAAAAGGTCGGTCAGGGTTCCCCGGAAGTCGGCGCCGCCGTCCTGGCCCTCGCGGCCATCGCGGCCATCGCGCGCGCCGCCCACCACGAGATCCCGCAGGCGCAGCGCCGCCGTTCCCAGCACCGCCCGGACCTCGCCGTCCGGCTGCTCCAGCATGTCCGGAGGCACCGCCAACCGGCCGTGCTCGCGGCGCGCCGCGAAGTCCGTCTGCAGGCGCTCGGCATGGTGCGCCGCTTCCGCCTCAAGGGCGGGGGGATCAATCGCGAGCACCAGCGGATTCGGAAGCACCTCGGAGAGCGAGGCGGTGCGCTCGGCGAGCAGCGGCAGATAGTTCTCCCACCCCGGAAACTCCCCCCGCGTCCGCAGAGACTCCAGCAGCTCGGCCGCCTCCGGCCCCCAGTCGGGATCCGCGGCCTGGCCTCCGGACAGCAGATCCGCCAAGCGCCGCGCCTCCTCCGCCCCGGCCGGGAAGAGGGAGAGCGGCAGGATGCGGACCGCATCGAGCGTGTCCTCCGAACGCTGCGACTGGGGATCGAACCAGCGGATGGATTCGACCGTATCGCCGAACAGATCCAGCCGCACGGGAGAGTCCTCGCCAGGAGGAAAGAGGTCGACGATGCCGCCGCGGACCGCGAAATCCCCCACCTCGTAGACCAGATCCGTACGCCGGAAGCCGTAGCGGACCAGGTGCGCCGCCAGCCGCTCGATGGGATGGTCCTCTTCCGGACGGATCGTCAGCACGGCACGGCGGAACGCGTCCCGGTCCGGCAGGCGCCGGAAGAGGGCCCGGGGGGTCGCGACGACCGCCGTCATACGGCCGGAAGCGGCGGCGTCCAGCGCCACGGACTCCTGGGCGCGCACCGGCAGCGAGGTCTCGGTCTCCTGATAGGGGGTCAGCGACGGCGCGGGAAAGTAGACCACGCCCTCCTCACGCCCGAAGAGCCGCGCCGCCTCCATCCACATCAGCGCGTCCGCCTCGCGCGGCACCAGCACCAGCAGCGGCCGGCCGAGATCTTTCGCCAGCAGCTCGCCCACCCACGCCGCCGCCGGCACCGGCAGGCGCACCACGTCCCCGAGCCCCGCAAGGAGGGCCTTATAGGGCGCACTGCTGCGCAGCGTCCGGGAGAGGTCCTCCCACGCCGGATCGGCCATTCAGAGAGTCTAACGTCGCAGTGGGAGCCGGGGATTCCGGGCGCCTTCACTATTGGACCGGCATTTCAGACGTCCGGCTGTCTCCGTGGGAGGACGTTTTTCACCGATTGGACCCGTGAAACGCGCTCCAATTCGCTCGGAGACGCTCCGGCGGATTTTTAGAGTGTTTTTTCCCGTCGGAGAGTGTTTTTTCGGCTCAAACAGTGTTTGAAACCAAAAAACACCCTGTGGGCCGTTTTTTAGAGTGATTTTTCCCAAAAAACAGTCTTTAAACGGAAGAAACACTCTCCGGCGGGAAAAAACGCTCAAAAAATCCGCCGTAGCGTCTTCGAGCAGATTGGAGTGTCTTCGAGCGGATTGGAGCGTCTTTGAGCGGGCCGGAGGCTGTTCTAGCGGACCGGAGACCGTTCCAGTGCATTGGAGCATGTTCGAGGGGGATCCGCGACTGGGATAGCCCGATTTCCGGACAACAAAGACGGGCGTCGCTCTGACCGTCGTAGAGGGGCTCGAAAGTGTCTACCGGGCCTGCCGTCGTCGTGCAGCCAGGTGTTCTCGCATCTCGCCGGTGGAGATCCCGGCTCCAGGGCGGCAGCGGGGCGCGGGACTGCTCGACCACCTCCTCGATCGGCACGAGGGCAGCCACGGGCTTGCCGCCTTCGGTGACCACCAATGTTTCGTGGTGCGCTCGCTCGGCGTACTCCGAAAGCGGACCGGTCGCCGCGGACCTCTCTACGGTTTTCAGGAGCCCCCCGCGCCAATCTTGGCGCGGAATCCCTCGGGCTCCCGCGGTTGCTGGATTTACCGGTCCGGCCGCAGCGGATCGATCCACGTCCGATTCAAATACGTGGGATCCAGGGGATCGAAGTCCTTGTCGGTCGTGAGGAGGTGGGATCCAGTCGCGATGGCCGTAGCGGCGATCCAGACGTCATTGTTCTGGATGGGATTACCTGTCCGCCGCAGGAAGAAGTCGATCTCGGCGTAAGAACTGAGGACCTCATCCGATATATCCACGATGGCCAGTTGATTGATCAGAGCTTCCAGCGATGCGGCCTTCTGTGGTCCCCAGCCCAATCGCTTGGCGAATGCGAGAGCCTCTCCAATGGTGATGATGGAAACCAGGGGCCTTTCCGGTCTGGTCCGAAGGTGGAAGCGAGACTCTATGGACCTCCCGATCCACTTGTCCCGGACGAGGTGGAGGAGGATGTTGGTATCGAGGAGAAAGATTCGGGGCGCGCTCACGAGAGCTCGTCGAGCAGGGCTATGATCTCCTCGTCGCTCTCATCTCCGGGCCATCGGCCGATGATGGCGTTGATGCCGGAGTCTGGCCCCTGGGGCTGGTGTAGGGATGCCCGGTCGAGTTTCCTCACCAGAACGCCCGCGAAGGGAGATCGGGTCTCGACAACACGACCCTTTTCCTCTTCCTGCGGTGGGGTGTTCTGAATCAACCTGGATTCTTTGGAAGACATCTCTGCACTCCTCGGTCAGTATAACGCCCCGCACGTCAGTCTGCCTCATCTGGCTGAAAATGGCAAAACGGCGGGCATGTAGGCCCGCCGCTACGACCCTCCCCTAAAGCCTCTACCGGGCTGGCGGCTTCCGTCGTGCAGCCAGGCGTTCTCGTATCTCGCCGGTGAGATCCCGACTCCAGGTTTGCGGTCCTTTGACGCCGACGGCGCGGATCGTCACCGAGCCGCCGTCCCTCAGGCGACTTCTTGCATGGGCCGCACGCGGGGAGCAGGAAGAGGCCGCCCTTCAGCTTCGAAGTGGCGAATGACCTCCTCGACCACCTCGTGAAGCTCCGCATAGAGCCTCACTGGATCCTCACCATGGATCCCCGTAATGAGATCGGGGCACTTGCCCAGGTAGGCCGCGTCCTCCTCGCTCCACTCGATCCATTTGTGGTACCGGTCGCTCACCTTCATTCCTGAACCTCTTCGATCGCTCGGCTGACCTGCGAGCAGATCCCGAACCAGTTCTCTGACTGACCTTTCGTGCCACGGTCCCCCATCCGACGCTCCGCCATTATAGATCCGTCCCGCTCGAAAAGCTTTGCCGCGGTAGACGGCAGACGCGGGCGACGTAACACCATCTCGGGAAGGCGACTCGCGTTCGCGGTTTCTGGGCGGCGAAAGGCGGGTCCCGTTGTGTTCGCGGCTCCCGCTCCATCGGTCCGATGCCCGCCCGTCCCCGAGCAGTAGGATGCCGGAGGTAGGCGAGAGGGAGTAGAATACGCAGTGGAGCGTTGGCGGGCCTGAGCGATGAAGTTCAAGATCAATATCGGTGCAAGAACCGAAGCCGAGGTTCAGGCGTCTGTAGAAGGGGCATTTTCGCCGCTCTATGTGTTTCGCGCGCCCAGGAAGGAAGACCAGGACGAGGTTACGGATGTGCTGGTCCCGTGGCACGACATCGGGCTCGTTATACAAGTCAAAGCGCAAGCTCTTGATCCCGCCGGTAAAAGCGAGGAGGACGCTCTTAGTTGGGCCAGGAAGAACCTTGCCAAGGCTGGGAGGCAAGTGGCCGGGGCGGTGCGGGCAATCCGCGATGGCCGGCTGACTCACATGGAGAACCCGCTTAGAGGAAGAGTACCGTTCCCGCACACTGAAGTCAAATGGCTGTATGGGATCATCATCCTTCATCATGTCTCGGCCCCATACGACCCCTTTGAGTTAGTCCCTGAGCTGCAAAGGACTTCGGTACCCCTCCATATTCTCTCATTTCGAGACTTCTGGAACCTGGCTCAGCTTCTCAACACGCCCGGCGATCTGGTCAACTATCTTGAAGATAGGAGTGAGGTGCTCCTGCCCACCCTCAGGCCTCGAGTGCATGAAGAAGAAATTATCTTCGACTATCATCTAGAAAACCTTGAGAGCCTATTTGCATTTCGAGCACAAAAGCGTGGCTTGTCCGTTTCCGAACAGGACACTCGGCCTTATGCCGAGCACCTCCGTCGACTCTTAATGGGCGATCTCCCCTATGCTAATGCAGGACAAGTCATTGACCACATGATTGGAAGGGCACACGAGCACGATCCGAGCTTGGGTGAACTCCGATACGGCGAAGATGTAATCGAGTGTCAGCCGGACGACTCAATTCAGATCGCAACTGTCCTGAGCATGATTCCTCGAGTGCGACGCATTGCGCTCGGTAAAAGTATTCTGAGGACGCTTGCTCGCGCAGGCGAGAGGCAAGAGGACGATTGGACCACTACCTATAGTCTAAGCCGTAGCGACTGCATACTCTTTCTAGCAAGTCCGCTCTCGCGCAGCCAGCGGGATGAGCGCCGAAAGCGTTTACTCCTGATGACCACAATGCTGAAGCACTACCGCCAAGTCAAAAAGGCCATTGGGATCGCCACTGAGGCGGGGGATGAAGCAGGCTGTTCGTATGATTTCGTTTATCTTGACTCCGAGCCCGTGGAAAATCAAGAGGCCTTTCAGGTTGCCAGGGAGTTCTTTGGTGACGGAGGGCGACTCTTGACTGACGAACTCCTTGGCTTATCGGCGGATTGATCGTTGGAGGCAACCATGAAAGCGATCATCGAAGTAGCCCGAAGAGGCTCTGTCTTTCAGGCGGCTGCGTAGCAAGTGGCTGATGCCCGGAAGGGGTGTACGCCGGACTTCTGGCTCAGTTTTGAGTCTGCGCGTTCTTTGTTCACTGAGCTGACTCCCGCGCGGCTTGACCTTCTCGATACGCTGTGCCGTGTTGGCGCCTGCAGCATCTACGCCCCTGCCAAGGCGGCCGAGCGCAATTACTCCAACGTTCACACGGACGTGTCGCGGCTCGAAGAGCTTGGCCTGATCGAGCGCTCAGAAGAGGGTGCGGTTTCCGTGCTGTACGAAGCGGTCGAGATCCTTGTCCCGCTCGCCCAATCGGCATAGAATTGTCAGGGACCGACGCGCCATGAAAACCCAGTCCCCCGATACGCCACCGGAGATCGAGGAGATCCTCGTTGAGGGATACCGCTGTATGACTCCCTTCGAGAAGCTCTGGCAAGTCTTCGAGCTGAACCGGATGGCTCAGACCATGGCCGCGATGAGGATCCAGGCTCAATATGGGCCGGACCTCTCCGAGCGGGAGTTGCGCCTGAGACTGGCCGCCTGTGGGTGGACCGAGAAACGATGATTGAGGCGTTCGGATGGGATCCAGAGGTCGAGGGGTTATTGAGTGGTCCCGGAGGAAGCCCTATGAGTCATCTGTCGCTCGCGCCTGAAACCGAAACGGGCTCAATTTTCACGCGCTGATCGAATCATGCCCAAAGTTTGGACCGGGTCCAAGTTCACTATGCCGGAGCGTCTATACCGCTACAGGCCCCTTGCAGGTGAGAAGGACTGGGGGTATCTTGAACAGATATTGCTGGATTCCACCATGTACGGGGCGCCACCTGCGATCCTGAAACAGATGGATCCCGAAGATTGCCGCGTGGCTGTAAATACCCTCTGCACGCTCGACGAGTTCAAGCGGGGCCGCTACGCTCAAGCGGCGACGCAGCAACATCCGGAATTGTCTGAGTCCGAACTCGCTTCGCGCCTCCACCAGTGGCACATAAACCTCATGAAGCCAGATTTCGACCCTGACGTGGTTGCTTCGCTTCAACGAAGCGTAGACGAGTACGGTGTGATCTGCTTCTCCATAGATGGAGACATCCCAACCCAATGGCAAAACTATGCCTCCGAGAGGCGGGGGGTCTGTCTGGAGTTCGACCCGCTCAAGGATTTGGACTTCTTCAGAAAGGTCAAACCAGTCAACTATGTCGATGTGCTCGAGCCAGCAAATGTCTTCACCGACACGGTCGAGGTGCAGGTCCGCAAGCGTCTGTACACGAAACTCACCAAATATGAGAGTGAGGCTGAGTTTCGTGCCCTCTTCGAGCGTGGAGCTGGTCAACAGATGCCCTTCAGACCCGAGGCGCTTGTAAGAGTCAAATCGGGCTCGGCGATGAATGAGGCGGATCACGAACGCCTCAAGATGATTCTCCGGCGGCGATCGATGAAGACTGGGCTTGAAGTCTAGGGCTCGAAGGGGAGCCCAGGCGGGAAGTCTGCGAACCGCCAAAGCGGCGACAGGCGACGCACACTTCGTGCGTTCGACCCCAGTAGTAGACAGGGCGTGCGTATATTGCTACCATGCAATACGTGTCAGCGATCCTGCTCGCGCACGCCAAGGAAGTTCGCGACGACGGGTCGATCGTTGAAATCCTGATCTGGCAGTTGCCGGAGCCACTGCCACCCAGTGCTCACCGGTACAAGTACCGCCTGTACTACGGCGCTGGCGGAGTGTGCCGCGTACGGTATGACAACGAGCGCGGCAAGGGTGACCACTGGCACGTCGGGGAGCGCGAAGAGGACTACCTCTTCAGGACGCTCGAGGAACTGCTGGAAGATTTTAGACGCGACGTCGACAACTGGAGGCAACCATGAAGGCGATCATCGAAGTGGCCCGGAGAGGCTCTGTCTTTCAATCCGCGGCACAGCAAGTGGCTGGTGCCCGGAAGGGACGTACGCCGGACTTCCGGCTCAGTTTTGAGTCTGCGCGTTCTTTGTTCGCTGAGCTGACTCCCGCGCGGCTTGACCTTCTCGATACGCTGCGCCGTGTTGGTCCTTGCAGCATCTACGCCCTTGCCAAGGCGGCCGAGCGCAATTACTCCAACGTCCACACGGACGTGTCGCGGCTCGAAGAACTTGGCCTGATCGAACGTTCAGAGGAAGGGGCAGTCTCCGTGCCCTACGAAGCGGTCGAGATTCTGGTCCCGCTCGCCCAATCGGCATAGCGATGTTAGGGGGGGCCGACCCCCTCCAGCGAGCCGACAGGGGGTGGAGTTGACCGGGTTTAGTGAGTTACTCTCTTCATCATGGTCCGCCTCGAACAGACTGGCCTGCTCCAGAAGGTCAAACAGACGATCCAGGCGTTAGAGCCCGGAGCCGAGGTCAAGCTCTATGGCTCCCGCTCCCGCCAGGAGGCCGGCCCGGATTCCGACTGGGACTTCCTCGTTCTGGTGGAAGGTCCGGTCAGCGACGCCCGAGCCGACACGATCCGCCACCAGCTCTACGAAATCGAATGGGAGTCGGGAGAAGCCCTGAACGTCATCGTACGCAGCCGCGAAGAATGGAATAGCCCTCTCTATACGGCCATGCCATTCCGGCAGGAGGTGGAGCGTGACGGGATTCTACTGTGACGGGGTCGCGCCAGGATATCGTGCGGTATCGCTTGCACCGAGCGCAGGAGACTCTGGAGGATGCGCAGATTTTGGCTCGGGCGGAACGCTGGCAGCCGTGCGTGTTTGGGGCCGGGCGGCCGCACTACGCGAGCGGTTCGATGTCGTCGAGCAGCCGTCTGAGGGCGACGGCGCGCACGCGCTCGGCCAACGGAAAAGAATGATCGCCGGCATGAATGACATCGAGCCGCTGAAGCTTCAGATCGTCCATCGCGATATGCATGGAACGCGTCATCGCCGGAGCCGAAGTGCGCTTGATTTCGAATCCCAGCCTGGTTCTTCCTCGCACGACCAACAGGTCGAGCTCGGCGCCGGAGTGGGTGGCCCAGAAGAAGCATTCGTTGGCCTCGGCACCCAGCCAGCGGGCGAGTTGGTCGATGACAAAGCCCTCCCAGGATGCCCCCACCCTTGGATGGGCTTCAAAATCCGCCAGCGCTCGAAGATTCAGCAGCGCGTGAAGGAGCCCACTGTCCGAAACGTATACCTTCGGGGAACGCACCTGGCGCTTGGCGATGTTCTCATGCCAGGGAGCGAGTTGTCGGATCACCAGGGCGGAGGTCAGGCGATCCAGATAACCGCGAACTGTGGTGTCGGCCACGCCAAACGAGCGGCCAAACTCCGCGGCATTCCACACTTGGCCATGGGCGTGGGCAAGCATCGTCCAGAACCGGCGCATCGTAGCCGAGCTGACGTTGACGCCGAGTTGCGGGAGGTCACGCTCAACGAAGGTTTGAACGAATCCGCGCCGCCACTCGAAGCTGGCCTGCTCCGAGCGTGCCAGGTAGGAAGGCGGCAGCCCACCTCGGCGCCACAGCCGGACAGGGTTGTGGTTGCCGATTTCATCCAGGGCCAAGCCACCCAACTGATGGTACACGATGCGGCCCGCCAGCGTTTCCGACGTCTGTTTCAGGAGCTCCGGAGAAGCGCTCCCGAGAATCAGAAATTTGCACGGACGCCGCGGGCGGTCCGCCAGAACGCGCAGGGTTGGAAACAGGTCGGGGTGGCGCTGAATCTCGTCAATCACGACCAACCCCTTCAAGGATTTCAGGGCCAGCATGGGCTCGGCCAAGCGGGCCAGGTCGTCGGGATTCTCCAAGTCGAAGAGGTGCGTGGGCCGGGATACGCTGCGCATCAGCATGCGCGCGAGCGTAGTCTTGCCGACCTGCCGCGCGCCGACGATACCGACCACCGGGTGTCTGTGGAGCAGGCCGGTGAGGAGGGCGAGCTCCCTGGCTCGTTGAATCATCGGCTGTACAGTACCTTGAAAAGTCGGTATAGGCAACCGAGATTTCAATGCAAGGAGTCCACGATGCACCGAAACCGTGCTGGGCGGCCTCCGGTACCCACGATCCCGCCTGGCTGAGCGATGAGCGAACCGATTAAAGCCGTGGGCATGGTGCGTAGCATCCGTGAAGCACACTACGCGAGGATCAAGGACTTATCTCCTACAGAGAAAATACTGTTTTTCCGGGAGAAGGCCCGCGCATTGCATTCTGAGTTGGGAAAGCCCGAAGAGCTTCCGCCGAGTCAAGCTCCCACGGCACCGCGGCCATGAAAACTCAATCCGCCGATACACCCCCAGAGATCGAGGAGATCCTCCTGGAGGGATACCGCCGTATGACTCCCTTCGAGAAGCTCCGGCAGGTCTTCGAGCTGAACCGGATGGCTCAGTCCATGGCCGCGATGAGAATCCAGGCCCGTTACGGGCCGAACCTCTCCGAGCAGGAGCTGCGCCTCAGGTTGGCGGCCTTGTGGTTGGACCGGGAGACGATGATCGAGGCGTTCGGATGGGATCCCGAGATCAAGGGTTATTGAATGATCCCGCCGGACGAGGCCCTAAAGGTCATTCTAGAGGTCGTTAGAGTCCTCGAAGATCTGCAGGTTCCCTATGCCGTCGGAGGCTCCCTCGCCAGCTCGATGCATGGCATTCCACGATCTACCCAGGACGGCGACCTGCTGGCGGACCTCCGAGCCGAGCACGTACCGTCTTTCCTTGCAGCGGTCGCCGAGCTCTTCTACGTATCTCCGGAGCGTGTTCTCCAAGCTGTCCAGCGGCGCTCGTCCTTCAACATCGTCCATCTCAAGACGGCGATCAAAGTCGATATCTTCGTGCTGAGCACGGATCCCCTGTCTCTCCAGGAGATGGCCCGCCGTCAGGTCCTTCCCTTTCCGGGAGAGCCCGGGACGACGCTCCATGTTGCCAGCGCGGAGGATACAATCCTGCAGAAGCTCCTCTGGTACGAGAAGGGCAATCGCGTCTCGGACCGCCAGTGGAACGACATCCTGGGCGTCCTGAAGGTTCAGGGCTCTCGACTCGACTTCGATTATCTGAAGGAGTGGGCCGATCGGATCGGAGTCGACGACCTGCTGCGGCGAGCCTGCGATGACGCCGGAGTGGGCGGAGGTTTGTTGGGGTAAGCCCGCAAAGCTCTGCCGCTCCAGGATTTGGATGGCCGCCCCAGGAGATGGCCGAAGAGCTGCGCGCCGGCGTCGTCCGCGGAGCCAGAGCGCCGCCGCGGGCCGGAAACCGCTTCTACTTCCACCATGACTAGCCAAGCGCCGGGCGCCGCCCAACCCGCCATCGCAGCGGACGAACGCCTGCCTCGCTGCACTCGGTCGCGCGTTCGGAGAGTGATCGTTGACGCACTGACCCGCCCTTACCCGGTGACCAGCTCCATGGTGGTGCTCGTCTCGCTGGTGCCGCTCTACATCTTCATTCCCGAGCTGTTCTCTTTGCGCAAGGTACATACCCCCCAGCTTCCGTTGGACCGCCTCTTGCCACTTCGGCCGACATGGGCCCTGATCTATGGCGCCCTTTACCTCTTTCTGATCCTCCTGCCCGTCCTCGTCGTACGTAACCCAGAGCACATCCGCCTCACCGTTCGCGCCTATCTCCTCGTGTGGATTGCAGCCTACGTTTGCTTTCTGGCCTACCCGACCGTGGCTCTTCGCCCGCCCCAGGTCATCGGAGAAGGCTTCGGCGTCTGGGGCCTGCGGCTGCTCTACTCAGCCGATACGCCCTACAACTGCTTCCCGTCTCTCCACGTTGCCCACTCCTTCGTGTCTGCCTTCACCTGCTACCGGCTCCATCGCGGAGTCGGAGTCGCCGCCGCACTCGCTGCGTCGCTCGTCGGCGTGTCCACCCTGTACACCAAGCAGCACTACATCCTCGATGTCGTCGCCGGTGCCTTCTTGGCCTATGTTGCCTACGTGCTATTTCTCCGCCGCTTCTCTCCCGGACGCGCATCGGATCTCGACCCTCGCGCGGCACCGGTCCTCGCGATGGCGCTCATCGGGCTTCTCGCCGTGCTGACCGCCTCTGTCTGGGTCGTCTATCAGAGCGGTGTCGGCCAACCCTTCGGCCAAGGCATCTGAACAGCTATCACAGCGTTCACACCGTCGCATCGCGATCCGGGCGATAGGGTTTCCTACCCCCCGATCACCAGCTCATAGAACAGCTTCTCGTCCGCGATCACGCTGGTTTGGAACTGCCGCCACAACGCGGCGGGCACCCCCGCGGGCGGCTTTCGGTCCTTCACCTTTTCGGCGTCGTCGATCCTCAGCACCCGGCCGCTCGTCTTCTGGAGCAACCGTTCGAGAAGCGGCGGAAACGGCATGTTCCAGCGCTTCTTCTTCGCCATCTCCTGGTTGACCGGGATCAAGGCGACCAGATCGTCGCTCTCCATCTTCTCCAGCCCCTGGTCGCGCAGCGTGGCGTTGTGGCTGCCGTGGTGCCCGACCTTGTAGAGCACCGTGCGGCGCAACAGGTCTTCGGCGTGGACCTTTCGGTCTCCCACTGTCCATGACAGGTCGGTCCAGGAAAGCCAGTTGCCGACCTGGGCGTCGGCCGGAAACAGCAGCACCTTGCCCGAGTCGGTCAGCTCGATCGCCAGGGCCAGGCTGGTGTTGTTGGTGTCGCCGTCGAGCTGCAGGGCCAACTGGTTCGCCATGTCGAGCCAGTCGCCGCCGATCCAGCGCCAGGACTGGTCCTTGAATTCCGCCTCCTGGTCCTCGTCGAAGTAGTAGCGCTGGAAGAAGCGGCTCTGCTTCGCCTGCTCGACCGGAAGCTGATAACAGCGGTCGAAGGGGAAGCTGAACTCGCGCATCTCCTCGAGATCGCCGCCGGGGAGGACGGCGGCCAGGAAGGCGTTGTCGAGGTTGAGCGCCCGGCCGGGCTCCTCGTACACCTCCGGATGAGCCCGCGAGGGATCGCTGCGTTTGATCAGTTTTTCGTTCTCCGGCGGCCCGAGCACATAAAAGCGTACGCCCGGCACTTCCGGCAGAATGATCGGGTCGTCCTGCGGGCGGCGGAAGCTCGGCGGCGTCCGCGCATAGCCCTTGACGGCTGCCAGCGCGTCCTCCGTGCCGCCGCCCCCTGCCGCTCCGAAGAAGCCGAGGAGGTCTTCGACATGATCCGCCGCCGCCAGGGTGGGGTGAGGAGCGGCCTGCGGCACCTCCGCGCTGCCCTCCTTCGCCTTCAGGGTCGCGGCCCCGGCCCGCAGGGCCTGCTCGCGTTGCGCCTCCGCGCCCATGGCCCGCAGGCTCTGGACCGTGGCGGCCAGGGCCTGCTGCTTCTCCTGCCGCTGGACGCGCAGGAAGTTGGCGAGGCGGTTCTTGGGGTCTTCCGTCCAGGCCAGCCACAGCCGGTCCACCCGCAGCTTGGCGGGATCCTCCTCGTCCGATCCGGCGAAGAGCTCCCTGGCCTGCATGAATCCGGAGAGATGATCCCAGTGCTGATGGGTGGCCACCACCAGATCGACGCGGCCTCCGGTCTCCTGGATGACGTTGCGGACGACTTTCTTCATCTGATCGGCCCCCTCCGGGGTACCGAGGAGGACGCCGCAATCGATCAGCATGTAGAAAGGACGCTCGGTCGTAGAGGGAAACGTGAGCAGGAAACAGTCACCCAGACCTTGGCGGTACATGCGCACCTTCACGCCCTGGCTGGAGGCTCCCGCCTGCCGCGAGCGGGTCTTTCGGGGCGCGGCCTTCTTGGCCGGCGGGGCCTTCTTCGCGGCTCCGCTCTTGCGGGCCGCCGCCTTGCGGACGGGCGCCGTCTTGCGGGCGCTCTTCTTCGCCGCCGGCGTCTTCTTGGAAGAGGTCTTTCTCGCCATGCTCGTCGTCCTCACCTAGAGCCCGCGGTGCAGAGCCGCGAACATCTCGGCTCCCTCGGGTTCTCCGAAGTAGGTGGCGTACAGCGACTGCTCAGAGGGGAAGAGCCGGAACCGCCGCTGCCTCTCCAGCCGATCTTTGCTTCGGATGTTTTTGTTGATGCAGTAGCGCACGCGAGCCGTCTTGAGATCGATCAGCAGCGTGCTGCCGCCGCGGAACTTGAGCTTTCCCAGGCCGGGGTTTTCCGCATCGAGCGGTTCCTCGCGCTTCTGCGTCAGCTCCACGATGAGATCGGTGAGGAGCTGGCCGTCCGGGCCGACGCGGCGCAGCGGCCGCACCGAGTGAACCTCGACGTTGGGCTTGCCCTTGCCCGGCCCCTCGCGCTGCGACCGGCGGATCGTCTCCGGCGCATCGTCGCCCAGGGCCAGCCCCATCTGTCTCTCGTCGGCGGGGCTCACGGCCCCCGCCACCAGCCAATCGTGCAGTCGGATCCGGTTCTCTTTGGAAAGCGTGAAGGAGGCGCGCCGGTCCGAGTCCAGGCCCCAGGTCAGATCGAGCTGCTTGAGCAGCTCCGCCAGTCCCTTGAGCTCCAGCGTCGGCTCCTGCCAGCGTAGGCTGTCGGCCGACAGGGTGCGGACGTTCGTGGGATAGATCCCGCGGCGCCGGAACGCTTCGATGAACGCGATCCGGTAGCCGAGGTCGTCGTCCGGCACCAGATCGTAGTCGGCGGTGACCAGGGCCCGCAGGTACTCGCCGAACGTCAAGTCCACCGGCGGGCAGTAGTCGAGCGCCCTGATGCACATGGTGAGGACGTGCGAGGCGGTCTTGACCGCCTCCTTGGCGAGGCGGTTGACCAGGTCCGGGTGCAGCTCGCCCTCCGGCAGGATGCCGGTGCCGCTGGTGGCGATGCGCAGCAGGTCGGCGACGCGGCTCTTGTAGATCGACAAGAAGGCGTCGAAGACGGCGGCCACCAGGATGGCGCCGCGCGCGTGCGGCTCGGTGACGGTCTGAAAATCGGTCGGGTCCGGCTCGGCCGGCCGCCACTCCCGGGTCAAGGGATCGACCTCGCCGATGGCGCTGCGCAGCGCGCCATAGCGGCCGATCGCCTGCCCGAACTGCTGCGCCAGCTCGCCCAACAGGTTCTGCTTGGCGAGGTCACCGCGGGTCTTCGCGATCTGATGCCGCAAGGCCTCCGGGAATGTGAAGTGCTGGAACAGGGCCACGATGTCCGCGAAGGCTTCGTGGAAGGCCAGGACGTCGCGGTTGCTCGCCTCCGTGAACCGCTGGTGGATGCCGTCGAGCAGCGCGTGCGTCGTCTCATGGGCCACGATGTCATGGGAGAGGCAGGTGAAGACCATGCCCCCGGGCAGGTTGCGGCCGGGATCGGAGAGCGACGCCGGGAAGTAGCCGAAGAGGAGCGACTTGCGCTCCGGGCTGTAGAACGCGTTGCCCTCTCGCAGCGCGTGCGGATAGATCCGCAGGCGCGGCACGTAGGCGTCCACGTACCTGCCGTTCACCTGGTGGCGCGGCGACCACAAGGCCACCCGGCCCAGGGCGTGCTCGAAGTGCTTGATGGTCGTCATCGCCACGGCGTAGACCATCTGCTGGTGGAACTTCGGATTACCCTCCGAGGGCGCCAGCCCGTCCTGCGCCAGCAGGAAGGGGTCGTTGAGATCGACCGGCTCATAGAAGCAGCCGCTCGCCGGGTCGTAGTCCACCACTTCCACGTACTCGCCCACCGGGCCGGGCTTCAGCAGATTGCTGCTGGTGTCGTCCCTCTCCCAGGGCACCTTGAGGGTGGCCTGGTTCAGCACGGCGGTCTCGAGCTGGGTCCCCAGGCTCGGATCGAAGGCGTAGATGCGCAGCTTGCGGGAGGCCGGCGGCGGCTGCGATACGGCGCGTTGCCTGGCCGTACCCGGAGCTGGCTCGACTGCGGGAGCCGCCGGCGGGGAGACGGCCGGCCCGGCGCCCACGGCCACCTGCGGACGCGCGATGCGGCTCTCGACAAACGCCTTGAGCTGCTGCGAGACGCCGGGCTCCTCGACCAGCGCTTCGAAGAACCGCTGCACCTGCTGCGGCGGCAATTGCACGGGATCGGCTTCCGTGTCGGGCAACAGGTCCTCCAGCGTTTTCGACCGCTGGTGAAGCTGGAGAATCTCCAGCTCGCGCATGTCCATCCGCGTGTCCTCGCCGACGCCCAGACCGGTGAGGAGGCGCACGATGGCGAAGCCCGCCCGATCCCGCTCCGTCTTCTTCAGGTCGGCGTCTTGGGCCGGCGCCACCGCGAGAGCGGCTTTGGCGCGGACCCAGCCGTTGCCGAAGAATTCGAAGAAGTTCTCCGAATCGTTCCGTTGCGCCGTGGAGAACAGCGCCTTGCGCGCGGCCTCCACCCGTTTCCAGGGTTGGTCGTAGGCGGGGGCGTGCTGCTGCAGCCAGAAGCGCCGCGGCGGCGGCGATCTGCGGCGCGGCAGAGGAGGTGCCCGCGCCGTCCATGTCGACGAGGCGGGCGCAGCCCAGCTCGGCCCACGGCATATTCGGGGTGTAGGCCGAGAGAGCCGTCGACATCTTGCTGTTCGGCCCGTGGTTGCCTTCCATGATGCCGTTGAGGTGGGCGTAGGGCTTGCCGTTGGCCATCACCCCGCAGGCCGCGATCACCCGCTTGTAGCGCGCCGGGTAGACGATGCTGCGCGTCGGCAGCCCGCGGAAGTTGTTGCCGGCCGCCGTTACCATGATCACGCCGGCCTCATAGGCCGCATTGACCGCGTCGGTCCAGGCACGGGAGGCCACCCCGCCCATGCTCATCGACAGCACGTCGCAGCGGTTGCCGAGATTGCCGCCGGGCGCCAGGATGTAGTCGAGGGCCTTGGCGATGGCGCTGGTGCGGAACAGCACCACCGAGCTGCCGACCCGGATTGGGACGATCTCGGCGAGCGGCGCGCCGCCCAGGAAGTCGTTGGTGTTCTGCTCCGGCCGCGCCATGCCCGAGAGCTTGTTGCCGGCCAGGATTCCCAGCGTGCCGGTGCCGTGACCGGGATTGCGCAGCGTGCCGCGGTTGGCCGGATCGCGGGCGTCGTTCGGCGGCTCCCCCTCGACGAAGTTGCGCTGCAGGTCGAGACGGATGTTCTTCGGCAGCGTCACGTGGGCCTTGTCATAGCCCACGTCGAGATGGGCGATGCGGACCTTGCCGGCCACGCCCACGGCGTCGCGGGCCGACTTGAGCTGCGAGAAGTCGTCGCCCAGGAACCAGGCGAAGCGGCGCTCCTGGGGAGGCAGGCGGCGGTCCTGCTCGTTGAATTGGCAGACCTCGGCCGCGGCGAACGGTTGGCCCTCCCGCGTCAGCGGCGTGTCGTTCTCGTAGATCCAGCTCTGCAGCAGGTCGGGCTCGACGAACTCGGGTGTGGGGGCTCCCGCCAGCCCCAGCCCGTCGGTAATCATGCGGTAGGCGAGATCCCAGGGATGGGCCTCTTCCGCGGCGGCGGGCGCGGCGAGGAACCACTCGCCCCGCGCCGCCGCGGCCAGGGCCGGCTCCGCCGGGATGTTGCTGAACAGGGGCTCGAGCGCGAACCCGACCTTCCCGATTTGGATCTTGCCGGGACCCGCGGCAGCGAGGGCCTGTCCCGACCCCGCGGGAAGCTTCAGCAATAGACGGGGCGACGAGGTCACGACCATCGATCACACTCCAGTGGAATGTCACAAACATATCATTCTTAAACGGTGAATCGCAAGCCGCAGGGCGTAGTTCCCTGCAATCTTGCGCCGCACGCTGCGCCCCGGTGACGTGACGCCTACTGCGGCGCGCCGCCCTTGGGGATCGGCGGCACGGCCACCTTCGCAGGCGGGTTCCTCTTCAGCGCCGCCAGCAGGATCTCGATGCCCTTCTCCAGGGTCGGGTCCTCGCCCTTGGCGAGGGCGTCGGGCCGGTCGACGATCTCGATGTCCGGTGCCACGCCCTCGTTCTCCACGCCCCATTTGCCTTCGGGAGTGAGGAAGCGGAAGGTGGGCACCGTGAGCGATCCACCGTCCACCAGCCCGGGATTGCCCGAGAGGCCGATCAGGCCGCCCCAGGTGCGGGTGCCGATGATCGGCCCCAGGCCGAGTCGCCGGAAGTAGAAGGGGAAAGCGTCGCCGCCCGAGCCCGCCTGGCCGTTGATCAGCGCCACCTTGGGGCCCGTGTGGATGAAGCTCGGAGTCGGATTCGCCTGGCCGTCGCGGCCCACCCAGTAGTTGAGCAGCGGCCGGCCGAGCAGCTCCATCATGCGGTCCGGAATGAAGCCGCCGCCGTTGTAACGGTCGTCGAGGATCAGCGCATCCTTGTGCGCCATGGGGTAGAAGTACCTGAACAGCTCGCGGTTGCCCTCGACCGCCGTGTTGGGCAGGTGGATGTAGCCGATGCGGCCGCCGGAAGCCTTCTCGACCTTCTCGCGGGTGCTCTGCACCCAGTCCAGGTAGCGCAGGTTCTGCTCGCTGCTGACCGGCCGCACCAGCTCCTCGCGCGCCCCATCGCGCGAAGGCTTGCCGTTGACCAGGAGGGTCACCACCCGGTCGGCCTTGTTCTCCAGCAGGCGATAGAAGTTGTCCACCTTGTCGGTCGGCTGGCCGTCCACCGCCAGGATGAGCTCGCCTTCCTCGACGTGGACCCCCGGTTCCGTCAAGGGGGAGCGGAAGTCCGCCTGCCAGTTTTCGCCCGGAAAGATGTGGGCGACGCGGAAGTAGCCTGAAGGGTGGGCCTCGATCTCGGCGCCGAGCAGGCCGCCTGCGACCCGTGCGGGTCCGGGGGCGTTGCCTGGCTGCACATAGACGTGCCCGGCGGAGACCTCGCCGCCCAGTTGGCTGAGCACGAAGTCGAGGTCGGAGCGGTGGGCGGCGAAGGGCAGAGCTCGCCGTAGCGGTCGCGCAGCGCCGGCCAGTCGACGCCGTGCAGACCGGGGTCGTAGAACCAGTCGCGCAGGATGCGCCAGGCGTCGGTGTACATCTGGCTCCACTCGGCGCGCGGCTCGATCCGCAGTTGCAGGTTGTCGAGCGCCAGCTTGCCGTCGCCCGCCTTCTGCCCCGGCTTGGCGTCGACGATGCCGTAGGTGTCGGACCCTTGGCTGAAGAGGATCTTCTTGCCGTCCGCGGACAGCTCATAGGCCGTTGCCCGGTCCAGGACGGTCTCCTCCTTGCGCGCCTCGAGGTCGAACATCTCGAGGGCCAGCGGGCCGGTACCGCTGTTGAATCGATAGAAGACGGCGTCGGCGCTGGCGGAGAGGCTCTGGTAATTGCCGGAAGGTCCGGGGATCGCCCGTACCCGCGCCTCGAAACCTTCGAAATCCACCTTGACGCGCACCGGCGCTTTCTTGGCGGTATCGGCGGCATTGGGCTTCTCCTCTCCTTCCGCTCCGCCGGCGCCCGCCTGGGCGGGCCGGGCTTCGGCGTCGGCGGTGAGGGCGATGCGGACCGACGGCGGCGCCTCCTTCGCCGGCTCTTCCTCGTCGCTCTCCGGCAGGAAGAGGGCCGGCCCCGCCTTGGCGAGCACGCCCACGTAAACCCGGGTGGGATTGGTGTAGACGTAGGCGAACTCGAAGGCGCTGAAGGTCAGGTTGAAGTCGCGGTTGGACAGGAAGTAGAGGTAGCGGCCGTCGGGCGACCAGGTCGGCTCCGCCTCGGCGGTGAAGCCGCTGGTGAGCTGCCGGGCCTTGCCCTCGTCGAGGGCGTAGAGCCAGATCGCCGGCAATTGTGTCTCGCCGGTCTTGGTGTAGGCGAGCCAGCGGCTGTCGGGCGACCACTTGTAGTCCGTGATGTCCCCCTGGGCCGACTGGTCGGCCTCCTTCACCTTGCCGGAGGCGACGTCCACCCATTGCAGCTTGCGGTCCTTGTCGCTGAAGGCGAGCTTTTTCGAATCGGGGGACCACTGCGGCGGGAAGCGCCAGATCCTGCCTCCGGTCGTGACGCGCCGCTCCTGCCCCGAGCCGTCGGCCGGAAGGACGTAGATCTCGTACTCGCCCGTGCGGTCGGAGAGGTAGGCGAGCCAGCGCCCGTCGGGCGACCAGGTGGCGTTCATCTCCCGCACGCCGGGCGACAGGGTGAGGTTGCGGATCTCCCCCTTCTCCGCCGGCACGGTGAAGACGTCGCCCCGCGCCGTCAGCGCGGCCCGCTTGCCGGTCGGCGAGACGGCCATGGCGTCGACGTCCTCGGTGACGTTCTTGAAGTAGGGCAGGGTGTGGGGCAGGTCGCCCTCGACCCGGATCGACACCCTGCCGCTGCTGCCGGTGGCCGGATCGAAGAGATAGATCCAGCCGCCGTTTTCGTAGACGATGCGGCTGCCGTCGCCGCTCGGCCAGAGCACGTCGAAGACGTCGTGGCTCGTCGTCTTGCGGGTGGCCCTGGTGGCCAGGCTGTAGGCGAAGAGGTTGATCACGCGATCGCGGTTCGAGGCGAAGTAGATCGTGTCGCCGATCCAGACCGGCTGCTGGTCGATGGCGGGATCCTCGGTGATCTGTTCCGCCGAATTGCCCTCGAGGTCGTAGATCCAGATGTCCGAGGCGCGGCCGCCGTAGTAGCGCTTCCATTCCCGCCACTCGTTCATCACCGGCGAGAAGGCGAAGCGGGCGCCGTCGGGAGACAGCACGCCGACGGAGCTCTCTTTGAGCGGCAGCGGCGTCTCCATGCCGCCGGCCGCCGGGACCAGATAGGGACGCGCAATGCGGTCGCTCCAGGGCACCCGGTGGGCGAGGAACAGGACCTGCTTGCCGTCCGGCGTCCAGTCGATCACCTGGTTGTCCACGCCGCCGCGCAGCGGCAGCTCGCCGATATCGGCGTGGAAGGTGAGCTGGCGGGGCATGCCGCCGTCGACGCTGATGACGTAGACCTGGCGAGCACCGGTGTACTGGCCGGTGAAGGCGACCCACCGGCCGTCCGGCGAGAACTTGGGAAACAGCTCCTGCCCGGTGTCGGAGGTCAGGCGGCGGGCCGGTCCTCCCTTGACGTCCGCAAGCCAGATGTCGTTCGCGTAGACGAAGGCGACCGTTTCCCCGTGGATGTCGGGGTAGTGCAGCAGGCGCGTCTCGCCCTGCGTCTGCGCGGCGGCGAGCGCCGGCAGGAGCAGCAGGAGGGCCGTCAGCCAGATCGGTTTACGCACGGAATCTCCTTTCCCAAGACAAAGTCTCTCCGGTGAGAAAGTTTACGGAAAATGCAGCGCCGGGTTTAGGCCGTATCATCCGCTCGACCTCACCCCAACCCCTCTCCTTAAGGAGAGGGGCTCAGGATTTCATTCCCCCTCTCCTTCAGGAGAGGGGGCCAGGGGGTGAGGTCGATCCGGCACGAACCGATCCTTCTGCAGAACGACCGTCGGAGTCGGATAGGCGAAGCTGATTCCTTTCTCTTCGAAAGCCCTCAGCAGGCCGAGGTTGATCGCCTGCTGGCGGTCCATGAAGGCGCCGTAGTCGGGCGTCAGAATCCAGTAGACCGCCTCGAAGTCGAGGGCGGCGGCGCCGAAGCCCTTGAAGTGGGCGCGCTCGAAGCGGATGCGGTCCTGCCGCTCGACGAGCTCGCGCACCATGCCGGGGATGCGCTCGATCGCCTCGGCCGGCGTCTGGTAAGGGACGCCGAAGGCGAGGACGACCCGGCGCTCGGCCATGCGCTGCCAGTTGCGGATGCGGCTCTTGAGCAGCTCGCCGTTAGCGAGGACGAGCTGCTCGCCCGAGGCGCTGCGCAACCGGGTGGTCTTCATGCCGATGCTCTCGACCCTGCCGGTCAGATCGTCCACCGTGATCGTGTCGCCGATCACGAAGGGCTTGTCGAAGACGATGGAGAGGGAGGCGAACAAGTCCGCCAGCACGTTCTGCAAGGCCAGGGCGACCGCCACGCCGCCGATCCCCAGGCCGGCGACCAGGGTGGTGACGTCGACTCCGAGATTGTCCAGCGCCAGCAGCAGGATGACCGACCAGAGGACGAGCTTGGCGACCAGGCGGAGCACGCCCATCAGGGCGGCCGAGGCGGCGTCCTCCTCCAGGCGCCGGCGCTGGCGGCGCGCCATCCAGAAGTCGATGCCCAGCGACGCCCAGAGAGCGGTTTGGAGGAACAGTGCGAGGACCGCTGCCCCCTTGACGGCGCGCTCCGCGGTCGCGGGCAGGTCCAGGTAGAGGCTGCCCAGGTAGAGCGAGGGCACCGCCACCAGCAGCGTCCGGGTGCGCCGCGCCAGCGCGACGGCGAAGTCGTCGAGCTGGGTCGCCGTCCGCTCGGCGAGCCGTGCCAGGCGGCGGACGAAGAGCCGCTTGAGGGCGAGGAGGGCCAGCAGGGCGAGGGCCGCGATGCCGAGCGCCGTCAGCCAGTCGAGCAGACGGTTGCCCAGCAGGGTGGTGGTCTCGAGCCAGCGCATCCGGAAGGATCAGAAGAACCGGCGTTTCGCCCCACGCTCGACACTCGCCGGGGGTTGCGGCGGCCGGGGGAAGAATGCTATCACTCCCCTTCGCCGCAGACCTTCGGAACCGAGACTTCGGGCAAATTCCATCCCCCGAGGAAACCATCCCCATGGCGAACGATCACGTCAGCTTCTTCGAGCAGGTCAACCGCAACTTCCAGCGGGCGGCCGCCCTCACCGACCATCACCCCGGGCTCCTTCAGATCATCAAGAACTGCAACGGCGTCTATCACTTCACCTTCCCCCTGGAGCGGGCAAACGGCGACGTCGAGGTGATTCACGCCTGGCGGGCCGAGCACAGCCACCACAAGCTGCCCACCAAGGGCGGCATCCGCTACAGCCTCGACGTCAACGAGGACGAGGTGATGGCGCTCGCCGCGCTGATGACCTACAAGTGCGCGGTCGTCGACGTGCCCTTCGGCGGCGCCAAGGGCGGTATCAAGATCGACGGCCGCAAGTACAGCAAGGACGAGCTGGAGCGGATCACCCGGCGCTACACCTTCGAGCTGGTCAAGAAGAACTTCATCGGTCCGGGCATCGACGTGCCGGCCCCGGACTTCGGCACCGGCCCGCGGGAGATGGCCTGGATCGCCGATACCTACATTGCCCTGGCCCCGGACAAGCTGGAGGGGGCGGCCTGCGTAACCGGCAAGCCGCTCGCGCAGGGGGGCATCCGCGGCCGGACCGAGGCCACCGGCCGCGGCGTGGCGATCGTGACGCGCGAAGTCTGCGCCGTGGCAGAGGACATGAAGGCGCTCGGCCTGTCTCCGGGGCTCGCGGGAAAGCGGGTCGTGATCCAGGGCCTGGGCAACGTCGGCTCCTTCACCGCCTCGTTCCTTCAGGAGATGGGGGCGACGATCGTCGGCCTCATCGAGTTCGACGGCGTGCTCTCCGCCCCGGGGGGTCTCGACGCCGACGCCATCGTGAAGCAGTGGAACGCCCTCCCCCGGACCGAGAAGTCGATGCAGAAGCTGATCCTTCCCGACGGCATCACCCGGCTGAGCCATCCCAAGGAGGGTTTGGAGCTCGACTGCGACATCCTGATCCCGGCGGCGCTGGAGAGCCAGATCACCGCCGAGAACGCGCCGCGGATCAAGGCGAAGATCATCGTCGAGGCCGCCAACGGTCCCGTCACCAGCGGCGCGAGCGAGATGCTCGCCCAGGGCGGTGTGCTGATCATTCCCGATCACTACGCCAACGCGGGCGGCGTGCTGGTCTCTTACTTCGAGTGGTTGAAGAATCTCGCTCACGTGCGCTTCGGCCGTCTGGAGCGCCGGTTCGAGGAGCAGGCGTACCAGCGCATCGTCGAGGCGATCGAGGTCCGCACCGGCAGGCGGTTCAGCGCGGAAGAGAAGACCGTCATCGCCCACGGCGCCGACGAGAGCGACCTGGTCAACTCCGGCTTGGAGGACACGATGCAGACCGCCTACCACCGCCTGCGCGAGATTCGTAATCTGCAGGACGGCAAAGCGGACCTTCGCACCGCCGCTTTCGTCGACGCGATCGACAAGATCGCCGTCTGCTACCAGGATCTGGGGATCTTCCCGTAGGTCCTCACCTCCCCGGCCCTGGCGATAGAACGCCTGGAACGTGATACCTTCAGCATCACGAGGTGAGCTATCCATGCGCCTTAAGGAAGACATCAAGCCGGTGACCGTCCTGAAGACTCGGGCAGAAGCGTTGCTCGAGCAGGTCAATGAATCCCGCCGTCCTGTGATCATCACCAAGAACGGCGAGGCCAAAGCCGTCGTACTGGACGTTGAGAGTTACGAAGCATTACGGGACGCCACGCTGCTTTTGCAGCTCGCAGGCCAAGCCGAATCGGATCTCCAGGAGGGAAGAGTCCTACCCCAGAATCAGGCTCTGGAGCGCGTCCGGTCCCGCCTCCCGCGCTGAAGATCCGCTCGTAACCTATCGCCGGGCTTGTGGAAGGGAACGTGCGAAATCCCGCAGCCGCACGGGGACGCGGCGCGCGCCCCAGGTGCCGGGAACGGCCGCGAAGCGTCCGGCGCAGGGCGTGCCGCAAGTCGCGCAGTCGCCCTCGGGAGTGAGGTTCCACCCGGTCAGCACGAACCAGTCGCGGCCAATGAGCTTCTCGCCGCAGGCGTGGCAGAAGGTGCTGCCGCCTTCCTCGTCATGGACGTTGCCCGTATAGGCGTAACGGATGCCGTTGGCCCGCGCGATCCGGCGCGCCCGGGAGAGCGTCGCGGGCGGGGTCGGCGGATGCTCCATCATCTTCCAGTCGGGATGGAAGGCGGTGAAGTGGACCGGCACGTCCGGACCGAGCTGATCGGCGATCCACCGCGTCATCCCGTCGATCTCCCGATCCGAGTCGTTCTCCCCCGGGATGAGGAGGTTCGTGATCTCGAACCAGACCTCGGTCTCGCGCTTGAGGTAGACGAGCGTGTCGAGCACCGCCGCCAGCGAGCCGCCGCAGATCCGGCGGTAGAAGTGCTCGGTGAACGCCTTCAGGTCGACGTTGGCAGCGTCCATGTGGCGGTAGAACTCCACCCGCGGCTCGGGGCAGATCTCGCCGGCGGTGACGGCCACGGTCTTGATCCCCAGCTCGTGGCAGGCCTGGGCCACGTCGATGGCGTACTCATGGAAGATCACCGGATCGTTGTAGGTGAAGGCGACGCCGGCGCAGCCCAGCCTCTGGGCCGCCCGCGCGATGACTTCGGGGGTCGCCCGGTCGGCCAGGGTGTCGATCTCGCGCGACTTGCTGATATCCCAGTTCTGGCAGAACTTGCAGGCCAGGTTGCAGCCGGCCGTGCCGAAGGAGAGCACCGGGGTGCCGGGCAGGAAGTGGTTCAAGGGCTTCTTCTCGATCGGATCGATGCAGAAGCCGCTCGACCGGCCATAGGTCGTCAGGACGATCTGATCGTCCTGGCGGGCCCGCACGAAGCACAGCCCCCTCTGGCCCTCGAGCAGCTTGCAGAAGCGCGGGCAGAGGTCGCACTGGATGCGCCCGTTGTCGAGCGCGTGCCAGTACTTGGTGGGGACGGTGTCGCCCCCGAGGGGACCGATGGAGCCAACGGGGATCACGGGTACGTCTGCCATGCCTCAGTCAGAATCCTCCCATCCCAGCAACGCCGAGCTTTCCGCCGGGAATTCCCCCATACAAGGTGAGGCCGGAGGGAGGACCCTCCGGCCTCTATCCTTCACGGCCCGCCCTGATGAGGCGGGGTCCGACCGCCCTGGCGTATGAAGTCTGCGAAGCCACTGCAGAGAAGGCGAAGATTCTACAGCCCGAGATTGTAACAGCCCGGGCGCCCGGCCGGAAGAGCCGCGGGGGGAGTTGAGCCCCCGCTAAGGTACGGGCCTCCCCCCTTTGGGGGATGTTGAGCCCCCGCTAAGGTACGGGCCTCCCCCCTTCGGGGGAGTTAAGGCCCCGCTAAGGTACGGGCCTCTCCCCTTTGGGGGATGTTGAGCCCCCGCTAAGGTACAGGCCTCCCCCCTTCGGGGGCGTTAAGGCCCCGCTAAGGTACGGCCCTCCCCCCTTCGGGGGCAGCCCTCCCCCTGAAGGGGGCAGCCTTCCCCCCGTCGGGTACAGGCTTCCCCCCATCGGGAGCTGGGGCCTCCCTTTTCCGGGGGCAAACCGCTCAAACGTCCGCGAGAGATCGCACCGCGAGGATGGCCCCGCACCGCTCGAGGGCGAGCGGGCCGGCCGCTTCCAGGAGGTACGCCAGCGAGTGCGGCGACCGCGCCAGGGACACGGCGACGTTCATGGCATCCAGCAGCGGCTCGTCGAACAGCTCGAAATGGCCGATCACCGTGCCGTCGTCCAGCGCCACGCCGTAGCCCTCCGGGTCGGCCTCTTTGTGCAGCCGCAGCAGCGCGTCGCGGCCGGTGCCGGGCAGCACCGCCGCGGCGAGGAGCGCCAGCCAGCGGTCCGGGAACACCGCCGCCGGCCGGAAGCCCCGCGTCAGGCTCTCGCCGGCCCGGAACAGCCCGAACCCCAGACCCGGGATCGGCTCGACGAAACCACGGTCCGGCCACGTCGGCCTCGCCCGCCGTCGGCGGCTCGTCGCGCTCCATGAAGGCTGCGAGGAAAGAAGGGGAGAAGGCGTTAAAATCGCGGGAGCTGCGCATAGGGGTACCTCCTTTGCGTGGTCAGGCTCGGACGTGAGCTCTAACTCACTCCGGGCCGTTTTTGTGTAGAGCGATCCTATGGAAGAGGGTGGCGGAAGTCAAGCGGCAAGATGACGCTGGAGTTGCCGTCGTGTGACGCTACTCCTCGCCTTCGGCCGGCGTGGTCGCCAGGGCGTGGAGCTCCGCCATGGAGCGGATCACGCCGCCGCGCACGACGTAGCGCACCTGGCGGAGGTTGGCGACGTCGGACGCGGGGTCGGCGGCGACGATCAGCAGGTCGGCCTGCTTGTCCTTCTCGACGGTGCCGAGATCTCTCTCCCGGCCCATGGCCGCGGCACCGCCGCGCGTCGAGGCCGCCAGCACCTGCAAGGGAGTGAGGCCCGCCGCCTGCATGGCCTCCATCTCGCCGTAGACGGCGGGTCCGTGCAGGGTCAGCGGATTGCCGGCGTCGGTGCCCATGGCGATCGGGATTCCCGCCTCGGCGATCCGCTTCAGGTTGGCGGCGGCGATCCGCTGGCGATCGGCGTTGCGGGCCGCGATCGCCGCGAGCCGTCCGCCGGTCACGTCGGAGGTCGACCTCGGCGGTCTCGGCCACCTTCGCCAGGGTCTGCGGGTCCACGCAGTGGTTCGGATCGTCCACCGCGGGTTTCTGCCGCCGCAGGGCGGCCTCGTACATCCGCAGATGACCGCCGGAGACGGTGAGCGTCGGGCAATAGATCGTCCCGTTCTTGCGTGCAAGGTCGAGGAAGTCGTCGTCGACCGGCTGGTCCCAGACGCTGTGGACGAGCAGCTTCGCTCCCGCGCGAAGGGCCTCCTTCGCTTCGGCCAGATCGGTGGCATGGACGATCAGCGGCAGGCCGCGGCGGCGCGCCTCTTCTCCCGCGGCACGGACGGCGGGCGCGAAGGCCGCCACCTGCGGCGCCTCGTCCACGATGTACCAGACCTTGACGGCGGCGGCGCCGCGCTCGGCGAGGTAGCGCACGCCGGCCCGGCCTGCGTCGGCGTCGCCCAGAACCACGAATTGCCGCTCTCCGGGGAGGTTCAGCCAGTGATCGAGCGTCGACAGCAGCGGTCCGGCGGCGGCGACCCGCGGCACTTCGGCGCTCTGCTCGGCCCGCCGCGGCAGCTCGAGGGTCCACGGATAGCCGCCGACGTCGAACACCGCCGTGACCCCGGAGCAGAGGTAGGAGCGGCCGAACCGCTCGGGACGGCGCGCGAGCTCGGAGACGACCTTCTCGTAAGGATGCCGGTCGCGCACGTCGATGGTATCGGGGCGGCCGTCCGCCCACCCGGTCTGGGAGAAGTGGACGTGCGCGTCGATGAGCCCGGGGGTGATCCACAGGCCGGAGAGGTCGGTCACGTCCACGCCGGCCGGCACCGGGCAGGCGGCGCGCGAGCCGGCGCACTCGACCTTGCCCTCGCGCAGCAGCACGACGGCGTCGGGCAGCGGGGGCGCGCCGGTGCCGTCCACGAGGGTCGCGCCCACCAGGGCCCGCGGCGGCGGCGGCACGCCGGGGAGGGCCGAGAAGGCGGTGCTCACCGCGATCTTCCATCCCTGGGGGGTCTCGACGAAGAAGCGCTCGGAGAGGCCCGCGTCCTCCCGGCCGCCGTAGCGGACGCGATAGCGATAGGTGCCGTAGACGAGCCCGGCGCGGACCGGCGTCAGGCGGAGGTCGTCCGCCGCGATGTGGTCGGGCCACCCCTGGCCGGCGGTGGCGGCGAGACCGGCGTAGCCGAGCTGGAACCCCTCGGGCCCGGTGCGCGCCAGCCGCTCCGACTGGAGATAGCAGGCGAGATAGGCGTCGCGGTCCTTGTCGCGGATGGCCTGGAGGTTCTTCTCGAAGAGGATCCGGGCGGCGGTAACATCGGCGGCCGCGGAGTCCTGCTCCGCCGCCGCTTCCAGCAGGCCTGGCGCGGCCAGGATGAGCACCGCCGCCAAGCCGACCTTCGAGATGCGCCTTCTGTTCAGCATCACCTTTCTCCTCGCGGGGGCCGCCTATGGTAACAGCGGCAGCCGCGTAGTGGTTCAGTTTGCCTGCAGACTGCGAACGGTCCTGCCCTCCGAAGCCTCACCCCCCGGCCCCCTCTCCGTAACCGGAGAGGGGGAGAACAGCAAGAAAGACAGATGTGTTCCTCCCCCTCTCCCGTCAGGGAGAGGGGGCTGGGGGGTGAGGCTTCGGAGGGCAGGACCGGGGCAGTCCACGAGCAAACTGAACCACTACCGGCAGCCGTCTTGCATTGAACCGATGACCGTTGTCGGCTAGGATCATGCGTTGAAACGGTCCATCCAGTACCCGTATGACTTCATCGATCGAACCGACCTATCGTCGATCTACCGGCCTTGTCGACGTCCTCGACCGGGTCCTGGACAAGGGATTGGTCATCGCCGGGGACATCCGGGTCTCCCTCGCCGAGGTCGAGCTTCTCACCATCCGGATCCGTCTGCTGGTCTGCTCCATCGACAAGGCGGAGCAGATCGGCCTGGACTGGTGGCGCCAGGATCCCGATCTCTCGGTAGCGGCGGCCCGGCGGCAGTCGCGCGAGAACGAATCATTGCGAGAGCAGGTGCGGCGGCTTGAAGAGCGCCTGGCCTCGCTGACCTTGGAGTCGGCGCGCCCGGCGCGGCGCGGCAAGGCTCCGCGAGCCGAAAAGCAGAAACCGTAGGGGGTAATGAAATGCCGGTCGAACGAGCTTCCGGTGGCACCAGTCTCATCGACGTCCTGGACCGCGTCCTCGACAAAGGCATCGTGATCGATGCCTGGGTCCGGGTCTCTCTGGTGGGCATCGACCTGCTCACCGTCGAGGCCCGCATCGTGGTGGCCTCCATCGATACCTACATCAAGTACTCGGAAGCGGTCGGCCAGGTGCCCTCGGTGTCGAGGCCTGCGCTGGAGAGCCGCCCCACCGAGGAGCTGCTGGCGGAGAACGCCTCCCTGCGCGCCCAGCTCGCCGCCTCCACGGCGCGGGAGCTCGCCGTCTCCAAGGTGCGGGAGGAGGTCCCGGTCCGCAGGGCTCGTTCGTCGCCGAAGGTCTAGCCCGTGGCCAGCGTCGCGCATCTCGACGTGCTGCCCCGTCAGGGAGGCGGCATGGGCTCGAAGGCGAAGCTCGCGCTCGTCGACGCCTTGCTCGCGGAACCGGAAGCGAGACCTTGCGCGGTCCTGGCGATGCGGTGGCTGGTGCGGTATGCCGGCGTCGAGCGCGCCGTGTGCGCGGTGGTCGATCACGAGAGCGGCCGGCTGGCCTGCCTGGCGGGCATGGGCGTGGCGCTGACCGCGATGGACTCCTTCGCCCTCGATCTGACGGACCGCACCCACCCGCTGGTGGTGGCTCTGGGAGGCGGCGAGCCGGTCGCCTTTCACGATTCGCAGTCTCTGTTGCGGTCCTTCGAGACCCCGCTCGGCAGCACCTCCTTCCACGCCGTTCCGCTCGGCAGGGACGAGAACGGGCTCGGCCTGCTGCTGCTCACCGGCCTCGACGACGGGCCGGTTTCCGACGACGTCCTGTGGGCGGCCGAGCTGCTCGGGATGCGGCTGGCCTCGATCTGGTACCGCCGCGTCCAGTTGGACGAACGCCGCCACAAGCGCGAGCGGAGCTGGCTGTTCTCGGTCATCAACGCCGTCACCGATCCCATCCTGCTGACCGATGCCGATGGCCGTATCCTGGTGGCCAACGCCGGAGCCGAGATGCTGCTGACCGCCGGCGAGGACAAGCGGGAAGGTTGGCGCCGGGCGGTCGCCCTCAACAACATGCTTTTCTCGGCCTCGCTGTTCACCAGCGCGGCGGAGCGCGGCCCCACCCGCCGCGAGCTGCTGCTGGTCGATCCCAACGCCGGCGAGGACCTGCTGTTCGAGGTGCTGAGCACCCCGGTCCCCATCCGCCTCGGCGAGACGGGCATCGTCTCGGTGCTGCGCAACGTCACCGACCTGCGCCGGGCCACCGAGGAGATCGAGGAGAACTACCGGCGGCTCGGGGTCGCCGAGGCGGCGACCCGCGCCGAGCGCGACCGGCTCGACCTGATCCTGAACTCGGTGCTGGATCCCGTCCTGGTCACCGATCCGGAGGGGAACATCGTGCGCATGAACCCTCCGGCCGAGCGCATGTTCACCTTCGCGCAAGGCAAGCGCGACGTGGAGGTGGAGCGCCGGGTGCGCACCAACGACGCGGTGTTCAGCTCCTTCGTGTCGAGTCTCTACGCCGGCCAGTCGCGGCATTGGCGGCGCCAGCTGAACCTGATCGACCCGCAGACGGGGGCCACCGTGCCGGTGGAGGCGATCTCCGGCAAGGTGGTGTCGAAGCAGGGGGAGGAGACCGCCGTCGTCACCATTCTCCACGACCTCACCGAGGCGGAGGAGAAGGCCCACCTCTACGAGCAGGTCACGCGCCACTCGGAGGAGCTGCGGGAGAAGGTGCGGGAGGCCACGGCGGAGCTGGCGGAGCAGAACGAGCTGCTGCGGCGGCAGGCGTTCCAGCTCGAGCAGGCCTCGGCGATGAAGTCGCAGTTCCTCGCCAACGTCTCCCACGAGCTGCGGACTCCCTTGAACGCCATCATCGGCTACACCCACCTGATGCTCGAGGGGGTCTCCGGGGAGATCAGCCGGCCGCAGCAGGACAAGCTGTCGCGGATCGACGCCAACGCCCGCCACCTGCTGGCGGTGATCAACGACCTGCTCGACATCACCCGCATCGAGTCGGGCAAGATGCCGGTGCAGCGCGACCGCCTCCGTCTCCCCGAGCTGATCGACGAGGTGATGAGCGAGGTGGAGCCGGTGATCGCCGGCACCCGGCTGGCGGTGACCCGCGCCCTCTCTCCGCATCTGCCGGAGATCGAAACCGACCGGCAGAAGGTCAAGCAGATCGTCCTGAATCTGCTGTCGAACGCCCTCAAGTTCACTCCCCAGGGCTCCGTTGCCATCCGCCTCGAGCACGACGGCGACGCCGGGGAGATCTCGATCTCCGTCACCGATACCGGCATCGGCATCGCCGACGAAAACCAGAAGACCATCTTCGAGGCGTTCGAGCAGGCCAACAGCTCCTATGCCCGGCGCCAGGGCGGGACGGGCCTGGGCCTGACGATCTGCCGCCGGCTCGCCCACCTTCTCGACGGCCGCATCGTCCTGAGCAGCCGGCTGGGCGAGGGCTCCACGTTCACGCTCTTCCTGCCCTGTGGCACGAGGGCGGCATGAGCGACGACAAAGCGCCCGTGGCGCCGCTCGTGCTGGTGGTCGACGACGTCGACCACGGCCGCGAGATCTTCGCCGAGTACCTGGAGTTCCGCGGCTTCCGGGTGGCGACCGCCGCCGACGGGCTGGAGGCGCTGGAGAAGGCCTTCGATCTCAAACCGGACGTCATCCTGATGGATCTTTCGCTGCCGGGCATCGACGGCTGGGAAGCCACCCGCCGGCTGAAACAGGACGAGCGGACCCGCGCGCATTCCGGTCATCGCCTTGACCGCGCACGCGCTGGCGAGCGCTCACGAGAAGGCCCGCGAGGTGGGCTGCAGCGCCGTGGTGACCAAGCCCTGTCTGCCGAGGGATCTCGAGCGGGAGGTCCGGCGTCAGCTCGAGACCAGGACGACCGAGGAGGACGACGCGCACTCATGACCAAAACGGACAAGACCCGCGCCGGGAAGAAGAAGACCGTGAAGAGCCCGGCGCGGAATCCAGCGAAGAAAACGGCGAAGAAGGCGGCAAAACCCGCCGCCGTGACGGACGCGGCCGAGCCGGCGAAACCGGCCAAGCCGGCGAAGATGAGCGAGAGAAAGCCGGAGGTGGCGCGGCAGCCCGAGAGCGGACCCGAGCTGGTGCAGTTCCCGGAGCCGATCTCCCGCACCGGCGGGCGCAGCGGCAAGTACGTCTACTGCATCATCCAGACGGCGGAGCCCCTGCGCTTCGGGCCGATCGGCATCGGCAGCGAGCCCACCGAGGTGCATACGGTCAGCTACAAGGACATCGCCGCGGTGGTCTCCGACACGCCGCTCGAGGTCTACGACCCGACGCGGGAGAACGTGCTGGCCCACGAGCGGGTGAACGAGGCCGTGATGCGCGACTTCACCGTCATCCCGATGTCGTTCAGCACCGTGTTCAAGACCTCGGAGGACATCGTCGAGCTGCTGCGCAGCGCCTACGACGCCTTTCGCGACGTGCTGGTGAAGATGCAGGACAAGCTGGAGTTCGGCCTCAAGGTCCTGTGGGAGCCCGAGACGATCATCCGCGAAATCGAGAAGGACGACGAGAACCTCCGCCTGCTGCGTCAGGAGATCTCCCACCAGAAAGGCTCCACCTACTTCGCCCGCATGCAGTACGGCCGGCTGGTGGACTCGCTCCTCCAGGAGCGCTCCGAGAAGCTCATCACGGAGATCATCGACACCCTGAGCACCGTCGCCGTCGCCTCGCGCAGCAACAAGCCCATCGGCGACAAGATGATCCTCAACGCGGCCTTCCTGGTCGCCCGCGATCGCGAGGCCGACTTCGACGCCAAGGTCAAGGAAATCGACACCCGTTACGAAAACCTGATCTTCAAGTACACCGGCCCCTGGCCGCCCTACAACTTCGTCAACATCCGCCTCAAGCTGGAGCGGGCCTCGGAAGCGGAATGATCATCCTGGACCGCCTGCTGATGGGCGGCATCCGCTTCGTCCTCGACAAGGTCGCCTCCGCCGTCGACTCCGAGATGAACGACGAGGGATCGCTGCGCGAAGAGCTGCTGGCGGCCCAGATGCGCCTGGAGCTGGGAGAGATGGACGAGGAGGAGTTCACCGAATTGGAGCGCGATATCCTGGCCCGGCTGCGCGATATCCGCGAGGAGCGGCAGACCGGAGCCGTTTCCCTGGGCGGCGGCGGCTTCGAGGTGGACGTCACGTATCGGGGAGAGCAGGACGAAGAGTAGGCCTCCTGCCCATGCGACCTCACCCCAACCCCTCTCCTGAAGGAGAGGGGCTCAGGTTTTCTTGTTCCCCCTCTCCCTCAGGAGAGGGGGCCAGGGGGTGAGGTGGCGCTGGCAACACGGTTGTCGCTCTTCGGCGGCAAGGGAGGCGTCGGCAAGACCACCTGTGCGGCGGCGGCCGCCCTCGCCGCCGCCGAGTCCGGCCGGCGGGTGTTGATCGTCTCCACCGATCCCGCCCATTCCCTGGGAGACGCGCTCCGCGCCCGGCTTTCCCCGGAGCCCACCCGAGTCCCCACCCGGCGCGGCACGCTTCTCGCCGCCGAGCTCGCCGCCGGCCCCGCCTTCGGCCGCTGGCGGCACGAGCACCGCCGCGCCTTGCGGCAGATCGCCGCCCGCGGCACCTACCTCGACGCGGAGGACGCGGAGCGCTTCCTCGATCTCGCCCTGCCAGGCGCCGACGAGCTGATGGCCTGGCTGGAGCTCGCCCGCCTCGACCGGGAGACCCGCTGCGACGAGTTGGTGGTGGACACCGCGCCTACGGCCCACACCCTGCGCCTGCTGGCGAGCCCCGAGGCGCTGCGCCGGTTCGCCGCGGTCCTCGACCGGATGCAGGAGCGGCACCGCCTGATGGCCGAGAGCTTCGGCGGCGCCTGGCGGCCGGACGAGAGCGACGCGCTGATCGCCGACCTCGAAGCCGGCGGCAGAGAGATCGAGGAGCGCCTGCGCGAGCCGCGGCAGACCTCCCTCGTCTGGGTGATGCTGCCCGAGGCGCTCGCCCTCGCCGAGACCCTGGATGCCCTGGCCATCCTCGACGAGGCAGGCCTCGCCGTTCGCGAAGTGATCGTCAACCGCGTCCTGCCGCCGGATGGCGGGGAGTGCCCTCTCTGCCGCGCGCGGCGCCGCGCCGAGACCGAGACGATCGGCGCGATCCGCGAGGTCCTGGCGGAGCGGGAAATCCGTTTCCTGCCGGAGGCGGACCGCGAGCCGCGTGGGCGGGTGGCGTTGCGGAAGATCGCCACGCGACTCGCTGACCCTACGCGCGGATGGGAGATGGTGAATCCGGCGGCGTCCTCCGCTCGGGCCCTCACTCCCCCGGCCCCTCTCTCCCAGCCTCCCCTCCGCCACCGGGAGAGAGGGGAGAAAGAAAGCAAGAAAAGCCCCTCCTCGCCCGGCGGACGGGGGGGAGGCTGGGAGAGGAGGGGTTGGGGAGGTGAGGGCCTCGACGGCGCCGCCAACGCCCTGATTCAGGACAGGGGTGGGATCGGCTGGCTCGACGGCCTCGCACCTCCCGGTCTCCGCCTTCTCTTCTTCGGCGGCAAGGGGGGCGTCGGGAAGACCACCTGCGCGGCCGCGTTCGCCCTGGCCCTGGCGGAGCGGCGGCCGGAGTCCCGCATCCTCCTCCTCTCGACCGATCCCGCGCACTCGCTGGCCGATGTCCTCGAGGTCCCGCTCGGCGACGACGAACGGCCGGTGCACGGCGCGCCGGCCGGACTGCGAGCGCGCGAGCTGGACGCCGGCCGCGCCTTCGCGGCGTGGCGCGATCGGCACGGCCGGACCGTCGGCGATGCCGTCGCCGCCTTCACCGCCCTCACCGCTGAGAATGCCGGCATCGCCGATCTCCTCGATGTGACGCCTCCCGGGCTCGACGAGCTGATCGCCCTGTCGACCCTCCTCGATACCCTGGCGGAAAGCGTCGAGGGCGATGAGGGATTCGATCTGGTGGTGGTGGACACGGCTCCCACGGGGCACGCCCTGCGCCTGCTGGAGATGCCGGGGCTCGCTCTGGCGTGGGATCACTACCTTCTCTCGCTCCTCCTCAAGTATCGCGAGGCCGTGGGTCTGGGAGACCTCGCCGCCGAGCTGGTCGAGCTGTCGCGCAGCCTCAAGCGGCTCGAGGCTCTGCTGCGGGATCCCACGCGCGCCAGGTTCGTGGCCGTGACCCGCGCGGCCGAGCTGCCCCGCCGGGAGACGATCCGGCTGCTGCGCTCCCTCCGCGAGCTCGCGGTGGCCGTGCCCGCGGTGATCGTCAACGCCATCCCAGCCCTGCCGCCGGACGGCTGCGCCCGCTGCGGCGGCTCCCAGATTGACTCCCGAATTGATCCCCAAGTGGGGGCGGCTGCCCTTCGGCGCAGCCTCGCCCGGCTGCGGCGCGGCCGGTGCGCTATCATGAAAGCCCCCGCCGCGTTCCCGCCGCCCCGCGGCGTCCGGCGGCTCGCCGAGTGGGTGCACTGCTGGGAAATGAGTTGGGAAAAAGCCACGGCATGAGCGAAGCGACCTACCTCTACTGCCTGGTGCGCGACGTCCGGGAGCGCGCGCTCGCGGAGGTTCCCCCCGGACTGCCCGGCTGCGCGCCGCCGAGGCTGTTGGAGCTGGAAGGCGGGCTGTGCCTCGTGGCGGCGCGGGCTCCCCTCCCGGAGTACGGAAGCGAGGAGATCGAGAGCCGCCTCTCCGATCTCGCCTGGGTTTCCGACCGCGCCCTGGCTCACGAGGCCGTCATCGAGCACTTCACGGGATCGGGCGCCATTCTTCCCATGAAGCTCTTCACCCTTTTCGCCTCCGACGAACGGGCCCTCGGCCACGTCCGCGAGAACCGGGAGCGCATCGACCGGGCGCTCGATCGGGTGGCCGGCTGCGTCGAGTGGGGAGTGCGGGTCCGTCTGGACGACGCCCGCGCGCGAGAGGTCCTCGCGGCCGAGGCCCGCCAGGAGACGGGACGGCCTTCGGGAACCGCGTTCCTGCAGCGCAAGAAGCTGGAACAGGACGCTTCCCGGAACCTCGCCGGCCGGCTCCGCACCGAGGCGGACGCCACCTTCGCCGAGCTGGCCGAGGAAGCTGCCGAAGCCGTCCGCCGCGAGCCGGCGGCTCCCCCGGAAGCTGGAGGCAGGCTGCTGCTCGACGGCGCGTTCCTGGTCGCCGCCCGGGACGGCGCGGATTTCGAGGCCGCCGTCGAGCGCTGCGCCTCCCGTCTCGCGCCCAAGGGCTACGAGGTCGTCCTCAGCGGTCCCTGGCCCCCCTATCACTTCGCCGAGGAGGCGCGATGAGCCAGCCCGAGGTCCTGGAGCTGCTCGACGGCGACGAGACCTCGCTGGTCGAGACGGTCGATCACCTGCTCAACCAGGGAGTCGTGCTGACCGGCGAAGTCGTCATCGGTCTGGCGGGCATCGACCTGATCTACCTTCGCCTCTCCGCCCTGCTGTGCGCCGCGGACCGTATTCTCCCCAAGAAGAAACCGGAGTCCGGCGAGTGACGTCCCTCCTCTATCTCTATGCCCTGGTGAACGAGGAACCCACAGGTATTCTTGGAGAGGGGATCGCCGGCGAGCCGCTCCGTCTCGTCCATTGCGGCGGGATCGCCGGCGGGATCGCGGCCGTGGTGGGCGATCTCGACGTCCGGCCGCGCCCCGAGAGAGAAGCCCTCCAGCGGCAGGACGCCGCGGTGCGCCGGCTGGCCGAGCTCTTCGGCGCTCTCCTCCCCGCCCGCTTCGGCGAATGTTTCACGGACGAGGCCGAGCTCTCCGGACGGATCGCCCCCCGCGCGGGGGATCTCGCCGCCTCCCTGGCGCTCGTCCGCGGTTGCGCGCAGATGACCCTGCGGGTTTTCGGGGACGCGGAAATCGCCATGGAGACCGAACCCGAAGGCGCCGGCAGTCCCGGCACGCGGTATCTGGAGTCCCGCCGGCGCGAGCGGCAAAGAGCCCGGTCCCTCCCCGAGATCGACCCGCTCCGCGAGGCTCTCATGCCCCTGCTCCGCGCCGAGCGCATCGAGCGGCATGAAGCCGGGCCGCTGCTGGGGACCGCCTATCACCTCGTGCCTCGCGCCCAGACCGGGGTCTATCTCGCCGCGCTGGAAGAAGCCAGAGGAAGGCTCGGCGGGCGCCGCGTCGCCGTCAGCGGCCCGTGGCCGCCTTACGCCTTCGGACCGGAGACCGCGCCGTGAGCCAGCGCGAGGCGGTCCGCCTGGAGATCGAGGAGCTCGACGCCCTGCGCGCCGAGATCGAGCGCCGGGCCGCCGCCGAGGCGCCGCGCTGGAACGCCGATCCCGAGGAGGTGCAGCGGTCCGTCGCGCGGCTCGTCCTCGCGGTGGTCGAGTTCCTGCGCAAGCTGATGGAGAAGCAGGCCATTCGCCGCATGGAGGCCGGAACCCTGACGTCCGAGGAAGTCGAAAACCTCGGCCTCGCCTTGATGCGGCTGGAGGAGACCCTGCACGACATCGCCGGCCGCTTCGGCCTCGCTCCCGAGGAGCTGAACCTGGACCTGGGGCCGCTGGGGAGGTTGGTGTGATCAGGCGCGTGAAAAAGGGCGGGGCCTCAGTCAGGCCACGCCCCTCGCGGGACAACTAATCAGTGGAACACGCACATACTGACATCGGTGTTGGTAACAGGCGCCTGGATGGCGCCAGAGGACCAGCCCGGCGCGGGCGGCAACGTCGACTGTCGGGCACGAGTTGACGTTCAAATGAGTCATGTCCAGCGTATTTCCCGTCACCGTCACGTTCGTCATTCCGCTGACAGCAATGCCGGTATCGACATTGATCTTCGAGATGCCGCTCGTGTTGTTGAGCATCTGTGCGCCATAGGCAGGATTGGTATCATTCCCGCCCCAGGGGCGCCCTCCAACTGACAAACCGATGTCAAAGTGGACGCTGGGCCCGCTCCACAAAGTGTTGTCGTGCATGACAGATCCAGCGAAGTCAAAAGGCGTATCGCCATCGTTCCAGGTCACGAAAGCCAAGCCTCCGTAGGCCGAGTTCCCGACGTTCAAGACCCGGTTGTACCGCGCGATGGATCTCTGGGTCGCCGGTGTGGAGCCAAAAAGACGATCGGCACATCAGAGGCGTCGACGATTTCGTTATTTTCCACCAGCGTGTTCTCGCAAGCGATCGTCAAGCCGTCCGCCCAAAGGGCGTTATAGTGACTGCTGGTGTAGGCGTCAACCAGATTGTTCGCAAGGGTATTGCTCCCGCAGGGATGCCCCTCTGCTGAGCCCAATGCTTTCATGACGGTGCCTCCGGAGGTGTTCCCCAAGCGGCAGTTGCTCACTTCTGTTCCGTTGCCGCCCCAGAGCTGAGCGTTGACGTCTTCGAAGCTGAAGCCCAGAGTGTTTCTTCTGGCCGTCAACCCATACGCTCTTGAGCTTGCTGCCCGGCAGCAGGCGGACCATCGCATCGTTGAAGTTAAAATTTCTGACGAGCCGGGCCATGCTGGCATAGCGGCTGACGTTTGGGCTGCCGGTGGTCGCCAGTGTTACGCCCGTTTTCAGGATCAGCGGCTGGTAGAGATAGATCACGGCCTTTTGGGCGAGCCAGACCGTCCCGCCGGAAGGAGTGCTGTTGATGAGGGCTTGCAGTTGATCCTCGTTGCCTATGAAGCCGCTCCCGCTGGTCGGTATGGCGATAGGATAGAAGGGAACGCCTCCGAATCCGTAGTTCGCCGAATTGCACATCGAGCTCACCTTGTTGGCAAACTCTGATCCCATGAAAAAGTTATTCACCATGGTCGTCCAGCTGGTGCCGGTGTTGAGGAGGGTCAGGTTGTTATTGTATTCGGTGCTGGCCGGCTCGCGATTCAACGCTCCGCGATACAATGCCAAGAGCTTGGCGGCGTTGTCATACCCCAGATTGTTGAACTCGGCTGAGGTGTAGACCCCAATTCCCAGGTTCCGCAACGTTGTCGCATTGCACCCCTGGGACGCGAAGGTATTGATGTTGTTGATCCACGCCGTTTGCTCCGGCAGGCGTCCCAGGCCTTCGGTGTACATCTTGGCAATGTACTGACCCTTGACGGCGGCCCCAGAAGGTGCGGCGGCGATTGCGAGGATGAGGAGGAAGGCAGAGACAAATAGACTTGTACTTCTCACAACAGTACTCCTTGGTTGAAACTGGTCGGGAGACCTGCGGCTGGACTAGACAGAAACCTCCGAGTCTCTCCAGACCATGGTGATTCCTTCGCGAAGGGAACTCGGCAGGAGACGGTAGATGGCGTTCTTCAGAGACCCCAGGACCACTTGCCGGCCCGCGGCCTCCCCGGATTCACGATGCACGAATCTAGCGTCGCACTAGTGTCCGGTCTATTCGCTGTCTGCCGGCCGTAAAGTCAGCATTGGCTATGGTTTCAAGCAACTCAGGGGTGTCCACGATTTGAACTTCGAAGGGCCAATTTGCGATGCTTTCGGGTTGGATCGACCCGAGGTGACGCATGAATGTGGGCAAGACGCTGTTCGCACAGGTGATGGAGTTCGTGCCATGGAAGACCTTCGGACGCATCGTCGAACGGCACAAGGGCGATGCGGGCGTGCGCACTCTGACCTGTGCCGACCTGTTCCGCATCATGGCCTTTGCGCAACTGACCTGGCGCGAGTCGCTGCGCGATGTCGAGGCTTGTCTGGCCGCCAACCAAGCCAAGCTGTTCCACATGGGGATGAAGTCGCCGCCTGCGCGCTCGACGCTGGCCGACGCTCTCGAGCGGCGCGACTGGCGCATCTATCATGCGCTGGCCCAGCGACTGATCGCGCGCGCCAAAGCGCTCTATGCGCAAGATCCTTCGGTGCTCGAGCTCGACGCCAGCGTCTATGCGCTGGATTCCACCACGATCGATCTGTGCCTGAGCCTGTTCGACTGGGCGCCATTTCGATCGACCACGGCGGCCGTCAAGCTGCACACGCTTCTGGACCTCCGGGGCTCGATCCCGACGTTTCTCCACATCAGCGATGGCAAGCTGCACGATGTTAACGTGCTCGACATCCTGCCGATTGAGGCCGGTGCCTTCTACGTGATGGACCGTGGCTACGTGGACTTTACGCGGCTGTATGCGATGCATCAGGCCGGTGCCTTCTTCGTCACTCGTGCCAAGCAAGGCATGGATGCCCGGCGCGTGTATTCGTCGGTGACGCAGCGCTCTACCGGCGTGATCTGCGACCAGCGCGTGATGCTCAGCGGCTTCTACTCGGCCAAGGCCTACCCGGAGCATCTGCGGCGTGTCCGTTTCAAGGACCCCGAGTCGGGCAAAACGCTCGTCTTCCTGACCAACAACACGCTCTTGCCCGCCTTGACGATCGCGGCCCTGTACAAAAGCCGCTGGCAGGTCGAGCTCTTCTTCAAGTGGATCAAGCAGCACCTGCGCATCAAGCGATTCCTGGGCACCAGCGAGAACGCGGTGAAGACGCAAATCTGGTGCGCCGTGGCCACTTACGTGTTGATTGCCATCGTCAAGAAAGAGCTTCACCTCAATGCCTCGCTCTACACATGTCTACAGATCTTGTCGGTCTCGATCTTCGAGAAAACCGAGGTTTCATGCGCCTTGCAGCCCGATCGCTCCCAACGAGAAGTATCCACCGTCTCTAACCAACTGATTCTATTCGACTTCTAACCGGACACTAGTGCTAGCGTCGAAGTAGAAAGAAGCCGTATAATCCTCGACTCGAAACCCCAACCCTGCTGCTAAATCGAGGAGCTCTGTTTGGGTGTACTCCCGGAAATGGCCGGGATTCTGCGGGTCAATCCGAATCATCTCGAATGGGTTACGTCCGAGGAGTAGCTTCAGCCTTTTTGGTAACGAGGCAGCGTTGGGGGTTTGCAGAACAAGACGCCCATCGTCAGCCAACAACGTACGAACGAAGCTTAGCACTAACTGGGGGGCCGTGTAAAGGTGCTCGAGCACCTCGGCCATCACCACGAAGTCATATCTCGGGAGATCGCGTCGCCAACTCTCTTTTCGCTGAGCCAAGTTTAGGTCGAACCCGAAGTGTCTGCCTTCGCGCGTCACCCGATCCTCGCCGAATCCCAACGAGTCGACCGCAATGCCGAACCGCTCCTGGATAAGCGTGGTCAACCGCGACGGGCCGATGTCCAAGAGCGTCGAGTCTGCTCCAAGGCCGTATTTGGCCAGGACCTCCAGCAGGTAGGCATAGCGCGGTGCGTGATAGGCCACATACCCTTGATTCTCGCCTCGAATGGCGCGTGCTGACAGCCCCGCATTTCGCATCTCTGGAGATCCTAACCTACCCTGCCCATCCGGCGGGGGTTGGCCATGGGATTCAGGCGCTCATCCATCTCCCGCCCGACTTCGTATGTATGATGGCAGAGCCGAGCTCGGCAAAATCCAGGTCCACGCCTCTTTCCTCGAGGACGGCACCTACCGCATCGACGTGCCGATCGACGGTAAAGACGTTCCCAGCCCGTCCACTAGATCCTCTGGAGGCTACTGGGACGGCGGAACGTCTCCGGAGGAACGATGCCGCCGCCGGCTCATCCACATCAATCCACAGAGGCGTATTCCTCCCAGGTAGAACTGCCGCGCCGATGAAGCCCCTTCGCCCCCTTCTCGTCCTCCTGGCGCTGACCGCCTCGGCCGCCCGCGCCCACGAGCTCGGCAAGATCCAGGTGCACGCCCACTTCCTCAAGGACGGCACCTACCGCATCGACGTGCCGATCGATCCCGAGCACATGACGCCCGGGGACGCGGGGCCGGCGGGCGAGACCCGCTACGGCGCCGTCGAGGGACTCACCCCCGAGGTGGACCGCCAGTTCGGGACGTTCATCCGCAGCTTCGTGGATGGCGCCACGGTGTTCTTCGACCGCCGGCCCGTCGAGCCCAAGGTCGCCATCGCGCCCCCGGACCCTGAGGCACCTCCCGGCAGGGTCATCCTGCGGCTCCAGGGTTCGATCCCCGGCGGCTCGCGCATCTTCAACTGGCGAAACACGCTGGAGCTCGGCGCCTATCCGCTGGTGCTGCAGATCGAGGGGGTCGAGGATTCGCTATGGCAATGGCTGGTGGGAGGCGCCACCAGCCCGCCGTTCTCGCTGGCGAAAGCGGTCGTGCCGCCCACGCGGGCGGAGGTGGTCTGGCTCTACCTGAAGCTCGGCTTCACCCACATCCTCCCGGCGGGGCTGGACCACGTCCTCTTCGTCCTGGGGATCTTTCTGCTCTCCCGCCGCCTCAAGCCGATCCTGCAGCAGGTGACGGCCTTCACGGTGGCGCACACCCTCACTCTCGGTCTCTCCATCTACGGCGTCGTCTCGCTGCCGCCGTCGATCGTCGAGCCGCTGATCGCCCTGTCGATCGTCTTCGTGGCGGTGGAGAACATCCTCTCGCCCGAGCTGCGCCCGTCGCGGCTCGTCCTGGTCTTCGCCTTCGGCCTCCTCCACGGCCTGGGATTTGCCGGCGTCCTGTCGCAGCTCGGCCTTCCGCGCTCGGAGTTCCTCACCGCGCTGGTCAGCTTCAACCTGGGCGTCGAGGGCGGCCAGCTCGCCGTGATCGGCCTCGGCTTCCTGCTCGTGGGCCTGCCGTTCCGCCACCGCGAATGGTACCGCCGGCGGGTGGTCGTCCCCGCCTCCTGCCTCATCGCCGCGGTGGGGCTGTACTGGTCGATCCAGCGGGTGTTCTTCTAGAGGGTATCCTCACAGCTCCACCTCCGACCGCCGGATCAGCTCGCCGAGACAGCGCGTGGATTGGCGATAGATCTCCGCCAGGTCGAGATGCGTGAGGCGGCCGTCCTCGACGATCGGCCGGCCTTCCACCAGGACGTGGCGGACGGCGGCACGCGAAGCGCCGAAGGCGACGAGGTCGTGCGGGTCCACCTGCGGCGCGGCCCACAGCTCCGGCCGGGCGGTCGAGAGCACGACGAGATCGGCGAGCTTGCCGGGCTCGATGGTCCCGATTTCGTCCTGGAGACCCAGGGCGCGGGCGCCCTCGCTGGTGGCGAGGCGCAGGGCGTCGAGGCCCGAGAAGGCATCCGGACCATGCTTGAGCTTCTGCAGCAGCGCCGCCAGCCGGACCTCCTCGAAGTTGTCGAGATGATTGCTGCAGGCGGCGCCGTCCGCGCCGATGCCGACGGGCACCCCGGCGCGGCGGATGGCGACGAGATCGGCCACGCCGGAGCCGAGCTTGAGGTTCGAGCTGGGGCAGTGCACGACGCTGAAGCGGCCGTTGCGCACCCGGTCGAGGTGCTCGCCGGTGATCCAGACGCCGTGGGCGAGGCGGAGATCGGCCGCGAGCAGGCCGACGTCCGCGAAGTACTGGACCTCGTCCCGCCCGCCCTTCAGCTCGCGCACGGCGAGCGTCTCGTCCTTCTGCTCCAGACCATGGGTGTGGACGGGCCAGCCGCGGCGGCTCGACAGCTCGCGGATTCCTTCCCACAGCGGATCGGAGCAGGAGAGGATGAACCGCGGGTTGAGCACGTAGCGCAGCCGGCCGTTTGCCGCGCCCGCGAAATGGTCCCCCAACGCCTCGGTCTCCGCGAGCACGAAGTCGGTGTCCTGGCGCAGCGCGGCAGGCAGGCCGACGCCGCTGTCCATCAGGCACTGGCCCGCGAAGGCGCGCAGCCCCGAATCGACGACGGCCTGCAGCAATCCCCGTGCACCCGGCCCGATGCCGATGTCCTGGATCGTGGTGGTGCCGCTCGAGCAGGCACTCGGCGGCGCCCAGCAGGCCGCACCAGTAGGCGCTCTCGTCGTCGTGGCCGGCCTCCAGCGGCCAGATGCGCTCGCGCAGCCACGCGAGCAGCCGCCGCTCCTCGGCAAGCCCGCGGAAGAACGTCTGTCCCAGATGCAGATGTCCCTGAATCAGCCCCGGCAGCACCAGGCAGCCGGAGACGTCGAGCACCCGCGTGCCCGCCGGCGGCTCCGGCGCGCCGAGAGAGGCGATGCGGCCCTCCCGGATCAGCAGGTCGGCGCCCCGCAACACCGTCGCGCCGGCGTCCAGGGTGAGAATCGTGCCGCCCTGGAGGAGCAGGGGGGGATCGAGCGCGGCGGTAGACGCGGAGTCTTCCTTCAGGATCATGGCTTGGTCCAAATCCTACAACGTCTTCGTAGGGGCGGCCCTATGTGGCCGCCCTGGAGGGCGTCCCTTCGGGACAGGGCGGCCACATAGGGCCGCCCCTACGAAAGGCTTCTGCGGAATCGGCGCCAGACAGCTTGATCTGAGAGAGCAGAAGAGTTAAAGAGCGCGAGGTGCTCCCTGCCGACCTCGTCCTCCGCAGCCAACGCGTCGTCACCCCCGACGGCCTCCACCCGGCCGCGGTGTACGTCCGGCAAGGCAAAATCGAGCGCCTCGGTCCCGCCGGCGAGGTGGACACGCGCTGGCCGCTCATCGACTGCGGCGACGCGGTGCTCATGCCGGGGATCGTGGACACCCACGTTCACGTCAACGAGCCGGGACGGACGGAGTGGGAGGGATTCGCGACCACCACCAAGGCCGCGGCTGCGGGCGGCGTCACCACTCTCGTGGACATGCCGCTCAACAGCGTTCCTGCCACGACGACGCGCGAGGCCCTGCGAGCGAAGCTGGCGGCGGCGGACGGGCAGTGTCGGGTGGACGTGGGGTTCTGGGGCGGCGTAGTTCCTGGCAATACGGGCGAGCTGCGAGAGCTCCTGGAGAATGGCGTCCTCGGCTTCAAGGCCTTCCTGGTGCCTTCCGGAGTCGACGAGTTCGAGCACGTCGGCGAGGCCGACCTGCGCGCGGCGATGCCGGTGCTCGGCCGCCATGAAGCGGTCCTGCTTGCGCACGCCGAGGTGCCAGGTCCCATCGAGGCCGCGGCAGGAGTGTGGGACAACGCTGGTCCGGACGCGCTACGCGAATACCGCCGCTATCTGCGGTCCCGGCCCGACGCGGCGGAGGTCGAGGCGGTCGAGCTCCTGGTCCGGCTGTGCCGCGAGACCGGCTGCCGCATTCATATCGTCCACGTCTCCTCGGCGGAGGTTCTGCCGGTCCTGCGGCGCGCCCGCGAGGAGGGGCTGCCCGTCACCGCCGAGACCTGCCCGCACTACCTGACCTTCGCGGCCGAGGAGATCCCCGACGGCGCCGTGGCCTTCAAGTGCGCGCCGCCCATCCGCTCGCGCGAGAACCGCGAGCGCCTCTGGGAGGCCTTGCGCGAAGGCGTGCTCGACCTCATCGCCACCGACCACTCGCCCTGCCCGCCGGCGATGAAGAAGATCGAGTCCGGCGACTTCCGCGGCGCCTGGGGCGGCATCGCCTCGCTCCAGCTCGCGCTCCCCGCCGTCTGGACCGAAGCGCGGCAGCGCGGCTTCACCCCCGAGAACCTGGCGGAATGGCTCTGCGCCGCTCCCGCCCGCCTCGCCGGCCTGGACGATCGCAAGAGCAGGATCGCACCCGGATACGACGCCGACCTCGTGGTCTGGGACCCCGAGGCGAGCTTCGAGGTCGATGCCGAACGGCTCCACCATCGCCACAAGGTCACCCCGTATGCGGGCCGAACGCTGTTCGGTTTGGTGCGGCAGACCCTGCTCCGAGGCGAAACGATTTATGAGGATGGGGCGATCGTTGGATCGCCTGGTGGTAGGCTCCTCCGTAGATAGGCCGCTCCCCTCGCCCGGCGCTTCCGCACCGGGCTATTGAAACGTCGCTTCTCTGAAGCGAATCGCCCTCTGGGCGACGTCTCGATAGCCCGGTGCGGAAGCGCCGGGCGAGGCGGAGAGGACATCGAACCAGCCATGGCCGATTTCACCGACCTCATCGACCTCGCCGCCGAACGGCTGGGCGGCGCCGTGCTCGCCGCGAACGACGAGTTCTTCGCGCCGAAGGAGAACCTCCTGAAGGCCGGCGAGGCGGTGTGGATCGAGGGCAAGTACACCGACGTCGGCAAGTGGATGGACGGCTGGGAGACCCGGCGGCGGCGCGAACCCGGCCACGACTGGTGTCTCGTGCGCCTCGGTCTGCCGGGCGTGCCGCGCGGCATCGTGGTCGATACGAGCTATTTTCGCGGCAATTATCCCGAGTCGTGCTCGCTGGAAGCCTGCGCGGTCGATGGCCATCCGGCGCCCGGTGAGCTGCATGGCCGCCGCGTGGACCGAAATCCTCCCCCACTCGCCGCTCGATGGACATTCGAAGAACCGCTTCGCCGTCGAAAAGGACGCCGGCCGCGTCACCCATCTCCGCTTCAATATCTACCCGGACGGCGGCGTGGCGCGGCTGCGGATCTACGGCGACGTCGCGCCGGACTGGACGCGGCTGCTGCGGCTGGGCAGCGAGATCGATCTCGCCGGCGTCGAAAACGACGGCGTCGTCCTCTCCTGCTCCGACATGTTCTTCGGCAACCGCCACAACCTGATCCTCCCCGGCCCCTCGCTCGGCATGCACGACGGCTGGGAGACCAAGCGCCGGCGTGGGCCCGGCCACGACTGGGCGATCGTGAAGCTGGGGATGCGCGCCGACCTCCACCGTGTCGAGGTCGACACCTCCCATTTCAAGGGCAACGCGCCCGGAAGCTGCTCGCTCGAGGCTTGCGACGCGCCCGCGGCCACGGCCGAGCTGCTCGCCTCGGAGGGCTTCCGCGGCTGGCGGGAGATCCTGCCGCGCACCGCGCTGCGGCCCCACACGCGGCACCTCTTCGACGATCTGGCGGCGGCGGGCCCGTTCACCCACGCGCGGCTCAACATCCATCCCGACGGCGGCGTGGCGCGGCTGCGGCTCTTCGGCAAGGTCTCCGCCCTCGAACGGCTCAACGCCATCCCGGCCGCCGAGGCCGAGGCCATGCTCGGCCCCTGCTGCGGCTCCCGCGCCTGGGTGCGCCGGCTGGTCGAAAGCCGTCCCTTCCGGGACATGGGCGACCTGCTCGAAGCGTCCGACCGGATCTGGTGGGACCTCGAACGCGAAGACTGGCTCGAGGCCTTCGCCGCGCATCCGCGCATCGGCGAGAGGCCGGCGGAAAAGCCGGGAGGAGAGCGGGCCCGCCAGTGGTCCGAGCAGGAGCAGACGGGCGCTCGCGGCGTGCCGCCGGAGATCCTGGAGCGACTTTCCGAGGGCAACCTTCTTTACCAGCAGAGATTCGGCCACATCTTCATCATCTGCGCCACCGGCAAGAGCGCCGCCGAGATGCTCGCCAACCTGCGCGAGCGCCTCGCCAACGACCCCGAGACCGAGCTGCGCGTCGCCGCCTGGGAACAGCGAAGGATCATGAACCTGCGGCTGGAGAAACTCTTTCGATCATGAGCGGGATCACCACCCACGTCCTCGACGTCGCGCGCGGCCGGCCGGCGAGCGGTGTGCCCGTCCTGCTGGAAATCCGCCAGGAAAGCGGCTGGCAGGAGCTCGGCCGCGCCAGGACCGACGCGGACGGCCGGGCGCGGCAGCTCCTGGCCGCGGACTCCGCGCTGATCACGGGGACCTACCGCATCACCTTCGCAATCGAAACCTATTTCCGCACGCAGGGAATCGAAGGCTTCTATCCCGAGGCCTCGATCGTCTTCCACGTGCGCGACGCCGACCAGCACTATCACGTGCCGCTGCTGCTGAGCCCGTACGGATACTCGACCTACCGGGGGAGCTGAGGAGGGGGATCTGACGATGCCCGTCACGCTGGCCGAAAACGGTTATGGCAAGCAGGCGGTCCGCCTGGTGACCGTCCGCCGCCGTCCGGACCGCCACGAGCTGCAGGACGTCACGGTGGGCATCCGCTTCGAAGGGGATTTCGCCGCGGCCTACGCCGGCGGCGACAACCGCGGCGTCCTCCCCACCGATACGATGAAGAACACCGTCTACGCCCTCGCCGCCGAGCATCCCTTCGACGACATCGAGGACTTCGGGCTCGCGCTGAGCGATCATTTCGCGACGAATAATCCGCGGGCGTCGAGCGTCCGCATCGACCTCACCGAGCACCTGTGGGAGCCGATCGAGCTGGGCGCCGCCGCGCATCCCCACGCCTTCCGCAAGGGCGGCAGCGAACGGCGTATCGCGATGGTGACGCGCCGCCGCGAGGGAGCGAAGCTGCTGGCCGGCATCGAAGACCTGGTGGTGCTCAAGACCGCCAGATCCGGCTTCGAAGGCTTTCCGCGCGACCGTTACACCACCCTGAAAGAGACCTCGGACCGCATTCTCGCCACGGCGCTCCGCGCCACCTGGCGCTATTCGCGGCCCCAGGTGGCGTTCGGCACCCTCTGGCGCGAAGTACGGCGTCTGCTCCTCGAGACCTTCGCGAACCACGACAGCCTCTCCGTCCAGCACACCCTCTACGCCATGGGCGAGGCGGTGGTCGAGACGCTGGATGTCGAAGAGATCCACCTCGCGATGCCCAACAAGCACCACCTGCCGGTAGACCTCACCCCCTTCGGCCTGGAGAACCGCAACGAGATCTTCGTGGCGACGATGGAACCTTACGGATTGATCGAGGGGACGGTGCGGCGGGAGTAGAGCCTGGACAGGAATTCTGCGCTCATGCCGCCGCGGCTGCGCCGTCCCGCTCCATCATCACGATCAGATAGCAGCCCAGCATCACCATCCACGGCAGCTCGGGCATGCCGGAGACTGCATGCTGAATTTCGACCGCCGCGGACAGATGGATGATGCCGCCGCGCTTGAATCGAACCAAGGCCTCGCCCGCGGTATTCTGAAACTCGATTTGGGTCTGCCAGAAGTTGGAGGTCGCGAGGAGCTGGCGCCCATCATGGAGCTCCAAGGTGCCGCCGCCGCTCCAGGTGTTGTTCTTGAAGACGGCGATGTCCGCGTCTATGCCGCAAGCGCGTACGGTCGCCCGGGTCTGCCAGAAACCGACGCGCTTGAACGTCCAACAGCCATCCCCGCTCTCCCCCGTGGCGAATGAGCCGAAGGAGCTCCTGAAGCGCAGAGTCCCGATGAGATCGTCCCCGGCGCGCAGCTCGTAGTGCATCTTGAGGGCGCTCGGCTGCACCCATGTCAATTGTCGCCCGGCCAGCTCGGAGATCTTCTTCATGGTGACCTCAGCATGGCGGAAGTATACCCCTTGTAAACAGGACGAAAAGGACAGCAAGGACACCAAGGACACCAAGGACGTGAGGTAAATGACTTGCTTTTCGTCCTTGAAGTCCTTGCTGTCCTTTTCGTCCTTGTGCTCCTCCTACCCGGAATTCTTCACAACCCGCAACGGAGGTGGATGCACCTCTCCCTTGCCCCTCATGTCACTACAGCGAGGCCGATCGAAATTTTCCTGCGCACGCGCAATCTCGTAGAACTGGTTCTTGTCATAAGAGTAGCTCAGATATACGCCGCCATCGCACCCGATGTTGATCCATTTTCTGTAACCTTTCGCCATGAAAGTCGGTTCGGTGCAGCTCCATTCCTTCGAAGCCGACTTGGACCGTCGTTGCACCTCCGCGCCGTTCTCGTAGACGTGCAAGAAGTCCTTGCTGCCGAAGAGATAGCGGGGTCCCACCTTGACTGGTATGGGATCTCCGGGCTCGAGGTCGAGCTTCTTTCCGGCCAGCACGAAAAAGAGTCGGTCGCTCTCATAGACCACTTGCAGATCGCCGCTTTCGAAGACCACAGAGCTGCGTCCGTCGAAGAAGCTCATGTCGGGAGCGCCAGCTTCGCGGTCCAGGATGCGGCCGAACCTCTTTCGTACGTCCTCGGTAGACACCTCGACGTACCTGCCGCAGCAGGCAAACGGCTTCCAATTCTTCGATGCGAAGTAATCGACGACGCGTACGAAGTAAGGAAGGTTGAGGTCTCCAAAGTCGCGGGAAGTTACGTGATAGCTCCGCCGGTTCTGGGACACGTCCACCACCGCCGCCGGCATGTCGGCATACGGATCGCTGAACCTGATTTCGAACTTCTTGGCCGGCAGCGCTCCCTCCTGGATCCTGCGGTCGATGTGGGCATCGACAGCCTCGAACAAACCCGTGTAGTACAGCATCGACATGTCGCTGCGCCGGCAGTAGTTCGAAAAGTAGCTGAAGTTGAGATGGGGGAACAAAATGTATTCACCCCCATAATTCGTCGCCTCGCTCGTGGAGTACCAGAACACCAGAATGAGCGTGATCAACAGTCGTTTCATGGTCCCTCTGGGAGGCCCCACCGCCGACGGAAGATAGATGGTCGGGAGTCTTCGTCGCGTCCATTCCTGGAGACCTACCCTTACACAGGGCGTAGGTTAACGCAACCGGCTATTGTGGTCCCTTGCTCAACTCCAACCCCGCCACCAGCACCGTCGGCGCCCCGATCATTCCGTCCAGGGGGTGAAACGTCAGGTCCCTTCCCACGCCGGCGATGCCTTTGAGGAAGGCGCCGATGGCGCCGCAGAGCCAGGCTCCGGCCACCGGCGCGCTGGCGCGGCCGGACTGGACGGCGAAACCGCAGACGGGCAGGGCGAAACGGTCGGCGGCGAGGTCGAAGCGGCCGGGGCCGGTGACGTCGATCAGATAATAGCCCTGGGTGACGGACCCCAGCAGGCTGGCGACGGCCGTCCGGGGCTCGGGCTTGAGATAGAAATGGGTGGGTCCCGGAGCCGGCAGATCGCGCCAGCCGGCGCGGCGGGTGCAGCCGGAGGGCTCGCCGTCGGCCGCGCCCTCCTGCCACCAGGCGAGCAGCGGCTGGCGGAACAGTCCCTCCTCGACGAGCACCACCTCGCGGGTGGGCACGCCCTCGCCGTCGACCGGCGACTCGAAGGCGCCGCCGGGAAAGCGGCCGTTGTCGATCAAGGTCACGTGCTCGCTGCCGAAGCGGCCGCGCGCTCCCAGGAGGCGCGAGCCGGGACCCGGCCCGACGAAGAGCGGCAGGAGGCCGGCCAGGAGGTGAGCCGCGACGACGGGCGCCAGGAGGAACTCTCCGGTGTCCCGCTCCGGCGGCGCGCCCGAGGCTGAAACGGCCAGGCGGTCCGCCAGGCGGCGGGCCAGCGCCGTGGGATGAAAGCGCCGGGGCTCGCGGGCCGCCATGTAGAGGGCCGCCGTGGGCGCCGGATTGCCGCGGCCGGCGGCCTCGATGTACACCGTCGAGATGCGGCTGCGTGCCCGCGCCGAGAGGCCGCGGCTGTTGGCCAGCTCCGCCTCGCTCGATCCGTCCTCCAGCACGGCGCGCAGGATGCGCGCTCCCGGCAGCTCGGCCTCCAGATGCCGGCCGAGGCTCTCCAGGAGCTTCAGCCCCTCGCGCTCGCCGATCAAGGGAGTGTCGAAGTCGGAGGGCGTCGTCCACGCCGGCGCCGGCGCCGGCTCGGGCAGCTCCAGGGAATGGCCGGGGAGCGGCTCGGGCCACGGTCCTCCGGGCGCCGGATCTCCGGTCGCGGCGGCGAAAAAGGAGGCGCGGCGGTTGCCGGCGCGTACCGCCCAGGCCCGCTCCTGGCTGTTGGAGGAGGCCTCGGTGACCGGCGTCCGCTCCAGGCGCCGCGAGCGGCCGCGCTTGACGTAGACCTCGGCGTCCGTCAGATGGCGCCGCAGGAGCGAACGCAGGACTTCTTCGAGCAGCGGGGTCTGGCTCACGGCGCGATCTCCACCCCCTCCAGCCGCAAGGATGGAGCGGTGGCCCACACCGGCAGCTTCTGTCCGCCCTTGGCGCACCAGCCCGCACCCGCCGGCCTGGCGTCGCTTCCCACCGCCACCACCCGGGTCAACAGGTCCGCCACGCGGCCGCGCAGGACGCAGGGACCGACGTTGGCGGCGAGGGCGCCACGGCGGAAGCGGCGGGCCATGGGCAGGTGGAGGACGAACTCGCCCGAGAGGGAATCGAGGGTGCCGCGGCTGGCCTCGGGAAGGAAGAGCCCCTCCTCGGAACCGGCGAGCAGATCGGCCTCTTGCGCCTCTCCCGGCAGGATCTCGAGATGGCTGGACCGCGGACCCGGAGGCAGGTGGCGGGTGCCGCGCCGCCCCGCCCCTGGCAGGAGCACCGGCGAGGTGCGGGCCCAGAGAGCATCCGCGAGCGGCTGCTCGACGACGCCGCCGCGCAGCAGCCAGCGGCGCACGACGGCAGAGCCCTCGTCGTCGGTGGTGCGGCGCACGCCTTCGGGAGCCGCCGCCGGATCGTCCAGAACGTCCAGGCAGCTCGCCGCCATGGCGACTCCCACGGCCGCCTCCGGGTTCCCTCCCTGCGCCAGGGTGTCGGCCTCCAGGGCGTGCGCCACCGCCTCGTGGAGCAGCACGGCGACGGCCTGCGGCCCCAGCACGGTGACGCCCCGGAACGGCGCGGGAGGAGGCGCCTGCCGGGCGCGGAACAAGGCCACCACGGCGGCGGCGATCTCCTCGGCGGCGCCGGCGTCCAGCCGCGTCAGCAGCGCGCCGTGGCGCCCCCAGGAGGACTCGGCCGAGCAACTGTAGAAGGTCTCGCTCTCGGCCCCGGGCACCAGGCGCGGGCCCACCACCTGCACCCACCGCCGGTGCCGGCGCACGGCGACGCGCAGGGGAAATCCCACGTGGTGCGCCCGCACCTCCCGCGCCACCGCGGCCGGGAATTCGAGCACCTCGGGCGCCACGACCGGTCCGGGCGCATCCATCTCCAGCATCGGCTCGGGGTACGTCGCCGAGGGGATCGCCCGCGCGGCCTGGCGCAGCGCCTCGGCGAAGGGTCTCGCCTCGATGGCGTCGCGCGCCGCGAGCCAGGTGCGGCCCTCGCGGGCGAGGCGAACGGCGAAGCCCTCCTCGCGCCACACCCGCAGGCCGCCCGCCTCGCCTTCCGGCGCCAGCTCCACCTCCTCGCGCCGCTCGAAGAAGGCATCCACGATGTCGTCGGGCTGCTCGGCGATCTGGGAGAGGGTGCGGGCGACGGCGGCGGTGTCGAGCTTCGCGAACGGCATGGGAGGCGGATTGTATCGGTTCGTACTCCTCTGACCCCTCCAAGGACGAAAAGGACAGCAAGGACTTCAAGGACTAGGAACATGTCGTTCCCAGCGCGTCCTTTTCGTCCTTGGTGTCCTTTTCGTCCCTGGTTCCTCTGCCGCTCGCCTCCCTCCTCTTGCGATAAACTCCCGCCCGCCATGGCCGGGGCCCGAGCAGAGAGCATCGAGGAGCTGCGGCGCCGCCTCGCGGCGGCGGAGCTCGGCGGCGGCAGCGAGCGCATCGCCAAGCAGCACGCGGCGGGCAAGCTGACGGCCCGCGAGCGCATCGAGCTGCTGCTCGACGCCGGCTCTTTCGTGGAGGTCGACGCGCTCGTCAACCATCGCTGCCGCGACTTCGGCATGGACCAGATCGCCATCCCCGGCGACGGCGTCGTCTGCGGCTACGGCACGGTGAGCGGCCGGCTCGTCTACGTCTTCGCCCAGGACTTCACCGTCTTCGGCGGCTCGCTCTCGGAGACCAACGCCGCGAAGATCTGCAAGGTGATGGACCTGGCGGTCGAAAACGGCGCGCCCGTCATCGGCCTCAACGATTCCGGCGGCGCCCGCATCCAGGAGGGAGTCGCCTCGCTCGGCGGCTACGCCGACATCTTCCTGCGCAACACCCTGGCCTCGGGGGTGGTGCCGCAGATCAGCGCCATCCTGGGACCGTGCGCGGGCGGCGCCGTCTACTCGCCGGCCATCACCGACTTCATCTTCATGGTCGAAGAGACCAGCTACATGTTCGTCACCGGTCCGGACGTCATCAAGACCGTCACCCACGAGGAAGTGACGAAGGAGGAGCTGGGCGGAGCCACCACCCACGCGGCGAAGAGCGGCGTCTGCCACTTCACGGTGGCCAACGACGCCGCCTGCCTGGCCGGCATCCGCGAGCTGCTCTCCTATCTGCCCAGCAACAACCTCGACGATCCGCCGCCGGCGCCTTCGGGGATCACCGACGACGATCCCAACCGCGAGTCCGAGGCGCTCAACACCCTGGTGCCCGAGGATCCGAACAAGCCGTACGACATCAAGCAGCTCATCACCAACGTGGTCGACGACGGCAAGTTCCTCGAGGTTCACGCGCTGTACGCCCGCAACATCGTGGTGGGCTTCGCCCGCATCGGCGGCAGGAGCGTGGGGATCGTCGCCAACCAGCCGGGGTACCTCGCCGGCGTGCTGGACATCGACGCCTCGCTCAAAGGCGCGCGCTTCGTGCGCTTCTGCGATGCGTTCAACATCCCGCTCGTCACCTTCGAGGACGTGCCCGGCTTCCTGCCCGGCACCGCCCAGGAGTACGGCGGCATCATCAAGCACGGGGCGAAGCTCCTCTACGCCTTCGCCGAGGCCACCGTGCCGAAGATCACGGTGATCACCCGCAAGGCCTACGGCGGCGCCTACTGCGTCATGGCCAGCAAGCACCTGCGCACGGACGTCAACTTCGCCTATCCGACGGCGGAGATCGCCGTGATGGGACCCGAGGGAGCGGTCAACATCCTCTACCGGCGGGAGCTGGAGGAAGCTGGCGCGGACGCCGCGCGGGTGCGGGCGGAGAAGGTGGCGGAGTACCGGGCCAAGTTCTCGAACCCCTACATCGCCGCCGAGCGCGGCTTCGTGGACGCCATCATCGAGCCGCGCCGCACCAGGCCCGAGATCGTGCGCGCCTTGCGCCAGCTCGGAGCCAAGCGCGCGAGCCTGCCGCCGAAAAAGCACGGCAATATACCGCTGTGAGGCCCTCACTCCCCCAACCCCCTCTCTCCCGACCCCTCCCTCCCGCCCTCACCGGGAGAGAGGGGGGTCTAAGAATTGGATCTTTCTTGCTTTCTCCCTCTTCTCCCGGTGAGGGCGGGAGGGAGGGGGTCGGGAGAGGAGGGTCGGGGAGGTGAGGGCCGGAAGTTCCCTGTTTTTCTTGACATCCGGGCAGCGCGTGCGGCAAGCTGGCGGCGCCCGAAAAGTGCCGAAGCAGGGGCGGGAATGCAGTCGTCCAAGGAGAGGACATGAGAGAGAAAGATCGAGAGTTGAAACGCCGCCGCCAGCGCCGGCAGAAGCGATTGAAGAGGCGGAGCCGCGAAGAAGCGCAGCTCCGGACGGAGCGGGCGTCAGGCTCCAAGCGCTCCGTCAAGAAGGCGCCGCCGGCTGCCGAAGCCTCGCCGGAGGCCGCGGCCGGAGCCGAGTCGGTTGCCGCGGAAGGCGCAAAGAAGAAGCCCGCCACCAAGAAAGCTCCGGCGGAAAAGAAACCCGCGGTGAAAAAGGCCGTCGTGGAGAAAAAGCCCGCCGCGAAAAAAGCTCCGGCGAAAAAAGCTCCGGCGAAGCCATCCGCCGGCGAGGGTGAGCCGGGTCCGGAAGAGCCCCAGAGCGCCTGAGCCGCGACACCGTTCCTTGCCCAGACCTCTCTTAAGCGGCCGCCGGAATCCGCGCATTCCGGCGGCGCCGCCTCCCCTGACAGGAGCCACCCGATGTCCGACTACCGTTCGCTGAAGGCCGTCGATCCCGAGGTCTACGAGGCCATCGCCGGCGAGCGCGCGCGCCAGAACTTCGGCCTGGAGCTGATCGCTTCCGAGAACTTCGTCAGCCGCGCCGTGCTGGAAGCGGCCGGCAGCGTGATGACCAACAAGTACGCCGAGGGCTATCCCGGCCGGCGCTACTACGGCGGCTGCGAGTTCATGGACGTGGTCGAGCGGCTGGCCATCGAGCGGGCCAAGCAGCTCTTCGGCGCCGAGCACGTCAACGTCCAGCCCCACAGCGGCACCTCGGCCAACATGGGGGTCTACTTCGGTTTTCTCAAGCCGGGCGACACGCTGATGGGCATGGACCTCTCCTGCGGCGGCCATCTCACCCACGGGCACCGCCTCTCCTACTCCGGCCGCGACTTCCGCGTCGTGGCCTACGGCGTGGACCGCGAGACGGAGACGATCGACTACGGCGAGGTCGAGCGCCTGGCTTTGCAGGAGAGGCCGCGCCTGATCGTCTGCGGCGCCTCCGCCTACAGCCGCATCATCGACTTCGAGCGCTTCCGCGCCATCGCCGACAAGGCGGGCGCCCTGCTGATGGCCGACATCGCCCACATCGCCGGCCTGGTAGCGGCGGATCTCCATCCCTCGCCCATCCCGCACTGCCACTTCGTGACCACCACCACCCACAAGACGCTGCGCGGCCCCCGGGCCGGCATGGTGATGTGCAAAGCGGAATTCGCGAAGGACATCGACCGCGCCATCTTCCCCGGCATCCAGGGCGGGCCGCTGATGCACGTCATCGCCGCCAAGGCCGTGGCCCTGAAGGAAGCCCTCACCGAGGAGTTCCGGGACTATCAGCGGCAGATCGCGGCCAACGCCAAGGCCCTCGCGGCCCGCCTCACCGGCAACGGCCTGCGCATCGTCTCCGGCGGCACGGACAACCACGTGTTCCTCCTCGACGTCGCCCACGCCGGGCTGACCGGCAAGGTGGCCGAGAAGTCGCTCGAGGCCTCGGCCATCACCGTCAACAAGAACACCATCCCCTACGATCCGAACCCGCCGCTGGTCGCCTCGGGAATCCGCATCGGCACGCCCGCCCTGACGACGCGCGGCATGAAGGAGCCGGAGATGGACGCCGTCGGTGACTTCATCGCCGAGGTCCTGCGCGCTCCCGAGGACGCCGCGGTGCACGAAAGCGTGAAGCGGAAAGTGCGGGAGCTCTGCGAGCGGTTCCCGCTGTACGATCCGCTGATGTAGGCCCCCATCTGGCGCTTTCGCCCGTTCTGCTGTACATTAGGCATATGGCCCGCAGAAAACGGAACATCCCGCCCGATCTTGCCTACGTGCTGGGACGTCTCAAGCTCGCCATCCAGGCCCTCGGCCTCTCCCTCCGCGACGTCGAGAGGCGCCTGAAGGTCAGCGACGGCTACCTGAGCCGCATCTTCCTCGGCACCATCGAGCTCAAGGTGGAGCACGTCATCGCCATCGCCAAAGCCCTGCAGATGGCTCCCGAAGAGCTCATGCACTTCGTCTACCCCAAGCCGAAGGACCCGATCACGCCCGCCGCCTACCAGCTCTGGCGGCGGGTGGGAGGCACGCCGCCCGTGGCGCCGAGCCTCGCCCCCAAGCCGCCCGAGGAGAAAAAGGGCGTCGCCTCCGAAGCGGACGCCGAGCGCCTGCTCCGCGAAGCCCTCGGCCGCGTCTTCGGCGACCTGGCGAGCACCCTCGGCAAGGGAGCCAAGGAAGGGGACCCGACGGGCGGCGGCGGGGCCTAGATCCAGAGGCGTAGTGGAAGTCGGACCGCCCTGCCCTTCGAAGCCTCACCCCCTGTCCCCCTCTCCGTAACCGGAGAGGGGGAACGCCTGCGAAGGGTTATTGCCGCGGAGGTGCGCTGTGCGCACCATGATCCGGTGACGGTGCGCACAGCGCGCCCTACAAGCATCAGCGGTTCGGGTTTCGTCCCCCTCTCCAGTCATGGAGAGGGGGCCAGGGGGTGAGGCCTCGGAGCGCAGAACCTCTCCGACTCCACCCGCCCCTTGCTCCTCCCCAACGGTACCAGCCGAGCGCCCCAACTCGGCTGGTGCCGCAAATCGCAAGTTTCAGTTGTCAAAGAGCTTGAGCCGCTTGCGCCCGGCGGCAATGTCTCGGGACTTTCTCGCGAAGCCTCAGGATCTCCGCCGAGATGAGCTCATCTCCTCGCGAAATGAGCCCGCATCGCCACGGATCCGCGGACTCGCCGCCGATCTCCAGAGACTTTGCGCGAACGTCCGCGCGGATCTCCGCCGAGACGAGCTCATCCGCTGAGGACATGAGCCGGAGTCGCCGCTGATCCCCGGACATCCTGCCGAGATCTCCGGAACTTCCAGCAACGTCCCGGCACCTCGCGGCAAGTCCATGGACCCTGCGACAACTCGAGCCGGCGTGGCCGTTGGATGGTGCTCTTTGAAAACTGAATCGATCGGAAAGGAAGAGGCCCTTTTGGGGCGGAGGGCCTCTTCCTTCATCATCGGGAAGACTATGAAGAGGTCTTGCCTTTGAGCCGCTCCAGCTCCTCCCGCAGTTGGGCCACCTCGGCCTCGGCGGCCTTGCGAGCGGTCGCTTCGCGCTCCTGCGCGGCCTCGGCGGTTTTACGGGCAGCCGCTTCGGCTTGCCCGCGGGCCTGTACCTCATCGGAATACAGAAGCGGCTGGCCTGTTCGGTCATCGATGACGCGGACGCGGCCACCCGCGATGAAGAAGCGGAGACGAGTAGCCCGGCATCGTAGGTGCCCATCGGAATCCGGCTCGATCGGCGAATACCCACCTCGTTCATTCAGCCGGTAGCCCTTGAGCCCGAGCCGGTATGCGTTCCCGCGCCTTGGCAGGTCGATGAGGAGGTACTCGGGTATGCCGGCCCGGCTGTAGGCATCGACCTTGTCCACCTCGTCCACCTTGCGGATCGCCTTACTGCTGGGAGAGATGATCTCGATGATCAGGTCGGGCCGGACGCCCTCCTCCGGTACGGAGAAGCTCTGCCGCTGCCCCGGCCGGGCTCCCAGAATGACGGACACGTCCGGGGAGGGTGCCGGAAGACCAGGGCCGAGCTTGTGGATGACATCTCCCAGAATCAGCGCATTCGGCTCGAAGTGACGTTTCAAGATGTCTGCGAGCTGCATCCTGAGATTGAAGTGCGGCTCTCCCTCGGTCATCGTGTCCTCGGGCTGCGGGTTGAGAAAGTCCTCGGGGGTGAGAGGCCTTACCAGCAACTCGAGGCGTCCGTCGGGGTGCTCGACCCACCGCTGGAGGACCGGGAATCCCGGTAGGTCGCCGTCGTCTTCGCGATGGGTCGGCAGGCTCCTGGCAGGCTCGGCCATACTCGGAGTATAAGGGGTCCAGGCCGACCGTACCAAAAGGACACGGGAAAGGGAGGACATATGCAACGCACTTTGACGACGTTTCTGTTGGCACTGTTGGCGCTGTCGCCGATAGCCGTCGCCGCTCAGGACGCGCCGACGCCGGCCGGCGGCGTGGCGGCGGAGCTGGCCAAGGTGAACGCCACCCTGAAGGAGATCGCCGCGCTGCTGGGCCGGCAGTCAGACATGCAGGGCGTCGACCTGCTGATGAAGCGCGTGCAGTTGAGCGACGGCCAGGTGGCCGAGCTCGAGCGCCGGCTGCGGAGCCATCAGGACGAGCGGCGGCAGCTCGAGAGCGAGCGCACCAATACGGAGCTGCAGTTGAGGTTCCTCGGCACCCGGCTGGAACAGATCGAGCAAGGCAAGAGCTCGGAGTCGCCGGACGACCTCAAGGCCATGCTCGTGCAGCTCGAGGGAGGCCTGAAACGCACCCGGCAGCGCATCAGCCAGCTCAACCAGGAGATCGCCGTGCTCGAAGGCGAGCTGTCAAACCGCCGGGAGGAGCTCCGGTCGTGGCAGTCGACCCTGGATCGGCGGTTGGCCAGGCAAGGGGGGTGAACAGCCGGCCGCTCAAGTCGCCTGGGCACGCTTCGCGGCGGTCTGAACCGGTCCGGCGAGCTGGACATGCACCTCACCGCCGAGAGCGCGAGCCAGCCGCACCATCGTGGCGAGAGTGAAGTTCACCTTCCCGCGCAGGATCTTGGTCACATACGCCGGAGAGGCTCCGAGCCTCCGGGCAAGCTCCGTCCGGGTAACGCCCTGTCGCTCCATCTCCTTCACCAGGTTCTCGGTAAACTCGAGGATCGCACCCGACACCCAGTAATCCTCGTGCTGCTCGGCCTGCTGGAACAGCTCGGAGAAGGTTCCCGGTTTCATCAGCTAGTCCTCCACGATGCTGAGGGTCCTGGTCTTCTTCGCGGCCTGATACTCGAGGTAGGCCGCTTCAGCTCGGTCGATCTCACCCGGCGGAGTCTTTCTCGTGCGCTTCAAGAAGCCATGACTGCAGACGATGACCCGGCCCTCGTCATAGAACCACAGCACTCGAAGCTGGCCGGCGATGAATTCCCAGATCTCGCCGGCGATCTTGTGTGACAGCTCCACGTTGCGAGGCGGACCCTGCTCGGATGCGAACGAGAGCAGCCGCAGCATGGCCCGACAGTCCGCGGCGAGCTGAGCACCCAGGCCGCCGAGAAACTCAAGGAGCAGGCAATCGCCCCGGGCGCTGCAGACCGCCACTACGTCCCACTGCGCCCGCCGAACCCGTCGAAGCCTCATTTTAACCTATGGGTTAAAGCCAGTCAAGATAAATTCTGCCCAAACGGCCAGAGATTCGGTCCTTGGAGAGCCGCGGCTACGATGGCATTATCTTATAAGAGGCAGAAGAGGAAATCTCTCGCGAGACGCGGCTTGTCGCCGACTTACCCAGCCCCGAAGCGACGAGGCTTCGGCCGTTCGTCCTCTGGCGCACGCTGGCCTGGCCCAGAGCCCGGAGGGCGGCATACTCTTAGCCCCGGGCGTCAGCCCGGGGAGGGCGCGGCAACAACACATCCAGTCCCGTGAGGGACGACATGGGCCGGCTACTCGGGAACCTTCTCCAGCGGCACGCCCCGGCCGGCCCGGAGGCTCTGCCGTGCAGCCTCGATGCGCCTCAGGAATCGTGGATCGCTTTGCAGCCGATACTCGAACCAGTCGTCCTCCGACTTGAGCCCGATCAGGACTCCGGCCGGCTTACCATGGCGGGTGATGACGATCTCCTCGCCTTCCGCCAGTCGTAAGTACCGAGACAAGTCGTCTTTTACCTCGGACAATGCAGTTTCTATTGATCGACTCGGACTTGGTGAGTCCCGCTGCAAAGTTGCAGGGATTCTTGGAGCGGCGCATGGCAGGTGAGCCGGAAGCCCCAAGCTTGATTCCATACTACCAAGGCCCATGATGCGGGAGTGTAGGTACAGCGATCAGTGCAGCGGACACTCCCTCTGCAGGTTCAGGCGTCTTACCGAAGAGGGTCACAGGTTGCGACGGCCGGAAGCCTATTACCACTGGGCCGTAATCTATAAGCTCCGTGTCCGCTTAGGGAGCGTCAACTACCGCATACCGTCTTTCTTTCACGGACAGGACGCCGCGGTCCTGACCCACGCCCTGACCAAGGAGGCTGAGATTCCCATCTTGGATCGACAGGGCGATCCGTCGTAAAGACGCGTTCGAGAAGAATCCAGATGTCCACACCTACGAGGAAGGCCGTGCCTAAGAAGACCAAAGACGCAACGAAGATCCTCGACCGGCTCACGGGGGATGACCCTGAGCTCCGCGAGATGATCGCCGAGGAACACCTCAACGCCCAGGTGGCCCGGCTGATCTACGAGGCTCGCACGGCCGCCGGGCTCACTCAGAAACAGCTCGCCGACCTGATTGGAACGCAGCAGTCTACCGTGGCCCGGCTCGAGGATGCCGTCTACGAGGGACACTCGCTGAGCATGCTCCGGAGGATCGCGGAGGCCCTGAACCAGCGGCTGGAGGTGCGCTTCATCCCACAGCAGGCAGCGTAACCGGCCTTTCGGGGACGACCGGCTCCGCGCGAGGCGGCACCCTTGCGCTGTGCGTCGCGGCCGGCTGGATCTCTGGACTCGACGGTGGCGGCCCGGGAATTCCACACGTGTTACGATGTCGTCCGGAACAGGGAGGTGTGGGCTGTTAAGTGGATACCACTCAGTCGATTGAAGGCGTACCTATCCGCCTCACCGAGGAGCGATGGTTCCACATCGTCGAGAACCATGACGAGGTAGCCGGCTACTACGATGAGGTCTTGGACGCTGTGGCTAGTCCCGAGGTCGTGATTCCGGGCTATGGCGGCTCTCTCATCGCAGTGCGTAATTACGGGCAGCACCGCTATTTATGCGTAATCTACCGGCAGATCTCAAGCTCCGATGGGTTCATCATCACGGCCTATTTCAGCCGTAAAATTGACCGAAGGAAAGCGATATGGAGCCAATCTTAGAACCGCATACAGTTCAAACTATAACGGAAGCCGTGCCGCTTCTCCTGAGGTTTCCCATGAAGCGGTTTTGGGTGGATTACGACAGGGAGGCCGACGTCCTGTACATCAGCTTTCGGCGCCCCCAGCAAGCTACGGACACCAGGATGACCGAGGAGGGTATCCTGCTCCGATCTCACGGCAAGGAGCTGGTGGGGATTACCATTCTGGATGCTTCGACTCGCGCCCGACAGGTCCAAGCTCCTTCCCAGGTATCGAAGTCGCCTAAGCAACCCAGAAAGAAAAGGGTCTGAGGCCTTCGCAGGTGGAAACCATCCGGCTGAGCGACGCTAGCCGCGGAGGCTTGGCCATTCCCACCGATTGTCCTCGGTAAGCGCTCCAGCTCCAGTTGGTGGGATTTGACAGCCCGCTCTCGCCGCGCTCAGATCCAGCGGCGCACCTGCGCCTTGTACCGCTGATACTCGTCCCCGAAGCTCGCTTCCAGATAGCGTTCTTCCCTGGCGATCACGAGGCGGCCGACGAGCGCCACGAGCGCCGGCGTGAGCACGAGAGCCCAGCCGACGTCGAAGAGGAGAGCGACGCCGAGGTAGAGAAGCAGCAGGGCCAGGTACATCGGATTGCGCGTCCAGCGGTAGGGGCCGGAGCGGACGATCGCCGTCGTGGGCCGCATCGGCAGCGGGCTCGTGCGGGCGCGCAGGAAGAGCCAGAGGCTCCAGAAGAGCAGGCCGAAACCCGGCAGGAGCAGGAGCGCGGCGAGCAGACGCGAAGGAGCACGCGGCAGCACCGGCAGGGGAATCCAGCGGTCGAGCAGCATTCCCAGCAGGAAATGGCCGACGTACAGGAACGGGGGCGGGAAGGAAATCCCGGAGGTCTTCAAAGCGCGTCGAAGATCTCCGCCAGAAGGGATCTCGAGACCGGGCAGCAACAGGCTCGTGAGGACGTCTCCCGCGGCCGCGGAGAGCAAGGCTTTGCGGCGGAGGCCTTCGGCGGTTCGCTCCCAGACCTGGGTGGTCTTCGGGGAAGGATCATGGAGAGCCATGGAAACGCCTCCTCTGACATGGGCATGGTAACACCGCCGTTTCGGAGCGGGACGTGGTCCAGTCTGCCTGGACCCGCTCCTCAAGTCCTCATCAATCGGGCCATCGCCGCGCCGTCGGGCCCCTCACCTCCCCGGCCCTCCTCTCCCCGAGGGAGAGGAGGGAGATGGAGCGAAAGCAGGATTGTGCCTCTTCTTTGTCTTTCTCCCCTCTCTCCCTCGGGGAGAGAGGGGCCCGAGGCGGCGGTAACCCATGTTGATCGACAACTCTCAGCGTCAGGTTAACGCCTATGCCCCTATCCCCCTCTCCGTAACCGGAGAGGGGGGACGCATCCGGCGCCGGCTGTGACGGGGATGCCGGTGCTAGAGTCCCTCCTCATGCGCCGCCTCCGCGCCCTGTTCCTCATCTTGCTGTCGCTCGCCGCGCCGCTCGCGGCGCAGGCGCCGGCCACGCTCGCCGAGCGGATCGAGGGCGTCCTCGGCCGTCCGGAGTTCCGGCACGCGCTGTGGGGCATCGAATTCCTCGATCTCGAAACGAACCAGCCGGTCTACGCGCTCAACGCGGACAAGCTCTTCACGCCGGGATCCACGACGAAGCTGCTCACCGCGGGGACGGCTCTCGCGCTGCTCGGCGCCGATTACCGCTTCAGGACGCGGATCTACCGCACGGGCGAGATCGGGCGCGGCGGCGTGCTCCGAGGCGATCTCGTGCTGGTCGCGAGCGGCGATCCCAACCTCTCCGGCCGCGTCCGTCCCGACGGCACGCTGGCGTTCGAGAACCAGGATCACTCCTACGACGGCGATCCGAACACCCGCGCCGTACCGGGAGATCCGTTGCTCGCCGTCCGCGAGCTGGCGGCGCAGGTGGCGGCCAAAGGGATTCGCCGCGTCGAGGGCCGGGTGCTGGTGGACGTGAGCCTCTTTCCCGAAGGAGAGCGCGAGCTGGGAACGGGCGTCGTCATCTCGCCGGTCGTGGTCAACGACAATCTCGTGGACCTGACCGTCGGGCCCGGCGCCGAGCTCGGCGCGGCGTCCACGTTGGTTGCCTCGCCGGTGACCTCGTACGTGCGCTTCGTCAACCGGATCGAGACGGGAGCGCCGGACTCGCGGCCGATGATCCGCATCGCGGAGGACGTTGCGCGTCCCGACGGCTCGCGCCGAGTCACGTTGGCCGGCTCCTTCCCCGCGGGCATGCAGGCCATCCTTTACAGCTATCCCGTGCCGGAGCCGAGCCGCTTCGCGCAGACGGTCCTCGCCGAGGCGCTGGTGGAAAAGGGTGTCGTGGTGAAGGCCGGAAGCGGCGGCGCGGCCGATTTCGCGGTGTTCACGAAAGGCGCCAAGAGCTACACCGACGACCGCGCCGTCGCCGAGCACGTCTCGCCGCCGCTGCGCGAGGAGGTGAAAGTCACGCTCAAGGTGAGCCAGAACCTCCACGCCAGCATGACGCCCCCGCTGCTCGCCGCGCTGCTGCGGAAAGACAAGGATCAGACCGGATTCGATCTCGAGCGCGAGCTCCTCACCTCCCTCGGGCTCGACCTTTCGGGAGCGCAGCAGGCCGACGGCGCCGGCGGCGACGCTCACTTCACGCCGGCCTTCATGGTGAGCTTTCTCGCCGCGATGGCGAAGCGGCCGGATTTCCAATTCTTTCAGGCGGCGCTGCCGATCCTCGGCCGCGACGGCACGCTGTTCGACATCCAGCCGGACTCGCCTGCCGCAGGGCACGTCTTCGCGAAGACCGGGACTTACGGCGTCGACGATCCGCTCAACCGCCGCACCCTGGTGACCGGCAAGGGGCTGGCGGGATACCTGACGACCGCCGCCGGCCGCCGCCTGGCCTTCGCCATCTACGTCAACAACGTCTCGGTTTCCAAGCAGCCGAACGAGATCAAGCGCGTCGTCGGCCAGGCGCTGGGAGAGATCGCCGCGGCGGCGTACGAGGCGCCGCTCGCCCGCCGCTGATACGCAATCCGCCAGACCAGGGAAGGCACGTCCGATGGTCTTTCAAGAGCTTGCGAATCACCTCGCCCGGCTGACCGCGGCGCGACTCACCGACCGGGAGTGGCGCATTCCGCGCTTTTCGACCTTGTACATCGCGGATGGCCCCCGCCTGAAAGGCGTCCCCGCGATCAAGATCACCGGGACCAACGGCAAGGGATCCGTGGCGGCGATGCTCGAGGCCTGCCTGACGGCAGCCGGCTGGCGGGTGGGACTCTCGACTTCGCCCCACCTCGAGCGGATCACGGAACGGATCCGGATCGATGGCGAGGAGATCAGCGCGGCAGACTTCTCACAGCATCTGGCGGAGCTCGAGGCGTTCCTCGCGGGTTTGCTCCAGGAGAAAGGCGAGCGGTACATCCCTTCGTTCTTCGAGGCGCTGCTGCTGATCACGTTGCGGGCCTTTGAACAGGCTCGGGTCGACTTCGCCCTCTTCGAGGCCGGTGTGGGTGGCGCCCATGACCCGACGAGCGTGATCCCCGGTTTCCTTTCGGTCCTTACGACGGTGGCTTTCGATCACGAGGCAGAGCTCGGGGGAACCTTGGCCGAGATCGCCGCGGAGAAGGCGGGGATCGCCGACGGCGAGAGCCTGCTGATCCTCGGCCCCGCGCTCACGGGCGAGGCTCGCGCGGCGGTTGATCGGACCGCTGCCGGGCGCGGTGTCAGGGTGCTGCAGGCGCGGCGTGACCGGGTGCGGAGCCGGGTCCGGAGCCTCTCCGGGACGCGCGCCGTCATCGCCCTGCACGGCCGGGATCTCGAGGTGGAGCTGCCGCTGCTGGGGGATTCCCAACTCGACAATCTGGCTACGGTGCTGGCGGTCGCCGATGCGATCGTGGACGCGGGGTTCGCCATCGGGCCCGCCGGCTGGGACGGGCTCGCACGGGTCCACTGGCCCGCGCGCCTCGAGTACCGCCCGGGAGATCCCTCCTGGCTGCTCGACGGAGCACATAACGAAGAGGCGATGGCGGCCCTGGCCGCCTTCGTCCAGGAGTCTTTCCCGAAACACGAACGCCTTCTGATCTATGGCACGACAAGCCGCAAGACGTACCGCCGCTACCTCCACCTCCTTCCCGAGATCGCGTCGGAGGTGCTGCTGACGGACGACTTCGACGATGCGGAAGACCGGGTGGTGCTCGCCCGCGAGCTGGAAGGCAAGGTCAGGCTCGGCGAGGCTTCCTGCAAGCTCGGCGAAATCCTGACCGAGCTCCGCCGCCGGCCAGGCGGCGAGCGGCGGCTGGTGGTGATCGCCGGTTCGCTGTACCTGGTCGGCAAGGCGCGAGGCTGGTTGAACGCCGGCGTTTCGGCGCGGGGCCTCCGATCTTGAACGAAGCTACCCCGGCCCGGCTCAACCCGCATCTGGCGCGGCTCCTCGAGCTACCCAAGTTCGGGCAGGGAATCGGTCTTCACCGCATGGAGGCCCTCTGCCGCGAGGTTCGCGCGGGCTCCTGGATGGCCGGTCTCGACGCGCTCAAGGTCACCGGATCGAACGGCAAGGGCAGCGTCTGCGCCATGGCCGCATCGGTTCTGGGAGCGCTTGGAATTCGTCACGGCTTGTATATCTCTCCCCATCTGATCCGCTTCCACGAGAGGATGGCGGTCAACGGCCGCCGGATCGCCGATCCCGAGCTCGCCGAGGCCATCGACTGGCTGCTGGAACGCCTTGAAACCTACGAGCGCGAGCACCCCGGCGATCGCATTGGCGCGTTCGAGGCCTTCACGGCGATCGCCCTCCGTTGGTTCGAAAGCGTCCAGCCCGAGACCGTCGTAGCGGAAGCGGGGATCGGCGGCCGCTTCGATCCGGTTCGCATCGTGCCGGGAAGCTCGGTGGGCCTCACGTCTCTGGATCTCGAGCATACCGAGATCCTCGGGTCGACGCTGGAGCTCGTCGCCTACGACAAGGCGGATCTCTGCCCGGATGGCGGAGAGCTGGTGCTCGGCGAGGCGGACGAGGAGGTTCTCCGCCGGCTGGAGGCCTATTGCCGGTTGCGCGGCATTCGCCCGATCCGTGCCTGCGAGGAAATGCGTCCGCTGAAGGTGCGCCATGCCGATGCCCGGACGATCGTCGATTTCGCCCTGGCGGGCGGCCGGCTCGACGGGGTGGAGATCGGCCTGCTGGGCCTGCATCAGGTCTCGAACACGGCGGTGGCCGCCGTGCTGGTGCGCAATTGGCTGGCGCGGCATCGGCCCGGGCTCGCGGCAGGGGATTTCGAAACGGCGCTGCGGCGTGGGCTGGCGGATGTGGAGTGGCCCGGCCGCCTGCAAAGGATTCTCCGCGATCCGGAGGTCTTTATCGACGTCGGTCATACTCCAGGTGCGGTTGCCGCGCTGGTGGAGGCGGTGCGGTCGATCCTGACGGACCGGCGGCTGCTCCTGGTGACGGGCGTCTCCTACGACAAGCAGGTCGAGAGCATCGTCGCCCGCCTGGCTCCGCTCGCCGCGCGGATCGTCTGCACGCGCGCCTACCACAAGGGCTCGCCGGTCCGGCGGATCGAGGAGATCGTGCGCCGGGTTCGGCCCGAGGTCCCGGTCAGCGTGGAGGAGAGGATCGAGGACGCCATGGCGCTCGCCGTCGACGTCGCGCGGAGGGAAGGAATGACCGTGCTGGTCGCGGGAGGGCTTTTCCTCAGCATCGAGGCGGCGCAGTCCCTCCGCGGCGAGGACCCGCGCGAGCTGCGGTTTTTCTAGCGGGCGCGAGAGGTGCCATGACGGACTTCTGGATCAAGGAGGAGGCGCTCCGGCACGCCGTCTTTCCGCAGCTCCCCAGCTTCTGCGCCGTGGCGGTCTGCGGCAGCGCCGTCAACGCGTTGCTCGGCACCGCGTTGACGCAGGAGCGGCTGCACGAGATCTACGGAGTGGGTGAACGGACGAAGCTGCAGCTTCCCCCGGGCCAGCTTCCCGCGGATCTGCGATCGCTTCCCCGGTCGGGCTGGGGAATGAGCAACTGGGATCTGATACGGCTCTTCAACGCCGTCATGGAGGACGCCGGCCGCGAGCCGCACGCCGCCGTCCTCTGCGGCGCCGATTTCGTGCGGGAAACGGCCGCGGAAGCGGGCCTCCAAAGACTGCTCGAGTGGGCGCGGCTGCCGACGAGCCAGGCCGTAGTCCACGTCGTGAGCCACTATGCTCTGCTCGCCGGTCTGCTGCGGTCCGGGCCGGAAAGGGCTCCCTACCTGGTGCTCGCCGACTCCTCGATCAGGAAGGGGCCCCTGCGGTCTCTGCCGCTTGCGGAGGTGCGGGAGCTCGCCGCCCGGGACGAGCGTTACGGCTGGATCCTCCTCTCGGACCGGCCGATTCCGGAGGATCTTTTCTCGCGCCGGACGGCGAGCATGCTGCCGGCCGAGGTCACGCTGCGGCAAAGATTCGAGCGCAGAGGTACGACCGGGTGAGACCCTCGCCGTCGACATCCTCGCCGAACAGGGCCAGGGCCTCCACCGGCGTCTGTGCGACCTTCCCGGTCAAGGCGCCGCGCATCAGATCCAGGATACCGGGATACCACCGCCAGCCGCGCTCCTCATAGGCTTGCCGCAGTGCCCGGACTTCGCTCGCCAGGACGTCCTCCGGCCGCACCCGGCGAAGCACGTCCAGCAGGAGCTGGATGAAATGCTGGCGCAGCTCCTGATACGGGGAGAGGCCATGCCGGCGGGCTTCGGCGAGGGCTTCTTCCAGCGCCCGGTCCTCGCCGGCGAGACCGTTGACCAGCGCCCGGCTCTGCAGGGCCCAGGAAAGGCTGGGGCCATGGCTGCGGGACAGCTCGATCACCCCCTCCAGGTCTTCAGCGGCTTGCCCGAGATCACCGTCGAGCAGCGCGCGGGCCGCCGCCTGCACCTCCAGGGCATAGGCGCGGCTCAGGAAATGTCCGCTGGACTCGAGACATTCGAGGGCGCGACGGGTCTCGGCAAGGGCGGCATCGCGTTGGAACCGGCGGAGGTGGAGATCGGCCAAAGCGCGGCAGGCGGTTCCTTCCTTGTGGCTCCGGCGGGCGCGGCGCCGGGCCTCGATCACCTTGCGCAAGGCTTCCTCGGCGGCCTTGTACTCCCCCAGATTGACCAGACAGGAAGCGTGTAGCAGGCGAGGCTCGCTCCCCTGATCGTCCTCCTCGGCAAGGAGAGGGTTGGGGATGATCGTCTCGAGCTCGGCGCGGGCTCCCCTGTAATCCGATTCCTCCATGAACTTGATGAAGGCCCGTTGATGGCGGCAGCGATAGGCGAAGGGAGACGCGCCCGCCCCGCCGCGCGTGAATTCATCCAGCGCCTCCCGGTATCGTCCCTGGAATTGCAGACAGCGGCCGAGGATGAAGCGGCGCTTGGCCGTGAGCTCAGCCGGCAGAGCATCCAGCCCGGATTTCTGGGCGAACGTGTACGCCTCGTCGATCTCGTGCCGGGAGAAGCGGTTGTAGGCGATGGAGAGCACGCGGCGGGCGCTGAGCTCGCCGGAACCCAATCGCTCCCACAGCCGGACCGGAGCCTCCAGCAACCGGAGAGCCGCTCCGTACTCCCCCACGGTCTCCAGATGCTCCACGTAGTCGAGCAGGCGGCGCCATCCGCGCTCCGTGAAGGCACCGGCGCCCTCGTCGAGAAGGCTCGCGAAGCTCGCGCCCCGCTCCTTGCTCTCGCCTTCCAGGGGACGGTCGAAGCCTGTGTGCAGGCGCAGGAAGTCGAGGAAGGAATAGGCGAACCCGCGGGCGAAGTCCGGCCTCTCCTCGAGATTGAGAAGAAGGAGGATCAGCCCGGGCTGCCACGCCTGACGGGTGAGCGTCCACTCGGCCAGGAAGACGAAGGCCCGGGCGAGGTGCGTCTCCTCCCGCGAGTCCGCGGCCCGGGCGAGGACTCGCCGCAGGATCTCTTCCGAAATCTCACCGCCGCCGCGGTAATGCTCGTCCCAGAGGTGACCGGCGAGAAAGTACTCGTAGAACCAATCCGAGCGGAAGGAAATATAGAGGTCGTCCCGCTCCGCCTTCGTGCAGCTCAGGATCGGCGAATCCGAGAGGAGGGCCTCGATGATGAAGCGGTCGTGCCAGACCTGCCGTTTGATCTCGCGGTAGGAGTTGCCCAGCTCTGCGTCCTGGCGTTCGAAGACCCGTCCGGCGAGCCCCTTGAGAAGGTCGGCCGCGTCCTGGCGGAAGACCTCCGAGGCCTCCCCTCGTTGGTTGAGGATCGGCAGGACGATGTCCTCGATGAGAGAGGAGCGCAAGCCCCCCTCGGGGACCTCCTTGCCGTCATAGCGCTGGACGAAGATGGCCAGCAGCAGGGGCAGCGAGATCATCCGCCGCACCGGATCGGAGAGCTGGTCGAAGGTGGCCTTCGGACGGTGACCGGCAAGCGAGCGGTAGTGCTCGTAGAGGACCTGCAGCTCCGAGACCGCCTCCGTCTCCGCCGGCCGTTCCGAGCAGACGAGCTCGAGGAAAGGACGGCGCCGACCGCTGCGGGCATGGAAGAAAAGGTCGATGCAGGCCTCCGGCGGACTCCCCTCCGGGAGCCGGAAATCGGCGAGCCGTTCCTGCAGGAATTCAGAGCGCACCGAGAAGATCACCTTGAGGTTGCGGCTCCCCTGCTCGCGGACGAGTTGCGCGATCTCCCGGACGGCCTGCCGGAAATACTCCAGCTTGAAGGAGGGCCATTCGTTGAGTCCCTCGAACATCAGCACCCAGGTCTTGCCGGGGAAGGCCGCCAGCCGCGCTGCCGCGGCTTCGGGAGTGAAGCGCGGCAGGCCGAGGATCGCGAAGGCGGCCTCGACGAGGTCGGCGGCGTCGACGGTCCGGCATGGAACGACGACCGGCTGGTACGCTGAGGGATCGAGCGTCTCGGAGAGATGGAGCAGGAGGTTCGTCTTGCCGCTGCCGGTCAGGCCCGCGATCAGCAGCGCGACGGCTTCGCGCTGCTCCAGGAACAATGCGATGTCGGCCTCCAGCCGGCGAGGCATGTAGCGGTCCGGGTCGAAGACGCCTCGCCGGCGGTACTCCTGGATGACGTGGCGGTTGCAGTCGCCGAGCAGCAGCTCGACCACCCGCGGTGGCGGCTCGTCGGCGGCGAGACCGCCGCGCTGCAGGAAAAGGTCCGCGAAGGCGCGGTCGAATCTCTTCCCGGCTTCCTGCCATTCCTGCCTGAGCTTCCGGGAGGACCGCCGCGAGATGCCGTGCCGACGTGCCACCTCCCAGCCGGCGCAGCCGCTGCGGAGCGAAGGTGGCGTGACCCACCACGCGTAGCGAGGCGAGATCGAAGATGGGCGCGCCGCTCACACCCTTGCCTTCGACGAGGTCCTGAAAGACGATCTCCTGCCGCGTTCCCCAGGAATCGGTCTCGCTCGCGTGGCCGAGGAACAGCCGTGGACGGAGGCGGAGGGCCTCATCGACCGCGTAGCCCATCGTCGCCAGGGGATGATGGCTCAGGTTTTCCGGCGCGCCGGCTTCGACCGGCAGAGCGACGGACTCAACCGGCGGCTCGCCGGCCGCGGGGCGCAGCACGATCAGGTCCAGCTCGGAAGACTCGAAGGCGATCTCGGCCGCCCGTGAAGACCCGTTCCATTCGATTCGCACGGGTAGATGCCTCTCCAGGCCAACGGCGTGCCAGGCCGTGCAGACCCGTCCGTCCCGGGAAATGAAGAATCCCGTGGCGACGGGTTGATCGCCGACTCGGATCAGTAGGATCGAGGGCCGGAGGAGGCTGTCGAGAAAGGTCCTGCCCGCGGCATCAAGCGGTACGCTGGTCACACTTGCACAGCCGATCGCAGTAGAACTTGACGCAGAGCACGGCGACGTTGATCGGCGCCGCGATGCCTCCGAATGCCAGCAGGAGATCAGCGATGGCGGCGGCCATGAACGTTGGATCCTGGTAATCCCGGCGCTTGGCGCAGTAGTTCCATTCGCGGCAAATCAGGTCCGAGAAACCCTGGCGGTCCAGCCAGGCCAGGAAGGAGGCTTTGACGTCCTGGCTCGCCAGGCTCCGCAGGTCGGCCGGGCTCCGTCCCACCGCCTGTCGCATCTGGACCTCGTACCACTCCCGCAGCAGATCCTCCTCGGATCTGCCGAAAGCGTCGCCGACCTCCCTCACTGTTTCCGCCATATGGCACCACCGTGACGCGCCGAAGGAGTCTCGTTGTCCCGGTCAGCTCGTCGGGTCAAAGGATTTGCTCAAGTTTACATCGCCTGGCCGGAACGGACAATTTCGGCGCGCAGCGGCATGGCGGCCGGCATGGAGTTGGTCGCCATCGCGATCGCCGGCTCCGGCACCGCGAAGCGCCGGTAGAGCAGGCGCCGAGCTTGTCCGACCAGGACGATCGAGCCGCAGACGACCAGCGTCCTCGAGGAGTGGTCCAGCGCTTGATCCAGGGCCACCTCGAGCCGCGGCTCGACGTCGCAGGCGCCGTCTTTCAGGCAGGCGGCGAGCTCCTTTGGGTCACGAGCCCGGGGACCACCGGGAGAGGTGAGCCAGAAGATGGCGGGCACGGCAGGCGAGAGGCCGCAGCATGGCTGCGGCCTCCTTGTCGGCCAGCACCCCGAAGACGAGGTCGAACGGCTCGCCGGCCTGGTCCAGAAACCTGACGAGGGACTCGACGCCCTGAGGATTGTGGGCCGCGTCGAGCACCACGATCTTGCCCGAAGGCAGCGGAACCTGCTCGATCCGGCCGGGCCAGCGGCATCCGGAGACGCCGGCGGCGACAGCTTCCGGGGTGAAGCCGTCCCAGCCGAGCTCGCGCAGAGTCTCCGCGGCGAGCGTGGCGAGGAGGAGGTTCTGTACCTGGTGCTCCCCCAAGAGAGGAAGGAAGAGGGTGTGGCGGTGACGGGGGGTCTCGAAAACGACGCGCTGCCCCGTCCAGCCCTGGGGCTCGGCTCGCCGGAGAGATACACGCTCCGGTACGCCTATCAGGTGGGCGCCGAGCCGAGAGGCAGCGGCGCGGATCGCCGCGTCGGCGTCAGACGAGGCGAAGCGGGCGATCAGACCGGGACGCCCCGCTCGGAGGATCCCCGCTTTCTCGACGGCGATGTCGCGGAGGTCCGGTCCCAGCGTATCCCGGTGATCCAGGCCCACCGAAGTGATGAGCGAAAGGTCCGGCTCGGTCGCGTTGGTCGCATCGCGCCGGCCTCCCATGCCGGCTTCCAGCACCGCCAGCGCGCAACCTTCCGCCGCGAAATGGAGGAGGGCCGATGCGGTCATCGCCTCGAAAAGCGTGGGTGGGGTCTCCAGCGCTCTGCCGGCGGCGATCATCACCTCCGTCAACCGCCGGCAGAGCGTCTCGCCGTCGATCGCCCGCCCATCGACCCGGAGCTGCTCCTCGACGTCCTCCAGGTGAGGCGAGGTGTACAGCCCGGTGCGGTAGCCGGCGGCGACTGCCATCGCCGCCAGGAGGGCAGCGGTCGATCCCTTGCCGTTGGTGCCGGCAATCAGAACGACGGTCGTCCGATCCTGGGGGTTCCCCAGCTCAGCGAGGAGGCGGCGGGTGGTCTCCGTTCCGAGACGGATTCCAGCCTGGGCCAGGTGATCGAGCAAGGCCGCCGTCGGCATGGGGAGGCTCATTTCGACCCGCCGGGGTTGCGGAGCCTTCCCGCTACGTCAGGTGCCGCAGGCACCGGGCGAGCGTCTCCTTCATCTCCGAGCGCGGCACCACCATGTCGAGGAATCCGTGCTCGAGCAGGAACTCGCTGCGCTGGAAGCCCTCGGGCAGGCTCTGGCGGATGGTCTGCTCGATGACCCGCGGGCCGGCGAAGCCGATCAGGGCGCCCGGCTCGGCGATGTTGAGGTCGCCCAGCATGGCGAAGGAGGCGGTGACGCCGCCGGTCGTCGGATCGGTGAGCACGGAGATGTAGGGCAAGCGCGCGGCGCGCAGGCGGGCCAGGGCGGCCGAGATCTTGGCCATCTGCATCAGCGACAGCACGCCTTCCTGCATGCGCGCGCCGCCCGAGGCGGAGACCACGATGAGCGGCCATTTGCCGCTCGCAGCGCGCGTTCGGCGGCGCGGGTGATCTTCTCGCCGACGACCGAGCCCATCGAGCCGCCCATGAAGCGGTACTCCATGGCGGCGAGCACCACCGGGATCTCCTCGATCGTGCCCTGGACCACGATCACGGCATCGCGCTCGCCCACGGCCTGCTGATACGACTTGAGACGGTCGCGATAGCGCTTGCTGTCGCGGAAGCTGAGCGGATCGGTGGGGCTGATACCCGCGAACAGCTCGCGCGGCTGGGGATCGTCGAGCAGCAGCGAGAGGCGGGTGCGGGCGTCGATCCGGAAGTGGTATCCGCACTTCGGGCAGACCTTGAGGTTGCGGTCGAGGTCCCGGGAGTAGACGATCTCCTTGCAGCCCTCGCACTTGACCCAGAGCCCCTCGGGGACGGTGCTGCGAGGCCGGTCCACGCGGATCGGTTTGGGCTTCTTGGTCTTGCGGAACCAGGCCATGAAGGATGAAGTACGCCAGTGCCGCGACTCGGGCCGCGGAGGGCGCTCAGGATCTTGCGATAGGACCCGGGGAAGGCCGACGCCGGCCTTATCCCGCCGTCGGTCAGGCCTCGGCGCGCCCCTCTTCGGCCTCGAGGTCGTTGGGGATGCCCAGACGCATGCAGGCCGCGTCATACATCTGCCGGGATGCCTTCTTGGCGTTCTGCAGCTCGGCGAGGCGGTCCTTTACCTTCGCCAGCTCCTCCTCGATCAAGCGATCGAGCTCGTCCATCTCCTGCCGGGTCACGGCGAGCGTATTCTCGTAAAACTTTCTCTGCTGGTCGCTGAGGCTCATCGTCTCCTCTTTCTCCGAATTGCGCGGCCGGCGGCCGATCGTTCCGAAACCGCCCCGATGGGCCGCCTCACAGCTTGAAAGGAATCCTCAGGCGGGTCCACATCTTGACCCGAACTCCGTCCTTCGTGGCGGGCCGGAAGCGGGCGGAACGCGCCGAAGCCAACGCGGCTTCGTTGAGGCCGACCTTCTGCCGGATCGGCTCCGCTATCCTGGCTTCCTGCACCTGGCCGTTCTCGTCGACCAGGACGGAGACGACCACGACTCCCTCCACCCGCAGTTTTCGGGCCATGGGAGGATACTCTGGTTTCGGAAAGCTGACAAGCTGAGGCGGCACCGCGCCCGCTCCCGGCTCAGCCAGATCTCCCGCCTTGACCCGCGGCGGCTCCGGCTCGCGCGCGGGCGGCGGCGGCTCGGCGGCGGCCGGCGCCTCAGCCTTCGGCGGCTCCGGCTCGCGTTGCGGCTCGGGAGCCGGCAAGGACGGCGCCGTTTCAACCGGGGCGGCCGGTGCCTCCGCGGCGGGTGGGACCTGTGGTACCTGCGCGGCGGGAGGCGGCTGGCTCGCGGTCTTCGCGGCGGCCAGCTGGTTCTCGAGCTCCTTCAGCTTCTCCTCGTTGCGGCGCCGCAACTCGTTTTCTTTCTCGGCGAGCTGCTTGTCCACGATCGCCTTGAGGTCCGCCGGCATCGCCGCGGGACCCTGCCTCTGCGCGCCGCCAGCGCCCGGCGGCACCGTCTGAATCGGCGCGGTGGCGCCGGCCTGCCGGGGCGCGGCCGGTGTTCCGGCGGAGGCTTCGGCGGGCGCCGGAGAAGGCGCCGTCTGGCGGGACCGGTTGAGGACGAAGTAGGTCGCGACGGCGACCACGATCAGGGCCGCGATGGCGGCATAGAGCAGGGTGCGGCCCTTGCGCCCGCCCTCTTCTTCGACTGGCACCGCCACCAGCGGCGCCACCGCTTCGACCACCGGCTCGGGCTCGGCCGCCGCCGCCGCGACCGGAGTGGCGGTGGCCGGCTCCGCCGCCCATGAGGGCGAAACCGGCGCCGGCGGAACGGGCGCCGCGGCTGCTTCGAGACTCTCGCCGGCCTCGGGTTCGAAGACCTGGCGGATGTAGGCGGCGAGGTCCGTAGGCCCGACCGCAGGCGCAATGGCGGCGATTGCGGTGCCCAGCCGGTGCTTCATCTCGGCGGCGCTCTGGAAGCGGTCCTGCGGCTCGACGGCGAGGGCACGCAGGACGATCTCGTCCACTTCACGCGGCACCGAGGGGTCCAAGTGCCGGGGGGGACGGGTTTTGCCCTGCCGCACGGCCTCCAGCACGGACATCTCGCTGTCGCCTGGGAACAGGCGCTCGCCGGTGACCATCTCGAAGAGCACCGACGCCCAGGGAGAACAGATCGGAGCGGGCGTCCACCGGCCGCCCCCAGGCCTGCTCGGGAGACATGTACTGGAGCTTGCCCTTGAGGGCGCCCAACTGCGTCTGGCTGGCCTTGGAGACGGCCTTGGCAATGCCGAAATCGCAGAGCTTGACGTCGCCCTCGTAGGTCAGCAGAACGTTCTGCGGCGAGACGTCCCGGTGCACCAGCCCCAGCTCGCGATCCTCGAAATCCCGCTTGCGGTGGGCGTAATCGAGGGCGCTCGCGAGGCGGGCCGCGATCAGCAGGCCGAGGCTCGAGCGGCAGGCGCAGACCCTTGCGGCGTCCGGCGTTGAGCAGCGACCGCAGGTCCTTGCCTTCGACGTACTCCATGGCGATGTAGAAGTCGCGCCCGATCTTCCCCAGGTCGTAGATGTGGACGATGTTGGGGTGGGTGAGCTGGGCGGCGAGCTTCGCCTCGTCGATGAACATGCCCACGAACTCGGCGTTGTCCGTCATGTGGGCGAGGATCCGCTTGATCGCCACCGTCTTCTGGAAGCCTTCGACTCCCCGCATGCGGGCCTTCCAGACCTCGGCCATGCCGCCGACGGCGATGCGCTCCAGCAACGTGTACTGGCCGAAGCGTTCGCCGGGCTGGTCGTCGACCTCCTCCAGGAAGGTCGGAATCGGAATGCGCTGCGTGGCGGCGGCATCGAACGTGAGGGAGGCCGGCGCGGGCTGCGGTCGCGGCGGCGCGGCAGGCGGCGTGAAGGCCAGCGGCCGGGGTGGCGCGGCGGCGGGCGCCGGCGCGGGCTGGACCGGAGCCGCGGCGGCAGGTGGCGGAGCCGGCGCTACGGCGCGGGGAAGAGACGCCGGACGCGGCGGCGTAGCCGTCACCGGCGATATTGGCGATATGGGCGACGTCGGCGACGGTTGACTGGGCCGCGAGGTGCGGGCGAGCTCCTCCAGCTCCGAGAAGTCGAAGTCTCCCACCCGTTTCCGCACGCCGGTTCCCTCTTTCACGGTCCCCTCTTTCACGGGAGTGGCCGGAGTCACGAGGGCCGCCGGGCTTGCCGCCGCCGCCGGCGGCCGCGCAGGCGGCTCGACGGGCCGGGGAGGAGGCGGCGGCGGAGCCGCGGCGACTGCGGGGCGCGTTCCCGGCTTGGTGCGGCCCAGGTCCAGGGTCGACAACGTCCTGCTGAGCAGGGCGTCGACGTTGTCGGCGGCCGGCTCGGAGCGGCGCGGCGGGGGAGGCGGCGATGGCGGGATGGGGCGCGGCTTCGGCTCGGACCCCAGCACGCCGGAGACGGTTTTCTCCAGCCGGCGCTGGATCTCGTCGTCCCCGGCCGGCCGCGCCGCCGGGGGAACCGCGGGAACAGCGGCGGGAGCCGGCGGACGGGCGGGACGCGACTGATCGCTCTCGACCTCGGCCAGCACATCGCCGAAGATCTCCCGCGAGGTGAACTTCTGCTCGCCGCCGGCCGCCGGCGGCGGCGGAGCGAAGACCCGGCGGACGCCGAGGGCGCGGCGGGCCGCCGAGCGCAGCTGGTCGTCGGTGAACGGCTTGACCAGGAGATCGTCGGCCTCCATCGCGCCCGTCGCCTTCTCGGAAAGCAGCCCGAGCACGCCTGGACCGCCGGCGCTGCGAGAAAACGAGCTGGCGAGGGATTCCGCTCCCGGGATATCGGCGCTGACCAGCACCAGATCGGGTGCTTCCGACGCCGCAGCCTGGATCGCCTGATCGGCCCGCGGCACCACTCGCACCCTCCAACCTTCAGCGCTCAGGGCCCCGTTGATCCGTTCCACGTAGCGTTCTTCTTGCTCGACGACGAGGATCGAGGGCATACAAATCTCCAGAGTAAGTCCCGGCTTTTGTAGCACTCCCTACCTCGCCAGTCAATCGACGGTCGCCCCAAGATCCTGATTTTTGTGAGATTTAACGCCCTTGCCGCGCGATTGATCGCGCGCCCGCGGCCGTTTGGCCGGGCTCCCCGGCTAGGTGGGAAAGCGAGAAGTCCTGTAGAATCATCGCCCTTCCGGAATGCTGATTCAGCAGGGAGCGTCCCCATGTCAGGTCACAGCAAGTGGGCCACGATCAAACACAAGAAGGCGGCGACCGACGCCCGGCGCGGCAAGCTGTTCAGCAAGCTCCTCAAGGAGATCACCGTGGCCGCCCGCGTCGGCGGCGGCGATCCGAAGGGGAATCCGCGCCTGCGCGCCGCCATTCTCGAGGCGAGGTCCAACAGCGTCCCCAACGACAACATCGAGCGGGCCGTCAAGAAGGGCACCGGCGAGATCGCGGCCGAGGTCTACGAGGAGGTCATCTACGAGGGCTATGGGCCGGCCGGCGTCGCCATGCTGGTCGAGGCGGCCACCGACAACCGCAACCGCACGGCCGGCGAGATCCGCCACCTCTTCGCCCGCAACGGCGGCAACCTCGGCGAGGCCGGCTGCGTCGCCTGGATGTTCCACCGCCGGGGTTACTTCGTCCTCGACAAGGGCGTGATGGACGAGGAGAAGCTCATGGAGCTGGCGGTCGAGCTGGAGGCGGACGACGTGGCCATCGCGGAGGAAGTCTTCGAGCTCTACACGCCGATGGAAGGCTTCATCGCCAGCCAGGAGGAGCTCGAGCGCCGGGGCATCCCGACCCTCGTCAAGGAGCTGGCGATGGTCCCCCAGACGCACATCGACATTCCCCCCGACAAGGTGGGCCAGGTCCTGCGCCTGATGGAGGCGCTCGAGGATCACGACGACGTACAGAAGGTCTGGGCCAACGTCAACATCGACGACAAGGTCCTCGCGGCCCAGTCCCGCTAGGCGCTGCACGGCGGGGACGACGTCGTGCTGATCCTGGGACTCGATCCGGGCAGCCTCCACACCGGCTACGGCCTGGTCGAGAAGCAGGGCTCCACCCTCCTTGTCGTCGTCGCCGGCCGCTTCTCCTGCCCGCGCGCTCTCGACCTTCCGCGGCGCCTGGCTCATCTCGCCGGCCGTCTGGAGGAGCTGATCGCCGGCCGGCGGCCGGACCTTGCGGTGCTGGAAACCCCTTTTCACGGCATGAACGCGCGCTCCCTCATCGTGCTCGCCCAGGCCCGCGGCGCCCTGCTCGCGGTCCTCGCCGGCCGCGGGATCGAGGTGCGGGAGTACAGCCCGGCGGAGGTCAAATCGGCGGTGACCGGCAACGGCCGCGCCGACAAGGATCAGGTGGCCCGCATGGTGCGACTCCTGCTCTCGGCGCGGGGCGACGGCTGGTCGAGCGACGCCACCGATGCTCTGGCGCTCGCCATCTGTTGCTCCCAGCGGCTGCGGCTCGACCGCCTCGCGGAAGGCAATCCGCGCCGCTAAATGGCTGAATTTCAACGGCTTGACGCGACGCTCGATTCTTGCTTCCGTTTTTTGGCCTGTGCTACCATCAGCCTCCGCTCCCGTGGGATCGCGCGCGACGCTCGATCGCTGATCGTGGAACACTGACGCCGACGCCGTCATCCGCCTATGGCCTTCCAAGGCTCGCTCAAAGAGCTGCCGCTGCCCGACATCATTCAGTTGGTCTCGGTCTCGGGTAAGACGGGGGTCTTCTCCCTGCGCCGCAACGGCGACAACACCGGCGAGATCTACCTGCGCGGCGGTCAGATCGTCCACGCCCACGTCGGCGACCTGCAGGGCGAGGAGGCGATGTACGAGCTGGCGATCTGGCCCGAGGGCGAGTTCGTCTTCACGCCCGGCCGGGAGACCGAGGTCACCACGATCCAGAAGTCGAACACCAATCTCCTGATGGAGGCGGCGCGCCGGATCGACGAGTGGCAGATCCTGTCCAAGCGCATTCCATCCACCCGCCTGGTCCCGGTGTTCACCCAGCACGCCACCACCACCTCGGTTTCGCTCACCCCCCAGGAATGGGCCCTGATCTGTAAGATCGACGAGCGCCGCACGATCGAGGAGGTCGCCATCGGGCTCGACATGAGCCCGTTCGACACCTGCAAGCTCCTCTACGGCCTCATCACCTCGGGCCTGGTCACGCTCAACGAAGACCTGAGCCGCCTGCGCACCGACCACCTCCGCACGATGCAGCTCGACGAGCTGGCGGGCGTGGCCGAGGCCATTCACCAGCAGGCCCACGCGCTCCTCACCGGCCACGCCCGGCAGGCCGAGCTCGACGTCCCCTTCCGCATGAGCAGGGCGGAGATGGATTCCGGGCGTGGCGTGGAGGCCGTGTTGGACCTCGTCCGCGCCGAAGAGAAGGTGGTCTCGGCGGCCCTCGGCCCCAACCAGAGCAAGAGCTTCCTCGACCGGGTCGCCCAGATCCTGAACCGCTGAAGGTGGAGCGAAACGCCCGCCTGGAGCGGCCGGCCAAGGCCGTCTCCGCGCCCGGCGCTTCCGCACCGGGCTACTGAAACGTTGCTCCTCTGGAGCGATCGCCCTCAGGGCGACGTCTCGCTAGCCCGGTGCGGAAGCGCCGGGCGCGGGCTACAATGCCCGCCGTGACATTCCCGGTCAGCCGCCTCTCCCTCGTTCTGCTCGCCGTGTGTCTGCTCGCGACGCCCGTCCGCGCGCAGCAGGAGGAGGAAACACCGCCGCCGGTTGACCCTCAGGCGGCGCCGGCTCCAGCTCCTGCCGAGCCCCAGGCAGCTCCGGCGGCCGAGCCGCAGGCGCCAGCCGCTCCGGAGCCGTCCGGCGCGGGGGGTGAAGGCGCTACACCGGGCGTGGAGGTGCAGCCCCGGCCTGAGGGTGGAATCCTGCCGCGGCTCGACGTCTACTTTCCGGAAGGCGAGCTCGACCTGCGGGTCAACCGTCTGATCAACAAGACCTTCTTCGAGGGTCAGGTCAAGTACAACTTCATCGACGGCGACATCACGGCCTTTCTGCGCTACCGCTACTACGGGTACCGGCGGACGACCCAGTTCACGGTATTCGACGCCATCGAGTTCGACGAGATCGACGAGGACGTCACCGAGGACTTCGACCGCGTGCGGGGGACGCTGCTGCTGCTGCAGTGGCCCTACAATTACAACCACCGGACCTTCGCTCTGGCCGAGATCGACGGCATCAGCTCCAACCGCCGGGAGCGCGGCAGTCAGTTCTTCGTCCGCCGGGACCGCACCAACACCTTTCTCCGGCTGGGCTACCAGCTCGGCACGCCCGACGAGGGACGATCGAGCGCCATCGCCGGCGAGACCCGGGCGCGCACCGAGCGGCTGTTCTCCGCCTTCCGCGAGTTCGGGCCCGGCGACTCCACCCTCACGGCCGCAGTTACCTATGGCTTCGACGTCGGGATCGGCGACTTCGAGTACGTGAAGATGGAGTTCGAGGCCGTGAAGCGGTTCGACGTCAGCGCGCGGACGTTTCTGGTCGGCCGTCTGCGCGGCGGCACCTTTCCCCACCTCGGCCGGGTGGACGCGGACGCGCTGCTGCCGAATCCCGAGGAGATCGACTTCTACGCCCTGCCCCGCTCCGAGGCCCTGCGCCTCGACGGCCGCGAGAACCTCAAGGGCCTGAGCGAACGCCGGCGCGGCATCGAGCTGCTGCTGACGACCTGGGAGTACTTCTTCCCCTGGTTTCTCGAGAGCCACCACAACTTCTTGCGGCTGGATTTTCAGAATTGGTACTGGATCTTGTATACGGGAATCGGTACGATCGGCTTCGACCGTGAGGTCTTCACCGACTTTGATACCTATGTCCCTGATGCCGGCATCGGTTTCGAGTCCTCCTTCCAGCTCCGGAAGTACAGGTTCTTTCTCTCCGGGATTGTGGCACAGGCTTTGAAAGGAGACGGGGGGGTGGAGGCGCGAATCTCAGTCAAGTCGTATCGCTGAGCCCGGCGCTCGGCAGATGTCCGACTGAGGGGGAGGCCTCCGGGGTAGCTTCGCTGCAGTCAGGAAAGTCGCGGGGGTTGCTGCGCAGCCTTCGCTGGATTGGCTTACGGCCGGAGGAGAACCAATGAGACTCAAACTTTTGTTTGTCATCGCGCTGGTGTGCTTCGTGCCCACCCTGGCGTCGGCGGCGGAGCAGGCGAACGCCGCCAGCGTCACGGGAGAAACGGGGCTGTTCACCCTGCTGACCGGCGATACATTACCCCGGGGCGGGTGGTCGTTTGGACTTTATTACAACAACTGGGACCGGATCCTCGATTTCGATCCCCCTGGCGGCGGGGAGCTGCCAGAGGACCAGGAGAGCATCGACTGGAACCGCCTGAGCGCCAGCATCGGATACGGCATCTCCGATCGCTGGGAGTTCAGCGTCATGGTGCCTTATGAGGATTTCAAGTACGACCTCCCCGGCGCCGATGACGCGAGCGGCCTCGGCAACGTCCGCCTGGGTACGAAGTTCCGCCTGCTCGGTTCGGTCGGAGATGCTAGGACCCTGGCCCTCAACCTCTTTGCAGATCTTGCTACGGGTGACGAGGACGTAGCCTCGCAGGACACCGGCTTCGGGGCGGGCCTCGACTGGCGGTTCAACAACTGGGTCTTCGACATCGGCTATCAGAGCCTGGGGGACCGGGACTTCGTGGTCGAGTTCAACGATCCTCTCTGCGTCCCGCAGCCGGCCTGCCGCTTCCGCACCACCACCTTCGAGCAGGAAGCCGCCACCGCCGGTCTCGGCTTCGTGGCCCAGGTCAGCGACAACTTCGACTGGATCACGGAGTTGGCGGGCACCTTCAACACCGGGGACGCCTTTTTCGACGATTCTCTCGACCTGACGACAGGCGGTCGCATCTGGCTCGGCGGCGGCGGCCCCTGGGCGTTCAACTTCGCCCTCCGCACCGACGCGTTCCAGCTCAGCAACATCGACGAGCACTGCCCGATCGGCGGGCTGATCGGCCTGACCTATTTCCCGCGGCTGTTGCCTCCGCCTCCGCCGCCTCCGCCGCCTCCTCCACCACCACCACCTCCTCCTCCGCCACCACCGGTGGTTGAGCCTCCGCCGCCTCCGCCGCCTCCACCGCCGCCGCCGCCGGCTCCGGAGAAGATGGAAGTGGTGTGCGAGTTCACCCCAGGCAGCGCCCGGTTGACCAACATCTGCAAGGCCAAGCTCGACGAGGTGGCCCTGCGGATGAAGCAGGAGCCCGACTCGACGGCGCAGGTCACCGGCTACGCCGACAGCTCGACCGGCACACAGGCGGGCAACCAGCGGCTCGCCGAGCAGCGCGCCGAGGCGGTGAAGAACTACCTGGTGACGCGGCACGGGATCGACCCGAGCCGGATCACGACCTCAGGCGAGGTCACCGACCGCGCGGCGGCCGTGGTGATTCTCACCATTCCGTAACCGCTGTCTGAAGCGGCTGGCAGGAGGGCCCCGCTCCGGCGGGGCCTTTTGTTTGCGCCCTCACCTCCCCGGCCCCTCTCTCCCGCCCCCTCCCTTCCCCCCTCACCGGGAGAGGAGGGAGAAGGCAGGAAGAATCTGTTTTTGAAGCCCCCTCTCTCCCGGTGAGGGGGGAAGGGAGGGGGCGGGAGAGAGGGGGTTGGGGGAGGTGAGGGCCTACAGCGCCTCCCGCCGCAGCGACGCCACGGCTCCGAACAGGCCGGCGGCGCCGCCGAGAAGCACCAGCAGGGCCACCTGCTGCGGGCTCAGGAAGTCGAGCGCCAGGACGGATGAGAAAAGGGAGCTCTGCCCCCGCGCTTGCAACGCCTGATGGACGCCGTAGAGGGCGCCGCTCGCCAGTACGCCTCCGATCAGCCCCTGCAGCAGGCCTTCGGCGTAGAAGGGCCCGCGAATGAAGAACTCCGTCGCCCCCACCAGGCGCATGATCCCGATCTCTTCATGGTGAAGGTAGGCGGTCAGCCGGATGACGCTGGCGATGGTGAAGATTGCCGCCCCGAGAAGTCCGCCGACCAGGGCCAGCCCCGCGGTCCGCACCACTGCCACCACCGTCTCGAGCTGCCCCAGCCACTCGCGATCGTCGTCCACCAGCGTCACCTCCGGCCGCTTGCGCCAGGCATCGAGCCAGGCCGCGCGCATCGGCGGTCGCCCCGGTCGCCCCCGGCGATCGTCGAGCCCGAGCTCGAGCGATGCCGGCAGCGGCTCCTCCTGCCAGCCGGCCACCAGATCGGAGAGGCCGGGGAAGATCTCCCGGAATCGCCGGCGGGCGGCGGCGGCCGTGACCGGTTCCACCGAAGCCACTCCCGGGCCGCGGGCGGCCTCGGCGGCCAGCCGGCGCAGCTCCGCTTCCGAGGTGTCGGGCCGGAGGTAGATCACCACCCTCAGCTCGCCGCGCCAGCGCTCCACCGATGCCGCGAGATTGCCGCTGACCAGCAGGAAGGCGCCGCCGATGAACAGGCTGACGGCGATCGTGAGGACGGCGAGCAGGCTCACCTTCCAGCTTCGCAGCAGGTTGACGGTCGCCTCGCGGAGGAAATAGCGGAGGGCCTTGAGGAAGCTCAATCGGAGGCCTCCTCCGGGTTGAAAGGTGCTTCCGTCGCCGGCTCGTCACCCTCGGCCGCTTCGGAGGCCGGAGTTTCTTCGGCGGCGGCGAGCGGATCGAGGATGGGCGGATCGGTGCCCACCAGCTCCTGGTCCGCAGCGAGACAGCCGTGGTCCAGCGTCAGCACCCGCCGGCCAATCCGCTGAATCGTGTCGCGGTCATGGGTGGCCAGGATCACCGTCGTGCCCCGCAGGTTCACCTCCAGGAAAAGGCGGAGGATCTCGCGCGACAGGTCGGGATCCAGGTTGCCGGTCGGCTCGTCCGCGATCAGGATGTCCGGCTCGTTGATCAGCGCGCGAGCGATCGCCACCCGCTGCTGCTCGCCGCCCGACAGCTCCGGCGGGAAGGCGTTGAGGCGGTGGGCGAGGCCCACCCGGCGCAGCGCCAGGTAGGCCAGCCGCTTCTGGCCTTGGAGGCCGACGCCCAGGACCCGCGGCAGGTACGTGACGTTCTCGAACACCGTCTTGCGCGGAATCAGGCGGAAATCCTGGAAAACGACGCCGATGGTGCGGCGCAGGTAGGGGATCTTACTGGCCGGGATCGACGACACGTTGCGGCCGTTGACGAGGATCTGTCCGCTGCTGGGCACCTCCTCGCGGAAGATCATCCGCAGCAGCGTCGTCTTGCCGGCGCCGCTCGCGCCGGTGAGGAAGACGAACTGGCCGCGAGGCACGTGAAACGTCACGTCGTCGAGCGCCGCCTGGCCTCCCGGGTATCGCTTGCTGACGTGGAAGAACTGGATCAAACCACCGGCTCGCGCTCCAGCGCCCGGCGCAGGAGCTGCTGCACAGCCTTCGGATCGGCGCGCCCGCCCGAGCGCTTCATCACCTGGCCGACCAGGAAACCCAGCACCTGGACCTTGCCCGCCCGGTACTGGACGACCTGGCCCGGATTCTGGTCGAGGACCTCCTCGATCCAGCGCTCGATCTGCGATGGTTCGGAGACCTGTGCCAGGCCGAGGCGCTCCACGACCGCCGCCGGCTCCTCGCCGGACCGGCAGATTGCGGCAAACACCTCCTTGGCGGCGCTGTTCGAGAGCTTACCCGCATCCACCATCCCCACCAGTGCGGCGAGATGGGTGGGAGCGATGGAGCCGGAGATCTCCACCCGCCGTTCCTTGACGTCGCGCAGCACCTCCCCCATCACCCAGTTGGCGATGGCCTTGGGGTTCGACGCCGGGGCAGCGGCAGCGGCCTCGTAGTAGTCCGCCAGGTCGCGCGCCGCCGTCAGCACCTGGGCGTCGGCGGCCGGCAGGCCGTACTGTGCGACGAACCGCGCGCGCCGCTGCCAGGGCAGCTCCGGCAGCTCGCTCCGCAGTCCTTCGATACGTTCGCGGGTGAGCACCAGGGGCGGCAGATCGGGTTCCGGGAAGTAACGGTAGTCGTGCGCCTCCTCCTTGCTCCGCATCAACCGCGTAACCCCGGAGTCGGCGTCGAAGCTGCGAGTCTCCTGCACCACCCGGCCGCCCGACTCGATCGCCTCGATCTGGCGGCCGATCTCGTGCTCGATCGCCCGCGCGACGTTGCGGAAGGAATTGACGTTCTTGATCTCGGTCTTGGTGCCCAGCTTCGTCTCACCCCGCCGGCGCACCGAGACGTTGGCGTCGCAGCGCAGGCTTCCCTCCTCCATGTTGCCGTCGCTCGTCCCGGTGTAGAGGAGGAGCTGGTGGAGGGTCTGGAGATAGTCCTGCGCCTCGGCCGCGCTCGACAGGTCCGGCCGCGAGACGATCTCGACCAGCGGCACGCCGCACCGGTTGAAGTCGACCAGGCTCTCGCCGGGCAGCGCGCCGCCGCCCGGAGCCTCGTGCAACAGCTTACCGGCGTCCTCCTCCAGGTGGAGGCGCTCGATGCGCACCCCCGCATCCTGTAGGGAAAGCGGCAGCAGGCCCCCCTCGGCGAGCGGCCGGTCGAACTGGCTGATCTGGTAGCCCTTGGGAAGATCCGGATAGAAATAGTTCTTGCGCGCGAAGACCGACATGGGATGAACGTCGCAGCCGAACGCCAGCGCGAGCTTCACGGCCAGGTCCACGGCGTGCCGGTTCGGCACGGGCAACGTGCCCGGATAGCCCAGGCAGACCGGGCAGACGAGGGTGTTGGGAGGCGCCCCGAAGCGATTGGGGCAGCGGCAGAACATCTTCGTCTCGGTCAGCAGCTGGACGTGAACCTCCAGCCCGATGACCGCTTCGTAATCCCGGTGCGCCATCGCCATGATCGTGGTTAGTCTACCAGCGATAATGTCCGATGATCTCGAAGGCGAAGAGGACGTCTTCCCGTCTCGTGCCGGCGCCGATGTTGTGCACCACGTAATGACGGGGTTCATCCGGCACGCGGCCGTCGGCCACGACACCGATGTGATGGAGCCCGTTCGGCAACCGCCAGGCCACGATGTCTCCCGGTGCGTACGCGCCGTCGAGGGGAAGGCCTTTCCCGCGGCGCTCGAAGTACCGCATGAGATTGGGAACCCGGCGGTGATCGATGTTGCGGTCCGGACCTCGCAGCCCCCAGTTGCGGGGATAGGCGCCGAAGTGCGCCCGCATGTCCTCGTGCAGCGTCACCTGCAGATCGACGCCGATGGCGCGGAACGCGCGGATCACCACGTCGGCGCAGACACCGCGGTCGAGGGGCACGTCGCCTCCCGGATAGGCGAGCCGCACGTAGGAAGGGTCGTACCGCATCGTGACGCCGACCTGCCGGGCCGCCGCCCGCGCCAGCAGGGGCCCGCTAGGCTGGGCCGCCGGGTCGGCGTTCGCGACGTCCGCCGCCGCGGCGATCAGGAGGAACGCGGAGAGAAGAGTTCGGCTGCGCATGGTTGTGCCTGATTCTAACTTTGCAACGTAGGCGCCACAGCCGGCGAAGTCTACAATCCGCGAATGCGCCGGGCTTTTCCTCTTCTCCTGCTCCTCGCCGCCTGCCGGCCCGACGTGCCCAACCTGGATTCCCCGGGGCGGACCATCGTCTGCCTGGGAGATTCGATCACGGCCGGAGTCGGGTCGGGAGCCGGAGAGTCCTACCCCGATCTGCTGGCGGTGCGCCTGGGGACCGAAGTGATCAATGCGGGAGTCTCCGGCGATACCACGGCCCAGGGGCTCGCCCGCGTGGAGGAGGTGCTGGCGGAGGATCCCTGGCTGGTCATCGTGGAGCTCGGCGGCAACGACATCCTCCGCCGGGTGCCGCCCGAAGAGACCGAGCGAGCGCTGCGCCTGATCCTCGAACGGCTCCTCGCCGCGCGGGTCGTTCCGGTCCTCGTCGAGGTGGACGCCCCTTTCGGCGGCCGCTACCTGGAGATCTACCAGCGGCTCGGCGACGAGCTCGACGTCCCGGTCGTCGAGGGCGCCGTGGGAGACGTCCTCCGCGACCGTGCTCTGAAGAGCGACACGATCCACCCCAATGCCCGCGGCCAGCAGGTTCTCGCCGATGCGGTCGCCGAGGAGATCGAGCCGCTGATCGAAGCGCGCAGGAAGGCGCGGTGAGCCCGCCGTTCCTGTCAGGCCCGAGCCTCGACGGGGGCACCTGGGTCTGGAAAGGTCGGCGAGGCGATGTCGAGGTGCGGTTCACCGGGCGCGGACCGGCGCACGATCGCGAGGAGATCCTGCGCGCGGTGGCGCCCTCGGCACCGCCGCTCGCCTGGGCGAAGCAGGTCCATTCCGCCGTGGCGCTGCCGGCCCGGCCGGGAGCCTGCGGCGAGGGCGACGCCCTGTTCACGCAAGAGAGCGGGCTCGTGCTCTCGGTGGTGACCGCCGACTGCGTGCCGGTCCTGATCGCCGGGCCGGCAGGCCTCGCCGCGATCCATGTCGGCTGGCGGGGACTCGCGGGCGGCGTCATACCCTCTACTTTGGAGAAGTTGCAAGGCCGGCCTGAAGAGTGGACCGCCTGGATCGGGCCGGCGATCGGCGCCTGCTGCTACGAGGTCGGTGAGGGCGTGGCGGAGCGCGTCGTAGCGGTGAGCGGCCCCGGGATCGCCTTTCCCGGACCGGCGGGAAAACCCCACCTGGACCTGCCGGGCGCCGCGCGAGTACAGCTCGCGGCCGCGGGGGTCGGCGAGGTGATCGTCCTCCCCCGCTGCACGCGCTGCGACGAAACGACGCTGTGGAGCTATCGCCGCGAGGGAAAGCGGGCGGGGCGGAATCTGGCGTTCATCTGGCGCGCGCCCTGAGGCCGCGCGGGTCGCGTCCAAAGGCCCGCAGCTGACCACAGGCGGCGCTGACGTCGTCGCCGCGGCGGCGGCGGACGGTGGCGATCCAGCCGCGCCGGCGCAGGCGTTCCTTGAAAGCCTCGATCCGCTCGTCGTCGGGCGGCACCATGCCCTCGCCGAGGACCGGATCGGGGTTGATCGGAATCAGGTTGATCTTGGCGCGAAGACCCGAGAGGAGCCGCGACAGCCGGTCGGCGTCCTGCACGCCGTCGTTGAAATCACGGATCAGGACGTACTCGAAGGTGAGCTTGCGCCCCTTCTCCAGCGGGTAGCTGCGCAAGGCGGTCATCAGCTCCGCCAGCGGATAGGTGCGATTGACCGGCATGATCCGGCCGCGGCGGTCCTCGTCGGGCGCGTGCAGGGAGATCGCCAGGTTGGGCCGGCGATCCCAACGGGCCATCTCCTCGAGACCGGGGAGGATTCCCACCGTCGAGACGGTGATGCGGTGGGGCGAGATCCACTCCATCAGGAGGTCGAGCGCGGCCCTGACGTTTTCCAGGTTGAGCAGCGGCTCGCCCATGCCCATGAAGACGATGTTCAGTCCCTCCATGGCGAGACCCCGGTCGGCGCGGATGGCGAGGACCTGCCCTACGATCTCGCCGGCCGTCAGGTTCCGCCCCGCGCCCCAGTAGCCGGTGACGCAGAACGTACAGGCGAGAGCGCAGCCGGCCTGGCTGGAGATGCAGAAGGTGCGGCGGCCGCGGTCGGGGATGTCCACCGCCTCGATGGTGGCGCCGTCGGTCAGCCGGAAGAGGTACTTGCAGGTGCCGTCTTGCGCCAGATGGCGGGAGGCGATCACCGGCAGGCCGACGCGGAAACGCTCGGCGAGCCGGGCTCGCAGCTCCTTCGGCAGCTCGGTCATCTCGGGGAAGTCGCGCGCCGCACGCTCGTAGAGGGCCTGATAGATCTGCCGCGCCCGAAACGGCCTGTCGAGGACCGGAGCGAGCGCCTCGGCCAGGCGCTCGCGCGACAGACCGAGCAGATCGACGCGGACGGCCGTCCGGGGCTCGATGCCAGCTTGAATTTCGCTCGTCTTGGTCATGGCGCTCCGGTGTGGAGCGGTGCGAGCCCGCCGGCGTGGGAAGGCTTCAGGTGACCCGGCGCCGGCGCAGGCGGCGCGTCGGATCGATGCCGATCGAACGCAGGAACGACAGGTCGCGGACGTCGATCTGGAAGACGGGCTCGCCCGAGGAGCGCCGCGCCGTCGTGGCGAAGGTAAGCGGCTCCAACTCGTTCGCGTCCCGCTTGCAGTCCACCAGGAGGTAAAGGGAGTAGCCTTCCTCGCGGATCTTGCGCAGCGTGCGATTGACCTCCGTCGATTCCGAGATCGCATCGGAAAGAGCACGCCGCAGCTCGCGCAGCATCTGATGGAGCTTGTCGTCCAGCTCGAAACCCTCCAGACTCCGTCGCAGGGAGCCGATGCCCGGATTATCCCTTGCGTTCCACAGGGTGTCAAACCACTCCGCCGCCTCCTACAAGGCGGTGCCGACCTGCCATTCCAACGCCGTCTTTTCAGCAGACTGGCATGGTAGGCTAAACGCTTCCTGTCTGAATCTTCAGCAGGTTTTCCGCAGGAGATCAGGCGCAGCGATGAGCGACCCGAGCAGGGCCGCGGCTGAGACCGCCGAGCTGCAGGCATGGCTCGAGACAGCCGGAATCGGACCGCGTGAGATCCAACCCCTGCCGGGCGACGTCTCGCAGCGCCGTTACTTCCGCGTCGTCTGCGGCGATGGTGGCACCGCCTTGCTCGCCACCTATCCTCAGGAGGTGCGGGGAACCTGCCCGCGCTTCCTGCGCACCACCGCGATGCTGGAAGGCGCGGAGGTGCGCGTGCCGCGGGTGGTCGCCGCAGACTGCGCGGCGGGCTGGATGCTGCTCGAGGACCTGGGGCCGCAGACGCTCGGCGAGTGGGGACGGGGGCGCACCTGGAGCGAGCTCGCCGCCTCCTTCGAGCACGGGCTCGATCTCGCCCGCCGCATCTCACGCCTGCCGGCCAGCACGCTCGCGGAGATCAACCCGGCGCTCGACCGCGAGCTGATGGCGCGCGAGCTGGTCCAGACCTGGGACCTTTTCCTGGAGCCTCAGGGGCTGGTGAGCGATCCGCCGCTGGCGGCGGACCTGCGCGTCGCGCTCGACGCGGTCTGCCGTCGTCTCGGCGACGAGCCGCCGGTGCCGTGCCACCGCGACTTCATGGCCCGAAATCTGATGCCGCTGGCCGAGCCCGGCAGGCTGGCGGTGCTGGACCACCAGGATCTTCGCCTGGGACCCCCTTTCTACGACGTGGCGTCGCTGCTCAACGACACGCTGTTCCCGCCGCCGGAGGCGGAAGAGGCGCTCCTCGAGCCGGTGCTGGGTTCGCCGGCCGACCGCGAGCGCTATCACCGGGCCGCGGCCCAGCGCACGCTCAAGGCGGTGGGCACCTACGCCTCGTTCGCCAAACGCGGAGCGACCCGCCATCTGCCGCTCATCGCGCCGACGCTGGGCCGCTTCGTGGATCACTTCGCCCGGACCGCGGAGGGTGCGCCGCTCGCGGCGCGCCTCGCCCGCGCCTGGCGTCCCGCCCTGGAATCGTGAGCGTCGCCGATCTGCTAGACTGAAACCCTATCGGGGCAAACGGCCGCCCCCGGAGATGAACCCCAATGCCTCACCTCGGTCCTACAGAGCTCATCCTCATCTTTCTCATTATCGTCGTGCTCTTTGGCGCCAGCCGAATTCCCCAGATCGGCCGCGGCCTCGGCGAGGGAATCCGCAACTTCAAGAAGGGGTTGAAGAGCGGCGAGAACGACGCCGAGCAGGTGCCCGACAAGCCCGGAACGCCGAACCCCTGAACCGCCGCGCCGCTCTGGCGTCCGGACGTGCCCGGATGGCGTGAGCGGCGCTAAGCGCCGGCGCGGCCGGATCCCAGCAGCAGAGAACCCTCCGCCTCGACCTCGCCCGCGCGCCGGCCGTACTCCTCGTAGCGGGCCAGCACCTTGCGCACGTATTGCCGCGTCTCCCGGTAGGGAGGCACGCCGCCGTAACGGGCCACGGCCGCGGGACCGGCGTTATAGGCGGCCAGCGTCAGCTCCAGATCGCCCCCGTACTCCGCGAGCAGGCTGCCGAAGTAACGGCTCCCCACGTCGACGTTGGCGTAGGGGTCGAAGAGATCGTCGACACCGTAAGCCCGTCCCACCGCGGTGCGGACCTGCATGAGGCCCTTCGCTCCCTTCGGCGACACGGCGCCGGGCGCGAAGCCGGACTCCACCGCCACAATGGCGGCGAGCAGCAGGCCGTCGACCCGGTGGCGCTCGGCGGCGAGCGAGATCGCCGTGCCATAGGGGAGGCCGAGCAGGACGCGGCGCTGGGCCTCTGGATCCGGACCGGGTTGGAAGAGCGTGATCTCCCGCGGCCGGGGATCCATCGCCGCGACGAGATCCTCCGGCAGGATGACGTGGCCGCGGTCTTCTCCCGGCCGCCCGCCCGAGACCATCCAGTGAGCGAGGTCCTGGAGCTCGGCGTCGTCGTCTTGGGAAGGCATCTCGTGGCGATCGGGAACAGCGGTATCGGACGGAGTGGAGTTGAACGAGAGCCCCAGGAACAGAACCGTCGCGACGACAGTCAGGGACACACGGAATCGGCGTTGCTTCATCGGCCCCTCTCTTGGCGATCGCGAACCCCTGGATGTCCGCGAGGGGACACTCGGGGGCCACGGCCGCACGTTTGATCTCAAAAAATGAGCACACCCCCACCTCTGCAGTCGGGGTGACACCGGATGCTTCTGAGGGATCGATTAATGCGAAATCAGTGCCAACTTGGAGCGCCGGCGTGGTGGCGTCGGCACGAGGCAACCGCCCGTCCGACCGGTTCAGGTCAGCGGCGATTCGGAAGTCGCGGAGCCATTCGAGGACCGGCCTCTGCGGCGGGGCTGCCGGCGGCCGGTCAGATCGTAGTCTTCGACGCCGATGCCGAGGTCGGAGACCTTGTTGCGCAGGGTATTGCGGTGAACGCCGAGCGACCGCGCGGAGCGGCAGAAGTTGCCCCGATTGCACTTGAGGGAGGCCACGATGAACTGCCGTTCGAACTCTCGTCTGGCCTGCTCCAGCGTCACGCCCCTACGGACGAGCTCATCGACGATCAGAAACAGGCGTCCGTTGAGAGTCTGTTCGGCCAAGAGCTGTGCCCCCACTGAGAGATCGAAAAAAGCAGCTTACCACAGGCGGTGTGCGGCCCCAAGGGTCTCGATAGAGTAGATAGAGCCGCCCCTGCCTATTTTGGATCGAGGCGGTCGCCGAGATGGATCGGGTAGCGCGACTCGAGGATCTTGGCGACCGAAAAGTATTTATGGACGGAGAGCACGGCGAGCTCGCCGAGAACGATCGGCGGCAAGCCAGGCCGGTTCTCGCGGTAGATGGTGTATATGTCGCCCGGCGTCGCGTCCTGCTCGCCCAGATCGATGTGAACGACGTGGTCGGCACCGAGGGCGAGGATGTCGTCCCTGGCGTATACGATCGAGGGTGCGGTCTCCAGCTTCTCCGCCGCCGCGGGGAAGTTGACCGGACGCATGGCGGTGCTACGGCCGAGCGGCACCGGCTCCGGCGTGAAGGGCGTGAGAAACGAGCCCACCACGATGGCGTCGCAGGTGTGGACGATCTCGGCGATGGCCGTGGTTTCCTGGACCGACAGGAGGCGCAGGCGGCCGAGGTAGCGGTAGTAGCGGCCGACCACCTCGCCGCGGAGAGGATGGATGATGGTCCGCTCGGGCTGGAGGACGGTGAACAGCGTCCCGGCCGATAGGCCTTGCGACCGGCCACCGTCGACGTAGACGATGTCTCCCGTGGCGAGTGTGATCTTGACGGTGCCCACGGGCCCGTACCGGCCCGTGACGTTCTGCCCCACAGCCGCGGCATGCACGCGGTTCTTGAGCCCCAGCTCGTCGTACTCGGAGCCCGCGATCGTGTAGGAGAACTGCTCGTCGAGCTCGCCGATGTAGCCCTGGCAGTAGATGTCGGACTCGGCACCCAGCGGCACCGGCGTGCCGGCGGCTTCCTCGGCCGTCAACGCGCCCTCGGGCGGCGCGACGGCAGGCGCGTCGGCGGGAGCCTCGCCCGGCGCGCCCGTGGCGCCACCCTCGGTCAGGCTCTCGACGGGCGCCACCTTGATGCCCAGCACCACCGGATCGCCGGGATAGATCCAGTGGGCGTCGAGGATGTACTGGTTCTTCTCCCAGATCTGCGGCCAAAGGTAGGGATTGCCGAGGTACTTCGCGGCGAGATCCCACAGCGTGTCACCTCGGACGACGATGTGAACCTGCTCTCCCGGAGGTGGCGTGGGAGGATTCCAGGCCGTCCAGTGGTCGCCGACGAAGTGCAGATCCTGCGGCGGCCGGTCGGCGGCCGATGCCAGGCTGGAACCGACCAAGAGGATCGCGAGCGCGAAACTGGAAGGCCGTACTCTCATCAAAGCCTCCTGCACGCCGGGGGAGGGGGGAAAATAGTTGAGTCTCTATGCTTTAAAATAGAACGTTCGCCTTCAGCTGTCAAGCTTTACAGGCCTCCGGCTCAGGTGCTGCTTGAGGGTTGCGAGCGCTCTTTTGCGGCCCTACGGCAGCTTCGCCCGCCGCTCCTCGGCGGCGGTGGCGGCGGTCGTGCCGGTAAAGCGGCGGGCGACCTCGCGGTAGGTCACACGCGCGCCTTCGACGTCACCCATACCCTCCAGGGACATCCCCGCTTTGAGCATCGCGTCCGCCACTTTGTTGCCCTTGGGGTAACGCTCGATCGTCTCGCGGAAGGCCGCCAGAGCGCCCTTGTAGTCGCTGCGCTGGTAGCGGCATTCACCGATCCAGTACTGGGCGTTGTCGGCCAGGTCGCTCGCGGGGTTCGCCTGCAGGAAGCGCTGGAAGCTCGACTCGGCGTCCACGTAATGCCCCTGGTAGAAGAGCGTGTAGCCCCGGTCGTAGAGCACCTGGTTGGCGGGCGAGAGCGTCTCGGGCGCCGGCTCCTCATCGGGAATCGTGGGCATCGCCGCTGCCGGCGGCGCGGGAGACCGCGCGGGCGGAGCGGCGGGAGCGACCGGAGGACGCCGCGGTGGCGGCTGCGGCTCGTCCTCCGGCAGCTCGATGTCCACCTCCTCGATCGGCTCGGCGACGACCGGCTCGCGGGTCGTGGCGGACGGCCGGGACGGCTCGCGGCGGACTTCCGGCGCCGGCGTCGACGGTCGGGAGGGCGCGGGAGCGCTCTTCGGCGGCTCCTTGGCCGGGCTTCGCGGCGGAGAAGCCGGAGTGGAAGAGGAGGTCGCCGCAGAACGCGGCGCCGCCGCCGCAGCGGCGCGCGGCCCGCCTCTTCTGACCTCCAGCTCGGCGACCTGCTGGCGGAGCTGGGTCAGCTCGACCTGGTTCATCGCCGCCTCGCGCTGCAGCTCGAGAATGCGGGCCTTGAGAGCCTCGATCTCCTGCTGCTGGTCGCCGTTCGCGCGCAGGCCGGCACCCGCGCAGCCGGCGACGAGGAAGCACAACGGGACGAGGAAAAAAGTGAATCGCTTCATTTTCCCGCTCTCAGCTCCGTCGGAATGTCCTGCAGGAACGGGCTCTGCGGGTACTCGGCCCGCAGGCGCTCAAAGGCCTTGCGGGCCTCGTCCGGCTTGTTGCTGTTCCCGTAGGCGACCCCGAGATGGTAGATGATCTTGTCCTTCGCCTGATATTGGGGGTAGTTGGCGAGCAGGAACTCGAACCGCTCCACGGCCGCCAGCGGCGCCCCGTAGCGCAGGTAGAAACGGCCGATCAGGAACTCGTGCTCGGCGAGGTTGATCAGCACCGCCTTCATCTGCTCCTGCGCCTGCGAGGCGTACTCGCTCGTCGGATAGAGCCGGATCAGCTCCTCGTAGGCCTGGAGGGCCTTGCGGGTCACGTTCTGATCGCGGTCCGGCTTCTCCATCCGCTTGGCGAGGCTGTTGGCGATCTGAAACTGCACGTACGCCGACTGCGCGCTGGTGGGGAAGCGATTGAGGAAATCGCGGTACTTGGCCTCGGCCTGCACGTAGTTCGAGGAGCCGCCCTGGAGATAGAAGGTGTCGGCGGCCAGCAGCAGCGCCTCGCGACCGATGGCCGAGTTGGGCTCCACCTCGAAGGCGTGGGTGAAGAACGGCCGGGCGCGCTCGTACTTCTCGCGCGCCAGCAGCTCCTTGCCCTGGGCCAGCGACTCCTCGGCCGAGAGCTGCAGGATGGGATCCTGGGGCGTGTTGCTCTTGCAGCCCACGGCGGCCAGGCCGGCCATGGCTGGCAGGACCAACAGCAGGAAGATTCGTTTCATACCGTCTCCGGCCGAGCGCGCTCTCGCAACTCGGACATCATCGCCAATGGATCGCTGGCCGCGAAGATCGCGGAACCTACCACGCACACCTCCACTCCCGAACCCACGACCCGACCCATGTTATCGCGGTCGATGCCGCCATCCATCTCAATCTCGACAGGGGCTCCGCTTATTTCGATCATCCGCCGGAGCCGCCGCGCCTTGTCGAGCGCCTGCGGCAGGAAAGCCTGGCCGGCGAAACCGGGATTGACCGACATCAGCAGGACGTAGTCGAGGCGTGGCAAGGCGTCCACCAGCAGCTCGACCGGGGTCGCGGGGTTCACCGCCACGCCGGCGCGGGCGCCGGCCCGGCGGATGCGCTCGAGCTGGCGGTCGAGATGGTCCGCCGCTTCCCAGTGGACCGCCAGGCGCGCGGCGCCGGCCGCGAGATAGTCGTCGAGCAGCCGGTCGGGGTTCGAGACCATCAGGTGGACGTCGAGCGGCAGACGGGTGCGGGCCCTCAGGGCCTTGACCACCGGGATGCCGAAGGTGAGGTTGGGCACGAAGTGGCCGTCCATTACATCCACGTGCACCAGGTCGGCGCCGCCTTTCTCGCACAGGGCGACGGCACCGGCGAGGTCCGCCAGGTCGGCGGCGAGAATCGAGGGCGCGAGACGCATCAGGGAATGCCTCGCGCCGGCTGCGGCGCCTCCACCGCCTCCGGCATGTCCGCCGTGGCGACCACCAGCGAGACCGCGTCGTCGCGGGTCAGCGGGTGGCCGGGAAGGGGGAACTGACGCAGGATGACGCCGGCCGCGACCCCTTCGTAGCGCTCGAACTTGACGCTGCCGAGCTTGAATCCCAGCCGCTCGAAGTAGGGCCGCACCTGATCGTAGCTGCGGTAGACGAGATCGGGCATGACGTAGCGCTCGCCGGGCGTCGCCATGGCCAGCAGCAGGTCCACGCCCGTCGCCGGCGACACCGAGGAGCCCGGATCCGGATCCTGTTCCAGCACCGAGCCCGGCGGCTCGCGATGGGCGGCGAAGGCGCCGAGGATGCGCCCGAGGCCGAGACCGCTGCCCGAGATGGCCGCCTGCGCAGCGGGCAGCGGCTTGCCGGTCAAGTCCGGCACCTCGACCCGCCGCGGGCCTTTCGAGAGCACGACGGCGACGGAGCTTCCCCGCTTGACCAGCGTCCGCGGATCCCGGTTCTGGCGCGCCACCCGCCCTGCCGGAACCTTGTCGTCGTACCGGCCGTCCTCATCGGCAAGGCGCAGGCGGAGACCCTGGTCGGTCAAAAGGTTGGCCGCATCATCGCGCGTCAGGCCGATAACGGAGGGCACCGTCGTCACGCCGCTGCGCACGAAGAGGCTGAAGGAGGTGTAGGCCGCGAGGCCGAAGACCAGCACGATGAAAAGAGCGTAGGCCATCAGGCCCAAGCCACGGAGAAGCCTCGCCAGCATGCGCGGCAGTCTACGTCATAATCCGCGCCATAATCCGCGCCATAATCCGCGCCATGCCGAAGCTGCCTCCCCTCGGCGCCCACGTCTCGGTCGCCGGCGGCATGCCGTCCTCCATCGAGCGGGCGACGGACCTCGGCTGCACCGCCATTCAAATCTTCGTCAAGAACGCCAACCAGTGGCAGGGAAGGGACGTCGGCAAGGCTGAGACCGCCGCTTTCCGCGCCGCCCACGCGGCGAGCAGGGTGGGGCCTCTCCTCGCTCACGCGAGCTACCTGATCAACCTCTGCGCCACCGATCCGGCGCTGCTGGCTCGGTCGCGCCAGGCGCTGGCGGACGAGCTGGCGCGCTGCGCCCGGCTGGGCGTCGGCGGGCTCGTCGTCCATCCCGGCGCGCACCTCGGAGCGGGAGAGGAGGCGGGGATGGACCTCGCTGCAGCCTCGCTCGACGCGGTCCTCGCCAGCCGGCCGAAGACACCGGTGCGCCTGCTGCTCGAGAACACCGCCGGCCAGGGTTCCTGCCTGGGCTGGCGCCTGCAGCACCTCGCCGGCATTCGCCAGCGCGTCTCCGCGCCGCGGCGCGTCGGCGTCTGCCTCGATACCTGTCACGCCTTCGCCGCGGGCTACGCGATCCACGATCCCGCCGGCCACGAGGACTTTCTCGCCGAAATCGAGGAGCTGCTCGGCCTGCCGGCCGTGGGCGCGCTGCACCTCAACGATTCCGTGCGTCCCTTCGCCTCGCGGCGCGACCGCCACGCCCACATCGGCGAAGGCGAGATCGGCCTCCACGCCTTTGCCCGCCTGCTTCACGATCCCCGGCTGCGGGACGTGCCGATGGTCGTCGAGACCGAGCCCGGCAAGAAGATGGAGGGCCACCGCCGCGACCTGGAGACGCTGCGCGGATTGGTGAAGCCGGCGAAACCGCGCCGGCGAAGGGCTACTTGATCCAGACCGTCTTGATGTTCACGAACTCGCGGATGCCCACCGCCGACAGCTCGCGGCCGTAGCCGGAGCGCTTGACGCCGCCGAAGGGCAGGCGCGGATCGGACTTGACGATGCCGTTGACGAAGACGTTCCCCGACTCGATCCCGGCGGCCAGCCTCTCGCCGCGGGCGGCATCGCCCGTCCAGATGCTGGCGCCGAGGCCGAACTCGGAGCGGTTCGCCAGCTCCACGGCGTGCGCGGCGTCGCGCGCCCGGATGACCGCTGCTACGGGCCCGAAGGTCTCCTCGTCGAAGGCGGCCATGCCGGGCTCGACGCCGGTCAGAACCGTCGGCGCGTAGAACCAGCCCTGGCCCGGAAGGCGCCGGCCGCCGGTGCGCAGCTGGGCGCCGGCCTCGACGCTGCGCCGCACCTGATCGTCGAGAGCGTCGAGCAGGTCCTCGCGGGCCAGCGGACCGACGTCGCTGTCGCGGGCTACCGGGTCCCCCACTTTGAGCCCCTCCATGGCGCGGATGAGCTCCTCCTCGAAGCGGCCGGCGATCTCGTCCTCCACGATGAAGCGCTTGGCGGCGATGCAGCTCTGGCCGGAGTTGATCGTGCGCGCCCGCGCCGCCTGCCGCGCCGCCTCGACAGGATCGGCGTCGGCGAGGACGATGAACGGGTCCGAGCCGCCCAACTCGAGCACGGCCTTCTTCAGGCACCTTCCCGCTTCGGCGGCGACCTCCATGCCGGCACGGTCGCTGCCGGTCAAGGTCACGGCACGGATCGCCGGGTGGCCGATCAGGCGCTTGGCCCGCTCGGAAGAGATCAGCAGCGTCGTGACGACGCCTTCGGGAAAGCCCGCCTCACGGAAAGCCGCCTCGATGGCGAGCGCCGAGCCGGGCACGTTCGAAGCATGCTTGAGGACCGCCACGTTGCCCGCCATCAGGGCGGGCGCGGCGAAGCGGAAGAACTGCCAGAAAGGGAAGTTCCACGGCATGATCGCCAGCACCGGCCCCAGCGGATCGTAGCGGACGAAGCTCCGGGCGGCGTCGGTCGCCACCGTCTCGCTGGCCAGGAATCCCTCGGCGTGCTCGGCGTAGAAGTCGCAGACCCAGGCGCACTTGTCGATTTCGGACTCGGCTGCGGCGAGCGGCTTGCCCATCTCGTCGGTCATCAGGCGGGCAAGGTCGGCCGTGCTGTCGCGCAGCAGATCGGCGACGCTGGTCAGGTGGCGAGCCCGCGCCGCGAAATCGAAGCCGCTCCAGGATGCGAAGGCCCGCTCGGCCTGCTCCAACCGCGCGGCGACCTCGAGCTCGTCGTGCTCGGGAACTTCGCGGATCAACTCTCCGGTGGCGGGATTGACGGCTCTCATCATGGTCCTGACTGCGAGGAGAAAATGGCGGAGAGGGAGGGATTCGAACCCTCGGTCCGGGTTTACCCCGGACAACTGCTTAGCAGGCAGCCCTGTTCGGCCACTCCAGCACCTCTCCGTGAGGGTCCGTCAGGGAGCCCACATTGTAGAGGCGCCCCGGCTGCGAGTCAAAACCCCGGCAGAAGCTCAGTTTATTCGGGGCATCCTGCTCCTCGCCCGGTGCGGAAGCGCCGGGCGAGGCACGGGATAAACTACCCAGGCCCCTTGGGGCTTGCCGCGGAGGGAGCGCACACATGCCCGAAACAGCCGTCACGCAGGACGTGGACCAGCTCGCCATCAACACGATTCGCTTCCTGGCGGTCGACATGGTCGAGAAGGCGCAGTCGGGGCATCCCGGAGCGCCGATGGGACAGGCGCCGCTCGCCTACCTGCTGTGGACGCGCCACCTGCGCCACAACCCGGACAACCCGGACTGGCCCAACCGCGACCGCTTCGTCCTCTCATGTGGCCACGCCTCGGCGCTCCTCTACTCCCTGCTGCACCTCGCCGGCTATGACCTGCCCATGGAGGAGCTGCAGCGCTTCCGCCAGCTCGGCTCGAAGACCCCGGGCCATCCCGAGCACGAGCTGACCCGCGGCGTCGAGACCACCACCGGCCCGCTCGGCCAGGGGCTCGGCAACTCCGTCGGCATGGCGATCGCCCAGCGCATGGGCGCCGAGCGCTTCAACCGCGAAGGCTTCCCGGTCGTCGACTACGACATCTGGGTCTTCGCCAGCGACGGCGACATGATGGAGGGCGTCTCCCACGAAGCCTGCTCGCTCGCCGGCCATCTCCAGCTCGGCCGCCTCAAAGTCTTCTACGACGCCAACGAGGTGTCGATCGACGGCCCCACCTCGCTCGCCTTCTCGGAGGACGTGGGCAAGCGCTTCGAGGCCTACGGCTGGCACGTGCTGCGCGTCGCGGACGGCAACGACCTCGACGCGCTGGAGCAGGCGATCGAGGCCGCCAAAGCCGAGACGGAGCGGCCGACGCTGGTGGTCGTCAAGACCATCATCGGCTATGGCAGTCCCGGCAAACAGGGCACGGCCAAGGCGCACGGCGAGCCGCTCGGCAAGGACGAGGCCGCCGCCGCCAGGCGGACGCTCGGCTGGCCCGACGAACCCACCTTCTACGTACCGGACGAGGCGCGGCAACCTTTCGAGGACGCCCGGCGCCGTGGAAACCAGCTCGAAAAGGACTGGGACGACCTGATGCGCCGCTACCGCGAGGCATACCCGGAGATCGCCGTCGAGCTCGACCGGCGCCTTTCCGGCAAGCTGCCCGAAGGCTGGCAGGACGCCATCCCGTCCTTCGCATCCGGCGACAAGCCCATAGCCACCCGCGCCGCCTCCGGCAAGGTGCTCAACGGCATCGCGCCCAAGCTGCCGGAGCTCGTCGGCGGCTCGGCCGACCTGACGCCGTCCAACAACACGAAAGTCGAGGGATGGAAAGATTTCTCCGCCGCCAACGCCGAAGGGCTCTATCTGCGCTTCGGCGTACGCGAGCACGCCATGGGCTCGATCATGAACGGCATCGCCCTGTCGCGGCTGTGGATCCCCTACGGCGGCACCTTCCTCATCTTCTCGGACTACATGCGCCCGCCGGTGCGGCTGGCGGCGCTGATGAAGCAGCACGTGATCTACGTCTACACCCACGACTCCGTCTTCCTCGGCGAGGACGGCCCCACCCACCAGCCCATCGGCCAGCTCGCCTCGCTGCGCGCGATCCCCAACCTGACGGTGATCCGTCCGGCGGACGCCAACGAGACCGCCGAAGCCTGGCGTGTGGCCGTCCAGCACCGCCATGGACCGGTCGCGCTCGCGTTGACCCGCCAGGCCCTACCGATCCTGGAAGAGACCGCGCAGAAAGCCCGCGAGGGGCTCCCCCGCGGCGCCTACGTCCTCTCCGATCCGGCGGACGGCGAGCCGGAGATCCTCTTGATTGCCACCGGCTCCGAGGTCTCGCTGGCGTTGGAAGCCAACAAGCAGCTCGCCGAAAAGGGAATCCGCGCACGTATCGTCAGCATGCCCTCTTGGGAGCTGTTCGATGAGCAGCCGAAGGAGTACCAGGAATCGGTCCTGCCGCCCGCCATCCGCAAGCGCCTCGCCATCGAAGCCGCCGCCCCCTTCGGCTGGCACAAGTACGTCGGCCTCGAAGGCCAGATCCACGGCATGGAGCGCTTCGGCGCCTCGGCTCCCTACAAGGATCTGGCGAAGGAGTTCGGGTTTACACCGGAGGTGGTGGTGGAGCGGGTGGTGGGGATGGTGAACCGAGCCTGATGAAAAATGGTACTGAATGATTCCGCCCGAAGGGGCACAGGCATAAAGCCTGGCGCTTTAGCGCCAGGAACGCGCCACCACCCACCCACACAAGCCCCGAAGGGCCCAACAGATACCTCTCGTCATACGGAATCCGGTGCTTCTTGAGGAGCGCGATCAGCTCGTCCTTGAACGACACCTTCTTGTGATGCTCTTCCTGGTTCTGGATGTACTTCCGCACCGTTGGCACTCGCCCAGACCACGGTGGTGAAGAACGAGTCGAACCTGGCGGGCGCCGGCGCCTCCGGTGCGACGGTGGAAGTCGCCAACGCCAGCGGCTTCCGCCCCGGCGACGAGGTGGCGATGGTGGTGGGCGCCAATCCCGCCGAGCGGCGCACGGTGCGGAGCATCGCCGGCAACGTGCTGACCCTCGACACCAACCTGACGAACGCGGGCGCCGCCGGCAACGTACGCATCGCCGACCTGACCGCCGCGAAGCGCAAGTTCCGCCTCCCCTCCACCGCCGGTTTGGAGCCGGGCAGCTACGTCTCGGTCACCCAGGGCGGCACCACCGAGCTGGAGGTGGTCTCCGCGGTCGAGCCGGTCAACCGGTTCATCACCCTCGCCCAGTCGCTGGGCAGCGCCTTCAGCCTGGCGGCGGCCGATCCGAACGTGCAGGTGACGAGCCTGGAGTTCGACCTCACCGTCACCCACCCGGTGGGCGGTCCCACGAGCTTCCAGCAGCTCGCCATGGACCCGCGGCACAGCCGCTACTACCGCACGGTGGTGGCCTCGCCGCACGTCGACGTGGCGCCGGCCGAGCCGGCCAACCGGCCGCGGGTGCTGGCCGCCACCAATCTTGCCGACGGCGCCGACGACGATCTCTCGGCGATCGGCGCGAGCCACTACCTGAGCGCGCTCACCGCTCTCGAGAAGGTGGACGACGTCAACATCCTGCTCGCCCCCGACCGCACCGACCTGACCGTGCAGCAGGGGCTTATCGACCACTGCGAGAAGATGCAGGAGCGTTTCGCGGTGCTCGACCCGCAGCTCAACGCCGACCCCACCGCCGTCGCCGCCCAGCGCAACGCGCTCTCCTCGAACAAGGGCTTCGCGGCCATCTACTACCCGCGCATCGTCATTCCCAATCCGCAAGCCGAGGGCCACCTCGTCGTCCCGCCCTCCGGCCACCTCGCCGGCCTCTACGCGCGGGTGGACGATCAGCGAGGGGTGCACAAGGCGCCGGCCAACGAGACGCTGCGCGGTCTGATCGGTCTCGAGCGGGTGCTCTCCGACGACGAGAACGGACCGCTCAACGAGATCGGGGTCAACGTCATCCGCTCCTTTGTCGGCCGCGGCATCCGCGTCTGGGGTGCGCGCACCATCGCCCCCGCCGCGCAGACCCAGTGGCGCTACATCAACGTGCGGCGCCTGCTGCTGTTCATCGAGGAGTCGCTCCAGGAAGGGACGCTGAACGCCGTCTTCGAGCCCAACAACGAGGCCCTCTGGGAGACCCTGAAGCGCACCATCAGCGGCTTCCTGACCCGCGTCTGGCGCTCCGGCGCGCTGGTCGGCACCGTCGCCGAGGAGGCCTTCCGCGTGCGCATCGACCGCGAGCTGAACCCGCCGGAGGTGCGGGCGCTGGGGCAGCTCGTCATCGAGGTGCGGGTGGCGCCCACGACGCCGGCCGAGTTCATCGTCTTCCGCATCATCCAGCAACCGGGTGAACCGATTATCGAGGAGTAGAGCCGGCCGCACCTGAAAGCGGCGCAAGGAGACTACGACCATGGCAGCCACCGGACAACGAGTGGACCCGTTCAAGAACTTCCGCTTCCTCGTCGAGATCGAGGGCATCGTCCAGGCCGGCTTCTCCGAGGCGAGCGGCTTCGGCTCGGACGTCGAGGTGGTGGAGTACCGCGAGGGAGGCGACACGCCGACGGTGCGCAAGCTCCCCGGCAAGGTCAGCTATCCCGATCTCACGCTCAAGTGGGGGATCACCGACTCCCGCGAGCTCTACGACTGGCACCGCGCCGCGGTCGACGGCAAGGTGGAGCGCAAGAACGGCTCCATCCTGCTGCTCGACGACCTCGGCGTCGAGAAGGTGCGCTGGAACTTCTTCGACGCCTGGCCCAGCAAGTGGGAGGGAGCGAGCTTCAACGCCACCGGCAACGAGGTGGCCATCGACTCGCTCACCGTGAGCTGCGAGCGGGTGGAGAGGGCGTAAGGAGACCGTCATGCTGCAGACCGAATACGACTTCCGGCTGCCGCTAGGCTACGTCGACCCGGAGGGCAACCTTCACCGCGACGGGGTGATGCGGCTGGCGACGGCGGCCGACGAGATCCAGCCCTTGAAGGACCCGCGGGTGCGGGCGAACGAGGCCTATCTGGTGGTCATCCTGCTGGCGCGGGTGATCGCACGGCTGGGCTCGCTCGGCCAGGTCAATCCGCAGGTCGTCGAGGGTCTCTACGCCGCCGACCTCGCCTACTTGCAGGAGCTGTACAACCGCATCAATCACAATGGCAAGGCCACGGTCGCGGCGTCGTGCCCGCAGTGCCAGCACGCTTTCGAGATGGAGATCGACGGCCCGGGGGGGGCCTAGGCTACCCCCTCGCCTCGCTTTACGAGGAGGTAGCCTACGTGGCTTTTCACTTCCACTGGCCGCTGGCGACGGTGCTCGACCTCGATCATAGCGAGCGCCGCCGCTGGGTGGCGGAGATCGCGAGGATCAACCAGCGCCTGAACGGCGAGTGAGACGGGATACCGAGTGAGCGAGATGATGATCGAACGCATCCCCGAAACTTCCACCGCCGCGAGTCTGAGCGGCCGGCTCGCCGAGCGGCTGGACTTTCTCCGCCGGCGCGGTATGGCGGCCGGCGGCCGGGTGCGCCGCTGAGCGGCCTGGGCGCGCGCGCTCACCCGACGCTTCCGGGCGGGCCGGTTGAGGCGGCCGGGAGCGGATCTCGTGCTCCATCGGTTGGCGGGACGGCAGAGCGCGGGCGTCGTCGAGCGGATCGTCGAGCGCACGCTGGCGACGACGACGCTCTTCGCTCCCCGGCTCCACCTGACCCTCGCGCCGCTCGTGCGCCTCGGCGGGCAGGCCGAAGCGCGCTCGATGCCGCTGGCGACGACGTTGGCCGGCGGAGCGGTCGCCTCTCGGGCCGGTGTGGCCGCGAGACCCGCCGCCCGCGGCGACCACGCGGTGGCGCGGACCGGCGCGCCGGCCCTGGCGCGCGCGCTGGCGCGAAGCGGGGAGGCGGCCTTCCCGCCCGGCCTCGGCCTCACCCTGGCCCGCGCCGGCCGGCGCCTCCCGCGGCCGTCCGCCGGGGAGCCCCTCGCCCTGGCCGACCGGGTCGCTTCGCGCGGCCGGCGCGCCGGGCGAACTCGACCGGCTGACCGACTAGGTCGTGCGCCGCATCGACCGACGCATGGCGGCCTGGCGCGAGCGCACCGTCTGGCGCGCGCCGAGGCGCGGCCGGAGCTGCATCCCGCCTTCCCGTGCTACCGCGCTCCGGGGGTGATCACGGTGCTCGTGCTGCCCTTCCTGCCCGTCGGGCGCCCCGCTCCCGGCCGCGGCCTGCTGGCGGCGGTGGCCGCCTACGTCAACCGGCGGCGGGTGCTCGCCGGCGCCACTCGCGGCGCCGGCCGCGGCATCGCATGCATGCTGGGCGAGGCGGGCGCCGCCGTCTACTGCACCGGCAGCAGCGTGCGTGGCAACCCCAACATGACCGGCTACTTTGCGGGACGGCCCGAGACGATCGACGAGACGGCCGAGATGGTGACGGCCCGCGGCGGCATTGGCATTCCCGTCCAGGTCGACCATCTGGTCGAAGAGCAGGTCGCGGGGCTCTTCGAGCGCGTGCGGCGCGAGCAGGGCCGGCTCGACCTGCTCGTCAACGACATCTCGGAGGGCGACCTCCACGAATGGAAGCCGTTCTGGCAGCTCTCGCTGGACCGGGCGTTCGCGATGTTTCGCAACGGCGTCCACTCGCACATCCTCACCAGCCGCTACGCCGCGCTGTTGATGATCGAAGCCGGGCGTGGGCTCATCGTCGAGATTGGCGACGGCGACTCGCTCGCTTACCGCGGCACCCTTTTCTACGACCTGGTGAAGATCACGGTTTCCCGCTTCGCCTATGTGATGGCGGAAGAGCTCTATAAACACGGCGTTACCGCGCTCGCCGTGACGCCCGGCTTCATGCGCACGGAAACGATCCTCGAGCACTTCGGCGTTACGGAGGAGAACTGGCGCGACGGCGCCAGAAAGGGCCCGAGCTTTCTCCACTCCGAAACACCTTTCTACGTCGGCCGCGCCGTCGCCGCGGACCCCGGCGTGATCGAGAAATCCGGCGGCCTCTACAGCTCGTGGGAGCTGGCCTCTTCCCCCCACCTGGAAAGAAGAGGCTGAGACGCTCGGGCGGACCAACTCCAGACCGTCGGACGGGCTCTCCTTCGGAGCGGACGCCCACCGCCCCATCTGCCCGCCCGGTAGCACCACCAGCAGGCAGAACCGCCGCCCGATGCCTACAACCTGCCCACACTACTTCCAGAAGACCCTCTTATTTAGGTGTGTGAGGAAGAGACTTGCGAGCCCCGGGGCCTCCGAACCGCTCGCCGAAAAAGTCGCCGGGATTCCATCGCGGCCGCTCGTCCGCCTGCGCGACGGCGTAACCGATCAGGAACAGATCGCGGGTGAACCGTGCCGCCGCCTCGAAGTCCATCGGCTGGGACATGTCGTCGCTCGGCTTGTGATACCGGTTCCTCACCCAATCGAGCGCCTGCGGGCTCGCCTCGGCGGTGCGCACGGCGCCGACAATCAGCGCGGGAACGCCCGCGCGGATGAACGAATACTGGTCGCTCCGCACGAACGCGGCCTGTTCGGGAAAGGGGTCCGGCGCTACCGGAACTCCCGCGGCGGCCGCAGCGACCGCGACGGACGCGGCGAGCGTCGAATGATCGGCGCCACGCGCGATCAGAGCGTTGTATGGCCACATCGAGCCGCCGTCGAAATTGAGATTGGCGACGATCGACTCGCGCGGCACCGGCGGGTTGTGGGTGAAATAGTCCGACCCGATCAGGCCCGACTCCTCGGCGGTCACGGCGACGAAGAGCAGCGAACGCCGCGGCCGTTCCGGCATCGAGGCGAGGGCGCGGGCGATCTCGATGAGGGAGGCCACTCCCGAAGCGTTGTCGACGGCGCCGTTATAGATCGCATCGCCGTTCACCGGCTCGGCGATCCCCAGGTGATCGAGGTGGGCGCTGAAGGCGACGTACTCGTTCGCAAGCTCCGGATCGGATCCACGCAGCAGTCCGACCACGTTGGGACTGGCGAGGTCGGAAAAGCGGCTCTTCCTCGCGATACGCATCCGCACCGGCAGCGCGGCCGAAGTCATCTTCGTTTGCGAGCCGGAATACGTCACCGCGGCGCCCGTGAATAGCGCCTGCGATGCCGCCGGTCCGAGCCCCGCGCTGCCGCGGATCTGCGGGTGCATGCCGTGCGCCTCGTCGCCGTCGAGCCAGGCGAACGCGCCGATGTTCCCGAGCAATTGAACGAGCTCGCTCCACGGACCGCTCTTTTCGTCCTCGTCGCTCCACAGGCGCAGAATACCCACCGCGCCGTGAGCCGCCGCATTCTCCGCTTTGGTCGAGGCCGCGCTGAAGTGGGCGCGCTCCTCGTGCGGAAACGTCGCTGGCGCGCTGGCGAAGCAGGCGACGATCTTCCCCTTGGTATCGACGCCAGCGTAGTCGTCGTACCCTCGTTCCGGCGCCGTGACCCCGTAACCGACGAAGACCACCGGCGCCTCGACTTCCATGGCCGCTTCGAACCCGCCGCGCATCAGAACGTCGCGGCCCGAGACGAGCACCCTACGCTCGCCGTTCGCCGAGGTGATCTCGACGCTGCTTTCGCCCGCGATCAGCTCGCTGCGGCGCATCGGCACCTGTTGAAGCCAGGAGCCGTTCATGCCCGGCTCGAGACCGGCCGCCTCGAATTGCGCGGCGACATACCGAGCCGCGATCTCGTAGCCACGCGTAGCGGTGCCACGGCCCTCGAGCAGGTCGTCGGCGAGAAAGACCATGTGAGCGCGGATGGCGGCGGAGCGTATTTGCTGCGTCGCGTTCGCTACGGCCGGGCCGCGCAGGTCGATGGGTTCGCGAGCCGCATACGCGGTGAGGCAGGATGCGATAAAACCGATTGTCAGTCCGCCGGCTCTCGTCATTCGGCGAAGATAACATGCGATGAATTACCCTTCGTATCTGCTGACGGCGGAAGAATTCGCTCAGCAGTAGGCACCTTCACCCGGTACTGCACGAGTCTATGGTTGAGTCGTCTTCCCCTCCATCAACTCTAGGACCACCCTGGCGAGCTTCTCCGGATCGTGCCGGATCAGCCCGCCGTCGGCGGCGAGGAGGTCGGCCTCGATCACTTCGAGGCCCGCTTCCTTGAGGGCCGTGCGCTCGACGGACACCGGCTCGGAGCGGGTCTCGGCGTAGTGGGTCAGCAGCGGCTCGGGTATCGGAGCGGAGTTGGCCAGAACGGCGTCGATGAGCCCCTCACCGACGTGCCGCACCAGCGCCCGCAGGTGATCGATCCCCATCATGCCGTCCGTCTCGCCCGGCTGGGTCATCAGGTTGAGCAGCAGGACGACCCGCGCCCGCGCCTTGACGACCGCCTGGCGGATACCAGGAATCAGCAGGTTGGGGAGGATCGAGGTGTAGAGCGAGCCCGGGCCGAGCAGGATGAGGTCCGCCTTCTCCAGCGCCGACACCGCCTGCGGGAACGCCGGAGGCGCCAGGGGATCGACCTCCACTGCCGCCAGCTCCTCGCCCGAGAGGCCCACCGCCGACTCCCCCTCGTAGATCCGGCCGGAGACGCCGCGCGCCCGCAGCCGCACGTCCGTGAGCGTCGCGGGGAAAATCTTGCCGCGGACCGACAGCACCGACTCGGCGGTGAGGATCGCCTGGTGGAAATCCCCCGTGATCCCGGTCAGCGCGGTCAGGAAGAGGTTGCCGAAGGAATGGCCGACCAGCCCGCCGCCGTTGGGGAAGCGGTACTGGAAGAGGCGCGTCAGCAGATCCTCGTCGTCCGCCAGGGCGGCGATGCAGTTGCGGATATCCCCCGGCGGCAGCACGCCGAACTCCTGCCGCAGCCGGCCGGAGGAGCCGCCGTCGTCGGTGACGGTCACCACCCCGATGAGCTCGCGCAGCCGGGCGCTTCCGACGTGGTGCTTGAGGCCGCGCAGCAAGGCGGACAGACCAGTGCCGCCGCCGATCGCGACCAGGACCTTGCCGGCGCCAAGCAGCGGATCAGGCGCCGGATCAGCCGAGGCCGAAGAGGGAACGGTAGTCCCGGTCCTTGCGGAGCTCGGCGAAGTCGGAGTCGTGGAAGGCATAGATGCGATTCTTCGAGTTCAGCTCGACCGCCTTGGCCAACGCCTGCGCCGCTTCTTCCGTCCGGTTCTCAAGGGCGTGGATCGACGCCGCGAGATAGGCGAAGCGCTCATCCTTCTGGTCGCGCCCGCCCCTGCGGCAGATCTCCAGCGCCTCCCGGAAGTCGCCGCGGTTCTTCTCGTAGACGGCCTGCAGGTAGGGATCGACGTCGCGGTCCTTGGCCGGCTTTCCGTCCTCCGCCTGCGCCTTCTGGCGGCAGGCGGCGAGGAACTGCCGGGCGCGCTCGCGAAGCTCGGGCCGGTCGGCGAGCTCGACCGCCTTCTCCAGAAGCTCCGCCGCCTTCGGCCAGTCCTTGCCCTGCAGGGCCGCCAGCCCTTTTGTCAAGGCGTCGAGCGCCGGATCGGCGCCAGGCTGGGAGGAAGGTCTGGACCGCGGGGGCTTCGACGGGGGTTTTTCCTGGGATTTGGGTTTGGCCTTGGCCATGGCTCCTCTCGGCTAGCGCTTCTTCAGCTCGATCAGAATCTGCTTTGGCGACCGACTTCAGGGTGTCGAAGACGCCGATTCCCGTCGTCGCCACCGCTTCGAAGGTGGGCTCACGTTTGAAGTTGAGCGTCCGATACATCTCGTCGATCGGCATCACGTTGCGTAGGTCCCGCTTGTTGAACTGCAGGGCGTAGGGGATCGTCGCGAGATCGAACCCATGCTCTTTCAGATTCTGTTCCAGGTTGCGGATCGACTCGATGTTGGCCTCCATCCGCTCTTCCTGGCTGTCGGCCACGAAGACGACGCCGTCGACCCCCTTGAGGATCAGCTTGCGGCTGGCGTCGTAGAACACCTGGCCGGGGACGGTGTAGAGGTGGAAGCGGGTCGTGAAGCCGCGGATGCTCCCCAGGTCGAGGGGCAGGAAGTCGAAGAACAGGGTGCGGTCGGCCTCGGTGGCCAGCGAGATCATCTTGCCCTTCGATTCAGGGGCGGTCTTGTTGTAGATGTACTGCAGGTTGGTCGTCTTGCCGCACAGGCCGGGACCGTAGTAGACGATCTTGCAGTTGATCTCCTTGCTGGCGTAGTTGATGAAGGTCATCTTTGATGCCTCGGTCCGTCACACCCGATTGCCGTCATTGTCGCGACGGCCTGCCGCCGAGGGAGCGCCTCCGGGAACGCACCGTCGCCGCCGTCCCGCTCCCCTGTTACTCGCCGAAGAGCGCGTCGATGTCGTCGTCGGTGATCTCGGAAAATGGGCTCGCGTGGATCGCTCCCTGCGTTCCTTTTTCGCCCTTCTGCATCATCACCTCGAAGATCTTCTCCAGGTCCACGTTCGCCCGCTTGACCCGCAGGCGCACCAGGCCGAGGGAGGACCGGTCGTCGAAGATGACCACCAGGATGGCGCGCTTGGCGACGATGGAGATGTGGATGTGGTCCTGCTGCCCCTCGTGGAACAGCACCGAGAACTCCCGCTCGCCGATCAGCTTCGCCAGCCCGTCGGTGGCGGCAACGTTGCCGGCGGTCAGCGAGGCGAGCGAGGTGGTGTCGAACTGCTCGATCTCCCCCGCCGAGGCGATCTGCTGGCCGTTCTTGTCGATGAGGAAGACGGCCTTGGCGTTGGCCTCCTGGCGCAGACGGCGCAGAGCCTCCTCAAGGTGCCTGAACTCCTCCTCGTAGAGCACGAAGTCGGCTGCGCCCATGGCTATCCTTTCCGGACCGCGCGACCATACAACATCGCGGCTGAGCCGTCAAAGCTCTGATTCCACGTCAGTTGTCTCTACCCGAAGGGGCCGCTCAACGGAACAGCCGCCAACCCTGGAGGACGTCGGCCTCGGCGAGCACCAGTTCCTGCCCTTCCTCCCTGATGCGTAGCGGGATCGGCGTGCACCCCTCACCATTGGAGTTCGTCTCCGACAGATCGGAAGGCCTTGTCGCACTTGTTGCAGACTAGCCACTCCCCCTCGTGCCGGTACCCGCGCTTGTTCTTGCGCGCACTGCTCGTTGGCGTCGAAAGCGACCTGCACGTGGCCCGCGCCGTCGCGGCCGACGAAGAACCGCACCTCCTGGTTGCCGGCGTTGAGGAAGCGATAGAAGCGGACGTCCAGGGGCTTCAGGTCGGCCAGGCTGACCTTCACCTGCCCGTCCGGTCCGGGCGCGACCTGCTCGAAGCCCGAGGGGTTCAACCGCCCCTCCAGGGTCACCTCGGCCGCCCAGACCACCCCGAGGACGAGGAGGACGATCAGGATTCCATGAACTGGTTTGAAGCGTCGCATCGCGCCGTATTCTAGAACAATGTGTAGATGAACGGCGCCGCCCCCTGGCTGGTGACGACCAGCAGGATCACGAGCCCCAGGATGAGCACCAGGGGGACGATCCAGTACACCTTGTTCTGCCGGGCGAACTGGACGACCTCCCCGAGGAACGAGCCGACGTAGCGAAGCCTGCGCATGGGTCTTCCCTTCCTTCTGATCGCCTAGTCTAGCTGGAACTCCCGGCGCCAGTCTCCCCGCTCCTCGAGCTGCGGCTGCGCCTTCTTGTCGAGCAGGAAGGGGCCGAGGACCAGGTAGTCCATCTCCGTGCGCATGAAGCAGCGGTAGGCGTCCTCCGGCGTGCAGACGATCGGCTCGCCGCGCACGTTGAAGCTGGTGTTGACGATGACCCCGTAGCCGGTGAGCTTCTCGAACTCCGCGAGGATGGCGTGGTAGCGCGGGCTGTCCTGCCGCGATCACCGTCTGGATGCGCGCCGAGTAGTCGACGTGGGTGATGGCGGGGACGTCCGAGCGCGGCCGGTTCACCCACTCGACGAGCGGCAGGTCCTTCTCGTCCCCTCGCCTCGGAATGCGCCGGCTCGCCACCACGTCGGCCACCAGCAGCATGTAGGGCGACGGCCGGTCGAGCTCGAAGTAGTCCGCGACCCGCTCCTCCAGCACGCTCGGCGCGAACGGCCGGAAGCTCTCCCGGTACTTGATCTTCAGGTTCATCACCGACTGCATCTTCGGCGAGCGCGCGTCGCCGATGATCGACCGGCCGCCGAGCGCCCGCGGACCGAACTCCATCCGCCCCTGGCAAAGCCCGACGACGTTCTCGCCGGCGATCAGCTCGGCGATCCGGCGCGCCCAATCGGCTGTCGGGCAGCTCCTCGTACGGCAGGCCGTGGAAGTCCAGGTACTCCCGGATCTGCTCGCCGGAGAACTCCGGGCCGAGGAGGGCGCCGCGCATGGCGTCCCGCGGCTTGCCGTTCGATATGGCAAGCGTCCGCGGTTTGCCGAGGGCGTTGTGCCAGACGGCGAGCGGCGCCCCGAGCGCGCCGCCGGCGTCGCCCGCCGCGGGCTGGATCCAGAGGTCATCGAAGATCCCCTCGCGCAGCAGCCGCCGTTGGCGACGCAGTTGAGCGCCACGCCGCCGGCCATGCAGAGGTTGCGCTTGCCGGTGAGCTCCCGGGCGTGGCGGGCGAGCTTGAGGACGATCTCCTCGGTGACCTCCTGGATCGACCTCGCGAGGTCCATCTCCCGCTGGGTGATCGGGCGACTCGGGCTTCGCGCGGCGGCCCGCCGAACAGCGCCGCGAACTTGCTCGTTCGTCATCTCGAGACCGTCGAGGTAGCCGAAGTAGCTCATGTTCATGCGGAACGAGCCGTCGTCGCGGACGTCCACCAGCTCGCGCTTGATGGCGTCCGTGTACGTCGCCTTCGCCGTAGGGGGCGAGCCCCATCAGCTTGTACTCGCCGGAGTTCACCTTGAAGCCGGTGAAGTAGGTGAAGGCCGAGTAGAGCAGGCCCAGCGAGTGCGGGAAGGTGATCTCGCGCAAGAGCCGCAGGCGGTGCCCCTCGCCGACGCCGATCGTCGTCGTCGCCCACTCGCCGACGCCGTCGAGCGTCAGGATCGCCGCCTCCTCGAAGGGCGAGGGGTAGAAGGCGCGCGCCGCGTGCGACTCGTGGTGCTCGGTGAAGTAGATCTCCTTCGGCTCGCCGACGCCGCAGCGGTCCAGGGCATCCTGGATCTGGGGCGGGATCCACAGCTTCTCGCGCAGCCACAGCGGCAGCGCCATCACGGACGAGCGCAGCCCCTTCGGCGTCACGGTCAGGTAGGTCTCGAGGATGCGGTGGAACTTGAGCAGCGGCTTGTCGTAGAAGACGACCCCGTCGAGCCCTCCCCGTTCCACTCCGCCCTCGGCCAGGCAGTAGCGCACGGCGTTGGCTGGGAAGCCCTCGTCGTGCTTCTTGCGGGTGAACCGTTCCTCCTGGGCGGCGGCGACGATGCGCCCGCCGTCCACCAGGCAGGCGGCCGAGTCGTGGTAGTAGCAACTGATGCCGAGCAGCTTCACCGTCAGAACTGCTTGCGGTAGGACTCGGGGGTCCGCTCGCGCCCTTCGGTCGAGGTCCAATAGGTGGCAAGCCGGCGGTCGGCGCCGCGGGAAATCGCAAGCTTGTGTCGCGCCCGCAGCAACAGGCCGGTCGGCAGGAAGACGGCGTAGAAGAGGATCGTCATCAACACCCAGGTGACGATGGCGCCCACCGCGCGAGCGAATCGGTCCAGGGCGCGGGCCAACCCGCGATAGAGACCGAGGGGCGATGCCAGAGCGAGCAGAGAGATCGACACCGCGATGACGGCGATCACCACCGCCGGCAACGGCCGGTGAAGGAAAAAGTAGACGGCCGCCGCGGCGGTGAGGCCGATCGCGCCACCGGCCAGCCCCCTGCGGCGGTTCGCCGCCGCCTCGCCGGCGCGCGCTTTTGTCTCCCCGGCGGCGCGGTCGCGCCAGGGCCACGCGACGGACGAGGGTTCGGCCCTTGAAGGCATTCCTGGCTCAGACATTCTTGTATGTAAACGGGATTCTTACGGCGTCTCCGAAGCGGGACAGGATAGTCCGCGATGCGGGCGTCTGGCAAGGGCGTTGCCGTTTTCGGAGGGCAGACCGCCTACAATGCATCTATCCCCATGAATCCGCTCCCCGCTCCCTCGCGCTCCCTCGACCTCCCCGCTTTCGCCATCGGACACGGCACCGACCGGGAGGCCTTGACCGGCGTCACCGTCGTCCTCTGCCCCGAAGGAGCGCTGGCTTCGGCCGAGGTACGCGGGTCAGCCACCGGCACCCGGCAGTTCGACTCCCTGGTCTCGGGCCATCACGTGGCCAGCAAGGCGCATGCGGTCGTCCTCGCCGGCGGCAGCGGCTACGGCCTCGCCGCCGCCGATCCGGTGGTGGACTGGCTCGCCCGGCGCGGTTACGGCTTTCAGACCGGCAGTAGCTCCGGTGCCGCTCGTTCCGACCGCCATCCTCTTTGACCTGGGGCTGGGGGCGGCCGTCGCGCCGAGTCCCGCCGTCGTCGAGATCGCCCTCGCCGCCGCCGGCCGAGGTCAGATCGAGGTGGGAAGCGTGGGAGCGGGCACCGGCGCCACCGTCGGCAAGGCGCTGGGTCCGGCGAACGCCATGAAGGGTGGTTTTGGCTTCGCCAGCCTGACCGTGCCGAACGGTCCCACCGTCGCAGCCGCCGTGGCTGTAAACGCCTTCGGCGACGTCCGCCGGCTCGACGGCACCCTTCTCGCCGGTTGCCGCACCGCCCCGGATTCGCGCCAGCTCGCCGCCGCCGAGCGGGTGCTCGGCAGTTTGCCCCCGAAGCGGCCCATCCTTGGGAGGGCAACACCACTCTCGCCGTGGTGATGACCGACGCCGTCCTCCCGAAGGCTGCCGCCCTCAAGGTCTGCCAGATGGCCTTCGGCGGCTTCTACCGCACCCTCTCCCCGGCCCTTTCCCTTTACGACGGCGACCTGATCGTCGTCCTCTCGTCGGGAGAGCGCAAGGCCCAGATCAACCAGGTTGGGGTGCTCGCCGAGCGTGCGGTCGCCGAGGCGATCCTGATCGGCGGTCGAGGAGGCGGACGGGTTCGGTTTGTTGCCGGCGGTGCGGGACCTGGCAACGTGGAAACCGATTCCCGCCAGTTCTTAGATCAGAGCGGCGTCGAAACCGCCGGACGGCGGGTCCCTCCTCAGCCCTTCTCGCTCCGCAAGGCCGCGGCCTCCGGCGACATGACCGTGGAGGTAGCGGACCATCTTGTGAAAGCCCTCCAGCATCTCTCTCAAGGCCTGCTCCTCCAGTTGCGGGAGCTGCCGGCTGAGGCCCAGGACGCGATAGACGTCAGCCTCTTCCTGCGACTCCAGGCGATACGGCCGCCAATCCTCGCGCACGGTGTCAGACCGGCGGACCACCTCCGGCCGATCGTTGACGATCTGGAGCGCGTTGTGCAGGTCGTTGAGCTCGCACTCCAGAGCCACCAGGATCTTCTCCAGCGTGTCGAGCGACGGCTTCTGCTTGCCGGTCTCGTAAGCGGAGAGCATGGCCTTGGTGATTCCCGCTGCATCGGCAACCTGGTATTGGCGCTTGTTCTGCCGGTCGCGGAGCCAACGTAGAGCCCTTCCAAGTCCCTCGAAAATTGTCATGCGCGGCAATCTACCTTCTCGCGAGCTTTGATGCAAGCGCAAACTTATGTGGATCAATGACTTGGATGAAAAAGCGACATTCCGGAAAGACGCCACTTTGTCGCCGTCATTCGGGTGTCGGCTCGTCGGAAGTTGCTTGCTTAGACAATATGTGCTCTATAATCAATACGAAAATTGAGTCCGCAAGCTCCGCTTTCCGGCCGCGCGAAAGGTCCGGGATGCGGCTTGAAGTGGCGGAGACCTGCGAGGAAGGACCCCTGAAGTCATGCCGGAAGATCATCCCGACGAGCAGCTCCTCGAGCGTTTCATGCGCCACGAGGCCGGCGCTGAGGAGCGCCGCAGGGTCGTTCGCCATCTCCTCGTCGGCTGTCCGCGCTGCGTCGAGGTGACGCGGCAGCTATGGGGCCTGGGCGAGGCGTGCCTGGAGAATCCGCTCGCCCCCGCGGGCGCGCCGACGGGCGACGGTACCGCGTTCCGAGGGAACGGCTCGCAGCGCATCGCCTCCGCGCTCCATCGCCAGGCCCTGCTGCTCGTTGAGGCGGGCTGCGGCGAGGAGGCGCTGGGAGCGCTCGGGCAAGCGAGACGGCTGTACGAGATCGACGGCGACGGGTCCGAACCTCGCGCGGCTGCGTCGCCTGGAGGGCAGGATCGAGGAGGCCCTCGGCTCCTGGCAGGCTGCGGAGGCCGCGTTCCATGACGCCCGGCAGCGCTTCCTCGCGGAAGGATTGGGGGGCGAGGCCGCCGCGGCGCTGCTCGATCTCGCCCTCCTCTACCAGCGGCAGGGCCGCTCGGCCGCGATCCACGCGCTCGCCGAGGACCTGCTGCCCATTCTCCGCGCGCGGGGCATCCGCCAGGGTGCGGCGGCGGCGCTGCTGTTCTTCCGCGACCTCGTCGAGACCGGACACGTCACCGCGGAGGTCCTCTGCGCCGTGGCGCGCTACTTGAGCGGCGGGTCGCAGGAGCGGCGGGTTCGGCGGTAAAGCACGGGCCTGTTTTTTGAGGCGCTGGTACACTGAGCCCAGTGACCGACGCCGTCTTTCCCTCATCCACCATCCTCTCCCAAGCGACGGCGCAGGCGCTGGAGTTTCCCAGCCTGCTGGCCGTGGTGTCACGCTTCGCGGCGAGCGATCTGGGGCGCGAGCGCATGCTGGCGCTGCGACCCTTCGAAAACGAGGGGGAGCTGCGGGCGCGGCGAACGCTATTCGAGGAGGCGTCCCGTCTCGTCGGCGAGCGGGGGCTGGTGCCGGATTTCGAGGTGCCGCTGGGCGAGCTGATCGAGCGGCTGACGAGCGGCCGGCCGCCGCTCGAAGGGATCGATCTGGTACGGCTGGCCGATCTGGGGAAGGCCACCCGCGCCGCGGCGGCGCGCATCCTGGAGGCCGTTCCTCCCTGCCCGGCCCTGGCGGGACTGGCGCGGGAGCTGCCGGACCTCGAGCCGCTGCTCCAGCGGATCGAGCGCACCCTCGACCGCCGGGGTGAGGTGCGCGAGGACGCGAGCCCGCGGCTGGCAGCCCTGCGCCGCCAGATCCGCACGATGCGCGACCAGATCTACCGCGAGCTGGGCGACTTCGTCGCCGGCCACCAGGACGAGCTCTCGGAGGAGACGATCCCGATGCGCGGCGGCCGCCTGGTCGTGGTGCTCCAGGCCGGCGCGCGGGGGCGCAGCGCCGGTCTTCGTCCATGGCCGGTCGGCGACGGGCAGGAGCCTCTACTTCGAGCCGCTGCACGTCGTGGAATCGAACAACACGCTGCAGCAGTCGGTCGAGGACGAGGAGGCGGAGCGGCGGCGGATCCTGGTGGAGCTGATCGAGGCGGCGCGGGCGTCGCTGCCGGCGCTCGCGGAGCACGCGCGCTTCCTGGCGCGATCTCGACCTGCTGCAGGCGTCGGTGCGCTTCGGCGACCGTTGCGGCGCGAGCCTGCCCGAGATCGGCGCGCGGCACGACCTGCGGCTCAAGGCGGCGCGCCATCCGCTGCTCGATCCCTGCCTGGCGGAGGTGCGCGAGGAGGCGCTGGGCCAGGCCGGCCACTCCGGAGACATCGTGCCGCTCGACGTCGAGCTGAACCCCGACCGCCGCATCCTGGTGGTCACCGGCCCGAACGCCGGCGGCAAGACGGTGGCGCTCAAGACGACCGGCATCCTCTCGCTCCTCGCCCTGTGCGGCCTGCCGATTCCCGCCGCGCCGGGAAGCCGCGTGCCGTTTCTCTCGCGCCTGGTGGCCACCGTGGGCGACGAGCAGGACCTGCTGGCCGACCGCTCCACCTTCAGCGGCCGGTTGCTCCGCCTCAAGGAGGCATGGGAAGGAGCGGGGCCGGACAGCCTCATCCTGCTCGACGAGCTGGGCTCCGGCACCGATCCCGAGGAAGGGACGGCGCTCGCCGAGGCCCTCCTCGAAGGGCTGCTGGAAAAGTCGAGCCTCGGGGTGATCACCACGCACCTGGCGCAGCTCGCCGCCGCGGCCCTGGAGCTGCCGGGGGCCTCCTGCGCGGCCATGGAGTTCGATGCCGCGACCGGCCGGCCCACGTTCCGGCTGGTTCCCGGCCCTCCCGGAGCGAGCGAGGCCCTGGCCCTGGCGCGCCGGCTGGGACTGCCGGCGGAGTGGCTCGACCGGGCCGAGGCGCGCCTGGGCTCCGAGCACCGCGACCTCCGGCGGCTGATCGCCGAGGTGGAGAGGGTGCGGCAGGAGCTGGCCGAGACCCGCGACCGCCTCGAGATCGAGCACGCCGACGCGGTCAAGCTCCGCCGCCGGCTGGCCGACGAGCGGTCCGCCCTGGAGGAGGAGCGGCGAAGCGTCGCCAAGAAGATGAAGGCGGAGCTGGACGGCTTCCGCCGCGACACGGCGGAGCGCCTGCGCCGCGAGGAGGACCGCCTGCGCGAGCGCTTCGAGGAGGGCCGGCGGCGCGGCCTGGCGGCCGAGGCCGTCGAGAACCTCTTCGCCGCGGCGCCTGTCTTCCTAGAGGAGACGGCCGAGCCCGCGGGACCGCTCGTGGTGGGCGAGCCCGTGCGTCACCTCGGGCTCGGCTGGCAAGGCGTGCTGGAGAAGCTGGAGGAGGGCCGGGCGGAGGTGCTGGTGCGCGGCAAGCGCGTGCGCTGCCGGCCGGAGGAGCTGGCTCCCGCGCCGCCGGGCGCGACACCTTCGGGCAAGAGATCGAGACTCCGCTTCCCGGGAAGCGCGGACGGCTCCGGCGCGTTCAGAAGGTCGCGGCGACCTCGACGAGAGCCGTGGCGGTGCCGGCCGAGATCAACCTCATCGGCCAGCGCGTCGAGCCGGCCCTCGAGCAGTTGGATTCGTACATCGATCGGGCGCTCCTGGCTTCGCGGCGGCAGGTGCGGATCGTCCACGGCCACGGCTCGGGCCGGCTGCGGCAGGCGGTGCGCGAGCACCTGCGCGGCCACCGGGGGATCGCCGAGGTCCGCGCCGGCGCGCCCAACGAAGGCGGCGACGGAGCGACGGTGGTGACGTTTCGGGCCTGAGCCATGCCTCTCGGCAACGTCAACCTCACCCCCCAGCTCGTGCAGGCGGTGCGCGACGCGGTGGATATCGTCGCCATCGCTTCCGATCACACGCGCCTGCGCAAGGCCGGCCGGCGCTATCAGGGGCTCTGCCCGATCCACAAGGAGAAGACCCCGTCGTTCAGCGTCGATCCCGTGCAGGGACTGTTCTACTGCTTCGGCTGCGGCGTCGGCGGCGACGCCATCAAGCTCCACATGCTGACCACGCGGCGACGACTTCCCGGCGGCCATCGAGGCGCTGGCCATGCGCTACGGCATCCCGCTGCCCAGCCGCGCGGAGGCACGCTTCGCCGGCGGCCGGCCCGAGCGGGACATCGAGGGCGCGCTCGCAGGCGGCGGCCGAGTTCTTCGCCGACCAGCTCGCGAAGTCGTCCTTCGCCCGCGACTACCTGGAGGGGCGGCGCATCCCGCGGGAGCTGATCGAGCGCTTCGGGCTCGGCTACGCCCCGGACGGCTGCGCGAACCTGCTGCCGGCCCTCCATCCCCGCGTTCCGCAGGCGGACCTCGAAGCGGCGGGTCTCGTCGCGCGCTCCGAGAGCGGGGCGACCTGTACGACCGCTTCCGCCACCGCCTGATGTTCCCGATCCACAACCCGTCCGGCCGCCTGGTCGGCTTCGGCGGCCGCACCCTCGGGGACGACAAGGCCAAGTACGTCAACACCAACGAGACCGACCGCTTCCACAAGGGCTTCCTGCTCTATGGCCTGCACCTGGCCAAGCGGGAGATCCGCGAGACGGGCCGGGCGGTCCTCTGCGAGGGCTACTTCGACGTCATCGGCGCCGTCGCCAGCGGTCTCGAAGGCGCGGTGGCGGGCATGGGTACGGCGCTCACCCCGGAGCAGGCGAAGCTCCTCGCGCGCTATGCCGAGGAGGTGGTGGTGGCGTACGACGGCGACGAGGCGGGCGAGAACGCCTTCCGCCGCGCCCTGCCGCTGCTGCTCGGCGAGGGGCTCGGCGTGCGGCGGGCGCGGTTCCCGGGCAGGCACGACCCGGACTCGCTGCGCCTCGAGGCGGGGGAGGAAGCCGTGCGCCGGGCGGTCGATCGGGCCGACGACGCGGTGGTGGCCGAGATCGACCGCGCTGATCCCCGCCGGCGCGCCCGCGATCCGCGCGCCCAGACCAAGGCGAGCGTCCGCCGTCTCGGAGCTGCTGCGGCCCATTCCGGACGCCATCCTGCGCTTCAGCTACGCCCGCCTCGCGGCCGATCGCCTCGGAATCCCGGTCGAGATGCTGGCCCGCCGCATCGGCGGCGCCGCCGAGAAGCGGGAAGCGCCGCGGCCCGAGGCCACCGCCGGCGACCGGCTCGTGCGGAGCCTGGAGGAGCAGGTGCTGGAGCGTCTCCTGCGGGAGGACGAGACGGTCCAGATCCCTCCCCTGGAGGCGCTGCCCCCGCCGGAAGTCTTTTTCGACACCGGATGCAGGAATATTTTCGAGGTCTTCTGCACTCTATATGCAGAAGCCGGCGCCCCCCCGGACTTCCGGACGGTGAGATCCAGAGCTGGGCGAGGACGAGGGAACGGTTGCCCGTTTAGCGAAAATTGTGCTAGAAAAGGAGTTTACGTCTGGAAGAATCGGGCTTCCGGAATCCCTCGACAAACTGGCGGACCGCTGGCGGCGGCAGCGGATCAAGGAACTGCAGGGAGAGATCGGCGAGGCGCAGCGCAAGGGGGATCATGCGCTCCGCGACCGCCTCGTGGACGAGAAGACACGTTTGAGCCGCAGCTTGCATCGGGGGTCCCGGCATAGCGCGAACCATGGGCTCGGCTGAGCCCTGCTTTGCGTTGAGTCCCGATCGAGCTGAGAGGAGAGCCACTTGACGATTTCCAGTCTGACCCCCGTCGAAGAGAAGTACAGCTCGGTCAAGCAGCTCATCGAGCTGGGCAAGGAGAAGGGCTACCTGCTCTACGACGAGATCTACGAGATGCTGCCCGAGGAGGTGGTGAGCCTCCCGGACGAGCTGGACGAGATCTATCTCCGGTTCGCGGATCTCGGCGTCGACGTCATCGACCGGCCGGAGCGCTACCAGAACCGGGACGACTTCGAGTCGGGCCCGAGCGAGTTCGACAAGAAAGAGGACGAGACGACGGAATTCGGTCTCGCCACGCACGAGAAGACCAACGACCCCGTGCGCATGTACCTGCGCGAGATGGGGACGGTGCCGCTGCTCGACCGCGAGGGCGAGGTGGAGATCGCCCAGCGCATCGAGCAGGGCGAGTGGATGATCTACGAGGCGCTGTGCGAGAACCCGGTGGTGCTGCGCGAGCTGCTGCGGCTCAACGAGATGGCCACCAAGGACAAGCGCATCCTGCGCGAGCTGATCGACGCCGATCCGGACGAGCCGCTCGATCCCAAGGCCGCCGACCGCATCAGGGGCAACCTCAAGATCTTCGAGCAGATCGCCGACAACGACCGCGAGATCGACGAGCTGCGCAAGCGCCAGAAGCGCTGCAAGCCGGACGGCGAGAAGTACCTGGAGATCGAGCGCGAGATCGACCGCCTGGTGGCCAAGATCGCCAAGGACATCCGCACCATCGACTTCAGCCTGCAGACCCGCAACCGGCTGGTCGATTTCCTGAAGGACATCGACAAGCAGTTCTCGCGCTTCGAGCAGGACATCAAGCGGGCGCAGACGGCGCTGAAGCGCGAGACCAACGAGGAGCTCAAGGCCCTCCACCGCCGGCGCATCGAGAAGTATCGCAGCCACCTGCGCGAGCTGGAGGAGCGCTACGGCACCACCCACGCCGAGATCGCCGCCACGATCAACAAGATCCGGCAGGGCGAGGCGATCTGCGAGCGGGCCAAGGAGGAGCTGATCGTCGCCAACCTGCGGCTGGTGGTGTCGATCGCCAAGAAGTACACCAACCGCGGCCTGCAGTTCCTCGACCTCATCCAGGAGGGCAACATCGGCCTGATGAAGGCGGTGGAGAAGTTCGAGTACCGCCGCGGCTACAAGTTCTCGACCTATGCCACCTGGTGGATCCGGCAGGCGATCACCCGCGCCATCGCCGACCAGGCGCGGACGATCCGCATCCCGGTGCACATGATCGAGACGATCAACAAGCTGACCCGCACCAGCCGCTCGCTGGTGCAGGAGCTGGGCCGCGAGCCCACGGCGGAGGAGATCGGCGAGCGCATGGACCTGCCGGCCTCCAAGGTGCGCAAGATCATGAAGATCGCCCAGGAGCCCATCTCGCTCGAGACACCGATCGGCGAGGAGGAGGATTCGCACCTCGGCGACTTCATCGAGGACAAGAACGCCGTGTCGCCCATCGATTCGGTGATCTTCGCCAACCTGAAGGACCAGACGCGCAAGGTGCTGAAGACCCTGACGCCGCGCGAGGAGCTGGTGCTCAAGATGCGCTTCGGCGTCGGCGACGGCTCCGAGCACACCCTGGAGGAGGTGGGCCGGTCGTTCAACGTCACTCGCGAGCGCATCCGCCAGATCGAGTCCAAGGCGCTGCGCAAGCTGCGTCACCCCAGCCGGGCGACGAAGCTGAAGCCGTTCCTGGACACCTCGGTCTAGCGTTTGACAGCGTTATCCGATCCACCTAGAATTCCGCCTCCCGGGCCAGCCCCCGGGAGGTTTCTACATTCCTCGGTAGCTCAACGGTAGAGCGTTCGGCTGTTAACCGAAATGTTGGGGGTTCGAATCCCTCCCGAGGAGCCATTCCTCTTCTCTCCCTGCCACCCAGCCTCCCCACGGATTGATCTACTTGACGTTCTCCTGAAGAGCGGCCAGAAAGGCACGCAGATCGGCCGGCCCCTCGCTGGCTGCCCTGTAGACGCGCTCCATGTCGAGCACATCGTAGGTATGGGCAACGGCGTTGCGAAATCCTGCGGCCCGAGTGAGGCGCACCGCCAGCTCAGACTCCAGTAGTCCTGCCTCCGCCAGACGATGAAAGGCCTCTCCGTAGTTTTGCGGAGTTCCCAACGCGAAATGGGTGCAGGCCGAGACGGCCAGATTGAGTACCGCCTGGACAGCCTGCCAGAGATGGAGGATCACGGCGTCCGAGGCGTCACTCATGGGTCGAAACCCTTCGGGATCCTTAGGCAAGCGCTGTGCGACTCGGGTGAGGTGCCGCTCGATGGCGGCGGCTTTCTCAGCCAGCAGCACCCGATCCAGCCGGCTCATGATCGCGCCAGCCCCCGGAGAATCTCCTCATAACCCTCCTGGAGGATCGGCCCGGCGTCGCACCAGAAAGAAACGGAGTCAAACCAGAAATCCTCGAAGGCCCCCGGAGTGGACTCGAAGAGAGGGATTCCCTCGGCGGCTGCGCGATAGCGGAGCAGGCCGTTGGCGCGCCTCAAGTCAACGAGATCGATCCGGTCGGTCCGGAGGAGAAAGACCAGCCGGGCAAGCAGATCGTCGACGTCGAAGTCCGGCCCCCCGAGATAACCGAAATCCCAGTCAGAGCGCGGATGGACGTCGCCGCGGGCACGCGATCCGAAGAGCAGGAGGAGATCGAGCCCCGAAAAACCCTGCGCCAATGACTTGATCCGTTCCTCTTCCGCCGTTGGCATATTCAAAGCCTAGCAGACCCGGCCGCGCTGCTAGCATGGGATCATGGGTACCGAGTTGCTCGCTTTCGACCAAATCTCCCTTGACACCCTGCGCCGCCGGCGGAGCTCGAAGTGGCTCAAGTACCCGCCGGACGTGCTGCCCGCCTGGATCGCCGAGCTCGACGTGCCCCTGGCCGAGCCCATCCGGCGGGTGCTCCACGAAGCGATCGAGCTGGGCGACGCCGGCTACGCCGAGGCCGGCGCATTGCCCGAGGCGTTCGCCGGCTACGCGCCAGCGCGGCTGGGCTGGTCCGTCGATCCGGCAGAGGTCCGGATCGTGCCGGACGTCATGGTCGGCGTGGCGGAGATCCTTCGCGTCGCCACCCCGCCGGATGCGGGCGTCGTCATCAATCCGCCGGTCTATCCACCCTTCTTCCACATTCTCGAAGAGGTGAGCCGGCGGGTGGTCGAAGCACCGCTGGCGCGCACCGCGTCCGGTTGGGAGCTCGATTTCGATGCCCTCGAGGCCGCTTTCCGCGACGGCGCCCGGGCGTACCTCCTGTGCAACCCGCACAACCCGACGGGCCGGGTGTGGTCGAGGACCGACCTCATCCGGATTGCCGAGCTGGCGGCGCGCTACGGCGTGCTGGTGCTCGCCGACGAGATCCACGGGCCGCTCGTGCTGGCCGGCGCCGAGCACACGCCGTTCCTGGCGGTGGGCGATGCGGCGGCCGAGCACGGAATCGTGCTCACCTCCGCGTCCAAGGCGTGGAACCTGGCTGGCCTCAAGTGCGCGCTGGCGGTGAGCGGCTCGCCGCGGACCCGGGCCCTGCTGGACCGCATTCCGGACGAGGTTCGCTACCGGGCCGGCATCTTCGGCGTGCTCGCAGGGGTGGCGGCGTTCCGGGAGGGTGGGCCGTGGCTGGACGCGTTGCTCGTCCACCTCGACTGGACGCGCCGGCTCCTCGCCGATCTGCTCGCCGCGCGGCTGCCGGAGGTCGGATACGTGCCGCCGCAGGCGAGCTTCCTGGCCTGGCTCGACTGCACCGCGCTCGGGCTGGGCGACGACCCTGCGGCGGCCTTCCGCGAGCGCGGCCGGGTAGCGCTGACCCCGGGGCTTGCGTTCGGCCGCCAGGGCGCAGGATTCGTCCGCGTCAATATCGGCACGTCCCGCGCGCTGGTAACGGAGCTGGTCCATCGCATGGCGGCCACTGTGGGCCGGTGAGGCTTCGTGAGCTCGGCCATCGAGTTCGACGACCGCCCCGGACCCGTGCGCGACTACATGGTGCAGAACCAGCGGGACCTGCTCGATCTGTTCACCAACACCGTGCGCGCCGGGGCGCAGGAGGGTCAGTTCGACCCCGGCCTCGATCCCGAGCAATTTGCCCATGAGCTCTACGGGATGATGCTCGGCTGGCACCACGCCGCCCGGCTGCTACAGGATCCCAAGGCAGACGAGCGCACCCGCACCGCCTTCGAAGCCCTGTTGGACCGCTACCGGAGAAAGTGAGCCGCCATGAACCCATCCGCTACCGCCATCATTCACTCCAATAAAAGCACGAACGTTCGATCTTGGGCGGACCGCGCCGCGCCGTGGCCGATCCGCGCCGCCTTTCGCGTCCTCGCTCCGTTCCCGGAGCTGGCCGGCGCCGTGGCCGGCCGCCTGTTCATGACGCCGCCGCGCCCGCGCATCTCGCCGCGCGTCGCGGACGTCCTTGCCCGCGGCGAACCGATCGGCGTGCCCTGGCGAGGAGGAGCGTTGCGCGCCTGGTCATGGGGAACGGGGCCGACCGTGCTGCTCGTCCATGGGTGGGGAGGTTACGGCGCGCAGCTCGCTTCCTTCGTGCCGGCGCTGGGGGCGGCCGGCTATCGTGCGGTCGCCATCGACGGCCCGGCCCACGGCGGATCTTCCGGCCGCCGGACCTCGCTCGTCGAGTTCGCCGAGGCGATCCTGCGCGTCGCGGAAGAGGTCGGCCCCCTGGACGGGATCGTGGCGCATTCGTTCGGCGGCGCGGCGACGGCCGTGGCGATGTCGCGAATGTCGCAGATGTCGCGCGGGCTTCGTCTGCGGCGGGCCGTGTTCGTGGCCCCCGCGTCCGACCCGCTGATGGCCACGCGCCGCTTCGCCGCGGCGCTGGGTCTGCCGGAGCCCGGCCGCCGCGTCATGCAGGCGCGGCTGGAGCGGAGGGTGGGGGTGCGCTTTGAGGACCTCGTGATACCGCCGCTCGCCGCCGGCTTCGACATGCCGCTGCACGTGGTGCACGACCGCGGCGACCGGGAGGTCCCCTGGGAGGAAGGCTCGGCGATCGCCGCGGCGTGGCCCGGCGCCGAGCTCGTCACCACCCACGGATTGGGCCACTACCGAATCCTGCACGATCCCGAGGTGATCCGCGGCGCGGTGACGTTTCTGGGGGCCTTACGCCTCCGCCAGGATCCTTCGCAGGAGAAGCATCAGGCAGATCCCGGCGATCGCCAGGGTGAGCGGCATCACCCAACGGTTCCACCGGGGCTCGGTCCGCGAGGCGTCGCCCGCGAGGCTCAGCTCGGCGGGATGCCAGGGATGGCTCAGCAGGCTCTCTCCCAGGGCCGAGAGGTCGTAGGCCGGGGCGTGTAAGGTCTCGGGTCCGGCCAGCAGGCGGATCGGTTCCTCGGGTTCTCCCGTTTGGGGTCCGGTCTGGGGCCAGACGAAGAGGAGCACGTCGCGGCGCCGCCAGATCGCCGCCTCGAGGTCCGCGAGCGGTGGGTTTTCGCCGTCGTAGAAGCGCACCGAAAGGCCCTTCGGCGCGCGGCCGGAGAGCGGCAGCCGTTCGCGGCAGGGCAGGGGCGGCTGGGGCCGGCACTCCCAGGTCCGGCGGACGAGGGCGGGACGGTTCTTCCGCCGCCCGTTCTCCTGTCGCGGGGGTCGCTCCGGCTCCAGGTAGCGGACTCCGATGACGCGCCGCAGCGGCGACGGCGGCGCCGCCAGCTCCATCTCGGTGAGCGGCAGGCCGGGCTCGGGCAGGCGGATCTCCACCTCGCTCTCGCGCGACCGCCGGCCCCTCGCCGCCGGGCGCAGCGACCGCTCGCGGGTCACCAGCGCCGGAGCAGGCGGCGACCAGCGGAAGAAGGGGATCTGGCGCTCTCCCGCCGCCAGCCGCAGGTTTCCAAGGTCGGCCCGAGCGGCGCCGTAGACGACGTCGGGCAGCTCCAGCCGGACGAGCGACCCCGGTCGCGCCGCCGGCGCGAGCACCCGCCAGGCGCCGGCGAGGCGGCGGCTTCCCAAGCGAACGCCCGGGGCGGTGGCACCGGGCGGCAATCGCGGCGGAGCGTGCTGGACCTCCGCTCCCGCCTCCAGCCAGACCGCTTCCGCGCCGGCCGGCGGCTGGGGCCGCCGCGCCTCCGCGGCTCCCGCAGCAGCCGCGCGCGGCGGGCCGCCGTAGGCCAGGGTATAGCGCCCAGCCTCCTCGGCCCGGAAGAGCACCGTCTGCACCGTGATCTCGGCTCCCCAGCCCACGAGCCGCGGCGGCGACTCGGGCGAGCCGCGGAGCTCCAGCCGGAGGAGCGGGTCCGCGAGCGGCGCCTCGCCGCCGGCGATGAGATGGCGCGTCCTGGCGCGGCTCCGCTGCCAGATCCCCTCCGAGAGAGGATGCCAGCGGCCCTCGCGAGGCGCGTCGATGCGGTAGCCGATCCGACCCTTCCCCGCGACCTCCAGCGTGAGCCGCCGCAGCACCTGACCCGCGGCCGGCAGAACCAGAGAGCAGAAGGCGGCGCCCGCGACCTCCAAGTCGCATTCGGCATCGCGGGTGACGACCGACACGGTCGGTCCGGTCACCGATTCGACCTCGGCGGCCTTGATGTCCGGCGCGTCCGCTCGTCGCGGCCAGCGCAGCCGGAGGTAGCGCTCGCCGGTCGCCGGATAGGAGATCGACCGCCATTCGGGCTCCGCCGTGGGAAGCGGCTCGCCCGCCGCGAGCGGCTGCCAGGCTGCGCCGTCGGCACTGCTCTCGAGACCGTCCGGTGGCGGCAGCGGCCGGGTGGCCGCGAGGAAGAGGCGCTCGTGCGGTACCGGATCGGCGCCCATGTCGAGCACCAGCTCCCAGCCGCCCTCCTCGCTCCGCTCGGGCTCAGGCGTTGCGACCGGCCGCCGCTCGCTCCGGGTCGCCGCCGGCTCGACCTTCAGGAGCAACTCTCCTCCCGCCGGCGAGAACACGTGCAGGTCGGCAGCTCCGGGCGCCAGGTGCTGGACGGCGTCGAGGCCGAGCGGCACCCGAACCCAGCCAGGGGAATTCACCGTGACTTCGCGGGTGTACTGGAAACCCTCCACCTGAGCCCCGGCCGCGCCCGCCGCGAGGCCGCCGGCGAGCGCGAGCAGGAGCGTCAGGCAAGGCATAGCCGGCCCGCCGCGGAAGATCGCCGTCGCGGCCGGACGCTTCATGAGATGGTCGGGATTTCCCGGGATCGAGACGCAGTCCCCACTGCCGGGGACGCACGGACCGGAGAGATGGGGCCTCCAACAACGAAAAGCTGGAGCAAGTCTAGCACGACCCCGCGGCGAGGTACATACCCTTTTTTTATACGGAGGAGGAGCGGTGATCGTCCACCAGCCTCTCCACCACCGAAGGGTCCGCCAGGGTGGTGATGTCGCCCAGCTCCTCGTACTCGCCCGCCGCGATCTTGCGCAGGATGCGGCGCATGATCTTGCCCGAGCGCGTCTTGGGGAGGCCCGAGACGACCTGGATGCGGTCGGGCGTGGCGATGGCGCCGATGGCGTGGCGCACCTGCTCCTTGAGCGTGCCGACCAGCTCCTCGCGGTCCCAGCTCTCGTAGTCGGGCGTCGGATGGACGTAGGCGTAGATCCCGGTACCCTTGATCTCGTGCGGAAAGCCCACCACCGCCGCCTCGGCCACCGCTTCGTGGGCCACCAGGGCGCTCTCGATCTCCGCCGTTCCCAGCCGGTGGCCGGAGACGTTCAGCACGTCGTCCACCCGGCCGGTGATCCAGTAGTAGCCGTCGGCGTCGCGGCGGCAGCCGTCGCCGGTGAAGTAGAGGCCCGGGTACTGCGAGAAGTAGGTCTGGCGGAACCGCCGGTGGTCGCCGTAGATCGTGCGCGCCTGCCCCGGCCAGGTGCCGCGCAGGCAGAGGTTGCCCGACACGTCGTTGCCGTCCAGCTCCTGCCCCTGCTCGTCGACGAGCACCGGCCGGATGCCGAAGAAGGGCAGCGTCGCCGAGCCCGGCTTGCAGGGCGTGGCGCCCGGCAGCGGCGTGATCAGGATGCCGCCGGTCTCCGTCTGCCACCAGGTGTCCACCACCGCGCACCGCTTTTCGCCCACCACGTCGTGATACCAGAGCCACACCTCGGGATTGATCGGCTCGCCGACCGTGCCCAGGATGCGCAGCGAGTCGCGCCGGTACTTCTTGACCCACTCGTCGCCGGAGCGGGCGATGGCGCGGATCGCCGTCGGGCGCCGTGTAGAAGATGTTGATCCCCAGGTCGTCGACCATCCGCCAGTAGCGCCCGGCGTCCGGATAGGTGGGGATCGACTCGAACATCACCGTGGTGGCGCCGTTGGCGAGCGGTCCGTAGAGGATGTAGCTGTGGCCGGTGATCCAGCCGATGTCGGCGGCGCAGCAGTAGATGTCGCCCGGGTGGTAGTCGAAGACCAGCCGGTGGGTGAGCGCGGCGTAGACGAGGTAGCCGCCGGTCGTGTGGAGCACGCCTTTGGGCTTACCCGTCGAGCCGGAGGTGTAGAGGATGAACAGCGGGTCCTCCGCGGCCATCCACTCCACCGGGCAGGTCGAGCGCTGCTTCGCGGCCTCCTCCTCCAGCCAGAGGTCCCGGTCCTCGCGCATGGGAACGTCCTTGTCGGTGCGACGCACCACGAAGCACCCTCTCGACCAGCGACAGGCCCTCGACGGCCTGGTCGACCGTGGCTTTCAGCGGGATGCGCTTGCCGCCGCGCAGGCCCTCGTTGGCCGTCATGACCACCTTGCAGCCGGCGTCGAGGATGCGGTCGCGCAGCGACTCGGCCGAGAAGCCGGCGAAGACCACCGAGTGGACGGCGCCGATGCGGGCGCAGGCGAGCATGCTGTAGGCCAGCTCCGGAATCATCGGCAGGTAGATGCAGACGCGGTCGCCTTTCCTGCACGCCGTGGGCGAGCAGGACGTTGGCGATGCGCGCCGACGTTGTGTTTGACCTCGCGATAGGAGATGTGGCGGTATTCCCCCGGCTCGTCACCGGCCCAGATGATGGCCGTCTGCTCGCCCCTGAGCGGCAGATGGCGGTCGACGCAGTTGTAGCAGGCGTTCAGGCGGCCGCCGCCGATACCAGGCGAAGTCCACCTCCTCCATGTCCACGTCCACGATGTTGCGCGGCGGCGCGAACCAGTCGACGATACCGGACATCTCGCGCCAGAACTCCACCGGCTCCTCGATCGAGCGGCGGTACATCTCCTGGTACTCGGCGAGGCTCTTGACGTGGGCGCTCTCGGCGATGTGGGGCTTGACGGGAATCATGGAACAGCTCCTCCGGGGTTGGCAGCGACGGATTGTATACCTGAGAGCGAGGCGGGACGCCCGGCCATTCCCGGAGCCGGATTCCGAGAATTCAACTGGCGGTGGTTTCATCGTGGCCTTGGATCGGTCTTGTCTTACGATGGTCGAGGAGGTTGTTATGGCAAAGGCACCAGACCAAACGCAAACGGCCCGGCACCGAGCCGATGGCATTCCTGAGACGACATTGGACGACCTCGTCGGCTGTGCCGGCTACAAGGGGCCGACCCGCAGCTTGGAGGAAATGGAAGCCGCGATCGCGCGAGGTGCCTGGGATCTGGAGGGTGGGCCGGAGGTGGCCCTGCTGAAAGGCACCGATACCTAGATGCCCTTACGTTACAGTGTAGAGGCCGGTCGGGCGGTCCGCTCGCCGGCCCCGGTGATCCGCTCGCCCCCTCCATCGGTCTGCACGCCGCCTCGGGCGGTCCGCTCGCCGCCTCGGGTGGTCCGCTCGCCCGCTACAGCAGGTCGTCCAGCGACGCGTCCGGGCGCCGTTCCTCCGGCTCCTGATCTCGCCGGAAGATCCGCCCGCCGCGGGAGCCGCCCAGAGTGGCGCGATCTCCTTCCACCCGAATCCAGGCGCCCTCGCGGATGGCCAAGACGGGCGTCTCGTTCTCCTCGTGGAACTCCTTGAGGCGCTGCTCGCGCGTCTCGCCCATGTGGGTCGAGCCGGGGTCCGCGTCCACGTAATGGGGGTTGATCTGGAAGGGGACGAGCCCGAGGGCCTCGAAGGAGGCGGGCTGGACGATGGGCATGTCGTTGGTCGTGCGGATCGTCGGCGCGGCGATGTTCGTGCCGGCGCTGCTGCCGATGTAGGGCATGCCGGCGAGGGCCCGCTCGCGGAGGATGGGGAGGAGTCCGGAGTCCTGGAGCGTCTTCAGCAGCCGGAAGGTATTGCCACCGCCGGTGAAGACTGCCTCAGCCTCGCGGGCGAGTCGCCTCCCCGCCTCGTCGGCTGTCAGGGTCCGGACTTCGACGCCGATCGCCTTCAGACGTTTTCCGACCTTGGCGCCGTAGATTTCCCGGTCCTTCAGGGCGAAGGGGACGAAGACCAGACGCCGGATCGACCCCAGGAAATCGTCGATCTCGGAGATCACATGGTCCAAGTAGCCCTGGCCATGGTTCGTCGAGTTGCTGATGAGCAGCAGCCGGCGCGGCATCGTCCCCTCCAATGAGGTGGCAATCCTACGTCAGACGCGGCGGCGGAAGAAGCCGTTGGCGATCATCGTCATCACGTCCTCGCCGTTCTGGTTCCGCATCACGTAGCGGAGCTTCACCAGCCCGCCGGGCTTGCTGCGCGAAGGCGTGACCTCGAGGACCTCGATGCGGACCGTCAGCGTGTCGTCCGGCCGCACGGGCTTGAGCCAGCGCAGCTCGTCCACGCCGGGCGATCCCAGGCTTCCCGAGTCGCTTCCGAGGAACTCCTCGACCAGGATGGCGTGGCAGAGGGCCGCGGTGTGCCAGCCGCTGGCGATGAGGCCGCCGAACTGCGACCGCTTTGCCGCCTCCTCGTCGACGTGGAACGGCTGCGGATCGAACTTCCTTGCGAACTCGAGGATCTCTTCACGGGTGACGGTACGACTGCCGGCCTCGCTGGTCGCACCCACCTCGAAGTCCTCAAGGAATAATCCCATGCTCCCTCCTCGACGAACGACTCTCGGCCCGGAATCGTATGCCGGACCACGCGCCTTGAGCCGATCTACGCTCCCTCTCGAGCTTCAGATATGCTTCTCCGAGAGACATAGGAAGCGCAGTCAATGAATAACAGCAGCTACTGGGATCTCCATGCGCGGGGCGCCGAGGCCCTCTACGAAGCGAAGCTCGAGGCGGCGGAAGCAACCTTCGCCGCGGCTCGGCGGGAGGCGGAAACCCGGCGGCTCTTCGGGCTGGCGGACCGGGCCTACTGCAACTGGGCGGCAACCCGGCTGGAGAGGGGGCAGCCGTCTGGCCTCCGGGAAGGTCTCTCGCGAGTCCTTGGCTCAAGCGATGACCCGAAGGCCCGCCAATTGGCATCCTATTACTTGGCAAATCTATACCGTATCCGAGGGCCTTTCAGAGGAGCGCGGTTTTATGCCGAGATGTCACGTCGGCTGGCGGAGTCCCTCGGGGATCGCCCAGGACAGGCATCGACGACCCATCTCCTCGGCCTCCTCTGTGTTGCAGAAGACCGATTCGATCTCGCCGAAGATTATCTCCACGAGTCGTTGAAGATCAGTGTCAAAGATGGAACCCATCCCTCGGCGCTGATCACCATATGTACCCTCGGTTATTGCCTTTGTCTGGCGGGGAACATGAACGAGAGTCTGTGGCTGCTGGAAGAAGCCCGGGAGACGATCACGGCTCCAGGCTGCAAGTTCTATGAACCCGACGTTCGTCTCAATCTCGGCTTCGCCTATCTGGAGTGGGGAGACCTCGATGACGCTATCGAACAAGGACAGACGGCACTGACTCTGCTGGGGGAACGCGAATCGTCAGAAGCGGCCAAGTTCGGCTACTACTTGACGGGCGAGGCCCACGCCCAAATGGGAGCTGAAAGGGAGGCGAGGGAGTACTTCGGACTTCTTCAAAAAACCTTTTATCCGCAGTACTCCGACCTCGCAGACCTCTTGCTCAGCCTGCGGACATCCCGCTGGATCAACTGGCTCGGACTGTAGGCTCCTCGTACGGCGAGTCCGGCAGCCTGAAAGTCCACTCCTTCCCCTTCTCCACCGCATCCATGTGGAGCAGCGCCATGCCGATGCCGGCGGCGCCTTGCATGTAGCCGGTCTGGGCATAGGTGTAGTTGGGGTTGACGCGGTGCTCGGCGTGGACCCACTTGAGGCCGCCGGCTTCGGGGATTCCCAGCTCGATCAGGCGCAGCCCCGCCTTGGCCGCCAGATCGCGGGAGGCCGCGTCGTCGGTGTTGCGGGCCATGTAGAGGAGGTAGAGGCCGGTACCCGCGCCGCCTCCAATGATGTCCGTGTAATCGCCCCACTGAACCCCGGCGCCGGCGGGTTCCGCGGCGGCGTGGATCAGGTCCCGGCAGCGGAGAGCCGCCTGCCGGTAGACTCCCTTGCGCGTCTCCTTGTGAACCCGGAACAGGGTGAAGCCGATGCCGGCGCTGCCCCGGTAGATGTCGGGGGCGGTGTCCAGGCCTTCGGGCCGCTCCGGTCCGGTCAGCCAGATGTAGCCGTCCCGCGTCGCGACCCGGTTGGTGCGGATCCAGCGAGCGGCCTTGACGGCGGCGTCGAGATAGCCGGGCGGCGGCGAGGTCTTGGGAGTCTCCTCTCCGTCCGCCACGCCCAGACCGAGAGGCAGCGCGGCGCCGGCGGCGAGCCCGAAGCGCAGGACGTCGCGGCGGGAAACAGCGGTCCCCTTCATAGCTTCGCCACCGTCTCCTTGTAGAACCCATCCAGCACGTCGCGGTGCCGGGCCTCGACGACTTTGCGCTTGATGCTCATCTTCGGCGTCAGCTCGCCGGTGGCCTGGGAAAGGTCGTGGTCCAGGAGGTGGAAGTCCTTGATGCGCTCGTAGGAGGCGAGCTGGGCGTTGACGGCGCCCAGGGCGTCGCGGATGAGCTGCTTGACCTCGGGCCGGGACGCGAGGTCGGCGTAATCCTGGTAGTCGATGCCCTGCTCCCGCGCCCACTTGCCGGCGGTCTCTTCGTTGATCGTGATGAGGGCGACGCAGAACGGCCGCCGGTCGCCCAGCATGACCACCTGGGAGACGTAGGGGCAGCTCGCCTTGAGCATGTTCTCGATGTTCTGCGGCGCGATGTTCTTGCCGCCGGCGGTGACCAGGATGTCTTTCTTGCGGTCGGTGATGGCGAGGAATCCCTCGGCGTCGAGCTGTCCCACGTCGCCGGAGTGGAGCCAGCCATCCGGGTCGAGGGCCTCGCTGGTGGCCTCGGGCAGGTTGTAGTAACCGCGCATGACGTTGCGCCCGCGGATGAGGATCTCGCCGTCCTCGGCGATCTTGATCTCGACGCCCTTCAGGGGCAGGCCCACGGTTCCAAACTTGTAGCGTTCGGGCCGGTTGGAGGTGGCGCCAGCCGAGTTTTCCGTGAGGCCGTAGGCTTCGAGGATCAGGATGTCGCAGGCATGGAAGAACTCGGCGATGGAGCGCGACAGCGGGGCACCGCCCGAGATCAGGAAGCGGAGCCGGCCGCCGAGGCGGGCCTTGAGCTTGGAGTAGACGAGCTTGTCGGCCAGCCGGTGTTTGAAGGCCAGGAAGCCGCTCGGCTGACGGCCTTGCTGGCGCAGGCGAGACACCTCACCGCCTACGTCCAAGGCCCACTGGAAAATCTTGTACTTGATCGGGCTCCCCTCCTTGGCCCCGGTGACCACGCGGTTGTAGAGCTTCTCGTAGACGCGCGGCACGCCCGGCATCAGCGTCGGACGGACGGCGGCGAGGTTGACCGCGACATCGTCGATGACGCCGTCGATGGCGGTGGGGACGCCGGCGCGGATGAAGGCGACCTCCAGGACCTTGGCGAAGGAATGGGCCAGCGGCAGGAAAAGGAACTGCCTGTCGTCGGGTTGGAGGACACCGATATCGCCGATGGTATCGGCCTCGAAGAGCCAGTTGTCGTGGGTCAGCATGACTCCCTTCGGCTTGCCCGTGGTGCCGGAGGTGTAGATGAGAGTCGCCAGGTCCTCCGGTCCCGTGGCAGAAGCAGCCCGGTCGAAGCCGCCGGGATTTTCCGTGTCCCAGAACGCGCCGAGGCGCTCGAGCTCGCTCATCGTGACCGTCCAACCGTCGTCGGCCACGGGCGCGCCGTGGATCAGGATCAGCTTGGCCACGCCGCCGAGCTGATCGCGCACCTCGCGGATCTTGGCCTCCTGGTCGGGATTCTCTACGAAACAGAAGCGGGCTCCCGAGTCCGCCAGGATGTAGGCGCTCTCCTCGGCGGTGTTCGAGGTGTAGATCGTCGAGGTCGCGCCGCCAGCGGAGAGGATGCCGAGATCGGCGATCACCCAGTCGGGGCTGCTATTGGCAAGGATGGCGGCGCGTTCCCCTTTCTTGAATCCGAGGCTGAGCAGACCGCAGGCGATGGCCCGCACCCGCTTGGCGGATTCGGCCCAGGAGATGGAGTACCACCGGCCGTCGCGGCGGCCGGACATCGCCTCGGCGTCCGGGGTGGACCGTACCCGGTCCTGGAACATCTCGACAACGGAACGGAACGTCGGCTCGCTCATGGCGCAGCTCCCTATGGGGGAATGTTGTGAATTCGGATGATAGCAGGGAGCCCGGATGAATCGCGGGCGGGGAACCGAGCGCTCTACTCCAGCTCGAACAGCGGGTTGCCCAGCTCGACCGCCTGGCCGGTCTGGACGAAGATCCTGCCGATCCTGCCGTCGTGATCGGCGTCGATCTCGTTCTCCATCTTCATGGCTTCGAGCACCAGGATTCCCTGCCCCGCCGCCACCTCCTGCCCTTCCTCGACGAGCAGGGCGACGACGCGGCCCGGCATGTAGGCGTCGACCCGCTGCCGGCGCCTGGCGCCCTTGCCGCCGCGAGTCTGGGAGGCGAGATGGGTGAGAGGGTCGACGACCTCGACGGGGCCCGAGCCCCGCACTGTGCTCACCCAGTAGACGCCGTCGCCCTGCCGGTGGACGGCCACCTCGTGCTGGGCGCCGTCGAGCCGCAGGCTGTGAAGGCCTTCGCGGGCTGCGCTGGCGTCGACATGATAGGTGTGGTCTCCCAGGCTCACCTCGAAACCGCCGTCGGTGCGGCGGACCTTGACCCGCTCCTCGCGCTCGCCGTGGCGGACGATCAGGTCCACGATCCTCCCCTCATCGCGCCATGGCGGCCGGCGGCGCCCCAACGCGAGCGGCGGGAGGCGGCCGGCGAAGATGGACCGACCTGCGCTTGGGCGCGCTCGTAGTGGGCCAGCGCGGCGGCGATCAGCGGCAGGTCGTCCGGCGCGCCGCCGGTGTTACCGGGCGGCCGCAGCTCGCCGGCGGCGAGCTTGCGGTCGAGCATGCCGATGTCGAGGTTCCCGGCGCGGAAATCCGGGTCGGCGAGCAAGGCGAGGAAGAGGGGGGCGGTGGTGCGGATGCCCTCGACCCGCAGCTCGGAGAGGGCGCGTCCCAATCGCTCGAGAGCCCGGCCGCGGTCCGGCGCCCAGACGATGAGCTTGGCCAGCATCGGATCGTAATGGATCGAGACCTCCGAGCCTTCGTAGACGCCGCTGTCCACCCGCACGCCGGGTCCGTCGGGCCAGCGCAGGATGCGGATCTTGCCGGGCGACGGGGCGAAGCGCTGGTAGGGGTCCTCGGCGTAGAGGCGCACCTCGACGGCGTGCCCGTGCGGCTCGATGCCGTCGAATTCCGGGCCCAGCGGCTCGCCTTCGGCAACGCGGATCTGCGCCTGCACGAGGTCGATGCCGGTGACCAGCTCGGTGACGGGATGCTCAACCTGCAGGCGGGTGTTCATCTCCAGGAAATAGAAGCTGCCGTCGCGGTCGAGCAGGAACTCGCAGGTGCCGGCGTTGCTGTAGCCCACCGCGGCAGCGGCGCGGACGGCGGCCTCGCCCATGCGGCGGCGCAGCTCCGGCGTGACCACCGGCGACGGCGCCTCCTCGACCACCTTCTGATGGCGCCGCTGCAGCGAGCACTCGCGCTCGCCGAGCGAGACCACCCGGCCGTGGAGGTCGCCCATCACCTGGATCTCCACGTGCCGCGGGTTCTCGATGAATTTTTCCATGTACACGGAATCGTCGCCGAAGCTCGCCGCGGCTTCCGAGCGGGCGGCACGGTAGGCGCCGGGGAGATCCGCGGCCGAGGCGATCCTGCGCATTCCCTTGCCGCCGCCGCCGGCCGCGGCCTTGAGCATCACGGGGTAGCCGATCGCTTCGCCGGCCGCCGCGGCGGCGCCGAGGTCGGGAAGCGGGTCCTTGCCGCCCGGCACCACCGGCACGCCGGCCGCGATCATCAGCCGCCGGCTCTCGACCTTCGAGCCCATGGCGTCGATCGCCTCGGGAGACGGGCCGATGAAGGTGACCCCCGCGTCGCGGCAGAGGCGGGAGAAACCGGCGCGCTCGGAGAGGAAGCCGTAGCCCGGATGGATGGCGTCGGCGCCGATCTCCCGCGCCAGCTCGACGATGGCTTCGCCGCGCAGGTAGCTCTCGCGGGAGGGCGCCGGGCCGATCGGATACGCCTCGTCGGCGAGCAGCACGGGCAGGCCGAGACGGTCGGGCTCGGAGTAGACGACCGCGCCGCGGATCCCCATCTCGCGCAACCCGCGCAGGATGCGCACCGCGATCTCGCCGCGGTTGGCGATCAGGACCTTGCGGATGGGTTTGCGGGGGATGGTGTCGGCCATGCCAGGGTTGCCTATCGTAGCAGCGGCCGGTTGCCGGCGCGACCTCACCCCAACCCCTCTCCTAAAGGAGAGGGGGAAAGAAAATCCTGAGCCCCTCTCCTTTAGGAGAGGGGTTGGGGTGAGGTCGCGCCGGCAAGACCCTCGGCCGAAGGCGCCCTTCTCCCCCACAACCCCAACAACGGCAGCAGCAGAATCCCCGCCACAGCACCCCGCATTGATCGGTGCAGCGGCCCGCGGTCGACGGCGAGCCGCACCCGGTGCGTTCCCGCGGGCACCTGGACGCCGATGCGGAAGGCGTTGGCGGTCTCCACCTCCGCAGGACGGCCGTCGATCGTGGCCTCGAAGAGAAGGTCGGCCCGCTGCACGACGAGGAGCGCTCCTCCGGGGCCGGCGGCGGTCTCGATCTCCAGGCTCTCCGGCCCGCGGCGGAGGATGCGGGCGCTGCCGCCGCCGGTCATCTGCAGGGACCGGCTTGGCCCGGGGAGGACGGCATCCGTCCGCGGATCGAATCCGGAATCGGTGAGACGCCGGTAGGCGCTGCGGGGATCGGGCTCGCGGAAGATCCGGCGAGCGAGGAAGATTTCGGGCGCGCGATCCGTCACCTCGTAGATGTACAGCTTCTGGCCGAAGCTGGGGATCGTCTTGATGAGTCGGGCGTGGGGCGATACCGGATCGAGGGGCTCGAGGGGCTCGAGAGGATGATTGAGCAGCAGCCGGCCGACGCCCCAGGCGGCGAGCATCCGCACGCGCTCCGGGTTCTTCGCGGCCTTGACCGAGCTTTGGGCGAGGCGGACCAGGAAGGTGTCCAGCCCCTCGGGCGAGCTGTTGAGCTCGTAACGCCTCCCCCACAGCGGTCCGGAAAACGGGTAGAGCTCGAAGAAGGAACGGCGCTCGAGCCAGCGGGTGTGGGGCTCGGGGAAGCGGCCCTTGCGGAGGGTGCTGGGACCGAAGAGATAGTTGTAATCGGGGTTCACCGCCGCGAGATCCGCGGGCACCCAGGCCAGCGCCGGCGGCGGCACCAGATACGGCACCACGGCATCCATTGGATAGAGCGGACGCAGCAGCCAGAGCTGCACCCCGGCGTGGATGGTAAGGATCAGGACGCTCCCAAGCCGCCAGGAGCGGCGGGAGAGCCACAGCGCAATGCCGAACGCCGCCAGCACGGCGAGCGAGACGAGCGACAGCCCCGCCCAGCGCAGCCGCTCGGCGGCGACGAAGGCCGCCGGCCGCGGAATGAACAGGTCGAGCCACGCCTCGGCCCGGCCGGGAGCGAAGGTGAGGAAGCACCAGAAGACGGCGAAGGCCAGCGCGAGCAGCAGCAGAGCCCAGCGGAAAATTCTGCGGCCGCCAGCCGGCGTCTCCCCCCCTTCGCCGATATTGGCGGCGCGGAGCCGCTCGAAACCCAGGCCGCAGAGCAGCGCCGCGCCGATTGCGACCGGCAGCCAGAACTTGACCGGATAGCGGAGCGACTTCTGGAGCGGCGAGGTCAACAGCCACTCGGCTACCGGGTTGAACCGGCCGAGGGACATGAAGAGGCCGAAGGCGATGCCGCCCCACGCCCAGCCGGCTGATCGGACGCGCGGGCGGCCGGCGGCGGCGATCAGTGCCAGCGCCAGCAATCCGGGGTAGAGCGAGAGATAGTAGGGCGGGACGCCGGTGAAGAACTGGCCTCCCCAGAAGCCGCCCTTGGCGAGCACGTCGGGACGGCCGAAGAGGAACGGGATCAGCCACTCGGCGGCCTGCCGGGGATCCCAGCTCGCGGTGGTGACCGCCGTCCGGCTGTAGCCCGCGTAGCCGCGGAAGGAAAGCGGCAGGATGCGCAGGAACTCGACGAGCTGCGGCAGGGCGATCAGGGTGCCGCAGGCGAAGGCGGCGGCGAGGAGGAAGAAACCCGACCAGCCCGAGCCGGCCGGCCGTTCGCGCCAGACCAGGGCCACCGCGGCGCCGGCCAAGAGCAGCGCCAGCACCGCCGTCTGCGGATCGCCGCCGAGAATCATCAGCGTCCAGAGCACGGCTATGGCCGGAGCCAGGAGACCCCGGCGGCGGCCGGCGCGAACGAGATCGAGGCAGGCGGCGATCAGCGCCGGTGCCAGCGTCGCGCCGGCGATCAGGTTGTAGAAATTGAGGTGCGAGAGATAGAAACCGGAGGCCGTCCAGCAGGCCGCCGCCGCCCAGGAGGGCTCGCGGCCGAGACCCCAGCTCCGGGCCAGCCAGTAAAAGGCGAAGGGTGCGACCAGCAGATGGAGCCAGAAGTGCGCGTTGAAGGCCCAGAACGTCGAGCCGCACGAGGAAGAGGAGGTTGCTCGGATAGAACGGCGCCGCGTTGAGGTTGCCCGCCAGCGGCTGGCCTCCCGCCCGGTAAGGATCGATCAAGGGGAAATAGCCGTGCCGCATCGCCTCGGCCTGCGCCTGCTTCATGGGGAAGTGCGAGTTGAGGACGTCGCGCAGGATGAGCGTCTCCGTGCCGCGGACGAGCGGCAGGACGGCGAGGACGAGGAGGAGCAGCAGGGGTCCGGCGTAAAGGAGGGCGGTTTTCCGGGAGCCGGACTGTGCAGGTTCCGATCCCGAGGTTCTCTCGGGTCGGACTGGTTCCGGCGCCGTCGGGCCCCTCACCTCCCCGGCCCTCCTCTCCCACCGCACTCCCGCCCTTCCGGGAGAGGAGGGAGACTACAAAAGCAAGAATTTGCTGTTTTACCCCCCTCTGCTCTGAGGATAGGTGCTTGCAGGAGCCTTTCGTAGGGGCGGGGCTTGTCCCCGCCCTCGCCCCAGGGGCGACGTTTCGATAGCCCGGCGCGGGAGCGCCGGGCAGGGCAGGGACAAGCCCCGCCCCTACGAAAAACACCCCGACGGGGATCCCTCCAACCTGTTTCATCCCATTTTTGGTTCGCGGGCATGGCGATGAAGCCTACTAGAATAGGCCGGTGATCCGACCGCTCGTCCAGTCGCTGCGGCCCGCGCAGTGGGCCAAGAACCTCTTCGTCCTCGCGCCGCTCGTCTTCGGTGACCTGCTGCTGGTCGAGCGGGCCGCGGCGCGCGCCTTCCTCGGCCTGCTGGCATTCTGCTGCGCCTCCAGCGCCGTCTATCTGATCAACGACCTCCGCGACCGGGAGGAGGACCGCCGGCATCCTTTGAAACGGCTGCGTCCCCTGGCCGCCGGCACGCTCGGAGTGTCCACAGCCATCGTTGCCATCGTCCTTCTCGCTGCGGCGGCGCTTGTGGTCTCGTTCTACCTGGGGCTGCCGTTCGCGCAGGATCCTCGGCGCCTATCTGATCCTCAACATCCTCTACACCCTCTGGTTCAAGCACATGGTGATCCTGGACGTGATGTCGATCAGCCTGGGCTTCGTGCTGCGGGTCGAGGCGGGAGCGGTGGCGACCGGCGTCGGGGTGTCGCGGTGGCTCTTCCTCTGCACGACGTTCCTCGCCCTGTTCCTCGCCTTCTCCAAGCGCCGGCACGAGATCACGCTGCTGGCCGGTGCGGCTTCGGGGCAGCGGCCGGTGCTCGACCACTACAGCCCGGCCTTCCTCGACCAGATGATCAACGTCGTCACCGCCTCGGCGGTGGTGTCGTACGCGCTCTACGCCGTGGCTCCGGAAACGGTGCGCAAGTTCGAAACGGAGAACCTCGTCTACACCATCCCGCTCGTGCTCTACGGCATCTTCCGCTACCTCTATCTCATGTACCAGCGGCCGGGAGAGCGGAACCCGACGGAAGCGATCCTCAAAGACCCGCCGTTTCTCGCCAACATCCTGCTCTGGGGGCTGGCGGTGCTGTGGATCGTCTATGGCCGCTGAGCCGGTCCTACAGTAGGATTCCGCCTCGCCGATCCGAGGTCCCGCGGTGACTGAAATGCTCCAGGCGCCATTCCCCGATTCCTCTCGCGTGGCCCGCGTGGCGGTCGTCGTCCCGTGCCACAACGAGGAGCTCACCGTCGGCAAGGTGGTGGCCGACTTCCGCGCCGCCCTGCCCGCGGCGCGGATCCTGGTGGTGGACAACGCCTCGAGCGACCGCACGGCGGAGGAGGCGCTGAGGGCGGGTGCGGAGGTGATCCGCGAGCCGCGGCCCGGCAAAGGCTTCGCCCTCCTGAGCGGCTTCCGCAAGGCCCGCGAGGAGGGAGCGTCCCTTCTCATCATGGTGGACGGCGACGACACCTATCCGGCCGAGGACGCTCCCAGGCTTCTCGCCGCCGCCGAGGCCGGCGCCGAAATGGTCGTCGGCACGCGCCTCACGGACTTCGAGCAGGGGGCCTTCCGTGCCGGCCACTCGTTCGGCAACCGGCTGTTCATCTTTCTGGTGCGCCTGCTTTTCGGTGTGCACACGCGGGACCTGTTCTCGGGTTACCGGGTCGTCACCCGGCGCTTCCTGGAGACGACCCCGCTGATCGCCCAGGGCTTCGAGGTGGAGGCCGAGCTGTCGCTGCAGGCCGTGGTGAAGCGTTTTCCGGTGGCCGAGGTGCCGGTGCGCTACCGCGCCCGGCCGCGGGAGAACCCGAGCAAGCTGCACACCTATCGCGACGGCTACCGCATCCTGCTCGCCATCCTCACCTTCTTCCGCGACTACAAGCCGATGACCTGCTTCGGCCTGCTGGCGCTGTTCTTCCTCGTCCTGTCGCTCGCCGGTGGCGGCGTGGTCATCGCAGAGTTCCTGCGCACCGGTCTGGTGCCGCGGCTGCCGCTGGCGGTGCTCTCGGCGGCCCTGTTCCTGCTCGCCGCCCTCTCCTTCGCCTGCGGAATGCTGCTGTCCACCATCAACCGGCGCTCGGCCGAGCTCGCCGCGCTGATCCCGTGGAAGTAGCTTGAAGGTCCTCATCCTCTACGAGACGGTCTATCCCGATTTCATCGGCGGGGTCGAGCACCGCAACTACGAGCTGGCGGCGGCGCTCTGCCGGCGGGGGCACGAGGTGACGCTCGCCGGCTTCTGCCGGCCGCTGCCAGGCATCCCGCCGCGCCTGAAAGTCCATTCGCTGGGCGAGCTGGGAGCGCTCTACAACGCCGCCGGCCGGCGCAGCACGCGCAAGGCCATCCGCTTCGCCTTCACCGTGCCGCGGGTGGACGTGCGCGGCTTCGACGTGGTGGAGACGGCGAACATGCCGTACATCCACATCCTGCCGCTGGCCTTGAAGTGCGCGCTGGCTCGCAAGCCCCTCCTCGTCACCTGGTACGAGTACTGGGGGGACTACTGGAAAGGCTACGTCGGCCGCTTCAAAGCGCCGGTCTACAAGGCGATCGAGTGGCTCACAGGACAGCTCGGAACGGCGGTGACGGCCACCAGCCGGCTCACCCAGGAACGGCTCGCCCGCCAGCGGCGGTGCGGCGGCGTCGAGCTGGTGCCCTGCGGCATTCACGTGCAGGCGGTACAGCAGGCTGCCCGGGCCAGGCAGGGCGAGGGACCGCCGCTGATCTACGCCGGCCGTCTGTTGCGCGAGAAGCGCATCGACCTGTTGCTGCGGGCGGTCGCATTGCTGGCGCCGCGCCATCCCGGCGTGCTGCTGACGGTGTTCGGGGACGGCCCTTACCGCGACAAGCTGGTCGGCTTGGCGGACGAGCTCGGCATCGCCGACCGGATCCTCTTTCGCGGTCATGTCGAGACCAGCCGCGAGGTCTGGGAAAACCTGGGGCAGGCGCGGATCGCCGTCCAGCCTTCGGAAAGGGAGGGATTCGGTCTCTTTCCGCTGGAAGCCATGGCGGCCGGCTTGCCGGTCGTCTACTGCGAGTCCTCCGAGAGCGCCGTTCCCGAGCTGGTTCGCGACGGCGTCGAAGGTCGGTGCTGCGCGCCCGAGCCCGGAGCCCTGGCGGAGGTCCTTGGAAGGCTGATGACGGACGGCGCGGAATGGCGCCGCCTGCACGAGAACGCCCTCGCACGGGCGGCGGGCTACGACTGGGACGAGGTGGCGCGGCGGATCGAAAAGACGTGCCAGAGGCTGGTGGACGGCGCCCCGAAGCTTCGGCGGCGTACCGAAGCTTAAATCGTCGCACCGAAGCTTCGGCGGCGCACCGATCCTTCGGCGCCTCACCGATCCTTAGATGTCGCACCGAAGCTTCGGTGAGCCGTCTAAGCTTATATGGCGCTCCTAAGCTTCGGTGCCGCGCAGAAGCTTCGGCGGCGCTCCGAAGCTTCGGTGGCTCTCCTAAGCTTCGGTGGCTCTCCTAAGCTTCGGTGGCTCTCCTAAGCTTCGGTGTCGCATCTAAGCTTCGGTGACTCACCGTAGCTTCGGCAGCTCTCCTGAGCTTCGGTGCGGCTCCTAAGCTTCGGTGGCGCGTCTAAGCTTCGGTGCGGCTCCGTAGCTTCGGTGGCGCGTCTAGACAAGCACTCCAGAAGGGCTCAATCAGCCGTGCCGGAAGGGCCGCGCAAGATCGGTCTCGAAGTCAGGCCGTCGGAAGTAGAGGGACGGGATAGGCCGCAATCTCCGGATCGACCGTGGCGACCGTCAGCCCATGTTGCAGCGCCTGTGCGACCAGGAGCCGATCGAATGGGTCGCGGTGGAGCGGTGGCAGACCGGCCAAGTGTGACATCGCTTCCTCGTCGATCAGCAGGCTGGCGATCCCATGCGCATCCCGCTGCCGCGGCAAGTAGTCGGCTGGCGAGGCCGGGAGCGGGAGTTTGCCGAGGTGGTACTTGATGACCGTTTCCCAGACCGAGGCGACGCTCAGGTACACCTCATTGGCCGGGTCCTGGCTGGCCGCCCGGAAAATGGGCGGGAGCTTCGGGTCGGCGGTGATGTACCAGAGGAATACGTGAGTGTCGAGAAGCAGCCTCACCGCCCTTCGAACCCTCGCAGGATCTCCTCCGGCAGAGACGCATCGAAGTCGTCCGGAACCGTGAATGCCCCGGCGCAAAGGCCGAACGGACGCGGACCTGGCTGAGTGGTTAGAACGGGCCGGAGCTCGGCGACCGGACGGCCGCCGCGGACCACGACGAGGTGTTCCCCGGCCTCAACCCTGTCCAACAGAGCGCCCGGGTCCCGTTGGAGCTCTTGTAGGCTGACGGTACTCATGTTGGCATTGTAGCAGGCCGTGGGGGCTCCGAGGACCACTTCGCCGAGGGAAGATGTCAGCAGGAGCGAGCGAAGCACTCAAGCACTGTTGACGCTATGGAGCCTCAGCAGTATCTGGCACGATTCGAACCTATCAACGAAAGCTCTATCACGCTATTCAGCAGTTCTCCCGAGTGTTTGCCGAAAATGAACATCCGTCGCGACCCCTCGAGGCGCTAGAATGGCGGCATGGAGAACGCGAGCGGGAGGACGGCACGGTCTCGCAGTTTTCTTCCGGATTCCGTGAAGAAACTCTTCTGGGATCTCGATACCAGCTCGCTGCGATGGGATCGGGACCAGGAGATGATCATCGGCCGCATCCTCGCGTCGGGTCCCTGGGAGACGGTCCAGTGGCTCCGCTCGATGGCGGGGCAAGGCCTCTCTCCACAACAGCTCCGGTACTGGCAGCTCGTCCTCGAAATCCCACGCCGCCGGGTCGATGCGTGGCTGAAAAGCGAGCGGCGGCAGGTGTGGGGCCGCCGGACCTTCCATGAGCCTACATGGCGAGGTCCTGACCGAGCGTCAGCGGAAAGTACTGCGCCTCCTCGGTCCGAAATCGGCGGAGTGGAATCAAGGACATAAAGGACAGCAAGGACTTCAAGGACGAGAAGCGTGCCGTTCACCTCGCGTCCTTTGTGTCCTTGCTGTCCTTTATGTCCCTGGTTTCCGCCCTATTAACTCCTACGAGGCTCTCGCGGGCGGCTGAAACCATTTAGCTCTATTTACGAAGCACCCTTCCCCGAAAGCACCGCCGGAATCGTCTTCAACAGGATCTTGAAGTCGAGCGTCGGCGACCAGGAGTCGATGTACTCGAGGTCGAGCTGCATCCAGCGGTCGAAGTCGAGGTTGTTGCGCCCGCTCACCTGCCAGAGGCAGGTGATGCCGGGCTTCATGGCGAGCCGGCGGCGCTGCCAGCGCTGGTACTTCGCCACCTCCTCGGGGATCGGCGGGCGCGGCCCAACGAGGCTCATGTCGCCGCGCACCACATTCCAGAGCTGGGGCAACTCGTCCAGGCTGTAGCGGCGGAGGAATCGCCCGAAGAAGGTCACCCGCGGATCGCTGCGCAGCTTGAAGACGGGGCCGTCCATCTCGTTCAGGTGCATCAGCTCGCGCCGGCGCTCCTCGGCGTCCTCCACCATCGTGCGGAACTTGTAGAGGGTGAAGAACCGGCCGTTCAAGCCGCAGCGGGTCTGGCGGAAGAGGATGTTGCCGCCGGACGTCAGCTTGATCATCAGGGCGATCACGCCCACGATCGGCAGGGCGATGAGCAGCAGGAGCGAGGCCACCGCCACGTCCAGCGTCCGCTTGAGCATGAGCTTGAGCTGGCTCGTGGGAGTCGTGGCGAAGGAGAGGAGCGGCATGCCGTCCAGCTCCTCCAGCTCCACCCGCGCCCGGGTGTGCGGGAAGAGGTCCATGGCGAAGCGGGTGCGGATGCCCTGTTCCTGAAGGCTCAGGAAGAGGTCCTCCAGCCGGTCCAGCTCGCGGCGGTGGACGGCGAAGATGACGTCGTCCACCACGGTGCCTTCGACGATCCGCGGGATGTCGGCGATCTCGCCGAGGATCGGAAAGCGGCTGGGCCAGGGCTCTTCCGGTTGATGCCCGTTGCGGACGAAGCCGAGGATGCGGAAGCCCCAGAAGCGATGGCCCTGGATCGAGTCGGCGATCCGCAAGGCCGAAGGCCCGGTGCCGACGATGAGCACGGTGCGGTAATTGAAGCCGTGCAAGCGCACGTAGCGCGAGGTCAGGCGCATCGCCAGCTTCTCGCTGAGCAGGAAGAGACAGGTGAAGACGGCGAAGAGCAGCGCCCAGAAGCGGCTGACCCGGTCGGCGCCCAGCAGCCGCTCGTCCCACCGGCTGAGGAACAGGAACAGGGTGAAAATGATGGCGCCGCTCACGCAGACCCGGATGATCGCCCAGGCCTCGTCGAGAAGCGGCACGGTGCGGTGCGAACGGTATCGCCCGGAGCTCAGCAGCAGCGCTCCCCAGATGACGAGGGCCAACGGCAGGAGCGGCAGGTACTCCGCCAGCGAGTAGAGAGGGCTGGGGAACGTCGCCGGCGCCAGGCGCGGCAGCACGAGCGTCACGCAGACCATAGGCGCACACGAAGGCGGCGGAAACGAGCAGCAGGTCGAAAGTGAAAATCGCGACCGAGAGGATGCGAGCCCGTTCTTTGAGCATGGATTTTTATCGAGAGATCAGGTACCGCCCCGTTCCAGGTTGCATAGTTTAACGTGCCAGTCGCGCTGCGCGTCTATGCCTCCCGAGCATAGCCCAACTGGGGTCCGGCCCGCAAGTCGCTCAAAAAGCGCGGCATAACGGTCCGCCACGCGTTCCCAGGAGAAAAGGAGCGCCGCCCGCCTTGCCGCCGCGCGGCCACGCGCCCGGGCTCGCCCGGCCTGCCCGCGCACCCATTCCAGCCGCTCGGCCAGGCTCTCGGGATTCACGGCATCGAAATAAAGTCCCACCCTCCCTGCCACCTCTCGGTTCTCCAACGTATCGTTAACGATAATGCAATTACCGTACCCCATGGCCTCGACGAGCGCCGGATGGGTGCCACCCACCTCGGTGGCGTGGACGTAGGCGAGGGCGTGGGACAGCAGCTCGCGATAGCCGTCGCCGTAGATCGGCCCCGGAAACAGGATGCGGGGGTCGGCGCCGCGGGTGAAGCCGGAGATGAACCTCCCCGCGTAAGGCGCGCCGCCGACCATCACCAGCGGCAGCTCGCCGCCGACGCCGCGATAGGCCTCGGCCACCCGGTGCGGATTGTTCTCCGGCTCGAAGCGGCTGACGTAGAGGAAGTATCGGCGGGGGGCGAGCCCCAGCCGCGCCAGCGTGCCGGTCTCGGCCGGCGGCCGCGGGTCGACGCCGTAGGAGATCGGCACGGACTCGGCGCCATAGCGCTCCAGGTAGTGGCGGCGGATGACCTCGGCGTCGGTCACCAGCGCGTCCGGCAGCACGGCGGCGAGCCGCTCGGAGAGGGCGTAGACGCTGCGCCCGAAGGCCCCCCACTTGGCCCGCCGCTTCTCGATGCCGTCGACGTTGAGCGCCACCGGAATCCCGGCGATTTGCAGGAGCGGCACGAACAGCGCGTTGGCCGCGTTCACCACCAGGGCCGCGTCGTAGCCGGCCGCGGCGGCGTGCAGGCAGGAGAGGAAGGTATGGACCGGGGTGTCGAGGTGCTTGGTGCGGATCGTGGGGAGCACCACCAGGTCGGCTCCGCGCCAGGACCGCAGCTCCCGGGGCGTCGAGTGCGACCGGCAGTAGACGGTGACCCGGAAGCCGCGGTCGAGGAGCCGCACCGCCAGCTCCTCCATGAGCGTCTCGAAGCCGCCGTAGCGCGCGGGGATGCCGCGGCTGCCGATCAGGGCGACCGAAAGGAGTTTCATCGGCGGGGCTCCGGCCGGGATCGGGACGTTCTTTGTAGGGGCGGCCCTATGTGGCCGCCCTGGGCGGGAGAAATCCACGGTCCGGACAGCCCCACCAAGGGCGGCCACATAGGGCCGCCCCTACGAAAGAGGCGTGGAGAAGCGAACCTCACAGGGGTATTCCCTGGATCGAGAACCAGCGGTCGATCTCCTTCGCGGGTACGGTCCGTCTTCCCTGGATCACGCGGCGCCGCTGCAGCAGCTCGGCGCGGTGGCGCCAGAGCCAGCCATAGGCGCCGAGCGAGGAACGCTCCCGCAGCAGGACCCAGCCGAGCGCTCCGAGGTCGCGGGCCAGCGCCGGGAACAAGGTCTTGAAAAAGTTTCCCCCCGTCTGGTGATAGATGCGCAGCAGGTAGCGGTTCTTGAGCGATTGGCGATTGACCGCCGCCGGCATGGCGCTCCGCCGTTCGGGGAGGCTGAGGCGCCGGTGCTCGGCCAAGGCGGCGGGCTCGTAGAGCACCTCCCAGCCCCGCTCGCGCAGGCGAAAGCACAGCTCGGCGTCCTCGCGAAAGGTGTGGAAGCGGGAGTCGAAGATCTCGCCGTCGACGGCGACGTCGTCCAGCGCCTCGCGGCGGAAGAGCGAGGCGGCGCCGGTGGCGCCGAACACGCGCTCGGGCGCGCTCCACTGGCCACGGTCCACCTCGCCCGAGCCGCGATCGAGATGGCGCCAGGTGCGGGTCAGGCGCATGCCGCAGGCGTCGAGGAGCCGCGGCTGGCCGTCCGGGCCGTCCGCCGGGGGCCGCACCAGACGCCCGGTCACCGCGCCGGCGCGGAGGTCCGGATGCGCCTGGATGCGGGCGAGCAGCCGCGTCACGTAGTCAGGAGCGGGGCGGGCGTCGGCATTGAGGGTGAGGACGAACGGCGCCCGCGTGTGCGCGAAAGCCGCGTTCATGCCTCCCGCGAAGCCGAGGTTCTCGTCCAGCCGCACGGCCTGGAACGAAATCCCGGCCGGGGCGTGCGCCCGCGCCACCTCCAGGCTGCCGTCGCGGCTGGCGCAGTCCACCACCACGATCTCGAGCGGCCGGTGACGCAAGGCGCCGATCGATGCCATGCAGCCCGGCAGGTCGGGTGCGGAATCGTGGGTGACGATGCAGACGGCGATTTCCGGGTTCTCCGGGTTCTCCGGGTTCTCGGGGTTCGCCGGGGCCGCGCTCATGAGGCCGCTCCCTCCACAATTCCGCGAGGACGTGTCCAGCTCGTGACGGCGCCCGCGAGCACCGACAGAAGGCCGGCGAGCGCCTCGCGCCGGGAAGCGGCCCGCCGGGGCCGGCGCAGGGGCAACAGCAGGAGCCGCACGGCGATTCCCGGCACCAACAACGCCCGCGCCGCGATGGCCCATCCCGGGCCGTGGTGCTTGGCAAGGTAGCGTGTGAGGTTGCGGTAATAGATATAGAGGAAGGGACCGTATCCCAGGCGAGGCACCGTGCTCCCCAGCCGATGCTGGAAGCAGGCCGCCGGCCAGTAGAGGATTGCGAGCCCCTCCTGCTGGAAGCGGCGGGCCAGGTCCACGTCCTCGAACCAGGCGGGGTGAAAACCGGCGTCGAAGCCGCCGACCTGCGCCAGGGCCGCCTTTCGCAGCGCCAGCGCCGCCGCCGCCGGCTGCTCGACGGGCGCGCCGGCGGCGGGCTCTTGAATACGCCGGGAGAAATCCGGCAGTGGCAGCGTGTGCAGGAGGCATTGCCAGGCCGACGGCAGGCGGCGGAGCTGCCACGCCGACTGCGGCTCTCCCTCAGGCCCCGCCAGGCGCGGCGCCAGGCCCGCGGCTTCAGGATGAGCGGCGAAGCCTTCCAGCAGGCGCTCCAGCGCTCCCGGCTCGGGGATCACGTCCGGGTTCAGGATCAGCAGGATCTCCCCTTGCGCCTCCGCGGCGCCGGCGTTCGCGCCGCCCGCAAATCCCAGATTGCGGCCTGGACGGAGCACGCGCGCCCCGGCCGGCAGCGGCAACGACGGCAACGACAGCGAGCCATTGTCCACCACCAGCAACTCGAACCGCGGATCCCGCGGCCAGGACGCCACCAGCGCCGCGAGGAGCTCCTCGTTGCGCCAGTGGACGACGACGCCCGTGAGGTCTGGAGGAGGGTTCACGCCGTGAGGTTACCGGAAGCGGCGCAGCTCGCTCAAAGGGACGAGCGGATCGCCTCTGCGCACGAACGCGGTCAGGTGCCGGGCGGCGCGCCGCCAGCCGGCGAGGATGCCCGCCGCGAGGTCGCCGTCCCCTCGTTTCACGGCCCTTGCGAGATCGATCGCGTCGCGCGCCGCCATCCGCGGCAGGCGCGGCCAGAACGACCGGCCGAGGAGGCGCGCCGCGGCGAGATAGCGGTTGCCATAGATCAGGCGCCATCGCTCGCGGCTCAAAGTGCTCCCGGTGGCCGAGCCGGCGTGGCGGGCGCGCGCCGCGGGCACCAGCAGGGCGCGCCAGCCGGCGGCGCGCAGCCGGCCGGCAAGGTCCACGTCCTCGTAGTAGGAACCCAGGCCGGAATCGAAGACCTCCCCTTCGGGAGCGACGGATTTCAGGGCGGCCCGGCGGAAGACTGCGGCCGTGGCCGAGACGCCGAAGATCTCGCGAGCGCCGTCGCCAGGTGGGGGCACGGTCCGGCCGCGGCCGATCTGGACGGCCTGCCACCAGCGGTTCCAGGTCAGGCCACAGCCGTCGGTGAGGTGCGGCGCGTCGAAAATGACGTTGACGCCCTGGACCGCCGCGACGCGCGGATCCGCGGCGAGAGCCGCGACGAGGCTGTCCAGCCAGCCCGGCTCGACCACGGCGTCGTCGTTGACGGTCGCGATCCACTCGCCGCCGGCCGCCGCGATCCCCAGGTTCGTCCCCGCCGCGAAGCCGAGGTTGCGCCCCGGCCGGAGCAGGCGGTCGACGAGGCCGGCGGGAACCTCGGAAGGGGCCTCGGTTTGATCGACAAGGATGATCTCTGCGCCTTGGTCTCGCAGCGCCTCGAGACAAGGAATCAGGTGGGGGCTTCTTCCTAGGGTGGGGACGACGGCGGAGAGGTTCATACGCCGATTCCGATGAATTCTCGGATACGGCGGGCTCCTCGCCGGCAGGCCCTCCTCTCCCAGAGGGAGAGGAGGGAGAAAAACAAGAAAAATCGCGTCAAGCTCCCCTCTCTCCCTTTGGGAGAGAGGGGTCGGGGGAGTGAGGGCCGAAGCGGCGGACACGGTTCCATTCTGGAATCAACAATCGGACGTCATTTCCACTCCAGCTCCACGCGATCCAGAATCGCGCCGTTCAGGGCGCCCGGAGGATGCGGACCGTGAGCAGTAAGGACCAGCGGCTCGCCGGCGCGCCATTCGACCGGCCCCACGACGATCCTCTCCCAGATCCTCTGACGACCCGGATTCCAGGCGGCGAGCAGGCGATCCCCCTGCCTCACGTCGAGGGTGAAGGGGACCGGCTGGTTGCGGATGAGCTCCGCGTGCAGCGTCAGCTTCACCCGCCGCCCTCCCGGCACGACCGGCGCCTTCAGGTGCTCGCCCACCCGCAGCACCCAGCCGCCGCGGTAGCGCGTCCGTTCCAGGGCCCAAAGCTCGGGATGCGGATGCCCGCCGCTCTTCCAGACGTGCGCATCCTCGATCTCGATCCTGTGCGTCGGCAGCCGGGCCGCCGCCGCCAGCAGCAGCGCCGCCGAGCCGAGAAGGAGGGCGATGCCGGCCATTGCCGCTGTTCCCGCTCCCGCTATTGCCGCGGCCGGTCCGGGCGGCTGTCCGCGGGCGCCGCGGCGCCGCGGCAGCCACCAGAGGAGCGTCAGCACCGGCAGCGACAGCAGCGGCCACAGCCAGGTGGCGGTGCGCGGCCGGAGGGAGCTGGGGAAGAAGCGGGTGAGGTCCAGACCCAGCCGGCCGCTCAGGGCGTCGAGGGCGTACGTCCGGCCGTCCGCGAAGTTGTAGGTCCAGCCGGGCACCGCCACCCAGAGCAGCGTCAGCGCCAGGGTGAGAGCTCCGAGACCGGCGAGGAGCGCCCAGGCTCCGGGCCGCTCGCGGTGGCGTGCAAAAAGCGTCGCGAAGAGGGGCGCCAGCGCGATGCCGAGGAGCGGCAGCGCGATCAACGCGTAGCGAAAGGGCGGCGACCAGCCGCCGTACCACTCGACGCGCGGGGAGACGATCACCAGGTACGGCAGGCTCAGCGACACCAGATGGAGCAGCAGCCGGCTGCGCCGGACGATCAGCAGCGGAACGGCGGGCAGGAGGAGGAGCCAGACCGGCGCGCAACCGAAGAGGCCGAAGGCGGCGTCGAAGAAGAGGCCCAGACCACCCTGGAGATATGAACCCGGACTGTAGTTATGGGGATCAATTTCCTGCCAGGTGTGGATCTTCAGGGGATTCGAGTAGACGATCTGGTTGTAGAGGAGCATGGCGACCGCCACGGCGCCCAACAATCCCGTCAGGATGAAAACCGGCCGGCGCGGGCGCCCGGCGTGCCACCAGCCCATGACCAGCAGCGGACCCGCGATCAGCAGGAAACGCAGCTTGAGCAAGGGAAGCAGCAGCACGGGCACGCCGAGCCCCAGCCACTCCTTCTTGCCCCAGCTCCGCTGGCCGTCGAGGCTCAAGATGCGGTCGAGCGCCGCCGGCGGCGAGGATCGCCGCGGGCACCTCCACCCAGACCTGGTAGGAATAGAGCAGCAGCGGCGGCGCGAAGGCGGCCAGAGCGTAGGCGGCGAGGGCCTCGCCCGGATGCTCGGGAACGTAGTGGCGGGCCAGCCGCAGCGTCATCCAGGCGAGCAGCGCCGTGAACGCCGCCATGGTTGCCAGGGCCCCCAGCTTGCCGCCAAGGCGATAGGCCGGAGCGAGCGCCATGGGCAGCAGCTCGTTGTGCCGCGAGTACTGCTCGCCGCGAGGCCCCACCGGATCGCCCGGCTGCGGCTCGATAGGGCGGTCCATGAACCGTTGCCAGTCTTTCCGGGCGTAGTTGTCCGTCAGATCGGCGTCGAAGTCGTAGGCCAGGCTGTGGGTGACCAGCAGGTAGTAGGGCTCGTCGCCGTCCGGCTGGCGATGGCCGGCCGACCAGGGCAGGATCGCGAGATAGACCACGAGCGGCAGGAAGAAAAAGAGCGCCGAGGGACGCTTGGGGAGCCTCCCACCCTGTAATCCCAGCAGGGGCCGCAGCGCCAGGAGCTGCCGCGCCACCCGGCAGCCCAGGACCAGCAGCAGCGCGCAGGCGAGGATCTCCGCGCTTCGCGCCAGCGCCACGTGCGGCCGGCCGAGGACCAGCAGCACCAGGAAGGCTAGAGCGCCCAGCTCCCCCGCCGTTCCCTGACCCGAAAGGCGTTTTCCTCCCAGCCGCGCTCCCCAGCGGTGGATCTCGCGCAGGGCGCCCAGGATCAGCGGCAGCAGCACGAGGGTGCCGCGGAAAGGATCGTCCGCGGCCAGCGGCAGCTTCCAGGCCAGGACCGCCGATGCCGCGGTGGCGGCCGCAAGAACCAGTGCTGTCGCCGCGACGCCCTTGGCGGGCGGCCTCACCTGCGGATCTCCAATTGATAGAGGGCCAGCTCCAGGTCGGGCGGCGCTCCCGGGGCTCGCTCGATCCGCAGTTGGACGAAGCGGTCGGGCCTCTCCAGCCGCCAGAGGCAGCGGTAGCGCTGCGCGAAGAAATCGCCCGCCACCCAGGAGATCCAGGGGCGCGGCGATCTTGCGCCGGAGCGGGCCACGTCCGGCCGCCGCGCCGCCCATTCGCCGACGTCCTCGCCGGCCCGCAGGGTCCGGTCGATGGTGCGGCCGGCAGCGTCGCGCAGGCGCAGGACAGCCACCGGCGTGCCTTGAGCCAGGCCGGCGCCGTTCGCCAGGTTCGATTCGAGCACCACGCTCCGCACCGGCTCTCCCGGCATTCCAGCCTCCCAGATGGGATGGCCCGCATCCAGCACGACCGGCATCTCGGGCGCCAGCAGCTCGGTGCCCGGAGCGGGCAATCCCAGCAGCAGTGCGAGGGCGACGCAGGCCGCGGCCAGTCCGGCAAGGCGCGTCGAGCGCACCGGCTCGCTCCAGCCGCGGCCCATCCAGGCGCCGAGACCCGCGAGCGACAGGAAGACGGCGGCCACCCAGACAGCGAGAGGCACGCCGGGAGGCAGCCCGAGCAGGGAAAGCGCCCCGGCCAGCGGCTCCTCGCGCAGCCAGGGATAGGACGCGAGCATCGCGGTGCCGCCGAGCAGAACGGCCGTCCACACACGCTGCGGCACGGTGAACGCTTCGCTCCGGCGCAGGGAGAGCGCCGCCAGGGCGAGCGGAGCGGCCAGCGTCGAGAGGTCTGGAACCTGGGGCATCGTGGCGGCGATCAGCGCGGCCGTCAGCAGCACCGGGGCGTTTTTCCGTTCGGGAACGAGCGCCGCGGGCAGCAGCAAAGGCAGCCAGGCGAGCTGGCGCACCATCGCCTCCCAGGGCACCTGGAAGAGCCACACGAGCCCGGCGGCGACGGGAACGGCGAGCGCCAGCGCGATCCGCGGCCGCCAGAGCGCGAGGCCGCAGACCGCGGCGGCCAGCCCCGGCGCGGGCTCCCAGAGGATCGGCGCCAGGAGGACGACCCAGGCCGCCGCCGTGGCGCGCCAGCCGAGCTCCTCCCATGCCAGCAGATCGCCGGCCGCCAGGGCGATCAGCGACAGCGTCGCGGCCACGTTGAAGCCCGGAGCCAGGAGGATCGCCGTGGCGCCCGCGATCAGCGCGAAGGGAATTCCGTGCCGCCGCGAGAGCATGGCGATCGCCGCCGCGCCGGCCACCGGCAGGACGATCAGCGCCACGAGCGTCCGGAACGACAGCGAAGGCGCGAAGAGCAGCTCGCCGCGCAGCAGGCATTGCAGGCCCAAGGCGAGGGGAATGAGGATCTGAAAGAGAGGAATCTGTTTAGGGTAGGGGCGGGTCTGGACGGCCGGGTGGGGGCTCGACCCGCCCTGGAATCTCAGCAACTGCCGGCCCGTCGCAACCGCCAGCGACGCCATCAGGACGAGAATCACGGCAGCTCCTCGTCCCGGCCCGGCAGGCAAGGACCAGACGGCGGCCGTCGCGAGCGTCGCGCCCAATCCCAGCTCGAAGGCCGGCCAGCGCGCCAGGAATCCCACGGCGAGCAGCACGGACGCCGCGAGCACGGCGAGGTAGGCGCTCTCGGCGGCGCCGGGCGGATCGACCTCCCGCGCCGCAAAAGAGGCCATGGCCGTCAGCGCGGCAAGGGGCACCAGAAGCCGGAGGATCTCGCTCCGGAACGAGGAGAGGACGGGCTGATCGTTCACACGATTCCTGGACTTGGCGAGGGCGTCCCGCCGGGAACGGCTGCCGGATGTTATCGCTGACTCGCTGCCTTTTCCTACGGAGGAGCGGGGTCCGGCGTCGTGGACCACGCGACCTCACCCCCCGGCCCCCTCTCCTAAAGGAGAGGGGGAAGACGCATTTAAAGCCCCTCTCCTTTAGGAGAGGGGTTGGGGTGAGGTCGAGCCGGGATACACTTCCGCGCCATGCTCTCCCGCGACCTGCTCCGCGACGACCCCGCGAAGGTGCGCCAGGGTTTGAAGAACCGCAACATGGACCCCGCGCCGCTCGATACCTGGGTGCGGCTCGATGCCGAGCGTCGTTCCGGCTTGGTCGAGATCGAGGACCTCAAGCGCCAACGCAACGAGGCTAGCCGCGCTATTGGGGCGATCAAACAACAAGGGGGTGGCGCCTCCGAGGAGATCGCCGCCGTCGGCCGGCTCAAGGCGCGCATCGAGGAGCTGGAGGCGAGCCGGCAGGTGATGGAACCGGAGCTGCTGGCCATCGAGCACGCCCTTCCCAACCTGCCGCACGAGAGCGTCCCGATCGGCAAGGACGAGACCGCCAACCGCGTCGAGCGAACGGTGGGGAAGCCCCGCGAGTTCGATTTTCCACCGAAAGCCCACTGGGATCTCGGGCCGGCGCTCGGCATCCTGGACTTCGAGCGCGGCGCCAAGCTCACCGGCGCCCGTTTCACCGTCTATTTCGGCGCCGGCGCGCTGCTCGAGCGGGCGCTCATCAACTTCATGCTCGACCTCCACACCCGCTATCACGGCTACACCGAGGTCCTGCCGCCGGTCATCGTCAACCGCGAGACGCTGTTCGGCACCGGGCAGCTCCCCAAGTTCGAGCAGGACCTGTTCAAGCTCGAGGGGTTCTCGTATTACCTGATCCCCACCGCCGAGGTGCCGGTCACCAACCTGCACCGCGACGAGATCCTGGACGAGTCCCGCCTGCCCGTCCGCTACACCGCCTACACGCCGTGCTTCCGCAGCGAGGCCGGCTCCTACGGCAAGGACGTACGCGGCCTCATCCGCCAGCACCAGTTCAACAAGGTCGAGCTGGTGCAGCTCACGGCGGTGGAGACGAGCTACGACGCGCTGGAGGAGCTGACCGGCCACGCCGAGCGCGTCCTGCAGCTCCTCGAGCTGCCCTACCGCGTGATGACCCTTTCCACGGGAGACATCGGGTTCGGCGCCGCCAAGACCTACGACGTCGAGGTCTGGCTGCCGGGCCAGCAGGCGTACCGGGAGATCTCCTCCTGCAGCAACTGCGAGGACTTCCAGGCCCGGCGGGCGAATCTGCGCTACCGTCCAGCGGCAGGCGGCAAGCTGCGCCTGCTCCACACCCTGAACGGCTCGGGCCTGGCGATCGGCCGCACGCTGATCGCAGTCCTGGAGAACTACCAGCAGGAGGACGGCTCGGTCCTGATCCCCGACGCCCTGCGCCCGTTTGCGGGAGGCTTGGAGAGGATTACGGCGCCGCAGTAAGCTGTTGAAGATCCTGCCGGAGGGGTGGCTGAGTGGTCTAAAGCAGCGGTCTTGAAAACCGCCGGCCGTTCACGCGGCCCGTGGGTTCGAATCCCACCCCCTCCGCCATCGCCTCCTTTCCGGTGCCGGAGAGCTCCAGGATCTCCCGCAGACCATCGCCGAGATTCGAGAGCGGATCGAGGTCCAGGATGAACATAAACGTCTCCAAGACCGACAGGCGCATGGCAAACCGGATTCGTTACAGCGCTGAAACGAAATGGCCGGGGCGCTCCCCCGCCGCCGAGTCAGGCCGACGAATCTCTCCTCCTCCAGACCAGCAGCCAGAGGAAAAACGGTCCGCCGAGTAGCGCCGTGAGGATGCCCACCGGCAGCTCGGCCGGCGCCATCAGGGTGCGGGCGGCGGCGTCACATACGGTGAGGAAGGCGCCGCCGCCGAAGAAGCAGGCGGGCGCCAGGAAGAGGTGGTCGTGTCCCACCAGTCGCCGCAGCATGTGGGGGACGATGAGGCCCACGAAGCCGATCGGACCCGCGATCGCCACCAGCGCGCCGATCATCAGCGAGGTGGCGAGGAGAACCTTGAGGCGAAGGCGGGCGAGGTCGACGCCGCGGCTGGCCGCCAGCTCCTCGCCGGTGAGCAGCAGGTTCAGCTCCCACCGCATCGCCAGCACGACGGCGGCCCCGCCCAGCACCCAGGGCAGCAGCCAGAGCACCTCGCTGTAGCCGACGACGGAGAGCCCGCCCATCATCCAGCGCACCATCCGGAAGGTCTGGGTGGAGTCCGCGAGGTATTGCAGGAAGAGGATGATCGCCGAGCAGGAGAGCGAGACCGCGACGCCCGCCAGAAGCAGCGTCGCGGTCTCGACGCCCTCACGGCGCAGGGCCAGCCCCACGATCAGCGAGACCGCGGCAAGCGCTCCGGCAAAGCTGGCCAGGGCGACCACCGGCAAACCGAGCAGCTCGCCTCCCTGGAGACGCAGGGCGAGCACCGCTCCCAACGCCGCGCCGCTCGAAATGCCGAGCGTGTAGGGCTCCGCGATCGGGTTGCGGAACAGAGTCTGGAAGCCCAGGCCGGAGACGGCCAGGGCCGCGCCGCCCAGCAGGGCCAGAAGCACCCGGGGGAGCCGGATCTGCCAGAAGATCGAGACCGCCGCCGGCTCGCCCCGCGCGACGTCGGCGAGCGACACCGGCTGGCTGCCCACGAGCGGCGCGCCGATCAGCGTGGCGAGCCACAGGCCGAAGAGCAGCAGGAGCGCGAGCCGCGGACGCGCGGGCGACCGGCTCATGCGCCGAGGTCCAGGACGGTGACCGGCCGCTCGCCGGCGCGGACGACGTCGAAGCGGGCCTGGAAGAGCTGCTCGAGCACCTCCGCCCGTACGATCTCCGCCGGCCTGCCGAGGGCGAGCATGCGGCCCGCGGAAAGGGCGAGGAGCCGGTCGCCGAGCAACGAGGAGAGATTGAGGTCGTGCGTGGCGAGGACGACGGTGCGGTTCGACCCTTGCTTGAGGCGGAGCAGCAGGGAGGCGAGGTCGTGCTGGTGGCGGGCGTCGAGATGGATGGTGGGCTCGTCGAGCACCATCACCTCCGACTCCTGGGCCAGGGCGGCGGCGATGTAGACCGCCTGCCGCTCGCCCCCTGACAGCTCGTCGAGGGGCCTGCCCCGCAGCGGCTCGATCCCGACCACGGCAAGGGCCTCGTCCACGGCCGCGAAGTCCCTCGGCCGCGGCGCGAGCTGGAACCGCGAGAGGTGCGGATATCTCCCCAGCATCACCACCTCCGCCACCTTGAGCGGCACCCGGGACGGCCGGATCTGCGGCACGTAGGCGATGCGCCGCGCGAGCTCCCGCCGGGAAAGCGTCGCGAACGAGCGGCCGGCGAAGAGCAGCTCGCCGCGCGACGGCCGCAGCAGCCCGGTGAGGCAGCGCAGCAGGGTGGTCTTTCCCGCGCCGTTCGGCCCCACCACCGCCAGGCACTCCCCCTGAAACACGTCGAGATCGAGCGGGCCCAGAATGGACCGGCCGCCGGCGCGCCATTCGAGGTTGCGGGCGGAGAGGAGGGTCGTCACCCGCCCCCTCCCAAGCCCTCACTCCCCCAACCCCCTCTCTCCCGCCCCCTCCCTGCCCACCTCACCGGGAGAGAGGGGGCTTTAGAAACAAGTTCTTGTTTTTCTCCCTCCTCTCCCGGTGAGGGGGGGAGGGAGAGGGCGGGAGGGGAGGGCCGGGGAGGGGAGGGCTCGGGCGGGGGGAAGGTTCGAGCGGGAGAGAGGCCAGGGACCAGCGCTTCCCGCATCTCCCGATACAGCCGCGGCAGCCGCGGTCCGGGGAGCATGGTGTAATCGCCGGCGATGACCTTGACCCGCCCGTTCCGCACCGCCGGGATCTGAGGCAGGACCGCCCAGTCGCGCACGATGGCGGCGGCTGTGTCCGGCGTTAGGGGGTCAGGCCGCAGCTCCAGGATCACGTCCGGCTCGCGGGCCACGACCTCCTCCAGGCCGATCTGCGGATAGCGGGTCGGCGCGTCCGCAAAGACGTTGGCGGCCCCCAGGCGGGCCAGCAGCTCATCGTAGAAGGTCCTCCGCGCCGCCACCGTGACTTCCCTCAGGCGGCCAGCGGACCGGCCGACCGAGATCATCACCTTGAGCGGCGGACCGGGCAGCGGCCGGGGTGCGAGGCTGGCCCGCCACTCGGCGGCCAGCCGCTCGCCGGCTGGCGGTACGCCGCAGCGGCGGGCGATGGTACGGAAGGAGCTCTCGACCTCCGCCAGCGTTTCGTCCGGCACCACGAGGACGTCCACGCCCAGGGGCTTCAACTGCAGGGCGAGGTCCCGCTCGCTGGGCAGCAGCACGGCGAGGTCCGGCTTCAGCGACACGATCCGCTCCAGATTGGGATCGAAGAGCCCGCCGAGCCGCGGCTTGTCCGCCGCCTCGGGAGGCCAGGAGACGTAGTTCCCCACGCCGGCCACCCGGTCGCCCAGTCCGAGGGCGAAGAGGATCTCCACCAGGCTGGGGGTGAGGGCGATGATGCGGTGTGGGGCGGAGGACGGCGCGGCCGTTGGGCCTGCCGGTTCGCGCCGACAAGCGGGGAGAAGGAGTACCAGGGCTAGTAGGGGGAGGCAGCGCCATGCCCTTCGAAGCCTCACCCCCTGGCCCCCTCTCCAGCGGAGCTGGAGAGGGGGAACGCGATGCCTAGAACTCAATCGCCACTCCACCGATCAGCGTCCTCCCCGGAGCGGGGTAACGCAGCACCTCCTCGTACTGCTCGTCGGCGACGTTCTCGATGCGGGCGTAGGGGGAGAGCCAGGTGAGCGCCCGCCAGCGCGCCGCGGCGTCCACCCGCACGTAGCTCGGGGCATCGCGGATGGCGAAGGTGACCTCGTCGAATTGCGGGCGGTCTCCCACGTAGCGGCTCTCCAGGTTGAAGATCCAGTCGCCGGGCCTTGCCGTGAGCAGGAGGCTCGCGCTGTGCTTCGGACGCCGCTGCAGGGGGGTCCCGGCGTCCAGGTCCTTCGCGTCGAGCCAGGTGCCGTTCAAGCGCGCCGTGTAGATCCCGTGCCGAAAGCCCACCTCTCCTTCCACCCCGCGCATCCTGGCCCGGCCGATGTTGATACCCACGAAGTTGGCGTCGAAATCGATCAGGTTGCGCTGGCGGCTCTCGAAGCCGGTGACGGCAAGGCGCCAGCCTCCCGCCTCGTGCTCGACGCCGAGCTCGTAGCTCTTCGCCCGCTCCGGCTGCAGCTCCGGGTTGCCGAAGAAGGGGAAGAACAGATCGCCCAGCGACGGCGCCCGGAACGACTCGCCATAGCTCGCGCGCAGGCGGGTGTGCTGTGCGAGGGCGTACACCGCACCCGTGCGCAGGCTGGTCTCGGCGCCGAAGACGTCGTTGTCGTCCCGCCGCAGCCCCAGGTCGACACGCACCGGTCCATGGCCGTAGCTCGCCTGGCCGAAAGCCGCCCAGGTCCGCTGCCGCTCGCCGCCGAGCTGGGTGAAGGATCCCGAGCGATTCGTGGCCTCCAGGCGCTCCCAGTCGCCGCCGAAGGCGATCCAGAAGTCGCGGCCCGCCGTCCAGGTGGCCACGGCCCGGCCGCGGAGAGCCTCGGATTCGGTGGCCGAGTCGATAGCGCCGAAGGGGTCGTCCGGATCGCGGAAGCGGCTGTCGAACCAGGTCCGCGAGGCCTGGCTCTCGAGCTTCCCAGGAGCCCCGCTCGAACCGGAAGGGCACCGCCACCTCGCGCTCCTGCCACGAGATCCGGCGTCGCAGCGTCGGCTGGCCGCCGGAGAGCGGGATTCCCGTATCCGAGTCGTTGGCCCGCGCCAGCAGGCCTAGGCTCGCGCCGGGCACCGGCGTCCAGAGGGCCCGCACCGTTCCCTCCTCGGCGTCGAAGAAGTCGTTGGCGAGCTCGCCATCGCCGCGCCGGAGGTTGCCGGTCGTATCGAGCCGCAGGCGGCCGAGATCCGTCCCCGCTGCCAGCCCGCCGCGCAGGTAGCCGTTCTCGCCGCCTTCCAGATGCACGGTCCCTCCCTGGCGCGTGCCGCTGAACACCTGCACGACGCCGCCCACGGCGTTGCTGCCGTAGAGCGCGCTGAAGGGGCCACGCACGATCTCCACCCGCTCGACGCCGTCGAGCGGCACGAGCTGCCAGTTGATGGCGCCGAAGTAGGGATCGTTGAGCGGGATGCCGTTCCACAGCAGCAAGGTCTGGTCTGACTCGGCGCCGCGCGTGAACACCGACGTCTGCTGGCCGGGGGAGCCGGCGCGGACCGGCAGGACCCCGGGGACGGTGGCCAACAGCTCCGGGAGGTCGAGCGCCTGCCGGGCCTCGATTTCCTGCCGGTCGATGACGGTGGCGGCGGCGGGGACATCCTCGCGTTCCGCGGCGTCGAGAGAGGCGCTGACGACGATGGTGTCGCTGAAGCTGGGGACAGGATCTTGGGCCAGAGCCGGCAGTCCGCCCCCGAGGACGCCGGCGAGGAGGATCGGGAGAAACCGATGCATCACGTGCTCCTTTCGAAACGCGACGCCCCACCGCATGGGTGGGGCGAGGGGAGCACGGGCAAGCCCTCGCCCGCACCCCGCGGGAGGCGTTGGACGGTGCGGCAGGTCTCCTGGCTTCCGGATCGTCCTACTCCCGGACCTTCCCACACGGGCAACCCCCTTTCGGGGATCCACCCGCGCAGTGGCAATTTCCGGTTTCGTACCCGGTTACAGTGGCGGGGGCCGCGCCGGCTTCCTACCGGCTTCCCTTTCGCAGACGCGAGATCTCTCCGGCTTCGGAGAGATCGGGCGTCACCGCACCGTCTGGGTTGTCAAAGAGGCCCCCCACGGCGGGGGACGCGAAAATCGTTACTGCTGGCCGTCGGGATTGCTGATGCGGTCCTGGTTCTCGATGAAGCGGTCCGGGACCGGCTCCAGCGGGATACTGCCGAAGCCCGAAGAGGAGCCGCCGGCGTAGCCGCCGAAGCTCGCGGGGATCCCCTGCGTCGCCTCGGTCTGCACGCCCTGATCGATCGAGTACCGCTGCTGCCGCTCCGCCATCTCCAGCATCCGCTCGGCCATGTTGGCCATCCGGTCGTTGATCTCGTTTGCCCGTCCGCCCTCGGCCTCCGCGGGCAGGTCGTTCGGCGACCAGCCGAGCGCGATGACGTTGTCGCTGATCCGCACGCCGTAGCCCGCCGTCGGGTCCTCGGCGCGGATGCTCTCGATCTCGTCCTTCGGGAAGCCCACCCAATTGCCCACATCCGTCAGAAGGAGGACCATGTTCGGGTCCCAGCTCGCTTGCTGCGGCTGAGTAGTCGTCTCGACCTCCGAGCCGTTCTTGAGCACCACGTGGAATACATCCGCCGCCGCCGGCAAGGCGAGCAGCGCGAGGACGACGAGCAACGGCCAAACGCGAGAGCGCAGCATGGGAGGGACCTCCTGCGGCTGCCGGCCGCATCGATAAAGCTCTATATAGAGTAACACAGACGCCCCACGGAACCACCAACCCGCGTCGCGCCTCCAACGGTCCGTAGAGACGCCTCAGACCCGCTACGACACCCTGCGCAGGTCACGGGGACGGCGAGACGTCTCCTCCGTTGCGGCGAGACCGGTCCGGCCGCCAAGCCCAGGCCCGCAGTTGCCGCCGGAACAGCGAGGCCCCGCCGTGGGCCGGATGCCGCAGCGCCGGCGCTTCGACCCCGAGGGATGCGAGCGCCCCCTGGGCCGTGCGCCCCACCGCGAGCACCCGGGCGCCGTGGATCTCCGCCAGCAGCCGCTCCAGCACGTGCAGGTTCGCCGCCACGAGGCGGCGTTCCGGCGTGCGGTTGCTGAGCGGTCCCTTCTCGCCATGGGGATGCCAGGGGAACGTATTCCAGATCAGCGCTCCCCGAGCCTCGCCGCGGAGGGCGTCCCAGACGACGCTGCCGGAAGGCTCCAGCCAGAGGGCGGGATTGCGGCTGGTGGCGCGGAACGGCGGCGAGCCCGCCCACGGCAGCCGCCGGTCGTCCGGCCCGGCGAGCTGCCGCTCGCTGGTGAAAGCGATCCCCGAGAACCGGCCGCCGCGGAAGCCCAGCGCCTCGCCCAGCAACACTAGCCGGGGCACCCCCACGCATTCGAGATAGGCCTCGAGGTTCTCCCGCCGACGCCGGGCGGCCGCGGGGCCGTCCAGCTCGCGGACGGCTTCCCGGTAGGGGTTCACCACGCCGGGCGCGGCGCCGCGGGGGCCGCGGTAGAGGAGGCGGAGGACGGCGGAGAGGTCCATGTGGCCGGGTGACTCTATCGCGCCGAGCGGGAGGGAAAGACATTCCTGCTCGCGCCGTAGCCTGATGTTGGACAAGGGGTAGAGCCGGCGTGCGGAGCCGTAGGGTGGGAGCGCGAGTCGTTCCTACTGCCCCGGCGGGCGCGGCCTTGACGGGCGTTGGCGGCCCTCGAGCTCCTTCAGAAGGTGCCGCACCGCCGCCTCGAGCTGCGGGTCACGCCCTTCGGCGAGCTCGGTCGGGGTCTCACGCACGACGATGTCCGGCTCGACGCCGTGCCCCTCGATCGCCCACGCCTCGCTCGACTCGTAGGACCCCTCGTGCGGGACGTTCAGCAGCCCGCCGTCGACGAGGAATGAGTGGGGCCACACGCCGACGAACCCGCCGAGCGTCCGCGAGCCGACGAGCTTGCCCACTCCGCGCTTGCGGAAGAAGTAGGGCAACGCGTCCCCGCCCGAAACCGAGATCTCGTTGATCAGCATGATGGACGGCCCCTCGAGGATGTAGCCCGGGAGAGGCGCGCCGCCCGCCGCCCGCCGCCACTCCGTGACATAGAGGTACCGCGGGCGGGCCAGCACGTCGACGACGTGGAAGGGCCAGAAGCCCCCCTCGTTCCACCGCACGTCAACGACCAGCGCCTCTTTGTCGAGCTGCCCGGCCAGTTGCCGCGTGAACTCCGACGAGCCGTACGTCTCGGTCGTCGCCAGGTAGACGTAGCCCACCCGTCCGCCGCTCGCCCGGTCGACCGCGACGCGGTTCGCCTCGACCCACGCGTGGTTGCGGACGAACGGCTCGCTGCGCCGCGGAGTCACCACCACCTGCCGCGCGGCCGCCGCGGCCGGATCGATGCGCGGGTGCGGCCCGACGGTGATCGTCACGCGCTGCGACGCGAGCCCAACGAACGGCGCCCACGGGTCCACCTTGGGGTCGAGCGGCTTGCCGTCAACCGCGAGCAGGTACTCGCCCTCGACGACCTCGACCCCGGGTCGCCGGAGCGGGTTGCGCGCCAGCTGGTCCGTGGGCGGGCCGTCGTAGATCTTCGCGATCCGGTACGCCCCGTCGACGAGCTCGAAGTCGACGCCCAGGACCCCCGTGTTCTCGGGCTCCTCGTCGGACGGCGGCGCGACCTTCGTGTGCGAGGCGCCGAGCTCCGAGAAGTTGCCCTCGTCGACAGCGTCGAAGACCACGGCGTCCCACAGGTTGCGCGCGCTCACGAAGTAGAGGTATTCGCCTGCCCGGTCGAACACGGGCGAGTCGTCGGAGAACCAGCCGCTCGTCGCCTGGCGGGCCGCGCCCGCGGCGACGTCGTAGAGCCAGATCGCCGTCGACCGCGTGCTGCCCTCGGCCCCGCGCGAGTAGGCGATCCACGCCGAGTCGGGTGACCAGGCGATGCGCGACTGGCGCACGAGCGGGTCGACATCGAACCGGATCGTCCGGCCCGACTCGAGGCTCGCCAGGTAGAGCGCTCCCGCGCTGTCCGCGAAGGCGATCGAGCGCGAGTCCGGGGACCAGGCGGGCCGGCGCCGGAACCCGCGGCCGATCTCCGAGAGCCGTCGCGCCCCGGGGCTGCCATCGGCCGGCGTGACCCACAGCTCGTACTCGCCCGAGGCGTCCGAGAAGTAGGCGATCCACCGCCCGTCGGGGCTCCACGCCGGGTCGCGCTCGGCCGCCGCGGCCGAGTTGGTCAGGTTGCGGGGCGCGACACCCGGGCCGCCCACGACCCACACGTCGCCGCGCGCCTCGAGCGCCGCGCGCGAGCCGTCGGGCGCGGGCACAAACCGCTGCACGTGCTTCGCCGCGTCGAACGTCTGCTGGGCGGGCGCCGCGGCGTCTGCGGGCAGTCGGATTTCGACGTCTCGCGCCTCGCCGGTCGCGAGGTCGAGGAGAGCCAGGCGCGTACCGTGCGAGAAGACGATCTCGCCCTCGCCCCGCGGCCCGGGGCCGACCGATGGCCACTTCACGTCGAAGTCGGCGTAGCGCGTCAGCTGGCGGCGCGTGCCGACTGCCGTGTCGAACGACCAGAGGTTCAGCCGCCGCTCCGCGCCGGCGTCCGAGAGGTAGTGGACCGTCCGCCCGTGCCACATCGGCGCCGTGTCGATCCCCTCCCACTCGGTCATCTTGCGCGAGGCGCGCGTCCGCAGGTTGAAGAGCCAGACGTCGGGAGCGTTGCCGCCCCGGTGGCGGCCGCGCGCCTCGGCGCGCCCCTCGGCGTAGTAGGTGTAGGCGAGCCATTCACCGCCGTCGTCGATCGCGCCGTTCGCCCCGTAGGGGAGCGGGATGCGCTCGGGGAGGCCGCCCTCGGCCGCGACGGTGAAGAGCTGGCGGATGCGCGCCTCGCTGTCCCCGTCGAACAGGTGCATGAAGCCGTCGGTCATGAAGAGCAGCCGGCCGTCCGCGGTCCAGTCGCAGAGATCCGTGGCCCCCGGGTGGTGGGTGACACGCGAGGGCTCGCCCCCCGCGGCCGGGACGGTGTAGAGCCCGTCGTGCCTGCCCGTGAAGGCGATCGTCGCGCCGTCGGGGCTGAGCTTCGGCCGGCGCTTGGGGCCCGCCCCGGTGGCCACGCGGCGGGCGACGCCGCCCTCGCGAGGGACCGTCCAGAGGTCATCGCCCGAGACGAAGAGGATCGCCGAAGCGCCGACGTCGGGGTCGCGTGCGTAGAGCGGGCCCGGCGCGGGGGGCGGCGCGGCGCCGGGGGCGGCCGCGAGATACGGCGGCGCGAGCAGGATGAGTGCGAGGGCAAGACTCTGCACTCTGGTACGGGCGCGCTTGGTCATCGCCGAACGGTCTCCCCGAGCTCGCCGGACCTGCCACCGCGGGCCTGTGACCGCCACTTCGATCGCATCATGGTACCAGACGGCGTGCCGGACGGGCCGGCGGCGAAGGCGGCGAGAACGGCGCCGAAGGCCAGGAGGGTGGCCAGCGAGATCAGCGTGTACTGCTCGTCGCGCCAGGTGGGCATCCCGGGCAACGGGGCCAGCGAGACGAAGGTCGAGAACGCACAGAGCGCGAGCAGCAGCGGCCCCACCCCCCGGCGATGCGTCCACAACAGCGCCGGCACGAAGATGAAGGCGTAATAGTACGAGGTGAGCTCGGCGGCAAAGGCGATGAAGAGGGTGCCCAGGGCCGCCGCGATCCAGGGCTCCGGGTGGCGGCGGGTGGCGCGGACGAGCGCCGCGACGAAAGCCAGGGCGAGAGCGGCGGCGAGCGGCGATACCTTCCTCCAGGCCCGTAGCCGCGCCTCCTTCCACGCCCTCCATGGCTCGGCCGCGCCGTCGTCGACGAGCTTGCGCCCGACCTCGTCCGCGCGAAAGGTGAGCACCGTGCGCAGGCCCATGTTGTTGGTGAGCGGTGTGCCCGCATGCTTGAGCGAGTTGTCGATGAAGCCGCGGTACGCGCCCGGGCCGGCCACGGCCAGGCTCGCGGGCACCAGCAGGACCCCGGCGAGAGCGGCGCCCGCCAGGAAGCGCAGGTGGCTCCGCGGGGGCTCGAGTGCGAGCGCCTCGCGCAGGGTCGCGCCCAGCGCCGGAGGGCGTCCCGCGGCACGGGCCGAGGCCAGCGCCCGCCACATCCGAGGCCCGGCGTGGGCGAGGATCGCCGCCAGCGGACCGATCGCGAGGAAGCCCGGAAAGATGCGCAGCAGGGCGGCATAGCCGAGCGCGAGACCCCCGAGCAGCGGACGCTCGCGGCGCAGGCAGGCGACGGCGGCCACCGTGTAGAAGAGCCAGTCCCAGCGCAGGAAGGCGCCGCCGGTCCAGAAGAAACGGCAGGGGAAGAACGTCGCGAAGACCAGCAGGGCCACCGCCAGGCCCCGCCAGCCGAAAGCCCAGCCCGCGACCATCACGAGGGCGAGAAAATAGAGCGGATCGAGCAGGGTCAGGAGCAGGATCTGACGATCGCTCGCCGGGCCCGTGCCGGCGAGCAGCGAGCCGGCGAGCGTCCACACCGGCGTCGCGTTGTAGCCGTGGTCGGCCGCCAGGTCGTCCCAGCGCTGCGGCGTCTCGCGGTCGCGGAACCAGGCCACGTCGTGGCGGAAGTCGCGCCAGCGGGCCGCGGAGAAATGCGACGTGCAGCGCCGCGGGTGAGCGAGGATGTCGCGCGTCGGCTCGAGCTCGTTGGTGCGCAGGTTGGTGATCTTCCGGGCCTCCACCCGCGGCCGCAGGGCCGCCTCCTCGGCGTCGGCCACCGCCACGCACTCGTAGAGCCGTTCGTAGCCGAGCTCCCCGAAGTACTTGGCCCCGGCGTAGTAGTGGAAGGTGTCCCAGCCGTGGATGTAGTTGCCGAAGTGGAAGAAGCCGAAGTTGAAGTAGGTGAGGGCGGCGAGCAGCCCGGCCGTGGCGAGGGCGCGTTCGCGCCAGCGCGCCGCCGCGGGCCGGCCGTGCCGCTCGCGCCGCTGATCCCATACCAGCAGCGCGAGCCCCGCCAGGGCGAGGGCCAGCTCCCACCAACGGCTGGTGGTGTCGTTCCAGTAGGTGTAGATCGTCCGGGGTGGATCGGGCCGCGGCTCGTTGGCATCGGCCTGGAGCACCAAGGCGCGGACCTCGACCTCGCCGCCGAGATCCCGGGTGAGCCGAGGTTCCGCGGCGGCGAGCACCACCGCGACCGCGGAGTCCCACAGAGCGCCCTCCGGACCCACGGCACCGTCGGTGGCGAAGGCCGCATCGCCGCGGCTCCCGGCACCCGCCACCGGCAGCCTCCCGGCGAGGAGGTTTGCCGTGCCGCAGGTCCCCGCCCGGGCGGCGGCCTCCGAGGCACCGGCCCCGAGGATCAGCACCGCCAGCAGAAATCTGCTCCTCATCCCGAGGATCGATCTTCGCACGAGTTGCCCGAGGCGCAGGAACGTGCCGAGGGCCCCCGGTTCCTTTTCGGCCGGCCGGGCTTGGTCAGCCCCTACCCCCAGCAACGAAGGGGCAGGGACTTTCTCGTTGACTTACGCCCCACTAGCGCCATACTCTTTCCGCGAAGGGCGCCACGCCCCGTGCCGTGGTTCCGGAAAGAAGCAGGCCTACAAAGGACCGGCATCCACCGTACGCGGAGCTCCGCGCTGCCCTGGTGGACGCCAACGGCGTGGGGATCTACCGCATCTACCACGACCCGGAAACCGGGCGTGGTATGCGGTTGAAGCCCGAAGGCGCCTGATCCGAAGGCTGTGTTCGCCTCCAAAGGAGGAAGGCTATGTTGAAGAGAGCTCCGACGCATCGCCTTACTTCACAGCGGATCATCGGTCGGTCATACTCTAGGCTCATGACGAGAGGGCAAGATGGTCTCCAATTATCTCTGGCGCTCGATCTCCTAGACTCCATTTCGGGCGTTGCGCCGGCCCCTGATGCGGCGACAGAATTTCTCAAGAGCCGGGCGCGGGCGCTCGCCGAGTCAACCCCACCCAAGCTCCGCCTCTCCTATACGCAAACCTTTGTGGCGACTGTTGTTTCGCACTACTGGTCGAAACTTTCCCCTCGCCCCTCGCGCACGCTCCGGCCAGCTCCGGAGCACCCTTCGCGTCCTCTCGATCGTGAAGCCCTAGCCGTGGCAACCGCGGTTGCCGAGCTGGCTGCTAGCCGTCTGGTTGAGGATGCCGCATACGTTGTCGGTAGCACCTATGCCGCTATGCTGCCCGATGACTACAGGGCCAAGCATGGCGTTTTCTACACGCCGCCGGCTGTAGTCCACCGGCTGCTCGACTCGGTCACGGCCGCTGGCGTCGACTGGAATCACTGCCGAGTCCTGGACCCCGCGTGCGGCGGCGGCGCTTTCCTTGGACCTGTCGCTCAAAGAATGATCTCTTCACTCAAGGGCTGCGACCGGCGGGTGCTTATCCGCAACTTGGCGAACCGGCTCGTTGGTTTCGAGATCGATGCATTCGCAGGATGGATGTCGCTCATATTTCTAGACGCTACGCTCAATGAATTGGTCGGCTACTCTACAGACGACCAACTTTGCCCGATAGAGGTTTGCGACAGTCTCACTCGGTATGAACCCGGAGATTTCGATTTAGTGGTGGGCAACCCGCCCTATGGCAGGATTACGCTTTCACCTGAGCTGCGAGGCGTCTACAAACGGAGCCTCTTCGGTCACGCCAACCTTTATGGTGTCTTCCTGGATCTTGCTGTGAGAAAGACTCAACCCGGAGGGATTGTGGCCTATGTTACACCAACAAGCTTCCTTTGCGGTGAGTATTACAAGAGCCTTCGCGCCCTTCTCGCTGCCCAGGCTGCACCGGTGGCGCTGGACTTCCTGTCGGAGCGGTCGGGCGTCTTCGACGACGTTCTCCAGGAGACGCTACTCGCGGTATTTCGTCGTAATTCTTCGGCCAGCAGGATTCGAGTTCACTTCGTTGAGGTGGCCGGCGCCTCGCTGACTGTGTCACGCGCGGTTGAAGTTCCTCTACCCCCGCGCGCTGATCAGCCTTGGATCATTCCTCGTACTCCCGAAGCAGCTCGCACCGCTGATCGGCTTCGTGCCCTGCCCACTCGCCTCGCGGACTGGGGCTATGGCGTCAGCACAGGGCCTCTCGTTTGGAACCGCTTCAAGTCTCGGCTTCGTGAACATCGCGAGCCAGGTACTGTCCCGCTCATCTGGGCTGAGGCGGTGGGCGCTGATGGCGTGTTCTCATTTCGAGCGGCTCGGCGTAACCATGCTCCCTACTTCAAGGTCAACGACGGCGAAGACTTCCTGCTCGTCCGAAAGTCCTGCGTGCTGCTCCAACGTACCACAGCCAAGGAGCAGGTGCATCGGCTGATAGCCGCTGAGCTTCCGCAGTCCTTTATCGACGGGTTTGGTGCTGTCACGATCGAGAACCACCTCAATATGATCGTGCCCATCGTAGCCGAACCCTTGGTGGACACACGAACGCTGGCAGCCTTCTTGAATAGCTCCGCCGCCGATCGCGCCTTCCGGTGCATTAGCGGAACCGTAGCTGTGTCGGCATATGAATTGGAGGCGTTCCCTCTGCCCTCCGCCCTCGCGCTGGCAGAATTGACCAGCCAACTCCGTCGATCCCCGACGCGGCAGACTATCGACGATATTTGCGGTCGGCTATACGGTGATCAATGAAGTTGCCCCCCTTTGTTTCACACGACGAAGTGCAGCGAAGGCTAATGCTCATCTTCCCGGAGGGTACTCCCAATCGCACCTACTGCACTCGAGAAATCGCCGCGTCGACTGTCTTTGTGATGCTCTATATTGGCGCCGCCGAGGGCGTGGGACGGTATCTGTCGCCCAAATACGTTTACAGGATGAGCGACGATCAAGCCGCACTGACCTCGGACGCTGCGCGAATCGAGTATGCGGAGGCCATGATCTTGCCCGGCTCGAAGTCACGCGGAGAACAGTGGTACGCCGACACCACTCGTGAACCTATCCGCGACGAGACCCTGAGAAACGGCCTTATTCTCGTAGGTGCGGCGTTTGAGCGCAGAGACCTCGAGACTACGTCGTCAAAGCCCCGCTACGCCCTGACCCAGTCCTTTGCTGCCCTCTTCGAGCCCTCTCTAAACGACGATCAGCTTGCCGTCGCGATCGCAGAGTGGCAAAGAACCCATCTCGCAGCCGGTGCGCTCGCGCGCGTCGCCTTGGTGCGCGCTGGCGTCTCAAAGAATCCGACGGACTTCTTGGTGACCTTTCCAAACGGCGAGACCCGAAACATGACCCCGGGCATCAGTTCGATGATCGCTAAGCACGTGGTGGAGAGGTTTGCGTCGCGATTCTTGGAGGCGGCCGGAGTCCTTTGGCTGAGCGAGAGCGGCAACAAAGTTGTCCAGCGTGATGACATACTGGCGAAGAGAATCGGCCTGAATATCGATATAGGCAGGAATCTTCCTGATATCATCCTCGTTGACGTTGCTGCCCCGTCTACTCTGCTTGTGTTTGTAGAGGTTGTGTCCACCGATGGACCGATCTCGGAACTTCGACGCGCGGATCTGTTCAAGCTTGCCACAAACGCTGGTTTCTCTGAGCATGTGGCGTTCGTGACCGCATTCCTGGACAGGGATGCCCCGGCCTTGCGGAGGACCTTCGCCACGCTGGCGTGGAACTCGTTCGTGTGGATCGCCTCAGAGCCTGACAGCATCATCGCGCTGTTTGGGGGATCGGACCAGTCATCGCCTCTGCTTCGAGACCTACTGAGGAGCGGAACGAAGCAACGCTAATTTGAAGGCGCGAGCCTGCCTTACGGCAGGTGTGCTGGTTCCCGTTACCGCGTCGAATGCCCACAGGCGTCCACTCAGGCCGTCGCGATAGCCCACAAGAACACGCCGCCGAAGCCGGCTTCCGTCATCCAGCGCCTCGCTCCGCCGCGTAATGCGCTTGTAATGCAGCCCGCGACCGACGGAGCTGCACGGGGTCGGACCCGATCCACGGAAAGGAGAGATGGAGATGAACCAGAGGCTTTCTCGCATCATGGCGGTGGGGATCCTGGCGGCCCTGCTGGCTCTCCCCACGGCCGCCTGGGCTGCGCCCGCTCACCCGCGCGGTGCCGCCGGCGCCTGGAGTTGGTTTGCCGGCCTCTTGGAGAAAGGCGCTTCCTTCCTATTGGACGGGATCGAGTCCGCGCTGGACCCAAACCCCGGCTCGGGCCTGAAGGGCGGGTCGGATCCGGACGGCGTGAACATCCAGGGCTTCGACGGGAGCGGGCAAGGTCGATCGACCGCCGAGCCGGGGACGCCGGGCTGACCTCAGGCGGGATTCGGTCCCGGTTGTCCCGAGCCGTTCCTGGCAGGAAGCTGAATCGGAGCCGGAGACCGGGGAGCCGGCGCGCGTCGTCCCAACCCGACCGGTGGAGGGTCCCTCCCTGGCCAGCGTACGGTCACCGCCGGCGGCGAGCGGACCGCGGGAGGCGGCGAGCGGACCATCGGCGGGGGCGAGCGGACCGCCCGAGGCGGCGAGAGGACCGCCGGCGGCGGCGAGCGGACCGCCCGAAGCGGCGAGAGGACCACCGGCGGCGGCGAGAGGACCACCGGCGGCGGCGAGCGGACCGCCGGCGGGGGCGAGAGGACCACCGGCGGGGGCGAGAGGACCACCGGCGGGGGCGAGCGGACCACCCGAAGCGGCGAGAGGACCACCGGCGGCGGCGAGAGGACCGCCCGAGGCGGCGAGAGGACCGCCGGCGTGGGCGAGCGGACCGCCCGAGGCGGCGGGCAGACCACCCCCGCCGTTGCACGGCCCACCCGCGCCGGTGCGCAGACCACACGACCTCGACAGCGCACTTTCCTTTTGTGGAACCATTGCTGCAACAGGTTGAGATAAACCGTCAAATACTGGGCCTGCTCTGAACGGAAACTTGCAATAGGTTGCCTGGGTGGAGTACCCTACTGAGGGATGGAGAGCCAGACGGTCCATCTGAACAAGGTCCTGAAATCGGCGATCGGCGCGCTCGGCTTGACCCTGAAGGAGGCCGAGCGCCGGCTGGGGCTATCGCAGGGCTACCTCACCCGGTTGTTCGCGGGCCAGATCGATCTCAAGGTCGATCACGTGGCGCAGATCGCCAGGGTGCTGGAGGTGGAGCCCGAGGAGCTCTTCCGGCTGGCCTTTCCGCCGTCCTGGGACGAGCCGACGCCGAGAGTCATTCGCCTGCGGGAGGCGTTTGGAGCTCCCGTCCCGGGGCGACCTTCCGCTTCGCTCTCTGGGATCGAGAAGGAAATCGAGCGGATCGTGCAGCGGGCGCTCGCCGACCGCCAGAAGATCTTGAAGCCTGTCGAGCCCCGGCTTCAATGCCAGCGTCGCTCCAGGCGCGAGGACCCAGAAGCGCGCTATCCGGGGGCGCCGCCCCGGTTCAAGGCCTCATCGAGGGCCAGCACTACGGCCCCGAGGGCAGCAAGCAGTTCGAGGGTGGTATCGTCGAGCAGGTCGTCTTCGTCGTCGGAGGGAAGGGTCAGCGCGTGAAACATGAACCCCACGACGTGCGGCTGCGAGCGACCGAGACGCCTGATGAACCTGGTCCTGCCTTTCTCGCGATAGCCATGTAAGAGCTCCCTGTCAAGGCGGATTTTGACCGCCTCGGCGCGAGCGGCCGACACCGGCGGGAGATCACCCCCTGCGCTCTGCTCGAACATACGAACGATCATGGCGAACAACGTAAACGCGAGGTGGACCGCCCCGCGCTCCAGCGAGGCCGTCTCGGCTCGCAGGAAGCCCGTCAGCTCGGGCTGGGAGAGGATCGTCCGGGGTACAACGATTTTCAACGTTTCTGGCGGAAGCTTGTTTACATGCTCCCAGACCTCGTCGACGATCTTGGATGTCACGATCTTCATGAGCCCACCTACCCCTCTACCACGCCCGCCAACACCCTACTATAAGTGAAGATGCAAGTAACCGCCAAGAGCGTGACAGCCGGCAAAATTCGGAGGAACTTTGTCCTACTCTCTGGAGATCCTTGGCAGGCGACCGCGATCGATCTCAACCTCCACTTCAGAGAGCTCCAGCGCCCCGAGAGAGAAGGAACCGAGGTAGCCCTGGTCGGAACCGCTTCGTATCAGCTGCTCGTTCGTAGCGTCCAGCAGGAAAGCTCGGTACTCACCAGGGGCAAGTGCCGCCAGAATCAGTCGACCATAGGCGTCCGACGCGGCGGGCAGTCCGAGCGTGGCCAAGTGAGTCGCCAAGGCATGCCAGGGAATCACCGCTCCTTCTCTAAGAAGGATAATGCGCGCGCCGAGGACGAGCGCTAGAACCGCGAGGGGCTGTGCCCGAGCCACGATCTCACCTCAAATGCGCGCCGCTGTCCGGCTGATCCTGACGATCCTCGGCAGCGTCCCTGAGCCCGGACCTCCCGAACAGGCTGAGGCTCTCGAGGAGAAGAGATCCTTGGCGGCAGACTCCACCATCTGGATTTCCTCATCGCTTAGGTCGAGCGTCACCCGCGCCGGCCTTCGGCTGGGCCGGGACGGCCGTGGTCTCCTCGACGGGGATGCCATCGATTTCGGCGCCTTCGACCTGTTTCCATTCCGCCTGCTCCAACGAGTCCCAGGAGATCCGCCAACGGCCTTGGTCTCCATTCCAGGCTGCGAGATACAGGGCATCCCGGCCTGCGGCAGTCGTGAAGACGCCCTCTCCTTTCAACTGGGTTCTTGGCCGCGTCGGCGCCTCCGCGGACCTCGATTTCGACACCCTTGCTTTCCTTCTTCTTCCGCACTTCGCCACGATCTACCGTGATCTCCAGGAGCACACCCCCACCTGGACTGAACCGCTGCACGCGTACTGCCGCGCAGCCCACAGTTTCCCTTCCCGATCGCTCGCCAGGCGGACGGCGTTCTCTGCGATCAAGTCATTCATGCCACCCTTTTTCGAGAGCTGCGAAGCGGACACCCCTTTGAGGCGGTTGAACGTGTCCCACCGGTCGGTGCTCAGCGTGAGAAGCCAAGGAATCTCGGTCACCTTCTCTAGATCGCGAAAACGTCCTATAGGACGGGGAATCACCGCCACGACCGGCGTATCCCTGCGAAATCCAATCGCCCAGGGATTCCACTCCAAGGGAGGAACGAGCTTCTCCTTGCCGTTTACAAAGCGCCTGACCGAAAAGTCAGCGTAGACCAGCCACTGATCGCCAGCAGGACTCAGGATCGCATCGTGGATCAGTCCCGCGGCCTCCACGGTGGTTTCGAGTTGCACCGGCTCTCCGAAGGTGCCCGCTTTCGTAACAGGATAGACCTCAAACGTTTCTGCTCGGAAGAAGAAGACATTGCCTCCGCGATCCGCCTGTACGAACTGCGGGCCCTTCCATGACGGAGTTGATTCCTCGTTCGGAATGGGCGTGGGCTCGAGAGTTCCGGCAGACGCAAGGCTGCCCGCAAGGAGAAGGGTAATCAGAAGAGGAAGAAACGTCCGCGCCATCGAGCACCTCTAGAAACACCACTCTACGGACCCTTGATACTCGCCATGTGGTACGGGTTGGAGAGTGTCCTGGAGATTCTGGAAGAAGCCTAGGTCAGTCTCTTTCCTCCCTGAGCTTTCCCGATAGATCGAGCGTGAGTTCGCCATTGGAGGCGAGATACCCGCTGACGCATCGATCCGACGGCGTTATGCCGAAATCGAGGCCCGGCCGCTCGGCGGGAAAGACCCAACACGCTTGGTAGGCCCCTGGCTCCATTGACGGAACCACCCACTTGCCACCCTCTCCTTGGCCCTGGACTCCAGAGGTTGCCGCCCACGACAGCAGGTAGCTAAGCCATTCGAAGGCCCCACCGTGTAGGAGAACGACCGATGGCGCGTTGGGATCGGAGTAGTTCAGAGGCCGATCCATTCCCACTATCAGCGTGCCCGATGCCTGTTCCAGACCGAGCACAATTTCGCGATTCTCCGGTATTGCCAGACGCAAGGTTCGCAGGGCAAACCCTGGAGCACTTACTGTCACCTGCATTTCCCGCGTCGTGGAGGGCAAGAAGAGAGTGAATCTCCCTTGGGAGTCGGCGGTGTGTATACGGGTTGAGATGGCGGGGATCCCCATAGGTACGGCTGTGATTCGCGCTCCGGCTACGGGGCCCGCGGCGGAGACCACCGTTCCGGATACCTTCAAACGCGGTACGGCTCGAAGGACGATTGGTTGTGACTCCTTCTCCGGGCGGACATCGACGAGGACAGGATCGGCATAGAGATCCTCCCTGCCGCCGCTGGCTCCGACAAGGGTTGCGCCGGCAAGAAGACCATGGAATTCGAACAGGCCCTCTTGGTTGGCTATCACCTGAACCGAAGATTCCTGGGTTTCGCCTGTGCTCACGGCGGTTACGATGGACTTGGGGACGGGAACTCCGGTTGCGGCGACGATGACCTTGCCTCGAAGGAGGGTATTCGGCAACTCCAGATCCACAATCGCTTGGTCCGTTCCTGGCTTGGGCTCAACCGGTACCTTCGGGATTTCGCGCTCGACGGCCGGATCTGCGGAGGCGACATGGACCAGCCACTCTCCTGCTTTCGGCAGCATGGTTTCGAACCTGCCATCCTCATCGGCGGTCGCTTCCACCCGGACCGCACCGAATTTCCCGCCGAAGTAGACTTTGGCGGCGAGCGGTTCCCCTCCCAGATGGACCGAACCCTTGACTCTCACCACCCGCATCGTCACCTGGATGGGAGCCGGGTTTTCTTCCACCTTTACTTCTTCCATCCACCACGTCTCCCCCGGATTGGGGCCGATCCGCAACAGGTAGAGGCCGGGAGGGACCGCCTTCCTCCAGGCGCCATCGGCAGACATGACCTCCTGCGCAAACGAAGTGACTCTTGAGCTATCGCGTTCATATCGCTGAAGATGGACCGCCCAGGGCCGGTCGGACGGCCCGGACGGTGGATCGACAAAGACCTCGACCACCTTCGGGTGATCGAGCATGAGCGGGGGATTCGCGATCTCGGTGACTTGTCCCTCGACAACCCGCACCGAGACCACGGCGGGTGCATATTTCTTGTGCTGAGCTTCCAGGAGGTAAGCACCGGGTGGAACACCCTCCATCTGAAAGAAGCCGCGAGAGTTGACTTGGGCCTTGAAGGTGAGGCTCTCCATGCGCTCCCTCTCCGCCGCGTCATAGACGATGCCTCCCCTCGGCCGGAGTGTCACCCACAGGTCCTCTCCGAGCGGTGCGCCGTCCACCGTGACCACCCAACCTTGCACAGCCGAACCCTGCCGTAAGTCCATTCGGCCGGGCCGAATCGTCTGCCCTGGTGCAACTCGGATGCCCCAGAGATAGCGGGGGATAAACCCCGGAGCCTGAATCCTGAAATCCAGGAGTCCGGCGGGAACCGGACACTTGAAGGCCGCCTCCTCGACGGTGCAGACCACCTTGGAAGGCGGAGGAGCTTCTTTGCCCGACTCTCCCGGCGCCGGGCGAAGGAAAAGATTCAGCTCTGTCGGAGGCTGGAGACCTCCTTGGAGAGAAAAACCGCCCTCGAGAACGCCAGCCGGCCAGAGATCGAGGGCAACGGCGGTTGCCTCTTTGAGTTCCAGTTGATGCTCGCTCCCCCAATAGCCGTCCGCCTCAGCTCTGAGCACCCACCGGCCCGGTCTCAGCTCCATGCGGGCGGGCTTCTGGCGGGAAAGACCGACCTCAACGGGATCAGCCTTTCCCGGTCCGTACCACGTAGCGACGGCGCGGGCAGAGAGATCTTTTGGGGGATCAGCCGCCGCTGGCCCGCGTACTCGCAGGGTGATGGTGACTTCCCGGTTGCCCTCCGTGACCTCCTCAGTCCCGGCAGGCCCGAACGTCAGGAACAGCAGACCCAATCCGATGAAAAGACAAGTTCGAGCCATGCTTCACCTTTAGTTTCAGAAGAAAATCGGTTCGCAGGACATGCACTCCGAGGGGCACCACCGGCCCGGAAGCTGCTGGCAGGCTCCACCCCCGCCGCCTGCTCCGCCTCCGCCGGTCCCCCCGCCACCACCTCCGCTCGTGTATGTGCACTGTCCGCTCAAGAGGCAGAAACCCGTCGAGACATCCACGGAGCAAGAACAACTGGCCGAGTAGTCGACGGTGGCGCAAGTCTGTCTGGTGGTGGTACCGACCTGTCTCTGCTCGCAATCAGAACAGAGGGAGGAACTGCAATCTGCTGCCAGGAATCCCGGCACTAGGAGTAGGAGCAGGGGAAGACACGCGAGTCGAAGAAATCTCATCCTCTCACCTCCTCAAAAGTAGATGGGTTCGCAGGACATGCACTCCGCCGGGCACCACCGGCCCGGAAGCTGCTGGCAGCTTCCACCACCACCGCCCCCTCCGCCACCACCGCCACCACCACCACCTCCCCCTGATCCGTACGTACAATCTCCGTTGACGGCGCAGGCCCATGAGCCGCCGAAAAAGTAGACCTCGCATTCACATGAGGCACTCTCTTGCAGGTAATCGCACCGCCAACCCGCAGGTCCTTGTGCCCTGCAATCGAGGCATCCGATTCCCGAGCTACAAGTCGATGCTCCGACGGGACCCGAGAAGATGAGGAGCGCTAAGATGGCTCCAAGGATTGTCCTTTTCATTCTTCCCTCCTTCTAGACGTGAACCGAGCCAAGCAAGGCTCCCCCTGCTTAGCTGAATTTCGTAAAACATCGTTTCAAACAACAAAGTGCCTGAAATGGTGAACCCGGGACAAAGCGGAGGTCCGTGAGGGGAAGCCGGTGCAGAAAAAGGAGGGAGCGGCCACCTTCCGCGGCTTCGTTCTCCGGTGAGCGGCGGCAGCAGGGACGGCACCCTCTCGGCCAGCATGGTTTTGCCGGCCCCGGACGGAGGCTTCTACCGATGATTCGATCGGCGCCGGTCCCAAGGATTTCCTCTCCACCTGTGGCGTCAGCCGGAGCCGTGCCGCGAGCGGATGGCCGGATTCCTCACAAAGGTATACAGATACCCGGACTGGAACCGCTTCAGCCACCGCAACGAGCCGGGATACCTCCACGAGCCTCCGCGCCAGCCTCCACTTTCTTTAAGGATAGAGTGGCGAAAAACAGCAAGAAACGTGGCACCGCACCGCGAGATAGAGACCGTCCCGGCCCGCGGCCGGAGTGAACGTCTCCTTCAGCTTGACGGAGATGGGGATCCTCTCCAGCACGCCACGAACGGGATCGTAGCTGTCCCGCGTCAACTACTTTGGCCGGCCGACGACAATTACTTTGGCCGGTGGCCGGCGGGTGAAGGAGCCGCGCCGGCGACCTCGGTGCGGTCCAGGTAGAAGGGCAGATCGGTCGCGTGCCCATGAGGTCACTTGTGCTTCGAGGAGCACGGCGCCGGATCGGGCGACGCCGGGAGCGCTCCTGGCTTTTGAATCCGGTAGCTGGGCAGATCGAACTCGAGAATGACGGAGTGGTGGACCAAGCGGTCGATGGCGGCCGCAGTGGTCATGGGGTTTTTGAAGATCCGCTCCCACTGGCTGAAGACAAGGTTGCTGGTGATCAGTAGGGATCGCCGTTCGTAGCGCTCAGCCAAGAGGGTAAAGAGGACCTCGATCTCTTCGGGCGCCTGCTGGACGTAGCCGACGTCATCAAGGATGAGCAGCTCGAAGCTATCAAGCTTTCGTAACGCTCTGGGGAGCTGGAAGTCGCGCTTGGCGACGAGCAGATCCTGGACCAGCTTGAAGGTGGGGGTGAAGAGGACGGAGCGGCCGGCCTCGATCAGAGCGTGGCCGAGAGCACAAGCGGCATGGCTTTTCCCAGTGCCGGGTAGGCCGAAAGCAAGAACGTTGACAGCACGTTCCAAGAAGGCTCCGCGGGCCAGTTCCCTCAGCTTGCCGGCCAGGGTTTTGGGTAGGTGCCCGTCCTCGAACGTGGCAAAGGTCTTCCCCGGCGGCAGCTTCGAAGCGCGCCTTAGCCGATCCACGCGCCGATGGTCGCGGTCCTGCCGTTCGAGCTCGAAGATATCGAGCAGGAGAGGCAGTAGCTGGTCATGGCCGGCCTCGATGAGGCGAGGGACGATCTCGGTAGCGGCGGTGGTGAGATTGAACGTGGTCAGCAGATGCTCGAGCCGGGGGCCGGCCTCAATCGCTGGGCTGGTCATCGCGCACCTGCCAGCAGACGGTCGTAGACCTGGAGATCGGGAGGAGGAAGGGTGAGCACAGGGACGGTGATGGGCTTGGGGTTGACCAGGGCCTTGACAGCGGCGTAGTCGAAGGCGCTGTCGGTATCGAGCAGCTGCCTCAGAGCGGTCTCGACCTGGCTCTCCAGAGTGCTGGCAGCCAAGTGCAAGATGCGGACGTACTCCACCTCCGCGCGGTCCCCACGCGAGCCGCGCAGCCGATCGTAGGCGCGCCGAAAGGTAAGCGTGGGAAACAGCTCCTCGCGAAAGCGGTAGCGTGCGAAGGCTCCCGGCTTACGCACCAGCGACCAGATGATGTGGCGATAGTCGATGCGGGCCTCGCTCTCGCCTCGCAAGCGCGGCATGGTCTCGACCTTCTGGTCGTGGTAGTAGACCTCGACGAAATCGGAATACTGTCGTACCTCGACCTGGTGACCGATGAGTCGCGAGGGCACCGAGTAGGCCCGACCGCTGACCCGGATAGTGCTCCAGCGCCGCACCGTGGGGTGGTGGGTGGTGTAGAGCGGTACGGGAGCCGCCGGCAAAGGCCGCAGGTGCTGGCGCTCCTCGGCGAGTTTGTCGGCACGGCCGCGGTTGAATCGCCGCTCGATCACGTCCCCCGCGAAGACCCGGTACTGGTCGAGATCGTCGAAGTCGCGGCTACCCCGCAAGAGCAGGGCTTGCGCCAGCTCCCTCTTGACCAGGCCGTTGGCTCTCTCGGCGACGCCGTTCTCATGCGATTCTCCCGGCCGGATGCGAGTCGAGCGCAAACCGTAATGCTCCAGCACGGCGCGGAAGCGCCCGGTCAGGGCCCGGCCACCGCTTTTCTTCAGCTCGTGCGTCGCTGCCGACAGATTGTCGTGGCGCAGGACCTCCGGCGACCCGCCCAACGACCAGAGAGCACCCTGGACACCCTCTACCAAGGCCTCAAAGGTCTCGCCGAAGGCGATGCGCAGCCAAGTCCAGCCACTGAAGCTCAGCTTGAGAACGAACAGCAGGTGGACCAGCGGCTGGCCTGCCACCCGTACGCCCAAATCCGAGGCGTGTGTGAAGTCCACGACCGCCTCCCGGCCCGGCGGGTGGACCTGCGGGAAGATCACCTGCCGCGACGGGCCGTGCACCGCTTTCCAGTCGCGCATGCGCCGCTGCAACGTCCGCAACTGACCCGCTGAGAATCGCCCAGGGTGCCGCTCCCGTAGCTCGTCGAACACACGGGCGGCCTCCAGGATCCCCTCCCCGTCCAACTCCAGCAGCGGCACCACCTCGCTGTCCCAGATGTCGGCGAACGGGTCAGGTCGGGTGCGCCATGACCTGGGGGCTGCCCTCTGCGAGGGCAGCCCCCCCTCCCGCCATCTCCGAGCCGTCCGTACTGACATTCCAGCGCTGGCCGCCGACCCTTCCTGTGTCTTGCCTTCCATGGCCTTGCACCTCAACAGCTTGACCTGCTCGTCTGTGACCATCCACCCCCCTCTCAGGGGGGCACTCTCCCACAGCCCAGCAGGGGTGCCGGCCACCGGCCAAAGTAATTGTCGTCGGCCGGCCTAAGTAATTGTCGCAGGTCAGTAGCGGTCCAAAGCCGCCGCGCCGTCACCCCGATTGACGATTGCAGGCCAGGAGATGTCTACATTGGCAGTAATTCACTGAGATCTGCCGCATTGCTCTTGCGGCTTCGTTCGCGGAGCTGGTACTCCTGCACCATCATCAGCGCGTCGTCGGTCGCCCTCAGGATGAACTCGAGTCGAGCGGCGGAAACGTCCAGGATAGCGGCGACCTTTTCCAGGAGCTCCCGGCTCACGGGCTCTTTCCCCAGCTCATAACGGTAGTAGACGAAGACTGAGATGCCGAGGGCCTTGGCGATTTTCCGCTGTTTCCCGTTGTGGAACATACGCAGCTGGGGAAGCGTCATTCTCCGAGTCTTCGGATCGTTCCAAGCCTCGAAGGCGCTCCTCCGGAACTCCCAATCCACCGGCGGACGCCACACGTAGGTCCTCACCGGCCCTCCCCCCACGCCCGCGCCTCGAACCGCAGGCTGGGGTCGTGCACTACCCGCCGCACGAACTCCGCCACCTCCAGTACCATCGGCAGCGTCGCGTTCTGCATCCTGAACGAGTCCCGCAGCAGGATCACCGCCTGCAGGCCCTCGTCGACGATCTCGGACGTCACGATCTTCATGAGCCTACCTACCACGCCCGCCAACATTCTACTATAAGTGAAGATGCAAATAACCGCCGAGAGCGTGACAGCCGGCGAAATTCGGAGGAACTTTGTCCTACTCTCTGGAGATCCTCGGCCCGGAGCAGCCTTCCGCTTCGCTCTCCGGGATCGAGAAGGAAATCGAGCGCATCGTGAAGCGGGCGCTCGCCGACCGCCAGGGTTCCTGAAGCCTGCCGGGCACAGCGATGGGTCGGGGCACCCATCCGGGGCGCGACCGAACCAGCCGCATTTGTCGCCGATCACCCTACCGGGCGACCGGGCTTTAATGACAGCGTCGCTCCAGGCGCGAGAAGGGCGTCCACCGGACAGTCCATGGCGCCTTTCGGGACGGCCGGCCGTTTGAGAAAAGCCGGCACAGCCAGGGTTCTGACAAGAATCTGCTTCGGAAGAGGGATTCCCTTCTCTTTGATCTTCACGAAGCCAGAAGATCTTCCCAAGGGGCCACAGTTCCAGGGAGAGCCGAGTGGGCCGGCAACGAACTCCACCTCCGCGGGCGGCGGTGATCTGAAACCTTTCGCCTTGCCCTCGACCACCACGTGACCCGAATCCAACATGGGGAAGTAGAACATCCCGTCTGAACCCGAGCGCCCCACGCGGCTTCCCTGGCCGCTTTCGCCCCGCCAGCGCACCACGATCCCCGCGCCCTCAATAGCGTTGCCGGATTCGTCTACGGCGAGTCCCGAGATACCGGCCCCATCGAGCTCGAAATCGAGGACATTCTCTCCCGGTTCGAGCTCGATCTGCTTGCCCGCAGCGGGAATTCCCGTCGGAGTGGTGGCGAGGGCGTAGTGCTCGCCCGGCGACCAGACCGTCACCTCGTAGCGCCCCTCCTCATCGGTATGAGCGGAAGCGGTAGCCTCGGTTGCCGTTCGAGACGGGATCACAGCCGAATTGCTGTGCAGCTCCACTTGGAAGCCCGCCGCCGTCTCCTTCCCAAGTGTGACCTTCCCCGAGACCGTCGAGGCCAGAAGCTCGACCGTCAGATGGGTCTCCTGTCCGGCCGCATGATCGAATCCCACCTCGGCGTGCGCTGAGGAGCCCGGGATCGAGACCCTCAGGATGTAGACACCCGCCGGAAGGGGATCGGTCTGGCAAACTCCTTCCCCATTCGTACTTCCCGAGAAGATCCGTTGGGGCTTTCCAGCCTTGCCTGTCGGCTTCTGCTCATACTGAAGCACCTCGCAGGCGGCGCCACGCCGTTCTCGGCCGAGGAAAATCACTTGGGCGCGAGCGACAGATCCGGCCTCCAGGCGGACACGCCGAAAAGCAAACGTACCGGGACTCGCGAGGAGCGCGGGTACCCGATTTGCCAGATATCTGGGGTGGCGAATTGTGGCTTCCATGAGCGGATCGATGATCCCGGACACCAAGACCAGACCGAGGGAGTCGGTTCGGCTCTCTCGAACCATCGTGGAATTGCGAGAGTATCCAGGCATCGCCGCCGAAAACTCAGCCGCAGCAGGTGCCGCAAGGGCCACAGCCTATACACCAATTCGCGTTTGGGCAGCAAGCGAGCTTTGCGGGCGGGCAGTGACAGCAGTTGGTGGTATCCACCTTATCCCCGGGTCGGAGGAGCCGCAGCTCCCAGCCGCGCAGCGTGGGCTCCGGTTCGGACGGCCCCTGCCCGGACTCCGACCTGGATTTGGCAGCCCGGAAGGAATCCACCGTGACCGGGGCGCTAGCGTCGAACGCCAGATCAACCTTCCCGAGAGGTGTGATCTCCAAAGGAGTCCCCTCGCCCGCCATGGTCAGATGCAGTTGGGGACCTTCGAAATTCGTAGAGAGGAGGACGGCGGAGAAGCGCTCGTCTTCGATGGGAAGTCGAACGAGATCGTTGTCTCCAGAGATGGTCCAGAAACACACCCCCGCCGTGCTCTTGATCTCTAGGACGGCTCGCGCATGAAGCAACTCCGGGCGAAGGTTGGTTTCCTCGGTCCGAGACGGCCGTTGCGCCCAAGCGGTACACCCGAGAAGAAGAAACTGTCCTACCAGGATGACAAATGTCCTTCTCATACCCTTCCTCCTATGAGTTGAAGGTTTTCGTTGACGACCTCCCTTTCGAGGAGAGACATAGCGCCTTCCAGACACTTCTAGCCTACATCTCTTAGTGTATACGGACGGTGAAAACGAGCCGGGATACCTCCACGAGGCCTCCGCGCGCCAACCTCAACTCTCTTTAAAGAGAGAGTGGCGAAAAACAGCAAGAAGCGTGGCACCGCACCGCGAGATAGAGACCGTCCCGGCCCGCGGTCAGAGTGAACGTCTCCTTCAGCTTTACGGAGATGAGGATCCTCTCCAGCACGCCACGAACGGGATCGTAACGGTCCAAAGCAACCGCGCCGTCACCCCGATTGACGATTGCGGCGAAGGCCAGGAGGTATCTACATTGGCAGTAATTCACTGAGATCTGCCGCAGTTGCGCTGCGGCGTCGTTCGCGCCGCTCGTGCTCCTGCACCATCATCAGCGCGTCGTCGGTCACTCTCAGGATGAACTCGAGTTGGGCGGCGGGAGCATCCAGGATAGCTGCGACCTTTTCCAGGAGCTCCCGGCTCACGGGCTCTTTCCCCAGCTCATAACGGTAGTAGACGAAGACTGAGATGCCGAGGGCCTTGGCGATTTTCCGCTGTTTCCCGTTGTGGAACATACGCAGCTGGGGAAGCGTCATTCTCCGGGTCTTCGGATCGTTCCAAGCCTCGAAGGCGCTCCTCCGGAACTCCCAATCCACCGGCGGACGCCACACGTAGGTCCTCACCGGCCCTCCCCCCACGCCCGCGCCTCGAACCGCAGGCTGGGGTCGTGCACCAGCCGCCGCACGAACTCCGCCACCTCCAGTACCATCGGCAGCGTCGCGTTCTGCAATCGGAACGAGTCCCGCAATAGGATCACCGCCTGTAGGGCCTCGCGCTCGAAGCGGTGCACTGAGAAGATCTCCGCCGCTTCGATCACCGTCGCCTCCGCCTCCCGAGCCTTCCCCTGGTGGAGCAGGGCGACGGCGAGATTGAGCCTTTCGATGCCGGCATTGACGGGCAGCCCGGCCTGCTCGTAACCGTCGATCACCTCCTGGTAGACGGCCGCCGCCTTCTCGTGAAGCCCCTCACCCGCCGCGATGCGGCCCTCCAGAACCCGGAATTTGATTCGGGCGACGCGCCCTTCGCCATGCAGTAGATGGCGCGAGTGGATGAAACGAAATTTCTTCGCTTCCGCAATGCGGTCGCTCTCCACCAGGACGAAGATCAGGTTGTGGGCAGCGCAGCAGGCGACGAAAGGGTCGCGCTTCACGTCGATCAGCTTCAGGCTCTGCTCGAGGCGATGGATGGCCAGTTCGTACCGCCCTTGATAACCCGTGTAAAGGCCCAAGGTGACGAGTGTGCGGCCCATGAGATGGAAATCCTTCCGCTCCTCATAGAAGCGGAGGATCATCAGGTACTTCTGTGTGGCACGAAACCATTGCCGGAGGTTCCCCAGCAGGGAAGCCTCGAAGCGCAGGATGCGGATCTCGAGAAGAGGATCGCGGGTGCCCTGCTCGAAGAGCTGGCGGGCGCGCCATAGAACCCGCTCCGCATCCTCGAACCGGTTCGCCACCCGGCAGGCGTTGCCGAAGTCCGCCTCGGCCCTGACCTCGAAATCGCACGCCCGCTTCCGGCCGTAGAACCTACGGTCGAGCTTTTTGGCAGCGAGGACCGCGCACCAGGCGAGGAAGGCCATCTCCTGCGGATCGTCGCTACGGAGCTCCCAGCTCCGGTCGAGCAGGGCCCACATGCGCGCCAAGTCCTCAATCGTGCGAGGAAGCTTGCGGCCGGCCCGGAGGGCCTTCAGGCCCCGGTCCGACTGGGCTCGCTGCTGCCGCAGGTGGCACTCCATCTCCGGCGGCGAGACGCCAGCCCGCCGGGCGACCGACTCATGCGCCTCCCCCGAGGTAGAAGGCCGGCGCCTCCGCTCCAGACCCAGCAGTGCGGAGAGGCGCGGCGGCATCGCGGCCAGGCATTCCGGGCAGCGCCCGACCAGCAGGTGCTGCAGCACCTTCCTCTCCCGTTTTTCGGGCAGGCTTCCCCACGAGAGAACCGCCAGCTCGTCACGGCTCGGATGGTCCAAGTTTGGGTCCTCCTTGAGAAGCCGATTATCACATAAGAGGATACAAGGGCCCAGAGATTTCCGAAAGAGTCACCCCTCCTCTCTCATGCGGAGAGGAGGGAGGGAGGAAGAGGCCCTCGCCGTCTACCCTTCGGAGCTGCCGCCGGGCGAGGCCGCGTTGGGCGTTTGCGGCGGCGGCACGGCGCCGCCGCAGCCGCCATCGGGATCCATCCCGCTTCCACACTTCTCTGCGGGCGGGGGCAGCTCCGTAGCCTCGCCGTCCCCCGCCCACAGATGGGAGATCCAGCGTAGGGCGTCCTCGAACCAGCCGGGCGTGACGGTCCAGGAATCCCAGCCGGCGGCGTGAGCGGGCGCGGCAAGGGCGAGGGTGGCCGCGAGGGCCAGGGCGGGGGCGGCGTGCCGGATGCGTTGCAGGGTCATCTCTATCTCCTTCTAGCCGCGGGCCGGCCGGGCGCCGCCATGGCGCCACCGCCCGCGGTCGCAACAGCCAAGTGTTTCCAGGAGCCTCAGTCTGACACGCGCGGGAAGAAATACGTACGCTCAGCGTCCGTATCTCGTCCATTCCGCAAATTCATCATCTCGCTAAATCTGACCTGAACCCGCATCCCCTGCGCGGTTCCCGTAGCCCGAAAGCGCAAGAACTTCCCTCGATCCAGGAAATGGGCGGTATGGCGAATTTTCGCCCAATCAAGGTGGGTCTAGACACCCCTCAGGAAGCAACCATACACTCCCCAGCGTTGACAGAAACGGCTGAAAAACGAATCAAACTCGTCCCATACTGGCGACCTATTGGAGGAAGTCGTTATGACGATCAGAGAACAATGCGAGGTGCTCGAGGGGCTCGGCCGGCGGATCATCCAGTTTCGCCAGAGGAAGAAATGGAGGCGCGCCGAGCTGGCGCGGCGCCTGGGGGTGTCGCGAGAGCGGCTCGGTCATTGGGAACGGGGCGAGAACACGCCGCCGCTCGAAGCGCTGCTCGTCCTGGGGCGGGAGCTGGGCGTCTCGCTCGACGAGCTGGTGGCCGGCGAGCCGGTGCCGGAAAACGGGCTCAGTCACGAGAAGAAGGACCAGGCCAGGTTGCTCGTAACCGCGCTGGCGCGGCTGCTGGGGTTGTCGGGGGAGGTCAAGAGGGCGGCGGTGCCCAAGGAGAAGAAGCCATGAAGGAGACGCTGGATCACGGGCCCAAGCTCACGCTCATCCTCGCGGAGCTGTCGCCGGAACGGCGGGAGGATCTCATCCACCTGCTGACCTGCGAGTGGTGCCACAAAAGCGCCCGGGAGAGCCTGGAAGCCGAGACGGAGGTGGGCCCCCCAAAGGATCGACCGCCGGCGGCCGGCTACGGGCCGATCCTCGAGGCGGTGGAGGCCCGCGTGCCGGCGCTGGTGAAACAGATGGAGGAGCAGGGCGCCGAGGCCCGGCGACTGCTCGACCGGCTGCTCGCGCATCCGGCGGAGCGGCAGATCACGCTCGCCGGCAGCCCCGCTTTCGGCAGCCTGGACCTTGCGGACCTGCTCCTGCGGGAGAGCGCGGGCGCACAGCCGGAAGACCCGGTGCGCGCCGAGGGCCTGGCCCGGCTGGCCCTGCCCATCGTCTATCAGTCACATCCGCGGAAGTGCGCCGACCGGGTCACGGACCTCAAGGCCCGCGCCGCGGTGCTTCTGGGAAATGCCCGTCGGCTCCAGAGGGATCTTCCGGAAGCGGACGAGCGGTTCCGGCATGCGGCGTTCCACCTCACCGGTCCGCCCGACGACCCGGGGCGCGCCCTCTACTGCCAGATGCTCGCCGCGCTGCGCCGGGACCAGCACCGCGACGATGAAGCGGCCGGGCTGTTGTGGCGGGCGGCGAGCCTCTACCGCGTCAACGGAGATCTCCTGGAGGAGGGAGCCTGCCTCGCCGAGCTGGGATTCCTTTTCCTCGCCGGCGATCAGGCCCACGAGGCGATGTTCCCCCTCGCGCGGGCCGTGCCGATGCTCGATCTCCATCGCGACGTCCGGCTGGGCCTGCGGGCCCGGCAGGCGCTCGCCGTGTGTTACGCCCGCACCGGCCGCGGAGAGAAGGCGCGAGCCCTGATTGTGGCCACGCGCCCGCTGTACAGCCGCATCACCGACTCGGCGCAGATGGCGGAGACAGTGTGGATGGAAGGCAAGGTAACCCTGCTGACGGGCGACCGCGAGGACGCCGCGGCCCTGCTGGACACGGCGCGGAAGAGCTTCCTCAGCGCCGGAAACCTCTTTGACGCGGCCCTCGCCTCGCTGGATCTTGTCCCGGCCCTCTCCGGGAAGCAGCGCGTGGAGCGTGTGCATTCGCTGGTCCATCAGATCGCCGAGCGGTTTGCGACGGATCCGAATCTGCTCGAGCCCCTGAGGGCTCTGGGCGCGGTGGAGATGGCGGTAGCCGGCCATGTGAGCCCGCTGGAAGACGTGGTGGCCCTGGCCGCCGAGCGGCTGCGCCGGGTCCGCCGCTATCCGCAAGTGCTCGTCGCGAGCCCGGCGCGGCGGCCGGACCCGGACCGGTCGCCTGCCCCTTCACCCAGCGACGTGGAAACGCCTTTTCTCGAAGCTTGATCTCCGGGGGTCATGGAGGCTCCCGGTGTCCGAAAGGAGTAGCAGATGAGCACGCAGACCGCAGTCGAGCCGTACACGCAGGACCCGCAAGACCATGGCTTCGGGCCGGCGCAGGATTCCTCGACCGCCTGCACGGCGGCGGGGAGCGGCGTCCAGCGCCTCAAGTCGGAGCGGGTGCAGGAGGAGCTCCGGGCGATGCCCGGCTGGGAGCTGGCGCACGAGGAGAAGACGATCGAGCGTGTGAAGGTGTATCCCACGCCCGAGGTCGCGGCCCTCTACGCCGCCTTCGTGACCCGGTTCGCCAGCGCCGCCGGGTTCTTCGTGAACGTGGGCCTGTCCGGCGGGCAGGCGTGCGTCACCGTCTACGCACCGCAGATCAACGGTTGCCCGGGGGAGGTGACGGAATCCGTCCTCGCCTTCGCCCGGCAGCTCTAAGGAGGGGTCACGAACCCCTCGGAAAGGAGAAGAAAAGATGCCTGACATCACCGCGTATTCCAAGGCCTTCCGCGACATGGAAGGCCTCATCGGGGCCTGCAACGAGAACGGGAACCTGATCCCCGGTCATGAGGCCCTGAAGGCCGAGCTGCAGGCCGCTCTGGAGGAAGCGAGAACGCTCAAGGTCCAGCAGGAGAGCCTGGCGGGTAACCGCCTGGCCGCCACCGACCGCTTCCTCGACAAGGTCGACGAAGGCCGGGTAAAGACGCGAAGGCTCCGCGCCTTCATCATTTCCGTCCTGGGCCCGCAGAGCGTGCACCTCAAGCTGTTCGGGATTGCTCCCCAGCCTGTGCCCAACCCCAATTCCCGGCGGCGGCGGAAAAAGAAGTCGGAGACGCCGGAGACCCCAACGCCGGAGACTCCCACCCAGACGCCGGCCAGCCCGCAGGCGGCCGAAAGCAGGACTGCTCCCCAGCAACCGTCCAAGCCGGGTTCTTAGTCAGCCCGTCTGGCAAGAAAGGAGGAACCTGCAATGGCCAGTATTCAAGACCGCATGAAAGGGTGGAGGCGTCTGATCACCGCCGCCGAGACCCACGCAGCGGAGCTGCCCTCCCTCGTCGCCTTCAAAGGCGAGCTGGAGGAGGCTCTCGAAGAGGTCACCATCCTCAAGTCGAAGCAGAGAGACCTGGAGCGCAGGCGCCTGAAGGCCACCGATGCTCTCAACGAGCGTCTCGGCTCCTGCGGCGATTTAGGGAAGAGGCTGCAAAGCTACGTCAAGGCCAGTTTCGACAGGAGGGACGACCGGCTGGTGGACTTCGGGATCACTCCCGCGGCCCCCGTCGTGATCCGGCGGAACAGGAAGAAAGGAGGAACGGCTCCCCCGGCTACCACTGAGACCGCTAAGCCGCAGTAAGTAATGGCCGGGGGCGTGTGTGTAGCACGCCCCCGGCTTTCCAGGCGAGCCTGAGGGAGGAGTATAAGGCAACGGCAACGGGTTGCCTAGTGCGGTACCGGGCGACACGGAGAGTATTGACTGCGCAAGACGCCTCAGCTCACGGTGCCCGCCTTTTCTTCCGCGGCTTCTTGTTCCTGGGCTCAGGCTGAGGAAGTTCGTTTGGAGCACTTCCTGGCCGACGCGTCATCTCGGCGAGCAAGCGACGGGCGCCGCTTCGCACTTCCTCCCTTGTTGCGCAGCAGAACTGTAGCGCAACAAATTTGCTGTGATAAAGATCGGCCAGGTTCTTCACCGTAACCGCGGTGGGGCGACGCCAACGCCGGCCACGGTATCCGCACCGCCCAGTGCGGGCCGAACTTAGCCCTGATGCCAAAGGTCCTGTGAGGTAGCGCGGGCACCAGGGTCCAGCATCTGGCGGCAGAGGTCGTGCAGCACCCAGCCGTCGACGGCGTTGCCGCCCAGGGGGCGCCCCCGCTTGGCCAGCACCGTCGCTTCGCCGCTCACCGCTCTCTTTCGCAGCCTTGTCCCTCGCCGGATTCAACGTCGAGGTCACTTGCCGAAGGCTTCGATCCCCTTCAGTATCGAAGGTCTTGGTGGTGACGAGCGAGTGCCACGAATCCCTCGACTGCAGGCGGCGGCAACTCGCCAGGGTAATACCGGGTGTACGTATAGGGAGATTAGTCATCGAAAGCAGAGAGATTGACACCAGAGGGCTTATCAAGATTCGCCTTCTGGGTCGTCGCCTTCTTCGGCGGTAATTCTGGCAGAACTCGCCTGAGGTATTCATCAAAGAGGGGCACCGTAAAGGCGGTATCGCCGTGGGCGGGGCTATAGATCATTCCTTTGGCGATAAGTGCTGACCTGCGCGGTGCCACCGATTCAACCTTTACTCTCAGGCATGCTGCAATGTCGCCGGACCTATGCGGGCCAGGGCCAAGTTCGGCCATGGCGCGGAGGTATTGTTTCTCCATTGGGGTTAAGCGGTCATAGCGCACCAGAAAGAAGTTCTTGTCGAGCTGGTTGAAAACGCTGGCCCGAGCTGCATCTACGTCGGATGCGGTAATCAGAGGGCCTTCCGCCATGCTCCAAACATGGTATCCCCACTCTTGTAGGAAATAGGGATATCCGTGGGCTTCAGTCACAATGCGCCTCAGTGCCTCAGATTCGAAGTCGGCACCCGCGTCTTGAGCCGGAATCTGAAGTGCGGCGGCGGCATCTTCTCTTACTAGCTCGCCAACCAACGGATAGTCGAATAGCCGCTCCGCGTAGGATTTGGCCTCTCCGGCGAGGCCTGGTAACTGAGGTAATCCTGCACCGGCCAAGACGACGGGCAGGTTGAGTTGGGCTGTGCGATGAATCGCCATGATAAGGGCCGCCATCTCCTCTGTCGAGAGATATTGAACCTCATCGATTGCCAGGAAAAAGCCGACGCGACAGGACCGCGTTGCCTCGCCTACTGCCGTCAAAAGATCGGTTACGTCTTCGGCCAGGATGCCGGAATCGGCTACGCCAGTAAGAGGCTCGACATCCAGCGTCATGGAGGTGCCATCGGGCAGTTGCAGCGAGAATGCCTTTAGTATTTTGAGGGCCCTGAGAACGGCGTCAGTAACTCTATTACGCTGGAGATCCAAGAGTACACGGCGCAACTTGGATGCCAAAAGCGCGCGAAAGTCTTTCGTCTCAGGAGCCTCGATAAAGGCAGTTTGGAATCCTTCGTTCGCGGCTATTTCACTAAAACGGTTGAGCAGCACAGTCTTGCCTACTCCTCGCAAGCCGATAGGCATGAGACTCTTGTCCGGACGACCTGCTAGGGCTCGCCGGAGAACGATGCCAAAGCGGTTAATCAGCTCATCGCGGCCGATAAGAGCAGGTGGCGGGGCACCCGCGCCGGGTCTGTAGGGGGTTCCTTAGTTCGTCCATAGTTAGACAGAGGTTACCACACCTTACCACACCTTACCGCGCTTTAAGCTGCTTATGGGACATCGGCTAAGGTATGCATAATTCTGGATGAGGCTCTGTCCTGCGCGATAGCCGCTCCCGGCTCACCCACCAAGCGGATCGGCGCGGCCATCCAGCAGCGGCCAGACCACCCCAGCGAGGAACGGCCGGTGAAAAAGGATCGGCAGAGGCACGACAAGCCAGAACAGGGTCCAGGCGCGGCCGACCCAGGCGTGCCGCGACACGGGACGGCCCGCGCGTTCGAGTTGCCGCTCGATCACCATGAGGAGCCCATGCAGCGCGAAGTAGGAGAGGGGCAGCCCGAAACCGCGGTTCACCGGCAGGCTGATGGCGATTTCATGGAGGAGGCCCGAAGCCAGGAACGCGGCCACCATCGCCGCCGGCCGGCCCAGGCGCGGCTGCAGAGGACGGTAGATGCTCAGCGCCGTCATCTCCGAGAACGCCAGATTCCAGCGCCGGCCCCAGAACTCGGTCAGGCTTCGCGAGCGCAGCGGCGCCCGGAAGAGCGCGTCGCAGCGGGCGCCGAGCAAGCGCCAGCCGCCAGCCAAGATGTTGAAGATCCCGAAGTGGAGCATGAGGCTCAGGCCCGGCAACGCCAATGTGGTGGCGATCAGAACCGAGCCCGCGGCCCAGGCGCGGTGCGCCGCGAGGAAGAGGAGCGCCCCCGCGGCAAGGCGTACGAGTCCCTTCCCGATCAGTCGCCAGCCTCCGGGCAGCGAACGGGTTCCCAGGCCCGCGAAGAGGCTGGGACGCATTCCCGGCCAGCCGGCGGCGAACGCGAGCCAGGGCGCCGGCGGGAGCACCGCTCCCGTGGCGATGCGCTCCTCGACGCTGACGACCGCCTTCATGCCAAAGAGGAGGGCTCCCAGAATCCCGAGCATGCGAAACCCCGCGGGCTCGCCGGCGGTGAGGCGCTCGGCGCCGGCAAAGGCGAGAGCCGCGAGGGACCAGGCCGCCACCCGAGCCAAACGCGAAGAGGCGATGCGAGAGACGGCGAACCCCAGCGCGAGCGTCAGGACCAGGAGCGCCAGACCGGCCCCTACGACTCCCGGCCCGGAGGGCGTGAAGGCGCTCATGCACCTCCGCCGGCGGCGGAAAAATGACTCATCAGCGCGGCGCCGTAGATCGCGACGAGGCTCACGAACAGGGACACGAGAGCGACCTCGGCCGCGGTGTAGATCGCTCCGCGAGGCGCCGCGCGGCGGTCGATCCAGGTGAACTGCAGGATGAGCCGCACGGCCCAGTACGCGGCGATGAAGCCGCAGACCGCCGCCGCCAGCGGCGTGCGGTCGAGGAGCCACTGCGGCGCGAGCGCGGAGAGCAGCCCGAAGCAGACGTGGAAGCTCCAGATATAGCCGGCGTAGGTCCAGAAGATCTGGCGCGTGATCGGCCCCAGGCGCGCCGTCTCCTCACGCCACTTCAGGACGAAGGGGATGGCGAGGCTGGCGGCGGCGAGGGCGAGCTGACCTATACCTGCCGCGATGAGGAGCGGGCGGAGCGATGCGGTCAGAAAACCGATTGGAAGAACCCTTCCGCCGACCAGAAACGGAACCACGCCCGCAGCTCGACGGCGAGCTCATCGTCGTCGAGGTCGCTCGCCGCGGCGGCCGCCGCAATGGCTTCGCCCAGGGTCTTGCCGGCGAGGATCTCCTGGAGCAGGGCGTGTTGGGCGGCGGTCAGCGGGTAGCGCCTCACGATGAAGTCGCGGCGGAGAATGGCGACGCGTTCGTCCGCGGGCTCGGGGATGGGCACCTCCTCGCCCTCCTCCGCGCGCCGCGCCGCGGTGTAGTAGGTGTTGACCGGGTAGCGGAAGGCGAGGAGGCGGAGGCAGACCACGGGCGCCAGCCGCGCCTCGGCGAAGCGCTCCGCCGGGAAGGCCTGAAGCGCCTCGGGAGCCAGCAGCGACCGGCCCTCGACGCCGGGGCCGTCGAACACCTTGGCGATCGTCCACTCGAGAATGGCAAGGTCGATGAGGAAGTCGGGCCAGCTCACCGCTCCGTCCGTTCCGCCGCCCGCGTGTTCGGGGCGGGTCTCCTCCAGGAAGCGGGGAAAGCTCTCGCCCAGGCGATCGAGGGTGTAACTGCGCGAGGGGTAGCGCTGCAGGTACTCGAAGGCGAAACTGTCGAAGACCTCGTCGCCCAGGGCCCTCTTGAGCATGGGGAAGCAGGCGCCCAGGCATTCCAGCAGGCGGGCATAATAGGCGTTGGCGTAGATCGACAGGCGCTCGGCCGCCGTGAGATTGCGGGAGCGCCGCACCACCGCCTCCAGCTCGCCGCGGTTGAGCCGGATCAGCGCCTGCGCTTCATCGGAGGCGGCGCCGCCCTGGACGCCGCCGGGATGGGTGACCACCGCCTGGAACCACCGCTGTACGACGCCGAGCGAGCGGGGCTCGCCCTCCGCCTCCTTCACTCCACCTCCGGCCGGATGTGGTGGAGGGGGTGGAAGACGGTCGCGCCGGCTGCCATCGGAACGGGAACGTCCTCTTCCACGCCCTGCGCAGACACCGCAGGCACCGCAAGCGCCGCAGACACCGGCAGGTTCTCGCCCATGAACCGCTTGGCCTTCAGCACCTCGTCGTGCACCACCGGGAACGGCGGGATGTTGGCGTCCCACTCGAGCAGCGTCGAGACGCCGCCGGTGAGCTGATGGGCCGTGCGGTAGAGCTCCCACACCGGATCGATGACGTGGTTGTCGTGCGTGTCGATCAGGTGCGTCGCGTAGTCCGTGTGGCCCGCCAGGTGGAACTGGACGATCCGCTGGTGGGGCAGGGAACGGATGAAAGCGTCCGGATCCATGTCGTGGTTGAAGCTCGACACGTAGACGTTGTTGACGTCGAGCAACAGGCCGCAGTCCGCCTCTTCGGCCAGGCGCGAGATGAACTCCCATTCGTCCATCGTCGAGTCCTGGAAGGTGACGTAGGAGCTGGGGTTCTCCAGCACGAACGGCCGTTCCAGCACGTCCTGGACGACGCGGACCCGCTCCACCACGTGGCGGAGCGTCTCTTCGGTGAAAGGCACCGGCAGCAGGTCATGGGTGTTGCGGCCGAGGACGCCCGTCCAGCAGAGGTGGTCGGAGATCCACCGCGCGCCGACCTCGCCGGCCAGCCGCTTGAGCTTCTTCAGGTACTCATGATCGAGCGGATCGGTGGAGCCGATGGAGAGCGACACCCCATGCATGACGACGGGGTACCGCTCGGCGATCTGCTGCAGCACATAGCGCGGACGCCCCTGCGAGTCGACGAAGTTCTCGCTGATGATCTCGAACCAGTCCACCTGCGGCCGGTTCTGCAGGATGTAGTCGAAGTGGGTGGACCGCAGGCCCACTCCGAGGCCGAGGTTGGAGTGTCCGAGGCGGGGTACGGCCATGGGCGGTTCCTTCAGAGAGTTTCTTGGAGAGGCGGCCGGAATTGCCCGCTCGACCTCATCCCCTGGCCCCTTCTCCTAAAGGAGAAGGGGAAGACGGCCCAATTCAAGCCCCTCTCCTTCAGGAGAGGGGTTGGGGTGAGGTCGAGCCAGGCAGGACGTCCCGGCGCTACTTGCCGCAGCCCTCGGGAGCGGCACCGAATTTCTTGCCGGCCTTGGTCATCGCGGACTCGAAGTTGGCGCGCGCCGTCTTCCAGGCGTCTCCCTTGATCGGCACCGAGCAGCTCCCCTTGCCCTTGCAGTCGTTGTCGTAGCTGCCGCCCTGGTTCTTGCAGGCATTGTGGCCGCCGCAGCCATGGGCCTCGGTGGTGGAGCACGAGCCCATGCCGGCGCACTCGTTCTTGCCGTCCGCCCCGTTCCCCTTACAGGAGTTCAGGCCGCAGCAACTGTGAGCCTCTTTCTTCTCCGAGTGCTGCTCGGCCGACAGCAGCCTGCCGCCCAGCACGGAGCCGGCGAGCACCCCGCCGAACGCGGCCAGGGTCAACTTGCCGAAATCCCTTCTGCTGACGTCGTCCTTCTTCATTTTGGCCTCCTCTGGAATTGGATGATCGTCCAAGACTCTCAAGGGACCCGCGCAAGGGCACGCCGTCCCCGGGAACGCCGACTCAAGGGGCTCGAAAGACGCCTGAGTCTACCTTAAATACGCGGCGGAGGAAGCAGAGGATGGGTCACCAGCTCATCTGGTACAGCATCCAGTACACCACCACCCCCGTCACCGACACGTAAAGCCAGATCGGCAAGGTCCAGCGGGCGATTTTCCGGTGATGCGCGTAGCGCTTGCGCCCGGCCCGCCAGACGGTAATGGCGGCGAGGAAAGGCACGGTCGCGGCGAGCACCGTATGGGTGATCAGGATGGTGAAGTAAACCATGCGCGCGGTGCCGGTGCCAGGGAAGTGCTTGGATCCCACCTGCGCGTGGTAGACGAGATAGGAGGTCAGGAACAGCACCGAGCAGACCAGCGCGGCGATCATGACGTTCCGGTGGGCGACGAGGCGCCGCCGGCGGATGAGCACGTAGGCCGTCACCAGCAGGAGGGCGGCGGTGGCGTTGAGCGAGGCGTTGAGGGCGGGGAGATCCTGGACTTGCAGCATGGCAGGGGGATTTTAGACGAGTCGGCCGCAGCGGGAGACTGTAGAAGCAAAGAATTGCTCGGCCTTTTCAGTCTCCCCTCTCTCCCGGCGGGGTGGGTGTGAGGTGGGAGAGAGGGGCCGGGGGAGTGAGGGGCCCGAGGCGGCCGAAAACCACGTTGCTCGACAACTCGGCGTCAGGTTAACGCCTGGGGGGCTGAAACCCCTGCGGTGATCTGCGCTATTTAGCGGCGGGGAGCCCGCGGCCGGTCGTCAGGTAGACCGCGAAGCTTCCCAGCCAGTGGCCGCCCTCGTAGTGCTCGCCGGTTACCGACCGGAGCCCCGACTCGCGGTGTCGCGCCGCGGCGGTTCGCAGCGCCGGCAGCCGCGGGTCCGCCGCCGGCAGGCCGGAGGCGATGCCTTCGAGCATCCAGGCGCGGCTGAGGTTCAAGCCGTCGAGGTGGGCGAGCTTGGGGTCTCCCGGATCGGTCACCACCGCCGGCTCGAGCCAGACGGCGTCACCGCCCCGCGGGAGTTGCGGCAGGAACGCCGCGAGCCACTCCGCATAACGCGGCGGCGCGAGCACCCGCCGCATCAGGTCGGCCTCGGCGAGGCAGGGAGAGAGGAAGTCGTGCCCGGAGGGCTCGTAGTTGAGCGGACAGGCGCGGTCCGCGAGATAGAACGCCTCGATGCGCGAGCGCAGCAGATCCTCCATCGCCCGGGCTCTTGAGGAACGTCGAGAGCTTGGCCGGTGTTCTCGGAGCACCTGATGCGACCGCCGAGCACCGCGCATGGTCCCGGGCCGCACTCAGCTACGTTATCGAAAAGAACGACGCAATCGAGGACCGCCTCGGGCTGGTCGGTCTCCTGGATGACGCCTTCGCGGTCAATACGGTTGTGGACATCCTCAATCCGGACTTCGCACCATGGCTTGACCTGCTCGATGCCACAGTGGAAGCCTGGCCCTTTCTTAATAGTCTGGTTTTCCATGACGACGAGGGTGGGAACATAATTTCGGAGTTTCTCATCTTCAATGCAGCCCTCGCTTGTCCGGCTCTAAGAGGCAACGGAGACGCGAAGCGAACAGCGCTGATCCTGCCGCTGGTCGGACCGGCCCCGTTGGTCGTTGGGTTGATGGCGTCTCTTGGCGTGCTCCAGGAGTCGTTGCTCGTCGAGGAATCCCCGATGGCTTTCAAGAGGGGTGAGACGGTCTGTGTGGACAACGACGGCTATGCTCACTTCGATGGCTTCGTTGACTGGAGCGGCGAACGAGGTATCGCGCTGCGCTATTGGGATCGCGCCGGGCGCGCGCGCGCGCAATTGCTACCGGTTGAGCATCTTCAGAGACTCACGCCCGCGTCGCCTCGGGAGCGGCCGATGGGACCGGTCCCACGACGATGGGAGCAGGGCAAAGGTCGCCTGAGCGCTCTTGAGTATCTCTTCCATTTGGGATACCCCAGATCGGCGAACAGCATCGCCAAGCGTGTGATCCTGGTCGCGCCAGCGGGGCGGACGCGGCGTTTGGCGGCGAGTATTCGCCTTTGCGGCCTTGCGATCCAGGACTGCTTACCAATCGGTCACACAGCGCAGTTGGAGAGACGGTCGACGATATGGTCGTCCCGGTTCTCTTCGTGGACAGAACCTGTTTTGCTCGTGGTGCCGGACCTTGATGATGCCGCTCAGATCCTAGCCGATGATCCTGATCAAGTAGCCCTGATCATCCTTGATCTCCGTGGCGTCAACGCCGGCCGGTTTGCAGGCTTGGATGCCATTCTTCGGGCGCCTCCAGTCCTGGCAATCAGCGATGAATCCGAGCAGGGTGCCATCGAAGCTCTTCACGACCGGGGCTTTGTATTCTGGGACTGGTCGAAGGACGAGCTACAGCAACTAGCTTGGCCGGCTCCGCTGCAAGCGACGAGTCCATTGGCACGGTATGACCGGAGAATCCGCTGGCTCACCTCGGTCGATCCTACGATCGAGGAGCTCGAAGAGCCAGGTCTCTCCCAGGCTTTTCAGGCCTACCAACGACTGCAGGACCTAGCGCGAAAAAGGGAAGAGGACCTTCCCGCCGAGCTTTCAGAGGCGCTCGCTTCCGGTTGGGCCGCCTTCAAGGATCTCCTGCGGCTTGGCCACCGAGGTGAATTGGGCGGCGATCGTCTCAGACTCCGGGAGGAGCGCCTTGCGCAATTGGAGAGCTATGGCTCCGGCTTCTGGCTGCTCGACGAGGAGCGCCAGGCTATTTGCGAGTTTTGCGGAGAATGCCAACGCGCCCTGAAAGCGATGGATCAGGGCAGTCCCCGGGCTAGACACTTGGAGAAGATGCTGGAGCAGCAGCCTGCCATGTCCTTGATCGTCAGGCACGATCGAGAGCGGGAAGAGATCCTCTCTGCTTTCGGTCTCGCGCCTAAGAGAGTGCTCACGGCGGATGAGATTCCTGAGGATGGTCTAGATTCCGGTGCGGCTATTGTTGGGTGGATGGGACGGCAAACAATGGCCCGGTTACTTCACCCGCCCGTGGCGGACCCTTTAACCCTCGTGCTGTACCCGATTGAGCTGCGTTGGTATCAGAGCTTGTTGTGGGCCCTGGAGCGAGGTCGGAAGCTTCGTCGTCATCCGCTGTCCAGGAAATCGATCTTCCCTGCGATCTCGTGGCAGCCACCTTCGGGACCGCGACCTACGCATAGTCAGGCCGGGCCTGTGGCAGGACGCGATCTCGAGGTCATTGACTGGTCTGAGGCCCTCAGCCGCCGCGCGGTTGCTCTCCGCAGCGCCACGGCAGGCGCTGATCCAGGACCGAAGAGCGACGCGCGCCTCGTGCTCTTTACTGACGAGCGGTTCGCTTTCCTCAGCCCTCAGCGTAGGCTCGCGGTCGTCACATCTCTCCTCGATCAGAGGAGCATCGCCCCTGAACCCGAAATCGAGGAGAGAACTGTCGCCGAGTTGAGACCCGGGGATGTTCTGCTACTACCCATCAGCTCTGATCGCGACGTGATCCGCAGCGCGGCAGATCGGCAGTTGGCAGAGGGCGACCGCGAGCAATCGACGCAGTGGCAGGAGACGCTGAGGCACTACGTCTCAGAGCAAGGGCTGACGGTGGAACAGTTGCGTGACGAGCTGGCCGCTAAAGGTTGCCGCCGCCACTTCCAGACTATCTGTCAGTGGTTGCGGAGCGAAGATCTCATCGCGCCGCAAAATGCCTACTTCGGGGATCTGGAAGCGATCGCAGCGGTGACCGGCCTTACGGGTTTCGAGGCTAATCTCGAGACATGCAAGGCCGCGATCGCGAAGGTGCGGCACGCCCACTTCACCGCCCGCAGGCGCTTGGCCGAGGCCACCCTGAGGCAGCTCAGCGGCGAGACAGTGGCGCTTGGCGGAAAACTGCCTAATGTGCAGAGCGAGGGCGATCTGGCGCTGGTGCGGGTCGAGCTGGTCGACGACAAGCCAACCCAGATGCCCCGGGGTCTCACCAACCGACTAATGGAGCCGTAGAGATGGAGTTACGAGAAGAGACCCGTGATGCGTTGATCAGGTTTCTGATACGGGAACTGTATGGCCCAGCAGACGATGAACCCGAAGTACTCGACGATCCACCAACCAATCGCTACATCGCCGGCGTGCTCTTCCCGGCGCAACAGATCACCGACCTGGATGACGGCCCAGTAGGCGAAGAAGAGGGCGCCACTGAAGAGCCTCCCACAACGGGGGTTCCCGACGCGTTCGATGTGGCGGATGAGGGCGAAGAAGAGATGGCACCACACGACAGGCCGACGCGTGGTGGCGACGACGAGCCCGGCAACGACGATCCGATTTTGCTCGCCAACGCCTATCAACCCTCTGCCGTCGGTCTAACATGCATGCTGGCTCCTGGCGAAAACGAGCTGATCGTGACCCCACATGCCGCCAGATACCGGTCACTGAAAGCACCGCCTACGCCCAAGGGCTATGAGCCTACCGTGTGGGAGCGCGAGCCGCTCGCATTCGAGGCGCAGCGCCTTAAGCTCAGCGACGGCCCACTGGACTCTCACTCCCGTGCGCTGGTACTTGATCGTCTCAGCTTGCGTGTAGTGTCCCGCAAGCTGAGCGATGGAGCTAGGCTGGTGACGGTATCCCTATATAACGAGACACCTGGACGAAGGGATAAACCCGTCTTCGCTAGGGATTGCTTCTACCAGGTCGGATTCGAGGTGACTGGGCTACCGAACAGGCTTCCGTTCTGCGAGTTGCCACCGGCCCATCGGCCGCTGGATGATCTGGAGGCTGAGTCCCTTGCGCTCCTCTACCGCAATCGTCGCACCTTCGCACGAGGCCACGGCTGCGCAGCTGAGTGGGGTGCCGACCACGACGGCCGGACCGACAGAATTGTCACAAGCGTAATTCCGGCCTCTAGGGTGCTACCCCTTGAGCCCTTGGCTGGGGGCGAAGTTTGGTTGAGTATGGAGGTTCTGAGCCGCGAGGCCGACGAGGACTCGATGCCCAGAATTCCGGGGCTGCTCCGCAACCTCACTGTCGATTATGCGCAGTGGATCGATCGACGGCAGGCCGAGCTACCAGCGTTGAGCGAGAGATTCCGCACTACAGCCCACCGGCACCTCGATCTGTGCCGGAAAGCCCTGGACCGCATAGAGCGAGGTATTGAGTTACTGGAGCGCGTCCCCTTGGCCCGGCAAGCCTTCATGCTCGCCAACCGAGCGATGCTGATGCAGCAGTATCACTATCATCGATCGAGGCGTATGCCGGACGAGCCATGGCAGCCGCTGCCAGCCTACAAATCGCAACGCGACGGTAACCACGTCACCGGCTACTGGCGTTCCTTCCAGCTGGCTTTCATCTTGATGAATCTGACTGCCTTCGTTGAGGAAGAGGCAGTTCAAACCCGAGAGATCGTGGACCTGATCTGGTTTCCAACCGGCGGCGGAAAGACCGAAGCGTATTTGGGCTTGGCCGCATACGGGATGTTCCTCCGCCGACTCAAGCGACCCTCGAACGCTGGTTGCGCGGTCCTAATGCGCTACACCCTTCGTCTTCTGACGGCGCAGCAGTTCCAGCGCGCCAGCGCGTTGCTTTGCGCCTGTGAGATGCTGCGAGCCGAGACTCCCGCCCAGATGGGCGACACGCCCTTCAGTATCGGACTCTGGGTCGGTAGCCAACTTACTCCTAATCGGCGCAGTGACGCCATCGAAACGCGAAACAAGCTGGCGGATGGTGAGGGACGCGCCGACAATCCATTCCAACTGCTAACCTGTCCCTGGTGCGGCACGGCCCTCGATCAGAAAGGTCGCCTCGGCTACCAGCGGGTGCCCTTACGGACCGGAGATCGAGCTCACACGGTGAAGTTTATCTGCCCCGAGCGGCGCTGCGAATTCTCGACACGCGAGAGGCCTCTGCCTGTCCTGGTGGTCGATGAGGACATCTATGAGGTGCCTCCGACGCTCCTGATCGGCACGGTTGACAAATTTGCGATGCTGGCTTGGTACGAAAAATCAGGGACCTTGTTCGGCGATGCCGATCCTGATGGGAACGGCCCCCCGGATCTGATCATCCAGGATGAGCTCCACCTCATCTCGGGCCCCCTTGGCTCGATGGTTGGGCACTTCGAGGCGACCATAGAGGCCCTGTGCAGCCGTGGCGGCCAGCGGCCGAAGATCGTGGCTTCGACAGCTACTATCCGACGCGCGTCCGAGCAATGTAGCGCGCTCTACAACCGCGAGGCGTTCCAGTTTCCACCTCCGGGCATAGACGCCTCGGATACCTACTTTGCCAGTGAAGACAGGAGAGCTGCCGGCCGAATCTATGTCGGTGTCTTCCCGTCGGCCGCCTCATCGCCAGTCACGGCTCACGTTCGTGTAACCTCGGCGCTGCTTCAAGGAATTCGCTATGTCCAGCTTCCCGAGGGTCTCGACGAGTCGGCACGGGACCCTTACTGGACCCTGGTTCAGTACTTCGGGAGCCTCCGGGAGTTGGGTCGTGTCTCGAGCCTAATGGAGGATGAGGTACCCGAGTATTTGGATGCGATGGGCCGCCGGCTCGGGCTGAAGGGAGCCGAGCGGCGTTGGCTTAGAAGGCCCTTTGAACTCACCAGTCGCCGGGGCCCATCCGAGATCTCCGAAATCCTTGAGCACCTGGAAATCCCCTATCCGGCGGCCGATGACGGCCAGCGCCCATTGGACACGCTGCTTGCCACCAACATGATCTCGGTCGGCGTGGATATTGGACGGCTGGGACTTATGCTGGTTGTGGGGCAGCCCAAAACCACCTCGGAGTACATCCAAGCCAGCAGCCGAGTAGGAAGGACAGCGCATGCCCCCGGCCTCGTGGTAACGCTCTACAACACTGGCAAGCCGCGGGACCGTTCCCACTACGAACACCACCGGTCCTACCATGAATCGTTCTACCGTCACGTCGAGCCGACCAGCGTCACTCCATACTCTTTGCCGGTGCTGGAAAGGGCCCTACCGGCCCAACTGGTGATTGCTGGCCGTCATCTCGCGCACTTCGAGTCCCCCGAGAAGCTTGATCTTGAGAATCCGGCGATCTTGCAGTTTCAGGACGAACTTGTTCGCCGAGTCGAAGTTATCGCAAAGGACTATACCCATGCTCTTTCCCACAGGCTCCAGACTTTACTCAAAGAATGGAGTGACACAAGGCCCCGGGAGTGGGGGCGCTTGCTTGACCTGCCGGAGAACCAGCCGCTGATGTATCCCGCCGGAAGCGAGCCTCGGGAGGAATGGGATGGTCTCGCCTGGAGCGTTCCGACGTCCATGCGGAATGTCGACGCCGAATGCCAGGCAAGGGTTCTCCCTCGGTACCCCGGCAAGGAGGAACTCTGACAATGGCGAGACGATCCATCCGCCGTGGGCAGACGATCTCGCTGTTCGGAGTGGGCTCACTCGTTGATTTTCCGGGAGAATCGTTGATGGCGGCTGGTCTGGATGCATGGCCCGAGGAGCCCGAGTGTCGCCTCCTTGATGACCGTCTCCAGCGGCGCCTCGGTGTAGCTTACTTCCGGCAGCCACCGCCGTGGACACAGCAGGAGCAGAAATTCCTGCCCTTCGTACGCTTTCCCCTGTGGCACTTCTGTCCACGCTGCCGCCAACTGGCAAAGGCCAAGGCCAACGACCTGTTGCCACCCAGGTGTTCGAACAATCAGCCCACTCGACGGGGCGACCGGCCAGCCTGTGGCACCTTATCGGAGAAGCGCCGTCCCCGCATGCTGCCCGTACGTTTCCTGGTGGGCTGTGACGAGGGACACGTTGACGATTTTCCATGGACCGAATGGGCACACGGTGAGCGCAGAAGGGGATTTACCTTGGGAACGGCCTGCGAGGCGCCAATGCTCTTTCTGGAGTCGGCAGGTCATGGCGGTTTGCGAGGTGTCCTGGTTCGTTGTGCGGGCTGTGGAAAGTCGCGAACATTGGTCGGTGCCGGTGGCCCAAAAGGTCTAGCTGACTTGAGGTGCGCCGGCAAACGACCTTGGCTCGGCGACAGCGTGGAGACCTGTAGTCAGCGTCAGCATCCTCGAATGCTGCAGCGAGGTGCCACCAGCCTGTACTTTCCCCGGCGGATCAGCTCAATCCTGATCCCCCCTACTCGGCGCGCCTTTACGGCCTCCTTGAGAACCAGAGGGTCCGAAGGGCGCTCGATCTTGATCGTTTGGAGTCCGAGATCCATCCAGAGGTGATCAAGGCCGTCGCGAGAGAACACCGGGTCAACCCTGGAGACCTCGCGATGGTGATCGCGCGCAGCCAGCGATCGGCGGGCCAAAACGAGACGAAACTCTCCGAAGCCGACTATCGCTACGACGAGTATCAGGCTCTGCACTCGTTGACTCCCGATCTTGATGGAAACCTGGTGGTGAGCCAGCGATCACTCGATCACTACGATCCCCTAATAGCTTCGTACTTCGACCGGCTAGTTCTTGTGGAGAGGCTTGCTGAGACCCAGGCCTTAATCGGCTTCTCACGAATCAACCCATCTTCTCGCCCTCCCGACGAAGTGCAGTGGTCTCACCTGAGTCGACGACTCCTGCCGTGGCTTCCGGCCTACCGGGTCTTCGGGGAGGGTATCTTTTTGACGTTGCGGCGAGATGTCCTTGGTCGCTGGCGAAATCAGGAGGCAATGGAGGCGGCAGCGCGCATCCAGCGCCACTCCGCCGAGCGGTCACGCGGTCTGGAGCGGCAGGTGACGCCGGAACTCCTCCTGCTCCACTCTCTGTCGCACCTTCTCATCCGGCGGCTGAGCTTCGAATGCGGTTATGGTGCCTCTTCGCTTCGGGAACGGCTGTATTGCCGCATCCCATCCGACGCCTATGAGGACGCTGAGCCGGCGACCAGACTTGGTCGCGATGGCTGGATGTGTGGCTTGTTAGTGTACACAGCAGCCGGCGACTCCGAAGGGACACTGGGAGGGCTCGTCCACCAAGGCAAGCCTGGCCACTTCGAGGCCATCTTGAAAAATGCCTTGAGCGAGGCGCTGTGGTGCGCCTCCGATCCACTGTGCCGCGAGAGCGACGGCCAAGGATCCGACTCGTTGAATCTGGCCGCCTGCCACACCTGTACTTTGCTGCCCGAGACAAGCTGCGAGGAAGGTAACCGATTCCTCGACCGGCTGCTTGTGGTCGGTGGCTCTGGTGACGGCCGACCGGGCTTCTTCGGCAAGCTTGTTGAGGAACTTCTGAGCCAGTCAATCGGGCCAGCGGACTATAAGCCTAAGGACGAAGATCATTTCTAGCAGCCGTGAGGCGCGAGAGGGGCGCATCGGCGAGCAACCGCCCCGGGCACTACTCTGGGCGAACGAGGTGCCGAACGAGGTGCCATGCGATTCTCCGCCTAAGTGTCGGCCCTACGGGGCTTTGGGGAACTCCATCGCCTACCCGGGGCTTCCGCCCCGGGCTGTTCAAATACGGCCCCTTCAGGGCCGGAGGTCTTCAGGCGAGGTGCAGAACCGAGATGCCAGACGATTCAGGGCGAGAACGGGTGCCAGTCGATCTCTGTACCGTTCTAGGGTTCGGCCACCGGGAGTAGATCGGTGTCGGGGTTTCTACGGCTCGGGGGGAAGGGGCAGCGCGCGGACCGCCTCGAGCAGGCCAAGCGTCGCCTCGATAAGACCCTTGAGCAATACCTCGTCGACTTCACTCAGACCTTCGTACTCGGCTCGATTGCGCAGCTCGTGGCATTTCACGAGCAGCCGCCAGGTAGCCGCCGTTATACCAAGGGTATGAGGCAGAGCTTGAAAGACGAAGTAGCGCTTGTCGGCCCGGTAGCCCTTCGAGCGCAGAGCGGCGAGAGCGAGAGCGTGTGAAGCGTTGTAGGCGAGGTCGAAGCGGCCCTCGGCCGAGATGTCTTCATTCTGTGCATCGGCAAGCCGCGTGGCTCCGGAACGGATCAACCCTTCGAGCTCAGCCCATGCTGGCGGCTCGCGCTTGAGGTAGCCGAGGTCGGCTAGCCGTTCAAGCTCAGCCAAGGGCATCCTCGCTCCCAATCACGAAGAGCTTGGGCTGTGCGGCTACACGCGCGGCGAAGGAGTCGCGCCGGGCGCGCTTCTGCCGCCATTCGGCCCGGGTCATGACGGTCGGGTTGACCGGCCGCGCGAGACGGACCTCGGCGCTCTGGAGGGCGGTGTAGACATCTGTATACGCGAGGTCGTCGCTGACGACGAGGAGATCGAGATCGCTGCCGGCGTGGTCGCCGCCCTTGGCCACGGAGCCAAAGACGAAGGCGGCGAGGATGCGGCCGGAGAGAGGCTCCAGCGCGACACGCAGGGGCTCGACGACGCCCATGGTCTTGACGACCAGGCCATGAAGCTCTGGGTAGATCGGCGAGTCCTGCTTGGCTTGGTAGTACTTCTGGTTCCCCTCGCGGGTCACGAGGACGAGCCCGGTCGCCGCGAGGCGCTGGAGCTGCCGATGCACCGCGCCGGTGCCGCTGCCGGCCAATCGGATGAGCTCCGCGCTCTGGAACCGCCGCCGGGGCTGACCGAACAGCAACCCCAGCACCGTCTGCTGCACCGGAGTGAACAGCGCGTCGGCCAGCCCCCCGCCCTTGCTCCAGGTCTCCATCATTCCCATTTCGGGAAGAATCCTACCCGAATTGGGAACGATTGTCTCGGCCTCGCGGGAGATGCTGGCGAAGTCGGCGGACAGTCAGGCCAAGAGCTGGCGATCTTGGAGCAGACGGTAATAGTCGCTCATAGAGAGAATCCGCAGTCCCTCTTAGGGAGAGAGCGACAGGAGATCGGCGTCGTTGGTGACGAGGTAATCCGCACCTGCCGCCAGAGCCGCTTGAAGAATGGGACTGTCATCGGGATCGTCCGGCACCCGGTGACGGGAGCGCGCGGGCTCATCACGAGGGTCGCGCGGCGCCTGGCACGCCGTCGCGTGAGGAGGGCGAACCGGCGGGAGAAGCCGAGGCGCTCGACCATGACGCGCTCGATCTCCTCGAGCACGTGAGGTTGATGAAGATGCGCCAAGAGGCCTGAGAGGTTGCCGCGAGCCATGCGTGCTGCGGCGTCACCGAGAAGGGCCTCCGCCACATAGACGTTGGTGTCGAAGAAGACCTTCATTCGCCATGGCGTACGGCATGGACGGCGCGATCGATGGCCCCCTGGTCGATGCCCCGGTCCTGAGCTGTCTTCCTCGCCTTGGCGGCTTCCTCACGACAGTTCTCTTCTTCCTGCCGGGCGAGCAGCTCATCGAGCAGAAGGCGATCTTCTTCGGGAAGTTGCCTGATCCGATCGAGAATGTCGTCGACGGTTGCGCGGCTCATGCCTTTCTCCGAGGCTCTCGGCTCCTCTAACCCGCTGATTGTACCTGAGATCCGGGCGTGGAGACCGGCATCCTGTCGCCCCTGGCGGGGCTGGGGAGGACGAATTTGGGGTCGCACGTTCCCAGGTCTGACGACCTGGGCTGGGAGTATGCCGCCCTGCGGGCTCGCGGTTTCGCCCAGCATGGCGCGTTCAGCTTCTCACGGTCGGCGCGGTGCTGTGGATCCTGGGCGACCTGGAGCATGACGGCGCAGGGCTTCCATGTCCGACGAGCCCTGCACGGCCTCGCGCGGCGTCGCGGCCAAGCTCTCCATGGGCATCGGCGGCATCAACTCCTGCGTGCTCTCGCGGCCGCTGGCGCCGTGAATTTTGCCCGTCCAGCCCAGCTCTTCGCCCGTCGGGGCAAGCTCTTCGCCTGACCGGGCAAGCTCTTCGCCCGTCGGGGCGAGCCTTCGCCTGACCGGGCGAGCTCCTCGCCTGTGCGGGCACACTCCTGGCCTGCTCAGGCGAGGTCCTTTTCTGCGCGGGCCAGCTCCTTGCCCGTCCAGTCAAGCTCCTGGCCTGCACGGTAGTGGTCTCCCCGAGGGAGAGAGGGGAAGAAAAGGCGCAGTCTTGCTTTCTCCCTCCTCTCCCTCGTGGAGAGAGAGGCCGGAGAGGCGAGGGGCGTCGGAGGGCAGAACCATCCGAGATCGAACGGTATGGGTGCCATGCGACTCCCCGCCCAAATGTCGGCCTTACAGGGCTTTAGGGGATCTCCATCGCCTGCCCGGGGCTTCCCGCCCCTGGCTGTTCAAATGCGGCCCCTACAGGGCCGACTCAGAGAGTTGGCCGCCCCGAGTGCGCGCGTGGCGGCGGAACGGATCAACCCTATGAGCTCAGCGCGCGCGGGCGGCTCGCGCTCGAGATAGTTGAGGTCGGCCAGCCGTTCGAGCTCAGCCAAGGGCATCCTCGCTCCCGATCACGAACAGCTTGGGCTGTGCGGCTACACGCGCGGCGAAGGAGTCGCGCCGGGCGCGCTTCTGCCGCCATTCGGCCCGGGTCATGACGGTCGGGTTGACCGGCCGCGCGAGACGGATCTCGGCGCTCTGGAGGGCGGTGTAGACATCTGTATACGCGAGGTCGTCTCTGACGACGAGGAGATCGAGATCGCTGCCGGCGTGGTCGCCACCCTTGGCGACGGAGCCGAAGACGAAGGCGGCAGCTCGACGACGCTCATGGTCTTGACGACCAGGCCATGAAGCTCCGGGTAGATCGGCGAGCTCTGATTGGCTTGGTAGTACTTCTTGTTCCCCTCGCGGGTGACAAGGACGAGCCTGGTCGCCTTGAGGCGCTGGAGCTGCCGATACACCGCGCGGGTGCCGCTGCCGGCCAACCGGATAAGCTCCGCACTCTGGAACCGTCGCTGGGGCTGACCGAACAGCAACCCCAACACCGTCTGCTGCACCGGAGTGAATAGCACGTCGGCCAGCCCCCCGCCCTTGCTCCAAGTCTCCATCATTCCCATTTCGGGAAGAATTCTACCCGGATTGGGAACGATTGTCTCGGCCTCGCGGGGGATGCTGGCGAAGCTTGCGGTGAGGAGATCCCGCATCCCCCACGGGCGCCCGAGCAATCCTTAGACAGTCCCCCTGCCGCTCTGAGCTTGGAGCCGCAACCGATTGACGCGCTCCACGGCGCGTTGAACCTTTTCGGCAAGGGTCTCAAAAAGCTCGCGAAGCTCTGGCCGCTCGGAAGCCGGCGCACCGGCAAGAATGAGGGTATCCAGGCTGCGGCCGATGTCCTGCAGCTTGGCCCGAACCTGATGGGCCGTCTCCAGGATCGAGACGTCCGCGGTGGCACTGGAGCTCAGCAGTTGCTGCTCCAGCTCTTCCAAGACGAGCAAGCTTTGCTCGAGATTCCCTCTTGACTTCAGTAGCCGTTGAATGGGATCCATAGGAATCCAACTCCCCCGAACGCTTCGGAATCAGTCGAAGAAATCGCCGAGCGCCTCCTGCCAGGCGATGTTGCCATTTCGGGAGGAATTCTACCGGATTGGGGCTTGCTGGGGCGGTTCGTCGGGGTCGATCCTGGAGTAGCGGGCCGGGCCATGTACGAGGCCACCGACTTCCTCCTCCGCCCGCGCCTGTTCGACCCCACGGCCAGTCTGATCCTGCTGCAGGTTGGCGCCATCGGCGTCGTCAACTTCAGGGAGGACGATCCGCGAAGAGACAATCTTCGAAGGAGACCGCGGGCAGCATGCGGGCGGGGAATCCCTCCTGATGGACCCGGCGCAAACTCTCCAACCCGGGCGGCACGAAGATGGCCGGATGGCCGTAGAAGGCCGCGCAGAGATGCCCGGGAGCATGCGCGCCGCGAACCCTTCGGCGCGCGCCCGCCGTATCGCCTCGTGGGACGAGTACACGAAGACGCCCGGGTGTCCGTAGAAGGCCGCACAAACCTCCTGCCCTCGCCGCACCGATGCGAGCAGACGCTCCACGATCTCATCGTAAGCAGCTTGTCTGGGACGGCCTTCCCGGAAGACGTCGTGGAGGGACTCGGCCGAGGGATGTTGGGCTCTCCAGCCAAAGCCGGGTCGCCGGCTCGGCCACCAGAAAGAAGAACTGATCGGCCGCTCGCATGGAGGCGAGGGCCTCGGGCGTGACTTGCCCGGCGACGAGGAACCCGGTGCCGACGACGACGAGCGAGCCCTGCTTCACACCTGGTCCCGCACGGGTCTGTTCCAGCTAGATTACATTTCGCTGCCGAACAGTATGAAGCAGGGCGCCGGAGCGTCGCCGCCGAGGTAGTCGCGGATCTGATCGGGATTGCCGCCCGCGACGAGCTCCAGCTCCTCGTCAGAAAGACCTGCCTCCCCCATGACCTCAGATGGGTTCTCCTGGAAGCGGCGGCGCAGCGCCGGGTCGACCGACAGCTTCACCATGAGGTCGGCGAGCGTGTTCTGCTTCGGCATCATGCTGTGCTCCTTCTGTTGCTGTTCTTTTAGCAGATGCTCGCTGAGTTGTCAAAGAGGGCGGCGGCGCGGCGACACCGACATGCTTGCCTCACTCTGAGCCAGCTCACCGTTCCGCGATCTCCGCCTCCGCGGTCGCGACGATGCCGCTCAGCCGATCGTATGCGGTCACCACCAGATGGTTGGCTCTGCCGCGCAGCAGGATCGTGGTGTCGTAGCGGATGAACTTGCCGGGCTCCGGGGCCGCCGCGGACGCGAGGCTGACCGGCTGGACGGGGAAGTCTGAGCTGTTGCCGTTGGCATCCGAAGCGGCGAAGTGCAGCTCCACCTGGGCGGTGTAGCCGCCGCCCGCCGGCTGCGCCGTCAGCACGTCGGCCGGCAGGCCCAGGATCACGGGAATCAGCACGCTCCCATGCTTGGTGCGCGTCAGCTTGCCGAGGCGAATGGGCATCGGTACGGCACCCGGATGTTTGCCGAACAGGAGAGCGCTCTCCACCTTCATGGCGACCTCGGCGCGGCGCGAGAGATCGCGGAAGCCGGTGCGGTGCCGGAGCTGCAGGCCGGACCGCGCGACCTCGACCTTGAGGCCGTGGAGCTCCTCGTCGCGTTGCCAGTCCGGCGAGAATCCCAGCGAGTAGTACGAGCGGGTGTCGGCGGCGACGCGCGGCAGCGCCAGCTTGCGGTTGTTGTTGAGGATCACCCTGCCGCCGGTCTCCCGGGCGATGAAGGACAGGGAGCCTTCGACTTCCTGCTCGATGACGCTGCCGAATCCAGAATCGACGGCCACGGCTTCGGCGTCCGCCGCCGTCGTCTGCATGCCGGGCACGTCCACGGGATAGATGGTGTAGCCGAGCCGGTTGGCCGTGCCCGTGAGGCGGTTGAAGATCTCTTCGCCGCCCGGCGTCTCGCGCGAGGGGACGCCGCGGATGGCGCTCTGGACCGAAAAGGGCCATCCCCCCGACAGCAACAGCATCACCTTGCGCCCCTGCGGCGCGGCAACGCCGCGCATGGCGGCCGTCGCCGCTCCGACGGTCGCCCGAATCTGGCGGACCAGGGTATCGGCATAGGCCTGCTCCCGCAGGCTCAACCCGACGTCGAGGACGGCATGGTCCAGGAGCGTGCCGTCGGCCGTCGTCGTGGTGGCGAACTGCTGCTCGCCCTGCAGGCTGCGGCGCTCCTTCGCCCGCTCGAAGCCGTGGGTTTTCCTCGCCATCGCCTGATCGAACGCCCGCTCGAGGCTGGCGCCGGGTGCCGACCAGTCGGCGAGCATCGCCAGCCGTCCGCCGTCATAGGCGACGAGCGCCATACGGTCCTCCGGGCCGAGGCGCGCGGCGTCAGCCTTCAGGGCCTTGAGCACCGCATTGCGGTGGTGAGCGATCGAGAAGTAGTCGTCGACGAACACGAGGTAGTAGGTGCCGACCCTCCCTTCCGGCGCCGGGCCGGGTTCGCCGGCCGCCGCCGCGGTCTCCTCGGTTGAGGCGGCCTCGGCGACAGACTGGCCCTCGCGAACCTCGCTGAAGTATTCGATCGGCACTTCCTTGCCGTCGACGCGCAGGCGAAAGTCCGCCGGTTTCAGGCCGGCAACGCGGTTGCCGTCGCGGTCCGTCACCACCACCTCGACGTTGACGACCCGCACGTCCATCTCCTCGCCGAAAGTCGGCGGATCCTGTGCCTCGGCGGGGAAGCTCAGCGCGGCGGCGGCACAGACCGCGATGGCGAAACGGAGCAGGGCTCGCAGCATGGAAGTCCTCCGGAGAAGAAGCCTCTATGACCCTACTTGCTTCCTAAGGCAAATATATTTCGTCGCGGGCGTGCTTCTTGCTGCCTTTCGGCTCTGGAGTGTCGATCTTGCGAGGTCTCGATCGACGTCATGGTAGAGCCAGGGTTCAGAGCCGGCCGGGACGGTCCGGCAGCCCGGCTCCGAACCCGATAAAGCAGAAGGAGATACGAGATGCGAGTGATGGTTCTGGTGAAGGCCGACAAGGATTCCGAGGCGGGCGTCCTGCCGAGCGAGGAGCTCCTGACCGCGATGGGGAAGTTCAACGAAGAGCTGGTGAAGGCCGGCATCATGCTCGCGGGCGAGGGGCTGCAGGCGAGCTCGAAGGGGAAGCGCGTCAGGTTCTCCGGCGGACAGAAGACGGTGATCGACGGCCCGTTCAGCGAGACGAAGGAGCTGATCGCCGGCTTCTGGCTGTGGCAGGTGAAGTCGCTGGATGAGGCGGTCGAATGGCTCAAGCGCAGCCCCTTCGAGGACACCGAGGTGGAGATCCGTCCGGTGTTCGAGGCGGAGGACTTCGGCGATTTGCAGGCGAAGGTACCCGAGGTCTTCGAGGCGGAGCGCAAGTTCCGGGAGGAGGCGGAAGCGCGGCGCCAGGAGCTGCAGAGAGAGCCCGTGCATTCGTAGCCGGGCCCACCCTTCCGGGAGAGAGGGGCCGGGGGAGTGAGGGGCCCCCCGCTGCCGGCGCGGGCGATCACGCCGCCGAACGGGCGGCACCGAGCCGAACTTCGCGGCTCGCGTAGACCAGCGCGAGGCCCATCAGGGCGAGCAAGCTCGCGGCGGCAGCGCCACCGGCGGCAGCGGCGACGGAGCTTTTCGTCACCGACAGGATGTAGCTCCAGTTCGCGAAAACGAGCGCGGCGAGCGCGGCGCCCACGGCCATGAGCCCCAGCCCCATCGCGAAAAGCGCGGGGCTTTGCGCTGTCCGGAGGCCCTTGTCGAGGTCGATCTGCGTGATGTTCTTTCCCACCAGCGCGCGAATCGCGATCCAGGCGAGGGGATGCATGACACCCGCGAAAATGAAGAGCGGCTTGAAGCTCCCGAGCCACTGCAACATTCCGCCCGCGACGAGCAGCATGAGCATGCCGCCGATGCCGCCGCACATGCCGCCGAACCCGACGACCGAGCCGACGGCGCGGTTCGGGAAGGCGTCGGACGCCACGGTGAACATGTTGGCGGACCACGCCTGATGACAGGCGGTGGCGATGCTGATGAAGGCCACGGCCGTCCACAGATCTTCCGCCATCACGCCGAGCGCCGAGATCGGGAGCCCCGCCGCGAAGAGCGCCATGGTCGCGAGGCGGGCCCGCGTCCCGGACCAGCCGCGGCGGATGAAGAACCCCGGCAGCCAGCCGCCGAAGACGCTTCCGAGGTCGGCGGCGAGGTAGATGACGAGCAGCGCCCCGGCGGCCGAGGCGAGCGTCACGCCGCGCTCGCGCTGCAGGTACGACGGCAACCACGTGAGGTAGAACCACCACACCGGATCGGTGAACATCTTGCCGATGCAGAACGCCCACGCCTCGCGGTAGCGGAGCAGCGACTGCCAGGGAACGTTGAGCGCCTTCGCGGGCGGCTCCTGGTCGCTACGGATGAGCTCCGCCTCTTCGGTCGACAGGCGCGGATGCTCCTCGGGTGACCGGTACGCCTTCATCCACACCGCGAGCCACACGAAGCCGAGCGCGCCGATCGCGACGAACGCGGCTTGCCAGCCCCACGACACGGCGAGCCACATCATCGCTCCCTGCAACATGGCGCCGAAGTTCGTGCCGGTGTTGAAGATGCCGGTGGCGAGCGAGCGCTGGCGCTTCGGGAACCATTCGGCGACCGCCTTGACGCAAGCGGGAAAGTTCGTCGCCTCGCCCAAGCCCAAGAGGAATCGCGCGAGCGCGAACCCGAGGACGGTCGTCGCGAAGGAATGAGCCATCGCCGCGAGGCTCCACACGAGCACGCCGATCGCGAGACCGTTGCGCACGCCGACGCGGTCGAGGAGGCGTCCCGCGAACGGGAACATGGCGGCGTACGAGAGCTGGAACGCGAAGTTGATCCACCCGAACTCGGCGTCGTCCCAGCCGATGGCGTCCTTGAGCAACGGCGCCATCGCGCCGAGCGAAACGCGATCGACGTAGTTGATGAACGTGACGAAAAAGAGAAGCGCGCAGATGTACCAGCGAAGACCACGGATCTTCGAAACGACCTTGGTGGCGATGGAGACGGTCTGAGTCATGGCGTCGGAGCTCCTTGAGGCCGCGCTCCCTACTGATTCACTCCGCTGGCGAGGAAGCCGCCGTCGACGACGAGCACCTCGCCGTTGACGAAGCTGGCGGCTTCCGAAGCGAGGAACACGGCAGCTCCGGCGAGCTCCTCGACCCGCCCGAAGCGTGCGAGGGGGGTGCGGAGCTTGAACTCGTGGCCGCGTTCGGTGCCGTCGAGCAGGTCCTGGTTGAGCGGCGTGCGGAAGACTCCCGGCGCGATGGCGTTGACCAGCACGCCTCTGGATCCCCACTCGACGGCGAGCGCCTTGGTCAGCGCCGCCACGCCAGCCTTGCTGGCGGCGTACGCGGCGACCTCGTACAGGCCGACGAAAGATGCCAACGACGCGATGTTGACGATACGGCCGTAGCCGCGCTCGAGCATGTGGGCGCCGAAGACCTGGCAGGCGCGAAGCGTGCCGGTCAGGTTGGTGTCGAGGATCCCCTGCCACTCGGCGTCGTCGACCTCGAGCGTCGGGCGGCGCTGCGTCCGTCCGGCGCAGTTGATCAGGATGTCGATCTTGCCGAAGGCCTCGACCGCGGCCTCGCGGAGTGCTTCCAGGGAGGCGCGGTCGGTGACGTCGGTGGCGATGCGCAAGGTCCTCTTGCCGTGGCGCTCGATCGCCAGGGCTGTGGCGTCGACTTCCGCCTGCCGTCGTGAGCTGGCGGCGACGTCGGCTCCTGCTTCCACCAAACCGTCGACCAGGGCACGTCCGATGCCGGAGGTGCCGCCGAGGACGATCGCGGCGCGTCCTGTGAGGTCGAATCCTTCGAAGGCCATCGACAAATCCTCGTAAGAGATCGTTGAGATAGGGGGCGTGTCAGGGGGCCGGTTCCTGCTTCGAGAGCTCGGCTGCTTGGAGGCCCGCCATGATCGCTGGGCCAAGGCCCTTGGGGTCGTTCTCGACCACGCGCTCGCTCATGTAGTAGCGGTAGCTGCCGTCCCGGCCGTAGCCCAGGCCGCCCACCTCGACGACATTGGTCAAGTGGAACGACCCGTCGGCATGGATGGAGACGAACTCGTCGACCAGACCCGCATAGGCCTTCCGCGCGGCTGGCTCGAACGATGCGGGTAGATAGCCCTTGTTGATGGCCTTGGCCAGGAAGTAGGTGAACATCGCCGAAGCCGAGGCCTCCCGGTAGTTCCCGGGTTCCTTGGGCATGTCCAGGATCTGGAACCAGACGCCCGTCGCGTCCTGGTGCCGAACCAGGCTCTCTGCCAGCTCCGGAATGATCTCGAGGAGCGGCGCGCGCAGCTCGGTCTTCTCGGGCGGAATCACGTCGAGGATGTCGACCAGCGCCATGGCGTACCAGCCGAGCCCTCGCCCCCAGAAGAAGCGCGACCGGCCGGTCTCCGGGTCCGCCCAGTTCTGTTTCTTGGCCTCGTCCCAGGCGTGGTAGTAGAGGCCCGAGCGCGCGTCGCGCAGATGGGATCGCGCGATGGTGAACTCCCGCACCGCCTCTTCGACCTTGTGGTCGTCGCCCTCCGCGACGCCGACGCCGGCGAGGAACGGCATTCCCATGTAGACGCCGTCGAGCCACAGCTGATGGGGATAGCGCTGCTTGTGCCAGAAGGCCCCTTCCGACGTCCGGGGATGCTTCGCGAGCTGTGCCGCCAGCGCACCGATGGCCGCCCGATACCTGGGGTCGGGATGCCGGTGCCGCAGAGCGTTGCAGCATCTTGCCCGAGTTGATGTGGTCGATGTTGAACTCCCCGGCGTCGTAGGTGAGGATCGTGCCGTCTTTGGTCAGGTAGCTGTCGATCGTGCGCCGGGCGTAGTCGGAGAAGCGGCGATCCCCGACGGCCGCCGAGAGGTCGTCCATCGCCTGCATCAGGAGGCCGGTGGTGTAGTTCCAGCTGCTGGGCCGCGACGTCAGCGCGTCCCAGCCACCGTGGGAGAGGCTCTCGCCGCGACGCTTCATCTCCGACTCGGCGAGGCGAGTCGAGATCTGGATGGGGCTCAGCTCGCGGACGCTGCGCGACGCTTCCGTCTTCAGGCGGATGCGTGGGGACAAGGTGCGCCGTTCGACCTCGGCTTTCAGAAACGCCTGCAGCTCCTCACGGGTCCGCACGCCGCCCTTCCGGCCGGACCACAGGGCCCCGAACGCATAGGAAAGCTCCTTGCCTCGCGGTCGCAGCACCAGGACCTGGCTGCCCTCGTCCCGGGTCTGCGAGACGAGGTCCATCTTCCGGAAGAGGATCGCCATTCCGAGATGGTCGCCTTCGAACAGGGTCTGCCGGCCGAAGGTCGCCAGGTAGCTCCAGGCTTCCCCGGTGACGTCGAGGTCGCCCACCATCACCTCCGCCTCCGGGTGCGTGACCAGGCCGACGGCGAGATTGTCGAGCGGGGCGGAGGTCACCAGGGCCACGTCCACCATGGGGCTCCCGGCCTGCATCGACAGGGTGGCGCGGAGGTCGACGGTCGCGGCGCCGGTCTTCCAGCCCTTGTAGTCGAGGTCGAAGGAGGCGTGGATCGGGCCGTCGGACCCGATGGAGGTGGAGCGCTCCGCGACGTCGGAGACCAGCACGGCCTTGGTGCCGTCCCAGTAGCCGAAGCCGCCCATTCCCAGGCTCTGGCCCACCTTCAGGATGTCCGCGCCCCAGTCGGCCATCTGGTGATAGCTCTCGTAGCCGTCCAGACCCACGTTCGGCAGCACCATCGCGGACGTCTTCTTGCCGAAGATGTCGAACCCGTTGCGCCAGTCCAGGTAGACGCGGTAGCCGACGAGGTCGCTCTCGATGCCCGGTCCTTCGTAGCGGAGGTACTCGTTGTGATCGCTGGACTGGGGCGGCATGGTGACCTGGCGGACGCTCCGGAACGTGCCACCCACGTATTTCTTCTCCTGCCAGGCGCCGCCCTCCTTGATCGACACCTCGGCGTGGGCTCGTGGCGGAACCGCGCTCCCGGCCGCGCGACGGTCGACGAGATAGCTGTGCGTCGCGGCGGCGCCGAGGTCGGCCAGGAAGGCGAGAGCGTCGGGGCTGCCGTCACCGTCGTCGTCCAGGAGCTGGGTGGGCCTCGCGGCATCTCCTTCCCACACCTGCAGCGGACCGCCGGTCACCCCCAGCTCGTCCAACGAGAGGCGCACGAGCGTGTCGGGTCGGGCGAAGGCGGAGGGGTTGGAGACCTCGATCTGGGCGATGGCCCGCGACTCGGAAGCCGTTGCTGCCGCGGATGCCGTTGCGAGAAGCAGAGGCAGGGAAAGAACGATTGGCGCTCTCATGAAATGGACCCCTCATCACCGCGCCAGCCAACCGCCGTCCACGGCGATGGCGTAGCCGTGCATGTATTGCGATGCGTCCGACGCGAGGAACACGGCCGCGCCCTGCAGGTCCTCCGGCGATCCCCACCGTCCCGCGGGAATCCTCTCCAGGATGGCTTGGTTCCGAACCGGATCCTCACGGAGGGGTCTGGTGTTTTCCGTGGCCATGTACCCCGGAGCGATCGCATTGACGTTGATGCCGTGGGGTGCGAGCTCGTTGGCGAGCAGGCGGGTGAGCCCGAGGACCGCACTCTTCGAGGCCGTGTACGAGGCCACCCGGATGCCGCCCTGAAAGCTGAGCAGCGATGCGACGTTGACGATCTTGCCGCCGCGTCCCTGCTCGATCATGACCTTGGCGACCGCCTGGCTGAGGAAGAAGAGGGTCCGGACGTTGACGTTCATCACGTCGTCCCAGTCCTTCTCGGTGAGCTCGGTGAGGGGCGCTCGGCGGATGATGCCGGCGTTGTTGACCAGGATGTCGATCCCGCCGAGCTTCTCGACCGTCTCGGCGACGATCGTGGCGACGGAGCCCCTGTCTGCGAGGTCTGCCCGGATGGTCACGCAGCGGCGGCCGAGCGCCTCGATCCGCTCCTGGGTCTCCGATCCAGGGGAGCGGTGAACGAGGGCCACGTCGGCGCCGGCTTCGGCGAGCCCCACCGCGATGCTCTGGCCGAGGCCCCGCGAGGTGCCCGTGACGATCGCGGTCCTGCCGCCGAGCTTGAACTGGTCCAGGATCACGGCTTCCTCACCTCAGCTGGTCGAGGGTCAGATGATCCATGTCGTCGAAGGCCTGGTTCTCGCCGCCCATGCCCCAGCAGAAGGTGTAGGCGCCCGTGCCCACGCCGCAGTGGATCGACCAGCTCGGAGAGATCACGGCCTGGCCGTCCGCGACCACCAGGTGCCGGGTCGCCTCGGGACGGCCCATGAAGTGGAACACGCGAGCGCCTGCGGGCAGGTCGAAGTAGAGGTAGACCTCCATGCGGCGCTCGTGGGTGTGGGGCGGCATGGTGTTCCACACCGAGCCCGGCTCCAGCACGGTGAACCCCATGACGAGCTGGCAACTGCGGGCGCCGCCGGGGTGGATGAGCTTGTAGATCGTTCGCTGGTTGGCGGCCTCGCTGCTGCCCAATCGCACGGCCTCGGCCTCGGACTGCCGGATGCGGACCGTGGGATGGGCGGCATGCGCGGGGAAGCTGAGCAGGTAGTACCCGGCCGGCCTTTCGGCCGAGTCGCTGGCGAAGGTGATGGCCTTGCTGCCCCGGCCGACGTAGAGACCGTCGCGTCCGCCCAGGGCGTGCTCCACGCCGTCGACCGTGACGGTTCCGGGGCCGCCGATGTTGAGGACGCCGAGCTCGCGACGCTCGCAGAACGTCTCGGCGCGCAGCTCCGGCGCCGACTCCAGGGAGAGGATCCTCGTCGCCGGGACGGCGGAGCCCACGATGGCGCGATCCGCATGGCTGTAGACCATGGAGATTCTGTCCTCGGCGAAGAGCGTGTCGACGAGGAAGCTCTCCCGTATCTCCTCGGTGCTCATGCGGTCGAAACGAACGGGGTCGGCCGTGTAACGGACCTTCATGGAGGTGTCCCTCTCTCGACCTCGGCGGGCTCGCCGGCGGCGACGCTCACGGGACGGCCCGCCACCGTCACGCCGTCGAACCGGAGGTCCTGGACATTCTCGAGGATCACGGTCTTCTTCGCAGAGGCGACGGCGACGTTGCGTAGGACCACGTCCCGAAGCGGTGCTTGCGAGGGCGCGTGGGCTTCGAACAGCGTGCCCACGTTCTCCACCTGGAAGTCCTCGAAGACGATGTCGCGCCAGGTCGAAGGGAAGTTGCCGCCCAGCTCGCCAGGGTAGTTGAGCTGGAACCAGAACAGACGCTCGAAGGAACCGACCGCGAAGCGCCGGATCCCGACGTGCTCGACCGTGCCGCCGCGGTCCAGGTTCGCCTTGAAGCGGATGGCCGACGATCCCGAGCGCAGCACGTTGTCGGTGAAGAACACGTAGCGGATGTCCCCCGACATCTCGCTGCCCAACGCGATGCCATCCTCGCCCCCCATGTCGTTGCGGCGCACCACTACGTACTCGCTGGGCTTGCCGACGGTGCGACCGTCGAGATCGCGGCCGGACTTGATCACCACCGCGTCGTCCCCGGTGCGGAAGATCGAGTCCTCGACCAGCACGTAGCGGCTCGAATCCACGTCCACCCCGTCGTTGTTCGGGAAGTGGCTCTCCACCTTGACCGCGCGCACCGTGACGTGCTCGCTGTAGACCAGGTGGTTGACCCAGAAGGGCGAGTTCACGGCGGTGAAGCCCTCCAGGCGAACGCGGCGAGCCCGCACGAGCTGCACGAGCGGCGGTCGCAGGTGCGTGCCGGCCCCGAACACGCGCTCCTCGAGCGGCACGCCGGTGAAGCCCATGCGGCGAAGGCGCTGCATGTCGGGCTCCGCCAGGGGGTGCCAGGCGTGAAACCCGCTCCGGGCGTTGCCGTCGATGGTCCCGGGGCCCGTGATGGCCACGTCCTCGACGTCCCGGGCGTAGACGAGCGGCGAGTAGCCGAGCACCCGCGTACCCTCCCAGCGGGTCTCGACCACCGGCAGGTAGTGCTCCGGTTCGGGTGCGAACAGCAGGTGCGCTCCCGGCTCGAGGTGGAGCTCGATGCGGCTCTGCAGCTGGATCGGGCCGTGGCTCGGCCAGACGCCCGGGGACAGCACGACGCGCCCGCCACCTTCGGCCGTCGCCTTGGCGATCGCCGCGAGGATGGCGGGGCGTGCATCGGCGGCAGTCTTATTGTCGGAACAATCGCCGGCGGCACCGAAGTCGGCGACGCGGTACGTCCGTGCCGGGATGCGTGGCGCCTCGATGCGGGAGACGATGGTCTCGACCATCGTCCAGTCCACCCGTCCGGGCGTCGGATCCTGGGCTGAGAGAGGCCAGCACCCCGCCAGCAGCAGGAGCAAGGTCCCGCTGGCGCCCACCCGGCAGATGGTGTGGCCTCTCGGCATGAGGGTATTGTAGCCAACTCCGGCGAGTTTGGCCACCGGTGGCAGCGAAAGTCCATGATCGAGGGCTCCTCCGTCCGGCCTCGAGAGGCACGGCTGATGGTAGTTGATGCAGGTAAGTCATTATTGTCGTGGTACTTATTGGTATGGCATGCGCGGGTGGAGCGCCGCCGAATTGCCAGCGATGGCATCTTCCTCTTGCTTCACTGACCCGACTTGGTCCATACTGAGTGCCAGCGCAAGCAATTCTCCGAGATCAGGCTCCTGAGGTTTGGAAGAACCGGCAAATTCGGCCGCTATGACCTAGTCACTGGGAAGGGATTTTTCAGCGAAAGGAGGAAAGTATGCTCAGTCCGTCGACCGATCGCTCACGCTGGTCAAGAGGCGCGCTCCTGGTCGCCCTCCTCATGGTCCTCGGCGGGTTTCAGCCCGCTCTGGCGCAGGACGCCGGCCAGGAGAATGCGCCGCAGGAGAAGAAAGAGCCCGGGGCAGCCGAAGGCGAAGAGAGCGCCGCGGAAGAACCGGTCGTGATCACGGAGACCATCGATGTCACGGGCTATCGCCACGCCCTGGAGGAGTCGGTGGTTCTGAAGCGAGACGCGGTCAACGTCCGCGACAGCATCGTGACCGAGGACATCGGCAAGATGCCCGACCTCAACCTGGCGGAAGCGATCCAGCGTCTGCCGGGGGTGGCGATCGTCCGTGAGGGTGGCGAAGGACGCAATATTGACATTCGCGGCCTGGGCGCGAACTTCACCCAGGTCACGCTCAACGGCATGGAGGTGCCATCCTCGACCGGTGGCCTCGACAGCTCCGGGGGGATCAACCGCGGTCGTGCCTTCGACTTCAACGTCTTCCCCGCCGAGCTCTTCTCCCGCATCGACATCAACAAGTCGATGGTGGCTTCGGTCGAAGAGGGCGGAGTGGGAGGCGCGGTCCAGATGTACACCGCGGGCGGGCTGGACAGTCCCAATACGCGCATGTCGGTTCTGGTCCAGACGGGCTACAACGACCTGTCGGGGGAGTCGGATCCGCGGTTCACGGCAACCTACACCGCGGCGAACAAGGCGAAGACCTTGGGCCTCATGATCTCCGCGGCGGGGATGGAGCGCAACTCCTGGCAGGATGGTTTTGGCACCGTCCGCTGGCAGAGGCCGGACGCGAACTTCAGGGGGAACGAGACGACGCTGAGCAACCAGCAGCTCCAATCGGCGTGGTACCCGCGCCTGCCCCGCCAGGACAGCTTCCGGCACGACCAGGAGCGCCAGGGCCTGGCGAGCTCGCTGCAGTACCGCCCGACCGACCGGCTGGACATCGATTTGAATGTGGTGCACTCGAAGTTCGAGGCCAAGACGACCAGCTACAACTCCTTTGGTCAGTTCCGTCGTCTCGGCATCTGGGGTTTCAACAGCATCACCCCGACCAGCGTCACCCTGGAAGAGAGTGGGAGCGGACAGGTTGCCGTTGCCGGTACCTTCAGGGGCGTGTCGCTGCGGACGGAGAGCCGCGAGACCGAGGACCAGACCACCTTCAATCAGCTGACGGCAGACTTCGAGTACGATATCAACGACAACATGATCCTCTCCGGCATGGTCGGCCGTGCCAAGTCCGAGTACGAGGACCGCCTCTTCCGCGTCAACATCGAGACCACGGATCCCAACATCGGTTTCTCGTACGACTTCACGCGGAATCCCGACGTGGCCGTGATCAACTACAACATCGACGTCACCAACCCGGCCAACTTCGTGGTTCAGGGCGACGGCCTGCTGCAGAAGAACCTCGTCGACCGCACGAACGACACCGCGAAGCTCGATTTCGACTGGTTTTTCCGCACCGGGCATAGTTTCCGCTTCGGCGCGATCTACAACGACCGCGAGGTGGACAGCCAGATTTTCCAGCAGAACGCGACTCCTCCGAATGTGTCCCTCTCTTCCATCAGCAGGGTCTTCGAGTTCGAAGACGTCGGTGGTTTCGGCAGCGCAACCGACCTGCGCTTCCTGGTACTGGACTTCGCTCGTGCCAAGGAGGCCTTCAACTTCGGATCGGGCTTCCAGCCTTTCCGCGGCCCGGGTCGGGCGACCTGGGTCGTCACCGAGGAGACGGCGGGCGCCTACGGGGAATACAACCTGGTGACCCTGCTGAAAGATCGCGGCTTCCGCTTGAACCTGGGCGCTCGCTTCGTGGACACCAAGACCACGGGCTTGGGTTGGCTGTCGAGCACGCTCAGCAACACCGAGACGAACGACTACGGCCATCTGCTGCCATCGCTGAGCGTCGCTTTCGACCTCCGGCCGGAGCTCGTGCTGCGCGCCGGTGTGAGCCGCACGATGACCCGCCCGTCCCTCTCGGCCCTGGCGCCGGTCAAGGCCTATGGGAACACGAACCTGACGGTGACCGGCGGCAACTCCCAGCTGGAGCCCCTGGTGTCGGACAACGTCGACCTCGGTGCGGAGTGGTACTTCACCGACAAGGCCGTGCTGGGAGTGGCTCTCTTCTACAAGGACATCGACAGCTTCATCTCCTTCCCGACGACCCAGGAGCCCCTCCGTCCGGAGGACCGTGCCGCCGTGGCCGCCGTGTTCCCGACGCAGCCGCAGCTGCTCGATCCGAGCCTGATCTGGACCTACAGCACCGCCGCCAACTCCGAGGGTACGAAGCTGGAGGGTTTCGAGATCGCGTATCAGCAGAGCTTCACGGGCTTGCCCGGCTTCTGGGGCAACTTCGGTTTCAACGGCAACTACTCCTACGTAGACGCCGAGACCACGGTGGTCCGCAGTGGCCGGAACGTCACTGTGCCGCTGGCAGGGATGTCCAACCACTCCTGGAACGCCACCCTCTTCTACGACACGCCGCGGTGGGGCTCGCGCGTGTCGGTGAACAACCGGGACGACTACGTCACCAACAACCTCGGAGCAGAACGGCAACGTCTCCGAGGCCACGACCGGCCCGATCCGTTGGGACATGAGCGCCTTCGTGCACGTCCACAAGCACTTCTCGGTGACCCTGGAAGGCATCAATCTCACGGACGAGGCGGAGCGGCTGTACACGACCGGCGACGGGACGATGGACCTGGTCCGCGAGATCAACTACTCGGGCCGCCAGTACTTCCTGGGGGTGCGCTGGAACCTCTGATGTGGACGCAATGAGCGGCGAGAACAAGCAGCCATCGACGATCAGCGACATCGCCCAACTGTCGGGCGTCTCGAACCGCACCGTCTCCCGGGTGATCAACCGCTCGTCGAAGGTGGGCGAGGCGACCCGCGAGAAGGTCCAGCGGGTCATCGATGAGCTGAGCTACCGGCCGAATGCGCAGGCTCGCGGCCTCGCCGGCGGGCGCTCCTACCTGCTCGGTTTGATCTACGACAATCCGGACGCTCTCTTCATCGACGAGGCACAGCGTGGTGTGTTGAACGTGTGCCGTGAGCTCGGGTATGAGCTCGTCATCCATCCCTGCGGCGAGACCGACACGCTGTCCAGCGAGGTGGTCGGCTCCGTCAAGCGATCGAAGCTGGACGGCGTGATCGTGCTGCCTCCGCTCTCCGAGGACCACGACCTGTTCGGCGCGCTCGCCCAGGAGAAGGTCCCATATGTGCGGTTGGCTTCCGTCGCGCTCGACACCTCGGATCGTGTCGTGGTCTCCAACGAGCGGTCAGCGGTGGCCTCGATGGCCGAATACCTGGTCGAGCTCGGGCACCGGAGGATCGGTTACATCACCGGGCCGGCAGGCAGAAGATCGACGCGCGAGCGGCTCGAGGGCTTCAGTGACGCGCTGGAGAGGCTCGGATGCGCGGTCCGCGAGGAGATGATCGCACGGGGGGCGTATTCGTTCGAATCGGGGATCGAGTGCGCCCGGACGCTGCTGGCGAATCCCGAGCCGCCGACGGCCATCTTCGCCAGCAACGACGACATGGCTGCGGGAGTGATCCAGACCGCGACGGAGATGGGCCTCGCCGTGCCACGGGACTTGTCGGTGGCGGGATTCGACGACAGTGCGCTGGCAACGAGGATCAGGCCGGCGCTCACCACGATCCGGCGGCCGGTGCGAGCGATGGCGCGACTGGCGGCCAACAAGCTCATCGCATCCATCGAAGATCGACCCAACGACGCCCGGATGGGTGTCTTCCTGGATCCGGACCTGATCATCCGGGATTCGACCCGGCGGCTCGAGTGATGGAGGGAGGCGAGCTTGTCCAGCCTTGAGCTCAGGCCTAAAGAAGCCTGTGCGTTCGACATCCTGTCCCTGGGAGAGGTCATGCTGCGCCTCGATCCGGGCGAGGGCAGGATTCGCACCACCCGTCAGTTCCGGGTGTGGGAAGGCGGCGGCGAGTACAACGTGGCCCGTGGTCTGCGGCGTTGCTTCGGTCTGCGGGCGGCGGTGGTCACCGCCGTCGTGCGCAACGAGGTGGGCCTCCTGCTGGAGGACCTGATGCTCCAGGGCGGTGTGGATACGTCGCTGATCCGGTGGGTGCCGTACGACGGCATCGGCCGCTCCGTGCGCAACGGGCTGAACTTCACCGAGCGAGGCTTCGGGATTCGCGGCGCCGTCGGCTGCTCCGACCGCGGGCACAGTGCCGCCTCCCAGCTGCGCGTGGGCGACATCGACTGGGAGCATGTGTTCGGGAAGCTCGGCGTCCGCTGGTTCCACACCGGGGGCATCTTCGCGGCGCTCTCGGAAACCACCGGCGAGGTGGTCATCGAGGCGGCACGGATCGCCAAGAAGCACGGCACCGTCGTCTCCTACGACCTCAACTATCGAGCTTCCCTCTGGAGCGCCTACGGCGGCCTCGATCGATGCCGCGCAGTGAATCGCGCCATCGCTCCGTCGCTCGACGTGATCCTCGGCAACGAGGAGGACTTCACGGCGTGCCTGGGGCTCGAGGTGGAGGGAGTGGACGAGAACCTGCTCGCCCTGGAGGTGAGCGGGTTCGAGAGCATGATCAGGACCGCGGTGGCGACCTACCCGAACCTCAAGGCCGTGGCTGCCACCCTACGCGCGCGTCAAGACCGCCACCCTCAACGACTGGGGCGCCATCTGCTGGTGTGACGGCGAGTTCCACGCTGCCACCGATCGGTCGGACCTGGAGATCCTCGACCGCGTGGGCGGTGGCGACAGCTTCGCCTCCGGCTTCATCTATGGCCTCATGGAGCTCGGTGATGCGGCGCTGGCGGTGGAGTACGGTGCGGCCCACGGCGCCCTGGCGATGACGACCCCGGGAGACACCACCATGGCATCCCTGAGCGAGGTCGAGAAGGTCGTCCGGGGCGGCGGTGCCAGGGTGGACCGGTGATCCCGATGAGCTCGATGAGCCCGGTCAGGGGGCGGCCCGAGACGACCGCGAGACTGACGCGGCACCCGGTGATCCCCGTGATCGTGATCGAGGACGAGAACGACGCCGAGCCCCTGGCCGAAGCGCTGCTCGCGGGCGGGCTCGATCTGATCGAGGTGACCTTGCGGACCGCCGCGGCGGCGGCAGCGCTGGGACGCATCATCCGCAGGTTCCCGGAGATGCTCGTCGGTGCCGGCACCGTGGTCACGCGCGAGCAGGCACAGCGGTGCCTGGATCTCGGCGTCTCGTTCGGTGTGGCCCCGGGCTTCAACCCGGAGACCGTGCGCCTCTTCGAGCAGCGCGGCGTGCCGTTCATCCCCGGAGTGCTCACGCCTTCCGAGATCGAGTCGGCCTACGGCCACGGCTGTACCCTGCTGAAGTTCTTCCCGGCCGAAGCGGCCGGTGGGCCGAAGATGCTGCGGGCCCTCGCCGGACCGTACGAATCCCTCGGCATACGCTTCTGTCCCACGGGAGGCGTTACCGTGGACAACATGAAGGAGTACCTCTCCCTGCCCCAGGTGTTTGCGGTCGGCGGTTCCTGGCTGGCCAGCAAGCGCCAGATCGCCGAGAAGCAATGGTCAGTCATCACTCAGCAGACCCGGGAGGCCCTGTCTCGGGCGAGGGAGGTCTCGCCATGAGCCGCCTGATTCACGAAAGGTTCCTGCTGCAAAGCGACGAGGCGGTCCGCCTCTACCACGGCTACGCGGCCGAGCAGCCGATCATCGACTACCACACCCATCTGCCGCCGGCCGAGATCGCCGCCGACCGCCGCTGGGAGAACATCAGCCAGGTATGGCTCAACGGCGACCACTACAAGTGGCGCCAGATGCGCGCCAACGGCCTCGCCGAGCGCTTCTGTACCGGAGGCGCGACCGATCGGGAGAAGTTCGACGCCTTTGCGGGCATCTTGCCGTACCTGCTGCGCAACCCGCTGTACCACTGGTGCCACCTGGAGCTCGCCCGGTACTTCCAGATCGACGACGTCCTGCTCGGCGCCAAGACCGCCGGCGAGGTGTGGGAGCGGAGCTCGGCGGTCCTTCGGAATGGGCTCTCTGCTCGTTCCCTGATCGAGAGGAGCAACGTCGTTGCTCTCTGCACCTCCGACGATCCGGTCGATTCGTTGGAGCATCACCATGCGGTCGCCGCCGACGGGACCTTCGCCACCCGGATGCTCCCCACCTGGCGTCCCAGCAGGCTCCTGGCGGTCGCCGATCCCGACTCATGGAACGGCTGCCTCGATGAGCTGGCCGCCGTCGCCAATGTGGAGATCGCGAGCTTCGATGACCTCGTCGCGGCGCTCACCGTGCGCCGCGATGCCTTCCACGCGGCGGGTTGCCGGCTCTCCGACCACGCGCTCGCCGCCGGTCTCTTCTCGCCAGCCTCGGTGCAGGAGGTCCGCGCCGGCTTCGACCGGCTGCGGTCCGGGGCGGCGCTGCCGGCCTGCGAACGCGACCAGCTGACGACGGCGCTGCTCCTGGAGCTGGGACGGCTGTACAGCGAAAAGGGCTGGACGATGCAGCTGCACATCGGTGCCATGCGTGATACCAACAGCGCGATGCTCGCCGTCCTGGGGTCCGACTCCGGGTACGACTCGATGGGGGACCGGCAGTACGCCGAGCCTCTGGCTCGGTTCCTGAACGCGCTGAGCTCCGCGGGAAACCTGCCGAAGACCATCCTGTACAACGTCAATCCGCGGGACACCGAAATGCTGGCCTCCATGCTCGCCTGCTTCGAGGACGGCTCGGTGCCGGGGAAGATGCAGCTCGGTCCGGCCTGGTGGTTCCTCGACCAGAAAGACGGTATCGAGCGCCAGCTCGAAGCCATCTCCCAGATCGGCTCGCTGCGCCGGTTCGTGGGCATGGTCGCCGACAGCCGCTCGTTCCTGTCGTTCACCCGTCACGAGTACTTCCGTCGCATCCTCTGCAACCTGCTTGGCGCCGACATGGCGGCAGGCCTCCTGCCGCGGGACTTCGATCTGGTCGGTGCTCTCGTCGAGGACGTCTGTTTCCGCAACGCGGAGAGCTTCTTCGGATTCGAGCTGCCGGACCGCGGCGGAGAAGCGGCAAGCGCGTCGGCGTCGGCTCTGCACGCGCCGGCGCTGGGCTGAGACGTGAAGCTAACTAAAGGCTCAGGATCAGGACCTTCACCTGGGGAACGGCGGTGGGACGCGCCATCGCATCAGGAGGTCACATGCAGTGGCGGGCGTCGATGTCCAGGATCAGTGACAGGGCTCGCTTGACCTGCTCCATCTCGTCTGAGCTCAACTCGCCAAGCCTCTCGCGGAACCGATCGTGGCTGAGTGCGCGAAGCTGGAAGCAGTCGACGGCCGACTTCCTGGTCAATCCGTGATGAGGTTTCGGTTCGATGGTCAGGAAGAAGGCATTGCCTTCCCAGTGCGGTTTCCATGCGGTGACGGGCACCACAATCGCCAACCGAAGGCTCTTGGCGTCGCCAGGGTTGAGGACGACGACCGGTCGAGTCTTGTTCATCTCGTGCCCGACGACCGGGTCAAGCTGGACCCGGAAGATCTCACCGGTCCTCAAAGTCTTCTCCGGCAATCGCTTCGAAAGCGTCCTCCATGCGGCCGCGTCCGTAGCCCTTCATGGCTTCCTGGCGCTTGAGCTCGCGAAGCCGTGCACGGTCCGCCTCGATCTTCCTTTGGACGGCCTCACGTAGATACTCACTCCGGCTCCGGTAGTTGAACCTGGAGCAAGCTTCCTCGATGAACGCGAGGTCGGCTTCGGGCAATTGGATCTTGAGTGGTACCATGTTCAGGGTCCTCCTTCTGGTGCCTGATCATGGTACCACAGTCTGGGGACGGTTGAGGTGTCCGCGGCGGTGGCCGCGGGGTCGGGGGCCAGCCCCACCGGCATCGGCACCCTCGGGCACACCCTCATCGTGTAGGATTTCGTCGCCGCCATCCGCGAGGGTCGCGACCCGCTGGTGGACGGAGTCGAGGGCCGCCGATCCCTGGCGCTGGTCCTCGCCATCTACGAGGCCGCCGGCCTCGGAATCGAGGGGCTCGAGCGCCTCGGTTGACACTGCATCCCTGATGCGTGATGCTTGATGCCATGAGGACCACGCTTACCCTGGACGACGACGTGTTGGCCTCGGCCCGAGCTTTGGCCGTCCAACGAGGCGTGCCCATCGGCACCATCGTCTCAGAGCTCGCCCGCCGAGGCCTCGCTCCTGCTCAACCCGCCGTCACCCGCAACGGCATCCGCCTCTTCCCCGTGCGGCCTGATGCCGGTCCTGTGACCCCCGAGTTGATCAAAAAACTGGCGGAAGACGTAGATTGAGACGCTACCTCCTCGACATCAACACATTGCTCGCGTTGCTCGATCCGAAGCACGTGTTTCATGACGCGGCACACCGCTGGGTCGAGACCACGCCAGACCTGCGCTTCCTCACCTGTCCGCTGGTACAAAACGGTGTCGTCCGGATCGCCAGCCAGAGCGCCTACCCCAATGCGTTTCGGCACTACCGCCGAGGTGCATGCCGTGGTCGCGGCCTTTTGCGCCGATCCGCGCCACGAATTTTGCCCTGACGACATCTCCCTGCTCGATCCCGCCCATCTGGCCCGACCTGCACTTCTAACGCCCTCACGCGTGACCGACCTCTATCTCGTCGCCTTGGCCCGTCATCACGGCGCCAGCCTCGCCACCTTCGACGGACGTATCCCCGCCGATGCCGTGCCCGACGGCCCCCGCCACCTCACCGTGATTGATGCGTGAGCCCCGGACTCCACCCTCCCCGACTCCCTTTCCAATTTCCAAGAGGCCGGGCCTTCGGGGCATCTTCCGGGGGCCTAGTCCTCCTCGCCTGCGGCCGGTTCCTTAGCACCTCTGCCCGCCGCATCGACTGCCAAGCCCTGGCCGAAGAGCTGGCGCCTCTGGAGGTCGCCTGGACCGCCACGGACCCCTGCGCCGGCACCGGGCCGGGGATCGAGACGGCCCGATGGCTCCTCCAGTGCTGTCAGCGCAGATACGAGCTTTGAACCTCTGGGGCCGGTGTCCTGCTGGCCTCGCTTCTTTAGCGAGTTCTGCTCTTTTTAGGTTGGAAACCTATGGTGGCACTCCTCTAATAGGGCTTGGTGGTTCTGTCTAGGGCGCCGACCTCGACCCACTTCGACTCGTCTTGATTCCCTGATACAAGTGCATACAACACTCTGAGCTGGGAGCCATCCAGAAGGACGAAATCCTTCCACCTAGCTGCCCTTCTGACGTCTTTGGGGTTGTTCGGCAGGCCGAACCTGAACGGGTGGTCAATTGCTTTGACCAGCGAGGGTTCGTTCTGAATGTCGAAGCCTTGTCCGTAATACTCAAAATGATAGACGAAATAGGTCTTCAGTGGTTCTAGGGCAAATCTGCGAACACAGCTATCTTCCGAACGGACGTGAACCAGAAGCAGCTCTGTCTTTGAATTGTCACCTGAAAGCACGCGTTCAGAGAGAGAAGCGACACGAAGAAGCTCATTCGGGGACTCTCCCCAGCCTGCACTCTCAATTGCGGTCCTAATGCCTGGGTCCGAAAGGTACGTTGACAATCGAGAGAGGGCGGAATCTGCTGACAGAGGGCAGGCTTCCCCCTTTGCCTTTGGACGACTCGAGACACGATCCAAGTAATCTTCCCAAGCCTTGATGTCGATAGGAGCAAAGAATGAGCGCCATCAGTCCAGGATAGCCAAGCATGACTCTCAAGGTTCATCCCCTTTCTGAGGATCTTCCGGCTAGACCGTCTTGCGCATCCGATAATACGTTCACCTCAGGCATGGACCGACGATACCACGATGCTCTTCACACCCCCCGAACCACCAAAAAAGAACAGCCGGTCAGTCGGACGCTCCCGGTCTCCTTGTCGTCCGCCGGCCGGCCCTCCTCCCCGTCATCCCTGGCCTCGACATCCGCCCCCTGTGGCGTCGCCACTCCCCAACTGCGGCAGCTCCGGCAGCCCCGCCATCTACGAGGCCGCCGGTCTCGGCGGCGAGAATCAAGGGGCTCGAGTGATAGGATAAAGAGCGAGCACATGCCGCTGACCCAGTACACGGAGAGTCCGCGCTACCTGCGTCTGCACGAGGCCGACAACGTGGCCGTCATCGTCAACGACGGAGGCGTTTCGGCTGGCACGGCGTTCGGCGACGGCCTGCGCGTTCGCGACTCGATTCCGCAATCCCACAAGGTGGCGCTCCGTGCGATCGCCGAGGGCGAGGCAGTGCTGCGTTACGGGCAGGTCATTGGCGCGGCGCGGCGCGCCATCCCCGAAGGCCGTTGGGTCAAGGAGAGCGACCTCGTCATGCCGCCGCCGCCGGCGCTCGACTCGCTGCCGCGGTGCACCGACGTGCCGCCCGACGCTCCGCCACTCGAGGGGTACACCTTCGAGGGCTACAAGAACGCCGACGGGAGTGTCGGCACCCGCAACCTCCTCGGCATCACGACGACCGTGCAGTGCGTTACGGGTGTGCTGGACCACGCCGTCAAGAGGATCCGCGACGAGATCCTGCCGCGGTACCCGAACGTCGACGACGTGGTCGCCCTGAGCCACGACTTCGGCTGTGGGGTCGCGTTCGACACGCCCGACGTCCAGATCCCGATCCGCACGGTGCGCAACCTCGCTCGCAACCCGAACCTGGGCGGCCAGGCCCTGGTCGTCGGCCTGGGATGCGAGATGTTGCAGCCCGCGCAGGTCATCGCCGAGCGAGATGCTGGAGGTAGCGGCCTCGATCTTCAGGAACCCTGGCTCTACCGGCTGCAGGATTCACGACACGGCTTCGCCGAGATGATCGAGCGGATCCTGGCGTTGGCCGAGCGACGCCTGCACAAGCTGAACCAGCGGCGTCGCGAGACCTGCCCGGCCTCGGCCCTGGTGCTCGGCATGCAGTGTGGCGGCAGCGATGCCTTCTCCGGCATCACCGCCAACCCGGCCCTCGGTTTCGCTTCTGACTTGCTGGTGCGCGCCGGTGCGACGGTGATGTTCTCCGAGGTGACCGAGGTCCGCGACGCCGTGCACCTGCTCAGCGCCCGCGCCAGGAACGAGGAGGTGGCGCAGGCGTTGATCCGCGAGATGGACTGGTACGACCACTACCTGGAGCATGGCCTCAGCGACCGCAGCGCGAACACGTCGCCGGGCAACAAGCTCGGTGGCCTGTCCAACATCGTGGAGAAGGCGCTCGGTTCCATCGCCAAGTCCGGCCGATCGGCGATCAGCGGCGTGATCGGCCCGGGCGAACGCGCACAGAGGAAAGGTCTACTGTTCTGCGCCACCCCGGCCGGCGACTTCGTCTGCGGCACGCTGCAGCTGGCTGCCGGCATGAACCTCCACGTGTTCACCACCGGGCGTGGCACGCCCTACGGATTGGCGATGGCGCCGGTAGTCAAGGTCAGCACTCGCACCGAGCTCGCCCAGCGCTGGCCCGACCTGATCGACGTCGACGCGGGCCGGATCGCCAGCGGCCGCAGCACCGTCGAGGAGATCGGCTGGGAGCTGTTCCACTACTACCTCGATGTCGCCAGCGGGCGGAAGAAGACCTGGACCGAAGTGCACCGGATCCACAACGACCTGGCGCTCTTCAACCCGGCGCCGCTCACCTGAGTCGGAGCGCAGCGACCGCGGGCCGCTGCGGCGGCCCCCCGCTGCGGATGGGGCCATGAAAGGTCTCCGGTCATCGGCCATTTTCGACGTCAGGTTGACGCGTACACCCCCTGTCCACGGGCAAACTGAACCACTACGTTTTCCGCTTCGCTCCTGCCGCCGCCCGATCCTCCGTCTGCTAAGCTTTCCCTTCCGCGTATTGCCCCTCCAGGAGGAATCATGACCCGCACCCGTACGATTTTTGTTCTGGCTGGCGCCTGGGCCGCGCTCGGCCTGGCCGTCCTCGGCTTCGCCGCGCCGCTGTCCGCGGCCGAGACGACAGCGATCCCTGCCGCCGCCTTGCAGCCGCCGGTGGCCAAGAAGGACCCCCACACCACGCAGATTCACGGCGACACGCTGATCGACGAGTACTACTGGCTGCGCAACAAGGGCACGCCGGAGGTGGAGGCCTACCTGAGTGCCGAGCTGGCCTACGCGGAAGCCTTCATGAAGCCGACGGAGGCGCTGCAGCAGAAGCTCTACGACGAGATGCTGTCGCGCATCCAGCAGACGGACATCGACGTGCCGTATCTCGACCGCGGCTTCTACTACTACACGCGGACGGAGGAGGGAAAGCAGTACCCGATCCATTGCCGCAAGAAGGGCTCGCTCGACGCGCCGGAGGAGGTGATCCTCGACGTCAACCAGCTCGCCGAGGGCAAGCCGTTCATGTCCGTGGCCTGGCGCACCGTGAGCCCGGACGGCAACCTCCTCGCCTACCACACCGACGAGACCGGCTTCCGGCAGTTCACGCTGCACGTCAAGGACCTGCGCACGGGCCGGCTCGGGCCGGAGGCGATCCCGCGCGTGACGAGCTTCGAGTGGTTCGAAGACGGCAAGACCCTGATCTACGGCGTCGAGCATCCGCAGACCAAGCGTTCGTACCAGATCTTGCGTCACGTCCTCGGGCAAGCCGAGGACGAGCTCGTCTATGAAGAGAAGGACGAGCGCTTCGAGGTCTTCGTGACCAGGTCGCGGGACCGCCAGATCATGTTCATCCAATCCCAGAGCCAGACGACGTCGGAGGTGCGCTACCTGCCGGCCGATCAGCCGGCGGCGGAGCTGAAGCTCATCGCCGCGCGCGAGCAGGACCACCAGTACGACGTGGATCATCGTCCGGGCGAGCTCTGGATCCGCACCAACGACAGGGGCCGCAACTTCCGGCTGGTGGTGGCGGACGAGAAGGACCCGTCGCGGGCCAACTGGCGCGAGGTGGTGCCGCATCGGGAAGACGTGATGCTGGAGGGGGTGGACCTGTTCCAGAGCTTCCACGTCGTGCTCGAGCGCGAAGGCGGCATTCTGCACATGCGGGTGACGGAGGTGCCGAGCGGCAAGTCGCACCGCATCGAGTTCCCGGAGCCGGCCTACATCGCGTTTCCGAGCGCCAACCGCGAGTTCGACGCCCGTCTCTTCCGCTTCGCGTACCAGTCGCCGGTCTCGCCGCAGTCGATGTACGACTACGATCCGGCGAGCCGCGAGCGCAAGCTCCTGAAGCAGATGGCGGTGCTCGGCGGCTACGATCCTTCGCGCTACCGCGTCGAGCTGACCCAGGCCACGGCGCCCGACGGCGTGCAGGTGCCGATGTGGATGCTCTACCGGAAAGACCTCCAGCGCGACGGCACGAACCCCGCCCTGCTCACCGCCTACGGCTCGTACGGCGCGGCGAGCGCCGCCGGCTTCAGCTCGTCGATCTTCAGCCTGATCGACCGCGGCGTGATCTTCTCGACGGCCTACGTCCGCGGCGGCGGCGAGCTCGGCAAGAAGTGGCACGACGACGGGCGGATGCTGAAGAAGAAGAACACCTTCACCGACTTCATCGCCGCCGCCGAGCATCTCGTCGCCGCCAGGTACACCGGCAAGGAGCGGCTGGCCATCCAAGGCGGCAGCGCCGGCGGCCTGCTGATGGGTGCGGTGACCAACATGCGTCCCGACCTTTTCAGGGTGGTGGTCTCGCACGTGCCGTTCGTGGACGTGATCAATACCATGCTGGACGAGAATCTGCCGCTCACCGTTTCCGAGTTCGAGGAGTGGGGCAATCCCAAGGTCGAGGCCGAGTACCGCTACCTGAAGAGCTACAGCCCCTATGACAACCTGGAGGCCAGGCCCTATCCCACCCTGCTCGTCAAGAGCAGCTACAACGACTCGCAGGTGATGTACTGGGAGCCGGCGAAATACGTAGCCAAGCTGCGGGCCTTGAAGACGGACGCCAACCCGCTCGTCTTCCACATCAACATGGACCCGGCGGGGCACGGCGGCAAGAGCGGGCGCTACAACCGCCTGCGCGAGACCGCCTTCGACTACGCGTTCGTGCTCTGGCAGCTCGGGGTGGAGAGGGTGCAGCCGGCAGGCGGGCCTGCGTCCGAAGCTCCGGCCAGCCCCGTCCGCCGCCCCCGGAGGCACTGAAAGTGGACGCGAGGGCGCTGCTATAGTGCCCGCTCGTGAAGGAGAGCGCGAAGACGAGCGCCTACGCCGCCGCCGGCGTCGACATCGATGCCCAGGAGAAGGGGCTCGCCCGCGTCAAGAAGCTGGCGAGATCCACCTTCACTCCCGGGGTGCTCTCCGAGATCGGCGGCTTCGGCGGCCTGTTCCGGCCGGACCTCGCCGGGATGTCCGAGCCGGTGCTCGTGGCCTCGGCCGACGGTGTCGGCACCAAGCTGGCGGTGGCGCGGCTGGCGGGCGATTACTCCTCCGTCGGGCGCGACCTCGTCAACCACTGCGTCAACGACGTCCTGGTGCAGGGAGCCGAGCCGCTCTTTTTTCTCGACTACGTGGGCGCCGGCGTCCTCGAGCCGGAAAAGATGGTCGAGCTCGTCTCCGGTGTGGCCGACGGCTGCCGTGAGAACGGCTGCGCCCTCTTGGGCGGCGAGACGGCCGAGATGCCCGGCTTCTACCAGCCGGGAGACTACGAGCTGGTGGGCTTCATCGTCGGCCTCGTCGACCGACCTACGGTGCTGGACGGCTCGCGGGTGCGCTCCGGCGACGTGCTGGTGGGTCTGCCTTCCTCGGGCCTCCACACCAACGGCTACTCGCTCGCCCGCCGGATCGTCTTCGAGAAGGCGGGTCTCGGGATCGCCGACAAGGCGCCGTGGCGGAAGAAAAGGACGGTGGGCCAGGAGCTGCTCGAGCCTCACCTCTCCTATCTGAAGGCGGTCCGGCCGCTCCTCGGCCATGCCGCGCTTCACGGCATGGCCCACGTCACCGGCGGCGGTATCACGGACAACCTGCCGCGCATCCTGCCGGAGGGCGCCCATGCCCTGATCCGCGTCGGGAGCTGGCCGGTGCCCGACCTCTTCCACTTCCTCCAGGAGCGGGGAGAGGTCGAAACCGAGGAGATGTTCCGCGTCTTCAACATGGGGATCGGCATGATCCTGGCGGTCGCCCCCGGCGGACTTGCCGAGGTCCTCGGCCTCCTCCGTTGCGTCGGGCAGAAGAGCTGTCTGATCGGCACCGTGCAGAAGGGCAGCTCGGGAGTCGTCTACGACCTCGGCGTCCAGGAGGCGGCCGCTGAGGACTGATGACGACGCCCATCGCCATCCTGCTCTCCGGCCGGGGCAGCAACTTTCTGGCCCTCCATGCCGCGATCGAGCGCGGCGAGGTGCCGGCCCGGATCGTCCTGGTCGTCAGCAACGTCGCGGACGCCGCGGGCCTGGCGAAGGCGCGCGAGCTGGGGCTGCCGGCGGCGGCCATCCCCCACCAGGGAGAAGCGGACCGGAGATCGCATGAAGCGAAGGTGATCGCGGCGCTGCGCCGGGCCGGGGCCGAGTGGGTGTGCCTCGCCGGCTACATGCGCCGGCTGTCGCCGGAGCTCGTGGCCGCCTTCCCGCGGCGGATCGTCAACATCCATCCCAGCCTGCTGCCCGCCTTTCCGGGGCTCGACGCGCAGGCGCAGGCGATCGCCCACGGGGTCAAGGTCTCCGGGTGCACCGTTCACCTGGTGGACGACGGGCTCGACAGCGGGCCCATCGTCGTGCAGAGGGTCGTTCCGGTACTGGACGGCGATGATCCCGAGACGCTGGCGGCGCGCATCCTCGAGCAGGAGCACCGCGCCTATCCCGAGGCCCTCAGGAGGTTGTTGACCGAGCCCTGGAGACTCGAGGGGCGGCGGCTGGTCTTCGGCGACGCCGGCTGAACGCTCGCGGAGCTTCCCGTAAGGGTTCAGTTGGCCTGTAGACTGCGTACGGTCCTGCCCTCCGAAGCCTCACCCCCCGGCCCCAACGAACCACTGCGGAGCTGGCGGGAGCTTGCCGTGCTGCAACGGTGCTGTCATAGTCCTGGTCCAAGTACTTGGCATCGGGGTCCCCCATGGCTGCTGAAGCGATTTCGTTGAGCGCTGCCGAGCTCACGCGGTTTTTCGTCGCCATCATCGCGCTCCTCGCGGTGTCCTACCTGTTCGGCTTCCTGTTCCAGAAGCTCAAGATGCCCCGGGTGGTGGGGGAGATCGCCGGCGGTCTGCTCCTCGGGCCGACGGTGTTCGGGGTCCTGGTTCCAGGGGAGTTCAAGACCCTCTTCGTGGACCAGGGCAAGCTGCTCGCGGTGGTCTATTGGCTGGGGCTGGTCCTCCTCATGTTCATCTCGGGATTCGAGGTGCGGACGGAGTTCGACCGCCGGGACCGGAAGACGGTCATCGCGCTGGTGGTGGGGTCCACGGTCATCCCCTTCCTGTTCGGCTGGTACATCACCTCGTTCTTCGACGTCGAGCGGATGATCGGACCCGCGAGGAACCTCCTGGCGCTGAAGCTCATCATCTGCGTGGCGATGGCGGTCACCTCCATCCCGGTCATCTCGAAGATGTTCCTCGACCTCGGCATCATGAAGACGCCGTTCGCGAAGATCGTGCTGGGCGCCGCCACGATCCACGACGTGGTGCTGTGGGTCTTCGTGACCATCGCGACCGGCCTGGTGGCGGCATCGCAGATTTCCGCCGTGGGGATCGCCGAGCACGTCGGCCTCACGGTGGTGTTCTTCGCCGCGGCGCTGCTCCTGGTGCCGAGGCTGTTGAGCTACCTCTCGCGCGCCCGGCCGCTGCTTCTCGCCAGGATGTACGAGATGGGCTCCGCGGTCTTCACGCTCATGCTCTTCGTGGCGCTCGCGACCTCCGTCGACATCAACTCGATCTTCGGCGCCTTCCTCGCCGGCATCGTCATCGGGTACATGAAGGACCCCGCGCTCGAGGAGGTCAAGTCCAGCATCAAGCGGTTTTCGCTGGCGTTCTTCATCCCCCTCTACTTCGCCATCGTCGGCGTCAAGCTCGACCTCATCGGCCACTTCGATCTCCCCTTCTTCCTCATGTTCTTCGCCTTCGCCACCGGGGTCCAGGTCCTCGCCATCCTCATCACGGCGAAGCTGCTCCGGTACAGTTGGCTCTCCAGCTTCAACCTGGCGCTGGCGATGAACGAGCGCGGGGGCCCGGGCATCGTGCTCGCGACGCTCGCGTTCGACGTCGGCATCGTCAACGAGAGCTTCTTCGCGACGCTGGTGATCAACGCCATCCTCACCTCCCTGCTCGGCGGCGTGTGGCTGCGCTACGTGCTGTCGAAGAACTGGCCCCTGCTCCAGTGA
>CAVZUZ010000008.1:0-160615 GCA_963778565.1 Thermoanaerobaculaceae bacterium | reverse complement strand
CGAGGAGTCGGATCCGCGTCGGGTGAAGACCTGCCTCGATATCCTCAATCAGAATGACGGAACCAGGCTCGGCGGTGCGCAAAGCTAAAAGAATTCCGAGGAAATGAAGCGTGCCATCAGAGATGCTTCGATAGAAATACGCCTGCCGCCTTTTTCAACGAATATAGCTATGACTTCTCTAAGCTCTGTGTACTCGAGAAAGTCAACATCTTCGACCTCGGGCGCGCAGAGCTCAACCAGCCAACGGATCAAGCTCGCCTTCTCGGTCTCATCTTCACAAAGATCTGCCAGGATCCCGGAAATATTATTCCCCTCATCACCCAGCGGGTAACCTCGTCGCCCAGAACTACGCATTTCCGTGGAATTGATGTTCAGAAAACGCACTGTCATCAAAGCGTCATACAGCCAAGCAAGAGACCGCGGTTCTCTGGGTGCAATCCCGGATCGCGCCCATTCTCAAATGCGAGGAGACTCCTGTCGGCCTTGATGAAAAAGGTGCCCGCAGATGCTTGTTCGACTTTGAGCTGGCTCTCCATCTGGCCTTCGCCGGTCGCCCTGAGCCAAGCGTCCGATTGCCCTCCCAGGGTTTCCTCCTTCAGTGCCGTCATAGGGGTGCTTCTGGCATACAATATGATGCTCAACCTCGACCTGATTGGGGATCAGTTCAGAGGTATCGGGCTCGGGCTGCGGTCCCAGCCTTGGCGCAAGCCAAACACTGTCGATGCTGAAGGCACTGGCCCCGATCCGTGCAGTCTCTGCCGATCTCCCACGCACTCCGGGCCAGGCATCCGGATGAGATCTCAGCTCGCCATTAAGAATCTCGTCGAGGGTCAAACCGAAGACAAGCCCTTGAAGGAAACGCATCGCATCGAGAAAATTACTCTTGCCTGAAGCATTCGCGCCGACAAGCAGGGTCAGCGGCGCAAGCTCGACCTGCTCGTCCACGAAGCTCTTGAAGTCGATCAGGCGGATCGCTCTAAGCATGGCGCAGAATTTCCGAAATCCGGAACCCGTAGCTCAAATGGCTCCCTTGGCCTTTACCCTTACCCACCGACATCACCTTCGTGCAACCGCTTCGGCCGCTGTGATAATCCGAATCCCTTGAAACTGCGCTAAGTCTAACAGGTGTCGATCGCCAAGATAATGACCTCGGCCCGAGCCGCTGCCGCACACGCGAGAACCTCGTCGTCATCCGGATCTTGCTCGATAATAGGAGGAACCTCTTGGGGGATAACGACACGGGTCAGAGCCAAATAGCTGAGAAATAACTTGTGAGGCGCGCTCCCTACCAGTTGAAGGCGGCCCGCAAACTTCTCTCGTCTCATCACCTCTTCCAGCTCTTGAAGCAAGACGGGGCTAGTGAACAAACTGATGGTGCCGAAGCGAGCGCGATCGAGAACCCGACGGGAAGGACCTGACCAGAGGAGTCCGGATACGACGACGTTGGTGTCAGCGACGGCCCGCATGCGATGCGCGTCGCCTCGCTCGGACAGCTTGGATCTCTTCCTCCACTTCGGCCTCTGTCAAGGGTGGCCTGGGAAGGGCCGCCAGACGATCCGCGACTTCAAACAGGTGGTCGATTCGCCGCTTGCGGAGCGCCTCGCGCACCAAAGTCTCCAGAGAGGCGGGCTTTAAGAGACCGCTGGCCTCCGCCTCCTGGGCGATGCTCTCCGGCAAGGTGACCCTGACCTCTAGCTGGACGATGCTTTCCTTCTCAGCCATGATTCCTAGAAGTCTACACGAACTTCAAGCCAACAGGCGCTTTGCGCGTCCTCACGGCACCCACGCATACCCGAGCTTCAAGAACAACGTCCGGTCCGTCCGCGTCAGGTCGATCCGCTGGTCGCCGAAGGAGTTGTCGGAGTAACCGAGGAAAAACACTGTCTGGGGATTCAGCTTGTAGGAATACAACAACTGGTAGCCCACATCGCGCGTTTGCCGGTCCGCTGGCTCGACATAGGCCTCCAGGTTTCGTTCCACGTCCTGGAACTGGGCGGTCAGACGCAGGAAGCTCCTGACGCTGAACTGCCAGGTCAGCCGCAGGTCATGCACCCGCGCGTCGAAAATCTGCTGCCCGTCCCGGGTATCCAGTTCCACGAAGGCGCCGGAATAGCGCAGCAGGAGCTGGCGGGACACGTTCCACTGCAGAAATGGCTCGAGGCGCACTTCGTCTCCCAGGCGCGCATTGTCGAAATCGACCTGGCTGCCGGCCTGCAGCCAGGCACCCAGCGCCAGCCCGCCACGCGGCTTGAACTCGGCGTGGATGCTGAGCTTGTCCTCGTGAAAGAGGATGTCTTCGAACAGAAGGTCACGCGTCAGTCCGCCGACCTCCACATAGGACTGCAGCGGCGCATTCACGCCCACATAGGCTTCGAACTCGCGTTCGAGGAGGCGGCCGTTGTCGTCGTGTGTGACATCCCAGTCGCCGATCAGCCGAATCCGCGAGAACCAATCGTCGTCGGCGCCGTGCCAAACGCGTGCGAGTCCCGCGATCTGCTGCGAGTAGTCGACGCGCGGCACGAAGCCCGAATCGGCGCGAAATCCGGCGGTACGCGCGGAATGAACGAGGTAGGCAAACCAGTTGCGCGTAGCGAAATCATAGCGTAGCTCGGTGGCTGCGCCGTCGAATTCGCCTTCGGCCAGATCATGCTCCGCGGCGAGGGCCGCCGGGTAGCGCGTGTCCGAGCGCAGGTACTGGGCCTGCACGTTGTGCTGGTCGGAGATGTGCCAGCGCAGATCCGCGCCGCCGACGCGATTGTGGTAGCCGTCGCCCTCGCGGCCTGTCACCAGCAGCCCGACGGTAGACGCCTCACCAAAGCCGCGGCTGTAGCGGCCCACGTACGAACTGTTGTCCTCTGCGTAAGACGCGTCGGTGGATTCGAACGGACCGGGGAGCAGGAAATTCGTGACTTCGTCCTGCGCGGCAAAGAAACCGAAAGTGTTCTTGCCACGCTTGCCTGTCAGCTTCGCACCGACCGACGGATCCGCGACGGTGCGGGTGAAGACCGCCTGGATCGGCGAGGTGAAATAATCGGCCCCTTCCAGGAAGAATGGGCGCTTCTCCGGGTAGTAGAGTGCGAACTGGTTGTTCACGTCGAGTTGCGCCACATCGGCCTCGACCTGGGAGAAGTCCGGGTTCAGTGCGAGATTCGCGGTGATGTCCGGCGTAATGCCCCAACGCGCGCTGAGCCCCGCCTCTACCTCCGTCTCCGCGCCACCGAGCGATTCGGCCGCCGGGTCGTCCGTCGATTCCGTGCGGCTCGCCGTCAGCGTCGGAACGAATTCCAGGTCCTGGCCGGGCGTGCACCCTCGAATCCGTCGATCTGGGTGAGCTGACACAGGTAGCAATTGCGGTTCCGGTCGAAAGCGTTGTTCGAAATGCGATAGCGGTGGTCGCGGGGATAGAAGCGCAAAAGGTCGATGCCCCAGGACTGGAGGCCGGTACGCTTCGGAAAGCGAAGCTCGGTCAGCGGAATCTGCATCTCCACGACGTATCCCTGGTCGTGAATCCGCCCGTCCGCGTGCCAGATGGCGTCCCAGGACGCATCCTCCGTCTCGCTCACGTCGTCGTGCGTCAGGTCCATCTGCACGCCATACGGATTCGAAAAACTCGAACGCACGTTGCTGGTCGCCGTAGGTATCGATCACGATGCCGACGAAGTCGTCGTCGAAAGCAGTGTCGCGGTCACGCAGGTAGGCGCGGACCGCGAGCGGCTCCGGGTCCGTGGCGCGGAACCCTACATATAGATGATCGCCGTCATAGGTCAGGAGGGTCTCCGTCTTGACGTCGGGCGGCAGGTTCTCCTTCGGCCGGGTCTCGTACTTGAGGCGACCACCGCCGCGTCCTGCCAGGCGGCTTCGTCGAGCACGCCGTCGATGGTGATGGGCGAGGTCGCCCGCTCGACGCGATAGGCCGGACGCTCGGACCGCGCCGGGGCGGTTGCTTGTTGCCGCGCCGCGAGCGGCGAAGCGAGCGCGAGCAGCACAGATGCAACAACTCTCCATCTCCCGTTCATCATCCCTCCTGCACGAAAGCCTACGTTACTACTGGGGTAGTACGTGGGCCGCCGATCGGTTGAGGGCCGTTTTCTCGCCGATTTCTCCTTCTTAGACGCGCGGGTGCGGCGATCGGTTTGCCGGGAGACAGGCCGATCGGAGCTAACCTCTCGCCGGACGCTGCGTCTAAGCGAACGAATGGAACGCACCGACACGAGTCCGTGGAACGCCGCCCGCCAGGGCGACGCCGAAGCTTTCCGGGAGCTGGTGGAGAGCTACAGCCCGAGACTGTTCCGCCTCGCCTACCGGATCACCGGCGACGAGCCGAGCGCCGAGGACGCCGTCCAGGAGACCTTCCTGAGGGCCTACCGGTCGCTCGGCCGCTTCGACTCCCGCTCCCAGTTCGGCACCTGGCTCCACCGCGATCGCCGTGAATACGGCCGTGGAGATCGTGCGCAAGCAGCAGCGCCACCGTTCCCGCCACGAAGACGATGCCAGGCCCGCCGGTCGAAGCCGCTCCCCTCCCCTCCTCCGATCCCGGGCCGGACCGGCTCGGCCCTGGGCCAGGAGGTGGAGCGGGCCGTGCGCTCGGCCCTGGCCGGTCTCTCCCCCATGGAGCGGACGGCCTTCATCCTCCGCCACTTCGAGGGGCGTTCCATCGCCGAGATCTGCGACCAGCTCGGGCTCGGGGTGAGCGCGGGAAAGCAGGCGGTCTTCCGCGCGGTCCAGAAGCTGCGGATCGTGCTGGAGCCGCTCGTTCAGAGACAGGAAGTGAGGCCATGAAGCATCTGGAAGACGACGACCTGATCCTCTACCTCTACGGCGAAGCCGAGGACCCGGAGGCCATGCGCCGGCAGATCGAAAGCTCCGAAGAGCTGCGCGTCCCGCTGCCAGACCCTGCGGCAGGTGCTGGCCGCGGTGGACGCCGCCGCCGTCCCCGAGCGGGGAGAAGGCTACGGCGCCGAGGTCTGGGCGCGGCTCCAGCCCCGGCTCGCCGAGGAGAGACAGGCGCCGGGTGATCCCCTTCCGGCTCCTCCTCGCTCCACCCCCTCGACACCGGCAGGCGATCGGTTGGGCCGCCGCCGCCCTGATCCTCCTCGCGGTCGGATTCAGTCTCGGCCGCCTGTCCCCCGGACGCAGGCGCTGCCCCAGGAGGCCCGGGACCGCATCCTCCTCGCCACCGTGGCGACCCACCTGGAACGCTCCGAGCGGCTGATCGCGGAGGTCGCCAACCTCCCGGCCCGACGATCTGGCGGCGGAGCGTGCCTGGGCCCGGGACCTCCTCACCGCCAACCGCCTCTACCGCCAGTCGGTCCAGCAGTCCGGCCGGCACCGGCTGGCCGGCGTGCTCGACGAGCTCGAGCCGTTCCTCCTGGACCTCGCCCACGCTCCCGACGATCTGCCCGCCGAGGAGATCGAAGCCCTGCGGGAGCGGATCGCCGCCCAGTCCCTCTTGTTCAAGGTACGGGTCGCCAGCAGCCGTCTGGAGACCTCAAAGCAGACCCTTTAGGAGAATCTCATGAATCCCCACGCCCTTCTCTGTCTCCGGCTCAGCGCCCTGCTCCTCCTCTCCCGCGGGCCTGAGCCTCGTGCCCTGGCCGGCCCTGGCCGCAGCCTCAGAAGGACCCCCTCTACCAGGAAGCCCGCAAGGACCTCGACGCGGGCCGCTCAACGCCGCCGCCGACAAGTTCGGCAGGGCGGCCGCCAGGGGGCCAGGATGCCGACGCGGCCCTCTACTGGAAGGCCTACGCCCAGAAGAAGGCGGGCCGAGCGGGGAGCGCTGGCGACCCTGCGGCAGCTCGCCTCCGCCCATCCCAAGAGCGAGTGGCAGGACGACGCCCGGGCCCTGGAGATCGAGATCCGCGGGCCCGGGGCAGAGCCCCGACCGAGCCGAAGCGGATGACGAGCCGCAGCTCTACGCCCTGAACGGCCTCATGGCCTCGGGCTCCAAGCAGGCCCTGCCCCTGATGCTCAAGTTCCTCGAGGGCCCCCACTCGGCGCGCCTCAAGGGGCAGGCCCTCTTCGTGCTCACCCAGAGCGACTCGCCCGAAGCGCGCAAGATCCTCCTCGAAGTCGCCCGCGGCACCCGCCATCCGGAGTCTTCCAGAAGCAGGCCATCGAATCCCTCGGAGCCGCTGGCGAGCGGAGGCCCCGGCGCTGGCCGAGATCTACGCCTCGAGGCCCCTCCGGCGGTCAAGCTCATGGTCCTCGACGGATACATGGCCGCCGGCGCCGAGGAGCAGAATCATCGCCGCCGCCCGCGGCGAGAAGGAACCCGGCGGTACGCCGCGAAGCCATCGACCTGCTCGGCCCCATCGGACCCGCACCGATCCCCGCCAGCTCTACCGCGGCGCCGACTCGCCGGCCACCAAGAAGCAGATCCTCGACCGCCTCGCCGTGGCCGGCGACGTCGAGGCCCCTCCGGCATCGCCCGCGACGAGAAGGGCCCTCCCTGCGCCGCGAAGCCGTCGAGGGCCTCGGCATCAGCGACTCGCCCCAGGCCACCGCGGCGCTCAACTCCCTCTACACCGGCAGCCCGACGGCCGATTCCGCCGCGCCGCCATCGAGGCCTCTTCATCCAGAACAACGCCAAGGCCCTGATCGAGCTCTACCGCGGCGAGAAAGACCAGCGGCCCCGCGCGAGATCGTCCAGCAGCTCGGCCTCATGGACTCCGACGAGGCGGTGGAGTTCCTGGGAAGCTGTTCGGCGACTGAACGATCCGATCTATCGGAACCCGAGGTGAAGACCATGAGACGCCAGATCCCGTTCCTCACCATGTTTCTCCTCGCTCCCGCGCCGACGGCGCAGACACCGCCGGTCGCCAACGCGAAGCTCGAGACGGCCTCGGCCGCCGCCGGTCTCGAAGCCGCCGTGCGCCAGGCCGGCTCCGCGGCCAGGAGCCGGTCCGGGTCGCCTGGACGGTGCCGATGGTCCCGAACGAGCGCTACACCTGCTGCTGGACCAACTGGGCCGGAAGAACCTGACCCAAACCACCTGCCATCTCGAGAGAAAGAACCAGAGCTGGGGCGGCACCGACGACGAGAAGGTGCCTGGACCCGAACCTGATGGTGCTCGTCCGCCTGAGCGCGGCAGGTCGACAAGGTCCGGTCCTCCTCCGCGACCTGCCCGGTCGACGCGGACGGCCGCCGCTTCGTCTGGCTCGGCAGCGCCAAGCCGGAGGAGAGCGTGACCCTGATCGCCAAGGTCGCCGCAGACGGGACGATCAAGCAACCCGGCGAGGAGGCCCTCGCCGCCCTTTCCCATCACCGCAACGCGCGCGCGGACGAGGCGCTGGAAGAGATGGCCTCGGCGCCCCATCCCGCAAGTTGCGCGAGCAGGCCCTGTTCTGGCTCGGCCAGAGCCGCGGCGAGCGCGGCGCCCGGTTTCTCGGCCGGGTGATCGATGCCGATCCGGACGAGGACATCCGCGAGAAGGCCATCTTCTCCCTCAGCCAGAGCGAGGCGCCCGGAGCGGCCGACACCATCATCCGGGCCTCGCGGGAGGACCGCAGCCCCGAGGTCCGCGGCGAGGCCCTCTTCTGGCTCGCGCAGATGAACGATCCCAGATCACCCGACGCGATCCTCCAGGCGATCGACCGGATCCGGACCTGGAAGTCCAAAAGAAGGGCGTCTTCGCCCTCTCCCAGCTCGAAAAGGGCCGCGGCATTCCCCTCCTCGTCCAGCTCGGCCGGAAGGCGGCCCGCGCGAGATCCGCAAGGAGGCGCTCTTCTGGCTCGCCCAGTCGGAAGATCCGGCGGCGCTGAAGTATCTGGACAAGGTGCTGAACGATTAGTCCCTCCCGGCCCTCACCCCGCCCCTCTCCGCTCCCTCCTCCACCTCACTGGGAGAGGGACAAGGCGAGAGAGAACAAGTCTTCTCCCAGTGTGCAGGGAGGGGTCGGGAGAGGAATCTCCCTCCGCTTCCTCCCTCCTCTCCCGGAGGTGGGCAGGGAGGGTCGGAGAGGAGGGCCGGGGAGGTGAGGGCCGGCGGCGCGGCAGCGATCGCTCAAGAGACTCCGGATCGCATACGCTTCGCCCCATGTCGACTCCAAGACCCGTCACTCCGGCCGAATCCCACCCCCACCCTCTCGAGCTCCCCGCGGACGAGATGCGCGCCCTGGTGGAGGCGGCGCTCGACCGCATCGTCGCCGCACATCGAGTCGCTGCCGCGCAGCCCGCCGCCGACACCGACGGGGCGGCTCGAGCTCGCCCGCTCGCTGGTCGAGCCGATGCCCGAGACGGGGACGCCTCCCCGAGCTGCTCGACCTGCTCTTCGACCGCGCGGTGCCCAAGTCGCTTCAACACCGCGGGCCCCGGCTACCTCGCCTACATCCCCGGCGGCGGCCTCTTCCAGTCCGCCGTCGCCGACCTGATCGCCGACGCCGTCAACCGCTACGTCGGCGTCTTCGCCGCCGCGCCGGCGCTCGTCCAGCTCGAGGCCAACGTGGTCGCGCTGGTTCTGCGAGATCGTCGGCTATCCGCCCGAGGCGCGCGGCATCCTCACCAGCGGCGGCTCGCTCGCCAACCTGGACCGCCCTCGTCACCGCCCGGCGCGAGCGGCTGCCGGAGGACTTCCTCCGCGGCACCCTCTACGCCTCCGACCAGACCCACCACTCGGTCGCGAAGGCGGCGATGCTCGCCGGCTTCCCGGCGAGCGAACGTGCGCGAGGTCCCGTCGGACGAGCGTTCCGCATCCGCGTCGACGCGCTCGACGCGGCCATCGCCGACGGACCGCCGCGCGCGGACTCGACGCCCTTCCTGGTCGTCGCCAACGCCGGCACCACGAACACCGGCGCCGTCGATCCGCTCGCCGAGCTGGCCGACCTCGCCGCGCGGCGAGGGGCTCTGGCTCCACGTCGACGCGCGCCTACGGCGGCTTCTTCCTGCTGACGCGAGAGGGCGCGCCGCGCCCTCGCCGGCATCGAGCGCGCCGACTCGATCGTGCTCGATCCGCACAAGGGGCTCTTCCTCCCCTACGGCACCGGCGCGCTCCTGGTCGCGCGACGGCGAGGCCCTGAGGCGCGCCCACTCGCTCGCCGCCGACTACATGCCGCCGATCCAGGACGACCCGGACCTGGTGGACTTCTGCGAGCTCTCGCCCGAGCTCTCGCGCCCCTTCCGCGGCCTGCGGGTCTGGCTGCCGCTCAAGATGCACGGCATCGGCGCCTTCCGCGAAGCGCTCGAGGAGAAGCTGGAGCTCGCCCGCTGGGCCGCGGACGGAGCTGCGCGACGATCGCGGGCATCGAGATCCTCGCCGAGCCCCAGCTCTCGCTCGTCGCCTTCCGGCTCGCGCCCGCCGGCGGCCTCGGAGCCGAGGCCTCGACCGCCTGAACCGCCGCCTGCATCGAACGGATCAACGCCCGCCAGCGGGTCTTCCTGACCGGCACCCGTGCTCGGCGGCCGCTTCGCCCTGCGCATCTGCGTCCTCTCCTTCCGCACCCACCGGGACCGGATGGAGCAGGCGCTGGAGGACATCGCGGCGGCGCGGAGGGAGGTGCTTGCCCGCGCGACCTCACCCCCTGGCCCCCTCTCCTGAAGGAGAGGGGGAAACTGCAAAACAAAGCCCCTCTCCTTTAGGAGAGGGGTTGGGGTGAGGTCGAGACGGCAAAGACGGTGGGGTATGGGTCTACACCGGCGGCTTCTGCTCCTCCGGCTTCTGCTCTTCCGGCTTCTGCTCGGCAGGCGGCTGACCCTCAGCCGGTTTCGGCGGTTCCGGCTGGCCGATCGACACCAGCTCGACCTCGAAGACCAACGTGGCGTTCGGGCCGATGACCCCGCCGGCGCCCCGCTCGCCATAGCCCAGCGCGGCCGGAATGTAGAACTTGTACTTCGAGCCGACCTTCATGAGCTGCACGCCCTCGGTCCAGCCGGGAATGACCTGGTTGAGGACGAAGGTCGCCGGCTGGCCGCGGTCGACGGAGCTGTCGAACTTGGTGCCGTCGATCAACGTGCCCGTGTAGTGCACGGTGACGGTATCGGTCGCCTTCGGCGTCGGGCCGGTGCCCTCCGTCAGGACCTCGTATTGGAGGCCGCTGGCGGTCGCCTTGATCTCCTTGCGCTCCTTGTTCTTGGCCAGGAACGCCTCGCCCTCGGTCTTGTTCTTTTCGCCGGCGCCCTTCTGCTTCTCCTGCTGCTGCTGCATCACCTGCTGCTGAAGGCTCTGCATCGTGGATTGCATCTCGGCGTCGGTGAGCAACGGCTGGCCGCCGCCGAGACCGTCCCGCAGCCCCTGGATGACGAGCTCGGTGTTGACCTGGACGTCATTGCTCTTCAGCGAACGGCCGAGATTGATACCGATGGCGTAACTGGCGCGGTCCTGCAGGGACTCCAGCTTGCCCGTGCTGGGTGGTGCAGGCTCCTTGCCCGTGCTCGGGGTCGTGGACGGCGGGATCTGCTCGGCGAGAGCGGGCTGCTGGGCCGGCTGGCCTGACTGTTGGGCGCCGGCCGTCATCGCTGCCGCGACGAGCAGCACGGCGGCGAGAGTCACGAGCTTTCTCATACGGTTCTCCAAACGTTGGATGATTCCTTCATGGGAGACGGTGAGCGATCGCCCGTCTCCGGCGAATCCGGTAATCTTACCCTACCCGTGCCAAAGGAGCACAGCATTGAACAGGGATAGCTGCCGTCTGGCGGGAGTCCTCTTCCTGCTTGGAATCTCCGGCCTGGCCACCGCCGTTCCGCTGCGGGCCTGGCAGGCTCCGTCTTCACCACAGGCCCTCCCAGCGCAGCCATCGCTGACGCAGCGGCTCCAGGTCATCCTCCGCGCCCGCATGCCCGCGTCGGGCAAGCCGCCCGAGTTGCAGGCGGACGGCTCCGCCTTCCGCGCCACTCCGCACCTGCCCTGCTTCTACGAGCGCCGGGGCTTCGCGCCCGCCTGGATCGGAGACGCGGGTCTGCGGCGGGAGGCAGACGAGCTGGTTATGGCGATCGCGGAAGCCGCCGGCGATGCTCTGCATCCCGAGGACTATCACCTGGCCGATCTTCGCCAGCGGGTGGCGCGGGCGCGCAGTTATCCCACTCCGGCCGACCTCGCCGAGCTCGATCTTGGACTGACCGACGCCTTCCTTCGCCTTGCAGCCGACCTTGCCCACGGCAGGGTCAACCCGGAGCTGATCTACTCCGACTGCGCGATCGACGTTCCCGAGGTCGACCTCCCGGGCGCTCTCGAGAGCGCCCTCGCTGCCGGCGGCGTCCGGCAGGCGCTCGCCGACCTTGCGCCCGCTCACGCCGGCTATCGCGCCCTCAAGCAGGCCCTCTTCCAATACCGCGCGCTCGCCGAGCGGGGTGGCTGGCCGGCCGTGCCTGCCGGCCCTCCCTTGCGCCTCGGCGACAAGAACGAGCGGATCGCGGCCCTGCGCACCCGCCTGGAGGCCTCCGGCGACCTGGCACCACCACCTGATCCGGCCGGCGCGACCAGCGAGAGAGACCTCTTCGATGCTCCCCTGGCAACCGCCGTGCGGACCCTCCAGGAGCGGCAGGGGTTGGACGCCGACGGCGCGGTCGGTCCGGCCACCCTCGAGGCCCTCAATGTTTCCGCCGCGGAGCGCGTGCGGCAGATCGAGATCAACCTCGACCGCTGGCGCTGGCTGCCGCGCGACCTGGGCGAGCGCCACGTGATGGTGAACATCGCCGGTTTCGCGCTGGAGGTGGTCGAGTCCGGCAAACCCGCACTCTCCATGCGCGTCGTCGCCGGCAAGCCCTCCAGCAGCACCCCGATGTTCTCCGGCACGCTGGGCCACCTCGTGCTCAATCCCTACTGGAACGTGCCGCCGGGCATCCTGAAGAACGAGGTCCTGCCGAAGGTGCGGCGCGATCCCGGTTACCTGGCGCGGCAGAACATGGAGATGCTCCCCGGCGGCCAGGTGCGGCAGAAGCCCGGCCCCAACAACGCCCTGGGGAAGATCAAATTCCTGTTCCCCAACCGCTTCAACGTCTACCTGCACGACACGCCGTCGCGGTCGCTCTTCAGCCGCTCCATGCGCACCTTCAGCCACGGCTGCATCCGCGTCGAGAAGCCCATCGATCTGGCCGAGTACCTGCTGCGGGACGATCCCGGGTGGACGCGCCAGAAGATCGAATCGCTGCTCGGCGACGGCAGGGAACGCTGGATCGCCGTTCCCCGCCCCCTGCCGGTCCACATCGCCTACTGGACCGCCTGGGTGGACGGCGCGGGCGTCATGCACTTCAGGAAGGACGTCTATGGCCGGGACGGGCCGCTGCTGGAGAGGACGGCTGGCGAGGCGGCGGCTCCCTGAGCGCCTTTCCTCCCCCGCCCGAACCCTCACCCCCGGCCCCTCTCCCGCCCCCTCCCTTCCCCCCTCACCGGGAGAGGGGAGGAAAACGAAACAAGAAGTGAAAGGGCTGGGTCCAGAGACTTCGTCTTTGCCTTCCACGCCGGAGTTTTTCGTAGGGGTGGGGCTTGTCCCCGCCCTGGAACGTTGCGAGGGGAACAAACCCCTGCCCCCTACGAAAAGGTTTCTGGGAGGAGGCGGTCTTTTCTTGCCTTCTCCCCTCTCCCGGTGAGGGGGGAAGGGAGGGGGCGGGAGAGGGGCCGGGGGTGAGGGTTCGGGCGGGAGGCCTCTACAACCGCCGCCCCGGATACACCGCCACCTGGGAGCCGTCGGCCAGGAAAGCCGAGCTGGGCGCTGCCGCAAGCGGCCCGGCGAACGGCTCGCCGTAGAGGCCGGCCACGTCGCAGTCCAGCTCCGGCCGCTCCATGGACCACACCCGCCAGCGCGGATGCTCCACTCGGTACTCGACGCAGCCGCCGTTCCTCTGCGCCGAATACCCCCAGTAGTGCTCGGTGATGAACTCCTCCTCCGAGCCCGACGCCGCCTCCCGAGGCCTGCCGGAGACCGTCGCGCCGATGCCGTTCCACCGTCCCTTCCAGCGCCAGCCGTACGCCACCGACATCTCGCCGCGAGCGGGATCACCGGCGATCGTGTGGCGCATCGGCAGCGCCACGTACCGCTCGCCGTAGAGCAGCCGCGCCAGGCCCGCCACGGCCAGCCGCGGGACGATCTCCTTGACGAAGACCACGCCGCGCCGCCAGCCATCCGCGGCTTGGCGGCGAACGTAGAAGCGGAGGTTCACCTCCTCGAAGTCGCGGTGGAAGGGCACGCCGATCCCCCGCACCCGCGTGTCGAGAAAGAGGAAGCCCACGACGCTGGCGAAGGTCTTGCCGTTCCAGGCATCGAGCTCCGTCCCCCGGGGCACGAACGGCTGCAGGATCTCCGGCGGCACCTCGTAGTTCAGCATCGCGAGATGCTGCCAGCGCGCGGTCAGGAAGGGCCGGGATTCCACTAAAGCCATTCTTTCGACGTAATCCGATCGACGCAAGCCGAGGCAGCTCCGTTGACACTCCACGGCCGAACGCTTTACATTAGGTCGTGCACCCCATCGCGTCCCCTACCCTATCTCCCGCAACTGGAGGCACGGGTATCGTGGGCGCGATCCCGGCCCGCTACGGGTCGACCCGACTCCCCGGAAAGCCGCTGCTCCCGATCGCCGGACGGCCGATGATCGAGCACGTCTACACCCGGGTGGCGCTGGCCCGAGGGCTCGATCGGGTGGTGGTATTGACGGATGACGAGCGGATCGCGCGGGCGGTTGAGGGCTTCGGCGGCGAGTGCGAGATGACTCCGGCGGACTGCGCCAGCGGTACGGACCGCATCGCCTGGGCCGCCCGCCGCTGGAGCGCTGCGGCGGTGGTCAATATCCAGGGCGACGAGCCGCTGATCGATCCCGAGGGAGTGTCGCGGGTGGCGGAGCACCTCGCGGCGAATCCCGCCGATCCCATCGTGACGCTGGCGACGCCGGCGGTGCCCGAGGAGCTGAGCAACCCGAATGCGGTCAAGGTGGTGCTCGCGCGGGACGGCGCGGCCCTGTACTTCAGCCGCTCGCTGATTCCCTATCCGCGGCACCCCGAAGGCGCGGCTCCGCTGAAGCACCTCGGCATCTACGGCTATCAGCGGGAGACCCTGTTGCGTCTCGCCGCGCTGCCGCCTGCGCCGCTGGAGCAAAGCGAAGCGCTCGAGCAGCTCCGGGCGCTCGAGAACGGAATTCCGATCCGGGTGCTCGTCGTTGACAGAGGATCGTTCGGGGTGGACACGGCCGAGGATTTAGAGAAGGTGGAAGGAATCTTGAAGGAAACTTCGTGAGGTGTAGGGGCGGCCCTATGTGGCCGCCCTGTTCTGGAGGCTCGGTGAGACCAGGGCGGCCACATAGGGCCGCCCCTACAGGACGATCCTGAAACGGAGGAGGATTCATGCCGACCAAGTACATCTTCATCACCGGCGGAGTCGTTTCCTCCCTCGGCAAGGGGGTAGCCGCCTCCTCCGTCGGAGCCATCCTGGAGGCGCGGGGGTTCTCGGTGACGCTGATGAAGTTCGATCCGTATATCAACGTCGATCCCGGCACCATGTCCCCCTACCAGCATGGCGAGGTCTTCGTCACCGACGACGGGGCCGAGACCGACCTCGACCTCGGCCATTACGAGCGCTTCACCCACACCCTCGGCAGCAGGCGGCATAACTACACCACGGGAAAGATCTACGAGTCGGTCATCAACAAGGAGCGGCGGGGCGACTACCTGGGCAAAACCGTCCAGGTGATCCCTCACATCACCGACGAGATCAAGGAAGCCATGCGCCGGGTGGCCGACGAGAACGACGTGGTCATCGTCGAGATCGGCGGCACGGTGGGCGACATCGAGTCGCTGCCGTTCCTGGAAGCCATCCGCCAATTCCGCCAGGAGCTGGGCCGGGGAAACGCCGTCAACATCCACCTGACGCTGGTGCCCTTCATCGCGGCGGCCGAGGAGCTGAAGACCAAGCCGACCCAGCACTCGGTGCGGGAGCTGCGCGAGATCGGCATCTCGGCGGATATCGTGCTCTGCCGCGTGGACCGCGCCCTGCCCGAGGAGATGAAGAAAAAGATCGCTCTGTTCTGCAACGTCGATCCCCGGCAGGTCATCGCCGCCCGCGACGTGTCGACGATCTACGAGGTGCCCCTGATGTTCTGCCGCGAGGGGCTGGACGACGTTCTCCTCGAGCTGCTGAACCTCCCCCACTACGACCGCGACCTCTCCCGCTGGGAGAGCCTGGTGTCGCGCGTCAAGAACCCGCATCACCGGGTGAAGGTGGGGATCGTCGGCAAGTACGTCGAGTTCCCGGACTCCTACAAGAGCCTCAACGAGGCGCTGCTCCACGGCGGCATCGCCAACGACACCAAGGTGGAGCTGGTCTACGTCGACGCCGAGGAGCTGGAGAGCGGGAGCTGGCCGCGGGAGATCTTCGAGGTCGATTCCCTGCTGGTGCCCATCGGCTTCGGCCGCCGCGGCACGGAGGGGAAGATCCGGGCCATCCGCTACGCCCGCGAGCACAAGGTGCCCTTCTTCGGCATCTGTCTCGGCATGCAGTGCATGACCATCGAGTACGCCCGCAACGTCTGCGGCATCAGGTACGCCACCTCCTCCGAGTTCGATCCCGACACCGAGCACGCGATCATCTACAAGCTGCGCGATCTGCTCGGCGTCGAGGAGCTCGGCGGCACCATGCGGCTCGGTGCCTATCCCTGCCGGCTCAAGGAGGGGACGCTCGCCCGCCGCATCTACGGCGCGGCGGAGATCAGCGAGCGCCACCGCCACCGCTACGAGGTCAATCAGAAGTACTTGCCGGCCCTGACCGAGCACGGCCTGGTGGTCTCGGGCCTCTCGCCCGACGGCAAGTTCGTCGAGATGGTCGAGCTGCCGGACCATCCCTGGTTCCTGGGCTGCCAGTTCCATCCCGAGTACAAGTCGAAGCCGACGGAGCCGCACCCGCTCTTCGTCTCCTATATCGCGGCGGCCGTCGCGGAGAAGCAGCGTCGCGATCGGGGCGATCATGGCGATCGGGGCGAGCGCGGCGAGAGGACCGAGATTCCGGCGGGGCCGCGGGTGCTCTCGGAGGGTCCGGCGGTCAGCGTCGCCGCGGAACCGCCGGAGGTGCCCTCCGAAGTCCAGGTCCAGGGGTGATGGCGGTCTCCCCGGTCGAGCTGGCTCCCGGCGTCGTCGTCGGAGGCGCCGGCGATCAGTCCCTCCCCGTCATCGCCGGGCCCTGCGTGATCGAGAGCGAGGACCTGGCCATAGAGATCGGCCACACCCTCGCCGCCATGGCCGACCGGTTGGGTGTAGCCCTGGTCTTCAAGTCCTCCTTCGACAAGGCCAACCGCTCCTCGGGAGACAGCTTCCGCGGACCCGGCCTCGAAAAGGGGCTGGAGATCCTGCAACAGGTAAGGAAGGAGACCGGGCTCCCCCTGCTCACCGACGTCCATGAAAAAGACCAGTGCGAGCCCGCCGCCGCGATCTGCGACGTGCTGCAGATCCCCGCCTTTCTCTGCCGGCAGACCGACCTGGTGGTGGCCGCCGCCGGCACCGGCCGGGCGGTCAATATCAAGAAGGGACAGTTCATGGCCCCGGACGACATGCGCCGGATCGTCGACAAGGCCCGCGCCGCGGGCAACGACCGGATCACCGTGACCGAGCGGGGCGCCTCCTTCGGCTATCACAACCTGGTGGTGGACATGCGCAGCTTCGCCATGCTCCACGACGACGGCATCCCCGTGATCTACGACGTCACCCACTCCCTGCAGCTCCCCGGCGGCGGCGAGCAGAGCGGCGGCTCGCGGCGCTTCGCCGAGCCCCTGGCCCGGGCGGCCGTAGCCGCCGGCGCGGACGGCGTCTTCCTCGAAGTCCATCCGGATCCTCCCCATGCGCGCTCCGACAGCGCCGTGCAGCTCGACCCGGAACGGGCGGAACGGCTGCTGAAGTCGCTGGTCACCTTGCGCAGGTGCTTGGCCGGGGGGGAGGGTGCCGCGTGAAGCCCTCACCTCCCCGGCCCTCCTCTCCCAGAGGGAGAGGAGGGAGAAAGACGGAACGTTCCAATCCGTTTTCCCCTCTCCCTTTGGGAGAGGGGCCAGGGGTGAGGGCGGGCGGGCGGGGGCAAGCGAAGCGTCCAGGGGTGAGGACTCCTAGGCAGGTCGCCGCCGAAGTCCTGGAGACCGAAGCCGCGGCGGTCCAAGGCCTCCTCGCCCAGCTCGACGAGCGCTTCGACCGCGCCGTCGATCTGCTGCGGGACTGCTCCGGCCGGGTGGTCTGCACCGGCATGGGCAAGAGCGGCATCGTCATGAAGAAAGTCGCCGCCACCCTCTCCTCCACCGGCACTCCCGCCCTCTTCCTCCATCCCGCCGAGGCGGTGCACGGGGACCTCGGGATGATCGTGCCGGGCGATGTGGTGCTCGCCGCTTCCTACTCCGGCAACACGGAGGAGCTGCTCAGCCTCGAAGCGACCCTGAAGCGGCTGGGTGTGCCGCTCGTGGCGATGACGGCGAACGCCGCCTCTCCCCTCGCCCGCCACGCCGACCTTCACCTCTCGGTGGCGATCGACCGCGAGGCATGCCCGCTGGGGCTCGCCCCCACCGCCTCGACGACCGCGACGCTGGCGATGGGCGACGCTCTCGCCATGGCGCTCCTCGAAGCGCGCGGCTTCACCCGTGAGGACTTCGCCCTACTCCATCCCGCGGGCCAGCTCGGCAAGCGCCTCCTCAAGGCCGAGCAGCTCATGCACGCGGGCGAGGCCCTGCCGCGGGTGGCGCTCGAAACGCCCATGCGCGAGGCGATCTACGAGATGTCCAAGAAGGGGCTCGGCATCACCGCCGTGGTGGACGGCGAGGGCCGCTTGCAGGGATGCATCTCGGACGGCGATCTGCGCCGTCTCCTGCAGGCGGACGACGGCACCATCCTCGGCCGCACCGCCGGCGAGTGCATGACCCGCAATCCGCGCACCATCGCCGGCGGCGAGCTCGCGGCCGCCGCCCTCAGGACGATGGAGGAGCACCGCATCACCTCGCTCTTCGTCTGCGACCCGGCCGGCCGGCTGGAGGGGGTGCTCCACCTGCACGACCTGTGGGGATTGGAGCTCTTCTGATCCCTGACGACGAGCTGGCCCGCCGCGCCAAGGCGCTCGACTGGCTGATCTTCGACGTCGACGGCGTCTTCACCAACGGCCGCCTGCTCTACGGCGCCGAAGGCGAGCAGTGGAAAGTCTTCAACGTCCGGGACGGGCTGGGCCTGAGGCTCGCGCAGCGGGCGGGGCTCAAGATCGGTATCCTGACCGGCAGAGGCAATGCGGCGCTCGATTTCCGCGCCCGTGAGCTCGACATCGACGCCGTGATCCAGGAGCGCTCCGACAAAGACGCCGCCTTCGCCGAGCTCCTCATCGAGCAGAGCACGGCGCCCGAACGGATCGCCTACATGGGCGACGACCTTCTCGATCTCCCCGTGATGCGCCGCTGCGCCATCTCCTTCGCTCCGAGCGACGCGGTGTCCGAAGTGCGGGATCGGGCCGACCGGGTGCTGGCGAGCCCGGGCGGCGGCGGCGCGGTACGCGAGCTGTGCGAGCTGATCCTGCGGGCGCGGGGAGACTGGGAGCGGCTCGTGGCGCACTGGCTCGGGGAGGTCCCGTGAAGGTTCGGCATCGTCGTGGGTGTCCTATTCGGCCCAGGGCGGCCACATAGGGCCGCCCCTACAAAGCGTGAAACGCCGGAAGAATCCTCTGAAGGCCCGTCTCGAGCCGGCGCTGCTCAACGCCGGCCTGCGGCTGCTCACCTCGACCCTGGGCCGGCTGTCGTGGACCGCTTCGCAACGGGTCGGCCGGGCGATCGGTGGCCTGGGCTGGTGGCTGTCGCGGCGAGACCGCCGCCGCACCCTGGAGCACCTGGCCTTCGCCTACCCCGAGATGCCGGAGCCGCGGCGCCGCCGGCTGGGCCGCGACTGCTTCCGCCATCACGGAACCACCCTCGGCGAGTGCCTTCACCTCTTCCACCGCGACTGCGACTTCGTGCGTTCCGTCGTCGAGATGGGCGGCTGGGAGGAGGTCGAGGCGGCGCGGCGCGAGGGCCGGCCTATCCTGATCCTCACCGGGCACTGCGGCAACTGGGAGCTGCTCGCCGCCGCCATCAACTGCCGCGGCCTGGGAATGGCCGTCGTGGCCCGGCCGCTCGATGCGCCGGACCAGCAGCGGATGCTCGCCGGCCTGCGGGATCGCTTCGGCACCTCCACCATCGCGCGCGGCAGCGAGGGGGCCGCCCGCCAGCTCCTGGGAACGCTGCGCCGGGGCGGCACGCTCGGCATGCTGATCGATCAGGACACCAAGGTAGACGGCGTCTGGGTGCCTTTCTTCGGCCGCCCGGCCTTCACTCCCGCCGGCGCGGCGAAGATCGCGCTGCGCTCGAATGCGGCGGTCATCCCCACCTTCATCGAGCGCCTCCCCAACGGCCGCCACCGCGCTGTCTTTCAGGCTCCGCTGGACCTGCCGGACGACCCCAAAGCGGCCACGGCGTTGATGACGGCCAAAATCGAAGAGCAGGTGCGCCGCCATCCCGAGCAATGGGTGTGGATGCACCGGCGGTGGCGGCGGCAGCCCGAGGCCCGAGATCAGGCCGTGCTACATTAGCTACATGGCCTCGGAACCCAAGCAGCGGCTGACGATTGAATCGTATCTGACCTTCGAGCGTCAGGCTGAGACAAGGCACGAATACCTCGACGGCGAGATCTTTGCGATGGCGGGAGCGAGCCGCATCCACAATCTGATCGTCGGCAACACTTTCGCAGCGATTCACAATCAGCTCAAAGGCCGTCCCTGCGAACCCTATACAGACAATATGCGGGTCCGGACCCCCTCCTCCGACCTCTTTACGTACCCCGATGTCGTCATTGCGTGCGAAGAGCCCAAGTTCGAGGATTCCGAGCTCGACACCCTCCTCAACCCGACGTTGATCGTCGAGGTCCTTTCACCGTCGACCGAGGGGTACGACCGGGGAATCAAATCTGAGCGCTATCGCTCGATTCCTTCTCTCACCGAATATGTCCTGGTCGCGCAGGACCGAGTCCACGTCGAGCACTACGTTCGTCAAGCGGGCGATCGGTGGCTGCTGGAAGAGCTTTCGGACCTGGGACAGACCCTGGAGCTGCCGTCCATCGGCTGCCGGCTTGCCCTCAGTGAGATCTACGAACGGGTATTCCCAACGTCCGGCGTCTAGGGGAGACTTCCCCGCCGTGCGTCTTGGCTCTCCCTGTCTTTCTTCTCGGTCTGCCTGCTGAACCTCTCCGCCTGCCGCTCGCAACCCGAGGCGCCACCGGCGGGCGCCTGGGACCGGCTGGACCTCTGGCGGATGAAACCGGAGGTCGAGGCCACGCCGCCGGAGTGGCGGAAGGCGACGATCCGGCAGATCTCCTATCTCGGCGCCGAGGAGGTGCGGGATCTGCGGCTGGTGCCGGCCAAACAACTGATCGCCTTCCCCAAACGGACGGCCGGGCAGGTGAAGGCCTTGGAGCAACGGGCCAGCTCGCGCGTCCGCTGGACGATCCAGCCGGGCCGGGAGGCCTACTTCTCTTTCATTCCCCTGGGTACCCTGAACGGCTGCGCCTGCGTCTACCTGGTGGGCGTCCGCGAGGGGCCGGACAAGCTCGACAAGCTGTACCGCCTCGACGCGGAGCCGGTGGGACCCATCTCACCCGCCGCGGTCGAGGTGGACCTCTCCCCGTACGCCGGCCGGCGGATCGATCTGCTGATCCAGATCGAGGGCTCGGCCGCACACGCTCCCGGGCAGCCGGTCCCGAGCGTCCTCTGGGGGAGCCCGGCGGTGTACAGCCGCAAAGCTCTCCCGGCTCTCCCGACTCTCCCGGCAGGGCAGCGCGGCGAGAACCGGACCAACGTTCTGCTGATCGGCTTCGATACCCTGCGCGCCGACGCCCTGGGCGCCTGGGGCAGAAACCCCAGCCTCACCCCTGCCCTCGACCGGCTGGCAGAGCAGAGCGACGTCTGGCTCGACGCCTTCAGCACCTTCAACGTCACCAACCCCAGCTTCGCCTCCATCCTCACCGGGCTGTATGGCAAGAACCACGGCGTTTATGACCTGCAGACGCCGCTGCCCCAGACCCATACCACCCTGGCCGAGCTGCTCGGGAAAGCCGGGTACGACACGCTGGCCCTGATCTCGGCCAGCCATCTCGGCGACCACAATTCCGGACTCGGCCAGGGCTTCGCCGAGGTCAGCACGGCGAGCGAGCACTACGCGGCCGAGATGCCGGTCGACATGACGATGGACTGGCTGGCGGCCCGCGCTGGAAAGGCCGCCCGTTCTTCGTCTGGCTCCATCTCTTCGATCCACACACGCCGCACACTCCGCCGCAACCCTACGCGCTCGGGTTCCGGCCTGCCGCTGCGGCCGGACTCTCGCCGGTCCGTACCTGGATCCCCTTCCGCCCGCCGGAGCCGCGGGGGTTCGTCGAGCCGGTCCTGGGCGCCCACCGCGATCTCTATGACGGCGAGGTGGCCTATCTCGACCGCCAGGTCGGCCGTTTGCTCGACTTCCTGGAGAGCCGCGGGCTGCTGGAAAACACCGTCGTGGCCGTGGTGGCGGACCACGGAGAGAACCTGGGCGAGCACGGCATCCGGTTCCGCCACCTGGGGCTGTTCGATACCACGACGCACGTGCCGTTGATGATCCGCTGGCCGGGCCGGGAGCGGGTGGGGCAACGCATCGAGGGACTGGTGGAGACGATCGACCTGTTTCCCACCCTGCTCGGCGCCGCAGGCCTCCAGGTTCCGCCGCAGGACGGCCTCGATCTACGGCAGCTGACCGCGGACAAATCGCGCAGGCCGGCGGGCGGTGTTCTCCGAGCACGCCGGCCGGCTCGGCGTCTCGGTGCGCACGCGCGACTACCGCTACGGGCTGAGCCAGGGGAACGGCCGCTTCATCCCGGACGGTCCCTACCTCTACGATCTCGCGGCCGATCCCGGGGAGACCCGGAATCTCGCCGGCCGTGGTCTTGCCGTTGAAAAGGAGCTGAACGATCTGCTCCTCCGCTGGCTCTCCGATCGCCGCCGGAGCTCCGACCCGAAATCCCGGGATCTCACCGAGGAGGAGGAGCAGAAGCTGCGGGCCTTGGGATACGGCTAGAGTGGATAGACCCCGTCTACTCGAGATCCGCCGCCATCGCCGCTTGCTTCCGCTTGCGGAAGCCCTGCGCCAGGAAGGCGGCGCCCACTCCCAGGAGGTACAGGCCGAGAGCCGGCACGGCGAAGATGCAGAGGTTCACGATATCCGGGGTCGGCGTGATGATGGCGGCGACGATGAAGATGATCACCACCGCGTGCCGGAAGTAGCGCAGCAGGAACCGCGGCGTCACCACTCCGATCAGAGACAGGAGGAGGATGAGGATCGGCAGCTCGAACATCAGGCCGAGGCCGAGGATCACCGTCAGCAGGAAGCCGAAGTACTTCTCGATGGTGATGACCGCCTGGAAGTTCTCTCCCATTCCCAGGAGGAACTTCGCCGCGAAGGGAAAAGCGACGTAGTAGGCGAAAGCGCCGCCGGCGAGGAAGAAGATGGTGGTGAAGAAGACGAAAGGCACCGCCAGCATTCGCTCCCGGCGATAGAGGCCCGGAGCGACGAAGGCCCAGACCTGGTAGAGGACGAAGGGAGAGGCGACGAAGAGCGCCGTCAGGGCCGCCACCTTGAAATAGAGAATGAACGGATCGGTCAACCCGAGGAACGCGAGCCGCATCCCCGGCTGGATCCGCTGGAGGGGCGCCGCCAGGAAGTCGAAGATCCTTTGCACGTAGATCCAGCAGGGAACAACCGCGACCGTCAGCCCTAAAAGAGACCAGAGGATCCGCTTGCGCAGATCCTCGAGGTGCTCCAGGAGCGACATCCGCGTCAGCTCTTCCGGCTGCCGGGGAGCGGGGAACTGCTGGCGCTGGGGAATCATCAGCAGGGGAGGTCGGTGGGAGCTCGCAGGTCTACGAGGGCTCCGGGGCGTCCGACGCCGGAGGCTCGGCGGACCGGGCCGCGGTTGAGGCGGGAGCCTCCTCGGGCGGCTTCAGCGGGGTCACGGCTTGGTGACCCGGCTCCGGCTCATCGAACGCCAGCGAGCGGAGCTTCGCCGGAGTGGGGATCTCGTCGAGCGCCAGCTCGGTATGGATCGACCGCTTGAGCTCCGTGGTCGCCTTGCGGAATTCCGCCACGCCCCGGCCCAGCGTGCGGCCGATTTCCGGCAGCTTCTTGGGACCGAAGATCAGCAGGGCGAGGACGAAGATGAAGGCGATCTCGGTAAAACCAAGGGGACCCATCGGACCTCCAGGATTCCGATCATCGAGCCTGGAAGCGGAGGAAGTCAAGGGCGGAGCGCCCGATGGTACACTATGTCCATGAGACGTTCATGGCGTATCGCAGCAATCGTGTTGTTCGCTCTCGCGCTGACCCTCGGCGGCCTGCTGGGCGACCGGCTCCTCGCCGTCACCGACGAAACGCGCGACTCCCTGAAGCTCTACACCGAGCTGGTCAACGTGGCCCACGAGCGCTACGGCACCGAGGTGACCTACCGCGACCTCGTCTACTCCTCGGTCAACGGCATGCTCCGCGCCCTCGATCCCCACACGGCTTTCCTCAACCCCGAGGCGTACGAGGGGATGCGGGAGAAGCAGCAGACCAGCTTCTATGGCCTGGGGATCCTGGTGGGCGTGCGCAACGGCCAGCTCACCGTCATCTCGCCTCTCGAGGGCACGCCGGCCTCCCGTCTCGGCATCCAGGCCGGCGACGTCATCAGCACCATCGAGGGCGAGGCGACCGACCAGATGACCCTGGACGAGGCGGTGTCGAAGCTCAAGGGCCCCAAAGGAACGCAGGTCAAGATCACCATCGTCCGGCGCGGCCTGGAACAGCCGCTGGCCATGTCGGTGACCCGGGCCGAGATTCCCCAGACCACCGTCCGCCAGGCCTACCTGCTGAACCCGACGACCGGTTACATCCAGATGACCGAATTCTCCCGCGGCACCGCAAACGAGGTGGCCGAGGCGATCGAAAAGCTGAGCAAGGCCGGTATGAAGCAGCTGGTGGTGGACCTGCGCAACAACGGCGGCGGTCTGCTCGACCAGGCCATCGAAGTGGCCGACCAGTTCCTGCCCGAGGGCAGCACGATCGTACAGACCAAGGGACGCACTCGCGACTCCTTCCAGACCTACAAGGCGAGCGGCAAGTACCCGCCGCTCGACGTGCCGGTGGTGGTGCTGGTCAACGAGGGCACCGCCTCGGCCTCCGAGATCTTCTCGGGCGCCCTGCAGGACCACGACCGCGGGCTCATCGTGGGTACGCCGAGCTGGGGCAAGGGCCTCGTGCAGACGGTCTACAACCTCTCCTACGGCGCCGGCCTCGCGCTGACCACCGCCAAGTACTACACGCCCTCGGGGCGTCTGATCCAGCGCGACTACACCTCCTACTTCGACTACTACACCCACGCCGACGCCGGATCGCCCGAGATCAACGGCAAGCCGGTGGACGAGAGCGACATCTACCGCACCGACCTCGGCCGCAACGTCTACGGCGGCGGCGGCATCACCCCGGACGTGATCATCAAGGACGAGGAGCTGTCGCCTTTCGAGCAGTTCCTGCTGGCCCGCAACGCCTTCCTCAACTTCGCCGTGGACTATGCCAGCCGCAACAAGGTGACGAAGGACTGGAATCCGGACGCGGGCAAGGTGATCGACGAGCTCGGCCGGTGGCTGGTGAAGGAGAAGCTCGCCACCCAGGAGGAAGTGGACAAGAACCTCACTCAGCAGGACGTTCGCGACGACTCGCTGCTGCAGATCCGCGCCGAGCTGATGAACACGGTCGCCGGCCAGGAGGCTCGCCACCGCGTGCTCTCCCAGGGAGACAATCAGCTCCAGGAGGCCCTCAGGCTCTTCGAGCGCGCCGCCAGCATGCTCACCCAGCGCCGGGAGCTGGGCCCGAAGGTGGAGCGGGGGACTCAGACGAAGGGGCTGTAGGCCCTCACCCCTGTCCCCTCTCCCATCGCCCTCCCCCCGACCGGGAGAGGGGGACGATTTCATACCGATGAAGCTGGTAGGGTGGGCTGTGCGCACATGAACAGCCGTAAAGGTGCGCACAGCCCACCCCACGGCAATCCGCTTTCGAACGGGTCCCCCTCTCCCGGTCGGGGGGAGGGCGATGGGAGAGGGGACAGGGGTGAGGGGCTGGGAGGGGGACCCCTTTACAGGTCCTCCTCCCGCCCCACCTCCACCTCCTCGAAGTAATCCGGCTTGACCAGCACCTCGCGAGGCTTGCTGCCCTGAGGAGGTCCCAGGAGGCCGTCGCGCTCCATCATGTCGATCAGGCGGGCGGCGCGGGAGAAGCCGATGCGCATGCGGCGCTGCAGGAAGCTGGCCGAGGCCTGGCGCTCGGCCACCACCAGGTGGGCGGCCTCGTCGTAGAGCTCGTCGTCGTTCTCGCCGCCGTCGCCGGCGAGCCCGCCCTCCCCTTCCGGCGACCGCAGCACCTCGGGATCGAGCTCCGGCTTGCCCACCTTCTTGAGCCAGCGGATGAGCGCCGCCGTCTCCTGCTCGGAGATGTAGGCGCCGTGCAGGCGGATGACGCGCGACGAGCCCGGCAGGCATCATCAGCATGTCGCCCCTGCCCAGGAGCTTTTCGGAGCCCACCTGGTCGAGGATGGTCCGCGAGTCGTGCCGGCTCGCCGTGGCGAAGGAGATGCGGCAGGGAAAGTTGGCTTTGATCGTGCCGGTCAGCACGTCCACCGAGGGGCGCTGGGTGGCCACGATCAGGTGAATCCCCACGGCGCGAGCCATCTGCGCCAGGCGGGCGATCGAGGTCTCGACCTCCGAGGAGGCGACCATCATCAGGTCGGCCAGCTCGTCGATCACCACCACGTAGTAGGGCAGCGGCTTGAGGTCGGCGGCCGTAAACAGCCCCTCCGCCCCCTCTGAAAGCGCCAGCCGCTTCTGCGTCTCGGAATCGGAGATCGCCCGGTTGTAGTAGGCGATCGAGCGCACGTGGACCTCGGCCAGCAGGCGGTAGCGCCGCTCCATCTCCGCGACCGCCCAGCGCAGCGCGTTGGCCGCCTTCTTGGGATCGACCACCACCTCGCACTTCAGATGCGGGATGTCGGCGTAGACCCCCAGCTCGATCCGCTTCGGGTCGATGAAGATGAACTGCACCTCGTCGCGGGTAGCCTTGTAGAGGATCGACGTGACCATGCTCTGCAGGCCCACGCTCTTGCCGGCGCCGGTGGCGCCTGCCACCAGCAGATGCGGCATGGTGGTCGAGGTCGGCGTAATAGGGCTCGCCGTGGATGTCGGTGCCCAGCGCCATGGTGAGCACCGAAGGGGATTTGCGGAAGCGGTCGTCGGCGAGCAGAGAGCCCAGACGGATGATGCTGCGTTCCTTGTTGGGCACCTCGATGCCCAGGGTCGAGCGCCCGGCCATGCGGTCGATGCGCACCGACTCGGCCTTGAGCGCCAGGGCAAGGTCGTCCTGCAGGTTGACGATCTGGCTGACCTTGACGCCCGGGGCCGGCTGGAACTCGAACACCGTGATGACCGGGCCGGGGCTGATGGCCTCGACCGTTCCTTCGACGCCGAACTCGGCGCAGCGGCTGCGGATGGCCTCGCCGAGCCGCACCAGCTCCGCCTCGTCCATGGCCCCGCGGCCGTCTCCCATCTGCAGCAGGTTCACCGGCGGCACCGTGCCTGGAGCGACGCCGGCGGCGAAAGGCAGTTGCTTCTGAGGCACCGGCCGCGATCGGGCGGAAACCGCAGCGCCGGCGCCAGACAGGCTCGGCAGCGGCGCCGGCATTGCCGGGAAGTCCTCGTCCTCCGTCGCGCCGGCGGCGCTCACCCGGCGGATGGCGAAGTCGGTCTCCCCGCTCCTCTCGGTGACCCGCGCCGAGCGCAGCGGCAGGTCGATGCGGTCCGGCGGCGGCGATCCCACCGAGACCGCCGCCGCGGACAGCGACGGGCGGTGCGGCTCGACGGCGGCCTTCTTCTGCTGCTTCTCCTCGGCCACGCGCTGCAGGTGCTTGGTGATGACCCGCCGCCGGCTGCGCTCCTTCTCCCGCCGTTCGCGCCGCCGCTCGCGGGCCAGGATCCGCTCCTGCCAGAGATGCCGCAGGCGGTCCCGCCAGGCCGCGAGAAGATCGCCGAGGGTCGATTGCACCAGCAGGGCCGTGCCGCAGACCGCCGCCGCGACAAGCACCACCAGCGTCCCGGCGAGATTGAGGCGGGACTGGAGGAATTCCTCCAGCAGCAGGCCGAAAGCGCCGCCCGCCGCGATCGAACCGTCCGTCCAGTCGATGCGGCCCAGGCCGATCTGCAGCAGGGCCGGCGTCGCCGCCAGCAGCAGCGCCGCGCCGAGCCCGCGCCCTACGACCCTGCGCGCACCCCGCCGCCGCAGACGCCGCCACCCGCCTACCAGCAGGAACAGGGGGATCAGCAGACACGTCAACCCGAAAAAGCCGTACGCCGCCGCCGAGATGTGAGCGCCGACCGCGCCGATCCAATTCCGGGCGTGGGCGTCGTCGGAGGGAACCCGGTGCAGCAGACTAGGATCCTGGGGATGATGGCTGCTCAAGGCGAGAACCAGGAACACGCCGGCCGCGAGCAGCAGCAGGCCGAAGAGCTCGTTCCCCTTCTCCGGCGAAAAGGTGGGCCGATCGGGAGTCTGGCCCTTCTTGCGGACGATGGCGACGGACATGGCGCGTCTAGAATCCGGGTGAACAATTAGCGTGCAACTAGGCTTGAAGTCTAGCATAACGGGGTGGAAGTCCCGCGGCTGAGAGGCTCAGCGACCTCACCCCAACCCCTCTCCTGAAGGAGAGGGGCTTGAGTTTGTCTTGTTTTATCCCCTCTCCTTCAGGAGAGGGGCAGGGGTGAGGTCGCGCCGGCACTCCACTCCGCTTTCATTCCGGTCATCCCCACGGCGTGTCGCCGGGCGCGATGCCCTCCGCGCAATCGACCACGATCACGCCGCCCTGCGCCGTGCCGAGCACGGCTCTGCCGCCGGGCAGAAAGCTTGCGGTATGAATGCCGCCGTGCGCGGGCAGCTCAGGTCGCCACGCGCCTCGAGTCGCTACATTCCGCAGCTCGAAATGGCCGCCCTCGCCCGTGCTCAGGACGTAATTCTCATCCGGCGACAAATCGTGGAAGCGCGGCGGTGTGCCGAAACGATCCGCATGCGGGTCCTCATGGATGCCGAGCAGCGTCTCGCTCGACGCGATCTCGATGACGCGTTTGCTCGTCAGCAGGCGCCTGTGGCCGGCGTGAATCGCGGACTCCAGGGCCTTCCAGGCAAGCGGCAGGATGATCTTCTGCAGCGCTTCGCACTCGCGCGCCGGGCGCGTGCCGACCCACGGCGGCGCACCCAGAGCCACGAGCACCGAAACGCCGCGCGAGCCGCGGAAGGTATCCAGCGACAGCGACGGCTCCGAGAGGTTGACCGAGGAGGTCCTCTCGCGCGTCACACCGGACTCGACATCCATAAGCATCCACGTCTGGATATAGTCCGGATCCGCCCCGCCACCCCAATCCACCTGTTTGTCATCCCGATCGGTGACGAGCACCAGCGCCTCCCGTCCCGAGGGGAGCAGACGCAGGCTCGCATCGCTCAACGAGAGCGGGCTGACCACTACCCAGCGAGCCGCCTCGGCCATGCCACCCGCCGACGATTCGTAGCGCGCCAGATACACCGTGGGATCATCATCGGTCTCGAGAACCAGGCACCCGCCGTCATCGAGCGGGGCGAAGTTGTGACGGCTCGGCCGGCCTTCGGGCAGCGCGCCAGCCTCGACGTACGTATCGCCGGCCTGGCGAAAGAACAGCTCGTGATAATCGGCCGTGTAGTAATTTTGCGGCACGTGCCTGCACACCAGGTACCGGCCGTTTGGCGAGGCGGCGAGATTCGTAATCCGCCGCCCGGGCGGGCCGAAGACGACGAAGTGGGTGCTGATCATGGCGGCGAGAGCTTAGCCGATTCATCCAGCATCGACGCTATACTTCAGGCATGGACCTGACGGCCTTTCCCGGCGGCGACCTGGTTCAGGAGGGGCTCGCGGACCTCGCCCGTGGCGCCGAGACGGTTCCCGCGCTCCTCGTCCTGATCGGCGCGCCCCGCTTGCGTCGCCTGGGCCTGCCGGTGCCCGCGACCGAAATCCCCTCCCCCGAACACCGCCTCTACGAACGGCTGGCGGAGACCGACTCGGATTCGGCCCACTCCCGCTACAACGCCCTGATCGGACGGCTCGTCAGCTTCGAGAACGCGGCGGAATGCGTCGGCCTGTAGACGCGGAAAGGCTCCGCCGCTTCATGCGGGAGCTGGGAAAGGAAGCGGACCGCGACGTCCGCCTCTACTTCACGGGAGGAGCCACGGCGGTTCTCCATGGCTGGCGGCCCAGCACGATCGACGTGGATATCAAGATGGAACCGGAGACCGACCGGCTCTTCCGCGCCCTGCCCCGCATCAAAGACGAGCTTCAGATCAACATCGAGCTGGCGGCTCCCGATCAGTTCATTCCGGAGGTTCCGGGATGGACAGAGCGAAGCGTCTTCATCGCGCGGGAAGGGCACCTGTCCTTCTACCATTACGACTTTTACGCACAGGCCCTCTCCAAGATCCAGCGCGGCCATGCCCAGGACCTCACGGACGTGCGGGAGATGATCGATCGCTCTCTGATTGACCGAGCCGAGCTGCGCCGTCGCTTCGAGCAGATCGAGCCGCAGCTCTACCGTTATCCAAGAATCGATCCGAGAACCTTCCGCGAGGCGCTGGAGGAGGCGCTCGCGGAGTAGTAGCTCAGGGAACGATCAATATGCAGACACCTACAACGGATCGCCCCTCACCCGACCCGGAAACCCGCGAGAGCTTCATCCGCGGATTGCGCCCGATATGGGAGCTGGAGCTGGTGATCTCCGGCGCCGTCGCCTTCGCGCTGCTGCAGCTTCCTTCGGCCGTCGACAACGCCTATGACCGCCTCGATCCTCACCTGGCGGGCACTCTTCAGGACGGCGTTTTCATCGTCTATTACTACTCGAAGCTGGCTCTCTACACGATGATTGCGACGTTCCTGATCCACCTCGTCGCCCGCGCATTTTGGGTGGGGTTGATGGGCCTGGAGACGGTGTTCCCCCAGGGCGTGCGATGGGAGAAGTCGCCGTACGGTCCGGTCACCAGGAAGTACTATGCGGAGCGCCTTCCCTCCCTGCCGTCCCTGATCGAGAAGACGGACAACTTCTGCAGCATGATCTTTTCGTTCTCCTTCATGATGCTTTTCATCTTCGTCTTCTCGATCCTCTGGGCGGGGCTGCTGGGCCTTGCGGCTTTCGCGATCTCGCGTCTGTTCTTCGGCGGAGAACGGCTGGGAGACATCTTCAGATTTCTTGCGCTGCTTCTCCTGCTGCCGATGGTGGCGGTGGGGCCGCTCGACAAGGCCCTTGAAGGCAAGCTGGACCCCGCGGGCCGGCCGGCGCGCCTCCTCCGGGCGGTCACTGCTTTCTCCTACCACGCGCTCTTCATGGACCTCTACGCGCCGATCATGACGATCCTGTTCAGCAACGTGCGGAAGAAGGCGATCTACCCCATCTTGGGTGCCGCGATATTGGGCGTGCTGGGGTTCTTTTTTCTGGGCGAGATGAGCCAGCGCGGCTGGCTATCGCTGGACAGCGATGTTTACATGTCCGGAACGCCCGGCGAGCACGACGTGAGTCCCAGCTACTATGAGGATCAGCGCCCGGAGGGAGAGCCCTTTCGAATGCTCCCTTCAATTCAATCAGACGTCATCAGCGACCCTTACCTCAAGGTCTTCATCCCGTACTATCCCCGCCGTCACAACCCGGCCCTGGAGCGGCGGTGTCCGGACGTCAAACCTTTGCGGGAGGCGGGACTGAGATTCGAGAGGCCAGATTCGACCGCACCTCCAGCCGGCGCAGCGCAACGGGTGCTCCACTGCCTCGCGGAGCTCCACCGCGTCTCGCTCGACGGCAAGCCGGTGCCGGGACTGCAGTTCCAATTCGCCGAGCATCCCAAGACCGGCATCCGCGGCATCGTAGGCTACATCCCGACCGCGGGACTCGCCACGGGGAGCCACCTTCTCCGAGTGGAGGCGGTACCACGGCCGGAGCCGAGGAAGGGTGCGCGTCCGCCTGATCCTTATCTGATTCGGTTCTGGGTGTAAGTAAGGCTCCCCCACGCCGCTCAACCCTACCTATCGTCAGGCACGATGACGATTGACCGGGCTCATCGCTCAGGACTATTCTGAGCCCGGTATGGATCCGGCGCTCCTGGCGACACTCCGCATCCACAACCCGTGGCTGGACCGGCCGGGGGATCAACAAGCTCTGCTCGCAGCTTCACTGCCTGAGCCGTTCATCTCACGCCACCGCCGGCTCGAGCTGCGTCCTGGACGCGCCGAGCTGGTAGTAGGACCGCGGCAAGCGGGGAAGTCGACGTGGATCCGGGAGGTCTTGACTCACTTCGAGGCGCCGGCCCTCGTCCTCCATGCCGAGGAGCCACGGATTCGCGAGCTCGCCCAATCGCCCGCTCTCGCCCTGGATGCCCTGACCGAAGTGCTGAGCCCCGAGACCCTCCTGCTGTTCGAGGAGATCCAGCACCTCGCCGAGGCGCCGCTCTTCATCAAGGGCCTCGTCGACCTCGACAGGACGCGGCGTATCGTCGCCACCGGCAGCTCTTCGTTCGCGTTCAGCGCACGGACGCGGGAATCTCTGGCCGGAAGGGCGCGGCGGACCCACCTCCTGCCTTTTTCTCTTCAGGAAGTCGCTGCGCTCGTTCCCGCGGGGCTCGCGCCCGCGATCCGCGACCTGCGGTTCCGCGACCTGTGGGAAAAGCTCGTCGTCACGGGCGGTTATCCCGAGCCGTGGCTCGATCCCGATCCCACGATGGCCTTGCACTACCTGGTGGAGGCCTTCGTCCTCAAGGACACCTCCGATCTCCATCAGATCGAGCGGCCGTCGGTGTTCCGCAAGCTGCTGGAGCTGGCGGCGGCGGACGTCGGCAATCTGGTGAACCTCACGGACTGGGCAGGCCTGGCTCAAGCGTCCCGCAACACCGTAGGACGCTACCTCGAGATCGCGGAAGAAGCACACGTGCTCCGGCTGGTGCCGCCGTTCGTGGGAGGCAAGCGCTCCGAGATCACCGGAACGCCCAAGGTCTATTTCCTCGACAACGGCTTGCGTAACGCGGTCTTCGGCGGTTTCCAGGCGAGCAGCGAAAGGGCCGATCGCGGCGCACTCTGGGAAAATGCGATCTTCAACGAGCTGGCAAAACGCCTGGAGCTCCTGGACGAGATCCGATTCTGGCGCTCGAAGAGCGGCGCCGAGGTCGACTTCGTGGTGCGGCGCGGGGAGCGGATGGTGGCGATCGAGGTCAAGGCTGCGGAGATCGTCCGCCCGGCGGTCTCCCGAGGAACGCACAGCTTCCTCGAAGCCTACCGTCCAGCCTGTCTGGGCGTGGTCAATGCCTCCCTGCGGCTCGATACCGTCGAAGAGGGAGTCACCGTCCGCTTTGTGCGGCCCTGGGAGATCGATTTGGTTCTTGGCGCGCTCGAACCCTGAAGGCAGTCTCAGCTATGTTCGCGCGTTGGAGGAAAACCTGCCGTGGATGGTCCGGCAGGTGATCTCGAAGAGCGTCCGCTCGGGCACGTAACGAAGAAGGCGACTCACATCCTACATAAGAGGAGACTCAGCGATCTCCTCCTCCCCGGAGAGACCGCGCCGCTCTTATTTCAGCCCTGGCTTCTTCCAAAGTGGCAGGTCCAAGGCGGAGAGGGACTCCCAACCGCAGAAACCGCTCCTGAAGCTCGAAACGATTGAGGTTTAGGAGCTCTGACGCTTTACCCAGGCTGATCTTGCCAGCCAGATAACGCTGAAGGGCTCTGACGTCTGGGTCGTCCGCCTCCGGCCCGCGCTCCTTTTCGTCGATGGCGCACTGCGCGAGCGCCCGCAGGAGCCGGAAATCCAAGGGGTCCAAGAAAACAGCCTGCTCCTGCCCGGAATCCTCGACGACTGCCACGCCGCCATCATGTAAGCGATCGACCATCTCTCGAGTTTTCTCGGATAGATCCGCCCTGGGGATGGTGCTTCGAGTCATGGCGAGCTCCTTCGTTCGTAGTCGTATCCGCGAGGATGACGGGCACTTCGCCGTGCTGTACGCGCTCGATGACCTCCTGGGTCTTTTCGGCGAGATCGGCTTGAGAGACGGTGGTTCGGGTCATGACGGGCTCCTCACCTCCATAGTCTACATCGCCGCCGTACACGCGAGCGCCGCCTTGCGGAACCGTACGCTTTCGCGTACGATACCCGTATGAAAACCATCACCGCAAGCAAGGCCCGAGCAAACCTCTACCGGCTCATCGAAGAGACCGCCCAATCCAGTGAGCCGGTTCAGATTACAGGCAAGAGAACCAACGCCGTATTGGTCTCGGAGGGAGACTGGCGAGCCATTCAGGAGACGATGTACCTGCTGTCGATTCCTGGCATGCGGGAATCGATCCGGGAGGGGATCGCGACTCCTGTCGACGAGTGCGCTGAGAAGATCGAGTGGTAGACCAGTGGCGACTGGTTTATACGAAGCAAGCTCAGCGGGATGCAAAGAAGCTCTCGACAAGTAACCTGAGGGGTAGGGCCGAAGGGCTCCTGAAAGTCCTGCAGGAAGACCCGTTTCGAAACCCGCCGCATTACGAGAAGCTCGTCGGTGACCTCGCGGGAGCTTATTCTCGCCGCATCAACGTCCAACACCGGCTGGTCTACCAGGTGATTGAGGAGGAGCAGATCGTCAAGATCCTGCGGATGTGGACCCACTACGAGTAGACCCTGAGCGGGCAACGGCGGCGCCGCTCAACCCTACCCATCGTCAGGCACGATGACGATTGGCCGAAGCCTACCGCCCAGCCTGCCTGGGCGTGGTCAATGCCTCCCTGCGGCTCGATACCGTCGAAGAAGGCGTCACCGTCCGCTTTATGCGACCCTGGGAGATCGATTTGGTTCTTGGCGCGCTTGAACCCTGAGGCAGGCGCCCGCAGGCCCGCGCCAAGCGTTGCTACGTCAGCGCGCTTCGGCAACTTTCGACCATAGGCAAAAAAAGTCGCGACTTTTTTTGCCTTGTGGCACAATCAGCCGGTGGGACGAGCCGCGTTACCTCGAAGCCTCGATCCGCGAAGACCTCGCAGCCAAGATGGTGTTCGTCGCCGGGCCGCGCAAGGGTGGCCTGATGAGGTAGAGATCTCGCCGGGCGAGGGGATTGCGGTATGCAGATCGAATATGTATGATGAGCCATGCAGGTCGAATTCGACCCGAACAAGGCCGCCGCCAATCTCAAGAAGCACGGAGTGTCACTCGATGAAGCAGCGGGAAGCCTTTTCGATCCGTTCGCGCTGGTTCGTGAGGATGAGGATGCCGAGGGTGAGGTGCGCTTCGTGCTGGTGGGCATGTCCCGCGAAGACCGGCTGTTGACGGTGTGCTACACGCTGCGTGAGGAAGAAATCATCCGGCTGATCTCAGCCCGCCAAGCGACACGAAGAGAGGAACGACAATATGCGGAAGGAATATGACTTCACGGGCGCCAAGCGCGCAAAGGACGTACCCCATCTTGCCAAGCTACAGGCGGAAGTATCCCGCGGCAAGACCCGCATCACGATTCTGCTTGATGACGACGTTCTGACAGAGTTCCGGGCTCGCGCCGAGCGCGAGGGCCAGGGTTACCAGACGCTCATCAATGCTGCCCTCCGGGCCGCCGTGGCTCCCGAGTCGGCTCCGGTTACCGTCGAGGCGCTGCGCCAGGTGCTTCGCGAAGAGTTGCGCACTCGTTGAAGAAGGGCCGGGGATCGTTTGGAAAGCGCGAATCCCCAGGCGCTCCGACAACGGCGGCGAGCAGGCCCACGGGGCTGAGGGGATGGTCCACGATGCAATCTGCATCACCACCGGAAATGACCCGATGATTTCAGCGAGTGACATCTCGGCAGGGATTCACGACGAAGAAATTGACGGATTCGGGGACTTTGTCTTAGGCGTTAAAGCGGGAACGGTGGAAGTTGAAGTCATTTCCGGGCATAAGTTTGGTCGCGTTTACCCTCTCATAAGGGGTGCACTACCTCGGACTCTAAACTCAGTTCTCCTAGTACTGAGCATGCAGTTCCGCTGGTCCTGATACCTCTGGTTTCTTACGTGAAGAGCCAGTGGATTCTTCTGCTAGGATTCGCGTTCCTGGCACCTGCCGTGGTAGTCACGCATATAACCTTCAGAACTAGCAATCCTACGCGAAACTTTTGGGAATTGATAGCATCGGTTGGCCTTTTGGCCGGAACCTTCTGGTACTTGTTGGGGCTCTTTCATTTCCTTACATTTTTTACGCTTTCCTTCGCGTATGAATATCTGTTTTGCTTCCTTACAAATTTCCTCTTTAACATCTTGATTGTTAAGTCTCTCTTGGATGACCCTGAGCACTTCTATAGTGCCCTGGCAAGTGGCAGGATCAGAATTACGCGCCGTCGGATGAGCGAAGGGTCGGCAGGACCCTCACCAAAGGCTTTGCCTGCTCCCGGACCACAGAGTATGGGGTGAGTCTCACTCAAGAGCTGGACCAAGCGAGTCGTGACCTAGCCCGGCGCCACAATAATCTTGGCCTTGAGTGCCTTCGCCAGGGTCGCTCCATTGTCGCGGTTCAGTATTTCGAAGAAGCGCTGGAGTCCCTGGCCGATGCCGAGGACTCCCACGAGTCCAATCTGGCACGGCTTGAATCTATTTCCTCCTCCAACCGCAGGCGTACCGTCGACTTAGATCAGCTCCGGACAGTAATCGAAGGCCTCGCTGAGGAAAGGCGAGCAGACTACTCAAAGGTCCTCTACAATCTTGCTAGCGCTCTTCGCAACGGAAATCTTCATAGCGAGGCGTTGGCCGCGCTGGAGTCGGCTGTCCGCCTTCAACCAAACTCGCCGCTCCTCCACTTCGCGATGGCTCTCCAGTACGATTTGCTAGGCCAGCACCAGAAGGCCCTAGACCTAGCCCAAAGAATTGAGGCACTGGGCCACTCCGATCTTGCCAATACCCTGGTAGAACATCTCGCCGAACGCGCCGGTTACGATCCGGTATTTGAGGACCCCGACTTCCCTACTGATGCGGAATATTGGCAGCTGCGAAGTAGGGTAACCGAGAAGCTCCTCTACGTAGCAGAGATAGAATTGGAGTGGCATTCCTTCCTGTGAAGGCTCGCTCGGACCGGACGAGGGGTGCCAGGTTCGAGGGTCTGCAGTCCGACGTCGAAGGGTTTGGACCACTGCTCTTATCTACGGACTAACGCAGTGAACGCGTCGCGCATAGTGGGGAAGCGGCAATCGAACTGTAAGGCGAGCGGCCCCAGGCGTTGCTCGTCTGTTGGATTGGGCGGCAAATCCGACTCGGCCAAGCGAATCATGGTACATAAGAGGGCGATGATCTTCTCGTTGTAACCGCCTTGCTTATCCCAGCCGACTACGTGCCAACCGAGTAGTCATCCCGCTAAACGAGAAACCCCGAGGCGCCGCATGCTTCAGGCAGAATCTGACTGCCTTCCAGATGGTCATCTCGGATCCATCGCGCGATAGGAAACCAAACGCCGGGGAAGGAGAATCAGCCGGGGGAGATAGGGAACGAGCTGGATGGAAAGGGTGTCGAACCGACTCGGATTGGAAACCAAATGGTTCCGATAGCATGCTCAGAGAGTTCCTAGAGGACGACTTGGTGCCGATCAGATTCCGTTCGCCGCGAACTATCCTCGTATTCGCTCCCAATTGAGGCCCCCTGACTACGTGCCAGCCGAGCTGACCGACCAGCACATTCGCGAAAGGGTGATGGTCCGGCCGGTCGCGGAGCGGTTCGATCTCCGACTACATGCCACGCCCTCGGACTACGTGCTCCCAGAACTACATGCCAGCCGAGTGGTCAACCCTGGACTCCACACAATCCCATGTGTAAACTCCTTGGAGAAGGAGATGAGCATGCCTACTAACCTCGCTCTAGATGACCGCCTGATCGATGAAGCTGTCAAGGCGGGGAATCACCGGACGAAGAAGGAGGCCGTCACCGCGGCGCTCAAGGAGTACGTCCAGGCCCGCAAACAGCGGGGGATTCTCGATCTGGTCGGCAAAGTCGACTACGACGACGACTACGACCCCAAACGGCTGCGCGACCGCAAGCCTCGGTGACCGTCCTCATCGACACCACCATCTGGTCGCTGGCTCTTCGGCGACGCTCCCACCAGCTCTCTCCCGAGGAGAAGGGGCTGGTCGAGGAATGGGAGCGACTCGTCACCTCGGGGCGAGCCGTTCTCGCCGGGCCGATCCGTCAGGAAGTCCTATCAGGCGTCCGGAGTGAGAAGATGTTCGAGGCGCTACAGGAGAGACTCTCGGCCTTCCGTTACCTCGAAATCCTGCCGGGAGACTACGACCAGGCCGCGCGATTCTTCAATCTGTGCCGGTCGCATGGAATCACCGGATCCCATGTCGACATGCTGCTCTGTGCTCTAGCTCACCGGAAAGGGGTACCGATCTTCACGACCGACGGGGACTTCCTGGACTATGCGCGGCACCTGCCCATCCACCAAATGAGCGCGCCCCTACTTCACCTCATTCAGACGTCACGCAGTGACCGGACCGGGCTCCAGTAACCGCAGGCAATCATCTCGTCGAGAAGTCGGTCTCCCTGTTCGAGGGACAGGATCTTCTTTCGCAAGAGCTGTCCCAGAACGCCGATGGTTCCTGAGATCTCTATTCCAAGCGCGACCGCGAGCTCACGAGCTGCTACATCGTCCGTCAGCACGAGGCCACCGCGAGCCTCGGCGACCGCAATGCAGGCAGCCTCTCCGGGTTGGAGATCGCCGCTCAGCTCAGTGATGCGATCCTGCTCAGCCTCGCGAAGCTCAACGGTTTCCAGCCAAGACCAATCGCAGGACGGAACACGTCCCAGGCGCTCCCCCATCGATAATTCCTCCCGGACCACGCGGAGCACACTCAATTTTGGGAAGGCCCTTCGCAGGAGATCCGGCCTTCTGATCTGAGCAAAGTTGCTGAGGACCGTCGTGTCCGCGAGGATGACGGGCACTGAGCGAACCTGTCAACCGAACTTCAACGCGGTGGCTACGTCCGCCCGCGCTTCTTCGAGGGTGGCCGGTCCGAGGCGCAACCGAACCCCGAGCCGGAGAAACCGCTCCTGTAGCTCGAAGCGATTGAGGCCCAAAAGCTCGGACGCCTTACCTAAGCTGATCTTGCCGCCCAGATAGCGCTGCAGGGCCGTGACATCAGGGTCATCAGATGCCCACTCCTTCTCATGGACGGCGCACTGCGCAAGCGCCTGGAGAAGCCGCAAGTCCAATGGGTCCAGCACGGCCATCTGCTCCTTGCCACAACTCTCAACGACTACCACTTCGCCGTGCTGTACGCGCTCGATGACCTCCTGGGTCTTGTCGGCGAGATCGGCTTGTGAGACGGTGGTTCGGATCATGACGGGCTCCTCACCTCCATAGTCTACATCGCCGCCGTACACGCAAGCCCGCCTTGCGCAAGGCGTACGCTTTCCCGTACGATACCCGTATGAAGACCGTCACCGCAAGCAAAGCGCGAGCAAACCTCTACCGGCTCATCGAAGAGACCGCCCAATCCAGTGAGCCGGTTCAGATTACAGGCAAGAGAACCAATGCCGTCCTGGTCTCGGAGGGAGACTGGCGAGCCATTCAGGAGACGATGTACCTGCTGTCGATCCCTGGCATGCGGGAATCGATCCGGGAGGGGATCGCGACTCCTGTCGACGAGTGCGCTGAGGAGATCGAGTGGTAGACCAGTGGCGACTGGTCTATACGAAGCAAGCTCAGCGGGATGCAAAGAAGCTCTCGACAAGTAACCTGAGAGAAAGGGCCGAGGAGCTCCTGAAAATCCTCCAGGAGGACCCATTTCGAAACCCGCCGCATTGCGAGAAGCTCGTCGGTGACCTCGCGGGAGCTTATTCTCGCCGCATCAACGTCCAACACCGGCTGGTCTACCAGGTGATTGAGAAGGAGCAGATCGTCAAGATCCTGCGGATGTGGACCCACTACGAGTAGACCCTGAGCGGGCAACGGCGGCGCCGCTCAACCCTACCCATCGTCAGGCACAATGACGATTGGCCGGGCTAATCGTTCAGGACTATTCTGAGCCTGGTATGAATCCGGCGCTCTTGGCGACACTCCGCATCCACAACCCGTGGCTAGACCTGGCCCGAGAGGCGACGGCAAGCTCCAGAACAATCGCCTGGCGAGAGACCACTCTCGGCAGAGGAAACCGACGAGCTTTGCAAGCCGCGCGTGCTGCCTTGACTGCTATATATCGAGCGGGATGCCATAGTACGTCCCGTATTTTTGTGCATCGAACTCTCCGAGCAAGGTGATGCCGGGACCTGTAATCTCCATGATGTCGTATTCCAAGAGAACGCCGATTCCGACATTGATCCTTACGGATTTTGCGCCGGATGTTCTGCCATCTATCACTATCGGGTACGATAATACCTCCTTAAGGTTGAATTTCTTGTGGCCGGGGCGGGAATTTATTTCCATTCCCACAAAGACGTGTCCTTCGGAGCTAGCGGGGCAGAGCAGCTTTGTCGAACGAAACATTACGAGATGTTTCCGGTCTCGCTGAAGCGCGGCAAACGCCAGCGCCTTTGAATCGCAGTCACCTATATTATCGATCATAACTTGAGTGGGAACTAGGAGTCCGCCAATCCATTTCTTCCGACCGGAGACATCCACTTCTTCTTCGGACACAGAATCACGCGGCGTCGGCATCGCTTGAAAGAAAGCCAGCCAGTCATCCAGATTCTTGACCTTCCCCTCCAGGCGCCGAGCGCAGTTGTCAAGAGCCCCCACAGTCCTCGTTGCGAGGCCTGCATAGTCCAGACTGAATAGAGCCTTACAATCCTTATCCCTGGCCCTGTCGGACTTAAATCCTCTCGAGTTGACGTAGCTTCCGCAATCCCAGTCAGAGAACCCGCTCAAACGGCGAATTTGGATCTCCCCTTTCTGGTCACTCCTGATTACTTCGCCTTCGAGGCATGCGGCCAAGTCTCCTAGCTGCTTTTGCAATCGATCCCTTTCCGTGCAACGAAAAAGGCCGAAGCTATTCTTCAAACTACTATGATGCTCGTCTTTAATGCTGCACTCAATTGATATGACCTGATTCAAGGAATCGTGGTATTTATACTTGAGAAACCAGACTCCATTTTGCAGGTCAGATTTAAACTCGTTCGACTGACGCCGTTCTCGTTCCTTATGAGGACAAGGCGGCCGCGAGGAAATCGAGAGCAACGTCCACGCGAGGGCCAGGATTCCCACAGTTACCCAGCCGGGAAGCATTTGGGTTTTCATGGCTGCCCCAAAGCTCCAGTTTGGCCATATGGAACAAAGGAGCGCGCCAAGTCAAACATCCCTTCATTCAAGATGAGTGTAATGGCAAATAGGACCAGCGCATAGAAGAGGGCGACAGCGACATTGTCCTTCTCAAAGATCTCACTTTTCTCCTGGATTTTGCTGGTCAACCTGGAAAATAGGCCGCCCGCGACCCACACAGAAAGGAGGGAGAAGCTAATGATGATCACAGCGAACAGTGAAGATCGGCCGATCAGGGCAAGAGCTTCCTCTCTCTTCATCTCGTAGACGAAAAGAGTGCGGATGACTTCCATGACGGAGGGAACGGCGTGCCGCGCTAGAATCGCCTGGCAGACGAGCATTGCACCCAGATAGATGCCCACCGACCGTTTCCCCTGCCGCAGCATTTCCTCTTCGTCGGTTCGCCGAGTAACTTTTATATTGAACATAAACGCTAAGTACAATAAAAGGCCGGCGCCAAGCATGATAGCCACAAAGTAGGCGGTCAGGCCTGCCCAGATGTTTAGTGCGTTGAACTCAGCCATAAGTCCTCCTCCCAAAGGATCATCTTAGAATTCAGCCAACCCTCCGTCACCAGCGCTACGGATACCCCCGACGGCGCCGAGAGAACATCGGATAGGCTAGGTTAGACGAAGGCGCGGGCGAGCCCGAGCTGCCCTCTGTAGAGATTGAATCCTCCATAAGGGCATCGCGCGAGAGTCTTCCCTTTGCCATTTCCCCGCCGCGAAAGCTTGGCATGCCAAGCCCGGCTTTGAAAGAAGCCCCCGAGCTGCATCGCTCTGCCAGCCATTCCGTATCTGTTATTGTACCGCAGAGGTGCCACGACACAGTCCCCCATCCGGAGGTGGAGAAGAAGAGAAATAGAGCTACAGCTCTTTATGTTGACTCCCAGACCACGGCAGAGTCGAGGACGAACGCAATGGCTGTAAGTCTTGGGAGTCGCTATTGCCGGTGGCTTTCGCCTCATTTGCCAGTGCCTCAGCCGCAGCCTTGGCTCCGCTGCCTGTCCGGCTCTCCTCCTCAAGAATCGCGCGGCTTGGTCGTAGTCTCCCGGAAGGACTTCGAGGTAACGGAAGGTTGAGAGCCTCTCTTGTAACGCCTCGAACATCTTTTCACTCTGGACGCCTGATAGGACTTCCTGACGGATCGGCCCGGCGAGAACGGCTCGCCCCGAGGTGACGAGTCGCTCCCATTCCTCGACCAGCCCCTTCTCCTCGGGAGAGAGCTGGTGAGAGCGTCGTCGAAGAGCCAGCGACCAGATGGTGGTATCTATGAGGACGGTCACCGGGGCTTGCGGTCGCGCAGTCTTTGGGGGTCGTAGTCTCGTAGTAGTCGACTTTGCCGACCAAGTCGAGAATCCCCCGCTGTTTCCGGACCTGGACGTACTCTTTGAGCGCCGCGGTGACGGCCTCCTTCTTCGTCCGGTGATTCCCTGCCTTGACAGCTTCATCGATCAGGCGGTCATCGAGAGCGAGGTTGGTAGGCATGCTCACCTCCTTCTCAAGGAGTCTACACATGAAGTTGTGTGAATTTGAGTCCCTTGCTCTGCCAGTGGGGAGCCGACCTCCTGCCGTAAAGGGTCGATTCAACCTGTGCAGATCGCACGGAATCAACGGATCCCACGTCGACATGCTGCTCTGTGCTCTGGCCCACAGGAATGGGGTGCCTATCTTCACGACCGACGGGGACTTTCCGGATTATGCGCGGCACCTGCCCATCCACCTGCACGAACCAATTGCAGAAGCGGCAAACTGAGACCAGGCATCGACCAGCAGATTGACGTCGAGCAGGACGGACGTCAGCTCTCTTCGAGAGCCCGTTGGACCATCTCCAACGTGATTGGCTTGGCTCCGGGAGGAACCGTGAACACCGGGAAGCCCGCCTCGATCGCCTCCTGAGGCTGCAGCGCCAAGCCGCGCCGCGCGAGCCTCGATATCACCTCGCCGAGGCTCTTCCCCTCCGCCTCTGCGAGGCTGCGCGCCGCTTCGAGCACGTCGTCTTCGATGACCAGGGTGGTTCGCATGGGCCGACTGTGAGGCCAAAGACTCTAAACCAGCCGCGTGAAGACTTGCTCCTGGGCGAGCACCCGCTCAAAGGTGTACGTCGTCCGCGCTCCTCTGGCACGCGCCTTGGCTCCGATGAGGCAGTCGGAGAAATCGGCTTTGCTCTCGTGGTATCTCGCGATCGCCTGTCGAAGGACCTCCCGATCCTCAAAGACGAAGAGAGCTCCCGCGAGCAACTCTTGCATCGCGGCCAGGATATCCCCTCTTCTGGCCCGATAGCTGGATTCCAGCACCCACTCCACCTCGCAAAGCACCGGATCGCTGATGAAGCATTGCTCTCCAGCATCCGCCGCCGCCTGGAGGAGCCGCTCCGCGAGAGCTGTTTGACCGGGATCGTCCCTCACCAGGAGGCGGATCAAAATGTTTGTATCGACGGCGATCACCGTCGCACGGCCTCCGTGAACCGCTCAGCAGCCCGCCGTTTGACGGCCTCGTTCATCTCTTCGACCGTAACCGGCCGCTCTCCAGAGAGATGGTGAAGAAGACCGGAAAGCCGACCGAGAGGACTCCGGGCCTCCGGCTGAACCAGAAGGTTCCCCTGATCGTCGAATCGAAAGACCAAACGGTCGCCCTCCTTCAGGCCGAGGCGCTCGCGGACTTCCTTTGGGATGGTGACTTGCCCTTTCGAGGTCAAAGTGCTCGCCGACATGGCTCCTCCTTACGAAGCCGCAGTATACACCTTCCGAGTAAGGAGGTGCCGCCCAATATACCCTATCTGAAGTCTACATAGCCTATCTGAGTTTCACATAGGCTATCTGAAGCCTACATAGCCTATGAGCGGCCGGTCATAGTCTATCTGAAGCCTACATAGGCTATCTGAAGTCTAGATAGACTATGAGCAGGCAGTCATAGCCTATCTAAATTCTACATAGGCTATCTGAAGTCTACATAGCCTATGGGCAGCCGGTTATAGCCTATCTGAGATTCACATAGCCTATCTGAAGCTTACATAGCCTATGTGCGGCCGGTCATAGCCTATGAACGGCTGATCGGCGGCTATGGGGGCTATGGGACGTCGACTCGAACCCTTCGCAGTAGCGGCAAACTGAGACCAGGCATCGACTGCCGAGGCCCACAGCCGCGAACGGTGCTAATATATGCACGCTCATCTATACCCTCAAGTGCCTCGAAGTCTCCAAAGGCCCGAAGGGAGGCGCGATGTCCCCGATGTCCGCAGGTCTCCTAGCGCAGCCGGTCCGGCGTGCCGCGGCTGTCTTCCTCCTCGTTCCGCTGGCCATGGGCGCCGCGCCGCCGGCCGCGGTCGCGCCTCCCCGGGCGGCCTCCGCGCCGGTGTCGATCCCCCATCCGATCCTGTTCGTGACGCAGGTGCCGATCCCCGAGGACTTCACCACCATCGGCTCGGTCTTCGGCAATCACCTCAGCGACGTGCAGAGCGCCGGCCGCGGCGGCGATCTTCACATCCTCTATCCCGGCGGCGCGCTGCGCAACCTCACGCGTGAGGCCGGCTTCGGCAACGACGGCTTCCAGGGCGGCGGCGCCATCGCCGTGCGCGAGCCCAGCGTCCACTGGAGCGGCACCAAGGCGCTGTTCAGCATGGTGGTGGGCGCCACCACCGAGCGCTACGAGTACATCGACACCTGGTGGCAGATCTACGAGGTGACCGGCCTGGGTGCGAACGACCGCGCGGTCATCACCCGCGTCCCCCGCCAGCCGGCGGACGCCAACAACGTCAGCCCTCTCTACGCTCCCGACGGCCGGATCCTCTTCACTTCGGACCGGCCGCGCGGCGGCGAGCGCCACCTCTACCCGCAGCTCGACGAATACGAGGAGGCCCCCACCAATACCGGCCTGTGGAGCCTCGATCCGGCGACCGGCGATCTGCGGCTTCTCGACCACGCCCCCTCCGGCGCCTTCCGGCCCATCCTCGACAGCTTCGGCCGCGTCGTCTATACCCGTTGGGACCACCTGGAGCGCGACCAGCAGGCGGACGCCGAGGGCAATCCCTACGGCACGTTCGATTACGCGAACGAGAGCGCCGGCGCCGCGCGGCTCGCCACCGGCGTCGAGATCTTCCCCGAGCCGCGCTCCGCCCGCCAGGACCTGCTCGCCGGCACGCCGTTCGAGGGCCATAGCTTCAATCACTTTTTCCCCTGGCAGATCAATCCGGACGGCACCGAGCACGAGACCCTGAACCACGTCGGCCGCCACGAGCTGCACGAGTACTTCAACCGCGACCGCCACGACGACGACGAGATCGCCGAGTTCATCGCCTACGGCTCCAGCCGCTTCAATCCCAATCCGATCGAGAACCTGCTGCAGATCCGGGAAGACCCGCGCACGCCCGGCCGTTACCTCGGCGTCGACGCGCCCGAGTTCCGCACCCACGCCTCCGGCCGTATCGTGTCGCTCGACGCGCCGGCCGGCCTGGCGGCCGATCGCATCAAGGTGACCTATCTCACCCACCCGAGCACGGTCGAGGTCACCGACGAGGGCGAGGCTCCGGCGGCCGGCAGCACCGGGCACTACCGCAATCCGCTGCCGCTCTCCGACGGCGCGCTGGTGGCGGTCCACGCCGCCGAGACCCGCGCCGACGAGAACACCGGCAGCCGCGAGCAGCCGGCGTCGCGCTACGCCTTCAGGCTGAAGCGCCTGGAGGCGGCCGCCGGCGGCTATCTCACGGCCGGCGCGCCGCTCACCGCCGGCATCCGCAAGACGGTCTCCTATTGGGACCCCGACGAGAGGGTGACGTACTCGGGCGAGCTGTGGGAGCTCGATCCGGTCGAGGTGAGAGCGCGGCCGGCGCCGCCGGCGCGGACCGCCGCCTTCGAGCCGCCCGAGCGCGGGATCTTCGAGCAGGAAGGGGTCAACCCCGAAGCCTTCCGCTCCTGGCTCAGCGCCAACGGCCTCGCCGTGATGGTGAGCCGCAACGTGACCACGCGCGACGAGGCCGACCGCCAGCAGCCGTTCAACCTCCAGGTGGCGGGAGGAGGAGCGAGCACGACCGGCTCGGCCGGCCGCCTGTACGCCGTGAGCCACCTGCAGATCTTCCAGGCCGATCAGGTGCGCGGGCTCGGCGGCGTCGACGAGCCGCGGCCCGGCCGGCGAGTGCTGTCGCGGGTGCTGCACGATGCGCGGGCGCGCAATCCCGTCGCGGGCGGCCCGGCGGGCAGCGTCCGTCTGGCGCCGGACGGCTCCGCCGCCGCGTTCGTTCCCGCCCGGCGGGCCCTCACCTGGCAGCTCACGGACACGGCCGGCCAGGGCGTTTTGCGCGAGCGCTACTGGCTGACCTTCCAGCCCGGCGAGATCCGCGTCTGCACCTCCTGCCACGGCCCGAACAGCCGCGACCAGAGGGGTCAGGCGCCGGCGGCGAATCCTCCCGAGGCCCTGCGTTCGCTGCTGCGCTTCTGGAAGGCGGAGCCTCGGCGCCGGCTGCGTGCCGGGACCCACGACGCTCTGCCTCAACCGCGGCCGCTTCAAGGTGGAGGCCGCGTGGAAGGACTTCGCGGGCAACGCCGGCGCCGGCCGCGCCCGGCCGCTGACTTCAGACACGGGGGCCTTCTGGTTCTTCGCTCCCGAGAACGTCGAGGTCGTCATCAAGGTCCTCGACGGCCGGAGCCTGAACGGCAAGTTCTGGGTCTTCTACGGCGCCCTGTCCAACGTCGAGTACACTCTGACGATCACCGATACCGCGACCGGCGCGGTGAAGATCTACCCCAACCCGGCCGGTACCTTCGCCAGCGTCGGCGACACCGGTGCCTTGCCCGGCAATCCAGCCGCCGCCCTCGCCTCTCACGCGGCGCTCGCATCGGAGGCCCGCGGCTCGCTGCTGCCGATCCCGGCGCACGACGCGGCGGTCAAGGCCGTCTGCGTACCCAGCGCCACGGCGCTCTGCCTCAACGGCGGCCGTTTCCGCGTCGAGATCGATTGGAGAGACTTTTCCGGCGAGACCGGAAAGGCCAAGGGCTCCGCCTTGACGAGCGACACCGGCAGTTTCTGGTTCTTCGATCCCGCCAACCTCGAGGTCGTCGTCAAGGTCCTCGACGGCCGCGGCCAGAACGGCCGCTGGTGGGTCTTCTTCGGCGCCCTGTCGAACGTGGAATACACCATCACCGTCAGCGATACGGTCACCAACGCCCGCAAGACCTACCGCAATCCTTCGGGGCGTTTCGCGAGCGTGGGGGATACGACGGCGTTCTGACCTTTCCGTACCGATCCGCAACCTCGCCGGAGCGCTTCCTTTTCAGGCGTATCCCTCTGCGGACGACCTGAAGGCGACAGCCACGAAGGATCGCCCCTGCAGGATCTTGGGGAACGCCTGCCAAAAAAGTTGCAGGCGTTTCCTTCGAATCTTAGGCGTAACACTCGGCGTTGTACGCCTACCGAAAAATTTGTAGCCTTACCCAAAAAGTTGCAGCCCTTGCCGCGGCGTGTCCAAGCATGCGACGAGAATCGCTATGGGTAAAAATCTTTTGGTAAGCCTGCCAAAAAATTTGCAGGCGTGCAACGAGAAACGACAGCGGTAAAAATTTTTCGGCAGGCTTACCAAAAAAGTTGCAGGCGTACAGCGAGACTCTGAACCCGTTCCACCAGACTCTGAACGCCTGAAAATTTTTCGGCAGGCTTACCAGAAAACTGGCAGGCCTACAGATCCGGCCATTATGGATGCAGGGAAAATTTGTAGGCGTGCCAAAAAACTCGAACCCCTTCCACAAGGCTTTGGATCGCCCCTGAATCCCTCCAACGGCGCCGGGCGCGCATGACTACCGTTGCACCGCGGCCGCCGGCGCTGTAGGATGGCTCTGCAAGACAATCTTCAGAACCTACTCCGTTCCAGACCCGAACCACTTGACCCACGGCTAACCCCGCAGGCCGCGCCTTTGCGCCGGCGCGGTCGGGGTTTGCCTGCAACCCCGGCGGCGACCGCCGGAAGGAGGAGCCATGATCGTTTCTGTCAATGGAGCCGAACTGTTCTGCACGACGCGCGGCGAGGGGCCTGCCTGCCTCGTCCTCTGTTCCATGGGCACCCGGCTCTATGAGCTGCAAATGCCCGCGCAGTTGAGCCAGCTCAACTTCATTGTCCACCGTGGTGAATCCTCAGAAACTCCCCTAGCCCCAGCTCCTCCGCCCGCGCCCGCTCGGGAATCCCGGCCTCGGCGAGCACCGCCTCCGCTCGTCCTTTCCCCCAGCCCGCCGCCAGGGCGTTCCGCAGCGTCTTTCTCCGCTGCCCAAAAGCGAGGCGGACGAGCGAGATGAAGCCCGCCATCTCCGTCTCCGGCAGCGGCGGCGGCTGTAGCTCGAGCCCCACGAAGGCGCTGTCCACCTTCGGCGGCGGACGGAAGCTACCGGGCTTCACCCGTCCGAGGATCCGCGGCCGGGCATGGGCGGCGACAATGACGCTGAAGGAGCCGTAGGCGTCCGCGCCGGGCGCGGCGACGATGCGGTCCGCCACCTCCTTTTGCACGAGGAAGGCGGCGCGGGGAATCCGGGCGTGATGCGGGAGGAGGTCCTCGAGGATCGCCGTCGCCACGTTGTAGGGAAGGTTCCCCGCCACCAGCGTAGACGCCGGGAGGCGGTCCCACGCGATCTCCAGCGCATCGCCGACCACCAGGCTCAGCTGCGGGTCGGGCAGGCGGCAACGGAGGACGGCGGCCCAGTCGAGGTCCAGCTCCCATCCCATCACCCTCGCGTCGGCGCCGAGCAGCTCCGCGGTCAGGACTCCGCCGCCGGGGCCGATCTCCAACACCCTCTTCCCCGCGGGAGCCAGGAACTCGATGAGCGGCCGACAGAGAGCGCCGTCCACCAGATGGTGCTGGCCCAAGGCCTTTTTCAAGAGGGGCTTGCGCACGAGCCGAAACCTGCCGCAGGCTAGATCCAGACCGGCGCGAGAAACGGATTCAGGATCTCGAAGGCGCACGCTCGAAATAGCGGATACGCCGCAGCAGATACCCAGGAGGCCGGCCGCTATCGACGATCATCCAGCCCACGAGATCCGGCCGGCGGTCAAAGAGGATGTAGACCTCCCCGTTGCGGTCAGGGCCGGGATTGAGCCCGCCATTCACGATCGATCCTTCTGGCGCCGTTGGGAAGCAGGGCGGCTGAGGGGGCGTGGAATCCATCGATTCCGCGAGCACGCATACGGGCTGCTTCAGCCTGGCATTCCGGGTAGCCTCTCCGGTCCTCCGAGAAGGATGCTTGCGGAGAGATCAGGCCCGGCTTCCGCGGGGTCTGGAAGCTCGACCGCCCACACCGCCCGGCTGATTCCCACGAGATCTTCGGGCTCGCGGATCTCCTCGTGCCGGAGGAATTCGGCCCACGCGCCGTCCGGCGTGTCGGCGAAGTAGTGAACAGGTCCTTCACCGCTCTTGTGCCAGCGCGCCGATGGCTGGTCCGCGGTCTCCCAGAGAAAAGGGAATCTCGGGTCGGCATGACGGAAAACGATCATGTCGCCGGAGAGGCGGCCAGAGACCGTGCCAGCTCACGCAAGCGTTGGGCTTCAGGAGCCTCCGGGTGCCAATCTCCCCGGAGAACGTCCGCCGGAGCCTTACCATCGAGCAGAGAACGCGGCCTGTCGAACCAGCGACGGATGCCGATCTCGTTATAGGCTCCGGCGAGGTCCCCGACGAGCGTGGCAAGGAAGTGCAGACGGGTAGCCAGGAAATCCGGCGTCACGCGCGCACCGGATTGGTACCGGCGAACGCTGGGAGGCGAAGTCCCGAGAAGGCCCGCAAGCCGTTCCGTACCGAAGATTCCCTCCAGCGAGCGCCACTCGTGCTGGGGCGAGGGGGATTCGTCGATTGCGGTCTCCAGCCTGTCCAGAAGACGGCTCATTTGCGCATGATCCCATATCCAATCTCAATTCGCCCATCAAATGGAGTTGGGGGGCCGGCAATTAAGGGAGCGGGAGTGCCATTTTGGCGGCCCACCGGTGGACGGGTGTGAGGATTTGCTTGGAGATCCTGAGGAAAAAACCATGGCACCCCACTTGCACCCTGCGGCTGCGCCGGAGTGACTATGGAGCTTGATGTCCCTACACTGAATCGTGAGGTCGAGCGCGAAGCGCTCACCCTGAAGCGGATCGAGGCCGAGCTGCGGCGGGTCATCGTCGGGCAGGACTACCTGCTCGATCGCCTGCTGGTCGGTCTGCTGGCCCGCGGCCACGTGCTGATCGAAGGCGTCCCGGGCCTGGCCAAGACCCTGGCGGTCAAGACGCTGGCCCAGACGCTGGCGATCGATTTCCAGCGCATCCAGTTCACCCCCGACCTGCTGCCGGCCGATCTCGTCGGCACCCTGATCTACGACCAGCGGAGCGGCGATTTCCTCGCCCGCCGGGGTCCCGTGTTCACCCACCTGCTGCTCGCCGACGAGATCAACCGCGCACCGGCCAAGGTGCAGTCGGCCCTGCTCGAGGCCATGGAGGAGCGGCAGGTGACGCTGGGCGACCGCAGCTACCACCTGCCGGAACCGTTCATGGTGCTGGCGACCCAGAACCCCATCGAGCAGGAAGGCACCTATCCGCTCGCCGAGGCCCAGATCGATCGCTTCATGATGAAGCTGAAGGTCGACCTATCCGTCGCGGGCGGAGGAGGGGGAGATCCTCGACCGCATGCTGGTGGCCCGCGAGCTCAAGGCGAGCCCGGTGCTGGAGCGCGAGCGCCTGCTCGGCCTGCGCGAGGTGGTGGACGCGGTCTACCTCGACAACAAGATCCGCGGCTACATCCTCGACCTGGTGTTCGCAACCCGCGATCCCCGGTCCGCCGGCCTGCCGGACCTCGCCGACCTGATCTCCTTCGGCGCCTCGCCGCGCGCCACCCTGTTCCTGGCCCGCGCCGCCAAGGCGCTCGCCCTGGTGCGGGGCCGCGGCTACGTGATTCCCGAGGACGTCAAGGAGCTGGCGCCGGACGTCCTGCGTCACCGCATCGTTCCCACCTACGAGGCCGAGGCCGAGGAGATCTCCACCGACGCGCTGATCGCCCGCCTGCTCGACCGTATTCCGGTACCCTAGCGGCGATAGCGAATCGCGAGGTCCTTGCTGATGTTCGGTCTCCTGGCACGCCGACGCGAAACCCGCCCGGGGCGGCAGGCCTCCGCCGCCCGCATCGCGGCACGGCGGCGAAACACCGGATTGCCGGCGGACCTGATGCGCAAGGTGCGGCGCATCGAGATCGCCACCAACCGTCTGGTGGACCAGGGCGTGGCCGGCGACTACCACTCGGTCTTCAAGGGGCTCGGCATGGAGTTCGCCGAGGTCCGCCCCTATCAGCCGGGCGACGACGTGCGCACGATCGACTGGAACGTCACGGCCCGCATGGGGGCGCCGTTCGTCAAGAAGTACGTCGAGGAGCGGGACCTCACGGTCTTCCTGGTGGTGGACGTCTCCGGCAGCCTCTCCTTCGGCTCGCGAGCCATCCTCAAGCGTGAGCTGGCGGCGGAGATCGCCGCACTTCTCTCCTTCGCGGCGCTGCGCAACCAGGACCGCGTGGGCGCCGCGCTGGTGAGCGACCGGCTGGAGCTGTTCCTGGAGCCGCGGCGGCGGCGCACGCACGTGCTGCGCATGGTGCGCGAGATCCTGGACCGTCCCGCGCAGGGAGGGACCGATCTGGAGAAAGGGCTCGACGCCGTGCTCGCCACGCTGAAGCGCCGGTCGGTCCTCTTCCTGATCTCGGACTTCCTCGGCCCGCCCTGCACCCGTGGCCTCAAGGCGGCCGCCGCCCGCCACGACCTGATCGTGGTGGAGATCGTCGATCCGCGCGACCAGGAGATACCGGCCGTGGGTCCCGTCGTGCTGCGCGACGCCGAGACCGGCGAGACGGCCCTGGTGAACGGCAAGCGCCTCGGCCGGCGCTACGCCGAGCAGCGGCGCCGCGAGCGCGAGGAGCTGACCCGCCTCATCCGCCGTCTCGGCGTGGACCGCCTCGAGCTGCGGACGGACCGGCCGTATATCAACACCCTGCTGGCCTTCTTCGAGCAGAGGAAGCGGAGACTGCGGCGATGAAAAGGCGCCGTTCAGCCTTCCGAAGCCCTCACCTCCCCTACCCCTCCTCTCCCGGAGGGAGAGGAGGGAAAAAAGAAAAAGCGTACGGTTCTTCGTCTTTCTCCCCTCTCTCCCTTTGGGAGAGAGGGGCCGGGGGAGTGAGGGCTTCGCGGACGACCGGCGCGGGGTTCACGGTCTTCTGCCTGGCCTTCTTCCTCGCCGCCCCCGCCCTCCCCCAACCCGCGCCGGTCTCCGTTCGCCTCGCGCCGACCGGGCCCACCGTCGGCGATCACGTTCAGGCGGCGATCACCCTCCGGATGAAGACGGCGGACCTCGCAGGCGAGCCGACCTTCCCGGCTTGGGGGCGGACCTGGGGTGAAGCCGAGATCGTCGAGAAGCGCGAGCCCGCGAAAATGTCCGAGCAGGGCGGAATCACGGTCTACGAGCAGCGGTTGGTGCTCGCCGCTTTCCGGCCGGGCGAGGTGCCGCTGCCGCCGGTCGCGATCGCTGTCCCCATGAAGGCTGGGACTCTCCAGGTGCGGACGCCCGCCGGGCTGGCTCTCGCCGTGAAGTCGGTGATCCCCGGTGAAGAGAAGGATCCAAAGCCGAAGCCGGCCGCGGCCCTGCGACAGTTGCCTCTCGGCGAGAGGTTCTGGTGGACGCTGGCGATCCTCTCCGCGGCCAGTCTGCTCGCAGCCTGGCTGCTCTTCCGCCGGCGCCGGACGGCGGGACCTGCAGCCGTCGAGGTGCCGTCCCTGCCGCCGTTCGACGAGCTGACGGCGGAGCTGGACCGGCTGGCGGCCGAGCCTTCGATGATCGCGCTGCACACCCGGCTGAGCCTGGCGCTGCGGCGCTACCTCGGCCGCCGCCTCCCCTTCTCCGCCGTGGAGAGCACGACCAGCGAGATCCAGCGCCAGCTCCTGGCCCGGCGGATGCCCGGCCCGCTGGTGCGGCAGGCGGTGGAGCTGCTGCGCGGCTGCGATCTGGTGAAGTTCGCCCGCCAGGAGGTGAACGAGGCGCGGGCGCGCGAGCGCATGGAGGCGGCGCTGCGGATCGCCCGGGAAGCTCGAGTCGCACTTGGCGCCTCGCGAGCCGGAGGCGTTGGAGGCCGCGGGATGACTCAGACGTTCCCGCATCTCGCCGACCCCGCGTGGCTGCTGCTCCTGCTGCTCCTGCCGGTGCTCGTCTGGATCGCATCATCGCCGGCATCGCCGATCGTCGCCGGGCGCCCTCACCTACAGCCGGCTGCCGGCCGGCGGCCGGATGCGCGGCGCCTGGCGGCTGCACCTCCCCTTCTACGCCCGCCTGCTGGCGCTCGCCTGCCTGGTGCTGGCACTCTCCCGGCCGCAGCTCGGCTATGCCTGGGAGGAGAGCCTCACCGAGGGGATCGACATCCAGCTCGTGCTCGACATCTCGGGCAGCATGGGAGCCGAGGACTTCCAGCCCAAGAACCGCCTGACGGTCGCCAAGCAGGTGGTCAAGGAGTTCGTCGCCGGCCGGCCCGGCGACCGCATCGGCATGATCGTCTTCTCCGGCGCCGCCATGACGCGCGCGCCGCTGACCACGGACCGCCAGATGCTCGACCTGCTGATCGATTCGGTCGAGCTCAACACGCTGCCGGACGGTACCGCCATCGGGGTCGCCCTCGCCAGCGCCGCCGCGCGGCTCAGGGACAGCCCGGCCAAGACGAAGGTCATCGTGCTCGTCACCGACGGCGTGAACAACGCCGGCGCCATCGATCCGATCTCCGCCGCATCGCTGTGCAAGGGACTGGGGCTCAAGGTGTACGCCGTCGGCGTCGGCTCCGGAGGGCGCGTGACGGTTCCTCTGCCGGCGCAGGATCCGGTCACCGGCCGCACGGTGACGCGGCGGTTCCTGATGAACGTGCCGGTGGACGAGCCGCTGATGCGGCGGATCGCAGAGCAGCACGGGCGGGCACTTCTACAAGGCCACCGACCGCGAGAGCCTGCAGCAGATCTTCCGCGAGATCGACCGCCTGGAGAAGACGCCGCTCCAGATCAAGCGCTACGTCCGCTATCGCGAAACCTTTCCTCCTCTCGTCTGGGCGGGCCTCGGGCTGCTCCTCCTCCCCTTCGCCGCCGCGGGTCTCCGGATGACCGCCGAGCCCTGATCTCCAATCATGATGAGGTTCTCCTATCCGCCGCTCCTCTGGTTGCTCGTGCTCGCCCCTGTGGCGGCGGCGGCGGCGGCCTGGCTGTGGCGGCGGCGGCTGGCGGCGGACGCCGCCTGGGCGGCGCGCAGTCTCTGGGATCGCCTGCTCCCCACCTACGCGCCGCGGCGCCTGGCGCTCTCGGTGGCGACCCTCGCCCTGGCGGTGCTCGGCGTCACGCTCGCTCTGGCCCGGCCGCGCTGGGGAAGCGAGCAGCAGACGGTGGAGCGCAAGGGCCTCGACGTGGTCTTCCTGGTCGACTCCTCGCTCTCGATGGGCGCTGTCGACGTCCCTCCGTCGCGCCTGTTCGTCGCCAAGTCGCTGGTGCGGCGCATGGCGCGGGAGATGCCCGGCAACCGCGTGGCGCTGGTTCAGGCCGAGGGAGACGGAGTCGTGCTGGCGCCGCTGACGCTCGACGGCGCGGTCCTGGACCTGCTTCTCGACACCATCGATCCGGGATCGCTTCCCACACCGGGGACCGAGCTCGCGACCGGTCTGGAAATGGCGTTGCGCCTCTTCGGCGAAGGACGCGGCAAGCACCGCGCCCTGGTGATCCTTTCCGACGGGGAGGACCACGGCGGCGGCCTCGAAGCGGAGATCACCCGCCTCAAGGAGGAGCGCGTCGCCGTCTTCGCCTTCGGCGTCGGGACTCCGGAGGGCGCGCCGGTACCGGTCCCCGGCACGGCAGGAGAGGTCAAGCGGCAGGCCGACGGCGGCGTGGTGGTGAGCCGGCTGAATGAGGAGGTGTTGGAGAGGCTCGCCGTAGCGACGGGCGGATCTTATCTGCGAGCCACCAGCGCCGCCGCCGATCCGGCGCCGATCCTGCGGCGGATCGATCGCCTGGAAAAGCGGACGATCGAGAGCCAGACGCTGAGCACTCTGGAGGAGCGCTTCCAGTGGCCCCTCGGCTTCGCCGTGCTGGCGCTGGTCCTCCATCTGGCTGTGGGACCGTTCAAGGCCCTCACCTCCCCGGCCCTCCTCTCACGGCCTGGCCCGTCCCCCCGCCCCGAACCCTCACCCCCTGGCCCCCTCTCCCGCCCCCTCCCTTCCCCCCTCACCGGGAGAGGGGGAAGAAAAACAGAACGTCCGGTCGCAGCGCGTTTTCGACCTGCCAGGGAGCAAGGGACCGCAGATGGAAGACGGGAAACAGGGGTGGGGGTTCCCCCTCTCCCGGTGAGGGGGGAAGGGAGGGGGCGGGAGAGGGGGCCAGGCCGTGAGGGTTCGGCCGCGACGGCTCGCGCCAGCCTCCTCCCCGCCTTCCTCCTCCTCGGCTGGACCGCGTTCCCGTCGCTTTCGTCGTTGCCGTGGCAACCCCATCTACCCGCCTGGGCCGAGCGGTGGCTGTACAACCCGCGGGAGCGAACCGAGCGCTCGATCGAGGCGCACGCCCAAGGCAAGCCGAAGGAGGCGGTAGGGCCGGCTGACACCGCGTTGCGCCTCGCTCCGGAAGACCCGCTGGTTCAGTACAACGCCGGCACCGCCCGCCTCGGCGCCGGCCAGGAGCGCCGCGCGGTCCCGCTGCTGGAAAAGGCAGCCCAAGGGGCGGACGCCAACTTCTCCTCCACGGCCCATTACAACCTCGGCAACGCCCGGCTCGGCGCCGGCGACGCCGCCGGAGCCGTGGAAGCCTACAAGCGGGTATTGCGGGCGGAGCCCGGCAACCAGAACGCCAAGTTCAACCTGGAGCTGGCCCTGCGGGAAGAGCAGAAGCAACGGATGGGAATGCGGGGAAAGCCGGCGGGCTCGCGCGGCCACCGCTCGCCGAACCCTGACCCTTCCAATCAGCCCGGCCGGAGCAAACCCGATCGGGATCCAGACCGCCCGCAGGACCACCGGCGGCCGCCTGCTCCACAGCAGCAGGGGGAGTCCCGACAAGGCAGCCAGGAGCGGGACGACCGGTTGCCGCAATTCCGCAATCAGCCGGAGATGAGCGCCCGCGAGGCCGCTTCGGTCCTGTCCGCGGTCGAGAACCTGGAGCGCCAGCAGCGCCGGGATCAGGCGGCCAAGCGAGCGCGGCAGCGCGCCGCCAAGGGGAAGGACTGGTGAAAAGGGCACTGCGATTTCCGATCCTGGTCCCGATCGTTCTCTTCGCCCTGGCCATCCCCGCCGCGGCCGAGGTGGAGGTGCGCGCCGCGCTGACGCCGGACGTCATCGGCGTCGACGAGACCGCGATCCTCAGCATCGAGGTCCATAGCGACGACTTCTCCAGCCTGCGCTTCCGGCCGAGCTTCGAGCTCGAGAACCTGCAGATCGTGGCCGGTCCTTCGCGTCACGAGGACATGCGCTTCGGTGGCCGCAGCCTGTCGCGGACCCTTCGGTTCTCCTGGCAGGTCCGGCCGCTGGGGCTCGGCGCGGCCCGGGTCCACTCGATCACCGTCCAGCTCCGCGACGAGGTCGTAGAGCTTCCGCCGCAAACGGCCCAGGTGCAACGGGAGCCGACCCGGCAGGAGCAGCGGCCGTTGCGCGGTTTCGACCGTAATGCCGACCCCTTCGAGCAGTTCTTCGGCCGCCCGGGCCCCTGGCGCCGCGAGCCGCGAGGGCCGGAAGTCTTCCTCCGCGCCGAGATCCAGCCAGGGCAGCCGGTGGTGGGCCAGCAGGTGCTGTACACCCTGTATCTCTTCACGCGCGAGGACATCACTTCCCTCGCCCCCAGCGGCGTACCGACGTTCCGCGGTTTCTGGGTGCACGACATCCAACTTCCGTCGCAGCTTCCGACCGAGATGGTGGAGATCGACGGCCGGCGCTACGGCCGGGTACCCCTGCTGCGGAAGGCGCTTTTCCCGCTCCGCCGCGGCCGTTACAAGGTGGAGCCGGCCACCGTCGACCTGACGGTTCAGCGTTACGACCGCCGCTTCTTCCTGGGTCCCCCGATCGCCAGGCCCGAGCCGCTCCGGCTCCGCACGGACAGCCAGTGGATCGACGTACAGCCTCTGCCGCCAGCGCCGCCAGGGTTCGGCGGCGCCGTCGGACAGCTCGCCCTGACGGCGGAGCTCCAGCCGCAGCAGATCCGTCTTGGCGAGGCCGCCACCCTCACCGTACGCCTTTCGGGGGCCGGCAACCTGCAGGGAATTCGGGAGCCCAGGATCGCTTCTCCGGCGGGCGTCACTATCTTCCCGCCGCAGCAGGAGGGCGGGGAACAGATCTCCGGTACCGTGGTGCGCGGCAGCCGTATCTGGCGCTACGTCGTCGTCGCCGACCGCGCCGGCCGTTATACCCTGCAAACCCCCGCGGTCCCGTACTTCGATCCCAAGTCGCGACGCTACCAGCTGGCCGGCGCGGCACCGCTGGCCCTGACGGCCTTGCCCCGAGCCATCGACGCCACGGCAGCAGCCGGCGGCGCTGCGCCGCACGGCATTCGCACGGCGGCGATTTCGCAAGGGCTCGCCGGCAGGCGCTGGAGGGACCTGCTACCGTGGCTGGTCGCCTTGCTCTGCAGCCTTGCCCTGGCCGTCATCCTGGCTCGCCGCCGTGCCGGTCCCGGCAGAACCGGCGCGCGTCTTGCGGTAGGCGCCGCGGCAGGACGGAGGCTCGCCGAGGAGCTGCGGAACGTGGAGACCGAGGAGAGACCGAGGCGAGCGGCGGCAAGGATCGAGGAGAGCTGCCGCGACTTCCTCGCCGAGCGCTGGGACATTCCCGCAACCACCCCCCCATGCCGCTGGCGCGAGGTGCTGGCCACCCGCGGGGTCGGTCCTGAATCCCTGAACGAAGTGGGGCGCCTGGCGGAAGACCTGGAATACCTTCGCCATGCTCCCCAGCTCTCGGCGACCGGCTCGCTGCGGGACGAGACCCTCTCCCGCTGCCGCCGCCTCCTTCGCCGGCTGCAATGAAGGCGCGGATCGCCCCCGCGCTCGCCGCTTTCGCCAGCCCGCAACTTCTGCTATCTTCCCGCGTGTCGGCCCTCTGAAATCGGGGATTCTGGGAAAGTCGTCGCGGGGTTTCGAGGGCGATGAAGGGCTGAAGCGCCGTCCATGAGTGACGCACTCGCGCAGGTCGATATGCCGGAAAAGGGGCTCGGCACAGCGGACGGCTTCCATTGCCTCGAACCGATTCGGCTGGAGCGCTTCCTGGAGCGGCGCCGGGCCGGGCCGGTCTTTCCGCTCGAGCTGAGCCTCGCCGAGAACCTCGTCGAGGTCCTGCGCCGCGCCAACGGCTTCGTACCTTCGGCCGCCGGCTCCATTCTGCTCGACGATCCCGCCGAAAAAAACGACGATCGCCACAAGAACCAGCTCACCTTCATCGCCGCTTTCGGCGAGAAGTCGTCCATCCTGGTGGGAGGGAGGATCCCGGCTGATCAGGGGATCGCCGGCCGGGTCTATCTGACCGGAGAGGCCTACTCGACCCCCTATGCGCCCGGCGACACCTTCTTCTATCGGGCGGTGGACGAGCAGACCCACTACCAGACTCAGTCGCTGGTCGCCATTCCCATCCGCATCGAGCAGGAGGTCTGCGGCGTTCTCGAGCTGATCAACCGCCGCGACGCTGAGGGCTACAGCCAGGCGGACCGCAATCTTCTCGAGATCTTCGCCGGCTACATCTCGATTTCGATTCAGAACGTGCTCGATGGCCGTCAAGCCCAGGAGATCGCCAAGCGCGACAACCTGACGGGGCTCTACAACGATCGCTACCTGCACGTCGTCCTGTCGAACACGATCCGCCGCTGCCAGACCGAGGGCCTCGACCTCGCGGTGCTGTTCCTGGACCTCGACTACTTCAAGCGCGTCAATGATTCTCATGGCCATCTCGCCGGCAGCCAGGTGCTGCGCGAGGTGGGTCACCTGCTGCGCCGCAAGATCAGCCGGCTGGGAGGCATCCCCGCCCGCTACGGCGGCGACGAGTTCGTGCTGCTGCTGCCGGGAGGCGACCTCGAGACCTCCATCGACCTGGCGGAGGAGATCCGCGCCGAGGTGGTCGGCGCCACGTTCTGCTCCAGCCCGGGTGAGATCCAGCCGGATCCGCTGTCGCTCAAAGGGATCACCTGCTCGATCGGCGTCGCCACCCTGCGGCAGCATCTGGAGCCCGATCTTCCCCTGGAATCGAGCAAGAGCACTCTGCTGCGGCTGGCCGACGCGGCCATGTACGTGGCCAAGGAGACCGGACGCAACCGCACCGTCATGGCGGGCCAGCCGGTGCGGCGGCGCACGGGCGCATCGCCGGCCCATCCCGTTCGTTGACCCTCCGAGACAGGGGGTGTTACGATGCCGCCGCTGTCCCGTAGGCGTAGTATCCTGCGTCCCTACCGCCTTCTGACTCCACCCAGGGACTGAACGAAAGGCGACTCCAGCGGAGAGCCGGGAGACGAGCGCGCTTTGGATAGGAACGGAAAGCATCAGGTGGTGATCGCCGGAGCCGGCGGCATGGGCAGTGCGACGGGCCTCCTGCTGCGGGAGCTCGGAGATTTCCCGGTCGACCTCTTCGTCGGCGACGCGGACTTCGAGAAGGCGAAAACCGCCGCAGCCTGGATCCGCGAAGGATCCGCCCGACCGGGAGATGTCTCTTCCTTTCGCCTCCCCGGCGATGGCACGAGCCCCGAGTTCGAGGAGGTCCTCTCGCGAGGTGACATCCTGCTCGACTGTCTGCCGGGACGCGAGGCGCCGCGGATGGCGCGGCTCGCCCGAGACTTCGACCTCCACTACGCCAACCTGACGGAGTACGTCCGGCAAACCGAGGAAATCAAGGAGATCGCCGACGGCGCCGGGCGCGGCTTCCTCCTCCAGACCGGCCTGGCTCCGGGCTACGTCAACGTGCTCGGCCACGGCCTCTTCCAGCGCTTCTGCCGCGAGCGGGGCGTCGACTGCGCGGACCGCCTCGAGATGCGCGTCGGCGCCCTGACCACCAACGCCCGCCCGCCCCACTTCTACGGTTTCACCTGGAGCTCCATCGGCGTCGCGACCGAGTACGTCAAGCCCGCCGCCGTCCTGCGGGACCATGTGCTGACGACCCGGCCTTCGCTCTCGGATCGGGCCCTCGTCCTCATCGACGGCATCGCCTACGAGGAGGCGCTCACCTCGGGCGGGGCGGCCGACCTCCCGGCCGCGCTGGCGAGCAAGGTGCGCCACCTCGATTACAAGACGCTGCGCCATCCCGGCCACTACGCCTGGATCGAGGAGCTGCTGCGGCAGCTGCCGGAGGGGGAGAACCGCGCGGACCTCCTGCTGCGGAAGATGGAAGAGGTGGTCCCGTGGTTGGAGGATGACCTGGTGGTGATCTACGCCGCCGTCGAAGGACGCGGCGCCGACGACGTGCTGCATCGCCTGGAGAGCTCAAGCCTCATCCGTCCGCGGCGGGTCGGCGCCCGCACGCTCAAGGCGATCCAGGGAACCACGGCCGCCGGTCTCGCGGAGTCGGCTCGCCTCCTGCTCACCGAAGACATCCAGGGCATTTGCCTGCAGAGCCAGGTCGACCCGGCACACTTCTTGGCAGGACCGTTCGTCGCCGAGATCTATCAGCGGTGAGGCTCCCGGCTGTGGAAATTTTGCCTCCGCCGCTATGGTATTTCGGACAAAACGCCGGTCCCATCTTGGAAAAATTTTTCAACTCCTTGCGGTCAAACCACTTAGAGTAACTGCACAAGAGTTTGTTCAAAGTGCAGCAACCTACTGTGAAGACACGTCTTTTCCCTCATTGACGGTATCTTTCCCACAAGGTTTTCCACAGAGGCTGTGGAGATCGGGAGAAGCAGCGCAAATGTTCACGGCGTGAGCAGGAGATGCCCACTCGCTGACCGGCTCGACCGGCGCCGGCATGGCACGGCGCCAACAGCTCGGGGAGTGGTCCCTTGCCAGGAGAACGCGGGAGGAACCCGAAGCCCAACCACCGTCTCCTGACGCACCTGAACGAGAGGCCAACGCGCCGGCCAAGGGTGGCGCCGGAAAGCGACGAGCGAGAGCGACGCCTCCGGCTCGGCGTCGATCAGCAGCTCGATCCTGGAGAACGGCCCTCGCCAGCCGGTTGCCGGAGGAGCGCCGGCGATCAGGGCCTCTTTCCAGCCGGCATCGACGCCCGGCCAGGAACGGACCGTTTCCAGCGTGCGCCTCAGAAGGTCGGGGTGGCGCTCCCAGAACGACGCCGCCATCAGACGAGGCTCCGCCATCAGGGCATGGGCGCCGTAGGCGGAGGCCGCCTTCTCCATGCGGCCGGCCAGCATCCTGTAGAAGGGTGGAAACGGGCCGAGCGGATCGAGGGCGCAGGCCTTGTCCAGCGCCTCCCCCGCCCAGGGTCGGTCCGCCGAGACTCCGAGGATCCCGGCCACCATCCAGAGAGCAGGCACGGCGCCGCCCTTCTCTGCCGCTTTCCGGGCGAGCCTCGACGCCTCGGGATTGTCTCCGGGTTGGTCGCCGGCTTCGCGATCCCGCAGCAGGGCGAGCCGCATCGGATAGAGCGGGAACAGGGGATCGAGCCGCGCCGCGGCCTTCAGCTCGGACGCGGCCTCACCGCCTCGGCCCGCCGCATCGGCGGCGGCGGCGCGGTCGTAGCGCCATCGGGCGAGCTCGAGCGGCAGCAGAGCGAGCAAGGCGGCCGCCGCGTAGATCCGGATCGGCCACGGCGACTCCGGCCGGAGCTGCCCCCGGCCGCTCCCGGCGAGCGCCGCGCCGCCAGCGACCGCGGCGGCCAGAGGCAGGGCCATGACCGCCAGCGCTCCGCTGCCCAGAGAGGCGACCGCGCCGCCGCCGAGCCCGAGCAAACCGCCCGTCAGCAATGCGGGATCGCGGCCCTCCTCGCGCTCGCCAGTGCGCCGGGCGAAGAACAGCGCCGTCAGGCCGAGCGTCAGCAGGAGGCCGGTGAGCCCCAGCTCGTAGGCGAGCTGGAGGGGGAGGGAGTGCAGCTCTCCGACCGACTCGCCCCAGGGGTTCACCCCGGGAATGGGATCGAGAAACGCCGCCGACGTCCAGGCCGTGGAGCCGGGCCCCCAGCCCAGCACGGGACGTTCCAGGAAGCCCTTGACCCCCGCCGTCCAATAGGTGGCCCGGGCTCGCGCCGACGGATCTTCCCCGGAGGCGATGCGTACGATCCGCGGAAGCTGCAGGATCGAGACGAGCAGCGCCAACGCCAGGAGCACGGCCCACCAGCGGCGCTGCCGCCGATTCACGCGGCCGGCGAAACCCAGGAGCGCCTCCACCGCCAGGCCTCCGAAGCCCAGGAGGGACCGGCTCGCCAGGATCGCGATCGCTCCGAGAACGCCGGCGGCCAGCCCCGCCAGGCGCCACGGCCCCGGCTCCCGCGCCGGCAGGACCGCCAGAGGCAGCAGGAGCACGAGCCAGGCGGCGAGCAGGTTGTGGTGGCCGAGCGGCATCGACGGGCGGGGCGTCCCCAGGATCAGCCAGTCGAGGAGGGCCCAGGCCGAGACGCCCGCCACCAGGACCGCCAGTGCGCGCAGGCCGCGGCGGCGGTCCGCCCCTCGCCGCCAGCAGCGCTCGACCACCCCCGGCAGAGCGAGGAAGGCGGGCAGGAGGAGGACGGCCATCCAGCCCGCCCGCGGCACCGGCGAAGCCCAGGCGCCGGCGGCCACCACGATCCAGAGCGCCGGCGGCAGCAGGCGTCCCGCCGCGCCCAGCCGGAGCGGATCCCGCCAGGAAGCGCCGACCCAGCACAAGGTCCCCAGCAGGGAGCCCGCCGCCACCGCGCCGGCCGGAAAGGAAACTCCCCAGAACGTGCCGCACCAGGCGCCGAACAGGAGTAACAGAAGCGGGGGAACGAGCCCAGACATCCAGGCCATTCTATTTGCGTCAGAGGGGGACGCTTGCCGTAGGTTTGCCTCCACAAGTAGGGGGCTCCGGCCCTGATATCATCCCGGACCGCCATGGCGAGAATCCCGGCAGGCACGACCGAGTTGAGAAACGCTTTCCGGCAGCACCTCCGGAGAGAGGTCGCCTCCATGCATCTTCTCCTGTTCTACGCTGTCGAATGCGGGCTCAAGTCGGTCTATCTCCGGCGCCGCCGCTTCAGGACGACCGCTCAGATTCAAGATCTCGAGCTTCATGAAAGGGGGCACGACATCGCCCGATGGGTAAAGGAGCTTCCGGCTTCCAGCCTCGATCCTTCATGCCAGCGCGGAGTTCCGGTTGGCTCGGGATGGAAAGCGGTATGGGATCGAGATGGCCCATCAGGCATGGAGATATGGTGTGTCGATGGAAGGAGCGGACGAGGCGGGCCTTCTCGAATATCTCCGGACGGTACAGAATTGGGTCGAGGGGGTGCTCCAGCAATGATCCCAACGGGAATCCGTCTGTACTCGTGGGTCGATGTTGAGGACGTGCTCCTCCGTGCCCAGGAGGAGAGTGACTGGCCTGACTGGCTGCTGTCGGCCCGGGCTTACTGGGACGGGCTCGCGCTTGGCGTCGAGCCTGGGCAGCAAGAAAACGCTCGACGCTGGCTTGCCGAACGTTTCGACCCGCGCTTCCGGAACGGCAACTTCCCCGCGATCGAGCTGGAGAGCACCCCGGCCAGGGAACGGTTTCTTCCCGTGCTCATCGAAGAAGAAATTGTCGCCTCTGCCGTCCAGCCGCTGTTCACTCCAACCCTCGCACGGCCGTCGGTGCTTCGCAAATCCACTGCCGAGCCGGCGCACCCAGAGCCCCTGCCCGCCGACCTGCCTCCGGTGGTGGCCTTCCACTCTTTCAAAGGCGGGGTTGGCAGAACTCTTCACGCGCTTGCCCTTGCCCACTCCCTGACTCGCCGCGGGAAGGACACGAAGGCTCTCCTGGTCGACGGAGACCTGGAGGCTCCCGGCCTCACCTGGCTACTCCTGGAAAGGTTTCCTCAACTTCCCGTCTCCTTTCTCGACTTCCTCGCGTTGGTCCATGGAGACCCCGATCCGATGGCCGAGGCCAGCATCGCTCTTGTAGCCGATCGCACGCAAGAGATCTACCTCGACGGCATCTTCGGTCTCCCCGCGTTCCGGACGCTCGACCAACTCGGCTCGATCGAGGTTCGTCCTGAGCACCTGATCCAGGGAACGAACGATCCGTTCATCTTGACCTCCGTGCTCGCTGGGCTCGGCAAAAAGTTGGGAGCCCATGTAGTCATCGTGGACCTTCGAGCCGGATTCTCGGAAATCTCCGCCGGCCTCCTTCTAGACCCAAGGGTTCACAGGGTCCTGATCTCCACCTTGAGCAGTCAGTCCCTGGGAGGGACCCGGCAGATCCTGGAATTCCTCGGCGAGAGGTCACCATCGCGGAACGAGGAGGAGCCTCTCCCTACTCTGATCCTCTCCCAGGTTCCTGAAGGTCCGCTACGTAATGAGAAGGCGCTTCAGCACGCGGAAAGCTTACTGATCGAGGCAGCTCGCCCGTTCCTGCCCGAAGGAGCTGACGAGACCACGGCTGCCTTACTCGACATCCTCCCGATCACGACCCCATTCGACCCGCGTTTCCTGGTCCTGCCCGGCTCCTGGGGCGAGGTGCTTCGGATGCTGGAGCAGTCGGAGATCCCGCAGCGGTTGACAGTTCTGGCAGAGAGGTTACCCGTCATCTCGGCTTCTTCTCTAGCACCCACCAAGGTGGATTCGGGCGACGTGCTTTCCCAGTGCCGAGATGCACTCCAGACATACACCAACAAACTGATCTTCGCGGAGACCAGCGACATCCGCGACTTCCTGCCGATCGTGCCATTAAGGAATCTCGCTTCGGATTTCGCCAACCGGCCTCCCGTGGCCGTCGTCGTCGGCTCCAAGGGAGCCGGCAAGACGTATACCTTCCTCCAGGCCGTTCATCGGAGGACCTGGAACGCGTTTGTCCGGGACATTGGCGAGCTCTTCCCAACCTACGAAGCTTCTCTCTATCCAGTTCTGCAATCGAGCAACCTGGCGGAACCTGCGCGCCTCCAGGTTGAAGAGGCTCTGCAGGCGTCAGCCCGTTCGCTCAACCTCTCTCCTCCCTCGACCGAAGACCGCGTCCGGGACTTCATCCGAGACGGTCTCCGACAGGACCTGCATGAAGGAGAGTGGCGTGAGCGTTGGCTCAGTGCCATTGCCTGGCGCCTCGGGTTAGACGTGGGTCAGGAAGATGCGGGCGCCCGATTGCCCGAAGCCTTGCGGCACACCGGAAAATCCGCCGTGGCGCTCATCGACGGCCTTGAGGATCTTTTCCAGTCCCTGCTCACCTCTCCCAGCGAGCAGACGGCTCTTCGTGCTCTCCTCCAGGATGTCCCCGCATGGATCGAGCAGCAGCCGCTTCGCCCGCTTGGGATCATCGTCTTTGTCCGCCGCGACATGGTTCTGAGTTCGATCAAGCAGAACCCTGCCCAATTGATGGCACGGTACGAGCAGTATGGCCTCAAATGGGGGGGGGACGAAGCGCTCCGGCTCGTCCTCTGGATCGCCGCCAAAGCCAAGGTCCTCCCGGAAGTCGGAGAGCCCATTGAGAATTTGGACCGATCCCGGCTGATTGATGAGCTCATTCCACTCTGGGGAAGAAAGCTGGGCAGTGAACGCTCGCGGGAGGCTCGGTCCGCCGATTGGGTTATCGCGGTACTCTCGGACCTGAAGGGACAGATCCAGGCGCGGGATCTCGTCCGTTTCCTCCACGAGGCGGCCAAAGCGTCCCAGGGAGACAGCTATTGGAAGGATCGCATCCTGATACCAGCGGCGATGCGTAGTGCTGTAGAGCAGTGCAGCCGAGCGAAAATCGACGAGATCGGGCAAGAGAATCCTGAAGTGATGGAGGTCTTCAACAAGCTTCTCAACCTCTCCGACGAGGCACGCCGGGTCCCGTTCGTGCGAGACGAAGTCCAGCTTACATCAGAAGAAACGAAGACCCTCGAAGACAACGGCGCCATCCTTCGAGAAGGAGAGCAGTACTACATGCCCGAAATCTTCCGCCTCGGTCTGGGTTTTACTCTGGAGAGGGGTGCCCGCCCCCGCGTCCTGACCCTGGCAAGAGGCCGCAAGTAGCCGGACCAGCCTGGGTCTGCGGCCGGGCGGGTTTGATATCCTCGTCGTTCCGCAGGTCGTCTCCCACTGCGCTCCCAGGAGAGATCCCAATGACTGTTGAAACCGACACCCACGTTGCGAAGATCCTCGACTCGCTCGGCGTCGAAGCCGAGAACCCCGGCGCCTTCGACGGCGAGTGGATCCAGACGCATGGCGAGAAGGTGGAGTCCTTGAACCCCGCCACTGGCGAGCCGCTCGCGGCCGTGCGCCTGGCGACCGCCGAGGACTACGAGCAGGTGGCCGCCGTCTCCGCCGAAGCCTTCCGGGAGTGGCGCACCTGGCCGGCGCCGCTCCGGGGCGAGATCGTGCGCCAGCTCGGAGACGAGCTGCGCCGGCACAAGGAGGACCTGGGCCGGCTGGTGACCCTCGAGGTCGGCAAGATCCTTTCCGAAGGGCTCGGCGAGGTGCAGGAGATGATCGACATGGCGGACCTCGCCGTCGGCATGTCGCGCCAGCTCTACGGCCTCTCCATGCATTCCGAGCGGCCCATGCATCGCATGTACGAGCAGTGGCATCCGCTGGGGCCGGTCGGCATCATCACCGCCTTCAACTTCCCCGTCGCCGTCTGGGCCTGGAACGCCATGGTGGCCGCCGTCTGCGGCGACTCCATGATCTGGAAGCCCTCGCACCAGGCGCCGCTCACCGCCATCGCCGTGACCCGGATCGCCGACCGCGTCCTCAAAGCCAATTCCGCGCCGCCCATCTTCAATCTCGTCATGGGCGGCCGCGCCGGCGTCGGCGAGCGTTTGGTGGCGGACCGGCGCGTGCCTCTCATCTCCGCCACCGGCTCGACGCGCATGGGCCGCGAGGTGGGCAAGGTCCTGGCGGACCGCTTCGGCCGCTCCCTGCTCGAGCTGGGCGGCAACAACGGCATCCTGGTGATGGACGACGCCGACCTCGACCTCGCCCTGCGCGCCGTGCTCTTCGCCGCCGTCGGCACCGCCGGCCAGCGCTGCACCAGCACCCGCCGGCTCTTCCTCCAGCGCGGCATCGCCGCCGAGATGAAGCGCCGGCTCGTCGACGCCTACGGCTCGATCCGCATCGGCGACCCCCTGGAGCGCGGCACGCTCATGGGACCGCTGATCGATCAGGCCGCGGTGGACAACATGATGCAGGCCCTGGAACGGGTGAAAGCCGAAGGCGGAAGGATCCTCTACGGCGGCAAGCGCATCGACCGGCCCGGCTGCTTCGTCGAGCCCACCCTGGTCGAGGTGCCGCGGCAGCTCCCCATTACCTGCGAGGAGACCTTCGCGCCCATCCTCTACGTCATGGAGTTCGAGGATCTCGACGAGGCGATCCGCATCCACAACGACGTGCCGCAGGGACTGTCATCCGCCATCTTCACGCTCAACATGCGCTCGGCCGAGCGCTTCCTCGCCGTCGCCGGCAGCGACTGCGGCATCGCCAATGTGAACATCGGCACCTCGGGAGCCGAGATCGGCGGCGCCTTCGGCGGTGAAAAGGAGACCGGCGGCGGCCGCGAGGCCGGCTCCGACTCCTGGAAGGCCTACATGCGCCGCCAGACCTGCACCCTCAACTGGGGCACCGAGCTGCCGCTGGCTCAGGGGGTGGAGTTCAAGGTGGGGACGTGAGGTGTCCGAGCGCCTTCTACCCTGACGCAAGCAAATTGCTTGCACCCAACTTCCCTCATCTGTATTCCTCTCCGCAAGGAGGAGGAAGGAGGACGTGCCATGGCAACCCTGACCATACGAAACGTGCCCGACGATGTAGTCGAGCGCATCAAGAACGCTGCTGCCCAGAAAGGCCACTCGATGAAGCAAGAGGTACGGGAGCTGCTCGAGGCTCGCTTTCAGGCCAAAAACGAGGCCTTGAGGCGTATCCGGGAACGCTGGAAGGACCTACCCGAGACGACTCCGGAGGAGATCGAGCGCTGGATCGAGACGGGACGGACCTGACGTGATCCCTACGGCTCGCCAATGATGCAAAAGTTCCCGGAGTGGACGATCTCGGTTCCTGACTTTCTAAAGTTGAACCGGGCTTCGGCCGCTCACTGAATCACCGCCAATCCCTCTGGCATCACCTCCACCGCCACAGCCTCCCCCGCCGCCATCGGCCGCAGCGGCTCGCCGCCGCCGTAGAGCGTCATCGGCCGATCGATCGTGATCTCCGCGCGGCGGGTGCGCACGATGGTCACCGCCGGGTGCCCTACGTGCTTGCCTCCGTAAACTTTGGGGAAGATGGTGAGAAGGACGCTCTTGGGGACCTCGCGCACGATGACCAGGTCGAGCAGGCCGTCGTCGATCCGGGCCTCCGGCGCGATCTGCATGCCGCCGCCGAAACGCGGCAGGTTGTTGACCACGGTGAACATCACCTTGCCTTCAAACGTGCCGCCGTCGTAGACGACCTTCATGCGCGGCGGCTCGAAGGTGATCAGCGTGTGGATGACGGAATAGAAATAGATCAGCGGTCCGCGCAGAAGCTTCACCTCGTTGGCGTAGCGCGTCACCTCGGAATCGAAACCCACTCCCGCGTAGCTGGCGCTGAAGGTCTCTCCCACCCGCAGGAGGTCGATGCGCCGCACCTCACCCGTACGGGCGCGCTCCACGGCCACGTCGAGGTCGGGAGGGATCGCCAGCGTACCGGCGAGATCGTTGCCGCTGCCGAGCGGGATTACCCCCAAGGCGCAGCCGGTTCCGGCCAGCCCCTGGACGGCATGGTGCATCGTGCCGTCGCCGCCGGCCACCAGGAGGCGCTCGACGCCGTCCTCGGCGGCGCGGCGGGCCTGCTCCGCGAGGTCCGACACCTTCCGGCTCACCACCAGCCCCGCTCCGTGCCGGGAGGCCAGCACCCGGATGCGGTCGAGATGGGACTTCCCCGTGCCGCGCCCCGCGGCCGGATTGACCAGGAAGCGAATACTGGACTCCGCCATCTCAGGCCTCCATCACCGCGAGAACTTCGCGAGGAAGCTCCGGCTCTCGACGCCCCGTCCAAGCCGTCACCGCCAGGAGCACGGTGAACGACGCCGCGAGCGAGACCGCCGTGGGGAGCGCTCCCGGAGGCAGCGGCGGCTTCGGCAGGCCGGGGAAGAAGCTTTGCCGGGCCAGGAATTCCAGGATCAGATTCAGCGCCGTGCCGGTGACGATCGATGCCGTCGCCGCCGCCGCGGTCACGCGCTTCCAGTTCAGCCCCACCGCCAGGGCCGGCGCCAGGGCGGCGCCGAAGGTGCCGAAGGCGAAGGTCCCCAGGAGCGCGATGAGGTCGTCGTAAAACAGCGCCAGCAGCGCCGCCGCGAGGGTCACACCTACTGTGGCGATTCGTCCCCAATGCAGCTCACGCCGGATCTTCAGGCCCAGAGCACGAGGGAGATCGCGCACCAGCACGGCCGCGCCCAGGCTCATGAACGAATCGGCGGTGGACATGATCGCCGCCAGGATGGCCGCGACGGCGAAGCCGGCCAGCGGCTCGGGGACGAAGCCGAGCAGGAAGGCGGGAGACGCGTCATCAGGCTTCGCCAGCGGCGCGAGCTTGCCCTGCGCCACCAGCGCCGGCACGACGAGGCCGATCCCCAGCCAGATCAGCAGGCAGAGCACCTGGGAGGAGCCGAGGATCAGCGGCAGCCACTTCAGGCGGCGCGGGTCGCGGATCATGTAGAACTTATGGAGCATGTGCGGCTGCCCGAGCACCCCAATGCCGAAGACGAAGAAAAACCCCAGGGCCGTCAGCGCGGGCGTGTCGCCCAGAGGCTCCAGAAACTGCCTCCCGAACCGCTCCGACGCCGCGATGCTGTCGACGATCGATCCCCAGCCACCCCCCGCGGCCATGGCGTATCCGAACACCGCGACGGCGGCGAGCACCATCAGGGCTCCCTGGAACACGTCCGTATAGATTCCGGCCACCATGCCGCCGGCTACGGCGTAGAAAAGCAGGACCGAAAGCCCGAGAGCCACCGCCGCGGCGAGGCTCCACTCCCCCAACGAGGCGCGGAGGCCGAGCACGGCTTCGAGCAGGGTTCCCATGGCCAGGATCTGCGCTCCAAGGTAGCCGACGCTGCCGACCAGAACCGCCACCGCCGCCGCGCCGGAGGCAGCCCGGCTCCCGTAGCGCGCCAGGACGGCGTCGGGGATGGTATAGACATCCCGCACCTCGGCGAGCAGGCGCAGGCGCTTGGCGACCGTCCAGCAAAGGAGCGCCGGGGTGAAACCCACCGACAGGTTGATGAAGAGCGACGAGAGGCCGATCCGATAGGTCAGCCCCGGGCCTCCCAGAAAGACGAAGCCGCTGAAGGCCGCCGCCATCGTGGCGAGACCGGTGACGAAGACGCCCAGATTCTGACCCGCCACCCAGAAGTCGCGGGCGTTGCGGGTGCGGCGCATCGCCCAGACGCCGAGGAGCGTGCAAGCCAGGAAGTAGAGAAGGCAGACGGCGATGATGACGGGCCGGTCGAGGATCGGCACCTCAGTCCTCCCCGGAGCCGGAGCGCTTCGCCGCGCGGACGCGATCGAGATCCTCCGGCCGCAGGACCGACCGGTCGAAGCTGGCGGCGTAGAGCCCACCCAGGAGAATGAGCGGCACGGGGACGAGCACGAAGATCATGAGGACCGTGCCGGCCGGCAACCCCAAAACGTCCGGCCCTCCTCGCGGCAGGCCGAACACGGCGAGGAGCCCCGCGACGAGGATCAGAGCGAAGAGAAGGAAAGGCCCCTTCAACCGCCCGAGCCGTCCATCCCGGGCCGCCCCCAAGCCGAGCAGAGCCACGGGGAACGCCGCGCCTCCTGCCAGTACGGCGATCCAGCCGGCGATCCAGCCACCGGGGACTTCGACGGAGAAGGCGAGCAAAGCGGCCGGCGCGGCGAGCGCCAGCAGGACGAGCGCCAGGCGATGGGCCAAGGGACCTCCTCGGACCGGGGCATTTTATCCGACAGTAGGTCCGACGGGCCGTCACCGGTCGGCTATGATCGACCCATGCCGAAGCCGCAGGTCCAGATCCTCGTCTGCCTCAACGAGCGCTCGCCTGAGAGCGGTAAGCCGAGTTGCTCCCCCCGTGGCTCGCTCGCGGTCTACCACCGCTTCAAGGACCGGGTGAAGGAGCTGGGCATCCGCGATCAAGTCATGGTCACCCGCACCGGCTGCCTCAAGCATTGCAGCCAGGGGATCACGGTCGCCGTATGGCCCTACAACCTCTGGTACCGGGGCGTGACGGTGGACGACGTGGAGGAGATCCTGCAGCGGACGGTGCTGGCGGAGGGAGAGGAAGTCGAGCGGCTGCGGATGCCGGATATCAGGTGGGAATAGAGCCCCAAACGCGCCATGCCCTGGCAGGGTTCTGCCCTTCGAGGCCTCACCCCCTGTCCCCCTCTCCGTGACCGGAGAGGGGGAACGCATGCGAAGTGGATTGCCTGCGATGAGGGAACGAAAGCAGCGTCTGCCGGTGTCGAGCCCTGCGAAGTCTCGGGCGCAGGTATTGCGGGCGGAGCACACCCCAGCCGAACGGATGATGTGGCAGATCCTGCGGGATCGGCGACTGCAAGGAATCAAGTTCCGCCGTCAGTCTCCTATCGGCATCTTCATCGCGGATTTCCACTGCCGTGAGTTGAACCTGGTCATCGAGATCGACGGGCAGATTCACATAGACCCTCGGCAGTCTGACCATGACGAGAACCGAGACTTCTATCTTCGCTCCCTCGGCTGCACCATCCTGCGATTCCCGAACCGCGAGATCTTCGAGAACCGTGAAGACGTCCTTTCCAAGATTCTCGAGACCGCCGCGAACCTCAGAGAAGCACGGAATAGGCAACCCACCTTGCATGCGTCCCCCCTCTCCGGTCACGGAGAGGGGGACAGGGGGTGAGGCCTCGAAGGGCACACCGCTCCAACCGGCAAACTTCTATTGGGAGAGGTTGCTCTACCCCACCACCGGCAGCAGCGCGTTCGACACCAGGTCCCGGTTCTGCGGCGTCAGGGCGTGGCGGTACTGGCGCGCCGTCTCGGCCGTGTCCTCGCGGGTCACCAGCCGCTCGTAGAGGTTCGTCCGCTGCTTCGGGACGTAGCCGGCGGACGTGATGAGGTGCTCCATCTCGTCCTGGCTCATCCGGTAGGCGGTGCCGGCGGAGGAGACGACGTTCTCCTCGATCATGATCGAGCCCATGTCGTCCGCTCCGAAGGCGAGCGCCACCTGGCCGATCTTCTTACCTTGAGTGACCCAGCTCGTCTGGAAGTGGACGATGTTGTCGAGGAACAGCCGCGAGACGGCGAGCGTCCGCAGGTACTCCTCGGCGTAGGTCTCCGGCACGTCCGGCATATCGGTGTGCTCGTGCTGGAAGGTCCAGGAGATGAAGGCGGTGAAGCCGCCCGTTTCGTCCTGGAGGTCGCGGATGCGCTGGAAATGCTCGACCCGGGTCATCCAAGGCTCGCCCATGCCGTACATCATGGTGGCCGAGGTGCGCAGGCCGTTGCGGTGAGCCTGGCGCATGATGTCGATCCATTCCTCGGCCGAGCACTTCGGATAGGCCAGCACCTCCTTGCGCGTGGCGTCGGACAGGATCTCGGCGCCGCCGCCGGGGATGGACATCAGCCCCGCCTCCTTCAGGCGCTTGATCGCGTCGTAGAAGCTCATCCGCTCCTTGCGGGCGATGAACTTGACCTCGGGAGGCGAAAAAGCATGGACGTGGCAGGCCGGATAATTGGACCGCAGGTAGCGCAGCAGCTCCTCGTAATAAGTGATCGGCAGGTCGGGATGCACCCCGCCCTGCATCAGGATGCCGGTGCCGTTGAGCGCCAGCGTCTCCTCCACCTTGCGGCCGATCTCCTCGAACGGCAGCAGGTAGCCCTCGGGGTCCCCGGGCTCGCGGTAGAAGGCGCAGAACCGGCACTTGTAGACGCAGACGTTCGTGTAGTTGATGTTGCGGTCGATGTTGTAGGTGGCGGCGTTCGGGTCGTTGAAACGGTTCCGCACCTCGTTGGCGGCCAGGCCGAGGTCGAGCAGGTCGCCGTCGAGCAGCAGGGTATGGGCATCGCCGGCCGAGATGCGGCGGCCGGCCAGGGCGTCGTCGAGGATCTCTTGGACGGGACGTCCAGAGGGTTCGAGGTTCATGGCGACTTTACTGTATCGCATCCCTAGCCCGCGCGTTGATATCGGGGCTGGCCTGCGCGCCCGGCGCTTCCGCACCGGGCTATCGAGACGTCGCCCTGAGGGCGATGGGCGAGGGCTTCTGGTCGCTTCAGAGAAGCGACGTTTCGTTAGCCCGGTGCGGAAGCGCCGGGCCTACGGCTTCGCGCCCTTCTTCGCCGCCCGGATGGCCGAGGAGACCTTCATGGAGAGATCGCGCTCGATTCCACCTCCCCAGCCGCGGACGAGGTAGATGATCTCCCCTTCGTGACTGACCAGGATGTAGGTGGGATAGCCCTCGACCCGGAACTTGCGGGCGAGCTCGTGCCGCTGGTCCCATACCTGCGGCCAGCTCATCTGGTGCTTGGCGATGAACTCGCGCAGCGTCTTCTCGTCCCTGTCGGTGCTGACGCTCAGCAGCACGAACGGGTCCTTCTCCATGCGGCGGCTCATGGCGCGCAGGCTGGGAACGGCCGCCACGCAAGGCGCGCACCAGGTTCCCCAGAAGTCGACCAACAGGACCTTCCCCTGCACGTCCTCCGAGGTGAGATAGTCCCCGGCCAGCGTCACGAGCTCGAAGTCGGGCGCCAGCCGTTTCCTCGCGCGCAGGGGGTTGGCGATGAAAGCCTTGGCCTCGTCCGCGCTCTCCGCGTTGGGGTCTCCCGCCAGGTACTCCTTGAGGAGGGCCAATCCCTCCTCGTCGCGCGACAGCCGCAGCAGCGTATAGCCGAGGTTGAAGCGGACGGCGTTGAGCTTGCCGCCGCTCATCTCGAGGACCTGCCGGAAGGCGTTCGCCGCCTGCTCGAGCTGCTTCGGGTCATCCCCCGCCAGCGACAGGAGAGCGAGCCCCTGCTCGTGGTAGGCCAGGGTCAGGTGGTTCTTGTCGCCGGTCATCCCCAGGATCGCGTCGACGTTCTTCAGGACCTCCCTGTAGGCCCCCAGCTTGTTGAATGTCCTGGCCAGGCCGACACGGCACTCCATGCAGGAGCCGCCGGCGAGCTTGTCGGCCTCCTTGAACGCCTTGACGGCTTCGTTGTGCTTACCGTCCTCGAAGAGGTCCTGGGCCTCCTCGAGCTTCTCCGCATGAGCGGGCGGGGGCTTCGGAGCCTGCGCGACGGCGAGGGTGGAAAGGGTGATCACCGCGGTGGCGAAGCCGGCCAGGGCCCGGCCGTGTTGGCGATTCCTGATGTTCATGACCCTCTAACTTTACCGTATCTTACGCCCGCTCCCCTTACCCAAAGACGGATGCTACAATGACATTTAGTCGTCTCCAGGGTTCTTGACCCAAGCGAGATCGAAAAAACGCATCTACAGGGTTGGAAGGGGCATTGTGACGCCCCGGGAGGTCGATGTGCCACAAGCTCTGGAAGTCTGCCGCGGTTCCAACAGCCTCCAGCGACGGCTGGGAAGGAGCGCTCTGGTCCTGCTCCTCATGATGGGGCTGGCCGAGCTGCCGGCGCTCGCCGCGCAGGGGCGGTTCGAGCTGGTTTCGCGGGTATCGCGGCGAGTCGCCCCGGATACCGCCGGCGGTTTTGACGCGCGGACCAGCTCCAATGGGCGCTACGTCGCCTTCACCAGTAGCGCCCCCAACCTCATACCGGGCCAGGTTGACCGCGCCGGCTCCCCCGACGTCTTCCTCCATGACCGGGTCACCGGCACGACAGTCCTGGTGAGCCATGCGGCCGGCTCTCCGGCCGCCACGAGCAATCAGTACGCCGTTCTCGAAGCCATCAGCGCCGACGGCAACTGGATCGTCTTCTCGAGCGCCTCGAGCGACCTCGTCGAGGGTCTGGGGAGCGACCCTTTGCCGACGCAGCTCTACCTCTTCGAGCGTGCCACCGGCGAAGTCACCCTGGTCAGCCGGCGCACGGGCGACGGCAAGCCCGCCAATGAGGGTTCCGGCGGTTTTACCACCCTCAGCGCCGACGGCAGCAGGGTGGCCTTTCAGAGCCGGGCGACCGACCTCACCGCCGCGCCGCTCGACCCGAACGTCAATATTTTCCTGTTCGAACGGGCGACCGGCGGCACCGTCACCCTGGTCAGCCACTCGGCCTCCTCTCCGAGTCAGGCCGGCAACGGCGAGTCTTTCAATCCTGTGCTGAGCGCCGACGGTCGCTTCGTGGCCTACTTCAGCAGGTCCCAGGACCTGGTCACCGGACAGTTCGACCCCGCTCCCTTCCTTGACGTCTTCCTCTTCGACAGCCTGACCGGCACGAATACGCTCGTCACCCATTCGAGCGCTTCGGCCCTCACGGTGGGTAACGCCGGCGCCGATTTCAGCTCCATCGGCCTCAGCGCCGACGGCCGGTTCCTGGTGTACGCCAGCTCCGCCAAGGATCTTGTCGCCGGCGTGACCGACACCAACGCCAGGCCCGATGTCTTCCTCTACGATCGCCTCACCAACACCAACTCGCTGGTGGGCCGGTCCGCGGACTCGCCGAACGTCCCCCGTCTGCTGGGATCCCGCCGCCCCGCCATCAGCGCCGACGGCAGCACGGTCGCCTTCTTCGAGGCGACTCGGAACCTCCTGCAGTCTCAGGTCTTCGTGTTCGACCGCCTCAACGGCATGTCGACGCTGGTGACTCGATCGGCCTCATCCCCCTCTTCACCTGCCAACTCGGGCACGGTGGGCCTGGATCTCTCGGACGATGGACGCTACGTGCTCTTCTCCAGTCTCGCCACCGACCTGGTGCCGGGTCAGGTGGACCTTCCAGGCACCCGCGACGTCTTCCTTCACGACCGGGCCGCCGGCTCCACGGTCCTGGTGAGCCACGCCGCCGGCTCCTCCACGCGGGCAGGGGATGACCAGGCCAGCCATCGACCCGACCTCAGCGGGGACGGGAGCTGGGCCGTGTATGACAGCGCCGCCGGCGACCTCGACGCTACGAAGCGCGATTCGAACCAGACATTCGATGCCTTCCTCTACGGGCGGACCACAGCCACGAGCCAGGTGATCTCCCTGCACACTCCCGGCGCGGGCTCGCGGTCCGCCAACAACGCGAGCTTGCGTCCCGCCATCAGCGGCGATGGGCGCTTCGTGGTCTACCTGAGCCTGGCCACGAACCTGGTCCCCGGCCAGATCGAGCGCAATACCGGCCTCGACGTGTACCTGTACGACCGCGTCGCCAGAAAGACGATCCTGGTGAGCCGGTCCGCCTCCTCCCCCCGGATCACCGGCAACGGGATCTCCGAAAGTGCCCTGATCAGCCGCGACGGCAGCACCGTGCTCTTCACGAGCACGGCTACGGACCTCGTCGCCGGCCAGCACGGTCCGACGGGGAACACCCATGTCTTCCTCTTCAACCGGGTGACGGGGAACACGGTTCTGGTGAGCCGGTCCAGCGCTTCGCCCAAAAGGATGGCTAACGGGCTCTCCTTTCCAGGCGGGCTCAGCGCGGACGGCAGCATCGCCGCCTTCAGCAGCTTTGCCACCGACCTGATCGCCGGCCAGAAGGACCGCAACCAAAGCGCCGACGTCTTCCTGTATGACCTGCGGACGGCAACCGTAACCTTGGCGAGTCACATCACCCGCTCTCCCCTCCAGACGGGCGAGGAGGCCTCCTGGTTCACCTCCATGAGCCTCGACGGCGACTGGATCGGGTTCACCAGCTCCGCTTTGAACCTTACGCCTGGCGTACCCCCCCACCCAGGTCCCCATGGAGGGTCGTATGCCAACGCCTACCTTTTCCAGCGGCAGACCGGCGCCGTCACTCTGCTCAGCAAGGTACAAGGTCCGGACGGCCCGCTGTTTGGAGGAAGGAACCCGATCCTCAGCGCCGACGCCCGGTACGTCGCCTATGTCGGTGACGGCATCCGCTTCCTGGACCGGTCTACGGGGAAGCTCCACGGTCGTGGCTCGCGATCCTGATGGCGAGCTGTTCGCGCTCGGTCTCAGCGACGATGGGCGCTGGATTCTCTTCGGCAGCTTCGACCCCGCGATCATCCCCGGCCAGGTAGACTCCAACGGTCAGCTCGACCTGTTCCTCTTCGACGCCGCCAGCGGCAAAACCCGCCTGGTGAGCCACCTCCCCTCCTCACCGAACCAGACGGGGATCTCCGGGCCGGACATCGAAAACGCCCGCCTCAGCGCGGACGGGCGCTGGGTCGTCTTCGGCTCCTTCTCGCCGGACCTGCTCCCCGAGCCACCCGCAGCGGGCGCGGACGGCAACGTCTTCCGTTACGACACTGAGTCGGAGGAGGTGGAGCTGGTGAGCCACCCTTCGGCCTTTCCTGAGCGGCCCGCCGATGGCTCGTCCGGGGAACCCCGCATCAGCGCCACCGGCGACGTCATCGTCTTCACCAGCTACGCCTCGAACCTCGTGTCAGCGGACTTCAATCTCGAAGCCTCTGATGTCTTCGTGTTCGTTCCGGAGTTGGAGTAGCGGCATGCCGAGACCTAAGAACAGGAGAACCGGCAAGCTCGTCCCGGCCTTCGTACCGGACGATCAGCTCTGGTTCCATCATCCTGAGATGCAGGCTCGGATCGCCAAGGCGGAGGAGGGCTTCGCCGCGGGCCGTTCTACACGGACCGCGACCCCGCAGGAGGCGCAGGATTTCCTCGATGGACTGAAGAAGGCTCGTCCACGAAGCTGACTTCGGCTCACGCCCTGGAGTCGCGAGAGAACACCAACGCGGCAACGCCTAGGAACAGGACGAAGGCCAAGGCGGGATGAGCACCCAAGAAGGCGATCGGCCCCAGGTCGGATGCGCTGCCCGGCTGGTGTCCCATCAGAACATGCGACAGCCCGGACGCCAGAACCAGCACCACGCCGGCCAGCCCCAGATACCGACTACTTCGGAGCGCGACGAGGCGCCGCGCACGCCCCTTTTCGTCGGCGCTCCACCAAGTCGGTACCCAGGCCAACACGCCCAGAAGAGCTGCGGGAACCGCCGCCACCATCGCCATCACGAGGAGCGGTGAATAGAGATCCATGTAGTCTGAGCCCTCCAACGCCTGCGCTCAAGTATAAGGGAGAGAACAGCTTACCTGGCTGGAGGACGAGCGGCCACATCAGGTCAGACGCAGCCGGTTCAAGCTTGAACCCTCGCAATTCAAGCTTGAGTCGCCTGGATTCAAGCTTGGGCGACGCGATTCAAGCTTGAGGCGAGCCGAACCAAGGTTGAACCAGAGTGGTCCGGGTTTGAGTCGCCTCGCCTCGAGCTTGCAGCGCGCGGTTCAAGCTTGAAGCGAGGCGCCTCAACCTTGAGGCCGGTCCCTTCAAGCTTGAGCCGGCGCCGGCAAGCTCGGACCGAGCCAGCTCACGCTTGAGGTGAGATCCGCCAAGCTTCACGGACAGGCGTCAAGCTTGAGGCGGGTCGCCCCAAGCTTGGAGCGGGTCGAAGCAGGCTTGAAGCGAGACGGTTCAAGCCTGCCGGGCTCGCCGTAAGCTTGCAGTGTGGCGGTTCAAGCTTGATCGGAGAGGACCTGCTACTACCGACCGGAGTCCTCCCCCTGATCGCCGAAGGCAGCTAGAATACGGGTGAAGGAGATTGCCACCATGCCTAAAACCGTAACCCTACGCTTGGAGGACCGTGTTTACGAGGAGTTTCGGCAGGCCGCTGAAGCGGAGAACCGACCTATCCCGAACCTCATCGAGACCGCAGCCCTGAACCACCTCCGCGAGCAGCAGTTCGTCGACGACGCCGGGATGGCCGAAATCCTCGGTGACGAAAAGCTGGTTACGCGGCTGCGCTTGGGCTCCGAACAGGCCCGTGCACGCCGGGGGTGGTTCGTTGAGTGAGTACCAGCGGTGAAGAAGAAATGACAGCAGGACTATCCATGTGTCCCCGGTGCGGCAGTCATCTCGATCGAGGCCGATATATCGAACGCAGCGTCAGAGAAGGTAACGACGTTGCGTTGGTAACCGTTCAGGCCGATATCTGTCGGCGCTGCGGCGAGGTCTATCTCTACCCCGGAATGGTAGACCTGCTTTCTCGATCCCGAGATCTCCTGCGGACGGGTGCCGCTGCTCCAGCGGAGGGCCGGGTCTTCGATCTACGAGATAAGGTCGCCTGACGACAACCTGCCTCAGCTACGGTCCTCCCTATCAAGAGCGGCCGCCCACTCGGTGAGTCCTTGCTCTGCGAGGGTCCGATCCTCCTCCAGACCGCCTTTAGCCAAGCGTTCGAGGTCCCACCTCTTCGGGTCGGAGTGACGGACAATGAGCAGCGATACGCGCTCTCCCTGCTTAAGCGTCAAAGGCGCTTCTGGCTTGAGCAAGCCATTCTCGTAGATAGCCTTGATCGGTCGCATGGTACCCATAATACCACCGCCCCCCAAGGCACGATACACTGGCCAGCTATGGCAGCCAACGAGACTGGCGCAAGACGAGAGCGATGCGGGTAAAGCAATGACAGACGAAGAACTATCCGTGTGCCTCCGGTGCGGCGGTGAGCTCGATCGAGGTCGCTACGTCGAGCGTAGCGTCACAAGGTAACGACATAGCGCTGGTGACCGTGAAAGCTGATGTCTGCAGGCGATGCGGCGAGGTCTACCTATATCCAGGAATGGTGGACCTGCTCTCTCGAATCCGCGATCTCCTACGTGCAGGTGCGGCTGCGCCGGCAGTGGGTCGGGTCTTCGACCTGCGGATAAGGTTGCCTGACGACAACCCGTCTCAGCTCCGGTCCTCCGCGCCAATACCCTCATAGACCATCAGAGCGGCCCTTGGGTCACACTCCCTCTCGCTCTTTGTTAGAGTCTGCAAGTTCTCTAGCGATGATTCGCTTTCCCTCGCGCCGACGCCGTTTGCGCGAAGCAGTTTTGAGCTCCTCGGTAGTAACCCAATGATCCATGTTGGAGTGACCGCGCTTTCCGCCGCTTCCGCCCTCGGTCTTTCCTTTTAGGTTACCCATACCTTGGTGCCGCGTAACGGCAATCGAGTTTCAGCGGCAACAGCCGGGCGAATGCCCGGGTGTTGTCCCGCTGCAACGTTAGGCGACCCCGGCTCCGACGGTGAACCAGGGAATCCTGATGCCGTCGAAACGCGGCAGGTCGCCGAGGTCCAGTAAGCCTGGATCGGAGTCCAGGAGTTGAGCTCCATGGCGGCTCGTGAAGACGCCTAGGAATCCATCCAGCAGTCGGAGGAATTGACCGGCAATTGTGATGATCTCACCGGCGAAACGCTCGAAGTGTTCCCGGTCGAGTTGACCCAGCATCGCCGTGGCGACGGACACTTCGGAAAAGTAGTAGAACGTGTTACTGATGGTGGGTCCGACGTAGTAATCGAGCTGCTCTTCTTCGGGCAGTGCGACCAAGCCGGCTCCTGTGTTGGTGGCTGAGTAGTGAAAAGCGAACTCCTTGCGGGTGGAGTTGATGATGTTCCCGCCGGCGAAGTAGCGCTTGACAGTTGAGAGGGCGGTGACGGCCTCTGGAGGCAGCAGGCTGTCGTAAGTCTTGGAGAGCTTCGTCCCGAAGTAACTCACTCGAAGCAGTTCGTTGGCCTCGTTGAGCTTGCCGGCGAGGAGACGGAAGAACATGAGCGTCTGGCAGATCTGCGCGCGCTGAATTGGCTCCGAACCGCTGAAGTCACCCGACCAGACGGCTAGCTTGTGCAGGACGTTGAGTTCGTTCGTAACATGCGCTGCGGCGAGAAACAGATCGCGCTCAACTGGCGGCGCCGCGGCGAGCGCGGCACGCGAAAGTCGAAGGTGTCGAACAGCAGCTTTCGAGGGCGAGGTTTCGTCGGTCACGATTTCTCCGAGGGTCGCCTATGCTTATCCTACACAGTTCGGGAACAAGCCTCGTTCGGTTGCCGCCTCGACGCGCGGGCAGTCATCGTCGGACGGCGTCATCGTGGATCGAGGGTGCCTGTATAGCTCGCAGATGGTGAGACCGGGGTAATGTAGGGTCCGGAAGGACCCGACAAGGAGACCGTGCCTCACATCGAGTCAACGAAACCTTTCTCAGCCTCCTCCGGAACCTTAATGGGGACAAAGAGCGATTTCGGAAACAGGTAGTCCTCGCCCGATTCGTCGACGACGCGGACGAGCCCGTGGTTCTCGGCTTCCGTATCGGCGGTCGCCCGATAGACCTTGCGTGCTTCGAGGGCCACCGGATAGCCGCCGTCCTCGACGCAGAGGAGAAAGTAGGTGCCGGGAAGCTTATGCAAACATCAGCCTCCCGCGGGGTTCGGGAATGGGCCGGCCAAGTTCGGCTGCAGTCTCGATCCACTCCGCGATGATTTCCTGGACAGTCGACAAGGCTTCCTCGTAGGTGGAACCATCGGCGGCGCAGCCCGGTAGCTCCGGCACCTCGGCGATAAAAGCCTCGTCCTCGTCACTCCAGTAGATAATTACCTCGTAGCGCGGATTACTCATCGTCGTCTCCTGCGAGGCGGTATCTGAGAATTATGTTTCTAACCTGGCGAACCTGGTAGGGCTTGACCTTGTTGTTCTTAGGCTGAAGGTTCAAGATTTCGATCACGCCATCCTTGCTGAAGATGTGATGGCTGCCTTTGATCCTTTCATCGAAACCCAACTCCCGTAGCAGGCCGCAGAGGGCGTCGAACGGGATGTTGGCGTCCGACCTCCCCCGCAGAACCCGCTCCAGGAGCCACGTTCGCCCGCCCATGCCAGCAGTTTACTCCAATCCTGTCCGAGCACCTCGATCAGGCAGCCCGGGGTTCAGGTGGTCCTACCGCCCAGCCGGGCGCGCAGGCGTTCCAGCTCGGCCTCCGCCACCTCAGCGCGCTGGCGTTCGGCCTCAGCGCGCTGGCGTTCGGCTTCGGCGCGCTGGTGAGCGGCTTGAGCGTGAGCCGCCGCGGCTTCGGCCTCGGTGGGAGCCAGACGACCATCGGGATGGAAGAGGCGTAGCCATGTGGTCTCCAGATCCCTAACACGGCCCCGCCATTCGCCGAGCTCCAGCCCGAGTTGCTCGCTCTCGAGCCGCCCGCGGGCATTGGGTGCCAGGGGCTGGTAGGTGCCACGCTTCAGGCGGAATCCTTCGAGCTTCGCGGTGTCACGATCGTAGAGGAAATACTCCGGCGTCCGAAAGGCTCGGGCATAGAGGTCTTTCTTGACCGTGCGGTCGATCTTGGCGGTCGAGGGCGATAGCAGCTCGACGATGACGTCGGGGAGGCGGCCGCCTTCCTCCCACGCCACCCACGCTTTACGTTCGCGCCGCGCGCCCTCAACGCCGCCGACGTAGAAGACGTCCGGGCCGCGGAAGTAGGGTCTGCCTGCCGCGACGTCCCGGGCCTGCTCGACGGAGTAGTAGACGAACATGTCGCCGCTGACAAAGAAGTCGCTCCGCCCGCGCTCGACCATAGTCTGGAAGATCACGTCGATCAGAAGGTTCATCTGGAGAACGTGCCAGTAGGTCTCCAAGGGTTCCCCATCGGAATAGACGAGCTCGAAGGGAAGCGACGTGAGCGCCGCAACGGCTGGCTGGCTCATGGTATGTCTCCCATCGGAGTCGTTTCTTTAAGCGACTTTATCGCATCCGCCCAATAAAGGGAAAAGGCGCTTTGACCTCCTCATCCCTCTTAGCAGGATAGCATGGAGAAATCTCAGGCCAAGTCCTCTGAGTTGACCCAAAAGCCCTCCGGAGCCATGCTGTGCACGGTGTATACATGTCCCGGAGGCGAGATGGCAACGAAGGCAAAGAGGAGGACTCGGACCTCAGACGAGGAGATCCGGACGCGCCGGGTGCCGGGGATTGTGTTCGTTGACGGTGCAACTGGCCGTCGCGCCGCCCTGGCAGGGACCGGCCTGGACGTCTGGGAAGTCATCGCCACTTGGCAAGAGGGTGGCAAAAGTTACGACGGACAACGGCGGGTCGTCTCCGAGGCGGCAAAGGCCGGCCCGATCTTCTGCTCGCAGCTCCGGCATCGCGATCCCCAGACGCCCCTCAGCGCCAGAACTCGATCGGCCGCGGCTCCAGGATGAGGCCGTGCTTGTGGGCGCGGCGATAGAATTCCTCGAGTCCTGCGATCTCATCCTGACGCAGGAAGAAGGAGAGATTCTCGGTGAGATAGGCCCGCACCTCGGAGGAGTCGAGGTTGAGCTCGGCGGCCGACTCCCGCACCAGGGTGTCGAGCGAGGAGAGGCCGTAACGCAGGCTGCTCTTGAAGTAGAAAGGAAGATCGGGGATCTCCACCTCGGGGCGCACGGCCCAGACGGCGAAGACGAAGGGCAGGCCCGTCAGCTCGTTCCACTCGGCGGCGAGATCGATGATCCGGTAGCGCTCGCGGTCCACCCGCAAGGCCGGGTCGCCGATGATCAGCGCCGCGTCCGACTCGGTCAGCATGCGGTCCGGATCGGGCCGCTCGTGCAGGTACTCGGGATCGAGCCCGTAACGCTCGCGCAGCAGGATGCGGACGAGGGTCGCCGAGGTGCGGCTGTTCTGGTCGAGGGCCACCCGCCGGACTTCCTCGACGGGGCCGCGCGATACCAGGATGACGCTCCTCACCTCGTGCCGCGCCGCGATGCACATGTCGGGCAGCACGCGGAGGTTGGGGATACGCTGGATCTCGATCGACGGAATCAGTCCGACGTCGAGGCTTCCCTGTCCCAGCAGCCTCGCGACCATGGCTGGCGGGTGATAGCTCGGGGCGAACAGATCCGCGTGATGGCCCTTCAAGAACCCCCAGGCCAACGGCTTGCTGTTCAGGTAGTTGACGATGCCGACGCGCAGCTTGGGCAAGGGCTCTCTCCCCCGCGCACCCCTACTTCGACATCGCGCCCAGGAAGTCCTGATTGGTCTTGGTCTTCGACAGCTTGTCGAGCAGCAGCTCCATGCTCTCCACCGTCGACAGCGGGTTGAGCACCTTGCGCAGCACCCAGACGCGGTGCAGCTCGCTCTCGGGCATGAGAAGCTCTTCCTTGCGCGTGCCCGACTTGTTGATGTCGATGGCCGGGAAGACGCGCTTGTCGACCAGCTTGCGGTCGAGGTGGATCTCGCAGTTGCCGGTGCCCTTGAACTCCTCGAAGATGACGTCGTCCATGCGGCTGCCGGTGTCCACCAGGGCCGTGGCGATGATGGTCAGCGAGCCGCCCTCCTCGATGTTGCGGGCGGCGCCGAAGAACCGCTTCGGCCGGTGCAGGGCGTTGGCGTCGATACCGCCGGAGAGCACCTTGCCCGAAGGCGGCTGCACCGTGTTGTAGGCGCGGGCCAGGCGGGTGATCGAGTCGAGCAGGATCACCACGTCCTTCTTGTGCTCCACCAGGCGCTTGGCCTTCTCGATGACCATCTCGGCCACCTGCACGTGACGGGTGGCCGGCTCGTCGAAGGTCGAGGAGACGACCTCGCCCTGGACCGAGCGCTGCATGTCGGTGACCTCTTCCGGACGCTCGTCGATCAGCAGCACGATGAGGATCGCCTCCGGATGGTTTTTCTCCACCGAGTGGGCGATCGACTGCAGGAGCATCGTCTTGCCGGTGCGCGGCGGCGCCACGATCAGCGCCCGCTGGCCCTTCCCCATCGGCGTCGAGAGGTCCATCACCCGCGACGACATGTCGCCGGCCACCTCGAGCTTGATCCGCTCCTGGGGATAGAGCGGCGTCAGGTTGTCGAAGAAGATCTTGTTGCGAGCCACCTCGGGGTGCTCGAAGTTGACCGCCTCGACCTTGATCAGGGCGAAGTAGCGCTCGCCCTCCTTCGGCTGCCGCACCTGGCCGGAAATGGTGTCGCCGGTGCGCAGGTCGAAGCGCCGGATCTGGCTTGGGCTGACGTAGATGTCGTCCGGCCCTGGCAGGTAGTTGTATTCGGGGGCGCGCAGGAAGCCGAATCCGTCGGGGAGGCACTCCAGCACCCCCTCGGCAAAGATCAGGCCGCTCTTCTCGGTCTGCGCCTGCAGGACCTTGAAGATCAGCTCCTGCTTGCGCATGCCGGTCGCGCCCTCGACGCCCAGATCCTTGCCGATCTGGGTGAGCTGGGAAATGCTCATCTCCTTGAGCGCCCGGATGTCGAGCGCCTCGACCGAAGTTGCCTTTTCCGCTTGACTCTGCTGTGACTTGGCCATGTCGTTCCTTTTCGTTTCAATCATCTGCTCTCGCTTCGAGACGGGGCGCAATGGCGCCCCACAGCTCCCTGATCCCTTCTCCCGAGCTCGCTGAAACAGGGATGAGAGGGATCGTTTCTTCCAACCCCAGCACGTTCCGTACCTCCCGGACCGCCGAGGCCCACCGGCCGCGGGAGATCCGGTCGATCTTGGTGGCGACGACCACGACCGGCGCCCCCAATCCGGACAGGTACTGGTACGCCTGAACGTCCAGCGGAGTTGCCCCCACCTTGCCGTCCACCAGCAGCACCACCGCCTCCGGCGGCTCCTCCCGGAAATACCCCTCCACCCTCGCCGCCCACTCCCGCCGCGCGTCCTTCCCCGCCTTGGCGTATCCGTAACCCGGCAGGTCGACGAAGTAGAAGCGCCGGTTCACCAGGAAGTAGTTGACGGCCTGGGTCCGCCCCGGCGTGGAGCTGGTGCGGGCGAGGCCCTTGCGTCCCAGGAGCCGGTTCAGCAGGCTCGACTTGCCGACGTTGGAGCGCCCGACGAACGCGATCTCGGGACGCCCGTCCCGCAGGTAATCGCCGCTCCCGTGAGCGGACCGGATGAACTCCGCGCTATCAACCTTCAAGCGTTTCGCCTGCGTTCGCGGAATTGGAACCCGGACCCAACCGCACGCGGCTCGATCACGGGAGACGCCGGGTGGCCGGACCGGCCGGCCGCCGCGCGACGCCGCGGACTTTCAATTTGAATCCCGGGCCGCGATCGGCGCCGGCTTGCGGCCGGCACCGGCGCCGCGGCGCCGAAAGGTCTGGTCAATGGGCCAGGGAATCCGGCCCCGCTTCGACGGACGTGTCCGTGAACTTGCCGTCCTTCTTCGGCAGCGGCGAGATGGCTCCGTCCAGGGCGAGCCGCAGGACCTCGTCCATCGACTCGATCAGGTGGATCTCCATCGCCTCCCGCACCTCGGTAGGGATCTCCTCCACGTCCTTCTCGTTCTCCTTGGGAAGGATCACCTCGTTGATGCCGCCGCGGAAGGCGGCCAGCACCTTGTCCTTGATCCCGCCCACCGGCAGGACCTTGCCGCGCAGCGTGATCTCGCCCGTCATCGCCACGTCCTTGCGCACCGCGAGCTTGGTCAGCGCCGAGATCAGGGCCGTGGCCATGGTAATGCCGGCCGACGGACCGTCCTTCGGAATCGCCCCCTCGGGCACGTGCAGGTGGATGTCCAGGCTCTCGTTGAAGTCGGGATCGATGCCGAAGAGGTCGGCGCGGCTGCGCAGGTACGACACCGCCGCGCGGGCCGACTCCTGCATCACCTCGCCGAGCTTGCCGGTGAGCGTCAGCTTGCCCTTGCCCGGCATCAGCCCGACCTCGGTCTCCAGCAGCTCGCCGCCGACCTCGGTCCAGGCGAGGCCCGTGGCGACGCCGACCTCCGACTCCTGGTTCTTGCGGCGGGAGCGGAACCTCGCCTTGCCGAGGAGCTCGAACACCATGTCCGGACCGACCGCGACCTGCAGCGCCGGCCCTTCCCTGACCACCCGGCGGGCGATCTTGCGGCAGATGGAGGCGATCTCGCGCTCCAGGCTGCGCACGCCGGCCTCGCGGGTGTAGCTCTCGATGATGACGCGGATCGTCTCGGCTTCGAAGAGGATCTTCGCCGGCGACAGGCCGTGATCCTTGAGCTGCCGCGGCACCAGGAACTGCTGGGCGATCGCCAGCTTCTCGTTCAGCGTATAGCCGGAGAGCGCGATGACCTCCATCCGGTCCTTGAGCGCCGGCGGAATCGAGTGCGTGACGTTCGCCGTGGCGATGAACATCACCTTCGACAGGTCGTAGTCGACGTCCAGGTAGTGGTCCAGGAACGAATCGTTCTGCTCCGGATCCAGCACCTCGAGCAGCGCCGCCGACGGATCGCCGCGGAAGTCCATCGACATCTTGTCGACTTCGTCGAGCAGGAAGATCGGATTGATGGTGCCCGCCTTGCGCATCATCTGGACGATCTGGCCGGGGAAGGCGCCGATGTAGGTGCGGCGGTGGCCGCGGATCTCCGCCTCGTCGCGCACGCCGCCGAGCGACAGGCGCACGAACTTGCGGCCCGTGGCCCGGGCGATCGACTTGGCGAGCGACGACTTGCCGACGCCGGGAGGACCGACGAAACAGATGATGGAGCTCTTGGTCTGGCCCACGAGCTGGCGCACGGCGAGGAACTCGAGGATGCGGTCCTTGATCTTCTCGAGCCCGTAGTGGTCCTCGTTGAGCACCCGCTCGGCGTGATCGAGGTCCTTGCGCTCCTTGCTGCGCTTGCGCCAGGGCACCGAGACCAGCCAGTCGATGTAGTTGCGCGACACCGTCGCCTCGGCCGACACCGGGGGCATCGCCTCCAGCCGCTTGAGCTCCTGCTCCGCCTTCTCCTTGACCTCCTTGGGCAGGCCGGCCTTCTCGATCTTCTCGCGCAGCTCGGTCAGCTCGTCGCCGCGGTCGTCCTTGCGCCCCAGCTCCTGATGGATGGCCTTGATCTTCTCGTTGAGGTAGTACTCCTTCTGGGCCTTCTCCATCTGCTTCTTGACCTTGACGTTGATCCGCTTGTCGATGTTGATCTTCTCGATCTCGACGTCGAGCAGGTCGTGCAGGCGCTGCAGGCGCTCGTAAGGGTTGAGCAGCTCGAGCAGCGACTGCTTCTCGGTGGTCGCCACCATGAGATGGGCCGAGAGGATGTCGGCCACGCGGTCCGCGTCGTCCAGCTTCAGAGTGGACATCAACCCCTCGAACGCCAGGTGGTGCGACATCTTGGCGTACTGTTCGAAGGAGGCCAGGACCTTGCTCATGTAGGCCCGCAACTCCTCGCCCAGGGGATAGTTGACCTCGTAGGTCTCCACCTCGGTGGCCAGGGCGCCGTCGGTCTCGGCGACGCTGAGGATGCGGCCGCGCTGCGCTCCCTCCACCATCACCCGCACGTTGCCGTTGGGCAGCTTCAGGTTCTGGATCACCGTGGCGACGACGCCAATGTCGCAGATGTCGTCGCGCAGGGGATCGTCGATGCGGGGGTCCTTCTGGGCGGCCAGGAAGATCCGCTTCGTGGGGCCGGAGAGCGCCTGCTCCAGGGCCCGCACCGAGCTCTCGCGGCCGACGATGAAGGGGGCCATCATGTGGGGGAACACCACCATGTCCCGCAACGGGACGAGGGGTAGGATCTCGCGCTTTTTGTTGATGAATGATGCCGCCATGTCGAGTCTGCTCTGTATCCTTTCCTCAGCCGGCCTTCTTGTACAGCATGATCGGCTGCATGCGGCTCGCCACGACCTCCTCGTTGATGAGGATCTGCTTGACGTCGCGCTGCGAGGGTATGGTGTACATGAGGTCGAGCATCAGCTCCTCGAGGATGATCCGCAGGCCGCGGGCCCCCACGTTGCGCTTCAGCGCCTCGCGGGCGATGGCGATCAGGGACTCGTCGGAGAACTTGAGCTCCACCCCTTCGAACTCCAGGATGGTCTGGTACTGCCGGATCAGGCTGTTCTTGGGCTCGTGGAGGATGCGCACCAGCGCCTCCTCGTCGAGCTCCTCCAGGGTGGCCACCACCGGCAGCCGCCCCACGAACTCCGGGATCAGGCCGTACTTGATGAGGTCCTCGGGCAGCACGTGCTCCAGGAACTGGTGCGTCTTCTTCTCGCGCTTGCCCTTGATCTCGGCCCCGAAGCCGAGCGACTTCTGGTTCATGCGGCGCTCGATGACCTCTTCGAGACCGACGAAGGCGCCGCCGCAGATGAACAGGATATTGGTGGTGTCGATCTGCAGGAATTCCTGGTGCGGGTGCTTGCGCCCGCCTTGCGGCGGCACGTTGCACTGCGTCCCCTCGAGGATCTTGAGCAGCGCCTGCTGCACCCCCTCGCCGGACACGTCGCGGGTGATCGACGGGTTGTCGCTCTTGCGGCAGATCTTGTCGACCTCGTCGATGTAGACGATGCCGCGCTGCGTCTTTTCCTTGTCGTTTCCCGAGGCCTGATAGAGCTTGAGGATGATGTTTTCGACGTCCTCGCCCACGTAGCCGGCCTCGGTCAGGGTGGTGGCGTCGGCGATGGTGAACGGCACGGAGAGCAGCCGGGCCAGGGTCTGCGCGAGCAGGGTCTTGCCGGTGCCGGTAGGTCCGATGAGAAGGATGTTCGACTTCTGCAGCTCGACGTCGCCGTGAGCCTTCTCGGCGAAATCGATGCGCTTGTAGTGGTTGTACACCGCGACGGCCAGCTTCTTCTTCGCCTGCTCCTGGCCGATCACGTACTCGTCGAGGAGCGCCTTGATCTCCTTCGGCTTCGGCAGCGTCGTGTCCTGCTGCTGCTCGAGCATCCGGTCCTCGGCGATGATGTCGAGGCAGATGTCGACGCACTCATCGCAGATGAACACGGTGGGGCCGGCGATCAGCTTCTTGACCTCGCGCTGGCTCTTGTTGCAGAACGAGCACCTGAGGACTTCGTCGCCGCTGTCTTTCTTCGGCATTTCTCCTCCGTTGGTGGCGGACGGTGACGAGGCTTTTTTCGCGATGCTAGGAGCAAGCCTGCCGCCTGTCAACGTCTTGCCATCTAGAACAGGCACCGCGGCTGGCGCTATTTCCGCCGCTCGTCCCGTCGCTGCGCCGCGCTGCCGGCCCTTGCCGCGGGCCCCCGCTCCTACACCTAAGGTGTCGCGAGGCCCTCGAAAAACGTCACCGCACCGGGGTCGGCGTGGCTTCCGGCCGCCGCCGCATCATCACCCGGTCCGCGAGACCGTACTCCACCGCTTCTTTCGCTCCCAGGATCCTATCGCGATCCGTGTCGTGATGGATCTCCTCCTTCGACCTGCCGGTGTGGAACGCCAGGATCTCGTCCAGGCGGTCCCGCATCATCAGCATGTCCTTGGCGTGGATCTCGATGTCCGACTGCTGGCCGCCCAACCCCTGCATCCAGGGCTGATGGATGAGGACGCGGCTGTTGGGCAGCAGCGTCCGCTTGCCCTTGCCGCCGGCCGCCAGCAGCACGGCGGCCATCGACGCCGCCTGGCCGACGCAGTAGGTCGACACGTCGGGCTTGATGTACTGCATCGTGTCGTAGATCGCCAGTCCGGAGCTGATCGAGCCGCCGGGCGAATTGATGTAGAGGGAGATGTCCTTCTCCGGGTTCTCCGCCTCGAGGAAGAGCATCTGCGCGATGATCAGGCTCGCGACGTCGTCGTCGATCGCGCGGCCGAGGAAGATGATGTTGTCCTTGAGCAACCGTGAGTAGATGTCGTAGGCGCGCTCGCCCCGGTTCGTCTGCTCGACCACCATCGGAATCAGCATGCTTCGGGCCTCTCCTTGCTTAGGCTTCGGTCGTCGGCTCGGGGAGGACGGAGGGAGCCGCCTCGTCCGCCGGTTCCCCGAGCAGGTTTCGGATCGTCTTCTCGCGCCGGAGCCGGGAGCGCAGCGTGGCCAGCCGCCCATCCTCGTCGAGCTTGCGGCGCAGCACCGGTGTGGAGACTCCCTGTGCACGAGCGAACACCGCCAGGGTCCGCTCGAATTCCTCCTCGGTGACGGCGATCCCCTGCTGCTCGGAGATGGCGTCGAGAAGCAGCCGTTCATGCACCCGCTTTTCGGCGAGCGGCGAAAGCTCCCCGCGCAGCCGGTCCCAATCGATGCCGGCCCGTTTGACGTCCATGCCGCGTCGCGCCAGGTCCTCGGCGTAGTCCTGCACCAGGTGCTCGACCTCCTTGCGGACGACGCCCTGGGGCAGGTCCATCGGATGGCGCTCGCGGAGCTGGTCGAGCAGGGCCCGATGCCGCTGCTCGCGCCGCTGTTCGCGCTTGTTCTCCTGCAGGCGGCGGACGATCGCCTCGCGCAACGCCTCGAAGGTCTGGAGGCTCGGGGTTCACCTTGGCGGCGAAGGCGTCGTCGAGGGGCGGCAGATCGCGCTCCTTGACGGCGACCGCCTTGACGCGGAACCTCTGCTCGTGCACCTCGGGCTCGCCACCTTCCTCCGCCGGCGGATGCTCGTGACGCCGGGTGAAAGTCGTCTCCTGGCCGGCGGCGAGGCCCTGCAAGGCGAGCGAGAGCTCCTCCCAGGCCTGGGGATCGCCGACCTCGACCTGGACGTTGTCGGTGCGCTCCTCCGGATGCTCGGGGGAGCCCAGCGTGGTGATCTCGATGGCCACCAGGTCGCCGCGCGCCGCCGGCCGCTCGACCGGCACCCACTCCGCCACCTGGCGTTGCAGATTCTCGATCGTCTCCTCGATCTCCATCGTCCCGGGCTCGACCTCGGGATCGGGAAGGTTGAAGTCCTGGACGTTGCGCAGCTCGATCTGCGGCCGGGTCTCCACCGTGGCGACGAAGGTCAGGGGCTCGCCGGGCTGGAGGTCGGCGACCTCCTCGACCTCCGGAGGCAGGAGCGGCTCGATGGAGGTCTCCGCCTGCGCCTGTTTCCAGTAGCGGGGCAGCAGCCGATCCTTGACCTCCTGCTCGATGTCCTTGGCGAACCGGCGACGGACCAGCTCGGCCGGCACCTTGCCCTTGCGGAAGCCGGGCAGGCGGACCCGTTCCCCGAATTCGCGGACGACGCGTTGCGTCTCCGCTTCGACGGCCGGCGCGGGCACCTCCACCCGGAGCTGCTTGCGGCAGGGTCCCACGTCTTCCAGAGATAACACCACGCTCATCGGCGCCTCGTCCTCTTCCTATGGTGCGAAAGGGGGGACTCGAACCCCCAACCCGATCTCTCGGGACTAGATCCTAAGTCTAGCGCGTATACCAATTCCGCCACTTTCGCAGTGAAGCCTCCATGGGTCCAGGAGGGGTGTGGGTTGGGGGAGTGGTGAGCCGCGAAGGAATCGAACCTTCAACCCGCAGATTAAGAGTCTGCTGCTCTGCCAGTTGAGCTAGCGGCCCTTTCGGTCCGGATCATACTGTATAGCGGAGAAGGGTGACAACGGCCGGGCCGAGACCCCGCCGCCATCGCTCCCTTCAACCGCCGGTGCTCGCCGCGCATTCCCGCTCCTGGCCGGTGGCTGCCATCCTCCCCTTCTCCTGCACCTGCCTAGCCTCCTTGCACGAAGTGAACCACTTCCAGCCGGTCCCCCGGCTCGAGACGCGTCCCCCCAAAACGGGCGCGCGGCACCAGGTCGCCGTTACGCTCGACGGCCACGGTCCGCGCGTCGCGTCCAAGGCTTGTAACGAGATCCAATACCGTAATCCCCTCAGGTATACGGTGCGGCTCGCCGTTGAGGACGACTTCGAGAAGGGTCTGGGTTACGTCCATGAGGTCATCCTATCTTCATACGGTTTGAGGAGATATGACGGTCTACCCTCCGAAGCCCTCACCTCCCCGGCCCTCCTCTCCCAGGGGGAGAGGAGGGAGAAAGAAGAAGCGTACTGTTCTTTTGTCTTTCTCCCCTCTCTCCCCTTCGGGAGAGAGGGGCCGGGGGAGTGAGGGCTTCGGAGGGCAGACCGCTACCAGCCGCTAAGAGCCCCTGAACCAGAGGCTCAGCCCCTACAGCAGGTGCTTCAGCTCCGCCCGGCCGATATCGCTGATGGCGTTGATGATCAGGGCCGAGGTGCCGCGGCCGACCTGGGGGATGTCGAAGCCCAGGGTCAGAAGGCCCTGTTCGTCGGTGCGGCCGGAGGCCAGCACGCGCGGCTCGACCACGGTCGAGATCATGCGCACCGAGATCTGAGCACGGGCGATGGGCTGCCCGCTCTTGCTGGAGCTGGCGCGCAAGGCGAGCGTGGCGCGCTGGCCGAGCGCCAGGTCCCGCTCCCCTTCCAGCAACAGCACGAGCTGCTCCTGATCGGCCTCGCTCGTCAGGTATTCGAGAATGACCTGGTCCAGGGTACGCTCCGGCGCCGCCGGTTTCGGTGAGGCGGGCGGTGCGGCCGGCCGGTTTTCAGGAACCAGCGCAGAAACCGGCGCGGGAGCCGGCAGGGCTGACGAGCGCACCGCGGTCTCCAATGGCTCCGGCGCCACGGCGGCCGGCACCGCCACCCGGCTCGTGGTCGGCCGTACGCCGGCTGACACTTCCATGGCCGCGTGCTCGCCCGTCTGCCGGCTCGAGGCGATCGCGGCCAGCTTGGAGTCGAGCTTGCCGTGACGGATCGCCGCGATCATGGTCCGGTGCTGGTGGTCCATGAAGGCGATGATCTGCTTCTCGTCATTGCCCTCCGCCAGCAGGTCGGCGTAGCTCGCCCGCTTGGTCGCCAACACCTGGCCGCCGACGTAGACGAGGCTTTCGATATAGGGATTCGAGACCCCCTTGTCCTCCGTCTGGACGTGGAACACCACCTCGCCGTGGCGAACGTCGGTGTTGTAGCCGGTGATCATGGCGAGGCGCGCAAAGGGAATACGGCCGTTTCTACGGTACGGACGAGAGGATTCTAAGAACAGGCCGGGTGGGAATCAAGCGAAATGCCGACCCTGCCTGCCCCAGAGAGTGCGCGGAACATGGATTCCGTTTCAGCGCCTACGTCTGGCTGACGGTCCTCGCTAATCGGCTCGCCGGATCTCTTCCCGGTCCTGGAAAACGTCGAAAGAGGCCCAGCAGGCCGTAGCCAAGGCTGCTCCCACAGGAGGAAAGCCGGCCTGAATGACTTTCCTGGCTCGGAGCCGTAGAAACTCGACAGCGGGGACAAGATCTGCGTCCGAGGACGCGAGGATGGCCAGATCGTATGCGTCCTCCCAGGCGAAGCGGATCAAGTCCGTGGCGACCAAGGTATCGACTCCCTTCTCGATCGTGCGCCGATGGCGCGCTTCTCTCTCGTTCAGAGTCAATTGGAAGTTCCAGTAGTCGACGAAGACCATGAGGCGAGGTGGTCTTGCTGAGAGGCAGAAGCTTCGGACATCCTTCCCCCAGAAATGAATACAGGGGGGCAAACGCCCCCTGGGGAATCAATGACCAGCGCTTAGAAATGCCCGGGATAGGGCAAGCGCCGATGGGCTTCAATAGGCAAAAGATACCGGCCAGCAGAGATCGGTGTCAGGCTTCGTCAACAGGAATCGAGACCCAAGGATTCCTCTTCTGTCGTACAATACCCCGCAACCCACCGAGCCTGCTCGGGCCCTCCCCGAAAACGGCGGGAGAGCAGGCCGACAGGGTGGTCCGGGAAACCGGGCCGCCTCCCGTGTTTGGAAAGGCGGGGGTCCGGAGCCGCGGCTCGGGGGTGGAGAGTAATTCCATGAGCCGCCTGACGATCCTGGGCCAGACCCGCCACACCGCTCCGCCGCCGATCCATCTCCAACCGTCCGGGGAAGAGACCCGGCTCGTCGACTCGTTCGGCCGGCGCCTCACCTATCTCCGGGTCTCCGTCACCGACCGCTGCAACCTCCGCTGCACCTACTGCCTGCCGGAGGACGCCGACTTTCCTTTTGGTGACCGAGCCTTCCTCTCCGTTACGGAGATCGAGGCCGTCGTCGGCGCCCTCGTGCGGCTCGGCATCCGGAGGGTGCGCCTGACCGGCGGCGAGCCGCTGGTGCGGCAGGACATCCTGGAGATCGCCCGGCGCCTCAAGGCCCTGCCGGGTCTGGAGGACCTCGCCCTCTCCACCAACGGCACCGGGCTGGCGCGCCTCGCCCCCGCCCTCAAGGCCGCCGGGGTGGACCGGGTCAACGTCAGCCTCGACAGCCTCGATCCCGAGCGTTTCCGGGAGATCACCCGCCGCGGCGACCTCCAGGAGGTCTGGCACGGCATCGAGGCGGCGCTGGCCGCCGGGCTCCAGCCCGTCAAGCTCAACGCCGTGCTCCTCGCCCGCAGCGATCCGGAGGACATCGAGCGGCTGGCGGCGCTCTCCCTCGACCGGCCGCTCCACATGCGCTTCATCGAGATGATGCCCACCGAGGTCAACCGGCACCTGCAGCCGCACGAGTTCCTTTCCGCGGACGCGGTCCGCGCCCGGCTGGAGGCGCGTTTCGGACCGCTCGCTCCGGTGGCGGCCGCCGAGTCCTTTCCCCGCACCGGCCCGGCCAAGGCGTACCGCTTCGCCGGCGCCACGGGGACGGTGGGCTTCATCACCCCGCTCTCGCACACCTTCTGCGAGGAATGCAACCGCCTGCGCCTCACCGCCCGCGGCGAGCTGCGGCTCTGCCTCTTCGGCGACCGCGTCTACCCCCTGCGCCACCTTCTCGCCGAGGAAGATCCTGCCGCGGCGCTCGAGGAGGAGATCCTGCGCGTGCTCCAGGAGAAGCCGGCCGAGCACATGCTCACCCAGGGCAACTACGGCAATCTGGCGAGCTTCATGCAGATCGGGGGATAGGATATCGTCCATGGCAGCCATCCCTCTGAAGCAAACAATCGAGTATCCGGAATCCGACGGCCAGCCCATGGCGGAGAGCGACCTTCACCGTGACCTGATGATCGACTTGATCCACGCCTTGAAAAGCCGCTATGCCAGGGAGCCGGAGGTCTACATTGGCGGCAACCTGCTCCTCTACTACGCCGAGGGGAATCCCCGCGCCTCGATCGCTCCGGACGTCTTCATGGTTCGCGGAGTGCCCAAGAAGCGGCGGAGAACTTATCTGCTTTGGCGGGAAAGACGGGCTCCGAGCATCGTCATCGAGGTGACCTCGGAGAGTACCCGCGGCGAAGACCTCGGGAAAAAGAAAGACTGCTACGAGCGCCTGGGGGTGGAGGAGTATTTTCTCTTCGATCCCGCCGCCGAGTACCTGCGCCCGCGGCTTCAGGGATTTCGCCTGGCGGGCGGCCGGTACCAGCGCATTGCAGAAGGAGCCGACGGATCGCTCGCCAGCCGGACGACGGACCTCTCTCTTTGGTCCGAAGGAACCAACCTCCGGCTTGTCGACGTAGCGACCGGTGAGCGCCTCCTTTGGGTGGAGGAAGAAACAGCGGCCCGGCAAGCAGCGGAAGACCGGGCAAACGCCCTGGAAAAAGAGCTCGCACGGCTTCGGCGCGGGATCGGACGCGAGTAGCTGACTCAGAAACCGCCTGTTGGCGGTGGGGCTCAGCTCTGACCGCGACGGGTCAGCTCGCGGCGGAGCCGGGCGAGCTCTTCTTCGGCCGCGCGGCGAGCCGCTGATTCCTCTGCCAAGCGGTCCCGGACTTCCTGATCGCTCAGCAGGGGTTCTCCTGTAGTGGGGTCGATGAGCAGAAGCCGATGGCCTTCCGGGCGGAGCTTCAGCCCGATCGTCTGGCTCGTCAGAGAGCCGTCCGGCTCCAACGGTATAGACCGATAACGACCGTCCACGAGCCTGTACCCCTGGAGGCGGGGATCGAGGTAGTCTCCGAGCGGATCGAAAAGGAGGTAGTCCTCGACACCGAGCCGCTCGTAGATATCCTTCTTTTTGCGAAGATCCTCGGCCCGGGTACTGTCGGAGGTGACCTCGATCACCAGGCTGGGAGGCTTCCCCTCTTCCCACAGCTTGTAGACCCGGCGGAGCCCCTTCCGAATCCCTTTCGTGACGTAGACGTCCGGCGAGACGACGGCACGGGGGTTTCCCTGGACGTAGTAGAGGAAGAGGTTGCCGCCGACATGGACGTCCGGCTCCTCCTGATACCAGCTCTGCAGGGCCTGGATCAGGTAGGTCATCTCCTCCCGGTGGAGCTCGGTTTCCGCCATCGGCTGGCCGTCTGACTCCGGGTAGTGGATCTCTCGCTGGAGAGGAATCGCGGTCATGCTTGGCTTCCTTTCCCAGGTAACGGTACCACCGAACCCTGTGGACGCCCCTGCTGTCTCATGGGAGAATACGCCGCGCAGTCTCACCGGGCAGCATCGACCCGGACCCAACCCCGCAAATCCCGACGAGAGGAGAGACATATGGCCGAGACCACCGTTGCGGAACCGACCGCCGCCCAGCGCACCCTGATCCACTCCGAGGTGAAGGATGGCGTGGCCTACCTGACCCTCGACGATCCGCCGGCGAACACCTACACCCACGAGATGATGCGCCAGCTCGACGACGCCATCCTCAAGGCGCGCTTCGACAAGGAGGTCTACGTCATCGTGCTGCGCGGCGAGGGCGACAAGTTCTTCTGCGCCGGCGCCAACATCAACATGCTGAAGTCCTCCGATCCCTACTTCAAGTACTACTTCTGCCTGCACGCCAACGAGACGCTGAACCGCCTCGAGCAGACGCCGAAGCTGGTCATCGCGGCGCTCGAGGGGCACACCGTCGGCGGCGGCCTCGAGATCGCCATGGCGGCGGACATCCTCATCGCCAAGAAGGGCTCCGGCAAGGTCGGCCTGCCCGAGGTCACCCTCGGCGTGCTCCCCGGCACCGGCGGCACCCAGCGCCTCGCCCGCCGCGTCGGCAAGAGCCCGTCCATCGAGCTGATGGCCACCGGCCGGCTGATCGACTTCGAAGAGGCGCAGCGGATCGGCATCGTCAACCACATCTTCGAGGGCGACAATTTCGCGGACCAGATCCACGACTACGCCCGCCAGTTCTGCCCGCCGAACAAGGCCGCCAAGGCGGTCGGGCGCATCAAACGGTCGGTGCAGTCCGGCGCCGAGGTGCCCTTCGAGAGCGGCCTCGCCATCGAGCGCGAGCTGCAGCAGCAGCTCTTCGAAAGCCCGGATGCCCGCGAGGGCCTGGACGCCTACGTCGGCAAGCGCAAGCCGGAGTTCCGGGGGTATTGAAGGAGAGCCCTCACCCCCGGCCCCTCTCCCGCCCCCTCCCTTCCCACCTCACCGGGAGAGGGGAGAAAGGCAAAGGCGGAATAGAGCCTTTGTTGTTCTCCCTCCTCTCCCTCGGGAGAGGAGGGTCGGGGAGGTGAGGGGCCGGCGGCGACGTGCTGAGTCCAGTCAAGATAGACGGACGCATCGGGTCTCCCCTCTCCCGGTGAGGTGGGAAGGGAGGGGGCGGGAGAGGGGCCGGGGGTGAGGGCGGTGAGGGGCCGGCGGCGACGTGCTGAGTCCAGTCAAGATAGATGGACGCATCGGGTCTCCCCTCTCCCGGTGAGGTGGGAAGGGAGGGGGCGGGAGAGGGGCCGGGGGTGAGGGCTCGGGCGGGGGTAAGATCGAGATAAGGACTATGGCGCCAGACAACCACCACGACCTCGTCCTCGCCGCGCCGGTGCGGACCCCCATCGGCAAGTTCGGGGGCGCCCTGGCCTCGCTCTCGGCGGCGGACCTCGGGACGGCGGCGGCCCGCGCGGCGCTGGAGCGGGCGGGCCTCGATCCCGCCCGGGTGGACCAGGTCATCTTCGGCCATGCCCGCCAGGCCGGCGGCGGCCCGAACACGGCGCGGCAGATCGCCCACCGCGCCGGGGTTCCCGTCGACCGGCCGGCCTTCACGGTCAACCAGGCGTGCGCCTCCGGGCTCCAGGCCGTGCTCTCGGCCGCCCGCACCATCCTGACGGGCGAGGCGCGGGTCGTCCTCGCCGGCGGCACGGAGAGCATGTCGAACACTCCCTACCTCCTTCCCCGCGCCCGCTGGGGCTACCGCCTGGGGCACGCGGAGATCGTCGACGGCATGTACCGCGACGGCTTCAACTGCCCCCTCTCGGAGCTGGTGATGGGCGAGACGGCCGAGGAGCTGGCCGCGGAGATAGGCATCGGCCGCGCCGCCTCGGACGCCTACGCCCTGGAGAGCCAGCTCCGCTGCGAGCGGGCCCGCGCCGAGGGACGCTTCGAGTCCGAGATCGTGCCGGTGAAGGTCAAGGGCCGCAAGGGTGAGGTCACCGTCGACAAGGACGAGCATCCGCGCGACGGTGCGACGCTCGCCTCCCTCGCCAAGCTGCCCACCGTCTTTCGCGAGGGTGGTGCGGTCACGGCCGGCAACGCCTCTGGGATCACCGACGGCGCCGCCGCCATCGTCGTCGCCTCGCGGGCGGCGGCGAACGAGCTGGGCCTGCCGGTCGTGGCCCGGCTGGTGGGCTGGGAAGTGGTCGGCGTCGAGCCGCGGATCATGGGGATCGGCCCCGTGCCGGCGGTGCGGCGCCTGCTGGAGAAGGCGGCCCTCGACGCCGGCGCCATCGACGAGGTCGAGCTCAACGAGGCGTTCGCCTGCCAGGTGCTCGCCTGCAACCGGGAGCTGGGGTTCGACGCGGCGCGGCTCAACCCCGACGGCGGCGCCATCGCCCTCGGCCATCCCATCGGCGCCACCGGCGCGCGCATCCTCGTCACCCTGCTCCACGGGCTCGAGCGGCGCGGCGGCGAGCGGGGGATCGCCACGCTCTGCGTTTCCGGCGGCATGGGAGTTGCGGCGCTGGTCGAGCGGGAGGCGGCGTGAGAGACGGCTGTATCCTGGTAACCACCTCGACGGACGAGTACGCCGGGCCTTACGTCGAGGCCCTGCGAGCCGTGGGTGTGCCCGAGGAACGTATACAGGTCATCAGTCCCTTCGAAAACGTCCGGTTTCGGGAGTTGACCGCGCAGGCCCTCGGGGTCGTGCTCTGCGGCGGCGCGGACGTGGAACCCGAGCGCTTCGGCGAGGCGATCCTCCCCAACGCCAACGTGGAAACCGTTCCGGAGCGCGACGCAATGGAGTGGGCCGTGCTCGACGCCGCCCGCGACTCCCGCCTGCCCGTCTGGGGCGTCTGCCGCGGCCTCCAGGTGCTCAACGTTTACTTGGGCGGCTCGCTCTGGCAGGATCTGCCCACTCAGCTCCCTACCGACATCGACCACTACATCTCCACCACGCCGGACACGCTGGCCCACACCGTCCAGGTCATCGAGCCTGCGGCGCCGGTCGGCGAGCGGCTCACCGGCGAGCTGCCGCGGGTCAACAGCCGCCACCACCAGGCGGTCAAGAAGCTGGCGGACGGCCTCGTGCCGGTGGCCCTCTCGCCGGACGGGCTGATCGAAGCCGCCTTTCTCGACGAGAACGACTGGTGGGTGCGCGCCGTCCAGTGGCACCCGGAGAACCTGGTGGCCCTGGATCCGCAGCGCGCGCTGTGGCTGGATTTCGTCCGCGCCGTCGGTGTCGAGGCGCCGGCGCTCCCCTGATGCCCGAGACCACGATCCTGCTCGATCGTGACGGCTCCGTCGTCACCGTCACGTTGAACCGGCCGCCGCTCAACATCCTGGATATCTCGACGATCGCCCATTTGGGCCTGGCGATCGAGGAGGTCGCCCTCGACCCCGGTCTGCTGGTGATCGTTCTCCGCGGCGCCGGCGACCACGCCTTCTCGGTCGGAGTCGCCGTGCAGGACCACACCCCGGACAAGGTGGTTCCGATGCTGGAGAGCCTGCACGGGACGATCCGCCGGCTGCGCGCTCTCGACGCGATCACGGTTGCCGCCGTCCAGGGCCACTGCCTCGGCGGTGGTACGGAGCTGGCGCTGTCCTGCGACCTCATGATCGCCACGGAGGACGCCCGCTTCGCCCAGCCCGAGATCGAGCTCGGTTGCTATCCGCCGGTCGCCTCGGCGCTCCTGCCGTCGCGAATCGGCGCCGGCCTCACCCTCGACCTGGCGCTCACCGGCCGGACCCTGACCTGCGAAGAAGCCGAGCGGCTGGGGCTGGTGACGCGGCGGGTGCCTTCAGGAACGCTCGACGAAGCCGCGCGGGGCTTTGCGGCGCAGATCGCCACGAAGAGCGCGCCGGTGGTGCGGCTCGCCAAGAAGGCCGTCCGCGCCGGCAGGGATCTCCCCTTTCTGGAGGCGCTGGCGGAAACCGAGCGGATCTACAAGGAAGAGCTGCTGCCGCTGGAGGACCTGGAGGAGGGAGCCGCCGCGTTCCTGGAGAAGCGGCGGCCGGTGTGGAGGAACCGGTAGGCCTGTTCTCAGGGCCTCGCCGCTGCCCGGCGCTTCCGCACCGGGCTACAGAGACGTCGCCCAGAGGGCGATTCGCTCCGGAGGAGCAACGTTTCGGTAGCCCGGTGCGGAAGCGCCGGGCAGCGGGTGAGGCCGCGCGCAGTAGGCTCCACCTTATAGAATGCCGTCTCGATCGAGTTGACCTTTTCCGAGGAGACCCCCCATGCCCGAAACCATCCTGGTGGAACGCGAAGGCCGCGTCGCCATCCTGACCATCAACCGGCCCGACAAGCTCAACGCCCTGAACCAGCAGGTGCGCGACGAGATGCTGGAGATCCTCGCCGGCATCGAGACCGACGACTCCGTGGGCGTCGTCGTCATCACCGGCGCCGGCGAGAAGTCGTTCATCGCCGGCGCCGACATCGGCGAGTTCGCCGGCCGCACCCCCTTCGACCAGCGCCACGCCATGCGCAGCCCGCGGGTCTTCGACATCATGGCGGGCTTCCCCAAGCCGGTGATCGCCATGATCAACGGCTTCTGCCTGGGCGGCGGCTGCGAGCTGGCCATGTCGTGCGACATCCGCGTCGCCTCCGAGAAGGCGCGCTTCGGCCAGCCGGAGATCAACCTCGGTCTGATCCCGGGCGGCGGCGGCACGCAGCGGCTTCCGCGGCTCGCGGGGATCGGCCACGCCATGCGCCTCATCCTCACGGGCGACATGATCGGCGCCGCCGAGGCCCAGTCGATCGGCCTCGTCGAGCTGGTCGTCCCCGCCGAGGAGCTGCGGGCGAAGACCCTGGAGCTGGCCAACAAGATCGCCAGCAAGAGCCCGCTCACCGTCAAGATCGCCAAGGAGGCGCTGCGGGCGAGCGAGCGCATGTCCGTCGAGGACGGCATCACCTACGAGCGCGACCTCTTCTGCCTCTGCTTCTCCTCCGCCGACAAGGAGGAGGGCGTCAAGGCGTTCCTGGAAAAGCGGCCGGCCGCGTGGACGGGGCGCTGACGCCGTGAGCGCACCGCACGAGGATCTGCTGGCGCTGCGCGTCGAGTTCCCCATCCTCGAACGCACGACCTACCTGATCAACAACTCCCTCGGGGCGATGCCGCGGGCCGTCCACGACGACCTCGCGACCTTCGCCCGCGAATGGGGAACGCGGGGCGTGCGGGCCTGGAGCGAGGGGTGGTGGGAGATGCCGGTCACCACGGGCGACCTGCTGGCGCCGCTCCTCGGCGTCCGGCCCGGCTCGATCGCCATGCACCAGAACGTCTCGGTGGCCCTGGCGCTCTTCCTCTCCGCGATCGACTACCCCTCGCCGCGCAACCGGATCGTCTACACCGAGCTCAACTTCCCCAACGTCATGTACCTGCTCGAAGGGGAAAAACGGAAGGGGGCGGAGGTCGTAACTGTCCCGTCGGACGACGGTATCGGCGTGCCCACCGAGCGGCTGCTCGCGGCCATCGACGAGCGGACGCGCCTGGTGCCCATCTCCCACACCCTCTTCCGCAGCGCCTTCGTGCAGGACGCCGAGGCCATCGCCCGCCGCTGCCGCGAGGTCGGAGCGATCCTGCTGCTGGACGTCTACCAATCGGCGGGAGTGATCCCGCTGGAGATGGAGGCCTGGGGCGTGCACGCGGCCGTGGGCGGCTCGGTCAAGTGGCTCTGCGGCGGCCCCGGCGCCGGTTACCTCTGGGTGAGCCCCGAGATCGCGGACACGCTGGAGCCCGCCTTCACCGGCTGGCAGGCGGACGACGACCCCTTCGCCTTCCGGCCCGGCGCCATCCACTACGCGCATGGGGCCTGGCGTTTCCTCACCGGCACGCCGAACATTCCCGCCCTCTACTCCTGCCGCGCCGGCTACAAGATCATCGCCGGCGTGGGAGCGCAAAGAATCCGCGAGCGCTCCCTCGCCCTCACCTCCCACTTGATCGACCTGGCCGAGGACGCCGGCTTCGAGGTCCGCACGCCGCGCGACCCCAAACACCGCGGCGGCACCGTCTCCGTCTGGCACCCTGACGCCCAGCGCCTCTGCCAGGAGCTGATCGCCCGCGAGATCCTGTGCGACTATCGTCCGAACGCGGGCATCCGGCTTTCGCCTCACTTCTTCAACTCGGAGGCGGAGCTGGAGCACGCGATGGCGACGCTCCACGAGCTCGTCTCCTCGAATAGAAAGGAAATCTAATGAAGATATTGATCGTCACGGCGCTCGCGCTGACCTTCCTGAGCGCGGGATCGGCAACGGCGCAGACGACCCCGGCAGAGGACGCCGCGGCCAAGCGCCAGGATATCCAGAAGCTGCTGGAAACGACCGGAGCGGCAAAGCTCGGCGTTCAGATGGTCACCCAGATGTTGGACATTTTCAAGCAGCAGCACCCGGACGTCCCCGGTACCGTCTGGGATGAGTTCACGAACGAGTTCAATGCCGGGAGCTTGATGGACCTCGTGATCCCGATCTATGACAAACACCTGACCCACGAAGACGTCAAGGGTCTGATCGCCTTCAACGAGAGTCCCCTTGGGCGCAAGGTCAACAGCGTGATGCCCACCGTCTTACAGGAATCCATGGCGGCAGGCCAGCAGTGGGGGATGGAGGTAGCAAAACGGGTCCAACAGAAGCTGGAAGCGAGGCAGAAGGACCCTCGCGGAGAATAGCCGCTCTCGCCGAAGCAGCACTGAACGAGCTGATCGCCCAACCTGGAAGGAGTCACCTATGGATACGAATTTGATCGCTCGCGCCTCCATAGCCATCAACGCTCCCAGCGCCGACGTCTGGGACGCGCTGGTGAATCCCGAAGCCATCGAACAGTACATGTTCGGCACTCATGTTACCACCGACTGGCGCGAAGGGAGCCCGATCACCTGGAAAGGAGAGTGGGAGGGTAAGCCGTATGAGGACAAGGGCGTGATCCTCAAGCTCGAGCCGGAACGGACGCTTCAATACAGTCATTTCAGTCCGCTCGCCGGGCTGCCTGACAAACCGGAAAACTATCACACCGTCACCATCGAGCCTCTCGGGCGAGGGAGATCAAACCCGCGTCTCGCTGGCGCAGGACAATAATCCGACCGAAGAGGCGCGCGACCATTCCGCAAAGAACTGGTGGCGGCACTGGAGCGCGCCACCTGGCAGAGCAACTCTGGCCCGAAGTCCCAAGCGGGTCTCTGCGTTTATGAGTTCCGCGACGGGTTGATTTCACGAGTGTATTACTACCCTGTCGAGAAATGAGGACGCGGCCTGACCATGCGCTGCCGCGAACCCGGCCATCGCGCTCCCTTTGCAATCGGACGCCCTCGTGGGCCGGGCTCTTCTGGGAAAAACGCCGGGGGCGTGCGGCGAACACGCCCCCGGCTGTCAACTACCGCTGACTAGCTAGACTTACGCCCTGCTCAGTGGTACCCGGGAGAGCCGGTCTTCTTCTCCAACTCGCGCGACTTGCGTCGCTGGCCCCGGGTTTTCATCCCGAAGTCGGTGGCGCGAGGGGGAATCATAGACGGTGGTAGGATCTGGTCGGAGGCATTCACGATGAGAATTCCTATCGAGCTTTCGGAGCCACAAGCAGAAAAGCTACGTGGAGAAGCGCAGCGGTTGGGAGTAAGGCCGGAGGACTTGGCCGCCGCCGCCGTGGCCGACCTTCTCAACCACGAGGCAAGCGACTTCGACTCGGCTGCGGAGTATGTACTGCGTAAGAACGGGAAGCTCTATCAGCGCCTGAGCTGATGCGATATCTAAGCCTCGGGGAAGTGACCGAGCTGCATCGTCGCGTGATCGAAGCGTTCGGCGGATCTCATGGAATCCGAGACCTTGGTGCCCTCGAATCCGCAATCGCGCAGCCTCGGATGACCTTCGGAGGCGAGGATCTCTACCCGACTCCTGTCGATAAGGCCGTTGCGCTGGGATTCACGCTGGTGCAGAACCATCCGTTTCTTGATGGCAACAAGCGGGTTGGCCACGCGGCCATGGAGATCTTCCTGGTGTTGAACGGCTTCGAGATAGAGGCAGATGGCGACGAGCAGGAACAACTCATGCTGGCATTGGCTGCCGGAGAGATTGATCGTTCTGGGCTACTGAGCTGGTTGCGCGGCCATGTCCGACCTCGCGAGCAGTGAGAATCGTCCCAGATCAGCAAATCCTCGGCAACGGATCGCCCACCAGCCATATCCACCACCCGCGTGCCGCCATAGGAGGCGACGCGAGAGCGGTGCGAGCCGGCTCCTCCCGGACCTCGCCGATGAGCACCACAGAATTAGGCGCCGCCTCCGAGTTGCTTCCGGAGCAGCGGATGCTCGACCTTGAAGCTCGCTGCGGCGAGGACAACAACGCTGCCGGGCGCGGTTCGTCGCCGACCCAGAGGCCAGGTCATTCACGCGAGGGGCTGTGCACCGGCGCCCGTCGTATTGCCCACGGGGAGGCGGAAACGGTGTCCGCGGTCCGGAGCACGTCGCGCGGGAGGCGGAACACGGTGTCCGCGGACCGGAACACGTCGCACGGGAGGCGGAACACGGTGTCCGCGGACCGGAGCACGTCGCGCGAGAGGCGGAACACGGTGTCCGCGGCCGGAGCACGTCGCACGGGAGGCGGAACACGGCGTCCGCGGACCGGAGCACGTCGCACGGGAGGCGGAACACGGCGTCCGCGGGCCGGAGCACGTCGCACGGGAGGCGGAACACGGTGTTCGCGGGCCGGAACAGGTCGCACGGGAGGCGGAACACGGTGTCCGCGGGCCGGAGCAGATCGCACGGGAGGCGGAACACGGTGTCCGCGGGCCGGAGCACCTTGTTCTGGACCCAAAACAACATGTTCTAGGCCCAAAGCGACGTGTTCCGGACCCAGAACATCGTGCACGCGGGCCGGAACAACGTGTTCTGGGCCTGGAACAACGCGCACGCGCCCCGGAGACTCCATGTTCCCACCCAGAGTGCACGCCTTCGGCAGAGAGATCCGCAAGGCGATGGTTGAGGATGCCCGCTACCGACCGATGGCCCTCTTCTTGGGCGGGCTCAAGGCGTCGTCAATGCCCAGCCCGAGGTGTCCCCGGTCTCGAAGCCATCCGAGAACAGTGGGTCCCCCAACTCGGTCACCCAGCTTCCGGTGCTGGCGGCGAGCCACAGGCGGGGGAAGGGATCGCCACCGACATAGAGGACGCGGGGGGTCCCGGCGCCGACGAGCCCGCTCGAGAACGGGTCGAAGCCCGCACCCTGGTTGAGCGAGCGCAGGAGCGGCGTGGTGCCGAAGACGGCGAGGTAGAGCGCCTGGCCGTTGTGGCGATCGCAGGCGAGATCCTGGGTGAACAACGCTCCAGTCCAGCCACTGGCGGCCCAGGATTGCCCGCCGTTCACGGTGCGGTAGAGGGCCGAGCCGGAGAACGAGGTCCAACCCGCCAGGGCGAAGGTGTCGGGGTCCGTGGGCGAGGCGCAGAGCTTGGGGGAACGGAAGAAGGCCGGCAGGCCCGTGAGGGCCGGCGACCAGGTGTCGCCGCCGTCGGCCGAGCGCAGCATCCCCCCCTCCTGCGGTGCGGTGAAGCCGTCGTAGGCGGCGAGCATCACCTGGTCGGTGCCGTCCTCGACGAGCTCCAGATCGACCACGAAGTCGTTGTCCACCGCCCCCTCGTATTCCTTGGTCCAGCCCGTGCCGGCGTCGGTCGAGCGCCAGATCGTCGGCTCGAAGCCGGCGACGCCGAAGTCGGAGCCGGCGGCGAGGATGAGATCCGGGTCGTTGGCGCTGAAGCGCAGGGTGGCGAGATCGGACTCGAAGAAGCCGCCCTGGTCCGGGCCGAGGCCAGTCCAGCCGCCGCCGTCGCGGCGGTAGACGCCCTCCGGCGCCACCGACGAGGGGCCGCTCGACAGCGCGTAGAGGGTGCCGTCGGGGGCGAAGCGCACGGCGCTGTAGCGGGTGGGCGGAACGTCTTCGAGGGCCCAGGTCATCCCGCCGTTGGTCGAGGTGAAGACGCCGCCGTTATTGGTCCCCTGGAAGACGACCGCCACCTCTCGCGGGTCGAGCGGATTGGAGTGCACACCGAAAAGGTCGAGGGCGGTGATGCCGGCGGTCGAGGAGCCGAACGAGTCGCCGCCGTTGGTCGAGCGGAACACGCCGAGCGCGCTGGCGCCGAGGAGGAGGTCGGTTCCACTCGCCGGTCGGAAGCGCAGCGCCCGCGCGGCGAGGTCGGCGCTGCCGCCGGCCCCGATCTCCCAGCTCGCCCCGCCGTTGGTGCTGCGGTTGACGCCGCGGCCGTCGGTCGCGACCAGCAGGGTGGCGGCGTCGGTGGGGTCGACGGCGATGTCGGTCGCCACCAGGAGCGGCCAGGTGCCGTCGTGAAGCGGCGTCCAGGTCAATCCCAGATTGGCCGACGAGTAGAGGCCCACCGATTGCGAGCCGAACAGCTGGCCGCCGGCGACCAGCAGGCGGCTGCCATCGTAGTCCACCGCGTTCAGGGGATTGTTGGGCAGGCCGGTCGAGCGGTTGGTCCAGGAGCTGCCGCCGTTGGTGGTCACCCACACCTGGCCGCCGCCGAAGTCGCCACCGAAGACGGCGATGACGGTGTTGGAGAGCGTGGGGTGGACGGCGATGGCGCGGCAGGAGATCGGCGCGCCGAGCGGTGGGGTGGCGTTCGACCAGGTGAGACCGCCGTTGGTCGAGCGCATGACCAGGACGGCTGGAACGCTGCCGATGTCTGCGAGCCCGATCCACACGTTCTGGGGGTTGGCGCGGTCGACGGTGACGTCGAGCACCTGCGCGAAGCTCACCCCGGTCGGGCGTTGGGTCCAGTTGAGGCCGTTGTCGCTCGAGTCCCAGACCTGATTCTGGGTCGCGGCGTAGACCCTGCCGGAGGGCGCGAGCTCGAGGTCGAAGACGGAGATCCCGGCGAGCGCTGCCACCGCCTGCCAACTGGCGCCGCCGTTCGTCGAGCGGTAGAGCCCGCCGCCGAAGCCGCCTCCTGGCGCCACGCCGGCGAAGGCCAGGTTGGGGTTGGTGGGCGAGAACGCCACCGCCTGGACGTCGCCGCCGAAGGGGCCGGCGGCCTTCCAGGCGGCAACCGGCTCGCCCTCGACCGGGGCCGCCGCCGGCGCGGTGCCGGGTTGGGGCCGGCCGGCGCGATGGCCGTGGCTATCGAAACGGTGGGCGGGGTTCCTGCCGGCGTACCCCGCGGGATGGGCGGGCGCGGTCAAGGCGGCAAGGGCCAAGGCCAAAGCGAGCGGGAGCCGGAGCTGTCTCATCGCCGATCCTCTGTTTTCCCGCCGCACGCGAAGGGGTAGCATGCGCGACATTCGATATATTTAAAAATGCTATCGCGGGTTTGGCGCGAGGTCAAGGCGGGCGACAAGGACACCGATCCCAAGAAGCGGAATTAGGTTCCACTCGATTCGGGAGAAGAGCCAGCCTCTTAGAGAAAATCCCCCAGTTGGAGGCTCCCCACCTGCGTCCCGTGGCGTCCTGTGACGACCTCAACGACCGACAGAAGGAGGGACGCGTCAACGGGTTTGTCCGTCGTCACGCTCGCCCCTAGACACTGCCAACTCTACCCACTTGGCCTCATCGATTTCGAGGCATTCGTAAGCCTTTAGCTGCAGTTCAAAAAGAGAAAGTGCAAACTCCATACTCTCAAGTTCACCAATCTCAAGATCCTCAGGCCTCTGCGGGTGCACCAAGCGATCCCGCCGTTTCCACGCCGCTATGACGTCACCTGTAGTTTTCGCTGAAAGCTTGAGGACGTTGTCACGCCCTAGTTGCCGCGACCAAAGGTTCGCGGCAGAGATAAGCTCGCCCATGCTCTGAGGGTAGCCGGCGACCGGCGCCATCTCGTCGTCCGAGAAGATGATCTCTCCTCGACGTCGGGCAGCCTTGAGCTGGAACCGAGCTGCAGCGTTGATAGCTTCGACCTGGGTGCATTCGGTCCTCAGCAACAACCTCCTCGCGAAGGCCACCGCGGCGTTGCGCTTGTTCTTCCTGCCTCGCCCCCTCTTCTCTACGAGTTTTGCTCTGTTGCTGTCGTAGCGAAGAAGTTTGAAGAACGACGTGACGTAGGCGAGCGAGCGGGAGCCGAAGCGCTCTATCTGCTCTTCCAATTCCTTCTCGCTGAACATCGCCGATGGTTGGATGACGACGGGTCGAGCGCGGACTGAGGAAAGGTCCTTGACGAAACTAGGAACTGGAAGCCCCGCGCTGGCTGCGCATGCGGCGAACCAGCGCGCGATCTCTCCGTAATGCCAGACGAGACTGGACTGCAGACCTCCGAACATCTCGACGCTGTATAGGTCCTCAATCCGCTTCGGATGGGTGAACCTACGCCTCGCCTTCCAGACATCGAGAACCCCGCGCCACCGCTCATCACCCACGGCCAAGTCGAACTCCGCACCGGCGATTCGGCGGCGGCGATTCGGTTGGCACGTAGCGCGGCGCACCTTTCTACGTTTTCGTCGGAAACTTGCTGCTTCGGTATACGACTTTCGGGGTTTCCCACGCCAGCCGGTTCCTGCGAATCGGGTGGCACTTGGTGGCTGGTGCACAGGGCACGGTACCGCCGTAGCAGGCATCATCGCGGGCACGGCTGGCGGGCCGCGCGAAGCCGCGGCAGTAATCTTGGGTTGAGCTCAATCCGGGCACGGCAGGCGGAGTCAGGCGTCTTGGGTTTTTCAAGCGACTTGCGGTGTAGCGGAGGGCAATCTGGACGCCGGCGCGGGCTCGGTGACAGGGCCGGCAGAGCCTGAGAGGTAGGTCGAAGAGCGTTTCGGTCTCCTTGAAACGGGCTGGAACGGGCTCAGTGGGAAGCGTGGAAGGTTTCGTTTTTGGGTTGAGGACGAGGGTTCTCCGATCCAGCAGCGCTGGTCGAGAAGAGAGCAGAGATATTTCGGGTGACTGACAGAGAATCATGTGGGTGGTGAAGCTCGGGTTGTGTCGGCGCCAGGGGAAAGCGGTGGTGGTCGGCGGAAGGAGCGGAGGCGGATCAGATGGCCTTGTCGACACGAGGGGCAGAGTCGGCGGTGGTCAAAGTTGGATGTTTCTCTGGCGGATTGGGGGGCTCCTGGATTAGGTTCCAGGTGTTTAGAAAAAATCTGAGGACATCAGAAGAGGTAGAGAGGCTCAAACCCCGTTTGAAACGGCTGCAGATTGCCTCGAATAGGCTTTGAATGCTGAGGTGAGGATCTTTGGACGGCGTGAGGACGGTTCGGATGGCTTCTTTTCGTCAGGAATTCAAGGTCGTGGATATACCTCTCCCGACGAAGCACTGAGACCGGAGACCGCAAGCTGGCGAGCCAACCGATGAAGGCGCTTATCCCCCGACGAAAGGCAGGGCAGGCGGAAAGCTCCCCGCCGGGAACCGCGCTAACCGATCTCCGCCTCGGAGCTTCTCAGAGGCGTCACGGAAGGCGGACACGAACCACGTGTAGGCAATCCAGAGCCTCCTCGCGCACTAGCTTGCTCGCTCGCTCGCCGCGTGGAACAGCGGCGCCGGTGATTTCTTGGGTCGCACCGAGTTGACGTAACGCATGAAGCAGAGCTGGTTCGCATCGCTGATCCACTGGCACCTCGCCCCGGAGGTCAAGGCGGATCGACCAGCGCCAGAGGCGTCCATCGCTCCGAAGGAGCAGAATTTGAACAGCCCGGGGTTTTAACCCCGGGTAGGGGTCGCCAAAGAACGGCAAGCCCCGGAGGGCCGGCCTGCAGGCAGGAAACCTCTCGGATACCGTCCGCGCCCTCAAGGCGGTCTCGTCGAAGTGGGTCCACGAGAAGCCGAACCCGATTCCGGAGTTCGCCTGGCAGGAGGGTACTTCGCCGCCTCCGTCAGCGCCTAGCGGGAGGCGGGGGTGAGGTCGTACATCCTGAACCAGGAAGCCCACCATCGCCAGGTCAGCTTCGACTTCGATCCCAAGTACCTCTTCGATTGATGGCTCGGCCGGCCCTTCGGGGCTTGAAGAAGCGGATGGCTCCGGACCCGGGGTTGAAACCCCGGGCTGTTCAAATCCTGCTCCTTCGGAGCGGCAGGTTGACGTGAGATCGCGGGTCTGTATCGCGCTTAGACTTAGACGCCGCCCGGCGATTCTTCCTTGGCGCTCCCTCCTTCGAGGGGCCAGGAGGGGGAGAGTTTCTGAGACCGGTACTGCCGGGGTTGCTTGAGCTGGCTGGTAGATCGCCAGCGCGGTAGCGACGCGCCGTCGTCTCGCTCATCCCGACCGCAGGGCCGCCCTTCGACAGCGGCTCTCCCATGCCCAGTTCCATCCTCAGCCTCCTGACTTGCCGGTCTGTGACCATCAACCCTCCATTGGAGAGCTAACCGGAAGTTCTTTTCGATAGGTCAGCGTAAGTATAAGGTTAATAATGACTTAGTCGTTGACGGGGGTTGGGCGTACTGTCTACAGCGAACCAGCGAGCTACAGCGCCACGGCAAGCAGAGAGAGGGCTTTCTGCTGGAGCGCGGTGGGACGGGTGAGACTGTCAAAGGGAGGAGCAGACAGGGTCTTCGGCTGGACGCGGTTCTTGGTGAGCGTGGCGAGATCCTTCAGGAGGGTGGCGAAGCTATGGACGGGCAGTCCGTCGGTCGTGCGAAGGCTGCGGGCTTTTCGCTGCGCACTCGGTGATCGCTCGGCAGGGGCGACAATGGAAGAGCGCAAGAGCTCACCCGCCGCGGGATCATCGTCTTCGAAGAGCATCGCTGCTAGCTTCTGGCGCATATGCCACTCGACGTAGTAGGCGAGCATGCAGCCCACAAAACAGACACTTACGAGGATCGGAACCCACCAGATCTAATTGTCGCCGATCACGGCTTCGCGGGCGGCAGCCGGGGAGTGCGGAGACCGATCGACGTGCTGTAGCCGGGTTTGCGCCGGCTGCCTATTCGACCGGTTTCAGCCGCATAAGCGACTCAGCTCCCAAGGTCAATGCATCTTCGTAACCGGCTGAAACGATGGAGGATGGCAGCGTCGCTCCGGCTTTCGGAGGGGAATGCTTCTTGCCTCACACCGGCCGGATAACATTCCTGTGAGGGGCATATGACCTTCGGATAAGGCTCACGATGACGGAGACCCGAGGCGCCAACCTCAGCGCTTTCAACGGGATCGCCCACAGGAGGCTCGGGTGCAGGAAAGCTGCCGAGGCCCTCGACGGCCCGAGTGGCTTATGCGACCGAACCTCCGCAGTTTGACCCGGCGTCGAGGGCGGTGTAGAATTCTAGACGAATAGAATAAAAGACATAGGCCACTTTCCCGAATTCGAAGACCTCAAGGCGCGAAGCACGCCACGAGGGGTCGCATAAGCTGAGTTTACTGTTCGACGCCAGGACGTCAACTAGAAAGGCGAACACAGACAGCCCATGAATCTACGCGAGAGAATCGAAAACAACTTAACAATTTGGTTACTCACGATGCTCATTACAGGGTTTGTGGCAGGCGTTGGAGCCTATAAGGCCATCTTGTCCAGCCCGACTCTGACAACGTAGCCGGTAGAGTCAATGCAGCCCTGCACAAGTTTCGGCGCCACCGCGCAACGATCACCGACCGGCGCGATGCGGTTAGGGACCTCGCTGATGTTCTGGAGTTTCTGCGGCCGGAACTCAAGCGAGTTCTGGCCTCACAAGACGAAAGAGATCTGTTCGTAATCGCGAACAACTTCGGTATTCGCCACCACAGACCAGATCAGCGAACCCGAGTATGACCAAGATGTCTGGCTTGACTGGATTTTCTATTACTACTTGGCAACCATCCACGCCGCGGTCCGTCTTATAGAGAAAGATCCCGAATTAGGTTCCAGTCGATTCGACAAGAATCGGTGAACAGCCGCGGGCACGGCGCGCTGTTTTAGCTTTCGGAGCGGCGAGAGCTACGTCTCATGGCCCCGTTTTGGCCGACTTGGAGGTGCGCTGGCGAGTGGAGCGCTTCGGTTTGAACGCTCGTTGAGGCTGGTTCGGCGACTCGCGGCTATCCGGACGCCACGAAAGGCAAGGCCGGCGGGAAACTCCCCGCCGGGAAAAGCCCCAACCGGTCTCCGCTTCGGAGCTTCTCAGAGGCTTCGCGAAACTGGGAGACGAACCACGCGTAAGCAGTCCAGAGCTCCTCACGCACCAGCTTGTTCGCCGCCTCGCGCTTGGCGAGGACGCATCACATCGTTGTCGCCTACGCCATAACCTCGAATTTGCCGTCGAGATCCATCAGTCCCGTTTCGACGCCCAGCTTCGGCTGGCGATCAGCGAGTTGCTTGCGAAACTCGGCCAGCGCCTCCCGGTGGGTCTTCGTCTCGGCGGCACGGTCGGCGACGGCCTCTCTACCGTATGCAATCTCCGCGGCGCCACACTTACGATGGTTGATGACGATAACCTTGTTGATACCGTGCAACTGGATCGTGGCAGCCAGGTTGTCCCAGAACGCCTTGTGCCAGTCCTTGAACGCGGGGGCCACGACGCCGATGCACGCGCCAGCGATCACGAAATGGCTGTATTTGCCGGTGAGATGGCGTTCAGCGGTGAACTTGCAGACGGGTTCTTGAAAGCGCGGGTCGATACAGGACAAAACCATCGCCTCGTACTCGCCGTCGGCAGCCAACGCGTGCCAGGGTGCGAGCACGGCGGCAGCGAAACTCCCGGCAGCCACCTGAAGAAAACGGCGGCGACCGAAGTGGGTGCCCGACCATTCCGCAAGGCAGGTGCAGCTCGTGTGGTGACCGACAGGCTTTACCAATTGTCTATCCATTTCGATTCCTCCAATTGTGAGCCCGGCTGCTCTCTTCATGCCGGGCAGCGCTATCGACGCCGGCGGTACGACAGGTACTGGAGTTGCGAGTTTCTGCAGGGACTCTAAGCCAGTTACAAGGCAGCGTCAATCCGTCCGTTCGGAAGTGGTTCAGTTTGCTCGTGGACTCCCCCGGTCCTGCCCTCCGAAGCCTCACCCCCCGGCCCCCTCTCCCTGACGGGAGAGGGGGAGGAACACATCTGTTTTTCTTGCTGTTCTCCCCCTCTCCGGTTACGGAGAGGGGGCCGGGGGGTGAGGCTTCGGAGGGCAGGACCGTACGCAGTCCGCAGGCAAACTGAACCACTACGGTCCGTTCCGGTCGGGCGCCGCGCGCGGTACGATGGGCAGGCAAAACCAGGTTCAACCCCTCGAGGAAGACGAATCATGGGACAAGACACGGCCGCAGCATCGTTCCCAACCGTCGGTGACGGCAGCGGGTTCGCCGACACCGACCGGGTTTACAGGGAAGAGCTCCAGTTGGCCCTGCGCAACCGGGGAATGCTCCTGGAAGGATTGCGCTATCCGCTCACCCCGACCGGCCTGCACTACCTTCTGGTCCACTACGACATACCGGAGGTGAACGTCGAGGAGTGGCGCCTGAACGTCGGCGGCCTGGTGTCCAGGCCCATGAGCCTGTCTCTGGAGGAGATCAGAAAGCGGCCGGCCCGGACCGTCGCGGTGACCATGGAGTGCGCGGGAAACGGACGCGCTCTCTTCGCCCCTCGGCGCATCAGCCAGCCATGGTTCCTCGAGGCGATCGGGACCGCGGAATGGACCGGCACGCCGCTGCGGGGAATCCTGGAAGAGGCCGGTGTGCGCCACGATGCCGCCGACGTCGTCTTCACAGGTCTTGACCGAGGCGTGGAAGGAGGCGAGGTCCAGCACTACCAGCGCAGCTTGACGTTGAGCGAAGCGGTTCGGGACGAGGTGCTGCTGGCCTACGAGATGAACGGTGAGCCGCTGCAACCGCAACACGGCCATCCCCTCCGCCTGCTGGTGCCCGGTTGGTATGGCATGACGAGCGTGAAGTGGCTGCACGGGATCGAGGCCCTGGCGGAGCCCTTCCAGGGATATCAGATGGCAAGGGTTTACCGCTACTCGCGGACGCCGGATGAGCCCGGAGAAGCGGTAACTCTGATCAGGGTGCGCGCACTGATGATCCCTCCGGGGATTCCCGATTTTCTGACCCGCACGCGGCTGGTCCAAGCCGGCGACGTCACGCTGACGGGCAAGGCATGGGCCGGCCGCCTGAGCGTCTCTCGCGTCGAAGTGAGTGTGGACGGCGGCTCCACCTGGCGCGACGCCCGCTTGGACGAACCGGTCTCGCCCCATGCCTGGAGGACCTGGACGTTCCTCTGGAACGCCAGGCGCGGCTCGCACACCCTCTGCGTACGCGCGACCGACTCCGCGGGGAACGTGCAGCCGCTGGAACAGCAGTGGAACTTCGGTGGCTATGGCAACAACAGCGTCCAGCGCGTGACGGTCATCGTGGAGTGACGATCAGTCGTGCCGCTTCGGACCGCCGCCAGGCCCTACGTCTCCGCCTGCATCCTGGCGTTCCGCAGCACCCGGACGCCGGCGAGAATTCCCGCGCCGATTCCCAAGCCGGCCAGCGCCACGGCCACGGGACGCAGCGCTGCACGGGTGTAAGCGCTCGTCTCCTTGACGCGGCCCCACCAGTTGCGGCCCCGCTCGCCGCCGTCGTGCTCCAGGGGCGCGAAGAGGTTGTCCCGGCGGCTCGCCGGAAGGTCGCTCTTCTGCCTTTCGAACCCGGTCTTCTCCAGAACGCGATCGCCGAGCCGGGGAGCGATCCCGGTGAGCACGGTCATGGCCCGGCCCGCGCCGCCGACGTTGAGCTCGCGGACGGGCTTTTGGGCGCATTCGAGGATAGCCAGCGCAACGGTCTCCGGCGCGTAGACCGGCGGCACCGGCTGCGGCTGGACCTCGAGCAGGCTCCTCGCCTTGTCGAAGAGCGGCGTGTCGATGCTCGTGGGCTTGACGAGGGTCACCGAGATCGGCAGGCCCTCGGCCTCCAGCTCCAATCGCAGCGAATCGGTGAAGCCCTTCACGGCGTGCTTGGCCGCGCAGTAGTTCCCCTGCAGCGGAATCGAGCGGTCGGCCAGGACGCTCGCGACGTTGATCAGGGCGCCGCCGCTCTCGCGCAGGTGCGGCACCGCCGTGCGGCAGCCATGGACGACGCCCCAGTAGAGCACGTTGAGCTGCCGCCGCATGTCCTCCAGCGGCAGGTCCAGGATGCGGCCGTAGAGGGCGACGCCGGCGTTGTTGACCCAGGTGTCGATCCGTCCGAAGGAACGGATGGCGGTCTCGGCGATGCCTTCGACCTGCTCGGGATCGGCCACGTCGGCCACGGCGTAGACGGCCCGGCCGCCCTGCTGGCGGATGTCTTCGACGGCCGTCCGCAGATCGCTCTCGTTGCGGGCCGCCAGCACCACCTTGGCGTCCTCCTCCGCGGCCATCTTCGCGGTCACCAGGCCGATGCCGCTGGACGCTCCGGTGATCACCAGGACCTGCTCCGCGATGGGCTTGAGATGAGTTTTCATACGACCTCCTGCTTGAGCTGCTTAAGTGTGCAACACCCCGTCGATCAGCGCTTTCAGGCGATCGGCGATGCCGACGGTGAGCGACTCCAGCGGCGGCTGCCGCAGGAGGTGCAGGGTGCCTTGCCGGTGCAAGATCTCGGCATGGGATTTCCCGTCGTCGTCCCGCCAGCAACGCAGGGTCACGACGGCTTCTCCGACTTTGAGACCGTGGAGGATCACCTCGGGCAGCCACGCCGGCAGCGCCGGATCGACCACCAGGAGATGCAGGAGGGCGAACGGCTGCAGCCCCAGCAGGGTGTGGAGGAGCAGCGGAAAGGCGCTGGCATTCCAGGCCTGCGGCGCGTTGGCCCGCGGATACGCTCCGGGAAGGCGGCGCTCCCAGCGGTTGTAGCCGCCGACGCACTCCGGGATGCGGTGGTCCGGATAGAGCTGCGCGAGATCGAAGAGCGCCTTGGCGATCTCGGCGGCCCGCACGTCGAAGCCGTAGCGCCGCAGCCCCAGCGCGATGGTGGCGTTCTCGACCGCCCAGACGCTGCCGAGATGGTAGCTCAGCGGGTTGTAGGACGGATGCTCGCTCGACAGCGTGCGGATGCCCCAGCCGCTGAACAGATCGGGCGCGAAGAGCCGTCCCACGAGCCGCGGCACGTGCTCGTCGGCGACGATCCCGGCGGCCAGGCAGTGGCCGGCATCGGAGGCGATGCTGCGCACGGGCCGCTTGTCCGCATCGAGCGCCAAGGCGAGGAACCCCTCCTCCTCCATCCACCAGTCCCGGTTGAAGCGCTCCTTGAGCTCCATGGCTGACTGCCAATAGGCCTTGGCGTCGTCCTTGCGGTCGAGAACCCAGCACATGAGCGCCATGAGCTGCTGGGCCGCGAACCAGTAGCCCTGGATCTCGCAGGTGCCGATCGGAGCGGGCACCGGACGGCCGTCCTCGTAGACGATGGCGTCGCCGCCGTCCTTCCAGCCCTGGTTCTTGGGCCCATGCGGCGACTTGGTGAGGTACTCGAGATAGCCGTCGCCGTCGCGGTCCCCGTGCTCCCTGGCCCAATCGAGGACGCGGCGCGCCGTATCCCAATGGCGCTCCAGGTCCTGCCGGTTCCCCGTCCACGCGTAGTGCTGGGCGAGGGAGATGACGTACATGAGCGGGCTCGCGAAGTCGGCGTAATAGGCGGCATAGGGATTGAGGCCGAGCCGGGCGAGCGGTCCGCGGCGCACCTGCTGAGGCAGGCGGCCGGGCTCCTCGTCCCGCCAGTCGAAAAAGCGGTCGCTCTGCAGCCGGCCCAGACGGGTGAGGGTCGCGTCGAGGCTCCGCCCCTGATCCAAGAGGGACGCCTGCCAGCCGGCGGTCAAGGCGTCGCGGCCGAAGAAGGCGGGATAGAGCGGCATGCCGGCCTGCGGCGCCAGCCATTCGTCCTCCGCGCCTTCGAGCAGAGGGAACGAGGAGAAATCCCGGACGTTGTGGTCCATCACCCTTTCGGCGATCCGGTTGGCGGGCACCTCGACCTGGGTGAGGCCCTCCGCCCACTGCCGCAGATGCGCCTCGCGCCGCTCCGCCTCATCGGCGGACAGCGGCTGCCCGGCGTCGAACGGCTCGATCCGCAGCCCCAGCCGTTCGCTCTGTTGCGGAGCCAGCCGCAGCGAAACCGTCAAGCTGTCCGCCCGCGCCTTCCACGCTTTCCCTCCAGATGGCTGGATGCGGGTCTCGAGCGGCAGATCGGGATGCTGGTAGCGCAGGCGGAGCTCCCCTTCCGAGGCGTCGCTCGCGACGTCCGCCTCCTGCTGGCGCTCGCCGGCGTGCGCCTCCTGAAGGTCCGCGAAGTCGGCCCCGAGCACCCAGGCGACCTCGCAGGCCACCTCCTCACGCGAGCGGTTGGCGACGAGCAGCGAGATCTCGAGCGCGGCGACCCCGACGCGATAACTCACGAGCAGGTCGAGCGCCCGATACGGGATGCCGTGCGGATCGCGGCCGACGTCGTCGCCGGCCTGGCCGCTGCCGCCGCCGCCGAAGCGGCGCATCTCGGGATGGACGAAGACGAGGTCGATCTCTTCGGGCGTGCCGCTGCCGATCTCGCACAGCCAGGGCCGCTCGCCGTCGATCTCGAGCCGCAGCGTGCGCAGATGACGGGCTTCGCGGAAGTAATAGCCGCTCAGGGTCTCGCCATCGCGATCATCGCTATCATCGCCGCACTCGCCCCGGTTGTTTGTGATCAGCAGCGAAGGGCCGCGCCAGGCGTAGACCATCTCCGGGCGGATCCGCGCGGTCTCGGTCCTGAGAGTGAGGCCGTCCATGGATCGAACGGTGGGTGCAAGGGAGATACCAGCCTTGAGGACCAGGATGGATCGAGCGATGTGCCCTTCGAAGCCCTCACTCCCCCGACCCCTCTCTCCCAAAGGGAGAGAGGGGAGAAAGACAAGGAATCGTACGCTTTTCTTTTCCCCCTCCTCTCCCTCTGGGAGAGGAGGGCCGGGGAGGTGAGGGCTTCGGAGGGCAGAACGCCGAAAACTCAGGTAACGCGCGGGGTCAGGGCATACAGAAACTCGAGGGTCTCGCGGAGGCTTTCGGTGTCGGCGAGGTAGCGCAGGAACTTCCCCTCGCGTTGCTGCTGGACGAGGTGCTCGTGGCGCAGGGCGTCGAGGTGATGCGACAGAGTCGAGGGCGGGATGTTCAGCTCGTGCTGGATCTCGACGACGACCATGCCGCGGGGATGGACCGCGAGGAGACAGCGCAAGATCTCCAGGCGGATCTCGTGACCGAGGGCGGCGAACCGGCCGGCGTAGCGGCGAGCCTCGTGCGTCACGCTTCGACCTTACCGGGAGCATCGACTCCCGTCAACCGCGGCTCCTGCCGTGTCTTTCCCGAAGGTCCGCGCGCGATCGTCCAGCCGTACGCGACGAGCGTGGCGGGAATCAGGACCGCGGCCGCCGCACCACCCTGGAATCCATCCTCCAGACGGACGATCGCGAGGACGGCGGCGGCGGCGAGGGCCAGGAGCAGGGAGAGGAGCGGCAGGATACCGCCGGCGATCCACAGGGCTCGCGCCCACAGAGGCCGCGGTGGCAGGAGGGCGAGTGCCGCCGCCGGCAGCAGCAGCACGGAGAAGACCGGCGCCAGGAAGACCGCGGCGAGCAGCAGGACCCGGAAGATGAACCCCGGCAGGTAGCCGCGCATCTGGCGGCCGTGCCCCGCGGGAGAGCCGCCGCGCCAGCGGCCGGGCCTGCCACGGAAGACCAGCAGCACCCAGAGCAGGAACCCCATCCACATCAGATCGCGACGCAGCCAGACGCGGCCGAAGACGGCGAGATACTGGTCCTCCGGCAGGGGCCGGCCGGCGAGAGCGTCGAGCCGGCGCACGGCCGCGGCCACCGCCTGGGTCCAACGGGCGAGGCGGCGGGCATCGAGGTTGGCGGCGATATCGGTCGGTCGATGGTAGGCGGGGTCTTCGACGAAGAGGGAACTGTCGGAGAGAGTCAACGAGGGAACGTTCCGCTCGAGGAACGACTCGCTGTCGGAGCCGTAGAGGATCCTCGCCGAACGGAAGACGAGCTGACCGAGCAACGGGAACCGGTTGTCGGCCACCGCATAGGGCCAGCCGACCGCCTCGCCGCTCTTCAAGACGGAGTGGACGAGCCAGCCCGGCGCCAACCGCCGGGGAATCGTCCGCGTTGGAAAACTGAGGATGACGGGTCCCGCGCTGCCGCTCCAGCCGACCATCTCCACGTTCAAGTCGGCGAGGATGCGGCTGGCGCCTTCGGGGCCGAGAGCCGCCAGCCAAGCCTCGCTGCCGCGCCTGCCGCGCTCCTCGCCGTCGAAGAGGACCACCCGCACGGTATGCCGCAGCGGAGTGCGGCGCAGCTCGGCCGCCGCGGCGACGGCGACGCCGCAGCCGGAGGCGTCGTCGCCCGCTCCGGGACTTCCGGCAACGGTGTCGTAGTGCGCCGAAAGGACGATCTCGTCAGGAATCTCACCCGGCAGCGAACCCTCCAGGTTGGCCCAGCCTCCCGGTCCGTTCACCCGGACGGCCCGCACCCGCTCGAGGCCGGCGCGGCGCAGGTCGGCGAGGAGGAGATCCACCGCCCGCGCCCGCACCTCTGCGGCGGATCTGGGTCCCAAGGTGGCGAGCCGGGCCGCCACCTCTCCTGCGGATGGCGGCTCCTCGCTCTGCCGGGCCAAGACCGGCGTCGCGGCGAGCAGCAGGCAGAGGAGAACCCTCACTCCTCTAACCCCCTCACCGGGGGAGGGGCTTAAAGGAAGCTGCCCCCCGCGGAAGATTTTCGTAGACCGGGAGGTGGGGGCGCATTCGCGGCATCGTACCAGCGCCCCTGATCCGGACAGGCGCGGAATTCCCTCCGGGAGGCACCTTTCTTTCTGAATGAACTCCCGCGAGTCGAGTACTGCAGGAGCGTTGTCCGCTCCGCCGGATGGAATTGCCGGCTTCTTTCTGCCGCGTTCGTCTGCGCGAACCACGGAGGAGGCCTTCCGTCGATCGCAAATCGGCGGCGGTTGGCGTATACTCCGCGCAATTTCGCAGGAGCCGAGAGAAACGGAACGCGCATGGGGCGGAGCCCTCGGCGGAAGATCGGCGGTATGCAGGGCGCCCTCCCGACGGCACCGCGGCTGGCCGCCGGGAGCTTGGGACCATGGAGCCTGTCAAGTTGAGTCTTCCCACCCGCTCTCTCTGGTTTACGGTCACCATCGCGGCGGCGATGCTGGGCTTCGCGCTGCTGCTGGTCTATGACCTGGTCTCCGTGGCGGACGATCCCGATCTGGCGCGCCAGATCGGCTGGAACCTGCTGTTCATCGGGCTCTCGGCCGGCGCGCTGGCGGCCGGTGCGGCCTGGTGGGTGGTGCGGCGGATCACCCTTCCCCTGCGAAAACTCGCGGAGACCTTGTCGGAGATGGCCCGGACGGGACGGCTCCGCAGCGACTTCCAGACGGCCGGCGGCGGCGGCGAGGTGCGGCTGATCGAGCAGACCCTGCGGGCGCTGACGGTCTCGCTCGAGGAGTCGTTGCACGCTCGCGAACGCTCGTACGTCGAGGCCGTCGGCGCGGTGGTGACGGCCGCCGACGCCCGCGATCACGAGACGACCGGCCATTCCTTCCGGGTCGCCCTCTACGCCACCACCCTGGCCAAGGCGATGGGCATTCGCGGCGACGAGCTGAAGGCGATCGAATGGGGCGCCCTGCTCCACGACGTCGGCAAGATGGTGGTGCCCGACGAGATCCTGCGCAAGGTCGGCGCGCTCACCGAAGGCGAGTGGCACATCATGAAGCAGCATCCGAGCTGGGGGTTCGACATGCTGGCCGAGGTCAGCTTCCTGCAGCCGGCGGTGCTCGACATCATCTACTCCCACCACGAGCGTTGGGACGGTCAAGGCTATCCGCGCGGCCTCGCGGGAGAGGACATTCCCCTGAGCGCCCGCATCTTCGCCGTGGTGGACACCTACGACGCCATCACCTCCGACCGGCCGTACCGGCGGGCGCGCGGCCATCAGGCGGCGGTCAACGAGCTGATACAGGTGGCCGGGCGGCAGCTCGATCCGCAGGTCATCGAAGCCTTCCTCTGCCTCCCCGAGGTCGAGCTGCGCCGCCTGCGCGAGCTGTGCAAGCGCGTGCATCCGGGCTTGAGCCTCCCCGAGGACCTGCTCGATTCGCTGGCGGAGCCGGGGCCCGAGATGCGGACCGAGCTCGGATCCTAGATTTGGGTTTTTCGAGCCGGTTTGACAGACTGAGCTGACGAAGGAGCTTCAGCTCTGGCCGGCACGCCCAGAAACCTCCATCCCACCCTCTCCGCTGAAGAACGGCGCCGCCTGTTCCACGAGGGCATCGCGCTCTTCAATCACGGCCGGTTCTACGAATCCCACGAGGCGTGGGAGGAGATCTGGCGCTCGACGACGCCGGAGCCCCGCGACCTGTTTCAGGGGCTGATCCAAGTGGCCGCCGCCATGCACCAGTTCCTCAACCTGAAGCGGGACGAAGCTCCCATCAAAACCCTCGCCAAAGCGCGCGGCCGCCTGCAACCCTTCGCACCGGTGTCGCACGGGCTGGACCTCGCCGATCTGTTGGCGGCCGCGGAGAGATGGGCGGACTGGTTATCGCGGCGCGAGGGCGAGCGGCCGGAGGTGCCGGTGCTTCGGGTGGTCGACTCCGAAGCCGTGCGCTGACTCGATTCGGCCCGCCAGGCACGGCTGGACATCTTCACCTCAACACGGCAACCCAGGCTTTGATCGCCGACATGGCTCGAGCATCTTGAAGCACACCGTTGTGGGTTGCCTCCGGAACGATGGTGACGGTGCCGCGGCTGTTGCCATGGATCACTCTCTCGTAGGCCTCCGCCTTGAAGGCCTCGTCGCGACTGCCGACGATGACGAGCAGCGGCGCGCGAACCGCCGCGAGCGCGGGCCGGTAGTCCGCCGGCGCCATGCCTTCCGAAGCGCGATAGGAATACGAACGCAGCGGCAGCGCGGGCGGCAGGTTGAAGAACTGGGTGCGCAGCCCGTTGAACGCCGTGATCCCGACGGTATTCAGCAGCTTCAAGCCGAGGATGCGCGGCAGATGGATCTGCATGAATTCCGCCCCGGCTTCAGCTTCGGCCGGCGTCGGTTCCTTTCGCGTCGTCGGAGAAGCCCATCCCAGGTACGGCGCGAAGAGCAGGTATCCATCCACCGGCGGCAGGTCGGGCCGCATGGCGTAGCGGAGCGCGATTCCGCCGCCCATCGAGTGCCCCGCCAGGATCACTTTCCCACCGGGACGGCCGGCGCGGATTTCCTGGACGACGTCTCCCAAGTCATCCTCATATTGGCCGATGTAGTCGGTATCTCCCGGCTTGCCGCCGGAGAATCCGTGGCCGCGGAGATCGATCGCCACCACCTCGGCCGCGGCCGCTTCGCGCAGCAGGCCGGAGCTGTGATTGAGCGGAAAGCTGCTGCTCAGGATACCGTGTACATAAACGATCGTCGTCTTCGAGCCCACGTCGGCCGTGGGCAGAACCTGTGACACCAGGACCGTTCCATCGCGCATGCGGAAGGACCGCTTCGCTGCGGGATACGGCTGCTCGAAGCTGATGCCGGAGGCCGCGAGCTTTTCCGGAGAGATGTCGGACGCTCGGGTGAACTCCGGATCGCCCCAGAGGATCATCACCAGAGCCAGCGTGAAGACGATAGCCGCCAGCACCGCCGGAGCGATGAGGACTTTGATCAGGAATTTCGGCAGCTTGGACATGTTTTTTCCTTTCCCTTTGGGTACACCTCACCCCTGGCCCTTCTCCTCGAGGAGAGGGGAGCAACAACCGCTGGAAAGATCTCTTAAGGCTTTGGGGTGAGGTTAAAGAAAGTCGGTTTTCCTCGACTGGAGGTAGAAGGTCAAACCCAGCATCAGCAGGATCGCCGCGACCTCGGCCGCCAGCACCCCGGCGATCGGTTGCCGCCAGACGATCGCTTCGCCTTTCATATCGCCGGCGATGCCGGGAGCGTTCGAGACGCCGTACATCACCGCCTGCAGGAAAAGGTTGACGAGCACCATCGCACCGATCGTCCAGCCCAGCGATTCCGAGATGAGGGCCACGGTGAGGATCAGGAAGTAGCCGGCAAAGAAATAGAGGAGAATGACCGTGGCGAACGGGATCAGACCGTCGGGCAGCGTCGCTCTGCCGGCGATGACCCCGACGGTGCCGACGAACAGCGTCGCCCACGCGACGGAGAGGATCAAGACGTTGGCAAGGATTTTGGCCGTCGTGTACTCAGCGGCCGAGACCGGCAGCGACATTACGAAGGCCAGGGTGTGCTCGCGCCGCTCCTCGATCACCGTGACCGTGATGAGATGGATCCCGATCGTGCACAATACCGTGAGCAGCAGGATGCTGCCGGCATAGAACGCTCCAAACGTGCCGTATCCCAGGGCGGCCACGGCGAGCAGCCCGACCGCGACGTACATTGAGATAGGCACGCGGTTCAAGTACCAGTCCTTATAGATCAGGCGCCGTATCATCGCGTGATTCATGATCTGCCTTCCTCTCTTCTCGAATGGACGTTGGCGACGAAGATCTCTTCGAGCGTCATCGGCTCGACGGCATGGACCGTAGCGCCGGCGTGCTGGTACGCGGCGGTCATCGCGGGCTCGAAGCGGTCCGTGATAACCACCGCCAGGCGGCCGCTCGTGCTGGTCTGAACGATGCCGGGCACGGTGGGCAGCGCGGCATCGGCGGGCATTTCCAGCCGGATCCGCCGCCAGCGCTCGAGGAAGCTCTCCTTGTCGCCCGTATCGATGATCCGGCCGCGGTCGATGAAAGTGATCTGATCGGAGATCTGCTCGACGTCGAGCGTGTTGTGCGACGAGAAGAGGATGGTCCGCTCCTCGTCCGCCAGCACCTCCATCAGCTCGCCGAGCACCTCGTGGCGGGCGACGGGATCGAGCCCCGTGGTCGGCTCGTCGAGCACCAGCAACTGCGGCCGGCGCGCCAGGGTCAGCAGCAGCGCCGCCTTGACCCGCTGGCCGTGCGAGAGCCCCTTGATGCGCTGCTCCGCCTTGAGGTCGAAGCGCCGCACCAGCTTTTCGGCGTACGCCTGATCCCAATCGGGATAGATCGAGCGCACGAACTCCATGTGCCAGGCGAGGGTGGGCCGCTGATAGAGGCGCAGGTCCTCGGACGCGAAGCCCACCTGCCGCTTCGCCGCCGCCTGGTCGCCGGGCATCGCATGGCCCAGGACCTCCACCGTGCCCCGATCCTGATGCACCAGCCCCATCAGGATGCGGATCGTCGTCGACTTCCCGGCGCCGTTCGGCCCGATGAAGCCCATGATCTGCCCGTGCGGGAGCACGAGGTCGATCGCGTCGAGGGTGAAGTGCGGATAGCTCTTCGTTACCCCCTCGAACTGTACCGCTGCGGTCGTCATGATATTCCTCTCATTTCTCTGATTCCTCCGCCTGCCGGCCGGCGGCGTCGCGCAGCCGGACGGCGAGCTGTTTGGGCGAGAGCCCGAGTCGAGCCGCCAGGCGGACGGCCTCCTCGAGGTGCTTCGCCAGATCCTGTTCCAGCAGCTTCGTTCCCAGATCGGAGCCCTCCGCCACGAACGAGCCCCTGCCTTGGCGCGTCACGATCACACCCTCGCGCTCCAACTCCAGGTAGGCCCGTTTGACGGTGATCACGCTGACCCGCAGGTCTACCGCGAGCTGGCGGATCGACGGAATTTCCTGCCCGGCCGCCCAGTCGCCCGCGGCCACAAGCCGCTTGATCTGCTCCATGATCTGGACGTACATCGGCCGCGTGTCGGCCTGGGAGATGACAAGGTCGCTGTCGCCGCTGTGCACATCCATATACTGAGTATACACAGTCGGCGCGGAGCCGTCAAGCCCCCCGCCCCGCCCTCACCTCCCCGGCCCTCCTCTCCCGCCCCCTCCCTTCCCCCCTCACCGGGAGAGGAGGGAGAAAGCAAGAAAGCAGCCCCGGTAGGGCGCGCTTGTGCGCGCCGCCAACGTCCGCTCTGATGCGCACAGCACACCTACAGTCTTCACCGGTTCTGGTTCGTTCCCCTCTCCCGGTGAGGGGGGAAGGGAGGGGGCGGGAGAGGGGCCAGGGGTGAGGGCTCGGGCGGGGGGGAGGCCTACGGAATCCCGTACCGCCGGCGCTTCTCCCACAGCGCCTTGCGGCTGATGCCGAGCAGCTCGGCGGCGCGGGCTCTGGTTGCCGCGGGTGTAGGCGAGGGCGTTGCGGATCTGCTCCTTCTCCACCTCGACGAGCGGCCGGGGGCGGGTCTCCAGAAAGCCCTCCGGCGGCGGCGGATCGACCAGCTCGCCCGCGGCCAGGATCAGCCCCCGCTCGAGCGTATTGCGGAGCTGGCGCAGGTTGCCGGGCCAGGGGTGCTCCAGCATCCAGGCCAGGGCGCGGGGCGCCAGAACGGGATTGGGGCGACCGAAGCGCTCGCCCAGGTCGGCCAGGAGGTGATCGAGGACGGCGGGCAGGTCGGCGCGCCGGTCGCGCAACGGCGGCATCCGGAAGGCGAGGACTTCGAGACGATAGAAGAGGTCGGCGCGGAACGCCTCCCGGGCCACGCGCCGGTGGAGATCCTCCGAGCCGATGGCGACGAAGCGGACGTCGGCCGCCATCTCCGGTCCAGCCAGGGGCGCGTAGCGCCGCTCCGCCACCAGGCGCAGGAGCTTCGGCTGGGCCGGGAGCGGCAGCTCTTCGACGTGATCGAGGACGAGCGTCCCGCCGTCGGCTCGGGCCACCCGCCCCTCGCTGGACTGCACGCGCGCCGGTAAACGCTCCCGGCTCGATAGCCGAAGAACTCGCTCTCGAAGAGGGTGCTGGGGATCGCGCCGGGGTCCACCTCGACCAGAGGACCGGCCGCCCGCGGGCTGGCGCCATGGAGAGCGCGAGCGACGGTCGAGCGGCCGCTTCCCGGCTCCCCGAGGAGGAGGACCGGCGCCTCGGTGGCGGCGGCGCGGTCGATGCCGCGCAGGCTTTCGGCGAGGACGGGAAAATCGAGCAGCAGACGGGGGAGAGAGAGAGGCGAGGCCGCAATCACGCGCGGAGCTCGGCCGTCACGTTGGGCGCGTCGCCCCAGAGGCGCTCCAGGGCGTAGTACCGCCGCTGCTCCGCCTGGAAGACGTGCACCACGAGGTCCCCGTAGTCGAGCAGCACCCACTGCGCGCGGTTGTAGCCCTCGACGTGGAGAGGACGGACGCGATGGTTCCGGAGCCTCTCCTCCACGGCGTCGGCGATCGCCTGCACCTGGCGCTCGCTGGTGCCGCTGCAGATCACGAAGTAGTCCGTGAAGTCGCTGACCTTCTGGAGGTGGAGGACCTTCAAGTCCACCGCCTGGCGATCGTCGGCGGCGGAAACGGCCTCGCGAACTCTCTGTGCGGTGTCGGTGAGGGCGAGGGGTTCGGGATTCATCTGTAGAGGTCGTATTTCTGCAGGTATCGTACCACCAACTCCGGGAGCGCTCCTGCGGGGGGTGGAAGACCCGCGGCGAGCAGCTCCCGGAGCTGCGTCGACGACACGTCGACCCCCGGCTGCCGCGGCAGGACGACGCGGCCGGTGCGCGCCAGAGCCGGCCACCTCGGGATCGAGAGGCACGGCATCGAGATCCCAGCCGGGACGTGCCAGCACCACCAGACGGGCGGCCGCCGGGATCTCCCGCCAGCGCACCCAGTGATGGAGGTCGGCCAAGGAATCGCCGCCGATGAGCAGAAACAGCTCGGCGTCCGGCATCTCGCGGCGGAAATGCTCCAGGGTCTCGATGGTGAAGGCGGGCCGCTCCAGGGTCAGCTCGTGGGCCGAGGCGTAGAGCCCCTCCTCGTCGAGCAAGGCCAGCTCCACCATGGCGTAGCGTGCGTGGGCCGGAGCCAGGATCCGATCCGGCTTGTGCGGCGGCCTGGCCGTCGGCAGGTAGATCACCCGGTCGAGCCCGAGCTCTCGCCGCGCGGCGCGCACGGGCGTGATGTGACCCAGGTGGATCGGATCGAAGCTGCCGCCGAAGAGGCCGAGCTTCATGGGCGGACCTCCACCGCCGGCACCGCTTGCAGCCGCCGCGCCAGCTCCGAAACCAGGCGCGGCACACCCTCGCCCGTGGCGGCGCTGATCTCCAGGTAGTCGAGGCCGCGCTCTCCGGCCGCCCGCTGCAGCTCCTCGCCGGCGCTCGGGCAAGGCGGCGTCGAGCTTGCTCCCCACGATCAACCGCGGGCGCTCCATCAGCTCCGGATTGAAAGCGGTCAGCTCGCGCTCGACGGTCGCCAGATCGCCGGCGGCACTGGCGGCACTGCCTTCGGGGCTCGCGAGATCCACCAGATGGAGCAGCACCCGGCAGCGCTCGACGTGGCGGAGGAACTGGATGCCGAGGCCGGCTCCCTCGGCGGCGCCGGCGATCAGCCCCGGCAGGTCGGCGATGACGAAGGGCTCGGAGAGGGGACCCTCGGCCACCACGCCGAGCTGCGGCACCAGGGTGGTGAACGGATAGTCGGCGATCTTCGGCCGGGCCGCCGAGACGACGCTGATCAGCGTCGACTTGCCGGCGTTGGGCAGGCCGATCACCCCGACGTCGGCCAGGAGCTTGAGCTCCAGCCGCAGGCGGTGCTCCTCGCCTTCCTGGCCCGGGTCGGCACGGCGCGGCGCCTGGTTGGTGGCGGTGGCGAAACGGGCGTTGCCCCGCCCGCCGCGACCGCCGGCGGCGACGCGCAGGCGCTCGCCCGTCTTCCAGGATCTCGCCCAGGAGCTCGCCGCTGTCCTGGTCATAGACCACGGTGCCCAGGGGCACCGGGATCTCGAGGTCTTCGCCGTCCTTGCCGGCCTTGTTCGAGCCCTCGCCGTGGCGGCCGCGCTGCGCCGGATAGAGCGAGGCGAAGCGCAGGTGATAGAGGGTGTTGCGGTTGGCCTGGCCGACCAGAAAGACCGATCCCCCGTCGCCGCCGTCGCCGCCCGAGGGACCGCCCCGCGGGACGTACTTCTCGCGGCGGAACGCCACGCAGCCGTTCCCGCCACGCCCCGCCCGGACGTGAATCGCGGCTTCGTCGAGAAAGATCAAGGTCGGTTCGAGAAAGGATGACCGGGAGAGCCGGGCCGCTCGCCCGGCTCCAGAGTCATTCGGCGGCGCCGGCGGTCTCGGTGGGCTGCAGGATGTGGACGTACGTCCCGCGCCGTCCCCGGTTCTGGAACTTCACGACGCCGTCCAGTTTCGCGAAGAGGGTGTCGTCCTTGCCGCGGCCGACGTTCTGGCCGGGAAAGAACTTGGTGCCGCGCTGCCGCACGATGATCGAGCCGCCGGTCACCCGCTCGCCGCCGAAGCGCTTCACGCCCAGGTGCTGCGCGTTGGAGTCGCGGCCGTTGCGGCTGGAGCCCTGTCCTTTTTTGTGTGCCATGAGCTGGATACCTCTCTCTTGCCTCTTCCCTACCGGGAGGACGGCAATTGGATCTCGTCGATGCGGACCCGGTGCATGTGCTGCCGGTGACCGGTCGTCCGGCGGTAGGTCGTGCGCTTCTTCTTCTTGAACACGCGGATCTTCGGTCCCTTCACCTCGCCCACGAGCGAGGCGGTCACGGCCGCGCCCTCGATGGCCTTGCCGAGCTGCGGTCCGTCATCGCCGGAGACCAGGAGCACCCGGTCGAAACGCACCGCGCTCCCCTCGTCCGGCCGGGAGAGGAGCTCCACGTCGATCACGTCGCCCGGAGCGACACGGTATTGCTTGCCACCACTTTCGATCACTGCATACATGGGAATACTCCTGGAGGCGTCGGAAGACGCGTGGACCGCGGACCATAACATGGACCGCCGATTCGGGTCAAACGCCGGGCGGGTCTAGAATCACTCCGAACCCTGCGACTGGAGGCGAGCCATGGCCAGCCCGGAGTACCTCATCTGCCTGGAGTGCGAGACTCCCTGCTACGTCTTCGAATGGGAGAACGAGAAGATCACCGAGGTCCTCTGCCAGGTCTGCGGCAACGACGACCCCGAGCAGTTCGCTCTCCCCGAGGACATCGAAGAGACGACGTCATAGACTTGAGTTTCCAGCGCTAAAATTTTGGACGGACCTCCCGGAATTTTACTTCTCGGGAGCTCCAGGCCCCTGCCTCAGCGGGGCTTTTGCCTTTCGCAGGATCTTTTACTGTCCTGCACTCAATTTCTGACTCCTGGGGTATTGACAAGATCTTAGCGTAGGGATATCATTCTCTGCAGATCGGGGGACGGCGGTCTGCCGAGCCCCGTACAACGACCAAGGAGAAAGACACCATGCTCAACATGCTCAATCCCGCGACCCGCTGGAATCCCGCCGCTGCGTATCTGACTCGCGAGCCGATCTCGCGGCTGTTCGACAACTTCTTCAACGACCTCCAGGGCGAGGAAGTGTCGAACCGGGGCTGGATGCCGCCGGTGGACATCCAGGAGACCGAGGACGCCTACAAGCTCAACGCCGAGCTGCCGGGGCTGACCAAGGACGACATCAACATCACCCTGGAGAACAACGTCCTGCGCCTCTCGGGCGAGCGGAAGCTCGAGAAGGACGTCAAGAAGGACAGCTATCACCGCATCGAGCGGATCTACGGCGCCTTCAGCCGCGCCTTCGCCCTGCCGCAGCAGGTCAATCCGGAGGGCGTGCAGGCCGTCTTCGAGAGCGGCGTCCTGACCGTCACCGTTCCCAAGGCCGAGCAGGCCAAGCCGCGCAAGATCAGCATCAGCTGAACGCGGCGGCACGAACGCCGTTCACCTGTAGGGGCGCCCCTGTGTGGGCGCCCTCTTTGTTTGGCCGGTTTTTCAGATGGACAGGGCGGCCACACAGGGCCGCCCCTACAGATACGGCGATCAGGCGCTCGCCGCCGCCTCGATCGCCGGCCGCGGCGCCGGCTCGGCAGGCGAGGCGGCCGGCAGCTCGACGATGATCGCCGTGCCGACTCCTTGCGTGCTCCGCACCCCGACGCGGCCGCCATGGGCGCGGGCGATCCGCTCCACGATGGCGAGACCGAGCCCGGTGCCGCCCTTGCGGGTGGAGTAGAACAGGTCGAAGATCTGCGCCTGCTCGGCGGCCGACATGCCGACGCCGTTGTCCTCCAGCTCCAGGCAGACGGCAGACCCCTGGCGATAGGCCGAGAATTTGAGCACCGGCTTCCGCTCCGCCTCCTCGGCGGCGGCGAAGGCGTTCCGCGCCAGGTTGAGGAGCAGCTGGTTGATCTGCGCCGCGTCCACCTTCACCCTGGCGCCGCCGCTCCGGTCTTCGATCTCCACCGCCGCCCGCCGCTTCTGGATCTCTCCCGCCAGCACTTCCCTGACCCGCTCGAGCGGCCGCACCGCCGGCGTCTCCTCCAGCTCCAGGGGCCGTGGCTTGGCGTAGGCGAGGAAGTCGGTCACCAGCCGTTCGAGGCGGTTGATCTCGGTGCGGGTGATCGACAGCAGGCGCTTGCCGGTGGGCGCCGAGCCGTGCTCGTCGATCTCCTCCTCCAGCATCTGCATGTTGAGGTTGAGCGAGTTGAGAGGATTGCGGATCTCGTGCGCCAGGCCCGAGGCCAGGGTGCCGACGTAAGCCAGCCGTTCGGCCTCGGCCGCCTGCAGCTCGAATCGCTGCGTCCGGCGCAGCAGGAGCCAGACGGCGACGTAGGCCGACAGCAGGAGGGCCATCGAGAAGACGCCCACCAGCGTCGCCTGCCGGATCAGATCGCTCCGCAGGACCTCGATCCGCTTGCCGAGCTCGCTGGCGCTGATGCCGATCTGCAGCAGTCCGTAGTCGCCGATCGGCACCCGGATATCGGGCACGCTGAAAGTGGACTCGGTGGACTTGACCTCGACCCGCGGCAGCTCGACGTGCCGTTGCAGCTCGGGAGAGCCCACGGGCGGCGCGATCGCCGGCGGAGAGTCCCCGGGCTCGGCCGGCAACCGCGCCGCCTCCCTGCCTTCGTAGACGAGCACGCCGTTCTTGTCGCGGATCTTCACCGTGCGGACGATCTCCCGCTGGCGCAGCATCTGGTCGATATAGGTCCGCGTCTCCTGCTCGATGGCCACGGCCGTATAGAGATCCCGGCCTTCCTGCTCGGCCTGGCGCTCGATGCGGTCCGCCAGCTTCTTCGCTTCCTCCTCGGTCTCGAGCAGCACCCGCTCGACCTCGCGCTGCGACAGCGAGCGGAAGATCAGCCAGCCGAACAGGGTGATGTCACAGAGGACGAAGAGCCCGAAGACCAGGGAGGCGATGAGCAGACGGCGCGAGAAGACGGATTTCGCCACGGGTTCCATTCCAGATCAAGGATAACAACAACGCCCGCGGGGGTTTCCTTTCCCGGCCCCCGTCGGGTACGATGGCTCGCCTCCTACCGGGATCAACCGGGAACAACCGGGAACGACCGGGAACAACCGGAAACGAATGGGAACGATCGATCGCCGCCGCCGCCGTTCGCTGGCCCTGCTCCTGACGGGCGCGCTGCTCGCGGCCGCCTGCCGGCGAGATCCGGAGCCGCCCGCCGCAAATACCGCAAACGGGCAGGCCGCCTCGACGCCGCGCCGCGGCGGCACGGTGGTGGCGGGCTGGAGTGCCGAACCCGGCGGCGTCAACGAGCTGACCGATCCCTCCAGCCAGGTCTCCAACGAGATGCTGTACCGCATCTTCCTGCACCTGCTCGAGGAGCAGCCGGACTTCCAGGACCATCCCCCCACCTTCACGCCCCAGCTCGCGGAATCCTACGAGTGGTCGGACGACCACAAGACGCTCACCTTCCACCTCCGCGACGTTCTCTGGAGCGACGGCGTGCCGGTCACCGCCGAGGACGTACGCTGGACCTGGCAGGCCCAGGTCAACCCCGAGGTCGCCTGGGACAGCGTCGACTCGAAACGCTGGATCACCGACGTCGAGGTGGTGGACCCCCGCACCGTCCGCGTGCATTTCTCGCGGGTCTATGCCAAGCAGCTCCTGGACGTCAACGAAGGCGTCATCCTGCCGAAGCACGCCTGGGAGAAGCTCCCCTTCTCGGAATGGCGCCGAAACGGCGAGTGGTTCAAAGAACACCTGGTGGTCAACGGTCCCTTCACCATCGCCTCCTGGGTTCCCCAGCAGCAGGTCGTGCTCAAGCGCAACGACCGCTATTACGAGAAGGGGCTGCCCTATCTGGACCGGGTGGTGATGCGCGTGGTCCCGGACCAGGCGAGCGGCCTCACCCAGCTCTTGAACGGCGAGCTCGACTTCAATCCCCAGATCACGCCGAGAGACGTGCCGCAGGTGAAGGCCAACCCGCGGCTCGAGCTGATCGACTACTGGTTCAACCTCTACGTGGCGGTGGCCTGGAACAACGAGCATCCGCTCTTCGCCGATCCCGAGGTGCGGCGGGCGCTCACCCTCGCCATCGACCGGCAGACGATCGTCGACACCCTGCTGAGCCCCTATGGACGGATCGCGACCTCGCCGATCCTGTCGATGATCTGGGCGCACGACAAATCGATCCAACCCTGGCCCTACGATCCCGGGCGGGCGCGCCAGATTCTCGCCGCCAAGGGATGGAAGGACACGGACGGCGACGGTGTCCTCGACCGCGATGGCAAGCCCTTCGCCTTCGAGCTGATCACCAACGCCGGCAACCAGTCCCGGACGGACGCCACGGTGATGATCCAGGACCAGTTGCGGAAGGTGGGTCTACGTGTCGCGCCCCGGCAGCTCGAGTTCAACACCTTCGTCTCGCAAGTGCGCGGAGGAACTTACGAGGCGGCCGTCGTCGGCTACACCCTGGACACCAGCCTCGACATGACGACCACCTTCCACAGCCGCTCTATCGAGGAAGCTGCAAACGACATGAGCTACCGCAACCCGGAGGTGGACCGTCTCCTCGAAACGGCCGCCAGCCAGCCGGACATCCTGGCGGCGCGGCCCCACCTCAACCGCATCCAGCAGATCCTCCACCGCGACCAGCCGTTGACCTTCCTGTGGGAGTCGAAGCGGCTGACCGCCGTCAACAGGCGGGTGCGGAACGTGAAGCCGACGGTGGCCTGGGCGTTCTTCAACCTCAAGGAGTGGTGGATCCAGCCGGAGGGTTGACCGCGGCGGCGGCAGACCTCCCTTGACCGGCTTCCTCCTGCGGCGCATCGCCGCCTCGCTCCTGCTCCTGCTGCTGATCCTCACCTTCGCCTTCTTTCTCCTGCGCCTGATCCCGGGCAATCCGCTCCAGCTCTTCGAGGGACAGGAGTTGACGGTGGAGCAGCAGCAGCGGTTGCGGCGGATCTATGGCCTCGACCGCCCCCTGCTGGAGCAGTACGGGATCTGGCTCTCCTCCGTGGCGCTGCGCGGCGACTGGGGGACTTCCCTTTCGCAGCAACGGCCCGTCTCCGCCGCCCTGTGGGATGCGCTGCCCGCCACCGCCATCCTGGCCTCCGCCGCCCTGGCCGTCGAGTACGCCGCCGCCCTGCTGCTCGGCGTCGCCGCCGCCCGCCGGCGAAGATCGGCCGTCGACCATGCCATCCGCGTCGGCACCCTGCTCCTCTATTCCCAGCCGGTCTTCTGGCTCGGCCTGATGGCCATCCTCCTCTTCTCCTACGTCTGGCCGGTGCTGCCGGCGAGCCACATGCACTCCGTCGACGCCGAGCTCATGAGCCCCGCCGGCCGCTTCCTGGACCTGCTGCGGCACCTGGCGCTCCCCGCGCTGGTCATGGGCCTCTCCACCGCGGGAGGCACGACCCGCTTCGTGCGCGCCAGCCTGATGGAGGTGATGGGCCAGGACTACATCCGCGCCGCCCGCGCCAAGGGGCTCTCCGAGCTGCGCGTCGTCTGGGTGCACGGCATGCGCAACGCCGCCGTGCCGCTGATCCAGCTCTTCTCTCTCGCTGCCGGCCCTGCTCTCGGGATCGCTCATCACCGAGGTCGTCTTCTCGTGGCCGGGCCTCGGGCAGCTCACCTTCAACGCCATCCTGACCCGGGATTACCCGCTGATCCTGGGCGCTACGGCCTTGAGCGCCGCGCTGGTCGTCCTGGGCAACCTTCTGGCCGACGTGCTTCACGCCCTGGCCGACCCGAGGATTCGCGATGCCTAGCGCGGCAGGCAGGCCGCTGCCGGCCCTCCTCCTCTGGGGAGGTGGGATGGTCGCCGCCCTGCTGCTGATCGCGGCGGCGGCGCCCTGGCTGGCGCCCTACGATCCGGCCGAGCAGCTCGATCCTCCCGCCGGCATGTTCCGGCCGCCGGGCACGGTGCTCGCGGCGGTTCACCTGGAGAAAGGCGGCTGGCGGCTGGCGGACCGGGTGCGGCGGACGCCGGCGGGCCTGGCGATCGAGCGCCTGGGCCGGGTGGAGGTCCTGTCCGCCGCGGAAGTCCTCAACCTGACGCCGGAGGGGGTCTCCGACCGCCGCGTTTTCCTGCTCGGCAGCGATCGCTTCGGCCGCGACCTCCTCTCCCGGATGCTCTACGGCGCCCGCGTCTCGCTGGCCGTGGGATTGATCGCGATGGCGATGGCACTGACGGTGGGCGTCGCGTTGGGCTCCGCCGCCGCCCTCGGCGGACGGCTGGTCGACGCGCTGGTGATGCGGGGGGTGGACGCCCTCCTCTCCTTCCCATTCCTCTTCCTGATGCTGGCGCTGTCCGCCTTCTTCCGGCCCGGTTCCGTCTCGACGGTGGTGATTCTGGGGCTCGCGGCCTGGACGGGAATCAGCCGGCTGACGCGGGCCGAGATCCTGAGCCTGAAGAACCGGGAATTCGTGCTCGCGGCCCGCGCCATCGGGCAGCGTCCCCTGGTCATCCTTCTGGCGCCACCTGCTGCCGAATGCCCTGACCCCGGTGCTGATCCAGGCGACGCTGCTGGTGGGCATTCTGATCCTCGTCGAGTCCTCCCTGTCGTTCCTCGGCCTCGGCATCCAGCCGCCGACGCCGAGCTGGGGAAACCTGATTTCGGAGGGGCGCAGCGTCCTCCTCCAGGCGTGGTGGGTGGCCACCTTCCCGGGCGCCGCCATCGCCTTCACCGTGATCGCCTTCAACCTGCTCGCCGACGGCCTGCGGGACCGGCTCGATCCGCGGGGGTAGCAACCAGGCGGTGCTGACCCGCGACTTCGACTACCACCTGCCGGCGTCGAGCATCGCCCAGGAGCCCGCCCCCCGCGGCGAAAGCCGCCTCCTGGCTCTCGACCGCACGGGCTCCGAGCGCCATGCCCGGGTTCGCGACCTGCCGCGCCTGCTACGGCCGGGCGACCTGCTGGTCGTCAACGACACGCGGGTGATCCCGGCGCGGCTCTTCGGCCGGCGCGCCGGCGGCGGCAGGATGGAGCTGCTGCTCGTGCAGCGAGCGGGCGAGCGGGAGTGGGAGGCCCTGGTCAAGCCGGGCCGACGCGCGCGGCCGGCCACGGTGATCGAGCTCGCGTCCGGCCTCACCGCCGAGGTCGTCGGCAAGGACGCCGAGGGCCGCTACCGGCTGCGCTTCTCGGAGCCCGTGGAGCCGCACCTCGAGCGGCTGGGACACGTCCCCCTGCCTCCCTACATCCGCCGGCCGGACTCCGCCGCGGACCGCGAGCGCTACCAGACCGTCTACGCCCATCGGCCCGGGGCCATCGCCGCTCCCACCGCGGGGCTCCATTTCACGGCCGGGATCCTGCGGCAGATCGAGGCCGCGGGCGTCGGCATCGCGCGGGTGACGCTCCACGTGGGGATCGGCACCTTCAAGCCGGTCAGCGCCGAGCGGACCGAGGAGCACCGGATGGACGGCGAGCGCTACGAGATCGGCGCCGAGGCCGCCGAGTCGATTCGCCGCACCCGGGAGCGCGGCACAAGGGTGGTGGCGGTGGGAACCACGGTCGTCCGCACGCTCGAATCGGCGGCTCTCGCGGCCCCGGCGACCCCGGCAGACACCGGCGAGGTACGGGCCGGCGGCGGCTCGACCGCCCTCTTCATCACGCCGGGCTTCCGCTTCCGGGTGGTCGACGCCCTGCTCACCAACTTCCACCTCCCCCGCTCCACCCTGCTGATGCTGGTCTCCGCTTTCGCCGGCCGCGAGCGCGTCCTCGCCGCCTATGAGGAGGCGATCCGGGAAGGGTATCGGTTCTACTCGTACGGGGATGCCATGCTGGTGGAACGGCGGGAGCCGGATCCTGCGGTTTCCTGACGCGGACCGGAGCCTGCAACGCGCGGCGAAAAAAAGGGCTGCCGCAATCTGGGCGGCAGCCTTCAAGGCGCGCGAACATCACCCGCGCACGTCGCGCGGGGATAGCAGAATTCGTGAGCTAGACGACCTCGAAGCCGCTCCGCTTGAGCTCGCGGCTCTCGATCTCCCGTTGGGCGCCCGTCTCCTCCTCGACGACGCGACCGTCGAAGAGGTGGACCGTGCGCTCCGCGTAGCGGGCGAAGCGGGGATCGTGGGTGACCATGCAGATGGTGGCGCCATCCCGGTGGAGATCAGCCAGCAGGTCCATGACCGTCTCGCTGTTCTTCGAGTCCAGGTTGCCGGTGGGCTCGTCGGCGAGCAGGATGGAAGGCTTGCCGACCACCGCGCGCGCCACCGCGACGCGCTGCTGCTGGCCGCCGGAGAGCTGCGACGGGTAGTGCTTCATGCGGTGCGACATGCCGACCCGCTCGAGGGCCTCCTGCACGCGCTCCTTGCGCTCCTTGGCCGGCATGCCGCGGTAGGTGAGCGGCAGCTCGACGTTCTCGTACACCGTGAGATCGCCGATCAGGTTGAAGGCCTGGAAGATGAAGCCGATCTCGCGGTTGCGGATCCGCGCCCGCTCGGAGAAGGAGAGGTCGGCCACCTGCTTGTTGTTGAGCTGGTACTTGCCGTCGCTCGGCGTGTCGAGCAGGCCGAGGATCGACAGCAGCGTGGTCTTGCCGCAGCCGGAGGGCCCGGCGATCGAGACGTACTCGCCGTTGCGGATCTCCATGTGGATTCCCGACAGGGCGTGGGTCTCGACCTCGTCGGTCAGGAAGACCTTGGTGACTCCGTCGAGGCGGATCAGCGGCTCAGCAGATGCATTCATCGGTTCCTCCGCATTCTCGACCGCCGGCCGATGGCCGGGGCGGCGAGCGTTTCAGTTTAGCCGGATCTTGTCGTAACCGTCCTGCGCCGCGGTGTCCGAGAGGATCACCTGGTCGCCGACTTGCAGACCCTTGACGATTTCCACGGTATTGACCGAGGTGCGGCCCAGCTCCACGGGCACCCGGACCGCCTGCTTCCCGCCTTCGGCCAGCTTGAACAGCTCGATCTTACTGTTGGCCTGGCCGACGGCGGGACGGCCGACGTAGAGGACGTTCTCCAGCCGTTCGATCTCGATCGTCCCGTCCACCGACAGGTTCGGCCGGGCGCCCTTGGGCAGCGGCCCCTCCAGAGACACGTCCACGGTGACCGTTCCGTCCTGCGACGAAGGGGCGACCCGCGTCACGCGGCCGGGTACGATGCCGTTGCGCGTATCGATGGCGGCCGGCAGGCCGCGGGCCAGGTCCTTGGCCTGCACCTCGGGAATGCGCAACTCGGCCTTGAGCTTCTCCGGCCGCGCCACCCGCGCCAGCAGGGTTCCGGGCGTCACGCTCTGGCCGACCTGCACCGGCAGCTCCTGCAACTGGCCGGCGATGCCGGCCCGCACCTTGAGCGAATCGACCTGCCGCCGCCGCAGCTCGTACATGCCGCGCGCCTGGTCCACCCTGGCGCGCTGGGCCGCAAGCTGCGCGTCGGCCGACCGCCGGTTCTGCTGCACCCGCTCCCGCTCGATACGGGCCTGCTTCGAGAGCTGGGCAGCCCGCAGGCGTGACAGCTTCAGATTGAGATCGGGGATGAGACCCTCCTTGGCGAGCTTCTCGTCCGCCTCCTCCTGCAAGGTCGCCTGCTCGCTCTGCGATTCCGCCGTCGCGAGCTGAGCCTCCTGGCTGAGAAGCTGGTTCTCGAGCTGGGCCTTGAGGTCGTCATAGTCGGCCTGCGCCGCCTTGAGCTGCGCTTCGGCCTCCAGCGCGTTCTGCTCGATCTGCGGATCGCTCATCTCCAGCAGCACCGTATCCGCGGTGACCTCGACGCCCGGCAGGGCGGGAATGCGCTCGACGCGGCCCTCCACCGGCGCCGAGATCAAGCGCACGTCCTCCGGCACCAGCGTCCCGGGGCCGCGCACCTGGCGCAGCATGAGCCCGCGCTTGACGGTGTCGATCAGAACGGTCTCCGTTTCGACCGTGGGCGCCGCCGGCTCCAAGCGAGCCAGACCGATGGTGACCAGCGAGACCACCGCGATGCCCGCGACGATCACAAAGGTCCGCCGCAAACGGCGCCGCTGTGCTTCTCCTGTGCGTGGAATATCCATAAGTTCCCTTCAGACTACGCATCGTCCGTGCCAAGGTTTCAGGTGGCGTAAATCTTTGATTCCATGAATATTAAGTGTTCTTTAACGGGCCGGAATCGTTCGCTGGCGGGATCCGCTCGTCCCAAAAACGGACACCCGTACCGTGCTAGCCTCTGGGCGCCATGAGCGCCGAGCAGCACCGCCGGACCGCGCCCGCCGTCCTCGGCTTCGCCGTGATCACGGTGAGCGACAGCCGCAGCCGGGAAGACGATACGAGCGGCGATGCGATTCGCGATCTGATCTCCGCCTCCAGCCACCGGATCGTCGATTCTACACTGATACGCGACGACCTGCCCGCCATCCGCGAGGCCGTACGGCGGATGTTGGCGCTGCCGGACGTGGACGTGGTGGTGACCACGGGAGGAACGGGTTTCTCGCCGCGGGACCTTACGCTGGAAGCGGTGGGACCGCTGTTGCAGCGGCCCCTCGAAGGATTCGGCGAGCTGTTCCGGATGCTCTCCTACCAGCAGGTGGGTGCGGCGGCGATGCTCAGCCGCGCCGCCGCCGGCCTCGTGGGAACCCAGGCGGTCTTCCTGCTCCCCGGCTCGCCCAAGGCGGTCGCCCTCGCCATGGAGAAGCTGATCCTGCCCGAGGCCGGCCACCTGCTGGGCCAGGCGCGGCGGCCGCTCCCCCCTGACCGCTAGGTCCGTCTGCCGCGAATCAGCCGCCAGAGGATCAGCAGCAGGATCGAGCCGAGGATGGCGATGACGAAGCTGCGGAGATCGAACCCGGAGATGCCGCCGTAGCCGAGCTGGGTGGCGAGGAAGCCGCCGAGCAGGGCGCCGACGATGCCGATGATGACGGTGATGACGCAGCCGCCCGGATCCTGGCCCGGCATCAGGAACTTGGCGAGGGCTCCCGCGATCAGCCCCAACACGATCCACGACAGAATCCCCATGTCCGCTCTCCTTTTCGTGTCACAACGGTTCTACCGGCTCGGGCGGGATCCGGTGCGAGACGCGTGCCAGTGAGGAGAGACATAGAATGTCTCCGCCATGGCCGAAACCAGCCCCCCGTCCAGCGCCCGTCCCCGCCTCTTCCTGATCGACGGGTACTCGAACATCTTCCGCGCTTTCTACGCGATCCGCAACCTGTCCAATTCCCGGGGCGAGCCGACGAACGCCGTCTACGGCTTCGTCACCATGCTCCGCAAGCTGCTGCGCGAGGAGAACCCGGAGCTGGTGGGCGTGGCGCTCGAGGGCGGCCGGACCTTCCGCAGCGACAAGTTCGAGGACTACAAGGCGAACCGCCGGCCGATGCCCGAGGACCTCGCCAGCCAGTTGCCCTGGATCCGCAAGGTGCTGGAGGCGTACCGCATCCCGACCCTCGAGCTGGCCGGCTACGAGGCGGACGACGTGCTGGGCTCGCTCTCCTGCCGGGCCGCCGAGGCGGGCTACGACGTGGTGCTCGTCTCGGCCGACAAGGACCTGATGCAGCTCGTCGAGCCCCGCGTCTCCCTCTACCACACGGGCCGCAACAAGCTCTACGGGCCGAAGGACGTGGAGGAGGACTTCGGCGTGCCGCCGGCGAAGGTGGCCGACGTGCTGGCGCTGATGGGGGACTCGATCGACAACATCCCCGGCGTGCCGGGGATCGGCGAGAAGGGCGCCAAGTCGCTGATCCAGGAGTACGGCTCGCTGGAGGACCTCCTGGCGCGGGCCGGGGAGATCTCCCGCAAGGCCTATCGCGAGGGGCTCCTCGAGCACCAGGAGCAGGCGCGGCTGTCGAAGGAGCTCGTCCACCATCCCGACCAACCTGGAGATTCCGTTCGAGCCCGAGGCCCTCCACCGCGATCCGCCCGACGTCGATGCCCTGCGGAAGGTCTTCACCGAGCTGCGAGTTCTTCTCGCTCGTCGAGGAGCTGGGCCCGGCGGGCGCGGCGGCCGGCGAAGAGGAGATCCCGCCGGCCGAAGAGGCGGTCGAGGTCGAGGTCTGGACGGACAGGGCGGGGCGCCTGGCAGGAGGCGAGGTCTACGTCGCCGTGCTCGGCGAAGAGCGGCCGCTCGGCCTCGCGGTCGCCGCGAACGGGGATGGGCCGGTCCTCTACGCCGACCTCCGGCGGGACGGGATGCGCGACGCCGTGCTCGCCAGCCTGCGGCGCTGGGTCGGGGATCCGGCGGTGCGCCTCGTCGGCCACAACCTCAAAGAAGTGCTGCGGCTCTGCCCCGGCCCGCTCTGCGAGTCCGCGCTGTTCGACGCCATGCTGGTCTCCTATCTCCTGAAACCGTCGGTCCACGGCCACTCGCTCGACGAGCTGGCCCTCGAACGGCTGAGCCGCAAGGCCCTCACCCCCAAGGACGTCGGTTGGGACAAGGGGCAGGAGCCGCCGGTGGGCGACTCCCGGCTCGCCGCCTACGCCGCCGAGCGGATCGTGCTCGCCCGGCGCATGGCCGAGGCGATGCGCCGCGAGCTGGAGGCGGGCTCGCTCGCCCGGGTCTACACCGAGATCGAGGCTCCCCTGGTGCCGGTGCTGCTGCGGATGGAAGAGGCGGGAATCCTGCTCGACGTCGGGCTACCTGAAGGACATGTCCGTCGAGCTGGGCAGCGAGCTGGCCGGGCTGGAGGAGGAGATCTACAAGCAGGCCGGCGAGCGGTTCAACCTCAACTCGCCGCAGCAGCTCGGCTTCGTCCTGTTCGAGAAGATGGGCCTGCCGGCCCTCAAGAAGACCCAGAAGACCAAGAGCTACTCGACGGGCGCGGAGACGCTGGAGGAGCTCGGCCGGCGCGGCTATCCCATCGCCCAGCTCCTGCTGCGCTACCGCGAGCTGCAGCAAGCTCAAGTCCACCTACCTCGACGCGCTGCCGGAGCTGGTCGGCGCCGACGGCCGGCTCCACACCCGCTACAGCCAGGCGGGCGCCGCCACCGGCCGTCTCTCCTCGGTGAACCCGAACCTGCAGAACATTCCGATCCGCACCGAGGTCGGGCAGCGCATCCGCGCGCGCCTTCGTCGCCCGGCCCGGGGACGTGCTGCTGGTGGCCGACTACAGCCAGATCGAGCTGCGCATCCTCGCCCACATCGCCGACGAGAAGGCGCTGATCGACGCCTTCGCGGCCGGCGAGGACATCCACCGCGCCACCGCCGCGGTCGTCCTCGGCGTCGCGCCCGAGCTGGTCACCGGCGAGCAGCGCCGGGCGGCCAAGACGATCAACTTCGGCATCCTCTACGGCATGAGCGCCTTCGGGCTCAGCCAGCAGCTCGGGATCTCGACCAAGGAGGCGGACCGCTTCATCCACGCCTACCTGGACCGCTATCCCGGCGTCAAGGGCTACATCGAGGAGACGCTGGCGGGAGCCGAGAAGGATGGGCAAGGTCGAGACCCTCTACGGCCGCGTCCGCTGGCTGCCCGACATCCACAGCAAGAACTGGAACCTGCGCGAGAGCGCCCGCCGCATGGCGATCAACGCGCGCATCCAGGGCACCGCGGCCGACATCCTGAAGCTGGCGATGATCGCGGTCGACCGCCGCCTGCGCGACGAGCAGCCCGGCGCCCGCCTGCTGCTGACGGTCCACGACGAGCTGGTGCTGGAGGTCCCCGAGGAGCAGGCCGAGCCGGTGGCGCAGCTCGTCAAGGCCGAGATGGAAGGCGTGGCGGACCTCAAAGTGCCGCTGGTGGTGGAGACCGGGTGGGGGCCGAGTTGGTACGAGGCGAAGGGGTAGGAATGCTTCAGGGGACATCCTCAATCCAAAGAATGGGAAATTCGGGAGAGGCCTGCTTGATAGCGTTGTAGAGTCGGCGGTCGGCCGTCACCACAGGACATTCCTGGTACACCGCCAGAGCCAGATAGAGGCTGTCGTAGAAGCTCCGGTTAAAGGTGCTCGCGAGGACCCAGGCCGTAGTGGTGAGCAATTTCGAAGAGAATACCAGCAGCGGGAGGGTCTGGAAGCTCCTCAGAATCTCGAAGGCGGCGGCTTTATCGATCTCATTCCGGCGCCACTTCTTCCAAGTTGTGTTTCCTAATTCCGCCCAGACAAGATCCGGAGTCCAGAGCTCCCTCCCTCTTTCCAGAAGCCGAATCGCGGCCTCAGCATAGGGTTCGGGAAAACGCCACTTCGCAACGACGCTGGCGTCGACGACGACTCTCCTCAACGATTCCGATCCTCTCGGAGCAGGTCGGCGCTGTCGCTCGTCATCCTTCCTGCCAGGCGCCGGTGCCACTCCTCCGCGATCTTGCGAGCTTCGGTCATGGTGGGGCTGGCTGCCACCGATTCAAGGATTGCTTTGACCTCTCCTTGGAGAGAGCGACCGTTCTGCTCGGCGTGGCTCTTTAGCCGCTCGACGGTATCCGGGGTGAGATCTCGAACTAGTATTTGTGCCATAAACGACCTCCTGCTATCAGAATGATAGCAGAATTCTCGCGCCTTCGCCATCCCTCGTACCTGAGACCCCTGAGACCCGGTGAGGAACGGCAATTTCAGGCGTCCCTGGTGTCGAGTCTCACGTAGTTTCGCGGTCGTCTTTTCGGGATGAGTGGTGGCGGTGATGCGCGGGAAGGTTACAGTCCCGGATTGGCTCGCAGGCGGTGCAATCCGGGACTGATTTGGTGAGGAGAAGGCTAATGCGCTAGTCAGCTTTTCGCGTCCAGGCGTTGGCGATCCAGCGGCGGAGTCCGACGCGGACATTTTTGAAGCGTTGTGCGGGTCGGTTGTTGTAGTACCAGCGGAAGGTTTTGGTTTCCTCCAAGATATCGAGGTCGTGGAAGTCTGCGATGAGCTCGTGGACAAACTCTTCGTCAAGCTGGGGGTCGAAGGGATAGGCCGGCAGGTGGTTTTTGAGGTAGCCGAGGATGTCTTGGGGCGCGTTCACGAGCGCAGCTCCTCGGCAGCGTGGAGGATGTGTTCGGGTTCGACGAGCTTGGCGCGGGCGGTGGCGGCGGCGGCCAGGGCGTGGTGAGCGAGGGTGTCGATTCTGCGCATGACACCCTGGGAGGCGTCGAAGAGGGCCTCGTTGGCGGGGGCGGTGAAGAGGGGTCGGTCGAGGCCGGCGATCTTGAGCCGGTGTTCGAGGTAGAGGCGGGTGGTGTCGCGATCGAAGCCGCGCAAAGCGAAGCGGATGGTGATGCGCTGTGCGAGGGCCTCGAGGTGAGACAGGCGCAGGATCTGTCGGAGTCCAGACTGTCCGGCCAAGAGCACGGCGAGCCGGCTTTGGGCATCCCAGTCGAAGTTGGCGAGCAGGGGAAAAAGGGCGAGGACGTCGGGGCGCAGGTTCTGGGCTTCGTCGACGAGGATCAAGACCGTGAGGTGTCGGTCGAGGACGAGGCGCTGGATCTCCTGCTGGATGAGGCGCAAGGTCATGGCCCGGGACCACTCGGGCTGGAGTCCGAGCTCGAGGGCGAGCTGGCGGCAGAAGTCGGCCGGGTTGACCAGGGTGTCGTGGAGGTAGACGGCGCGGACCTGGTCAGGGTGGAGGTCCTCTCTGAGTCGCCTGAGGGCGGTGGACTTGCCGCTGCCCGGCTCGCCGGTGAGCAGGCCGATAGCTTTGGCGTCGACGAGATAGCGCAGGCGCGAGTGGAGCTCTTCGAGTCCCGGACAACGAAACATCTGGTCGGCGGCGAGGGGGCACAGGAACGGTGGATGGGAGAAGCCGAAGGCTTGGGTGTAGAGGTTCATTCGGGCTCTCCCTGATAGAACCGCTTGGCGATGAGCTCGAGGTAGCTGATGCCGGTGGTGGGCGCTTCGGCGGCCGGCTCGCTGGGGCGGGCGGTGCGGCGCAAGGTGGCGTTGGTGTAGAGGTCGAGGCGGCGCAGAGGCCGCTCGGCGGTCTCGCCTTTGGCACCTATCCCCCCCCGCACCTATCCCCCCCACCTATCCCTATCCGGTTGAATCTTCTGCGCGCTCCCGAGAGTAGCCCCTGGATCAGGAATGTGGAGCGGACGAGGACAGAGGTAAGGCAGTGGGCCTGACAGGCCGACGCGTGTGAACACGATGATCCGGAAACGGCAGATCTTCGGCGAGCGGCCTTTCGAGGCCCCCGATTCTCGTGGCGATTGGTGTGCTCAGGGCGTCCGGAGCGTGACTGCCGGGAAATAGGTTCGGAAACGTCCTTCGTCGGCTGTCGCGAGCGGCCAGCCCATGACTTGGGCATGGGCACCGATGAAGAAATCGGGCAGCGGCAGCGAGGGCGCATCGCGACCGGATTCCGCGCGCCGGCGCTCTCGGTACACCAGATACGCCTTGGCGCACGGTTCCGCGACGGCAGCGGGGACATCAAGGAGGGTGATGCCCCAACTCCGGATCCGATCGCTGACAGTTTCCGGTTCGGCATCGCCCACGCAGAGCTCGGCGAGGCTGACGGCATTGACCGCCGCTCCGGCCTCCGACACCCCTTCGGCGATCGTGTGCCGGGCCCACTCGAGGAAGGGCGACCGCTCGCTGGAAGCGTAGATCAGGACGTTCGTATCGAGGAGGATCATGGCTCCCGGGTCACGGCCTTCAGGGCGTCCCAGGTCATCGTCGGCTGCAGCGGGGCGGCGGCGATGGCCTCTAGAGAGGAAGCCATGCTCATCCGAGGCCCTGCCTGCGGACGTTCGAGGCGCACCAAGAGCAGGCGGCCCTCGCCCTGGCTCTGGATTTCGAAGACGTCCCCCGGTCTTGCCGCAGGAAGGACCACGCGCCGCTTTGCATCCGCAGTCGAAATTGCCATGGTGGGATTGTCCCACCAAATCCCGGCGAGCGCAAATCTGAGGGCGGGCACCACCGTGGTGACAGGAGGTGCCAGGGATCTACACGACCACCGACCTGCCGTGTTATCTCGAAGCTATCTCCCACGGGCTCTTGGGCAGGAAGGCAGAGCGCGCTTCCACCGGTATCTCCTGCACGAGAGGTCTACGGCGATCGAGCATGGTCGGCTACGCTGAAAGCAATCCAGACGTTGATGTCCGGCAGATCAACCAGGCCGGCCTCCGGCGGCCTCCTCCTCGTCCAGGATGCGGTGAATGTCGGCGTTGGTCAGCGCAGGCGGCGGACGGCCCGTCGCCGCTCGCGCAATGGGAAGCTCGCTGCGACGGTGCCTGAAGCGTGCTCCGGCCGGCTGTCGGTCCTGCCTCAGTCCCTGTTCCACATACTGGGTGATGAGGTCCTTCAGCTTCACGCCGTTCCACCAAATTCCATGGCAGGACAATGATAGCGCAGAGATTGAATCTTCTGCGCGCTCCTGAGAACGGCGAATCGCGTCCGCCTGCTTGCACAAAACTAAACTCTGGGTTAAGTTTCGTGCACCATGGGCATGGAGGTCTCACCTCACCCAGGCTCCCCGGACTGGGAGGCACTCTATGCCGTCGCGCAGGCCCGGAGCGGCTACTTCACGACCTGGCAGGCTGCCACGGCGGGCTACTCGCCGCAACTGCTTCGCAAGTACCTCGACAACGGGAGGATCGCGCGAGTGCGGCGGGGCATCTATCGCCTCGTTCACTTCCCGGCCAGCGAGCATGAGGATCTCGTCATTGCCTGGCTTTGGGCCGAGCAGGCCGGCGTGTTCTCACACGAGACGGCGCTCGCGCTCCACGACCTCTCCGATGCGCTGCCCGCGAAAATCCATATGACGATTCCGGCAAGCTGGCGACGCCGGCGCCTCCGAGTGCCCGCCGGCCTCGTTCTGCACTACGCTGACATCGGTGACGGCGACCACGCGGGGTTCTCGGCCGTGCCTATCACGTCGCCGCGAAGAACCCTGCGAGACTGCATCGAGGCGAACGTCTCTCCAGAGATCGTGCGCCAAGCTGTGCTCCAAGCGCGACGGCGCGGACTCATCTCAGAGAAGGATGGTGCCGAGCTCAACGCCGCTCTCAACCGTACGTCAGAGAAGTCCCGATGATCCGGCGATACGCGACGCCTCTCGCCTTCAAGCAGGCGCTCGAGCAGCGGATCAAGTCCTCCTCGACCACCGGTGCTGACTTCGCCCGCCGTCGCCAGTTGCTCGTTTTCGACCGGTTTCTCGCTCGCATCGTCTCAGTCGTTGGCGACGCGGCGATGCTCAAGGGCGGGTTGGTTCTCGAAATGCGCCTCGCCCGAGCCCGGACCACCAAGGACATCGATCTGTACATGATGGGTTCGGCCGACAAGGTGCTCGACCGGCTTCAAGCCGCCGGGCGTCTCGATCTCGGTGACTACATGCTCTTTGAGGTCCAGCCGGACTTGGATCGTCCCGAGATCCAGAAGGATTGGACGCAGTATGACGGCTATCGCTTTCGCGCCGAATGCCGGCTCGCCGGCCGCCGTAGGAGGGAGCTACGGCGCCGGAGGAGGGAGGCAGCCTGCCGCAGCAGGCTGACGGGGAGGCTGGCGATGCCTTGGGGCGGGGTAAATGCCGGCCGAACCTGTCGCATGGACGTTGCAGGACCTCGCCTCGATTCTACTGCCGCCGGAAGGGACCGACTCTCGTACGAGCGGTCAGCCTCTCTCGAACGCGCACCAAAGCTCCCTACCTCGCCTACGACACCGGCCCCTAAGGGGCCGCATTTGAAAAGCCCGGGGCGGCAGCCCCGGGTAGCGCGAAAGGTGAACCTCAAGCCCTGTAGGGGCGGCCGGAGCACTTCGACGCTTGCGGAACTCGACGGATCTCCAGGTTGTCTCTAATCAGCTCAGCGTCTTGCGAATCGCATGGTACCTATCCCTGCACCTATCCCTGCCCACCTATCCCTGCCCGGGGCTCTCCCGAACGAGGCCGAGGCACTGTACATCGTCAACGAGACCGGCCCCGAAGGGGCCGCATTTGAACAGCCCGGGGCGGCAGCCCCCGGGTACCCGAGGGAGAGCCCCTGAAGTCCCGGAGGGCCGACACTGAGACGGAGAATCGCATGGCACCTCGGTCGGCGCTTGCTTCCACACTCTTCCGCTTCTCGGGTTCACTCTCCCACGAGTTGAAGAGCGCGCGCCACGATGGGCTCGGACAAGTAGAGGCCGGCGCGGATCAATTCCTCGACAAGTGGTCGAGCCACGGGAACCATGCCCTGCTTTCTGGCCAGAAGCGCGAGACCCAGAGTACCGGTAACCTGTATGGCGAGCACATTCGCGAGCTTGCGGGCGGCGTAGTCGTCAATAATAGCGCGCGCTGGACGGTTTGCTTGCGCCCACTCGAGTACCGCCGACTCACCCCCGCCGAGATCCCAACTCCTCACCATTGGCAGCATCTCCGCATCCGGAACTGTTTGAAGCCACGCCACTGTGTCGAGCATCCGCGCCGCTTCGTCCGAGTGCTTTCGCACCTCATCGCTTACGGACTCCGGAACAAAAATCGGCCTTCCAGCAAGCGTAAGCAGATCGATCCGACCGGCACGAGCGAGGACGATGAGCGGCGAAGCATTGACGACGATATGATCAGCCACCCTGGAGCTCCCTCTCAAGATCCTGAAAATCTATTTTGACGGTATCCAACCGGCGACGAGCAAGCTCGTCGAGAAAAGCCAGCCGGGTCATACCTGCAATCTCAGCCGCCTTGCTGCCACTGATAAGCCCCTGGTGGTACCACTGAACTGCCGCGGCGAAACGTAGCTCTGCGGCAAATTGGTTCGGGTTGACTCGCAACGCCGAGAATGCCTCCTCAGGTAGGTCGATCCTTAGCGAAACCATTGAATGCCTCCTTGGTCCGGTCTCTCATTTACTATATCCGCCGGTCTGGTGGGTATGAGTCACAAAGCAGAGAAGCGCTTCTCGGTTCTCCCGGGTGCGGCTGATCGTTTGGCGGACACGATCGTGCAGGGCGAACCAGTTGCTCGCAATCAACAACGATCCCTGCTGTGTAGGCACAGTCTCCGCAACCTCGTCCGCCGCAGACTCTACCTCCGCGAGCGCAGCGGCGATATGCGGCGGAACCTCGCCGTACTCCGCAACGCAGCCACGGCGAATGGAAGGCAGATAGAACCGGAGCCCAATGCCGCCTTCCGGGCGAGCCTCAACGACGTGAAACCACCGCGGCGCCTCGCCATCCGCGTAGCTGAACGGAAGCCGCTCGCGGCTCAACAGGTCGAAAGCCGAGCGCCCGTTGCGCGTCTCACAGAGCGCAGCGATGATTCGCGCCACTGAGGCGAGCCGCCATGCTCCGAAATTGCCGCCGCGTGGGTCGGGCCGAGTGATATAGACGAGGCTGATCTCTGGACGTTCCTCATAGGTGGCGAAGTCGCCATGCCATCCGATCGCCTCTGGCCGGTCGAACGGCGCTGCTCGGCGCGTTCGTGTCGGAGAGGTGCGGATGACGGGTTCGTCGGGACCACAGCCCTTCGGCACGAACAGCACACCTAGGGAGCGAGCCACGTCGAGCACAAACCGTACAGCTTCCTCACCGCCTAGAGGTACACGCCCAACGGAGTATCCGTCGTGATGCAGATTCGTCTCCATCTGGTCAATCACGATATGCGTCTCCGCCCCTCCCGATACATTACGTCGCCCCTAGACTCAAGAGTGCCCTGCGCAATAGTAAAACGCATACGCATCGATGTCGCTGCAGCTTCATCGAGGAGAGCCCTCGCATAAGCAGGGTCGAATGATTCATGCTTCCGCAACACCATCCCCGCCCAAGCATATGCGTATTCGTCCGCCAGTGTCGTTGAGAAAGTAATCGGATCGTCAGCACTGATCGTCCATGTAAGCGTATCGCGGCCGTCCTCCGCTACGCCTGTTGGGCGGCGATGTAGAAACTCCTGAGCCGCGATCGAGTCAAGACTGCCGATCACCAAGTTTGAGGATGGATTTGTCTCGATACAAATTTGCCATCTAGCAAGATCGCGAACTATGCGCTCACGCGCCATAGTAATAAGATTCAGCTCTTCCTCGAGGTCAGAGATTCTGATTACCAACTTTTCCTGTGCGCGTTCCTGTGTTCTGCGGTTCCACAGATAAGCATACAGCCACCGTTTTGGCCGATCTGGAAAATCATCGGGACTCCGCAACCGCATAAGCGAACGAGGAACCTCCGTGCCCAAAAGTGTCCAGAATCCCTCCACATCTCTCACAAGATGTTGGATAGAAGCATCTCCCGGCCATACACCCGAGACGATCTCAACTATTCTTTGGAGCAACCATTCCTCGGCCGCAGCATTTCGATTTGGGGCGTAGGCGGCAAGAAATCCAAGGTCGAGTAGGCGCTCAAGACGCATGACGGTAACGTCCTTGCTAGTCCTTCGGTGCATCCACTTTTCCGGATCAATTGTGAGGGCAATGGCGTGAGCCAGTCGATCACCGCGCTCAAGCAGCCTCCAGTGAAAGGGTTCGGCTATGGCGCGTAAGCCAGAGGTTGGATACGCAAAATCTTCACCTACATGGAGGGTCATACGAAGCGGTTCTAGCGCCGGATTAACTCGCCGGCCGGCAACTACTCGCGAAAGTTGACGCACTCGCCTCAGTGTCTGAGCCGAAACCCAGAGCGGCTGATCTCGCTCCGCGCCTGCGAGATCAATGCCCCGCAGGATCTGGAGGGTAGCCGGATTTGCCGCGATGGCCCGGGCGATCTGTTGACCGTCACACTCCAGATCGCGAACCGAATCGCCAAACGTCGGTAACCTTCCATCCGTCCGTTTCCGCTTAAAATGTACGAGCCACGCAACTTCCGCTGAGTCACGCCGTCGTTTCTTCAGAGGAAATCTACTAGGCTCATCCCAGCGCCAAATCTTGAGCCAAGCATCGGGCGCCACACGATACTCAATCGCCGCAACTTGAAGTGGAGGCTGATGCAGCTCCCTTGGCCTTCGCTCCTCAGCATGCCGTGCGTATATCTTAATTTGACTAAAGTGTTCCATAAATCCATCGAGCCCGTGCCTGCCCGGAGAGTCAACCAACATGCGGAATACTGCTGTTTTTACCCGCAGATATTGAAGAAACAGAATCTCGTAGAGATCGTCGGGGCTTGCAGCATCTGGTTGTAGATATGAAAAAGCGCGCGTCAGCATAGCACGCTCAGCTGCAGCTTCGCCAATTACTGGATCGTTCACGTGATCTGGGCGGAGTCTATGTGAATATGACCGGTAACGTCTCGTACGGAGCAAAAGCTCATTAGGCCACGGGTAGGGCGTCGCCGATAACGCGAATGGTTTTGTGCGTCCCTGCAGGAAGAATCTAAGGGCGTTCTGCCACGCCTCAGCGTTACAACATTTACACTGCTGCAATGGTGTTCCACCATGCCAGCTGTGCCAGTCTAGAACGCGGCGGGCGATGAGCGCCTGCCGAAGCAAATCTGCCCATTCAGACATATGCCTAGCCCCTTGAACAGAACGCTGTGTTCTATTGGGTGGATCCACCGGACACTTTCCTTGATGGAGGCCAGGGCAACGCGCTTTTAGATTGATCAAGCTAGACACGAGCGTACTCGGCGTGACGAGTGCTTTGCCTACGAGGGCTGCCCAAAGATCCTCAAATGGAATGAGTGCGGCATGATGCAGATGAAGGTGCGCAACCTCACCGGCAGGGGCGATGCTTCGATTGAGTAGGCGGACCGATTCTGGTGGTGCAATATTATCGGGGGTCGCGGCCGCGATCAAAATGGCAGATGGCAGCATTAGGGAGAGAAAACGCCATCGAAGAATCTCGCGACCTGGATCGTCGCGCCAGACTCGCAACACCATCTCGCGACCGTCTGACTGAAGCAGCTCTCGTGCCGCCTTGCTGATGAATCCTATCATTCGAAATGAACCAGAGCGGTCGTCACAATATGTCTTCCATAAATCTGTTGCTGCCCTGACCGTATTTTCAGTATCCACAGCAGTTACGGACAGGTCATCCTGGTACACCTCGGCACGCGATCTCGTATGACGATCAAGGTCGGCGGAAGTCGCTGTCGTGGCGGCCCTGCAGAAAAACGCAGGATTGCGTACCGGCGCAGCAACAGCATCGGCAATAAGACGATCGCGTAGGGCGTCCAGATCAATCACGAATCAGCGGCCCTCAAAAAGGTTCAGATTCTCCGCGCCAGCAATGAACGCATGGAAAGGTGCCTTAGGATAAGCGGTGTCGATAACGCGTAGAACCTCATCGACCCGCAGATCTTCCTCTTCCATGCCCTCAGCTAGGCGCTTCCCTTGACCGACCGCGGCTGCATCAAAAGCATCCCTAACCAGTCGGCGGCGCTCCGCAACCAGCTCACCGACTGACGCGTACTCCTTGGTCTTCGAGAGTAATCTGCTTTGTACTTCAGGCGTAAAGCCGATCTCGGGACGGGCGAGTAGGGGCAGGGTCCGCCGCAACCATCGATTCTTACCAAGCTTCAGGTCGGTATCTGCAGGAGGACTATTCGCAAGAAGTCGATTCCAGGTTTCGTCTGCAACAGGGCCCTCAAGCTGGGCCTCACTAGGCTTCGCAGCTTCTGGAGCTTCTTTTTTAAGCCAAAGGAGTTGGTGGTAAATCCACCCATATGCAATACGGTCCCGAAGTGTCGTGGTCTCCGACGACAGACTTCTGATAAACTCGCCCCATGTCTTTGTCCACTCAAACATCTGTAACGGTATTGGAAGGACGTGTAAGTGCCATCGGAACGACGCCTCATAATCTTGTATTATCCATCGCGTTCTTGCAAAGGATAGGCGAGCTTCCCACCGAAGTCCCGGTGCATCGACGTTTCGATGAGCATCCCTGAGTGAAACAGCAACAAGCATAGGTAGCACAGAGACATTCAGCGCTCCCGAGGCACGGGAACCTTTTGCGCCGCCATCGTCGTCGGCTCTGAAGACGAAGGCGGGTTTTGCACTAAGAACGATCTGCTGCCGGCGTGGGATGATGTTCTCGACCAGCTGCGGAGCGAAAGCCGCAGCAAGTTCTCCCACGGGGCGGTATTCGATCGTCGTTTCATCGATCGGTTGCTCGAGTGCCTCCTCTAGGCGAACCACAGCACGAGGGTATAAAATTCGACGGAGGACGATCCTAGCTGCCCTACCACCATCCGGAATTGAGAGTGCCTGGTCTGCAAGCTGCTGAGCGGTCCTGTAGGTGGTGGCGGTGGGAAGCTCAGGACTGAGTTTCTCGATCAGATTTGCATAATGTGCGAGGTAGTCGCCTAGCGCGAGATCTGAATGCAAGGGCGGAAAAGGCTCGTCCAACTGAGTTGGGGGACCTAGCCCGTTCAGGATCACACGGAACGTGCGTGGACCTCGCGGGAACTCTAGGAACTCCGAAAATGTAAGCGCACGAAGGCGATACCGAAACCGTGCCGCAAACACTTTCTGGAAAGAGGCCTCTGCGAGTTCACTGCACCAAGGATCATCCTCCGCAGCAGAGAGGACAGAAGCTCCGCCCCCTCGATAAGTTGCGATCTTAGCCTGCCTCCCGAAGAAGTCGAGCTTCAGCATATCAACCAGATGTGCGTGATCCCCGGCCACGATGAAGACGACGGCAGGATGGTAGAGCATCCTAAGGGCTGGCAGAAGCTCGCTGACCCTTTCTACCTGCAAATCCACATCATCGATCATCACCACGAACACAGGATTCTGCGGAACCTTGCACTCATGACGGTGATTTTCGCCGAACAGGAGGACGTGCTCAACAAAATCACGCCATTGCTCGGAGAGTGCTTGCCAATCGCCAATCTGCTCCTCGCGGTCGAGCACCTGTTCGACAAGCCCAGTTCCGCGAGGAATAGGTGTCCAGCCGATTGCGGCAACTCGAAATAATCTGAGCCATCTATCAGTGAGAGATTCTTCCTCCGAATCGCCGTAATCGGCTAACCTCAATGCAATGCGCTCGTATTCTGCAATAAGCGGACGCCAAGCTTGAATTAGTCCTGCGGCGAGCGGCATTTCAGGCGGCAGAGGATCGAAGTCAAGAATACGTAGAACGCGAACAAATGATGGGCGATCAGCATTTGAGGCGACATAGGCCGGATCGGCCAAGGCGTCGACACGTTCCTTAAACGCCGCATCAAAATTTTTCCTGTGATCTTCTGATGTCGAATTCCAGCGTCGAGCCAGCGTCAGCAATAAGGACGTCTTACCAGTTCCGCGGCTTCCGTCCAAAAGAAGAACTCGAGGATACCGGTCTTCTACCTCGGCGAAGTAGCCCCGCACCCTGCGGGTATCCCGTTCCGCATTGCTTGCCTGCACTTCGCGAAGATGGTGCTCAATATCGAAGACTGTCCGGACTTCATGCTCCGACAGGTCTCCAGGAGAGAGCGGGCTCGTGTCCTTTATCATGTCAGCCAATAGTGACTCCTTGTAACTTTCGCCGTTCATGTATTTCTACCCAAAATAAACGGAGAGATAGAGTTAGGATTGATTACACCAACACTCCGAAATCCTGCTCGTCGCAAAACGCTGGTGACGAGCGGCACATTCGTGAACCAAAGTTCGTGCTCTTCTGCCACGAGTTCTCGAAAAGCACGGCTAGCATATACATAGTCGGCAATGGAGCAGTGGTCGGTGTTGTGGAGAGGTCGGAACCGGTGAATGAAGATGGTGTCATCAGGCTCACCGGAGGGTCCGGGCTCACGGTCGACGTTGATCACTCCGGTCATCCGTTCATCGCTCATAACCTGCACGAGAAGCTCTCCGTTGTTCCGCAACGCATTACGACAGCGCCTGATGACATCATCCAACTCGACGACTGTCTGGCAGTAGTGTAACGTACAAGAGATCAAACAGACAAGATCCTCGGCGTTCTCCTCCGCGATCTCCTGCATCCGTTGGACGCGTACGCGGTCTTTGCCGAGCCGCCGCCGCGCCACCTCGACCATTTCCGGCGAGGCATCAATTCCGTGACCGTCGATGCCTGCAGCGATCGCGGCTTCGAGAAGGACGCCGGTGCCGCAGCCAACGTCTAAAAGGCGACAGTTCGCCGGGGCGACGCGCAGAGCCTCGCCAATCACGAACGCGTGGTCGTGCTGATAGTGGCCCGGTGGGGTATGGAGGTCGTACCGGTGGGCGAATTCTCGAAACAGCCGGTATTCACGATTAGCTGGCATCGAGCTCACTCGCCTCCGCCGTCTTCATCGTTGTGAACGATTCCACCACTTGCTCAACAACGTCTACCATCGTTTCGCTTCCCTTGGTGAGCGGTTCGAGACACCGAAGGAGGCGCCGATGTGACCGCCGCTCACGAGGAGTATGAGGTTCTATGGCGCGCAGGAAGGCAAGCTTGCGGCCAGGATCGGAGAGGCGCGTCCACTCGTCGAACGGCACGCCACTAACCCGGAGCAACCTCGCGAACCGTTGTAAGCCGCTTCCTTCGCAACGCAGACAGCGCACTCTGTGAGCGCTCTCGTGAAGGCGGCGCGCCCATTCAGCATCGCGGCTGCGGTCCGCTTGGTCGAGGACGTGCCGGTACAAACCGTCCCAGCGCAACCAGGAGGCTACTTCTGAGGGGTTGTCCTTCGGGCTCTTCAGGAACGAGCCGGGACCGGGGCGAGACCAGAAGCCGAACAGGATCAGATTTCGCCCGGCAGGATCGAGCCGTTCGAACGATTTGTTAAGATCCCAGAGGGCTTCCCGCGCCAGTCGTCGAAGAAACGGAGCCAGCTCATTGCGGCGGACTCCTTTCATGACCGCATTGGCCTGGGGCGTCAGGAAACGGTCGCTATCGGGAGCCGCCTTGCGATTCCCGATGACCAACGATTCTTCTAACGCGGTGACGGACCGGCTTCCCTTGCACATTAGGCAGTGCCCTATCGCCTCGTGCCGTGAAAAATGCGACGGCACTGCCACCATCGGTGCTACCAAGACCTTGTCCAGGTCCAGGATACGGCCGGAAGCCGTGGCGCGGAGCTGGCCGCTGCCATCCCGGAGCTCGACGTATCGCGCACCAATGGCGAACGCGTCGCGGAGCACCCGGCGGCGCGCCTCCTCGCTGCTTTCGAGTGGGACGAATCGGTTTCCCGTTGCGCGCACCTGCCGCACATCGAAGTCCTTGCGGACGGCATCGCCCCTTGTCGTGACAAGGTGCAGCCCTTCCCTCGAAAGGCGCGAGGACACCGCCTTTAAGACCGACGCCGGGAAGCGGCTCCCCAAACCTGCATGTCAGTGAGGAACGGCTGGATGGCGAGCCAACCGTCGCGGTCCTTTTGCCATAGCCTGAGCAGCTCGGCGAATGGGTCTCCGTTCGTGGTTTGCTGCACGTCGAGGAGCAGCTTCGGAATCTCCTGGTCCAGCCCTAAGACTTCCCACGGATCGCGTTCCAGCCAGAAACGCTCAGAGACGACCACGACCGGCTCGGCTAATCCCTCGTAGGACGCGAGCGCGGCCGTGGCATCGCCGCTAATGAGCGTGCGCATCAGGGCAGTGGTACGCGCCACCTGCTCGGCGAGAGATAGCTTTCTCGTGGTTGGCTTCTGTCGTTGTGAGGAGATTTTCGGCACCGGCAGCTTGCCGGCGAGTGCCAACCCAGTTGGCGTATGGGCTCTGGCGAGCTGTTCGGGCGGTCCGGCAAAGACGATTCTGCCGCCGTCCGGGCCACTCCCCGGCCCCAATTCGATCACCCAGTCCGCGGAGCGGATCAACCTGAGATCGTGCTCGACGATGACCATGGTATTGCGGCCGGCGTCCAGAACGCGTTCCAAGGCGGCGGCAAGGCGGTCAACGTCACGCGAATGCAGCCCGACCGCAGGCTCATCAAGAATGAAGAACATCGATCCGGACGAGACGGTAGCAAGGCGCATGGCTAGACGCAGCCGCTGCACCTCGCCGCCGCTCAGCGTGTCGATACGGCGGCCGAGGGCGACATAACCGATCCCCAGGTCGCACATGGCGGCCACAAGGCGCGGCGGGATGTGGAAGGCATCGGCACATCCGCCCAGGCGCTCGACCGGTGTTTCGAGAAGCTCCTGCACGTTGGTGCCGGCGACGCGGACGGACAAAGCAGCCTGCCCGTACCGCGAGCCGCCGCACGCCGGGCAGACGGACCAAAGATCGCCGTCCGCCACTTCGCCCACACCCAGGCAAATCGGGCAACGGCCCTGCCCCGCGTTGACGCCGAAATCGCTTGCCGACAGCCCGTCTCGCTTTGCGGCAGGCGACGATCCGAAAACTTTGCGAAGATCGTCGAACACCCCTGCCAAGGTGGCGACAAGGCTTCTCCGGTTTGGCGGAGGCATCGCTTGATCGAGCGCGACGACTTCATCAATGGGGTCGGTCCCGGCAATGGAGCGCCAACGGCCCCGGCGGAGCGTAAAATCCGACGCCGGACCACCGACGGACTCGAGCAACGCCGGAGCGAGCACGCCACGTACGAAGCTCGATTTCCCCGAGCCGGATACACCGCTGATACACGTCAGCCGGCCGAGCGGGATTTCACAGTCGACGTTCTCAACGTTATGGATCGAGGCCCCACGGATGGCGATCTTTGGTTGTTTCGCAGTGGTGGGTAACGGTGAACGTAGCGCCTTGCCACCATTGGCTGCGTGTTTATGGCGGGGTCCTGCGTACGTAATCTCGCCTCCGGCTGCGCCGGCTCCGGGCCCTACCTCGACGTGCCAATCGGCCGCGTCCCATAAGCGCTCACGATGCTCATTCAGGATGACGGTGTGCTCGCCGCGCAGGCGCTCCAGCGAAAGCGCCAAACGTGATAGGTCCGCTTCATGGAGCCCGCGCGCCGGTTCGTCCAGCAACAGGCACAGACCTCTCTCTCCTGCGTCGAGCACCCGGGCGAGGCGAATCCTGCGGCTCTCGCCTTCGCTGACGTCGAGCATGCCGCGGTCGCCGGTCAGGTAATCGAGTCCCACGGAGACGATGGAGTGCGCATGCCGGCGAATCGCTTCGACGAGCGGCCGCACTTCGGTTGGAACAGTGCGCGCGAGCTCGCCCCGCGCGGCGACCAGCGCCTCGACTTCGGTGAACACCATGCCGAGGATCTGGGCAATTCCATGGCCGCCGACGCGCAGCGCACGGGCCTGAAACGACCAGCGGGTGCCTCCGCAATCTTCGCAGGGGCCGGTTTCCACAAACGGCGAAAGCTGGTCCGCGATCTTCGTGCCGGCGGAGGATTTCTCGAGAATGATCTTGCGAAACCCGGCAAACGGGCGCCCTGTGCCGATCTTCCGCCCCGAGCGGTTCCGGTCGAAGACCAGATCTTCGCCGCTTCCGTTGAGCACGAGCGAACGGGCGGACGCAGGCAGCTTGGACCAGGGCACATCGGGAGAGAAACCGTTCATTCCGCGCAAACCTTCGATGGTCTCGTGCTGAACGTGAAGGTACCTGTAGTTCTTCTCCGTCCAGAGGGCGAACGCACCTCTATGCATCGAACGTTCCGGGTGAGGGATGAGGATGTCCTCAAGCAGCCGCCGTCCAATGCCGGTGCCGCCGCAGGCAGGGCAAGCGCCGCTATCGGCGTGCTCCGGCGCATTGAATGACAGCAGGTGCGCCGAGGGGCGAGCGAACACCGCGGGATCACCGGGATGCACCCAATGCTTCAGCGAATCGAGCCGGGGACCAAACGGGCCGGCCAGGTCGGGATCGGTTGCGGCGGGCAAAGTTACGACGACGTTTCCATTGGCGGCCGGGAAAGCGCGTTCGAGGATCTCCTCCAGCCGCTGGCGCTCGGAAGGGCCAGTCCCTCTCACCTCGAAGTCGCCGGCGAAGGCCTCGATCGTGTGGAGAACCTTCGGACTCAGACCCTTGAATCCAGACGCCGAGACTTCCCTGCCGCTTTCGCGCAGACGGGAAGGATCCGTTTCGCTGCGAATGATGATTCGTTCGAAGCCGTGAGCTGCAAGACGTTTGACGGCGGCGACGCCATCCGTTCGCTGCTGGCGAACGGGAGCCGCCCATACCTCACAAGGTCCACGATAGTGTTTCGAGATCCAATAGGCGTACGAATCGGGAGATGGCGGCGGTACATCGTCCTTGGCGCGTTCGGAATAAGGTACCGACGCGAGGACGAAGAGCCTGCGGAGGACGGAGAGAAAACCGGTCGCAGTGCCGACCGTCGTGCGCACGTTGGGCCGAAAGCCTCGCTGGCCGACGAGGATCGTGGGAGGAAGGGCTCCGATAAAGGCCCTGACATCGTCGCCCTCGAGGCTCCTGCTGAGAGATTCCGAGGAAAAGCCGCATTCGACGGCTCCCCTCGGCCGCCAGGGTGTCGGCCAGCAGCGAGCTTTTGCCCGAGCCGGACACGCCGGTTACGACGGAGATCCGTCCCAGCGGGAAGGTTACGTCGACGTTCTTGAGGTTGTTGGCGTCGGCTCCAACGACTTCGATGGATGGCGAGCCCATTGAGCGATTCTTGCTCATGCGGCCGGCTCTTTCAGGTGCAGGACGTACAGCGACCGGGACTCGAACTCGGTCGGGAATCGGATGAATCGCACCGAACAGGCGCCGCGGTAGTGCAGCGCGGTTCGGTTCGAGACGAGCACGGTATCTCCCGGCTGAGTGTGAAACGGCAGGGAAACGTCGATCGCGGCGCGGTGAATCGCGGCGATCATGGGCTCCAGCCTTGAAGACGGCTCGCCGAGCCGCCGGCTGGCGACGCGAAGGCTCTGCGGGTGATAGCGGACCGTGCCGTCCTGAATCAGCCTTCCCCGCCACATCTCAGGCGAGCGCTCATGAGCCAAGGCAGCTTCGGTTTCCGTTAGAAAAGTGAAGGCCTCGGCGTCATCACCTTCCCCCGACGCGAGACGCTCCAGCAGATCCGGCAAGTACGCGACGCGTTGCTCCGCGTAATCAGGAGCGCCTGGGTCCTCACGCTCGCACTGCATCGCGGTGGCAGCCGGCGGAACGGCCGAGACGTTACCATCCGTATGGAAATCGCCAGCCCGGATCGTGTGCGAAAGCTCATCCGTCCAAGGGGACATGCGGAAGCGTTTCACAATACGCCCTGGCCTGTAGGTATCGAAAGCAGCTCCAAGCGCCGTGCTGATGATGAGCAGGGACCGCCCTTCATCCGCCTCAATTCCGCGTACGACGATGTACCCATGGCGGTCGACTGTTGAGATTACGTGGCTACAGAATGAAGTCCACCGCTGTTCACCGCGGAGCGGGGCGGCCAGATCGGTCGTCAGCGCCGCGACCTCCGCGTCCTCCAGGGAGACAAAGGTACCGGCCAGCGCATCGATCTCGCGTTTGAGCGCGGGATCGATAGTCGTCTCAGGAAGCAATCCGATCATCGGCGATCCGCAGGCGAAAAATCAGTTTATACCGATAGTGGTGATCGAGCATCGTCCGTACGTCTGGATACGGAAATTCCGCCCGCAAAGGGTCATAGGTGATCCATCCCCAACGCCGCAACGGCTGTACCGACGGGAGCAGCCCGGCGGACGATGCGGCCTTCATGATATCGATAGGCGCGTGATCGTAGACACGATGTCCGGCGGCGATCAATGGCCGCTTCCAGGTTGGCCATAAGGGATTTTCGGTATGACAGCCGAGCACCAGGTACGCAGCGCCGCCGGGCGCGAGCGCTCGACGGATGCGCTCCATGAATCCTCGCACGTCGGGCTCGAGGTACAGGACTTCGTGGCTGGTGATGAGATCGACGCCTCCAGGCGGGATCCGATCCCATTCCGATACATCCAGAATTCTGACGGTTGCGGCGGCACCTTCGAGCCGCTGGGAGGCGTCCAGGCGAGCCGCAGCGAGCGGCTCGATTCCCAGTAGGTCGACCGGATTAAATCGACGGCTGAGCTGGTGAAGAAGGCCACCCGTGTGGCAGCCAATATCGAGGATTACGCCCAGAGGGGCGTTGCAGTCCCGCTCGATATGCCCAATCAACGAGGACCAGAACGTTTCGTTGACGGTGGACAGATCGTTGTCGAGCGCAGGATCGCTGAAAAACGTCCGGCGCTCGACGCCGGAATCCTTCACGGGCATCGCTGGGAAGAGCAGCTCCGCGCCAGGGTGTCCCCGGCGGTCGGATCGACGCCAAAATGAATGATGAAGAGCTCGACGGACTCGCGGAACGCCTTCTCGAGTGCGGCTTGATCCTCGGGTCCGCGCATCCCGAAATAAGGGAAGTGATGCAGGAAACTGCCGAAAACGAGCTCGCAATCACGAGCGTAGGCACGTGTATCCAGAATATGGGCATGCCAGAACGTATCGATCGGCCCAGTCGGGCAGATTCTCCGATCGGAGTAGCGGGCGTTCAAAGCCAGAAACCTGCGGTAGAGCGATTCGGCGTCCTCACAGAATTCGGCCGTCCAGCCGTGCTCCTCGATCAGCTTCCGTTTCAGCATCGTGAAATCGAGTCGGCTGACACGGTCGAGCGCGTCACGCAACGCCGCGTCGCTCGCGATCATCGCCTGTGCAGCTTCGAATGAGACCGGTCCAGCTTGGTTGAATGTGGCCATGGAGCGAGAGAACCTCCTATGCAAACGGCTTATTTTATACCACTTCTCAAGCTAGCATACCGGAGCGATCCCGACACACCCTGCGGAACCTAGCGGCCAGCCTTCGGTACACCCCGGGAAGACGTGAAGCTTGGTCAAGCCGAGAGGCCCTAACCCGGGCTTAGCCCCTTCACGAGTATAGGGCACTAGTACGGGCCTGGTCCAGGCCGGGGCATCAACTCAGGCTCCGCTCTTCGAGAGTTGAGGAGTGCCGTTCTTTCTTCGTGCAAGCATCTGGCCTATAGGAACTTAGGGGCTGCCATTCACGCACCCGTCGGCCGGCCCTCCGGGGCTCATCGGTTGCTGGGGACCTTCCCGACTGGTGCCGGCCGATTCTCCACGCAATGGCAGGTCTGTAGGCA
>CAVZUZ010000007.1:0-417280 GCA_963778565.1 Thermoanaerobaculaceae bacterium | reverse complement strand
GGCTAAGGGCGATTTTCCCAAGGCTAGGGGAGACGGCCCCCAGGCTTGGGAGAGCCGTTCAAAGCCTTGGGAAGTTTCTCCCCAGGCTTGGGAAAATATTCGAAGCCTAAGGAGAGTTTTCCCAAGCCTAAGGAGAGTTTTCCCCAGGCTTGGGAAAGTTCCCCCCAGGCTTGGGAAATCCTCCGGAAGGCTAGGGAGAGATTTCCCAAGGGTAAGGGCAAGTTTCCGAAGGCTAAGGAGCGATTTCCCAAGGCTGCGGAGAAATCCGGAAGGCTAAGGAGGATTTTCCCAAAGGCTCGGGAAGCGTGATCCCCAGCGGGCCGGGGATCAAGCCGGGTTGACGATCCTGTAGTCGAGCTGTCTCGCGGCTTCGGCCATCCTGTCGTCGTAGGTGACGAGAGCCCGGACTTCATCTCCGAGCTGTCGGGCTGTGGCGAGATGAATGGCATCCAGCGTGCGAAGCCCGGTCGGTAGTAGGAGACCGGCGGCATTCAGAATCCGGTCGTTGAGGCGAATCAGATCGAAGCGGCGCAGAACGCTCCGGCCCCGCGCAACCGCTTCCTCGCCTGCCGGCAGGAGCGCACGCAGCACCTCGGCACGGGAGAGAGCGCTCGACACCAAGGGGCGCTTGCGTTGCAGATAGCGGCGCAACGCGGCGGATTCGGGCTCTCGCACAGCCAGCTTCACGATGGCCGAGGAGTCGACGTAGATTGCCACGATCAGCGCTCGTGGCTGCGCAGACGGGCGAGGACCCTGGAAGGCGGCTCGGCACCAGCGGAGAGAACCAGTGGCTCCGGAAGATCCTCGAGGGAACCGGTCGCCGGTTCGATCTCGCCCGCGGCCCGCAGTTGATCGAGCCGGCTTCCCTCCGGCAGCGGCGAGAGCAGCGCCACCGGGCGTCCGCGATCGGTGATCTGGATCGTCTCGCCTCGTGCCACGCGGCCAATGAGCTCACTCGCTCGCTGCCTCAGCTCTCGGATCCCTGCCGCAGCCATAGGTGTTACTTGTAGCACAATCAACCGGCGCCCGCAAGAGGGTGGGCCCAGGTGACGCTGGTGCAGGCGACCGCTCCACCTTGTCCATCGGCAAGCTGCCCACAACCCGGTGGATTTCGGCCGGCTGCCAAGAGGAGATGGGCGTAGGCTCGATGATGCTCTTGCCCCCCTCATGACTATCGACTAGACTATGATGGTCATGACGAAGGGTACGCAGATTCCGATCCAAAGAACCAGGCGGTGGGGAGTTGCCGAAGCGAAGAGCAGGCTCTCGGAGGTCCTGCGGGAAGCGGCTAAAGGGCCGGCGATCATTCACAGTCGCGGCAGAGACCTCGCCGTAGTGCTGGCGGTTGAGGACTATGAGCGGCTGATCTCAGGGCAGGTGTTTCCGGAGGCTGGTGGGGCATCCTTCCTCAAGCGGATCGAAGCGTTGAAGGAGCGCTATGGCGGCGGTGTCAGCGACTTCGAGCCGCGGCGTCTCGAGCTCGTGCCCGCTGAACCCTTCGGCCGAAGAAGAGCAGGACGGCCGTGACGAGGTTCCTCCTCGACACGAACGTCATCTCGGAAACGATCAAGCCAAACCCGGACGCCAACGTCATCCGGTGGCTGGCGAGTCTCTCGTCGATTACTCTGCCGGCTGTGGGAGTCTACGAAATTGCGGCCGGGATCGAGCGCCTACCGGCAAGCAAGAAGCGCAAATTTCTGGAAGACTGGTTCGCCGAGCTTCTGGCGTCCAACTGCGATGTCCTCCCATTCGATCGCGATGCAGCCGCCATCTGTGCCATGTTGGAGACGGAGGCGCGTCGGCAGCGACGGACTGTCGAGCTGAGGGATCTCTTGATCCTCGCCATCGCCAAATCGCGCAACCTGGTCGTCGTCACCCGGAACGTCTCGCACTTTCACGGTTTCGGCCTCGGAGTGTACGACCCATTCAGCGATCTCCAGATACCGATGATTGCTGGGGCCCGCGGGAATCGGCCGATCTGGAGGTAGAATCCTGTCGGCTTTCACTGGGTCTGATGTTCTGGAAGGGGGGAGAAACAAGCCTGTCCACTGGGAGAGGCGCTCATGTTAGATACAGCCTCAATCGTGCAGCCGGTAATTGCGAGCCTGGAGGCATGGCCGGGTTACCGGGCGCTCTCTGAAGTGATTGCCTCACTAGCAGAATTGGAGATCTATTTGGCTGGCGGAGTCGTCCGGGACAGCATTCTTGGACGAAAGCATTCTCCACACGACTTCGACTTTTTTCTCGGTGGCGGTGAGGTGGTCGAAGAGGCACTGACAATGCTTGAGCGCTATGGCCGGATGTGGTCAACTCCCTTCGGTTCGCCACGCTGGCAGCCAGTCGAAGGTCCAGTACACTGCGACCTAGTTCCAATCGCACGGTTTGATGACGGCCTTTGGCCCTGCGAGGACATCATCGACGTTCTCAACCAGTTCGATTTCACTGGTAACGCGGTCGCGGTAGACCTCCGGACAGGAGCATTTTTTGACCCGCAGAATGGCCAGCGCGATCTGCTACGCCGTGTTCTTCGAGCGGTCCGCTTCGACTTTGCCGAGGAGCCGATCGCCCTCGGCCAAGCGCTGACCCGCCGCACCGTGCTCTGGTTTCGGCTCCTTCACTATGCGTCGAAGCTCAGCCTCACGATCGAGCCCATTACACTGAGCTGGCTCCTTGAGCACCGCGAGCTGGAGCACCGGGCAAAGGCGTTCGAGGTTGCATTTTTTAGACCAACTCCAGGTTATCTCTCTCCTCTTCGGCATCTCGATGAGTAATCAGCCCCCCAATCTTCCCCACTCCGCTGCACGAATAGTGGCGGAAGTAACGGCAGGACCGGTACTCCGAACCGAGGAAATTCTTCTCGGAGTAATGACCCACAAGTTCACCGTGTGGTCGGCACTTGGAGAGGTTTACGTGGTCCGATTCTATCCACCAACTCGGTCTCAAGTAGTCCACTACGAACCGGATCTCTGCCGTCGGTTTGCAGGGCACGGGATCAAAGTTCCCGAGATTGTAGCTGATTCTCGGGCCGGCCCTCGAGCGGAGCTCGAGTACATGATCTACAAAAAGATTGAAGGTATCTCTCTCGGCGAACGTTTCGCTGTACTCTCTAATTCCGCCCAACGAGAACTTGGTCACCGACTGGCCTCGACGCTCTCCACGCTCACGCAGGTGCGATTCGAGGGAGCGGGCGAGCTGGCGGACGCTTGGAGAGCCACGGATTCCTCCTGGCGCGCCTTCGCACACCGCTCCTTCCTCGAAGGTGTCCTGGCGGTGCGGGCGAACGGCCTTATTGAGGAGAAGCTCGACAGGGCTCTATATGAACTGGAAGGGCAGGTGGATAGTTACGTCGGGAGCGAAGCCAATGCATCAGTTTGGGTGGATATCAGCTTAGAGAACATCATCGTCGACAGCGATGGGAACTTTCAAGGGGTGATCGATTTTGAAAGCGTGCTTGCCGGCAACCCTCTGCTCACCCTCGGTTCATGCTACGCCCGTTATGGTGAGCACGAGTTTTTTCACTCGATCGTACGTTCCTGGCCAGTGCCGCTGACCGAGATGCAATGGAAGCAGGTCTACTACTATGCCGTCTTTCGGACGCTTCGTGTGGCAAAGTATGCCGATCAGCCGTTGCCCACCGGGCTCTCTAGAGCACCCTTGGTAAGCGTCTTTCCCGGGTTCGCCTTGGCCTTGGAAAGGCTGAGGAGTGGTAACATTGAGCATCAGAGGAGGTCCTGATGAAAGATGATTTCCAGCCTGCCACTTTTCGGCAAAAAATTTTTCTCGTCTGTGGCTTGATCCTGATCACCGCTCTCGGCCTTGGCATCGGCGCGTGGGTGCTGGAACGGGTCGAGGAGCCGCTGCGTAGAGAAGTCTGGGTACCCTGGACAGCGCCGAGTGGCATCGTCTTGAAGGCGGAGGGACCAGTCTCTCTGTGGCTCGATGACAAGAAGCAACGCTTGATTCATAGGGGCCCGATCGATAGTAAGACTAAGGACGCGCTGCTGACCCTCCTGGAAGCCCAGCCTCCCTCAGCCGAAACCGGAGCGAGAAGGACCTCTGCTCCTGTTTCAGCAGTGGCCGTAAGATCCTACCGCCAAGCCATCGACCGGCTGACTTTCCTTTCGAACCAGCAAACCGAGACCAGCATCTTATTCCTGCTCCTGCTGGGCGGGATAGGTGGCGTGGTTGGTGTCCAGCTACGGTCGGTCTCCAACTTCATCGGAGTCGCCTGTGTGAAAAATAGACTCGACTTCAAGCGGTGGTGGCCGTGGTATGCTTTGCGTCCCTTGCTCGGATTTTTGGTCGGTGTCTTGGTCGTAGTGCTGACCAAATCCGATCTCTACACGCCGGAAGGTCCCACATCAGAGGCGAATCTCTGGTGGCTAGGCCTTGCCGTCTTGGCCGGTTTCGGAGCCGAGGATTTTGGCTTACGCCTCCGCCTGATTTCACATACCTTATTCGGTGTATCCGAAATGAAGACAGACGGGCGAAAAGACGAGGAGGAGAATGCCGATGAGGAGCCAGGAGGGGGGCGTCCTGGCCAGAGTGGAAGGCCAACGAGAGATAAGATTGAAGAAGCAACGCCCGAGAAGTCGAGTAGCGAAAGCAATGTAAATGTCACTGAGCGGATATGACTTCCCCAGAGAGCCTTCTTGTGATCGGAAAGGAGGGGTCCCATGGACGCAGCCATCGTAGAGCGTCCGCCACATGCTGTAGCTCGCCGTCAGGAAGAGGGGGGCACGGCGAGCGATCGCGGAACGCGGGCCGGTACTGTGGCTCCTGGGCCAGGATTGCCGCGCCGCCGAGGACCGGAGCCTCATCGAGGTTCGCCCCTTGCCTGGGAACCAACGCGCCTCCCCGATTGCGGTCCCAATGGTCGGGAAGCGGGTCCCAAGGCTCGGGATCTCGGGCGGAATGCGTGGGACGCCGGTCGCAATGCGCCCGATCTCGGAACGAATGCGCGCGACCTCGGGCTGAAGGCACGCGCGGTGGAGACCGAGATCTCGCGCGCCGGTCCGATGGCAGCCGACAAGCGTGGCGGGGGCCGCGCCGGCATCACCTGCTGTCGAGCTCTGCATCCTCGCGCCGCCGGCGGGCGCTCTCCAGGAACCTGGCGACATGCTGAGGGAACGTCCGCGTGTCGATCGGTTTGGTCAGGTAGCCGTCGCAGCCCTCGGCGAGCGCCCGTTCGGCATCGCCCTTCATCGCGCGCGCCGACAGGGCGACGACGCAGATCCCTCTCGTCCTCGGATCCGCCTTGAGGATGCGCACCGCCTCCAGTCCATCCATCCCGGGGAGGCCCAGATCCATCAGGATCAGGTCGGGAAGCTGCCGCACGGCGATCTCGAGGGCCTCTTCGGCCGTGCCGGCAGAATGAACTCGATAGCCCGCCCTTTCCAGCAGGAGGCGGACGAGGAGCAGACTGAAGGCGTGGTCCTCCACCACAAGAATGTCTCCACGCATGCGCAAGTTCTAATACATTGATGCGGCCTCAAGGTCAAGCCCCCTGACGGCCACGAATGCTCAGTCGCTGCGCAGGCCCAGCCGGGAAAGCCTGGGAAGTGGGCTGACGATTCGGTGAACGCGCGAGATCTGGAAAAGCCGTGGAGAAAGCTATAAACTTCCTGCTTCACAGTCTTTCGTGGTCAGAGAGATCGTCTCCCTGGCGCCTTGAGCACTGATGGGGTCGGGCTGTTGGTTGTCGTGGCCGCGGAGGATGGGGGGCCTGACGTGTCACTCGAACCACTGCGCGTACTCGGCGAGGGGGGCGCGCTCGGGGATGAAGCGGTTGACCGGCGCGGCCTCGTCCACCCAGCCGACGGACATGCCGCAGACGATGAGCCGGTCCGGGCCGAAGCCCAGGTGCTCGCGGATGGCGTCGCTGTAGCCGGTGACGCTCGCCTGTGGACAGCACCCGAGGCCGCGCGCCACCAGCCCCAGCATGACGTTCTGCGTGAAGAAACCCATCTCCAGGAAGGTGCCGGCCGTGGAGTTGGCGGGAAGGTGGAAGATCATCGCCACCGGCGCGCCGTAGAAGCGCAGGTTGTCGCGCAGGTGACGGCGCCGGCCGGCCTTGTCGTCCTGGGCGATCCCCTTGGCGGCGTGGACGCCGGCGGACGCCGCCTTCGCCCTGTCGTGGTGGGACGGCGGCAGCTCGGCCGGCCGGCTCTCGTAGTCCATCTTCATCGGCACGTCGCGGTCGAACAGGTCGCACAGGCGGCGCGCCAGGTCCGCCTTGGCCTCGCCCGTCAGCACCGCCACCGCCCACGGCTCGCCGTTGCGCGTGGAGGGAGCGTGGGCCGCGGCGCGCAGCACCTCCTCGAGAGTCTCGCGCGGCACCGGACGGTCGAGGAACGCCCGCTTGCAGTGCCGCGCCGTGATGATCGCCAGGAAATCGTCTTCCATGTCGAAAATACCGTCGGGATCCGGAGGCGATTCTAATGCGCGAAGCCGCTCTCGTCGCGGTCCTGACGTCGCCGCCTTCGGCCGCGGGCGAGGAGATCGCGTCGCTGCCGGCGGCGGTCCGCGTGCTGGAGGTCCGCGCCGATCGTGCCGGCCGGGCCGGAGAGCTGGACCCGGACTGGCTGCGCGGCCGCTTCCGCGGCGAGCTCCTCTACAGCCTGCGCAGCCGCGCCGAAGGCGGAACCTACGAGGGCGGAGTCGCCGAGCGGCGGGCGCGCCTGCTGGCGGCGGCGCGGCGCTGGGATCTGGTCGACCTCGAGGCCGGCGATCTCCATCCCGAGGTCCTGGCCGGGGTGCCGGCGGAACGCCGCGTCCTTTCCTGGCATGGGTCCCGGCATGGGTCCCGGCACGGACCGGCGACCGATCTCACCGGTCTGCGCGCCCGCTGGAGCGTTTTCTCCGACGTCGCGGCCCGCCTGATCCGGCTGGTGCCGGCGGCGGTGGAAGCGGCGGACGCGCTGGCGCCGCTGCGGCTGCTGCGCGAGGCCGGGCGCGCCGACCTGACGGCGTTCGCCTCGGGATTGGCGGGCTGGTGGAGCCGTCTGCTCGCCCCTCGCCTGGGAGCGCCGCACGTGTTTGCGGCGGTGGGAGAGGAGGAGGGCGAGCCCACGGTTGCCCGGCTCCTCGCCGACTATGGGCTGCCCGCCCTGCCGCCGGTCGAGGAGCTGTACGGCATCGTGGGCCCGGCGGCCACCCGGTCGCTGTCGCCGCGGCTGCACAACGCCGCCTATCGGGCGCTCGGCATGCCGGCGTTGTACGTGCCTTTCCCGGCGCGAAACTTCGGCGGGTTCTGGGGCGAAGCTCGCGAATGGCGCCCTCGCGGACCTGGGCTGTCCGTTGCGCGGGCTCACCGTCAACGCTCCCTACAAGGAGACGGCGCTCGCCGCGGCGGTGGAAGCCACGGCGCTGGCCCGCCAGGCCGGCGCGGCCAACACGCTGCTGCGGGCCGGCGACTCGTGGCGCGCCGACACCGCCGACGCGGACGGCGTTCTCGTGGCGCTCGAGTCGCGCGGCGTCGAGGTCGCCGGCCTCCAGGCGGCGGTGGTGGGCTGCGGCGGGGCCGGCCGCGCCGCCGCTCTCGGGCTGCAGCGGGCCGGCGCGCGGGTGACCCTGGTCAACCGGGGAGCGGAGCGCGGGCGGTTCGCCTCCCACCTCCTCGGCCTCCCGGTGGCGCCGCTGGCCGGGTTCGATCCGCGGCCGTTCTCGCTGGTGGTCCACGCCACGCCGTTGGTGGAGGAGCCGCCGTTTCCGGTCTCGGGCCTGGAGGAGGGCACGACCGTCGTCGAGCTGGTCTACGGGCCGGGGTCCACGCCGCTGATGACGGCGGCGGCCGCCCGCGGCTGCAGGACGATCGACGGCCGCGAGGTGCTGCTCGTCGAGGCCGGCCGGCAGTTCCGGATGATGACCGGACGGGGGATGCCGGCCGAGCAGGCCCGCGCCGTCATCGCCGCCGCGCCGCATTCGCGATGAAGGTCGCACACCTCTCGGACGATGCCCGCTTTCAACCCGCCGGCGGTCTCAGGACGAGATCGAGATGACTGCAGTCGGCGCCGCCGCGGACGCGCATCACCTGGCCGCGGCTGGCGGGGGAGCTCAGGTGTCACGAAGCGCACGATGAAGCCGATGCGCCAGGTGGAGGTGGGGTTGCCTTTGGAGCCATGGACGATGTCACAATGATGGAGCGACATCTCGCCTGCCTGAAGGACGACGTCCACAGCCTCCGCCTCGTCGACCTCGACGGCGATCTCCCGGCCGTTTGCCAGGAGACTGTGCTCGTGCCGCGAGGCGACGTGGGGCAACCGCTGCCGGAGGTGCGATCCCGGCACCACACGCATGCAGCCGTTTTCGGACGTGCTGTCGCTCAGGGCGATCCACGCCGATGTGTTGGGAGCGGCGTTGAACCCGGACTGGCCGTCCTGATGCCAGCGGACGAGCCCGGGATGGCGGGGGAGCTTGGTGAGCACCATCGAGCCGTGGATCAGCAGGTCGGGCCCCAGGAGAGAAGCCACGGCCGCAAGCAGCGCCGGATGGGTCGCAAGGTCGTACGCCCACCGAAAGTGGAGGTGGGGGAGGGAGATGTATTTCGCCTCCTCCCCCAGGTGCGGGGTGAGCGCCTCGAACTCGGAGCGGTAGGCCGCCACTTCGCTGCGGGTCAGCGTCGAGATCGGAAAGACGATTCCGTTCCGGCGGTAGCGTTGAATCTCTTCCTTGGAAAGCCCGCGGGTGGATGCGTGTCGCCGTCGACCTTCCATCGCCTTGCCTCATGAACCCTAGACCTTGCTGATTGCGCTCTATCTTAGCATCTGTGATATGGGAAACCCCGCTCGTGTTAGCATCTGATGCCAGACCGAACCTCTGGGGGAGACCGATCGTGGAGACCTTGACGTACATGCGGGCCGAGGAGCGGCTGGCCGACGGTGCGGCGCCGGGGGGGATCGCTGATCTTTCGGCGCTGCTCGGAGCCTGGCACAACACCGACAAGAATACGGGCGGCATCGTCCGCATGGTGCTCGCGGGGACGCCCGACGCTTTCACCGTCCACGCCTTCGGCGCGGGCTCGCCCGAGCAGGACTGGGGTCCCGCCGCCGCCGTGCCGTACGCCGCGAGCGTCGGCTCGCGCGACGGGATGGCCTTCAGTGCCGTCTATGACTTCGGGTTCGTCGAGACGGTTCTGGCCGCCTACACCAAGAGCGGCATCCTCGTCCTCGACACGTTCAACGTCTTCAAGGACGGGAGCGGCCGGTCCAACTACTTCAGCCGTGAGTTCTTCCACCGGTAGAACCGCCGTGGGGCCGTTGCGATCCTCCCGGGCGAGGGACCTGGCGGACCTCGGCCCGCGGCGGGCGGGGACGGCCGTCGACCTCTCGCCCCTGGTTGGGACGTGGGTGAACTTCGACGCCGCGAGCCGCGGTGTGGCGCGGGTCGTCCTCGCGGCGAGGGTGGGCGGCCTGACCGTGCGGGCCTTCGGCGCCGGTTCGCCGGCGCCGGTTGACTGGGGGGAGGCGCCGGCCTTCCCGTTCACCGACGGCGTGGGGCTCGACACCGCGGTGGCCTTCAACGCCTTCTACCGCCTCGGGGCGATGAAGGTGATGCTGGCCTGCTACCTCAACAAGCGCCTCCTCGTGGTGGACGCCTACTCGACGTTCCACGACGGCCACGACGGCCACGACGGCCACGACGGCGGGGACGGCAGGGACGGCAGCGGCCGGTCGGCCTACTTCGCCCGCGATCACTTCTACCTCCCCTGAGAGCGGCGCATGCAGCTCGATCTCGCCCTCGACAAGCAGGCCCTGATCGAACGGACCGCCGCCCTGGCGCGGGAGCGGTTCGCGCCCCGCGCCGCCGAATACGACCGCGCCGCCGTCTTCCCGGCCGAGGACTTCGCGGACCTCTTCGCGGCGGGCCTCAACGCTCCCACCGTGCCGGAAGAGAACGGCGGCCTCGGCCTGGGTCCGCTGCGAGGCGACGCCTATACCCTGTGGATGATGACCAAGCAGCTCGCCAAGGCCGACCTCTCCCTGGCCCGCTGCTGGGAGGGGCACGCCAATTCGCTCATGCTGCTCGATGCCCTGGCCAGCGGCGAGCAGAAGCGGCGCTGGTTCCCCGGAGTGGTCGAGAGGGGCGACAAGTGGGTCGTCTGGAGCGGCGAGCCGCAGGCCCGCGCACCGGGCGAGCCGGTCCGTTTCGGCACCACCCTGACGGCGGCCGAAGGCGGCTGGGTGGTGGACGGCTCCAAGGTGTTCGCAACCAGCGCCGGCGGGGCGGACTGGGCCATCCTGCTGGTCAATGCCGCCGGACCCGGCGGGGCCCGGCACACCAGCTCGCCCGCGACCCTGCTGATGCTGGCCTGCGACCTCTCCGACCCTTCCGTCGAGGTCGACGGCTCGTGGTGGGATCCCATCGGCATGCGGGCCACGGTCTCGCATCTGGTCCGCTTCCGGCGGACTTTCATTCCCGACGCCAATCTGATCGGCGGGCCGGGGCAGTACCTGGCCGACAATTTCCAGACGGCCTTCGCCCCGCATTACGCGGCGAGCTTCCTCGGCGCCGCCGAGGCCGCCTACGACCATGCCCTGCAGTACCTGACCACCCAGGGCAAGACCGGCGATCCCTACGTGCAGCAGCGGGTGGCCCGCATGTCGATCCACGTCGAGACGGCTCACCTGTGGCTGCGGCACGTGGCGCGGCTGTGGGACACCGGCAGCCGGCCGGAGGCGCAGATCGCCGGCAGCCGGGCGCGGCACCTCGTGGAGCACCTGGCAGAGGAGACGGTCCAGCACGCGATCCGCGCCTGCGGCGCCCGCTCGCTCATCCGCCCGAGCCCGATCGAGCGCATCCTGCGCGACCTGTCGTTCTACCTCCGGCACGACAACGACGATCAGGTCCTGGCGACGATCGGCCGCGCCGTGCTGGGCGAGCCGTTCGACGCCTCGTTCTACAAACCGTGATGAAGGTCATCCATCTCTCGGGCGGCCCGCTCTCGGGCGCCCCCTACCGGCTCGTCCAGGTGCAGCGGCTGGGAGGAATCGACGCCCGCCTGCTCAGCGTCAGCAACCGCCAGGGGGAGCGCAGGGTCTATCCCCACGACGTCCTCATCGAGGACGATCCCGAGCTGATCGAGCGCCTGCTGGCCGAGGCCGACGTCGTCCACTACCACAACCGCTGGCAGGACAACTACCTGTTCGAGCAGTATCCCTGGGCCTGGGGCCTGGTCCGCGGCAAGCCCTCCGTCATTCAGTTCCATTCGCACCCGGAGCGGGTGGTCGAGGAGGCCCTGCGCGAGCCTTCGCTGCTCAAGCTCGTCGTCGCCCAGTACCACGTCCGGTTCTATCCAGAGTGCCGGCCGGTGCCCAACGCCGTGCCGATCGACGATCCGCTCCACCGGCCGCTGTGGATCGACAACGAGCCTCCCATCGTGGCCTTCACCCCTCCCGACTGCCACGAGAACGGCTGGTACAGCAAGGGCTGCTCCGAGACCCTGCGGCTGCTCCGCGGCGGCTTCCGGCATCGTTTCCTGACCGATGCGCCCTGGCGGCAGGCCATGGAGGTCCGGCGGCCCTGCGACGTCGCCATCGACGAGGTGGTCACCGGCAGTTACCACATGTGCTCCCTCGAATCCCTGTCCCAGGGGCTCGCCACCGTGGCCGGGCTGGATGGCCAGACGCTCGATGCCCTCGAGCGGGTGACGGGGACCCGCGAGCACCCGTGGGTGGTCGCCACGCCGGACACCCTGGGCCGCGAGCTGGCGAAGCTGGTGGCGGACGGGGCGTACCGCGCGGCCAAGCGGCGGGAGGCGCGGTCCTACATGGAACGGTACTGGAACCCCGGGGCTCTCACCGCGATGTTCACGGACATCTATTGGGAAGCGCGAGAGCGCGCCGCGGCCTGAGGCGGCGGGCACGGGAGAGCCGGCGATGTGGTCGATCGGGATCTATGCCGGGGATTCTCCCTTGCGGCTTTCCCCCCTTTGCGGTGTCCGCAACCCCGTCCTGTCGCGAGCCGACGTCGCGGACGCGCCGGCCCATTTCGTCGCCGATCCGTTCATGATCCGGGAGAACGGGATCTGGCATCTCTTCTTCGAGGTCCTGCGCGCCGGCACCTACGTCGGTGAGGTCGGTCTGGCGGTCAGCCGCGACGGCCACCGGTGGACCTATCGCGGCATCGTGCTGCGCGAGCCGTTTCACCTCTCGTATCCCTGTGTATTCCGGTGGCGTGGCGCCCACTACATGGTCCCGGAGACGCTGGAGGCCGGCGAGGTGCGGCTGTATCGGGCGGATGCCTTCCCGGACCGCTGGTCCTGCGTCGGACCGCTGATCGAAGGCCGCTTCGCCGATCCCTCCCCCTTCCGCTTCGCGGGCCGCTGGTGGATGCTCGCCTGCCCGGCCCCGGAGGAGCACGACGTCCTGAGCCTCTTTCACGCCGAACGCCTGCCCGGCCCCTGGCGCGAGCACGCCGCAAGCCCGGTCGTCGCGGGCGATCCCCGCGCCGCCCGGCCCGCGGGCCGGGTGGTGCCTTGGAACGGCGGCGTCCTGCGCTGGGCGCAGGATTGCGTCCCCGCCTACGGCACGGCGGTCCGGGCGTTCGAGATCACGGAGCTGACGATCCGGAGCTACCGCGAGCTGGAAGTGGCGGCGAGCCCCGTCCTGGGTCCCTCGGGCCAGGCCGGCTGGAATGGCGCCCGCATGCATCATGTCGACCCGCAGCGGACGACCGCCGGGCGCTGGCTGGCCTGCGTCGACGGATTCGCCTTGGAGGAGCCGCCGGAACGCTGAGGACTGCTTCAGGCTTCGGCTGCGCGTACCCGCGGCAGGATCTCGCGGCCGAAAAGCTCCATCTCGTCCTGGTCGGGCCATCCGGAGAAGAGAAACTGGCGGACGCCGGCGTCGCGATACTCGAGCAGGGCCGCGGCGATGCCGTCGGCCGAGCCCACCAGGCAGACCTCCCCGAAGTAGGGGACGAGCCCGGTCCACAGATACGGGGTGAGCCATTCGGAGCCCTCGTCCTCCGCCAGTGCCAGGGTGGAGCGGAAGGCCACGGAATCGGTCCGGCTCACGAAATCCCGCCGGCTCCCCTGGGCCTTTTCCGCCGCCACGTCGCGCAACGCCGCCGCCGCCGCCCGCGCCTCCTCTGCGGTGGGCCGGGCGATGAGCGCCACCCGCAGCCCCAGCTCCGTTCCTCCTGCGGCCAGCCGCTCCGCCACCGGGCGCAGCCGCTCGGGCGTCTCGGGGTAGCGCAGCAGGCAGTCGGCGTGCTTGATCGCCAACTCCTCCGCCTGCGGCGAGTTGCCGCCGAGGAAGATCTCCGGCGCGGTCGCGCCGTTGTCCGAGACGAACGGTGTCCCCAGCCGGCCGCCTTCGATCCGGTAGTAGGCGCCCTCGTAGCTCACCTCGGTCTCGCGCCGCCACAGGGCGGCGCAGATGTCCAGGAACTCCTCGGTCCGGCGGTAGCGTTCGTCATGGGGGAGGAAGTCGCCGTAGTAGGCGTGCTCTTGCGGCGAGTGGCCGGCGACGATGTTGATCGAGATGCGTCCGCGCGTCAGCGCCGAGACGGTGTTGATCTGCTGCACGAAGACCGGCGGCGAGAACACCCCCGAACGGCCTGCCACCATCAGCGTGATGGACTCGGTGGCCATGCCGAGAAGCTCGCCAGCACCAGGGGGTCCGGACGGGCGAAGCCGAAGGCCAGCAGCAGCGACTCGATGCCGTTGCGTTCGGCGCAGCGGCAGAATTCGACCTGCGCCGGCATGTCGGGCACTCCGGACTGTGCGGCGGTCGGCTGGGCCTTGCGCCAGGGATCGCCGGCCTGGGTCAGGCTCCAGTGGAATCGCAGGGCCACGGTTGGTCCCTTCCTTCAGCGTCCCAGCCGGGCGGCGATCCGCTGCCGCCCGAACTCCGCCTGCGCCCGCAGGCCGTTTTCGACGTCGTCGCCGGGGGGCCGAAGCAGCAGAGGGTAGTGGCCGTGGATGTCGCGTCCCCGGGCGAGCACGACCTGGTGATGATCGAGGCTCTGCCGCACCTCGGGAGCGACGTAGCGCACCGCGAAGCCGATGCGTTTTCCGTCCGAGCGGTTGGGGCTCGAGCCGTGCACGATGTGGACGTGGTGGAGCGACATCTGCCCCGGCGCCAGCACCACGTCCCGCGCTTGGGACTCGTCGACCTCGACGGCGATCTCGAGGCCGCTCGCCAGCAGGTTGTTCTCCGTCCCGGGACGGCCTTCGTGCGGCAGCCGGTCGTGGAGATGGGAGCCCGGAACGACCCGCAGGCAGCCGTTGGCGGGCGTGCTGCCGGTCAGCGCGATCCACGCCGAGGCCAGGCGCGGAGCGTCGAGCCCCCAGTAGTAGCCGTCCTGGTGCCAGGAGACGAAGTCCGCCGTCCGCGGATGTTTGCTGAAGATGGACGCCGAGTGGACCAGGATGTCCGGCCCCAGGATCTGCTCGATCGAGTCCAGCACCGCCGGGTGGGTCGCCAGATCGAAGGCCCAACGGAAGTGGAGCTGGGGCTGGGTCATGGCCGCCGGGCCGGGCTTGCCGCCGAGCCGCGACTCCAGGTCCTCGACCGCGGCGCGGTAGCGCGCGGTCTCCTCCGGCGTCAGCACGGGAATGGGGGAGAGCACCCCGTCCCGGCCGTAAGACTCGATTTGTTTCGCCGACAGTAGAGGTCCCACCAGGCACGGTCCTCCGAGTCCTGTTAGACTTGGAGTCCTTAATTTAGCATGCCGGCCGAGAACGAGGTGAACAGCGCGAATGCGTCTCCGGCGGACACGGAGGAACCTGCGGGCGTGGAGGGACTGAGGTTCCACTGGCGCCTGCCGCTGGGTGGCGAGGAGCCTGGAGCGGCCTTCGCTCCGCCGCCCGGAACGCCGGCGGCGGCGATGCCGGATTTCGAGGCGCAGCTTGCGTTCTGCCGCCTCGCCGAACGCTGCGGCATCGATTCGCTGTTGACGGCCTGCGGCTTCTACATGCCCGATCCGATCCCGTTGGTGGCCGCCCTGAGCACGGCGACGCGGAGCGTCCGTTTCATGTTGGCCTACCGTCCCGGCCTGCTCTCTCCGACGGCTTTCGTCCAACAGGTCAACACCCTCTCGGTCTTGAGCGGCGGCCGGCTGAGCCTCAACGTGGTGATGGGCCATTCGCAGCCGGAGCAGCGCTCCTACGGCGACTTCCTCTCCCACGACGACCGCTACCGGCGGGCGGACGACTTCCTGGCGGTCTGCCACGCTTTCTGGCGCCGTGACGGCGAGGTGAGCTTCGAGAGCGAGCACTACCGGATCCAGGGAGGGAGGCTCAACACGCCTTTCGTCGCGCCGGACCGCCAAGCGCCGGAGATCTACCTGGGCGGCAGCTCGCCGCTCGCCCGCGAGATCGCCGCCCGGCACGCCGACTGCTGGCTGCGGCTGGGCGAATCTCCGGCGGCGCTGCGGCCGGAGGTCGAGGCGATGCGGGCTCTGGGCATCGAGGTCGGCATCCGGCTGTCGATCGTCGCCCGGCCAACCCGCGAGGAAGCGGTGCGCGCGGCCTGCGCTCTGGTGGCAAGCGGCGATCAGGCCTGGATTCGCGAAGTGTTCGTCAAGGGCAGCGACTCCGTGTCCATGCAGGCCGCTTTCGAGGGGGCGGCGGAGGACGCATCCCAGTGGCCGGCCCCTTACCTGTGGACCGGCGCGGTGCGCAGCCGCGGCGCCTCGGCGGTCTGTCTGGTGGGCTCGCCGGAGGAGATCGCGGCAGCCATCTTCGACTACCGGCGCATCGGGATCTCGCAGTTCATCTTCTCCGGCTGGCCGAATTCCGAGGCGCTGCGCACTTTCGGCGAGGAGGTCCTGCCTCTCGTCCGCGCCCGCGAGCGGGCCGTTGCATGAGCGATCGGCGGGCGGAGCCGGCGGAGGACACCGCGGCCTGGATGGAGCGGGTGTACCATCCGTTCCGCGAGCGCGTCCGCCGCGAGCTCTTTCTGAGCATCGCCGTCTTCTGCCACCAGAACCGTCCCCTCGAAGGTTACTACTTCGAGTTCGGCTGCCACGGCGCCCGCACCATCCGCTACGCGCACGACGCCTTCCATGCCCTCTTCGACTGGACGTACGTCGCCTTCGATTCCTTCGCGGGCCTGCCGGAGATCCCCGAGATCGACCGGCAGCCGATCTGGCAGGCCGGGGATCTCCATACCTCCGAAGAGGAGTTCGTGCGGCTGGCCGTGGAGCACGGCGTGCCGCGCGACCGGCTGCTGACCGTACCGGGCTTCTACGATCGGACCCTGACGGCAGAGCTGAAGCGGCGGCTGCTGCCCGCCCGGGCCGCCGTGGTCTACGTCGACTGCGATCTCTACACCTCGACGGTGCCGGTGCTGGAGTTCGTCAAGGACTTCCTGCAGCCGGGAACTGTGATCGTGTTCGACGACTGGTTCTGTTTCAAGGGGGACCCGGACCGGGGCGAGCGGCGCGCCTTCCGCGAGCTCCGGGAACGCTTTCCCCATCTGGTCTTCCAGGACTTCCTCCGGACTCACGAAGCCCAGGCCTTCATCTTCCTGGGGGGAGGGGAGGAGTGAGGACCCGGGCCGGCTCTACTCGGCGTCGGGACGGAAGGTGGAGCTGGACCGCGCCCGGTGGTGGGTGAAGTGGGAGAGCGAGCTTTCGACGTCCGTACGGTGGTTCACCAGGTTGGGGAGCGCCACGCGCACGTGATTGGTGACGATCGCGTCGAGATCCGCGACGTTCCCGATCTGCGAGTTGAGGAACAGGCCGAAGAGGCCGTCGTGGACGCCCGGAAACATCCGGTACAGCTCCCGGTGGCGTTCGACGAAGCCGGAATAGCGCAGGGCGACCTCGCGCCGGACGGCGACGCACAGCTCCCCCTGGAGCACCGACCGGATCATGCGGTCACCGGCCGGCTCGCGGCGGATTCCCTCGAGGAGGCGGAGATCCATTCGCCCCCAGCGCTCGCCCTCGCGCACCAGGTAGGCGTCGCTGTGAGCGTTGTTGTAGAAGCTGACGGCGCGATACCCCAGCTCGCCGGCTTCCGCCAGGCGCCGCCGGACCTTGCGGTCGAAGTCGTCGCAGAGGATCAGGTCGTCCTGGAGGACGCCGACCCAGTCGCAGTCGAAGGCGCAGACCTCGCGCCAGGCGCGGACGTGGCTCTGCTGGACGTCGCCGGTGGTGTCGAGCACCTTGAGGGCAGGCTGCCGGAGCTGCGCGATCAACGCGTCGGCCAGCGGCTCCCGCCGCGGAATGGTCACCACGGCCCACATCGGGCTGTCCTCCTGGTTCTTGCCGGGGAACGCTGCTCGGGCGGATCATACCCTGCCGAGGCCGCGGAGCTGCCATGACGGAGGGCTCCGTGCTGCGCCGATTGGGCTTCGCGGCGAACGACCGCGCGGTGATCGTCCACGTCGACGACCTCGGCATGTGCCAGGCCGGCCTCTCGGCATTCGCCGACCTGGTCGAATCCGGTTTCGTCTCCTCCGGCTCGGTGATGGTTCCCTGCCCGTGGTTCCCGGAGGCGGCGGCCTTCTGCCGCGCCCACCCGGAGGTGGACGTGGGCGTGCACGCGACGCTGACCAGCGAATGGGACGGCTGCCGCTGGGGACCGGTCTCGACGCGGGACCCGTCCTCCGGCCTGCTCGACGAGGAGGGTTTCTTTCCGCGCCGCCGTGAGCAGGTGCGGCAGGCGGCCGATCCGCGGGCCGTGGGCGCCGAGCTGCGGGCCCAGCTCGACCGGGCGCGGCGGGCGGGCATCGACGCCACTCATCTCGATAGCCACATGTTCGTGGTTTTCGACCCGCGCCTGCTCGCCGTCTACTGCGAGGCCGCCCTCGCCGCGGGAACGCCGCCGCTTCTCTGCCGCGGCGAGCCGGCGCTGCGGTGGTTCGGGGCCGATCCCGACGGCCCGCTCCGCCGGTGCATCGGCGAGTGGGAGGAGCGCGGCGCGCCGCTCGTGGACCACCTGGCCTATCTGCCGCTCGACGAGCCCGAGGAGCGCCTGGCGCGGGTCGAGCACCTGCTCGCGGGGCTGCCGCCCGGCCTCACGCACCTGATCATCCACCCCGCCCGCGACACGCCCGAGCTGCGGGCCATGACCTCCCGCTGGCGCTGCCGGGTCGCCGACTACGAGGCCTTCCTGGCTCCGGAGCTGCGCCGCCACGCGCGCAACCTGGGCATTGCGATGCTCGACTACCGCCCTCTCCGCGAGTTGGCGGGCGAGGCCCGGCGATGATCATCGATCGCAGGAACCGCCAGGTCTATGATTCGCCGGGAGTGGCGGCCTACTATGCCGCTCAAGGCGAGCTGCTGAAGCCGGAACGGCAGATCCTGTCGCGTCTGGCGGCGGAGATCCGGGGGCGATCGGTCCTCGATCTCGGCGTGGGCAGCGGCCGGACGACGCCCCACCTGTGCGCTCTCGCCGGCAGCTACGTCGGCGTCGATTACTCCGAGGAGATGATCCGGCAGTGCCGGGCGCGGTTCCCCGGGACGGACTTCCGCCGTGGCGACGCCCGCAACCTGGACGACTTCGGTGACGGCGCCTTCGGCCTCGTCGTCTTCTCCTTCAACGGCATCGACCACACCTCCCACGAAGACCGGCTGCGGATGCTGGCCGAGATCCACCGCGTCCTCCAGCCGGGAGGCCTGTTCGTCTTCTCTTCCCACAATCTCGCCTGGCAGCGCCGTTCACCGTTTCGATTCCTCGGTTTCGACGCCGCGCCGGGCGCCGTCGCGTGGCTGGCCCGCAACGCCGGCAACCTCCTGCGGTACGCGGCAGGAATGGCCAACTATGCGCGCAACCGCCGCCACGAGGTGAGGGGAGAGGGCTGGGCGGTGGTGGTCGACCCTGCGCACGAGTACCGGCTCCTCATGTATTACACGACGATCGAGCGGCAGATCCGCCAGCTCGCGGCCCTGGGATTCTCGGAAGTGGAGCTGGTGGGTCGCGACGGCTCCCCGGTGAAGGCCGGCGAGCCGTACGGCGATCCCTGGATCTACTACGTCACCCGCAAGGCGTGAGGCCCGGGGGCTCAGACCAGGATGCGGCCCTCGGCCACCTCGACGGCGCCGTTGGCCAGCCGCCGTTTGTAGGGTTCTTCCCCCTTGCCCAGGTCGACTCGCCGGATGCCCTCGGCCGCGGCGTGGGCGGCGATTTCGAGCAGCAGGAGGAGTCCCGGCGAGTAGCGGGCGAAGCGGAGGTCGTAGGCCGGGAACCAGTAATGCCAGGAGCGGCGCGACCGCATCCCGAAATGCGCCGCCACGGCCTCGCCTCCGGCGTAGAGGACGGAGAGGGCGCCGGAAAAGCCCTCGTTCCGGATCCGCTGCAGCCGCTCGAGGAGGGCGGCGATCCACGGCACGGCGAACCAGTCGTTGGGCCGGCTCGTGCGCCGGTATTGCGCGGATTTCCACTCCATCAGCCGGCGCAGCTCCCCGGGATCGTCCGATTGCGCTTCGAAGCGCACGGGGCCGACCTCCCGCTCGAGCTTGCGGCGCAGGGTTCCGAGCTTGCGGATCTGGGCGCTGCCGGCCCGTCGCCGCTCCGCGATGAACGCCGCGAAGCCGCCGGACAGGTCGAGGCAGGCAGCGGCGGTGCGTGCCGAGTGAAAGGCGACGAACGGCTCCTGGCTGGCGAGCAGATTGTGAAACCGCCAGCTCCGCAAGCCGCATTTCCGGATGAGCTCGGGAGGCTCGATTCTCGCTCCGGGCGCCGCCACCACTCCATGAAAGTCGGAAAGCCAGCCCCCCAGCGGCACGCCGTCTCCGGCCGCGTCGCGCTGGAAGGGGAAGAAGCCCGCGACCTCGCCCCCTTCTTCGAGCAGGGCCACGGCGACGTCGTTCCGAACGGCGGCCACGGCGGCGGTGAATTCGGGCCGGAAGTACGGACTGGACAGCGCCGGATCGCTTTCCTGCATCCGCAGCCACAGCCGCAGGGGCTCGCCCGCGAGCTCGTCGCTGTTCAACAGGTGGACCTTCATGGGAAAATCCTCGATGTCGAAGGTGCAAACGCGATAGACTGAGTATAGTTTCGTTCTGATCTCCGTCATTGTACCGGCGGCCACGTGGGAGGGCCCGTGAAGCTGATCGGTCTGATGGTGGTACGCAATGAGCGCTGGGTCCTGGAGTTCTCGTTGCGCGCTGCCCTGCTGGCGGTCGACGAGATGGTCGTTCTGGACCACGCTTCCACGGACGAGACGCCGGAGATCCTCCGGCGGATCGCCCGGGAGCATGCCGGGCGCGTTCACCTCCTGTCCGAGGACGATCCCGTCTGGCGCGAAGCCGGTCTGCGCCAGCGAACCCTCGCGGCCGCCCGCGAGCTCGGGGCGACCCATCTCTGGATCGTCGACGCCGACGAGGTGCTCACCGGCAACCTGCTCCCCTCCGTCCGTCCGGCGCTCGCGGAGCTGGAGCCCGGCGAATGCCTATGGCTGCGCTTGCTGAACCTCTGGGGAGGGCTCGACCGCTACCGCAGCGACGAGACTTCTCTGTCCCACACCTGGACGGTCGCGGGTTTCCGCGATGCGGACCATCTCTGCTTCGGTCCGGAGGGCACCTACGACATCCACGCCCGCTTTCCCAGGGGATATGGGGCCGAGCGCCAGTTGGGGGCCATGGAGAGCGACGGCGGCCTTTTCCATCTCGCCTTCACCCGCCCGCGCCGGGCGCTGGCCAAGTCGGCCTGGTACAAGATGACCGAGATCCTGCGCTTTCCCGACGCCTGGACGACGGAAGCGCTCAACAAGCGTTACGACCCCCTTCCGGGTGGCGAGCTCGTGCGGACGGTGCCGGTGGACCCTGGCTGGTGGTCGCCGTACGGGGAATGGCTGGGAGGCGTCGATCTCGGCGCGACCTCCTGGCACGAGGAGGAGTGCCTGCGGCTCTGGGCGACTCACGGACCCGGCGCGTTCGCCGGCCTCGATCTCCGGACTACCGGTGGTCTCGGGGAGCGGGCGCGGTGAGCCCGATCCAGGGGCTGTGGGTCGAGGGGCCGCTGTCGCCCATGGAAGAGCTGTCGATCCGTTCCTTCCTGGCGCACGGCCACGAGTATCACCTCTATGGCTACGGCGAGATCCCCAACGTGCCGGCCGGCGCCAGGCTTCTGCCGGCGGAGGGCGTGCTGCCGCCGGAGGAGGTCTTTCGCCTGCGGGTCGGTACCCGCAGTTACTCTCCCTTCTCGAACGTCTTCCGCTACAAGCTGCTCGCCGACCGCGGCGGCTGGTGGGCGGACCTCGACATGGTCTGCCTCCGGCCCCTCGATTTTGACGACGAGTGGGTCTTCGCCTCCGAGCGGCTCCCGGAGGGGGGCTCTCTCGGCACCACCGGCATCCTCAAGGCGCCGCCGGGCAGTTTGCTGCTCGCGGAGTGCTTCGAGAGGGCGCGCCGGCAGGACGGGCGCGATCTCGAGTGGGGCGTCATCGGGCCGCGGTTCCTGGACGAGGCCATCCGGAGGCACGGCATGACCCGGTACGTGCGGTCGCCGGGGGTCTTCTGCCCGATCGACTGGTGGCGCGCCGGAGAGCTGCGCCAGGCGATGGCGCTGCCCGAGGCGGCGTTCACGGTTCATCTCTGGAACGAGATCTGGCGCGCCAACGGCTGGCCGAAGGAGCCCGGCGATCCACCCGCCTCGCTTTACGATTTCTTCCATGCTCTGTACCGTCCCGAAGGCGGGACGTTGAGCTCATATGGAAGTGGTATTCGAAACCAACCAGCAAGAGGACAGGAGGTCTGAGATGGCCAGCAAGACGAAGACCGGCGGGAAGGACGTTGGAGGCACGGGCTCGGGTGGCACGGTGACGCTGCAGGTCAGCCGTCAGCAGGCGCAGGACCTGCTGCTCGCTTTGACCCGAGCCCTGGGGGATACCTACGACGATGGGGGTAAATCCAAGCCCAAGCCGAAGAAGGGCTGAGCGGCCTCCCCTGCCCCCGGGCTTGCTCCGGCTTCTCCGGGCCGAGCTCGGGGGCGGGCCGGCCCTGGAATGGCTCTTCCAGGAGCTCCTCGGCGTCGACGGGTACAGCCGGAGCTTCGTGGACGAGCTCCTCGGCGTCGCTCGCGGGACGATGGGCCACGGCTGGGAGGTCCGATGCCTGGCCACGCTCCTGCTCCAGGACCAGTTACTGAAGATTCCCTCCGACCGCGAGGAGGAATTCGACGCCGTTCTTGCCGAGCTGGGGGTCAAGCCGGCCGGGCTGGAGGCTCCGCCCGATGAGGCGGTGCTCCACGAGGGGTACTCCACCACCGATCCGGCCGGCTTTCGCCGCGAGCTTCCGGCGCCGCCTCCAGCGCATGCAGCGCATCCTCCGTCCGCTCCGCGGCAGGCGGACCAGCCCGTGGGCCTGGCGGCAGCTCGTGAGCTACGCCCGCCAGGAGTGCAAGCTCGATCTCGCGCGGTATCTGTTCACGGCGGACGAGGTGGCCGCCCGGATCCGCGATCGGGTACGGATCTCCCGCGGGCTGGGCGAGCCCTTGCCGTCCGGCGCCGAAGCTGAGGCCCGGCGGGCACGGGAGCGGATGCCGGAGCTCGAAGCCGGCCTTCTCGACCGGCTCGCCGGAGATGGCGAGATCTACTGGGTTTCCGGGGCGGTGAGCTCACGGCTGAACTCGCTCGTCGAGCATCCCTTGGGAACGGTCGTGCTGGCCGTCAAGCCGCCCGGCAGTGACCGGGAGCTCGAGGTGAAGAGGGCCGGACGGAACGGAGATCGGCCGCTCGGCGTCGTGTACCGCCGGCGCGGGACCGAGGTCCCGGTTTCCCATCGCCTCGACGGCGGGAGCATGGCGCGGCAGCTCCAGTGGGATGCCCGATCCTCCTCCTTGCTGGCGCGCATCTACCGCCGGGTGCACGCCGAGGACGCGCCGCTCTCCACCACGCTCGCCGTCTCCTCGATCCAGGGCGTGCCCGCGCGGGACGGCGAGGCCCACATCCTCGACTACCTGACCCGCGCCGAGGTCTTCGGAAAGGGCTTTTCTGCCATGCGCCGCGCGATGCGGCGCTCGGTGGAAGCATTCGGCGGCGCCCCGGACGGTCCCGGCGACGGCGTGTGGCTCACGGGCCAGTTCCTCCGCCACGTTGCACCGGGGCAATCGATCCTGGTGAACACCAGCTCCTTCCGGCTCGACCGGGTCGCCCGCTACCTCTCCGCCGGAGGAGCGCAGGTCTTCTTCCGGGAGCCTCCGGCTCCGCGCCGGGCGCTGGGAGGGCAGACGGCTGGCCGATGAGGTTCTCGAGGAGATCCTCGGCGAGTATGCTCCGCCCTCGGTGCCTTACCGGAGCCACGAGTCGTACGTCGCGGCGGCTTTCGCGGTGCCGCAGAACCGGATGCGGGCCCGCCGCGCCTACCGGAGGGCGGTGCGCCGGATCGGCCGCTTGTGGGGAACTCTGCTGGCGGCCGGCGGCTGGTCCAACGGCGAGTCCTTCGTCGCCCGCAACGTCGGCCTCAAGAGCATCTGGGCTCGCGGCCGGTGGGAGGTGGGAATCCTTTTCATGGACCACGACGACCTGCAGGTCGAGCCCCATGGTGCACATCCCCTCGACGTGCTGCACGGGATGTACCTCGATGGGCAGTTCGTGCGCGAGGATCTGGATCTGTTGGCGCGGATCTACCGTATCCCTGACGACGCGGCCCGGCTGGGCCGGTCCGCCTTCCGCGACGAGCTGCGGCGCGCCCACCGCCGGACCCTCGCGGCGCTCGGTGGCATCGCGCGCCGGGGAGAGGACTTCTCTGCGGCCGACGTCCGGTGGCTGCGCCGCTGGAGCTCGCTCCTGGGGAGCGTCGCCGCTTCGCATCGGGAGTCGCCAGGGACGGGAGCCTGGCGGGAGGGGGCGAAGGCGGTGCTCGCCGCCGCCGGCTTCGACGCCGGGACGGTCGAAGGGTCTTTGGATTCCCTGGCGGACTATGCCGAGTTCCTCGCCGACCCTTGCTTCCTGTTCTGATTCCGACCCATGGCCAGACCCCGGCTCTGCCTCGTCTTCCCCCACCTGGTTCTAGGCGGCGGCGAGACCACCATGATCGACGTGGCGGAAGGCCTTCGGAGGGAGCTCGACCTCGACGTCTGTGCCCTCGACGACGCGGCTCCCGTCGTCGGCTGGAGCATCCGGGAGGAGTTGGCCCGGCGCTTCGGCGGGGTGACCCTGGTCCGCAAGCGCTGGGAGCTGCGCCCGCGGTTCCGGGCCGCCGACGCCGTGCTCTGGTACGGGATCGTCAACGCGGTCCCGGCGGTCCTCGACGCCATGGAGCGGCGGCCGGTCTCCGTGCGGGTGGTCCACACCGACCGTCCCGAAGACGGGCCGGCCTTCCACCAGCGCTGGCGCCGGGCCATCGACGCCACCATCTGCGTCTCGCCGGCCATGGCCCGGCGCATTCCGGGCGCCGTCTTCATCCCCAACCTCTGCTCGGGGGAGACTCTCCAGGAGCCCCGGCGAGAGCTTCATCCTCCGGGCTCACGGACGCTGGGCTTCCTGGGCAGGCTGACGCCGCTGAAAAACGTCTCCTGGCTTGTCGAGAACGTCGCAGCGCTCGGCTGCAACCTCCTCATCCAGGCTCTGGACACGCCGCTGCTCACCGCGGCGGAGTTGGAGCGCCGCGCCGGCGACCTGGGCCTGGGCGAGCGCGTGCGCTTCCTCGCTCCCTCGCGCGACGTGGGGGCGCTGCTGCGCAGCATCGACGCCCTGGCCGTGGTCTCGCGGCACGAAGGTTTTCCGCGGGTCGTGGTGGAGGCGGGGATGGCCGGCACGCCGGTGATCGCCACCCGGGTAGGGGCGCTGCCCGAGCTCTTCGCCGGGGAGATCCTCTTTGTGGAGAGCGCGGGAGGCGTACCGTCTCTTGCATCGCTGCGCGCGGCCCTGGAACGCGTCGACCTCTCCTGGGGCCGGCGGCTCCAGGAGAGGATCTGCAGCCTCTGCGACCGGGAGACGGTGATCGCGAGCCATATCGGAGTCCTCCGCGGCGTGCTGGCGCAGAGGGCCGCCGCCTGACGCCATGCGGCTCGCCGGCATCCTGGCGCTCACCCATTCGAGCCGCCGCACCAATCTCGACCGCTGCTCCGCGGAGCTCCTGAGGCGGCGTTTCGGCGACCCTTGCCGGCTCGACGGCCTGCCGCCCTTCGAGAGCCTGCCTCCTCCCGAGCCGCTCTACAGCGGCGCGGCGAGCTTCTGGCGGGTCTTCGAGGATCGATCGGGCCGGCTTTGCTTCCGGCCGCTGGGCGGTTTCAGGCATCGGGACAAGATTCAGCACGTGGCCTTCCTCGACGCCGCCGACCTCCTCGTCGGCTTCGAGCATCGAATCGAGCGCTGGCGTCTGCCGGATGCCGTCGACACCCTGGAGCGGATCGGCCCCGCCGGGCTCACAGTCGCGCGGACCTACGAGCATCCTCATCTGGCGGCGCTGCATACCGTGGTTCTCCTCGATCCCCGCGACGCCCGGCGCGCCCTCCTCTCTTGCGCGGCGCCCGACGCCGTTCTGATCCTGGATCTGGAGAGCGGTGAGATCGGCAGGACCCTGCGCATGCCGGCCGAGCTCTATGGCCGCAACTACGACCTCGGCCCGGCCCTGGACCTGCGGCGCCACTTCATCGGCGACGAGCAGCAGACCACCCATCTCAACGCCGCCTATCCGGCAGGCGGCGAGCGGATCGTCGTCTCGGCGTTCATCCCGGGGGCGGTAGGCTTCTTCGACCTGGCGAGCGGCGCCTACGAGGAAGTCGCGCGGGGGTTCGTCGGTTGCCACGGCGCGCGGAGGAGCGAGGAAGGGGAGATCTACTTCGCGGACAGCGCCAGCGGCCACCTGGTCTTCCTGGATGAGCGGGGGAGGGTGACCCGCCGCTTCGATGCCGCCTCGCGATGGCTCCACGACGCGCAGCAGCTCCGGCGCAGCGTCTACGCCTTCGCGCTCTCCGACGCCAACGAGCTGCGCGTGTGGGACATCGACCGCGAGGAGCTGCTCTATCGCCGGCGGTTTTTCACCTGGCCGTTCGAGGGGCTTTTCGGCCTGGCCCGCCGGCTTCCGTTCTGGTTCGGCAACAGCACCCAGGCGCTGTCGTTTCTGCCGGCCGGCGATCAGGCGGGAGCATAGAGCAGGAGGGATTTGTAGGCGCCCACGGGCACGAGCGTCCCCCGGAAGGTGGCTTCGGCGAGGACCTCGCGCGCCGCGGAGAAGCCGCAGGAGCCCTCGTAGAAGAGCAGCCGGCCGTCGGGGTTCAGCTTCGAGGCCATGAGGTCAACGAGCGTCGCATCGTTCAGCGGCGCGTAGGCCGAGTTGGCGGGGTGGTGGAACTCGCCGAGGTGGAACAGCGTGATCAGATCGAAGGCGGGCAGGATCCGGGGAGTCAGAGTATAGATATCCGTAAACAGGACTTTGTACGTCCTCGCGACCTGCGGCTTCTCGATGACGAGGTCGATGTAGGCCTCGTACTCCTCGCGGGAGGCGGTCACGGCGAGGACCTCGTTCGGCGGTTCCATCTCGCTGCACTTCATTCCCACCACATGATGCGCGCCCGATCCGAAATGGAAGATGACCTTGCCGGTGATGGTCTCCTCCTCCAGGTAGTCGAGGAAGTGGACGTCGCAAGGGCACTGCTCGACGTACAGCGGCCAGGAGTGCCGCCAGTAGTTCATTCGCACGGCCGCGCGCTCTCCTCCCGCTCGCGCAGGCGTTTGCCGACGAGCCAGAACAGTCCCGCCACCGCCAGCACCAGGCTGAAGACCAGCGCCAGGTTGTCGAGATTGCGAGCCGTGGCTCCGGTGAGGGCGTAGATCAGGGCCGCCGGCAGGCTTCCGGCCAGCGTCGCCAGGATCATCGTGCCCCAGCCCATGCGGGAGGCGCCGGCCAGGATGGAAAGGGTTTCGGCGAGGATCGGCACCGGCCGGGTCACGATCACCGCCAGGTCGCCCCAGCGTTGAAGCAGGGCGTCGGCGCGCCGGCGCTCTTCCTCGGGCACGAGCCGGGCGAGGAGCGGTCCGCCGCGGCGGCCCAGGGAGAATCCGAAAAGCGCGGCGCCCAGGGAGCCCGCCAGCGACAGCAGCGTGCCGCCCACGACTCCGAAGAGCGCGCCGTGAGCGATCATCACCAGGCTCGCCGGCACCGGCAGCAGCACGTCGGCAACCAACAGCCCGAAACCCACGGCAGCGGCGATCCAGCCACCCCGGGCGAGCCAGGGGTCCGGGTTCGTCAGCAGGGGCACGCGCAGCCACTCGGCCAGGCCGAAGAGGGCCAGGAACACAACCATCATGGCCAGTGTCAGCAGCGCGTACCGTCTCATGTTCCGTACCGCAGCCCCAGCCGCAGCGACCGGCCGGGGCCAGGGAAGCCGATGAGTGCCTCGTAATCGCGATCGAGAAGATTATCAATCCGGCCGCGAAGCTGCCAGCGGTCCCTCAGCCGCCAGGTGCCCGCCAATCCGGCGACGCCATAGCCGCTGACCGTGATCCGATCGGGCACGGGGATCTGCTCGTCGAAGCTCCGCGAAACACCCTGGAAGTCGAGCTGGAGGTCCAGGCGCGCCGCCGGCCGCCAATCGATCCGTGCGCCGCCCACCCACTTCGGGCGGTGGCGGAGGCGAGCCTGCGTCGTCAGATCCTCCACCCGCTGCCAGGTGGCGTTGGTGTGGACGGAGAAGCGCTCGACCGGCTTCCACGCCAGCGACAGCTCCACCCCCCGCGCCTCCACCTGTGAGCGGTTGACATGGGTGAAGGTCGCGAAGTCGAAGTCGATCAGATCGTCGAAACGGTTATAGAACAGGGTCACGCCGGCGTCCAGACGGTTCGCCGCGAAGCCGCGCTCCACTCCGAGGTCGCCCCCCAGCGCCCTTTCCGGTTTGAGGGCGGGGTTGCCGCCGAGCTGCGGCGGGCTGGCCAGGGCGAAGAAGCTGGGTTGTTTCCACGCCCGTCCGGCGGAGGCGTGAATGCGGGTCGATCCCCCGTCCGGCCGCCAGCTCACGCCGAGTCGCGGGCTCCATTGGATCGCCCGGTCCTCCGGCGCGTCGAAGCGCGAGCCCGCCTCGACCACCACGTCGCCCCGCTCGGCGATCAGCTCCGCGTAGGCGCCCGGCAGCGTACGGGTTATTTCGTAGTCCCCGGCGATCTCCCCGCCAAAGTCCGGCGGTAGGAGCAGCAGGCTGTGGTTCTCACCCTTCTCACGCTGCAGGTCCGCTCCGGCGCTGAGCCGCAGGCCGCGCGCGGCATAGAGCACCGAGGACCACCCGGCCCGAGCCACCGTGTATCGCGTCGCCTCCGTCGAGGCCGGCACCGCGAAGCCGATGGCCGGGCTCGTGCGGTCCAGGTCGTGGCGGTAGAGCGACACCGCCAGCTTGTGCCGTTCGCGCTCCGCACCGAAACGCAGGTCGGACGCGACCGAGATCTCGTCATGGTCCGAGCGGCGGAGCTCGCCGGAGCCGAGAACCGGTCCGCCCGAAGCGTCAGGATAGTCGTCCCCCTGCCAGGAGGAGTAGCGGGTCCGGAGCTGGAGCTGGGCGTCCCCGAGCGGAGCGGAGAGGTTCGCGTGGACGTTTCCTTGCTCGAACCTCTCGTCCGCCACGCGCTGCCGTTCCTCTTCCCAGGTGCCTCCCACGTAATACGACGCGGCCCCGAGCGAGCCCGAGACGGCGGCGTTGGCCTGCCGCAGCGAAGCGTCCCCCGCCGCCGCCTCCGCCTCCACGGATTGCGCTCCGGACTGCCCGTGGCGGGAGACGATGTTGATCACGCCGGCGAGGCCGGTCGAGCCGTAGAAGGAGGAGAGGGGGCCGCGGACGATCTCGATGCGCTCGACCGCGAAAACCGGCAGCCCCTCCAGATTGAACGCGTCTCCCACCTGATAGGTGGCGTCGTTGAGCGGTACCCCGTCGAGCAGCACGAGGGTGAAGTTCGGATCGCCGCCGCGGATCTGCGCCGTCGTCAGGCCGCCGCGGGTGCCGCCGGAGGTGACGTCGAGCCCGGGCACGAAGCGCAGCAGCTCGGCCACCGTGCGGGCGCCGGAAGCCTCGATGGCTTCGCGGTCGAGCACGGCGACCGAGCCGGTCGCGGAGGACAGCGGCCGCTCCCGCACCGTGGCGGTCGAGTAGAAGGTGGCGGCCGGCTCTTCAGCCTCCTGACCATGGGCGCTCGAAGCCAGCCCCGGCGCTTCCGGTATCAGGAGAATCAGGAGAATCGGCAACGAAGGCTTCACCTTTCGATTTTGTCTCATGGTTCCCCTGCGGACACCCATTGGCGATCCAGGTGAGGATGAGCTGCCGCTCATCGTTCGACATTTCACGAGTGACCGGCATGTAGTTGGGGTCGTTGAAATCCAGGTTGAGCACCTGCTGAATTCCATCCTTGCTCATGACGACGCTGTCATAGTTGGAGAGGTCCACGTAACCCACCATGACCGCGTAGAGGTAGTAGTACTTGTAGAGGATGGGCTGTACATTCTTCCAGGTGGGGTTCGGGATGGGCGGCTCGATGCTGTTGAACAGCTTGACGCTGAGCGGCGCGGCGTAGAAGGTGCCGGCGCCGTAGGCGTTCCAGACGTTGCCCGCCGCCCAGGCGCCGCCGATGTAGTAGAGCTGGCCGCCGAGGTTTCCCCGGAGCAGGGGCAGAGGGGACGGGTTGCTCGCGCTGAGGCTGACGGAGGCGCTTCCGTTCGCGCCGGTCGTTACGCTGGCCGGAAAGCTCAGAGCGGCGGGGGGCTGGTTGTTATCGAACTGGGAAGGGGGAGGAGAAGGGGAAGGCACCAGCTCGAGCGCGACCGGGACCTGGGCCGGCGATCCGAACGAGGTCGCCCAGACATTGACGGAGGTCTCATCACCCGGGTTCATGTAGACGCTGGCGCCGTCCACGTCGATGTTTTCGGGGTTGCTGCTGGGTCCCTCGACGAGATTGGGATTGTAATTGGCAGGGTCGTTGTTGATGGTCGACGGATTGGCCGTGAAGGTCCCGGTGAAGTGCAGCCGGGGAACGTCGAGATAGCTCATAGATCCCTCCGTGCAGTATTGAGAGGACGCCGGCGGAGATGAAGCAATGGCGCGAATTCGCTTGGAAAGCTACGCGCTTTTCATCACACCGTCAAGGGAGCGATGAGCTGAGCTCCGCCTCGGGCCCGCGATAGGGCGGGGTGAGGCCGAGGAGCTGCCGCCGCATCGAAGTGGCGGCCACGCCGGCGAGGCACCCGGACGGCTCGTGTCCCTTCCAGATCCGCATCCACTTGTGGCCGTAGTTGTAGAGCAGGACGCGGCGGATGAGGGCGCCGCGGTTGGTGCCGGGAGAGTGGACGACGTTGCCGTGGAAGAAGTACGCCGAGCCGGCCCGGCAGGCGAGGCGCACGGCGCCCGGCATGTCCTCCGGGACCGCGACGCGAGGGATAGGGGAATCGTCCGGCTGGCGATGGGTGCCGGGAAGGACCAGCGTGGCGCCGCCGTCCTCGCCGACGTCCGAGAGGGCGATCATCAGCCGCACCATCATCGTCGAGCCGGCATGGTTCACCCCCCGGACGCGGGTGCGCAAGTCGGTGTGCCAGGCCTCGCCGTCGAGCACGCCTCCCGGCGGGGTGATGTAGTAGGCGTGGTCGACGATGGAGATGTCGGGGCCCACGACGTCGCGAATCAGCGGAAACAGCTGCGGATGCTCCACCAGGTCGAAGAGGAGAGGGTGATACTCCATGATCCCTTCGATCTCGAGGAACTCCGGGATGCGCGTGCCGGGCAGCGCGGGGTCGGACCGCCATCGCGCCTCCGCCTCGTCGGCCGCCGCGCGCACGGCGGCGAGCTCGGCCGGCGTCAGGGCGTCCTCGATCATGAGGTAGCCGTGGGTATCGAAGAAGCGTCTCCAGTCGCCGATCCCGAGGGTGTCGTGAATCGGACCTGGGACCGCGCCGCCGGGGCCCTCATCACCCCGGCCCTCTTCTCCCAGCCTCCCCCCCGTCCGCCGGGAGAAGAGGGAGACTGAAATAGTAGAGGAGCTGCTTTTCTTAGCCCCCTCTCTCCCGGCGGACGGGGGGGAGGCTGGGAGAGAGGGGGTTGGGGGAGTGAGGGCCTGAGGCGGCGGGACCTCGATCTGGGCAGAACTGTCGGCGTCAGGTTTGTACGGGTCCGTCAACCCCAACAATTGCCTCCGCAGTTCCGTCTTCGCCCACCCGGCCAGCTTCGCCGACGGCCGGTACTCATCCCACATCCGCATCCACTTGTGGCCGTAGGTATAGATCAGCAGGTGCCGGTAGCGGTCCGCACGGTTGTTGCCCGCCGAGTGATAGGTCCGTCCCGTAATCATGTAGGCCGAGCCGGCGGGCAGCGCCACCTTGACGGCGCCCGGCAGGTCCTCGGGAACCTCCGCGTTGGGCATCTCGGCATGCAGCGGCGTGCGGTGCGAGCGGGGCAGCACCAGCGTCGCCCCGCCGTCCGCCGGAATATCCTCCAGCACGTAGAAGACCTTGACCATGAGCAGCGAGCGCGGGTGATCCACCGCCGGCATGTCGAAATCGAAGTGCCAGCCGAACGGGATCTCGGCGCCGGGCGGCGTCATGAAGTAGTCGTGGTCGAGCATCATGACGTCCGGCCCCAGGAGCTCGCGGACCATGGGGAAGAGCCGCGGGTGGTCGAGGAGATCGGCGAGCGCCGGGTGGTACTCCATGATGCCGAGCACCTGCTCCAGGTCGGGCCGGCGCACGCCGGGCAGAGATGGATCGGCGCGCCAGCGGACTTCCGCGGCAGAGGCGGCGCGGCGCGCGGCGGCCAGCTCATCAGGGGTGAGGGCGTCAGGAACGATGAGATAACCGTTCTCTTCGAAAAAGCTCCGCTGCTCGGGCGTGATCATTGGGAATGTCTGAATTTCATGGTTCTGCGTTCTGCCTTCGCCCCCCGGGCGACGTCTCGGTAGCCCACGGCGGGAGCCGTGGGCTGAAGGCGTGCCGCCACCCCGCCCGGCGCTTCCGCACCGGGCTACCGAGACGTCGCCCGGGGGGCGAAGGCAGAACGCTTCGGTGAGCCCGCCTGGGATTCAACTTGATTCTATACGTCGGCTCCGCAAAGATGCTGAGCCATGCCGGATGAACCTCGCGAGGTCCGTTGGGAAAGGATGTTCCCGCACGAGCTGGAGGCGGCCTTCGCGGCCTGCTCCACCGTCTGGTTCTCCTATGGCCTCTGTGAGCCCCACGGGCCGCACTGCGCCCTCGGGCTCGACACGCTCAAAGCCCACGGCCTCGCCGTGCGGGCGGCGCGGGAGCATGGAGGGATCGTGGCGCCGCCGGATTACTGGCACGTCCACGAGCTGGGCGGCTACGCCCTCTGGGCCGAGCGCGAGATCGGCGAGGCGCGGCCCTGGCTGACCGCGGTACCGCCATGGGTCCATTTCAAGAACATCTGCTATCACGTCCGCGCCGCCGAGGTTCTCGGATTCCATGCCGCGATCCTGCTGACCGGACACTATGGACCCAACTGGGAGGACCTGAAGACCTTGATCGAGCTGCTGCAGCCTTGGATCAGGATGCGTGTGTACGGACTGCCGGATTTTGAAGCGAACCGGCCGGGCTTTTCCGGTGACGGCGCCGACGGCGACGGCGACGGCGATCACGCCGGCAAGGTGGAGACCTCGCTGCTCTGGGCGCTGGAGCCGGACTGTGTCGATCCCGGGCGGATTCCCGAGGCGCCGTCGTTGCCATCGTTCGCCATGGGGAAGGACGCCGCGCAGGCGAGCCGCGAGGCGGGCGAGAGGATGGTAAGGGACATCGTCGCCTGGTTGGGAATCAAGCAGCGGGAGCTGCTGGCCGCCTGGGACCCCGAGCGCCCGTCGCGACTGCGGGCGTTCGACGACGTGGAGCGGTTCTGGGACGAGGAGGTGAGGCCGCGGTTGCCGGGCTTCAAGAGCGTGCGCAGCACCTGGTACGAGAAGGAAGCGCCCGATGCCGGTTCACGCTGGCGGGAGAACTGGGGCGGAGTCAAGGACGAAAAGGACAGCAAGGGCGAAAAGGACGCGAGGTGAAGGACCTGTTCCTCGTCCTTGAGGTCCTTGCCGTCCTTTTCGTCCCTGGTTTCCGGTAGGGGCCCAGACGGTAGGGGTGCGCTCTGCGCTTATCCGAGCCGGAGGAGGCCCGCGACCGCCGCCGCCGTCTGCTCGACCGTTCGGCTGCCGTCCACGTGGATGACGGCGCCGCCGATCCGCCGCGCTCCTTCGGCGATGATTTCGGCGACCAGGGAATCGCGCCGCATCCACTCCGCGAACGCCGCTTCGGGGTTGCCGTAGCTCGAAAGCATCTCCGTCACGAAGCCGCCGCGCCCCGGATAGGCGCGGCGCCGGAAATCGTCGTTCGCGATCAGCCAGACCGCGCGGGACGGATCGGCGAGGACCTGCGAAACTCGCGGTGGGAGCAGCCCTACGCCTTCGGCCAGCATCGGTCCATGAATGCCGGCGAGGTCCTCGAGGATCATCTCCATCTCGTCCTCATAGAACCCGAGCAGGTCCTCCGCCTGGACTTCCGCGGGAGCCGTCCACAACTCTTCCGGAGCGAGGTCCGCGACGCGGCAGAAGCGGGGATGGCGCTCGGGATCGGCGCGCCGCCGGTGCTCCTCGAATTGGTCGTCGCAGGAGTAGAGGGCGAGCCTGTGCCGCTCTGCGAGCAGGCGGGCGACGGAGGTCTTGCCAGCGCAGGCGGAGCCGCCGAGCCAATAGACGTGGACGAGGGATTCCCTGGTGAGGCGGTGCATCGGTAATCGAATTTCGCTCTCGCGGATCCGTTGGGTGGTCGTCGCCCTTGACAGGGCTGGCCCGGTTTGTGGGGCGCCCTACCCAGGGCTGACGCCCTGGGCTAGGAGTATGCCGCCCTGCGGGCTCGAGGAGAACCTCCAGCCTGGATGCCTCGCCTCGCCCCTGTCTATTGGCTCGGCGGCCCTGCCCTGCGCCGGCAAGACATCCACCCTCTCGCCGAGAGGCGTGGGCACGCCTCTGTTTGCGAGCCCGCGGGTTGGGGAAAATTCTTCCCAAGGACTGAGCGCGAGCCCGGAGGGCGGCAGACTCCTAGCCCAGGGCGTCAGCCCTGGGTTGGCAGGACACCGATCTCCGCGAGCCCTGTCAAGGGCGACATTATAAAAAAAGGTGAGCGATGACACGCGGTTTTTCCGTCTTTACAGGAAAGGCTCGCGGAATTTCCCGCGATCTCGCGACGGGAGGCCCCGGAGAGGGTGATCCGAGATGTCTCACACCTTCAGTCTGCTCTTGTACCACGTCGTTTTCAGCACGCAGGACCGAGAGGCCATGATCGATCCGAAGCTCCGGGACGAGATCCAGCCGTATATCGCCGGGATCGTTCGCAACGAACGTTGCTCGCTCCTGGCGATCGGCGGCATGCCCGATCACGTGCATCTGCTGGTCCGTGCCAAGCCTACGGTCTTGCTGGCGGATCTGGTCCGGTCGATCAAGGCGAATTCCTCGAGATGGGTTCACGAGCGGGCCGATTTGCCTCGGCGATTTGGATGGCAGGAAGGATACGGCGCGTTCAGCGTCAGCCAGTCCTCGGCAGCACGCATCTGCCGGTACATCCAGAACCAGGAGGAGCATCACCGACGGCGGACATTTGAAGAGGAATGGGTCGGCCTGCTCGAGAAGCACGGGATCGAGTTCGATCCGGCAAATCCGTTTGAATACCGCCCTTGACAGGGCTGGGCCGGTTTGTGGGGGCGCTGACCCAGGGCTGACGCCCTGGGCTAGGAGTCTGCCGCCCTCCGGGCTCGCCCTCAGCCCTTCGGAAGGATCTTTCCCCATCTGCGGGCTCGCAGTTAGAGAGCGAGCCCGTGCCGGATTGGGAAGCAGGCGGGCGACGGAGGTCTTGCCGGCCCTGCAGAGCTGCCGAGCCAATAGACGTGGACGAGGCGATGCATCCAGGCTGGAGGTTTCTCCTCATTGCGAGCCCGCAGGGAGAGGCGATGCATCCAGGCTGGAGGTTTCTCCTTATTGCGAGCCCGCAGGGAGAGGCGATACCTCCAGGCTGGAGGTTCTCCTCATCGCGAGCCCGCAGGGCGACATACTCCTAGCCCAGGGCGTCAGCCCTGGGTGTCGGGAACTCCACCCGCCCTCCGCGAGCCCTGTCAAGGGCGGCACTATACTCGCCGAAATGACCCCCATTTGCGATCCCCGCGCGCCGTCTTGGTTCGCCGCCTCAGGCGTTCAGCCTGCCGGTCTTGAAAGGGAAGGGGAGGTTTGTTTTCTCGTCCACCAGGCGCGCTTCCATGTCGGGGACACCCTCTGGCTCACTCCCCTGCTGCGCGCCATCCACCGCTTCTTCCCGCTGGCGCGGACGACGGTCGTGGGGCCGCCGGTGGCCTCGGAGCTTCCTCGGCGGCAATCCCCACGCCACGGAGGTCGTCCCCTATCTGCCGGATCACGGCGGCGCAGGACGGCGCCGCGTGCTCGAACGTCTCGCCGGCCGCCGCTTCGACGCCGCGCTCTGCGCTTTCGCCCGCCGTCCCGAGAGCCGCTGGCTGGCGAAGGCCTCGGCGGCGGCGGGTGTGCCCTGGCGGATCAACCTCGAATACTTCGACCCGGCCCTGAGCCACGAGCGCATTCCTCCCTGGCTGACTCACGAGGGCTGGTGCGTCTGGGGCTCGATGCCGAGCCCGCGAATGCTGCTCCATCTCCTCGACCCGCTGCTCGCCGGGGAGCCTCCCCTCTGGACGGAGGACGACCGCCGCGTCGAGATGTACGTCTCTCGGGAGGCGCGTCGGCAGGCGGACGAGTCCTGCAGGCCCGTGGCATTGCCGGCGAGCCCTTCGCCGTTCTCGCCCCCGGCGGCTACTCCTCGCGGCGGTGGCCGGCGGCGCGCTTCGGCCGCCTCGCCTCACGCCTGGCCGGGGAGCTCGGGCTGCACGTCCTGATCGAGGGGAGCCCCGCCGAGGAGCCGCTGCTGGCGAAGGTGGCGGCGGGGGCCAGGCCGGAGGCGCCCCGGCGCGTCCTCGCGGCGGCCGATCCCCTGGAGATTCTCGTGGCCCTTCTCGAGCGGGCCCGCCTGCTGGTGGCCAACGACAGCGCGCCCATCCATCTCGCCGAGGCCGCCGGCACGCCGACTCTCTACTTCGCCCAGCGCGAGAAGCTCGTCCACTCCCATCCGGCGGGGGAGCGCTGCCTGGCCCTCTACGACGACGCCGGGAACGATCCGCGCCGGATCACCGTCGAGCAGGCCGTCCATGCTGTAAGAGAGGTCCTCCGAGGAATTGCAAAAGCGCGCGTTTCATCGTACTCTACGCGCGTCACGTAGCTGCGAAAAACTCTGTTGGGGTCCAAGTCGGATGGTTCTTCTGTGGGGGCTCCATCGCGACGAGATTCTCTTGAACACTTGAAGGAGGGATCGTGATGAAGCGTCGAGCCGCCTTCACCGTCATCCTCTATGCCTCGGCTCTCCTGGCAGGCACCGGCGCCCGGGCGCAGACCACCTGCACGCCCGAGAGCTCCGTCAGCGTCAACGTCGTGGCGCTGGATCAAATCCTCTACTTGAACCGGTTCGGGGCCAACCTGCCGGGCGGCATGATGTTCGCCCTGGCCCGCGACGTGGTGTCCGAGAGTGGTGAGAGCTGTTACCCGGACCCTCTGACCCAGTGCAAGCCTGGCCGGGTGCGCCTGCGGGAGGGCAAACGCCCGCGGCCGATCGTGCTGCGAGCCAACGAAGGGGATTGTCTGCAGATCACCTTCACGAACCTGCTGAGCCGTGCGGCCAAGTCGGTTTCCTTGGCGGGTAGCGGAACCGTCAAGCAACCCACGACTCGCAAGGCATCCATCCACGTTCAGGGTCTGCCCTGGCAGACCTCTTCCACGGACGACGGCTCGTTCGTGGGTGCCAACGCCAGCAGCCTTGCGGAGCCCGGCGGGCAAGCGGTTTACAAGCTCATCGCCGAGCGCGAGGGCTCGTATCTGCTCTACAGCATGGGCGACAACTGGTCGGCCATTCCGACCGGGTTCCCCGCCGGCCAGGACGGCGGACAGCTCACGGCGGGGCTGTTCGGCTCGATGAACGTGCAGCCGAGCGGCTACAGCCAGGGAGAGGATTGGGCCTCCGAGTGGTACCGCAGCCAGGTGACGGAGCAGGACCTCTGTCTGGCCAGCGCCGACGGCAAGTACGACCCGGCACGGAAGCTCTGCACGCGCCAGCACCCGAACGACCCCCCCGTCATCAACTACGACGCCCTCTATCCCGATGACTACGCCGATCCCAGCCGCGCCGGTACTCCCATCCTCAACATGCTGTGCACGGGTAAGGCGGCGAAACGGAAGAATCCCGAGACCGGACAGCCCGCCTGCGTGGAGAACGAGCTCGTCCACAGCGATCTGACGGCGATCGTGACGGGTCCTGGTCACGGCCGGTACCCCAACCTGAAGATCGACCAGGAGCCGCCGGACCTGCGGGCCGTCTACGTCTCTCCCGACCGGCTCCAGCCGTACCGCGAGTTCACGATCATCTACCACGAGAGCTTCGAGGTCTTCCAAGCCTTCCAGCAGCAGTTCAACGAGGTCGTCAGCATCCAGACGGCGGCGGACAACTTCGGCATCAACTACGGGATGGGAGGGCTGGCTTCGGAGGTCCTGGCCAACCGTCTGAATCTGGGTCCCGGAGGGGAGTGCACGGATTGCAAGTACGAGGAGTTCTTCCTGAGCTCCTGGGTCTTGGGAGATCCGGCGATGAACGTGGACGTGCCGGCCTCCGCCTGCGCCAGCGGCTACGGGTTTCAGGATGGCCCCTGCCGCGCCACCAAGGCGCTGTTCCCGGACGATCCCTCCAACGTCTACCACAGCTACATGTCCGACCATACCAAGTTCCGGGTGCTCCATGCCGGGCCGGACCTCCACCATCTCCACCACCAGCACGCCCATCAATGGTTGGGAACGCCGAACTCGCCGAACGGTGACTATCTCGACAGCCAGTCGATCGGTCCGGCCTCCTCGTTCACCATGGAGATGGTCTACAACGGCAGCGGCAACGTGAACCAGACCGTCGGCGATTCCATTTTCCACTGCCACTTCTACCCCCATTTCGCTTCCGGCATGTGGTCGCTCTGGCGGGTGCACGACGTCTTCGAGGGCGGCACGATCCTGGGTCCGCAAGGACGTCCGCGCAACCGTATCGACCCGGCTACCAACACAGTGATTTACACCCGGGCGCTGCCCGACGGTGAGATCGCCTCGGGCACGCCGATTCCCGCCCTGGTGCCCCTCCCGACATTGCCCATGGCGCCTCAACCGGCGAGCGTCCGTCTCCAGGGAGTGTGCTCGCAGGACCCGACTGTGTCGTGCTTCCGGAACGCCGACTGCGGCAAGGACGGCGGCCTGTGCGAGGATCTGGGCAGCCGGTATTGCGTCAATCTGGTGCTCCCGAAAACCGGCGAGGAGTGCGTCTCCTCCCTCCAGCAGACGGAGGGTGGCTGGCGCGACCAAGGCGAGCACCGCAACCCGGGCTATCCCTTCTTCATCCCCGGGGTGGCCGGTTCGCGCGCTCCCCATCCGCCGCTGGACTTCGCCTACGCCTGCTCGGGCAGCGGTGAGATCTGCTCTCCGGTTGACGCCGGCGCCTGCAAGGGAGCGGGCAAGTGCGAGGCGCTGGACGGCGGCCTCCGCCGCCACCTGATCACCCGCGGCGGCGAAGCTGTGACTCCGCCGCTGAACAACACCGACTTCAGCAAGGAATTGGAGGAGATCACCGGCATTGCGCTGCCGGAGGATGGCACGCTGGTGGAGAAGGTCGCCATGGCGACCCACGCCCGGCGCTATCACGACAGCCAGCTTCCGGACGGCCGTGCGACCGGCATCTGCTCGGACAACAAGGCTCCCTGCACCGCCGACACGGTAGAGGGCCGGCAGCAGTGCGATAACCCCTTCAAGGCCACTTGCGACAAGCAGGGGCAGATCAACTTCATCCTCAACGGCCTGGACCCCGCGCCCGGCGCGCCCTACGCCGATCCCTGCATCCTGTTCCGGCGCCAGGGCGGCCAGCCCGAAGGCCTGCTGACCCGGCGTTACCTCGCCGCGGACATCCAGCTCGACACCATTTTCAACAAGGAAGGGTGGCACTTCCCGCAGCAGCGCATCCTCTCGCTGTGGGGCGACGTCAAGGACACGATGAGCGGCAGCCGGGCGCCGGAGCCCCTCTTCATGCGGACCAACTCCAATGATTGCATCGACTACGTGCTGGCCAACCTGGTGCCCAACGTCTACGAGCTCGACGACTTCCAGGTGCGCACCCCGACCGACATCATCGGCCAGCACATCCATCTGGTGAAGTTCGACGTCACCTCCTCCGACGGCTCCGGCAACGGCTGGAACTACGAGGACGGCACCTTCGGCCCCAACGAGGTGACCGAGCGGATCAACGCCCTGAACGACGGCGGCGGCCTCTATCCGCCGCCCGGCAGCGGCGGCACCCCTGACAAGGACCTGAAGCCAAAATTCATCAAGTACTTCGGTAAGGGTCCGGGAGGTGCCTGGCTGGGCTCGCAGGCGACGCTGCAGCGCTGGTACAGCGATCCGCTGTTCAACAACCGCGGCGTCTGCTCGACCGACGTGACCGTGGCCTGCACGCTCAACGAGATGCAGAACGGCGTCGTCACCGGCGAGAGCCCCTGCCCGGGAGCCGGGATCTGCGTCTCCAGCGCCGGCGTGTGCGCCGACAACGGCAAGGCTTGCACCGCGGCGGACCTGCACCTGTGCGGCAGCCGGTCCACGAGCTGCATCCCCTCCTACGACCGCACCCTGCGCACGGTCTTCACCCACGACCACTTCGGCCCCTCGACGCACCAGCAGGCCGGCCTCTACGCCGGGCTGGTCGTCGAGCCCAGGGAATCGCTGTGGCTCGACAACCAGACCGGAGCCGTGATGGGCGGCTTCGACGCCAAGACCGGGAAGGTCGTCCAAAAGCGGTTCGACGGCGGCCCGACGAGCTGGCAGGCGGTCATTCAGACGGCGTCAGCGGCCGGGACGCCGCCGGCCGAGAGCCAGAGCTTCCGGGAGTTCCTGTTCGAGATCCAGGACTCGACGCTGATCTACCTGCCCTTCGACGTCGGCCGCAACCCGTTCGAGAACCAGCGGCCGGGAGTCTGCGCCGACGCCGACCAGGCGAGCCAGCCTTGCGGCTTCTGTGCGTACTCCGGCGTCTGCGTCGACAGCGCGACCGGCGAGCTTCCAGCTCGCCTCGGGCGAGCCGGTGAGCTGCACCGTCACGCCTCCCGATCCGCTCGCCAATCCGCCGGTCAAGGGCGACGTCACTGAATGCCCCGATCCCGATACCGCAGTCTGCCGGCTCGACCGGCAGTACCTCGTGAGCTGCACGCCGACGGACCTCTCCGCCTGTACCGTCGGTCCGGAGTCCTCGGGCGTCATCCAGTCCTGCAACTTCGTCACCGGCGTTCCCAGCACGAGCTGGCAGGCGGGCAATCCGATCGGCGATCCGCTCTCGAACCCAGCGATCGGTTTCGTCGAGGCCATCACCTTCAACGGCGCCACGAACAACTTCTCGTTCAACTACCGCAACGAGCCGCTCTACCCGCGGACCACGGACCCGACGACGGGCAATCCGGTGCCGGGCCAACAGGGCGACCTCGGCTTCGCCTATGCCTCGCTCGACCGGCCGTACCTGCCCATCGGCTTCTGCAATCCGTACTCGGTGCCCTGTCGCTTCTGCTCGGACAACGGCGCGGCGTGCAAGCCGGGGGATCTCTCGAAGTGCGCGAACCCGCAGACCGCCGTCTGCGGTCCCTACCCGCCGCTCACGGTGGGAGTGGGCGCGAACGACCCCTTCACGCCGCTGCTGCGGGCCTACGCCAAAGACGACGTGCAGATCCGGCCGCTGATCGGCGCCCACATCAACCCTCACAATTTCACCCTGCACGGCCTCAAGTGGCTGCTGGAGCCCTCCTTCGTCGATTCCGGCTGGCGCAACAGCGAGGTCATGGGCATCTCCGAGCACTTCGAGCTGATCACCAGGATCCCGCCGCCGCTGGCGGCGCCCTCGCGGCAAACCGCAGTGCCGGCGTCGGCGGACTACCTCTACAAGTCCGGCGCGGCCGCCATCGAGCAGGCATCGGGAAACTGGGGCCTGGTGAGGGCCTACAACCAGCCGCAGAAACAGCTCCAGGCTCTACCTCAGAACCCTCCCCCACAAGGCGGATTCGCCTCGGTGCCCATCTGTCCGGACCCGCAGCACGCGCCGCGGCGGCCCTCTACCGTGGTGGCCCTGACCGTCCAGCAGGCGCTCGGCAATCAACTGGTCTACAACGAGCGGCAGGGGATCGCGGATCCGCAGGCGATCCTGTTCTTCAGCACCGAGGATCCCGCTCTCGAATGCTCGGACAAGAACGATCCGAAGACGTGTATCTCCTACTCCAACCCGAACCCGGAGCCACTCGTCCTGCGGGCCGCCGCCGGCGACTGCCTCACGGTGGATCTGTACAACAACCTGCCCGCTCCGAGCACCGGCCTCTGCGCGGACGGCACCACGTCCTGCCAGTACGGGACCGTCTGCAGCGACGGCAGCATCTGCCAGATCTACGGCTACTGCGCGGGGGCTGCCACAAAATCCTGCACTCCCGCCAACGCCGGCACCCAGTGTGGCGTGACGTGCGACAACGGGGTCTGCTCGAACAACAGCGATCTCAAGTGCAGCGGCACCGACGTCTCGACCTGCAAGGCCTGCCTTGCCATCCTCGGTCTCGGCGTTGCCTCCTTGCAGCCAACCCAAACGGCGATCGGACCTCCGCCGCCCATAGCGCTGAGCGAAAGAGCCGAGAAGAACGTGGAGGAAGCGCTCGCCGCCATGGCGCCCACGAAAACGGCACGGGCTCCGGAGCTGAAAGAGGTGCAGCTTGCGGCAGCGTCTCCATTGCCAGCCGAGCGGAAGACCGTTACGGGCCTCTCGGTCACCTCGCTGGAGGTCGGCCTGCGGCCGCAGCTCGTCACCTACGACCCGCTGTCGAGCGACGGCTTCAACGCCGGCAACAACCCGGTGCAGACGGCCGGACCGGGGGAGCACGTTACCTACACCTGGTACGCGGGCAACCTCAACCCCGCGGCCTCGGCGGTGGAGGAGCGCTACATCCCCATCGAGTTCGGCGCCGCCAACCTGATGACCCCGGATCCGTTCAACCAGTACAAGCACGCCCTGTTTGCCGGCCTGATCATCGAGCCGAGAGGGTCTACCTGGGAGCTGGAGGACAATCCCGCGACCGGCAAGCCGTCGCCGACGCGTGCCGTCGTGAGACCGCCGCTGGGTGCCATCTCCGGCGAGCCGTTCCGCGAATTCGTCGTCTTCACCCAGGACGCGCTCAATCCCCCGGTCGGTGCCGGCGCGGCGGAGGCGATCAACTACAAGTCCGAGTACCTGTTCCCTTCCCAGTCGCGCTTCTGCAGCGAGGCCGAGTGCGAGGCCTCGATCAAGGGGGCGCCTCAGCAGGACCTCTCCTGCTACTTCAAGGCGAACGCGGGGCAGCAGAAAGACATCCCGTATTGCTCGAACGGCTCCACATGCCAGCCCTGCGAGTTCCAGCCGGAGACGCCGACCTTCCAGGCCTGCGCGGGCGAGGAGGTGCGGTTCCGGCTCCTGCATCCGGGAGGCACCAACACCGACGAGGTCTTCGAGCTCGCCGGCCACAACTTCCTCGAATCGCCCTACATGACGCCGCCGGCTTTCTGCGAGGCGCCAACCACGCACACCAACCTCTACGCCGCGCCGATCCAGGGCATCTACAACCTGTGCGGCAGCTCTCAGTTCACCTCCCGCCGCCTGGCGACCGGCGGGCTGTGGAGCGCCTCGCTCAACGAGTGGAAGGGCTCGCGAGCCGGCCATGGTCCCGGCAATCACTTCGACATCCTCATCGACCTGGCGGGCGGTCCCAACATGGTTCCGGGCGACTACCTGTACCGCAGCGCTCCGGCCTTCCACTTCAACCTGGGGATGTGGGGCATCTTCAGGGTGGCCGATCGCGAGAAGCCGCCCCAGGGCCTGACCTGCATCGAGGCCGCCAAGGCGCCCATGATGCTGCCACCGGGGAGCCCGGCGGGCAGCCCGTAGAACGCCATGAGATCGCGAGCGGTCGAAGGGATTCTCTTGCACGGTGTCTGCACCGTTCTGACCGCGCTGTTGTTCGTGCCCTACGCCGCCGCGGCGGCGTCGGTTCCGTCCCCGCCGGCCGACGCCAAGCCGCTGAGCTCCACTTGGCGGGCGGTCCAGCAAGGGATCGCCGTCGAGTTGACGATGGAGCCGCTGGCGCCCGCAAGCCGGCGGGAATTGCGCGAAGGAGAGGAGGTGGCCGTCCGCTTCACCTTCTCAGAAGCCACCGGCCAACCCTTGACAGGGCTCGATCCCGCCGCCTGGATGGCCCGCCTGGCGCCGGGAGAGAGCCTCGATGCCAAGGCCTGCACGTCAAAGGTCGAGCGGTTCCTCAGCGGCAGCATCCTCAACCGGCCGGACCTCGACCTCAACACCTACTACGTCCTGGCTCTCAACCACGACGCGACGATCAGCGTCGTCGATCCCCTCTTCGGTTTCGGGGGCACCAAGCTGTTGGCGATGATCGATCTCCTATCCCCGGGGGAAGACTGGACGCTCTCCGATGACCAGAAGCGGCTCTTCGTCTCTCAGCCCGAGGCGAACCGGGTAGCGGTCGCCGAAACCGCCGCCTGGAAGGTCGTCTCGCAGCTCGACGCGGGTCCTCGGCCGGCCCGGCTCGCCTTGCAGCCGGACGGCGCCTACCTCTGGGCCGGCCTCGATGCCGCCGAGGCCTCCGGCGTGGCCGTGATCGACGCTCGTGACCCGCGGGTGGTGGCCCGTATCCCCACCGGCCGCGGACATCATGAGATCGCCTTCAGCGGCGACAGCGGCTTCGCCTTCGTCACGAATCAGGAGGACGGGACGGTCTCGGTAATCGACATCCGCCGCCTGGAGAAGGTCAAAGATGTAAGGACCGGCACGCGGCCAGCGGCGATCGCCTTCTCTCCCCTGGCGAACGCCCTGTATGTGACCGATGAGACGGAGGGGACGATCGTCGCCCTCGACGCCCGCGGGCACGAGATCGCGGCGCGGATGACGGCTCGGCCGGGTCTCGACCAGATCCGCTTCGCTCCCGGCGGGCGTTTCGGCTTCGCCCTGAACCCGCGAGAGAACGCGGTGCATGTTCTGGATACCTCCAGCAACAGGATCCTGCAGACGGGCGAGGTCGGGAAGTGGCCGGACCAGGTGAGCTTCTCCAAAGACCTGGCCTACATCCGCCACCGCGACAGCGAGACGGTGCTCATGATCCCTCTGGCCGCTACCGGCGCGGAAGGCAAGACGCTGTCGGTGGTGGACTTCCCCGGAGGCGAGAAACCTTTCGGCCGGGGCCGGCGCCCAAGTCTGGCACCCGGCATTGTGTTGGCTCCCGAGGGGAGCGCGGTACTGGTGGCCAACCCGGCGGATCAGGTGATCTATTACTACAAGGAGGGCATGGCCGCGCCGATGGGCTCGTTTCGCAACTACGACCGGGAGCCGCGGGCCGTGCTGGTGGTGGACCGCAGCCTCAAGGAGACGACGCGGCCGGGCACCTACGAGACCGTGACCAAGCTGGGCCTCCCCGGCCGTTATGAAGTGGCGCTGTTTCTCGACTCGCCGCGCACCATTCATTGCTTCGAGGCCGAGGTGACTCCGGACCCGGTGATGGAGGAGCAACGCCGCAAGACCCGGCCCGTGAAGGTCGAGCCACTCGTCGCGACCCGCAGCGTGCAGGTGGGCGAGGCAGTCCGGCTGCGTTTCCGGCTCACTGACCCCAACACCGGCGGCCCGCAGACCGGCGTCGACGATCTGGTCGCTATGGCCTACCCGGTCTCCGGCCTCTGGCAGCGGCGAGAAACGGCACGGGAAATCGGCGGGGGAGTCTACGAGACGACGTTCGTGCCGCCGAGCGTGGAGTCCTATTTCGTCGTGCTGGAGTCCCCTTCCCAGCACCTTCCGTTCCACCTCTCGCCGCGGGTGCTCTTGCGTGCCATTGAGGTGAAGAGCTCTTCGAGCCCTTGATGCAGCCGCTGCCGGTCCAGATCGCCTACGACGCCATCGCCCCGGAGTACGATGATCGGGTCGCGCCCTCCTCCTGGGTGCGCGAGTGCCTCTGGGAGCGGCTGGATGCGCTCTTTCCGCCAGGCTCGCGGGTGCTCGACGTGACGGCCGGCACCGGCCTCGACACCTTCCACCTCGCGGAGCGCGGTGTCCGGGTCACCGCCTGCGACGTCTCGCCGGCAATGCTCGCCCGCCTGGCGGCGAGGGCACCCTCTGTCCCGGCCGTCGTCGCCGATCTCGCCCATCTGGACGGATTGGACGAGCTGGACGCCGAGGGTCCCTTCGACGGCCTGCTCTCCACCTTCGCCGGCCTCAACGCCGCTCCGGACCTCTCCGGGTTCCGCCGCGCCGCGGCCCGTCTGGTGCGGCCCGGAGGCGTTCTCTTCCTGCACGTCCTCGGCCGCTGGCGGCGGGGGTTCCGCCGGACGCTCGACGTCCGCATCGCCGGCGTCGACGTGCCGCATCGGCTGCGGACGGCTGGCGAGCTCAGCCGTCTCTTCGCCGGCGATTTTTCTGTTTCGCGGCTCTGCGGTCAGGGTATCGTACGGCCTGTGGATGATCCCGGACGTTCGGCGGGCCGCGACCGCTGCGAGCGGGTGCTCTCGGCGCTGCCCCTGGCGCGGGCGATGGGAACCTTTTTCACCCTGGAGCTGATCCGCCGTGGCTGACGTCCTGCTGGCGCACTCCTTCTTCCTCAAGAACGACCCCAAGCAGGTCGAGAAGATGCGGCCGTACGCGCCGCTGGGGACGCTCTTCGCGGCCTCCCAACTGCGGCAGGACGGGCACTCGGTGGCGCTGTTCGACGCCATGCTGGCGGCGGGCGAGGAGGAATTCGACGCCGCCCTCGACCGCCACCGGCCGGACTTCCTCGTGCTCTACGAGGACAGCTTCAACTTCCTCAACAAGATGTGCCTGGAGCATTCGCGCGCGGCGGCGTGCCGGATGAGCCGCCGGGCGCGCGAGGCGGGAACGACCGTCCTGGCCGCCGGCGCCGACGTCACCGATCATCCGCGGGTGTACTTCGATCATGGCGTCCAATACGCCTTGATGGGCGAGGCGGACCATACCCTGCGCGAGCTGATCACGGCCTTGCGCGACGGCCGGGCGACCGGGGAAATCCCTGGCCTGGCCGTGGCGGATCCGCTCGCCGCCGGCGGGGTGCGGCGGACCGAGCCGCGGCCGCTGGAACGCCATCCCGACACCTTCCCCCTGCCGGCGTGGGACCTCGTCGACGCCGAGCGCTACCGCGCCGCCTGGCGGCAGGCCCACGGCTACTACAGCGTCAACCTGGTGACCACCCGCGGCTGCCCGTTCCATTGCAACTGGTGCGCGAAGCCGATCTGGGGCCGGCGCTACGCCATGCGCTCGCCCGGCAACGTGGCCGAGGAGATGGCCCTCGTGCAGCGGACCCTGGCGCCGGACCACGTCTGGTTCGCCGACGACATCTTCGGTCTGCAGCCGAAGTGGGTGGCCGAATTCGGCCGGGAAGTGGAGGCGCGGTGCCTGCGCCTGCCGTTCACCATCCAGTCGCGGGCCGACCTGATGACGGAGGTGGCGGTGGAAGGGCTCTCCCGGGCCGGCTGCGCCGAGGTCTGGCTGGGCGCGGAGAGCGGCAGCCAGAAGGTGCTGGATGCCATGGACAAGGGAATCCGCGTCGAGGAGGTCACCACGGCGACGCACCGGCTCCAGGCGGCCGGCATCCGCGCCTGCTGGTTCCTGCAGTTCGGCTACCCGGGAGAGACCTGGGACGACATCCTGGCGACGGTGACGCTGGTGCGCGAGAACCTGCCGGACGATATCGGAGTCAGCGTCTCCTATCCCCTCCCGGGCACGAAGTTCTTCGACATGGTCCAGGCGGAGCTGGGCGAGAAAACCCGCTGGCAGGACAGCAACGATCTGGCGATGATGTTCCAGGGCACCTATCAGACTCCCTTCTATCGCCAGCTCCGCCAGGTCGTGCACCGCGATCTCGAGCTGCGGCTGCGCACGCGCCATGGAAAGAATGGAGAGGACGAGGATCTCCGCCGCGAGCGCGACGAGCTCGCCGCCGGCTGGCGCGAGCTGGAACGCCTCGAGATCGCCTGCCGCAGCGCCGCGCCGACGACCGTGCACAAGCCCTACGACAACCTGCCGGTCCCCGATCTGTCGAAGACCTGGAACTGACCTGGAATTGGGCCATGCCGGACCTGCTGCTCACCCACGGCTACTTCCTGGAGGACGACGAGAAGGAGCGGGAGATCATGAAGCCCTATCCCACCCTGGGGCTCCTCTACCTCTCCTCCTTCCTGCGGCGGCAGGGCTTCGACGTCGAGATCTTCGACGCCACGTTCGCCAGGCGCGAGGAGCTGCTGGCGCGGCTCTCCTCGGATCCCGGCGGCGTCCTCGGCCTCTACACCAACCTCATGACCCGGCGGCCGGTGCTCGACCTCGTGGCCGCCGCCAAGGCCCATGGCTGGACCGTGGTGCTCGGCGGCCCCGAGTCCGCCGGCTATCCCGAGGAGTACCTGGCCCGCGGCGCCGACGTGGTGGTGATGGGGGAGGGAGAGGAGACCCTCGCGGACCTGTTGCCGGTCCTCGGCGAGCGGGGGGCTCACCGGCTGCACGGCGTGGCCGGCACGATCTTTCGCGACGAGACGGGACGGATCGTCCGCAACCTCGAGCGGGCGCAGATCGCGGACCTCGACGCCGTTCCCTGGCCGGACCGCGAGCGGATCGATCAGCAGCGCTACATCGAGGTCTGGCGGCGGCACCACGGCATGGGGAGCGTCAATCTCATCACCGCCCGCGGCTGTCCCTACAAGTGCCGCTGGTGCTCCCATGCCGTCTTCGGCTTCACGCACCGCCGGCGCAGCCATCGCGACGTGGCCGACGAGGTCGAGCACATCCGCGACCGTTACCAACCGGATCAGGTGTGGTACGCCGACGACGTCTTCACGATCCATCATCGCTGGCTGTTCGAGTACGCCGCCGAGCTCAAGCGTCGCGGTCTCAGACTTCCTTTCGAAACCATTTCGCGGGCGGACCGCATGATGCGCGAGGACGTGCTGGCGACGCTCGCCGAGATGGGCTGCTATCGCATCTGGATCGGCTCGGAGAGCGGCAGCCAGCGCATTCTGGACGCCATGGAGCGCGGCGTCACGGCCGAGCAGGTACAGTGGGCCACCAAGGCGGCGCAGCGGCACGGCATCCAGGTCGGCATGTTCCTCATGTGGGGCTACGAGGGCGAGACCCTGGAGGACATCGAAGCCACGATCGATCACGTCAAGAAGGCCCATCCGGACGTCTTCTTCACCACCGTCGCCTATCCGATCAAGGACACCGGCTATTACGACGAGATGGCAGGCCGGATCGTCTCACCGCTGCCCTGGGAGGAGTCGACGGACCGCCAGTACCAGATCCGCGGCCGCCACTCCCGCGCCTATTACAAGCAGGCGGACCGCTGGCTGCGCGGCGAGGTGGCGGGGAAGCATGATGAGGCGCTCGCGGCTCGCGAGGCGATGATGGCGCTGGCGGGGGAGGTGGAGGCGTGAGCCCTCACCCCCCGAGCCCCCTTTCTCCCAGCCTCACCGGGAGAGCCCTCACCTCCCCGGCCCTCCTCTCCCGCCCCCTCCCTACCCACCTCACCGGGAGAGGAGGGAGAAAAACCGAAGAAAGAAACTCTTCTTTCCCCTCTCCCGGTGAGGTGGGAAGGGAGGGGGCGGGAGAGGGGCCAGGGGTGAGGGCTCGGGCGGGGGGGCCCTTCGATCACCTCGCCTCTGACTACGACCTCCACTTCACCTCCACCCCTCTCGGTGCCCTCCTCCGCCAGGCCGTCTGGCGCCGGCTCGACGCGCGCTTTTCGGCTGGCGATCACGTCCTCGAGCTCGCCTGCGGCACCGGCGAGGACGCCGTCCACCTCGCGCGACGCGGCGTCCGGGTCCTGGCGACCGACGCCTCTCCCGCCATGGTCGAAGCGGCGCGGAGCAAGGCCGCGCGCGAGGGTGTAGCGGAAAACGTGGAAGTCCGGTCCCTGTCGATCGAAGACATCGGTACGCTCCCCGGGACCTTCGACGGCGCCTTCTCCAGCTTCGGCGGGCTCAACTGCGTCACGGACCTGGCCGCGGTGGCGCGCGGATTGGCATCGCGGCTGCGGCCCGGCGCTCCCGTCCTGCTCTGCGTCATGGGGCCCATTGTTCCTTGGGAATGGCTCGGGTTCCTGATCCGCGGCCGTCCGGCGCAGGCGTTCCGGCGGCTGCGTTCCGACGGCGTGCCCTGGCGCGGCATCACCGTGCGGTATCCCTCGATCGGACGCCTGCGCAGGGCCTTCGCTCCCGAGCTTCCGGATGGTGCGGGTGAGCGCCGTGGGCGCCCTTCTGCCGCCGACCGAATGGGAAGGCTGGGCGCGGCGACATCCCCGGCTGCTCTCCGGCCTGGCACGCCTGGAGCGCCGGCTGGAGACGGTGCCGCCGCTGCCGTGGCTGGCGGACCACTACCTGATCGAGCTGGAGCGGAGATGACCGCCCTCGCCCCTGCGCCGCGGCCGGTGAAGACCGACGGACCGCTCCTGCCGCGGACGGACCCTATCGCGCGGCTGCCGATCCTCATCCTCTATCCCCACAGCCGCTGCAACTGCCGCTGCCTGATGTGCGACATCTGGCGGGACCGCGGCAAGGAGGAGATCCCGGCGGCGGAGGTGGAGCGCTGGCTTCCCGAGTGGCGGGCGCTGGGCGTCGAGCGGGTCGTCCTCTCGGGCGGCGAGCCGTTGCTCCACTCGCACCTGTGGGACTTCTGCGAGCCGCTGCGCCGGGCCGGCATCGGCATCACTCTGCTCTCGACGGGTCTGCTGCTGGCGCGCGACGCCGGCCGGCTCGTGCGCTATTGCGACGACGTGATCGTGAGCCTCGACGGCCCCCGCGACGTTCATGACCGCATCCGGAACCTGCCGCGGGCCTACGACAAGCTCGCCGAGGGAGTGGCCGCCGTGCGCGCCGCCGATCCGCGGGTGGCGGTCTCCGGGCGCTGCACCGTGCAACGCGAGAATTTCCATTCGTTGCGCGCCACGGTGGCCGCGGCCCATGAGATCGGTCTCGACCGCATCAGCTTCCTCGCGGCCGACGTCACCAGCGAGGCGTTCAACCGGCCGGGAGGCTGGGACCGGGAACGCGCCGGCGCGGTGGCGCTCGCGCCGGAGGACCTGCCGCGGTTGGCGGCAGAGATCGCGGCGATTCCGGAAAAGGACTTCGCGAGCGGCTTCATCGCCGAGAGCCGCGAGAAGCTGCGGCGGCGCCTGCATGGCTACTTCGCGGCGCTCCTCGGGCTCGGCGAGCTTGCGGCTCCGGAGTGCAATGCACCCTGGGTCTCCAGCGTCATCGAGGCCGACGGCACGGTGCGGCCCTGCTTCTTTCAACCTCCCCTCGGCAATGTGCGCGAAGCCGGGGGCTTCGAGGCGGTCCTCAACGCGCCCGAGGCCGTGGCTTGGCGGCGCGGGCTCGACGTGGCGCGAAACGAGATCTGCCGGCGCTGCGTCTGCTCGCTCTCGCTACGCGAGGGAGGAGCGGTATGAGGGCCAAGGTCGTTCTCTATAACCCGCGCGCGGTCTTCTACACCATGCCGCTCGCGCTCGTCGCGGTCGGCTCGCACCTCGATCCCGAGCGCTATGAGGTGGTGGTCGTGGACGGTCGCCTGGAGAAAGACCCGGTCGCCGCCGTCCTCGGTCATCTCGACGGCGCGCTCTGCCTGGGAGTGACTGTGCTGACCGGCGCGCCCATCGCGGACGCGGTGCTCGTCTCCCGGGCGGCCAAAGCGCGCCGGCCCCGCCTGCCGGTCGTCTGGGGCGGCTGGCATCCGTCGATGTTCGGGCGCGAGTGCCTGGAGGAGCCGAGCGTCGACGTGACCGTCCAGGCCCAGGGAGAAGCGACCTTCCAGGAGATCTGCGATCGGCTGGCGGCGGGGGAGTCCGTGCGGGACCTCGATGGCTGCCCGGGCTGTACCCTCCGCTCGGCAAACGGCGAACCGCGGCCGAACCCACCGCGGCCGCTTCAGGACCTCAACCGTCTGCGTCCGCACGATTACAACCTGCTGGACGTCGGACGCTATTACCAGCTCAAGGGGAAGAGGCAGCTCGACTACATCTCCTCCCAGGGCTGCGCCTTCCGCTGCGCTTTCTGCGCCGATCCGTTCGTCTACGAGCGCAAGTGGGTGGGGCTCGCGCCGGAACGCGTCGGTGAAGAGGTGGAGGCCCTCTGGCGCCGCCACCGATTCGAAGACCTCTCCTTTCAGGACGAGACCTACTTCACCTACGCCCCGCGCGTCGCGGCCGTGGCCGAGGAGCTCCTGCGCCGCGGCCTGCCGATCACCTGGGCCGCCACCCTGCGCGCCGACCAGGGAGCGCGCCTCCCCGAGGAGGTGATGGCCACCTGCCGGCGCTCCGGCCTGCGCCGGGTGCTCATCGGCGTCGAGTCCGGCTCTCAGGAGACGATCGACCGCATCAAAAAGGACATCAAGCTCGAGCAAGTCTTCCTCAGCGCCGAGAAGTGCCTGCGCCACGGCGTGAACGTCATCTTCCCCTTCATCGTCGGCTTCCCGGGCGAGAGCGTCGAGAGCATCCAGGCCTCGCTCGACGTGGCCAAGCGCCTGCGCTCGATGTCGTCCGGCTTCGAGACGCCGATCTTCTATTTCAAACCGTACCCCGGCTCACCGCTGACCGACGAGGCCGTGCGCGACGGGTATCAGCTTCCGAGCAGCCTCGACGAGTGGTCCCGCTTTGATTTCATCGGCTCCTCGGGACCCTGGGTGAGCCCGGAGGTCCACCGCAAAGTCGAGCGCTTCAAGTTCTACCAGCGCATCGCCTGGACGCCGGGAAGCCCCCTGAGCCGTCCGGTCCGCAGCCTCGCCCGCTGGCGCCTCGAGCGGGACGCGTACCAGTTGCCCGTCGAGAAGATGGTGGGGGAGTGGCTGTGGCCGCAGGCGGAGTTGTCGTAGGGCGAGGTCGAACGCGTTTGACAGCGACCTGAGACTGGTCTAAGCTCAGAATTGAGAGTGACTTATGCCCGAGACCGCCGACGATCTCAGAGCGCTGAATACTCCCGACAAGATCGCGGAGGCCGGGGAAAAATTCTATGAAGCGCGCCACAAGGCAAGCCTGGAGCCTGACCATGATGGTGAATTCGTCGCCATTGACGTGGTGACAGGTGAGGCCTATGTAGGGAAATTCCCCGAGGAGGCGATTCAGCGCGCAAAGGACGCTGCGCCTCATGCTGTTCTTCATCTGATTCGGATTGGAGCGCCGGGGGCATTCAGGGTCAGCTCCGCCACTCGCCCCCATGATTGGTGGAATCGGCCACTTCGACAAATCGGGTAACGCCTGCCTGGAGTTCCACCTTTGTGGGACGAAGCATGACGAGCCTGGTGTCGAATACAGCGGCATCATCGATACCGGGTTCACGGGCTTTATTCAACTCCCGCTTCAGCATGCTTTCTCTTTGGGGTTACCGTCGGAGAGCACCGTCACGGTGCAATATGCGGACGGTTCAAAGAGCGTCTGCCTCACTGCTCTCGCGAAAGTAACCTTCGCTGACAAGCTCGAGACCGGCGTGGTCATATTGGCGCCGAATGCGAACGACATCCTCATCGGCATGGACTTCTTGCGGCGGTTCAATCTCGGGCTATTCGTATCCAAGAAGAAGGTAGTCGTGATTCCCGAAGATGCTCTGGAAGAGATACAAAAGAAGGCATCTCCGCTGGATACTCCATCGAACCGGGTAAGCCCTGGGTGAGCCCGGAGATCCACCGCAAAGTCGAGCGCTTCAAGTTCTACCAGCGCATCGCTTGGTCTTCGGGAAGCCCCTGGAGCCATCCGGTCCGCGGCCTCGCCGCTGGCGGCTCGAACGGGACGCGTACCAGTTGCCCGTCGAGAAGATGGTGGGGGAGTGGTTGTGGCCGCAGGCGGAGTTGTCGTAGGCCTCTATCGCAGTTTGACGACGGCCTCTCGCAGGGATTGACTGGTTCGCAAGATCCCCTCCCCGCAGCCACCGACGAATTTGAGGCTCCTCAAGCCGGGACCGCTAAAATTCTGCGGTAACGAGAAGGAGAAGTTTCCCTCGTCACCGGTCTGGAACGAGCCTACGCCTGTCCAGTTGAGGTCGGTATGAATGTACACCTCAACGCGTTGGCCTTTGTACTGCCAGCCATCGCAATAAACCCAGCCGCTGATGACGAGCGGGGACTCACCTTGTCGAGAGTTTTTCGGGGGCCCGGCTGTATCCGCGCCGCGAGCGTCTTTCGCCTGGGATACGTCAGAGGAAGGTGCCTCGCCTTTAAGTGACGCGAGCGCTCCTGCGGCCAGGGTTTTTTCCAACTCGTCGATCTGCGTGCTCCTGTTCATGGCAGCCAGGGTGTTGAACTGACGGGCGGCTTCCGTGAACGCCTGGAGATCCTGAGAGTTCACTTCTACCCTCCACTCCCGTGCGCCCGCTGGACCGGTAAGCGATGCAGAAGTGATTCGAGACGTCAGCTCGATAACGTCTCTCCTCTGCTCCATCCCGGCAAGACCGACGAAGCTCTGTTGGGAATTCGTTGTGATCTTGTCGAATGTCACCCGGACTGACCCTCGATCCTTTGGCGCCAGAGTCGTGGCGGCACGAGCCGTGTAAGACTCGTACTCTTCTCCTGAGGATTGTTGACCGCTCAGTTGACCCAAGAGCCCAAGTGCTCCAGTAAAACGCCAGGTCAAGCGGACCTTCATTGTGAGCTCGAGCTCCACTCTGTAGCTCCCCAGAATCGCACGTGAGTAGATTGGAATGTCGAAGGCCGGCCGAGCCGTCGTTTCCAGCTTTGGTAAATAGGCCGAAACCAGCAGGCCGGCCACTCCCTCTCTTTGGGCTCCCTCAACCAGATTCTCGAGCATCTCCTTCTTGCTGACGATTTGACTCTCGTTGCCCGCACCTCCTAGACCAAAATAGGCGCGGGGATTCGTCTTCACGAAGTAGGACTCCTCCTGTGCGTTCCGAACGAGCTCCACCGCCTGTTGGAGGTATCCAGCCTGGCGTGTGTTCTCGTACAGCAACAAGAAAGGCGTAGCGGTCTGTTTCTTTTCTGCTAGCTGCTCGAGCGCATCCAGGAGCTGAGTGATCTCCTGGTTGCCGAGCAAGGGGACGTTGGCGATCTTGCGTTTCGCGAAGAACTCAGCGAAAGGCTCGGGTGAATCCGCTGCCAAGGCAGCGTAGTAGCTCCGCATCGTCATGGCCGCTGCCCGTAGCCGGGTAGAAGGATAATCCTGCAAGAACTGACCATAGTCGGATATCGCATCGGCGATTCCTTCTTTCCCGAAGTCGGCCCTCCAGGCGGCATAGACCTTGTCACGGGCATTTGGTATGAAGACGTTGGCCGGGAAAGTATCGATGAACTCTACATAGCCCTTGAGCGTATTGAGCTCCAGAAAGCGTTTATACTGCAGCTCATCCCGCTGCCGGCGTGCAACGGAACCGTTGCGGTTGACCGGATGCTTCGCGATGAAGGACTCGTATGTTTCCCAGCGTGACGGCGCGGATGCAATGAAAAACCGATAGATCTGATCTTCGATTTGACTGGACTTGGCGCCGATTCTCGCTATAGCCTCAGAAGAGGCATCGCTTGAGTACTGCAGGCTGGCTCGATAGTAGGACAGTGCTTCATCTCGGTTTCCAATGGCACTCGCGACGTCACCGAGTCCCTCGTATCCCATGAAGATACCGAGGCCAATTCCTTTCTCCTTGAATTTGTCGATGGCCTTGTGGAAATGTTCCGTAGCCTTCTCATACTTCCCCTTTTTCAAGAGGGCGAGGCCATCCTCGAGATGATTATGCCCACGGGCCGCGATCAGTAAGATTCCGACGACGATCGTCAGCGCAAGGCGGCAACCAATACTGCGGATCTGTTCAAGTGTTCGCATGGCGGTGTCTCTTTCTGGAAGCTGATCAGAACCGGGCTGAATAAAAAAGAACTGGATTCCCATTTTTATCGGCTCCAAAGGAAATCTTTTGTGTTTCCAGGCTGTTTAACTCGGCTTGCCCGCGACTGCGCAGGGAGATTCCCCACGATCCACCGCCGACTCCAACGACGATTGCTCCCAGAAAGTAGTATCCGGATTCCCGTTCGTCATTAGGAATATTTGCCTCCTCCTCTTCTTTGCTCTTGTCCCACCCGAGAACTGCCAATCCTAGAGCCGCCGCGATTGAAACGGAGCCAATGATCGTACCGGTCCCCTTCTTGGCGAGTGCGGCCGTCCTTCGTCTGCCATATTCCGATTCCTGCTCGCCAAGCCGCCTCAGCTCAGCATCGGACTCCTGCTTTGCTGACTGTGCAAGCATCACGGAAACGGTCGTCGGCAGGGGCTTTACAGGTATGGTGCTGAGATTATTAACGACCCAAGGCTCGCTCTTGAAGAGGGATCGGTTGGAGCTGGTTACCTTCTTGGCGGCAGGATCCGAGAGAATGGAGAAGCGAGATCGCGGTGCCGCTTCTCCTGTATCCGCCATGCACGCTATGGCGGAGGCGGACTCGAGCACAGATCCGAGAACGACGACGGCGGTGAGCTTACGAAAAGTTCTGTTCATGGCATTCCTCCTCGAGGAAGCGAAGCCTCCGGAAAAGCCGGGATAGCAGCCGTTTCCAGGCTTGCCGTAGTCGCAGCCTTCGGCCTTCGCTGTCCTCAGTGGCCTTGTTACGGTTTGTCTCCGGTTCCTAAACGCGTAATAGGGAGTCAAAGGAGACCACTTGGAGAATCTGAGCGGAATGGCGTCTCATCTTGGCCAGTCTCCGAGTTTCCTTCTGGAGCCCGAAGGGCGGTATACTCATAGCCCAGGTCGTGAGACCTGGGAAGGAATGAAGCGAAGAATTCCCTAGCCCCGTCAGGGGCGGCATTGTGACGCCCCTGACGGGGCAGGTGGAGAAGGGATGGTGTCTCGTTCTCCCAGGTCTCACGACCTGGGCTATGAGTATGCCGCCCTCCGGGCTCTCGTTTCGGCAATGGAGCTGTTATTCTGTGACCCTTACCGATCTCACTGCCAATCCCCGTACACCTGAAATCCAGCCCAGTAGTACGGTGCGGAGGCGTCGAGGAGGGTTTTCTCGCCTTTTTCGTTGACGACTTCGATGGGGCCGCGGATCAGCTCGATCTGGGCCTGCCGCAGGGCTTCGTCCTTGGGCAGGCCGGCGCGGAGGTGCTTATAGAAGCGGATCATGAGCTCGGAGGTCGCCTGGTCCCGGACACTCCAGAGGCTCGCCACCACCGTGCGCGCTCCGGCGTACTGGAAGGCGCGTGTGAGACCAATCAGGCCTTCTCCGCCCTGCTCCTCACCCAGGCCGGTGTCGCAGGCGGAGAGCACCACGAGGTCCGCGTCGAGCCGCACGCGCTCGAAGATCTCCCACACCTGGAGCAGGCCGTTGTCGCGTTCCAGACCGGCGGCGTCGGGGTTCGTGTCCTCAGGAATGGTGAGGGCCACGAAGGAGCTTGAGGGGAGGTGCTCGTCGGTGTAGCCATGGGCGGCGAGGTGGAGGATTCGTGTTTTTGGATCGAGGCTTTTGATCCTGTCCTCCAGAGCTTCAGGGCCGAGGAAGGTGCGGGCGGTCCCCGCAGGAAAGAGGCGGGCTATACCCTCCACCTCACGGCGCGTATGGGGTAGGGGCTGCCAGTCGAAGACACCGCGTTCCGCCGCCGAGCGGACGATCGGGTCGCCTCGAGGAGCATCGCCTAAGGCGTCAGCTCCAGCGGCCGTCGGGAGAGCAGCCACGGAAGCGCCTTTCGCCTTGGTGAGGTGCTGTGGGTAGACGGGGTCGCCGAACGCGGCGAGTTGAATCGGAGCTTGGGGGACGTTGCTTTCGCTAGCGGAGTGGCGTCTCTGTTTCAGCTCATCGAAGACGGTGGCAGATAGCGCGACGTGAAGCGGTTTCCATTCCGCCAAGTACTGACCGTCGCCCTCGCCGCCCGCCTCTGCATCGGCGCTAGCGCTAGCGTCGCGCATCAAAGCTGCGAAGGGCAGTGTGTGCAGGGGACCATCGGGCAGGATCAGCAGACGCTCGCTCGCCGCGATCCGTTCCACTATCGGCTCGAGTAGCGCGGCATAAAGCTTCCGGCTGACGGTTTGGACCCGACGTTGGCGCAAGGGCCCTACCGACGAGCCTTGCACCGCCTCACGAATGAGACTGAGGAATTGCTTTACCTGGAATCGGAGCGCCTCTTCCCCTAGGGGAAGGATTTTGACCTCCAGATCCCTCGAGTGGGAGAGGGCAAAAAGCGCGGTCTCCTCCTTGCCAACACTGTAGGAGAGCAGCAACGTTCCCGGGTCGAGAGCTTGCTGTGCCTCGGCGGTGTCAAGGGGGTGGGGATACTTGAGCGCGGCTAATCGTGGCGAGGCCTGACGGATGCGAGCTTCGATGTCCCCAGCTTCTTCGTCCAACTTCTGAAGCTCCCGGCGGGTGCCCTCTACCTCGTTGCCCTGGTCTCGCGGATTCAGGCCAGCGAGCTTTTTTAGGGTACGGTCGTATTGGACACCGAGTTGGCGGCGCTCCCGATCGAGTTTCTCGGGGATATCCGCCGTGAATGCCGTATCCCGCTCGGCTAGCATAGTCAGGAACGTCTGGGCACGGAAGCGTTCCAGGGCGCCAAAGGCATCAGCAGAGCGGCCCTGGGTGAGGAAGAGAGCCAGTGCGTCTTGCCAATAACCACGACGTTGGGTTCTAAAGTCCGCTTGGACTTCGTAAGAGCCTCCCAGTTTGGAGAGCTGATACTCCAATACCTCAAGAGCGCGGGTGTAGAAGTCGTTAGCGCGCTCAACTTCCCGGCGCGCGCTGGCCATATCGCCCAGGTGTTTCAGGTAGATAGCCACAGAAAGGCTTTTTGGGGCATGCTGTTCGCTGATCCGCAGAGCCCTGCTAAGAAAGTTGTAAGCACTATCGAACTCTCTCCGACGCCGTGCTACGGTTGCCAAACCGGACAGGCTGGTGGCTAGGTCGAGGCTGTCGGAGGCGAGCCGCTCTTGGATGGACAGAGCTTGGAGGTAATAGTCGTGGGCGCGCTCTAAATTCTCCTGATCTTGAGCCAGGCGGCCGAGGTTGTATAGGCTATTGGCCACGGCGAGGCTTTGAGGAGCGAGCCGCTTGCGAATCTGAAGAGCTTGAAGATTATAATCATTCGCGAGGCCGAGATCTCCACTTTCGGCGGCCAAAATACCCAGATTGTTTAGGGTGGTAGCCACAGCGAGGCTCTGAGGGGCGAGTTGCTCCTCGATCTGCAGAGTCCGGAGAAGGTAGGTGTGCGCACGGGAGAAATCACCCCTGACCATGGCCAAAGCCCCTAGATTGTTCAGGCTTACTGCCAGCTGGAGACTTTTGGGAGCAAGCTCCTCATTGATCTGTAGACCTCGGAGAAAGTAGGCGGCGGATCTATCCAGATCCCCGCGATATTGGCCAACAACTCCCAGGTTGTTTAGGCTTGTAGCCAGCTCGAGACTTTTGGGAGCAAGCTGTTCTTGGAGCGATAAAGCTCGGAGAAAGTAAGCCTGGGCGAGACCCAAGTCTCCTTGCTCGAGGGCCAAGACTCCTAGGTTGCTCCAGCTCTCGGCTACTTTAAGGCTTTGAGGGGCGAGTTGCTCATTGATGTTCAGAAGCTCGGAGGTCATAGGCATGGGCACCGCTCAAATCCCCACGGCTCCAGGCCAGAGTTCCAAGGTTGCTCAGACTTTTCGCCACGTTGAGGCTCCCAGGGGCGAGCTGCTCATTGATCTGCAGAGCACGAAGAGAGTAGGCGAGGGCGCGATTCGCCTCGCCTCGGCGATCGGCCACCCTTGCCAAGTAGTTCAGGCTGCGGGCTAAGCCCAGGCTCTCTTGAGAAAGCTTCTGACGGATCTCAAACCCAGAGATGAGCGTCTTCTCGGCGGCTTCATACTCGTTCTGCATGACATGAGCGGTGCCGAGAGCCTCTAAGATTGCGACCTGGGCCGAAGGACTTTTGGAGATATCAAGGACCTCACGGAACGCCTCTACCACTTTCTCCCACTTGACTTGCTCTTCCCAGGCGTCTCCAATCCTTAGGGCAATCCAAGCCCGCAGGTTGCCGTCACCTCTACTGCCTACATCTTTAGCAAACGAACTCCACGCCTGTACTGCGGCTTCGATGTGTCCAGAGGCGAGCTGGGCTTTCCCGGCCAAGTAGATCTCCTCCAAACCCCGAGACAGTCGAGGCCTCACTTTGGCCTCCCAGAGTCCAGGCTCCGCCCTGAGCTCCAGGGGCTCCATGCCTCTTTGACCCCGAAGCACCACCGCCCCCCGTGGAACCTCTTCCACCTCCAACTCCAACCAGTCGAAGTACGAAGTAAGCTCACCCTTAGCAGCCTCCGGATTCGCCGGCGGATTCGGCAACCGCTCCCAGCTCAGAATCACATCGCCGACCTGCAACCCCGCCTTCTCCAGCGCCGATCCCTTCGGAATCTCCTCGATCACCACGCCCGGCAGCACCAGCGGCTCCTCGGGAGCGGGTGCGGCTGCTTTCGATTCACCGACCTCTGCCGTCACAGTCGGCTGCTGAGGCTGGGGAGGCGAAAGCGGCTTTGGAGGAAACCAAGGGAAGAAGAGACAAAGGACGAGAGCTGAGCGGTGTAGGAGCGAAACGATCGGCATAGACGGAAACCTCCTGAGCTAGAAAACGCGGAAAACTCAGGCCAAGTGGACCATCAGGCCCGAGTCAGGACTCGTAAGAAAACAACTGTCTCATCCGACTCTTCACGGAGGATCGCAGTTCATATTCCTCGGGAGCTCTTCATCATGAGCCCGTAGGGCGACATACTCCTAGCCCAGGTCGTCAGACCATCCTCTTATACACATCTCACCGCTGGGGGATCGCGCCGCCGGAGGTGCGCGCAGATCGCAACGGCCTTGCCGCTTCGGAGACGACCCGCCGTTGTGCGCCTTCGAACCGTAGTCGCACACCGTCTGGGTCGTCTCTACGGAACCTCGGAGACACCGCCAGAAGAACGAGGTTACGGAGGCGTTGGAAGATCTCGTTTTCGCGCTGCCCCCACAATCGCCATCCTTTACCATCGCGACACGGTACCGTAGAGACGCCCCAGACGCTCTACGATACCTCCGCAGGCCACGGGGACGGCGGGGCGTCTCCGAAGCGGCGATGTCGCTCCGGTTCTCCACGACCTCCGGCGGCGAGATTCAGCGCTGAGATGTGTGTAAGAGGATGGTCGTCAGACCTGGGAAAGCGGGGAAATAAGAACCTCTCAAGCCCCGCCAGGGGCGGCGGGATGTCGTCCCTGACGGGACTCGAACGGGATTCTCCCCACCTCTTTTCCCAGGTCTGACGACCTGGGCTAGGAGTATTCCGCCCTACGGGCTCGCGCCTTCGTCACCGGAAATTTGGCACAGTTATTCTGGGGCGAGTCCTTTCGCGTGCCTCTTGCTCTTCCTCCAACCGCTTCGCCAGATCCTGCGCCTCCCGCGATAGCGCCCCCGCTTCGCGGCTGTCGCCTTGCCGGGCGCGCAGGTCGCTGAGGTTCTCCAGGCTGCGGATTACGTCGGAATGGCCTTCCGGGTAGAGCTTCCGTCGGATGGCCAGGCTTTCACGGTGCAGCGCTTCGGCCTCGTTCAGCCGGCCCTCGTCCGTCAACAATACGGCGAGGTTGTTGATCGCCTTGGCGAGGCCGGGGGAGAGCGGCCCGTCGAGCTTGCGGTGGAGCGCTATGGAGAGCTGCAAAAGTGGCTCGGCCTCAGTGGGCCGATTCTGTCTCACCAGGATCGTACCCAGCGTGTTGAGGGATGTCGCCACCTCGTCGTTCTCTTCGCCGAAGAGCCGCTGCTTCATCGCCAGGCTCTCACGGGCAAAGGCTTCGGCCTCGACGAGCAGGGGTCCGCCGGCCGCGCCAGCCGCTTCGGCCTTTTCCCGTAGCAAGGAGGCAAGATTGTTCAAGCCGCGGGCGAGGCTCGGATGACCCTGCGGGAAGGCGCGGCGCTGGATCTCGATGGCACGACGCGTGAGCCTCTCGGCCTCGTCGGCATGGTGGAGCTGGCGCTCCAGGTTCGCCAGGTTGTGCAGGCTCTCGGCGACCAGAACGTGCTCCCCGCCCAGCGCCTTCCGCCGTAAGAACAGCGCTTCCTCGAGCAACGGTCCGGCGTCTTGAGTGCGGCCGAGGCTGCGATAAGCCACACCCAGTGCGTCGAGCAGGTCGGCGCGGGTAGCAGGATCGAGTGAGGTTTCCCCGGCGAGGCTGCGGGCGCGTTGATCCAGTACCTGAAGGATGGTGATGTCTTGGCCCTTGGCTTGGCGTGGGTCCGCCTGTCCGATCAGATCCTGCAGGAATTCCTTGGTGGCTTCGGCGCGGTCCCGCTCGCGGGCCACCTCACGGCTCCGTGCCGCGATCTCCGAGCGCTGCCAGGTCATCGCAGCGGCGAAGGCCAGAAGGAGGACGAGCGCCCCGGAGGCCACGGTCACTCCGAGGGCGTGGCGAGATACGAACTTTCCGGCCCGGTAGCCGAACGAGTCCGGCCGCGAGCGAATCGGCAGGTTTGCGAGGTAAAGGCGAATGTCCTCGGAGAGCTGCTCGGCCGAGGCGTGGCGCCGCTCCGGCTCCTTGCGCAGAGCCTTGAGCAGGATCGTATCGAGATCCCCGGCCAGTCGCCGGGAGAGCCGCGCGACGTCACCCTCCCGAGCTCCGGCCACGGCCTCCGGTGTCGGCAGCGGCAGGCGCCCGCCGTCTGCTGTCACGATGTCCTCGCCACGGCGCACGGCGGTGCTGGGCCGCGGCGGTACGACCTCACATACCACCCGCTCGATCTCGGTAGGGGAGAGGGTGTCGAGCCGGTAGGGCCGATGTCCGGTGAGCAGCTCGTAGAGCACGACACCGAGCGAGTAGACGTCCGATGCGGTGGTGATGGGCTCGCCGCGGATCTGTTCGGGGCTCGCGTAGCGAGGGGTGAGCGGCGCACCTCCAAAGCGCGCGAGGGTAGGGTCGGTGTGGATCGGCGCGGTATCCGCCTGCGGCACCAAGAGCTTGGCGATGCCGAAGTCCAGGAGCTTGACCGTGCCATCCGCCGCCACCAGGATGTTGGCCGGCTTCAGGTCGCGATGGACGACGAGGTTCTGGTGGGCGAGCTGCACCGCCGAGCAGACGGCGCGGAACAGCTCCAGGCGGGCACGCGTCGAGAGCCGGCGGCGGTCGCAGTGCGCGTCGATCGGCTCGCCCTCGACGTACTCCATGACCAGGAACGGCCGGCCGTCCTCACTGGTGCCGCCGTCGAGGAGGCGCGCGATGTTGGGGTGGATCAAGCGCGCGAGGATGTGCCGTTCGGCCTCGAACCGGGAGATCAGCTCCTCGGTGTGGAGCCCGGCCGTGAGGACCTTCACCGCCACGGTGAGCCCGAAGGCGCCGTCGTCTCGCTCCGCGAGGTAAACGGTGCCCATTCCTCCTGAGCCGAGAGGGCGCAGGAGCCGCCAAGGTCCCAGACGGCGCCCCGCTTCGAGCTCGGGCGCCGGCTGCCGGAACGAGAAGAATGGCTCGTCGACGAAGCTCGCGGGGCCATCCTCGAGCGCCAACAGCGCCTCGACCTCCTCGACCAGCGCAGGCTCCGCACCGAGCCGGGCGAACAGGGCCGGGCGATCCTCCGCAGGGACCTCGAGCGCCTGCTCGAGCAGGGGTTTGACCTCTTGCCAGCGCTCGCGGTGGCTCAAGGGGAGATTCCCTTCAACCTTGGGAGAAGCTCGCGCTTGAGCCACAGACGGGCCGTCGACCATTCGCGCTTGACGGTGGAGGGAGAGATCCCGAGGGCTGCGGCGATCTCTTCGTTGTTGAGGCCGCCGAAGAACCGCATCTCGACGACCTGAGCTTGCCGCTCGTCCTCGCGTGCCAGCGTCGTCAGCGCTTCGTCGATGGCGAGGACCTCGACATCCTGTTTTTCGGGCAGATTGATCAACGTCTCGATGGATCGGGGTCTGCTCCCTTTGCCACGCCGTTCGGCCCGGTGGCGGCGGGCGTGGTCCACGAGGATGCGCCGCATCATCTGGGCGGCGCAGCCGAAAAAGTGCGCCTGGTTCCGCCAGCTCACCTTGCGGCGATCCACCAGGCGGAGGTAGACCTCGTGCACGAGAGCGGTGGGCTGGAGCGTATGCCGAGGGTCCTCGTGATCGAAGTAGCGTTTTGCCATCCGGCGCAGCTCTTCGAAGACCAGAGGCATGAGCCGGTCGCGCGCCGCGGCGTCCCCCTCGCTCCAGGCCAGGAGGAGTTGGGTGACCTCACCCTTGATGTCAGACATGGGCAAGCAAACGATAGCAGAATCTGAAATCTTGTAGAGCATTCCTGGCTTCACTGCCAGTCCCCGAACACTTCGAACGCCGCCCAGACAAGGTCCTTTGAGAGGCTCATTTCGCGCCTCTTTCCATGTGCCTCCCGGACCCAGGGGATCTGAGCGATGGTCTCGAGCTGAGCTTGCCGCAGAGCGTCCGCAGCCGCTGCTCCGTTTTTGAGGTGGCGATAGAAGCGCATCATGAAATCCGCCGAGCCCTCGTCTGACACCTCCCACAGCGATGCCACAACCGCTCTCGCGCCCGCAAACTGGAACGCTCTGGTAAGGCTGAGCAGGCCTTCTCCGCCGAGCTCTTTTCCTCGCCCGCCGTCGCATGCGGAGAGAACGACGAGATCCGCGTTCAAACGCACGTCCTCGAAGATCTCCCATGCCTGCAGGAAGCCGTCCTCTGCATGCTCATCCTTGCGATCCGGCATCGTGAGCACGAGGCCCGAGCTCATGGGAAGGCGCTTGTCGGCCAAACCGTGAGTCGCGAAATGGACGATTCGGGTACCCTCGGGGAGACTTTTTGCACGTTCCTCCGTCGCTTCTGAGCCGAGGAAGGCTGCCACCTGCCCGGGAAAGAGCCGGGCAATACCTTCGACTTCCAGACGAGAGAATGGGAGAGGAGAGAGATTCAGCCCCCGGCGTTGCGCTCCCAGCAGCCGTGCTTCCGTCAGCGAAGGCGGCTCAGGGTCGAGCAGAGCGGGACGGAAAACAGGGTCGCCGAAGGCAGCGATCGGAAATACCCGGCTCCCTGACGCTTCCGGTTCTCCTTTCCAGGATGAGATGAGTTTTCCGCGCGAGGACTTCAGCTCGGCCCAGACGGTTGCAGAGAGAGCAACGGCGAAAGGCTTCCCTTCCACGAAAAACTGCCAGCTCCGTCCAGTTGGCGGACCTTGCGCCGCCTGCTCGCGAACCAAAGCCGCCCAGGGCACGGCATGGAGAGGCCCGTCAGGCAGGATCAGAAGTCGATCCGCTCCATGGAGGAGGGGCTCGACCGGTTTCAGGACGGAGCGGTAGAGCTGGCGGAGTGGCTTCAGGACTGCCTGATCGTTGCTGGAGAGCCGGTTCTCCGTGGCGGCGCGAAAGCGTTCGAGCTCTCGTTGAAGCTCGCCTGTCCCTGCCGGGAGCCTGAGAGCCGCGACCCGTCCGTCCTTGGAGAGCACGAAGGCCTGAGTGGCTGTCTCGCCGACCTGGTAGGCGAGGACCTTCATGCCGGCGTCCAGCTCACGAGCGATCTCGCTTGCACGCAGGGGTCGGGGAAAATGCAAGGCCGTTGGGCGAGGAGACAACCTGCGGATCTGTTGGGAGATCGAGTCCAGCCGCTCGCGCAGGATCGGCAGCTCGCGCCAGGCTTTCTCCGCCGAGTCCTGCTCATGAGGGACCGAGAGCGCGTTGAGAGACGAAAGGGCTTTTCGGAACTGGCGGCCTACCCGTCGCCGTTCCTCCTCGAGGCTCAGCCGGAATCCCATCGAAGACGCTGAGGTCGCGAGCTGCGAGCAGGCTGAGGAAGCCCTGAGCGCGGGCGGATTCCTGGATGTTGAAGGCCTGCTCGTTCCGGCCCAGCTCCAGCTCGACCGCAGCGGCGTCGAAGTAGACCCGGCGCCGGAGAGAGCGGAAATCCGCCTTCACATCCTCCGAGCCGCCGAGCCTCCCAACCTGAGCCTCGAGGGCCTGGATGGCCTCGTGGAGGCGACCGGAGGCTTGCTCCAAGTCGCCTGCGCGCCAAGCGATGCGGCCCAGGCCGGCCAGAGTACGGGCTTCGCCATCGGTCCCGGAGCCCACACGCCGATAGATCGCGAGAGCTTTCCGATGGTTGACGACCGCACCCTTCCAGTTCCCCCGCCGGGTTTCCACCTCAGCCAGGCCATTCCAGCTTTGGGCTGTCCATGGACGCTCCGGCGCGACGTCGGCGAGCAGGATGAGCGCACGTCGGTAGGAGAGCTCGGCGCGACCGAGATCGCCCGCGGCAAGAGACGCATCTCCCAGATCGTTGAAGATCGCGGCGATCATGGGTTGGCGGGGAAAAACCCGTTGGAGAATGGCCAATGCTTTTTCGAAGAGATCCCGCCCTTCCTTCCACCTGCCTTGATCGAGCTTCAAGCGGCCGAGCCGGACGAGCGTCGTCGCTACGGACTCGCCGTCAGGCACCAGCCGCTGCCGAATCTCCAGAGCCTTCTCGAAGTGGTTTGTCGCCACTTCCAGGTCGCCTCGAAGCGCATAGACGTCTCCAAGGGCCGCTAATTTGAAAGCCATCCAGAAGCTGTTGGGGTCGAGCCGTTCTTGAATCGCCACCGCTCGCTTCAGAAAGTGCTCGGCACCTTCGAGATCGGAGCGTTCGAGTGCGATGAAGCCCTGGGAATGAAGGCTGTCCGCTTCGAGGAAGCTCCTCGGTGCCCACCGTGTCCGCAGGGCGAGCACCTGATCGAACCCCTCCTTGGCCCGATCCAGATTGCCCAGATTCAATTCTTGGGAGGCGATCTGATGCAGGCTGCGGGCTACGCCCAGACTGTCGGGCTCCGTAGCCCGTCGAATTGCCAGCCCAGCCCGATAGCTGTCCGCAGCTTCGCGGAACCGGCCCTGGTATTCGAGGCTCTTGCCGAGGGCTTCCCAGAGAAATACCCGTGTGCGATCGCTCCTGGCCGAGCCGGCCGCCTCGTGAAAGGTCTCGTGGGCTCGCCGCCAGTCGCCGGCCTCCCCCCACACCTCACCGATGCGCAGCAGCAGCCAGCACCGTACAGGATCGTCCTGCTCACGCGGGCCCTGCCCGGCCAACTGCCGCCAGTCAGCGGTTCCTTCGATCAGCTTTTGCCGGTGGATCTGGAGCTGGCCCTGTTCATAGAACGCAGCCTCCTCAGAGGTGAGAATCGGGCGGGCTCTCGACCGGCCGCGCCGCTCGGAGTTGAAGTGAACGTTCCACTCACCCGCAGCTACGTGCCAGGTCCTCCGCTCACCCCTTCTTTCACCGCGCAGGACCACCGGACCCCGGTGCGCCTGCTCGACTTCGAGCCACATCCAGTCGAAAGGGGAAGCAAGAACACCCTGCGCCGGCTCTGGATTCGCAGGAGGTGAAGACAGCCTCTCCCAACTGCGCAGCACGTCCCCAGCCTGGAGGCCTGCTTTCTCGATCTCCGAGCCGGGCGCGACCTCATCCACGATGATTCCGCCGCGCTCCGCTGCGCTCTCTGACGAGGGCCCACGGCCCGAGAGGGCGGCGGTCGGGGCAGCAGCCTGAGCCAGAAGGCAGAGAAAAACGCAACAAGCACAACGCATATAGGAATCTGGCTTTTACCAGCGCGGCGGCCGGCGCCCGGGTCTCTCCTCTATGGTGATGACGTGCTCGCGGACCAGATGCAGCTTCGCGCCTTCCCTGCGGGACAAGCGCAGGCGATAGTCGCCCGGCGGCAGGAGCGCGGTGGGAAGACCCAGCCGCACCTCGCCGAGAACGTCCACCCGAAGCTCCTTCTGGACGAAGACCTGCTTGCCCGAACGCCGTTCGGAGACCTCGATCTGGAAGCTCCGTGCCGGCCGGATCGTCCACCGGGAGCAGCAATACCAGGTGGCTGACCTCCGGGCCGACCTCGAGCTGGGTCGGCCCGCGTTGGACATCGGCGAGCTCGAGGGCCTTGACCAGCGGGTTCTTGACGGCGGTAGCCTGCTGCAGCTTCGCCAGCTTGGCCTCGAGGCTCCTGCAGCCGCGCCCGGTGCTCGGCCACGAGCCTCGCCCGGTCCTCACCGGCCTTCCGGAGCCGCGCCTGGAATTGCGCTTCGAGATCGGCCCGGCGGGCTTGCAATTCCGCGATCGCCTGGCGGTGTGTAGCTTCGGCCGCCTCGACCGCGGCCTGCAAACCGTCGATCTCCTGTTGCTGCCGCACCCAGAGCAGGCCACTGCCGGCGCCGAGCCCGACAAAGGCCAGGACGGCCGCCCAGCGCAGCAAGGTCCCGCGCCGGGATGGCACCTCGATCGGGCGTTGGGTGGGGAAGGGGAGCGGGCTCGGCGCGTCGGCGCCGGCCTGCGTTTCGAGCTTGACGACCGCCGGCCGCACGACGTCTGCGATCCAGTCCTGATACTCGGGGTCTTCCTCGGTCTCCTGCTCGCTGAAGGTGCCAATCGGTCCGCCGTCTTCGACAGCTTGCCGGCGGGAATCGGCGCGCGCGAGCGCCTCCGGCGGCAAGGTCCCGAGGAGAGTGGCGGCGCCGAGCTCGCGTTCGCTCACCCAAACCGCGAAGCGGCAGCGCAGGGTGAGCGATCCGACCCCAGCACCGTTGACCGCGACGTCGCCGGAGCCGATCAGCGGGTTGACGTCGGCCGCCACCAGCAGGAGCCGCTCGCTTTTTCCCTTCTGTTCTCGGCGGAGAATCGCCCAGGCCAGCCGCGGCTCGTCGAGCTCGGGGAGGATCCGCACCTGCCCGACGAGCGCCGGGCCGGGCTCGGCCGGCTCATCGCCGCGACCCTGTTTCCAGGCTGCCGCCGCTTGCCGGGTCTCCTCCCAGAGCCCCGGCGGCAGGGTCTCGTCCGTCATGGCCTGACCTCCGCCGTCCGCCAGGAGTCGAGCTGCTCCAGACACGGTTCCAGGAAGCTCTTCAAGGTACCGATCAGCTTTCCCAGGCGCTCCCGCGGGATCTTCAGATGATCCGCCAGACGACGGAACGAGGGCAGCCGATGGGCTTCGCTGTCCTCCTCCGGCAGGGCCATGTCTTCCTCTGTCGCAAAGGCGCGCAGGAAGAGGAGAAGACGGCGTAGATAGCCACGGGTACGCTCGGATTCCCGGCTGGCCTCGATGGACCGGTCAGTACAGTCGATCAGCTTGGCGAACCGATCCGCCGCGATGACCCGGGTTTCGAAGGCCGGCTCGAAGCTGCGCCGCAGGCGGCGAAAGCCGCGCTCTTCCTCGTCGTCCGGGGGCTCCTCCTCGGCAGGCGCGAGCAGCGCCGCCCAACGTTGGCGCACGTCGGTTCGGAGCAGCGTCATCAGGTCCCCGAAACGGAAGGCCGCGACCCCGGCGAGCTCCAACCCGGCGAGACGGCTCGCTAGCTCTTCGACGACCCGGCGCTTGTCCGCCCGGGACGCCGTCACCAGATCGGGCAGCAGCTCGTCGTTCCATCGCCGGACGCTCGTGGCGAGCCTCTCGGGTGTGGCCAGATCGGCGTTCCAACCCCTCGCGCCGAAGGTCAGGATCGTGGAGCTGGCGACCTTCGCGGAGCCGGCCACGATCGCCAGCCCGCCCTGGGCCACGGCGCGGCGCACGGCGAGGGAAAGCACCTCGAACAGGCGGGCGCCGAGCCGGTCGTACCGCCGGTGGCGGTCGTGCAGGAAATTGCGGACCGAGGCGAGAACCACACCCTCGACGTTGGCCTTGGCGAGCGCTTGGGCCTTCAGGGCGGGGAAGCGGTCGACGAAGACGTAACGGTAGGCCTCGGCCAGGAGATCCTCGAACGGACCGCCGCGGCCGGCCGCCTCCCACCAGCCGCGGAAGCCGTAGATTCCCAGCCATTGCGGAGAAGTCTGAGTCAACGAGCGGCGGCGCAGCTCCTGATGCACGGCCCGCCCGAAGGCCGACCACATCGCCGCAACCACGGCCGGCTCCGGCTCACGGCCCGACCCTAATTCGCGGACGAAACGGGTGAAAGGCCCGGGCGCCGTACCTTCCCCGACACCCTTGTCCTGCGCTGTTGGGAGCTCTGCCGTAGCGGTCCGGGCGACCTCGCTTGGCGATGGCTTTCGGCTGCTCATTCGCTCCTCCAATCGCCGTGTCTTTCCCCCGTCATCAAGCCCCACCCCGCCACCGCGGCCCGACTTGAAGTTACCAAGCCGTAGAGGCCAACAAGAGGGCTGATCACCCGGCCTCGGACGTCTGCCGGCCGACCGAAAAAACCCGTCTGGGGGCGTACCTCAGCCGGCCCGGATTCCGAGACAACCAGGTCCATCGTGCGAGCCCCCGGCTCGCCTCGAGGGAGAGAACCATGCCTTCTCATCGCTTTCGTCTTCATCACTTTATCAATACCACCGCCGCCGTGGCGTTTGCTTCCCTGCTCGGCCTGCCAGCGGCTTCGGCTGCTCCCGGCACCCCAGCCACGGAGCTTCTGTTGAACACCACGATCCGTCACGCTGCTATCGAGCCCGAGCCGGGAGCGGTCGCTGCGACCCGGTTTCGGGTGGGAGTGCCGCAGGCCGGTTTCCTGGCCTTGGACCTGACCCTCGCGGGCGGCGCGCAACCCGAGCCGGTGCTCCGTGTGCTCGGCGGCTCCTTTTACACCGGCGGCGGTGCCAGTGCTGCGCCGCGGCTCATTGCCGAGACCCCCACCGCGCTTCTCGTCGAGGCTCACGACGCGGGGATGCTTCTCGTGGAAGTCGCGGCCCTCGAACCCGATCAGAGCCTGCCGGCCTTCAAGCTGCGCTCGGCCTTTCAGGCGGCGGGTTCGGCAGCGGGCGGTCCCTTTGCCAAGGACGTCGACCCCTGGGATGACGACCTGGGCCCCAAGCCGCCACCGCCGAACGGCATCGCGGTCGAGGATGAGCTCTGCGCGGTGGGCGAGCAGGACGACCACGGCGACGTACCGCTGTGCGCCACGCCTATCGGCAGCGGCAAGACGGCGACCGGCGTGCTTCAAAACGACGCCGGGGACGACGAGGATCTCTTCATCTTCCGCCTGCCGGTCACGGCGGTGATGACGGCGGAGGTCGTGTCGGACTCGGGCCTCCAGCTCGTGCTGCGGGACCGCGACGGTCTGGTGGTTGCGGCCATCCAAAGCGACGGCGAAGCCGCGCCCCTGCGCCTCGCTCGCGCTCTCGCGCCGGGCAGCTACTTCCTCGAAGTCGAGAGCCTGTACGGAAGCGACGCTGTATATGCCTTGACCCTCCACCGGCCGAGCCGGCCCTAGCGCCTGGCGGTTCCCTCAACGACCGGGACGCTCCCCCTAACGGGAGCGTCCGCCGTTGCACGACGAACCTCCCGGCGGTTAAACGCGGATTTCAGTCGGGAAGGGGACCATCCGACCCGGCAGAGCTGTCTGCAACACTCGTAAGGCCAAACGTGGCCCCACCGCTGCCTCTGCAACACCCCGCGCACCGAATGCTCTATCCACCGGCACCGTTGCAAGAAGCAAAGGCCCCAGCGCATGTTGCGCCGGCGCCGTTGCAACAAGCATTGCCCGGCCTGCTTGTTGCACCGCCGGCAGTGAAACGACCAGCGGGCCCTCTGCTCGTTGCGTTGGGCTCATTGCATGTTGCATTTGGCCCGCCGTGCGTTGGCGTTCGGCCCAATGCGTGTTGCGGTGGCGCCGCCGTTTGTTGCGCCGGGCCCGTTGCGTATCGCACCGGCGCCGTTTGGCGTTGCATTTCGCTGATGGGATGCTGCAGTTACGTCTCGCGTTGCTGCCGGCGAGCCGGCTGGTGTGACGAAGCCTCGGGTGGACCGTCGCGGCTGCCGGCGCGGCCTGCTGAAGATCTCATGGCGTGTTGCATTCCAGGCGGTGGACCGCTGCGCAACGCCGATGTGTGTTGCGATGCGTGCTCGGGGACGAACGCGGAGCCTGCCGCCTGAGGCGAAAGCTCGCACGGAAGCTTCGCCCGGGGCTCCGGTTCCCTGGCCGGTAGGGCGCGGCCGTTCAGTCGACCCAGGGAATGGCGCCGGCGCGAACGTGGGATCGAGTCTTCATAGCCATGACCTCCTTCTCGTCTGCTTACGCGATCTGGGCGCCGGAGTTTCTCGCGCGTTGCGCATCTAGAAAAACCAGTCCGGCAGGTTGTGCCGGCGATCGAGGTAGTGAATCAGCGCGGCGGTGCCATAGGCGACCAATGGGAGAAGCAGCAAGGTGCCGATTTCGCGCCACGGTCGCCGCAGGTGGAAGGACCTCTCGACCCTGGGAAGCTGCGTGCCGAATCTCGGCAGCAGCATGCGGGTGTGCCGGCAGTAGACGTCCCACTCGGCTCCAAACCGCGCCGCCAGGAATTGCTCCTCGGCGCGCAGCACCGGCAGGTAGAACCAAAGGAAGACAAGGCACAGCATCAAGGCCGCCATCAGGGAGCCCGCGACGAGACAGGTCCCCAGCGCGAACAGCATCGAGCCGCAGTACAGGGGATGGCGAAGGTAGCGGTAGGGGCCCCAGGTCACCAGCACGCGTTTCTTGTTGCCGTCGATGCAGCCGAGCGCCCAGAGGCGCACTCCCAGCGCAGTGAAGATCAGGAAGCTCCCAATGGATTCGACAAGTCCAAGCGGCGTAGGGTCCCGGTCGGTGAAGAAGGCGATGAGCGCGAACACCAGGCCCGCCGCCATGGAACCTTTGAGACGGAGCCGATTGAGTCTTTTCATCTCTACGTTCAGCTCCACTACTTGGTGCGTGGGCACGTAAATAGCGTTCATACGGGTCGCCTTTCACCCTTTTCCAAGAGCTCCCTTTTTCTTGAGATATAGAACAGCAAGGTAGGCCGCCACGAGCGGGAGCCACAGCGCCAGAGCTCCGGGTATCGCCGGCTTTACACCGGCGGTTCCCAGCACCTGATATTCGTCCCAGAGGAGGAGCGCGAGAATACCGGTCAGCCCGGTGAACGTGGTGCCGTACTCCTTGCGCAGCAGCCGCAGCCAGTCGAACCGCATGCCGGTCAAGGTGGCCCGTAGGCCTGTCAGGCGCGGAAGGAAGCGGGGGACCTCACGGCAATAGCGCAGGTATTCCTCCCCGAAGCGGTGCGCGAGGTATTCCTCCTCGGCGCAGACGATGGACCCATATGCAAGCAGGTAGAACGGCAAGCCTACCAGATATCCTGCCGGCGAGCTGTGAATGATCAAGAGTCCGATCAGTCCGAGCAAATTGCCAAGATATAAAGGATTTCGCGAGTGAGCGAAGATGCCCTGTTGCACGAGCTCATCGGCGGAGACCTGCCGATTGCGGCCGCCGCGGCGGATGTAGGCCAGGCCGATGACCAGGGCGCGCAGCACCTGTCCCGCCAGCGCCACCGCGATGCCCAGGACGTTGGTGAGAATCTCGTAAACTCGGTTCTGCAGCGGCCAGCGGGCCCGCGTCGTGACGACGATCGCGAGGAAGAACAACGGAAATACGGCGTCGCGCCAGCGGAAGAAGAAGCGCCCGGCCGCCAACCACCAAGGGTGGGCACTTGAACGCGAAGATTCACCTGCGATGCAAGCACTATTTTCGGTCATGGGGCGAGCATCCAGCTACTTCATCGCCACCATGGCGCAGAAGTTGTACCACTTGAAGAAGACGTCCACCTGGCCGAAGCCGTGCCGCATCAGCAGCTCCCGGTTTTCCTCCAGGCGGTAAGGCACGAGCACGTTCTCGAGCGCCTCGCGCTTCTGGGCGATCTCGAGCTCGGAGTAGCCGTGGCGCTTCTTCAGCTCGTAGTAATGCTTGATGAACAGGCGGTTGAACGTGCTGCTCTCGCCGAGGACCTTCTCGACCAGGATCAGGCAGCCTTCCTCGGAGAGGCCGCGGCGGATCCTCTCGATGAGGCGGTCCCGATAGAGGGGCCGTATGAACTGCAGCGTCAACACCAGCAACACGGCCGAGGCATCCGCGATCTCCACTCCGCGATTGAGATCGGCCTGGATCAACTCGTACGGGAAAGTAAACTTGCTCGCGTCCAGCTTCCGGCGGGCGAGATCCAGCATTTCCTGCGACGAGTCGATGCCGACGAAGCGGACGTCGTGTCCCTGCGGCAGGAGCTCGGCGATCTTCAGAGCGGTGTTGCACGTCGAGCAGCCGAGGTCGTAGATCGCGGTGCCCGGAGCGGCGAAGTCGGCGGCGGTCTCCGCGACCATCCGTTCGACCTCGGCGTAGAAGGGCACCGAGCGGTGCAGCATGTCGTCGAACACCGCGGCGGTCTCCGCTCCGAAAGCGAAATCCGAGATCGCTCGCGGCTGGGCGAAGATCCGGTCCTCCGGCGCCCCGGCGGCGGTCGTTTCACAGCCAGTCTGTCTTGCCCTGGTCCTCATTCGTTTCGCTCCTCGGCAAACGGTCCGCTTCCTGCAGTCGGAGGCAGACGTGGAACACGGCCTGGAAGATCTGCCGGACTTCCTCGTCGGAGAAGGGATTCGGAGGGACGCGGGTGAGAGCGCGCAGCATCTCCTCCTCGCGGTTGGCGTCGCGCGTCCGCAAGCCGTGCCGCCGTTTCAGCCGCGCGACCTCCATCACCACCTCGCCGCGCGCCCGCAGCAGAGCGAGGATCCAGCCGTCGAAGCGATCGATCTCGGCTCGCAACTGGCTGAGCTCCACTTCGCCCGCCGGCGTCTGAGGGCGGCGTGCCATCTATCCGGTTCCCAGCCGCCAGGTTCGCGCTGCCGGCCGGACTGCCGGGATGGCCGCGTGAGGTTGACCGCTGTTTAGAGGTAGAGCCGGTGATTCCCACATGAAGGCGCGCTACACTGTGCCGAGCTCGCTACGATGGCGACGGCTCATGTATGGCCGTTAGAGGCGGAAAGCTCCGAAATCCTTCGCCAGCCGCAGGATGAGATGAAACCGGGAATGCGCTTCGGTATGCCCTCAGCCAAGGGAACGGTCGCCTGGGCGTTGCTGGCCGCCTGGGTCTTGGCGGCGCCGGCCTTCGCCGAAGAGGGCCGGCAGCGGCAAGAGACGTTCCGCGGCCTGACCCTGACCGCGGCGCTCCAGGTCCTGCAGGTCTCAGGGGCTGCCGGTGTTCTTCTCCAGCAGCGTCGTCCGCGACTCCATGCGGGTCGAGACCGAGCCTCGGGGCGGCTCGCCGCGCGAGGTCCTCGACGAGATCCTGCGTCCCCATGGTCTGCGCGCCGAAGAAGTCCTCGGGGGACGGCTGGTTGTGGTTGCCGGCTCGCCGGTGAGAAGGGCTTTACGGGGAAGGGTCCTCGCGCGGGGCGAGGCGCGGCCGCTCGGCGGTGTCAAGGTCGTGATCGCCGGCACGCCCGCGGAGGCCACGACGGCGGCCGACGGCAGCTTCGCGATCCCGGATCTGGAGGCCGGCGTCTACACGGTGGAGGCGCACCGGTCCGGCTTCGTGAGCGGCCGCTGGTCCGGCGTGGAGATCGGCGCGGAGCACGATCGGCGGATGACGATCGAGCTCGGCCCCGTTCCGATCATACAGGATGAGATCGTCGTAACCCCGGGCGCGACCGCGGCTTGGCCGGAAGGGCCGATCGGGACGCTGTCGATCGGCGCCGCGGACGCAGCGGTGTGGCCTCATCTCGGCGATGATGCCTTTCACGCCGTCAGCCTGCTGCCCGGGACGGCGAGCTCCGAAGCCTCGTCGCGGTTCCACATCCGCGGCGGCAGGGACGACGAGGTCCTGGTCGTTCTCGACGGCCTCGAGCTGCTGGCCCCCTACCACCTGCAGGAGTTCGACAGCGCCCTCAGCATCGTCGCGCCGGCGTCTCTCGAACGGGTCGAGCTGAGCACCGGCGGCTATCCCGCGGAGTACGGCGACCGCATGAGCGGCGTGGTCGACATGACGACGCTGACGCCTCCCCGCTCGCGGCGGTTCGAGCTCGGCCTCGGCCTCCTCTACGGCGAGGCGTCGGCCTCGGGAGCCTTCCCGGGCGATCGCGGGCGCTGGTACGGCGCCGCCCGCAGCGGCAACTACCATCTGGCGCTGGAGGTCAACGGCCGCGACGAGAAGCCGCGCTACTGGGATACCTTCGGCAAGCTGGATCTCTCTCTTCTCCCCGGTCAGACCCTGCAGCTCAACGCCCTGGCCGCGGAGGACGACTTCAGCCTGTCCGCCGAGGAGGAATTCGGCCTGGAGGGTTCGGGACCCGGCGGGGAACGCTATCGGAGCCAGTGGGGGAATCGCTACCTGTGGCTGACCCACGGCGCCGTGGTGGAGCCCGATCTGTTGGTTGAAACGATCGCGTCGGCGGGGCGCATCGATCGCAACCGCTCGGGCTCGACGGCGGGAGGCGAACCGGGCTTCGAGGTCAGCGATTTCCGCCTTCTCGACGTCGCCGGCATCAAGCACGTATGGCGCCTGCTGTCTGACGAGCGCCGCTCCTACGAAGGCGGTGTCGAGCTGCGGCGGCTGCATTCGAACATCGACTATCGCAGCGACCGGGCGCTGGGGGGTCCCCTCGCGCCGCTGCGCCCTCAGCCTTCGGTGGACGTCGCTCAGTTCCGGGAGATTCTCGATTACGAGCAGGCCGGCGCCTTCTTCAGCGCCCGGTTGCGGCCATGGGCGGCCCTCACCGCGGATCTCGGTGCCCGTTACGACCACAACAGCGCCACCGACGAGAGCCAGCTCAGTCCACGCTTCAACCTGGCCTGGAAGCCCCGGGAGGACAGCGTCTTCCGCTTCGCCTGGGGATGGTTCTACCAGAGCCAGCGGCCGAACGAGCTGCAGGTCGAGGATGGCGAGACCGAGCTGGCGGGCGCCGAGTGGGCCGAGCACGGGATCCTCGGTTTCGAGCATCGCCGCGCGAGCGGCGCGGTCCTGCGGGTGGAAGCCTATCGGCGCCGGCTGAGCCGCACGCGAGTGCGTTTCGAAAACCTTTACGATCCGATCGTTCTGTTCCCGGAGCTGAGCGGCGACCGCGTCCGCATCGCGCCGGAGGGCGGGCGGGCCGCGGGCATCGAGATCCTCTTCCGCAGCGCGCAGCGGGGGCCGCTGAGCTGGTGGCTGACTTATACCTTCAGCTCGGTCAAAGACCGTCTCGGCGAACGCATGGTGCCGCGGGCCATCGACCAGCCGCATGCCGTCCGTGCCGACCTCAACTACCGGACGGAGCGCGGCTGGAACTTCAACGCCGCCTGGCTCTACCACACCGGCTGGCCGACCACGAACGTGACGGGACGCGCCGTCCTCGGCGCCGACGGATCGACGAGCATCGAGCCCGTGCTCGGCCCGTTCAACGGCGAGCGGCTCGCCGAGTACCACCGGCTGGATGTACGGGTGAGCCGCGGCTGGAAGCTCCCCCTCGGCCGCCTGGATGCCTATGTCGACCTGCAGAACCTCTATGACCGGAACAACGTCCGCGGCTTCGACGATTTCGCCTTCGATCTCACGCCGGACGGCAATGTCCGGGTCCATTCCGAGGCGGTGAGCTGGGGTGGGTTCCTGCCCTCGTTCGGCATCCGCTGGCAGTTCTGAGCCCTCACTCCCCCTCGCAACGAGATTCAAGGACGAAAAGGACGGCAAGGACGAAAAGGACGCCAGGTGAATGACGTGTTCCTCGTCCTTGGTGTCCTTGCCGTCCTTTTCGTCCTTGGTTTCCAGCGGCAGAGTCAGCGCCTATCAGGGAGGTTCGGGTCCTCTCTCCAGCCATAGCTCGCCGCCGACGCGGCGGTGCCGGTAACCGCAGCCCGGAAGTACCACGGAGAGGGCCTCTTCGGCCGTCAGACCTTCGATCGAGCCGTGCAGGATGACGAGCTCGGGGGCCGGATCGGGGTGCGGCTCGGCGAGGCGCCACCGCAGGCCGGTCTCACGGGATACCCAAGCGAGGAAGTCCGTGAGGCTGGCGCCTTCGATCGCGAGCGCCGGCCCGGTGCGCTGGACCCAGTCCCAGCCGGGGCCGTAGACGGGGACCTCCGCGCGCTGGACGCTGCCGTCCGGGTGCAAAACCAATTCAGCGCCGGCGCCGGCCTCGCGGATCTCTCCGGCCTGGTCGACGAGCACCTTCCCCTCCCGTACCCGTACCCGGAGCGCCCTGGACAGCAGGCGGACCTCGAACTGCGTTCCGACGTCGCGAATCGAGCCGAAGGTCGTGGCGATCTCGATCCTTTCCTCCGGCGTTGAGGTCGATCCCGAGTCTGTATAGACGGCGCCGCGCTCGAGCGTCAGGGTACGCGCGGAGTCGAAACGCACGGTCGAGCCACCGTCGATGCGCACCGAAGCCCCCGTTGGCAGGCGGAGAGCGACCCGCCCTTTGCGTCCGGTCGCAACCACCATACCCGGGAGGAGGGTGCGCGGATCAGACGGCCGGCCGGCGCCGGAGACCGTGACATCGCCCGTTCTCAGCTCGAACGTGGCGACCGCCTGGCGGGAGCTTGGACCGGCCGGCCGGCGAAAGACCAGACCGGCGGCCAGCAGCAGGACGGCGGCGGCGAGGCCGGCGCCCATCGTCCAGCCGAGGCGGCGCCTCCTCGCGGTGCGGCGAGCCTGGCGCCGGAAGACCTCGCGCGCCTGCGCTCGTAGAGGCGCCACCTCCTCTTCCGGCAGCCGAGGCCGGCGGCCCGCGAGGTGGAGGAGCGGGGCAACGTCGTCGTCGCCGGCAGGCTGAGGGTCCGCGTCGGTCCAGTTTTCGTCGTCCATGGTCACTTCCCCGGTTCAAAGGCCGGCCGTTTCAGAGTGCGGGCGAGGCTCGCGAACCCGTCGCGAAAGGCCAGCCGGGCGCGGGTCAGGAGCGATTCCGCCGCCTTCGGGCTCGTCCCGAGCTGCACCGCGATCTGCTTGACCGACAGGCCGTCCGAATACTTCCATTCCAGGACCTGGCTGTAATGCGGCGGCAGGTGGTCGATGGTCACATGTACCAGCCGCGCCACCTCGCGGCGGAGCAGCTCGTTTTCGGGATCGTCGAGGCCTGCCGGCAGCGACTCGAGGACCCCGCGAAGCGCTTCGCCGTCTTCGATGAGATCGACCCGCGGCGGCGAGCGCCGCTGGCGCTTGAAATGGCCGCTGATCTCGAAGCGGCAGATCGCGCACAGCCAACTGAAGAGCGCCGCTTCGCCGCGATAGGTGGCGAGCTTCTCGAGCGCCTTGCAGAGGGTGGCCTGGGCGATCTCCTTGGCCAGCTCCGTCTCCTGGCCGACGCGGACGAGGGCGAAGCGGTAGATGGCGTGGAAGTACAGGTCGAAGAACTGCTCGAAGGCCCCCTCGTCACCGGCCCGCATGCGCTTGACCAGCAGGCGGTCATCGGCCGGCGCCTCGTATTCGTCGGACTTCCTGGGCCACATCGGCTATAAGAGGAACGGCGCCGGGAAATCCTTCGCAGGCATGCCGGTCACACCCTTCAAAGGCTTTCCCGCTGCGGCTCGCGCAAGGGGATCAGCCGCTTCGCCAGGCGCAGCTCCCAGGGGTTGTCCCAGCGGGCCGACTCGTAGCGCCGCCGCGACAGCCGCCGCAGGACCGTCTTTCCCCAGGCGGGCGTGCGGTAGTCCTGGACGGTGGGGAAGCGGCAGCCGAGCACGGTGGCGAAGTCTTTGACCCGCCGGCGGGCGCGCGGCGTGAGCCACGGCGCGTCCTGGTGGCAGACCCAGCTCACCCAGCGCGGCTGGGTCCACTCCTCGGGAGTCGTGGGGAGCGGCGGGCCGTCCGGACCGTAGACGTCGAGCCGCGGCAGCCGGAGCCCGTTGCTCGCCGCGGCCGGGTCGCGCTGCGGCGTGGGGCTGTAGAAGTAGAGAATGACTTCGCACTCGGGGTGGAGCTCCTTGAGCTTGCGGATGAAGAGAAAGGTTTTTTCCATCTCGCCCTCGGGGTCTTCCGGTCCGCCGAGGATGAACGAGAACTCGGGGATGACGCCGTGGGCGCGGCAGAGGCGGGCGGCCTCGAAGGTGTGCTCGACGCGGCTGCCCTTGCGCATGTCGCGCAGCACCTCGTCGTTCGCCGTCTCGGCGCCGATGTAGGCCATGCGCAGCCGGCTGCGGCGGATCAGCTCCCAGGTCGCGGCGGAGAAGCCGGCCAGCGTGTCCGCCCGGGCATAGCACCACCAGGGCATCTCCAGCCGCGCCAGCGCCTCCAGGATGGGGACGCTGGTCTCCTCGCGGTCGAAGAAGTTGTTGTCGTAGAACTGGGCGGCGGTGGCGCCCCAGCGGTCTCGCAGGGTGGTGAGGGCCTGGACGATCCGCCCCGGCGTGTCCAGCCGGGTCAGGCCGTTGAACATCGAGACCACGCCGCAGAACGTGCAGCGGTAGCGGCAGCCGATCGCCGCCTGGTGGACCGCCGTGCGCGTGCCCATGAAGCTCGGCCGCAGGTAGCGCGCCACGTCTCCCGTGCGCTCATAGGGTAGGGGAGGGATCTCGGTGGGGGATTGAAACGGCCGGTCCGGGTTGTGGAGGACCTCGCCGTCGAGCTTCCAGGTCAGCCCGGAGACTCCGCGCAGGACCGAGCCGTCGCGGGCCGAGGAGAGACCGTCCGGCGGACCGGCGTCCGGCAGCCGCGCCAGCAGGTCGAGGAGCGTCGCCTCCCCCTGGCCGCGGACGACGTAATCCACGTACGGCGCGTTGATCGCCGCCTCGGGGTACAGGGTCGGGAAGTACCCTCCCCAGGCGATGGGCACCTCGGGACGGGCGTGGCGGACGGCCTGCGCGATCCCGATGGCCGGTGCGACCTGGGGACCGGGCATGACGGTGATCCCCACCAGATCGCAGGGCGCGTCGCCGAGCGCCCGCAGCACCGTGGCGCGCGCGTCCGGATCGACGTTGCCGTCGATGATCCGGTACTCGGCCCGGCCTTCGAGCACGGCCCCCAGCGAGAGGAGGGACAGCGGCAGCCGGACCGCCTGGGGCGGGCACATGCGGGGGTTGACGAGGAGGACGCGGGGGTGAAGGCTCATCCGCTTCCTCCAGCCCTCGCCAATCGGACCGTGCCGCCGCCGTCGGGCCCCTCACCTCCCCGGCCCTCCTCTCCCACCTCACACCCACCCTGCCGGGAGAGGAGGGAGACTGTAGAAGCAAAGAATTGCCTGGCCTTTTCAGTCTCCCCTCTCTCCCGGTGGCAGGGAGTGCGGTGGGAGAGAGGGGCCGGGGGAGTGAGGGCCAGCGCCGGAGGCGCGCCCCCACCCTCCCGGGAGAGGAGGGAGACGGCTTGAAAAAACTTCTCTTTCAGCTCCCCTCTCTCCCGGACGGGCGGGTGCGAGGCGGGAGAGAGGGGCTGGGGGAGTGAGAGGCCCGAAGCGGCGGAGAAAGCCCGTTCATCGACACCTCTCGACGGCGGCCTGTGCACGGCGTGGACGATGACCACCTCGTTGCCGAAGTCCCTCTGCGCCACCGGCTGAATCTCGAACCCTTGCGCGGCAAGGGCAGCCAGCAGGCTCTCTCCTTCACCGTCGGAGGACAGCACGACCAACGCCAGACCGCCCGGAGATAGAAACTCCGGCAGTTCCGCCGCGAATCGCTCCAGCACGTCCTCACCCCGCCAAGCCAGGTCCAGCGGGTCTTGCGGAGTCCCGCGAAAGAACGGCGGATTGAACAGCACGAGGTCAAAGGTCTCGCCGGTCACGGGCACGAAGAGGTCCCCCTGCCGCACCTCGATCCGGTCTTCCAGACGGTTGAGCAGGGCGTTCAATCGCGCGCAGCGCACGGCTTCGGGATTGAGGTCGGTCGCCACCACGCGGAAGCCCCGCCGGGCGGCGAAGACGGCGCCGATCCCTGAGCCGGTGCCGAGGTCGAGGGCCCGCGAGGATTCCGATCGTGGTTCCGCCAGGGGGGAGGCGGCCACGGTCCGCGCGAGCAGCTCGCCGGTGCGGAAGAGGACGCCGTTGAAGACCTCCGGCAGGACGAGGAGAGGCACTCCGTCCACGTGCTCCAGCACGGCGCGGCCCAGGCGGCGGCGCAGCAGAGGCCGTTGCAGGCGGTAGCCGAACCGGGCCAGCCGGCGTGACAGAGGGTTCGTGGAAACCATGGCCGCAGAATCCTTGCGTGTAGCCTAACGCAATCCAGCGCGAGGACCGACCTGTTTCCGCCGGCCGATCGCCCAGCTCCGGCAGGTGGGGCAGGTCAGCAGGTGGAGCAGGTCGGTGGAGCTGTGGGCCTCCTCGCGCCGGGAGTCCGCCATCAGCCACCCTCGTTCTCCTGCGGGCGATAGGACGCCGCGGCCGCGAGGTCGCGGATGGCCGGTTCGATCCGGTCGGCGAGAACGCACTCGATGACGGAGCGCACCTCGGTGGAGACGTCCATCTCCACCTCGCCCAGGAGCATCGCGGTTTCCTGAACCGGCACCGGCAGCTTCTCGTGGATCTCGGCGAGGCGAGTGCGGACGGCCTCCAGGTCCTCGACGATCCTTTGCAGCTCCGCCTGCGCGGCGGCCTCGGCCTCGGTCATCGCAACCATCCCTCCCAACGGAAAAGGGCCCTGCCGGTGCAGAAGCCCCCAGATTCAGCACAGGGTAGAGATGGGCGATCGGCCCACCAAGGCCGGGTGAGTGTTTCAGCAGGCGAAGTGTTGCCGCAGCATCTTCCCGGTGGAGATGTCGCAGGTTCTGTAGAATCACCCGAAGTCGTTTCCTTCGATGTCACGAAGGAAGGTCCTCCGGCAACGTAGCTTAGGGAGGGAACCGATGCCGCGGAAAGTCCTGCCGGACCTGAGCTGGGCCTTGACCGTCCTCCGCACGGGCCAGGGATGGAGCCAAGTGGAGCTGGGAGAGGCCGCCGGCGTCTCGCCCAACACCATCAACGACTACGAGCGGGGCCGCAAGCGGCTGACCCGCGAGAAGCTGGAATCCCTCATCGCCTTCATGGGCCTGCCGCCGGAGCGGATCGACGCGACGCTCGCCTTGCTGGAGGCCAACCGCGCCGCGGGCAGGGCTCCCCGCAACTCGGCGGACCGCCTGACCGACGCCCAGCGCCACATCGAAGCCGTGGCCGCTCGGGGAGCCCGGCAAGCCGGAGATTTCGTCCGCTCCTTCCTGACGTTCCTCACGATAGAAGGAGAGGGCCTCCAGGCCCGGCAGCGCGCCGGCCTCCTTTGGGCGCATCTCAAGAGGAAGCCTCCGGGCGACCGCTTGGCACTGGTGGAGGACTCGAAGAAGTTCCGGAGCTGGGCCCTTTGCGAGCGGGTGGCGGCCGAGAGCATCGCCTTGGCGTCGAATCACCCCCGGCAGGCGTTGGAGATGGCCGAGCTGGCGCTCCGCATCGCGGAGCTCACTCCGGGGGAAGCCGCCTGGCGCTCGCGTCTCCAGGGCTACGCCTGGGCTCATGTGAGCAACGCACGCCGCGTCTGCAGCGACCTGCCCGGAGCCGATGAGGCGATGACTCGCGCCTGGAAGCTCTGGGAGGCCGGTGCCGCAGGAGACCTGGGGCTCTTGAATGAGTCGTGGCTACCCTGGATTGAAGCGGCCCTCCGGCGAGCCCAGCGGCGCTTCCCGGAGGCCCTGAAGCGGATTGGCGAGGCTTTGGCGTTCGATTCAGGAGAGTTGAGAGGGGAGATCCTTCTCACCAAGGCGCGAATCCATGAGACTCTCGGCGATCCAGAGGCTTCGACGGCAGCGCTGTACGAGGCGACTCCCTTGATCGATTCCGACCAGGAGCCGCGGAACGCCTTCGGCTTGCGGTTCAACCTCGTAGTGGATCTCTGTCAATTGGGGCAGGCGGGGGAAGCCGAGCCTAGAATGCCCGAAGTGAGGGCGCTGGCCGAGCGCCTTGGCGAAGAGCTGGATCTGACGAGACTAGTTTGGCTAGAAGGGAAAATCGCTGCCGGGCTCGGGCGGACCCCCGAGGCCCGTGCGGCCTTCGAGCAGACGCGGCGGGTCTTCCACCGCCGGGCGCTGGCCTTCGACTACGCGCTAGTGAGCCTGGAACTGGCCTCGCTTCTCCTAGAGCAGGGTCGGACCGCCGAGGTGAGCGCGCTCGCCAAAGAGATGCTGTGGATTTTCCGGGCACATGGAGTCGAGCGGGAGACCCTGGCGGCGCTACGGCTTTTCTGCGATGCCGCAAGGCGGGAAACCGCTACCGTCGACTTGGCCCAGCGAGTCGTGAGATTCCTCTACCGCGCTCAGCATGACCCCGAGCTGCCATTCGCTGGGACGGATAGAGGGGCCGAAGCTCGGTGAGGGTTCCGACCCCCGCATGGCGCCTTCAGTTAGTGGCCCAGCGTGCAGCCGCCCCATGGATCGATCCCGCAACCCTCATCTGTGTTCTCGTTCGGCGAAGCAGTCGCGGCTACACAACCTCCCAAGGGGTCGATTCCGCATCCCTCCTTGGCCCAGAGGTTTGTGAAGAGATTCCATAAAGGAGCGAAGAGTTTCAAGGCGTCTTGGGCGGTCCTATTCAGCTCGCACGACGGAGCCTCCAAGCGTGGTTGAGAGGCCGAAGCCCAGGGCGATCCGACAACGAATCCGAGGAGAAGGACGACCACTACCTTGCGCAGGATACGCATGACCGGCTCCTTTCCGGAGGCGGCTACACGGTGGCCTCGATGGCCAGGCGGTGGCACCTCCCGGAGGTAATTGTGCCCGACTTCGGTGTGGAAATATCGCGCTGAAGCGATCTTAGATCACTCCCGAGGTGAGGAAAATGGGAAGCGGAGGGTCGAGAGAGAAGAAAGACGATCCCGACGCGCGGTTGGCGATGGTGCTCCTGCGCTATCTAAGGGGATGGGATCAGGGGGAGCTCGCGAGGGCGGCTCGGATTGCGCCGAGCCAGATCTCCGTATATGACCGCGGAGGGCGGCCGGTTCCTCGGGACGTCCTCGAACGGGTGGCGGTCGCGGCGGACTTCCCCCTCTACCTTCTCGATCCTCTCCTGCGCGTGCTCCGTTCGTTCCGGCTGGCCGCGCAGGGCCGGTCGCGCGCCGAACGGGTGATGGGAGACGTCATCTCAGCGGAGCTGATCGCCCTCATCCACACGTCCATTGCCGGCATCGTCGATGCCCTTGCGCCCGAGGATTCCGAGGCACGGCCTCCGGCCGCCGCGGACCGCGAAGAGGCGGCCGGCCTCTGGGCACGCATGGAGCGGCGCACGGCGGCGCAACGGCGGGCGCTGGTGGAGGAGACGGAGGAGTATCGGAGCTGGGCTCTCTGCGAGCGGGTGGCCGCCGCGAGCGCCGAGGCGGCGGAAGACGATCCTCGCCAAGCGCTGGAGCTGGCCGAGCTGTCGCGGCAGATCGCCGAGCTGAGCCCCGGGAAGGAGGCCTGGCGCCGGCGGCTCCAGGGCTACGCCTGGGCGCACGTGAGCAACGCCCGCCGCCTGTGCGGTGACCTGGCCGGAGCCGGAGAGGCCTCCGACCGCGCCTGGAAGCTCTGGCAGGCCGGGGCTCCCGGCGATCCAGGGCTCCTCGATGAGGGTGTAGTTCTCGGGACGGTACGATGACTTCGCGTCGAGCTCAAGAAGGTCCTGACCTTACGTACAACTTCAATGCTGAACGCAAGGGACTTTACTGATGACGATCTAAACATGATGCCGGGCGTTTGGGTGCCATCGGTTTCTGAACAACTACCTTGCTAGGCGCTGAAAGGGTTGATGCAGGCCACGCCCGTGCGCTCCACATGCTTGAGATTGCGGGTCACCAGAATCAAGCCGCGCACTTGCGCCGTGGCGGCCAGAAGACCGTCGAGTACCGGCAGCGGATCCGGAACATTGAATCGGCCCCATTGTTCTGCGATGGATTGATCTACGGGCAGGATACGGTCGTCATGGGAAGCCGTCAACTCCTGGAACCAGGCCTCCAGAGCCTCTGCCGCCGGCTCGTCGCGTCGCCGGATGTTTTCGATTCCCTTGCGGATTTCTCCCAGGGTGAGGGCACTGAGGTAGATCTCTTCCGCCTCGATCTGGGCAAACCACGCGGCCACACCCGGGTCACAGCGTCGGCCCTTTCGGAGCTCGGACACGATGTTGGTATCGACAAGGTAGCTCAAAGCTTCACGTCCCGGCCACGATCAAGAGATCTTTCGAAATCGGCGTCGTCGCCTACCGGCGGCATCGCTAGCAACAGATCTTTGAGAGACCTCCTTTTCTTCCTGCCCAGTAACGCCTGTCGCAGGATTTCGCGATGCTCTGCCTCCGCCGAGCGGCCATGTCGTGCCGCCCGGAGCTTCAGCTCGCGGATGACTTCCTTTTCCAGATTGCGCACGATCAGCTGGGTCATAGCTTCGTTCCCTTTCATGCTATCAATGATAGCATCAAGCGTGAGACTGACCCGGAGCTCATGCTGCCGCGGTCCTGCTCAGGGAGGCCTCGACCTCAGGTGCCGCTGATTCCGGTCATCCTGACCCGGTCCGGCAGCACGAACACCCGCCGCGCCAGCTCGGACTCCAGCGTCTCCTTCTCGTAATACCGGTTCAGGACCGAGGGATTCCAGGTCAGCAGGTCCGGGTTGCGCGCCGCGAGCTCCTCCCACGTCGCTGCCTCGGTACGCGCTATGCGCTCGTGGATGAGGAGCAGGTAGGCCCAAGTGATCGTCTCATGGTACAGGCCGGGGCGGCCGTTGGCGGTGGCGAACCGCTTGAGGCCGTCGGCGAAGCGGGCCAGGGCCTCCAGCGCCGGATACCGCCGGAGATGGATCCAGCCCAGCCGCACGTGGTCGCGGTGGTGGAAGGCGGAGCCCGGGAGCGTGCACTCCTCGAAGCTGCGCAGGAAATCGGCGTCGGTCATCTCTCACCTCTCGCGGGTTTTTACCCCAAAAGGAAAAGCCCCAGGGGCATGCCCTGGGGCTTCGGTTCCAGCGAGGAGAGTGTACCGGCGAAACGCGCGGAAAGCAAGCCCTATGAATAGGCGGTAGTGGCTCAGTTGGCTCGTGGACTCCCCCGGTCCTGCCCTTCGAAGCCTCACCCCCCGGCCCCCCTCTCCCTGACGGGAGAGGGGGGCCGGGGGGTGAGGCTTCGAAGGGCAGGACCGTACGCAGTCCGCAGACCGTCTTACGGCTGGTGCCGCTGCAGGGCCGCCTGGGCTTGCGCCAGCGTTTCGAAGACCTGCACCCGCACCTTCTTGATCGCGCCGGCCTCGTTGCGGCGGACCTTGACGACCACGGGCTGGCCGGCGGCGAGATCCCCGATCCTGAGCTCGGCTCCCAGCTTGGCGCGGCCCCGGCGGTCCTTGATCTCGAGATCCGCGAGGTTCACCTGGACGATCGTCCCATCCGAAAGGTGGAGGGTGGCCACCTCCGATTGGGTGCTCACCTGGCTGAGAGTGACGGCCCGCAGGTCCCGCACGCCCTGAGCGGATTTCACGGGGGTCGCGGCGCCGACCATCGAAGCCCCGCCGGCCAGCAGGGTGAGGACGAGCATGGGCGCCACCAGGCCCTTGCGGCGGCGAAGGCGGTACAGGCCCGCCATGGCGAGCAGGCCGGAGAGGAAGACCAGGCCCCACTCGCCGACGGTGGGAATCTCGAGGATCTGGATGGCCTCGTCGTCGTCCAGGATGGTGATCGTCGCGGTCGCGGGCGAGCCCAGGGCGGCACCGCCGGTGGGATTGGAGATCGTCACGATAAAGTCCTCGTCCGGCTCGTCGTCCGTGTCGTTCACGATGGTGATGTTGAGCGACTTCGGGGCGGTGTCGCCATCGGCCCAGTTCAGCGGGGCGCTCATCACGGCGGTGTAGTCGCCCGGTGCCACCGCTTCGTCGTCGACCGTGTTCACGGTGACGGAGACGGCGCCCTCGGAACCGCCGGTGCGGGTGGCGGTCACGGTGACGGTGCCGGCGTTCTCGGCCACGGAAGCGGCGCTGAAGGTGAGCTGGATGGTGCCCGCCGGCCCCAGCTCCACGGCGCCCATGTCGAGCTGGCCGCTGACGACGCGGGGCAGGTCGCGCTGGTCGGTGGTCGGCGGCGGCACGAAGGCGGGATCGCCCGCGTTGACCGCCGGGCTCGTCGCGGCGGGTTTGTGCGTCTCGGTGAGGCCGCCGTTGTTGGCGAGAGGCCCGAGCTGGGGGTCCTGGCCGAAGACGTTGCCGCCGTTGTCGGTGGTGCTGGCGCCGCCGACGTTTTCCACCAGCGAGAAGCGCAGGGCGAAGTTGCCGGCGGCGGCCGTGCCGAGGTCCGCGGCAGTGTTGTCGCCCAGGATCGAATTCTCGACGGTGAACGGTGCGGCGAGGGTGAAGGCCCCGCCGCCCAGCCCGGTCGCGGAGTTGCCGGCGATGGTGGAATTCCGGACGGCGAAGGTGCCGCCGGCGTAGAGGCCGTAGAGGAAGAGGCCGCCGCCGTCCGCCGTGGCCTGGTTGCCCGAGACCGTGCTGTCCACGACGACGACGGGAGCGCCGAAGGGGAACACCGCGAACATGCCGCCGCCCGCTACGGCGTCGTTGCCGGAGAGCGTGCTGTGGTCGATGGTGAACGGGGTGTCGAAGAAGATCCCGAGGATACCGCCGCCGAGGTAGGCGCTGTTGCCGGAGATCGTGCTGTGATCGACCGTCTGGGTGCCGCCGTCGGTCTGGTAGAAGTAGATGCCGCCGCCAAAGCCCCCGGCGGTGTTGCCGGAGATCGTGGAGCCGGTCACCGTCAGGCTGTCGGTGATGTCGTAGAGGTAGATGGCGCCGCCGTCGTCCACCGCGTCGTTGCCGCTGATCACCGAGTTCTCGATGAGCATGGGCCCGCCCGTAGTGTAGAAGTAGATGCCGCCGCCGTCGCGGCCGGCGTCGTTGCCCGAGATGGTGGAGTCGCGGACCGTCAGGGTCATCCCGTCGCCGCTCAAGTCCGTCGCCGCCAGGGCTCCGCCGCCGACGATCGCGGTATTGCCGGTGATCACCACGTCGTCGAGGCTCGAGGTTCTCGCCGAAGTCGATGATCGCGGCGCCGAAGTTGACGGCGCCGCCGCCGGTGATCGTCAGGCCGGAGATGGTGACGTCGATCAGCGCGCCGCCGTTGTAGAGGTAGAACACCCGGCTGGCGTTGTTGCCGCTCACCGTGATGACCGCCGGTCCGGGTCCCTGGATGTCCACCGAATCCGTGATGGCCATTTGGCCGGTGATCAAGGTGATGGTGCCCGTCAAGCCGGTCTGAAAGTCGATGATGTCCGTGGGGGGGCCGACCAGGGCGTTGGCGTCCAGGACGGCCTGCCTGAGGCTGCCGGGGCCCGAGCCGTTGAGGTTGGTGACGGTGAACGTGGCGGCCTGCGCCGCAGGGACCGACGCGAGCGCGGCGGCACCGAGCGTCAACACCGTCCCCGGGGACAGCTTGCCGCCAGGCTGATTCTTCCGCCGGTTCCGCTCCTGCGCCCGCCGCTGCTGCCGTGTCATGGGGGTGGGGTTCTCCGACATCCGTCCCTCCTTGAGAGCTGAATGGATCCAGGCTACGCCGCCGACTCCCGGCCTGGGCAATGATTCGCGTAGTATACGCGCATTTCTTAGTCGTCAACAAGATTCGAGGTGCCCGCGTGAAGTTGGACTCCGAGCTCATCAAGCTCCCCCTGGCCTTCGACGCCGCCCTCCTCGCCGGCGAGATCTCCGGCATTCCCGAGGCCGATTGGCGCCCCCATCCCCATGGATACCCGGGCAACTGGGCGCTGCCGCTGATCGCCGCGGGCGGCAACCCGGCGGACGACGCCACCAAGGGGCCGATGCGGCCTACGCCTCACCTCGCCGGCTGCCCCTATCTGCGCCAGACGCTCGCCGCCTTCGGCGCCGTGCTCGGCCGCACCCGGCTCATGCGCCTCGACGGCAACGCCGAGGCCACGGCCCATTCCGACACCAACTACTACTGGCTGCAGCGCGTGCGGATCCACGTGCCGGTCGTCACCGACCCGGCCGTGCGCTTCCTCTGCGGCGACCGCGAGGTCCACATGGCGGCGGGCGAATCCTGGATCTTCGACACCTGGAAGCGCCACAACGTCCTCAACCCCAACCCGACCCGGCGCATCCACCTGGTGGCGGACAGCGTCGGATCGGCCGCCTTCTGGGACCTCGTGGCCCGCGCGGCCTCCTCACCCCGCCACGTGCCGTTCGACCCCGGCTCCGACCCGGTCCTGGAGCTCGAGACCGTCAACCAGCCCGTGGTCATGTCCCCCTGGGAGCAGGAGTCGCTGCTGGGATGGCTCTTCACGGACCTGGAGGCTTCCGAGCCCGGTCAGGCCGGCCTCGTGTCGGAGCTGCGGGCGCAGCTCGACCGCTTCCGCCGCGACTGGCGGGCCGCCTGGGCGCGGTACGGCGAAGGCGCGGCAGGATGGCCGGCCTACCGGCGGCTCCTCGACGGCCTGAACGCCCTCCTCGCCCCCTACGAGAAGAGGCTGCGCCTGCCCAACGGCGCCGAGGCCGTGGAGATCGTGCGGCAGATGGTCGTGCGCCCCGGCCTCAATCCCGATCTGGCGGTGACCGGCGTTGCCGCGGCGCCGGCCATCCCCGTCGCGCCGGTCCTCCCGCCGGTCCTCCATCACCGTCCCGCGGCGGAGCCGAAGCGGTTCGACCGGCCGGTCTTCCTGGTCTGCCCGCCGCGGTCCGGCAGCAGCCTGCTGTTCGAGACCCTCTCCCAGGCGCCGGGCCTGTGGACGGTCGGCGGCGAGAGCCACGCCCTGATCGAAGGCATCCCCGAGCTTCACCCGGCGCGGCGCGGCTTCGAGTCGAACCGCCTGACCGCGGCCGACGCCGGCCCCGGCATCGTCCAGCGCCTGGAGCGGGCGTTCTTCGACGAGCTGCGGGACCGCGAAGGCAACCGTCCGCCGGCCGGCGGCGCCGGCCTCCGCTTCCTGGAGAAGACCCCCAAGAACGCCCTGCGGGTGCCGTTCCTGGCCGCCGCCTTCCCCGACGCCCTCTTCCTCTATCTCTACCGCGACCCGCGCGAGACCATCAGCTCCGTGCTCGACGCCTGGAAGTCCGGCCGTTTCGTGACCTATCCGAACCTGCCCGGCTGGGAGGGGCCGCCCTGGTCGCTCCTGCTCGTCCCGGGCTGGCGCGAGCTCTCCGGCCGGCCCCTCGCCGAGATCGCGACCCGCCAGTGGAGCACAGCGACCTCGCAGCTTCTGGACGACCTGGAGGCTCTGCCCGCGGAGCGCTGGTGCGTCGCGAGCTACGACCGCCTGGTCGCCGAGCCGCAGGGGGAGATCGAGCGGCTCTGCGACTTCGCGGGCCTCGACTGGGACCGGACGCTCACCGCGCCGCTTCCCAGCTCGCGCCACACCCTCTCCTCGCCCCAGCCGGACAAATGGCGCCACAACGGCGAGGAGCTCAAGCCGGCGATGCCCCTGGCCGCCGCCGCCGCCGAACGGGCTCGCGAGGTCTTCGCCCGGCCGCCGGCCACGCGGCCCGAGCGTCCCCGGGCTTTCGCCGAGGCTCCCAAGGCCCATGCCGCTCCGGACCCGGGATCGTTCCGCAGCGTCTTCACCGGCGACCTGCCGGCGCTCTTCGCCCAGCTCGGCATCTCGCTCCTGGTCTCGACCTACCAGAGCGGCCGGCTGATCGCCGTGCGCGCCGACGGCGGCTCGCTCAACACGCACTTCCGTGCCTTTTCCAGTCCCATGGGCATCGCCGTGGGACCGCGCTATCTGGCCCTCGGCACGCAGCGCCACGTCTGGGAGTATCGCAACCAGCCGGAGGTGGCGCGCAAGCTGCCTCCCCAGGGCAAGCACGACGCCTGCTTCCTGCCCCGCCGCAGCCACGTCACCGGGGACATCCGCGTCCACGAGCTCGCCTTCGCCGGCGGCGGCAACGAAGGCGGAAGCGAGCTGTGGATCGTCAACACCCGCTTCTCCTGCCTCTCCGTGCTGGACGCGGACCACAGCTTCGTGCCGCGCTGGCGTCCGCGGTTCGTCACCGGCCTGGCGGCGGAGGACCGCTGCCACCTCAACGGCCTGGCCATCGTGGACGGCCGGCCGCGCTACGTGACGGCCCTCGGCGAGACCGACTCGCCGCAGGGCTGGCGGGAGGGCAAGGCCACCGGCGGCATCCTGATCGATCTCGACTCCGGGGAGACCGTGGCGCGCGGCCTCTCGATGCCGCACTCGCCGCGCTGGTACGGCGGCCGTCTGTGGGTGCTGGAGTCCGGCAAGGGGGAGGTCGGCTACATCGATCCGGCCAGCGGCCGCATGGCGACCGTCGCCCGTCTCCCCGGCTTCACGAGAGGCCTGGCCTTCGCCGGCCCCTACGCCTTCGTGGGCCTTTCCCAGGTGCGGGAGAGCAACATCTTCGGCGGCATCCCGCTCGCCGAGCGCCTCCAGGAGAAGCTGTGCGGGGTCTGGGCGCTCGACCTGAGAAGCGGCAAGCTCGCCGGCTTCCTCCGTTTCGAGGGCATCGTGCAGGAGATCTTCGACCTTCAGGTGCTCGCCGGCATCCGCTATCCCGAGATCGCCGAGCCCGACTCGGACCTCATCGCGGGCGCCTTCGTCCTGCCCGCCGAAGCGCTGGCCGCTGTAGAATCTGCCCGCGCCGGAGTGGCGGAACGGCATACGCTGGGGACTTAAAATCCTCCGCCCGCAAGGGCTTGCGGGTTCGAATCCCGCCTCCTGACGTCCGTCATGTCCAGGTCGACCTCGGGTCAGGTGCCGCTGACTCCCGTCATCGTGACCAAAGGAAAAACCCCAAGGGGATACTCCAGTTGACTCCGCAGGCCGGACTAAGATACTGTACTACAGTGAAAACCTATTTAGGAGGTCAAGCGATGAAAGATAGGCGCTGGGCGGTAAAGCTTGGCATGCTCGCTCTCCTACTGGCTTTAGTTCTGCCGTTGGCAGTGGTCGCGACTACCCACTGCTATGAGGTGGGGACTGCACGATCTGCGATTTCTGGAACGGAACTACCTATGCCGGGTTCATGAGATGGTGCAGGCCGGCGTTCTGACCATGTTACGCCGATTGCGGGTACTCGTAAGGCCTGTCACGTGGCTCCTCGTGTTCATCCCTCGGGCTGCGGGCGCGATCCAGCCTCAATCCGTCGCGCTTACCCCGTCTTGGGACGGGCCTCAGTTCGTCCAGGCGGACCGCGCCGGGAACGTGTTCTTTCTGCGGCCGGAGGCCTTCGAGGTATACCCCCTCACCAAGCAGGGTTCTCTCGGCTCCCCAACGCGCCTCCAGACGACCGGTGCCTCGGCGGGCTCCGTCCGCGAGGCGGCAATGAGCTCCTCGGGCGACCGCTGGCTGCTTCTCAGCGGGGCCACGGTCCGGCTTTTCGTGGATGGAAAGGAAAAAGTCCTCCCACCCTTGAATTGGAAGCCCTGGTCGCTGACCCTGCTCAGGGAAACGCCTCTGGTCGCCGTTGCTCCGTTTCCGCTCGGCGGCCGGTCCGTCGAGGCTCAAGAAGGTCGGTCCGCCCCCCTGGCTGCTTCACCTTGGCTCCGATCGCTGGAGCACGATTATCGAGCTCGAGAACGTCTCCGTGGCGGACCTTTTCGAAAACGGCGGGCTCAACGACGCGATCGCCAGGAATTCGGTGGCTCTGGTGGGAGACCGGCAGGGAAGGTTGTGGGCGGCGCGGCAGTATGGCTATCGCATCCAACGCTTCACCGCCTCCGGTCGGCCGCTGTTGGAGATCGTCGTCGACAGGGGCAGGATTCGGCAAAAGGAAAAGAGTCGCGGCATCGAGATCGCTCTCAACGACGGCTCGAAGAATCCGGCGGACGCGACTCAGAACCCCCGCAAGGAAAAGGGTACGTACTTCCCCTTCACCGCCGAGCGGGTCATCTACGGCCTTACCGAAGGGCGGGACGGGCGCATCTACTGCCTCGTGAATGCAGGTGACGGCGCGGCAGCTTTAGATCGCTACGATTCCGTTCGTGGCGTGCTGGAGAGGATTCCCCTTTCCGTCAAGCTGAAGGAGACGTTCACCTTGGCGGCAGGACGGGATGGCCTCTATCTGGCGCCGTGGAATCCGGACGGGGGACGGTGGCGAATCTCCTGGGATCTGCTGGAGAATGCGGAGTGGAAACCGGTCGACGGCGTGCAGATCGACGGCTTCGAGACGGCCTCCGCCGAGGAGCGGCAGCGGGAATGAGGGGACCGGGCTGCGCCTCCCGCGGACCGCTGGTAAAATCCGCCCGCGCCGGAGTGGCGGAACGGCATACGCTGGAGACTTAAAATCCTCCGCCCGTAAGGGCTTGCGGGTTCGAATCCCGCCTCCGGCACCAACGCTTCCCAGCTTTGCTCGAGGTCTTCGGGTAGGGCTGCGCCTGGGTCCCGGCCCATACGGTCGAGTAGCCAGCCGCCGATCCGGTAGGACACGAAGACACCCGCCATCAGTAGGACCCAGCGAGTAGAGCACCAGCGCGATGCCGATCATCAATGAAACGGCGGCCCCTGCGTGCACGGCGCGCCGCGTCGTTTCCCCCTGTTCAGGCTGCAGGATCCGTTCCACCCGCCCCTTATCGGCTCGTGGCTGGCACGATCCTTGGATTTCATGGGCCGATCTGAACGGCTCACGGGCTGCAATCGAGGAGAGAGACCTGATGGTCGAAAGCGAGGTCGAGCAGATCGGGGCGCTCCAGCAGGAGGCGGCGGCGTGCCCCGTCAACGAGCACCCCTGTCCGGTCGTCGCCATCGGCACCTCCGCCGGCGGCCTCGAGGCGTTCCAGGAGCTGTTCCGGCACATGCCCGCCGATACCGGGCTGGCCTTCGTGCTGATCCAGCACCTCTCCCCGCGGCACGAGACGCTCATCCCCGAGCTGCTGGCGCCGTTGACACCGATGCCCGTGCGGCCGGTCACCGGCGAGACGATCATCGAAAAGAACCACGTCTACGTCATGCCGCCGAGCGTGACGCTCACCATCGACGACTGCGTGCTCTATGCCGCCAAGGCGCCGCGGCTCCGCGGCCGGCGCTCGCCGATCGACCGCTTCTTTCGCTCCCTCGCCGAGGACCAGGAGGACGAGGCCATCGGCATCATCCTCACCGGCGCCGGCACGGACGGCGCTCTGGGCCTCAAGGCGATCAAGGAGCGGGGCGGGCTGACGATGGTGCAGGCGCCGCAGACGGCGAGCTACGACAGCATGCCGCGCAGCGCGATCCTCACCGGCGCCGCCGGTCACGTGCTGCCGATCGCCGAGATGCCGGCCAGGCTGGTCGAGCACGTGGTGCGCCTGCGGGAGGGCCTCAGCCCGGAGCGCTTCCGCGAAGAGGTCACCGGCCACCTCGGCAAGATCTGCGCCATTCTCCGCCGCGAGACCGGGCACGACTTCCGCCGCTACAAGCAGAGCACCCTGGTGCGCCGCATCCGCCGGCGCCTGAACGAGGTGCGCTGCGCCTCGATATATGATTACGTGGAGCTCCTGAGCCGTGACCCCCAGGAGATCGAACGGCTCTTCCAGGATCTGCTCATCAGCGTGACGCACTTCTTCCGCGATCCGGAGGCCTTCGCTCTTCTCACCGCCAAGGTGGTGCCGCGGCTCTTCGAGGGCAAGGACGGGGACGGTTTCGTGCGGGTCTGGGTGCCCGGCTGCGCCACCGGCGAGGAGGCGTACTCGCTCGCCATCCTGCTGCGCGAGCACCTCGACGGGATGACGCAGCCGTCGCCTCACGTCCAGGTGTTCGCGACGGACATCGACGCTCAGGCCCTGGAGGCGGCCCGGCAGGCCTGGTTTCCGGAGACCATCGCCGGCCAGATCTCCCCCGAGCGGCTGGAGCGTTTCTTCGTCAAGCACGGCAACATGTACCAGGTGTCGCGCGAGATCCGGGACATGTGCCTCTTCTCGCTCCACAACCTGATCGCCGATCCGCCGTTCTCGCGGCTGGACCTGGTCTCGTGCCGCAACCTCCTGATCTACCTGGAGAGCGAGCTGCAGAAGAAGGTCCTCGCCCTGTTCCACTACGCCCTGCGTCCCGGCGGCTACCTCTTCCTGGGGCCTTCCGAGATGGTTTCGGCACAGCCCGAGCTGTTCCGCACGCTCGACAAGAAGCAACGCATCTTCCAGTCGCGGGACACGGTGGCGCGCCCGCCGTTCCGTTTCCCTCTGGGAGAACGGATCCGTCCGGGGCATCGGCCGGCCGAGGACTCGCCGCGCCGGCCGGCACCCCGGCAACAGGAGGTGGCGCGGACCTTCGAGGCGGTGCTGCTCGAGAGCTACGCCCCCGCCTGCGTGGTGGTGAACGAATGGGGGGAGGGCGTGTACTTCTCGCCCCGCACCGGCCGCTATCTCGAGCCGCCCCCCGGGGCGCCCACCGTCAACGTCATCGAAATGGCGCGCAAGGGGCTGCGGCTGGACGTGCGCACGGCTCTCCACAAGGCCGTGAGCTCGCGGGTGGAGGTGGTGCACGAGAACGTCGCCTTCGAGCTCGACGGCCAGACGCTGCGGGTCAACGTGATCGCCCGGCCCATGCCGGAGCTGGGCGAGGACTCCGGACTGTTCATGGTCGTCTTCCAGGACCTCGTCGCCTTCGGCGAGCCCGACGCGGAAGCTGAAGCGGGCGCTCCCACGGGGGACGATCCCATGGTGCGGCGCCTGGAGGCCGAGCTGCGGGCCACCAGGGACCACCTGCAGGCGACGATGGAGGAGCTGGAGAGCTCCAACGAAGAGCTGGTCTCCTCGAACGAGGAGCTGCTGTCGATGAACGAGGAGCTGCAGTCGGCCAACGAGGAGCTGCAGACCTCGAAGGAAGAGGTGCAGTCGGTCAACGAGGAGCTGGAGACGGTCAACGCCGAGCTGAAGAAGAAGCTCGAGGAGCTCGACCGCGCCAACAGCGACCTGCAGAACCTCTTCCAGAGCACCCGCATCGCCACGATCTTCGTCGACCGCGAGCTGCGCATCAAGAAGTTCACTCCCGCGGCCACCGAGGTCTTCCGGCTCATCGACAGCGACGCCGGCCGGCCGATCGCCGACATCGCCCCCCGCTTCGCCGGCGGCGATCTGTCGGCCGACGTCCGCGAGGTGCTGCGGACGCTGACATCCCACGAGCGGCAGGTGCGGGCGGAGGACGGCGGCGCCTGGTTCCTCTTGCGGATCCTGCCCTACCGGACGCTGGACGACCTCATCGACGGGGTCGTGCTGACCTTCCTCGACATCACGGAGCTGAAGCGGACGGAGGCGGAGCGCAGCAAGCTCGCCGCCATCGTCGAGTCGTCGCAGGACGGGATCATCGGCAAGACCCTCGACGGCGTGGTGACGAGCTGGAACGCGGGAGCGGAGCGGATGTACGGCTACGCGGCCCATGAGATGATCGGCCGGCCCATCGACGTCGTCGTCGCTCCGGAGTGCCGGACCCAGATGGCGGCGGTCTTCGAGCAGATCCGGCAGGGCGAGCGGGTGGAGCCTTTCGAGACCGTCCGCGTGCGCAAGAGCGGCCAGCGGTTCGATATCTCCCTCACCTTCTCGCCGGTTCGCGACGTGGCCGGTTGTCTGGTAGGGGCCGCGGGGATCGACCGCGACATCTCGGAGCGCAAGCGGACGGAGGAGGCCCTCCGCCAGGAGAGCCGGCGAAAGGACGAGTTCCTGGCCATGCTCGGCCACGAGCTGCGGAACCCGCTGGCGCCGGTCCGCAACTGCCTGCACATCCTCCGTTCTCCCCATGCGCTCGACGAGCAGAGGGAGAAGGCTCGCCAGACCATCGAACGGCAGGTCGTCCATCTCACCCGGCTGGTCGACGACCTGCTGGACATCTCCCGCATCTCGCAAGGCAAGATCCTGCTGCGGAAAGAACCCCTGGACCTGCTCCAGGTGGTGCGTTCGACCGTGGAGGACCAGCGCCCGCAGGTGGCGGCCGCCGGGCTCACCCTGGAGCTCGACCTGGCCGAGACACCCCTGCCGGTGGAGGGCGACCCGACCCGCCTCTCGCAAGTCATCGGCAATGTGTTACAGAATGCCGTGAAGTTTTCCGATCGCGGGGGACGGATCTTCGTGGCGGCGCGCGCAGAGCCGGAGCGAGGCGCCGGCTCCACCGCCGCCATCACCGTGCGCGACAGCGGCATCGGAATGGAACCGGAGCTGCTGGCCCGGATCTTCGAGCCTTTCAGCCAGGCCGAGCGTACCCTGGATCGGGGGCGAGGAGGTCTGGGGTTGGGCCTCTTCCTGGTCAAGGCGCTCGTCGAGCGGCACGGCGGCTCGGTGGAGGCCGCCAGCGCAGGGCTCGGCCAAGGCTCGGAGGTCACGCTGCGACTGCCGTCGCCCGCCTCCGGGAGCGAGGAGACCGCCATGGCTGAACAGACGCCGATCGAAGCTCCCGAGCGCGCCCGCCGCTGCCTGGTGGTCGAGGACCATGAGGACGCGGCGGAGAGCCTGGCGCTGCTGCTGCGGCTCGTCGGGCACGAGACGGAGGTGGCCTTCGAGGCAACGGAAGGGCTGGAAAAGGCGCGCCGCTTCCGGCCCGAGGTCGTGCTCTGCGACATCGGGCTGCCCGGCGCGATGGATGGCTACGATCTGGCCCGCGCTTTCCGCGCCGATGCCGAGCTGCGCTCTGTATACTTGATCGCCTTGACCGGGTACGGCCAGGAGGAGGATCGCCGGCGTGCCATGGAGGCAGGTTTCGACGCCCACCTCACCAAGCCCGCCGACCTCGACGCGTTGCGACGGCTGCTGGCCGGCGGCCGACGGGTGGAACCCGGGTAGTGGTTCAGTTTGCTCGTGGACTACCCTGGTCCAGCCTCACCTCCCGGCCCCATACGCGTTAACCTGACGTCGAAAATGGTCGATGACCGGAGACTTTCCGCCGCCTCGGGCCCCTCACTCCCCCGGCCCCTCTCTCCCACCTCACACCCACCCCGCCGGGAGAGAGGGGAGACTGAAAAGGCTTTTTCTTGCTGCTTTTTACAGTCTCCCTCCTCTCCCGGAAGGGTGGGTGTGAGGTGGGAGAGGAGGGCCGGGGAGGTGAGGGGCCCGACGGCGCGACGATGGCTCGATGGAAGAGGACTTGAGGAGCGGGGCCCCGACGCTGACTACCGTTACAATCACCGGCGATGAGAGAGCAGCTCGTCCAACGTGTCGTCCCTGTCGCCGCGGCGCTGACCTTGCTCGCGACCCTGCCGGTCCAGGCCGTCCAGGAGAGGCCGGCGCAGGCCTCCGAGCTCAGGAGGCTGACGATCGAGGAGCTCATGGAGATCGACGTGACCTCGGTGTCGCGACGGAGCGAGCGCGTCTCCGGAGCCGCCGCGGCCATTGCGGTGATCACCGGCGAGGAAATCCGCCGCTCGGGGGTGACGAGCCTGCCGGAGGCGCTGCGCCTGGTGGATGCGTTGCACGTGGCCCGCTTCAACTCGGGGACGTGGGCCATCAGCGCCCGCGGCTTCAACATCGGCACGGCGAACAAGCTGCTCGTCCTGATCGACGGCCGCAGCATCTATACGCCCCTTTTTTCCGGCGTTTTCTGGGACGTCCAGGACCTGCTTCTCGAGGACGTCGAGCGCATCGAGGTCATCCGCGGTCCCGGCGGGACTCTGTGGGGCGCCAACGCCGTCAACGGTGTGATCAACGTCATCACCAAGAGCGCGCGGGACGCCCAGGGCACGCTGTTGAAGCTCGGCGGCGGTCCCGAGGACGGTTTCGCCGCCGCCCGGCACGGCGGTGCGCTGGGGAAACGGAGCTGGTACCGGGTCTACGGCAAATACCGCTCGATCGACGCCCTCGCCTTCACGGCCGGCGGCAGCGCCGAGGACCCGCTGCGCACTCTCCAAGGCGGCTTCCGCATGGACGGCGATTTCGGGGATGGCGGCGATGGCGGGGACGGATCGGACGAGGATTCCTATTCGCTGCAGGGTGACGTCTACCGCGGCGCCAGCGGGCTCTATCTCAATCCCGACACCCGCATGCACGGCGGCAATCTGCTCGGCCGCTGGTCGCGCCGGTTCTCGGATACGTCGCGGCTCGACCTGCGGGGCTATTGGGACCGGACCTTCCGCCGCGTTCCGGGACAGTTCGAGGAGCACCGCGACACCTGGGACGCAGAGCTCCAGCACACCGTCAGCCGCGGAGCGCGGCATCGGATCGTCTGGGGTTTGGGCTACCGGGTCAGCCGCGACGACGTCGAGAGCACGCCGCTCATCGTCTGGGAGCCCGCGCGGCTGACGCAGCAGCTCTTCAGCGCCTTTGCCCAGGACGAGATCGCCCTGGTCCCGGACCGTCTGCAGTTGACGGTCGGCTCCAAGCTCGAAGTCCCGGAGCACGACGACCTGGAGGTCCAGCCCGGCATCCGCCTCGCCTGGACTCCGAACGAGCACCGGACCCTCTGGGCGGCGGTGTCGCGCGCCGTCCGCTCGCCGACGCGTATCGACGAGGATTCCCGTTTTCTGGTCGGACCTCTGGTCGTCATCCAGGGCAGCCGGGATTTCGAGTCCGAGGAGGTGCTGGCGTACGAGGCCGGCTATCGCATCCTGCCTAGGCAAGGCGTCTCGCTGGACCTGGCGGCCTTCTACAACGTCTACGATCGGCTGCGCAGCCAGGAGCCGCCGGCGAGCGGGGCGCCGTTTCCCATCACCCTGGCCAACCATCTGAACGCGCGCACCTATGGCGCCGAGCTGCAGCTCAACGTGCAGGCGGCTCCCGGGTGGCGGCTGTTCGGGGCCTATACCTGGTTCCACAAACGTCTCAGCTTCGACCCTGAGAGCCGCGACCCCACCGGCGGCGTTCAGGAAGGCAACGATCCCGTCCACCGGTTCGCCGTTCGCTCCTACCTCGACCTGCCGGGACGGGTGGAGCTGGATGCCTGGCTGCGTTACGTGGATCGCCTGCCCGACCCCTTCATTCCGTCCTACACGGAGCTGGATCTCCGCCTCGGCTGGTGGCCGAGCGAGCGGCTGGAGCTGGTGCTCGCCGGCCAGAACCTCTTGCACGGCCGGCACGCCGAATTCGCCACGGCGCGTCCGGAGGAGGTGCAGCGCAGCGTGTACGGAAAGGCGATATGGCGGTTCTGAGGCGCTGGCGCGAACGGGCGCGGCCGGCGCGGCTCCTCGCGCTGCTGCTGGTGGCGGTCCTGCTCGCCCCGCCGGCGATTCTCCGCGCGCAGACCGTGTCGGAATACGACGTCAAGGCCGCTTTCCTCTACAACTTCACCAAGTTCGTGGAGTGGCCCGACCGGGCGTTCCAAGACGACCGGAGCAGCGTGCGGCTCTGCGTCCTCGGCGAAGATCCGTTCGGCCGGATCCTGCGGGAGATTGCGGCCGGCGAGGTGGCCGGCCGGCGCCTGACCGTGCTCGGCACGTCTGTGATGAGCGATCCGGCGGCCTGCCAGATCCTGTTCATCAGCCGGTCGGAAAGGGAGAATCTGCCGGCCATCCTGAGGGCGGTGAAGAACGCCCCGGTGCTGACGGTGGCGGATACGGCGGGGTTCCTCGAGCAGGGAGGGATCATCAACTTCATTCCCGAAGGGTCCAGGATCCGTTTCGAGATCAGTCAGGAATCGGCGGAACGGGCGGGGCTCCGGATCAGCTCCAAGCTCCTGCGGCTGGCCACGCGCGTCGTCTCCAGCCCGCGGCCGGGGCCCTGAGCGATGCTGCGCAACGCCTCCATCCGCCTGAAGCTGATGCTGATCGCCATGCTGACGACCGGCGGCGCGCTGCTGCTGGCGGGCACCGGCCTGGTCTCTTTCGAGATCGCCCGCTCCCGGCGGGAGATGGTCCGCGACCTGACGACGCTCGCCGATCTCGTCGGCGAGAACAGCACCGCCGCGCTGGAGTTCGACGACAGGACCGCCGCGACCGAGACGTTGCAGGCGCTGGCGGCCCGCACCGATATCGTCGGCGCCGCCATTTATGACGCGGAAGGCCGCCGCTTCGCCATCTACGAACGGCGCCCCGGGATCGAGTTCCCCGTGCGCTGGGAAGGGGAGAGCGCCGACTTCCAGGTGGCGGCCCTCGTGGTCTCCCGCTACATCCGGCTGACGGAAGAGACGATCGGCACGGTCTACCTGCGCAGCAGCCTCGACGAGCTCACCGGCCATGTCAGGATGCAGGCGGTCACGGTGGGCCTCGTCTTCGTCGTTTCGGGTATCGCGGCGTTGCTCCTCTCCGCCGGCCTGCAGCGGCGGGTGTCGCGGCCCATCATGGACCTCGCCGCGACGGCGCGGGCGATCTCCGAGCAGCGGGATTATGCGATCCGGGCGCCGAAGAGCAGCTCCGACGAGCTCGGTCAACTGGTGGACGCCTTCAACGACATGCTGGGACAGATCCAGGAGCGCGACTCCGAGCTTCCAGCGGTCGGAGCAGGAACGGGCGCGGCTGCTGGTGCTGGAGCAGGCGGCCCGCCGGCAGGCCGAGGAGGCCAACCGCATGAAGGACGAGTTCCTGGCGACGCTCTCCCACGAGCTGCGCACGCCGCTCAACGCCATCCTCGGCTGGGGACAGGTGCTGCGCGCCGGCAAGCTGGACGAAGCCTCGGCCGCCCGCGCGCTGGAGACGATCGAGCGCAACGCCCGGGCGCAGGCGCAGCTCATCGCCGACCTGCTGGACATCTCCCGCATCATCACCGGCAAGCTGCGGCTCGAGCTCAAGCCGGTCGAGCTCCACCGCGTCATCGAAGCGGCGCTCGACAGCGCGGGTCCGGCGGCCGGCGCCAAGGACATCCAGCTCGCCGTCTCCCTCGATCCGCTGACGATTCCCGTGCTCGGCGACGCCGACCGCCTGCAGCAGGTGGTCTGGAACCTGCTCTCGAACGCCATCAAGTTCACGCCGCGCGGCGGCCGGATCGAGGTCCGCCTGCGGGAGTCGATCCCGAACGCGGTCATCCGGGTGACCGACACGGGGGTCGGCATCCGCGCCGACTTCCTGCCCCATGTCTTCGACCGCTTCCGTCAGGCCGAGAGCTCGCCCACGCGCTCCCACGGCGGGCTGGGGCTCGGCCTCTCCATCGTCCGCCACTTGATCGAGCTGCACGGCGGCGCCGTCGAGGTCGACAGCCCGGGCGAAGGGCAGGGCGCCAGCTTCACGGTCAAGCTTCCCCAGCGCGCCGAGCTCGCCGAAGAGCCGCCGCTCGAGCAGCGGCCGGCGTCGGCCCGGTTCTGGAGCCTGCCGGAGCTGCTGAGCGGTCTTCGCGTCCTCGTCGCCGAAGACGAGAAGGACACCCGCGACCTGCTGGTCACCGTGCTCGAGCAGTGCGGGGCCGAGGTGACGGCCGCCGAATCCGTGCCCGAAGCCCTGGCGGCCTTCGACCGCACGAGCCCGGACGTCCTCGTCTCCGACATCGGCTTTCCGGGGGAGGACGGTTATTCGTTGATCCGCAAGGTGCGGGCGCGGCAGCCGGGCAAGGGTGGCCGTGTCCCCGCCGCCGCCCTCACCGCCTATGCCCGGCCGGAGGACCGCCAGCGAGCCTTCGAGGCGGGATTCCAGACCCATCTCGCCAAGCCGGTCGACCCCTCGGAGCTGATCACGACGGTGGCGCGGCTGGCGGGGAGGCTGGCCGCGGTCCCCGCCTGAGCCAGTGCGTTCGTTCTGCAGACCTCTACAGGTTGGGGGCCGGATCCCCGCCTCACGTGCCAGAACGCAAGAATCTCGAGACGCGATCAGAGCGAAGGCTTTTGCGAGCTCGTCGCTCAAAGCTCAGGCGCCCCCCGCGCGGGTACGAGCTTTGAACCTCCGAGCGGCTCGGACCGCCTGCCTTGCCAGCCGCCTCTCCTCTGGTGCTCCTGGACGTAGTGGTTGTAGGCTTATCCTGCCAGGTTGTCCAGATGGATCGACCGGCAGTGCTGTCAGGAGAGGTTAGAGATGAGCCCTACGACAACTTCGGTTTTCGATCTGAGTCCTTCAGAGAAGCTTCAACTCGTAGAAGACCTGTGGGATGATCTTGCGGCGACTCCCGAGGCAGTACCCATCCACGACTGGCAAAAGGACGAATTGGCTCGCAGAAAGGCAAATCTCATGCGAAACCCAGCCTCGGGCCTGAGTTGGGAGGAGGTCAAGCGCCGGGTCCGTGGCCGCTATGGCCGCTGAGCTCATTGTCGCGCCGCTTCCTCACTTCGGAGCTGATCACGACGGCGGCGCGGCTCGCGGGTAGGCTGGCCGCGGTCCCCGCCTGACGACTCGTCGTCCAGCACCCACGGCTTCGAGGATCCAGACCTTGTGGGGGACCCACCAGAGCGCAGGCTCTGGAGGCGTGACCCGCGGAGCAAGTCACGTGATCCGTTCAGCACGTCGCGTGACCCGCGAGCCTGAGACCTGACCCGTGGGTCACGGAGCGTGCTCCGCTCAGCACGTGGCGTGACCCGGGAAATCTGCGACGTGCTGAGGAGGTCACGCTTGCGGACCCGTGGGTCCCGCGGCGTGCTGAGCGAAGCCCGCGCGCCCCCCCGCGGGTCCTGAGGCGTGACCCGTGGGTCCTGAGCCGTGCTGAACGGGTCACGGCCCGCGCCCCGGTCAGCACGCGACACGCGCCGGAGGTCTGCTGACAGGTTTCGAGGTCCTGCCGGGCGCTGAGGAGGTCGCGCAGGAGGAGGCGGAGGTCGGTCCGCACGCTCAGGCGCGTGCCGGCGCGGCCAGGCGGAAGCCTATTCGCTCGCGCCGAGCCGCCCGGCCGCCCGGCGGGAGTTGACGACGTGGGCCCAGCAGTAACCCTGAACGCGGCCGCTCTCCTCGCCCTCCACCCGCTCCGCGATCGAGAAAGCCAGCTCCGCCAGCTCCAGCGCTTCGCGGGCGCTGCTCTCCGCCGCCTGCGCGCTCGCTTCGCAGATGCGCATCGCCAGGGCCGCGCTCTTGGCGGCCTGCAGGGTGTACTCGATCAGCCGCCGGCGCCGGGGAATCTCGTACTCCTCCAGCGCCGTCCAGATCTCTTCGGCTTCACGGCGCTCCTCCTCCGCCGTCCGCCGCGGCGGCGGGCCGGCCTGGTCCTCGAGCAGGTAGGGCAGCACAGCCAGCCGGACGGGCTCCAGCACCGCGAAGTCGAACGGCTCGCCCACGGCGACCGCCTTCCGCTGCGACACCGCCGAGAGGAAGGCCTTGATGAAGCGATGCACGTGCGTCACGAGCGTCCACTCCACGCCCACGGCCTTGGCGATGCGGCGCAGGCTGTCTTCCCCGGGCTCGCGCTCACCCTGCTCGTACAGGGAAATGTTCGGCTGGCTCACGCGGGAGGTTGCCGAGAGCTCGATCTGCGACACGTCGGCGTAGGAGCGCAGGAATATCACCAACAGGCGGAAATCCTCCAGGTCAGCTTGCTTCGGCATGCCACGCCTCCTCGTGCTGGATATGAGCTATATTCATTTCGTCTCTTTTTCCGTGAGGGCTGCCCGCGCGGCCATGGCGGCCGTGCCGGAGCGTTCTCCAGGGGGCCGCCATGCTCACCGCCTCTTTCCGCCGCAAGACCGTCCTCCTCGTGCTGATCGCGAGCTTTGCCACACCGTTGGCTTCGGCCACGGATCCACGGATTGAAAGCCGTCACCCGGTTCAAGCTGTCGAATTTACCCCTTCGAAGCTCCTTGAACATGTCTGGAGCTTTCTTCGGAACACCTGGGCCAAGTCGAGCTGCAATATCGACCCGGATGGCCTCTGCACGGCTCAACCACCTGCGCAGTCGAAGTCTAGCTGCCACATCGACCCAGATGGCCTGTGCCGGCCCTAATTTTCTCTTGGGTGTCTCATGTGTTTCACGAGCTCGGCCATGACCTGCCGCGCCAGCTCCACCGTGGCGTTCTCCCGCTTGGCGGCCTCGCAGAACAGGGAGAGCGCCGCGAGGGCCTCGCGATGGATTCCCTTGGCTTTGAAAATCCAGCCCATGGCGACCGCCAGCTCCCGCACCTCCGCCGTGCGTCCGGCCTTCAGGTACAGTACGGCCAGATCGAGCGAGGAGAGCGCCGCGTGATAGGGAAGCTCGCGGGCCGTGAAGTCCGCCCGCACCTGCTCCAGGCCGGCGATGGCCTCCTCGGTCCGCCCCTGGCCGGCCGCAATCCTTGCCCCCAGCCAGACCAGCCTGACGAGCCTCAGCTCGTCGGCGGCCTGCACGGCCAGCTCGCGCAAGTGGGGTAGCAGCGCCTCCGCTTCCGCGAAGCGCTGCAGATCGTACAGGTTATCGGCCAGATTGTAGCGAAGCGCGAACAGCAGTTGGCGGTCTCCCGAAGCCTCTACGTAAGGGGCCGCTTCGGCCAACGCCGCCAGCGCAGCTTGGACGTCTCCCATCTGATTGAAGACGTGCTCCATCTTCAGGAGAATGCGCCAAGCAGCAGGCTCCTCTCCGGCAGCGGCCCGAGCCCGGCGAAGGAGATCCAAGGCGTCCGAAAACCGCCGCTCGTCCGCCCGCAGGGAGGCTTCGAGATCGAGCAGCCGCCATTCCGGCAACAACCCGGGGTCGGAGTCGGCTCCGGCCTTCCACAGCTCCCATACCTTGGCGAACGCCGCGTTGGCGCCGTCGAAGTCCTCTGCGACCCTGCGTGAATTGGCGAGATGAGCCCAGCAGTAGCCCTCGAGCCGCCGGCGCCAGCTTTCGGGTTCCGGCACCCGCTCGGCGAGGGCGACGGCCAGCGTGGCCAGATCCAAGGCGCCCTTGACCTTGCGCGAGGCCGCGCGCACGCTCGCCTCGCAGGCCAGCAGCGCCAGGGGCCAGCTCCGGAAGCTCGGGGAAGCAGGCCACGGCAGGGAGCCGATCCTCGGGCGCCACCCCCATCAGACGTTCCCAGACTTTGTGGGCTTGCTGGCGGCCGGCCTCCTCCTTCTCCCGCAGGATCCTGCGGGCCGTCTCCTTGGAGATCGCCGCAGCCGCCGCCGCTCCTCCGGCCAGGCCGGCGCGGTGGGCGCGCCGGCGCTCCTCCGGCGTCAGGCTCACGGGAGATGGGGCTTCCGGAAGGGACTCGGCCATGATCAGGTCGTGGGCGACAGCGAGCACGTCCAGGGCTTCGGGCGGGTACGGGAGAGGAGAGACCAACCACTCGGCCTTGCTGCGGGTCAGCGAGTTGTCGCCGCGCTCGTACTTCGTGAGCGCGGAGTCGTCCATGCCGAGCGCCTTGGCGTGCCGCTTCTTGGTCCAGCCGCTCTTGCAGCGCAGCCAGGTTATGCCCAGGCCGAGCCCCGAAGGGGATTTTTTTGGCATCCCATGCCCCCCTGGCACATGACTCCTACAGGTAAGTTCCCGGCCCTGCCGTTTTCGTGACACCCCAAAAGAGACGCTTTCAATATAGCTTAAGCCATTTCACTTTTTCCTGCTAAGGAACGCCGGCACCTGGTAGCGGTTCAGTCTGCTCGTGGGCTCCCCCTGGTCCTGCCCTCCAAAGCCTCACCCCCCGGCCCCCTCTCCCTGACGGGAGAGGGGGAGAGAAACACGTCTGTCTTTCTTGCTGTTCTCCCCCTCTCCGGTTACGGAGAGGGGGCCGGGGGGTGAGGCTTCGGAGGGCAGAACCGTACGCAGTCTGCAGGCCAACTGAACCACTACGCGGACGAAACCGGAGCGCAAATTGAGCGGCATCGGATCAAGTCGGTAACTTCCGGGGTCAGTTCGTATCCGGTACAAGCGAAAAGGCGTTGGATCCGGGACCTCGTATTTAAGCCGCTGCTGAACGCTGGACAGACCAGCCCCCCGCGTAGGTCAATGGGCTCAACCGGCGCTGCCCGAAAGGCGCGCGGCAATCCGGCCAGTTCCGGCCGGATTCTCCGGAAGGAGAAAGTCGTATGGACACGCAGCAGGCCGTATCCACGCAGGGGACCGTCCACGAGGAGCTGAAGTCGGAGCGGGTGCAGGGGCCCGTCGCGACGTTCCGCACGCAGCTCAAGTCGGAACGGGTTCAGGAGAAGCTGGCGATCGCCGGCGAGGCGGAGGCGATCGCCTCCATCGAGCTGGCGGTCTACCAGCCGCAGACGGTGACCCTCGAGCTGTTCGCCTCGAAGGTCGCCATCACGCTCCACGGCAATTCCGCCGTGAGCGGCTCCGGCGCCGCCGGGTAAGGAAGGAGAGGCGTAAATGGCCAGCAACAATTCGTACGCCGTGCTCCTCAACGACTGGCAGCAAACGCTTGCGGCCGTCGACAGGACTCCGGACCTGCAGCCCGCCGTCGAGGCGGAGCGGCAGGCCCTGATTCAGTCGGTGGCCGAGGTGGAAGCTCTCCTTCGCCGTCAGCAGGAGCTGATCGCTCTCAAGCAGCGCGCCACGCAGGAGCTGCGGGAAGCTAGAGAGCGGGGGAAGGAGGCGGACATCAAGCTCCGTTCGTTGGTCCGTGGCAAGTTGGGCCACAAGAACGAGCTGCTCGTCCAGTTCAAGGTTGCGCCGAAGCGCAAGCCCAGACGCAAGCCGGAAGAGGAGGAGCCGAGCGGGGAGACGCCTGGTACCGATGCGGGTGCCCCGGCCTCCCCGCCCGAGCAACCTGCCGCCTAGTCCCTGAGCTCGGGGGCGTGTGCGAGCACGCCCCCCTTTTTTCAGCAACCAGACGACACAAGGAGAATAGCATGGGGGTCCTGTCCCGCTTTGCCCACCGGAGGCACTTTAAGAAGAGAACCAACAACTCGGTGATCGCACCGGCCCGCCTGTTGAGACGTCGATTTCCCGCGCCGACCTCGTTCGGCCGGATGTGTGCCTTGTAGTTTTCAAGCGTCGGTTTGGGGGTCTTTCGGCAAGGATGGGCGCTTCTCGGCGATGAGGTGTGACCTCCCGGGTGCGCGAAGCGTCTCCTTCCTGAGCGAAAAATGAAATCTCGGTCGGCGTGTTCGGGCGCCGCGAGGAGCAGAAATGTTCGCCGTGATACGTCTACATGACGCAGGCCCGACGGGAGCGGCGGCGCGCCTGGCGCTCATCCTGCTGCTGGCCCAGGCTCCGGCGCTCGGCGCTGCCGAAGCCGAGCCGTGGCGGCTTGGAGAGGCGGCGAAGGCGCCTGCCTGGCTGGAGCTGGGCGGCACCTATCGCGTCCGTTACGAAGCCCTGTCGTCCAGCCTTCTCCCCGGAGTGGGGGAATCGGACCGGCTCCTCTCCGAGCGGCTGCTGCTCGCGCTGCGCGTTGGCGACGAGAAGCTCTTCGCCAAGCTCGAGCTCGAGGACTCCCGGACCCAGCTCGACGACGAAGACACGCCGCTGGGAACCGACGACGTCAACGCCGCCGAGATCCTGCAGGCCCACCTCGGCCTCGGCTTCTCCGATGCGCTGCGGAAGGGTGACCGGCTCGATCTGCAGGCCGGCAGGATGACGGTCGACCTGGGAAGCCGCCGGCTCGTCTCCCGCAGCAGGTATCCCAACACCGTCAACGGCTTCACCGGCTTCCATGGCACCTGGCGTGGGCCCGGTGTGCCAGGCGGGAAGGTTGGCGAAAAGGCAATCGAAGTGCAGGCGTTCTTCCTCCTGCCGGTCGACCGGCTGCCGACGGAACGCGCCCGCCTCGACGACAACGACGTGCAGCTCGACCGCGACAACTCGAGCGTGCGTCTCTGGGGGGTTCATGTATCCGATCCCCGCCTGGCGGCCGATCTGAGGGGTGAGGTCTATGTCCTCGCTCTCCAGGAGGGGGACCGCTCGCGCGCGCCGACCAGGAACCGCGACCTCGTCACGACCGGAGCCCGTCTCCTCAGGCCGCCGGCCCGCGCCCGCTGGGACTTCGAGGTGGAGACGGCGCTGCAGCTCGGAGAGTCGCGGCGCTCCACGTCGGCGGCCGACACGAACGACCTCGACCACGAGGCCTGGTTTGCGCACGTGCACGCCGCCCACACGTTCGGCGTTCGTTGGACGCCCCGGCTCGTTCTCCAATACGACTACGCGAGCGGCGACGCCGATCCGAGCGATGACAGGAACGGCAGCTTCGACCCTCTGTACGGCGCCCGCGACTTCGAGCTCGGCCCGACGGGTATCTTCGGCTTCCTGCCGCGGAGCAACCTCAGCTCCCCTGGAGCGGTGCTCGAGCTCTCTCTCGGGTCCGGCCGGTCGCTGATGGTCGGGTATCGTGCGGCCTGGCTGGCTAGCCGTCGGGACGGGCTGACGTCCAACGGCGCGCGGGACCCGAGCGGCGCTTCCGGTTCCTTCATCGGCCACCAGCTCGAAGCCAGGGTTAGAATGAACCTGCTCCCCGGCAATCTCGCACTCGACGTCGGCGGGGCCCACGTGTCCGCCGGCGAGTTCCTGACCTCACGCTCTGTGGACGACACCACCTACGGCTACGTCACGACCACGTTCACCTTCTGAGGAGGCGCCATGACCACGCAACGTTTCCGCTTCGTCCTCTCGCTCCTCCTCGTCCTCTTCCTCCCCGGACCGGCCGCCGCCGAGGAAGCCGTCGTGGCCGTCGCCGCCAACTTCACCGAGGTCGTGGAGCGACTCGAAGCCGACTTCGAGCGGGAGAGTGGGCACACCGTGACGGTCGTGGCCGGGTCCACAGGCAAGCTCTACGCCCAGATCGCCAATGGAGCCCCGTTCGACGTCTTCCTCTCCGCCGACCAGGAGCGGCCCGAGCGGCTGGAGAAGGAAGGCCTGGCGGTCGCCGGGTCGCGCTTCACCTACGCCACCGGGCGCCTGACGCTGTGGAGCTCCGAGCCCGGCCGCGTCGGCGGCGACGGAGCGGCGACGCTGAGGCAGGGGAAGTTCCGTCTGCTGGCGATCGCCAATCCCGAGCTGGCACCCTACGGAGCGGCCGCGAAGCAGGCCCTCGAGAAGCTGGGCCTCTGGGATCGCTTCAAGGACAGGATCGTCATGGGCGAGACGATCGGCCAGGCGCACGCCATGGTCGCCTCCGGCAACGCGGAGGCCTCGGCTTCGTGGCGCTTTCCTCGGTGCTCAGCCCGCGGAACGAAACCAAGGGCAGTCGCTGGGACGTCCCCCCGGATCTGCACGCGCCGATCCGCCAGGACGCGGTCCTCTTGACCCGAGCCGCCGGCAACCCGGCGGCGCGAGGCTTCCTCGGCTTCCTGCGCAGCGAGAAGGCCAGGGCGGTCATCAAGAGTTATGGTTACCAGGTCGACTGACGAAGGAGCCGCCGAGCTTGCCGGATCTTCAGGATTTGGGCCCCCTCTGGCTCACCCTCCGCCTGGCCGCTTCGGCCACCGGCATCCTCTTGCTCGTCGGTACCCCGATCGCATGGTGGCTGGCCGGGACGAGATCCCGCTTCCGGCCGGCCTTCGAGGCGGTCATCGCTCTGCCGCTGGTGCTGCCGCCGACGGTGCTCGGCTTCTACCTGCTGATCCTCCTCGGGCCGCGATCGACGCTGGGCGGCCTGTGGGTGCGGCTGACCGACAGCACCCTGACCTTCTCGTTCGGCGGCCTGCTCGTCGCCTCGGTGCTCTATTCGCTGCCGTTCATGGTGCAGCCGCTGCAGAGCGCCTTCGAAGCCGTCGGCCGCGGGCCGATGGAGGCGGCGGCCACTCTGCGCGCCGCGCCGCTCGACGCCTTCTTCACCGTCGCCGTACCACTTTCGCTGCGGGGCTTCCTCACCGCGGGGGTGCTGACCTTCGCTCACACGATGGGCGAGTTCGGCGTCGTGCTCATGGTGGGAGGCAACATCCCTGGCAAGACGCGGGTGATCTCGATCGCCATCTACGAGCATGTGGAGACCTTACGTTATGCAGACGCGCACGCTCTCGCGGCCCTTCTCCTGGTCTTCTCGTTCGTGGTCCTGGCCGTGGTCTATACCGTCAACCGCACCCTGCCCCTCCACATCCGGTGACGCACTCGTCTTCGACCTGCGGGTGCGCCTCGGCGACTTCGAGCTCGAGGCCGCCGGAGAGATCGATACCGGCCGGGTGACTGCGGTCTTCGGGCCGAGCGGCAGCGGCAAGAGCACCCTGTTGCGCACCCTGGCCGGCCTCGAGCGGAGCGCCACGGGCCGCCTGTCGCTGGGTCGCGACGTCTGGCTCGACAGCGCCCGCGGGCTCGACGTGCCGGCGCATCGCCGGCCGGTCGGCTACATGTTCCAGGAGGCGCGGCTGTTCCCTCACCTCTCCGGCCTGGGCAACCTCCGCTATGCCGCGAAGAGAGCGAGACGCGAGCGGCAGGCCGTCGCCTTCGACGAGGTGGTGGACGCTCTGGATCTCGAGCCTCTCCTGGCGCGAAGGACGTCGAGCCTGTCGGGAGGGGAGCGCCAGCGGGTCGCTCTCGGCCGCACGCTGCTCGCTCAGCCTCGCCTGCTCCTGCTCGACGAGCCCATGTCGGCGCTCGACGCTTCCCGCAAGAAGGAGATCCTGCCCTACCTCGAAGCGCTCCACCCCCGGTTCGGCATCCCCACTCTCTACGTCAGCCACTCCGTCGACGAGGTCGCCCTGCTGGCGGACCGCATCCTCGTTCTGTCCGGGGGCCGGGTGACGGCGCAGGGCCGCACGGCCGAGATCTTCGAGCATCTCGACCTCGGGCCGCTGGCGGACCGCTACGGCGCGGCCTCCGTCGTCGAGGCGAGGGTGGTGAGGCACGACCCGGAGTATCACCTCACGTGGCTCGATCTGGCGGGTCAGACCCTGGTGGTTCCGAAGCGCGAGCACTTCGACGAGGGCGAGGAGGCACGCGTGGTCATCCGAGCGCGGGACGTCTCGCTGGCGACTTGCCGTCCGCAGGGGGTGAGCATCCAGAACGTCCTCGCGGGCCGCGTATGCGAGGTGAGAGAGCGCGAGGGCTCGGCCTTCGCCGAGATAGGGGTCGATCTCGGGCCGCACCGCCTTCTCGCCCGCATCACGCGCCTGTCGTTGCACGATCTCGGGCTCGCCGTCGGCTCTCCGGTCTTCGCTCTCCTGAAGAGCGTGAGCCTGTCCAAGCACCGGACCTAGCGCGATGCGCCCGACGTCTGTTCGATCATGGAAACGAATAGGATGACTTCCACGTCGACGGTCTCCTTCGATGGTCAGGCTGCGGACTTCGATCTGCGGGCCGGACTGCCTGCCGGCGCCGCCCCGCGGATCGCCGCGGCGGTGGCGGAGCTCGCGCCGGCCGGGAGCGGTGTGATCCTCGACGTCGGCGCCGGCACGGGGCAGCTCGGCGAGCACCTGGCCAGAGTGTGGGGGGCCCGCGGGCGGTCTCGCTACCTGGGGATCGACGTCTCGGGCCCGATGCTCGCCGTCTTCCGCCGCAAGCTCGGCGCCGGTGGCGCGCTGGTGCGGGCGGACGCCGGTGCGCCGTGGCCGATCGCGAGCGGCCGGGTCGAGCTGGTGTTCCTGTCGCGGGCCGCGCACCTGCTCCCGCCCGCCGTGCTGGTGGAGGAGACGTTGCGGGTGGCGAGCCCCGAGGGTGCCCTGGCCGTGTTCGGGGGCGTACGGAGCGAGCCCGAAAGCCTGCGTGCCGTGCTGCGCCGGGAGATGCGGCGGCTCCTCGCCGAGCACGGCGTCGAGGCCAGGCGCGCGACGGACGCGCAGGGCAGCCTCGCCGGGGCCCTGGCGGAGCGCGGCGGCGAGGTCCTGCCGGTGCGCACGGCGGCGTCGTGGTCCGTCGTCCATCGCGCCGGCGACGCTCTCGCCGCCTGGCGCGCCAAGCCGGGACTGGGGGGGAGGGCGGTGACGCCGGAGGTCCAGGAAAGGGTGCTGCGCCGGTTGGAGGACTGGATCCGGGAACGCTACGGCAGCCTCGACGTCGCGCGCGATGCGACCGAGCGCTACGAGCTCGCCGCGGTTCGCCTGCCGAGGCTGTCCGGCAGGGATTCAGGAAGGAGGGTGTGAAAGCAAAATGAACGAAGAAACGAGAGCGGAGTGGGGAGGCGAGCTGCTGAGCGAGCTGGGCCGAAGCCTGGTCACCGGGTCACTGACGGATCCCGAGCTCCTGCGGCAGACCGCCGGGCCGGTGCGGCAGATCCTGCCCGAGGCCAACGTCGTCAAGATCGGCGGTCAGAGCATCATCGACCGGGGCCGCAAGGCGGTGTTCCCGCTGATCGAGGAGATCGTCGAGAATCTCCCGCGCCACCAGATCATCCTCGGCACCGGCGCCGGCACCCGGGCGCGCCATGCCTACAGCGTGGCGTTGGACCTCGGCCTGCCGACCGGGGTGATGAGCGTCCTCGGCACCTTCGTGGCGATGCAGAACGCCCGCATGCTCCATTACCTGCTCGCCAAGTACGGCATCCCGTTCATCGAGCCGGCCCAGTTCCCCCAGCTTCCGCTCTATCTCGTCGAACGCCGGGCGGCGATCTTCTTCGGCATGCCGCCCTACACCTTCTGGCAGGAGAACCCGTTGGTGGGCCGCCTCCCTCCCCACCGCACCGACACCGGCGCCTACCTGGTGAGCGAAGTTTTCGGCGCGCGCTCGATGATCTTCGTCAAGGACGAGGACGGCCTCTACACCGCCGATCCGAAGAAGGACAAACACGCGAAGCTCATCCCGAAGATCACCGTCGCCGAGCTCGAGGCGATGGACCTCCAGGACGTCGTGGTGGAGCGGGCCGTCCTCGACCTGATGAAGAATGCCCAGCATCAGCGCTCGATCCGGGTGATCAACGGCCTGATACCGGGAAACCTCACCCGCGCCCTCGCAGGCGAGGACGTCGGGTCGTTGATCACGGCGGACTGAGGGAGGATGAAGACCATGAAAGAACCGCATTCCGGAGACGGACGCCATCACGTCAACTCGCTGCTGATGCGCGAGAGTCTGCTCGACAAGGACCTGGTCGCCGCCACCGACGAGCACGGGCCGCTGGTGCGGATGCTCCCCGACGCCTGTGTATTGAAGATCGGCGGGCGCTCGATCATCGATCGCGGCCGTCAGGCGCTGTTCCCCCTCGCCGACGCCCTGGGCGAGGCCCTCGCCGGCCGCACCCTGATCATCGGCACCGGCGGCGGGGTGCGCACCCGCCACGTGTTCTCGATCGGCCTCGACCTCGGGCTGCCCACCGGGGTCCTCGCCCAGCTCGCCATCGCCGACGCCCTCGGCAACGCCCACATCCTCGGCACGCTGCTCGCCCGGCATGGGGTGGTGGCGATTCCGCCGGAGATCTTCGGTCATCTGCTGCCGTTCTTCGTCAAAGCCGCGCCGGGGGTGATCTTCAACGGCGACCCGCCGTACTCGATCTGGGAGCATCCGCCGCCGGTGGGGCGGATTCCGCCCCACCGCACCGACGCCGGCAGCTACCTGACCGCCGAGTGCTTCGGGTGCAAGACCTTCACCCTGGTCAAGGACGTCGACGGCCTCTACGACGCCGACCCCAAGAAGGAGCCGTCGGCGAGCCTGATCCGGGAAATCAGCGTCGCCGAGCTGCGGGCCCGCCGTCTGCAGACCCTGCCGTTCGACGAGATCCTGCTCGATCTGCTGGAACGGGCGCGCCTGGTGAAGCGGTTTCAGATCATCAACGGCCTCAAGCCGGAGCTGCCTGGCGCCGGCGCTCGACGGCGAGCACGTCGGCACCATCGTGCATGTCGATTGACGGGCCTGGTGCTCTCTCGGGTCGCGGCGCGCGAAACGCGCGGGATCGGCGCGCCGTATCGATCCGGGAGAGGAGCCTCCGATGAAATCAGTGCTCGTCCCGGTCTTCATGCTCCTGGCGAGCTGTCTGATGTCGCTGGCCTGGCTCGGCCATCTCCGTTATCGGGACAGCATCGGCTTCTGGACGGCCCTCGCGATCAGTTGGCTCCTGGTCCTGCCGGAGTATGTCCTCAACGTCGCCGCCACCCGGTACGGATACGGCACCTACAGCGGTGCCCAGATGGCGACGTTCCATCTGGCCTTCGGCGTCATCTGCGTCGCGCTGGTGTCCCGCTTCATCCTCGGCGAGCCCCTGACGGCAAGACAGCTCGTGGGATTCGCGCTCTTGGTGGCCGGGACGGTCCTCATCACCCACCGTCCCTGAGGAGAGAAAGGGATGCGCCTTACGATCGGCGCCGGAGGCGCTCAAGCTCCTCGGCCAGGGCTCGGGCGCGCTCCTCGGCGATCCGTCGCGCGGCCGCCTCTTCCGCCGCGCGCTCTTCGGCGGCGCGCCGGGAAGCGCTTTCCGCCTCTGCGCGCTCCTCGGCTGCACGACGGGCTGCGCCTTCCGCCTCCGCGCGCTCCTCAGCCGCGCGCCGGGCTGCGCTTTCCGCTTGCGCGCGCTCTTCGGCTGCCTTCGCCTTCGCCTTCCATTCCTCATAGGTGAGGAGGAGCTGACCGGTCTTCGCGTCGGCCATGCGGAGAGATCTGCCTTGGGGGCGGAAGGTGATTCCCAGGGTCCGGCTGGTCAACCCGCCGTCCGGGGCCAGACGCAGCGGCTGATACTCGGCTCCGGTGAGGAGCAGGCCCTGGAAGCGGGGACGCAGGTACTCGCTCCGCGGGTCGAACAGGAAGTACTCCTCGACGCCGAGCCGGGAATAGCGGGACTTCTTCGACGTCTGGTCTTCGTCGCGGGTCGTCTTCGACGTCACCTCGAGAACGAAGCCGGGGGCCTTGCCCTCACGCCAGAGCAGGTAGACGTCCCGGTCCTCCTCCTTGGGCACCCCCCGGACGACGAAGACGTCGGGAGCGACCGAGGACCGTTTTCCCTTTTCGTAGTAGAGGAGCATGTTGCCCGACACGTACACGTCGGGCTCCTCGGCGAAGTGGTCCTTCAGCGCCTGGATGCAATGCAGCATCACCTCCAAGTGGATCGGGCTCTCCGCCATGGGCTTGCCGTCGGAATCCGGGTACTCGATCTCGGGCTCGTGCTGGAGAGGGATCGCCATCCTGCATCCTTTTCCGTCTGGTTGCGGCATCCCATCACAGCCACCCCGAAGGAGGCAACCAAGCGTCCGTATGATCTTACCACTGACGTTTAGGCGTCGTTGCGCTCACGCGTGGCGCCCGGTTGACCCCTCGGAGCTGATCACGACGGACCCCTGCGCCGTCACCGGGCCGACGCCTCCCCAGCGGGCAAACAAGACCGGCACCAGAACGAGGTTGAGGAAAGTTGAGGAGAGGAGCCCGCCGAGGATGACCTGGGCCATCGGACTCTGGATCTCGTTACCTGGCTCCCCGCCTGCGAGCACCAGCGGGATCAGCGCAAGCCCGGCGGTCAGCGCCGTCATCAGCACCGGTGCCAGCCGCTCGCGTGAGCCCTGAACGACCGCTCCGGCGAGCGGTAGCCCCTCCTCTTTCATGAGGTGCTGGTAATGGGAAGCGAGCAGGACACCGTTGCGGGTCGCAATGCCGAAGAGAGTGATGAAGCCGACCAGCGAAGCGACGGAGAGCACACCTCCTCCCAAGGCCACTGCGAAGACCCCACCCACCAGTGCCAGGGGTAGGTTGACCAGCACGATCAGAGCGTGCCGGTGGCTGCGAAAGGCGAAGAAGAGCAGTCCATACATACCGATCAGCACCAGGCCCGAGAGGGAGCCGAGGTTCTGGAGGCTGCGCGCAGCCTCTTCGAACTGCCCACCGTAGGCGATCCGGTATCCGGCCGGAAGCTGAAGTCCGGCCTCCAACCTTCTCCGTACCTGTTCGACCGTTCCTGTCAGGTCGGCGCCGGTGATGTTGGCGGTGATCATCGCCACCCGCTCGACGTTCTCCCGCCGCACCAGGCCCGGACCGAGGTCGAATCGCGGCCGGGCTACGTCTCCCAGACGGACGGTGCGCCCGGACGGGGTGGTCACCGGCAGGGCTTCCAGCTCCTCTCGCGAGGCGCGGAGCCGCTCCGGCAGGCGGACAACAACCCGGGAAACGACACCCCGCTCGACGATCTCGCCGGCTTCGGTGCCCTGGAACAGTGCCTCGACCGATCGCGACAGGCTGGCGGGCGTAAGGCCATGGAGCGGTAGAGCGCGGCGGTCGAAATCGATGACGAGTTGCGGCACGCTCGCCTGCTCCTGGTTGGAGACGTCCACGATGCCGGGTGTCGCGGCGAGGAGCGATTGCGCCCGCGCCCCCAGTCCCCGCAGCACCGCGAGGTCAGGGCCGAAGATCTTGACCGCCAGATTGGTTTTGCTGCCCGAGATCATGTGGTCGATGCGGTGGCTGATCGGTTGCCCGAAAGCGACCTGGGCACCGGGGATGGTGGCCACGGCCTTGCGCATCTCGGCGAGCAGCTCCTCCTTCGGCCGGCCCTCGCGCAGCACGACTTCCATCTCGGAGGCATTGACTCCCTGGACATGCTCATCGCGTTCGGCCCTACCGGTGCGGCGGCTGGTCGACACCACCTCGGGAAAATCAAGCAGAGCCCGCTCGACCTGCCTCCCTACCGCGTCGCCCTCGTCCAAGGTAATACCCGGCGGGCTGACGATCGACACCGTGAGCGATCCTTCGTTGAAGGGAGGCAGAAAGCTGCGGCCGAGGAAGAAGACGATGGCGACGGCCGCCGCCGTCGCCGCCATGGTTGCCCCGATCACCATCCCCGGATGGCGAAGCGACCAGTCCAGAGTCGGCTTGTAGGCGCGATGGAAAACCCGTAGCAACCAGGACTCGGGCCGGTCGAGCGCCTTCGAGCGAGGCAGGAGGAGATAGCAGAGGACGGGCGTCACGGTGAGCGACACCAGGAGCGAGGCAGTGAGCGCCGCGACGTAGGAGAGGCCGAGCGGGCGGAGCAGGCGCCCCTCCATGCCGGGCAGCACGAAGAGAGGCAAGAACACCAGGACGATGATCAGGGTCGCGAAGAGGATCGCCCCTCGCACCTCGGAGGAAGCCCGGAAGACCACCTCGAAGGCGGAGCGGCGCTCCCCTTCGGGCTTCGCCTTCTCCTGGCGGAGCCTACGGAAGACATTCTCGACGTCGATGATCGCATCGTCCACCAAGGCGCCGATGGCGATCGTCAACCCGCCCAGAGTCATCGTGTTGAGGCTGTGGCCAAAGAGCGAGATCACCAGCACGCCAGCGACCAGCGACAGGGGAATGGCGAGCGCCGAGATCAGGGTGGTGCGCAGGTTGCCAAGGAAGAGAATGAGGATGAGGACCACCAGCACCGCGCCGTCGCGCAACGCGACCGCCACGTTGCGGATCGCCACCTCGATGAAGTCGGCCTGGCGGAAGTTCTCCGTCTCGATCTTCACTCCTTCGGGCAGCGACCGGGACAGACCGGCGAGCAGACGGTCGATCTCACGGGTGAGCGCGAGGGTATTGGCGTCCGGCTGTTTCTGGATGGAAAGGATGACCGCCGGATGGGTCTTATAGGAGGCGGTACCCCGCTTGGGCTCGGCGCCCTCGTGCACTTCGGCCACGTCACCCACCACAACCGGCACGCCATCCTCGGAGCGCAGCACGGTGGCGGCGAGGTCCGAGGCTCCTTGGGCGCGTCCGAGCCCCCGCACCAGGTACTCCTGCCCGCGGTCGACGTGGAAGCCGGCGGCCGAGCTGCGGCTCGCCCGGTCCAGGGCCTCGGTGAGCTCGTCGATAGTGATCCCACGCTGAGCGAGCTCGATGGGATCGGCTTCGACCTGATACTCCCGGACGTCGCCGCCGATCGGTACGACCTGAGAGATGCCCGGCAGGGAAAGAAGAGTGCGGCGCACGACCGTTTCGGCGAGAAGACGCAGCTCCATCGGCGAAACGGTCTTCGAGGTGAGGGCGATGAAAGTGATCTCGCCCATGACCGAGCTGACGGGGCCGAGCTGTGGCGGATCGACGGTCGCCGGGAGCTGCGTTCCCTGGAGGCGCTCGGAGACGACCTGGCGGGCGCGGTAGACATCCTCGCCCCAGCCGAACTCCACCCATACGACGGAGATGCCGGCAGCCGAGACCGAGCGCACCCGCCGCACGCCGGGCGCGCCGTTGAGCACGGACTCGACAGGAAGGGTCACCAGCAGCTCCACCTCTTCCGGCGCCATGCCGCGCGCCTCGGTGACCACGGTGACAGTGGGGGCGCTCACGTCCGGAAAGACATCGAGCGGCAGGTTGGAGACGTAGATCGACCCGAGGACCAGCAGGAGCCCGGCCGCGAGCAGAATCATCCCGCGATGGCGAAGGGAAAAACGGATGACGGCATTCAACATGGCGGTCTCCTAGTGGACGTGCCCTTCGACGGCGCCGGAGCCAAGCAAGGAGCTGCGGCGAATGGCGTTGCCTCCCTTGGTTACGATGCGCTCGCCGGCAGCGATGCCGCGCACCAGGGCGTGCGGTCCCTGGCGCGCCTCGACCTGGACCTCCCGGCGGTCGAAGCTCTCTCCCCCGAGCTGCACGTAGACCACCTCGATTCCGCTGTCGTCGATCAGAGAAGAGGCGGGGATCAGGATCCCGGTGAGGTCTTCCGGCAACATGACACCGGCCTCAACGCGGCTCCCGAGCCGCAGCAGATCGACACCCTTTCGCAGCTCCAGAATCACGGGGACCATGCCGTTGCTTCCGACCTCCGGAGCGCGGGAGACCAGCCGGAGGTCTTCAGGCTGGATGAGGAAGGGCTCCTCTCCAGCCCACCGGCGCACCGATAAGCCCGCCGGAGCCTGAGAGGAGAGAGCCGCGGCCTGGTCCGGCTGGAACGCCAGCTCGATCCAGACCGGCGATGTCCGGACGACGCGGCCCAGGGGAGTCCCGGCGGAGACGAACTGTCCGGGGCTGACTGCCACCTCCGCCACCCGGCCGGCGATCGGCGAGGCGATCCGGAAGCTCTCCGGTCCGGCCGCTGCGCCGCCTCGCACCGCCAGGGCCGCAGCGCGATTACGGCGGGCGGCCTCCAGGCGGGCCTCTAAGCCCTTCACCCGTGCCTCCGCTTCCTCCACCTCGCGCCCACTCGTGGCTTCGACCGCGAGCAGATCCCTCAGACGTCTGAGCCGCGTCTGGGCAGTCCCCAGCTCGGCCTCGAGCTCGGTGACGTCGGCTCGAAGCCCGGCGAGGCTCTGATCGGCCGAAACCCGAGGGGTCAGCACGAACAGAGGGGTCCCCTTGCCAACGTCAAGACCGGGATGGGGCCAGCCTGCTGCGGTGACCACACCGTCGGCGGGGGCCGTCAGAGTCGCCTCACCGCCGGCCGAGGGTAGGACGGTTCCGGAGGCACGCAGCTCCCTCTTCAACGTGCCCTCCTCGGCCCATTCGGTCGCAAACTCCGCCCGCCACTGCTGCTCCTTGAGAAACCCGACCGGCTCGCCAGCGGAGGTCTTCTCGTCCGGAGCGCCGGGGGGCAGCTCGACAAGATTGCCGGGCGACGCCTCGGACCCGACCCTCACCCGCCCGGCCGAGATGTCCTCACTCGCCTTGCGATTGCCGACCCGGAAGATGAGATCGTAGGTGCCTTCGCGCGCGGGCTTGAAGACGACGTTAAAGATTCCGGCCCGCAACGGCTTCGGCGCGAGGAAACTCTCCTCGCGACCGTCGGGCGCACGCAGAATTCCCGTGACCGATCCCTCGTCGAGCGCCGAGAAATCCGGCAGATAGGTGAAGTGCGCGTGCGACGGGGCCTCCCGGCCGGCGATCAGCGGATCGGTCTCGGCAAACAGCTCGTAGTGCTCGCTCCAGGCGGTCACCGACCAGCTCGCGTCCTCCTCCGCAGATGCATGGTTCTGCCCTCCGCCTTCATGAGCGTGGTCGTCCGGGACGGGGGCAGAGTTGCGGCAAGCCGGCAACAGCAGGAAGAACATTGAGAGCAGCAAGGTCCAGGAACGGCTCATGGCAGATCTCCGGAGAGGGGCTGCCCGACGGCGGCTGCGAGGTCACGTTGTGCGGTCAAGGCCGCCTCCCGGACGTCCAGGGCGGTCATCCGGGCCGCGAGTGCGGTGCGCAGGGTGTCGAGCAGATCGGTCAATCCGGACTCGCCGAGCTGATAGGCAGCCGAGGCTCCGGCGAGCAGATCGCCGATTCCTGAGGCCGCCCGGTCGGCGTCGGCGGCCTCAGTTCGAAGGCGCTCGTAGGCGGCGAGCGCTCCGGCCCGCTGGGCCTGTGCGTGGACGCGGGCCAGCTCCAACTCGGCGCGGGCGGTCAAGAGGCGCGCCTCCGCCTCCCGGCGGTCGGCTTGCCGCCGGTCGAAGAGCGGCACCGTCCAGCCGGCGGAAACCACCGGACCGGAAGCTTCCACCCTTCGCTCCTCGATGCGCTTCCAGCCGAGCCCCAGCGCGGGCGCTTCGAAGATCCGCGCGCTCAAGCGTCGCAGCGCCTCGGCGCGTTCTACCTCATGCTCGCGGGCCGTGATATCGGACCGGCGTGCGAGATCCGGCATCGACCCGGCCGCAGGGGGAATCGGCAGGGCGGCGGGCCGGGCCTCTCGGGAGACTCCAGGAACCCAGGCCGCCAAAGCGCCCCACGCGGCGGCCAGGCGCGCCTCGGCACGGCCCAGGTCGGTACGGGCCTGGGCTTCCTCCAGGGTGAAGCGGCGTGCGGCGAGGCCTGGGATCTCCCCGGCTTGTGCCCGCGCGCGGGCCTGCTCCGCCAGCTCCTCGACGCGAGCGAGATGGTCCGCCAACAACTCCCGCCTATCCCAGGCGAAAGACCAGCCGGCGTAAACTGCCCGCAGATCGAGGTGGAGCCTGAGGCGCGCCGCTTCGAGGCGGCTCTCCGCCGCGGCCAGACCCTTTTCCGCTGCTTCCCGCCGGAGGGTACGGCGGCCGTCGAGCGGCGGGGTCCAAGTCACCCCGGCGGCGGTCTCCCTGGCTGCACCGTCGGGCTCCTCGATACCGGCCTCGACCGCGGGGTTAGGGAGCAGCGCGGCGCGAGTAGCCTCCGCCGCGGCCAACTCGCGCTCGCCGATGAGGGCCACCGTGGCGGGATGTTCCGCCGTGACCGCGGCGAGAAACTCCTCTTCCGTGAGGATTGAGCTCTCCTGTGCCACGAGCCCCATGGGCGCGAGGAAGAGGAACAAGACGATGCGTGCGCGTTGCATGGCGCCTCCGTTCAGCAGCCTCGGAAAAGACATGGAAATGCGGTGTCCGCGGTGGACACCACGGGGATTCCGGGACCAGCCGGTCTAGGAGGCGGAGATCAAATCAGCAGCGTGCAGAGAAGGTGCAGCCGAGGTGGGCTGGGGCCCCGAGGTCGAACTTGCCCTTGCCATGGGCCGACGCCGGAGAGCAGGAGAAACTCCGCATGTGGAGCTTCCAGGAAGGCAACGGCCGGCGCTCGGAGATCCCGCGGCGGGTCCTGCCGGAAAGGCGGTGAGGGCAGGAGATTGTGCTCGTGATCGGGAATCCCCTCCGGATGCTCATGCCCGTGGGCCAGGGCCCGCGCATGCTCAGACCATTCTTCTCCGGCATGCTCGTGATGCCGAATGGCATGCGTTCCCAGCCAGAGCAAGTGCGGAAGCGCGGCAGCGGAAAGGAGAAGAAGAGCGGCGGCGAATCGGTGGCGTCCCGGCACGAGGGGATTGTGCCGCACCCCGTCCGCAAGGTCAAACCAACGTCACTCCTCATTCTTGGCTCCCCAGCATGCCCCTTGGTCACGGCGCGGGGTCTGCGGGCTCCGGAACGGCATAGCGAGCAGCCCCGAGGTCGTCTGCGCCGAGGGATCTACCGTACTCGATCTGGGAGGTCTCGTTCCTCACGCCGGCTCCTCGCCTGCCGGGAGCGCCGCCGCAGGCCCCAGGGATTCTCGCCGCTTCCAGAGCGCGAAGATCGCCGGGTAGACCGAGCAGCTCGAGCAGGAACGAGGTGACGAGCCGCCGACCATCGGCGCCGCGATCCGCTTCATCACGTCGGCGCCGGTGCCGGTGCTCCAGAGCAGCGGCAGCAGGCCGATCATCGTCGTCAGCACGGTCATCAGCTTGGGCCGGATGCGCTGCGCCGCGCCCTCGACGATCGCCTCGCGCAGGTCGGCGAAGCTCGCGCAGCCGCCCTCCTCGCGCCGCGCGCCGCCATGCGCGAGCGTCAGGTAGAGCAGCATCACCACGCCCGGTCTCGGCGTCGAGCCCGGCGAGCGCGATCAGGCCGACCCAGACCGCGACGCTCAGGTTGTAGTCGAGCAGCCAGAGCAGCCAGACCGCGCCGATCAGCGAGAAGGGCACCGCGAGCAGCACGATCCCGATCTCGACCGCCGAGCGGGTGTTCAGGTAGAGCAGCAGCACGATCAGCAACAGGGTCAGCGGCACCACGACCTTGAGCCGCTCGCGGGCGCGCTCGTAGTTGCTGGAACTGCCCGGCCCACTCGATGCGCACGCCGGCCGGCAGCGCCACCCGTTCGGCCACGGCCCGGCGCGCCTCCTCGACGTAGTCGGCGAGCGGGCGCTCGCCGGGGTCGACGAAGACGAAGCCGACCAGCCGGCCGTCCTCGCTGCGGACCATCGGCGGCCCGGTGGCGAAGCTCGAGCCGCGCCACCTGCGCGAGCGGCACCTGGGCGCCGGAGGGGGTGGCGACCAGCACGCGCTCGAGCCGCGTCGGGTCGTCGCGGAAGTCGCGCGCGTAGCGGACCGCGATCGGGTAGCGCTCGCGCCCCTCGATGGTCTCGGCGATCGCCAGGCCGCCGATCGCGGTCGCGACCACGTCGTTGCACGTCGACCACCCGGACGCCGTAGCGCGCCGCCGCCTCGCGGTCGACGCTCGACGTCGAGGTAGAAGCCGCCGGTCGCGCGCTCGGCGAAGGCGCTGCGCGTGCCCGGGACGCCGGCGAGCGCCCCCTCGATCGCGATCGCGGCGCGCTCGATCGGCGGCGAGGTCGTCGCCGAACACCTTGACGCCGAGCGGCGCTGCGGATGCCGGTGGAGAGCATCTCGGTGCGCGTCTGGATCGGCATCCACCAGATGTTGGGCATGCCCGGGGTAGCGAGAGCTTCGCGTCCATCTCGGCGATCAGGCCGTCCCAGGTCAGCCCGGCGCGCCACTCCTCGCGCGGCTTCAGCACGACGACGGTCTCGACCATGCCGAGCGGCGCCGGGTCGGTGGCGCTCTCGGCGCGGCCGATCTTGCCGAACACGCGCGCCACCTCGGGGAACGTGCGGAGCTCGCGGTCCATGCGCTGGAGCACGCGCGCCGCCTCGCTCGAGCGACATCCCCGGCGGCGCGGTCGGCATGTAGAGGATCGTCCCCTCGTTGAGCGGCGGCATGAACTCGCTCCCGAGCGCGAGGAAGGCCGGGACGGTCGCGAGCGTCAGCCAGCGCCGCCGCCACCACCACCGCCCAGCGCCGGCGCACGACGAAGCGCACGACCGGCGTGTAGAGGGCGCATCAGCCAGCGGTTGATCGGGTTCGCCTCCTCGCGGCGGATGCGGCCGCGGATGAAGCAGCGCGGCGAGCGCCGGCGTGAGCGTCACCGAGAGCAGGGCGCGCGAAGCCCATCGAGTAGGTCTTGGTGAACGCGAGCGGCTTGAACAGCCGTCCTTCGGCCCCCTCGAGCGTGAAGACCGGCAGGAACGAGACCGTGATCACGAGCAGCGAGAAGAAGAGCGACGGCCCGACCTCCTGCATCGCGGCGACGATCACCGCCTGCCGCGGCCCGGGGCGGCCGGCGGCCTCCCAGCGCTCGAGCCGCTTGTGGACGTTCTCGATCACGATGATCGAGGCGTCGACCATCGCGCCGATCGCGACGGCGATGCCGCCGAGCGACATGATGTTGGCGGTCAGCCCCTGGTACGAGCATCGGGATGAACGCGAGCAGCACGCCGACCGGGATGGTGAGGATCGGGATCAGCGCGCTGCGCGCGTGGAGCAGGAAGACGAAGATCACGAGCGAGACGATCAGCATCTCCTCGACCAGCGTGCGGCGTGAGCGTGGCGATCGACTCGCGGATCAGCTCCGAGCGGTCGTAGGTGACGACGAGCTCGACGCCCTCGGGCAGGCTCGCGCGCACCTCCTCGAGGCGCTCCTTCACGGCGTCGATCACCGCGCAGCGCGTTCTCGCCGTAGCGCATGACGACGATGCCGCCGACCGCCTCGCCCTGGCCGTCGAGCTCGGCGATCCCGCGGCGCGGCGCCGGCCCGAGCCGCACCTCGGCGACGTCGGCGATGCGCACCGGGGCGCCGCGCTCGCCGGCGCGCAGCGGCACCAGCTCGAGGTCGCGCCGGCTCTTGACGTAGCCGCGGCCGCGCACCATGACCTCGTGCCCGGCGAGCTCGAGCACCTGGCCGCCGACCTCCTCGTTGGAGTCGCGGACCGCGCGCATCACCTCCTGGAGCGAGATCCCGAACGCCGCGAGCTTCAGCGGGTCGACGACGACCTGGTACTCGCGACGAAGCCGCCGACCGAGGCGACCTCGGCGACGCCGGGGACGCTCTCGAGCGCGTAGCGAAGGTTCCAGTCCTGGAGGCTGCGCAGCTCCGCGAGGTCGAGGCGGCCGCTCCTGTCGACGAGCGCGTACTCGTAGACCCAGCCGACGCCGGTCGCGTCGGGGCCGAGGGTCGGCGTCACCCCGTCGGGCAGCCGCGCCCGCGCCTCGTCGAGGTACTCGAGCACGCGGCGGCGCGCCCAGTACAGGTCGGTGCCGTCCTCGAAGATCACGTAGACGAACGACATCCCGAACATCGACTGGCCGCGCACGAAGGCCACCTTCGGCGCCGCGAGCAACGCGGCGGCGAGCGGGTAGGTGACCTGGTCCTCGACGAGGTCCGGGCTCTGCCCCGGCCACTCGGTGAAGACGATCACCTGCACGTCGGAGAGGTCGGGGATCGCGTCGAGCGGCGAGCGCACCATCGCATACCAGCCCCAGAGCGCGAGCGCCGCGACGAACAGCACGGTCAGCCACGGGTTGGTCGCCGAGACCGCGATCGTGCGCACGATCCAGCCGGCGCGCGGCGCGCCGGCGGAATCATTCATCTTCTGCGTGGCTCCGGTTGCGCGGCGTGATCGTCGTGGCCGTCGTGGTCGGTGGGGTCGTCGTGGCCGGCGGCCGGTCGCGCGGGCACGGGCGGCGCGTCCTTGGCTTCGTCCGCCTCCGGCGCCCAGTGATCGAGCGCGAGCTTGAGGCGGGCCTCGGCGGCGATCAGGAAGTTGCCCGAGGTGACCACCGCGTCGCCCGCCGCCAGCCCGTCGAGGATCTCCACCCACTCGCCGGCCCACCGGCCGAGGGTCACCGCCTGGGGCCGCAGCCGTCCGCCGCCCAGGTCGCGGAAGACGTAGCGGCGGTCACCGGCGTAGAGGATCGCCTCCTCGGGCACCGCCAGCCGTTTGCCGAGGGCGCGCTCGAAGAGCACCTCGGCGTACATCTCCGGCTTGAGCGCGAGGCCGGGGTTGCTCAGCTCGATGCGCACCCGGCCGGTGCGGGTGGCGCTGTCGAGCCAGGGGTAGACGAAGGCGATGCGGCCGGCGAAGCTCCGCCCCGGGAGGTAGGGGAGGGTGACCTTCGCCGGGGCGCCGACCGCGAGCAGCGCCAGCTCCGACTCGTAGACCTCGGCCTCCACCCACACCCGGTCGAGGCCGGCGATGCGCAGCAGGCGCATCCCGGGTTGGATCGCGGTGCCGGCGACCACGTCCTTCTCGATCACGTGGCCGGAGGCCGGTGACAGGATCGGGACGCGCTCGTTCGGCGCGCGGCGCGCTTCCAGGTCCTTGATCTGGTCCGGCGACAGGTCCGACAGGCGCAGGCGCTGGCGCCGCGCCTCGGCCAGGAACTCGGTGCTCTCGGCGGAGCCGACCATGCGCGCCATGCGCTGCTTGTTGGCCGCGGTCAGGAACTCCTGCTGGGCCTCGAAGAGCTCCGTGCTGTAGAGCGTGAACAGCGGCTCGCCCTGGCGCACCGGCTGGCCCAGGCGGTCGACGTAGAGCTCGTCGATCCAGCCGCCGACCTTGAGCGTGACGTCGGTCAGACGGGTCTCGTCGTAGGTCACCTTGCCGACCGCGCGCACCGGCACGGCGAGCGTCCGCAGCTCCGCCCGGGCGGTGGTGACGCCGATCTGCTGGCGCCTCCTGGCGTCGAGCACGATCTCCCCGCTCGCGATCTCCCGCCGAAACACCGGCACCAGCGCCATCGCGCAGGTCGGACAGCTCCCGGGGTCGGCGTTGCGGACCGAGGGGTGCATCGAGCAGGTGTAGTGGGCGACCTCGTCGCCGGCGGCGCCGGTGGCGGCCTCCGCCGGCTGGTGGCCGGCGTGGTCGTGGCCGCCGGCCGCCGCACCCGGGAGAGCCTCCTCCGGGGCCGCGGCGCAGCCGGCCGCGAGCGCGGCGGCGAGGGCAAGGGCGGCGAGCGGGAGGTCGGCGATCCGTGCGTTCATCGGTTACTCCTCAGAAGCTGGCGATGCGCATCAGGGTACACCAGATCTGCGCCGACCGGTGACGCGATCCGCGCGCCGAGAGCCGGCCCGCGGAGGGGACGACGGCCGACTCGGCCGAGGCGCAGTTCCAAATTCTGGAAGCGGGCCGGTGGACCGGTTCAGGACTTGGACGGCGGAGCCCCCTTCCGGCCGGCGAAACAGCCTTGACGACCTCCGCGGAGCCGCAGGAGCCGCCGGGGCTGGCCCGCGTAAAGTGCCCAGGCTGAATGACTTGGCTTGCCCTCGCAGGCCACCGCCGCGGCGCGGCGCTCCGCGCCGCTCCTCCTGGCACATGCGTTGCTCAGGACCCGTGCAGGTACTCCACTGCAGGTGCTCCATTGCAGGTCCATGAGTGACTAGCGGATGTCCGCCCTGATCGCGGTCTGCCGTCCCGTCGATGGGGCGTGCGCCCGTCAAGAAAGGAGACTTAGACCATGCCGTTGCCGAGCCGCTCACCTTTACCGCCGATCGCCCTGGCGATCGTCATCAGCCTCCTGCTCGCCGCTTCACCCCTGGCGGCGGAGCCCGCCGAGCCGGCTTCGAGCCGGAGCCTCAGGCCGACTGCTTCGACCCCGCTGGTCGGGCCGACGGGAGCCCTGCCGGCGGGCTTCTCGGGGTACCCCAAAAGCTCGGGGGCCGATCTCTTCTTCCTGATCAAGAAGACGCTCGTGATGGAGGAGATCGATCTCGAGCTGCCCGTGCCCGCCTACGAGCAGGTCGACGTCCTCGGCACCTTCAAGAACGCTCCCAACAGCGTGGCCTGCGGCGGCGCCGTCTCGGAAGGCGCCGCACAGGATGCCGACACCTGCCGCTTGCAGCACCAGCTCACGTTCCAGAACGGCTATCTCAAGACCAACGGCACCGTCATCACGCCGAACGCCGCCGCCTACAATGGCGTGCCCGCCGGCATCGAGATCCACGGCCACGTGGGTGACATCGTGCAATTGACGGTCAAGAACGAGCTGCCGGAGGCGGTCAACGACGAGGCCATCTCGACCGGGTTCTACGCGCCGGCCGACAACCGGCAGATCGTTCACTGGCACGGCATGGAGCTGGACAACGAGAGCGACGGCACTCCCGTGTCGGAGTTCGGCATCGACCCGGGAGAGCAGCGCCTGTACCAGTATCGGCTCTATCGCCCGGGCAACTACTGGTTCCACCCCCACACCAAGCCACTGCTCACCGAGCACCGCGGCATGCTCGGCAGGCTCATCATCCGCTCCTATGAGGAGGACATCCTGACCCTGCTCGGCGTCCTGCCGCTCCAGAAGCGGTTCATCCAACTGCACGATTCCCTGGTCGCCAACGAGATCAACCGGCACCTGGTGAGAGCCAACCTTCCCTTCAATGTCTGGAGTGACGAGGAGGTGGACAACCACCTCATGCCGGACATCTCGCCCGACCTCAACGGTGACGGCGAGTGCGATCGCGCCGTGCGCACCGGGGATTGCGTCGTCCGGGAAGGCGAGCTGCTCTTCGTCAACGGCAAGGTCCCCACCAGCGACTCGAACATCGAGACGATCTTGGTTCCGGAGGGCCGCGGCGTGCGCGTCGCGTTCGTCAACTCCTCGAACGAGCGGTTCTACCGCTTCCGCCTCCTGCTCGAAGGTGAGGAGCCGCCCTTCGGCCCGGCGCAGCAGGTCAATAACAACCCCGCCGCCGCGGCGACCATCGGCCAGTGCTACGCGCCCGGCAGCAGCGTCAAGTTCTCCGGCGCCGACCCGCTCTCCTGCGACCAGGGCCTTCCCCTCTACCGCATCGGCGGCCAGAACGGGCTGCTCGACCACGTGCGCCTCGAGGGCCAGCCCGAGATCCCGCCGGCCAACCCGTTCGTGCGGCGCGCCTACGACACGGTCATCCGCAGGGGCGAGGACTTCATCGGCGTCTCCGAGCGGACCGAGTTCGTCATCGTGACCAAGGATCGCCAGGGCAACTATCTCGAGCCCGGCGAGAGCATGTACATCTGGACCGTCGACTATCCGCACGGCGCCTTCGCTGCGAATCCGAACTTCGCCACCAACATCGGCAACGGCGACTCCGCCAACCGCGACATCATCGCCCGCAAGCTGGTCCGCATCAAGATCATCCCGGACCTCCTCGGACTGCCGAACTACAACCTCACCGAGGGCGCCCCCCTGATGGCGCATGCGTCGATCAACCGGCCGTCGGAGAACTTGAAGAGCGCCACCGTCGTGCCGTTCTCGGCGGTGCCGCCGGGTCTGGATCCGTTCCTCGGTGTCCCGTTCAGAGGGCGCGCCGTGGATCAGTCCGTCGTGCTCAGCAACCGTCTCGAAGACAACCGGCGGTTCCCCTCGATCAACGCCAACATGGGAGAATATGAAGGGGAGGTGGCGAGCGGCGACGAGATTCCGACCCAGGACTCCACGCGGTACGCGAAGATCGGCGACGTGGTGGAGTTCATCGTCGCCAACAACACCGGCGCCGGGCATCACCCGTTCCACGCGCACGGCTTCTCGTTCCAGCCGATCGCCCTCTACCGGTTCAACAACGTCGACTTGGTCCCGCAACCGCCCGGGGCCCCGCCCCCGGCGGTCGTCGACTCGGCCTCGCTCATCGAGCCTCCGGTCTACACGTTCGACTACAACGAGATGCTGGACGTCGAGGGCATCCAGCCGGGTCTGGCCCTGAAGTACCGGGTGAAGATCACCGACCGGTTCAAGATCCCCGACAGTACGCAGTACTCCTGGCTCCAGCTCCTGGCGAAGTTCCCGTACGACTACCAGGGGACGTTCGGCGGCGCCGGCGATCTGCCGCAGTTCACCGACGCCGAGATGGGCGGCGGACTGGGCCGTTGGCTGATGCACTGCCACATCCTGCACCATGCGGGCCTGGGCATGATGACCGATTTCTGCATCGCGCCGGAGGGCGCCACCAACGCGGCGGCCTGCAAGATCGACGTCGATGAGAACATCTACCAGCCCATCCCCTAGGGTGGATCGCCCTCGGCGGTAGCGTCCACCGCCGAGCCTCGGCAGCGCTTCGGAGGGCGGCCCGGGAGGGCCGCCCTCGTGCTTGCTCGGCCCACTTTGCAGTAGAGTTCGTGGAACCTGATCCGTAACCACTGGTTGGAAGGAGTAGCACCATGACCCTGCGGCGACCCGGCCTTTCGAGCCTCTCCCTCCTCGTCATCCTCTTCGGCCTCGGCATCGTCGCAAAGGCGGCGGCCCCGGCGGCGGGCGCCGAGAACATCGGCACCCAGGCCGCCAACAACGACCGGTCCCAGGTGTTCGCGGCGAAAGCGGGAGAGGCGTTGCGCGCCGCCGCCAACGGCGGCTCGCAGGAGAAGCTCCCGGCAGGCCTGGCTCTACGCGCTGGCGGCTCTGCGCCGGAACCTCGCGGCGGCCGAGCGGCTCCCGGTTTCCGTGGAGAGCCTGCCGCCGCCGGAGATCGCCGCCAACGTCTTTCGCGAGATCTGGCGCTCGTCGTCGGCCCCGGGTTTGGTCCGGAGCGTGGCGTACAGCCCCGACGGCCGCCGGCTGGCCTCGGCCTCGGACGATGGGCAGATCCGCCTGTGGGACCTCGCCTCGGGCGAAGAGGTCGCCCGTCTCGCGGGCCACCAGGGCCGGGTCTCGGCCGTGGCGTTCAGTCCCGACGGCACCCGCCTGGCCTCGGGCGCGGACGACAAGAGCGTCCGCCTGTGGGACGTCGGCTCCGGCGAGGAGGTCGGCCGCTTCCGCGGCTTCGGCGGCAGCGTCCTCTGCCTCGCGTTCAGCGCCGACGGCCAGCACCTGGCCGCGGGCTCAGTCGACAAGATCATCCGCGTCTGGCAGTTCGCCTCGGGCTCGGAGGTCGCCCGCCTCGAAGGCCATGAAGGGAGCGTCGTCAGCGTGGCGCTCAGTCCCGACGGCGCCCGCCTGGCCTCGAGCTCGCCCGACAAGACCCTCCGCCTCTGGGACGTCGCCTCGGGCCAGGAGATCGCCCGCCTCCTGCAAAAACCCGCCGGACCCCGGGTCTGGACCCTGGTGTTCAGTCCCGACGGCCGCCGCCTGGCCTCGGGCGGTGAGGATCACAGCATCCGGCTGTGGGACATCCCCTCGGGCGTGGAGGTCGCCCGCCTCGAGGGCCACATGGCCCGGGTCTGGACCTTGGCGTTCAGTCCCGATGGCACCCGCCTCGCCTCGGGCTCGGCGGATCGCGGCATCCGGCTGTGGGAGGTCCCTTCGGGCAAAGAGGTCTTCCGCTTGGAGGGCCATGCGGGGCTGGTCCGAAGCGTGGCGTTTTCCCCTGACGGCAAGCGCCTGGTCTCCGGCTCGGACGATCGCAGCATCCGCCTCTGGGACCTCACCGCGCGCAAGGAGCTCGCCCGCCTCCCGGGCCATCCCGAGCGGGTGTGGAGCGTGGCGTTTTCCCCCGACGGCAAGCGCCTCGCCTCCGGCTCGGACGATCTGAGCATCCGCCTCTGGGACGTCGCCACGGGCGAAGAGATCGCCCGCCTCCACGGCCATACGGGGAGAGTGAGGAGCCTGGCGTTTTCCCCCGACGGCACCCGCCTGGTTTCGGGCTCGGACGACAAGAGCGTCCGGCTCTGGGACCTCACCGCGCGCGTACAGACCGCCCGCTTCGTGGGCCACAGGGAGCGGATCTGGAGCGTGGCCTTCAGCCCCGACGGCAAGCGCCTGGCCTCCGGCTCGTCCGACAAGAGCGTCCGCCTGTGGGACGCCGACTCCGGCCAATCGATCGCCGAGGCTCCGAGGCGCCGGCGGGCGTGGCGGCGGCGGGGGCCGCGGGGGCCGCGGCCAGGAGGCTCCGGCCGGGGCCCGCGATTTCGAGCAGACGGAAGAGCTGTTCATCCAGGAGGCCGCCGGGTTCTTCAGCGTGGCGTTTTCCCCCGACGGCCGCCGCCTGGCCGCGGCTGCGCCCGATAAGAGCATCCTGCTGTGGGACGTCGCCTCGCGCGAGCAGATCGCCCACCTCCAGGGCCATGAGCGGTGGATCTCGAGCGTGGCGTTCAGTCCCGACGGCACCCGCATCGCCTCGGCCTCGGACGATCGCACCGTCCGCCTCTGGGACCTCGCCGCGGGGAAAGAGATCGCCCGCTTTCAGGGCGCAGCGTTCTGGAGCGTGGCGTTTTCCCCCGACGGCCGCCGTGTCGCCGCCGCCTCGGACGATAAGAGCATCCGCCTCTGGGACGTCGCCTCCGGCAAGGAGATCGCCAGCCTCCAGGGCCATCGGGACCGGATCCGGAGCGTGGCGTTCAGTCCCGACGGCACCCGCCTGGCCTCGGGCGCGGACGACAAGAGCGTCCGCCTCTGGGACGTCGCACCCGGGGAGGAGAACGGCGGCGCAGACCGGCGCGCGTACTTCGAGCAGGCTCCGACCGTCGAGAGCCTCTATCAGGCCTCGCTCTACCTGCTGGACTATCGGTTCGACGATCTCGAGCTGAAGCCCGAGCCACGCCCGCTGTTCCTGACGCCGGTCGGCGACTTCCGGTTCCCCCAGCGCCGCGGCTACTGGAAGCTCGACGTGCCGCGTCCGCCGGGCACGGACCCCCTGGCCTGGATGGTGGAGGCGATGGCTTCCGAGCAGCGGTGATTGATCCCGTGCGCTCGCGCGCGGGCGGTCATCTGCCGCCGTTCTTCGTCGCGGGCTTGTGGCAGCTCCGAAGCTCGGCGGCAACCGTCGCGACGGCAGCGTCGATCAAGGTTCTCTCCAGGCCGGCCTCGTCCGCGATGCCGATGACCGGGCGAAGCGAGACGAGGTGGCCTTTCAATTTCGAGTTGCGAACCTTGGCCTGGATCATGTAGACGTAGCGCGGCGTGCATGGCTGCAGCTTCTCGAGTCGCCCGAATACCTCGACCGCAAGCTCGTCCGCCGCTTCCGGACTCACAAAAAGGCCGCACGTCGAGAGCTTCGAGTTGAGAGCATCCGCCAGGTTCTGCTGGAAGCGATTGAAACGCTTCAGATCGTCGGCGAACAGTTGAGGTGCCGTGCCTCCCTGTTGATCCAGGGGACCGCCGATCGCGGTCGAAAGACGGATGGAATCGAGGCCTTGAAAGAGGTCGACGGGGCGGGCGGTCTGAGCGTGGCCGCGGGCGGCCGGGAGCGCGGCCAGCAGGAGCAGGAAGAGCGGACCAGGAAGCCGTTGGATCATGCGGTTCTCCTTGTGAGGCCAAGAGCAGGCGTGGGGGAGCAAGCCCGGTGCCAGAGGGCCGCGAAGCGTCCTCCAGCGGGCGACAAGGGCGGCGAGCGAGCCTCCAAGTGGCGCTCGTGAGGCGACTTGCGGGGATCGGCACCGAAAGCCGGCTCCGTGGCGGTGGGGTTTCGGGGGGCGACGTGCCGACCAAATCCTGCACCCGCCTTCCGGCACCTTCCAGAATTTGGACAGCGCGGCGCCGGCCGCTGCCGTCCCGTGCGTCCCGCTTTGACCCGTCGGCGGCACTCATCATTTTAGGTATCTTGCAGTTTTTTGTCGGGGAGTGAACCTGCGATGGCCACGGTGTCGATCGGCATTCCGCGCGCGAGCGCGGTGGGAACGACTGTCCAGTCGGGGCCGGAAGGGCTGGACGCGAGGCCGGCTCCCGGCCGGGTCCTCGTGGTGGACGATGAGCCGCGGGCCTGCTCCGCGTTGCAGGGGTTGCTGCGCCGGCGGGGCTACGAGGTCGCCACGGCGGGCAACGCCTTCCGGGGCCTCGAGCTGCTCGGCGAGTTCCGGCCGCAGGTCGTCCTCACCGACCTGCGAATGCCGGGCCTCGACGGCCTGGCGTTCCTGGAGAGCGTGCGGGCCGCCGCGCCGGGGACGCGAATCATCGTCATGACGGGCTACGGGTCGGTAGACGTCGCCGTCGATGCCATGAAGCGAGGCGCCGACGACTTCCTCGAGAAGCCGCTCGACAGCCAGGCGCTCTGGCGCTCCCTGCACAGCGCGATGGAGCGGGCCCTCCTCCTGGAAGAGTCCGGCGCCCCGCACCCGCGCGGTGCCGGGGCGGCGGCCGCGCTGGGCGTGGTGGGCGATCACCCGTCGATGCGGGCCGTCCTCAGCCGGGCGGAGCAGGTCGCTTCCAGCCGGGCCACCGTCCTCCTGACCGGCGAGAGCGGCACCGGCAAGGGGCTGCTGGCGGAGACGATTCATCGCCTGAGCGGACGCGCCAGCGGTCCGTTCGTGGAGCTGTCCTGTGCGGCGCTCTCCGAGTCGCTTCTGGAGTCGGAGCTGTTCGGGCACGAGCGGGGCGCCTTCACCGGCGCCTTCTCCCGCCACGAAGGGCGGTTCAAGCGCGCGGCGGGAGGGACGCTGTTCCTCGACGAGATCGGCTCCTACCCCCTCTCCACCCAGGTCAAGCTGTTGGGCTTTCTCCAGACCCGGCGGTTCGAGCGCGTCGGAGGGAGCGAGACGCTCACCGTCGACGTGCGCCTGGTGGCGGCCACCAACAAGGACCTGCGGACGGAGGTGGCGGAGGGCCGTTTCCGCGAGGATCTCTTCTACCGCCTCAACGTCTTCCGGATCGACCTGCCGCCGCTGCGGGTCCGGCGCGGCGACGTCCCGGCGCTGGCGGAGACCTTCCTGGCGCGCTTCGCCGCCGAGAACGAGCGGCGGCTCGACGGGTTCTCCCGCGAGGCCCTCGAGCGCCTGCTCCTCTACAACTGGCCGGGCAACGTGCGGGAGCTGGAGCACGCCGTCGAGCACGCCGCCGTCATGGCGCGAGGGCGCCTGGTGATGCCGGAGGACCTGCCGGAGACGGTGGCGGGGGCCTCCTACGACCCGCTGGAGGTGGTGATCCCCGGCAGCACGCTCGCCGAGATCGAGCGGGCGGCCATCCTCAAGTCCGTGATGGCGGTGGGCGGCCGGGCCACCGAGGCGGCCGCCATGCTCGGCATCTCGAAGAGCAAGATCTACTATCGCCTCCGCGATTACGGGTGCGACCCCGTGCGTCGCGACGACGCGGAACCGGACGCGGTCATCGGCGCGCTTCCCGCGCGGGAGCCAGCGGCAGCTCGACGCTGACCAGCGTCCCTTCCCCGGGCCGGCTGTCGACCTTGATCGCGCCGTGGTGGTCGGCGATGATGCGATGCGCCACGGACAGACCCAGCCCGGTGCCGCCCTCGGCGGCGCGGGTGGTGAAGAAGGGCTCGAAGAGGTGGCGGATCGCCTCGCTGTCCACGCCGCGGCCGTCGTCCCGGACTTCGATGCGAACGGATCGCGCGGCGCGCTCGGTGCGCAGGGTGACGTGAGCCCCGGGCCGCGACTGGATGGCGTTGCGGATGACGTTGACCAACGCCTGTTCCAGGGCGATCGAGCTCGCCAGGATCGGAACCGCGCCCTCGCAGGGCAGGAGCTCGACCGAGGCCTGGTGCTCGGCGGCCGCGCCCACGGCGAGGTCGCGGGCGCGCCGCAGCACCTGGTTGGCGTCCTCCAGCCACCTCTGGCCGGGTTCGCCGCGCGCGAAGGCCATCAGGCCGCGCACGATCCTCTCGCAACGCTTCGCCTCCTCGGCGCAGGCTTCGAGGGCCGCTCGCCAGTGCCGAGCCGCCTCGGGACCGTCGTCGCCGAGCGCGTTTTGGGCGGTGAGCAGGACGTTGTTGAGCGGGTTGTTGATCTGGTGAGCGACGCCCGACGCCAAGGTCCCCACCGCAGCCAGCCGTTCGGCGTGGTGCAGTCGCTCGCGGGTCCGCTCGGCTTCGAGGCCTCGCGGGTGCGCTCCTCCAACTGCTGGGCCATCTGGTTGAACGTCGCGGCGAGCTCGCCCAGCTCGCCACCGGTGCGCACCGCGACCGGCCGCGATCCCAAGCCGGCTCCCAGCTCCCGCGCCGCCCGCGTCAAGGCGTAGACCGGCTGCACGATCCACCGCGAGATCAGCCATGGGCACAGAAGGGCCAAGGCCACGGCGAGCACGGCAAACACGCTGATCGCGACGCCCGCTAAGCGCGAGCGCCTCACGATGGAGTCGACGAGGGCCGAGATCCGGGCGTCACGGGCCTCGAAGGCGGCCGTCAAGACCCGGGGCAGGGCCTCGTTCCCGAGGGGCTCGAGCTGCGACTCGTAGACGCGGACGGCCGCGGCCGGATCCCTCCGGGGATCCAGTCCGGCGAGCCCGCCGACGGCCTCCTTGAGGGCGCGATAGCCGGCGCGGATCTCCCCCTCGCTCGCCGGTGCGGTCGCCCCCGCTCCCTGGCCTCTGGCGCCCACCTGGGCCTCCCAGATCCGGTAGGCGCGATCGAACCCGTGCTCGGCGACCGCCAGATCCTCCCGCGACTCTCCGAAGTAGGCGAAGCCCCGGTATTCGCCCACCAGCCGTTGCGCGCGGCTGGCGAGCCTCGCCACCGAGATGGCCTCGGCCGCCGCGGCGCGGAGGCTCTGGGCGTCGGAGGCCAGCCCCACGGGCCGCGGCATCAGGGACAGCCGGGCCGAGCTGGCGAGCAGGCTGTCGAGGGCCTTCCTGAGGGCGAGGCTGCCCTCGATCTGCGCCGCGTCGACCAGGGGAAGAAGCTCGGCGTCTCGCCGCGCCTCGACCGTGTCTGTGACGAGCCGCGTCGCCGCCTCGCGCTCGCCCCGGCGCGCCAGCTCGACGGCCCGCTCGCCCGCCTGCGCCAGGCGCGCGTAGGCCCGCTCGATGCGCTGCAGCAGCTCGGAGCGGCGCGGCGGGAAGTCCCAGCCCGCGAGCGCGTCGAGGGACGCCCGGGCTTCGGACTCGGCCTCTCGCAGGCCGCCGGCGTCCTCGCCGCGGAAGGCCGCGCCGAAGGACTCGACCGACTGTCGGACCGCCAGGATGTCGAGCCTGGACAGATGGAGCAGATAGGCGATCTCCCGCCGCACGTCGTGCAGCGCAGCGCGCAGGCTCAGATACGAACCGATCGATGCCAGGGCGAGGGCGAGCATCGCCACCACCAAGGGGGCGACGATGAGGCTCGCCCGCAGCTTGAGCCCGACTCTCATGGGTGGTTCTCCCCCGCGCTCGAAGCACCCGACAACAGGACTTCAGCCTTCAAACAAGCCTCGCCACCGGGGCGGTGCGCCCTGGCGCAGGCCGACTTTAACTTCTCTCATCTAATGGTGCGTCAACCTTCCACCCTGGTCAAGGACATCTCAGCGCTGGGATCGCGACGCCCGGAGGGGCGCGCAGCTCGGACCGATCCTGCCGCCTCGGAGACGACCCGCCGTTGTGCGCCTTCGAACCGTTGTCGCACACCGATTGGGTCGTCTCTACGGACCGTCCGACGCGCGGCGGAACGGGTGAGATACCGTAGGCGATGGTGCGTTTCCGGTCCCGGAACAACCTTCAACCTATGCCGTCTCTCCAGCGATCCGTAGAGACGCCCCCAGTCGATATACGACATCGATTGGACGGCCACGGGGACGGCGGGGCGTCTCCGAAGCTTCCGGGCCTAGGGCGCGAGGGTTTTCTCCAACCACCTCACCTCCGTGTCGCGGATGAACTCCGAAGTCAGGAAATCAGCCGAGATCAGCAGCACGGCGGCGCGGGCGTGTTCCATGGCTGCGGCGATCTCTGCACGCCAGGCGTCGCCCGCGGCGATCTTCCGGTCATCCCAAACGGAGAGGTCGCCCTCGATCTCCAGGACGCGCAACTGGCGGACGAGCTGGTCCTTCCAGGTCTCGTCCTGATGGCTGTAGCTGATGAAGACGGTCGGGCCGCTCATGGTGCGTTCCGGGAAACACGAAGATTGTAGCGGAGGGGCTCCGCGCGGCGCGGGCGGCTGAGCAGCTTCAGGGCTTGCCGAACCGGCGCCGTTCCGCCGCTTGGCCGCCCGGCTCGCCGTGAGGTGCGACTTCAGAGCCGCGGCGGAGGACCTGGGGATTTCGCCGCATGACCGGAGGTTTCTTCTGCACAACCTCCGAGATGCGAGGCGTAACCCGTGAGCCGCGGCGGAAAATCTGTCGGTCACGGCAGGCGGCCCCGGCCTTGCGTGGCGTGGCCCAAGATCTCTGAGAGCAGCTCAGCGGGTTGCCGCAGGTGGCCCCGTGCTCCTGATGCGTGACCCTGAGGTCTCGGCCGGCAAACCGCGGGTCAGCAGCCGCGCGTCGAAGGTTTTGCCACGGAGGTCACCGGTCACCAGCCGCGCGTCGGAGGTTTTGCCACAGAGCTCGCTTGGCACGTGGCGCATCTCTGGAGGCAGCCAGCGGGTGCTCAGGCGCGGGCAACAGGCAGGAGCGGGCAGGCGACCGGCGCCGCTCTATGGCTGGAGCGCGTCCGCAAGCGCGCCGGAAAACCTCCCGCGCAGGGCCGCCACGGCCTGAGTAGTCTTCCACGGAAGTTCAGTGACGTATAAAGCCGGGTCTTCTGCCCCGAAGGGGTAGAGGCATGTAGCCTGGCGGCGTCAGCCCCAGGAAAGCGGTCAGAAAAACCAATCTCAGAGCCCCAAAGGGGCGACGGCCGTAGTGGTTCAGTTGGCCTGTAGACTGCGTACGGTCCTGCCCTCCGAAGCCTCACCCCCCGGCCCCCTCCTCAAGGTCCTCTTCAATCGGGCCATCCGCCGCGGCGGAGAAACCACCGTTGATCGACGACTCTCGACGTCAGGTTAACGCGTATACCCCTCCGTCGCCCCGGCGCCGGAGATTCAGGATAGAGTGCTGCGCCGGCTGAAAGAGTGGACCCGGGAGGGAGAATGACCAACGGATCCGACCCGGCGGCCAGAGCGCAGGGCGTCGGCCATCGGTTCGGCGGACGCACGGCCCTGGCCGGCGTCGATCTCGCGTTGCGGCGCGGCGAGATCACAGCCCTGGTAGGGGCGAACGGCTCGGGCAAGACGACCCTGCTGCGCATCCTGGCCGGCATCCTCGAACCGAGCGCCGGGGAGGTGGAGGTGCTCGGGATCGGGCGGCCGGCGCGGAGCGACCGCGGCACCCGTCGCGCCCTGCGCCGGCGGACGAGCTACGTCTCCCAGGATCCGGCCCTCGATCCGGAGATGACCGGAGGCGAGATCCTGACGCTGGTGGCGGTGCTGTACGGCGTCCGGCGGCGTGGGCGCCGGCGGCAGGTGGCGGAGCTGGCGGCGGGCTTCGGCGTCGATTCTCATCTGTCGCGGCGGGTCAGCACCTGGTCGGGAGGTTTGCGACGCCGGCTGCATCTGGCCGCAGGGATGATCCACGACCCCGAGGCTCCTGCTGCTCGACGAGCCGACCGCCGGCCTCGACCCGGAAGGGCGCCGGCTCCTGTGGGCCGATCTCGAGGCGCGGGCGAAACGTGGGCGGTCGGTGGCGATCGTCACTCACGATCTGGCGGCGGTGGAGCGTCATGCCGGAACCGTCGCCATCCTCGATCGCGGAGCCCTCGTGGCCCTCGGGTCCCCGCAGGAGCTCCTCGCCGTGGACGGCGGCGCGGCGGCGGATCTGACCGAGGCCTTCCGCCGCCGCACCGGACGCGACGTGGCCGACCTGCTCCCTCGCAAGAGGGGCGAGCCATGAGCTCCGTCGACATCGTCTGGGAGATCTGCAAGCGTACCTGGGCGAAGACCGCGAGGCGTCCGGTGCTGCTGAGCTTCTCCTTCGCGCAGCCGTTGATGTGGATGGGATTTTTCGGTTTTCTCTTCCAGCGCTACCGCCTGGTGGAGCTCGGCGACGCGATCTCGTATCTCGATTTCCTGACGCCGGGGGTGTGCGCCATGACGGTGCTCTTCGGCGCTTCGCAGTCCGGCGTCGGCTGGATCCGCGACCTGCAGACCGGTTTCCTGCCGCGGATGTTGAACACCCCCGCCAGCCACCATGCGCTGCTCTGCGGCAAGATCCTCGCCGACGCGGTGCGGCTGCTGGTGCAGGCTCTGATCGTCATCCTCCTCGCCTTGTTGCTGGGGGCGCGGCTTTCGCCCGCCGGGGGAGCGGTCCTCCCCGCCGCTCTCTGCCTGGCGCTCTTCGCCGCCGCCTTCTCGAGCCTGTCCTGCGCCCTCGCCTTGCGGACCCGCGCCCAGGAAGCGATGGCCGCCTTCGTCCATCTCGTCAACCTGCCGATCCTGTTCACCAGCACCGCGTTGGTGCCCGTCCGGCAGATGCCCGAGTGGCTGGCGGCGGCGGCGCGCTGGAACCCGTTGACGCTGACCGTCGATGCCTGGCGCGGCGCCCTGCTGTTCGGCGAGATGCCGTCCGTCGCCGGGCAGGTGCTGCCGCTCGCGCTCCTCGCGGTGGTGCTCTACCTGGCCGCCGCGCGCGAGATGCGCGGGATCGGCGCGCTGTATTGATCCTTGGCTGTCCGACCTCGACCGAATCTAGAAGCTCACCCTCACCCCCAACCGGTACGATCGCGGCGGCGTTCGCAGCACCGCTTTCTTGTAGTCCGGATTGACCGGAGTGGGGGAGGCGTTGTCCGCCTCCTGGAAACCCCAGCGCTGATCGAGCAGGATGGGACGTCTGGGCGTCCAGCAGGTTGAAGACGTCGAGGAGCAGGTTGACGGTAGCCGGACCGACGGTCAGCGGATAACCGAAGTGAAGGTCGGCCTCGTAGGTGTCCGGAGTCCGCCCCTCGGCACCGCGGTCGGCTCAGGAAGAACTCATAGCGGCCGTAGATGTCCGAGTAGCCGTAACGGGTGAGCGGCGTGCCCGTGCGGTAGTAGGTCGAGAGCCCCACCGATAGCTTCCACGGCGTCAGGTACATGCCCGAGGCTTTGAACTGGTGCCGCCGGTCGTTCGACAGCGGACCCTCGTTGGTGAGGCGGGTCAGATCACTGCCGTTGGTGAAGAAGTCGAAGTAGTCGTAGGCGGCGGTGATGTTGGGATCCGGTCCGATGTTGGTGAACGGCGCGTAGAGGCCGTCGAAGTTGCCCTCGAGCTTCGAGTAGATATAGGAGGCGAGGGCCTGCCAGTTCTTCGAGAAGCGCTTCGTGGCGTCGAGCTGCACGCCTTTGAAGATGCGCTTGGGTTCCGGCGCGGGAAAGGTCTGGGCATAGTCGAGCGTGAAGACGCGCCGCATGATCCCCTGTGCCGGATTGCCGATGCAGTAGGTGCCGTCGTCGGCGCAGAGAAAGTCCTCGATCACCTGGCCGTAATCGCGATAGATGGCCTTGACGCCCAGCGGCGACGTCGGGGAGCACCTCGCGGTCGTAGCCCAGCAGGTACTCGTTGATGTACTGGTTGCGCAGGTCCGGGTCCGAGGGCTCGGTGAAGCCGCCGAAGATGACGGACTCCTCGCCGAGCGCCGCCTCCGCCGCCGGGTCCGGCGTCGTGCCCGTGGGGCTGAAGTTGAAGATGCGGGCCTGGCGCTCGAAGGAGAAGGAGCGGATCACCAGGTCCATCGGTAGCTGCTCGTAGTAGCGGCCGTAGGAGCCGAAGACCTTCGAGCGTCCGTTGGAGGTCGGGTCCCAGATGAAGCCGAGGCGCGGCGCATAGTCCTTATTGAGGTCGATCTGCTTGATCCCTCCGGCGTCGATGATCTCCTGGCGGTCCCAGCGCACGCCCAGGTTCAGAGTCAGGTTGGGACGGACCGTCCAGCGATCCTGGAGATAGGCGGTGGTGTTCTTGTGCTCGGGCGAGGCCTCGAGCTGCGAGACCGGCGCGTTGGCGACGGTGGCGGTCGGGCGTGGTCCAGTAGAAGTGGCTGAAGACGGTCCGCCGAATCGGGGTGGCGAAGACGTCCACCTGCTGGCCGCCGGAGAAGCGGCGGATCACCTCCGCCTGCTGCGTCTCGTACTCGGCTCCAAACTTGAGCTCGTGGTTGCTCAGGTAGCGGGTGAGCGAGCCGCCGGCGAAGTCGCGCTCGAAGTCCTTCGTCCTGGATCAGGCCGAAGCCGCCGGTCTGGAAGAAATTCCCGTCCACCGAGCGGAACTGTATGGCGTCGCCGCCCGCGCTCGCCGGTCCGACCGAGTTCTCCTCCTGGTGCGTGGCCACCTGGGCGGTGAGCAGCCAGTGAGCCCGAAGGACGCCTTCGTAACGCAGCGAGTAGTCCTGGCCGCCGAAGCTGCGAACGCCCTCGAAGGTGAGCGGATCGCCGTTCAGCGAGTGCTGCGGCGTCGTTGATGGCGCCGGTGTCGTCCCGCGGATCCTGGAAGAAGCTGCCGATCAGCGACTGGCTGTCGCTGAGCCGATAGGTGAGCTTGCCCGCCGCGAGGTCGCGATCGTCCTTCGATTCGGCGACCAGACCTGCCTGCGGCTCGGGAAGGGAGGTGTCACGCGTGTTCTTCACGCGATCGTAGGCGGCGAAGAACCAGAGCCTGTCCTTGACGATGTAGCCGCCGATGCCGAGGCCGAAGTCCTCGCGAGTGAAGCCGAGACGAGTGCCGCAGGTCGAGACCACCAGCTCGGAGTCGCTCTGTAGGGAGTCGCCGTCGTGGTAGGCGAAGACGTCGCCGTGGAACTGATTGCCGCCCGACTTGGTGATGACGTTGATGATGCCGCCGGTCGAGCGCCCGTGCTCGGCCTCGTAGCCGCCGGTCTTCACGTCGACCGCCTGGATGAACTCGAAATTCAGCTCCTTGCCCTGGAAGCCGTATTCGGCGCCGGTGGTGTTGACGCCGTCGATGTAGTAGACGTTCTCGGCCCCGGTCGAGCCGTAGACCGTGATCGAATCCTGCCGGTTGTTGTCCGGGTGGGCGTCCGACGAGACGCCGGGGGTGATCTGGACGACCGAGGAGTAGTTGCGTGCGGTGGGAAGGGTCTCGATGGCGCGGGTGCCGAGGTTCGAGCCCAGCGTCGTCGTCGTGGTGTCCACCACCGGCACGTCGGTGGTGACGGTGATCTCCTCCGACAGCGCCGCCCGCAGCGATGTGTTGATCGTGGTGTCGCGGTCGAGACCGACCGCGACCGTCTGGCGGGATTCCTTGGCGAAGCCCTGCGAGCGTGAAGGAGACCGTGTACTCGCCGGGCGGCAGCAGGTCGAGCCGGTAGGCGCCGCTGCCGTCCGTCACCGCCGTCCGGGTGCCCTGAAGGGATGGGCTCTGGGCCTCGACGGTCACGCCGGGCAGCACGCCGCCGCCCTCGTCCGTAACCCGGCCGACGATGCTGCCGGTGGTCTGGGCCGCGGAGGGCGCGGCGACCGCGAGGAGTAGGACGACCAACAGCGGATACCGGCGCGACGCGCTCATCGTGACCTCCTTGGGGCCGAGTGATGGAAACTTGCCGCGAATTTACCACAGAGCGGTAGTGGCGATGGATCGGCGGAGGTAGCCCGGGCTTTGATTCCATTCTCTTATACATATCTCAGCGTTGGGATCGCGACGTCGGAGGTCGTGGTGGACCGAAGCGATATCGCCGCTTCGGAGACGACCCGCCGTCCCCGTGGCCTGCGGAGGGGTGTCGTAGAGCGACTGGGTCGTCTCTACGGTACCGTTGTCGCGATAGCAAAAGGATGGCGATTGTGGGGGCCTCGCGAAACGAAAATCTTCCAACGTCTCCGTAACCTCTATCTCTGGCGGTGTCTCGGAGGTTCCGTAGAGACGACCCAGTCGGTGTGCGACAACGGGTCGAAGGCCTACAACGGCGGGTCGTCTCCTGGGCCGCGGCGTCGAGCGGATCGGCGACGTTCCCATGCAGGATCTCCTGTCGGCGGCGCGATCCAGCCGCCAAGGGCGGACCGATCCGCTGCTGGGCGAGATGCTGCTCGGCTTCGGCGACGCCGCGCCGTTCGTGAGGTCGCTGGAGCTCATCCCGGGCGAGGGAGAGCCTCTCGGCTACCCGCGGGTCCGCTCCCTGTTCGAGTCCTTGGGCGGCAAGCCGCCGGAGGAGGTCATCGCCGGCCTCGCCGCCGCCGCGGACGGCTGGGCCGGGGGGCTGGCCCCGAAGGACGACATGACGCTGGTGGTGATCCGCATGCGGGCCGGTTAGTAGCGCTGTCGCTCGGAGCGGCGTGGCCGTCGAATCCTCATCCCCAGGCCCTTCCCAGCCCTCCTTTCTCATCCCTACCCGGAGAGAGCGTGATAGAATTTGCTAGATCGCGCTTTCATCGGACTAGCTGCCCAGGACCTCACGCGGTTCTGGATTCACCGCGGTCCCTGGCATTTTTCCCCCGCTTTGGGGGCGGTTGATGTTCAATGGGGACGGAGAGAGGGATGGATCAGAAGGCCGAACCGGCCGGCAAGGGAGACGAGGGGCTCTCCCCTCCGTCGATCTCGCTGCCGAAGGGCGGGGGCGCGCTCCGCGGCGTCGGCGAGAAGTTCAGCGCCAACCCGGTGAGCGGCACGGGCAGCCTGAGCGTCCCCCTGGCCACGTCGCCGGGCCGCGCCGGTTTCGGCCCGCAGCTCTCCCTCTCCTACGACTCCGGCTCCGGCAACGGGCCGTTCGGCTTTGGGTGGAGCCTCTCCCTGCCCTCCATCACCCGCAAGACCGACAAAGGCTTGCCTCAGTATCGCGACGCCGAGGAGTCCGACGTCTTTCTTCTCTCCGGCACCGAGGACCTGGTTCCCGTGCTGGAAGAAGATTCGTCAGGAGTCTGGAAGCCTCCCGCTCTCCCCTCGCGCGACGGCTATACCATTGCGCGCTACCGTCCACGCATCGAGGGGCTCTTCGCCCGCATCGAGCGCTGGACGCGCCAGAGCGACGGCGATGTCCATTGGCGCTCCATATCCCGCGACAACGTCCTCACCCTGTACGGTAAGGACGCCAACTCACGGATCTTCGACCCCGAAGACGACCACCGCATCTTCAGTTGGCTGATCTGCGAGACCCGGGACGACAAGGGCAACGCCGTCCTTTACGAGTACAAATCGGAAGACGGCGCCGGCGTCGATCTCACCCAGGCGCACCAGCGCAACCGAGGCGATCGCGAAGACACCCGGCGCGGCGCCAATCGCTACCTCAAGCACATCCGCTACGGCAACCGCACAGCCTTGCTGAATGCGGGACAACGGCCGCGCTTCCTGACCGCTGAAGAGATCCGGGATGCCGGCTGGATGTTCGAGGCGGTCTTCGACTACGGCGAGCACGACGCGGAGGCGCCGGTGCCGCGCGACGCCGACGCCCCCGCCTGGACCTACCGCAGGGATCCGTTTTCTTCCTACCGTGCGGGCTTCGAGGTGCGCACCGGCCGCCTCTGCCGGCGGATGCTGATGTTCCATCATTTCGCGGAGGAGCCGGAGGTCGGCGACGACTGCCTGGTGCGCTCCACCGACTTCACCTATTCGGACTCCCGAAACTCCGTCTACACCTTCCTGCGCGCCGTCACCCAGAGCGGCTACCGCCGGAGCGGCGGCGGCGGCTATCTGAAGCGCAGCCTGCCGCCGGTCGAGTTCGAATACACCCAGCCCGTCGTGCAGGACGTCATCGAGGAGATCGACGCCGCAAGCCTCGAAAACCTTCCTGTCGGGATGGCCGGCGGCGCCTACCAGTGGACCGACCTGCACGGCGAAGGCATCCCCGGCATCCTCACCGAGCAGGCCGGCGCCTGGTTCTACAAGCGCAACGTCAGCCCCATCAGCCAGCGCCCGGTGGGATTCGCGCCGTTGGAGCTCGTCGCGGTCAAGCCCAACCTTTCTCTTGCCGGCGGGCAGGCGCAGCTCATGGACCTGGCCGGCGACGGCCAGCCCGATCTGGTGGTGCTCGACGGCCCGATGCCCGGCTTCTACGAGCACGACGGCGAGGAGGGCTGGCAACCCTTCCGCCCCTTCGCCTCGCGCCTCAACCGCGACACGCGTGACCCCAACCTGAAATTCGTGGACCTGGACGGCGACGGGCACGCCGACGTGCTGATCAGCGAGGACGACGCCTTCGTCTGGCATCCCTCGCTGGCCGAGGAGGGCTTCGGTCCGGCCCGCCGCGTCCATCAGGCGCTCGACGAAGAGACCGGCCCCCGCCTGGTCTTCGCCGACGGCGAGCAGTCCATCCATCTCGCCGACCTGAGCGGCGACGGCCTGACCGACCTGGTGCGCATCCGCAACGGCGAGGTCTGCTACTGGCCCAACCTTGGCTACGGCCGGTTCGGCGCCAAGGTGACGATGGACCGCGCGCCCTGGTTCGATAACCCCGACCAGTTCGAGCCCAAGCGCATCCGGCTGGCCGACATCGACGGCAGCGGCACCACCGACATCATCTACCTGCACCGCGACGGTGTCCGTCTTTACTTCAACGAGTCAGGGAACAGTTGGAGCGATCCGCAGCGACTGAACGTCTTCCCGCGCGTGGACGACCTGGTGTCCATCGTGCCCACCGACCTGCTCGGCAACGGCACCGCCTGCCTGGTCTGGTCGTCGCCGCTGCCGGGCGATGCGCAACGGCCGATGCGTTACGTCAACCTGATGGGCGGGCAAAAACCCCATCTGCTCGTCAAGACGATCAACAACCTCGGCGCCGAAACCGTCGTCCAGTACGCGCCGTCCACCAAGTTCTATTTACAGGACAAGCGCGACGGCACGCCGTGGATCACCCGGCTGCCTTTCCCGGTGCACGTGGTCGAGCGGGTCGAGACCTACGATCACATCAGCCGCAACCGATTCGTCACCCGCTACGCCTACCACCACGGCTATTTCGACGGCGAGGAGCGCGAGTTTCGCGGCTTTGGCATGGTGGAGCAGTGGGATACGGAGGTGATCGCGGCCCTCAGCCAGAGCAACACCTTTCCCCTAGGCGACAACATCGACGCCGCCTCCCACGTGCCGCCGGTGCTCACCAAGACCTGGTTCCACACCGGCATCTACATTGCTCGAGACCACGTGTCCGACTTCTTCGCCGGCCTGCTCGATGCGCACGACCGGGGCGAGTACTACCGCGAGCCGGCGTGGCGCGATGACGACGCGGAAGCGCGGAAGCGCCTGCTCCCCGACACGGTCATGCCGGCCAACCTCACGCTGGCGGAAGAGCGAGAAGCCTGCCGCGCGCTCAAGGGCTCGATGTTGCGCCAGGAGGTCTATGCGCTCGACGGATCGCTGAAGGCTGAGCATCCCTACACTGTCACCGAGCAGAACTTCACGATCGAGCGGCTCCAGGCGCGGCACGGCAATCGCCACGCGGTCTTCTTCAGCCATCCCCGCGAGGCGATCAGCTATCACTACGAGCGCAACCCTGCCGATCCGCGCATCCAGCACGCCCTCACCCTGGAGGTGGACGGCTTCGGTAACGTGCTGAAGGAAGCTGCCATCGGCTATGGCCGCAGGCCGGGCCAGAGCCCGCTCTTGGGCGACGACAAGACGAAACAGGAAACGGCGCTCTGTACCTACACCGAGAACGACGTCACCCGTGCGATCGACAGTACCGTGGCGTTTCCAGACGACTACCGCACTCCTCTCCCATGCGAGACACAGACCTTCGAGCTGACCGGGTTCACGCCGACGGATGTGGCAGGGCGGTTTCGACCGTCCGATTTCATCGAGCCTGACCCGCTTGATCCGGAGCGAGTCCGGCTCTTATCGAGCGTCAAGATTCCTTACGAAAGCTCAGCCGCCGGCGGCAAAGAGCGCCGGCTGATCGAGCGGGTGCGGACGCTGTACCGCATGGACGATCTGACGTCGCTCCTCGACCCGGGAGAGCTCGAGCCGCTGGCGCTCCCCGGCGAAAGCTACAAGCTCGCCTTCACTCCAGGTCTCCTGGATCAGGTCTACTTCCGAGGCCCGGAGGGGCTGCTGCCGGCGAGTCCGGCGGATGTTCTGCAGGGTGGCGGCGCGGCTCGCGGCGGCTACGTCGATCTGGCTGGCGACGGCCATGGGTGGGTTCCCGCCGGCCGGGTCTTCCTGTCACCCGACAGCGCCCACACCGCCGCGCAGGAGCTCGCCTTCGCCCGCCGGCACTTCTTCCTGCCGCACCGCTACCGCGATCCGTTCCACACCGACGCGGTCAGTACCGAAAGCTTCGTCACCTACGACGCCTACGACCTGTTGATGCTGGAGACGCGGGACCCGCTGGACAACCGCGTGACCGCGGGAGAGCGCAGGCCCGACGGCACGCTCGACTCCACCCAGCCCGGCAACGACTACCGCGTGCTCCAGCCGTGGCGAGTGATGGACCCCAACCGCAATCGCACGCAGGTCGCGTTCGACGCCCTGGGCATGGTCGCCGGCACCGCCGTGATGGGGAAGCCGGAGGAGAGCCCGGTCCCGGGCGACCGGTTGACGGCGAGCTTCCGGGCCGACCTGACCCAGCCGGAGATCGATCAATTTTTCGCCGATCCCAAGGGAACGGCAGCCGCCCTGCTGGACGACGCCACCACGCGCGTTGTCTATGATCTGACTCGCTATTGGCGCGAGCCCGATCCCCAACGCCGGCTGCCGGCCTTCGCCGCCACACTGGCCCGCGAGACCCACACCTCCGATCCTGTGCCGGCCGGCGGACTGAGAATCCAGGTCGGGTTTTCCTACTCCGACGGTTTCGGGCGCGAGATCCAGAAGAAGATCCAGGCCGAGCCGGAGAAGGTCGACGGCGTTGCGGGTCCGCCTCGGTGGGTCGGCAGCGGCTGGGTCATCTTCAACAACAAGGGCAAGCCGGTCCGCCAATACGAGCCGTTCTTCAGTCAGCTTCCACCCGAGCACCGCCACCACTTCGAATTTGCCCGCATCGTCGGTGTCAGTCCAATCCTGTTCTACGACCCCGTCGAGCGCGTGGTTGCCACGCTGCACCCCAACCACACCTATGAGAAGGTGGTTTTCGACCCGTGGCAGCAGACGACGTATGACGTCAACGACACCGTTGCAGCCAGCGGTACCCAGACCGGCGACCCGCGCACCGATCCCGACGTCGCGGGATACGTGCGCGAGCATTTCGAAGCCCAGCCCGCCGGCTGGCAGACCTGGCACGCGCAACGCATCGGCAGACCGGCAGGAGACTCCGAGCGCGATGCCGCGGAAAAAGCCACGGCCCACGCCGACACGCCGACGACGGCCCACTTCGACGTGCTCGGGCGCCCCTTCCTGACCTTCGTGGACAACGGCTCCGACCCGGCCAGGCCAGGCGGGCATCTGCTCTTCGCCACTCGCGTCGAGCTCGACATCGAGGGCAACCAGCGCGCGGTCATCGACGCCAAGGACCGCCTCGTCATGCGTTACGACTACGACATGCTCGGCAACCGGGTCCATCAGGCCAGCATGGAAGCCGGCGAGCGCTGGATGCTCAACGACGTGGCCGGCAAGCCGATCCGCGCCTGGGACAGCCGCGAGCACGTCTTTTGTACCACCTACGACCCGCTGCGCCGGCCCATGGAGACTCTTCTGGGCGAAGGCACGGATGCAGAGAGGGTCGGGTGGACCGAGTATGGAGAGAGCCGCTCGAATCCCGAAGCGAACAACTTACGCGGGCAGGTTTTTCAGCTTTCCGACCAGGCGGGCGTGGTCACCACCGGCGAGTACGACTTCAAGGGCAACCTATTGCGCAGCCGGCGCCGGCTGGCTCAGTCCTACAACACCACTCTGGACTGGTCGGGCTCGGTGCCGCTGGAAGGCGAGGTGTATACCAGCCGAACGCTCCACGACGCCCTCAACCGGCCGATTCAATCGATCGCCCCGCACAGCGACCGGCCGGATACAACGGTGAACGTCGTCCAGCCGATCTACAACGAGGCCAACCTGCTGGAGCAGGTGCATGCCTGGCTCAACCTGGACTCCGAGCCGGCCGGCCTGCTCGATTCGGCCACGGCGTCGCTGCATGCGGTCGCGAACATCGATTATGACGCCAAGGGCCAGCGGGTGTTGATCGAATATGGAAACGCCGTCACAACGACCTACAGCTACGATCCTCTCACCTTCCGGCTGGTACATCTGTTGACGCGCCGCGAGGCCGGCGATTTTCCGAACGACTGCCCCGCGCCGCCCCCGCCCGGCTGGCCCGGCTGCCAGGTGCAAAACCTGCATTACACCTACGATCCGGCCGGCAATATCACGCAGATTCGAGACGATGCCCAGCAAACGGTCTACTTCCGCAACCAACGGGTCGAGCCGAGCGCCGCGTACACCTACGATGCGATGTATCGCTTAATCGAAGCGACCGGGCGCGAGCACCTCGGGCAGGGCGGCGCACCCATCCCGCATTCCTACAACGATGCCGGCCGGGTCGGGTTGCTCAGCGCTGATGCTGGCCGTTTCAGTTCCAACGATGGCAACGCCATGGGGCGCTATCTCGAGAGGTACGTCTATGACGCCGTTGGCAATTTCCTGTCGATGGAGCACCGGCGCGACCTGGTTCGTCCCGGCTGGACGCGCGCCTACGCCTACGACGAGCCCAGCCAGCTCGAAGCCGGCAGGGAGAGCAACCGCCTGACCAGCACGACCGTCGGAGATACGACCGAGAGCTACAGCACCCTGGGCGACGGCTACGACGCCCACGGCAGCATGCTGCGTATGCCGCACCTGCAAGAGATGCTGTGGAATTTCACGGACCAACTGCAGATGACGCGGCGCCAGGCGGTGAATACTGCCGACGAGGACGGCGCGCAGCACCAGGGAGAGCGCACCTGGTACGTCTACGACTCCGCCGGGCAGCGAGTCCGCAGAGTGACGGAGCTGGCCTCGGGAGCAGTTAAGGATGAGCGGATCTACCTCGGCGGTTTCGAGATCTATCGCAGGAACGGGGCAAGCCCGCTCGTGCGCGAGACGCTGCACATCATGGACGACAAGCAACGAATTGCGCTGGTGGAGACCCGCACCGGGGGCAACGAGCCGGGCGTACCGGTGCAGCTCATCCGCTACCAGCTCGGCAACCACCTCGGTTCGGCCAGCCTGGAGCTCGACGACGAGGCACAGATCATCTCTTACGAGGAGTACACGGCTTACGGCAGTACGTCGTATCAGGCGGTGCGTAGCCGGACGGACGCGCCCAAGCGGTATCGATATACCGGGATGGAACGGGATGATGAGAGTGGGTTGAGTTATCACACGGCGAGGTATTACGCGCCTTGGCTGGGGAGGTGGTGTTCGGTAGACCCACTTGTTGCAGATGGTGCTCATGAAGCATACACGTTTGTCGCCAACAGACCCTCCATCATGGTCGACACGGATGGCAAGGACGCGACCGTAGTGTTCGAGAGGAATGAAGCGGGCGGGTATGTGGCCACTGTTAACGTGCCGCTCGTTATCATCGAACCAGATGAATCGATCCGTGCCTCTATGCAAGGGACCGTTCAGGGTGCAGCGGAATGGTGGAATTCTCAGACATTTACAAGACAAGTTGACGGCCATGACATTACTATCCGCTTTAACGTCACAGTCCAAGCGTTATCAACAGAGGAGATTGATGCTATCGGCGGTGTAGCACCATACGATGACGATGCTGATGCTGAAGGATACTACTACCGACTGGCCGACGCGCATTTTAGGCAGACCGGGGAAACAATGAATGTGGTGATCTACAGGGCTACAGATCCATTCGAAGATTATGGCATGGGTCCCAACTCGGGTGAACGCTCTCAGGTCGGGCTGGGTTCGGTTCTTACTCTGACACCCTCAGCCACGAGAAGTCGGACAGCATTAGGAACGGCAAGGCACGAAATTGGACACGTTATTGGCTTGGAAGACCTGTATACGGGAACCGGCCATGTTCCAGCTGAGGCCCAGGCCAGCGTTATGGCCAGGCATGGACCTAGCATTATTGACCTAGAACGGCAGCGAATAGCAGAAATCGCTTGGCGAGCACACTCGGCTTCTGTCTTCGACGATGAGCGCGGGATTGGCAGATCAGTATCCAGCGGCGGTCGCGGTATATTAAGCGTGCGCGAACGATTGATCGGATTGACCGATGCAGAACGGCATAGCCCCCACAATAGCAGTTGGCGAGAAATAGGCCGCGAGACCCGCCTTGAGCGGGCGCTAGAGCGCAATCGGGAAGATATCGAGGATCTTAGGCAGTTGTTTCGTCGTCGACGCTCTGAATGAATGACCCTTTCGGCACAACGATCAGTGCGGAGCCGGGTACTGCCTATTGCCGAGGGCGAAGAAAAGAGTCAGGAACCGTTGTGAGTGAGGGAGCATCGCACTGCGACCGTTGACTCCGGCGTCAAAGGTTGCGGTCTCTCACGAACCCTTTCGGGCTAAGGCGATCAGAACGGGTCACGAGTGTGGAACGCAGACTCTTCACCGACCTGATCGACACTCTCGGCAGACTGGCCGGAGAGCTGAAGTCGTTGTCAAGCGGCCCAAGGCGGAGCGGGACGCTGATGGCATTCGACGGGCAAGTCTCGCCAAGGATAAGGAGAACTGACCCATGCAGAAGTTCGTGTTTCCCCGAAAGCGGCCCACGGTTGGCAAGGCAACGGTCGCGCTCGACAGCAAGTCCATCGGCGAGCTCCACGGATTGCTGCGGAAGCTGAAGCTCGAGGTCGAGACTCGAGACCTGGTGCGGAAAGAACTGGGTGCGTCCACCACTCGAGCGATCCAGGCCTTCCAGGAGCGCGTCGGCCTGCCGCCGGCGCAGGGGAAGCTGACGCGCAAGACCGTGGCTCTGATGAACGCCGAGATGGAGCACGCTTTCGTCGCCGACAGCAAGACGCGCACCCAGCGGCTCCAGGAGATGTTGCAGAAGGCCGGAATGTCCATCGATCCGGATGAAATCCAGAGCCGCAAGTTCGGCCGGAGTACCGAGCAGGCGCTCACGCAGTACCAGGGCAAGGCGGGCCTGCCGCAGGATGGGCGCATCAGCGAAGCTCTGGTCGACCGTCTGCGCGAGGATGCGCTCGAGTCACGCTGGAGCTCGAAGACCCAAGTGGCCCAGATGCACCGCACCTTGCTGCGCGCCTTGCGGATCGCGAAGCTCGAAGAGGCGCAGATCGCACCGGATGAGCTGAAGGGCCATGAGCTGGGCCCGAGCACGCAGGCTGCCATTGGAGCCATCCAGAAGAAATACGGCCTGGCGGCGACCGGCAAGCTCGACGCGGCCACCTACGACCGGCTGGTGTCCATCGCGTCCAGCATTGCCCAGCCCGTCAAGCTCCTGAAGCCGAAGGCTGCGGCCGAGCTCAAGCCGATCCAGCGGGCCGCCCGCCTCAACATGAAAGGCAGGCACGTCGCGGAGGCGCAGAGCGCGCTGGCCTTCCTGGGCTACCCGGTCGAGGAAACCGAATTCAAGCGCGAAGCGTTCGGCGGGTCGACCCGCGTCGTGGTGCTCAATTACCAGCGCGCCCGCGGGCTGGCGATGACCGGTCACGTCGACCGTGAAACACGGGAGAGCATCAATCGTGAGGTGCGTCGCGCCAACCCGCAAGCCGCTTCGACTGAGCATTCGTACCGCATTCGCGGCTCGGTCCGTAACGACGTGTGGCAGGGTCTGGGCGGGCTCAAGGTGCAGGTATGGGAGAACCTGATCACCGGCCAGGGCGCGATGCTCGCCGAGCGTAGATCGGCTGCCAATGGCTTCTTCGACGTGCCCTACGACGCGCCGCGCGACGCCGCCACGCGGCAGGTCAAAAAGCCGTTCCATCTGCAGGTCAAGGTGCTCGACGCCACCCAACGCGAGCTTGGTAGCAAGCTGCTGTTCAACCCGACCCGGATCACCTGGGTGAACTTCACGCAGGGCGATCAACCCTATCGAGGAACCTCCGAATTTCAGGCACGTTCGGCGCTGGTGTCCAAGGCCGTCAGCCCTGGCACGATCGCGGCGCTGGTCGAGACCGGCCAGCAGCGGCAGATCAGCCAGGCGGCCCAAGCTGCCGGACTCTCGCTCGACGGCGTCATGCGGCTGGTGCTGGCGTATCGCGTCGCCGCCGCGCTGAGCCATCCGCGCCTCGGCGCCGAAGCCTGCTACGCGTATATCGGCCAGAACTTGCCGCCCAGCCTGACCGGGGACCTGATCGCCAGCATGGAAGACTGGACGCTGATCGAACAACTGGTGGACCGGACCGCCACGGGCCTGGTGTTCATGGACACGGACCTGCAGGCCTTGGCCTTCGAGAATGCCGTCACCGCCAACCTGATGCCGATCGCCGTCGGGCGTCAGAAGGCTCTCGTGGTGGCCGCCCTGGCGCAGCTCAAACAGACCTATGCGCTCGAAAAACCGATCCTCATCGGCAACGGCAGCCTGAAGGGCCTGCTCGAGGCGACGACCGTCGATCAGCCGCACTACGGCGCCGTGGCCGCCGCGTTCCTGCAACACCGGAGTCTGGGAACCGCGTTCTGGACCGATCTGAACGCGCGGCCCGACGACTTTGGCGGAGCGGCGGCTGTGCAAGACTTCCAGGCCACGGTTGAAGTGGGACACGTCACCAGGAACTTCGGGCCCATGGTGGCCCTGCTGAAACAGAAGATCGACGATCCCGCCGTCCCGGACATCACCTCGCCGCGCGACCTCGCGAAGCTGACGCCGGAACGGTGGGTGTCCCTCATCCATGACAATGGCGGCGAGGTGCCGCCAGGTACCGAGGGCGCAACGCAGCTCGATCGGGTCCGGACCTACGCCGCCACCCTCGCCAGCCAGAGCGAGCTGCTGTTTCCGGCGATCGCCCTGGCAGCCACCGTGGCCCGCAGCACCAGCAACCCGCTGCCGCACGTGGCCATCATCCAGGAGCTGCTGGATGCGCACCCGCAGCTCGACCTGCGCGCGACGAACCTGGACGTCTTCGTCAACGAACAGGCCATCACGCTGGACGCGGAGACGTTGAGCGAAGCCCGGGTCCTGCAGCGGGTGCACCGCATCGCGCCCACGGCCTTGGCCGGCCAGGCGTTGCTCGACAAGAGAATCCACAGCTCGTCACAGATCGTGGCGATGGGAAAGGCGCGGTTCGCCAAGCTGCTGACCGACACGAATCTGGTGGATGAACGCACGGCGCTGACCATGTACGGCATGGCCGAATATCAGTATGCGCGGGTCCTCCAGCGACTCACCGAGTATCGGTTCGATCTGCACCGCGCCGATCCGAAGGCGATTGTCAAGCATACGTATGCCAAGGCCGATTTGCCCCCCGCTCTCGCCGGCATTCCGGATCTGGAGACGCTTTTCGGCTCGCTCGACTTCTGCGCCTGTTCGCACTGCCAGTCGGTCTACGGCCCGGCGGCTTACCTGGCCGACGTCTTGCGCTACCTCGCCAGCCATGACTCCGAGGTCGCCGGCAAGACGGTGCAGACCATTCTTTTCGAGCGCCGGCCGGACATCGGCAACATCAAGCTGAGCTGCGAGAATACGGAGACGCCGCTTCCTTACATCGACCTGGTGTGCGAGGTGCTGGAGAATGCCGTTCCTGCACCGGCGCCGAGTCCGGGTTTCAGCTTCCAGACCACCCTTACCGCCGCCGAGCTGCGGGCGTCTCCCGAGCATGTCCGGGAAGAGGCCTACGATGTGCTGCGGGACGCCGACTACCCGATGGACGTCACCTTCGACCTGCGGCAGGAAGAGGCGCGCATGTTCTTGCGGCACCTGGGCGTGGCGCGCTGGGAGCTGATGGAAGCCTTCCAGCCCAAACCGCCCGGCGAACCGCTCTCGCCGACAGACGTCAGCATCGCCGGCGAGTACTGGGGCATGTCCTCGCATCAAACCGCGATCGTCACCACACCTGAAGCCACTTCGGCTCGGCAGACCCTCTACTGGGGATTCGACGCGACCGGCACCCACTGCATCGTCGCGGACTTCATGCGCCGCAGCCGCCTGGGCTATGAGCAGTTGCTGGAGCTGCTGGACGTGCGCTGGGTCAACCCGCCAACCGCCGCCAACCCGATGGACATCGAACGGCCGGGGGCGACCTGCAACACCGAGGAGCAGAAGCTCGTCAACCTCACGGTCGCCCGCCTCGACCGGATGCATCGCTTTCTCCGCCTGTGGCGGCACACCGGTTGGGCCATGTGGGAGCTGGATCTGCTTCTCCGCGCGGGAGCGATCGGCAATCGCCGGATCGACGGCGACACGTTGGTGCGCCTGAAGCAGACGAAGCAGCTTCAAGAGCGGCTCGGGCTGACCGTCGAACAGGCGCTGAGCCTGTATGGCGATATCAACACCGAAAGCCGCGTAAAGGTCGACGAGCCTCAGCGCGCCATTCAGCCGCTCTATGCCAACGTGTTCCTCAACCCGGGCGTGATCACCCCGGTGGACCCCGGATTCACCCTGCCCCTGTCCGGCGGCAATCATCTGTCGGACCACAAGGCGACCTTGCTCGCAGCCTTCGCCCTGACCGAGCCCGACCTGGCGCTCCTGCTGATCAAGATCGGCGATGACCGGCTTACGATCTCGAATCTGTCGAGGCTGAGCCGCTACGCCTGTCTGGCGCGGGCGTTGGCGGTACCGGTCAAGGATCTGCTGACTCTTGAAGCACTGTCGGGCGCCGTCGACATTTTCGGCGGTCCCAGGGCGACGCTCGATTTCATCGAGTTGGTCGATTGGGTGAGCAGGTCCGGCTTCGCGGTGGACGAGCTCGACTACCTGCTGAGCCATCAACCGGACTCGCCGTACGGCCTGCGCGACGACGTCATCACCGAGCACGCGACGGCGCTACGGGAAGCTCTGCGCAGCAATGCTTCCAGCACGCCGGATGGCACCATTACCTCGCAGGCCGCCACGGCGTTCGCGCTGCCCCCCGAGCAGGCGCAACTGCTTCTCACCCGGTTGCGCCTGGGCGGCACGACCCTGCTGGCGCACTTGAGCATCGCGAGCCTGATCGCGCGGGACGCCGACGGCGCTTACACGACCCCGATGACGCCCGCCGACTTCCCCGGCGTCTACAGCAGCTATCGCCTGCTGCACAAGGCAGCCCTGTTGCTGACCCGTCTCAAGGTCACCACGGCCAATCTCGAGTGGCTGTTGGCGAACTTTGCGGCTTTCACACTGCTGGATCTGGGCGCGCTGCCGGTGACGGACGTGCCGGCGGCGGCACTCTTCCCGGCTTGGCTGGCGCTGTACAAGTGGCTCTATGTCGACGGGCTTTTTCCCCAGCCGGAAGGCATCTCGTTGCGCGCGGTGTTCGACAAGGCCGGCGTGGCGGCGACTCCCGCAGCCGACGTCCGGGAGGCGATCGCCAGGCTGATGCCGTGGAAGACCCAGGATCTGGACGATCTGGCTGCACGTCTGGCGCTCCAGCACGGCGGTGCCGTCTCCGACTACGGCCGGATTGAAACCTACTTGCGCCTGGCGAGATGCTTCGACCAGATCAAGCGCGTCGGCGCCGGCGCCGCCATGCTGCTCCTCTGGGCGCAGCGCGACCCCCACCCCTCCGATACCGCCGACGCGCAACGCGCGCGCGCGCTCCGGGTGGCCCAGCAGATCCGTCAGGCGGCCAAGTCGAAATATGACCTCAGCGTCTGGCTGGCCAAGGTGACCCCGCTGGAAGACACCCTGCGAGAGAAGAAGCGCGACGCGCTGATCAGCTACCTGGTCGAGACCTCCCTGCGGTCGGCCGCCCCGGAGATCACCTTCAACAGCAAGAGGTACGGCAATCCAGCCTGGTGGCGCGACGCCGACGATCTGCTGAGCTATTTCCTGATCGACGTGCAGATGAGCGCCTGCCAGATGACCTCGCGCATCAAGCAGGCCATGAGCTCGGTCCAGATGTTCGTGCAGCGCTGCCTGCTCGGCCTCGAACAGCCGTACGTCGAAGTGTCGCGCTCGGAACAGCTCGATACAGTGTCCGAGAACAGTTGGAAGCAGTGGAAGTGGATGAAGAGCTACCGGGTCTGGGAAGCGAATCGCAAGGTTTTCCTGTACCCCGAAAACTGGATCGAGCCCGAGTTGCGGGACGACAAATCGCCGTTCTTCGAAGAGCTCGAAGCGGAGATCATGCAGAACGACATCACCAGCGAGAACGTCGAGGCCGCCTTCCGGAACTATGTGCGCAAGGTCCACGAGGTGTCGCGGCTGGATATCGTCGGCACCTGCTATGAGCTGGACGACACCGACCCGCGCGACGGTCTGCCGCCCGACATCAACCGGCTGCACGTGATCGGCCGGACGCGCGCGCACCCGGCCATCTACTACTACCGCACCTTCGATCTCAACTACGGCGAGTGGACCGTCTGGGAAAGAATCGACGTCGATATCCAGAGCGACCAGGTGACGCCCGTAGTGTACAACCGGAAGCTGTACCTGTTCTGGCTGAGCTTTATCGAGAAGCCCCAGAAGGTGAAGAAGCAGCCGCCGGCCGTGGCGTCGAATGAGCCGAGAGATACGCCCGAACCGCCGAACCAACTGGAGATCCAGTTGGCCCGGAGCACCCGGAAGGATCGCGGCTGGACGGCGAAGCAGGTGTCGAAGGAGAAGCTGATCCATCCCTGGCAGCGGCCGCTCCACTCCTACAACTTGAAGCCGCGCTACAAGAGCCGGGAAAACCTGCTGTGGCTCGACGTCTACATCTCCCAATCCGAGGAGTTCAACAACACCCGATTCTGGGACGCCTACAGCAACTCGCCGCAGTTCGTCACCACCTTCCGGTATGATGAGAGATCCACGCCGTGGCATTCCTCGTCGTTTGTCTTCGACGGCGACGTGGTGGACGCCAAGATGCAAGGACTGCCCGGCCAGTACCATCTGCTCGGCGCCAATGGGTTGTTCAATAACATCCCGACCCTGACCACGTCCTATGACTACGTGCATGACAGCTTCGGCGCGGACGGACGTGCCATCAGCCGGCTGACGGGCCCGTACGAGATCGCGCCCCGCCTGCCGCTGCCGGCCGGCATGCACTATCACAGCACGCGCCTGGTCAACGACAAGAAAACGCTGAACCCCAACCGCGCCAACGTCCTGGAAAACGAGCAGACACGCACGCTGCTGAACGGCGCCATCTCGCCGTTCGAAATCGTCCATTCGCAGCACCGCATCACCTTCGACACGGCTGCAGGGGGCCCCGTGCCGTTTTTCTACCAGGACAGCGTCCGGGCCTTTTTCATCAAGCCCGAATGGCAAGAAATTTTCGTTGGCTACAATCCGGCCTTTCCGGCTCCCAACTACTCCGTCTATCCGTTCTACCACCCGTACGCGGCACTCTTCCTGCGCGAGTTGAACCGGTCGGGCCTGGACGGTTTGCTCAACCGCCGGATCCAGACGGTGCCGGAGAGCTACTACCCCGGCAACAGCTTCGCCTTCAGCAGCTACGCTCCGGCTCCCATGACGGTGGCCGACGCGACGGCCGCGAGAGATGTGGTGGATTTCGAACGCTACGGCGCCTATGCGATCTACAACTGGGAGATTTTCTTCCATGCGCCGCTGATGATCGCCTGCAAGCTGAGCGCCAACCAGCGCCACGACGAAGCCATGCGCTGGTTCCACTACATTTTCGATCCAACCAATGCCGAGTCGCCGGACGTGCCGCAGCGATACTGGATCACCAGGCCGTTCTTCGAGCAGAACAGCGACGCCTATCGCCGGCAGCGCATCGAAGTGCTGCTCAGGAATATCGACCAGCACCTTGACGCGCTGACGGCGTGGAAGAACAACCCGTTCAAGCCGCACCTGATCGCCCGCTACCGGCCGGTGGCGTACCAGAAGGCTGTGGTGATGAAGTACATCGACAACCTGATCGACTGGGCCGACCAGCTCTTTCGGCGCGATACGATCGAGGCGATCAACGAGGCCACCATGCTCTACGTTCTGGCGTATGAGCTGCTGGGCCGGCGGCCGGTGAAGGTGCCGAACGTGGAACACGCGGACCGCTCCTACAACGAGTTGACCGTCGGCGGCGGGCTGGACCCGTTCGGCAACAAGCGGGTGGAAGTCCTGATGGAAAACTTCACCGGCGCGCCGCTGCGGGTCACCCGCAAACGGGCAGGAACGGAGCCGCTGCCGAATCTGGACGTCTTCTATTTCAGCATCCCCCATAACGACCAGTTGCTCGGCTACTGGAGCAAGGTGGAAGGGCAGCTTTTCAAGATCCGCCATTGCATGAACATCGCCGGGGTGGTCCGACAACTGCCGCTGTTCGAGCCACCGATCGACCCGGCGTTGCTCGTGAAGGCCGCCGCCGCCGGAGTGGATCTGAGCAGCGTGCTGGATGACATGGCTGCCGCACCGAGTCCCTACCGTTGCCAGCGGCTGTCACAGAAGGCTTTGGAGCTGTGCGGCGAGGTCAGGGCTCTGGGAGACAAGCTGCTGGCGGCCCTCGAGAAATACGACGCCGAGGGAATGGCACTGCTGCGGTCGACCCATGAAGTCACCCTGTATCAGGCCGTGCGCGCGGTGCGGAAGCTGCAGATCAAGGAAGCGGCGGAAGCCCAAGCCAGCTTGGAGAAGAGCAGAGAAACGGCCGAGCAAAGGAAGCTGTACTACGAGAGCCGCGAATTCATGAGCGGTTGGGAAATCACGGCCCTTGCCCTGGGTGGAGTTTCCGCGACCGCCCAGACCGCGATCGCCCTCGGCTACATGTTCGCGGGCGGGCTGGCTTTCATCCCCTCGTTCGTCGTGGGAGCCGCCGGTTTCGGCGGGTCCCCCGAGGTCACAGCCACCCCGGCCGATGGCGCGCGGTTCTCCAAGGCGGCGGAGTGCGCCGTGTCGACGCTGGGCGCCATCGCGACCGCGGCGGACAAGATCGGTTCCCTGGCCTCGACCGTCGGCGGCTACCAGCGCCGGCAGGATGACTGGACCTTCCAAGGCCAGCAGGCCACGAGCGAGATCGCCCAACTGGAAAAACAGATTGCGGCCGCCCGGGTGCGTCTGGCCATCGCGGAGAAGGAGCTCGACAACCATGAGCTCCAGGTCGAGCAGTCGCAGGCGGTCGATGCCTACATGCGCGACAAGTACACAAGCCAGCAGTTGTACGACTGGCACGCGAGGCAAATGGCGTCGCTCTACTTTCAGAGCTACAAGCTGGCCTACGACATGGCCAAGCGGGCAGAAAAGAGCTTTCAGTACGAAATCGGCGATCCCGCCGCCACCTTCGTCCAGTTCGGCTACTGGGACAGCTTGAAGAAGGGGTTGCTCGCGGGCGAACGGCTGGCCAGCGATCTCCGCCGCCTGGAAGCCGCCTACCTCGACCGGAACACTCGCGACCTTGAGATCACCAAGCACATCTCGCTCGGCCAGTTCCTGCCGCTGAGCCTGATGGCGCTCAAAGAAGCCGATTCCTGTACCGTGCTTCTGCCGGAGTGGCTCTTCGACATGGATTATCCCGGGCACTTCCGCCGGCGCTTGAAGACGGTGTCGATCAGCATTCCGTGTGTGGTCGGGCCCTATACCAGCGTGAATTGCACGCTGTCGCTGACCAGGCACGCCATCCGCATGACGACGGACGTGGCGGCGGGTTATGGCGACCCACTGGCCGGTGGAGATACCCGGTTCTACAGCAGCCCGGTGCCGATGACGGCGATCGCCACCAGCCATGGCCAGAACGACTCCGGGATGTTCGAGCTGAGCTTCAACGACGAGCGGTTCCTGCCCTTCGAGGGAGCCGGAGCGGTGAGCGAATGGCGTCTCGATCTGCCGAAGGAAAACAATCAATTCGACTTGGCGACGATCGCCGATGTGATCTTCCATGTCCGCTACACCGCCAAGGCAGGCGACGACGACCTGGCCGCGGCGGCCAAGACGCACGTCGCGGCCGTCTTGCCGTCCCAAGGGCTGCGCCTGTTGGCGCTGAATCGGGAGCTCAGCACCGAATGGCACCGCTTCCTGCATCCCGATGGAGGAGCGGATCAGACCCTGTCGTTCACGCTGGGCCTGGAGCACCTGCCGTTCTATGCGCGAGGAAAGACGCACATCAACCTGACCACGGTCGACCTGATCGTCGAAAGCCCGGAGACCGGCAGCTTTGACGTCGCCCTGAAGGTCCCGGGTGCTGCCACGGCATCCGACGGGGCCCTGGATCCCAATCCGGCCTACGGCAATCGGCAGCATCTGGCCAGGAGCGGATTTCCCGCCATCGCGCCATTGCTGGGCCAGTGGGAGATCAAGATCAGGAAAAGCGCCGATGAGACTTTCCGGTCGCTGAGGCCGGAGGATATTCAGAACGCCTACATGGTCTTGGGCTTCAAGACTTCTTGAAGCCGGAGCGGCGTTGACAAGTTTGCGTCCGGCTGTTAGAGTAAAAACATCGGAAGAACTTAAGGTCGTGGCATTGCTTGCGGAACGGGTCTCAGAAGAGAAAAACTACGTCATAAAAAGGCTTCCGGTGAATTGCAAGGTCCCTCGGCCACCCCGGTGCCCGAGGGTCTTTGTTTTTCTGGATGCCGGGATCGTCGGTCCACACCTCGGCGTTGACCATGGCAACCCGCGCCTGCGGAACAAGCTCCGGAACCTGGGTAGATCCAGGCTACATCGCGCCAGTTCCTTGAAATCAGGTCCGAAGTGTCGCGTGATCGCCCGCCTCCTGGAAGGCAAGGCGGCGGATGAGGTCTTCGGGCCTTCCGCGGTGACGAAGGAGGTCCACGAGCGCTGGGGCGCGAAGCTGCGCCGCAAGGTCGATCCGCGGACGGTCGCCGCCACCCTCCGCCGCTGGGCTGTCGCCGGCCGCATTCATCGCACCCGCGAAGGCCGGGCCCACTACGAGTCGCTCTACGTCAAGAGAGCGCCGGCGACCGCGGCAGGCCGCTGAGGGTTCTGCGGACCGCGGGAATCCCCGACGCGGGCCGCCCGCCTCGCCCAGGTGTTGCGACGTCCCTGTAGTGCTCATAGCCATATTTACCCCTTTCTCATCGTTCCTGCCGGAAATCGGGATTTGTGTTTCCACGAGATTTCTGCGATACACTGTGAAGCCGTGAAGCAGACTGGCAGGGACGCTGAGGAGCCCCGAAGGGCGGATGCCCTCGACGTCGCGGCTCAGGGCGGCTCTTCGAGGCCGTCCGCGGGTGCGAGAGATTCCTTTAGGCCGGCAACGATGACCCTGTGCTCTGGGAGGAAACAGTAATGGCACAAGCTAAAAAGGCGCAAGCCAAAAGCCAAACGCAACAGAGTATCGACGTATCTACGGCCCGAAGCCTGGCGACTACGACCAAGACCGTACCGCAGATGGTCTCCATCACTCCGCGGTGGCTGCTCAAGCTGCTGCCGTGGGTTGCGGTCACGGCGGGCACCTATCGGGTCAACCGCACCAAATTGGTGTCGCAGGAAGGCGACGGGGCTCCGAGCGCGCCTGCAGCTGGAACCGACGAGTACGGCGAGAAGGCCATCGAGATCAAATCGGGCCACGAGGGCGAGCCCGACCTGCCTGAGACCTTCGCGGACTATGCGGAGGACCCGCGCGAGTACCCCCTGAGCGTGGTGCAAACCATCATCCGGCTTCACACCCGCGTTTCCGACCTCTACAACGATCCCATCAACCAACTCGAGCAGCAGTTGCGCCTGACGATCGAGGGGATGAAAGAGACCCAGGAGTGGGAGCTGATCAATAACCCGGAATTCGGCCTGCTGCCCGCGGTGGCTCCGTCCATGCGCATTCAACCGCGGTACGGTACGCCGACGCCCGATGATCTGGACGAGCTCCTCTCCTTGGTGTGGAAGCAGCCGGCGTTCTTCATCGCTCACCCCAGAGCCATTGCCGCCTTCGGCCGTGAATGCACCTGGCGCGGTGTTCCCCCGCCGACCATCCAGATGTTCGGTTCGCCCTTCATCACCTGGCGAGGGGTGCCGCTCATTCCTTGCGACAGCCTGGAAATCAATGGGCGCTCGCTGTCTCGCCAGGGGGCCGGCACCACCAACATCCTGCTCGTCCGGGTAGGCGAGAAGGAACAAGGCGTGATCGGGCTGCATCAACCGGGAATTCCCGGCGAGGTATCCCCCAGCCTGTCCGTGCGTTTGATGACGATCAATCAAAAGGCCGTCGCCTCCTATTTGCTGACCTTGTATTTCTCTTGCGCCGTCCTGACCAACGACGCCTTGGGGGTGCTCGAGAACGTCGAGGTGGGGGATTACCACGACTACACCAAGCGCAAGTAGGGGAGGCCGTCCATGCCAAGCGATGAACAACCCTTGGGGACAGGTGATTGGCTGAATCCTCGCCTGGTCGAGGAAATCACCAATCGGTTGTTTAGCGACGTCGCGGGGCCGGCCAGCATACCGCGCCACGAGGGGGATGCCTACCACGCCGTTGGCGACACCTCCGCCGGCGCCATACGCCACGCTGATCCTGCCGTACAACCCCCATCGCCCCATGCCGGCGCCATGCCCGCTCCGGCGGGGATGGGCGGGCCGCGGCCGCCGGGAGAGGCTCAAGGGTTATGGCCGGGCTCCGGCCTCTTTCACGGCGACGACCAGCTCCAGGCTTTGCTGCGGCAAAGTCTATCCGCCTCCTCGGCGCCGGGACAGCTCGAGTCCTCGGACTTCTACTTCATGCCGAAGGCCGTCCCTCAGTCTGCGCCGGTTTCCCAGGCTGCACCCTCCGGCGCCAGCCAGCCGCGCTTGTATTTCGTGCCTGATCCGCCTCACGTACAGCCCATATCCGACCCTCCGTTTGACGCCCATGGCATCCGCAAAGACTTCCCCGCGCTCGATCAAAACGTCCATGGCAAACAGCTCATCTGGTTTGACAATGCGGCCACGACGCAAAAACCGCAAAGCGTCATCGACGCGTTGGCGCGCTTCTATGAGCACGATAACTCCAATATCCATCGTGGGGCGCATGCGCTGGCGGCGCGGGCTACCGAGGCGTATGAGGGCGCGCGAGACAAGGTGCGGCATTTTCTGGGCGCCAGTTCCGCCACCGAGATCATCTTCGTGCGGGGCACGACGGAAGGGGTCAACCTGGTGGCCCAGACCTATGGCCGGAAATACATCAAAGCCGGCGACGAGATCGTCCTGCCGCTGCTGGAACATCACTCGAACATCGTGCCCTGGCAGATGTTGGCCCAGGAGGTCGGGGCCGTCTTGCGGGTGGCGCCCATCAACGACCGGGGCGAGGTCTTGATGGAGGAGTACGCCAGGCTGCTGGGGCCGCGCACCCGGATGGTGGCTTTGAGCCAGGTCTCCAATGCCCTGGGGACCGTCCTGCCGGTTCAGGAAATGACCGAGCTGGCGCACCGGTATGGGGCGCGTGTGCTCGTCGATGGCGCGCAGGCGGTCGCCCACCAGCAGGTGGACGTGCAGAGGCTGGGCGTTGATTTTTATGTCTTTTCCAGTCACAAGCTCTTCGGCCCGACGGGGATCGGCGTGGTGTATGGCAGGAGAGAGCTGCTGGACGCCATGCCTCCGTGGCAGGGCGGGGGCAATATGATTCGCGACGTGAGTTTCGAGGAGACGACGTACAACGACGTTCCGGCGAAGTTCGAGGCCGGCACACCCTCCATCGCCGCAGCCGTTGGGCTGGGCGCGGCCATTGACTACGTGAGCCGGATCGGGCTGGAGCTCATCTCCCGGTACGAACGCGAGCTGACCGAATACGCCGGTGAAGGCCTGTCTCATGTCCCCGGCCTGCGCGCGATCGGTACCGCGTCGGACAAGGTGGGCGTCCTGTCGTTCGTGCTGAGAGATAAGCCTCCGGAAGACGTCGGCCGATTCCTCGACCGGGAAGGGATCGCCGTCCGCGCCGGGCACCATTGCGCGCAACCGACCATGCGGCGGTTCGGCGTCACCGGTACCGTGCGGCCTTCATTGGCCTTCTACAATACCTGCGAGGAAATCGACGCCTTGATTGCCGCCTTACACAAGCTTCAGGCTGTTCGCTGAGGCAGGCGCGAAGCAGCGGTCAGGGACCCCCCTCGCGGGCCCCTGACCGGGCCTACGGCTTGTCGTACGCCGGCGGCATCGGGCCGCCGAGATCCTTGTAGCGGTCCCGCAGCTCGAGCTGCCGGCTGGTCATCGGCACCTCGACGCCGCGGATGAAGACGGCATCGGCGAAGGTGGTCAGCTCGAGCGGATCGCCGTCCCAGATCACCACGTCCGCATCCTTTCCGGCCTCCAGGGTACCGTAGCGATCGGCGATGCCCCAGATGCGGGCGGGGGCCGTGGTAATAGCTGCCAGGGCGGCCTCCCAGGGGAGTCCGTTGGCCACGGCGTTGCCGGCGGACTGTTTGAGGTTGCGCGCGTTGTGGGCGTCGCCGGTCATGAAGGCGATCGTCACTCCCGCCTTGTGGAGGCAGGCCGCGTTCTCCAGCGTCGCACCCAGGGTCTCGAAGCTGACAGGGAGATTGTTCATCGGATTGACGATCACCGGCACCTTGGCCTCGGCGATCCGGCCGGCAACTTTCCAACCCTCGGCGACGCCCGCCAGGATCAGCTCGAGCTCGAGCTCCTTCGCCAGCCGCAACGCGGCCTCGATGTCACTCGCCCGGTCCACCGAGAGGAGGAGCGGCAGCTCGCCCTTGACGACCGGGACGAGGGCTTCGAGGTCGAGCCGGGAGAGGGCGTACTCGCGCCGGTCTCCCTGCTCGAAAGCCTTGCGGTTGGCGGCGTAGTCGAGGGCATCCTGCAGGGCCTCGCGCAGCCGCAGCATGGCCGCGGATCGCGAGCCGCCGGAGAGGCGGGCTCCGGGCTCGCCCAGCACGGCGAACATGGCGACCGGTGAGCGCACCAGGTAGTCGCCGGGCCCCCCGAGATGGACGACGGCGATCTGGCCGGCGATGAGGCTGTTGCCGGGCCGGGGTCCGACGACGGCGCGGGTCAGCCCCTCGATGCGGTTGATGGGAATGAGCGTCGAGCGCGGGTTGTACGCGTCGACGACGTTGAAGGCGGCGGTGACGCGGTCGTCTTTGACGGCGGCGTCGCGGCTCGCTTGGACGGCGTCGACCTCGACGACGCCGAGATGCGTGTAGGAGTCGAACAGCCCCGGTGTCACCACCTTGCCGCGGGCGTCGATGATCCGGCGCGTCCCGGCCGGCACGGGCACCGAGGCGCCGACGGCGCGGATCTTTCCATTTTCGATGACCAGGGTGCCGTTCTGGATCGTTCCCTGCGGGCCGAGGGTGTGAATCGTCGCGCCGGTGATGGCGACGGTTTCGGCGCGGGCGGGCGCGGCGGTCAGGACGAGGGCAAGGATGGAGAGGAGCACCGCGAGCCGCCCGCCCGGCCCCTCACCACCCCGGCCCTCCTCTCCCACCGCACTCCCGCCCTTCCGGGAGAGGAGGGAGTTGAAAAAACCAATTAAAACAGTCTCCCCTCTCTCCCGTCGGATGGGGGGGAGGCTGGGAGAGAGGGGCCGGGGGAGTGAGGGCCAGCACCGGAGGTGCGATCCGTGGCGGCGCGTACGTGGGGAGTGGTCGCTCATCGCTCCACCTCCGCCGCATCCCGTATCCCGAGCTCGAAGTCCGTCTCCGGCTGGCGGGCGGGGTCGTTGCGGTCATAGACCAGGGCGCCGTCGACGTAAACCTTTTCCGCATGGCTGTAGACGCTGAACGGATTGCCGCTCCAGACGACCACGTCGGCCATCTTGCCCGGCTCGAGCGAACCGGTCTGCCGGTCGATGCCCAGCGACTTCGCGGGGTTGAGGGTGATCCAGCGGATGGCGTTCTCCTCCTTGAGCTGCATGCCCATGCGGTTGCCGGCCGCCATGGCCTTGGCGGCTTCCTGGTTGAGCCGTTGAATGCCCTGGGCGGAGTCGGAGTGGACGACGGCGCAGCCGCCGGCCTTCTCGACCAGCGCGATGTTTTCGCGGATGCCGTCGAAGGCCTCCATCTTGAAGCCCCACCAGTCCGCCCACATGTCGGCGCAGATGCCGTTGGCGGCCAACACGTCGGCGATCTTGTAGGCCTCGACGGCGTGGTGGAAGGCGGTGACCTTGTAGCCGAACTCCTTGGCGATGTCGATCATGGTGAGCATCTCGTCGGCGCGGTAGCAATGGTTCTGCACCAGGATGTCACCGGCGAGCACCCCGGCCAGGGTCTCCAGCTCGAGGTCGCGTTCGGGTGTGCGGCTGCTGGCGGGGCTCTCCGCCGCGGTCTCGCCGCGCTTCTTCCGCCGCTCGTGCTCCTCCCAGTCGCGGCGGTACTTCTGCGCCTTGATCCATGCCGCGCGGTAGCCGGCGACGTTGCCCATGCGGGTGGACGGCGCGCGGTTGCGGCCGCCATAGAGCCGCTTGGGATTCTCGCCGCAGGCCATCTTGAGGCCATAGGGGGCGCCGGGGAACTTCATCGCGTCGACGCCCCGGGCGGGCACGTTCTTCACGGTGACGCCGCGGCCGCCGAAGAGGTTGGCCGAGCCGGGGAGGATCTGCATCGCGGTCACGCCGCCGGCCAGGGCCAGAGGGAACTGGGGATCCTGCGGCCAGACGGAGTGCTCGGCCCACACCTCGGCGGTGTTCGGATCGGTCGACTCGTTGCCGTCCTCATGGGCGGCCACCTCGGGGGAGGCATAGAGGCCCAGGTGCGAGTGCGCGTCGATGACGCCCGGAGTCACCCACTTGCCGGTGCCGTCCACGACGGTGGCGTCCGCGGGGGGCTCCAGCGACGCGCCGACGGCGGCGATCTTGCCGTCGCGCATCAGCACGGAGCCGCGCTCGATGCGGTCGCCGGCGGCGGTGAGGATGGTGGCGTTGGTGAGCAGGACGGGCTGGGAGGGGAGAGGCCGGTAGGTCGAGGCGTAGGCCGCCTCGCCGGCCTTCCGGACCTCGGGCTCGCTCATCGGACCTTCAGCCTTGGGCGCGGGCGCCTCTTTCGCCATGTCCTTCTGCGGCGCCGCGGCGGGGGACGGTGGAGGAGCGCTGGCGCAGCCGAGAACGGTGAAGCCGACCAGGAGCGCGAGGGCGCCGAAAGCCGGACCTCGTTGCTTGTCGGTCATCTTCCTCCTCGATCTGTTTCAAAATGCTCATGGAATGAGCGGAATGGAGTGCGGATCGTACCATGGGTCGCCCGATGCGGCGGCGTGCCCTCCGAAGCCTCACCCCCCGGCCCCCTCTCCCTGACGGGAGAGGGGGAGAAAACACACCTGTCTTTCTTGCTTTTCTCCCCCTCTCCCGTCAGGGAGAGGGGGCCGGGGGGTGAGGCTTCGGAGGGCAGAACCGGGGTAGTCCACGAGCAAACTGAACCACTACCGTTGAGTCCGGCGGCAGCGACGTCAGATCCCCGCGTGCTAGCATTCCGCCTATGTCTCTTCCCCTCACCGATCGGGACGCCTCGTCCGCGCTCACCGGCGGCGGCTCGCAGTTCACCAAGGAGAGCATCCTTCGCGATTACCGCATCGCGTTTCAGAGCCGCCAGGCGAGCCTGATCGGGCGCAAGGAGGTCTTCACCGGCAAGGCCAAGTTCGGCATCTTCGGCGACGGCAAGGAGGTGGCGCAGGTGGCGCTCGCGCGCGCCTTCCGGCCGGGGGATTTCCGCTCCGGCTACTACCGCGACCAGACGCTGATGATGGCCCTGGGACTGCTCACCGTGGAGCAGTTCTTCGCCCAGCTCTACGCCGATGCCGACGTCGAGCGCGAGCCCTGCTCGGCCGGCCGCTCCATGACGGCCCATTTCTCGACCTGCATGCTGGAGGCGGACGGCGGTTTCAAGCACCTCGCAGACCTGATCAACGTCGTTGCCGACGTTTCGCCCACCGGCTCGCAGATGCCGCGCCTGGTGGGTCTCGCCTACGCTTCGCGCCTCTTCCGCGAGCTGCCGGAGCTCCGGTCGATGAGCGCGCCGTTTTCCCGCAACGGCGAGGAGGTGGCTTTCGGCACCATCGGCAACGCGAGCTGCGCCGAGGGGATGTTCTGGGAGGCGGTCAACGCCGTCGGCGTGCTGCGGTCGCCGATGCTGCTGTCGATCTGGGACGACGGTTACGGCATTTCCGTCCCCAACGAGCACCAGATCACCAAGGGTGACCTCTCGGCCATCCTCTCCGGCTTCCGGCGGACGCCGGACGACTCTCATGGATATGACCTCTATACCGTCAAAGGCTGGGATTATCCGGGCCTCTGCGAGACCTACCTCTCGGCCGTGCAGATCGTACGCCGCGAGCACGTGCCGGCCATCGTCCACGTCACCGAGATGACGCAGCCGCAGGGCCACTCCACCTCGGGCAGCCACGAGCGCTACAAGTCGCGCGAGCGGCTGGACTGGGAGGCCGAGCTCGATCCCATCCGCAAGATGCGCCAGTGGATGACCGAGCAGGGCATCGCCGCCGCCGGCGAGCTCGACGCCGCCGAGGCGGAGGATTCAGCGCTCGTCCGCGCGGCGCAGCGCCGGGCCTGGGAGGACTTCCGCGCTCCCATCGACGAGGAGAAGCGGACGGCCCTGGCGTTGCTGGATGGCTCGCCCGCGAGGCATCTACGGGCGAGGCGGGCGAGGAGGTGCGGCAGATCCGCGAGGACCTGGAGCGCCAGCCGATGGCGCTGCGCCGCGACATTCTGGCCGCCGTCCACGGCGCTCTCGTCGCCACGGTGGGGGAGGAGGCGCCGGCCGCTCGCCGGCTGGTGGCCTGGAAGCGGCAGCAGGAGCAACTCAACGAGGACCGCTACAACTCCCACCTCTACAGCGACACGCCGCAGGCGGCCCTGAAGGTCGAGCCGGTGCCGGCCGTCTATCTGCCGGACTCGCCGGTGCTCAACGGCTTCGAGGTGCTCAACGCCTGCTTCGACGCGGCGCTCTCCCGTTTTCCCAACCTCATCGCCATCGGCGAGGACGTCGGCAAGATCGGCGACGTCAACCAGGGTTTCGCGGGACTGCAGGCGAAGTACGGCCCCCTGCGGGTTACCGACACCGGCATCCGCGAGACCACCATCATGGGCCAGGCGATCGGCATGGCGCTACGCGGTTTGAAACCCATCGCCGAGATCCAGTATCTCGATTACGTCCTATACGGCCTGCAGATCCTTTCGGACGATCTCGCCACCCTGCGCTGGCGCAGCAAGGGGCGGCAGAAGGCGCCGGTGATCGTGCGCACGCGGGGCCACCGGCTGGAGGGCATCTGGCACTCGGGCTCGCCGATGGCGGGCATCCTCAACCTGGTGCGGGGGATCTACTTCTGCGTGCCGCGCAACATGACCCAGGCCGCCGGCTTCTACAACACCCTCTTGGAGGGGGACGATCCGGGGCTGGTGGTGGAGGTGTTGAACGGCTATCGCCTGAAGGAGAAGCTGCCGGTGAACGTCGGCGAGCTGCGGGTGCCGCTGGGCGTGCCGGAGGTGATTCGCGAAGGGAGCCACGTCACCGTCGTCACCTACGGCGCCTGCTGCCGCATCGCGCTCGACGCGGCGCAGAAGCTGGCCGAGATGGGGATCGAGACGGAGGTGGTCGACGTCCAGACCCTGCTGCCGTTCGACCTCGGCGGCAAGGTCGTGGAGTCGCTGCGCAAGACGAACCGGGTTCTCTTCCTGGACGAGGACGTGCCCGGCGGGGCCAGCGCCTACATGATGCAGCAGGTCCTGGAGGTGCAGGGCGGCTTCGCCTGGCTCGACGCGGCGCCGCGGACCCTTGCTGGCAAAGAGCACCGGCCCTCCTACGGCTCGGATGGCGACTACTTCTCGAAGCCGAGCCGCGAGTCGGTCTTCGATGCGGTGTACGAGATCATGCGGGAGACGGATCCGGCAGGGTTTCCGGTTTTTTACCGCTAGCGGTCCTTTGGTTAGGCGGCTGCGTACTGCAGCGCCTGCCGAATGTCTTCCGGCTCGAGATCAGGATACTCCTCCCGAATCTCGTCGACTTTCGGGTCGAAGGTGATGCGGTCGAACATCTCAAGCTCCTTTCCGCCTGATCCATGATTGCATGGATACGCGGTGGCGCGTCAGCCCTGACGTCGAGCGGTGTTCGATGAGCGGGGGCGATCCGCCGCCTCGGGCCCCTCACTCCCCCGGCCCCTCTCTCCCGCCTCACACCCGCCCCTCCGGGAGAGAGGGGAGCTGAAAAGCAGTTCTTGTAGCAGTCTCCCTCCTCTCCCGGAGGGGCGGGTGTGAGGTGGGAGAGGAGGGCCGGGGAGGTGAGGGGCCCGGACGGCGCGGGCTCCGATCTGATTCAAGACGTCTTAGGGATCGGTGACTGTCACTTCCGCCGCCGTCGCCGCCGTCGCCGCCTGCCGTGTCCAGCTCCGTTGCCGCCCTCGCCGTCTGCGCCGGCCTCCGGGGCTTTCTCTTCGCCCTCGTTCGGCCCTTCGTCCTCGTCCCCTTCCTCGAACGGCTCCGCGGTTTCTGTGGCGGCAGCAACGTCCTCCGCCGCGGGCCCGTCGCCGTTGGCGCCTCCGGCCGTCTTCTTCTTGCGCTTGCGCCCGCCGCGGCGCCGGCGGCGCCGCTTCTGCGCGGCCTCCTCGGCGGCGCCGGGCTCTTCCTCGCGGTCCGCTGCCGCGGCGGTCTCCTCGTCCTCCTCGTCCTCGGCTTCGGGCAATGCCAGATCCCACGCTTCCAGGATGATCGGGGCCGGTTTCGCCTGCTTCGGCGGACGCACGGGCCTCTCGCGCTTCTGCCAATCGATCCGTTCCTCGGGGCGGTGAAGGCCGGCGGCGGCGATGATCTCGATCTTGATGTCGAACTCTTCCTCGATATCGGCGAGCTCGCGGCGGTAGTGATTCTGGAGGGCGTCCGCCAGCTCGGGATGGAGGCTGATGCGGGCGCCCTGGATCGAGCCGGTGGCGGCGCGAGCTTCGATGCGGCGCAGGATGGAGAGGCTCACCATCTCCTCGCTCGCCAGGCTGCCGACGCCGTTGCAGGTGGGGCAGGGCCGGTGCGTGCGGAGCTGGAGGGCCTGCTGGATGCGCTGGCGGTTGATCTCGAGCAGTCCGTTGGCGGAGATCCGGCCTACCGTGGTGCGGGCCTTGTCGTCCTTGAGCGCGTCCTTGACGGCTTTCTCCACCCGGCGCTGGTTCTTCGCCGCGCGCATGTCGATGAAGTCCACCACCACGATGCCGCCGATGTCGCGCAGGCGGAGCTGGCGGGCCACCTCGGCGGCCGCTTCCAGGTTGGTGTTGACCGCCGTCTCCTCCTGGGTCGCGGCGCGCGTCGAGCGGCCGGAGTTGACGTCGATCGCGGTCAGCGCCTCGGTGGCGTCGATGACGATCGAGCCGCCGCTGGGCAGGTCCACCCGCCGCTCGTAGATGCGGTCGATCTGCGGCTCGAGGTCGTAGCGGCTGAAGAGGGGAAGGCGGTCGGAGTAGCGCACCAGGCGGGTTTTCGAGCGCGGCAGGAAGGCCCGAAGGTAGGCTTCCGCCTTGCGGAACGCCTCGTCGTCGTCGACCAGCACCTCGGCGATGCTGCTGTCCAGGTAGTCCCGCAGCGCTTGGAGGATGAGGTCCTGATCGGTGTAGAGGAGCCGGGTGCCTTTGCCCTGGATCGCGGCGGCCTGGACCCGCTTCCACAGCCGCAGCAGAGCCGCCAGGTCGCGCGTGAGGGTGGTCTTGGTCTGGCCGAGGGCGTTGGTGCGGAGGATGACGCCGCACCCCGCCGGCAGGTCGAGGCTGCCGGCCAACGCCTTGAGCTTCTTGCGGGTCTCCTCGTCCTCCACCTTGCGCGACACGCCGCGGGTGTCGTCGAAGGGGGTCAGCACGAGGTAGCGGCCGGCGAGCGACAGGCTGGTGGTGAGCGCCGACCCTTTCTGTCCCATGGGGTCTTTGACCACCTGCACGACGATCGGCTTGCCCTTCTCCAGGACCTCCTCGATACGGGGGTGGGAGCTGGACGGCCGGCGGTAGAACGCCTCGGGTACCACGTCCTGGATCGCCAGGAAACCGTGCCGCTCGACGCCGTAATCGATGAAGGCGGCGTTCAGACTGGGCTGGATGCTGGCGATGATGCCGCGGTAGATGTTGCCGCGGGTGAGGCCGGACTCCGCGACGTCGACCTTGTAGTTTTCCAGGACGTTGCCCTGGATGATGGCGATGCGCAACTCCTCCGGACGCTGCGCGTTGATCAGCATTCTGCGAGTCAAGTTGTCTCCCTGTCGGTCAGGTCATGAAGGGGATGGGGGCTGGGAGGACGGGCGGCGGCGCGGCATCGTGGCAGGTCCGTATTGTGCCCCAGGTGCGTCATTCCCGCAACCGCCAGGACGGTGGCGGCCATTCCCCGATCTCCTCACCGGCGGCCGAGGCGAGGAGCCCGAAAGCGTGAACCATTCTGCGGAAAGAGCGGCAGCCCCGGTAGGCGGCGGCGAGGTCGAAGAGGGCGCTGAAGGCGGGTTGGTCTTTGGTTTCCGAGTAGGATCGCTCGCCCACCATCGCGGACGTCAGTCTGGCTTTGGCGCCCCGCATCGATTCGGGGTCGGAATAGGAAAGGGCATCGTGAGGAATTCCATGGTGTCCACGCAGGGACTCGAGAGAAGCCAGAAACCAGGCCTCGTATTCCCGATACGTGATAACCACCTCACAGGGAATCCTCCCGGCTTCTGCCCGCGCCCATCCTTGGACCCTGGGCGCCAGCTCACGCGGACAATCCTTGTCCCCATCGAAGATCAACAGGATGCCGGCACATCCCTCCTCCCGCCGCAAGGCCACTCGAATCGCTCTGCCTACGGACTCCTCGTTGATCAATTCTGAGCGATGCCGTCGAACCGGGTGGCCGAAACTCAAGCCGAACGCCCCGCATTCTTTCTGCAGGCGACGGAGCAACACGGGTACGGCGGCTTCGTCGCCTTGTCCTTCGACAAGGATCTGGATTTTCAAGTGAGAGGCTCGAAGAGGCTGACTTCCGCAGCGCCATCCTTCAATAGAGGCGTGTCAAGGAGATTCGAGCGCAGCATCTCTCCGGCACCCATCAAATGTTCCTGGAGAGCCTCGCGTGACGCTCTCCCGAGGGTAGCCACATGACTGACACCGTCTTGCCGGTACACGACTCGAAGATGGCGATCCTCAATCCAGTCCGCCGAGTCCAACAGCTCCGGACTATGGGTCGTCACCACGGCTTGGGATCTATAGCTGGCGATCTTGATCGCGTCGAGAATGGTACCCAGTGCGCCCGGATGAATCGTAGCTTCCGGCTCTTCGAACACGATCAAGGTAGGGATTGGCCTCTGAAAAGCTGCGATCAGCAGGCCCAGAGTACGGAGGGTCCCGTCGGACATGCCGGAGGGATCCAAGGTGATTCTCTGATCGCCCTCCCATTCCTCGATGAATTCCAGCCAGAGCTTGTTTCCAACTTCGATTGGGCGGACCCGGGCCTTTTGGGGGAGCAACGTTGTCAGGAGCTCGTTGATCTCCTCGAAATCCCGGGGGGACTCGCGGATCATCGAAGAGAGAATGCTAGCGGCGTTGCTGCCATCAAGCTTGAGATTCAGCGCTCCGTTTGGATCCTGCATCTCACGGAGTTTCCCGGGTTCGATCGAATACGCTCGCATCGCCGAGAGTGCGCGGACAATTGGCGCAAAGGCCTTGTGGCCTCCAATCAGAGGAAGACCCAGAGAGTCCGGGTCCACCAGAGGCGGCACACCTCTGAAGCTGGTGGCGATGAGGGTCCCGTGCGTAACGTCCTCGCCGCGATCGAAATAGGAGAGCTCACCGTTACGACCGATGAGGCTGCATCGTTCCCGCCTGACCCGGAACCCTCTCTGGGGGAGGGCTTCGACCTCGAAGGCGTAATGAGCTGCCGATGACTCTTCTCCAGGGAACTCGAGCGTCACTGCGAGGCCAAAGCCGGGAGTATCCGGGCTCGGAGTCTGGTGGCAGAGCGCCTGGATTCCCCCCCTGCGGGCCACGACGATCGGCAAGGGGGAGGTCATGGCTTCGGCGATAAAAGAGAGCGCCGCCACCAAGGTGCTCTTCCCTGCGCCATTCTGTCCCACCAGAAACGTTGGGTTGTCGAGCTTCCAACCGCTCCGAAGCGAATCCTCGGAATCGTTTGAGAGTAAGATCCCTGATCACAGGCTTCATCACTCCCTCCATGCTCGACTGAAAGCATAGCACCGGATCTCGTTGGGTCGCCCAGGGTGACCCATTGTCTGTGTCCAGCGGCCCAAGATGTTGGTAAGGATGAGGCCCGTCAGGAAGAGGGGGACAGGGGGTGGGGCTTCGAAGGGCAGCCTGGACTGCTACACTCTTCGCCATGAAGCACTACGACATCGTCATCCTCGGCGGCGCCTTCAGCGGCGCCTCGGCGGCGATCCTGCTGCGGCGGGACCGGCCGGACCTCTCCGTCCTGATCGTCGATCGGGCGACCGCCTTCGATGCCAAGGTGGGGGAGGCGACGACCGAGATGTCGGGGATGTTCCTCACCCGGCGTCTGGCGATGTGGCAGCATCTCGAGAACGAGCACCTGCCCAAGGAGGGGTTTCGCTACTGGTTCCACAACGAGAAGGTGGGGTGCCACGCCGAGGCGAGCGAGGCCGGGGCCTTCCAGCGCAGCACCGTGCCGTCTTTCCAGCTTCGCCGCGACACTCTCGACGAGCACCTGCTGGCGACCGCGGTGGCCGAGGGCGCCGAGCTCCTGCGGCCGGTGCGGGTGCGGGAGGTCGAGCTGGGGACGTTCGACCACCGCGTCACCTTCGAACGCAACGGAGAGACGGAGACCGTCGGCTGCCGTTGGGTGCTCGACGCCACGGGCCGCGCCACCTTCCTCGGCAAGCGCCTGGGGCTGATCGAGCGCAACCGCGAACATCCGACGGCGGCGATCTGGTGCCGCTGGGAGGGGGTACGCCACCTCGACGACGTGGCCGCCCGCGGTCCGCTCTCCTTCTCCCGCGGCAACGTCTCCTCTCGCCGCCTGGCCACCAACCATTACCTGGGTTTCGGCTACTGGGTGTGGTTCATCCCCCTGGGCAACGGCGAGACCAGCGTCGGGATCGTCTTCGACATGCGGCTTGTCCATCTCGACCGGGGCGAGAATCTGGCGAGCGAGTACCTGCGGTTTCTGCACGCCATTCCGCCGGCGGCCGAGCTGCTGGCGGGCGCTCGGATGAAGCCGGACGACCTGCGGACCTACTCCAACCTGGCCTATTCCACCCGCCAATACATGGGAGACGGCTGGGCGCTGATGGGGGACGCGGCGGCGTTTATCGATCCCTACTACTCGCCGGGGCTGGACCATGCCTCCTTCTCGGTCGAGGCGACGGTGGAGATCGTCAAGGCGCAGACGGCGGGGGAGGACGTCGCGGCGCGCATCGCCGAGCACAACGAGACCTTCATCCGCTCCTACCACCGCTTCTTCCAGGCGGTATACAAGGACAAGTACTTCTATATGGGGGAGCACGACCTGCTCTCGGCCTCGTTCCTCATCGAGACGGCGCAGTACTACATCTTCGTGGTCATTCCGGCGTATCGCCTGTTCGGCAGGTTCCACTGGATGCCGGTCCTGGGTCCCAAGCCTGCCTTCTTCAGCTACCACCTGATGCGGATCTACAATCGCCGCTTCAAGGCGATCGCGCTGGCCCGCCGGGCCGCCGGTGAAGCGGGGAGGCGCAACGACGGCCGGCGGGTGAAGGCGCTCTTCGATCTCAGGCTCGCTCCCTTCCGCATGGTTGCCAAGGGGTTGAAGCTGTGGGCGCTGGCCGAGCTGGACCACGCGCGGCTGGCGGCAAAGCGTCTGTTGGCGAGAAAGGGAGCGCAGCCCTCGCCCGAAATTTCAATCCCGGGCGCGTCTTCAGATTAGTATGGACGAGACCTGAGGCACCGGTTTTGAATGCCGGGAGGTCGGGAGGTCTCCGGTGCCTTGGCGGTCGCGTTGCGCAGGCCCGCCCTCCCCATCTCCAAGGAGGTCCCATGGCCCGTCCTCTCCTTCTCCCTCGGACGGCGCTCCGGCTCGCCGTCGCCCTCGCCTCGCTGACCTTCCTGCCGGGAGACGCCGCTGCCCAGTATTTCGGACGCAACAAGGTCGTCTACGAGCGTTTCGACTGGCGGGTGCTCAAGACGGAGCACTTCGACATCCACTTCTATCCCGAGGAGGAGCCCGCCGTACGGGAAGCCGCCCGCATGGCCGAGCGCTGGTACGACCGCCTGTCGTCCGTCTTCGGCCGTGAGTTCACGGAGCGGAAATCCATCATCCTCTACGCCGATCAGGCCGACTTCCAGCAGACGACGGTGACGCGGGGCCTGATCGGCGAGGGGACCGGCGGTTTCACCGAAGGGTTGCGGACCCGCGTGGTCCTGCCCTTCACCGGCAACTTCGAGGATACCGATCACGTCCTCGGGCACGAGCTGGTGCACGTCTTCCAGTACGACATCCTGCAGGAACGCAGGACCGGCCAGCCGGAGACGACGACCCGGTCGGCCCCGGTGAACCTGCCGCTGTGGTTCATCGAGGGCCTGGCGGAGTACCTGTCCCTCGGACGTTTCGCTCCCCAGACGGCGATGTACCTGCGCGATGCGCTCGCCCGCGACGCGCTGCCGGACCTGGAGAAGCTGTCGCGGGATCCGCGCTACTTCCCCTACCGCTGGGGCCACGCCTTCTGGGCGTACGTCGGCGGCCGCTGGGGGGACGCCTCGGTCGGCCGGCTGTTCGTCCGCGGCGCGCGCGTAGGCGTCGAGGGCGCCCTCCAGGAGGTGCTGGCTTCCGACCTCGAGCAGTTTTCCGAGGACTGGAAAGCAGCCATCCGCGAGGCCTACGGGCCGGTGATCGAGACCCGCCAGGCGCCGTCGGCCCTCGGCCGCAAGCTGCTGCCGCGCGAGGAAAAGACGATCGACACCTACGTTTCGCCGGTGCTGAGCCCCGACGGCACCCAGTTCGCCGTCTTCTCGACCCGCAGCCTCTTCACCTTCGATCTCTACCTGGCGGACGCCAAAACGGGGGAGATCAAGGGGCGGCTGTTCTCGGCGGATTCCGACCCGCACCTCGACTCGCTGCGCTTCCTCGACTCGGCCGGTGCCTGGTCGCCCGACGGCGCGAAGTTCGCCCTGGTGGTGCAGACGCGCGGCGACAACGAGCTCGCCATCCTCGACGTGAAATCCCGCCGCATCGAGCGGCAGATCGGCATTCCCGAGGCGGGGCAGCTCTGGAATCCGGCCTGGTCGCCGGACGGCCTTTCCATCGCCCTCGCCGGCTCGGCGGGCGGCTGGACGGACCTCTACCTCGTGGACCTCAACGGCGGCCGCACGCGGCGGCTGACGAACGATCCTTACGTCGAGCTGCAGCCCGAATGGTCGCCGGACGGCCGCAGCCTGGTCTACGTCTCCGATCGCGGCACGGGCGGCGATCCGGCCCAACGGGATTACAGCGACGTGGGCATCTGGCTGATGGACGTGGCGGGCGGCCAGAGCCGCCAAATCGTGGCGCCCATGGCGGGCTCGACCCAGGTCAACCCCCGCTTCGGCCCGGGCGGCCAGGACCTCTACTTCCTCTCCGATCGCGCCGGCGTCAGCGATCTCTACCGGCTGTCGCTCGGCGGCGGCGAGCTGTTCCGCATCACCCGCGCGGCCACCGGCGTCGCCGGCATCACCCGGCTGTCGCCGGCTCTGTCGGTATCGCAGCGCACCGGCGAGGTTCTGATTTCGGTCTTCAACGATGACCGTTTCGAGGTTCATGTCCTGGACCGCGAGGCGGCACGGGGCGAGCCGGTGATCGCGGCCCGCGACGAGGCGGCGGAGGCGCGGGCGGCCCTGCTGCCGCCGCAGCAGGCGCCGACGCGCAGCCTGGTGGCGGAGTACCTGCGGGACCGCTCCCTCCCCGAGCTGCCGGGTGGCGAGGAACCGACCCTGCAGCGGTACCGTCCCGGCTTCAAGCTCGACTGGATCGGGCCGAGCGTCGGCGTGGGCTACAGCACCACCTATGGTACCGGCGTCGGCGGCGACGTGGCGGCGATCTTCAGCGACGAGCTCGGCCAGCGGGAGATCGGCTTCGCCGTCCAGGGCGAGACGGGGACCTTGGACCAGTTCGGCTTCCAAGGCTACTTCCTGAGCCTGGCCCGGCGCCTGCAATGGGGCGGCGCAGCGAGCCACCTGCCCTACATCTCGGCGTTCACCACCGTGAGCAACCAGGTCGTGGACGTCGACGGCACGCCGGTGCAGGCGCTCGTCATCGAGCAGCTCCGGCAGACCATCACCGAGGACCGGGCGGAGTTCATCAGCCAGTATCCGTTCTCCACCACCCGCCGCCTGGAGGCGTCGGCGGGCGTCACCCGCATCGGTTTCGAGAACGAGATCGAGCGGGTGATCGTGGTCGGCGACAGCGTGATCGACCGCGATACCGACGACCTGGGGGCTCCAGACTCCTTGCAGCTCTACCAGGGCTCGCTGGCGTTCGTGGGCGACAGCAGCTACTTCGGCTTCACCGCGCCGGTGCGGGGCCGGCGATACCGGCTGGAAGTGGCGCCGACCTACGGCGACCTCGAGTTCCAGTCGGTCACTGCGGACTTCCGCCGCTATTTCTTCCTCCGGCCGGTGACCCTGGCGATGCGCGGCCTCCATTTCGGGCGCTATGGCCGCGACGGCGAGAGCGAGCGCCTGTCGTTGCTCTACGTGGGAAGGCCGACGCTGGTGCGCGGCTACGAGCTGGGAGACATCGGGCTTTCGGAGTGCACTGCCGTTCCGGGCAACACCACCGCCTGTCCCGAGTTCGACCGTTTGGTGGGCAGCCGGGTCGCCGTGGCCAACCTGGAGCTGCGGGTGCCGCTGCTGGGCGTCGAGGGCTACGGTCTGCTCCGGGCGCCGTTCCTGCCCACGGACCTGGCGCTGTTCGTCGACGCGGGAGCCGCCTGGACGAAGGACACGACGCCCGAGCTGCGCTTCGACACCGACACGATCGATCGGGTGCCGGTGGTCAGCGCCGGCGTCTCGGCCAGGATCCTGCTCGGCGGCTTCGCCGTGCTGGAGTTCTACTATGCGAAGCCCTTCCACCGGCCGAATGAGAATTGGGTCACGGGTTTTCTGATCGCGCCGGGCTGGTAAGATGTCTCGGTGCGGTATCTGGTGACGGCTCGCGTCCGGCATGGGCGCGAGGCCGATCTGTTCCGAATGAAATACCGCCGGCTCGCCCTCCTCCTGCTGGCTTTTCCCGGCCTCGCCGGCGCGCGCGGCCGGCCCGCCGCCGCGACGACCGACAAGAACGCGTTTCCGACCTGCCCTTGAGCCGGCGGCGCCGCGACGCTCGCCGGTGGCTCCGCCCGTCGCCGCAGCGGTTCACTGGTCGCGTTTCTTCGACTCTATTCATTAAGAAGAAAATGCCGTGGCTCTGCGATCCGCTTGACGGACCACGGGAGAAGATGGATACTCCGGTGACCTTTCTGTCCTTCGATGAGTGGTGGCCGGGGCTCACCGGCTTCGGGGAGTCGTCGTGAGATTGCGATATAAAAACCGAAGAAAAGCAACTCACTTCCGCGAGCTGATGGCGCTGCCGCTCCTGCTGGCCCTGGCCTGCCTTTTCTTCGACGTGCGCCCTTCAGCCGCCGCCGAGCCGTTCCGGGTGATCGTCAACGCCTCCAATCCGGTGGCCTCGCTGCGCGCTCAGGAACTGTCCGATATTTTCATGAAGAAGCGGTCTCGCTGGGGGCATGGCGAGGCGGCGTCGCCGGTCGATCTCGAGGACCAGTCCCCGGTCCGGGAGAGCTTCTCGCGGCAGATCCACGACAAGAGCACCGTGGCGGTCAAGGCGTACTGGCAGAAGATGATCTTTTCCGGACACGAGGTGCCGCCGCCGGAAAAGGCCACCAGCGCCGAAGTCGTCGCGTACGTGCGCGCCCATAAGGGCGCGATCGGCTACGTCGCGATGGACACCGCTCTCGGCTCGGGCGTCAAGGTCGTCAGGGTCGTACCTTGAGGGTTCGCCTGCCCGGCTCGAGGCCGTGATGTCCAGCGAGGTCCTCCGCAGCCTGCTCGCCGAGTTCCAGCTCGAGACGCAGGAGCGCCTCGGGCGGTTGGAGGACCTGCTGCTGGCGGCCGCCGAGGGCGATCTCGATGCCGGCGCCGTGGCGGAGATCAAGCTCCAGCTCCATACGCTGAAAGGCAACTCCGGGATCGTGGGGCTCGTGGAGCTGCAGTCGCTCGCTCACCAGCTCGAGGACCTCGCCGAGTCCCTCGCTCCCGCCTCTCCCGAAACCGGCCGGCTGCTGGAGGGCGTGGACCGCTTCCGGCGGCTGCTGCAGCGGTCGGCGGAAGGTCGCGGCGGGGAGGCCGAGCCGGACGGCAAGGCCATCGATCGTCACGCCAGCCTGCGGGTCTCCTTCTCCGCCCTCGACGGCCTGGTAGACCTCCTGGGAGAGGTGGTGATCCATCGCAATCACCTGTCCGATTCCCTCGAGCGGCACCGGGCGGAGCTGGGCGCGGCGGGTCGACGTCTGGAAGGACTGCAGGCCGTGCGCAGGGCGAGCGACCTGCTCGCCGGCACCCTCGACCGGCTGCGCGAGGGGGTCATGGGCCTGCGCATGGTGCCGCTGCGGACGCTGTTCCGTTCCCTTGCCAGGATCGTCCACGACGAGAGCGCCCGCTCGGGAAAGATCGCGCGCTTCGAGACCCGGGGTGGCGACACGCCGCTCGACAAGGCTTTGCTCGAGATGGCGAGCGAGGTTCTGGGCCATCTGGTCCGCAACGCGGTCATCCATGGGCTGGAGACCCCCGGGGAGCGCCGCCAGGCGGGCAAGGGCGAGGGCCTCGTCCGTCTCTCCGCCGAGGCGGATTCCCGCGAATTGCGGATCGACGTCCTGGACGACGGCCGCGGCATCCGCAAGGACGCGGTCGTGGCCGAGGCGGCGCGCCGCGGCAGGGATCTGGCCGCCGGCGAAGACCCGCTGTCCCTCCTCTTTCTTCCCGGGTTCTCGACGCTCTCCAGCGCCGACCTGAGCGCCGGCAGGGGAGTGGGTCTCACGGCCGTCCAGGAGGCGGTCTCCCGGCGCGGCGGCCGGGTGGAGATCTTTTCCGAGGAGGGCGTGGGCACCCTGTTCCGGCTGCGTCTGCCGCTCGCCGTTTCCATTACCCGGGTGCTGCTGCTGAGGAGCGACGGGGAGGACTACGTCCTGCCGCTCTTTTCCGTCGCCGAGAGCGTCGAGCTGACGCCCGCCAAGGTCAACGAGATCAACGGCGCGCTGGTCCTGTCCTGGCGCGGCGTTCTCATTCCGCTGGTGGACCTGGGCCACTGCTTCGGCACCTCGGCGGTCCGCCGCCGCGTCGGGCGCGCGGTGGTGATCGAGCTCCGGGGCGATTGCCGGGCCATCGCGGTCGACCAGATCCAGGGCATCCGTGAGGTGGTGGTCCGGGGGCTCGACGAGATCGCCGGCGACCACCCGGGAGTCGCGGGCACCACCATCCTCGGCGACGGCAAACCGGTGCTCATCCTCGACGCGGCGGGGCTGATGGAGCTGTCGCCCTTCGCGGCCGGTCCGGCGGCGGGGCCGACGGGGGGGAGAACGGCGTGACGCGGCGGAAGGAGAAGGTGGCGCGCGTGAAAGCCCCGGTGCGCCTGCCGGAGGCAGGGCTCTCGGAGGAGATCCTGAGGCTCTGGGAGGGAGGTGCCGCGGCGCCGGAAGCGCCGGAGGCGCCCGAGGCGCCCCAAGCGGTGATCGCCGGCCCACAGCGCCTCTATGAGCTGGCGGACCGCTTGGCCGCCCGTGTCTCGGCCCAGCCGGAGGCGCCGCCGGAGCAGCCGGAGATCTGGGTCACGGTGGAAGTGGCCGGCGAGATCTACGCCCTCCCCGTGACCAGCGTCGAGGAGGTGCTGAGGGTGGGCGGCATCACCCGTCTGCCCTACGCGCCGGCGCCGGTGCGCGGGATCACCCAGCAGCGCGGCCGCGTGTTGACGGTGGTGGACCTGCGGGTGCGCCTCGGCTATGAGCCGGCGCCGATCGACGCGCGCAGCCGCGTCTGCGTCGTCTCCTCGCGCGGACGCTCGCTCGGCCTCCTCGTAGACGCTGCGCGGCACGTGGTCAAGCTTCTGCCGAGCGCCAAATCGCCGCCCCCGGCCGAAGTGATGACGAATCGGTCCGCTTTCATCCTCGGCGTCTATCGCCTGGAGGATGGCCTCGCCATCTTGTTGGACGTCGACCGGGTCCTGCTGCTCGACGAGGGCGAGGAGCCGGCGGCGAGCGAGGAGAAGGTGTCTTGAGCGCCCCGCGGAATACCGGCGGCGGGAGCGCGACCCCGGAGGAGGGACGGCACGTGGCTCGAGGATTGAAGTTCCTGCACAAGTTGGCTCTCATGCCGGCGCTGGCGGCGCTGGGCTTCATTCTCGTTCTGCTCGTCCTGTTGACCGTGGGCGGCCGCAACGGCAAGTTGCTGGGTGACATCGAGAGCGGCTATTTCCCCGCCTATGAGGCGAGCGACCAACTGGAGGAGACGCTGGCTGGGATCCAACGCGAGCTGAAGGACGCGGTGGACGCCAGGGATCGCGCAATGCTGGCGAAAGCCGACGCGCAGCGTAACCAGTTCCTGTTGCTCCTCAACCAGGCCGGCACGAACCGGACGATCGAACGGGTCCGGCTGCAGCGGATCGACTCCGCCTTCCGGAGCTATTACACGCGCGCACGAAAGACATCGCAGCGGCAGATGGATGAGATTCTGGGCGAAGATCTGATTCGCTCGCTGAAGGCGAACCAGGCGCAGTACAACGGTATCCGCCAGGAGCTGGAGGAGCTGACGGCCCGCAGCAAGGGGGAGATGCAGCGCGCCTTTCAGGCGTCGCGGGACAACCAACGCTCCTCGATCTTGGTGATCTCGACGGTGACGGTGGTCTGCGTCCTGGCGCTGATGGCTCTGTCGGTCTTCGTCATCCGCTCCCTTACCCGCCCTTTGAAGGAGGCGGTGGAGGCGGCGCGCGCTCTCGCGCGCGGCGAGCTGGCGGTCGAGGTGAAGGCGCGCTCCCGCGACGAGATCGGCGAGCTCTCGCTCGGCATGGAGGGGATGATCGGCTACTTCCGGGACATGGCCGCGATCGCCGACTCCATCGCGGCGGGAGACTTGCGGGTGGAGGTCGTGCCGCGCTCGGCGGCGGACGTTTTCGGCAACGCCTTCCATCGCATGAGCGGCAACCTGCGGCAGATCATCGGCGACGTCAAGGAGTCGGCGAGCCAGGTGGCGGCCACCGCCGAAGAGCTCTCCGCTTCGGCGGTGCAGATCAAGCGGGGCGCGGAGAGCCAGTCCTCGTCGACCGAGGAGACCTCGGCCACCATGGTCGAGATGGCTTCGCAGCTCGACAGCGTCAACCGCTCGACGCAGTCCCTCGCCAGCTACGTCGAGGAGACTTCCACCTCCCTCGACGAGATGGGGCGCTCGATCGAGGAGGTGGCGCGCAGCTCGGAGAAGCTCGTCGGCTTCGTCGCGGAGACCACTTCGACCATCGAGGAGATGACCGCCGCCACCCGTTCCATCACCGACAAGGTGCGCGTCGTCGATTCCGTTTCGCGGGATGCGGCAAAGGTGGCGGGGGAGGGCGGCGAGCAGCTCTCACGCCTGGTGCTGGGCGTCGGCAACTCCACCAAGGACATCGGCAAGATCGTGAAGATGATCGGCGAGTTCGCCGACCAGACGAACCTGCTGGCCTTGAACGCAGCCATCGAGGCGGCGCGGGCGGGCGACGCCGGTCGCGGCTTCGCCGTGGTGGCGGACGAGGTCAAGCGGCTCGCCGAGCGGTCGATGAGCTCGACGCGTGAGATCGCCGATTTCATCGACTCGGTGCAGAAGGACACCGAGGAGGCCGTCCGGCTGTCGCAGAAGGTGCTGCAGCAGATCCTCGAGACCGTCAACCGGACGACGGCGCTGGTGCAGGAGGTCCACGTCGCCCTCCAGGAGCAGACGGAGGGGGCGGACCAGATTCGCCGGACGTCGAGCACCATGCACCAGGTCACGCAGCAGGTGGCCTCCGCCGTCCTCGAGCAGGCGAGCGGCGCGCGCCAGGTCATGAAGGCGGCGGAGGCGATGAACCGCATGACCCAGCAGGTCGCCGACGCGACCGCCGAGCAGATGCGCGGCGGCGACCAGGTGGTCAAGGCGGTCGACCAGATCGCCGAGGTCGCGCAGCAATTCCACGCCGCCACCGAGCAGATGTCGAACGCCACCCAGAGCCTGGCCTCCGAGGCCGAACGGCTCAAACGGATGTCCGGCGTGTTTCAGGTTTGACCCAGGAGAGCGCTTCAGAGCCCCGGAGGTGACCGATGGCCGGTATGCAGTCCTCTTCCCAGCCAACCCCCAGTTGGGACGAGTGTGTACAGATCCTGGAGCGGCTGCCCTCGCTGCCCCACGATTCCCGCGTCGAGGCGGTCGAGCGCCTGGTGCGCAATCCGAGCCCGGGTATCCGCGAGCAGGCGCTACGCATCGGCGCCGCCATCCTCCCGGACTCCCGCGTGACGGAGTACCTGCGGGACGACTCCGACGCCGTGCTGCGCAACGCCGGCTCCGAGATCTTCCGCCTGCGCGGCGGCAGCAGCCTGCCGGTCGTCGTCGGTCTGCTGCAGGATGCGGACCCCGACGTGGTGCTGCAGGCCGTGCTGATCCTGGAGCGGTTGCGCGACCCCCGGGCGCTCGAGCCCTTGCATGCGGCCCTCGGCCACCCCAACCCCAACGTGCAGCAGGAAGCCCTTCTGGCCGTCGGCGGGCTGGGCGACGCGCGCTCCATCCCTCACCTCCTGCCGTTTCTCGACGCCGATCCATGGCTGCAGATGGCAGCCATTCAGGCCCTGGGGGACCTGCGCTCGCCCGAGGCGATCTTCCACCTCGCCGCGCGGCTGACCGATCCGATGGCCGGCTCGCTGGCGGCCGAAGCGCTGGCCCGCATCGGCGGCGAGACCGCCTTCCAGGCGCTTTCGGCCTGCTGGCCGGCTGGTGGCGTGGAGATCGAGGAAGAGGCGATGCTCGGGTTGCTGGCGCACGTGCTGGAGGGCCTGCCGGAGCCTCCGGGAGCGCTGCCGGACGGCTTCGTCGAAGCCTTGTCCGTCCGTCTCTCCGAACCCTCCGCCGAGGTGCGCGGCGCGGCGGCGCGCTGCCTGCTGGTGCTGGGGCCGAGCGCCTGGGATGATGAGGCCCTCGAAGTGCTGGCCGGCTCGCCCATATCTGTTGGCGCGATCGGCGCGCTGCCTCCCGCCCTCTCCCGCCGCGGCGATCTCGTCGGCCGGCTGCTGATGCTGCCGGACGAGGAGCGTTCGTGGGGTCTCCTGCTGGCGGCGAGATATCCGGAGCTGGTGCCGGCGCCGGTCCTGCTGCACACCCTGGAAGAGATCGGCGATGAGCCGGAGCTGCTGCCGGCCCTGGTGCGCGCCGTGGAGCGGGTGCGTTTCCCCGGGCTGGGCGCCGCGCTGCTCGATCTCTATGTGCGGCTGGAAGAGGGACGCGAGCTCCTGGCGCCGGCGCTGGAGGTGCACGGCGCCGAGCTGCAGGCCGCTCTCGAGCGGCGCCAGGACGTGAAGCCTACGGATCGCCTGGCCCTCTGCGCCCTGCTGGGCAAGCCGGCCGAGCAGGTCGTGGACGAGATCCTGGAGCTGCCGCCGGACCAGCGCCCGGAGCTGATCGGCCGGTTGATGCGGCTGGAGCCCGTGGTGCGCCGCCTGCCGTGGGCGATCTGGCTGGAGGAGGCTCCGGAGCTCTTCGACGCCCTCGCCGCGGAAGCGATCGGCCGCTACGAGCTGCGCGACCTGCTCCCCGCCTTGCGAGCTCGGGTGGAGGTCGCGCCTTCGGCGGTGGGAGTGCGCGTCCTGGGCGAGCTCGCGGATGGCGAAGCGGTGCCGGTGCTCGTCCGGCTTCTCGCGCCAGCCAGGGACTTGCGCACCGCCATCCTCGAAAGCCTGGGCCGGATCGGGGGCCCCGAGGCGCGGCAGGCGCTGCGTGAGATCGTCCGCTCGGACTGCACGGGCTCGGAGGCGCGCATCGCCTATCGCGCCCTCGCGTCCTGCGCCGGTCCCGGCGACGACGCCCTGCTGCGCGAAGCGGCGGTCCATCCGGACTGGTATGTGCGGCTGGCGGTGGTCGACGGTCTCGCCCGCTTCGATCATCCCGAGGACGTCGCCCTCCTGGCGCGGCTGGCCGCGGATCCGGTGTCGGCCGTCGCTCACCGGGCCCTCTCCCGGCTGGCGGATTGAGGCAAGGGGCTGATGGAGCCGTCCACCTGCAGCATGACGCAAGAGGAGTATCTGCTGCTCAACGAGCTGATCACCCAGCAGTTCGGGATCACCTTTCCCGAACACAAGCGGTCGATGCTCGAGACGCGGCTGCGCGGCCGGCTGCAGGCCCTGCGCCTCCCTCGCTTCCTCGACTACTACCTCCAACTCCAGCGCGATCCCAACGGCGAACGGCGGAAGCTCGCCGAGCTGGTCACCAACAATGAAACCTATTTCTTCCGCGAGACCCAGCAGCTCGATGCGCTCTTCGACGAGGCGGCCCGCCTGCCGTGGCCGAGCCGGACGTTGCGGCTGCTCTGCGCCGGCTGCTCGTCGGGCGAGGAAGCGTACACGCTGGCCATCCTCGGCCGCCGCAACGCCGGCGGGCGGACGGTCGAGGTCGATGCCTTCGACCTCGACGCCGGCCGCATCGAGATGGCGCGTCACGCCGAGTACGGGCGCTTCTCGCTGCGGTCCCTGACCCCCGAGCAGGTCGGGCAGTATTTCACCCCGGTGGCGCGGGAACGCTGGTCTCTTCGCTCGCCCTTCCGTGCCGGCGTCCGCTTCGCCTGGGGGAACATCCTCGATCCCGCCACCTTTCCGGCGGCCGCGCCCTATGACGCCGTCTTCTGCCGCAACGTGCTGATCTACTTCTCGGAGGCGGCCCTGCGGACGGCCGTGCGTCATTTCGCCGCGGTGCTGCGGCCGGGAGGGCTGCTGTTCCTGGGGGTTTCGGAGTCGATCATCGGGCTCTCCCAACAGTTCGAGACGGTCCGTCTGTGCCGCGCCATCGCCTATCGCAGGGTGGAGGAGCCGTGAGCGGCGTCCGGGTCGCGGTCGCCGACGACTCGTCGTTCCTGCGCAAGGCCGTGGCACGCATGCTGGCCGGAGAGCCCGGCATCGAGCTGGTGGGCTCGGCGTCGCGAGGCGAGGAGCTGCTCGACAATCTCGACCGCTGGCGGCCCGACGCGGTCATCCTCGACCTCTCGATGCCGGGCATCGGCGGGCTCGCCACGCTCGACGAGATCATGGTCCGGCGGCCGGTGCCGGTGGTCATCCTTTCCACCTACTCCCGCAAAGGGGCGCCGCAGACCATCGAGGCCCTGCACCGCGGCGCCGTGGACTTCCTGGACAAGCAGCAGTTCTCGCTGGTCGATTTCGACGCGCTGCGCCAGGCGCTGGTCGGAAAGATCCGCGAAGTCACGGCGCCCCGCGCCCCGGAAGAGCCCGCTCTCGCGCCGGCGAGGCGGGCGCCGGTGGACGAACGCGAGGCGCCGACCGAGGTCGTCCTCATCGGAGCTTCGACGGGCGGTCCGCCGGCCATCGAAAGGATTCTTCGCGATCTCGCGGGGGACGTGCCGGTGCCGATCCTGATCGTGCAGCACATGCCGGCCGGATTCACCCGCGCCTTTGCGGAGCGTCTGAACATCCAACTCCCACTGGAGGTCCGGGAGCCGGTCGACGGCGAGTTGCTGCAGCCCGGAACGGTCTATATCGCACCCGGGGGCTTCCATCTGCGCCTCGCGTCAGACCGCGACCGGCTGGTTGCCGTCGTCGGTTCCGAGCCGGAGGACGCGCCGCATCGCCCCTCGGTCGACGTGCTCTTCACCTCTGCAGCCGCAGCGGGAGCGCGAGCCGCGGCCGTGCTGCTGACCGGTATGGGGCAGGACGGCGCCGAAGGCATGGCCCGGCTCGCCGAGCGGGGAGCTCTCACCATTGCCCAGGACGAGGCCACCTCCATCATCTTCGGTATGCCACGGGCCGCGGCCGCGATGGGCGGAGTCCGCGAGATGCTGCCGCTGCCCGAGATCGGAGCGCGGCTGCGGCGGCTCTGGCCTGGACCGCAGGAGCATTCGGAAGGAAATTGAATAGCTGAAGGGGAGCTGCTCTCCACGATCCTGGAGGTTTGTCATGAAATCGCAACCGAAAAAAGCTCTGGTCATCGATGACTCATCTCTCATCCACAAGATGTTCAAACTGATGTTGCCTCACAGCACCGTCGTCTGCGCTTCCGATGGTCGCGAGGCCTTGCAGAAACTGGCCGCGGAGCCGGACGTGGAGCTCATTTTCCTCGACATCAATATGCCCACCATGAACGGTCTGGAGTTCCTCGCCCAGGTCAAGGCGGACGCCCTCCTGGCGCAGATCCCCGTGATCATCGTCAGCACCGAGGGCAAGGAAGAAGATACGATCCGCGGCCTGCGCGCCGGCGCGGCGGCCTACGTCAAGAAGCCTTTCCGCAACGAGACCCTCCAGGATCTCATTCGCAGGGTCATGGAGCGCGGCGCCGGAGGATCCGCGACAGAGAGCCTCGTCGGCTGACTGTCAGAGACGTCGGAAGTCCGGCGAGGACACGACGCGTGGCGTGCACGTCTTCCGCGAGGCGGTGCGCGGCCGCGGCGTCGTTCGGATGGCCCTGACCAAGCGGCCCTGCGGCGCCTGGGAGGTCGAGGTGCAGGACCTGAACGGCTACGTCCAGCAAGTTGACAGCCTGAGTGCCGGGCAGCAGAATAGTCCAGGACATGGGTGACGCGCAGGAGTCTCCGCGATGCCCTCCGTGACTCGACACAGGCAGCCTCGTCGGCGTAACCAGCCCAGAGCTCGACTAGGGTGTTCCACGGACGCGAGCCGTGTCAATCATGATTAGCCTTGCGCGGGTACTCAGGTCAGGCCAATGACTCCGAAATCCATCACACACTCCCCCGTGCCCCATCACTGCCTGGGGCCGAGCCGCGCTTCTGCGCTGGGCCGTGACGCCGAGGCGGCCCCGACATCCACCGGCGCCTATCGGCGAATGTTTCCCGAGTTGCCCCCGCTGCCGAGCGATGAGGCCTTCCTCCATAAGCTGGGGACCTCGTGTGGAGCCGAGGTCTCCGAGCTCGGCGCGAACGGAAAGGACGATGCCTCGGGAGCTGCCGGCTGGACCTTCGTCGGCCAGTTCATCGCGCACGACGTAACCGCCGATCGCTCGGCCCTGGTGGGGCGAGCCGACATCGAGGCGCTCAAGAACGCCCGGCGCCAGAAGCTGAATCTCGAATTCCTCTACGGCTCCGGCCCGACCGGCGAACCCTACCTCTACGACGTCAACGATTCCGCCAAGCTCATCATCGGCCTCAACGATGCGGGCCAGGCTGAGGATCTTCAGCGCAATGCCCAGGGCATCGCGATCATCGTCGATCCCCGCAACGACTCTCATCTGCTGATGGCGCAGATGCAGGTGCTGTTCTCCAAGTTTCACAATCGGATTGTGGACTGGCTACGCGAGAAGGGCACGGCAGAGCAGACCATTTTCACCGAAGCCCAGCGCCTGGTCGTCTGGCACTACCAGTGGATCATCCTGCGGGAGTTTCTCCCCGAGGTGATCGGTGACGGGTTGACCGACGCACTCCTGGCCGGCGGGTCGCGCTACTATCGTCCCGCTGCCGACCCTTTCATCCCTCTCGAGTTCGCCGATGCGGCCTATCGCTACGGGCACGGTCAGCTTCGCGAGAGTTACCGGCTCAACCCCGGGGACCCACCGGTGCCGTTCTTCCCCGACCTCATGGGTTTTCGAGCGGTTCCTGCATCACGGGTCGTGGACTGGGCCGGGTTCTTCGACCTTCCTGGCCGTCTGCCGGCCCAGCGCGCCAAGAAGATCGATGGCCGGCTCTGCAGCTCCATCATGCACCTGCCCCAGGCGATTACCGGCGACGTCGAGGTCGAGGCCTTTCACAGCCTGGCCGCGCGCGATCTCCAGCGCGGCCACGCCGTTGGCCTCCCGTCCGGCGAGGCCATCGCGCGCCATATCGGCGCTACTCCCCTCACCCGGGAGCAGACCGCTCTTGGCTCCATGGGCTGGGATCAGGAAACCCCGCTCTGGTACTACGTCCTGAAAGAATCCGAGGTCCAGAGCGACGGTGACCGATTGGGCGAGGTCGGGAGCCGCATCGTGGGGGAGGTGTTGGTCGGTCTCCTCGATCACGACCCGAGCTCGTTCCGCGCGTCGCGGCCGGACTGGCGTCCCGAATTGCCGTCCCGAGTGGCGGGGAAGTTTACGATGGCTGATCTCCTGGGGTTCCTTGACAGGTGATCCCTGATGCGCCCCCCGCCGGTTGATTCTTCCTTCCGACCATGAAGACCAGCAAGTCGTACAAGCTTTCGGAGTTCCTCGACTGGACACGGCGCAAGCTCTATGTCGTGCTGGCGCTGGCGAGCAAGTCAGCAGCTGGCAGTGCTTCATCCGGCATGCGCGGAGTGCGGACATCAAAGCCGCGCTGGCGGCACACCTCCGCGAAGATTTCGATCTTGTAGGCCCTCGGGCTCACCCGCATCGGGGGCGCTCGCGGTCGAACCCATGCGCATTCCCCTCAATGTCGCAAAGAGGGCGGTTCTTTGCGTCGCTCTGATCGCATCTGGCGCGAAGGGATGCCTGATTTGTCGCGTTACGTCTCCTTTTTGTCGCGCCTAACCCCCTTAGGCTTGCAGCAGTAGGCTGAATTGTCGCCAAGTTCCATCGACCTCGGAGAATTGTCCGCAAATAACGACATTGCATGTCTGGCTCTCAATCCTGCTGGCGTAACAAGCCAGGCACAGAAGGGAAGATGCGACAAGTATTGGAAGGATGGTGCGAACAAGGTCTACGTCGTAGAGCTAGAGGCGCATCATGGCGCATTATATGGACCCAATGTCGCTAAGTGGATGTACATCGCGCGATCAAGCGAGTGCAAGCCAGCGCGTTGTGGACAAATGCGCGATGATGGAGGACAGTCTGTGGCTTGGCGTGGGCTCGAGATCGCGAGAAATCGGTGCAAGTTTTTTGGTACACGTGCAACGCGACATTACGCGCGTGCAGATTTGTTGGTACGCGTGCAATGCGACGTTGTATGGGAAGGCGATCAATCGAAACGCTTGACTCGTTACGTTGTGGGGATCGCTGCGACGTTTTCGCGACGTTCGTGCCGCCCGTTTGCCCTCGGTCAGAGCACTCCCGCTTTGGTTTTCACCGTGACCAGGGCCGGCGCGTTATTGAAATGTAGCACCGCGCTGGATTCGCCGGCGCACGTTTCCATCAACCCACGCCTCTCACAAGGAGAAACCGATGCAACTCGTCCAAGACAACAGCCAAATCCTCTACTCGAAGACCGATCTAACGAGTCCGAATCCAAGCAATGTCCAGGCCATCACTTGGTCTCAAAGCCTCAAGAGCATGACGCAGAACTTTGTCCAACTCATGGCGACGCTCGCTTCCGACAATACCTCGCAGGTGTTGTTCTTTGTCCAGCAATCCCTGACGAACCAACTATTGAGCTCCTCGACGCCGACCACCGAAGGCGGAGACGAGTACGAGGTGGTCGTTCAGCCCTCCATGTTCCGCTACGGTCAGAACAGCCCGACCAATACGACCTTCCGTTTCCTCGTCTATCTGGATCCTTCGTACAACATTTACCAGAGTCGCTTCGTCAACCAGACCACCGTGTCGAAGCTCGCCGCCCTCGCCAACAAACTGCCGAACATCAGCCCCTATGTAAGTGGGCTGAAGCAGGTCGTCGGCCTCGGGCAGAGCGTGTTCGGTGATCCGCTGCGCTCCTTCGAAGGGTAGCGGGTCCGAAGGCGCGCAGGTCCTGTACCACCGGCTGAGCCGGGCGTGGCTCCGCCAGCCAGCGGCGCCTCGCGAATCGATCGCTGAAGCGTGGGCATTGCGGTCAAGACCGTGATGAAGTCGTAAGAAACAGATGAACGAAAACCTATTACAAGACCCAAGGAGGTTACCGTGAAAAAGGCATTGATGATCGTTGCTCTCGCTGTGCTGTGTGCTTCATCGGTGGTGTTGGCCGACGCCGTTTCGATCACGTCGCAGGCTTCCTTCTCAAGCCCGAGCGGCAGCGTCAACTCGACTAACAGCTTCTCTTTCCAGGGCCCGGACACCATCACCTTCACGGTGGCCGGAAAGACCTGCAACCTCAATGGATCGGGCCTCGGTTCGGTGCCGACGGGCTGCAACTACGCCATCACGGTGGCGCCGAACGGCTCGATCTCGGGCACGCTGACGGCGGGCAATAACTTCTGCACTCAGTCCAACCAAATCGCGTCCTCCTGCAAGTAGACGGTCCCTCGACAATCCGAGGGGAAGAAACGGCAGGCCCGGTGGGCCTGCCGTTTCTTCGGCTTGTTCTCGTCTCGGCTCCCTCCTCTTCCGGAAACCTCTGGGCTCGGCAGGAACAGGCGGCGGCCTTGGACCGTCCCGCCCGACGGCCTCTTTGGAGTGGACTCACCGTCTGCCATGGCCTCCAAGGGTCAAACCTCGCCGTGCCGTGCCCGTATAAGAGCCACGTCCTTTTCCGTCGAGGAGGCATGGCCATGGCTCGATTCCCCTTTCCCGTCCTTTCCCTCTCCCTGACGCTCCTCGCCGCCGGGCCCGCTGCAGCCCTCGATTGGCCGCAGTTCCGAGGCGTGAACCGCGACGGCGTCTCGGCCGAGACGGACCTGCCTCGGAGGTGGCCGGCGGAGGGGCCGCGGGTCGTGTGGAAGCAGGCGATCGGGGAGGGATACTCCGGGGTCAGCGTCGCCGGAGACCGGCTGTACACCATGGACTCGGACGGGACGACCGAGTACGTCCTGGCCCTGGAAGCGGGCAGTGGCAAGGAGGTCTGGCGCGTTGCGGCCGGCCCCGAGCTGATCGATCCCATGGGCAACGGCCCGCGGACGACGCCGACTCTGGACGGCGGCACGGTGTATGCCATGGGCTCCCACGGCCGGCTTCTCGCCCTGAAGGCAGCCGATGGAGCGAAGATCTGGGAGGTGGATCTGCCCCAGGCGTTCGGCGCCAAGCGGCCAACCTGGGGGTACTCGGGCTCCCCATTGATCGACGGCGACCTGCTCATCCTGGAGGTCGGAGGGAAGGAGGGTCGGGGGGTGGTCGCCTTCGAGAAGGACACGGGGAAGATCCGCTGGGGGGCCCTGGACGGAGATGCGGCCTACTCCTCGCCGGCCGTGATGACGATCGGCGGCATCAAACAGTACGTGGTGACCCGCCGGGCCGGCCCGCAAACGGTCGCGCTCCGGCTCGACGGCTCGGTCCTCTGGACCCACCCGGGGCCGTTCTCGGTCATCGCCAGCGCCCTCTTCATCCCGCCGGACAAGGTCTACGTTTCGGGCGGGGACGACGCCGGGGCGGTCCTCATGCGGATCAAGACCGAAGGCGGCAAGGCCACGGTCGAGGAGCTGTGGAAGACCCGCACGATGAAGAACCACTTCAACAATGCGGTCCTCGTGGGCGAGCACCTCTACGGTTTCGACAACGCCACCTTCAAGTGCCTCTCGGTCGCCACGGGCGAGCCGGCCTGGGCGTTAAGGGGCCTGGGCAAGGGCTCGCTCCTGGTGGCGGACGGGAACCTGCTGATCGTCCTTTCGGACACGGGGACCCTCCTCCTGGTGGAGGCGACTCCCGCCGCCTACACCGAGCTCGCGCGCTTCCAGGCCATGGAGGGCAAGGCGTGGACCGCGCCCACCCTCGCCAACGGCCGGCTCTACCTGCGGGACCACGACGAGATCGTCGCGCTGGAGATGAAGGCATCGGGCGCCAAGGCAACGTCCGCATCCGTCAGTACTGGGACGGTCCCTGCCCCCGCCCCGAAAGAGGGTACAGCCGGGACGAGCCCCTCCTCTGCGACCTCCACTCTCAGCCTCGACGAGATCGTGGCCCGCTATGAAAAGGCCCGTGGCGGCCGGGAGCGCTGGCAGGCTCTACGGTCCATCGAGATGATGGGCACGTTCACCAGCTTCAGCGAGGAGGCCCCGTTCACCCTTCGCCGCAAGCGTCCGAACCTCTACCGGTTCGACTCCAGGATGATCCGGAAGGAGATGATCCTCGCCCAGGATGCTCAGGGACCCTGGTGGCTCTATCCTCTCTATGGGGTCGAAACTCCGTCAAAGACGGACGATCCGCCTCCAGCGGCCGTCATGACCGCCCGCGATGCCGAGATCGAGCCGGCCCTCCTCGGCTATCAGGAAAAGGGCCACAAGGTCGTCCTGGCCGGTGGGGGAGACGTGAGCGGTCAGCAGACCCTCCGCCTCGAGCTCACCCGGTCCAACGGATGGGTGGAGATCTGGCACCTCGATTCGCGGACGTACCTGGAGGTCGCGGTCGACTCCAAGGTCTTCGACTACTCCCAGATTCCCCAGGAGATGCAGGAACGGGCCTACTTCTCCGACTTCCGGACCGTCGACGGCCTGGTCATCCCCCACCGGATCGAGAAGGAGTACGGCGCCCGGCACACCGTGACGGTAGTCGAGACGATCCGCGTGAACCCTGAGATGGAAGACAGGGTGTTCGCGATGCCTGCCGCGTCTTCGAACGACGGCGGTAAGCCCACTCCCTAATGCGGAGGGGATCCAGGCCGGCGCGCTCCAACGCCTGCCAACTGCTCGGTTGTGCGTTGCCGGGGAAGACGGCGGGAGGAGAGGTCCTCCCGCCGTGCGGATAAACGAGGGTTCCGGGACCGGCCGCTCAGAACTGCGACCAGAGAAACTGGTTCGTGACCTCGTGGTGGTACTGCACCTCGGAGGCCTTGATGAGGGTGCCGAGGGCCTTGGGGCAGCGTTCGGCCTGGGCGAGCTTGAGCTCGGCGAACTTGGCGTGCACCTCCTCTCCCATCACCTCCTGCATGAACCGGCTCCCCTTGAACAGCCGGATGGCGTCGTAGATGTTGTCCGGCAGGAAGCGGGTGCGCGGCCGCTTGTCCCCCTCCTCCTCGCTCTGGGGGCCTTCGAGTCCGGTCTTGAGCAGGGTGTAGATCGCCAGGTACGGGTTGGAGTCGGGAGCGATGGAGCGCACCTCGACGCGTGCCGAGCGCTCGTTGCCGAGGGGGATGCGCACCATGGAGCCGCGGTCGATGGCCGAGGCCTTGATCTGGTTGGGCGCCTCGAAGTGAGGGTCGAGGCGGCGGTACGAGTTGACGCTCGAGTTGAGCACCAGGCAGATGTCCGTGGCGCTGGCCAGGATGCGGCCGATGAAGTCCCAGCCGGCGGCCGAGAGACCGTCCTTGCCGTCCTTCTCGTAGAAGAGATTGGTCGACTGGCGGGTCACCGAGAGGTTGGTGTGCATGCCCGAACCGTTGATGCCGGTCACCGGCTTGGGCAGGAAGCACGCCGTCATCCCCAGGCGCGCCGCGACCTGCCGGGAGAGCAGCTTGTAGAGCTGCACCTGGTCGGCGGCCACCGTGGCCTCGGTGTAGCTGTAGTTCATCTCGAACTGCGAGGGCGCCACCTCCGGGTGGTCCTTCTCGTTGGCGAAGCCCATGGCCCGCTGCACCTCGGCGGCGGTGTCGATGAACTGCCGCAGGGCGTCGCCCGGCAGCGAGTGGTAATAGCCGCCCGTGGAGATGAACTCGAAGCGGCCGGTCTCGTGGTAGGTGCGCTCCGCGTCGCGCCCGCGGAAGAGGAAGCCCTCGATCTCGTTGGCGGCGTGGGCGACCATGCCGTCCTTGGTGTACAGCTCGTCGGTGTACCCCTTGAGCAGGGCCCGCATGTCGGCGCGGTACGGGCTGCCGTCGCGCTCGCGGACCTCGCCGAAGGCCAGCACCTTGCCGGGGCCGAAGATGTCCGACGGCAGCCAGTAGAAGGCCGGCCAGTCGATCGCCAGTCGCAGGTCCGACTCCTGCTGCCGCGAGAAGCCGCGGATCGACGAGCCGTCGAAGGTCAGATTGTCCGCCGCCTTGAGCAGGAACTTCTTGTCATAGTCCAGCATGTGCAGCCGGCCTTCGAGGTCGGTGAAACACACGGTGACCGCCTTGATGCGCTTCTCGTCGTTGAGATAACGCATCCGCTGTTCGCGGACCACGTCGGCAGGCCGCCGGGCCAGCCGCTCCTCCTTGGCCTCGAGGTTCATCTCCTCCAACTGGTCGTAGGGGATCTCCAGAAAGTCACGCAGCCCCGGATGCGAGGCGCGGGGCGCCGGTCGCGCCATCTCCTCCAGCTTCTCCGGAGTTATGGCGGCGGCGACCGCCTCGGCTCGGCTCGATCTCCGTTGGGTGCATGGTTGCCCTCCTTGGGTCGGCCTGTTACGTTTCGGCCAGATTCTACACGAACTAATCTAGCCGTCAACACCTTTAGACTAAATATGCGCCGAGATGGGTTAACTACGAGCCCATAGCGAAGAACTGGTTTGGAGCGCCTGCGCCGCAGCGGGGAGACCAAATCGCCTGGACGGCATGAGCCCCCAGGCGCCGAGCATCCCCGGTTGGACCCGGGCGCAGGCCTCGGCATCGATTTCGATGGGTTCGACTTCGTAACGCAGCCCTTCGACGGTGGCCTCTGTGCTCAGCCAGCGGAAGCTGCATGCGCCCTCGGTCGCGCTGCTCAAGAATGCGATCGCCAAGAACGGCCGCGCCATCGCCGCGGCATCCTCGAAGGACCGCCTCGGGGAGCGGTGCCAGGCGCCGCGTACTCCTTGCTGCGGTTGAACCATCTGCCCCGGGGCTTGCGCCGGAGGACCTTCTCGTTGTATGATCGGGAAATCGAAATTAAGGATGGTTTATCCACTGGCCCGTCTGGCCGATCGAGGAGAACGTCATGAGAGCAGTGCTCTGTTCAGCGTTGTTGGTGGTGTTCGCTGTCTCTCTGGCGGTGATCGCCTCGGCGCAATCTCCGACCGCCCCGGCGCCGCAACGGAAGACCGACACTGGCATCGAGCTTCTCCGCGGCGCCCGCTGTCAAGGCGGGGCCCACGACGTGCAAGCTGACCCTCTCGCCCAACACGGCGACGAACGGCAAGACTATTTCCTTCTCGGTCAGCTACACGCCCTGCCTGAGCGTTGCTGAGACGGAGACGTTCACGTTCCCCTGGCGCTCGAACCTCGCCCGGTTCACTGAAGTCACCGTGCGCAAGAAGATCTTCAAGACTTCCGCCGGATGCGTCGCCTCCTCCTTCGATAGCACGATCGTCCCCACGGCCCTGGCGATCAAGGGACAGTTCAATGCCGATGTGGTGGTGAGGGACACCACGACGAACGCATTCATCTGCACGGCGACCGCGCCGTTTACGGTCAACTGACCCGCTCTCGCGGGGGGCCCCGATCGGGGGCGCGGTTGGACGGCCGGCCATGGGTTCTCCTCGGGACTGACGATGATCGCGTGAGATCGGCTGGGGTCATAGGGAACGTACCCGAACCACTCCAAAGGCATGTAGGTGTCGGCGACAGCGACGGCAAGGAGGGGACCGAAGATGCTCTCCGCGTTGTCGCTGTTGCTCATGAGGAGCACGCCCAGGCGCTGCGCTGGGAAGACGATCGAGTAGTGCTGAAAGCCGTCGCCGTGCCCTTCCTTGAACGCTCCCCAGCCGTGAGGCGTGCGGAAAAGACCCCACCCCAGGCCGTAGCTGAGCTCGATCCCGTCGTTCGCTCCGGTTTCCTCCGCGGCGCCCGGACCGAACTGAGCCTTGCTGCGGATGCGGTGATGCGCCGGATTCGCGGCTCGTCGCGCAGGTCGCCAAGGTCCTCGTGCCAGGCCCTTTCCGACGTGCTCCGGTTCTTCCAGAGCGGCTCGTCCAGGTAGTCCTGGAGCGGCGTGTCGAGGTCGATGCCCCCCTGCTCGACGAGCTTCATCACCAGGACGGCGAAAACGGCCTTGCTGAGGGAGGCTCCGTAGAGCCCGTATCCGTGCGCAGCGGCCGGCCGGCCGGGAGATCGGCGGAGCCGAAGGCGCGCGAGTAGACCATCCGGGCGTCGTTGAAGACGGTGACGGTCAACCCCTGCACCCTGGCCGCGCGGGTGAGCTTCCTCGATGCGCTCGGTCAGAGCGGCGGGATCGATCGTCGTGCCGTCCAGGCGGACGATCCCGCGCTCCGCCGGCCGCGGGCCGGCGGTCGTGCAGCTGCAAAGGGCGAGGAGAAGCGCCAACAGCAGAAGGGTGGGCGATAGGCGACGCATCGAGCCATCTTACGGCATTGGCGGCAGGTGGAAGAGAGGGTGAGGGGAATCCAGCATTCCAGTCGTTGTGAAATTCAGATCGTTCGTTGCTCTGGCGCAGCGGACACAACGCCTGGAAGGAGGCTCTATGGCAAAACCGAGCCGTTCTGTCGTGCCTCTGGTGGCCCTGTTATGCGTTCTCGCCTGTCTGGCCACCTCTCTACCCTCGGGGGCTGCGGCCCGCCTGGCCGACCTCGCGCCCGTCGCGGCCCGAACTGGGAGCTTCACGCTCTTCGAGAGCGGCCAGGTCCGCCCGCTCGCGCTGTCGCCGAGCGGGAAGCGCCTCTTCGCGGTCAACACGCCGGACAACCGCCTCGAGGTCTTTCGCGTCGAGGAACCACGGCCTGGAGCATCGCGCCTCCGTCCCGGTCGGCCTCGAGCCGGTCGCCGTCGCGGCGCGCAGCGACGGCGAGGTCTGGGTCGTCAACCACCTCTCCGACAGCGTCAGCGTCGTCGAGCTCGACGCAGGACGGGCACGAGCGGGCGCGTCGTGCGCACGCTGCTCGTCGGCGACGAGCCGCGCGACATCGTCTTCGCCGGGCCGGGGCGGAACCGCGCCTTCATCACCACCGCGCACCGCGGCCAGAACGTCCCGTACGATCCGCAGCTCACCACGGCGGGCGTGGGGCGCGCGGACGTCTGGGTGTTCGACGCGAACAGCCTCGGCAGCGACGCTCGGCGGCACGCCGCTCACCATCGTCACGCTCTTCGGCGACACGCCGCGCGCGCTCGCGGTGACGCCCGGACGGCAGCACGGTCTACGCGGCGGCGTTCCACTCCGGCAACCGGACCACGACCGTCGCCGAGATCCGCGGTCCCGGACGGCTGGTCGGCCGCGGACGGCGTGCCCGGGACCCGCCACCGACGCCGCAGGCCGCCCCGCGCCCGGAGGTCGGGCTCATCGTCAAGTTCGACGGCACCCACTGGGTCGACGAGCTCGGCCGCGACTGGGACGACGCGGTGCGGTTCTCGCTGCCCGACAAGGACGTCTTCGCGCATCGACGCGAACGCCAATCCGCCGGCGCAGCTCGGCGGCGCCGCCGGCTTCTACCGGGGCGTCGGCACCATCCTCTTCAACATGGCGGTCAACCCGGTGAACGGGAAGGTCTACGTCTCCAACACCGAGGCCGGAAACGAGGAGCGCTTCGAGGGCCCGGGCGACCTTCGCCGGCCACAGCGTGCGCGGCCACCTCCACGAGAGCCGGATCACCGTGCTCGGCCCGGGCGGCAGCGTCGCCCCGCGGCACCTCAACAAGCACATCGACTACGACGACTGCTGCGACGCCGATCCCGAACGCCGAGAACGACAAGAGCCTCGCGCTGCCCGCAGCAGATGGCGGTCACGAGCGACGGCAGAACGCTCTACGTCGCGGCGCTCGGCTCGACGCAAGATCGGCGTCTTCGACACCGCGCGCGCTCGAGAGCGACACGTTCGTGCCGAGCGCCGCCGACCAGATCGCGGTGAGCGGCGGCGGCCCGACCGGCCTCGTGCTCGACGAGGACCAGCAGCGCGCTCTACGTGCTCACGCCGCTTCGACAACGCGATCGCGGTCGATCGACACGGTCACGCGGCACGGAGATCGGCGCACGTGCCGATGCACAACCCGGAGCCGCCGAGCGTCGTCGACCGGGCGGCCGTTCCTCTACGACGCGTCGCTCACGTCGAGCCACGGCGAGGCGTCCTGCGCGAGCTGCCACGTCTTCGGCGACTTCGACAGCCTGGCGTGGGACCTCGGCAATCCGGACGGCGACGGTGCTCGACAACCCCGGGCCCGTTCGTCGCGCCCTCGTCGACCTCGGTCACTGCCGGCCCATGACCCATCTTCCACCCGATGAAGGGCCCGATGACGACGCAGAGCCTGCGCGGCATGGCCAACCACGGCCCGATGCACTGGCGCGGCGACCGCACCGGCGGCAACGACGCGCCGAGCGCGCAGCCGGACAGCGGCGCCTTCGACGAGCGCGCGGCGTTCGAGAAGTTCAACGGCGCGTTCCCCGAGCTGCTCGGGCGCGACACGGCCATCCCGCAGGCGGACATGGAGGCGTTCACCGACTTCATCCTCCAGGTCACGTATCCGCCGAACCCGATCCGGCCGCTCGACAACGTGCTCACGGCGAACCAGAGAGGCCGGGCGCCGGCTCTTCGACAGCATCAACTGCGGGATCCCGTCGGCTCCGGAGCTCAACGGCGCCGTCCTCACGTTGCAGCAGTTGCCACGCGATCGACCCGAGCGCCAATCCCGGCACCGCGGCGCCCGGGTTCTTCGGCACGACCGGCCGCTCGAGCTTCGACTTCAACCCGCAGCTCTTCAAGATCCCCCACCTGCGCAACCTCTATCAGAAGGTCGGAATGTTCGGCAATCCCGAGAACCCCGGGTTCCCCGGCAGTGACAACAGTTTCAAGGGCGATCAGGTGCGCGGCTTCGGTTTCATCCACGACGGGAGCGTCGACACGGTGTTCCGCTTCGGCCATGGGATCAGCTTCTCGGAAGGCTTCAACGGGCCCGGCAGCACCAGCATCCCGGATGGGCCGGCGGGCGACGTCCAGCGGCGGCAGATCGAGGCGTTCCTCCTGGCATTCCCCACCAACCTGGCGCCCATCGTCGGGCAGCAGATGACGCTCACCCAGGTCAACGGACACGCGGTCGGAGCGCGCATCGATCTCCTGATCGACCGCGCCAGAGCGGGGGAGTGCGATCTGGTGGTGAAGAACGGGAGCAATCACGGCGAAAAAGGTTATCTGTACGACGCCGATACGGGCCTGTTCATCGGCAACCGAAGGGGCGACGCGCCGCTCTCCGACGCCAGCCTGCGACAGCGCGCCCAGCAGAAAGGCGGCGAGCTGACCTACACCTGCACGCCGCCAGGCTCGGGCGTGCGCGCCGGCATCGATCGCGACGAGGACGGTGTGCTCGACGGCGACGAAGGGGACGCTGGGAGCGACCCGGCGAACGCGATCCGCGCGATCCGCGCGGGCGTGGAGGGGACGCGGCGGCGTCCGGCTCCGGCGGGTTGAGCCACAGAGACGTATAGCTTCCCCTGCGATCAAAGCCCTCGCTCCCCCTGACCCCTCTCTCCCGATGAGAGAGGGGTCATTCTTTTTCTCGCCTGAGGGCGTCCTCTCGACCCGGGTGCGATACCCGGCTGTTTCGCCCCACTGTTGGAACGTAACGCTCCAAGTACCGCAATTCCGTGGTACCCGAGCAAGTGCTGCAGTGACCGGCGCGTGCTGGTCGAACTCTTAACCCGGTCTCGTTTGGAGGAGGTGTTGTATGTCCACCCGGCACACTGTCCCCGCCACGCTGATGGCGATGTCGCTCGCCGCCCTGCTCGCGGCATGTGGAAAAGGCAAGGGTTCGGGAGAGAGCCCCTCGATCACGCCGCCCGTGGCCTCGACGACCGCAGCGTCCTCTTCCGTCCCCGAAGAGCTGCGCAACGTGCGCTATTGCGAGGTCATCCCCGTCACCCGGAAAGGGGCCACGCTGACGGCGTGGGTCTACAACACCCTCGGGCTGAACGACTGTCCCGCCGCCGAGTGGGACGCGCTGACCGAAGAAACGGTCAACGAAGCCTACCCATCCGAGGCCGCCAAGCTGAACGGGCCGCGCTACTGGGTGATCGACAAGCTCGTCGCCTCGGGGTCGACGACCACCGGCAAGACGTTCAATTTTGGCGGCATCGAGATGGAGCTGCGGGCCACCCTCGACACGAAGGTGGGGGAATCGACCGTCGGCGACGAGATCTACACTCCGAACCAGGTGCAGCGCGACACGATATACACCTACAACGCCGGCCAGCCGGTCTACGAGCTGACCTCGCCGGAGGGCGACATCTACATCATGCAGTCCTACTCACAGGCGGTAGACAAGGACCTGACCCTCGACGAGCTGGCTTCGCTCGGCAGCAAGCTGAAGCTCCCGGAGGGCTGGAGCTATTCGACGCGCACGCTCACCGAAGATCTCGTGCTCGAAATCGACGGGCTGGCGTACGTCATCAACGACGACCTCTACAACTCCTACCAGCGGCGCACCTGAGGGAGAGAAAAGGCAAACCCGCCGCCCCGGAACGGAGCGGCGGGTTGGCCGGTCGGGTTGATGCGAGGGTTCAGGCTTTAATCATCGTCGTCGTCCTCGATGATCAGCGTGTAGTTGACGCCCGTCTCCGACGGGTCGGGATGGGTCATGCGCAGGTTGAGGGTATGCTCGCCCGGCTTCAGCGGCTTCAAGTAGAGAAAGTATCCATCCGCCACCGCGGGGAAGCGATTCCCCGGAGCGAGCCCGAGATCGGTGAGGAAGGACGGATTTCTGACGCGCAAGGTGAAGCCTTCGGGCTTGCTCTGGGTGCGGAAAGCGAAGAGGTCCTTCACGGGTTCGCCGTCGAGTATGACTTCGAAGGAGACGCCGGGGGCCACGGGGACGTCATTGTTGACATCACACCGTACCTTCTCCAGGCTCGTCGCCATTTGCAGGCAGGGGTCGCCCGCCGCCGGAAAGTCAGGCGCGATCGATCCCTCGGTGCCCAACTCCTCGAAGCGCACGGCGCTCTGGATCGCGGTCGAGCGGAAGCAGCCCGAGGTCGTCAAGGCGCTGCTCGCCGGCGGCGTCGCGCCGAACGAGAAAAACGCGCCGCCGATGGAGTCCAACAAGACGATCGTTTTCGAGGCGGTCGATTCCGGAGATGCCGGGCTGGTGCGTATCCTCGTCGAGGCGGGAGCCGACGCGAGGATGGCCAACGACTACGGCGTGCCGCCGCTCGCGGAGGCGGCGCGTACGGGAAATCTCGAAATGTGCGAGATCCTGCTCGCGGCGGGTGCCGATCCCAACGCCGCCCCCGGCGGCTTTCCCTTGCTCTACGGACCGGTCAACGAGAACCACTTCGAGGTGGTCCGGCTCCTGCTGGCGTCCGGAGCCAAGCTCGGCGAGCACAAGGCCGCCCTGATCGAGGCAGGCAAGACCCCCGAGATGCGCGCCCTGCTGGAAGCGGCTGATTAACGAGGCGGCGGCCTCCTCCTTCGTAGATCATTCGGCGAGTTGAGGAGCGTAAGCTGACATCTGGCGTAGGATGAGCCCGAGTTGTTCATGGACCCGGTGACCCTGGAAGTCCTCATCGAGCAGAAGCATCCCGACCTAGCGGGGTTCGTCGTCGTCCCGGCGTCGGCGGTGGCGGCTTGGAATCTCTCTGCGACGACGACCGTCGAGGGAGCTCTCGATGGCATCCCCATCGGACGCCGATCGCTTCATCGCTGGGACGCCGATCGCTGGTTCGTCGAGTTGCGGAAGGAGCATCTCAAGGCCGCCGGAAAGGGGCCCGGCGAGCGGGCGACGCTCGCGATCTCGATCGCGTCCCCGGAGCTTCCCGACTGAGCTCCAGGCGCTGATCGAAGGCGTCCCCGAGGCCCGCGTGCGCTGGGAGGCCCACAGTCCCGCGCAGCAGCGCATGCTGCGGGAGGAGATCCTCGCGGCGCGGTCGGCCGCGACGCGTGAACGCCGCGCGCGTCGTGCCTTGCTTCCCGCCGCGCGCCCGCGCCTGCCGCGAGTAGCCGGGTTGGGGCCGTCGCCGCAGCGCGTCGTGTTGCGGATCGTCGGCCGACGCCTACCGGGCACGAGCTGCGGCCCCTACCGTGACGTTCGCGTGGGCCTGGCGCAAAAGGTCGGGTGCGACCCGCAGGACGGCGTCCCCGCGGACCTGCCGGAGGCGACGTGGGAGACGCAAATCGAGATCCGCGAACAGGACGGCACACCCGCCTTCCGCGGTCCGGCCGTGAACGGTCCCCCCGGTGAACGCTTCGTCTACCTAACGTGGACGGGACGCCGGGGTGCAGGCCCCCAGGAGATGTTCCGACGGGCGAAGCTTCGCCTCGACGCGGTCCCGTCCGAGGTGCTCGCCAAAGCGCTCGAGTCCGGCTTGCTTCTCGGAGAGCTCGAGCTCACCGCTCCCGACGGCATGCCGGTCTGCGCCTCGGTCCGCCCGCCAGCCATCGAATGGTCAGCCTGAGGGTTGCGACTCCACAAATCGCGTCCAGGAACGGGACGGATCGTCCAGACACCGGATGAGATTCGCATCCTGGCCAGGGGGAACGTACCTTGGCATTCCCCTTGCTCTCCATACATCGCTACAATGGAAAGCACGGCCTTGGACGCGCGCTGGCTTCACCAGATCCTCGATGCGCTGACGGAGCGCATCGCCGTCATCGATGCCGAAGGACGGATCCTCACCGTCAATCAGGCCTGGATCCGTTACGCGGCCGGCAATGGCCTTGCGGGCTTCCAGTGGCAGGGCTCCAACTACCTGGAGGTCTGCCGGCGATCCTGCCGGGCTCGTGGGGAAGAAGGCCGGCAGGCACGGATCGTCCTGGACGGTCTGCAGGCCGTATTGCTCGGCAGGCTTTCACAGTTCCAGTGGGAGTATTCCTGTCACTCGCCTCGGGATCAGAGCTGGTTCATGATGACGGCGACCCCCCTGCTGGGGAGCCCGGGCGGCGCCGTCATCACTCACGCCGATATCACCGAGCGCAAGCTGCGCGAAGAAGAGATCCTCCTCGAGGCCCATCACGACCCCCTGACCGGGCTGGCCAACCGGAGGCTGGCGGAAAAGCAGGCCCAGCACCTTCTCTCGGCGGCGCTGAAGTCCAAGAGATGCGTGGCGGTGCTGACCCTGGACCTCGATGATTTCAAACCGGTCAATGACACCTATGGTCATGCCGCCGGCGACAAGATCCTCAGGGAGGTGGCGGCGCGTCTGCTTGCGGACTGCCGTCCGGGCGATATCGTGGCACGGGTCGGCGGGGACGAGTTCGTGCTCCTCCTGCCCGGCACGGGTCTGAACGAGGTCAGGGGTGTCATGGAGCGCCTGACCTCGGCGCTGCAGCAGCCGATGGCCCTGGCCGGCCGGGAGGTACGGATCGGCGTCAGCCTTGGAGCAGCGGTCTTTCCGAACCAGGCCTGGACCTTTCGCGGATTGCTGCAGGCGGCGGATGCAGCCATGTATTCCAGCAAGACGAGCCGCAAGGTCTTGCGCTTCGAGGCCAGGCCCCGGGCCGAGAGCCCGAGCTGGTCCCGGCTGTCGGCGAGGAGCCGGCGGCGAGCCCGGAGCGATCGTCGGCGTTCGTATAGCTCCCTTTTCTCGCCCTGCCATCGCGTCCTAGCATGATCACAGTTCTTGTAGGAAAGCAGAATCGATGCTGGCGTCGCCGATCGGTCGCCCGCCCGGGTACACAGGGTTTTTGGGAGGTGAGCTGCTTTGAGGACCCGGCCAGACGCGGTCGCCAACGTCCGGCGGCTGGATTGTGATCCAGCCGCCGGATCGGTTCGAGGCGTTTTCGATGGCGGTGTCGATCACGTCAGGCGCGACGGCCGCGTAGGACCAGAAGGCTCGCTATGGCCAGCCCCGAGATCAGCAAAAGCAGTCCGAGTCTGTCCAGGGTCGGGATATCATTCGGAGGCTGGGTCGTGATGCCGCCGTTCCTCAGGAAAACGTTTGAATCAAGCTGGAAATCTTGAGTGTCAGCAATCACGAGCTTGATGCTGTTGGGCACCCCGGGATTGACCGCAGCCTGGCAGGTCAGGACAACGGTGAGACCGTCCATCTCCGTATTGATCGTTCCGCCACCGTCGCTAAGGTCGTTGTTGATATAAAAGGTGGGATTGGCATTGGGTGGAGCTCCAAACGGGTTCCCATTGTTGATCGTGTTGATTGAAACCGGTTGGCCGTTGACGAGGGCACAGTTCGTGCCGTTGACGAAGAAAGCAAAGGCGTCGTTGAAAGGGCTATGAACGAATTCGTTGTACTCTTCGGAGGAGAACACATATTGAATGAACAGCGTTGACGCATTGGGGACGATGTCGAATTCCAAGGCGGCTGCATCTGCCGATGTCTTTCCCGTCAGCGCATCGAGGTCAGGGTCTCCGGGCGTGTTGTTGACGGTGGTGGTACCGTCGGCAGCATTGGGTCCGATGACGTCGGCGATATTCCCGCTGCTCAGGATGACGCCGCTCTCGAAGCCGATGATTCCGGTTCCGCCGGTGAACGACCCCGCTGCGATGTTGGCGCCCGTGTAAGTGACGTTCGAAACGGTGACACCGGGTCCGGCGAGGAGATTGGCGAGATCGGTCGCGGTCTGGGCTCCAGTGAGGTCTGTGGTGACAATTTGTGCCCCTGCGACGCCTGATACAAGAAGTAAGATTGAGCTCACTACGCCCATGCGCAACAGTTTTTTCAAATTCATTTCAATCATCATTGTCTCTCCTTTGGTCTTTGGCACCAAGCGGGCTCCTTCCCAGGAAATCGTTCCCGCCCAACCGTGCCTGTTTCCCGACTTGGATCTCGCTATGCCCGCCTGAGGCTCGTCCGAGCCCTAGAGAAATAGACAAAAAACAATTTATCTCTAGTTAGGAAATGCTGTCACAGTTGAGGTTGGCATGTCAACGCGAGGCGCGGCCCGCTTCAAGCGCTGCCTCCGATCTCCGCGACCGGGGAGACCGAGGCACCACGGCCCCGTAATCCTTCTGTCACCGGCACGTTGCATGCATGTAGCATTAGCACTCAACCCCGGAATGGAGCCCGGGTCCAAAGTCACGTCCTGGAACGGGAAGCACCGAGTCGAGATGGAGGGAGAGGATCGTGCCTGAAGCTCCGCAGGTCGTTCGACTGGCAGGGCCTTGCGGCTTCACCCTCACAGTGGACGTCGAGGAGTGGTACCACACCTGTCTGGTGCCGGAGTACGTCCGTCCGGAAGAGCGGCCGATCCTGCCGGAGGAGCTGGACTGGCTCCTTCCCGAGCTGTTGGAGGAGCTGGCCGCCGCAGGGTGCTCGGCGACCTTCTTCGTGCTCGGCGAAGTGGCGGAGCGCCTGCCGCGGCGTATCCGGGAGATCGCCGAGGCGGGCCACGAGGTGGCGAGCCACGGCTATCTCCACCTGCGCGCCGACGGACGCTCCCCCGCGGCCTTCCGGTCCGACGTAGGGCGCTGCAAGGACCTGCTGGAGGATGTGGTCGGCGAGCCGGTGCTCGGCTTCCGGGCGCCGGAGTGGTCGTTGCGCCGCCTCGGCAGCTCGCGGCTGCCGATCGTGGCGGAGCTGGGATTCGTCTACGACAGCTCGCTCTCACCCTGCCCGGTCGGCGGCCGGCGGGGGAATCCACGGTTCGCCTCCCGCCTGCGTTGGTCGAGCCCCCTATCGGGACAGATGGGCCAACTGGGGCAGCCGGGACATCTGGGACCGCCGGGGACGGAGCTGCTGGAGTTTCCGCCCCTCACCTTCGGTGGACCCCTGCGCGTGCCCGCCGGTAGCTGGACGGGCCGCGTCGTCAATCCCGAACGGCTCGTCCGCGCTGCCATCGATCATGCCCGTGAAGGGGGCATGGCCTTGGCGGTGGTCCACCCCTGGGAGATCTCCGGCCGGCCCACGCCGGGCCGCCTGACCGGCATCGCGAGATTCATCCACGAGGCCGGGCGGCTGGGCTTCCCGCCGCGCTTCCGGGAGCTGTTGCGAGCGATCCCCTGGAGCTCCATCCGCGCCGCCGCCCGCCTCGAGTCGGCGGTGCCGCTGCCGGCGATGGCTTCACGCCGGGCGGGCTGATCTCCGGGCTGGTACTCTCCCGGAGGTCGGATAAGCTTGAATGGGTTCGGTGAGGAGGGTTGGTGCGAAAGGGGGGACTCGAACCCCCACGGCCTTGCGACCACAAGATCCTGAATCTTGCGCGTCTACCAATTCCGCCACTTTCGCAGCGCGGGCGTGATTCTAGGGAGACAACAGCCATCATGTCAATCGCATTCCCCGGAGCCGAGGGGCTTCTTGGGCAGGAGGTCGCCGCCCGGCTGGAGGAAACCGGGCCGGACGGTGTGGAAGAGGGACAGCTCCGGAGGAAGGTGGATGCGAGTCCCGAAGAGCTGCAGCTCGCCCTGCGCAAGCTGCAGGCCGAAGGCCGGGCGGTCGAAGTCGAGGGCCGGTGGTACGCACCTCGCCACAGCGGCGGCACGGTCGGCATCGTCGAGCTCCTGGAGGAAGGCGACGCCCTGATCCGGCCCGGTTTCCGGGAGGAGCCGGCCTTCTTCGTTCGGCGGCGCAATCTCAAGCAGGCGCTGGACGGCGACACGGTGCTCGTCCGGCGCCTCTCCCGCAAGGCGCAGCCGGGGAGCGGCCGCCTGCCCGAAGCCGCCGTCGTCAGGATCCTCTCCCAGCGCCATCAGACCCTGGTCGGCACTCTGGAGGACGGCCGGTGGCTCGTGCCGTTCGACCCGAAGGTTTCCGTGGAGCTGCCGGTGGAGGGTGCGAAGGACCTCCCTGACAACCACTACCTGGTCGTCGCCGTGGAACGTCCGGCCCCCGGCCGGCCGGCGCGGGGCCGGATCCTCGAGATCCTGGGCGACCCCGAGATGCCGGGCGTCGACGTGCTGGTCGTGCTGCGCCACTATGGCATTCCGGAGGACTTCCCGGATGCCGTTCTCGACGCCGCCTCCCGTTTTCCCGCCGATCCGCGGCCGGAGGATTGGGCGGGGCGGGAGGACCTGCGCGAGCGGACCGTCATCACCATCGACGGCGAGAGCGCCCGCGACTTCGACGACGCGGTGTCGATCGAACGCCTGCCGGACGGCGTCTTCCGCCTGGGCGTCCACATTGCCGACGTGTCCCATTACGTCAAGGAGGGAGATCCCCTGGACCTCGAGGCCTTCCGCCGGGGGACCAGCGTCTACTATCCCGAACGGGCCGTCCCCATGCTTCCCGAGGGCCTTTCAAACGGCCTCTGCTCGCTGCGGCCCCACGTGCCGCGCCTCACGACATCGGCCTTCCTGGACATCAACCGCGATGGCGAGATCCTCGCCCGCCGTTTCGCCGAGACGGTGATCCGGAGCGCCCGCCGGATGACCTACAGCGAGGTGCGCCGCATTCTGGAGGAGCCGAGCCCGGAGGACGCCGCCGAGTACGGCCCGGTGCTGCCGACCTTGCGGGAGATGCATCACCTGATGCAGATCCTCCACCACGCACGCACGGTGCGCGGCTCGATCGATTTCGACCTGCCCGAGGGGGACGTCGTGTTGAACACCGACGGCGTCATGGTCGGCGTCTTCCCGGAGGAGCGCAACGTCGCTCACCGCCTGATCGAGGAGTTCATGATCGCGGCCAACGAGGCGGTGGCCCTCGAATTGGTGAGCCGCAGGGTCCCGGCCCTGTTTCGGGTTCACTCCGCGCCGACACCGGCGCGCGTGGAGGAGCTTCGGGAGCTGCTGGCCACCTTCGGCCTCTCGCTGCGCGGTGATGCCGAGGACCTCCATCCGAGCGCGCTCCAGGAGGTCCTGAAAGCCGTCCAGGGGCGGCCGGAGGAGCACTTTGTTTCGTCCGTGGTCCTGCGCACCATGCAGCGCGCTCTTTACGATCCCCAGTGCCTGGGACACTATGCTCTCGCCTCCCCGTACTACTGTCACTTCACCTCGCCGATCCGCCGCTATCCGGACCTGATCGTGCACCGCCGGCTCAAGGCGCTCCTGCATGGCAGGGCCGAGCGTGAGGCGGAGCGGTCGCGGCTGGTCGAGCGGCTGCCGGTGGTGGCCGAGCACACCAGCCAGACGGAGCGCCGGGCGGAGCAGTCCGAGCGCGATCTGCTGCAGTGGAAGAAGGTCCGGTTCCTGGCGGGCCGCGCCGGAGAGATCTTTCCGGGGCGGATCACGGGCGTGCAGCCCTTCGGTCTCTTCGTGCAGCTCGACGGCTACTACGTGGATGGCCTGGTGCCGATCCGTTCGATGGCGGATGACTACTATCGCTACGAGCCGGAAGCTCATCGGCTGGTGGGGGAGCGGAACGGACGCGTGTTTCGGCTGGCCGATGCCGTGGAGGTCGTGCTGGTCGGTGCCTCGCCGCGACATCGTGGGCTGGACTTCACGCTGGTGGGGATGCCTGAGCCGGTAAGCCCTCCGAAGCCCTCACCTCCCCGGCCCTCCTCTCCCAGAGGGAGAGGAGGGAGAAAGACGAAGAAAGACTGAATTCTTGTTCCCCTCTCTCCTCCCGGGAGAGAGGGGCCAGGGGAGTGAGGGCTTCGGAGGGCAGGACGCCGCGAAGAGCACGGACTCCGTGAAGCTACAATCTCGCCGATGTCCTTAACCCCTAACGTCGCCATCGTCGGCCGGCCCAACGTCGGCAAGTCGACCCTGTTCAACCGCCTGGTGGGCCGGCGGCAGGCGATCGTCCATGATCTACCCGGGATCACCCGCGACCGCATCACGGGCATTGCCCGACTGTCCGATGACCGGCCCATTCAGATCGTGGACACCGGCGGGCTGGTGCCGGGCGACGATCCGCTGGGCCTGAACCAGCAGGTGTTTCTGGCGGTGGAGGAGAGCGATCTTCTCCTCTTTCTCGTGGACGGTAAGCTGGGGCTCGTATCCGCCGACGAGGAGGTGTGGTCCCACTTCCGCCGCTTCGGCAAGCCGGCCATCCTGGTGGTCAACAAGGGCGATACCCGCCAGGCGCGCGAGCGCTTTCCCGAGTTCTACAGCCTGGGAATCGACCAGCAGCTTCTCGTCTCCGCGGAGCACGGGGGAGGGATCGAGGACCTGAGGGAGGCCCTCGTCCACGCCCTTCCCGAGATTCCCGACGTGCAGGTTCCGGACGCGCCGCCGGTCGCCATCGTCGGCCGCCCCAACGTCGGCAAGTCGTCGCTGCTCAACAAGATCTCGGGCCAGAACCGGTCGCTCGTCTCACCCGTGGCCGGGACCACCCGCGATCCGGTGGACACGCTCATCACCCGCGGCGACCGGTCCTACCTGCTGATCGATACCGCCGGCATCCGCCGCCGCAGCCAGGTCTCCGGCGCTCCCGAGGAGCTGGCGGTGATGATGGCCCGCCGCCAGATCGAGCGGGCGCACGTGGCCGTGCTGGTGATCGACGCCTCGCAGGGGATGACCTCCGGCGACATGGCTATCGCCGGCACCATCTGGGAGCTGGGACGGGCCGCGGTGGTGGCGATCAACAAGTGGGACCTGCTCGACGAAGAAGGAAGGGAGAAGCTGGAGCTCTCCTTCGCGCGGCTCGACGAGCTGCTGGCGTCGCCGGGGCGGGTGAACGTCTCGGCTCTTTCCGGACGTGGAGTGGAGAAGCTGTGGCGACCGATCGACCGGGCTCTCGCCGCCTACAATCTGAAGCTCGGCACCGGCCAGCTCAACAGGCTGTTCGAGGGTTTCGTGAAGAAGGTGGCTCCTCCTTCGCTCGGCGGCGGCGCTCCCTGGAAGCTCTACTACGTCACCCAGGTCTCCACCGCCCCGCCGACCTTCATGCTCTTCGCCAACCGGCCGCTGCCGCGCACCAGCCATTACCGCCGTTACCTGGAGAACCGCCTGCGCGAGGAGCTGGACCTGCCCGGTGTTCCCGTGCGGCTGGTGGTGCGCAGGCGGACGGAGTGAGAGAACCCTCAGGGCTGGGAGGGCGCGGGTTTCCTGCCGCTTGCGGGCGGATCGTTGCGATCCACCAGCCGCCCCAGCTCGCCGGATTGCTTCAGATCCGCCAGATAGGCGTTGAGCGGCTCCAGCAGGTCGCTTCCCTTGCGAACCGCTACGGAGTATCCAAACTCGCGCAGACGGAAGGCCACTTTGAGATCGGGATACGCGGCGCTGACGCTCTCTCCCGCCGCCGCCCGCGAGTCCATGAGGGTGAAGTCGGCCTCGCCATCCTTGACCGCTGCGTAGTTCTCCAGCGAGAAATCCGTCAGCATGATCTTGACGTCAGGAGCCAGGGACTGCAGAAACTCGAGCTGGCTGGAGCCGTGCATCAGAGCCACCTTCTTGTCCGCGAGATCGGCGAGCGAGGCCACCCTGCTGTCGAACGGCACCGCGACCGCCACCCAGCTCATAAGATAGGGCTGGGAGAAATCCGCAAACTCCTGGCGTTTGGGCGTGACGGTGAGCGAGCTCGCGACGAGATCCCCCTGGCGCTCGACGAGGGCAGGAAACAGCGCGTCGTATCCCGTCGTCACGGGCCGGATCTCCAGCTCGACGCCGAGGCTCCTGGCAAAGCCCTTCACGAGGTCGACGTCCAAGCCTTTGAAATACTCGGGCTTGCGCAAGTCGGCGAGCTTCAGGCCTTTCTCCCGCATGGCGTCGAGGTCGGCGGAGGCGAAGGTGCTGTTCTGGCTGGGGTAGCACAGCATGATGAGCTTGCCGCGCGCCTTGACGTCGGCGAGGTCGCCGGCGCCGGCCGCCCGCGCCAGGAGCAGGATCCCCGAAAGCGCCAGGAGCCAACCCACACCATGTCTGCCGCCGAGCGGGTGCAGGATTACTTCTCCTCTGATCATTAAGACTGCCTCCGCGGTGAATCTCGATTTAGATGCGCCAGTCTAGCACAGGAAGTCAGCCTTGCACCGGCGTTTGGCAGCTAGAAACCTTTGCGAGATTCCCTTTCTAATCATCATCAGAGATCAAGATACTGCGCGAGCGCACGCGCACTGACAAAGGCGGCCCGTGATGATTAGAATTGCCAAGGAGGATCGTTGATGAAGCGATTGGCCAGTGATGAGCGATGGGCCCGCGGCCTCGTCTGCTCGCGGACCGGCGTCAGGGCGGCCCTCGACGAGCCGGCGTTCCTTTCGCCGGCCGGCGCTCCCTGGCTGGTCGAGTACGATCTCGATCGCGAAAAAGGGGCCGCGCTGCGCCACGCCCTTCCCGAACGGCCGTGGACGCTCTGGCGCTATCGCGAGCTTCTGCCGGTTGCGGATTTCGCCGGCCGGGTGGACCTCGGCGAAGGAGCGACGCCCCTCGTCCGCTTCCGCCGCCTCGCGCCGGCCGGAATCGAGCTGTGGGTCAAGGACGAGTCGCGCAACCCGACCGGCTCCTTCAAGGCGCGCGGCCTTTCCCTGGCGGTGAACCGAGCCCGCGAGCTGGGGGCGCCTGGAGTGCAGCTCGCGAGCGCCGGCAACGCCGCGCTGGCGCTCACCGCCTACGCTGCTGCGGCGGGCCTTCCGGCGCGGGTGGCTCTCCCTGCGGACACCCCGCGGACCGTCTTCGAGCGGTGCCGTGAATACGGCGCGGAGGTGCTTTCCGGTCCGGGGACCCTGGTGGAAGCGGCGAAGTTGCTGGAAGGGGGAGCGCAGGGCTTCTGGACGTTGTCGACCCTGCGTGAGCCCTATCGGGTGGAGGGGAAGAAGACGATGGGCTTCGAGCTGGCCGAGCAGCTCGGCTGGGAGCTGCCGGACTGGATCGTCTATCCGCTCGGCGGCGGCACCGGCATCGTGGGCATGCACAAGGCTTTCGACGAGCTCGAGCGGCTGGGGCTGATCGGCCCGCGGCGGCCGCGTTTCGTCGTCGTCCAGGCCTCCGGTTGCGCCCCGATCGTGCGTGCCTGGCAAGACGGCAAGGAGGCGGCGGAGCCCTGGGAGAATCCTCAAACCCGGGTCTGGGGACTGCGGGTGCCGAAGGCCCTCGGCGACTTCCTGGTCCTCCGGGCGCTGCGCCAGTCCGGAGGACGGGCCCTAGCGGTCGACGAATCGCGGCTGGAGGACATCGCGAGCCGCGCCGCCGCCCGTGAGGGATTGCGCATCGGTCCCGAGGGAGCCGCGGCGTTGGCCGCCGTCGAGGATCTGGCCGGTGACGGAGCCTTCTCTCCTGGTGAGCGGGTGGTGGTCTTTCAAACCGGCGATCCGGCGAACTATGTCTGACGGCCTCCCGCCAGAGGTGAGAGCCTTCCTCGACAAGGCGGTGGCGTCCGGCGTCGTCTCCGCCGCGGTGGCGCTGAGCGGGACGGCGGAGGAGATCGAGTGGGAGGGAGCAGCAGGCTGGGCACGCCGAGACAGAGCCGCGGAGACAGCGACCCGCTTCGACTATGCATCGTTGACCAAGCCCCTTGTGGCGAGCCTCGCCCTGGTCTTGGATGCCGAGGGGGCGCTGCCGCTTGCCGCGCGGATCGGCGAGGTCTGGCCGGAAGCGCACCCGGAGCTGGCGCGCCGGCCGCTCTCGGACCTCCTGTGGCATCGTTCGGGGATGGCGGGATGGACGCCGCTCTACCACCGTTGCCGGTCCGTCGACGAGGCTCTCGGCCTCATCGTCCGCGGGGGGGAGGAAGGCGAGCTGATGGGGGCTCGCGCGGGCACCTACAGCGATCTCGACTATATGCTCTGGGGTGCCACGGCCGAGCGCCGGACCGGCACGCTGCTGGCCGACCTGCTCCGCTCGCGTCTCCTCGGCCCGCTCGGGCTTTCGTCGGTCGAGGCCTCGCCCGGCAATCAGCCGGACCTCGCCGAGTCCCGCATGGGCACCGGCAAGGAGGTCGCGCTGGCGGCCCTGCAGGGTTTTACCGTTCCGGATCTCGGGCCGCCTCCGGTGGGCCTGCCCCAGGACGGCAATGCCCGCTTTCTCGCGGCTCTTGGGGCCGGCGGTGGCGTCTGCGGGCATGCCGGCCTGTTCGGCGGTGCCCGTGACCTGTGGCGGCTGGGCGCGGAATGGCTGGCGCCCGGGCGCGTGTTGAAAGCGGAGGGCGTGGCCGGGGCCTTGAAAGGCGGCGGCCCGTTCGCCCTGGGCTGGTGGCGGCGGACCCTCCACGGCAGCGCCGGGCGGGCGCTTCCGCCCACCGCTTTCGGTCATACCGGTTTCGCTGGTAACAGTCTCTGGATCGATCCGCAACGACGCCGGGTGCTCGTTCTGCTCGGGTCCCGCCTCGATCCCGCGACGGACATGCATCGCTGGCGCAGGCGCTTCCATACCCTGGCGGCCGCGCCGGATCGACAACCTTGAAGAAGAGGGAGGCACCCGCTGATGGAACCTCGTGATCTGGTCCTGGTCGACGGGGTACGGACCCCGATGGCCGAGTACAACGGCTCGTTCGCCGACATGTCCGCGATCGACCTGGGGGCGCACGCGGCGCGCGCCCTCTTCGAGCGCTTGGGAGTCGATCCCGCCGAGATCGACCATACGGTGGTGGGCAATGCCCTGCAGACCTCGCCCGACGCCATCTACGGCGCCCGCCACGTGGCGCTCAAGGCCGGGGTGCCGAAGGAGGTGCCCGCGCTGACCGTCAACCGCCTTTGCGGCTCTGGCGTCCAGTCGGTCATCTCGGGCGCCCATCTCATTCTCGCCGGAGAGGCGAAGACGTGCCTGGTGGGCGGTATGGAGAACCTGTCGCAGGCGCCGCACGTCATCTGGGGCGCCCGCCGCGGCTTCAAGCTGGGGCAGGGGCAGCTGCAGGACCTGCTGATGATTTCCCTGCTCGACAGCTATTGCGGCTGCTACATGGCCCAGACGAGCAACAACCTGGCCCGCGACTACGGCATCAGCCGCGAGGAGCAGGATCAGTACTCGATCCTCTCGCAGCAACGCGCCGGCGCGGCCTGGAAGGCCTGCAAGATCGGCGAGGAAGTGGTGCCCGTCGAGGTGGGCAAGGGCAAGAAGGCGAAGCTCGTGGAGAAAGACGACCACATGCGTCCCGAGACCACCATGGAGGACCTTGCGGGTCTGCCGACGGCGTTCGACAAGGACGGTTTCGTCACCGCCGGCAACGCCTCCGGCATCGTGGACGGCGCGGCGATGATGATCCTCACCACCGCCGGGCATGCGGAGGAGCGCGGATGGAAGCCCCTCGGCCGCATTCTTTCCTGGTCGACGGTGGGCGTGGATCCGTCGCGCATGGGCATCGGGCCGGCGCCTGCCATCCGGGCGGCCCTCGACAGGGCGGGGCTGAAGCTCGCGGATCTCGATCTGCTGGAGATCAACGAGGCCTTCGCCGGCCAGATCCTGGCGGTGATCCGGGAGCTGGACCTCGACGTCGACAAGCTCAACGTCAACGGCGGGGCCATCGCCCTGGGCCATCCTCTGGGGGCCACCGGCACGCGCCTGCTCATCACCCTGCTCAAGGAGCTGCGGCGGCGCGGCGGCGGCCGGGGGGTCGCCTCGGCCTGCATCGGCGGCGGCCAGGGCATCGCCATGGTGGTCGAGGCCGCGGCGTGATCGATTTGACCGGGCGCCGGGTCGTCGTCACCGGCGGCAGCCGCGGCATCGGCGCCGCGTGCTGCCGCCTGTTCGCGAACGCCGGCGCCGCGGTGCTCGTCCAGTACCTGGCGAGCGACAACCGGGCGAGCGCGGTGCTCAAAGAGCTGCGCCGCCTCTCCGACGCTCCCCACACCCTGTTCCGCTGCGACGTGACCGATCTCGATCAGGTCGGCAAGCTCTTCGACTTCGTCGAGGCCCGTTGGAGCGGGCTGGACTGCCTGATCAACAACGCCGGGGTCTGGGTGCACGATCCGCTGGCGCAACTGCAGCCGGAGCGGTTGCAGGCGACGCTCGCCGTCAACGTGGTGGGTCCCTTCCTCTGCGCCCGCTGCGCCATTCCCCTGCTCGTGGATTCCGAGAACGCCTCCATCGTCAACGTCAGCTCGACGGCCGGCCAGCGCGGCGAGGCCTTCTACAGCGCCTACGCCGCCAGCAAGGGCGCCCTGATCTCCGCCACCAAGTCGTGGTCGAGCGAGCTTTCTCCGCAGATCCGCGTCAACGCCGTCGCGCCCGGCTGGGTGAATACCGATATGACCGCGGAGGCCCTTTCGGGCGAACGGCGCCAGGAGATTCTCGGGTCCATTCCTCTCCGGCGCGTCGCTACGCCGGAGGACATCGCGGGTCCGGTCCTTTTCCTCGCCTCGCCGCTCGCCCGCCACATTACGGGCGAGATCCTCAACGTGAACGGGGGGAGCGTGCTGATCGGGTGAGCACCAGTTGGAATTTCAGGTGGCACGCTACGCTTCCAGGTCATTCCAAGGATAGCCGAGCTATGAGATACTTGGATGAGAGCCTTGTGACTAGCGGCGGAAGCGGGACGCCGAAGAGGAGATTCTTCCCATGACCGTATGCGTAGCCGCCATCTGTGAGAACCGCATGGTGGTCGGAGCGTCGGATCGGCTTATAACCGCCGGGGATATTCAGTTCGAACCTTCCCAAACCAAGATCTATCAACTTACCACTACGATCGGAGTTATGGTCTCTGGGGACAATCTTCTCAACGACGAAATTCTAAAAGGTGTAACCGCCGATATGAACGCCAGCATTACAGCGCAGCCGGATGTGTGGGTGGGCGTAGAGGAGGCGGCAGAACTTTACAGGAAATATTATCAGATTGCCTTCTTGAAGCGGGTGGAAGGTTCTATTCTGGCACCACTTAATCTTGACCGTAATACGTTTATCACACAACAGAAGCTTATGGATTCGGACTTGGTGACTAAGCTGGCTAGGGACATCTTGAACTTTGAGCCGTCGTCGGAAGGCGTTGAAGTAATCGTTGCTGGCGTCGATGCAAGTGGTCCTCATCTTTACGTGTGCAACGGCTCGGATATTCATTGTTGGGACAATCCTGGATTTGCGGCTGTCGGGAAAGGGTACTGGCACGCTCAGTCTCAATTGATGTTTGCCGGTCATGCTGGCGCCAGGTTACTTCCTGAAGTATTGCTGGACGTATACTTTGCGAAGAAACGTGCGGAGGTAGCGCCCCACGTGGGCGAGTATACGGATATGTTTTTTGTAGGTCCGAACGTCGGCACTTTCACGCGGATTAACCCTCAGCTTATTGCGAAACTGGACGAGATTTATCGGGGTGCCCAGAAAAAAGAAAATCAAGCACGCTCAGTGGCAAAGAGGAAAATCAATGAATACATCCAAAGGCAACTCGAAGCCGCAATTGCAAAAGCCCAAGAAGCAAACCCGGAAGATGGTATTGGAGGCACCGTTGAAGGACAGAATGGTGGGGGAGATGCCGCTGAAGATCAAGCAAACGACTAAGCGCTCCTTGTCTTAGTCCTGTTTTCTTCCTCGCATCGTGGTTACATTCCGCGCGGCTCTGCGTATAGGTGCGCTCGGGATTTCAGTAGCTCATCACCGGCCTCTCGGGAGCACCGAGGCATCTCTCCGCTTGACGCTTCTAAGCGCAAGCATATACTCTTCATGCAGTTCGTTGAGGGACTCCCATGGTGAGGACGCAGATCTATCTCACGCGAGACGAGAAGGAGGCGCTGGAGTCCATCTCGAGGGAGACGGGAAGGACGCAGAGCGAATTGATCCGGACAGCAGTCGAGCGCTTCATCGTCGATTTTAAGCCTGGGGATCGCCTATCGCGGTTGCGGCAGGCCTGCGGCATCTGGCGCGATCGGACGGACCTGCCGGATCTCCGAGGAGAGTGGGACAGCATATCACGATCTACGTTGGATTGTACTTAGGAGAAATGCCTCTAAATCATCGAACCTTTTCATCATAAAGGCATGATTTCTGTCTACTCGGGCATACATCTTACCGACCTCTTCGAGGAGGCGCCGAACATCGTCTCGAGCACCCTCTGCCGGATTCCGGAATAGGCGGCCGGTCTCGACGCACCGGTCGCCGGCCTCCATAGGGATAGTTGCAGGAACGTTCTCGTCCGCTGAGCTCAAGGGGCGACCTCCCGTCTCAAGGCGTTGATCGATCGTGTCGAACCGCTTGTCGACATTGGCGAACCCCTGTGCGGTTTCCTCGCGAAGCGCCTGGATCTGGCGCTCGACACGCTCGTCGAGTTCGGAGAAACGGCGATCCAGATAGGCGATGAGATCCTGGTCCATGCTCGGCTTTCAGTCTCAACGACTCTGCCATAGAAGCCCGCGAGATTCTCGAGATCAGGGCGCCGCTGGCGAGGTCCTGCCTTCCCTCTCCCAAAGATACCCCAGGCACTTATAGATCAGCTTCGCCGCCAGGAAATCGCTCGCCGGATAGCCGCCGATAGGGGCCAACTCGAGCAGGTCCATGGCCACGACCGTCTTCGTTCGGAACAGGTGGCGGAGCAGACGGAGCGTGGGATACCAGTGGCCGCCGCCCGGCTCCGGCGTTCCGGTGGCGGGGACCAGCGACGGATCGAAGTAGTCGATGTCGAAGGTGAGGTAGATCTTCTCCGGCAGTCTCGACAACATCTCAGGAAACAGCTCCTCGGCGCGGTCGAGCTGATGACCCCAGATGACCGGCAGGCTGCGCTCCCGGATGAGCCGAGCCTCGGGCGCGGAGAGGGAACGGATGCCGACCGCCAGCGTCGGGATTCCCTCATCGACGATCCGCTTCATGACGCTCGCGTGGCTGTAGGGGGTGCCCTCGAACTCCTCCCGCAGGTCGCTGTGGGCGTCGAACTGCACGACCCCGATCTTGCCGTGAACCTCCCGGGCCGCCCGCACCGGAGCCTGCGTCAGGCTGTGCTCGCCGCCGAGCGTCACCAGGAACTTGCCTCGTTCCAGATGAATCCTGGCCTCGGCCTGGAGCTCGGCGAAGCCCTCTGCCATGTCGAACGCCTCGGGAAGGAACTGTGGGAGCGTGGCGATCCCCTGGACGTAGGGCTCACCGCCCAGCTCCTCGTCGTAGAGCTCCATCGCCTGCGAAGCCCGCAGGATCGCCGCCGGCCCGGCCAGCGTCCCCTTGCCATAGGAAGTCGTACGCTCGAAGGGGACCGGGAGGACCACGACGCGGCTCGTCTCGTACTCACTCGCGCCGGCTTCCAAGAGGCCGAAATTGTTGGGCAGATAGGGCATGGGGAGTTTCCGGGAGCGGCGCCGTTGTAGCAGGATGCGTCTCGCGGTGTCAACGCGGAAGGAGACAGGAATGGAACCGTTGGAGCTTTCCAGCGCGATCCGCGACCGGGTGCGGTCCGCCGAGCGCGTCGTCGTCTTCTCCGGGGCCGGAGTTTCGCGCGAGAGCGGGCTCGATACGTTTCGCGGCGCCGGCGGCTTGTGGGAGCGGATGCGCCCGGAAGAGTTGGCGACGCCGGCGGCGTTCCGGGCCGATCCGGGGAGGGTCTGGCAATGGTACGCGTGGCGGTATCAGGGGGTCGCGGCGGCTCTGCCGAACCCGGCGCACGAGGCGATCGCAAGATTGGAGGCGGTTTTTCCGTCTTATACAGTTGTGACACAGAACGTCGACGGTCTCCATCGCCGGGCGGGCAGCCGGAACCTCCTCGAGCTGCACGGCACCATCACGCAAGCCTTCTGCAACCGTTGCCGGCGGATGCGCGACATGGGCGAGGCGGTCGCCGAGTCGCCGCAAGAGCCGCCGGCCTGCGGCTGCGGAGGAAGGTTCCGGCCCGCGGTGGTCTGGTTCGGCGAGTCCTTGCCGGAGGAGACCTTCGCCGACGCCTGCGACGCCGCGGCGGCCTGCGACCTCTTCCTCTCCGTGGGCACCTCCGCGACGGTCTATCCGGCCGCGGGGCTGATCGAGCTGGCGCACCGGGCCGCGGCCTGCCTCATCGAAGTCAACCCGGAGCCCACCCCTTTTTCGCGGCTCATGGACCTGCGCCTCACCGCGCCGGCGGGGGAGACGCTCCCCATGCTGGCCGATGCCATGGAAAGGAGCCGATGGCCGACTACCTGATTCGCGAGCTGCCGGAAGGCGAGCGCCCCCGCGAGCGGCTGCTCGAGCACGGCGGGCGCTCCCTCGCCGATTCGGAGTTGCTGGCGGTATTGCTGCGCACCGGCCGCAAGGGCGTCTCCGTCCTGCAGATGGCGATGGATCTGTTGCGGGAGAGCGGCGGGCTTGGCGGGCTGCTGACGGCGACGCCCCACTCGCTGCGGCGGTGCGGCATCGGCCCGGCGAAGGCCGCGGCGCTGCTGGCCGCCGTCGAGGTCGGACGCCGGCTGGCCCGCGAGCAGCTCCTGGACCGGGAGCCGCTGTCCCGGCCGGTGGACGTGGCGCGCTATCTGGCCCTGCGCTATCAGACCTGCGATCAGGAAGTGATGGGAGCGCTCTTTCTCGACGTTCGCCATCGCCTGCTCGGCGAGCGGGAGATCTTCCGTGGAACGCAGAGCCGCATCTCGGTGGAGCCGCGGGAGATCCTGCGCGAGTGTCTCCAGCGGGGAGCGGCCGCCGTCTACCTCTTCCACACCCATCCCAGCGGCGATCCCTCTCCCAGCGCGGAGGATCTCCTCTTCACCCGCCGCATGGCCGAGGCCGCCGAGATCGTGGGCTTGCGGCTGGCGGACCACGTCGTCCTCGGCACCGAGGGGCGCTGGGCCTCCCTCAAGGAGCGGGCGAAAGATGCATGGTAGCCTAAGCGGGATGATAGGACGTGAGGCTCCCGCAGCGACGGTGATCAACACTGCCCTGGCTCGGTTTGCCGAAGAGCTTCGGCACCGCTTCGGGGAGGCCGTCCTCGACGTTCGGCTCTTTGGATCGTTCGCGCGATCCGAAGCCGACGAGGAGTCGGACGTGGACGTGGCCGTCGTGCTGGAAGGCGCCGACTGGAACACTCGGCGGGAGGTGATCGACCTCGCTACGGACATGGGTCTCCCTTTCGACCTCCTGATCTCTCCCACCATCTTCGACCGTGAAACCTATCAGCGCTGGCGCGAACAAGAGCGCCCGCTGGTGATGAACATCGAGCGCGACGGGGTGCCATTGTGACCGCCGAGGGCAGACGTGACTCAGTAGCGAGCGAGCTGCAACTCGCCGACGAGGAGCTTCGGGCTGCCGAGCACCTTCTCCAAGCGGGTCTGGCTCGTATCGCTCTTGCGCGCGCCTACTTCGCTGTTTTTCACGCTGTGCGTGCCCGCCTGTACGCCGAGGGACTGGAGCCACATACCCACGCCGGCGTGCAGCATTTATGGAATGTTCATGTCGTAAGGACCGGGCTCTACGACGCCACCACCACTCGGTTGCTGGCACGGCTGCAGAAGTTTCGGCAGGAGGCCGACTACGCTCAAGCCTTTATCGTCGATGAGGCAGGCGCCAGCGAGGAGATCGAAGCGGCACGCGGGCTTGTGGAGCGCATCCGTCGAGAGTTGGCGTAGAGCGATGCCGACGTACCATCTGGATTGCAGCAGCGGCATCGCGGGCGACATGTTCCTGGGGGCCTGTCTGGACCTCGGATTACCGCTCGAATTGCTGTCGGACATGGTGGCGCGCCTTGGCCTCGCGGGCGTTTCCGTTGAGAGCCGCAGAGCCTTACGCGGAGGATTCGCGGGAACCCGCTTCCGCGTGCTTCAGAACGGGGAACCGCTCGAAGGACCGGACCCGGAGGAGCAGCACGGACATTCTCACCAGGACGAACACAGACATCATCACGACCACTCCCACCCTCATGGACATGCACGGGGGCTCGCCGAGATCCGCGCACTGATCGAGGGCAGCGCTCTGAGCCGTCCGGTGAAGGAGAGGGCGCTGCGGCTGTTTCAGCGCCTGGGCGAGGCCGAAGCGAAGGCGCACGGCATGCCGATCGAGCGGGTTCACTTCCACGAGGTGGGGGCGATCGACTCCATCGTCGATCTCGTGGGAGCCGCCGCGGCATTCGAGCACCTGGCGCCGCAGCGGCTCACCTGCGGCCCCGTGAACGTCGGCGGCGGCCGGATGAAGATGGCGCACGGCGAAGTGCCGATCCCGGCGCCTGCCACGGCGGAGCTGCTGCGGGGCGTCCCCATCCACGGCGGATCAGGAGGGGAGCTGACCACGCCGACCGGCGCGGTGATCCTGGCCGAGCTGGTGGATGAGTTCGTGGAGCTTCCGCCCATGGTGCTCGAAGGCGTGGGATACGGCCTGGGGAAGAGAGACCTGCCGCACCAACCCAACGCGTTGCGGCTGCTGCGGGGGACAGTTGCTGCGGGGAGCACCGAAGTGATGGTGGTCGAATGCGAGGTCGACAACCTTCCGGGCGAGGGCTTCGGCTTCCTGATGGAGCGTCTGCTCGAGGCTGGCGCCCTGGACGTTTACTTCACCCCGGTCCAGATGAAGAAGAACCGGCCGGGCACCCTGGTCACCTTGCTCTGCCGGCGGCGCCAGCTCGCGGAGCTTTCCGGCATCCTCTTGACCGAGTCCGGATCTCTCGGCTGCCGATATCACGCCGCGGCGCGTTTCGAGGCGGAGCGGGAAATTCTGGAGGTCCAAACCGCGTTCGGGAACGTGCGGATCAAGCGCGCCCGCCTCGACGGCCGGCCGCTCGCGGCCACGCCCGAATTCGAGGATTGCCGGCGGCTGGCGCTCGCCTGCGGAGCTCCCTGGCGGGACGTCTACCGCGCCGCGCTCGCCGCAGCGGTGCTTTTTGATGCCTAAGGCGACTCAAATGTAGGGGCGCCCCTGTGTGGGCGCCCTTTTCAAGCCCTTTTCAAGCAGGGCGGCCACGTAGGGCCGCCCCTACAGGAATCTTTCCGCAGGTCTTGACGAATGACCTTGAACGAAACACCTTTGACCGCCCAAGGGACGCTCGAGTTGGGTATGGCCCGAAACGGCTCCTTCCGCTGGGCGGTAGCCGACATCACCGAGGTCGTAGCCGAAGCGCGGAACCGATTCGACCTCTGGCCGGTTCCCACCGCGGCACTGGGTCGCTGCCTGGCGGGCGCGGCTCTGCTGCAGCGTTTGGCGGCGAAGACCCCTAGCCGGCTCATGCTGGAGGTACGAGGCGACGGGCCCATCCTGCGCGTGCTCGCCGAGGCCGACGAGAACGGCAACCTCCGCGGTATGGTTGGGGACCCTCAGGTCCAGGTTCCCGATTGGCCCAACAGCAAGCTGGGTGTAGGCCGGGCGGTGGGCAAGGGCTACCTGCGTGTGATGCGGGCTTTCGACGATGGCCGGCCCAGCTATCAAAGCCAGGTCGAGCTGATCAGCGGCGAGATCGGTCTGGACGTAGCCCACTATCTCAAGCAGAGCGAGCAGACCCAATCCGCCGTGCTCCTCGGCGTGCTCAACCGGCCTGATGGTCTGGTCGCCGCCGCCGGCGGCATGGTTGTGGAAGCCCTGCCCGGAGCCTCCGACGTGGACGTCGAGCGCATCGAGAACAATCTCGCCTCGTTCCCGGGCATCAGCGAGATCCTGGAGGTCGAAGGAACCAAGGGCGTAGTGGCCCGCGTTTTGGATGGCCTGGACGTGGAGGTCGTCGAAGCCCGGTCGCTTCGCTACCGCTGCCGGTGTAGCCGCGAGCGAATCTTGCGCCAGCTCGTCCTGCTGTCGGCAGAGGATCGGGCCTATGTGCGGGAGGAACCGCTGATCAAGGTCGATTGCCACTTCTGCGGAGCCCACTACGAGTACACGCCGGACGAGCTGACGCCGGAAGGATGACCTCCCGACAGTATGCCGCCCCGCGGCATCGCGTCGTCACCCCTCTGATAGGATTTGCCGGCTCATGAAGACCTTCTATCTCACCACCCCCATCTATTACGTCAACGCGCTGCCCCACATCGGGCACATCTTCACGACCACGGCAGCCGACACGCTGGCGCGCTACCAGCGGATGGCGGGGCGGGAGGTCTACTTCATCACCGGTACGGACGAGCACGGCCAGAACATCGAGCGCGCGGCCCGCGCGGAAGGCATCGCGCCCATCGAGCTCGCCGACCGCGTGGTGGCCAAGTACAGCGAGCTGCGCGATCGCCTGGAGTTCTCGTACGACGACTTCATCCGCACCACGGAGAAGCGGCACGGGCGCAGCGTCGAGGAGATGGTGCGCCGCATCGAGGCGGCGGGAGACCTCTACACGGCGCGCCACGAAGGGTGGTACTGCTCGCCCTGCGAGACCTTCTACACCGAGAAAGAGCTGGGGCCGGGAAAGACCTGCCCGGTCCACGGCACGCCGGTCGAGTGGAAGTCCGAGGAGAACGTCTTCTTCCGGCTCTCCAAGTACCAGCAGCCGCTCCTCGACTGGTACGCCAGCCATCCTGAGCTCGTCCGTCCGGAGACGCGCCGCAACGAGGTGCGCGCTTTCGTCGAAGCCGGCTTGCGCGATCTCTCGGTCTCCAGAGCAAACCTGGAGTGGGGAATTCCCTTCCCCGGCCGCCCGGGCCAGACCGTCTACGTCTGGCTGGACGCGTTGACGAACTACATCAGTGCCCTGGGGTTCGGCTCGGAGGACACCGGCCTGTACCGGAAGTTCTGGGAGCACGGCGACGTCCGCTTTCACCTCATCGGCAAGGACATCCTGCGCTTCCACGCCATCTACTGGCCGGCCTTCCTGATGTCGGCCGGCCTGCCGTTGCCGACCACGGTCTACGCTCACGGCTGGTGGCATCGCGACGGACGGAAGATCTCGAAATCCTCCGGCAACATCGTGCGGCCGGACGATCTGATCGACCGCTTCGGCAGCGACAACGTGCGCTACTTTCTGATGCGGGAGATGGTCTTCGGCCAGGACGCGAGCTTCTCGGACGAAGCTTTCGTCGACCGCTACAACAGCGATCTGGCGAACGATCTCGGCAACACGGTGAGCCGCGTCGTGACGCTGGCGCGGCGCGCCTTCGACGGCAAGACGCCGCCGGTGCCCTGCGACGACAATCCGCTGATCCCTGTCGCGCGGCAGGCGGCGGTGGACTATCGCAAGGCCATGGAGGACCTCGCCTTCAGCCGTGCCCTGGAGAGCCTCTGGCGGCTGCTGGCGGAGGCGAACCAGTACCTGGTCACGCGCGAGCCGTGGAAGCTGATCAAGAGCGAAGGTGCCACGCCGCAACTTTCCCGTATCCTGTGGAATGGCCTCGAGGCGGTACGCATCGTGGCCACCGGTCTCTTGCCTTTCATGCCGAAGATCGCGCCGCAGGTGCTCGCCGCGGTGGGCACGACAACGCCGCCGCGAAGCCTCGATGCTCTGGCCTGGGGAGGCACGCCCACGGGCGCCGAGCTGCCGGAGGCGGTGCCGCTCTTTCCGCGCATCGACAAGGAGGCCTATCTCGCCGAGGGGAAGAAGGAGGAGAAGGTGGAGACCGCCGCTGAAGAGAAAACCCCGATCTCGATCGATCAGTTCTTCCAGGCCGAGCTCAAGGTGGCGACGATCACCGCCGCCGAGCCGGTGCCGAAGTCGAACAAGCTGCTCAAGCTCGCCGTGGACCTCGGCGAGGGCTCGCCGCGGACCCTCGTCGCCGGTATCGCGCTCGCCTACAAGCCGGAGGAGCTGGTGGGGCGCCAGGTCGTCGTGGTGGCGAACCTCCAGCCCGCCAAGCTGATGGGGGTCGAGTCCCAGGGCATGGTGCTGGCCGCCTCGCTCGACGGCAAGCCGGTCCTGCTGCATCCGGGCGCTCCGGTTCCCAACGGCACGCGGGTCAAGTGAGCGTTCCCGACCTCTCCGGTCCGATCGACTCCCACTGCCACCTCCAGAACCTGCCGCCGGAGGAGCGCGAGCGCGCCCTCGACGCAGCGCGGGAACGGGGCATGCGAGGATTCCTGGTCCCCGCGATCAGACTGGACCAGGCGGAGGACATCCTCGCCTTTTGTCATCGCCATCCCGACGTCTGGTGCGCGCTGGGAGTCCATCCTCACGACGCTTCGTCCTGGCAGGACGGCGACGCGGACCGGCTCCGCGCACTGCTGACGGATCCCAAGGCAGTGGCGGTGGGGGAGTGCGGGCTCGATTTCTACTACGACCACTCGCCGCGTGAGGTCCAATTCCGCGCCCTCCGCGAACAGTGGGCGCTGGCGATCGACCTCGGCCTGCCCGTCGTGGTCCACAACCGGGACAGCAACGACGCGATGCTCTCCGTGGTCCGCGAGGAGGCCTTCCGGGATCTCCAGGCCGATTTCCACTCTTTCGCCGGCGGACTGGCGATGGGGCGCGAGCTGATCGAACGCGGCTTCTATCTCGGCCTCTCGGGAATGATCACGTTTCCCAAGGCGGATAACGTGCGCGAGGTGATCCCGGTCCTCCCGGCCGACCGCTGCCTGGTGGAGACGGACACTCCCTATCTCGCTCCTATCCCATATCGAGGCAAGCCGAACCGGCCCGCCTACGTGGTCGAGATCGCGCAGCGGCTGGCGCAGGAAGCGGGGAAGACCTTCGAGGAGGTCTGCTGGCGGACGGGAGCTAACTTTTTTCGGTTGTTCCGTAAGGCAGTTTGAAACTCTATAACCGCTTCAGGACGAGCTGGGCTTGACGGCAAGGACGGTAAGACGTTATCTTACCTGGATGAAAACTACGGTGTCCACCAAGGGTCAGCTCGTGCTTCCGGCGGAGATTCGCCAGCGAGACGATATCAAGCCCGGACAGGAGTTCGAGATCGAGCGTGTCGACCGGGGCGAGTACCGCCTCCTGCGGATTGCGCCACCGCCTAATGAGGGATTGGTGGACTGGCTCCTGGCCTGCCCGGAAAAGGGCTACTTCGCCGCCATCGAATCCGAGTCCACCGATACGCTGTGAGCTATCTGGTCGACGCCAACGTTCTGTCCGAGGCCACCAAGCCGAACCCGGATCCGCGCGTCGTCGAGTGGTTACGGCGCAACGAGCCGTTGATCTCTGTCGATCCAATCATTCTGGGCGAGATCCGCTTCGGCATCCTGCTCTTGCCAGTCGGCGCCCGCCGCACCAGACTTGAGCATTGGTTCGATGACGGCATTCGCCGCATTCACTGCCTTCCGTGGGAAGCGGCCACAGGCCTTCGCTGGGCGCAGTTGCTCGCCGAGCTCCGCGCCCGTGGCCGTGCGATGCAGATCAAGGATAGCCTCATCGCGGCGACGGCCCTCGTCCACGACCTTACTGTCGCCACACTGAACCGCCGCCATTTCGTGCCTGCAGGAGTCAGGGTCGCCGATCCCTTTGCCTAGGTTGCAAGGGTTTCGGCTCGGCTGACTCTTCCGCTCTCCAGCCAAGCTGTCTAAACCGGGTTTGGCACGTCGATGAACTCGACCTCGATGCCGAACCTCTCCCGCAGATGCTCCCCCAGGGAGCGAACTCCCAGGCGCTCCGTCGTGGGTCCTCCGCGAGCAGTGGCGCCGGCGATCGAGCTCGCCCTGCCCGTCGTGGTCCACAATCAGGACAGCAACGACGCGATGCTCTCCGTGGTCCGCGAGGAAGCCTTCCGGGATCTCCAGGCGGATTTCCACTCTTTCGCCGGCGGACTGGCGATGGGGCGCGAGCTGATCGAACGCGGCTTCTATCTCGGCCTCTCGGGAATGATCACGTTCCCCAAGGCAGATAACGTGCGCGAGGTGATCCCGGTCCTCCCGCCCGACCGCTGCCTGGTGGAGACGGACACTCCCTATCTCGCTCCCATTCCGTATCGAGGAAAGCCGAACCGGCCCGCCTACGTGGTCGAGATCGCGCAACGGCTGGCCGAGGAGACGGGAGAGAGCTACGAGGAAGTTTGCCGGCGGACGGGAGCGAGCTTTTATCGGCTGTTCCGTAAGGCGACTTGAAGGAACGCAGCCGGCTGGCTGCTCGTCCGCCCGTAGTCCCGGCGGCGGACGAGCTGCAGTTGCCCCCGGTTGGGCTTCGACTGCCCCGATGAGGGCCGCCGTCGCCTCCGCATGGGCTGCGACGGCCCAGCCGCGGGCTGCCTTCGCCCTAAAGAGGGCAGTGACAGCCCAAGCGGGGGCATCGGCAGCCCTGACCGAGGCGGCCGCGGCCCGCCGCTCGCGCAAGATCCACCGGCGCCGCTGGCGCGCTCGTTCCTCTCCGCGCGGAGCAGATTCCAGGTTCGTCGCGGTCGGCGGAGCCCGGCTGACACTCAGGACACTCGGTTTTCCAGCCCGTAGAGGCGCAACCTCGCCTTCAACGTATTGCGGGAGATGCGCAGCAGGCGGCTGGCCTCGCTGAGGTTGCCACCGGCCTGTTGCAGGGCCGCCGCGAGGAGCCTGCGGTCGTACTCCTCGCGCGCCGCCCGGAAGCTGTCCGGGTCCGCTGTGCCGGCCGCGGGGAGCGGCGGCGGCGGCGGCAATTCGGGGGACGGGCCGGTGACGGCTGCGACAGCCTCCAGCCGGGGGAGCGCGAAGGCGACGGCCGCGGGCAGGCTCCAGTTGCGGACGAGATACTGGCGGGCCTGGATCAGCTCGGTTTCGCTGAGCTGGCGCACGCGCACGGCGGCCAGCAGCTCTTCCCACGCGCGCCGGATCGGCTCGTTGCAGGCTTCTTCCGCCTGGGACGTCGCGGCGATGGCCTCCTCGCACAGGGCCGCGGCCTTGCCGAGCGCGCCTCTCCGGCAGAGGCACTCGAAGAGCGTCAGCAGAGTGCGGAAGGCCTCCTTGTAGAGCTCCTGGTCGAAGAAGGCTTTGATCGCGTGGCGGAAGAGCTTCTCGGACTCCCTCACGCAGCCGAGCCCCTCCAGCAGCCGCGCCTCGCAATAGACGGCTTGCAATCGCGTCCCGGGGTCGGCCTGCTGGCAGAGCGATTTCGCTTCCAGGAAGTGGGAAAGCGCCTCCACGGGGCGCTCCAGAATAACCAGGCTCTCGACGAGGATGAACTTCGCCAGCATCCGAAGCCGGAGCTCGTGCGGCGGCATACAGTCGAGGGCGAAGCGGGCACTTCCAAGCGCTTCCGCCGGCCGGCAGGCGGCGAGCAGGCAGCCTGCTTCCAGGACGGTATTGTGCGCCAGGGCCTGCCAGTCCTCCAGCTCCCGGAAGATCTCCACCGCCCGGCGCACATGGTTGAGCGCCGTTTCGAAGTCGCCGAGGTCGGTTGACAGCGAGCAGTGAATGGAGAGGAGCCCGGCTTCCAGGCCCGCATCTCCCGTACCCTGGGCGAGAGAACGCCGCGCCTCTGCGATGGCCGCGGCCGCGCCCGGGAAATCCGCCGCGAGCCGGCGGCAGTTCGCGACCACCGTCAGGGCCTGCCCCCGGAGGTCGTTCTTCAGGCTCCTCGGATGGCGCGGCTCGGGCAGGAGGTCCGCCACCGTCCAGGCGGCGCGCACCATGCTCTCGCCGAGGAAGGGGTCCGCGCGTCCGGCGGCCCTCGCCTCGGCCAGGATCGTCTCGAACACCGCCAGGCTTTGCAGGGCGGCGGTCGACCGGATCCTTTTATTCTGCTCGGCCGGGCTGAGGTCCCGGATTTCGGCCCACCAACTCGCGGCTTTCAGGTCCTCGATCCAGCCGGCGGCCTCCGCCGCGAGCAGCGTCACGAGGGCATTGCGGGCCTCGGCGGGCCGCGGCGGCGGGCTCCCCTCCGTCCGCTCGCGAGCCAGGCACCCGGCCGCGCTCTCCCGGCAGCGGCGGCACCGCACCACGTGCCGGAGGGCACGCGCCGTCTCGGCCTCGCTCGACGCCCCGCGCAGCAGCGAAGCCAGAGCTTCCCGGCTGAAGTGCCGGCCCATCTCGTTCTCCATCAATCTCGCTTTTCAGTGTAACGGAAAGAGGGGGCGGAAGTCGCCCCCTGAAAGAAGAGAGTGCTCGAAGTCCGGTACCGCGGGCCGTCAGCCGTTGGGGTCGTAACCGTTGCCGGCGTCGCTCGTGGCCGGTGCGCCGTTGGGATCGTTAACACCGCCGGCCTTGGCCATGGCGTCCACCGGGCCGGCGGTCCAGACGGCCGAGGCCAGGTCCAGGAGAACGCCGAAATGGCCCCCCCCTCCGCCGAGGGCGAGAGCCAGCGCCAGAAGAGCTGTACGCACCATGGAACCGTCCTTTCCGGGGGTGGAGACGGGCGTCCGGTCAGGATTTGACCAGAGGTCAGAAAAACAGCACCCCCGGGGCAGTGTGCCGGTTTGTCAGAGTCGGGACAAGCGGAGGGAAAGGAGGAACCCATGGATCGTCCCGGCATCCCGACCCTGGAAACGGAGCGCCTGCGGCTGCGGCCGTTCCGCACGAGCGACTTCGACGACTACGCGGCGCTGAACATGGACCGCGAAGTTTTGCGTTACCTTGCAGGGGGGCCGGAGCCGTGGGACCGGGGCCGGTCCTGGCGGCACCTGGCCTTTCTCATGGGGCACTGGCAGCTCGGGGGGGCCGGCATGTGGGCCCTGGAGCTGAAGGAGTCCGGCGCGTTCCTCGGCGTGGCCGGCTTTGCCGCGCCGGACGGCTGGCCGGGATTCGAGCTCGCCTGGACGCTGGCGCGGCGCTGGTGGGGGCATGGTTACGCGACCGAGGGCGCCCGGGCTGCCCTGGACCATGCCTTCACCGTCTGGAAGAAGGACCGCGTCATCAGCCTCATCAACCCGGAGAACCGCGCCTCCATCCGCGTGGCCGAGCGTCTCGGCGAGAGCTTGCAGGGCTGCCACGATATGGGTGGGCGGGAGTATCTCGTCTACGGCATCTCCCGGGTGAGTTATGCTGGCCTGCAGGTGCTGCCGGCGCCGAAGCCGCAGGATTTCGAGGCGCGGCGGATCGCCTGAAGGGCCTCACCCTACACCGGATTCGGCACGTCGATGAGCTCCGCCTCGATGCCGAATTTCTCCCGCAGGTGCTCGCCCAGAGCACGGATTCCCAGCCGTTCCGTCGCGTAATGGCCGGCGGCGAGATAGTGGATCTTCGCCTCGCGTGCCACGTTCATCACCCACTCGCTCACTTCGCCGGTGATGTAGGCGTCGAGGCCGTCGGCAATGGCGTCGTGGAGCTCTCTCTGGGCGCCGCCGCTGATGATGCCTAAAGTGGAAACTGGATCAGGGCCCTCAAGAAAGGCGAGGGGCTCCTGACCGTACACCCGCCGGCAACGTTCGACCAGCTCAGCCGCGGGGAGCGACTGAGGAAAACGCCCCTTGAAACCGATCGGCAGCCCGTCATGGAAACCGAAGGGCTCGAGATCGACAAGCCCGAGCTCGCGGCAGGCGACGGCGTTGTTGCCCACCTCGGCGTGGCGGTCCAAGGGGAGGTGATAGGCGATGAGGCTCATCTCGCCGCGGATCAGCTCAGCCACTCGGCGGTATTGGAATCCGGTCAACGTGCGCGGCATGCCTTCCCAGAACAGGCCGTGGTGGACCAGCACCGCGTCCGCCCCGGCTTCTCGGGCACGCACGAAGAGCTCCTGGCAGGAGGAGACGCCGGTGACGATCTTGTGGATCTCTTCCTTGCCTTCGACCTGGAGCCCGTTCGGACCGTAGTCCCGACCCCGCGCCGCGTCGAGAAAGTCATCGAGGTATGAGACCAAGGCCTGAAGAGAAATGCTCATCTTGACATCCCCGGAGCCCGAAATCGTCCGTCGTTGCTCTTCACGTGGCCGGAAGGCCGAGGGCGATCATCAGCGCCCTATTGACGCGGCGCATGGTTTCGCCGGGAAGGGTTGCGGCCGGCCCCTGGAGTTGCTCCTTCCAGAGTGTGTAGACCTCGGCACACTTAACGACGCTGGCTCGCCGCAGACCGGCGGTTCCCTTCGGTAGAGCTACCTCCCATTCGAAGTCCCGGCCCAAGCGCTGGACCGAAGTCAGATGCACCACCATCACTTTTGGATATCGCTCGTTTTCGTTGAAGGCATCGTCTGAGACGACAAGCATGGGCCGCCGCTTTGCCGTCGCCCCATGCATCGGGACCTTCGCCCACCAGATCTCGCCGCGCCGCACCGCTCAGTCTTTCCGGTCAAAGGCTTGAATCTCGACGAGATCGTCGCCTTCATCGGCATACCCGTGGTCACAGTAGGCCGCCACCTGCTCTGCCAGGAGATCCCGCCGCACCCGCTCGAGCTTCTCGTCGATGGCCTCGCGGATGAGCTCCGAGCTGTTACGGTAGCGGCCCCGTTGCACGATCTCTTGAATCCGCTCCAACTGGGAGGGCTCAGCGGTGAACACGGCCTTGCGTTTCGAATCTGCCATGATCTCGTAGACTAACTTGGTGGACTCTTTTGGTCAACCATCGGCGGCCCCGAGGAGCGCCCTTCGTGGGACTGCGACGGACTCGGGAAAATGAAAAGGGCGGCCACATAGGGCCGCCCTTACAGGATACCGATCAGCTCGTATCAGCGCCCGCCGCCCCGCCCACCGCTGCGTCCGCCACGGTCGCCGCCGCGTCCGCCGCGGAAACCGCCCCGATCTCCGCCACGGCCGCCGCGCCCACCGCGATCTCCGTCACCGCTGCGCTCGCGCTCGCCGCCGCCCCCGGCCATCGCCATCTCCATACCCTCGTACTGGGCGGGATCGTAGTCGGGCGACTCCATGATGACCGCCTTGCGCGACAGCCGGATCTTGCCCTGCTCGTCGATGCTGATCACCTTGACGGTCGACCTCGTCGCCCTCCTTGAGCACGTCCGTGACCTCGCGGACGCGGTAGGGGGCGATCTCGCTGATGTGCAGCAGGCCGTCCGTGCCCGGCATGATCTCGACGAAGGCGCCGTAGGCCTCGACCCGCCGTACCTGGCCGGTGTAGACCTTGCCGATCTCCGGCACCTCGGTCAGACGCTCGATCATCTGGATGGCGCGCCGCGCCGCCCGCTCGTCGGGCGAGGCGATGATCGACCTTGCCGTCGTCCTCGATCTCGATGTCGCAGCCGGTCTCCTCGATGATCGAGCGGATCGTCTTGCCGCCGGGTCCGATGACGTCGCGGATCTTGTCCTTGGGGATCTGGACGGTGTAGAGCCGCGGCGCGAACTTGGACATCTCGACGCGCGGCCTGGGCAGGGCCTCCTCCATGATGTCGAGGATGTGCAGGCGGCCGGCCCGCGCCTGCTCCAGGGCCACCTTCATGATCTCGCGGGTGACGCCGGTGATCTTGATGTCCATCTGCAGGGCGGTGACGCCCTCGCGCGTGCCGGCCACCTTGAAGTCCATGTCGCCGTAGTGGTCTTCCTGGCCGGCGATGTCGGTCAGGACGGCGAAGCTGTCGTCGCCCTTGATCAGGCCCATGGCCACGCCGGCCACCGGCGCGAGCAGCGGCACGCCGGCGTCGAACATGGCGAGCGAGCCGCCGCAGATCGAGGCCATCGACGAGGAGCCGTTGGACTCCAGGATGTCGGAGACGACGCGGATGGTGTAGGGGAACTCGTCCTCGTGCGGCAGCACCGGCAGCAGGGCCCGCCGGGCCAGCACGCCGTGGCCGATCTCGCGCCGGCCCGGGCTGCGCAGGAACTTGACCTCGCCGACGGAGAAGGGCGGGAAGTTGTAGTGCAGCAGGAACTTCTGGATGCTCTCCCCCTCGTACTCCTCGATCACCTGGGCGTCGCCGCTTGGTGCCGAGCGTCGCCGAGACCAGGCGCCTGCGTCTCGCCGCGGGTGAAGAGCGCCGAGCCGTGGGTGCGGGGCAGCAGACCCGACCTCGATCTCGATGGATCCGGACCTCGTCGAGGCGCCGGTTGTCGAAGCGGGTGCGCTCGTCGAGCACCACCTCGCGCAGGATCTCCTCCTCGAGCCGGCTGATGATCTTCTTGATCTGGGCCTTCTTCTGCGGCTCTTCCTCGGGGACCTGCTCGAGGTAGGGCTTGGTGACGGCGTTGACCGCCGCCTTGCGCTCGAACTTCTTCTTGGTGAAGAGCGCCGCCTTCAGAGGCGCGTAGAGGTCTCCCTTGACCTGCTCGTAGAGTGTCTCGGGGTAGAGCTCGGGCGCCGTCCATGCCGGCTTCTCCCGGTTGCCCTCGCGGAACATCTCGTGCTGCGCCCGGATGATCTTCTGGATCTCCTGGTGGCCGCGGAAGATGCATTCCAGCAGCAGCTCCTCGGAGACCTGGTTGGCTCCCGCCTCCACCATCACCACCGCATCCTCGGTGCCGACCACGACGAGGTCGAGATCCGAGACGTCGCGCTGGCTGTTGGTGGGGTTGATCACCACCTCGCCGTCGACCAGGCCGACCCGCACCGCGCCCACCGGGTGGTAGAACGGGATGTTGGAGAGCACCAGCGCCACCGAGGCGCCGTTGATGGCCAGGATGTCCGGATCGTTCTCGCCGTCGGCCGAGAGGCAGAAGGCGATGATCTGGGTGTCGGAGAAGTAGCCGTCGGGGAACAGGGGGCGCAGCGGGCGGTCGATGAGGCGGGAGGTGATGATCTCCTTCTCGGTCGGCCGCCCTTCGCGCTTGAAGAAGCCGCCCGGGATGCGTCCGGCGGCGTAGGTGTACTCCCGGTAGTCGACCGTCAGCGGCAGGAAGTCGCGCTCGTGCCGGACCCTTCTGTTCCATGCAGGCGGTGGCGAGGACGACCGTGTCGCCGAGGCGGATGGTGCAGGAGCCGTTGGCCTGCTTGGCCAGGTGACCCGATTCGATGATCAAGGTCCCTGAGCCGATGGCAATCTCTTTGCGTTGCTTCATGGATTCTTTCTCTTTCTCGTTTTCTCTCTCGTCTGCCTACGCTACCGGACCGGCCCATGCGTCTGGGCATCGCCGCGTCCCGGGAGGGCCGGGAGGGAGCAAAGGGTCCGGGGGGGATCTGGCGGTCCCGAGATCCGGCGGCGAGCGCCGAGACCCCGGGACGGCTTCCTGCCGAATCTGTCGATGGGGGGTTACTTGCGGATCCCGAGGCGCTCGATGGTCGTGCGATAACGCTCGAGGTCCTTCCCCTTCAGATAATCGAGCAGGCGGCGGCGGCGGCCCACCAGCTTCAGCAGGCCGCGGCGGCTGTGGTGATCCTTGGTGTGGGTCTTGAAGTGCTCCGTCAGCTCGGTGATGCGATGCGTCAGGATCGCGACCTGCACCTCGCGGAGACCCGGTGTCGTGCTCGTGCACTCGGTAGTCGCTGATGATCTTCTCTTTCACTTCACTGGTTTGCGCCAAAGCAAACTCCTCCTTACCTTTCTTTCCGGCTGTGGATTGTAGCACAAACGGCCCCCTCACCCCTCTCCCATCGCCCTCCCCCCAACCGGGAGAGGGGAACCCGGATGAGGCGTCTTGCCTTTCTCCCTCCTCTCCCGGTGAGGGGGGAAGGGAGGGGGCGGGAGAGGAGGGTCGGGGAGGTGAGGGCTTACCGAAACACCACCCGCGGCTGGACGATGCCGACCCCGGCGGTGCCGATCCTCTCGACGACGGTGCCGACGGCGATGAACTCCCGCCGCCGGTTGACCAGCTTGACCCAGTCCCCCTCCTCTCCCGCCAGCTCCCGCACCAGCACGGTCTGCCCGTGGCTGATCCGGTGCTCCTGCTGCGGGTCGGCGGTGACCTCGCCGAAAGGGAGCGGGATCTGGTCGAACGGAACCCAGGCGGCTCCGACCGGCTCTCCCGCCTGGACGCGCTCCTCCAGCCGGGAGACGGCCAGGGCATCTCGCACGTGGAAGTTGCCGATCTGCGTCCGGCGCAGCTCGGCAAGATGGCCGCCGACGCCCAGGACGGCGCCAAGATCGTGGGCCAGGCCGCGGGCATAGGTTCCCGAGGAGCAGGAGAGCCGGAAGCGCAGCCGGCCGTCCTCGATGTCGCCCAGGGGAACGAAGTCGTAGACGGTGACCTCCTTGGGCTCGTCCGGCACCTCCTCGCCGCGGCGGGCCAGCTCGTAGAACTTGACCCCCTGGACCTTCTTGGCGGAGTAGGGGGGCGGCTGCTGCTCGGATCTCGCCCTCGAACCGGCGCATCGCCTCGGCCACCGCGTCCCGGGTGAGCGCCGCCACGGCCTCGACCGGCGCTTCTGTGACCCTACGGCCGGAGGCGTCGTAGGTGTCGGTCGCGATCCCGAAGCGGACGATCCCTTCGTAGACCTTGGGCGCCCGGATCAGGAAACGGGTCAGGCGGGTCGCCGTCCCCAGCGTCAGCAGCAGGAGGCCGGTGGCGTCCGGATCCAGGGTGCCGCAATGGCCGATCTTCTTCTGCTTGAGGATCCGGCGCACCTTCTGCACGACGTCGTGCGAGGTGTAGCCCGGGCTCCTTGTCGATCAGCAGCAGCCCGTCCTTCATCTCCGCCTCAACCCGCCGCCCCCAGCGCCGCCCCCAGCGCCGCCGCCACCTCCCGGCGAATCTCTTCGCCGTCTCCCTCGCGGGTGAAGCCGGCCGCGTTGCGGTGCCCGCCGCCGCCGTGGTGACGGGCGATCTTCTCGACGTCGACCTCGCCGCGGCTGCGCAGCGACACCTTGTGGGTGCCGTCATCGCGCTCGCGGATCAGCGCCACCGCGTCGACGCCCGGCGATCGAGCGGAGGTGGTCGATCAGACCCTCGGAATCGCCCGGCGAGGCTTCCGCCCGCGCGAACATCTCGCGTGTCAGCCGGCCGGTGGCGACCCGTCCCCCCTCGTGGATCTGGAGGCGTCTGCAGCATCTCGCCCAGCAGGCGCACCAAAGCGAGCGGCTGGCTCTCGTAGAGCCACTGCGACACCTGCTCCGGATGGGCACCCTCGCGCACCAGGGCGGCGGCAGCCTCGAAGGCGACGGGAGTGGCGTTGGAGAAGCGGAAGCCGCCGGTGTCCGTGACCAGGGTCAGGTAGAGGCAGCTCGCGACCTCCGGCTCCAGCGAGACCTTGAGCCCCTGGGCCAGCCGGTAGACCATCTCGCCCACGGCCGGCGCCGCGGAGTCGACCCAGTTGACGGCGCCGTAGCGCTGGTTGCCGAGGTGATGGTCGATGTTGATGACCGGCAGCTCGGAGAGGTGCTTCTCGAGCCCGGTGCGGTCGGGGCTCGGGCACTCCAGCACGATGATCGCGTCGAACACGTCGGGGAAGCCGGCCGGCGGCTCTTCGCCGACGTGGATCCGGTCGCTGCCCGGCAGCGGCCGGTAGACGGTCGGCGTCGCGTCGCGGTTCCACACCACGGCCCCCTTGCCGATGCCGCGCAGCAGGCGCGCCAAGCCCAGCTCGGAGCCGATCGCGTCGCCGTCGGGATTGACGTGGCTGGTCAGCAGGAAACGGTTGCCCTGGCGGATTTTCCGCAGCAGGTCTTCAGGAGCTTTCATCCCGCCCATGGAGGCTCTCCAGAAGGTCTGAGATCTGTTGGCTGTGCTCGGCACCCCGGTCGAGCTCGAAGATCGAGCTCCGGGGTCGCCCGCAGGCGGAGCCGGTGAGCCAGCTCCGTGCGCAGGAAGCCCCGAGCGTGGCGAAGGCCCGCGAGGGTCTCCTGCCGCTGCTCGTCGTCGCCCAGAGCCGAGACCTTCACCACGGCCCGGCGCAGGTCCGGCGTGACCGCGACTTCGGTGACCGAGGCGAGCTTCACCCGCGGATCGTGCACGTCCCGCAGCAGCAGCTCCGCGCAGCTCGGCGCGCAGCAGGTCGCTGACGCGGTCGGTACGGCGGCTCATGACTCTCCCTCCAGGATCTGCGGCTCCCAACGGGTCAGGTAGATCTCCGGCTCGCTCTCCACCAGGTTCCGAACCTCTTCCATCAACTTCTCCATCTCGGTCTCGCCGCCGGCCGTCACCGCCGCCATCGCGATCTCCGCCCGCTGATGCAGGTCATGGAAGTCCGTCTCCGCGATCGAGACCCGGTAGCGCTGGTGCACCCGGTCGATCAGCGACTTCACGACCCGGCGCTTGTCCTTGAGGCTGCGGCTCGCGGGGAGATGCAGCTCGAAGATGGAGATTCCGACGATCATGGTTCAGTGTCGCCTGCGACCGTCGTGTCCGCGCGACCTCACCCCCGGCCCCTCTCCTGAAGGAGAGGGAGAAAGACGTTCAGCCGGGCCTTTTTCTAGCCCCTCTCCTTCAGGAGAGGGGTTGGGGTGAGGTGGCGCAGGCAAGGACGCTCGATTTACAGGACTGGCGCCACCTCTTCGCGCGTGAAGGCCTCGATGAAGTCGCCCGGCTTGACGTCCTGGAACCGCTCGAGCCCGATGCCGCAGTCGAAGCCGGTCCGCACCTCGGAGGCGTCGTCCTTGAAGCGCCGGAGCGACGAGATCTTCCCTTCGTAGATGACGCGGTTGTCGCGCAGCAGGCGGACCGACGCGCTGCGCGGGATGACCCCCTCGACGACGTGGCAGCCGGCGATCGTCCCGACCTTCGGCACCTTGAAGGTGTCGCGCACCTCGGCGCGGCCGGAGGCGACCTCGCGGAAGGTGGGATCGAGCAGGCCCGTCATCGCCTTGCGCAGCTCGTCGATGCAGCTCGTAGATGACGGTGTGGAGACGGATCTCCACGCCCTTCCTTCTCGGCCAGCTCGACGGCGTTGCGCTCGGGCCGGACGTTGAAGCCGATGACGATCGCCTTCGAGGCCGAGGCGAGCAGCACGTCGTTCGTCGAGATGGCGCCGACGCCCGTGTGGAGCACCGACGACCTTGACCTTCTCCGTACTGGCCTTGGCGAGCGCCTCCCGCAGCACCTCGACCGAGCCCTGCACGTCGGCCTTGAGGACCACGGGCAGCTCCTTGACCTCGCCCTCCTGGATGCGGTTGAAGAGCTGGTCGAGCGACATTCGCGCCTGGGTGGGAGCGAGGTCGCGCCGGCGCTCTTCCTGCGCCCGGAACTCGGCGATGCTGCGCGCCTTCGACTCGTCCTCCACCACCTGGAGGATGTCGCCGGCGTCGGGCAGATCGTTGAAGCCGGTGACCTCGACCGGCGTCGAGGGGCCCGCCTGCTGCGACCGCTGGCCGCAGGTCGTCGCTCATCGAGCGCACGCGGCCCCAGGTGGCGCCGGAGACGAACACGTCGCCGACCCTGCAGCGTGCCGTTCTGCACCAGCACGGTGGACGACGATGCCGCGGCCGACCTCCTTGCGCGCCTCGAGCACGGCGCCCTGGGCGGCGATGTCCGGGTTGGCCTTGAGCTCGAGGATGTCCGCGGTCAGCAGGATCATCTCGAGCAGGTCGGAGATGCCCTCGCGCTTCAAAGCCGAGATCGGCACCATGACCGTGTCGCCGCCCCAGTCCTCGGGCATCAGACCCGCGGTCGGCGAGCTCGCTTCTTGACCCGGTCGAGGTTGGCGTTGGCCTTGTCGATCTTGTTGATCGCCACCACGATCGGCACCTTGGCGGCGCGGGCGTGGTCGATCGCCTCGATCGTCTGCGGCATGACGCCGTCGTCGGCCGCCACCACCAGCACCACGATGTCGGTGACCTTGGCGCCGCGGGCGCGCATCATGGTGAACGCCTCGTGGCCCGGGGTGTCGAGGAAGACGATCTGCCGGCCGTTGACGTCGACGTGGTAGGCGCCGATGTGCTGGGTGATGCCGCCGAACTCGGCCTCCGTCAGCTTCGAGGAGCGGATGGCGTCGAGCAGCGACGTCTTGCCGTGGTCGACGTGGCCCATGATGGTGACCACCGGCGCGCGCGGCGCCTTGGCCTCCGGCTGGTCGGCTGCCGATCGGAGAGCTCCTCGGCGGAGCTGGACCTCCTCCTCGAAGGAGACGACCATGGTCTCGACGCCGAGGTCCTTGGCCAGCTCCTGCGCCAGCTCGGAGTCGAGCACCTGGTTGATGTTGGCCATGATGCCGCGCTTGAACAGCGCGTTCGATCAGGTCGCGCGACCCGTACGCCCGAGCTTCTCGGCGAACTCGCGCAGGGTCATGCCCTCGCTGATCATCACCGGACCCTGCGGCCGGCTCCTTCTTGAAGCTGAGGACCTTGCCGCCCTCTCTCCTCATCCTCCTTGCGCTGGGCGCGGCGGCGGCGCCGGCCGCTGACCGCGCCGGCGGCGACCTCCTCCTCGCCCTCCAGGTCCTCGAGCGTTCCCCCTTTGAAGCCGGTCAGGTCCGCCTCGGGACCCAGGCGCGGCCCGGGCTTCTTGGCCCCCTTCTTCCTCTTGTCGCGCTCGATCTGCTCCTGCTGCCGCTCGACTGCGCGCCGCTTCTGCTCCTGTGTGGCGAGCGCCGTCGGCGCGGCCGGCTGCTGGCCCGGGCGCAAGGGCGCCGGCCGTCCTGCCGCAGGCGCGGAACCGGGCCGGCTCGGGGACGGCGCGGGGCGGAAGGCAGGACGATGACGGAGCAGCACTGGGCGCCGGAGCGGGCGCCTCGCGGCGGGGTGGCATCGTCGGCCGTGCGGACCGGCGGCGCCTCCACCGGCATCGCGGCGCCGGCGCTGGCCGCCGCTTCGCGGCGGCGGTGGCTCGGCGGGTTGCGGCACGGCCTCGGCGAAGACCGCCGGCGCCGCGGCGGCGGGCGCGGGACGCTCCGATACCGGCATCGTCTGGATGCGCGGCTCCACCCTCTGGATCAGCGTCCGCGGGCGCTGCGGCCGCAGCGGATTGGCGGCCGGGCGGCGCGCGACGCTGGCGGGCGTGGGCGACGTGCGCCGGCGCGCGGCCTCGGGCGGCGTCTGCTCGTCGCGCAGGATGACCTCCCGCGGGTGCGGGAGCTTCTTGCCCTGGAGGATCGCCTGAATGATGTCGGTGTCGATGTGCGCGTCGTCCCCCTCGACCCGCACGCCGATGGACTTCAGCTTGAAGACGAGGTCCTGGTTGGAGATCCCCATCATCTTCGCGAGGTCCTGGACTCGAATCTTTCCCATATCGTCTCGTGACTCCTGTAAATGCCCACCTGCTCCACCCGCCGCCCGGGCCATCCTTGTAGGGGCGCCCCTGCGTGGGCGCCCTGCCGCCCAGGGCGGCCACATAGGCCGCTCCTACAAAAACCCTACTCGCTCTCCTCCGAACGCAGCCCGGCCTCTTCGGCCGCCTCCTCGCCTTCCGTCTCCTCGCCGATGAGCGCCTCGGCCGCGCTCGCGCGTTGCTGCTCGCTCTCGGCGAAGGCGCGGCTCAGGGCCGCCATGAAGTCCTCGTCGCCCATGGACGGCTGCCGCCGGCGCCTCGGCGGGCTGGAACGGACCGAGGTCCAGGTCCGCCGCGCGCTTCTCGCCGCTGCTCCCGCGCCCAGGCCACCAGAGCTTCGGCCTGCTCGAGGTCGAGGTCCTCGATGCCAAGCCCGAGCAGAGTCTCCGGCTCCGTCCCGGCCAGGGCCTCGACGCCGCCGAACCCCGCCTCCTTGAGCTGCTCGGCAACCGCCGAGCCGATGCCGGGGGCGGCGGTGACGTCGATCGCCTCGCGCGCCTCGGGCGTCCGGCGTCATGGCCGTCTGCAGCATGCGGGCGAGGGCGTCGGCCACCTCGTCCTTGACGTCGCTCTCGCTCTTGATGTCGATCCGGCAGCCGATCAGCTCCGAGGCCAGGCGCACGTTCTGGCCGCGCTTGCCGATGGCCAGCGAGAGCTGCTCGTCCTCGACGATGACGTCGAGGTGCGGCACCTCGCCCTGGTGCGTCACCGACACGCGGGTGATCTTGGCCGGCGCCGAGCGCGCTCTGGGCGAAGGTCACCAGGTCGTCGCTGTGCTCGATGATGTCGATCTTCTCGCCGCGCAGCTCGCGGATGATCGACTGCACGCGCGAGCCCTTCATGCCGACGCAGGCGCCGACCGGATCGACGTCGCGCTCGCGGCTGTAGACCGCCACCTTGGCGCGCTCGCCGGGCGCGCGGACCGCGTTCTTGATCACCACCGTGCCGTCGTAGATCTCCGGCACCTCGGTCTCGAAGAGCTTGACCAGCAGCCGCGGGTCGGTGCGCGAGAGCACGATCTGCGGCCCCTTGGGCTGCTTGTGCACGTCGACGATGACGGCGCGGATGCGCTCGCCCTGGCTGTAGCGCTCGTGGCGGGCCTGCTCCGAGCGGGGCACCACGGCCTCGGTGCGCCCGAGGTCGACGATGATGTCGCCGCGCTCGAAGCGCTTGACCGTGCCGTTGACGCACCTCGCCCACCCGGTCGATGTACTCGTTGTAGATGTTCTCGCGCTCGGCCTCGCGCACCCGCTGGTAGAGCACCTGCTTGGCCGACTGGGCGGCGATGCGTCCCAGGCCGTCGGTGGAGATCGGCGAGTGGACCTCGTCGCCCACCTGCGGCGTCCGGCTTGTGGTCCCGCGCCTCCTCGACCGTCCACTCGGCGAGCGGGTCCTCGACCGTCTCGACCACCTTCTTGACGATGAACGCATCGAACTTGCCGGTCTCGCGGTCCAGGTGCGCGCGCACCGGCTCCTTGATCCGGTGCTGCTTCTTGGCCGCCGACGCCATCGCGTCCTCGAGCGCGGAGATCCACCGCTCCAGGTCGATGTCCTTCTCCCGCGCGACCTGGCGCAGGATCTCGTTCAAGTTCACTTCCGCGGTCTGGGCCTTCTGTGCCTGAGGCATGGTTGTTTTCCTATCGTTGCAGCTACAGCTCGATTTCCAGCCGAGCCGTCTTCACGTTCTTCAGCGGCAGCCTCAAGGGCTCGCCGATCTTGTCGTCCTCCAGCTCCAGCTCGACTTCGGCGCCTTCCTGGCGCAATCCTTTGAGGCGCGCCACCAGCGTCTTCTTCCTGCCCGTCTGCGGGTCCTCGAAGGTCACCCGCGCCAGCCGCCCGGCGAAGCGCTCGTAGTCGGCGGGCTTGTAGAGCTGCCGGTCGAGCCCGGGGGAGGAGACCTCCAGCACGTAACGGCCGGTCCCGAAGTCCAGCACGTCGAGGAGCGCCGAGACCTGGCGCGAGACGTGCTCGCAGTCCGCCAGCGTCACCCCCTCCGGCTTGTCGATGAACACCCGCAAAACCCCACCCTTGAGCTCCGCGTTGACCAGCTCACAGCCGGCCGCCCCGGCGACCTGCTCGATCTCCGGCGCCAGCTCCTCGATACGGCTGGGGGTCGCAGGCATCGTGCCGGTTCCGTGCTCCTTCTCTCGTCGCGTCGTCGCGGTGCCGCTTCGCCCAACAAAAAAAGTGGGCCTGGGCCCACTTCTTGTACCGACCGTCGCCGGTCAGGGCAAGCTGGCTCGCCCCATTATAGGGAAAAGGATGCGTCCATTCAAGGCGAGACGAAAAAATCCTGAAACCGGCCCCGGACTCCTGCCGGACCGGCCAGTGGAACGAGGGGGCGCTGGGCCGCGCTCAGTGTACAGAACAGCGGGGCGGGCGGCAATCTTCCCCGGGCCTGCGTAGTGGTTCAGTTTGCCTGCAGACCGCGTGCGGTCCTGCCCTCCGAAGCCTCACCCCCCCGGCCCCCTCTCCGTAACCGGAGAGGGGGAGAACAGCAAGAAAGACAGATGTGTTCCTCCCCCTCTCCCGTCAGGGAGAGGGGGCCGGGGGGTGAGGCTTCGAAGGGCAGGACCCGAGGAGTCCACGAGCAAACTGAGCCACTACCTGATTGCAGAAGCGGGTACCGTCTCACCGCCGGACGATCTCGACCACGACGGGGCCGCGCGCCCGCACCATGCAGGCCAGCCGGCATTCTCCGGGTTGGAGGTTGCAGATGTCCTGGAGCGTGTCGGCCTCGGAGGCCTCCACCGGGTTGAGGTGCTCGCTTCCGGACACGATTCGGACGGGATCGCTGCCGCAGATGCCGGCGTGACACTCGGCATTGAGCTTCACGCCCTGCTCCTCTGCGATTTCGCAGAGGGTCTGGCCGGGACGCGACGGAAACGGGCCGCCTACCCCCCGGAACAGGACCTCCGGCGCTCCGGACGCGGCCGGTACGGAGGGAGCGGAGATGACCGGTGCGGGAGCCGGCGGGACAGGGACCGCCGGCATGGAACGGGAAACCGCGACGCCGGGGGAGGCAGGGGAGACGGGTCCGGCCACGAAGCGGAAGCTTCTGGCGGCCGACCCGGAGCTCGTCGCCCGGACGGAGCGGCACCGCGCCCTGAATCTTCAGATAGGTGCCGTTCACGCTCTTCAAGTCCTTGAGGAGCACCTTCCCTTCCTTGAGCCCGACGGAGAGGTGCCGGCGCGACAGGCTCATGTCGGCGGCGTCCAAGGTGACGTCCGGCGCGTCGCGGCCGAAGACGAGGACGCGGTCGCCGAGGGGGTGGCGGCCGACCTCGCGCCCCTGGTGATCGTAGTGCTGGACCTCGAACCCGGACGCGCCGCGGGCGAGGACCAGGAACTGGCGGCCGGCGCGCACGATGGCTCCCGGCTCGACCGCGGCCGGCTCGCCTGGGCGCGCCCGCAGGAAGACGCCGCTGGCGCTGCCGTCGTCGCGCAGCAGCCAGGAGCCGTCCGGCTCGGAGACGATCGAGGCGTGACGCTCGGAGAGGGTCGGATCTTCCGGGAAGGAAAGATCGCACCCCTGGCGTCCCAGGGTGAGAGGGACGCCGCGCCGCAGGCGGACCTCGTTCTCCTCCACGTCACCGGGGAGCAGGCGTACCAGGCGGGCTTCGGCCCCGGCGGGAGCGGAATCAGCAGGCGCCTGACGCGGCTCGGCCGCGGGCGGCGGGCCCGGGCTCACCAGCGAGCCGATCACCACGCCGGCGAGGGTGCCGGCCCGAGGCGCCATTGCCGGCATTGCCGGCTCCCGGAGGGGCTCGTCCGCGTCCTGGAGCTGGACCCGGATCTCCGTCCGGCCCGCCAGCTTCTGCGCGATCACCTCGGCGACGAACACGCCGTCGCGGAGGGCGCTCTTGACGTTGCCCCGGTGCTTGACCTCGCGAAAGGTGGAGGGATCGGCGCCGAAGTCGTCGGTCTCCAGATAGGCCTGGCTGAGGATGTCGCCAATGAAATAGACGTTGGGCTGAACGGTCTCGAGCAGCGGCGTCACCAGCATCCGTTTGCGGGCGGGTCCAACCGCGACCAGGTCGATCCCCAAGGAGTTGAGCAGGGTTTCGGGGATATCCTCGCCGATGCAGGCTATGCACCTCTCCTTGGCAAACTCGAGCTGCGTGGTCTCGCTCGGCCGCCCTTCGAGGCAGCGGCGGTCGATGCGGATGGCCAGATACTCCCGGCGGTCGTCCTCCGCTACGACCGCGACCGGCTCGCTCTTCGGGTGGTAACGGATGTTGCCGTTGCCCATATAGGCGTTGAAAAAGGCGTCCGCGAGGGCTTTGGAGACGCGCGGCATCTTGTCGCCGCGGTAGCTCCAGTAGAGCGCCGTCGGGTCGTCCGCCGCCACCTTGGCGTTGGAGATGGCGATGACCGCTTCGGCGGCCGAAGTGCCGCCGCCGATGACGCAGGCCGGCCCGCCCACGTAGAGCGCCGGATCGCTGAGGCGGAAGGCGATGCCGTCCGTGTTGCCCGCGATGTCGAAGCGGCGCGGCACGCCCCGGCCGAGGGCGAGCACCACGTGCCGGGCCTGAAAGGGCTGGTCGCAGCGACGGACGTGATCCCAGCAGCGCAACCGCCAGGCGCCGTCGCGGCGCTCCATGCCGGTGAGCTCCACGCCGACCTGTACCCGCACGCCGCACTCCTCGTAGAGCCGCTTCCAGGAGTGGTGCATCTCGTCCTTGTCGATGGGCTGGAAGTGGAGCCGGCGGACGAGGTCGCCCCCCTTGGGGAAGCGCATGGCGTCGCCGCCGCCGAAGTCGGGGAGGATGAGCTTATCCTTCGAGTAGTCCCTGATGCGCTTGAGGACGTCGTCGTAGTCCACGACCATGGCGGAGAGGCCCAGCTCGCAGGCGCGGAACGCGGCCGCTGTGCCGCCGGGGCCGCCGCCGACGACGAGGACGTCCAGGATCTGCGGGGAGGCATCGCCGGAATCCGGTATGGCCATGGCCGCTCCCTTCTATCCGTTCACGCCGTGCCGGACCAGGACCGCCTTCACGCCGCCGAAGAGCATCTGGGCACCGGGTTCGATCCGCGTGAGCACGTCGGGGAAAATCCGCTCGCCAGCCGCATAGGTCCGGTTGGTACTGCCGAGATCGACCACGCAGACCCGCTCCCCCTCGACGATCAGCCGCGCGTGTTTGCGCGACAGGCTGCCGTCGTCGATCGCGATCGCGCAATCCTCCGCTCGCCCCAGGAGATGCTCGCCCGGCGGCAGGTCGAAGAGCTCCGTGGCGCCTTCCCGCTCGACCTGCAGCGCGAAACGCGGGACTTGTGGCGGCGCCGGAGCCGCTGCCGGAGGCAAGGCGGGCAATACCCAGTCCATGGGCTGCTCGACGAGCGTGCCCCTCGCCGCCAGTCCCGGCGGCAGCGCCGCCCCTTCGCGGTCGACCAGCGTGCCGCGCGCCGCCGCCGGAGCTGGAGCCGGCGTTGCGGGGAGCGGTTCAGGGGGTTGTTCCGGAGCTGCTTCTTCCACCACCTGGAAGATCAGGTCGAAGGCGCCGGCGATGTTGATGACGTCGAGGCGGCCGAGCTTCTCCGGTTCGCGGATGCGGCTGCCGGCCAGGAAGGTGCCGTTGCGGCTCCCCAGGTCCTCCAGGAAGAAGCAGCCCTGGCCGGCATCGAAAAAGATCCGGCCGTGCCGGCCGGAGACGAGCCCGCCGGGCAGGACGATCTGGTTCTCCGGCAATCGTCCGAGAGTGGCCTCGCCGCCGATCTCGAAGCTGCTCCCGGCGAGCTCGCCGGTCTTCGCGAAGAGGCGCGCGCGCATGCCCCTAACCTCCCGCACCCGCCGGCCGTTGGTAGACCACGAGGTCGGAGTGGCGCCCCTTGTCGGGGTGGAAGAGATGGCAGGTGGCGCACTGGTTCGACGCCTCCCGCGGGGTGTGGCACTCGCGGCATGCGGCGATCGTGGGCAGGTTCTGGATCGCGGCCCTGTCGAGGCGATCACTGCGGCGCTCCTGCTTGGGGTTCGCCTTGCCGTCCAAACCGGGAATGGCGCCGTGGCAGTCCAGGCAGAACGGCCTCTGCAGGAGGTGGGCGCGATGGTTGAACTCCGCCCGCACGAGCGTCCGCTGGTCGGTCTGCACCCGCAGGATGGCGGCATCGGAGACCACGTGGCATGTCCGGCAGGGCTCGGTCAGGTCGAGGGCGAGCTGCTTGAGCGCCGCCGCCTGCCCGCCGGTCAGGCTCGGATCGAGCGCGGCGTTCGCCGTGAACAGCCCGGCCGGCAGCGGCTCGCCCTTCTCGATCCTCGCTTCGGCCGCGGCGAGCAGCCCGTCGAGCTGGCGCAGCTCTTCCTGGATTGCGGGCTCCGGCCGCCCGCGCAGCGCCGTGAGCTGTTCGCGGAGGGTGGCGACGGCTTCGCGCGCCAGGGCCTCGCCGCCCGCTCCGGCGGCGCCGTGATCGACGGAGGTCTTGAGCAGCTCGGCGACGCCGACGGCGGGGTAGAGGGTGCGCCGGATGCGCCGCAGGTTCTCCATCACCCACGGGTCCTCGTGGTAGAGCGGGCTCTTCGAGACTCTGCCGCCCACCTGCCGGAAATCCTCGGGGTTGGTGAAGAAGGCCCAGCGAACGCCCGGCCCGGCCCGCCTCTGGATCGCCTCCAGGGTCTCGACGCCGGGGGCCCTCGGGTTGGCCGGATCGCCGGTGGGGAGGGGCGGCGTTTCGTCGCTGCCCGTCAGATGGCAGGCGTCGCAGTGGCGGTCGAATTGGATGGGACCGAAGCCGGCCCCCTGGCCATCCGGCTCATGGCAGGTGAGGCAGGCGAGCTGCGCATCGGCGAGCCTTCCGGCCTCCTGCACCCGCTTCACGTGCGGGCCGTGGGCGAAGCTCAGATGCGGGTCGTCCGGCAGGCGCTGGCGGGCGAATTGGAACTCCGGATGACCCTCGTTGAAGGAGCCGAAGGCGTGGCAGCCGAGGCAGCGGGCGTCGAGCACGGCGGTGATCGCCGCCTCGCGTCCCCGGTGCTCGGGATGGCAGGCCGCGCAGGGCTGCTCGCGGGCCGGATCCGCTTTCGGGATCGCGTCCCGGGGAGCGATACGCGTAGTGGGCGGCGAAGGAGTAGGTTCCCCGGACGTCGCCCACCTTCTCGTGGCAGACCCGGCAGCCGGCCGCGACCGCCGTGGTGGCGCCGGCATGGCAGGCGGCGCAGTTGCGCTCGAAGTTGGCGTGGTTCGAGGACACCGGCCCCGGCGAGAGGGCGGCCCGGCCGCGGCCCCAGCCGGCGAGCAGCAGCAAGGCCGCCACGACGCCGCAGCCGGCGAGGCCGGCGAGGAGGGTCCAGCGCCGCGTCCCGGGCCACAGGTAGTGCTTGGAGACCGGGAGCTGCGTGGCGCTGCTGAAGACGCCCTTGGTCTGCCGCTTCGTCTTGCCCGCCATCGGTGTCCTCGGGCAGCCTCAGAAATAGAGCACCACCGCCACGTGGATGCCGACCAGGAGGACCAGTACGAACGAGACGGGGACGTGCCCGTAGAGCCACCAGCGCAACGCCCGCTGCAGGGTGTAGTGGGCGTCCATCTCCAGCTTGGCGCGGTAGAGGGCCTGCAACTCGTCGAGCCGCCGCCGGTCCTCGGCGCTGAGGAGCCCGCGCAGGAAGTCGAGCTTCGCGCAGGCGCTCCTGGATGCCGTGCGTGGGATCGAGGAAGTAGATCCAGCGCGGGCGGGGTTGGGCCAGGTCCGGAGCGAGGCGCTGGCGGAAGAAGTCCTGCACCGGGGTGGCGCAGGAGGCCGCCAGCGCCTCGCAGCGGGAGCGGACCCCGGCGGTCAGCTCGGGGATGCGCTCATAGAGCACCTCCAGGCTCAGGCTGGAGGTGAGGAGACGCGGCACCCACTTGCGGAGCGCCACGCCGAGGAGGCCGCTCGCCGCCACCCAGACGCTGAGCAGCAGGAGCCAGGCGGTGAGCCCGGCGCGCGGCAGACGCAAGCCGGTGTGCATCAGGACGAGGAGGAGGAAGAGCGTGCCGCCGTAGACGTGGAATTGGACCCAGTCCTGGGCGCGGCCCAGGGGCAGACGGCTCGCACCCATGGCGCGGCGACGGACCCCGAGGAGGACCGCGCCGAGCATCAGCAGCGCCGCCAGCGCGCCGTACGTCCGCCCCCACGCGTTGTCCGGCCGGACCTCCGAGAGCAGGGCATTGAGCAGCAGGGCCAGCAGGCAGCCGGCGAGGCCGGCGGCGAAGGCCACGAGCCAGTCCGGGCGCTGTACCCAGCGGCCCATGTCCACCCGGCGGAAGGGGAGCGCCGGCTTCACGGGCTCCGCCGTTTCTGCAGCAGGTCCTCGAACTCCTCCAGCGAGCCGATGCGGTAGGCGCAGCCGTTGGGGCAGTTGCGCACGCAGGCCGGGCCCGCCGGCGAGGTGTGGCAAAGGTCGCACTTGCTCGCCACCAGCCGGTCCTTGCCGCGCAAACCCTCGGGCACCATGTCGGCCGGCCAGGTCTCGCCGGTCTCGTGCATGACGATCGAATCGTACGGACAGCTCCGGGCGCACGACTGGCAGCCGATGCAGATGTCCTCGTCGATGACCACCACGTGGCCGCTGCCGGAGCGGTGGATGGCGCCGGTCGGGCAGCCCACCAGGCAGACCGGATCGCGGCAGTGGTAGCAGGCGCCGGCGATCTGCAGGTGGCCGTACTTCTCGCCTTCGCGCAGGAAGCGGGGCCGGCCCTCGTGGGTGGCGGCGCAGGCGCGGACGCAGTCGTCGCAGCGGGTGCAGGAATCCAGGTCGATGACCAGGATGCTGTTGCCCTGCACCAGCCCTTCCTCCAGCGCGGTCTGCAGGAACTCGGAATGGCCGACGTTGCGGCGGCCGGCGCCCGCCTCGCGAACCCGGGCGACGACCGACTCCCAGAGCCGCTTCTCGACCAGCGGGAAGCGCCGGACGATGTTCTGCAGCTCGGCGGCGCGGATCTTCACCAGCTCGGCGTACTCGACCGAAGAGGCGGTGACCGTCCAGCCGCCGGTGTTACCCACCAGGAGCTCCACCTCCCCGAGGGTCATCCCCTTGGAGAGGTAGTTGACGACGATGCTCCCCTCGCCGATGCGCTGGGCGAGCTTGACGAAGCCGGAGCGCACCAGGTAGAGCGCGTCCGCCGGCTCGCCCTCGCGGGTCACGGCTTCGTCCGGTTCCAGGGAGACCAGCTCGACCACCTCCTTGAGAAGGTCGAGGAAGCGCCGGTCGCAGCCGGCGAAGAGCGGGGTCGCTTCGAGCTGCTCGGAGAGCGACTCGCGGCGATAGATCGTGTCGAGCCGCTCCTTGAGGGCCGGCGAGCGCTTGCGCAGAAGGCGCAGGGCGGGCAGCCGGATCTGGACGAGGGTGCACTCGGAGGCCGTCCGCGCGGTGACCGATTGCGGCCAGCCGCTCATCGCCCCGATCTCGCCGAAGAAGTCCCCCGCCGCCAGGTGCCGGCTGCCTCCCGGCGGCAGATTGAAGTCCATGGTGGCGAGAAAGGTGATGCCGCCTGCCGCCATCCCCGAGACGGCGGAGCGCCGGGCGAGCACCGTGCCACCTTCGGGCGCCGCCTCCGGCAGCGGCGTCCCGGCGACACCGGCGACACCGGCAGGGTCCGTGCCCGCGGGCGCGAAGCAGGTGCGCCGGAGGTCGAAGATCGGCTGCTTCACCCGAACCGGTCCGGCCTGCTTGTGGAACACCTCGACCGTGCCCTCGACGAGGAAGAAGGCCACGTCGACATAGGTCCCCTCCTCGAAGAGGACCGCGCCCTTCTGCCAGCGTCCCACCGAGACGTCGGGGCTGAGCTTCTCGAGGAACCGCTCGTCGCAGCCGGCGAAGATCTCGTAGCGCGCCAGCTCGGCGGGGGAGAGCCGCTCGGAGAGCGCGAGGAGGCCGGTGCGGGCGCCGAAGGAGCTCCAGCGGTCACGGTACTGCTCGGCGCGGCGCACCGCGGTCCGCCCCAGGTCCTCGCTCATGAGCCGCCTCCGGCTCGGCGGTAGAGAAGCTCCAGGCGCCGCTGGACCTGCTCGAGGATCTCCGCCACCGGCCGCTCGTCCAATCCCTCGGGAAGTGGAGGGAGGTCGATGCGGACCGGCTTCGCCGGCGTGGAGGATGGAGAGGATGGGGAAGCCGCGGCCGCAGACGACGCGAAGGGGCGGGGAGCGGGAGGCTGGCCGTTGGCCGCTCGGATGCGCCTCTCCAGAGAGCCTCCGCCGGACGGCGGCGGTCCCGCGGAGCTGGAGCGGGAAGGAGCTGGACCGCCGCTCGGGGAGACGCCGCCGGGTGCCTCCGCGAGCCGCGCCACCGCCACCTGCGGCACGGCGCCGCGGCGGCCGATCACCTGCTGCAAAGCCGCTCGCAGGGAGCCCGCGTCCGGGCCGCCGCCTTTCCAGTGCCTGATCTTCTCGCTGCGTTCCCAGAGGTCGAACGTCTTGGGCACGGGATGGCCGCTGGAGATCAACCGCGAATCGGTGATGTAGTGGCAGCTCGAGCACACCTCGGCGCGCTTGGCGGGATTCTCCAGGTCGAGGATGCCGAGCGCCAGACGGGCGGCGCGACCGCTCGCGTCGTCGTGGGCGTCCTTGAAGGCGCCGGCCGGTCCGTGGCAGCTCTCGCAGCTGACGCCGGCCTCGATCTCGCCGGCCTTGACCGTGCCATGGCAGTCCATGCAGACGATTCCGCCCGTGGCCAGCCGGTCGTTGGCGGGCTGACCGTAATAGAGGGTCGCGATGCGGAGAAACCGCTCGTCGCCGTTCTGGAAGGGATCGGCGGTCCGGAAGTGTTTGTCTTTGCGCCATTTCTGGTTCGGCTCGGCATGGCAGCTCGCCTGGCAGCTGCGCGGGCCGAGGACCTTGCCGGCCGGGCGAGGCGTGCGAAGGCGATCTTTTACCTTGCCGGTCGGCCCCTGTGGAGCGGCGGTCCGGGCGGCGGCGGCGGGCGTCTTCGCGCTGGACGGGCCTCCTTTCGACGAGGACGGATCGGACGGATTGGACGGAGCGGACGCCTCGTTTTCACCCTCGGCCGGCTCGGCGGCTTCTACCGCGGCGGTTTCCTCGGTCTCATCCGGCGGCGGCTCGTCGGCCTCCTGCAGCAGCGGATCGAGCGCGGCGAGCCGGCTGCCGTCCTCCTGCTCGGCGAAGCTGCGGGCTGCGGCCGAGACCTTCCGGATCGCGGCGCTCAGCTCGCCGGCGTTGCCGGCGGCGAGCCGCAGGCCGTCGGCCGCGGCGAGAGCGGGAGCGAGCTGGGGCAGGGGCACCTTCAGCGCCGCCTTGCGCAGCCGTTTCTTCACGTCGTCGATCCGCTCGGCCAGGGCGGTGGCATAGCCGCCCCCATCCTCGCGGGCCTCGGCGAGCCCGCGCAGGCTGTGCTCCAGCTCCAGGGCGAGGCCGAGGACGTAGAGCTGGCGCCGGCGCTCCGGGGTCGTCTCGGCGTTGGCCTTGCGCAGCCCGCGGACGAAGTTGTGGCGGATCTGGTCGAACCGCGCCGGCAGGTCGAAGTCGCCGCCGGGGACGTGGCCGCCGACGTTGACCAGCTTCTCGTCGGGAACGAGGTGGCAGCGGTAGCAGCTCGCCAGCAGGTCGTACAGCTGGCCGCCGGAGCGCATGCCGAGGCGGGCGTTGCGCTCCCATCGCTGCCGGCGCTGCTCCGGCGTTTCGCTCTGCCGGTTGACCTGCCGTCCCGCGAACGTGTTGTGCTCGCTGATCCAGTCGCGGGCGGCGCCGTGGCAATGCTCGCAGGAGACGCCGGCCTGGGCCGTCACCTTGCCGGACAGCGGGCGCGGCGTGAAGTGGCAGCTCAGGCACAGGCTGTCGTTCTTGATCAGCGGCTGGCTCATGTTCTTGGCGATCTGCTGCGCCCGCGGGCGTTGGTGGAGAGGCTTCGGCGACCGGTACAGCTCGGCGTGCGCCGTCCCCTTCCAGACCTCGAGCTCGCGGTCGTGGCACTTGGCACACGCTTCGGGACCCACCGTGCGCTCGGGGTCCAGCCGCGCCGGCGCGGCCGCCGCCGGTGTGGCGGCAGCGGCCGCGAACGCGAGAAGCGGGAGCACTGCGAGATGCCTCATCAGAACTTGCGGCGGATTTCGATGCGTCCTCCGAAAATGTCCTCCACGGGCAGCACGGCGCCGAGGGCGTCGCGGCCGTCGTCGCGCGCGCCGTACATGGCGTCGAGGCGCAGGATCCAGGCGTTGTTGAGCGGCTCCTGGAAGCGCACCCCGAGGGCGTACTGGTCGCCGGTGGCGAATCCCCGGTCCTCCATCCGCTGTACCGCCGCCACCTCGACGACGAGCTGGCGGTCGAGGTTGAAGAGGTATTCGACCCCGAAGGCGCCGCCCCAGGAATCGCGGGCCGTGTCGTCGAGGGTGGGGAAGCCGGTCAGGCCGTCGCTCTCGAAGTTGATGCCGGTGTTCACCAGGACGCCGCCGGTGCCGGCGGCGCGGGCCAGGGCCTGCGGCCGGTCGAAGCCGGCGAAGAGGTTGAAGTAGGGGATCAGCGTGTAGGGGCGGCGGCCGATCAGGGAGCTTCTCGATCAGCAGGAGCGCGCCGTCGGCGGTCTTCTCGAAACCGGCGGCGGGGTTCTGGCCGAAGTTGGCGATCACGCGCACGCTGTTCGAGAGGACGGCGCCGTAGCGCCGCGAGAAGGCGAGGGTGGCGTTGTGGTAGCCGAGGTCTCCCACGTCCGAGTCGACGTAGGCGTAGCCGCCCTCCCAGTAACCCTCGTTGGCCTCGGCGAAGCCGGCGAGGCCGTAGACCGCGGCCTCGTCCTCGGGCACGGCGGGTGTCGTGACCTTGTCGAAGGCGGCGAAGAAGGTGAGGTCGGCGTTGCTGACGTCGAGCTTCCGGCTGTTGAACGCCGGAATGGCGAAGGCGCCGCCGTAGAAGGCATCGTTGAGCCAGATCCCGTTCTGGGTGAACAGCGGCACGAAGCCGGCGGTGAAAGGCAGGTCGAGGCGGTTCTCGCGGCCCGTCATCCCCATGGCGAGGGGACCCCAGTCGCCTTCGAAGAAGAAGGTCTCGAGATTGAAGTCGAAACGCTCCTCGAAGCCCTTGGCCTTGCCGTCGACGTCGTAGCGCAGGAACGAGCCGTTGCGGTCGAACGGCCGCACGAAGACGTGGAGGCGCTCGTTGGCGGTGAGCCGCAGGTCGATGTCGAGGTTGAGCCGGGTGGCCACCGTCGACTGGTGCGTCTCGCCGCCGCCGCCGCCGATGACGACGCCGTCGTCGTTGTAGGCTGCGGCGATGCGCCAGTCGCCGTAGACGATGAGCTGCGGAGCGGCGGGGTTGAGCTCGCCGAACCAGGTCCGGCTCGGCGCGTAGGCGCCGAAGTCGTAGAGGTCGTGGCCCCACTCGACGGGCGGACGGGCGGTGCGGTTCAGGTGCTTGCCGCCGTAGATCGCCTCCTGGGCCTGCGGGTCGTACGGCTTGTCCGCGTAGGCCGGATCGGAGCGGAAGATGCTCGCATCGTGCTCCACCACCTCGGTGCCCTCGGGTACATCGGGCTTCTTCCCCTCCTCCTCGGCATGCGCGGCGAGCGAGCCGAGAAGCCCCAACGCCAGGATCATCCAAACCGTGCGTCGCATGTTCATCTCCCTCACCGGACCTCGAACCGGACCGTGTAAGGGTGGATGTCGAGCATCCACTCGTTCATCGCCCGCTCCATGTCCGCGGTGGCGCCGACGAAGCTCATGAAGTACATCGGCTCGGCGCGGCTGCGCAGCCGCACGGCGAGGCGGTAGGTGCCGGGCTTGGAGAGCAGGGCGGCCGGCACCTTGTAGCCGGCGTCGCGGCTGCCGAGCGGCGGCAGGCTGCGCTTCTCCATGCGGATGAAGGGCGGGTGGTTGAGCACCGAGTTGGGCGTGCCGGCCGGCCGGATGAAGGGGATCTGGTCGGCGTCGAAGGGCACCGGCAGCGGCATCTCGCGGTCCGTGCCCTTGAGGTTCGTGGTGAGGAACTTGCTCTGCAGGTTGAAGAGCTGGCCGTCGTGCGCCAGCTTGCCGGTGGCGACGTCGCGCGAGTGCAGGTCGGCCATGTCGCCGTAGCTGTCCACGTAACCGGATTCCCAGACGTTGTTGCCGTCGGGATCGATCAGGGCGACGTTGAGCCAGACCTCCGGCTGGGCGCCGAGGGAGCCCGAGGGGAGGTTGTGGCCCGGGTTGAGGTTCGTCACCTTGTAGTGGAAGCGCAGCGGCCTGCCCGCCTTCGGAGGACTGGAGAAGAACGGACCGTCGATGCGCGAGCCGCTCTCCATCAGCTCGCGGCGCAGGGCGCGCTTCTCCTCCAGCTTCCCGAGGTTGTCGTCGACGATGAGCCGCGCCTCGACCCGGTCGTCGGGGGAGCTCCACTCGGCGGGGAAGTCGATCTTCATCGAGCCGTCCGCCACCTTCGCCTCGAGCTCGTCCGTACCCCAGCCGGCGCGGTAGTCGAACTTCAGCCAGACGTCGAGGGGGAAGCGTTCCGCCTCGGGGTGATGCGGGAAGATGCCCGGATGGGTGATGGGATAGCCGGGGCCGACGAAAGCGTGGTTCGTGCGCTTGCGGTCGGGGTTCACGACGCGGCCGTTGACGACCGCGGCCGGTCCCCGCGCGTAACCGCTCTTCCGGCCCGGGCGCGTGCTCATGTGGCAGTCCTGGCAGGTCGTCCCTTCCTGGAGGGACGGAGAGGCGCGATACTCGTCCCAGACGGTCTCCAGCTTGATGCCGGGATGGACCGCCACCTGGTGGCAGGAGACGCAGAGCTCGGACTTGTCGATCTGCATCATCTTGATGCCCTGGCCGTGCATCTTGAGGCCGAACTGGTCGGGGCTCACCGCCACGTTGTAGGTCTCGCGGTTTTCAACCACCTCGCGCACGCCCTCGCCGCCGATGCCGCCGTAGACCGGCTGGTGGATGTCGCCGGGCAGGATCCGGCGCTCGCCGTTGACCTTGCCGTAGCTCTCGGCGACCCGGTGGCAGGAGACGCAGGTGACGCCTTCGCGGGAGACCGGCGCGCGCTGCCAGAGCGGCAGGTCGCGGCGCTCGCCCATGGTGGTCCCCACGCCGGAGTGGCAGCGCATGCAGAAGTAGCCGACCGTGCCCTGGGAGAGGTCGTTGATCGTCTGCTCGAACTTGTGGAACATCGGCGAGATCGAGGCATAGGCGTGCGACGAGAACCGCCACTCCTCGTACTGCGCGGCATGGCAGGTGGCGCACTCGGACGCCGACGGGTAGGCGCTCTTCGCGAACGCCGCGGCGTGCGGATCCTGCGGCGGTTCCGCGGCAGGGTCCGGCGACGCGATGCGCGCACCGGCGCAGACGGCGAGGGCCGGAGCCAGAAGCAGCAGCGCGGTCTTCACTCTCATGGATCACCGCCTTTCGGTTCCGGAAACCCTCCCTCGACGAGAGAGCCTCCGCGCCCGTGCGCGCAGGGAACGCCCGGTGCTGGAGCTTGCTGATCTTCTCTCTATATTGTACCAAAAAGCCAAAACATTCCACTCGCCGATGGACATATTGCAAAAACGTGATCAATTCTCCGCTCGGCAGGCCGGGGAACCTGAATCGGCTTCGACAGCGACCGGACGGAGGTCCATCCCTTATACTTATGGGGTCATCAGCAGTGCCAGCCTCATCGCGAGGGAGACAGGTGGCCGCCATTCCCCTGAAGAAGATCGAAGGCAAGTACGAGATCCTGGAGAAGCTCCGGGAAGGGGGAATGGGCGCGATCTACAAGGTCCGGCACCTCCTGCTGGACGAGGTTCGCGTGATCAAGGTGATGCGTCCGCAGCTCGTCACCGACGAGGAGCTCAAGGACCGCTTCCTGCGCGAGGCTCGCCTGGCGACCAGGATCCGGCATCCCAACATCGCCCATCTCTACGACTGCATCGTCGACGAGGAAGACGGCACCGCCTACATCGTCATGGAGTACATCGGCGGCCTGACTCTGGAGGACGTGCTGAAGACGGTCGGGCCGCCGCCGCTCGGCCTGGCGTTGGAGATCGCTCAGCAGTCGTTGCGGGCGCTCGGCTATCTGCACGCGAAGGGGATGATCCATCGTGACATCTCGCCCGACAACCTCATGCTCACGGAAGACGCGGACGGCGAGGCGCAGGTCAAGCTGATCGACCTCGGCATCGCCAAGAGCCTGTTGGCGGGCGAGGGCCAGCACACGGCCACGGGGATGTTTCTCGGCAAGGTGCGCTACGCCTCTCCCGAGCAATTCAGCATGGAGGGGTCGCAGCCGATGGACGCCCGGAGCGACCTCTACTCCTTCGGCCTCGTGCTCTACGAGCTGCTGACCGGCCGCTACCCGATCGCCGGACGCGATCCGCAGTCGATCATCGCCGGGCATCTGTTCCGGCAGCCGCTGGATATGGCCGAGGCCGATCCGGCGGGGCGCATCTCCCCTGGTCTTCGCCTGGCCGTGATGGCCTCGCTGGCCAAGAACCCGGAGGAGCGCCCGCAAAGCGCGCAGGAGCTGTCGCGGGCCCTGGCGCCGTTCCGCGCCCCGTCCGACTTCACCCGGGCGGACCTGATGCGGCTCCTGAGCCGCACGGCAACCGCCGTCGAGGTGGCGCCCGCGAGCGCGACCGGCAGCACCCAACAGCGCCTCGACGAACAGTTCCGGAGGGTCACGACCCCGGCGCCGGCGCCGGCGATGACGCTCGTCCCGCCGCTCGAGCCGAAGACGGTTCCGCAGGGGGAGGCGGCGCTGGACGAGCAGCAGCGCGCCCGTGAGATCGCTGCGTTCATCGCCGAGATCGAGGCGACGCTGGCGCGGGGCGACTACCGGACGGCGGAGGCCCAACTGTATGCGGCCGAGGCCAACCTCGGTGCGCTGGACGCCTTCCCCAACCTCTACGATCGAGTCGCCGAGCTGCGGCGCCGGGATCTCGAAGGCAAAGCGGCGGCGCTCGTCGAGAGCGCCCGCCGGCTCGCCGGGAGCGGAAGCTTGCAGGAGGCCCTCGGGGAGCTGCGGCGGGCCCACCGCCTCGATGCCGGCAATCCCGAGATCGCGGCGCTGATCCGCGATCTCGAGGAGGCGGAGCGGCGGCAGGCTGAAGAGCTGCGGCGCGCCGAGAGCCTCGCGGCGGCCGTGGCCGCCGCCGAAGCCCGGCTCGCGGAGGGCAAGCTCGACGCCGCCTGGAGCCTGATCGACCTGGCCGTGGCCGAGCAGGGCGACGCGCCTGCCTTCGCCGAGCCTCCGGAACCGCCTGTTGAAACACAGGCTGCAGGCCGAGATCGGAGCCCTGCTGGAGCGCGCCCGCCAACTCGCCGGCGGCGAAGACTTCCAGGGCGCTCTGAAGGAGCTGCGGAAAGGGCTGCGGCTCGATCCGGACAACGCCGAAGTTGCCGCGTGCATGGAGACGGTCGAGGCGGCCGCCCGCCAGCGGGCCGGGGAGCGGCGGCGCACCGGCCAGATCACCAAGGTCGCCGGAAAGATCGGCGAGCGGCTGGAGAGCGGCGATCTGGAGGCCGCCCAAGGATTGCTCGACAAGGCTGTGAGGTCCCATGGCGAAGCGGCGGAGCTCACCATGCTGCGCTCGCGCCTGGAGGACTTGCGCCGCGACGTCCGGCCCCCGGAGACGGCAGCGGCCACCGCTGACGCCGACGCCCAGCAGCAGGACAAGGAGGCGCGGCGGGCTCAGCGCCTCGCCGCGGCGGTGACGGAGATCCAGGGCCGCCTGTCCCGCGGCGACCTCGAGGGTGGAGGCGAGATCCTCGACCGGGCGACCCTGGTGTTCGGAGCGATCGAGCCGCTGCGCGAGCAGTGGCAGCGCCTGGAGGAACTGCGGCGCCAGGCGCGGGCGACCGTCCTCGTGGACGAGGCGAGGATCCTGGTCCGGATCGAGGACTTCGACTCCGCAGCGCGGAAGCTGCGACAGGCCCTGGAGGCTCGATCCTGGAAACGCCCGGGCGTCGAGCCTGCTGCAGCAAAGCCGCGAAGGCCAGACCCGGAAGCGCGCCCGGAACGACCAGCCCAAGGGTTAGTTTATAGTTGCTAAGATTTGACTCTCTCCAACCGGAGGATCTGGAGGTTCTGTAGGTGCCGATGAGCGAGCTGCGCCGGATCACCGAGCACTACCGCCTGGACAAGCTCGTGTGCTCGAGCGCTTCAGGGAGCCTCTTTCGGGCCACGGACCTGCGTTCGGACGACACCGTCGCGGTCAAGCTGATCGCGGGCGACGAGACGGGCCCCGATCCCGCGGAGCAGCGCGACCGCTTTCTGCAGACCGCGCAGACGCTGCAGAATCTCCGCCATCCCGCCATCCCGCTCGTCGTGGATTTCGGCTTCACGACCGGCGGCAGCGCCTTCCTGGTCACCGAGTACCTCCACGGCTCCAGCCTGGAGGTCTCCGCCGGCGAGCGGCCGGCGAAGGTCATCCCGTTGCTGATCCTCGTCGCCTCCGGCCTCGAGGCCATGGAGGAGCAGGGGATCGCGCATCTCAACCTGGGGCTGGAGCACGTGATCGTCACCAGCGGCCCGCAGGGCGACCAGATCAAGCTGCTGGGCCTTGGCGGCGCTGCCTTGCGGGCCCTGGGAGGACCCGCCGCCGGAGCGGAGACCCGGCGCATCGACCTCCGCGCCTTGGCGCTCCTCGCCTGTCAAATCCTCGGCATCACCCCGCCGCAGGGAGCGAACCCGGAGCGGCTCGAGATCCCCGACAGCGTCGCCCGGGAGCTGGCGGAATCCCGAGGCGTTGCGGTCGCTTCTGGTCACCTTGCTCCAGGGGGAGAGCCAGGGGCCGCCTCCCTCCTACGAGGACGTCCGGCGCGCCCTGCGGCGATCGCTCGCGGGCGAGACCGAATGGAAGACCGCGGTTCTGATGGACCCCTCCCTGGCAGCTCCGGTTCCGGAGGCGGCGGCTGCCGCTGTGCCGCAGTCCGCGGCCTGGGTGCCGCCGCCGCTGCCATCTGCGGGCGTCCTGCGGGATGCGGAAAAGACCGTGATCCTGCCGAAAGAGAAAACCACGTCGCCGCCGGCGCCCGCTCCCGCCGTTGAAACAGCTCCCGGGCCTGCGGCGCCCGTCGCCCACCAGCAGACGGATGTGATCGCGGTGCCGTCCCGCCGGCCGCCGTGGCGACCGGTGGCGGTCGCGTTGGGGCTGGGCGTGATCCTGCTGGTGGGAGTCGCGCTGTTTCTTCGTCCCGCCAAGGAGCAGGCACCCGAGGTGGTCGCCGCCGCGCCCCCACCCCCTGCGACGAAACCGTTGCCGGAAACTCCGTCGCTCCCGCCGGCGGCGCCCCTCGTCCACCCGGAGATCGATCGCGCGGAGGCCGCACTGGCGGCGAAGGACCTGGAGGCTGCCAGGGCAGCGCTCGCGGCAATCCCGGTTGCCGAACGGGACGCCCTGCCACCAGATGAGCTCGAGCGCTATCGGCGCATCGAGGCGGCCGTCCGCCGCGACCGGCTGGCGCGCGAGCTCGCGGCCGCGCTGCGGGCGGGCGAGCCGCGGCGCCTGCGCGCCGCCGTCGCCGCCTTCCGTCCCGAAGATCGCGAGGGGCTCGCCGACGGCGCCCGCAGGGACCTGGAAAAAGCCGGCCGGGCCGTCGAGGCCGAGAGCCGGCTTGCCGCGGCGGAGAAGAACGGCCGCCCGGAGGACGTGATTCGCCAGGCCGGCGCGCTGATGGAGGTGCTGCCGTCGTCGCCCCGCGCCGCCGGCGCCCGGGAGAGCGCGGCGGCGGCGCTGGAGGCCGGCGCTGAGGCGGCCCTCGATGCGGGCCGGTTCGACGCGGCGCTGGAGACCCTGGAGAGCCTGCGCCAGGCCTGGCCCGACCGGCCCGGGCTCGGCGACCGCATCGGCCGCATCGCGGCGGAACGCCGGGAGACCGAGCGGCTGGCGGCGGTGCTGGCGGCGGCGGACCGTGAAGGCAAGGCAAACCGGCCGCACGAGGGTCTCCGGCTCCTCTCCGGCGCCGCGCCAGGGCCGAGTTTCGAGGAGCGCTTTCGGCAGGCGCGATCCAGGCTGGAATCGCAGCTCGCGCGGCTCGACCAGGCGCCGCCTGCGGTCACGTTGCGCGGCGCCGTATCCGAGGTCGAGAAGGGGAAAGCCGTGCGCATCGCCCTCCGCATCGCCGACGACTACGAGGTCGTGCGCTCTGAGCTTCTGGGCCCGGCCCGAGGGCGGCCAGTACGTGAAGCTGCCCTTGCGTTCTCTCTCCGGCGCCGACCACGAGGCGGAGATCGGGCCCGACATCCACCAGGGCAAGCCGGTGGACTTCTACGTTACGGCGACCGACCGCTCAGGCCACCAGGGGCAGCTCGGCAGCGCGGAAAACCCCCAGCGGGTCAAGCGCAAGGGGATCCTGAAGCGGATCCTCGACCGGGACGGGTAGGGGACCCGTCTGAGACAAGAGGGTCCGAGATGGAGGAGGAGATTCAAGGTGTGGCGCGCGAACGCTCGGAGCTCATCGCCAGGAAGCACGGTGGACAGAGACTCTCCTTGAGCGAGCAAGGCAAGCTCGAATCCCTGACTGCGCGGCTCAGAGAGCCTGCCATCAGTGTCCGTCAGCGAGCTCGAGGTGCTCCTGGCGATGGCCGAAGAAGCGGAGGACATCCGGAAGCGCGCCCAAGAGCGCCGCCAGCGTCTGGGCATCGCTTAGTACTCTGGCACGGAAGTTCGGCCACGTATTCTCCAGGCGGCACCGGCCGGACGAGTTGCAAGGTGCCCCGCCGCTGCCGTGAAATGGCTGCACGCCGCGCCACCGCCTCTTCAGACGGTCTAATGGCGCCGAGGCATCGTGCTTCCAAGGAACCGCGCCGCAGGGTCAAGGTACAGAGCCTTGGAGGCCAGGGCACGGCGCCTTGGGGCTGCGGTGCGGCGTCTTGGGACTGCGGCGCGGCGTCTTCGGGTGGAAATGCGGTGCCGCAGCCTCGCGGCACGGCGCCGCAAGGTGGAGGCGCGGCGTCTTGGGGCCGCGGCGCGGCGCCTTAGGGTCGCAGCACGGCATGACAGGGCTGGGACACCGCGCCGCAGCCTCGCGGCACGGCGCCTTCGGGTCGCGGCATGGCGCCTTGGGGTCACGGCGCGGCATGACAGGGCTGGGACACTGCGCCGCAGCCTCGCGGCACGGCGCTTTAGGGTCGCGGCACGGCGCCGCGGAGTCTAGGTACGCCGTAACGCCGCGATAAGGCGCCAAGCGAGTCATTCGGGCTCTCCATTCACCCAACGAGCCGCTCGACAGACAGGGCCGGTGGCGTTGACCAGGAGCTTCAACCGGTCGCCTGACGAATACGCGACCGAACTTCTGTGATAGAGCGCTTAGCCTAAACTTCTCAGCGTATAATCTGCTGCCACAGTTGCTTCCAGCTCTCCTGTCTGGCCGTCGTCCAGTCCCGGTGACGGCTTGTCGCTCCGGGAGTACTGCGCATGAACGCAGTCTTCGGTGCCTTGCTCTTCCCGACCGTCCTCTCGGCCCTCGGAAAGTTCCTGGAGACTCGCAGCGAGTTGATCAGCGATCTCATGGCCTTCGAAGCTCGGCTCGAGGAAATCTTGGACGACGAGAAGTCAGGCTCGATCCAGGCGGCCATTCAGGAAATTTCGCTGGAGATGGAGAGGATCGATCGTCACGTTGAGCGGCTCATCGGAGAGCCAGTCGTCAAATAAGGCCTAGCCCCCTGGCCCCACCTGTTCCATCTGGATGCTCTGCCACCTCGACCTCGGGCGCCCTCCGGTGCGCTAGGAGTCGTGCCAATTTGGCATGGCGCTTACCAGCCGGCTTGTCCCTCCCCTCGGGAATTTCTTTGGCAAGCCGCTTGCTTCCAAGACGAGGAGAGTTGAGAAAGGAGACCCGACGTAACCCATGAGCACCCCATCGAGAAGAAACCTCGCGACCTTCCTGCTGGTCCTGGGAGCGGTCGTCTTCGGCATGGTCCTCGCCGGGGGACTGCAGCTGACCGTCCCCGGATTGGCCGACCAGGAAACGAGCAATCTGTCCGCCACCCGGCTCGCCGCGGTGCACGGCACCGCGCTGCCCAGCTTCGCGGACCTCGCCGAAGCCGTCGATCCGGCCGTCGTCTCCATCCAGGCGGCGACCATCGAGAAGTCTCCCGCCGGCCGCCGCGGCAGCGGCGTGGACCCGTTCGAGTTCTTCTTCGGCCCGAGGAACCGCCGGCCGCAGCAGCAGATGCCGGACGGCGAGGGCGATGAGGAGCAGCCGGAGGAGTTTCGCTCCGATGCAGGCGGCAGCGGCTTCGTCATCGGCCCCGACGGCCTGGTGGTGACCAATTACCACGTCATCGAGGGGGCGTCCTCGGTGAAGGTCCACCTCGGCGACCGCGATTACCCGGCGCAGATCAAGGGCACCGACAAGGCCACCGACATCGCGCTGCTCAAGATCGACGCCGGCCGGCCGCTGCGCTACCTCGAGCTGGGCGACAGCGACTCCCTGCGGGTCGGCGACTGGGTGATGGCTGTGGGCAACCCGCTCAATCTGGACAAGACCGTGACGACCGGAGTGGTCTCCGCCAAGGGGCGCTCGCTCGGCATCAGCGACGCCTCGTTCGAGAACTTCATCCAGACCGACGCGGCGATCAACTTCGGCAACTCCGGCGGCCCGCTGATCAACATGAGCGGCCAGGTCGTGGCGATCGCCACCGCCATCAACTGGGGGGCCGAGAACATCGGCTTCGCGGTGCCGGTCAACACCCTCAAGGAGATCCTGCCGCAGCTCCGCGACAAGGGCAAGGTGAGCCGCGGCTATCTCGGCATCGGCATCCGCAATCTCGACTTCACGCAGGCGCAGGCCTGGGGTCTGCCGAACACCGACGGCGCCCTGGTGCAGTCCGTCGAGGACGACACCCCGGCGCAGGAGGCGGGCATCCAGCACGGCGACGTCATCCTCACGGTCGACGGGCGGAAGATCAAGACCACCCGCGACCTGATCAACTACGTCTCCTCCCAGGGACCCGACGCGACGGTCGCCCTGGAGGTCTTCCGTGACGGCCGGACGATGCAGAAGCAGGTCCGCCTGCGCGAGCGTCCGGTGCAGGGCGAGGAGGAGGCGAGGGACCGCAAGCCCGAGGGCGACGGCGGCATCGACTGGCTGGGCGTCCAATACCAGGATCTGAGCGGCAACCTGCGCGACGCCCACCGCATCCCGCAGGAGATCGACGGCGTGATCATCACCAGCGTCGCCCCCACCAGCCCGCTGTACGAGCAGTTCGTGCGGCCGGGCAGCATCATCACCGAGGTCAACGGCAAGCCCGTCAAGGGGATCGATGACTTCGAGGCGGCGGTCAAGGGTGCAAAATCGGGTTCCTATCTGCGCTTCTACGCGGTGCAGATCGGCCAGCGCGGCGAGCGCCAGCCGTTCTTCGCCGTCGTCCAGGTGCCGTAAGAACCCGTTGACCCATATCTGACCGACATCGGAGATCCATAACGGATACACCGATCGACAGACTTCCCGATATCTGGTGGTTGCAGGCCGGCCCGCGGGGGCCGGCCTCTTTTCTTGTTAGACTGTGGTGAATCATGGCCAGATCAGGTGACAGCTACCGCGCCTCCATCCTGGTGGTCGACGACGAGGTCGCGATCCGCGACAGCCTGCACATGATCCTCGAGTACGAGGGCTACCGGGTGGAGGAGGCGGCGAACGGCTCCCAGGCCCTCACCAAGGTGGCCGAGCGCGCCCCGGACGCCGTCGTGCTCGACATCAAGATGCCGGAGATGGACGGCCTCGAGCTGCTGCAAGGCCTTGCGCGAGCGGGGCTACGACATGCCCGTGCTGATGATCAGCGGCCACGCCGACGTGGCGACCGCCGTCGAGGCCACCCGCCGCGGCGCCTTCGACTTCTTCGAAAAGCCGCTGCAGCGCGAGCGGGTGCTCCTGTCGCTGCGCAACGCCGTCGAGGCCTACCGTCTGCAGGCCGAGAACCGCACCCTGCGCACCGAGCCCGAGCAGCTCATCGGCACGGCGCCGGTGATGCGCCGGCTGCGCGAGACCGATCGAGAAGGCCGCCCCGACGCCGGCCACCGTGCTCATCACCGGCGAGAGCGGCACCGGCAAGGAGCTGGTGGCGCGGGCCATCCATCGCCAGTCGGTCCGCGCGCGACCGGCCCATCGTGCAGGTCAACTGCGCCGCCATCCCCGAGGATCTGATCGAGTCCGAGCTGTTCGGTCACGAGAAGGGGAGCTTCACCGGCGCCGTGCGCAAGCAGACCGGCAAGTTCGTCACCGCCGACGGCGGCACCATCTTCCTCGACGAGATCGGTGACATGTCCGCCCGCACGCAGGCAAAGGTTCTGCGTGTGCTGCAGAACGGGGAGGTGGAGCCGGTGGGCGCCGAGCGGACGATCCAGGTGGACGTACGGGTGGTGGCGGCGACGAACCGCAACCTGGAGGACGAGATCGCGGCCGGACGCTTCCGCGAGGACCTCTACTACCGCCTCAACGTCATCCCCGTCCGCACCCCTGCCCTGCGCGAGCACCTGGAGGATCTGCCCCTTCTGGTCGAGCACTTCGTGCGACGCTACGCCGACCAGAACAACTACCAGCCGAAGGAGTTCACCACCGAGGCGCTGGCCCACCTCAAGGCGCTGCCCTGGAAAGGCAACGTCCGCGAGCTCAAGAACCTGGTCGAGCGCCTGCTCATCCTCACGCACGGCGACCAGGTCACCCGCGAGGACGTCATCGCCGCCACCGGCGGCGCCCGGCCCGAGCTCTCGACCTCCCTGCTGGCCGTCGAGACCCTGCGCGAGTTCCGCGACCTTTCCGAGCGCATGTTCCTTCTCCACAAGCTGGAGGAGAACAACTGGAACGTCACCCAGACGGCGCAGGCCATCGACACCCCCCGCAGCAACCTGTACAAGAAGCTCGATCAGTACGACATCCACAGAGAGGAAGCCCATCCGTGAGTCCTGACCGGCCCATCCTGATGCAGATGCTGGAGGAGAGCGGCGCCCTGCGCCGCGGTCACTTCCTTCTCTCTTCGGGACTCCACTCCGAAGCGTACGTCCAGTGCGCCCTGCTTCTGGAGGACCCGGTGCGCGCGCGCAAGGTGGGGCACGACCTCGCCGAGCTGCTGCGCTCGTTCCATCCCGACTCGGTGCTGTCGCCCGCCTTGGGCGGCGTCATCATCGGCCACGAGGTGGCGGCCGGCCTGGGCGTGCCCTTCCGTTTCACCGAGCGCAAGGGCGATGAGATGGGCCTGCGGCGCGGCTTCACCCTGCGGCAGGGAGAACGCGTGGTGGTGGTCGAGGACGTCGTCACCACCGGCCGTTCGACCCTGGAGACGGCCGCCCTTGCCACCACGCGGGGCGCCCGTGTGGTCGCCGTCGGCGCCATCATCGACCGCACCGCCGGCCGCGATCCCTTCGACGTGCCGTTCCGGGCCCTGCTGCAGCTCGACCTGCCGTCCTATACGCCTGCGGAATGTCCCACCTGCCGCGCCGGCGGCGTGCCGGCCGAGAAGCCGGGCAGCCGGCCGGAGGCGGCCGGAGCGCAGCCGGCGAAGACCGCGACACAGACGGGCGTTGCCTCGCGCGAGGGTCTGCCCTTCGAGACCTCACCCCCCGGCCCCCTCTCCAGCGGAGCCGGAGAGGGGGAGAGGAAGGATTCATAGCGGTCTTCCCGGGAGAGACTCGCTCAAGCCAACCTCAGCCTGCGGAGGACAACCTCTCCTCCAACGATCACCTGAACCGTCAGCTCGTTTCCCAACAGAAAGCGCCCGTCTCGATATCGATGGCCACGAACTTGCCGGCGTCCTGTGCGTTGAGATGAGGCTGCACCTCGCGCTCATAGATTTCGTTGCCCCGCCGGGCGAACTCTTCCTTGCTATACCGAGGATACGGAGAGACGCTCATAGCACGATTCTACACCTCCCCCCGCAACGCCAACTGCGGCTCCGTCCGCGCGGCGCGGCGGGCCGGCAGGTAGGCGGCGAAGGCGGCCACCAGGACGAGCACCAGGGCTACGGCGGTATAGGTCATCGGATCGCTCGCGCTCACCGCGAAGAGGAGACTGCGCAGGCCGCGGGTGGCCAGGAACGCACCCGCCAGGCCGGTGGCGGCGCCGGCGAAGGCGAGGACCAATCCCTGGCGGAGGATCATTCCCGACACACCCCGCCGCGTAGCGCCCAACGCCATGCGGACGCCGATCTCCTGCCGCCGCTGGCTCACGGCGTAGGTGATCACGCCGTAGATGCCGATGGCGGCCATCACCAGGGCGACCGCGGCGAAGCCCCCCAGAAGGAGCATGTAGAAGCGCGGCTCGGCCACCGAGGAGGACACCAACTGCTCCAGGGTTTTCAGCTCGTAGAGCGGGAGGTCGGGGTCTACCTCGTGAACCTGGGCGCGGGCGGCGGCCGCCACGGCGCCGAGATCTCCTTTGGACCGCACCACCATGGAGAGGGCCCCCAACGGCAGCTGGTCGTACGGCACTAGGAGCTGCGGATCGGGGTCCTTGGCCAGAGTGGACTGCTTGAAATCCCCGATGATGCCGACGACCCTGCCGCCCCAGTGTCCATCGTCGGTCCCCCAGCCCAGGGTGATTTTCTTACCCATCGGATCCTCGTTGGGGAAGAACTGGCGCACCGCGGCGCGGGTGAGGAGGACGACCCTCATCGAGCCCTCCCGGTCCTGATCGGTGAAGAGCCGGCCGCGGTCCAGCTTCAGCCCCAAGGCGCGGAAGTAACCCGGCGTCACCATGGCGATCCGCATCGGCGGCTCCTCGCCGGGCGGCGCCTCCGGCCGGCCTTCCACATTGAAAGAGAGCCAGAAGTTGCCGCCGCCGAGCGGCTGGCCGAATGCGGAGGCCCCCGCCGCGTCGACGCCGGGGATGCTCCGGAGCCGCTCCAGGAGCCCATCCGCCAGCAGCCGGAGCTGCGCGTCTTCGTCGTACTTGGGGGAGGGCGGAGCGAGATTGAAGGTGATCGCGTTCTTGGGGTTGAACCCGGGGTCGACGTGCAGGAGCTCGCCGAAGCTGCGCAGCAGGAGGCCGGCCCCGGCGAGGAGCACGACGGCGAGCGCCGTCTCTACCACCACCAGCACGCTGCGGGCCTGGACGGCGAGCCGGCCCCTGGAGCCGCGGGCGCCCTCCTTGAGCACCGAGTTGAGGTCCGGACGGGAAGCCCGCAGCGCCGGCGCCAGCCCAAAGAGGATGCCTGTGCCGAGGCTGACCGCCAGCGTGAACAGCAGCACCGGGGCATCCACGCCGACCTCATGGAGGCGGGGCGTCCTCTGCGGCGCCAGCGCCACCAGCGCCCGCGTCGCACCCACCGCGAGCGCCGCACCGGCCCCGCCGCCCAGAAGCGCGAGCACCGCGCTTTCCGTCAGGAGCTGGCGGACGATGCGCGCCCTTCCCGCACCCAGCGCCGTGCGCACCGCCAACTCGCTCTCGCGGCCCGAAGCGCGCACCAACAGCAGGTTGGCCACGTTGACGCAGGCGATGAGCAGCACGAAAAGCACGGCACCCATCAAGATCAGCAGCGGCGTGCGGACGTCGCTGACCATGTAGGTCTGCATGCCGGCCACGTCCATGCGATAGCCGGTGTTCTTGTCCGGATACTGAGCCGCGAGGCGCGCCGCGATCGTCCGCGCCTCGGCGCCCGCTTTCTCGAAGGTTGCCCCTGGTGCGAGGCGGGCCACGGCGGAAAGATAGATGGCGCCGCGGTTGCCCGGGTCCAGCCTGTCCTCGGTCAGCTCGAAGGGCAGCCGAGAGGTCCACGATGGCGGGCCAGCGGTTGCGGCCGGTGATGCCGATGACGGTGTGAGCTGTTCCGTCGAGATCGACCGTGCGTCCCACCAGGCCGGAATCACCCCCGAAACGCCGCGTCCAGAGCCCCTCGGTGAGCACCACCACCTTGGGAGCACCCGGCTGGTCCTCGCCCTGCGCGAAGCCGCGGCCGGCGAGGAGGGGAGCTTTGAAGACGGAGAAGAGCCTCCGGGCTGACCATGGCGCCCATCAGACGCTCGGGATCTCCTCCAGCTCCGGTCAGGTTCACCGAAGTCGTGTCTATGAGCGAGGCTGCCTCGACCGTGCGGCTCTGCTTGCGCCAGTCGAGATAGTTGAGCAACGAGAAGGCGGTCGGCCCGCCCTCGTCATTGAGCGGATAGACGCGCACCAACCGCTCGGGCTGTGGGAAGGGAAGCGGCCGGAGGAGGACGCCGTTGACGACGCTGAAGATCGAGGTCGTGGCCCCGACGCCGAGCGCCAAGGTCACGATCGCGACCAGGGTGAATCCCGGGCTCTTGGTGAGCTGCCGGAGGGCGAAGCGAAGGTCCTGCCCGACTTCCTCCAGCGCCTTCATCCACTTCATCTGTTTCTCCTTGCGTAAATCGACCTCGCGGCAGACCTTGCGGGTGGTTTCCAGATCTCCGAACCGCCGCACCGCCTCGAACCGCGCCGCTTCCTCCGGCCAACCCTCGTCGACCAGCTCCCGCGCCACCAGGTCGAGATGAAAGCGGAGCTCCTCGTCGACGTCGGCCGCCACCTGGGCGGCGGTGCGCCAGGGAAAACGGAAGAGACGGCGCGCGGGGAGCTGGCGCATCAGGCGGTCTCGAGGACCTTGGCCACCGCCGTGACATAGCGCTGCCAGGTCGTCACCTCGACCTGGAGCTGCCTCCGTCCCTCGTCGGTCAGGCGATAGAACTTGGCCTTGCGGTTGTTTTCCGAGACGCCCCATTCGGATTCGATCCAACCCTTGTGCTCCAGCCGGTGGAGGGCCTGGTAGAGCGCGGCGTCCTCGAGGCCCAAGGCGCCGTCGCTGCGCTGCCGGATCGAGCGCGAGATGTCGTAGCCGTGCATCGCTCCCCAGGAGAGCGCCTTGAGGATGAGGACCGCGACGGTCCCTTGCATCAGATCGAGTTGGGTCTTGGGCATATCGTCTCCCTCACAATGTGAGGGGAGAAGGATACGGGAAGAGAACTGCGATGTAAAGCCCCCTCAGAATGTGAGGGGAGCTCGTGCCCGGCGCTTCCGCACCGGGCTATCGAAACGTCGCCCCGAGGGCGAATCGCTTCAGAGAAGCGATGTCTCGTTAGCCCGGTGCGGAAGCGCCGGGCACGAGCTTCAGCGAGGTGATGGAGGGCATAGCGGAGAAGGGAATTCCGGCGTGAGGCTGGTGTTGAAGCGCCTATAACTGGGTTAAGATATGGGTATGAGAGTGCTTTCAGGTACGGTCGTTCAAGGCAAGATCGAGGTCCCTACTGATTCCTTCGCCGATGGTGATCGCGTGATGATCCTGGCTCCAGAATCTGGTGAGCCGATTCGCCTTACGCCGGAGGAGGAAGACGAGCTTTCGGAAGCCATAGAGCAGATAAGGCAAGGGAATTATGTGGACGGCCAAGCTCTCTTGGATGAACTCCGGTCACACCTTAAGCGTTGAGCTACCAACTTCGGGTCTCCCCACGGGCAGCTGCACAGATCCGCACTGCCGAGCAATGGTGGCTGAAGAATCGAACAAAGGCTCCTGAGGCCTTCACAGAGGAGCTGTCAAGAACCCTCGCGCTGATACAGGACTTACCATCCGCCGGCGAGCTTGTTCCACATTCTCGACATACGGGTGTTCGCCGGATTCTCTTGAGTCGGGTTCGGCATTATCTCTATTACCGGGCCTTGCATGGGGAAGAGACTATCGAGATTCTCTCCATCTGGCATACGAGCCGTGGATCGCGACCTATTCTTTGAGCGGAGACTCTGCGTCTTCATCGGAGTCGCGTGCGCTTGCGCCCCGTCCTTGCAGAATACCCAGGAGTCTCTGCGTGAGCCGCTCTGGGAGCGCGGCACTCTCGATGATTTGCCTGGCCCGCTCCTCGTCCGCCTCCGAGTAACCAGCCCGCTGGGGCTCGAAGCTCGGCAAGAGCAGCTTGGCCATCGCTTCGACGGCGATGGCGGTAAGGAGTGCTCGCGACTCGAGAGGCCACATCGATGCCGTGGCCGTCACCTCGATCCAGAGGCCCAAATGCGCATTCCCGGCAGCGGGGCGGTCCACCAGGCTGGCGAAGAGGCGCCAGTAGGAGTCGGCTTCCTCTTCCGGCAGCGGCGGCAGCGCGAAGCGTGGCTGCGGCTCGTACCGATCCCCTCGCACCCAAAACGAGGCACGGCCCTCCTCCCACCGGCTGAGTGAGCACCAGCGGACAGGTGAATTCTCGAGGAAGCGCATGGCGTCGATGACCCGGTCCTCGGCGCCGGCGCGGAGCGGATAATCAGATGAGAGCGTGACTGAAGTGCCGCCGGTGAGCTCGCGCGTCTCGATCTTCGCCGCGGAGAGCTGAACATCCGCCGCGCGCGGCCCGTCAGAGATGCCGACCAGCTGGCCACCTAGACTCGTGGTGACGTGCGACCGCACGTTGGCTGGGAAGCGGACTCTGCCGGCGATTCTCACTTCCACTAAACATAGAGTGCCCGCAGGTGCCTGCTCGATCGTTCTCAGCTCCCGTGCTGTGCCCCTCAGGGTCTGGTGCTGAAAGACCCTCCGTTGCGAACGCAAGCCGACCGCGGTCCACTCCTGGCCGGTCACGTCTGTGACGCGCAGCTCGCCACCTGATCCCGGCGGGAGCAAGGTGCCTGCCGGCACATTAACCCCCGCCGCAAGCTGTCGTAGATACAAATCCCATTGGTCTCCTGGAGTCCTCGAAAACAGCGCGAATTCGAAGCCGCCCACAGGCGACTGCTTGATATATCCGGCGCCACTCAGGCTTTCGGTGCCTTCGGACCACGTCATCGATGGACAGTCAAGCTCGAGCCTGCCATCCAGGACCTCGTCGAGACCATTGTGGAGGAGCATGCGTGTTGCAGTTGATGCCAATTCTGGGTGATGGCGGGGAAGCCCTGCCTGCCTTCGGCGAGTGCCCATACGTCAACGTTGGGCCGGCCTTTCAGCACCGCAGTCATTTTCGTCGGCCCTTCTTCACGCGCTATTATACTTCCCATGAAGCCGTTCGCCATCCTAGCTGTCCTTGCGATCTTTTCCGCCTGCGCTACCGGCAGCCACAGCGCCCCCGCCCAGCGCCGCATCATCGCCACCGACCGCGCGCCGGCGGCCATCGCCTCCTACTCCCAGGCGATCCAGGTGGGGAACACCCTCTACCTCGCCGGCCAGATCGGGCTCGACCCGGCGACGCGCGAGCTCGTTCCGGGCGGCCTCCAGCCCGAGGCGCGGCGGGCGCTCGACAACTGCAAGGCCGTCCTGGAGGCGGCGGGATTCACCCTGGCGGACGTCGTCCAGGTCCAGGTCTTTCTCGCCGACGTCAACGATTACGCCGCCTTCAACGAAGTCTACGGGGCGTATTTTCCGCCACCCGCTCCGGCTCGCGCCGCGGTGGCCGTGGCGGCGCTGCCGAGAGGCGCGCGGGTCGAGGTGTTGATGACGGCGGTGCGGTCTGCGGGAGCGCCTTCAAGCTCGAATTGAGACCGCGACGGCAGCGTTTTCCGTGTACAAGACCGGCGCCTCACGTTGGAGTAGCGGACGCGCTGGGTTCCCTCCTGGATCACCAGAACGTCGCCTTCAAGTTGATACTTGGATTCGATCCGCATGCGGCCCGTTTCGGTGATGAGTCGGTCTCCGGAGGCTGTGTACCATCCGGTTGCAGAGCCCCGGATGGGGAGAATCAACATCAGCTCCGTATAGCTGTCCTTGTAGGTGCAGTCGCAGTTGAAGGTGATCCTGCCTGAACCCGGACCCAACTGACTCACGACGATACCCGTTGCCCAGGTGCCAACGAGGCGGTCATCGCGACTGCACTGCCAGCGCCGGGCATCCAGTCCGGGTAGCTGCAATGACGTGCAGCCTGCGAGGAGACACGCCACGAGCCCGAGAGCCTCGATTCTTGGCGCCCCGGGGATCATTCTGGTGTTGTTCCTGGCGCCTGGATCCGCTGGCCGCGGTAGGCCTCTCCGCCTTGGTGGAGGACGAGCTCACCGATGCGGCCCTGTTCATCTTTGACGAACTCGAGCGTCGTCCCCGAGGCGGTGCGGAAGAACTCGGTCTTGGAGAAGGGGAGCCACTCCCTCTTCGGTTCTCCCTCCTGCAAGGTGTAGATCTTGCCATGCGCGGTGGTCACGTCGAGCTTGATGGTGACTGCCGGAGAAACGCGAAACTCGTACGTACCGGTATAGGCCTCGAGCAGCTTGGCAGGGACCGTGGCGAGCGCGCGCTCCCGGGGTGCAAAGTCCGGCGGCCAGTGGTACTCGCGCGCGATGGAGCGGACGATCTCCAGCGCCAGGCCGATTCCGCCGTTGCCGTTCGTCATCACCACCGCGCCTTCGCCGGTCGCTTCGTAGGCAACCCAGAACGCCTCGAAGCCCTCGTCCACGCCGCCGTGGCTGAAACGCGCCTTCGCGCCTTGCCCCCCGACTCCGGGCCCCAGGCCATAGTCCTCCATTTGCGGCGTCACCATCTGCCGCGCCGTCGCCGCCGCAAGCACCTTGTCGGAGCGGCCGGCGTCTTGGCGGCCTCGGGTGACGGCTGCGCCGCAGTGGGTCGCACCTGATCGGCGGCCAGACACGCCAGTGCGGCGAGCAGCGCCGTGAGCGTTTTCTTCATCGGAGACCTCCTGATGGGCAGTCGCTTGCTCATAGGAATCATGGCATCTATATTACGACTCCCTCCTTGTCCTTACGGGTTGGTAGGTCCTGGCGCTCGATCCTCGCCCCCTTTTGAAGCACCCGACCGCCGGGCAGAGACGTCGCCGACAGCGAGTGCTCGGCAACTGCAAAATCACGCTGCGGAAGCTACCGCACTCCTCAAGGACTGGGCCGCCGCTGCTCAAGTCTCGCAGCAGCTGTCGGAAGGCGTGCGCCACAAGGTAGACTGCTGCGTGATTGCGTGACCTCTTAGCCCCTGCTAGTCTGTAGATTCCATACAGGGAGGACCTTCGATGGCGGAAGTTGGCCGCGGATTGAGCTTCCGGCGAACGTCGGGTTTCGGGAAGAAGATCCTTGTGAAATCCGCAGTCTGGTGCGCTGTCCTTGCGGGCGCGCTGTACATCGTCGTTCTTGTTCTTGAGCATCTCGAACTCCCCGGAGTTCATCTCGCCCAACACCTCTCCGTCGCGTTTATGGTCGCGTCCATCTCGATCGTCGGCATCGAGTCCAACGCCCGGGGGCGGATGGAAAAGGAGCTTAGCGAGTTCCAGGGCCGCTTCGACAAGTATGAGCTTCAGGTGAAGCAGGACCGCAGCATCCTGAATCAGGAGTTCGACAAGTACCGACAGCAGGCCGAGAGTGAACTCCACCACCTCCGGGACGAGTTCACCAAGTTCGAAGAACGGATCACCGATATCTTCGAAGAAGTCCTTCGCCGCCTTGTGAACCAGGCGCTCGTCGAGGAGATCAAGGATGTGCTCCGGATTCCCTTCAGCAAGACGAACTGCGTATACACGCTACGGTTCATGTCACCGCACGATGAAATGAACGAGGGCTGGTGCGTCTTGCGGAGAGATCTGGAATTCGACGTGAAGAATGTCGGACAGGAGCCGATGATCTTCCCGGTGCGATCCTCCTTCAGCACGGACAAGGAATTCGCCTCTGCAGGATGGGGTACGCGGCCGGTCCACCTCAAACTCACGGTGAACGGGGCCGACATTCCGCCGGCCAAGTACCTGCGTGAGCAGGGATTCGTGCTCGACTATTCAGTGCTCTTGCAGGCTCAGGAGTCGGCCCATATCTTCCTTCGGGGAGAGGAACCAATACGCGTTGAGCCGAACCGGTCCTTTTACCAGCAGAGCACCCCAGCCGATGCCTTGGACATCTTCATTGAGAACAACTACGACGAATCGATCGGACCCGTCACGGTGCAGATGCACCACCCGGGCCGCGAACAGGTTGAGTACGACGAGAATCGGGCGCGCTACACCCTTAGAAGGGCATTCATGCCTGGGCAAGGCTTCGAGGTGGTCTGGAAGAAGGCCGCGGCATAGGCGGCCGTGCTCCCGGCGTTTCTGCCTTGAACTTCGGGTTCCTCAGGGGGGATGTGTCCCCTTACAAAAACAAAAGGAGGAGACTCGCGTCTCCTCCCAGGGGGGCCTTTTCGCCGACCCAATCGTAGCTAGGGGTCGATGAAATCTTCAAAGATCATGGCACACTCCTCCTTGTCACTGCGAAAGGTTTCCAGTGAACAGCAGCCGGTCACAGGCTCGGAGAGCCTGCTTTTCCCGGACTCTAACTTCAAGGGTGTCTGAAACACAGTATCTGTAGACATTTTAGAGACTTGGGTTGAGAAGTCAAGCAAGTGCCGCCGCGCTTACGCTATGTCCCTCCGAGGGGATCGATCCACGATCCCGCCTCGGGAGCCACGGGCTCTTCAAGAAGACCGCCATCTCCGTCGCCCTTCTCAAGGCCCGTGACGTCCAGAATCCAGACAACCAACGTTTGCCACCACGAGCTCGCAGCAACCGGTTTCCCGTGCGCCGCCAACCCCGCTGTGGGCATGAGTACAACTGCAGCGATCAGCCATCCGATAACTCTCCTCCGCATTTGGTCCCTCCTGTGCTGCCCATTTTTGACAAACCGCCACCATGGCGACCGTCAATGGAGACGGGCAATTCACATTAGCTCTGGCTGAAGTTCGACACTATAACACTCCGTTACCGAAGGCAAGTACTTTCTTACCACTGTGTGCCCGGCGCGTGGATTCACCCCAGGACTTCGGCTCCGCTACTACCTTCCGTGGCGGGATAGACGAACTCTTGTCCGTCAGAGTACAGTTAGGAAGCAGCAAATTACCGTAGAAGAAAAACGATATGCGCAAGATTCTACTCACGGCGCCGCACGGACAGATTCGAGCTGGTTGGCGACGATCCGGCGCAGCTCCTGGACATCGGGTGCCGTGACCTGCTGCGTCGCCGCCAGATACTTCTCATAGAGGGCGATCGCTTCGTCCCTTCGGCCGTCCTCGCGGTTGAGCTCGCCCAGGTACCACCAGGCGCGCATCACTTGCGGGTCTTTCGACCCGCCGAGATCGGGGCCCAGCGATTCGAGCGCGCGCCGGGCGAGGTCGCGGCGGCCTGCCAGCCGATGCATCACGGCGAGATTGATCGTGTGGAAGCCACGCAGGTACGGCGTGACGCGGCGGGCGTGCTCATACACGTTGGCCGCCTCGTCGAGCCTTCCTTGGTCCTGATAAACCACGCCGAGCAACTGGAGGGCGTTGCCGGAGTCGGGATAGTGCGCCAGAACGGTCTTCAGGTATCCCTCCGCCTCCGTGAGCCGTCCCTGCTTCTGCGCTATGGCCGCCAGCATCACGTGTGTCGCCGTCATGCTCGGGTTGAGCTCGAGCGCCCGCTCGAGCTCGCGGCGCGCTTCGGTGAGCCGCCCGGCCTGCCGGTAGGCCTCCCCGAGTTGGGCATGCGGAAAGGCGGTCTCGTGATTCGTCTGGACGCCGCGCTCCCAGAGAGCGATCTCGTCCATCCAGGCCCGGTTGGTGGCGCGCGTGACCGGGACGAGAAGCACGGCGAGGACCAGCCCTACGGCCGCGAGTCCGACCTCGCGCCCGGCCTCCCGCGCAACGACGTTTCCCGGACGCAGGCTTGCCCAGGCATCCGCCACCGCCGCCGCCGCAAAGGCGAGCGCGCCGAAGAGCGGGAGATAGAGATAGCGGTCGTGAACCACGTCCTCGGGAATGAACGACCGGACGTCGAAGACCGGCAGCAGAGGGAAGAGGAGCCAGGGCAGGGTGAGGCGGTAGATCGTGCCGCGGCGCCAGAAGAAGGAACGCGCCGCAGGCGAGGGCGAGGACCGCCGCGAGCGGCAGGAGGAAAGTCGACAGGCCCGGCCGGGTCACCACCTCGAACGGGTAGGTCGGCCCGAGGCCGAACGGGAAGAACGCGTGCCGCAGATAGAACAGCAGTAGCGAGGGCGCGCTCCAAACGACCCCGGCGAGCCCGGGCGCGCCGGGCGGCTTGATGTGCTCCATCCCCACGAGCGAGATCCGCACGGCCAGGTAGACGAGGGCGACGCCGAGGTAGGGGAGCGTCGAGAGCAGCGCCGCCCGGAAAGCGCCGCGGCGCTTCTCCTGGAGAACCCAATCCGTGACCAGGACGATGGCGGGTAAGACGATGGCGATCTCCTTGGAGAGGAGCGCCGCGGCAAAGGCGGTGAGAGCCGCCGCCCGGAAGCCCCATCCACGCCCCGCCCGCGCGGCGAGATGGCAGAGAAAGGCGCCGAAGAGGAAGCTTGCGGTCATCGGATCGGGAGAGCCGGAGATCCAGGTGACCGACTCCACGTGCACCGGCGAGACGGCGAAGAGCCAGGTCGCGACGGCGCACACGGCGGGCCGCGCTCCGAGGCGGCGCAACACCAAGAAGCCGAGTAGGGTGGCCAGGGCGTGGAGGGCGATGTTCGTTACGTGCCACATCGCCGGGTCGGTCCCGAAGAGAGCGAAGTGGAGCGAGAGCCAGGCGACGAAAACAGGGCGCCAGTAGTTGCTCGATGCTTGCCCCTCGGCTCCCGAGAACGCCCAGACGTCGGAGGTGAGGGCCTTGCCGAGCAGGTGCGGCTCCTGGATGAGCGGGTTGAGGAGGATCTGCTTCTTGTCGTCGTAGACGAACTGGCCGCGGACCGCGTTGGCATAGGCGAGCACGATCAGGACGAGCGCGATCGCGAGCACGAGGGCCGCGCCGCCGCGGCCGGCGAGAGGCCCGGAAGCGGTCTCAGGAGTGCTGCGGCGCGAGGCCGGCGGGGAGGCCCGCCGGCGGTTCTTCTTACCGTGTCGCCCCATGGTGGTCGAGGCATGCTAACACCGACACGGCGACCGCCGGCTATCAATTCAGCGTGCCGATCCACCCCCACAGGCCATGCGAGCTGCAGTTGCCCTCAGCGTCGCAAATGGTCCTAGTGCTTGAACCGGAACCGCCGCTGCTCCAACGGCAGGCCGTGAGATCAAAGGAGGCCCCTTCACCCTCGTAGCCCACGACACCCTGGGCATTCACCCAGTAGCGGCCGCGATAGACGGTTGTGCGACAAGCCTGCTGCAAAACCGCCACTTCGGTCCGTGTCAGCTCGCGGCCGTTGACGAACACTTGCGTGTCGCCGTGCGACGCGCCGGCGAGTAGCGGACCACCCAGGCGCAGGTAAGGCATGATCTGGCCGGAGATGGGCCGGCCTTCGATGCCCCAGGCACCGGAATGCGGGTCGTACCAGTAGCGGCCCGGCGAGATCGACACGCGATAGGCCTGTTCCAGCGCGCGAACGGTCTCGTATGGCAGGGCCTGGCCGTTGACTACTACCGGACCGGCGGCGAGAGCGTGGCCCGACGCCAACAAGGCGAAGAGCAAAGCGAGGACCAGTACAAGGCATGCGGGATGCCGGGAAGAGCGATCGGAAACGGACAGGATCATACGACCCCCTTTCTGTCCCTTCGAGGTAGGGACAGCTTGTTAGGCGAGTCGCGAGGACGAAATATAACAACTCGGCAAACGGATCAAGGAAGGGCGTGGGCGCTGGGGTTCCGGCGGCGGGCTCGGGGAGGCGGGGAGCGGTGCATTCTCCGTGGGGAACGCGCAGGGAAAGACACGCCAGTGCGGCGAGCAGTGCCGTGAGCGCTTCTTCATCGGAGATCTCCTGAGCGCCTACTTGTCCTTCCATCCGAAGATACCGCGAACCTGGTGTTTACCCGTCGCCGGATCGATCCGCTCGTCGCTATCCTTCCAGCCGAGGATTCCACGCTCCTGGATGACGCCCGTCTCGGGATCGATTCTCGTGTCGGTGTCATGGTATCCGAGGATGCCTCGCTCCTGAACGACACCTGACTGGGGATCGATCCGCTTTTCGGTATCTCGCCAGCCGAAGATTCCCTTTTCCTGGATGTCCCCGGAGCCGGGCTCCACCCGGGTGTCCGTATCCTTCCAGCCGAAGACACCCTTCTCCTGCACGATTCCGCTCCCGGGATCGATGCGCTGCGCGTCGCTCGAGAACGCACGCAGGAAGGCTCCGGCCACCGACGCGAGGCCTTTCGCCACTTCCAGGCCGGCATTCAACGCACTCGGCTGGTTCCAGGCTTGGAGCAGCTCTCTGGACTGCTCGGCGAGGAGCCCCATGCAGACCATCAGTTGTTTGCGGGCGATGTCGAGCGGGATTTCCGGCGCATAGGGAAAGGCCGCCTGGAGGGTAGGGTTTCCTTGAGGGTCGAGGCCAAACGAGGGAAGACCCATGGTATCGAAGCTGGCAGTCAGCAAGGCGTTCGGGTTCGTGATGTTCACGTCCGAGATGGCTGTGAGGGCGACGAGACGCCCTGGCGAAGTCTTCCGCGAGACTCCCTCTTTCCAGCGGTTCTGCTCGAAAACCTGGATGGGAATTCCGTCGATGGTGGCAACGTAGCAAGAGTTGCCGTCGGCAGCGGCCGATCGCTGCAACGGTACCTCAGCGGCGGAGAAGGGCCAACCCTTCGCCGGATCGAAGATCTCATCGAGCACGTTCGGTGGATGCATCTGTCTATGCCTCACTCTTCGCGGCGCCAAGCATAGTGAGCTATCTTACGAAGCGGGCAAGCTCTGCCAAGCGCTTGGCCCCCTGGCAAGTCATGTGTCCCTCGATAATGATATCGGTGTCCTGGCGTTTCTCCTCGGACATTCCGCGCGCGGGCTGGGAGAGCGCCCCCGTGAGCGGAGAGTTCCCCCCCGGACGCAAGGCTTTCCCCTTCGCTTGCGAAGAGTTCCCCTCTGCGAGCGGAGAGTCCTCTCCCAAGTGCGGGGATCTCCCCCTCGGCAGCGGAAAGCTCCTCCTCGACAGCGGGGACTTCCCCTTCATGAGCGGAGATCCCGCCCCGATTGCGCGGACGTCCCCCACGTCAGCGGAGACTTCCCCCTCGACAGCGGGGACCTCCCGTTCACAAGCGGGGACCTCCCGTTCACAAGCGGGGACCTCCCGTTCACAAGCGGGGACTTCCCGTTCACAAGCGGGGACCTCCCGCTCGTGAGCGGAGAGCTTCCGCTGGGTGGGGCGCTTTGCCTCCTGGCCAGGGGGAGTTCTGCGCTCGTTGGAAGAACGTCGTCTCTCGCCGGGGGGACGTTCGCGTATTGCGGGGGGCATTCGCCGCCGCCGGGGGGCGGCTTCGCGTTGAGAAGGGGCACAGTCCGTCCCACGGGCGGAGACTCTCCGCCCGAAGGGGGGCATGCGCCGCTCCTGGAAGAAACTCCCCGCCGGCCGGGGAGCGGTGCCAGGCGCTACGATCTGGTGGACAATCTCGACAATCTCGAAAGGAAGAGTGTCTTGCGTTCGTCCCGATCGGAGGGGGATCCCTCGCGAGATCAGCGTCTGCGCAGCCCCGCTCGGGCGCTGCTGGTGATCGACCAGCGCGTTCTCGCCGAGCTCGTCAGTCTGGCGCTCAACCACGGCCAGTACATCACTCGCGTGGCGTCGACGGGCCAGGAAGCGACTTCGGCGGTTGCCGACTGGAGCCCGCATCTCGTCGTCCTCGACATGGACATCGAGGGAAACGAGATGTTGAAGCGTTTTGGCGCCGCGACACTGGAAGGCGGACGCCTCCCCGTCATCGCCCTGACGCGGCGCGGTGACCTCGAGTCCAAGCTGACGGCTTTCGAGCAAGGAGTGGACGACATCCTGACCGTGCCGTTCTCGCCGGAAGAGCTGGTGGCGCGCGTCGTGGCGGTCATGCGGCGCACGTATCGCGACGCCGCGGTCTTCAGTCCATTGCTCCGGCTCGGCGACCTGGAGATCGACATCCTGAACCGTCGCGTGCGTGCGGGCGGCACGGAGCTTCACCTCACCTCCCTCGAGCAGAGTCTGCTCTACCTTCTGGCAGCCAACGCGGACCGTCTGCTGACCCGCGACGAGATTCTGGACCGTCTGTGGGGCGCCGACTACGTGGCGGAGAGCAACGTGGTCGACCGGCACATCCGCAACCTGCGGGCCAAGCTGCAGAACCATTCGCGGCGGCCGCGATACATCGTCACCGTCCCCGGCCGGGGATACCGGTTCCTGGTCCATTCTCCGGACCCGGTCTGACGGCCCGGGCGGCAACCGCGGCAGAGCTCCGGACGTGAAGCCATCCCTCCGGAATGACGAAACTTCATGACGTATGTTTGTCCGTATTCCATAGTGGACCCGGGTCCAACCCGACAAACTGCAGAAATGGAACGAGAGGGATAACGATGCGATTCTCGGAGAAGCTGCGTCACGTGCTGCAACGGTCGTCCGGCACCACTCGAGGCCCCGCCAGGGGCGGTTGGAACGGTCGCGATTTCATTGCCCTGTGTGGCGTCATCGCCGCGGTTGTGTTCGCGGCGGCCGCCGGCGACACCGAGGCTCAGACAGGTCAGGTTCGCGATACGATCTACCATAAGGGCCACATCATCATCTACAGAGACAAAGATGACCCCGAAGAGTTCCATTCCGCCGACGCGGCCGCCGTGCACCAGGGCAAGATCCTGGCCGTCGGCACATTTGACGACGTGAATGCGGCATTGCTTTCTGCCGGATCAAAGCCAGAAGCTGATCGACGTGATCGACCTGAAAAACAAAACGCTGGTCCCGGGTTTTGTCGACGGCCACAGCCATTTGTTCCAGGTTTCATACCTGCCGACGTTCGCCAATCTGCTTCCGGACCCGGACGGCCCGAAGCCGCCGATCACGTCGATCACGGATATCGTTGACGCTCTCAAGGCACATGTCAAGGAACTTGAAAAGGAGTACCAGAAGGAGAACAAGGGCAAGCCACTCCCGGGCAATACGGTCATTGTCGGCAACGGCTACGACGAGTCGCGACTCACTGATAAAAGGCCTCCGACCAAGGAAGATCTCAACGCGGAACCGCTTAACAAATACCCAGTCATCGTCTTCCACCAGTCAGGTCATTTCAGCGTCTCCAATGATAAGGCGTTGACGAAGTCGAGAATCAAGGATCGAATCAAGCAAATGCCGCCGATCGATAAGGTCTATTACAAGATCGACAAGAACGGCAAGCCGACCGACGAGATGAGCGGCTTGATGGGTGAGGACGCGCACATCTATGTGTTGAGGAACGTGGGCATTCCGCTTTTGACCGAAGAAATGCTGAAAAAGGGAGAGAACCTCTACATCGAGCAGGGGTTCACCACGGTGCAGGACGGCCGCCTGAGCCCTGAAGGCTGGAGAATAATAGCCTGCGAAGAGGATTATTGTAGGAGTATATTCAAAGACAACCCGAATTTCAGGTTCAGGGTCGATGTGGTGTTCTATATCGATGCTGAGATGGTGGGGACGAGGCCCGTGGACTGGCATTACGATTCGTATATGAGCAACGATCGATGTTCCTCTAACCGCGGCCTTCGGATCGCTGGACACAAGTTTGGTCTCGACGGCTCGCCGCAAGGCAAGAGCGCCTGGCTCACCGAGGAGTACAAAAACCCCCTCGACGAGTCACTGCCTTGCGGCGAGGGGAATTATGCTCCCCTCGAGAAGTCCCTCCGTTGCGGCGAGAGGGATATTGAAATACCCGATAACCCCGGTAAACCCAACGCGAAAAGGCTGAAAGACTTGATGGTCCGGGCTTATGAAAGAGGTTGGCAGGTGCTGGTGCACGCCAACGGCGACGCCGCCATCGACCAATTGATCAAGGTGGAGGGCGAAATCCAAAAGGACCCGGCCAGTAAGAAATACGCCCAGGACCGCCGCACCGTGCTGATCCACGGCCAGTTCCTGCGCAAGGATCAGATTGCGGACCTCAAGGCTCTCAATATCTTCCCGTCGCTTTTCCCGATGCACACCTTCTACTGGGGCGACTGGTACAAGAGTGACGTCGTTGGCGACAAGGACGGTCGCGCCGAGTTCATTTCGCCGATTCGAGCGGTACAAGATCAGGGGATGCGGTTCAGCATCCACTCCGATGCGCCGGTCACGTTTCCAGACTCGATGCGCCTGCTCGACAGTGCCGTGAATCGCACCACCCGGAGCGGAATTGTGCTGGGAAAGGACCAACAAATCAGGCCGATCGTGGCGCTCAAGGCGTTGACGCTCTGGCCGGCTTACCAGCATTTCGAGGAAACCAACAACATCTGCAAGAACATCCCGGGCAAAGGTTCAATCGAAGTCGGCAAGCTCGCCGATTTCGTGATCCTGTCCCACAACCCGATGACGATTCCTGAGAAAGATCTGAAAAACCTCATCTGCATTCAGATCGTCGATACGATCAAGGCTGGCAAATCGATCCATCCGCACCCCCTCAAGAACGTAGAGGGCGATCAGTCGTTCGCGCCCGACTGCGCGACGAACCGTGTCCGTCACTGACCGCGCCTGCGGGTCCTGCACCCTCCGGGCTGCCGGATGCTGATGGTGCAGGCGGTCTGTCCGGGCTTCCCCGAAAACGCGAACTTCTTCAGCCGCACGTCGAGCACCGGCCCCGAATGCGTCCACAAAGGCCCGGACCTCACGTTCATCCCGGCGCTCCCGCCGTGCCCTGTGGCGGCGGGAGCGGCGGGGCATGCGGGGCACTAGCCGGCACGACCGCGAGAGCTGATTGTCGGAAAAAACCGGTGTCCGTAATGACGAAACTTCATGACATCCGTCCGGGCGGTATTGCATAGTCCCTGACGGTCCTCCGCACGCAGAAAAACTCGTGTGGCGGCATCCATTCCTCAAAATCGATGAGCCTATGAGGTACGGGCTCGCGGATGCGAGGAGTATGGAGGAGACTCATGCGGGCTGCTCTCACGATTCTCATGACACTCGCACTTGGCGGTGTTTGCGTTGCCGCGGATTGGCCGGAGTGCGGTGATGTGCCGAAATGTCCGATCGAAGACTCCAAAAAGCGATGCTGCGATCCCCAAACAAAACTCGTCTGGCAGAGAGATGGTTGTAAGGCAGAGACGTGGTCGATCCTGTCGGGAGACCCTGCTACGGAGGGTCCTTTCGTCATTCGGTTTCGGTGGAGCGAGGGCATCATCGTCCCACCTCATGTGCATGCGGTGGATGAGCATGTGACGGTGATTCGGGGTGCCTCGCGATGGGGAATGGGAAAGGACGTCGACCCGGCGACGACATGGCGGATGACCGCAGGAATGTTCTCGACGCTTCCGAAGATGATGCCGCACTATGCAATCGTCGAAGCACCAGGGGGCGAGATTCAGATTCAAGGGTACGGGCCTTTTGAAACGTACTGGGTGGATACACCCTGCGAGCCCGATCCTGCGATGAGCTCTGCGTCGAACAGTCCGCGAAAAGGATCGGCGCCGAGCTCGAAACCGGAATTAGGTTCCAATCGATTCGACAAGAACCAGTGACCAGTCGCAGCCATGGCGCGTTGTTTTAGCCTCTGGACAGGCTAGAACCATGCCAGATGGCACGGTTTGTCGCCGCAGAGGCTTGCCGGCGAGCCCGTTTCGCTCCTGATTTGACTATTGTAAGTGCGAATTCTGGCGGATTTCCGGCGCGCAGGTACACTTCTTCCAAGAACGCACTGGGGAACGCCCGCTGAGGCTGGCTCGGCTACTCGCGACTATCCGGGGAGCGGTGCCGGGCGCCTGGTTGGAGGCTTTGAGAATTCCCCAAGCCTTGGAGAAACCGCTCCCTGCCTGGGGAGAAATCAGAACACCCTTCGAAAAACTTCCCGAGCCTTGGGGAGAATTTCCCAAGCCTCCGGAAGCCTCGCCCGCTTCGGATCGTCGGCGCAGACACGCAACCGGGGAGCGGTGCCAGGCGCCTAGTTGAAGGGAAGGCTTAGGAATGAACCTACGAGCGCTTTCGTAGTTGATCTGGTGGGTTCTTGTCCAGTCAGGCCTCGAAATCGAGGCTTACAGGGCGTCCGAGGTCCGAGCTTTAGAGCCTGATCCCGCCACAATTACGACCAAGATCGAAACCCCCGGACACACCTCGGCTCTGGCTAACCCGAAGAGCTCTGCGAGGCAGTTCTGTAGGATGGCGGCCGACCGATGGAATCACCCGCCGACGAAAGGCAGCGCGGGCGGGAAGCTTCCCCGAGGGAAGGGTGCGGCGCGGTCTCCGGAACGCAGCCTCTCGGCGGCGGAGCGGAACTCCAGGACGAACCAGGCGTAGGCGTCGTAGAGCGTCCGCCACATGCTGTAGCTCGCCGTCAGGAAGAGGGGGCACGGCGAGCGGTCGCGGAACACGGGCCGGTGCTGAGGATTCTCGGCGAGAATCGCGGCGACGCCGAGCACCGGCTTTCCCGTCCGCTGCCTCTCTACGGCGGCTGCTTCCTCGATCTCGTCCACCAGCTCGACGACACGCTCCTTGTAGGTCTCGTCCGAGAGGTGCTTCCAGCACGGGAGAGGCGAGAGATGGACCGTCTCCTCGGTGGCATACTGGTAACGGTCGAAGTCCTCTCCCCGGCGGCGTGCCGTGAATTCCTGGCTGCGGTCGAACCAGTAGCCGGTCAGCGGCTCGCCGTCCAGAAGGGCGCGAGCGCAATGGACGCCGGGCCAGTCCCGGACGCGTTCGACAAGGAATTCCTTGCAGCCTTGTGCCAAGCAATAGGCGAGCCTCGCCGCCTGAGCCCTCTCCTCGGGGCTGACGAGGATGGCATGGTAGCGGCCGGCGAAGACCGGTCCCTCCCAGTCTGTGAGACGGCCAACCTCCCTCGCCAGGTTCGACAAGGCGTACTGCATGAAGTCCGCGAGTTGGTCGACGCGGTCGACGTCGACGAGAAGGTGCAAGTGCGATGAGAGCACGGCGAGGCCGCAGATGCGGATCGGATAGAGCCGCTGGGCCCGTCCGAAGACCCCGAGCACGATCTCGTTCAGCTCGGGGCTCGGCCGGAAGAGACGGCGGCCCTGGACCGTCCCGGAGGTGACATCGAAGAGAGCGCCTTCCTCGGGCGCCCAGCGGAATCTGCGTCCCACATCCTATATAAGACGGAAAAACGGTCTCTCATCTTGCAACTTTCTTCGGCCAGCCTGTTTGACCGGCCCTGGGGCGTTCCGGATTCAAGCTTGAATCGCCTGGGGAGTGGTGCCAACCGGCGCCAAAGGCTGCGCCGCGAATCTCTGCTCCGAATAGGCGAGCGGAGGGCAAGGGAGCGGAACGTGTGGTCGACCCGCGATGCACATCACCCCTGCCGCACCCCGGGGAGCGGGGAGCGATGCCAGGCGCCTAGTTGAGCTTGAAGTCCGCGCCGACGGCGAAGGCGGCGTTCTCCCAGTGGGCGCGGCCGAGGTCGCCGATCTTGCGGTGGCCGAAGCCGTCGCCGCCGAACTGGTTGATGCTGAGATAGAAGACGTCGGCTGGCAGCCCCTTTCTTCCCCGGACCCTGAGGATAGGTAGCCGCCATGGAGAGCGCTTGTCGTGGATGCGACAGTAATTTTTCATTGGTGCGACAGAAGCTCCGCGGGCCGGAGTGGCACGAATCGGCCCTCCGCTGTCACGCGGCGTTCAAGCTGCCGACCTGTCCTCGTCATCCCTCCGCAGGAGGATCCTCTTCGCCGGAGATCCCGCCGGAGATCCTGGAGGCTGCCATGGCATACCGCGCGCTTGCGTCGATCCTGCTCTTGCTGCTGCCCGCCACTGCCCAGGGCGTTGACCATCAGGTGCTGGCAGGGGGCTTCACCTTTACGCCCTCGCGGCTCACGGTGCAGGCCGGAGACACGGTGACCTGGGTGAACACCGGCGGTTTTCACAGCGTGACGTCCGAGGACGGGAGCTTCGCGAGCGGCGACGCCGCGCCTGACGATTCCCCCGTCTGGCCGTTCACCCACCGCTTCGACCGGCCGGGTGTGTTTCCCTACATCTGTATTCCCCACGAGCTCCACGGCATGCGCGGGGTCATCGAGGTGGAAGGCCCAAGCCATCCGGGAGTGCCGGAGCTCGCCCAGCCAGTCTTCACGGTGTCCGAGGGGGATGGGGAAGCGGTCATCACCGTCCGCCGCGTCAAAGGAAGCATGGGCGCGATCTCGGTGGCCTACGCCGCCCGGGTCCATTCGGCGAACCCCGGCAATGCGACGCCGGGAGTGGATTTCACCGCAGTCTCGGGGACTCTCGGCTGGGCGGACGGCGAGACCGCGGATCGCTCCTTTAGCGTGCCCATCCACGGCGACTCCACCCTGGAGGATGAGGAGACGTTAACCCTCGAGCTGAGCGCTCCGGCCGGCGGCGCCACCCTCGACCCCCTGAGCCGGACGGCGGTGCTGAGAGTCCTGGACGACGACGGTCCGCAGCCGCTCACCGCCGCCGAGGTGACCTGCGACGCCGCCCGGCTGTCCGGTCTCCTGGCGCGCGCCGGGGTCGAAGCTCCCGGCGCCGCGGCGGCCGGGCTCAACCTCACGCTCACCGCCAGCGGCGACTTCGCCGGCCTCGTCTATACCGCATCCGGCCCGGAGCACCATCTGGCGTTCTCGACCAACCCGGAGGAGACGCCGCTGCTGCGCAACCCTTCCCGGCTCCAGCTCTCGTCTCTGAGCCTCACGCGCAATGCCCTGAGCTCGGACTTGGTGGCGAAAGGTCACGCCGGCGAGGTGCGGCTGGGAATCAATCCCGCGGTCGATCCCGGCGCGGTTCCCGCGCTGCGTAGAACGACATCCGCAACGATAGGCTCACGTACCGGGGAGATCCTCTCCTCTCGCCGTGACGAGTTGACAACCCCGAGTCGGTGTAGATAAAACTACTAAGCATCTACTACAGAATGGCCTGGGGCTGTTCCGAAAAAACGCCTCGGAGCCGCCCGAACCGTCACCGCGCTTGTTACTGTTCAGCCGGCAGCTCCTCGGCGTCGTCGTTGGCAGGGGAAAGGTGTCCGGCTCTTCGTGAAGTCGTTCGGAAAGGAGCAGCTCATGCTGAATGCAATTCCGAAGAGTTGGTTCTCCTGGGACTTCACCGTCCTGGAAGGGTCGCAGCCCGTCGCAGACATCGCCGTATCCTGGTGACGCGAAAAAGGTCTGCTGACGGCTCAGGGCACGGCCTACAAGGTTTACCGAGAAGGGGTGAAGAGCGGCGCCTTCATCCTTGAATCAGCCGGGGCGGTACTGGCACAGGCAAGGAAACCGAGCGCGTTCCGCCGCTCCTTCACCATAGAACACGCTGGAAAGCAGTACACACTTCGTTCTGCTTTTTGGCGAAAATTTCTACTGTGGGATGGCTTCAGAGAAGTCGGGTCGCTATCCCGGGAGACAATCCTTACGCGCCGAGCAAGAGCGGACCTCCCGGAAGATTTGCCGCTTTCTGTGAGAGTCTTTATCATCTGGCTTGTGGTCATTCAATGGAAGCGCGATGCTGACTCTGCCGCTACGGCGGCGGCATTTGCGGCGGCGGCGGCAGGATCCAGTTAATCTGAAGGAACGCTACTGAGAGACCCTCCGATCGGCGGGTGCTGGGGTGGCGCTCGCGGGGAGCGCCTGCTACAGCTAGACTCCGGCAGGTACCCGCCTGAAGCGGGGCCTGCGCCGCGGCTGGCAGACCGGCCTGCGCGGCGGCGCTGGGGATGGCGCGTGGTCTACGACTGCATGGACGACCACAGCGGCTTCTCCACCCACAACGCCGCCGTGACGGAGGAAGAGGAGGCGCTGGCGGCGGCGAGCCACCGGCTCTTGACGCGGGCCTCTCCAGCGCCCTAGCATGATCGTAGTCCTTGCAGGAAAGCCGGGTAGACGCTTGGCTATCTTTCTCCACGGGAGTGTGCCGTAGGAGTCGAAGAGCTCGGCGGAGAAGATCGAGCATGGGTGCCGCGCCGTCCATTCGGACGCCTTGGCCGGAAAAATAGGGGTTCTTGGGAGGTGAGCTGCTTGAGTTACCGATCGCTGGTACCGCTTTTTCTTGGCACCGCCACGGCTCTGTTCGCGGCCTGGCTCCTGCTTTCACCTCCGCTTTACTGCCAACAACCCCAGGAAGAGGTACCCCAGGAGGAAGAGGAGGAAGACGAGGAAGCTCCGGAGGAGCCGGTAAAGACAGAGCCTGTGACGGCAGCTGTGCCAGCCCCGCCTGCGCCGGCGGCTCCGGCGGAGACCGCACGCGAGACGCCAACCAGGCCCGCCCAGGCTGCTGGCGCCAACGTTGAGGTCGACACCGCGATACCCGCCGAAATCAGCCCGACCCGGCTGGAGATAGACCATGAGTCGGGCGACCTCGTGCGGCTGCCGTTCGACCATCCGTTCACGGTCGTGCTGTCGCTTGGCGCGCTGGATCTGGGTGACCGGGAAACCAGCCTGCGCTTCATGGAGTTCAGGAGGCAGTTCGATGTCTTCCCGGACAACGTATGCACCAGCGGGAGGCAAGCTACGTTCGCAGGCGTCACGACGGCAGCCGACGCCGGGGGGACCACGCAGAAGGCCCGGTTCATCATGCCTGCCCTCGATCCCAACAGGTACGTGGCGTTCTGCTTCCAGACCACGGCTCAGATCAGCGCCGAGCTTTCCATTCCTGAGAGTCAGGCGCTCGCATCTGCTTTCAAGCGCGCGCTCGCGGGTTTGGAGACGGAGCTCGAGACGGCGGACTTTGTGAGAAAGCAGGGTGAGTTCCGCGCGGCGCTTGAAGCGGCCCTCTCGAGCTTCGCTCAGCGCGAGGGACTGGGCGGCACCGTTCGGCTGGAAGAGGACTTCCGTCTCGGGGATCTGCTGAGAGATTTCCACGTGCCGCGACAGGCGATGCTGCATTGTGACCGCAAAGAACTCCTGGACCTCAGTGCCAGCTTCGTCGGCCGAGCGCGCACTCTCTGGCTGGAAAGCATGCAGTCGCTCGAAGGTCGGTCTCCGGCACGGCTGGACCTGGCATCATGCAGGAACCTCTACGCGGCTGGACTGACGGTAGCGATGGAGCTAGGAAACAAGACCTTCGCCGGTAACCTGAGGGACCCGCTGGAGAACCTCGACAGGCTCGATCCCGCACTCGAGGCCTTCGCGGCGAGAGCGATTCGAGCGGTTCAGGCACGCAACTCCCTGTTTCTGGCTACCAGTATCCCAGCAGCCTCGGTGGCGCAGAGATACGTCAGCGCGGACGCCGGGTTCGCATTCATCCCACACCTCGATCAATCGGTCACTTTTACAGGCATCAACATCTACCTGAGGCCGGTCAATCCGCCGAGCGTCACCCCCCTCGGCTGGGGCTGGAAGGGGCTTGCGCGAAGGACGTCGCTGACGATCGGCGTCACGCTCAACGAGGATCTTGTCCGGAAGGATACCGTCGCCGGTGTGGAAACGAAAATCGTCGACGACCTGACCGCCATGGGGTCACCGCTTCTCGGCATCGGCTTCAGGGTGAATCCGGCGCTGCGTCTCGAAGCGGGGGCTGTCGTATTCAAGCAACTGGATACGCTGGTCAGTCAGACTCTCAATACGGAGGTCAACTACTACTTCGCGCTCTCCTTGGATATGGATGTCGCAAGCCTCTTTACCGGGGGGAGGAATTCCCTGTTCAACGGCGGCACTCCAGCGGAGTAGCGGTATCGATCGTCGCGGCGGTGGAGAGACAGAATCCGGCACGGAGCTTTACGCGAAAGATGGGAGAACCGAAACATGCCGCAGATCACCAGGGCTGACGTCGTACCCAACCAGATCGCTCTCGGGCAGGCTGGCAGGATTTCATTGGAGTCCGAAGCCACCGATGGCGGAGAGTTGACCGGTTCGGTGAGAATCGACGACGACAATGACGTCTTTTTTGTGCCTCAGTCAAAGACCCTGCAGGTGGCGCCGAATGGCAATACATCGTTCCGTTTGGAGAGGCGGCCGGCCCCTGGTCTCACCTCTCCTCACTCCGTCGTCTTTTTCATCACGGTCAGGGAGACCGGAGTCGCGGACGAATCCAAGCGGCAACGGCTCGTGGACATCGTCGGGTGATGAAATGAAAAGATACTCCGGCTTAATGGTTTGCGCCATGCTGGTGGCTGCCGGTGCGTGCAATAGCCCCTTGGCGACCGAGCCGGAGGCGCTGGAGTCTCTGCTGAAGCTCGATGTTTCTTCTGCAACGCTGGCTGCGGACGGGCTGTCGGAAATCAGAGTGACGGCGACGATCACTGCCAAGGAGCCGGTGGCCGCGTCGAAGCTGGACGTCCAGTTCGAGACCACCGGCGGCAGGCTCCTCGGTGGAGAGGTCCTGACCGCTTGTGAAACGAGCGGCGCGGTGAGCTGCATCAAGGTGGCTGCGGATCGAGGCTCTCTCAAGGCCGAGGCGACCCTGAGGAGCTCGACGACCGGAGGCCCGGTCACGGTCACGGCCATCCTGCTGTCGGCCGGCGTCCGAGATTTCGAGACCGTTACTTTCACCGGTGGTGGATCTGGTGTTCTGAGCTTCATGGGCACGCCGTCGACCGCGGAAGCGGACGGGGCGACCGCCGTGCCGATCTTCGTCCGTGCGGACAGCCGGCTCGCCGCAGGCCAAGAGGTAGAGATCGAGACGAGCCGAGGCGAGTTCTATCCTGCCGGCACAGGCAACAAGATCTCGGTGCCCGTCGGTCTCGACGGCATCGCGACGGCGGAGCTGATGAGCTTGGAGGAGCCCGTCTCCACGATGCTCACGGCGAGCGTGATCGGGGCTGCCCTTGCGCCGGCGCGGCACAGCATCCGGTTCGACCTCGCGCTGCCGTCCCGAATCGTCCTGACGGGAGACGCTTCTGTTACGGCCGGCGAAAGCGTGGAGCTCACCGCGAGCTTCTTCCGCGACCCCGGCGCGGGCTCGGTGACGGCCGGAATCACCCCTGTGTGGTCGGCCGACAAGGTCGACGATGACGGGAATACGGTCACCGAGAACGTCGGCCGGACCACTGAGATTTCGCCCATCGAGGCGCCCGCGGACGCCGCGACGTCCCGGGCCGCCACAGCGAAGTTCGAGGCCTCGGGCCTGGTCGCGGGTGATCGCGTGAGAATCACCGTCGCGGCCGAGGACGGGGGTGTCGCCGGCGAGCACTTCTTGACCGTGGAATAGGCCCGCTCCAGGGTGCTTCATAGGCCGGGTGACCCCTTGAAGCCCTATCCTCAGGCAGGCGCCGGCAGCCGGCCGGCCTCGTGCTCGACCGGGTCGGTCCCGTGCTCGCGCCGGTAGAGGTTCACGACCTCCTTGGAGTCACCGTCGGCCCGGATCCGGCCGTCGTCGAGCCAGATGCAGCGCGTGCAATTCTTGAGGATCGCCTTGGAGTCGTGGGAGACGAGGAGGACGGTGGTGCCGGCGTCGTGGAACCGTTGCAGCCGGGTCTCGCACTTTTCGGTAAAAGTGATGTCGCCCACGGAGAGGATCTCGTCGAGAATCAGGATGTCGGGCACCCAGGCGGTGGCGATGGCGAAGCCGAGGCGCGCCAGCATGCCCGTCGAGTAGTTGCGGATGGGGGAGCGGATGAAGTCGCCAAGCCCGCTGAAGGTGATGATCTCCTCGACGCTCCGCTCGACGTCCCGCCGGGTGTGGCCGAGCAGGAGCCCGTTGAGGTAGACGTTCTCCAGGCCGGTCAGCTCGAAGTCGAAACCGCTGCCGAGCTCCAGGATCGGCGCCAGGCTGCCGTTGACGGCGGCGGTCCCTTCCGTCGGCTTGAGAACGCGGGAGATCACCTTGAGGAGGGTGCTCTTGCCGGCGCCGTTGCGGCCGATGATGCCCAGGGACTCTCCCCGCCGCACCGTCAGGCGGACGTCGCGCAGCGCCCACAGCTTCTCGTAGGAGAGGGCGCCCCGCATGAAATGGATGGCGTATTCCTTGAGCGAAGGGATCCGCTGCTTGGCGAGCCGGTAACAGAGGGAGACCCCCTCGAGGCGGATGCTGAGATCGTCCATCAGATATAGAAAGGAATGCGGTCGCTGCTGCGGCGGAAGGCGACGGCGCCGACGACGAACACGATCAAGGTGATCCCCAGGCAGACGGTGAGGTGGCTGAGCGGCGGCACCTCGCCCTGATGGATGGGATCGCGGAAGACCTCGAGAATGGAGCGGACCGGATTGAAGCGGACCAGATTGTAGTAGCGCGTGTTCTCCAGGATCTCCTTGGGATAGAAGATCGGCGTCAGGTACATGAGGATGGACAGGACGACGCCGATCAGCTCGACGACGTCGCTGAAGAAGACCGCGAGCGGCGAGAGCAGAAGGCCGGCGCCGAGGGTGAACATCGCGGCGAGCAGGATCGCGACCGGCAGGAACAGCAGCGCGGGCTTGAGCGGCTGGCCGGTCACCAGCATGATCAGCAGCAGGGGCACGATCGCCAGGCAGAGGTTGATCACCCCGGACACCACGGTCGCCAGCGGGAAGACCTCCTTCGGGATGGGCAGCTTGCGCAGCAGCAGAGCATTGGCCCGCAGGCTGTTCATCGACGCCACGATGCTCTGGCTGAAGAAGTTCCAGAAGAGGATGCCGGCGAGGACGTAGACAGGATAGTTGCCGACCTGAAATTGCATCTTGAAGGCGGTGCTGAAGACCACGTGCAGCACGAGCATCATCATGAGCGGCTGCAGCATCGTCCACAGGAAACCGAGGGCCGACCGCCGGTACCGCACCTTGAGCTCGCGGGAGACCAGGGCGGAGATGAGGTCGCGATAGCGGTAGATTTCTCGCATGGCGTCTGGGGCGGAGACGGCGCCGGAGGGCTTTCTATACCGGGCGGGGGAGGATGGCAAGCGGGAGGACAGATCCGCTCCTCAAGTCCTCTTCCATCGGACCGTTGCGGCGCCGTCGGGCCCCTCACCACCCCGGCCCTCCTCTCCCACCTCACGCCCGCCCTTCCGGGAGAGGAGGGAGACTACAAAAGCAGGATTTGTTTGGGCTTTTTCAGTCTCCCCTCTCTCCCGGCAGGGTGGGTGTGAGGCGGGAGAGAGGGGTTGGGGGAGTGAGGGGCCCGCGGCGGCGGAGAATCCCCATTATCGACAACTCTCGACGTCAGGCTTCCTTAGAGCCGCCACTGCCCCTCGTAAAGCCTGGTCCTCCTCCCGCCAAGCCGCTCGCTTTGCCGCCGCCAGGAACGGCCGTGCGAGCCACCGCCCGCCGAGTCGCAGGGCGCCGCCGGTGCGCAGCGCCGCCGCCGCCCGCGCGGCCCAGTGGTCGCCGCGATGCCGGCGCGCCCAGCGCAGCAGGTCCGTCCAGAGCAGCTCGGGGTGCTGGCGTTGGCCGGCGCCGGCGGCGCGGCTGATCGTCGCGCCGTGGTGATGGAGCACGCGAAACTCCGGCCGTATCTCCGTCCGCCAGCCGGTACTGCCGGCAGTGCCGGCGCTACCGGCGCGCAAGCAGAAGTCGAGGTCCTGGGCGTAGAAGCGAAAGCCTTCGTCGAAAGGGCCAGCCGCCTCCCAGGCGGCACGCCGTATCGCCATGGCCGCGCCCGTCACCCAGTCCACCGTGATCGGATGCTGCGGCGCGAGCGGCTTGGCGCGCCGATAGAAGGGCAGGCGTTCCAGGACCTTCGCCAGGCCGCTCGCCAGGATGAAGAACCAGAGCAGGGAGGGCTCGCGGCCGCCGCTCCACTGGGGAGAGCCGTCGGGATAGTGGAGCAGGGCGCCGGCGATCCCCAGCTCCGGCTGCCGCGCGAATACCTCGATCAGCCTCGGGAGCCCTGCCGCTTCAACCTCCGTGTCGCTGTTGAGCAGCAGCAGGATCTCGCCGCGGGCCCGCTCCAGCCCCAGGTTCGCCGAGCGGGAAAAGCGAGCCGGCGCCTCGTTGCGGAGGAGGATCAGACCGGGGTGACGGACCCTCGCCGCCTCGGCCGTGCCGTCGCGGCTGGCGTCGTCCACCAGGATCACCTCCATGCCGGGAATGGGAGAGGCCTGGAGGGCGTTCAAACAACGGAGCGTCAGCTCTCGCGTGTCGTGCGTCGGTATGACGACGGACAGGGGAGGTCGGGCGGAGTCGTCGATTCCGGCATCCATGGGCGCCCATTCTAGAAGGACGTAACCGAAGGCATCGCAGCATTTCCCGAGAACCTCTGGCCCGGACATTGCGTTTCCCTCTCTCCAGTCGCGGCAATTGGAGAGAGGAAACCGTTGATTCTACAGGCCTTGTCTCTGGCACTTCACTCCCGGGATGGACAACGATTGGGAGTTGCCGTGACAAAAATTGCTGCATGGGCTTATGCGCCGATTGACATAAGCGACCGAGATCCCCAGAATGGCCGAGCGCATCCTTCCCAGGGATGGAGAAGCTTGAACCGCGGACGCCGCGGACAGCGCGTGCGTCCTGACGTAGGGAGAAGTAGATGTACCGTTATTTGAAGCCGACGGCCCTGGCAGGTTTACTCCTGCTGTCCTCCGCAACTCCCGGGCTGGCAGCGGCGCTGCGGGCCTCCTTGCCGGGCGAGCTCACGATCGCCCCGGACGGCTCCAGCGGTGCGGAGCTCGTGAATCTGGATCCCGCGGTGATCCCGGCCCTGCTGAGTCTCTCCCCGGACGCCTCGGCCACCGTCGCCGAGTGGCCGGTGGCTCCCGGAGCTCGCCATGAGGTCGAGCTCACCCGTTTCGACGTCTATGCCCCCGGCGCCCGCATCGTGAAGATCGAGGGCGCCGAAGCCATCGAGGTGCCGCGGTCCCGGCTGGTGTTTTTTCAGGGCCGCTCGGTGGAGGACCCCGATGCGAGGCTGATCGTCACCATCGACCCGGGCACGGGGCTGTTGCAAGGGCTCGGGGTGACCGCCGATGGGACGCAGGAGCTGCGGCCACGGTCGAAGAGCGCGGCCGGGGGCTATATCGTCGCGGCCGCCGAAGCCCTGCTGCCGCCGGAAGCGGGGGAGCCGTCCTGGTCCTGCGACCAGGAACAGGACCCGTTGACGCTGAGCTCGCTGCTGTCGCCTCCCGGCGTCCGGCCGGCCGCCGCGGAAGCCATCACCTCGCTGCACCGGGCCACCCTCGCCGTCGACACCGACAACGAGCTGATGCAGCAGAAGTTCGGCAACAACACCGCCGCCGCCACCAACTACATCGCCAACCTGATCGCGCGGATGAACATCATGTACGAGCGCGACCTGCTGGTACGGCTGGTGCAGGGCTTGACGATCCTTCGCCCCTCGACCACCCCGGATCCTTACGGTCAGAGCGGCACCGGGAATGCCGACTCGGCCAAGCTCAACGAATTCTCGAGTTACTGGGCCTCGGGGTGCGGCGGTGCCTGCGCGGGCGTAAGCCGTGCCCTCGCCATGATGCTGTCGGGCAAGCAGAGCTCGGCGAATTCGGCCTCCGGCATCGCCTGGGTCAACAGTCTGTGCAGCAACTCCAACGGCTACAGCTTCACCCAGGTCTTCAAGTTCGCCCAGGACACCTCGGCCTCCGACAGCAAGATCGTCGGCCACGAGCTGGGGCACAACTTCGGCTCCCCCCACACGCATTGCTACTCGCCCCCGGTCGACACCTGTTACAACGCCCAGAGCGGCTGCTATAGTGGCGGCACGAGCTGTCCGGCGCCGGCGACCTATAACGGGGTACCCAACGTCAGGGGAACGGTGATGAGCTATTGCCATCTCACCGGCTGCGGCTCGTCGGAGGTGTTTCACCCTCGCTCCACCGATTTGCTGGATCCTCTCATCCAGAACCGGGTGGGGCAGTGCATCTTTCCGCTCGGAGCCTCGAACGTGATCTTCAGCAACGGCTTCGAGAACGGGCCGCCGCTTCCCGGCGCCTGGGGTGACGTAACGCCCTGAAAGGAGGGCGCCTTGACCATGCGTTGGAAATCCGCTCAGGCAGCTGGGGTCGGCCTTCTGCTGCTCTGCGTCAACCCGGCCATGGGCGAGCGGCTCAGGATCGCCGGCGTCGAGGTGCCGGCGACGGGCGAAACCCTGGCCTTCGAGGTGGAGCGGTTCGAGGTTTTCGCCCCGGACGCCAGGATCATCGTGCACGAGCTCGACGGCGGACACCGGTTGCCGCGGCCGGCGAACGCGTACTTCCGGGGCACCGTGGCCGGCGAGCCGGAATCGACGGTGTTCCTCGCCGTCCAGCCGGGCGGCCGGATCCGCGGCATCATCGCCAGGCCCGAGGGCACGTACCTGATCGACGGTGGAGCCGGCGAAGCGGGGAGCGCGGCGCCGGGCATGTTTGAACGGCTCGTCGCCGAGCGGGCCGATCTGACGCAGCTCAAGGCGGGCGGCGAGCCCTGGAAGTGCGCCCAGGGGGATCTGGCGGCGCCTCTGGACCCGCCCGCCCGTCTCGCTCCGAAGGTGGGGGAGAGGACGTCCGCCGCAGGATCACCCGACGCGGGCAGGTCGTTCCTCCACACGGTCCGGGTGGCCATCGAAACGGATTACGAGCTGCTGCACCTGCCGGCCTTCGGCGGCAGCACCGCGGCCGCGACGGATTACATCGGTGACCTGATCGGCTACGCCTCGGCGATCTACGAGAATCAGATCCAGACCAATCTGGTGGTGCAGTCGATAAGCCTGTGGAACGTCGCCAACGCCGCCGCCGACCCCTGGCAGCAGACTCAGACGGACTGCGCCCTGATGGAGTTCGGGCGGTACTGGAACCTCAACAATGCCGGGGTCTCGCGCACCATCGCCCATTTCCTCAGCGGCAAGAACGTCAACGCCGGCATCGCCTGGGTCGGAGTGCTGTGCTCGGGCCCCTTCCTCTCCACCATTTTCCCCGTGGGTTGCAATCCCTTGCTGCCGGTCCAAGGGACGCCTTGGGGCGGCGGCTACGGTTACACGGCGGGAATCGACGGCAACTTCAATCCCAACAACCCGCAGGTGCTCTGGGACATCTACGCCGTGTCGCACGAGATCGGCCACAACTTCAACTCGCCCCACACCCACTGCTACAACGGCATCGGAAATCCCAGCCCGGTGGATCAGTGCTACAACGACGAAGCGGTCCTCGGCTGTTACGGCGGCGCGGAGAGCCTTCCCGGTCCCGCGGGCGCCGGCAGCGGCACCATCATGAGCTACTGCCACCTGTTCCCTCCACAGAGCTTCTCGAACATCAGCCTGAAGCTCGGCTACGGCCACGCTTTCGGGATCCAGCCTGAACGCGTGCCGTCGCGCATGAGCGCGCATGTGAGCGCGGTCGCGAGCGGCAACCCCGCGTGCCTCGCTCCGATCGGGCTCATCTTCGCGGACGGCTTCGAAGGCGGGACGCTTCCCGGGCCCTGGGGCGCCGTCGCGCCCTGAGCCTCAGGGAGAGACCAGGCCCCAGCGGCCGGCGTTGCCGGTCTCGAAGTCGTCGCCGAAGACCAGGGGCTCCGTCGCCCAATCGCATCCCAGGCCGTCGTGGATGCAGTCGATGCGGGTTCCGAAACCGTTGACCACGTACAGCTCGCCGAGATGGTCCTCGCCGAAACCGAACGTGCCGCCGTTGCCGGCGTCCCAGCACTCGGCCTGGGCCGCGATGGGATTGCCGGGATCGAAGGAGGTGGTGCGCCAGATCTGGCCGCACGCCGCGTCGCTGTAGACATAGCGGCCGGAGAGCGCCGCCACGAAGGTGCCGCGGTACCGGTAGCCGCCCATGATCGACGCCCAGCCGCTGGGATTGGAGTGGCAGAGGATGGGATCGTAGAGCCCGGTGCCCGTCGGATACTGGCAGCTCGGAGCGGCCGCAAGGCAGCCGCCGCAGCAGGAGGGCGCGACGGCGGAGGAGTCGCACCCCTCACGGATCACCCAGCCGAAGTTGAAGGGCGCCGTGGCGTCGGCGGCCATGAAGTTGATCTCCTCCCAGTTGTCCTGCCCCACGTCGCCGATGAAGATGTCGCCGCTCTGGCGGTCGAAGGTGAAGCGGAACGGATTGCGCAGGCCGTAGGCCCAGATCTCGTCGCAACCGCTGCCGCCGACGAAGGGGTTGTCGTCCGGGGTGTCATAGCCGGTGGTGGGGAAGTCGTCGTTGCCGCATTCCACCTCCGGCGTCATATCGGTACCGCTGACGTCGAGACGCAGCATCTTGCCCAGCAGGCGGTTGAGGTTCTGGCCGTTCGGACCCTGGCTGTCGCAGCCGCCGCCCCCGTCGCCGAGGGTCACGTAGAGGTAGCCGTCGTTCGGGCCGAACGCGAGCGCGCCGCCGTTGTGGTTGCCGGCGGGGTGGGTCAGCACCAGGATCGTCGTCCCCGTCGGGCTCGCCACTTCCGGATCGCCGGATCGCACATAGCGCTCGATCACGATGGAGCCGTCGAAACCCGGCGCGGCCGGCGCGTCGGCGGTGTAGTAGACGTAGAAGCGCCCGCTCGTCGCGTAGTCCGGCGCCACGGCCATCGCCAGCAGCCCGCGCTCGCCGCCGAAGAGCACCTTGGCGCTGAGGTCGAGGAACGGCGTCGGCAGGACGCGCCAGCCGTTCCAGACGTAGATCTTGCCCTGCTGCGTGGCGATGAAGCGGTGGCCCCGGCCGTCGTTCGGGTCCACGAACACGATCGGCGTGTTGCCCTCGGCATTGGCGGGAAACGCCGCCGACGGGATGAAGGTCGAGATGTTGCCGCTACCGCCCCCGGGCGTGCAGGTCGAACAGTTCAGCGCATAGCAGCTGGTGTGCGCCGCGGAGGGCTGTGGAGCGGCGAGGATGAGGGAGAGGGTTGCGGTGAAACCGAGAGCCAGCTTCAGGGCAAGACGCATGACGCAGACCTCCGTTGTATGAGCAACAGCCTACGCGCAAAAGCGCATGAAGAAGTATAGCTCTGAATCGATACGAACAGCGGGCCGTCACAAAACTTCACGGCTCGAGGAGATGCAAAAGCGGCTCCTGGCCCCGAGAGAGGTCAAGTCGAGACAGGTCGGGGCGGAGGGTGTAGACACCCACGCTATTTCGTGACCGCAGCCTGAAGTCGTCCCAGATTTCATCGTGGTCGGTTAGATTCGCCGGCGCGGCAGCGCGGGACGCTGCTGCTTTGCCGATGGGATCGGTGGGGAAAGGGAGCCCGCCGGCCCCCTCGTTCTTGGCGGACCGGGGGAGAGGCCGGACGGGCTTCCGAGAGGAGGCCATGTTAAGCCTCGCAGGGGTGGGCTGCAAGGAGTACTGGGAGCGGGTGGGCAGCAGGACGGCAGCGCTGCCGGCGGTGAGCTGTCCGGATCCACAGTGTCAAGGGACTCCTCTGCGGGGCCACGGCTGGTACCAGCGGTACATCGATGGCAAGCAGGAGCCGTTGCGGCGTCTGCGGTGCCCGCGGTGCCGGGTCAGCCATGCGCTGCTGCCGGAGGACTTGTGCACGTACCGCGATGCGACGCTGGGCGCTGTGGAGTTGGCCCTGGCGGCGAGCGGTCCGAGTGCCGGCGCGCAGGCAGCGCAACAAGGTGGCCGTCAGGGTGTGCGGCGGGTGCGCCGTTGGCGGCGCAGCGCGGAGGGGCACTTTGCCGCTTCGTTGCAGGCGCTGCTGGCGCCGGCCGCGGGTCCCTGGTGGTGCCGGGCGCAGCAGGTGGTGGGCGAGGCGGCGGGTTGGCTGACTCGCCTCCGGCACTTCGTCTGGTCAGGATGGCGCTGCTTGGTCGGCGGGGTGAGCGGTTTGTACCGCCACGGGCGACCGCGGGTTGCGACCGCCGGGCGCTCTCCACACCTTGGTAACTGCCCAACCTGGGGGTCTTGTGGCGAAGCTTCACCCGAGCTCAGGGATGGGCCTTGAGCCGAGTACGCAGGGAGCTTCGCCCATGGATGAGACGCTGAGGGAGCAAATCGCGCTGTTTCGCTACGGTGTCATCGCCGAGTTGATCAACCGGCCGCTGGCGCCGCGCGAGAAGGAGAAGCTGCTCGGTACCATTGCCGAGCGGCAGTGGGACGTGCCGGGCAGCCAGCGGAGCGGTATTGGCCGCACGACGGTGCGCAATTGGATCGAGCTGTACCAGACCCACGGATTCGAGGGGCTCAAACCGAGCCCGCGCGCCGATGCCGGACGGTCACGGGCCATTCCGCAGGAGGTGCAGGACCTGCTGCTGGCGCTGCGGGCTGAGCGGCCCCATGCCTCGCTGGACAGCCTGATTCGCGCCGTGCAACTGTCGGGCCGCGTCTCGCCGGCGCCGCGGCTGTCGAGAAGCTCCGTCTATCGCTTCTTCGCGGCCCAGGCGCCGCCGGCCGCCACAGCGTCCACCGCGCAGCCGGACGCGGTGGCCTTCACCTACCCGCACGTCAACGACCTGTGGACTTCCGACCTGATGCACGGGCCCCGCTTGCTGGTGCCCGGACGGCGCGACGGCGGCAAGACCTACCTCTACGCCTTCCTCGACGACGCCTCCCGGATGGTACCGTTTGCCGCCTTCTACCTGGCCGAAAACGCCGCCTGCTTTCAAGACGCCCTCAAGCAGGCGTTGCTGCGCCGCGGCCTGCCACGACGGCTCTACTGCGACAACGGCCCGACCTTTCGCACCCATCACCTGCAGGTCGTCTGCGCCACTCTCAGCATTTCCTTGGTCCACTCCCGGCCCTACAAGCCCCGCGGCCGGGGCAAGATCGAGCGTTTCTTCCGCCATGTCCGAACCGCCTTCCTACCCCACCTCACCGCCGAGATCCTCGCCGATCTGGCGGCGCTCAATCGCGTCTTCTGGGCCTGGCTGGAAGGCGAATACCATCAGACCTCCCACGGTGGCCTCGACGGTCAAACGCCTCTCGATCGTTTCCTCCAGGACCAGGCACTGATCCGCCCGGCCCCGGAACAACTGGAAGTGTGGTTGCGCATGAAGGTCGCCCGAAGGGTCGGCCGCGATCGCACCGTCCACCTCGACGGCCGACTCTACGAGGCCCCCGACGGCTACGCCGGGGAAACCGTCGAGGTCCTCTACGATCCCTACGACCCCGCCCGGCCGGTCCATTTCCGCCGCAAAGGCGAGACCGCCGAGCGGCCTCTGCGCCGCCTCGACCTCTACACCAACGCCACCTTGCGCCGCACCGCCCGCCCCAGCGAGCCGGCCGCCGAAGCGCCCACCACCGGCATCAGCTACCTCGAGCTCATCGCCAAGCGGTTCTATCAGGGAGAGCCCGAATGAACCTCTACACCCAAGCCTTCGGCTTCTCCCATCCACCGTTCCTGTGCCCCCTCGCCGCCGACCAGATGTTTCGTTGTCCGGGACTCGAAGAGCTCCACTCGCGCCTGCGCTATCTCGTCGACGCCAAAGCTATCGGCCTGCTCACCGGCGAGCCGGGAAGCGGCAAGTCCACCGCCCTCAGGCGACTCAGAGAGGACCTCCACCCTGACCAGGTCCGCGCCGTCTACCTCCACGACACCCTGGTCAACCCGGCCGACTTCTGCCGCCAGCTCGCCCTCGAGGCTCGGACTCCAGCCCGAGTGGTCCCGGGCCATGACCTTGCGCCTCATCCAGCAGGAGATCCAGCGCCTCGTCCTCGACCGACACCTCACGGTCTTGATCCTCGTCGACGAAGCCCAGAACCTGCGCCCCGACGTCCTCGCCCTTTTTCCCCTGCTCGCCAACTTCGACTGGGATGCCCAAAGCCGACTCGCCGTGCTCTTGGCCGGACAGTCTGGACTCCGACAGATCCTGCGCCTGTCTCACCTCGAGGCCCTCGCACAGCGCATCACCATCCGCTTCGCTTTGCGCGGCTTCGATCGCGACACCACCCGCCTCTACCTCGAACACCGGCTCAAGATCGCCGGCCTCGACCGACCCCTCTTCACCGCCCCCGCCAACGAGGCCCTCTTCGACGCCTCCCAGGGTGTCATGCGCAGAATCGACACCCTCGCTCACCACGCCCTGGCCGCCGCCGCCACCGCCCGCGCCAAGCTCGTCGAACCCGAACACATCCTCCACGCTGCCGAGGAGCTGCGCTCGTGAACGCGCCCCAAGACATCCTCGGCTACCTCAAAAACCACCTGCCGGCCTATCCCTTCGACCCCCAGCTTGACGAAGAGTTTGTCCACGAGCTCATCGCAGACTTCCACGACCTCGATATCTTGGAGGAAACCAAAACCTTCCGCTGGTACTACAACAACCGACCCGCACAACGCTTCAAAAATGTCCGCGTCGGACTCCGCCGCTGGATCGCCAACGCCTGGACGCGAAAAGCTGACTAGCGCATTAGCCTTCTCCTCACCAAATCAGTCCCGGATTGCACCGCCTGCGAGCCAATCCGGGACTGTAACCTTCCCGCGCATCACCGCCACCACTCATCCCGAAAAGACGACCGCGAAACTACGTGAGACTCGACAGAGGGCGACGGATCACTGCCAGGCGCTGAGGTTGCCCGACTCGAAACCGTCGGCGAAGATCAGGCCTGAAAGGACGTTGACGTTGATCGGCAAGGAGGAGACCAGGCCGTCCACGTTCTCAACCTCGAGTTGGATCAGGTAGAGGCCGATCCCGGGGGTGGAGGGATGCCAATTCACGGGATTGCCGGTGAGCGTGAGGCTGCCTGGGATGCCCGTGATCCGCCAGCGGTGGGTCAGCGGCGGACGTCCGGTGGTCTGGGCGGAGAGGGTGATGCTCTGACTGGTCAGAACGACGGGCGGAATGCTGCCGATGCTGACGATGTGCGGCATGGGATCGAGGACCACCACCAGCCGGTTCAGGGTGTTGCATCCCGCGGCATTACACACCTCCAGCGAGACCTGCTTGGTTCCCGGCGATGAGAAGGTGACCGTGGGGTTCGGGGCCGTGGAGCCTGCCCCCAGAAGGGGCGCGGCGAATAAAAGAAGCCCCACGAAGGGGGCCAGGGGGACCCGTAGATAGCCAACCTTTGCTTGCTGCACATATGGCAGGAAAGCAAAGGATATACCTGGTGAGGTCATCCTTTTTTTTCAATGACTTGAAAAGATTACCCGGTCCCGAGTGAGACAAAATCTGGCAGGCCTTGGATCAGAAAACTGTCACTGCCGTATGATGACCCCACCATACCACGGGTGGGTCTCCCCGGACCTGTCGCCTCGTCCTTCGCGGAGGTGTGAGTGACCCGACCGGCAGCCAAGGTGCCCTCGAAGATCCTCGCCGTCTACGGCACACGGCCCGAAGCGATCAAGATGGCGCCCGTCATCGCGGCCTTGCAGCGTCGCCCGGACGCCTTTGCCGTGACCCTCTGCACGACCGGGCAGCATCGCGAGATGCTCGACCAGGTGCAGGACCTCTTCGGGCTGCAGCCCGAGGTCGATCTCGGGCTGATGCGTCGCGACCAGACGCTCAACGGGCTCGCCGCCGCCTCCCTGGCAGCCATGGACGAGGTCCTGGTCTCCCGCCGGCCGGACTGGCTCCTGGTCCAGGGAGACACCACCACCGCCATGACCGCGGCCCTGGCGGCTTTTCACCGCGGGGTGCGGGTGGGCCATGTGGAGGCGGGACTGCGCACGCGGGACCTCCGGCGGCCGTTTCCCGAGGAGGCGAACCGGCGGATCATCGACCTGCTGGCGGACGCCCTGTTCGCCCCGACGGAGCGCGCCGGGGCGGCCCTGCTGGCGGAGGGGTGCGCCGCGGAACGGATCCACGTGGTGGGCAATACGGTGATCGACGCGCTGGCGATGCTTGCCGGCGATCCCGTCGAGGCACCGGAACGGCGGGAGGTGCTGATCACCGTGCACCGCCGTGAGAGCTTCGGCGAGCCGCTGCGCGGCATCTTCGCGGCCCTGCGCCGGCTGGCCGAGAGCTTCCCCGAGGTTCTCTTCATCTATCCCGTTCATCGCAATCCGAACGTACGGGAGCCGGCCTTCGCGATCCTGAGCGGTCTGCCGAACCTGGAGCTGTGCGAGCCCCTCGACTACCGCGAGCTGGTGCGGCGCTTGCGGCGCTGTCATCTGGTGCTCACCGACAGCGGCGGCATCCAGGAGGAGGCGCCCACCTTCGGTAAGCCTGTGCTGGTGCTGCGGGAGACCACCGAGCGGCCGGAGGGAGTGGAGGCCGGCGTCGCCAGGCTGGTCGGCGTGGATCCCGAACGGATCGTTGCCGAGGCTTCGCGCCTCCTCACCTGCGGCGAGCCGTACCGCGAGATGGCCCGCGCCGTGAACCCCTACGGCGACGGCCGCGCCGCGGAGCGGATCGCGGCGGTGCTCGCCGGCGAGCCCTGGGCGCCGTTTCGTCCCGGTCAAGCCGGGCCTTGACGACCCAGATCGCCAGCCGCCCGGATCAGCTCCGCGGCGCGATGATCCCAGCTCTGCCCCGCGGCCGCCTGTCGCCGCTGCCGCGCCAGATCGCCGGTGTTTTCGGCCACCGCCCGCCGCAGCTGACGGACGAGGTCATCGGGCGTCTCGTAGAGATAGACGAGGGGCTCGCGCCAGCGCTGGGTCTCCGGCAGCCGCCGGGCGACGACGGGGAGCCCCGTCGCCAGGGCCTCATAGAGCTTCACCGGGTCGACGGCGCGGGTGAGCGGCAGGTCCCGGAAAGGGATGAGGGCTGCGTCGAGCCCGGAGAGGAAGCCGGGTACGTCGGCGAAGGCGATCTCGCCGGCCAGCTCGAGGTTGGGCAGCGCGGCGAGGGCGGCGACGTCGGCACTTTCGACCCGGCCCGCGAGCCGAAAGCGCCATTCCGGCAACGCCCGGGCGGCCTCGCGTACGGCTCCGGCGTCGAACCAGGGGCCGAGAGCCCCGACGTAGCCGATGCACCTTTCGCCAGCCGTCTCCCGCGCGGCCCCTGCCGGAAACGCCGGGAACAACTGGAATGCCTGCAGGTCGACGGCGTTCGGCAGCAGGAGGACCCGCGGGTTCATCCGGCGGGGGGCCTCCGCCAGGGCGCCGGCGGTGGCGCAAACCAGGTCGGCCTCGCGGATCAGCCGCGCCTCGACGTCCTCGATGCCGGCGGGCACGTCCGGGAAGCCGCTGTGCAGATCGATCCGGTCGTAGACCAGAGGGACGTCGAGCCGCCCGGCCAGCTCGATGCCGAGCTCGGTCCAAAAGGGGAGCTGGACGAGCACCATGAGAGGCCGCTCGTGCCGCAGTCCGCTGAGGAGGGTCGACGCCAAACGGACCGCTGCTCGCCGCTCCAGGGGCTGGCGGTAGGGGTCCGGCCGGCCGGGCACGCGCACTCGCAACACCTGGAGCCCCCCTTCCGAAACCAGCAGGTGGCGGGAGGGGAGGATCCGGCTGCGCAGGAAACCGTCGACGTAGAGAACGGGGTGGCCGGCGCGGGCCAGGGCGCGGGCGAGCTGCTGCGGGCGCTGGAAACGGTAGCTCCAGGCGACTGCCGGCAGATAGAGAATCGGTGCTCCCCCGGCGGCGTCCTCCACTTGAACGGCCCGGCTGCTTTCGCTCAACAGCCGGGGCAGGGCGGGCGCCATGCCGCGGCGCCGGCCCGCGCGAAGATGCCGGAGATGCCGTACCGCCGCCCGCACCAGCCGTTCGATCTCACCCGCGGCGGCCAGCGCGCGGTCGCGAGCCCGGGTCGGGTAGCAGAAAGGAGCGCCCATCGTCATTCGCGATCATCCTCACCGCTGTCGGATAAGATCCGCCCGTGCCGTACGCTGTCCCTCCCCCCGACCTCGATCCGCAGCGGCGAACCCGGAAGATCTGTGTGGTGATGCCCGCCTATAACGCCGAGAAGACGCTCGCCCGCACCTACCGGGATCTGCCGCTGGAGTGGGTGGACGACGTCGTGGTGGTGGACGACGCCAGCCGTGACCGCAGCGTGGAGATCGCCCGCGGGCTGGGGCTGCACGTCGTCGTCCATCCCCGCAACCGGGGGTACGGCGGGAACCAGAAGACCTGCTACCGCGAAGCCCTGGCCCGCGGGGCGGATATCGCGGTGATGGTCCATCCCGACCATCAGTACGATCCCAAGAGCATCCCGGCCCTGGTGGCGCCGCTGCTCAGGGAGGAATGCGAAGCCGTATTCGGCAGCCGCATGCTGGGCGGCCGGCCGCTCGAGGGCGGCATGCCCAAGTGGAAGTACCTCGCCAACATCTTCCTCAGCGCCGTCGCCAATGCCACCTTTTACGTCTTCCTTTCCGAGTACCACTCCGGGCTGCGGGCCTACAGCCGCCGGTATCTCGAGTCCGTGAACCTGGAAGGCAACTCGGACGACTTCGTTTTCGATACCGAGATCATCGCTCAAGGCGTGTGGCGCGAGCTGCGCATCCAGGAGATCCCCATCCAGACACGTTACTTCCCGGAGGCCTCTCAGATCGGCTTCAGCCGCAGCGTCCGCTACGGCTTCGCGGTTCTCGGTGTCCTGCTCCGCTACAAGCTGCAGAAGAAAGGTCTCTTGCGCAGCCCCATTTTCGATGCTCCGCCCGCGCTAGAATATCCCCGATGACCACGATCGCTTCCGGCCTGGCCGCCGCCCGTCCCCGCACCGTCCGCGCGCCGCGCGGAACGGCGATCTCCTGCCGGGGCTGGCAGCAGGAAGCCGCCCTGCGCATGCTGATGAACAACCTCGATCCCGAGGTCGCCGAACGGCCGGAGGAGCTGGTGGTCTACGGCGGCTCGGGGAAGGCGGCGCGCAACTGGGAGTGCTTCGAGGCGATCGTCGCGACCTTGCAGCGACTGGGCAACGAGGAGACCCTCCTCGTCCAGTCCGGCAAGCCGGTGGCCGTTTTCCGCACCCACGCGGATGCTCCGCGGGTGCTGATCGCCAATTCCCTGCTGGTGCCCCACTGGGCCACGGCGGACGAGTTCCGCCGCCTGGAGGGGCTCGGGCTCACCATGTACGGCCAGATGACGGCCGGCTCCTGGATCTACATCGGAACCCAGGGCATCCTGCAGGGGACCTATGAGACCCTCGCCGAGTGCGCCCGCCAACGCTTCGGCGGCTCGCTTGCGGGCCGGCTGGCCGTCACGGCAGGCCTCGGCGGCATGGGTGGAGCCCAGCCGCTCGCCGTCACCATGAACGACGGCGTCTGCCTGGTCGCCGAGGTGGATCGGAGCCGCATCGAGCGGCGTCTCGCCACCCGCTATCTCGATGTCCTGGCTCCGGACCTGCCGACCGCCGTCGAGCGGGCGCTCGCGGCCCGCGACCGCCGGCAGGCCGTGTCGATCGCCGTCGAGGCCAACGCCGTCGACCTCCTGCAGCACTTGCTCACCTCCGGCCTGGTGCCGGACGTGCTGACCGACCAGACCTCGGCCCACGACGCCCTCCAGGGTTACGTGCCGCACGGCATTCCATATCCGGAAGCGCTGCGGCTCCGCGCCGACGACCCCGAGGAGTACGTCGCGCGCGCCATGTCTTCCATGGCCGCCCACGTCCGCGCCATGCTCGCCTTGCAGGAGCGCGGAGCCGTCACCTTCGACTACGGCAACAACCTGCGCGGCCAGGCCCTGGCGGCGGGGGAGCCCCGCGCCTTCGACATCGGCGGCTTCGTGCCGCTGTTCATCCGGCCGCTCTTCTGCGACGGCAAGGGGCCCTTCCGCTGGGCGGTGCTGTCGGGCGATCCGCACGATCTCGCGGCGACCGACGACGCGATGCTCGAGACGTTTCCCGCGGACGAGGCCCTGGCGCGATGGATCCGCATGGCCCGCGAGCGCGTGGCGTTCCAGGGCCTGCCGGCGCGGATCTGCTGGCTCGGCTATGGGGAGCGGGCGAAAGCCGGCCGGGTGTTCAACGAGCTGGTGGCCTCGGGCCGGGTCAAGGCGCCGATCGTCATCGGCCGCGATCATCTCGACTGCGGCTCGGTGGCCTCGCCCAACCGCGAGACGGAAGGCATGCGCGACGGCTCGGACGCCATCGCCGACTGGCCCATCCTCAACGCCCTCTTGAACGCGGTCAACGGCGCCACCTGGGTCTCTGTCCATCACGGCGGCGGCGTCGGCATCGGCTACTCGCTTCACGCCGGCATGGTGATCGTGGCCGACGGTACCGAGGCGGCTGCCGGGAAGTTGCAGCGGGTGCTCACCGGTGATCCTGGCATGGGAGTGGTGCGCCACGCCGACGCCGGCTATCCGCAGGCCATCGCCTGCGCCGAGGAGCGTGGCGTGGATCTGCCGATGCTTCGCCGGTGAAGCCCTCCTCCCGTGCGCCGGGGGATCTGGCCGGCGCCTGGCGGACCTCGCCTCGCGAGCCGGCAAGGCTGGCGGTGCTCGAGGCAGCCCTCGTTGCCGGTCTCGTCGCCTCTCCCCTGGTGAAGGCGCCGGGCTCGGCCCTCCTCCTGCTCCTCCTTTCCTTTCTCTGGCTTGCCATGCGGCGCTCGCGCGAGCGCCGCATGGCCGGTCCCATCCTGGTCCTGGCTTTCGCCGTGTTGGCGGCGGACTGGGCGCTGGGCCTGCGCCTCCGAGAAGAGCGGAAGGAGTGGATGCGGGACACGCGGCGAGCCTACGCCCGTCTCTGGAAGGATCTGAGCGGAGAGGCCGCGGCGGCCGCGGCGGCTGTGGGCAGACCCGCGGAGACGCCGGCGGCCCGCCTGGCGGCGTTCAACCGGCTGGCGGAGATCGAGGTCGGGAAGGTGGTGGGTCGACGGGCCCTGTTGCTGCTCAATCCGGACGGCGAGCCGGTCGCCTGGGCGGGGGAGGGCCTGCTCCACGAGCTGACCCAGGACGTGCCTCGCGCCGGTCTTCATTACCGCGCCAGCTTCAGCGCCGTGACGTTGCTCGCCATCCATCCGCTCGCGCCGACCCGGCGCCCCTGGCGGGTGGTCGCCGGGGCGAGCTTCGCTACGGAAACCCTGCCGTTCGCCAGCGGAATCAAGGCGCGCTGGACCCTCGCCGACCGCCCGCAGCAGGCGGTGCGGGAAGCCGACGTGCTGACGGTGCCGGCGGCTCCGGCGCTGGTCGTCCAGAGGATCCCGTCCTCGGCGCGCACCTGGCCGCCGGCGGACCGGCTGGCCTGGGCCGGGATCGGCCTCGCTCTGCTGTCGATCGCGGTATTGCGCTTCCTGCGCTTCGCCCTACCGGGAGGATCGGGGGGAGGCGCGCCGCAGGCGGAGGACCATGCCGTCCGGCCCGTCAGCCCGCTTGTGGTCGGCGGTGTCATCGCCCTGGGAGCGGCGGTGGCCATTTCCGGGCGCGCCCTGGGGGTGGTGCTCGCCGGACTGATCATGGCGGCCGCCGGAGTGCGAAGCCGCTCCGGTGCGGGGGATCGCGTCTCCCCCTGGCTCAAGGGCGCCGGGACCATCCTGCTGCTCCTGCTCGGCGCCTGGGGATACCAGCGCTTCCGAGGCCCCCTGAATCTCGCCGGCGGCATCCTGGCTTCCGTCGAGGTCTTCGCCCTGAGGCTCGGCTTCACCGGCGCGGCTTTCGGGCTCTTCTGCGTTGCCGGATACCGCGAAGAACGCGCTACGCCGGGGCGTGACCATCTGGCCTGGATCGCCGCGGCCCTTCTGCTGGCAGGAGCCGCGGTCTGCGACCAGCCGCTCCTCGCCGTACCGCTCCTCGCAGCTGGCGGCGCGGCGGCGGCCGTTCGGACCGACCGGCGCCGGCTGCGCGAGGGAGTGGCGCTGCTGGGTTTGCTCCTGCTCTCCGCCTTCGCCGCCGCGGCGGCCTGGGAGACCGCGTACCGGCTGCGTTTGCGTGAGTACGCAGGCCGCGAGCTGCTGGCCCGTCTCGCGCCGCCGACGCGAGAGGAGGTCGCCTTCGTCTCCCGGGAGATCCATGGACACTTCGCGGCGCTCGATCTGCAGCGGGTGGTTCTCCGCGCGCCCGCAGGTCTCGAGCGGCAGGACCTCGCCTACGCTCTCTGGAAGGACTCGCCGCTGGCGCGGCACCACTCGCTGTCGGCCCTGGTGGTGCAGACGGAAGGCGTTCCACCGTCCTCTTTCTCCTTCGGCATGCCATTGACCGATCAAGGCCTGGTCGATCCCGACCCCGGTCGCTGGGAGGATCTCCGGCTACCCCTCTGGGAGGATCTCCTCATCTCCGGCGTCGTCCCCCTGCGCTTTGCGGGCCGGCCCTGGGGCAGGGTGCGCTACTGGCTCCTGCCGCGCCCCGGCGTCGAGATTCGCGACTGGCAGCGGCTCTCCGAAGTGGATGTCGGCCTGCTCAAGGGAGGACCGGTCGCCGGCTCCGTTGAGGAAATCGCCCAGCCCGCCCTCTATGCCCTCTACAAGCCGGATGGCCGCGCCTCCCTCTCGCCTTGGGAGGAGGAGCCGCCGATGCCGGTGCGGCTGCGCCGTACGGGCAGCCGCTCCACTCGGGCCAAGGTGGAAACACCGGCCGGTCCGGCCCGCGCCTGGGCCCGGCTCACCTCCCAGGGATGGGAGGTGGTCTATCTGCCCTTGCTGCGGCCTCTCGAAGCTCTCGAACGGACCGGCAACTGGTGCGTGGGCGTGGTGATCCTGCTCGCCCTCGCCGCTCCACCCTTGCTGCTTCTGGCGCTGCCGCGCGCCGCTTTCAGGGACCTGCTGCGGCGGACCGTGCGCTCCTATTCCAAACGCCTGATGATCGTCTACACCCTCCTCCTGCTGGTGCCGCTCGTGCTCCTCTACCTGGTGCTGGTCCGCTCGATGGAGGAGCGGCTGCGCCGGGACCAGGTGTCCGCGGGCGAGGCGGCCCTCAATTCGGCGCAGCAGCTCCTGGGCCAGCGCCTGCTGACCCTGCCTCCCGGCTTCGGCGTCGATACGGTTTTCGGCGACCGTCTGCTGATCGAGCTCTCCGGCATCGTGCGCCACGAGGTCAACCTCTACTGGGGAAGCGCCATTCACGCCTCCAGCCGCCACGAGCTGTTTGCCGCGGGCCTGCTCCCCAAGCGGATTCCCGGCGAGATCTACCGGCGGCTGGCCCTCCTGGGCTACGGTCTTTCCTCGCGCTTCAATCGTGTGGGCGAGACGACCTACCTCGAAATGTACGCGCCCCTGCGGGTGCCCGGCGGCTCTCCGGGCAGCGGTCGCCTGTTCCTCTCCGTGCCCCTGCTCGCCCAGCAGGAAGAGGGGGCTCGCCAGCTCGCCCAGCTTCAGCGACAGGGTCTGCTGGTGACGACGGCGCTGTTTACCTTGCTCGTGGCCGTCGGTCGCCGTCTCGCCAGCAACTTCACCCGGCCGCTGATGCAGCTCATCGAAGGTACCCGTCGGATCGCCGCCGGCGCCCCCTCCCTCGACCTCGCTCCCACCGAGCTGGAGCTCGCCTCGCTGGTCGAGGCGGTGGACGAGATGGCGCGCCGGATCGCCGAGGGCCGGGAACGGCTCGTACGCGAGAAGCAGGTCGTCGAACGCATGGTGGAGAACATCACCTCGGGGGTCGTATCCCTCGACCGCGAGCGTCGGGTGCTGATGCACAATCGGGTAGCCGGCGAGCTGCTCGGGACCGAGGTGGGAGAAAGTCTGGAAGCGACCGTTGCCGGCTCCGAGCGGCTCGCGCCGGTCGCCGGGTTTCTCCGTTCGGCCGGCGCCGAGATGGCCCGGACCACGGTGCGGCTCGCCGGCGTGGGCGGGGAGGGGGAGCGGGAATGGTCTCTCGTCTGGGTGCCCGTGCCGGGCTCTGGGGAGCCTTCCGCGCTGCTCGTCGTCGAGGACGCTACCGAGGTGCTGCGCGGCCAGCGTCTCCTGGCCTGGGCGGAGATGGCCCGCATGATCGCTCACGAGATCAAGAATCCCCTGACCCCCATCCGCCTCTCGACCGAGCACATGCTGGAGGTCTATCGGCATGATCCCGACCATTTCGACCGCGTCTTCGAGCGTTGTACGGCCAACATCCTTGTCCAGGTAGACGAGCTGCGCTCCATCGCCTCCGAGTTCTCGGCCTACAGCTCCATCCCGCGCATCGAGCCGAAGCCGGCCGACCTGGTGGCGAGCCTGGCTGATCTCGTCGAGGGCTACCGCGCCGCGCCGCCCCAGGGAGTATCCGTCGAATTCGAGGCCGAGCCCGACCGCCTCGTCACCCGCTTCGACGCCAAGCTGCTGCAGCGAGCCGTCCGCAACCTGATCGAGAATGCCCTCCGCGCCAGCGCCGGCGGCGGCCGGGTCGTCGTCCGCGTCGAGCAGACGGACGGCCTCGTGCGCATCGCCGTCTTCGACTCGGGCCCCGGAGTCCCTCCGGATCTTCTGCCGCGCATCTTCGATCCCTACTTCTCAACCCACGATGCGGGAACCGGTCTCGGCCTGCCCATCGCACGCCGGATTGCCGAGGAGCATGGTGGGGGCATCACGGCCCGCAATCGGCCGGAGGGCGGGCTGGAGGTGGTGGTGACCTTGCCGGTGAGCGCGCGATGAGGGGTATCGGCATGCCTCCAGCGACTCAGGATCCACCCCGGCTCGTCGTTCTCGGCTGCGGCTTCGCCGGTTATTCTTTGCTCTATAATCTGCGTAAAGATCGCTGGGACGCCACCCTGATCAGTCCCCGCAACTACTTCCTCTTCACCCCCCTGCTTCCTTCCGCCGCTACCGGAACGGTCGAGTTCCGCAGCATTCTCGAGCCCGCCCGGCGCCGGCTGCGCGGGGTCCGGGTGGTGGAAGGCTACGCGGAGACGGTTGACTGGCGGCAGCGCCAGGTCGCCTGCTCGGGAGCGGTGAGCGGGGAGAGCTTCAGCGTGGCTTACGATGTCCTGGTCATCGCCGCGGGCGCGGCGGTGGCGGATTACGGGATTCCGGGAGTGGTGGAGCACGCGGTGAGCCTCGCCAGCGTCGAGGACGCGCGTGCCGTCCGGCGGGGCATCCTCGAGCAGTTCGCCCGCGCAGCGATTCCAGGTCTTACGGACGAACAGATCCGCCAGCGGTTGACCTTCGTCGTCTGCGGCGGCGGCCCCACGGGCGTCGAGGCCGCGGCCGAAATCCACGACCTGATTCATGAGGAGCTGTCCGAGAGCTATCCGGAGCTCGCCCGCTTCTCGCGGGTGGTGCTCATCGAAGCGCTCGGCCGCCTCCTCACCAGCTTCGACGAGGCGCTCGCCGAGTACACCCTGGCGCACTTCGGGCGGGAAGGGATCGAGGTCCGCACTTCGGCGAAGGTGGAGGCGGTGGAGAAGGACCGCGTTCTGCTCCAAGGAGGCGAGGTCCTCCCCTGCGGTCTGGTCCTGTGGGCAGGAGGCAACGACCCGGTGCCCTTCGTCCGCTCGTTGGGTGAGCCGCTGAGCCCGCGCGGCCGCCTGATCGTCGATCCTCTCCTCCGGCTTGCCGCTCATCCGGAGGTCTATGCCCTGGGGGATTGCGCCGCGGTGGGGGAGCCTCCCTTGCCGGCGACCGCCCAGGTGGCCCAGCAGCAGGGGAAGTACCTGGCCCGGACGCTCGACCGGCTGCGCCGGGGCAGGCCGGCCGAGCCCTTTCGCTTCAAGGCGTCGGGAATGCTGGCCTACATCGGCGGGGGAGAGGCGCTGGCGGATCTGCCGCAGGTGAAGTGGAGCGGCCGGGGAGCCTGGCTCTTCTGGCGCTCGGTCTATCTCACCAAGCTGGTCAGCCTCGCCAACAAGGCGAAGGTCCTCTTCGACTGGATCAAGGCCCGGCTGTTCGGACGCGATCTCAGCCGGTTCTGAACCCTTACGTCCGCACCCCCAGGAAGAGATAGCCCGAGAGCAGCGCGAAGACGGCGCTCGGGCTCCAGACCGCCACGGCCGGAGGCAGCGCACCGGCCTCCCCGAGCTTGCCGAAAAAGGCGAAAAAGCCCATGAAGATGATCCCCAGGACGATCGAGATGCCGATCCCGTATAGCGCTCCCTGGCGTCCCAAGCGGAAAGCGAAGGGGAGCGCCACCAGGGCCATGATCAGGGAGGCCGCGGGCAGCGCGATCTTGTTCTGCAGCTCGACCTGCAGCTCGGGCACGGCCTGGCCGCTCTCCCTGAGCTCCCGGATGTACTCCTTCAGCTCGCCGTAGCGCATCTGCTCCGGCGGTCGGATCTCCGAGTCGAAGTAATCCGGGGTCTCGGGGTAGCGCACGATCTTGGATTCCTCGAAGCGCGTGTAGCCGGTCACTTCCACGCCGTCGAACGAGCGCGCCCAGCCGTTGCTGAACATCCAGGCGTCGCCGAGGTAGCGCGCGCTCTCCGCATAGAGCCGCTGGCTGAGCCGGTGCTGCGCGTCGAAATCGAACACCTGCAGGCGCTGCAGGCTCGGCTGCTGCGGGCTCGTAATGGATGTAGTTGTAGATGTAGCGCCCTTGCCCGAACAGCCACTGCCGGTCCGCCCGCCGGTAGGTGCGGGCGGTCTCCCTGCCGCGGATGCGGTCCTTGAGCTTCGCCACCTTCTCGTTCGATGCCGGCAGCACCGAGGATTCCAGATAGCCGCAGAAGAACGTCACCAGCAGCGCCGCGGCCAGGGCTGGCAGGGAGAGCCGGTAGAGGCTCATGCCGAGTGCCTTCATGGCGGTGATCTCGTTGGTGCGCGCCAGCAGGCTGAAGGTCATCAGCGTCGTCACCAGCACCACGATCGGCGCGATCTCGTAGAACATCTGCAGGGACAAGTACTTGTAGTAGTTCAGCACCAGCCCGCTGCCCACTTTGTTCTTCAGGATCTCGTCGATGTTCTCGGAGAGGTCGAAGATGACGAACAGGGATATGCCGGAGAGCACCACCAGCAGGAAGACCGAGGCGAACAGCCGCACGACGTAGCGGTCGATGAGGTCGCGGAGGACGATCCAGACGATCAACAGGATGATCAGAATTCCGACCCCGTAAAGCGCTCCCTGGCGACCCAAGCGGAAGGTCAAAAGGAGCGACACCAAGGCGATGCTCAGCGAGGCTAGCGCCAACGCGAGAGGGCGGGGGAGGAGCAGCACCACGCGAGGAACCGGCTTGGACCGCCGTGGCTTGGCGGCCGCACGCCTCTGCTCCAGCCGCCTCGCGCGGCGGAGCTTCTTGAGAAACAGCAGCCCGCTCCAGACGTCCTTGCGGATCCAGCGATCGATGCGGGAGAGCAGCAGGCTTTTGTCGCGGTTGCGGCGCAGGAGGAGGAAGACGCCGAGGACCGAGAACAGGATGTTGGGAGCCCACATGGCCAGCCAGGCCGGAATGCGCCCGTAGCGGGCGGCTTCCTCGCCGTTGCTCAGCAGCACGTAGTAGAGGATGAGGACGCCGATCGACAGCGCGAAGCCCGAAGCCTTGCCGCCCCGGCGGTTGTTGATGCCGAGCGGCAGGGCGAAGAGGCCGAAGACGAGGCAGGCCACTGGGATGGAGAACTTCTTGTGGATCTCGACCCGCGCCAGGTTGCGCTGCTCGGGGATCGCCGTCGGATCGTCGAGCAGGTCGCGCAGCTCGCCGAGCGTCAGCTCGCGGACGCCCTTGGACACCGAGATCTTCGCCCGCTGCTCGCTGGTGAACTGGTCCTCCAGCACGAGGTCGAGGCGCTTGTGGCGGCTCATCTCGTAGCGGTCGGGGGCGTTGAGGTTCACCTTGTGGCGGGTGGCGTTGTAGAGGCGCAGGACCACCCGCTCGCCGGCCTGGTCGACGAGGATCTCCCCCCAGTCGGCGAGGGTGATCTGGTTGTCCTGGCTCGCCGGGATCGCCTCGGCGAGGAACACCCCCTTCCACCGCTTGCTGCCGGGAGGGACCTCGAAGACGTAGACGATCTTGCCCTCCCACTCCTCGTAGAAAACCCGCGGCTCGACCTGCTGCGAGACGGTCTGCGTCAGGATCTTGAGCCGCAACTGCTGCAGCGAGTTGTTGCCCCAGGGCAGGGCATAGACCATGAGCAGGGTGTTGACAAGGGTCAGCAGCCCGGAGAGCAGCAGGATCGGCCGGTAGAGGGTCAGCAGACTGACGCCGCAGGCGCGCATGGCGATCAGCTCGCTGTCGGACGACAGGCGCCCGACGGCGATGAGCGTGCCGAAAAGGAGGGACATCGGCAGGGTCAGGACGATGATGTTCGGCAGGGTCAGCAGGAGCAGCTCGCCGACGATCGAGACCGGGAGCCCGCGGCGGATGATCATCTCCGCCGACTGGAAGAGAAAGCGGATGAGCAGGATGAAGGTATAGACTAGGAATCCCAGCGCCAATGGGCCCAGGACTTCCGTCACGATGTAGCGATCCAGCCGACTCCGCACGGAGCGCATTATATGGGGCCGGCAAAGCCGGGATGAATCGGGCGGGTTCAATCGGGAGAGATGGGATGAAGGTCGCCCTGGAGCGCCGTTACCGGTTCAGCGCCAGCCACCTGTACCGCCGCCCGGAATGGAGCGAGGAGGAGAACCGCGCCCGCTTCGGGAAGTGCGCGAACCTGCCGGGCCACGGCCACAACTACCGCCTGTACGTCAGCGTCCGCGGAGAGATCGATCCCGCCACCGGCTTCGTCGTCGACCTCGGCCGTCTCGACGCGCTCATCCAGGAGCACGTCATCGCTCGGCTCGACCACCAGCACCTCAACTCGGCTCTGCCGGAATTCGGCGAAGGCCGAGCCATTCCGTCCAGCGAAAATCTCGTCCGCTGGATCCAGGAGCAGCTCGCCTCCCGCCTGCCGGCCGGCAGCGAGCTCGTCGAAGCTGCGCCTCGAAGAAGACGAAGACCTGGCCGCGGAGTGGAGCGCCGGTTGAACGGGCGTGCGGCTTCAATTTCCCGGCGGCTTCACCTCAGCATGTTTACATAATCACCCTTATCAGACCGGGCGGAGGAGACATGAGGGCGGCTCAGCAGCCGCGATTTCCACGCGGCGCCGCGAAGCGGGTTCAGCGGGCCTTGTTCCGCAGGTCGACCAGGATCTGCTCGAGGGCGCGGATGAGGTCGTCCTCGTCCACCTCGCTCTGGCGAAAGCTCAAGGAGAGGCTGAACGTCCGGTCGGGCGCCTTGAAGCGGAAGACGTAGGGTTTGCGGCGGCCGGACCTGCCTCCCCGCTCCCGCCGCAGGCGCTGGCGCAGGTCGTCGCGGTTGAGGCCGCGACGGGCCACCTCCTCGAGCAGGTCGATCATCTCGCCTTCGCTGCCGGCCTTGAGCACCTCCAGCAGCAGCGACTTGGAGGTCAGGCCCAGCGCCTGCACCGTATCGCGCGCCCGAGGCGGCATCTGCAGCAGCGACAGGCTCTCGGTGACCACCGTGCGCGACTTGCCGACCGCTTCGGCGATCTCCTCGTGGGTGTAGCCGTGACGTCTCGGCCAGCAGGCGGTAGCCCTCGGCCTCTTCGAACGGCGTCAGATCCTTGCGCTGGAGGTTCTCGATGAGGGCGATCTCCAGGGCCTCCTCGTCCGAGACGTCCATCTCGATCGCCGGGACCTCGTACAGCCCGGCCTCCTGGGCCGCCCGGTAGCGCCGCTCTCCCGAGATGATCCGGTACAGCAGGCCCGACGCTCCGCCGTCCGGCCCCTCCGGCCGGGGACGGACCAGGATCGGCTCCAGGACCCCCTTGTCGCGGATCGAGGCCACGAGATCGCCGAGATCCCCCATCGTCGACCGGGGTTGGCCCGGATCGGGCTCGATGGCCGAAAGCGGGATCATCCTCCCGACCGGAGCCTCGTGCCGCGCCGTGAGCTCCTCGACGAAGTGGGTGTCGTGACGCATCTTCACGCGCACCGGCAGACCGCGCTTGCGGGCGGGATCAGACACGGCTCAGCACCTCCTCGGAAAGCCGGTAGTACTCGTAGGCGCCGCTCGAGCGCGGCGCGAAGGTGAAGATCGACTCCCGGTAGGCGGGGCTCTCCTCCAGGCGGACGCTCTTGGTGATCACCGTCTCGAAGACCTTGACCCCGAAGACCCGCTGGATCTGCTCGTAGATGTCCTTGGCCAGCAGGGTGCGCTTGTCGTACATGGTGATCAGGGCGCCCAGGATCTGGAGCTGCGGATTGGCCCGGACCTTGATCTTGTCGATCGTCTCCAGCAGGTCGTCGGTCCCCTCCAGGGCGAAATAGCTGGCCTGGATGGGGATCAGGACGTGGGTCGCCGCCACCAGGGCGTTGACGGTGATGATGCCCAGGGTCGGCGGCGTGTCGATGATGATGTAGTCGTATTCGTCCTGGATCCGCTGCAGCTCGTCCTTGAGCCGATAGTGGCTGTCCAGCTCGCCGATCAGCTTGGCCTCGATCTTCGCCAGGGAGATGGTCGAAGGGGCGATGAAGAGGTTGTCGATGCTGGTCCGCCGGCTGGACGATGTCGGGAAAGTGAGTCCCGTCCTCCGTCAAGGCGTCGTAGATCGAGACCGCGAGACCATGGATGTCGAGGAACGACATCGAGCTGTTGGCCTGGGGGTCGAGGTCCACCAGCAGCGTCTTCATGCCCTTGCTGGCGAGAGCCGCGGCCAGGTTGATCGCGGTGGTGGTCTTGCCGACCCCACCCTTCTGATTGGTGATGGCGATGATCATAGGCGGCGGGCAGTCTAAGGAAAGCCTGCAGAGCGGTCAAGCGGCCGGAAAACGCATGTCGGCGCGCCGACATGGCGGGTAAATCTCTGGAAATTCAAGAGTTGTGGACGAGGTGACGCTCTTCATCAATGGGGTCACATAGTCCACTTGCCCAGCTCCTCGGGGCTGATCTCCTCGAGCCACTTCTTGAGCTTCTCTTCGTCGGTGGCCTGGGTCGCCAGATCCACCGCCTGCGCCTTGTCGAGCACCGAGCGCAGGACGAAGATGGGAGACTCCGTCCGCAGCGCCAGGGCGATGGCGTCGCTCGGGCGGGCGTCGATGGCGAGCGCCCGTTCATGGTTCCGCACGTGGATCACGGCGAAGAAGGTGCTCTCCCGGAGATCGGAGATCACGATCTTCTCCACCTTCCCTCCGAGATCCTCCAGCACCGAGCGCAGCAGGTCGTGGGTCATGGGCCGGGGTGGCTCCACCCCTTCGAGGCGCAGGGCGATGGCGTTGGCCTCGAAGACGCCGATCCAGATCGGCAGGAACAGCTGGCTCTGCAGGTCGCGGAGGATCACGATGGGAACGTTGGACGAAGGGTCCAACATCAGTCCTTTGATTTCAACCTGGAGCTCTTCATCTGGGTTGTTCATACAGGTATTCTGGGCGCGGTCAGGAGCCAGGTCAAGGCGAATCTGAGGGTGAAGGCGGCCTACAGGAGTACGGGAACGGGGACGGCGATCCGCCGGCCCAGAAGGCTGTGAGGGAAAGCCGCCTCCACCTGGACCCGCGTCACGCTTCCCAGAGAGAGAGGCTGGGGGCCGGCGTCGAAGTGGATGACGCGGTGGCAGGGCGTCCGTCCCGTCTGCGTTCCCGGCTGTTTGCCCCACCCGGTCACGATCACCTCGAATTCCTCGCCCACCAGACCCTGATTGATCTCCCGCTGGATCCCCTCCTGGAGCGCGAAGAGACGCTGCAGCCGCTCGGAGGCCACCTCGGGCTCCACGGCGCCGCTCAAGCGGGGGGCCGCCGTGCCCGGCCGCGGCGAGTACTTGAAGGCGTAGACCGCCGAGAAGCGGACCTCGCGCACCAGGTCGAGCGTCCGTTCGAAGTCGTCCTCCGTCTCGCCGGGAAAGCCGACGATGAGGTCGGTCGACAGCGCCAGGTCCGGACGCGCCCGGCGCAGGCGGATCACCAGCTCGAGATACTCGCTCCTCCCGTAGCCGCGGCCCATCCGGCGCAGGACGGAGTCGGAGCCCGACTGCACCGGCAGGTGAAGGTACGGACAGATGTTGGCGTGCCGCCCCACCTGCTCCACCATCCGCGGCGTGAAGTCTCGCGGGTAGGAGGTGACGAAGCGCAGGCGCTGGAGCCCCGGCAGCCGGGCGACGCGATCGAGCAGGTCCGCGAAATCCCACTCGCCGCCCGGCTCGCGCCAGTGATTCACCGTCTGGCCCAGTAACTCGATCTCCTGGAAGCCGTAGTCCAGGAGGTGACGGACCTCCGCGAGGACGTCCGCCATCGGCCGGCTCCGCTCGGGCCCCCGGGTCTGGGGAACGATGCAGAAGGTGCAGTTCTTGTTGCACCCTTCGATGATGGTCACCATCCCCTTGTACTCGCCGTGGCGCGAGACGGCGTCGAGGTCGTAGCGGCGGTCCTCGGGAAAGCCCGTCGCCACCACCCGTTCGCCGGCGCGCCGCCGCGCCACGACTTCCTGGAGCTCACCGACCCGTGCCGGACCGAGCACGAAGTCGAGATCGGGCACGCGATCCAGGGCCTTCTCCCCCTCCTGCTGGGCGACGCAGCCACAGAGGCCGATCAGGAGATCTCGCCGGCCCTTCTTCAGCAGCCGGTACTCCCCCAGCCGCGAGTACACCTTCTGCTCAGCCTTCTCCCGCACGCTGCAGGAGTTGAGCAGGATGACGTCCGCCTCTCCGGGCTCGCGCGTGGGAAGGACCCCCTGCTGCATGAGCTGGCCGGCCATGCGCTGGCTGTCCAGCTCGTTCATCTGGCAGCCCCAGGTCTCGATGAAAAAGCGGCGGGGAGGCGTCATCGTCGACCCTCCGGAGACGGAGACGGCGGCGGCTCGAGGACCGGCGGCTCGATCGACTGGGGAGGCGGCAGCGATTCTTCGTCCTCTGGCTCCCCCTCCGGCTCCTCCTCTTCCCCTTCGCGCAGCCAGCCCGGCATGACGCCTGCCGCCCTCCCCTCTTCGAGGAACTGCCCCAGCTCCTCTTTGGCCGTTGCGACGTCCAGCCGCGCCTGCCGCAGCTTGTCGAGCACACGATCCCATTCCGGCTTGATCCGGTTGTCGCGGGCGAAGGTGTCGTCCTCCAGATAGAACTTCTGCCGCAGCTCCGTCGATCGCTGTTCCAACTCCTTGATGTCGTCGGCCGCCTGGCGCCAGCGCTGGCGGATCTCCAGAGCGCGGCCACGCCAAAACTGCTCGTCGCGTAGCGGCTCCGTCCCGGGAGCATGCGGGGAGGATGCCGCTCCGGCGGCGCCCTTTCTTGCCTTGGGATCGGCGACGGTGATCTGCCCCTTGGCGGCGTACCCCGGGAGGGTCTTGTCGTTGATCACCGCCACCGGCCGGCCGGCGCGAGCCCGCCTCTCCCGCTCGGTGCGGGCGGCCTCGACCAGACTCACCGGCGCGCCGTCTTCGCCGCCGGGATCGACCACGACCGGCGTATCGTCCCGCACCGGCTCCGCCTGCTGAGGAAGCTCCGCGGCGGGAGCGGACGGTGGAACGGGCGGCGCGGCAGCTGCCTCGGGTTTCTCGTCCCCGCCCCTGACGACCGGCTCCGGGGTTGTCCCCTGGCAAGCCGCCGCTGCAAGGATGACCAGCAGGAGGATCCCGGCTGTCGTCGCCGCGGGCCGCCTGAATCTACGCTCTGCCATAGCGGTCCTCCAGCCTCACCACGTCGTCGAGCTCCGGGGTCGAGACTTCGACGATGTCGCAGCCGTTCTCGCCGGCGACCATGCGATGCCGCGTCCCGGGCGTGATGTGGTACGAATCGCCGCCGCGCAGCGTGGTGCTGACGAGCTTCCCGTCCTCCTCCACCACCAGCTCGATCTCCCCCTGCGCCAGGTACAGCGTCTCGTCCTTGACCTCGTGGTATTGCAGCGACAGAGCCTCGCCGCGGTTGACGTGCAGGACCTTGCCCACGTACCGGTCGGTGTGGGCGAAGATCAGCTCGTACCCCCAGGGCTTGTCCACGCGGCGGATGGGAAAACGCATCGGAACTCCTTCTCGGAACGGCAAACTTCAACCCTAGGCCCTGGAGGCGCTCGCCCTGGAGGGGACCAGGCATCCGACGAAGCCCTCCAGGTGCCGCTGCACCTCCTCGGCGGTGCTGTGCTCGAGGCAGCGCCGTGGCCAGCTCGGCCAGCTCGGCGACCGTCGCCTCGCGGATCCAGGTCTTCACTTCCGGGATCTGGCGCGGGCTCATCGACAGCCGGCGCAGCCCCAGGCCCACCAGCAGCAGGGCAAACCCGGGGTCCGCCGCCATCTCGCCGCACAGGCTGACCTCGATCCCGGCCGCTCGCGCGCTGTCGATGACGAAGCGTAACATGCGCAGAATCGCCGGATGAAGGGGCTGATAGAGGCTGGCGACGTGCTCGTTGTTGCGGTCGACGGCCAGGCAGTACTGGATGAGGTCGTTGGTGCCGATCGAGAAGAAGTCGACCTCGCGGGCCAGCACGTCGGCGATGATGGCGCGCGCCGGGGACCTCGATCATGACCCCGAGCCGCACGTCCGGCCGGAAGGCCACGCCTTCCCGCTCTCATCTCCGCCATCACCTCGGAGGCGAAGGTGCGGAACTTCCGCACCTCTTCGACCGTGCTCACCATCGGCAGCATGATCCAGAGATCGCCATAGAGGCCGGCGCGGAAGAGCGCCCGGATCTGGGTGCGGAACACTTCGGGGCGCGCCAGGGTGAGCCGGATGCCGCGCAGGCCCAGCACCGGGTTGTCTTCCTGGGTCGCCAGCATCTCGCGCGCCAGCTTGCGGCCTCCCAGGTCGTAGGTGCGGATGATGGCCGGATGCGGCGCCGAAAGCTCGATCAAGCGCCGGTAGATCTGTACGTGCTCGTCTTCCGTCGGCAGGCGGGGGCTCTTCTCGATGTAGAGGAACTCGCTGCGATAGAGGCCGACGCCGGCGGCGCCGAAGGGGGTGACCTCCCCCACCTCCTCCGGCAGGTCGATGTTGGCCATCAGGCAGACCTCGACGCCGTCGCGGGTGACCGCCGCCAGCTCGCGGGTCGCCAGCAGGTCGCGGTCCCGCCGCTGGATCTCCGCCTTGCGCGCCCGGTACTGCGCGGCGACCTCTTCGGTCGGATGGAGGATCACCGTGCCGGTCTCGCCGTCGACGATGATCGGCGCCTCGTCCTGGAGCAGGCCCATGATCCCCACCAGGCCGACGACCGCGGGGATGTTGAGCGAGCGGGCGATGATGGTCGTGTGGGAGGTCCGGCCGCCGCTCTCGATGGCGAAGCCGATGACCCGTTCGCGGCCCAGCCGGATGGCGTCGGAGGGCGTCAGGTCGTCGGCCACGATGACGACGTCGTTCGGGAGCTCCGACAGGTCGTGGTGGGCGATGCCCTGGAGGCTGCGCAGCAGGTGGCGGCCGACGTCGGTCAGATCCTCGCTGCGCTCGCGCAAGTAGGCGTCGTCCATGTGGGCGAAGCGGTCGTCGAGCTCCTCCGCGGTCTTGTGTCACCGCCCATTCGGCGTTGACATGGTGGGTGCGGATCCGCTCCTCGACCCGACCCAGGAAGTTCGGATCCGACAGCAGCAGGACGTGGGCGTCGAAGATCGCCGCCAGGTCGTTGCCGAGATCCTCCTCGGCGCGCGCCCGGATCCGCTTGCAGCTCGCTCTTGGCGTGCCGGGCCCCCTCGCGCAGACGGGCGACCTCGCTCTCCACCTGCTCCTCGGGGATGTGGAGACGGTAGACCTCGGGGCCGCGGGTCTCGATGATCACGGCGCGCCCGATGCGCGATACCGTCCGAGACCCCCATTCCCTGCAGGACCTGCATCGCCGGATGAGGCATCAGCTCTCCTCGTCGAAGCGGTTGCCAATCAGCCCGGTAACGGCCTGCATCGCCTCCTCCTCGTCAGCACCTTCGCAGCGGACCGTCAGGCGGCTGCCCTGTCCCGCCGCCAGCAGCAGGAGGCCGAGGATGCTCTTGGCGTCCACCTCCTCGCCGTCCTTGAGCAGCGTCACCCGGCTCTGAAAGCCGCCGGCCTTGTGCACCAGCTTCGCCGCCGCGCGGGCGTGAAGCCCGAGGCGGTTGACGATCTCCACCTGCCGCTCAGTCACGCCGCTTCGGCTCCGCCGGCACGGGACAGGCGGTCTCCCATTTGCGGCCCTGCACCAGATCGCCCGCCAGGCAGACGCTCTTCTGTCCCTTGACCTGGAGCCAGCGGGCGAGGTCGCCGACGCTCCGTTTCCTCCGCCTCGGCCTGGCAGGCGAGGCGCAGGACCATCGGCAGGTTGACGCCCGTCAGGATCTCGACCCTCCCCGGCTGGAAGAACGTCATGGCGATATTGCAGGGGGTACCGCCGTACATGTCGGTGAGGATCAGCACCCCCTGGCCCTGGTCGAGCCGCTCCAGCGCCGCCGCCACCTTGCCCCGGGCCTCGTCGAAGCCGTCGCTCCAGTCGAGCGACAGCGCCTCGAAGCCGTCGAGCCGGCCCGAGATTACGCTGGCGGCGGACAACAGCTCCCGCGCCAGGCCGCCGTGCGTCAGAATCAACTTGCCGATGGTCATCGTCTCAGAAGGGCCGGACAGATCCCGCCTTCAACCTTAACCCGTTCCCCGGCCGGGGGATTCCTCAGCGGGCGATGTCTCTGTGGATGAGGCGCGCCGGCCAGCCCCGCCCGTCGAGCGCGCCCCTGAGACGCTCGCAGACGGCCACCGACCGATGGCGCCCGCCGGTGCAGCCGATCGCCACCGACAGATAGCTCCGGTTCTCCCGGCGGTAACGCGGCAGAAGGTAAGACAGCAGATCCGCGAGCCGCGCCACCAGCTCCTCGAAGTCGGGCTGCCGGTCCAGATACGCCCGCACGTCGCCGTCCTGCCCCGTCTGCTCGCGCAGACCCGGCACGAAGTGGGGATTGGGCAGGAAACGGACGTCGAAGAGCAGGTCGGTCCCGTACGGAATGCCGTATTTGAAGCCGAAGCTTACCAGGGAGACGACCATGCCGGGCTCCTCGCCGGGGCTGCGGGCGAAATCCCGGTAGACCTGGCTGCGGATCTCGTGGATCGACCACTCGCTGGAATCGAACACCATGTCGGCCCGGGCCCGCAGCTCGGCCAGGACCTCGCGCTCGCGGCGGATGCCTTCGATGACCGGACGATCCGGCGCCAGCGGGTGGGGCCGGCGAGTCTCGGAGAATCGCCGCACCAGCACCTCGTCGGAGGCTTCGAGAAAGAGCAGCGTCGGCTCGATCCGCTCGCGGTCGATCTCCGCGAACAGATGGGGGAACTCCTCGGCGAAGCCCGGGGCGCGCACGTCGGTCACCACGGCGATGCGATCGTGCCCCCGCACCAGCTCCAGCGGGTTGTCGAGGAACAGCCGCAGCAGCGGCAGCGGCAGGTTGTCGACCGTGTAGTACGAGAGGTCCTCGAAGCACTTGGCGACGACGCTCTTGCCCGAGCCGGAGAGGCCCGTGATGATGGCGAGCTTAGCCCTGGCGGGTTGGAGCTTTGCGGTTTCGCTCAAGCTGCGCCTCGAGTTTGCGCGCGAACTCCCGGGCGGAATGGTGCCCCTGGAGCTTCAGCACGTGGTTGCGCGCCGCGATCTCGACCAGGATGCTGATGTTGCGCCCCATCGCGACCGGCATCCGGATATAGGGGCACGGCGTCTCCAGGATGTGGAACAGGGTCTCATCGAGGCCCAGGCGGTCGTAGACGCGGCCGTCCTGCCAGTGCTCCAGCTCGACGACCAGATCGATCGGGGTCCGCTCGCGCACGGAGGCGAGGCCGAAGAGATCCTGGACGTTGATGATGCCGATCCCCCGCAGCTCCATGTGATGCCGCAGCGGCCCTTCGCTGTAACCGACGAGCTCGCCGTTCGGGTAGCGCTTGACCTGGACCTTGTCGTCCGCCACCAGGCTGTGGCCGCGCGTGATGAGGTCCAGGGCCGACTCGCTCTTGCCGACGCCGCTCTCGCCGATGAGCAGCACGCCCAGACCGTAGATCTCGAGCAGCACGCCGTGCAGCGAGGTCGAGGGTACGAGGTGGTCTTCCAGGAAGACGCTGATGCCCTTGATGACGCTCGAGGAGAGCTCGGGCGAGGAGAGCACGGGAACCTCGCGCTTCTGGCAGAGGGCCAGGAACCCCGGCAGCGGGGCGAGCCCTTTGGTGACGACGAATACCGGCACCGGCAGGCTGGTGATCTTGTCCAGGCGCTCGCGGCGTTCCTTCTCGCGCAGCGTCTTCAGGTACTCCGTCTCGCTCTCGCCGATGATCTGGACGCGCCCGGGCTTGATGTAGGCGTAGTAGCCGGCGAAGGCGAGGCCCGGCTTCTGCACCCGCGGATGGGTGATCGGGTTGTCGAGGTGCGTCTCGCCCGAGAGCAGGGAGAGGTGGAGGTAGTCCAGCTCCTCCCCCAGCAGCTCCTCCACCCGCACGACGCCGGCCGGCTGCTCGCTCGTCATCACCCCTCCTCGTCGCGCAACAGAGAGTAGACCTGCGCCGGATCGCGCAGCTCCAGGAGCCGTTCGGCGTGATGGTCGGCGCGCAGCCAGCGCGAGATCGCCGCCAGGACCTGCAGGTGCTCGGCCGGCGAGCCGCTCGGCGAGACGACGAGGAACAGGACCTTCACCGGCTCTCCGTCCGGCGCCCCGAAGTCGACCCCGTCCGGCACCATGCCCACCGCCACGATGCCATGGCTCAGCCCCTGCAGCTTGCAGTGCGGGATGGCGATGCCGGAGCCGATGCCCGTCGAGCCGAGCTGCTCGCGCTCCCACAGCCGCTGGTACAGCTCCGCGCCGCTCTTCACCAGGCCCTTGCCGGCGATGCGGTCGGCGAAGGCCCGCAGGACCTCCGAACGCTCCGCCACCGGCAGATCGGGAAAGATCAGCTCCGGCCGAGTCAGCGACCCGAGGCGCACATCAAAGCTCGGGGGCGATCAGCCCGTAATTCAGGTCCTTGCGTTTGTACAGCACGCTCAACCGGTCGCTCGCGGCGTCGCGGAAGACGACGAAGCCGCGCTCCCCGCCGTCCAGCTCGAGCGCCGCCTCTTCGATGGTCATCGGTTTGATCGACAGATGGCTGGTCTCGATCACCCGCGGCACGGCCCCGCCGCCGACGCTCCCCTGATCGAGGACCTCGACCGGCCAGCGGTGATGGTTGTTCCGGTCCGCCCGCCGCCGCTTGTCCACCACCTTCTCGTGGGACCGCCGGGCCTGCTCCTCGACGCGATCGAGGAGGCGGTTGATGGCGTCCTGGAAGTTGCCCGCCGTCTCTTCGGTCGCCTGCAGGACGCCGAGCCGGTGACTGGCGTGCAGCTCGGCGACATGGGTGTGCTTCTCCGCCGCCAGGGTCACCCGGATCTCCACCGGCTCCTCGAGGAACCTGCCGAGCTTCGGCAGCTTTTTCTCCACGAACTTCCGCAGCCGGTCGTCGACTTGTACGTTGCGGCCGATGATCTCGGTCTTCATCTCATCCCCCTGTGGTCGCGCTCAGAAGATCTGCTTCCGGTCGGTGGACGAAGGGATGCTCAGCTCGTCCCGGTACTTCGCCACGGTACGGCGGGCGATCTGGATCCCCTCGCGGTTGAGGATCCGCATCAGCTCGCTGTCGGAGAGCGGGCGTTTGGGGTCCTCGGCCTGGATGAGCTGCTCGATCTTGCGCTTCACGGTCAGGGAGGAGATGTTGTCGCCGTACTCCCGGTCGATGCCGCTGTGGAAGAAGAACTTCATCGGGAACAGGCCGCGCTGGGTGTGGATGTACTTGTTCGACACCACGCGGCTGACCGTCGACTCGTGCATGCCGATGTCCTCGGCCACGTCGCGCAGCACCATCGGCCGCAGGTGCTCGATCCCCTTGTCGAGGAACTCGCGCTGCTGGCGGACGATCGACGCCGCCACCTTGTAGATCGTGCGCTGGCGCTGGTCCAGGCTCTTGATCAGCCAGACCGCCGAGCGGATCTTGTCCTTGATGAACTGTTGCGCCTCGGACTGCCGGCCCTCGCTGCGCATCGTCTGCAGCATCCGGCGGTAGGCGCGGCTGACCCGCAGCCGGGGCAGCCCGTCGTCGTTGAGCTGGATGACGTACTCGTCGCCGACCTGGCGAACGAAGACGTCCGGCTCGATGTAGTGCGGCCGATCGGTGTTGAACCGCCGGCCGGGATGGGTCTCCAGGGAGCGCACCTGCTCGAGGGCCGCCTCCAGCTCCGCCAGCTCGACGCCGAGCTTCTTCGCCACCGCGGGGAACTGCCGCCGCAGGAAGAGGTCCCAGGCCTCGGTGATCATCGGCCGGGCGAGCGCGTCCTCCGGAATGCCCTGCATGTCCATCTGCAGCAGCAGGCTCTCGCGCAGGTCGAGGCAGGCGATGCCGGGCGGATCGAAGCTGCGCACGAGCCGCAGCGCCTCCTCGACCTCCTCGATCGTGTAATGGCGCTCCTCGCCGTTCTGGTCGCCCATCGCCCGGATCTCCTCCGGGGAGGCCATGAGGAAGCCGTCGGGGTTGAGGTTGCCGATGATCAGCTCGGCGATCTCGCGCTGGCGGGGCGTGCACCTCCGCCATGTGGAGCTGCCAGAGGAGGTGGTCGTAGAGGTCGGGCTCGCGGGTGAGGCTGTTCTCGATCGGGGGCTCCTCGCGTTCCTCCATCATCGAGGAGGCCCCGGAGCCCTCCCAGTAGTCGCCGAAGTAGGCGTCGAGGTCGATGTTCTCCATCGACTGCTCGTGGTCGAGCTCCTCGCCGTTGGCCGGGGCGGCCTCCGGCGCCGGCTCCTCCTCGCGCGCCGGCTCCTCCTCGGCGACCTCCGTGGATTCCTCGAGGACCGGATTCTCCACCAGCTCCTGGGTGAGGAGCGTCTCGAGCTCCATGCGCGTCATCTGCAGCAGCTTGATCGCCTGCTGCAGCGAAGGCGTCATCACCAGCTTCTGCGCCAGCTTCAGGGAAAGTTTTTGCTCTAACGCCATTCGGCCCAGCCCTACAGGGTGAAGTCTTCTCCCAGATAGATCTTACGGACCTGCGGGTCCGTTGAAAGCTCCGGCGGGGTGCCGGCGCGCAGGATTTCGCCGTTGTTGATGATATAGGCCCGGTCCGTTATTTTCAATGTTTCCCGCACGTTATGGTCGGTGATCAGGATGCCGATGCCCATCGACTTCAGGTGCCGCACGATACCCTGGATGTCGAGCACGGCGATCGGGTCGATTCCCGCGAACGGCTCGTCGAGAAGGATATACCACGGGTTGATCACCAGGGCGCGGGCGATCTCGACCCGCCGGCGCTCGCCGCCGGAGAGCAGGGCGCCGCGGGTCTTGCGCACCCGCGACAGGCCGAAGTCGGCGATCAGCTGGTCGATGCGCCGCTCCTGCTCGGCGTGGGAGAGATCGAGCGTCTCGAAGATCGCCCGCAGGTTGTCCTCCACCGACATGCGGCGGAAGACCGAGGGCTCCTGCGGCAGGTAGCTGATGCCGCGCTGGGCACGCAGATACATCGGCAGCTCGGTGATGTCCTCGTCGCCCAGGAAGACGCTGCCGGAGTCGGGCGGCGTCAGTCCGACCACCATGTAGAAGGTGGTCGTCTTGCCGGCGCCGTTGGGACCGAGCAGGCCGACGATCTCGCCCGGGCCGACCTCGATCGACACGTCCTGCACCACGGCCCGGCCGCGGTAGACCTTGCGCAGATTGACGGTCGAGAGCTTCTGCGGCGCCGTCACCGGCCGCCTCCCGGCGCCGCCGCGGTCTCGTCCCTGCCCTTGACCTCCACCCTGCCGTCGTCGATGAAGTAGACGGCCCGCTTGCCGCGCACCTGGTTGCCGTCACGGTCGCGCATCACCACCGGGTCGCCGAAGATGTCCACCTGCCGCTGCTCCACGTGATAGACCGCCCGCTGCCCCTCGACGCGCCGGCCCGCCTTGGGGTCGTTCAGCTTGGTGTCGCCGGTGCAGGTCATGGTCTCGGCCTGGCGATCCTCGTCGAGGTCCACCTCCAGCCGCTGGCACGACAGGGTCTTCCCCTCCTGGTCGACCCGCACGTTGCCGGTGTAGACGAGCACGCCCGCCTTCTGCTGGTAGTTGAGATCGCTGGCCAGGACCTGGATCGGGCTGCGCTGTCCGGGGGCGGCTGCCTTGCGGCCGCCGGCGCCTCCCGCGGCCTTGTCCGCCTGATCGGGGGTGGGGAACCACAGGGTCTTGACGCCGCCGCTGCCGACGAGCTGGTCCGCCTCCTTGTCGCCCCGCAGCTCGGCCGTCAGCAGCAGGTTGTCGCCCCGCCAGGCGCGGACGTCGCCGCGGAAGAGAAACGACGAGGGCTGCTGCCGCCAGAAAGCCTCCCGCGATTCGACGCGCACCGGGCCCTCCCCTTCGGAGAGCGGCGTCCCCTCCAGGGCGGTCTCCTCCACCTTCTCCAGGACCGCCCGCACGCCGCCGCGGGCGTTGGCGATCTTCTGGTCGGTGTTGTACACCACCCGCGGCGCCTCCATCTTGCCGCGGTCGCTGACGATGGTCACGGGGGCGCCGAAGAACTCGCCGCGGCCCTCGTCGAGGTCCAGGGAGGCCCGGTTGCCGCCGGCGGTCACCGGGCCGTCGCGGTAGGTGACGTTGAGGTTCAGGTCCACCGTGGCGAGCTGCCCGTCGTCCCCGAACGTCGCCGAGGCCCGCTGGCCGTTGGCCTGCCGGTTGGCCGGCGGCTTGCCGGGCGGCCGCGAATGGTCGCGGATCTCGACGCCGCCGAACGCGTCGGCGCCGCTCAGCACGCCCTGGGCCAGCACCCCTTCGATCCGCATCGCCGTCAAGGTGCGCACGACGGTGGGACCGACGGCCTCCAGCTTCGCCCGCGCGCCCTGCGGCGCGCCGTCCAGCTCGACCCGCCGCACCTGGTTGCCCTCCGGCTGCAGCAGCACGGCGAGATCCTTGCCGCTGAAGCGGACCCGCGTCGGCTCGGGCGCTCCGGACTCCGTCCCCAAGGGCTGCAGGGTGGCCCCCGTCTCCCCCGTGATGTCCCAGAAGGCATGGACGAACCGGAGCGAGCCCTCGTCCTCCGAGAGGTTGGCGAAGATCCGGCGCGCCGCGATCCAGTCGGGCCCGCGCCGCAGATTGGCTCCCCCCTCGACCCGGATCCAGCGCTTCTGCCGTTCGTAGACCAACCGCTGGGAGGTCAGGGACACCGGCGTCGCGGCGCCGGGAAGGCTCTCGACCTTGGCGCCCTCCTGCAGCACGTACACCTCGTCCGCCAGGTCGAACTGCAACCGGCCGGCGTGCGCCACGTACTTGCCGCCGTAGCGGATCTCCGCCGCGCCCCGGCTGACCACCCGCTGCCCCTTCTGGCGCAGGTCGAGCCGGGCGGTACGCAGCTCGAGGCCGGCCGGCCCCTTCGAGAAGACGTTGCCCTGGAGCGTTCCTTCATTGCTCTCGCGGTTGAAGCTCGCCTTGCGGCTTTCGACGTGGTAGGCCTGACCTTCCCGGTCGTACAGGGTCAGCCCCACGCCGTCGAGGTACAGCGTGCCTTCGCGGTCCGCCTTCACGCTCTCGCCATGGATGTGGAAGATCGGACGTTCCCTCTCCGTGAAGGTGTAGTCGAAATCCTCGCCGATCAGGGTCATGCCCTTGCCGCCCTTCGGCTCGCCGCGCGAGGGCGGCTCCCGGTTCAGACCGGCCCGTCCGAAGACGAACAGCCCCGCCACCGCGAGCACGCAGAGCACCAGCGCCGCCAGCAACAGCTTGCGGAGTCCGGCGACCGGGGATCTTGCCTTGTGTGCCATGGTTGATGGATCTTAAAGGGAACGTCCTTGCCCGCGCGACCTCACCCCCGACCCCTCTCCTGAAGGAGAGGGGAGAAAATATGAATCGGGTCTCTTCAAAGCCCCTCTCCTTCAGGAGAGGGGTTTGGGGTGAGGTCGATTCCGTGAGGACCCAAGGGAGCTCTCATACCGGCCGGCTGTCCACCAGGCGCAGGACGGGCCCGCCGAGATACGAGTCGCTCTCGACACAGGCGAGAACCTCGAAAGGGCCGCGCAGACTTCCCGCGCGCTCCGCCCAACGCCATCCCACCAGCTCCACCGTGGCGCCGTCCTCGCCCGCGGGCGCGGGCCGAGAGGTGGCCGTTGCCGAACGGCCGGGGCTCGCCCTGGAGACCGAGAGGGCCGGTGCGCAGCAGCGGCCGCGGATTGCCCTGGCCGAAAGGCTCCAGGGTCGCGAGCTGCGCCAGCAGCTCGCCGGAGGCCTGCCGCGGCGGCAGGTGCAGCTCGTACTCGACGCGCCGGGCAGAGCAGCTCCGGCCGGCCAGGCGGCCCCCGCCTCCTCCCACTCGCGCCGCAGCTCTTCCAGCCGTTCGCGTCGCGACCGTCAGCCCCACCGCCTGCGAGTGGCCGCCGAAGCGCGTCCATGCGGTCCTTCCAGGCGGCGAGGAAAGCGTGCAGCTCGAGCCCCGGCACGCTGCGGCCGGAGCCGGTCGCAGCCTCGCCCTCGACGGCCAGCAGCACCGTCGGGCGGTGGAAATCCTTGGCGATCCGGCCGGCCGCGATCCCGACCACTCCCTTGTGCCAGCTCTCGCTCCACGCCACCAGGATCGGCGGCAGCGTCCGCACGCTCGGCGAAGCGCCGCCGCGCCTCCTCCACCACCTGGTTCTCCGCCGCCTGGCGCTCGCGGTTCCAGCCGTCCAGCTCCAGGGCCAGCGCGAAGGCCCGCGCCGGATCGCGGCTCATCAACAGCTCGAGCGCCCGTTCGGGATCGGCGCAGCCGGCCGGCGGCGTTGAGGCGCGGCCCGAGGCGGAAGCCGACGTCCGCCGCGGTGAACGGCGGCTTCATGCCCGACTGCCGGATCAGCGCCTTCAGTCCCTGCGACCGGGCGGCCCCCAGCGCCGATCAGCCCCAAGGCGGCGATCACCCGGTTCTCGCCGTGGAGCGGCACCAGGTCCGCGATGGTGCCGAGACAGGCGATGCGCAGCAAGGGCGCCGGATCGAGCTCGAAGCCGCACCGCGCCGCCAGGGCCAGGCAGAGCTTGAGCGCCAGGCCCGCCGCCGCCAGGTCCGGGAAGGGATAGGTGCAGCGCGCCTGGCGGGGGTTGATGTGCAGCGCGCCCTCCGGCAGCTCGCAACCCGGCAGGTGGTGGTCGGTGACGATGACGCCGATCCCCGCCGCCAGCGCCGCCTCCACCGCCGCGGCCGAGGAGCTGCCGCAGTCGGCGGTGACGATCAGACCGCAGCCCATCTCCCGCGCCCGCTCGCACGTGGACGGTCTGGAAGCCGTAGCCCTCGCGCAGCCGGTGCGGCAGCAGGGGCCGCGCTTTCCAGGCCGCACTTCTTGAACACCGCCAGGAGCTGCGCGGTCGCGGTGATGCCGTCCACGTCATAGTCGCCGACGATGGCCACGCGCTCGCCGCGGTCGCGGGCGTCCAGCAGCCGGTCCACCGCCTCCTCCATGCCGGCGAGGAGGAAGGGGTCGTGGAGCTGGTCGAGCGAGGGACGGAGGAAGCGCTCGGCGCCCGGCGAGGTCGACGACGCCTCGCCGGGCGAGCAGGCTCGCCAGCCACGGTTGCAGCCCCGCTCCTTCGAGGACAGCGGCGGCCTGCGGCACCGGCGCGGCCACCCACTCCGCGGGCGAGGACAGGAGCGTTAACCCTCGTCGTAGGCTCCGAGGGCCCGAAACTTCCGGTACCGTTGGGCGATCAGCTCGGTGGTGGAGAGACGCTGCAGCTCCGCGAGCGCCCGTTCGATGACGTCCCCCACCCGCCGGCAGGTCGCGGCCGGATCGGTGTGGGCGCCGCCCGGCGGCTCCGGGATGATCTCGTCCACCACCCCCAGGGCCAGGAGGTCGGGCGCCGTCAGCTTCATCGCCTCGGCGGCCTCGGCTTTCTTCTCCTGGTCTTTCCAGAGGATGGCGGCGCACCCCTCCGGCGAGATCACCGAGTAGGTGGCGTACTCCAGGATGAATACCCGGTCGCCGACCCCCAGCGCCAGGCGCCGCCGCTCCCTCCCTCGCCTGTAACGGTGACGACGATCGGCACCTCGAGCACCGACATCTCCACCAGGTTGCGGGCGATGGCCTCGGCCTGGCCGCGCTCCTCGGCGTCGAGGCCGGGGTAGGCGCCGGCGGTGTCGACGAACGTCAGGACGGGCAGCCGGAAGCGCTCCGCCAGCTTCATCACCCGCAGCGCCTTGCGATAGCCCTCGGGCCGCGGCTGGCCGAAGTTGCGCCAGATGCGCTCCTTGGTGTCGCGCCCCTTCTGGTGGCCGATCACCGCCACGCTCCGTCCCCGGAACTCCGCGAGCCCGGCGACGATGGCGGCGTCGTCGCGCAAACCCCCGGTCGCCGTGGATCTCGACCCAGTCGGTCATCAGGGCTTCGACGTACTCGAGGGTGTAGGGGCGGTCCTGGTGGCGCGCCACCAGGGTGCGCTGCCACCGGCTGAGGTTGCCGTAGATCTCGGCGGTCTCCTTGCGCAGGGTGCTGCGCAGGCGGTCCAGCTCCTTCTCCTGGCCGCTCCCCGGCGGGAATCCCTCCAGCTCCTCGATTCGGCGACGGAGCTCGACCAGCGGCTCGTCGAAGGTGGAGTCGGAGATCACCATGCGTCCGGCAAGGTAACAAAGCGAGGGACTGAGGTCAACGAGGCGAGATGTATGCTTTGAAAGCATCGCCTTGGGTAGGCGCTGACTTTGCGAGGACCCCCAAGGACGACAAGGACCTTCAAGGACGGCAAACATGTCATTCACTTCGCGTCCTTGGAGTCCTTGCTGTCCTTTGGGTCCTTGAGGAAGCCTGGAGCTCATTTGACCGTCACCGAAAGACCTTCCTATACTCGCCCCATGGCCGAGCCTGTCCGCAAGATGCCGGCCGACCGGGAGCCGGAGCCCACTCCCAGCGACGATCCCTTCCGCTATGGATCGCGATGGCGGCGCGTCCGCCTGCCCAATGGCGAAATGGTCGAGCAGGATATCCCGCTGACCCTCGAGGACCTTCTCGATCCGGAGCTTGGAGACCAGGTGACACAGAGCGGTCCACATGGCGACTGGTTCGTTCGGCTGGGCTACCTCTTTCAGCGGCACTACGAATCCCGGGACGACGTGCTGGTGTTGTTGGACGTGAAGATGCTGTGGGGAATCCCGGGCCTCCAGCGTCCCTCCCCGGATATCGCGATCATTCGAGGGGTCCGCGACAAGAAAGCCCACCGTCGCAGCTTCGACGTCCGGAAGGAGGGCGTCCGTCCCTGCCTGATCATCGAGATCGCCTCGCCCGACGACGACGAGGTGCGGGCCAACGATTATGTGAAGAAGGTCGAGATCTACCAGCGGGCCGGAATCCCGGAGTACCTCATCCTCGACATGCCGACCCCGAAAACGCAGGACCGTCTCGTTCTGACCGCCTACCGGCTGGGAACCGATGGACGGTATCGAAGGATCGAGCCCGATGCCGAAGGGCGGCTGCTCTCCGAAGCTACAGGCTTCCTCTTCGGTGTGGAGAGCGACGGGAAGACCCTTCTGGCTTCTGGACACCACGATCGGCCAGAGTCCGCTGGACCTTCCGGAGGAGCGGGCCCGCCGGACCGCGGTCGAAGCCCGGAGAGCCGCCGAAGAGCGCGCCGCGGTCGCCGAGGTCGAGTTGGCCCGGCTCCGCGCGGAGCTGGAGCGGCTCAAGAAACCATAACGATGATCGAACGCGGCGGATTTCGGCACGATCCTCCGCAGGCCACCGCCGCCAGCCCGCCAGGGCGGCATTTGTTGAAAGTGACGTGTGGTCAAATCGGAGGCTCCGCACAAAGGTATTCTAGACGGCATGGCGAAGCCCACCCGTCCGTCCCATCTGTCCGGGTACGCCGAGAAAGCGCTGGCCGCCATCGCCGCCGCAGGACTCGGTCATACCATCTCCGTGGGTGGTGCCCTCGGCCTGCTGCACTACCTCGATTATCGATTCACCCATGACGTCGATGCCTGGTGGTCCCCCTCCGCGACAGACGAGAATCGAGACCGCCTCCTCCGCACCATCGAAGCTGCCCTGCAGCCTTATGGCGAGGTGCGGACCAAGCACTGGGGTGAGGTCGCAAGTCTGGTGTTGAAGAGCGGGGGCAAGACGGTCTTCAGCTTTCAAATCGCAACGCGTTCCGCCCAACTCGAACCGTCGACCACGCTCCCTTGGACCGATGTTGGTCTCGACAGGCTCCCGGACCTGGTAGCGAGTAAAATGGTCGCGTTGGTGGAGCGTGGCGCCCCGCGGGATTTTCGTGATCTCCACGCCTTGTGCCAGGCTGGCCTTGCGACGCCCTTAGAGTGTTGGCGACTATGGGCTCAGCGCCAACAGAAGGCGGGCAGCGATACTGATCCGCACCGCGCGCGTCTCGCTGTGGAGACGCATCTGGCGCGAATCTCCCGGCACCGCCCTTTGGAAGGGATTGCTGAGCCAGGTCAGAAAGCCGAAGCCGAACGAGTCCGGTTCTGGTTCAAAGAGGAATTCCTTCATGCCCTCTTGGATTGACGGCGCCCTTTATCCAGATACAGCGGTTCCCGAGGAACTAGAGTCGTTGGAAGACCGGGTCGATTTCCTCGCCCGTCTCTGTGCCGCCTGGGACTTCGGCCTCCTTCCGGAGCGGGAGACCATCGAGGAGATCCGCCGTCCGGATTGGCGTGAGGCGGTCGATGCCACGCAACTGCTCACTTCCCCCACCTACCACCTCGTCAGGGAATGGCATGGCCTTCCCTCTCTGCCTTATCTGGGACAGCAACTCGCGTACATCCGAGACGATCCGAATCTGGCGTTTATTTGAGCGCGTATCCTAACGAGAGGTGTCTGCCATTCAGAAGCGGGCAAAAGAGCACCGCCGCCAGCCCCGCCAGGGCGGCATACCCATAGCCCAGGGCGTCAGCCCATCCTCTTATACACATCTCAGCGCTGGGGGCTCGCGACGCCGGAGGTGCACGCAGATCGGAACGGCCTTGCCGCCTCGGAGACGACCCGCCGTTGTGCGCCTTCGAACCGTTAACGCACACTGTCTGGGTCGTCTCTACGGAACCTCGGAGGCGCCGCCAGAGAGGGAGGTTACGGAGGCGTTGGAGATTTCGTTTCGCCATGCCCCCCCAATCGTCATCCTTTGCCATCGCGACACGGTACCGTAGAGACGACCCAGACGGTCTACGACACCCTTCTCAGGCCACGGGGACGGCGGGGCGTCTCCGAAGCGGCGATGTCGCTCCGGTCCGCCACAACCTCCGGCGTCGCGATCCCAGCGCTGAGATGTGTGTAAGAGGATGGGCGTCAGCCCTGGGAAAGCGAGGAAAAAACATATTCAAACCCCGTGAGGGGTGGCATGGTCATACCCCTGTCCTGGGGGAACAACCGCCCCCACCCTTGTACAGATCGCCCCACAGTGGGGGGAAGGCCGCGAGGCCGGCATTCAGAGCGCCGTGCCGCCGCTATGGTCATGCAGTAATGATCTCCAAGTGGCTGCGGGTTGCACCAGCGATGGCCGTCCAGGGAATTCTGCCATCGAAGGTGGCAAGGCATCCGCCTTTCCGTAGTGCCAGACCCAGCAAGTACACGTCGGTCACGTGTCGATGTGTTGCGGGTGCGGTGCGCTCGAACAGGCCGGAGTCTCGCAAGGAGACCTCGTCCGCCCAGAACACGTGACCGCCGCTCGCGCAGAATGCGTCGAGACGCCGGACAAGTGCGGACGGCGTCTCGAGAGCGCCGTACGCCGGATTCGACAGGATGCGGATCAAGCCATTTTCCGTCAACGGACAGGTTGCCCAGCCGGCGTCGCGATGAGCGGCGAACCAGGCATGAGCGGCTTCGTGATGGACGTGATCCGGATCGAAAAGCGCCACCAGGACATTGACGTCCAATAGGGCGACCAAACCTCAATCCTCGTCCCGCAGCTTGTTCACCAGGGCCATGGTCGGACGCGGGCTCCCCTTCGGGCGGCGCGGCAACAGTGGAACCCCGTTGCGCACGCTCGGAGCCCGCTTCGGCTCGAGGGCCTTACGTGCCAGGTCGGAGAGTACCCGACCCGCCGTTGTGGCCCTGCTCGCCGCGATCTCTTTGGCTGCCTGCAGGATGTCGTCGTCGATATCGAGGGTCGTTCGCATCCGCATATCCTCCCGCATCACGCATCTGATGTCAACGGATCGGCTTCACTCCACAGCCTACAGGAGCTGCTGCGGATCCACGTCGATCACCAGGTCGTACGCCGGGTTCTTCGGCAGCACCTCTTCCATCAGCCGATGCAGTCCGCGGCCGTCGGCGGAACGCGCCAGGAGCTGGAAGCGCCACTCGCCGCGCAGGCGCTCGAGCGGCGCCGGAGCCGGGCCGGAGAGCCGCACGCCGCGCGAGAGCGGATGCGCGCCGAGCCTCGGCGGCGAGGCTGGAGATCAACGCCCAGGCGCGATCGCGGTTCTTGTCGCGGACGAGGAGCTGGATCAGACGCGTGAACGGCGGGTAGTGGAAGACGCGCCGGAAGCGCAGCTCTTCGCGGGCGAAGCCCTCGTCGTCCTGCCGCAGGGCGGCCTGGATGGCGTAGTGGTCCGGATGGTAGGTCTGGATCACCACCCGGCCGGGCTTCTCTCCCCTGCCGGCGCGGCCGGCCACCTGCACCAGGAGGTTGTAGGTGCGCTCGACGGCGCGAAAGTCGGGAAAGCCCAGGTAGGCGTCCGCCGCCAGCACGGCGGTCAGCGCCACCCGCGGAAAGTGGTGCCCCTTGGAGACCATCTGGGTGCCGATGAGCACCTGCACCTCGCCGCGGGTGAAGCGCTCCAGCACGGCGGCGAGGCCGCCCGGCCGGCGGGCGGTGTCGCGGTCGAGCACGTCGACGGTCACCCCGGGGAACAGCTCCTTGAAGTCCTCCTCCACCCGCTCGGTGCCGGCGCCGATGGCCTCCAGCGCCTCCTCCTTGCAGTTGGAGCAGAGCTTGGGAGCCGGGAGCATGGAGCCGCAATAGTGGCAGACCAGCCGCCGGTCCCGCCGATGGAAGGTGCGCGGCAGACCGCAGTCCGGGCAACGGAAGTCCTCGCCACAGGCCCGGCAGAGAAGGATCGGCGCGTAGCCGCGGCGGTTGCGCAGGAGGATGACCTGATCGTCTTCCGCCAGGGCCTGGAGGATCTCCTGGCGCAGGCGCGCGGAAAAATGCACCTCGCCCGGCCGGCGCGGGATACCTTCCTGGCGCAGGTCCACGAGGATGCCCTCGGGCAGCTTCCCCTGGCCGGCGCGCGTGGTGAGCTGCAGCGACTCGAGCTTCCCCCGCGCGGCGTTGTAGCGGCTCTCGAGGCTCGGGGTGGCGGAGACCAGGAGAGCCGCGGCACCGGCGTTGCGGCTTCGTACCAGAGCGAGGTCACGGGCGTTGTAACGCGGCGAGACGGTCTCCTGTTTGTAGGAGGTGTCCTGCTCTTCGTCGATGACGATGAGGCCGAGGTTTTTGAGCGGCGCGAACAGCGCCGAGCGGGGACCCAGGACCACCCGGGCCTCGCCGCGGCGCACCCGCTCCCACTCCTGGTGGCGCTCGCCGGTGCCCAGCAGCGAATGGAGGATCGCCAGGTCGTCGCCGAAGCGACGCTCCACCGCGCGGGCCAGGGCGGGCACCAGGGCGATCTCCGGTACCAGGAGGATCACGGAGCGTCCGCGCTCCAGCGCCGCCTCCGCCGCCCGCAGGTAGACTTCGGTCTTCCCGGAGCCCGTCATCCCCTGGAGGAGCAGCGGCGCGAACACCCGGCGGTCGAGAGCCTCGGTCAGCCGCCGCAGGGCGTGCTCCTGGTCTGCCCGCAGGACGATCTCGGCGCCCTTCTCCGGAATCCCCAGCATGTGGCGGTCGAGAGACAGGCGTTCCACCTGGGTGAATTGCCGCAGCGCGCCGCGCGAGATCAGCCGGCGCACCACCGCCGGCGTGCAGCCGACGGCCGCCGCCACCTCGGCTGTGGTGGCGGGCCGCCCGATGGCGGCCAGGTACTCCACGACCTCCCGCCCCGCCGGCGAACGGCCGGCGGCGGCGAGATGGTCCGACACGTCGCCCGGGGCCAGCTCCACGGCGTTGACGTAGCGGGCCGAGCGGGCCCGGTGCTCCTCGCCGCCGATCCGCCCTCCGTCGCCGAGGCCGGCGAGAACGGCATCCAGCTCCGGCAGCCCGACGCGGGATTGCAGCTCGGCCACGGTCATCTTGCCGCTCTCGCGCAAGACGTCGAGCACCGCCGCCTCGGCCGGGCTCCGCGGCACGGCGAGGGCGCCGGCGTCGGTGAGCCATACTTTGCGGTCCCCCCAGGGCGGCAGGTCGGCCGGCAGCATGGAGCGCACGACTTCGCCGAGAGGCGTCATGTAGTAGTCGGCGGTGAAACGGGCCAGCTCGAGGAGGTCCGGGGTGAGCACCGGCTCGCGGTCGAGGATCTCGACGATCGGCCGCAGGCTCACCCCTTCCGGCCGGCGGCGGTGGACCTCGACGATCATGCCGGTCAGCCGGCGCTTGCCCACCAGCACGCGAGCCCGCACTCCCGGCGCCGCCTGAGCGGCCCAGGCGGCCGGCACCTCGTAGACCAGCGGGTCCGGCAGCGGCAGGGGAACGGCGACGTCGGCGAGGAGGTGGGGCATGGGGGATTATCGGCGGCGTGCCGGCCAGCAAGCCCGGCGCTTCCGCACCGGGCTATCGAGACATCGCCCTATGGGGCGAGTGACTCCGGAGGAGCCACGTTTCGGTAGCCCGGTGCGGAAGCGCCGGGCGGGCACGCCCTAGGATTCCCGGCACGCCTCCGAGCAGAAAACCCCGTCCCCCCTTCCCTTCAAGGATCTGGAGGCGGCGACGTAGGTACCGCAACGGGCGCAGCGTATGAGGGTCTCGGTGACGGCGGGAGGAGCCGGCGGGTCCGGCCGTGCGGGAGCCTGGCCGAACACGGCCGCCTTGAGCTGAAGGGTGAAATTCCTCAGCGCCAGCCAGAGGACGACGAGCAGCAGGCCCAGGATGATCAGGCGGGTCATGGCTCAGGCGGCGCTGCGTTGGCGGGCCACGGAATCGGCGAGCCTCGCAACTTCGGGGTTGCCGGGCTGCATGCGCTGCAGCTCCTGCAGAAGCGGGCCGGCCTCGTCATAGCGCTCGAGGTCGAAAGCCAGCACCACCACCTCGTTGAAGTAGGACTGCCAGTACTCGGGAGCCAGCTTCCGCGCCTGGCGGAACCGCTCCAGCGCGAGGTCGAACTGCTGGGTCTCCCGGTAGGAGATGCCGAGGTCCGTCAGCACGTCCGGGCTTCCCGGGCGCAGCTCCAGGTAGTGGTTATAGAGCTCCTGGGCCCGCGCCCAGTTGCGGATGTCGAAGTTGAGGTTGGCGAGCCGCAGCACGGCGTCGGCGTCGTTGGGGTTCTGTTCGACATGGGCACGGAGCTGCTGGATCTCTTCCATTGCGGGACCGCCGCCGGGAGCCACGCCGCCCATGCCGGGATTCGCCGTGTCCGCCGCGCGGGCGTCCGCCGGCGCCTCCGCTGTGCCGCCGCCCGCCGCTCCGGAAGGATCCTCTCCCGGGAGGGCGATCTGGGCGCGCAGCTCCGGAGTCAGGCGAGGCGGTTGACGGGTCAGCATGATGTCCTTCACCAGATAGCCGGAGATGAAGCCCACGAGGATGCCTACGGTTACGTACTGCAGATTGTCTCTGTTCAAAGCTAGGGCCCGCCTTCCCTGGCGGCGATCCAGCCCCCGCGGTTGGGCTGTCCCGTCACCAATTCGTTGGACATCCACGTCCCGACGATCCGCCCGCCGGCGACCGTTCCCTCCCACACGCTGTCAAAACCCCCGCTGGCGTCGACGCGCTCCAGCCGTAGCTTGCCCCCCGTGTACGTGCCGCGGAACGAGCCCGCCGAGCCGCCGCCGGCGACCTGGTAGGAGCCGCTGACCACGGTGCCGCTCAAGCGGAGGTCGAAGACGGCCGCCAGGTTCTGGGGGGTTATGGTCACCTGCCAGCGGCCGGTGAGCGGATCGCCGATAGCGGCCGGGCTGCCGGTTTCGCCCTCCATGAGACCGATGCGCCGCAACCGCTCCTGGATGTGCGCGAGCTGGCCGTTGAGCCGTTCCTCGGCGATGCGGGCGGCCGCCCGGGCGGTGTCCAGCTCATCCTGAAGATCTTCCAGGAGACCCAGGGTCACCGCCTCGCCGGCCAGCGCCTCGTCGAGGCGAGCGAGAACCTCGCCCACCGCCTGCCGGGCACGTTGATCCCGCTCCCGGGCCGCCTTGAAGCTCACCAGGTCGAGGGCCAGGAGGCGGCGCTCCAGCCGCAGCTCCGCCTGGACCGGCGGCGGCACGGAGCTCGCGGTCACCGCGGCGGGATCCTGGGCTGCCGCCGCTCCGGAGAGCAGCAGGAGAACGGCGATCAACCCTGCGCGATGGCGGACCATGGAAGTGCGGATTCTAACAGGGTCGGACGGCTTCCTCGCCCGAACCCTCGGTAGTGGTTCAGTTGGCTCGTGGACTACCCCGGTCCTGCCCTCCGAAACCTCACCCCCCTGCCCCCTCTCCCTGACGGGAGAGGGGGAGGAACACATCTGTCTTTCTTGCTGTTCTCCCCCTCTCCGGTTACGGAGAGGGGGCCGGGGGGTGAGGTTTCGGAGGGCAGGACCGTAGGCCTGGAGATCCTGAAAAGGGAAAAGGCCGCTCCGGAGAGCGGCCTTCCCCGACTCGGACGGACCGGGAGATCAGCTCGCGGCCTTGGCCCGCTGCCGCTTCTCCAGGCTGGAGTTCAGAGCCCGTTCGACGAGCTCCTCCGCCTCCCGCTCGTTGATGCTCTTGACGTGAGCCACCTCGCTGACGATGAAGTACTTGGCGCGCTCGTACATCTTCTTCTCGCGGAAGGAGAGGCTCTTGCGCTGCGAGACGAGACGCAGATTTTTCAGCACCTCCGCCACGTCCGTCAGCCGCCCGGTCTTCATCTTGTCGAGGTTCTGCTTGTACCGCCCCTTCCAGTCCTTGTAGGTGTCGATGTTGCCGTTCTCGAGGATCTCGAACAGGGCGCGAACCTCGCGGGTGTGGCAGAGTGGGCGCAGCCCCACCAGCTCGAGGTTCGACTTCGGCACCATGACCTTGGAGTTGTTGGCGAGCAGACGAAGATGAAAATACATCTGCTCGACCCCATCGATATGACCGGGCTCGATCTTCTCGACCAAGGTGACGCCGTGGTTGGGGTAAACCACCTTTTGACCGACCTTAAATGTCACGCCGGACCCCCTTAGATAGATGCAGATGAATGGTGTTGCGGTGAGTAAGTCGCTGAGGGACTTCCTCTTACGCCGCTTGTTATACACCGGAACCGGCCCCCGCGTCAACCCGGGCCGTTCCCGGGGGCGCTGTCACAGGGGTGTCACAGAGGCGTAAGTTCTTGACAGAAAGCCGGTTGACACCCGCGAGGGCAGACCCTACGATTGCCTTCCCGCGTTCGGCCGGAGTGGCGGAATGGCAGACGCAGCGGACTCAAAATCCGCCGCCCGCAAGGGCATAGGAGTTCGACTCTCCTCTCCGGCACCAACCCCTCCCGGATTCTGTCTCCCCGGCCGTCTCGCCCCCGCCCGAACCCTCACCCCCTGGCCCCCAGGGGGTGAGGGTTCGGGCGGGGGGAAGGAAAGGACGGGAGAGGGCCAGGGGGGAGGGCCTACTCGTACCGCAGCGCCTCGATGGGATCGAGCCGCGACGCCTTGGCCGCCGGATAGATGCCGAAGAAAATGCCCACCCCGGCCGAGAAGCCGAAGGCGAGGACCACCGCCCACAGGGGGACGTGGGCGGGCGGGAAATCCGGAATCATGTTGGCGGCCAGCGTTCCCAGCCCATAGCCGATGCCGAGGCCGATGCCGCCGCCGATCAGCGACAGGGTGATCGCCTCGATCAGGAACTGCAGGAGCACGTCCTGCCGGCGCGCTCCCACGGCCTTGCGCACGCCGATCTCGCGCGTGCGCTCCGTCACCGAGACCAGCATGATGTTCATGATGCCGATGCCGCCTACCAGCAGGGCGATGCCGACCACCCCGCCGACCACGGCCGTGACGCTGCCGAGGATGGTGTTGACCGTCTCCAGGATCTCGTCCTGGGTCTGGATCTCGAAGTCGTCGGGCTGACCCGAAGGCAGCCGGTGGCGCTGGCGGAGGAGCCGCGTGATGCCGTCCTTGACCTGCTCCACCATCCCGGCGGCCTCGGCCTGCAGCCGCAGTTGCACCTGGTCGCCGGCGTTGCGCCCGAACAGGGTGAGGGCCGAGTCGAAGGGGATGAAGACCAGGTCGTCGACGTTCATCCCGAGGCTCTGTCCCTTCTTCTCCATGACTCCGATGACGGTGGCCGGGTACGCGTCGATGTAGATCTCCTTGCCGAGGGGTTGCGGACCGAGGTTCAGCTCGTCGATCACCTCTTCGCCGATCACCACCACCTTGCGCCGGTTCTCGGTATCGACCCGGGAGAAGAAGCGGCCCCGGTCCACCGTGTGGTTGTTGACGTCCTGCCAGTTCTCGTTGACCCCGATGACCGCCGCCGGGGTGTGCTTGCGGTCCCGGTACTTGAGCGTGGCGCGGCCGAAGATGGCCGGGGTGAGCATCCTGACGCCGGGGATCCTCTCCTCGATCGCCTGCCCGTCGTCGTAGGTCAGCTTCACCTGCCGGGCGACCATGCCGGGGAAGTCGCGCTCGGTCTCCGGCGTGACGACGACGAAGGTGGCTCCCACCCCCTGGAGCTGGTTGGTGATGGTGAACTGCAGCCCCTGGACGATCGAGACCACGGCGATCACGGCGGCGACGCCGATGATGATCCCGAGCGTGGTCAGGATCGAGCGCATCAGGTTGGCGCGTAGCGCCGCGACGGCGATGCGGAAATTCTCGAGGAAGACCATGGGGGGTTCGCCTAAAGAATGCCGCCTGGTTGCCCGTTCGACCTCACCCCCGGCCCCTCTCCTGAAGGAGAGGGGAGAAAAGAGCGCTCTTCAAGCCCCTCTCCTTCAGGAGAGGGGTTGGGGTGAGGTCGGGAGGCCAAGAACAGATCCGAAGCCATTGCAGAGCTCCTCAGGAAACGGGCGCCGACACCGCCGCCTCGGCCCGCGCCGTGGGCTGGTCGGAGATGACCTTGCCGTCGCGCAGGATCACCTGGCGCCAGGCGTGGGCCGCGATGTCCGGCTCGTGGGTGACCAGCACCACGGTGTTGCCGCCCTGGTGCAGCTCGTCGAACAGCTCCATGATCTCCTGCGAGGTGGCCGAGTCGAGGTTGCCCGTCGGCTCGTCGGCGAGCAGGATGGACGGATCGTTGACCAGGGCGCGGGCGATGGCGACCCGCTGGCGCTGGCCGCCCGACAGCTCGTTGGGCTGGTGGTGCATGCGGGTCGCCGAGCCCCACCTTCTCCAGCGCCCGGCGGGCCCGCTCGCGCCGCTCGGAGCGCGACAGCCCGGCATAGATCAGCGGCAGCTCGACGTTGTGCAGGGCGTCGGTGCGGGCGAGCAGGTTGAAGGTCTGGAAGACGAAGCCGATCTCCTTGTTGCGGATGCCCGCGAGCTGGGTGTCGTCGAGCTCCTGGACGGCCACGCCGTTGAGGACGTAGCTGCCGGAGCTCGGCGTGTCGAGGCAGCCGATGAGGTTCATCAGCGTCGACTTGCCGCTGCCCGACGAGCCCATGATCGCCACGTACTCCCCCTGCTCCACCATCAGGTCGACGCCGTTGAGGGCGTGGACCTTCTCCGCCCCCATGTCGTAGACCTTCTGGATGTCGCGTCAGCTCGATCAGCGCCATCATTCCTCCTCGTCGTCCTCGTCCGCGGAGCTGGATTCTCCCTTGCGTCCCTCGCGGTCTTCGTCCTCGCTCGTCTGGCTGACGCGGACGGCGTCGCCGTCCTTGAGGTCCTTGAGCGTCCGATAGGGGCCGGTGACGACCTTCTCGCCCGCGCTTGAGGCCGCCGAGTCACCTCGACGTGCGTCTCGTCCGAGAGCCCGGTCTGGACCGGCCGCTGCCGCGCCTTGCCGTCCGCGATCACGAAAACGACTTTGATCTCCTCATCCTTGCCGCCGGCGCGCGCTGCCGGCCTGGGCGAGCGGCGGACGGTCCACCACCGCCTGGATCGGAACCGCCAGGGCCTTCGCGTGGGCGGCGGTATGGATCTCGGCGCGGACCGACATCTTGGCCCGCAGGTCCGGGCCGGGCTGGTCGAGCAGGACCTTGACCTTGAAGAAGGTCACGTCCGGCTGCTGCGGGCGGTTGAAGCCGGAGCTGCCGATCTCCACCACCTTGCCGCGGTACTCCTTGCCGGGCAGCGCGTCGACCTTGAGCACCGCCTCCTGACCGACCTTGACGTTGACGATCTCCGTCTCGTCCACGTCCACCTCGGCCAGGATCTCCGACATGTCGGCGATCGTGCCGATCACCGAGCCCGGGTTGTTCATGGTGCCGGAGACGACGACCTCCCCCTCCTTGGCGTTGAGGGCGATGACGCGGCCGGTCAGCGGGGCGTAGACCGTGGTCTTCGTCAGGTCGTCCTGGGCCTTGGCGAGGTTGGCCTGCGTCTGGCGGACGGCTTCGCGCGACTCCTCGAGGCGCAGGCGGGCGGAGGTCTCCGCGAGCTGCGCCGCCTCGAGCTGCTCGCGGGAGGAGATCCCCTCCGTCTGCAGCCGCTCGGCGCGGCTGAGCTTGTTGCGGCTGTCGGCGAGCGAGACCTGGGCCTGCTGCACGGAGGTCTGGGCGCTGCGCAGCTGGGCCGCCCACTGGTCGCGCTCGGCGATGAACGCCTGCTGCTCGAGGCGCAGGAACGGCTGCCCCTTCTCGATCCACTGGCCCTCGTCGACGTACAGCTTGCTCGATCTTGCCGACGACGTGGGCCGAGATGTTGACCTTGATGCGCGGCTCGCAGCTCGCCGCTGGTCTTGACCACCTGCGCCACGTCGCGCTGCTCCGCCGCCTCGGCGTAGACCTTGGCGCCCTTCTCCCGCCCTTGGCGCGGACGCTGGCGAAGACGATGACCGCCCAGCACCACGACGACGAGCGCCCCGATCAGGATCTTTTTCTTCAAGGCGGGCTCCTTCAGCTCAACCGAAGAGGGCGGCCCAGCCGACCCGGAGGCCGACGAAGAGCAGCCAGATCACGGTCACCGTCACCGCGGCGGCCTTCGGCGAGACACGAGCCGCCTCCCGGTATCCGATGATGGCGAGGACCAGGCTCCACAACGCGAAGAAGTCGAGGCTGCCGAGGGCCGCTGCGACCCAGGCGGGGCTGTCTTCCGGGGCCAGGAAAGCCAGGTTGGACGCCAGGAAGGTGCCGGTCTTGACGTCGTCGTAACCGAGCGACTCCTTGCCCAGGATGACCGGCAGGCTGAGCAGCGAGGCGATCGCCGACGGCATGGCGGCGTGCAGGTTCACCGACAGGCTCGCCTTGTAGCTCAAGTCGCTCCCCAACAGCTTGAAGGCCAGCCAGTACATCAACGCCGCAATCAGCGAAAAAAACACGATCATGGCCGGAACCGAAAGGCCGTAGATGTAGGCCCCAGCCTTCTCCATGAATCTCGATCTGCGGCTCCAACTGCGCCGCAGGGACGTCGCGCCCGGACTGGCGCACGCTCTCGGTGATCGTGTCGCGGTAGTCGATCCTCGTTCCCGCCAGGAACCACACCGCACCGTGGACGAGCATCAGCACCAGCAGCGCCACCAGCCAGGTGGGCCGCTCGGCGATCGAGCGGAAGGTCTTGCCCGGCGCCACCAGGACGCCGATCAGGCGCCCGAAACTGGAATTCTCCATGGCTATTTCTCCCCCGGCTTTTCCCCGGGCAGGGGCTCGCGGCGGAAGCCGAAGCGCTGCGAAGCGTAGTCCGGCTCCTCGGGATCGTCGATGGCCACCCCTTGCTGCTCCAGCAGCCGGCCGATGGCGCGATAGTACTCCGCGAGGGCGGTGCGATAGGCGATCGTCGCCGTCACCTCGTTGCTGCGGGCCTGGGTCACGTCCTCCTGGATCTGGGTGATCTGGAAGCTGGTGGACATGCCGTTCTCGTAGCGTTTGCGCTCGGCGTCCAGGTTCTTCTCCTGGAACTCGCGCGAGATGCGCGCGGCCTCGATCTGCTTGGCCGCCGTCACCACGGAGCGGGCCGCCCGCCGGACCTCGGTGGCGATCGTCGTCTTCTGCTGATCGAGCAGCGTCTCGACGCGTTCGACGTCCAGGTTGGCGATGGCGCTCTGCGCCCGCGCCGAGCGGTTCTGGAGCGGGTAGGCGAACAGGAGCTGGGCGCTCCAGCCGCGGAAATCGAGCCCCGTGACCTGGCTCAAGGCGTCGTTGAAGCCGAGCCCGACGCCGGAGAAGCCGTAGTCGAGGTTGAGATCGAGCGTCGGCTTCAACTGGTGGCGGAAGTACTCGGCGTCGAGCCGGGCCTGCGCCAGCCGCAGCTCCTCCGTGCGCAGCTCCGGACGCTCCGCGTAGGCGGTGGCGATCGCCTCGTCGACGTCGATCGCGACTCGCTCCGTCTCCGGCGGGGTGGTCGGCAGGATGGCTCTCTCCCACAGCTCGCCGGCGGGCAGGTTCAGCAACTGGCGAAGCACGTCCTCGGCGTCACCGATGTTGGCGGTGGCGCGAATGATGTCCTCCTCGCGGCTGGCGATGGCGGCCTCGCTCTGCACCATCTCGAGGGGAGCCATGGTGCCCACCTCCACCTGGATGCGATTGCGGTCGTGCAGCTCGCGGGCGAGCCCCAGGCTCTCCTGCGCCACCACGAGCTGCTGGCGGGCGCCCACCAGGCTCCAGTAGGCGTCCTCCACCTGCTGGAGGATCGTCGTCACCTGCCGCTCGAACTCCTGGCGGCTGACCTGGTTGTTGGTCCGCGCCACCAGGATGCCCCGCTCGGTGGCCAGCCGGCCGAAGTCGCGCAGCAGCGGTTGGCTGAAGGAGAAGGTGGCACCCGAATCATAAAAGCTCGGCGTCTGGAAAATCTGGGCGTTGGATTCGGTGCGGGTGTTGCCCCAGCCGAAGGACACGGAGCCGCCGGTCGGGATGAGCTGGGTAAAGCTGAAATTGGCTGCCTGCCGGTTCGACGCCGAGGCCTCGATCGCCGACAGGGTGGCCGACTTGTTGTCGCTCGCCGAGGCGTCGGCGTTGGCCAGCAGATCGTAGATCCCCAGGCTCTGGGTGAGCCCCAGGCGCTGCTGTGTGCGGGTGTAGCGCTCGATGACGAGGCCGAGGTTCTGCTGCAGGGCGATCTCGATCGCCCGCTCGAGCGAAAGCTGCACCGCGCCGTCCTTCGTCTCGAGTGCGGGCGCCTCCGCCGCCGGCCGCGCCGCATTGGTGTTGATGCGGACCTCTGCGGCCCCTGCCGCCGTGCCCGCAGCCAGCCAGGCCAGGACCAGAAGCGCTCCCGTGTACTGCCATGGATTGGATCGCAAAGACGTTCTCCTCAGCGTTCTCCTCAACGTTCTCCTCATAATGACCCCTCTAAGGATGACTACGTGCACACGTCGCGGCCCCAGGTGTCATCCCTCGCCCGAGATGTACGGGCCGGCCGCGCAAAAGTTCTCAAGCGCTCTACGTCGTCCCCTGCCCATTCCTTACCGCCGGTCCGGGCAGCTCCCCCGGATAGAAGCAAGCGGCGAGACCTTCCCATTCCCCCGCTTCCTCGATCGCCGCCAGCGGCGGCCGTTCGGCCGCGCAGCGCGGCCGGGCGACGGGGCAGCGCGGATGAAACGGACACCCGGCAGGCGGCGCGTGCGGGCTCGGCGGCTCCCCCGGCAAGGCGATCCGGATTCGCCGCCGCTCGGGATCCGCCACCGGCACCGCCGACAGCAGGCTCGCCGTATAGGGGTGAAGCGGCCGCCGGAACAGCGCCGCGCGCGGCGCCAGCTCCACGATCCGTCCCAGATACATCACCGCCACCCGGTCCGCGAGCCGCTCCACCGCCGCCATGTCGTGGGAGATCAGCAGCATCGCCAACCCCAACCGCTCACGCAGCCCGGCCAGCAGATCGAGGATCTGGCCGCGGATCGAGACGTCGAGCGACGACACCGGCTCGTCCGCCACCAGCAGCTCCGGCTCCGGCGCCAGCGCCCGCGCGATGCCCACCCGCTGCCGCTGACCGCCGGACAGCTCGTGCGGATAGCGGCCGGCGAGCTCCGGCGCCAGCCCCACGGTCGCCAGCAGCTCGGCCACCCGCGCCGCGCGGGCGGGACGGTCCAGGTCCGTATGGACCTCCAGCGGCTCACCGACGATCGATCCTACACGCTGTCGGGGGTCGAGCGAGCCGTAAGGGTCCTGGAACACCATCTGGAAGCGGCGGCGGCGGCGGCGCAGCGCATCCCCCGAAAGCGCAGCAGATCCTCGCCGCCGAAGAAGATCCGGCCGCCGGTCGGCTCGATCAGCCGCACCGCGCAGCGGCCGAGCGTCGTCTTGCCGCTGCCCGACTCCCCCACCAGCGCCAGGCACTCGCCGCGCGCCACCGTCAGATCCACGCCGGCGAGAGCGTGCAGGGTACCCTGGCGGCGGCGGAGAAACCCGCGCCGCACCGGATACTCCTTGCGCAGACCCTGGATCTCGAGCAGCGAATCCTCCCCTGCCGCCCGGCCCCTCACACTTCCAACCCCCTCTCTCCCGCCCCCTCCCTTCCCCCCTCACCGGGAGAGAGGGGGCTTTTAAGAGCTTGTCTTTGCTTTTCTCCCTCCTCTCCCGGTGAGGGGGGAAGGGAGGGGGCGGGAGAGGAGGGCCGGGGAGGTGAGGGCTCCAGCCGCGGCACGGCCGCCAGCAGCTCGCGGGTATAGGAGTGGACCGGAGCGCGAAACAGTGTCCCCACCGCCGCCTCCTCCACCACCCGGCCGGCGTGCATCACCACCACGCGGTCGCAGGTCTCGGCCACCACCCCCAGATCGTGAGTGATCAGCAGCACCGAAAGGCCGAGGTCCGCCTGCAGGCCCCGCAAGCAGATCGAGGATCTGCGCCTGGAGCGTCACGTCGAGCGCCGTCGTCGGCTCGTCGGCCAGCAGCAGATCCGGCCCGCCGGCCAGCGCCACGGCGATCATGACCCGCTGGCGCTGGCCGCCCGAGAGCTGGTGCGGGTAGTCGTCCAGACGCCGGCCGGCGTCCGCCAGGGCCACCCGGTCGAGCAGGCGCGGCCGCCTCGACGAACGCCGCCCGCCGTGAGATCCGGCGGTGGGCCCGCACCGCCTCGGCGACCTGGAACCCGATCGTGTAGACCGGATTGAGCGCCGTCGCCGGCTCCTGGAACACCATGCCGATCCGGCCGCCGCGCACCTGGCGCATTTCGCGCGGCGTCAGCGTCAGCAGGTCCGTCCGCCCGCCCCGCCCGCGGACATCGTCCAGCAGCACGCGGCCACCGGTCACGCGCCCCGGCGGCGGCACCAGGCCGAGCACCGAGAGGGCGGTGAGGCTCTTGCCGGAGCCGGACTCCCCGACCAGGCCGACGATCTCGCCGCGTCCCACCGCCAGCGAGATGCCGCATACCACAGGCGTCCACTCGCCGCCCGCGGGAAAGGAGACCTCGAGATCCTGGACTTCGAGGAGAACGGAATGGCCGGTCTCGGGCATAGGCGGTTAATGCGCCGCCTCTCGCCCGGCGCTTCCGCACCGGGCTAAAGTGACGTCGCCCAGAGGGCGATTCGCTTCGGAGAAGCGACGTTTCGATAGCCCGGTGCGGAAGCGCCGGGCAGGGGCGGTCTGCTCCATACCTATCCGGCGAGGCGGCGAAGCCAGCTCACCGTCGTGGCCACGCCGAAGCCGGTGGCGCCGGGAGAGATGTAGCCTTGATCGGTCCTGACGTTGGCCACCCCGGCGATGTCCAGATGTGCCCAGCGCTTCACCTCGCCCACGAACTGCGACAGGAAGGCCGCCGCGAGGCCCGCACCCCCCCAGCGGCCGGCGGAATTGCGCAGGTCGGCGTGCGTGCCCTTCATCTCCTCCAGGAACTCGGGGTAAAGGGGGAGCCGCCAGAGGCGCTCGCCGTCCTCCTCGGCCGCGGCGATCAGCTCGCCGGCCAGCCCGTCGTCGGGAGTGAAGAGGCCCGCCGCCTGATGCCCCAGGGCCACCACGCAGGCGCCGGTCAGGGTCGAGAGCTCCAGCAGTGCGTCCGGCCGCTCCTCGGCGGCCCAGGCCATGGCGTCGGCCAGGATCATCCGGCCCTCGGCGTCGGTGTTGGTGATCTCCACCGTCTTGCCGTTGTAGCAGCGCACGATGTCGCTCGGCCGGTAGGCGCTGGCGCCCAGCATGTTCTCGGCGATGGGCGCGTAGACCGAGAGGCGCACCGGCAGCTCGAGGTCCGCCACCGCCCGGGCGACCGCGAGCACGGCGCAGGCGCCGCCCTTGTCGTACTTCATCTCGTCCATGTCGGCGGCGGGCTTGATCGAGATGCCGCCGGTGTCGAAGGTCACGCCCTTGCCCACCAGGGCGACGTGAGGACCGGTCTTGCCCCACTGCAGGCGCACCAGCCGCGGCTCGTGGGCGGATCCCGAGCCCACCGCCAGCAGGCCGCCCATCCCCCGGGCTGCGAGCTCGTCGGCGCCGAGCACGGTCAGCTCCAGACCCCGGCTCTCGGCGAGCTCCCGAGCGCGCTCCTCCATCCAGGCCGGATGGGCTTCGTTGGCCGGCGCGTTGGCGAGGTCGCGCGCGAAGGCCACGGCCTCCGCCACCGCCACGACGTCGGGCAAGGCCTCGCGATAGGCGGCTTCCTGTCCCGCCGGCGGCACCGCGGCGAGCTGCTCGATCCGGCCGCCTTTGTCGGCCTCGGTCTGGTAGCGGTCGAAGCGATAGACCGACAGCGCCAGCGCGCGCAGCACGCGGCCGGCGGCGCGGCCGGAGGTTTCGTCGTGCGGCGGCAAGACCACGGTGAGGCGCCGCGCTTCGGCCTGGCGGGCGTCCTCGGCGGCGCGGCAGAGCCAGCGCGCCAGCTTCGGATAGGTGATCTCCTCCTTCGGACCCAGCCCGTAGAGCGAGACGATCGGGCCGCCGGGATCGGCCTCGGTCTGCGCCAGTTGCTCCTCCTTGCCCTTCCAGCCGCCGCGGGCAGCCAGGCGCTCCACCGCCCGCCGGCTCCCCTCCTCCAAGCCGTCCACCGCCGGAGCTTCCCCTTCGAAGCACCCCACCGCCAGAAGGTCGGCCTCCGGCTTCGCCGCGGCGACGACGTGAATGACTGCCAGATCCCCCATGCGGTCTTCTCCTCGATCCTGGAATAGACTCCGGCGTTCCGAGTTTAGCAGGCGCATCCGTCCTCGCCCGGACAGCGGTGAACCCCGAGCGGCGAGGCGCCGGAGCGCGACGAAGCTGTGGCCGTATGGTATACGTAATCGTTCCTTTTCCAATTTTGAAGAAGGCCGTCCGCGAGCCCCGAGCATGAACCCCAGTTCGTTCCTTCAGATGCTGCAGGGTCCGTTCAACTTCCTGCGCCCCGATGCGGAGGAGGTGCGCCACCTGATGCCCGACTTCCAGCGGGTGCTGCCGATGCCGCGGCCGGTCTTCCTGGAGGACGAAAGCGCGACTCCCCTGCAAGGCTTTCCGGTCCTGCTGTCTGCGGGAATGCACGAGCTGCGCAGCGCTCTGGGCCGCTGCATCGAGGTCGAGGAAGCCGTCCAGGTCGCCGGCCTGCGCCGGGGTGAGCACGACGTCAACGCCTATACCCACGCCTGGGACCGCTACGTCGCCCTGTTCTCCCGCGCCATCGAGAACGCCACCATCTCGAGCTACGGCCGCCAGTACCCCGCCATCTTCTGGCTCCAGCATTCGCTCGACGTGGCGCGGCTCCTCAAAGAGGTCCCCCGGCACATCCTGCGGCTCGACAGCGAGGTCGGGCGCCGGCACGGCGACGCCATCAAGTACCGCATCCTCGACCGCTACGTCGACCGCATCCTGACGATCAGCTACGACCTGGTGCAGCGGCTGGCGGGCGCCACGGAGGAAGCCGAGGAGGAGCTCTTCCCGCGGCTGCTGACCAAGATGCGGGACAACGTCCTGCTGTTCACCGAGGATCGCATCGGCCGTGATCTCGCCGAGCTCGGCAGCTACTTCAACGGCTCCCTCGGCATCGACGGCCGCGACCTGCGGCGGCGCTTCGAGGATCTGGCGCGCTGGCACCTTCACCAGCTCACCGTCAACCCCGTCCTGCGCTCCCTCGCCACCCATCTGCTGCGCAGCGACCTGCACAATGATCTCCGTATCGATCCCCGGCACAGCGCCCGCGACCTTCTCAACCGTCCCGGCTACGTCTCCTATCTCGCGACTCTCCAGGAATACGACGGCGCGAGCCTGCTGCCTCCCCCGCTGGTACAGGTGTGGGAGAACCTGCTCCTCAAGCTCAAGGAGTTCGAGCTGGTCGGCGCCCTGCGCCGGCTGCTGGTCCTCATCGACATGAGCGACGGCCGGATGCTCGCCCGCGAGCTTTCCCCGGGCAGGAGCGTGCCGGGAGGCGAGCTGCGCCTCTCCTCCGCCACCCGGCCGCTCGACTTCGCGGCGCCCTGGGTCGTCGATCCGCGAGTTCAACGCTACGGCATGATCTACGACATCAGCGATTTTTCGCAGACCCTCTCGATGCTCCACCGCTCCGGCAGCGACAGCCAGGAAGACGCCTTCCTCTCCATGTTTCGCTTCCAGCGGCGCATCAACCGCCTCGCCCTCTCCCATCGCGCCAAGCTCGAGAAGTACCTGGGCGACGGCGCCTTCTTCTCCAGCCGCGAGGCGACCAACCTGCTCCTCTGCTCGATTCACCTCCAGCGCTACTACGTGCAGGCGGTGCGCGACGGGCTGCCTTTCGACCGCGGCATGCGCATCGCCCTGAACTTCGGCCCCTACCGCCTCATCCCCATGGGCCAGCCCGAGGACGGCGGCGAGCGCTACGAGTTCTTCGGTCCCGGCCTCGTCGAGCTGTCGCGCCTGACCACCGGCAAGGCGACCCAGGAGATCGACGAGGTGAAAACCATGCTCATCAACCAGGGCTACCCCGAGGCCACCGTCCACCGGTTTTTTTCCCCGCTCATGCACCAGAACCTGGACGTGGTGGACAAGCGCGAGGAGTCGCGCCGGTTCTACGCCTACATCAACCGCAACGGCACCCTGCACAACAACGGCCTGGTGGCGACCCACGCCTTCATCGCCCAGCTCGACCACGAGCTCGGGCGGCGGCCCGCTCTGCCGCGGCAGCGAAGGCGACCGCTCCTACGTCGTGCTGTCGCTGCAGGACGCCGGCGAGCTGCTTCCCGTGGGTATCCGCAAGCTCGGGCTCGCCCATCTCAAGGGGCTCGAGAAGCTGGCGGTCTATGAGATCGTGGACGCAGCGGCGTTCGAGCCCGCCTCGCTGACCCCGATCGAGGGTGAGAGCCTGGCGACGGCGGTGGAGCGCGAGTTCGCCAGCGCCATGGGGCGGGTTTGAGGAAGAGCTTTTCGGAAGATCATCGCAGCGCGACCTCACCCCCTGGCCCCCTCTCCTGAAGGAGAGGGGGAATGAAGACAAGAAAGCCCCTCTCCTGAAGGAGAGGGGTTGGGGTGAGGTCGAGCGGGCAATTCGATGGGAGGAATTGATATGACCGAGGTTACCTGGCAAAGCGATCTCCCGGGTCTGCCGCCGCCACGGCGGGGCAAAGTCCGGGACGTGTATGACCTGGAAGCCGCGGGAATCGGCGAGACGCTGCTGATCGTCGCCAGCGACCGGCTGTCGGCGTACGACCACGTGCTGCGGCCGGGCATACCGGGCAAGGGCAAGATCCTCAACCAGCTCTCCAACTTCTGGTTCGGCCGCCTGGCGGACCTCTCTCCCAACCACCTGCTGGCCGTCGAGCCGGAGGACTTCCCCGCCCTGCTGGCGCCGCACCGGGAGGCTCTACGGGGCCGCGCCGTCCTGACCCGCAAGGCGCGGGTCGTTCCCTTCGAGTGCGTGGCGCGCGGCTTCCTCGCGGGCAGCGGCTACCGGGAGTACGTCCAGGGCGGCGCCGTCTGCGGCATACCCCTGCCGGCTGGCCTCGAACGGGCCAGCCGCCTCCCCGAGCCGATCTTCACCCCGGCGACCAAGGCCGAGCAGGGGCACGACGAGAACGTCGACTTCGCGACCCTCGAACGCGCCGTGGGGCCGCAGCTCGCCACCTCCCTGCGCGACCTCACCCTGGCCCTCTACAGCGCCGGCGCCGCTCACGCCGCCGAGCGCGACCTGATCCTCGCCGACACCAAGTTCGAGCTCGGCCACGCCCCGGGCACCGGCGAGCTGCTGCTGATCGACGAGGTGCTGACCCCCGACTCTTCACGCTACTGGGACGTCGCGCACTGGCTGCCGGGAGAGGAGCCCGTCTCCTTCGACAAGCAGTTCGTGCGCAACTGGCTCGACGAGTCCGGCTGGGACAAGGAGTCGCCGCCTCCGGAGCTGCCGCAGGACGTCGTGCGAGGCACGCTCGACCGCTACGTCGAGGCCTTCCGGCGGATCACCGGGCGGGAGCCGGAGCTGTAGGCAGGCCTCACGCCCGAGGCCGCCCCTACCGCGAGTCCTGCGGACACACACCGCAAGGCGTCGACGGAGGGTTGTTGCAGTCGGATTGCAACCTCACGTCGATTCCGAGGGCGCATAGATATCCGCAGTGGTGTTGCCACCCCACCTGGGCCACGAAAGTCGTCTTCGACTCGTCGACGGCGCCGGGGAGCGCCGGCGCGTCCGGCTTGATCTGGAAATAGCCCTTGTTCTTGACGAAATGCCGCAAGCCGTCGAGCAGCCCGCGCTCGATCGCATCCGGACGGGTGTGCGGCTCGTAGAGGTCGGCGATCGTTTCCAGCGCCTCGACGTTCCAGGTCAGGGGCACGACGTCCTTGGGATTGTGCATGCGGTCGGTGTGCGGGCCGAGGCGGGAGTCATAGTAGGTGGCGAACTCTAGGTTGCCGGGAGTCGGACCCGCCAAGGGATAGACCTTGAGCTGAACGCTGCCGGACGCCCAGTCGGCCTGGGTGTCCGCCAGCCACAGGGCGAGCGTCGGCGCCAGCGCGCCGCCCAGGCTGTGGCCGGTGACGTCGATCCGGAGCGAGGAGTGGGCCTTCGACTGCGCGGTGAGAAACGCGGTCAGGGTCTGGCCCTGGCCGGGTTCGATCTCCGGCGTCATGGTCTGCAGCTTGAGAAGTCCTTCGGAAGTCGCCTTCGAGATCTTCGCCTCGGTGGGAAGAGGGCCGTACTCCCAGGTCACTTGAGCGTGCACGTCGAAGTCTTCGAGAAGCCAGTCGAGGATGGCCTTGGCATTGGTGCCCCGCAGCACGATCGCGAAATGGGCGGGATCCTTGGTGTTCTGAACCACGTACATCATGTTGTCGTCGAGCTTGGCGCCGGAAAACTTGTAGACCGCCGGTCCCCAGACCAGGCTCCAGCCAGCCACCAGCCGGTGCTCGCTGAGCGCCCTTTGCATGCAGGGCACGAGCGCCTCTTCCACCTTCTCGTCGGCTCCCTTGAGGTCCTCCCCGAGGTAGGCGAGGAAGGAGAGCGTAGCCATCTGTTGGCGCTGAGAGTCCGCAATATTCACGGGAGGATCCGCGGCAGGAGGAACCGTTGCCGGCACCAAGGGCTGCGACGACCGGCAGCCCGAGGTGCCAATGGCGATGCCCGCGAGCACGAGAAGAGCACGGAGTCGCATAGAGGTCTCCTCCACGATGTGCCGGCTGCCGGAGCACGCCGGCGGGTGAACAACCTTTTTAGAAGCTGTTGACCAATCTAGCAAACCGTGGAGGGGTTGGGCAAGAGCGCGGTCGCGCGTAGTGGTTCAGTTTACCTGCGGACTGCGTAGGTCCTACCCTCCGAAGCCTCACCCCCCGGCCCCCTCTCCGTAACCGGAGAGGGGGAGAACAGCAAGAAAGACAGATGTGTTCCTCCCCCTCTCCCTGTCAGGGAGAGGGGGCCGGGGGGTGAGGCTTCGGAGGGCAGGACCGGGGGAGTCCACGAGCAAACTGAGCCACTGCTCGTCCCCCCTACTCGTGGAGCACCTGATGGACGAAGGCGACCGCGATCGAGCCCTCGCCGACGGCCGAGGCCACACGCTTGATGTTGCCGCTCCGGACGTCGCCGACCGCGAACACTCCGGGCAGGCTCGTTTCGAGGAGATGGGGAGGCCGGGCGAGCGGCCACCTGGCGGCGGCCAGCTCCTCCGCCGACAGATCGGGTCCCGTCTTGATGAACCCTTTCGCGTCGAGGGCGAGGCAGTCGTCGAGCCATCGCGTGCTCGGCGCGGCGCCGGTCATCACGAAAACGTGGCGGATGTCCTGCGTCTCTGTGTTCCCGTCCTGGTTGTTCCGCCACCGTACGCGTTCGAGATAGGAGCTGCCTTCGAGAGCCGTGACTTCCGTGTGCGTGCGCAACACGATCGCGGGGTTGTCTTCGATGCGCCGGATCAGATATCGCGACATGGTCTCCGCCAGCCCGCCCGAGCGGACGAGCATGTGCACGCGCCTGGCCGTCTGCGCGAGGAAGACCGCGGCCTGGCCGGCCGAGTTTCCACCCCCGATCACGACCACCTCCTCACCGGCACACAACTGCGCCTCCATGAACGTCGCGCCGTAGTACACCCCGGCGCCCTCGAACCGGGTCAGGTTCGGCAGTGACGGCTTGCGATATTCGGCGCCCGTCGCGATGATGACGCTGCGCGCCGGAACGCGCGGGCCGTCATCGATCTCGAGGGCGTACGGCTTGCGATCGCAAGCGAGCCGTTTGGCGCCTTTGGCGATCATCACCTGGGCCCCGAACTTCTGCGCCTGGGTGTAGGCGCGAGCCGTCAGCTCCTGGCCCGAGATGCCGGTGGGAAAGCCGAGATAGTTCTCGATCTTGGAGCTCGAGCCGGCCTGGCCTCCCGGCGAGCTCGACTCCAGCACCAGCACGTCGAGCCCTTCCGACGCGCCGTATACAGCAGCCGCCAGCCCCGAGGGTCCGGCGCCGATGATGACCAGGTCGCGGAGATGGCCCTGGTCGATTCCCATGTTGAAGCCGAGGCAGTCGGCGATCTCCTGATTGGTCGGGTTCCGCAGCACCACCTCGCCGCGGCAGATGAGGACGGGCACGTCCGCGTCGGCGACGTGAAACTGATCCAGCAGCTCCTGCACGCCGTCGTCCCGGTCGAGGTCGATGTAGGTGTACGGATGGCCGTTGCGCGTCAGGAACTCCCGCACGCGCAACGTCCCGGAACAATGGTTCGACCCGAGGAGCACGACGTCGCCGATGCCGTGCGCGATCAGCTCCACCCGGCGCAGGAGGAAGGCCCGCATGACGATCTCGCCGAGCTCGCTGTCGGTCTGCACGAGCGCCAGCAGGCTCTCACGGTCGAGCTCGATCACCTCCCCCGGCTCGGTGGCGCGCGCCCGGACGAGCGCGCGGCGGCCGGAGAGCAAGGTGACCTCGCCGGTGAACTGGCCGGGTCCCAGGACGACGAGGAGCGTCTCGCCGGCGCCGGAGGGCCGGACGATCTCGATCCGACCCGCCGTGACCACGAAGAACGGCACGACCTGGTCTCCCGCCTCGACGAGCACCTCGCCGCGCTGCAACTGACGCAGGCGCCCGTGCGCCGCGATCCGCGCCATCAGCGCCGCCGTCAGCGTCGGAAATATCTGCTCGCCGGGCGAGGCCAGCGTAAACGGTAGGACGGTAGGCGCGGGCTCGGTCATGGGCTCTGCTCCCTGGGAGTCAACTGGCGGGGCCAGGCCGCCAAGCATACCCGCTCGCGTTCGATTCGAGATCCGGAGCGCCGCCCGACGTCTTTGAAGTCGACGAAACGATCCGAGTAGTTCTATCGTAGCTGTCTCTGGAAGTTACCAGGAGGCTTTCGATGGGTCAGAGGCTGGTTTTCGCGGTTCCAATGATCCTCGTCCTCGCGTCCGTCGCGCAGGCGGGGCCGCCGGCGGCGGCGGTCCAGTCCTTCAAGGAGGTCCTGCACGGCGTCGAGATCGTCGATCCCTATCGCTGGCTCGAAGGCAGCGCCGGGCTGGAGACCGGCAAGCCCGACCCGGCCCTGGATGCGCGCGTGTCGGCGTGGACGGATGCCCAGAACGCCTACACCCGCTCGCGGCTCGACGGCCTGCCGCGGCGCCGGGAGATCGAAGCTCGCCTGCGGAAGCTGGAGAGCGGCGGCGGCTTCCGCTGGGGCGTCACGGTACGGGGCGATCGGACGTTCTACCAGCAGATCGCTGCCGGTCAGCAGCAGCCGGTGCTCATGGCGTTGGATACCTCCAAGAAAGGCGGCGAGCCGCGCGTGCTCGTCGATCCCGTGACCGTGGATCCCAGCGGCCTGACGACGCTCGCCTGGTTCGAGCCCGGCCCGGACGGCAAGCTCGTCGCCTTCGGCCTCTTCAAGGCGGGCGACGAGAACGCCACGCTCTATCTCCTCGAGACGGCCGACTTCACGACCCTCGAGCGCGCCGTGGGACCGCAGCTCGCCACCTCCCTGCGCGACCTCACCCTGGGTCTCTACAGCGCCGGCGCCGCTCACGCCGCCACGCGCGACCTGATCCTCGCCGGCACCAAGTTCGAGCTCGGCCACGCCCCGGGCACCGGCGAGCTGCTGTTGATCGACGAGGTGCTGACCCCCGACTCTTCACGCTACTGGGACGTCGCGCACTGGGCGCCGGGAGAGGAGCCCGTCTCCTTCGACAAGCAGTTCGTGCGCAACTGGCTCGACGAGTCCGGCTGGGACAAGGAGTCGCCGCCCCCGGAGCTGCCGCAGGACGTCGTGCAAGGCACGCTCGACCGCTACGTCGAAGCCTTCCGGCGGATCACCGGGCGCGAGCCGGAGCTGTAGAAGGGTGGAAGCTTGCTATACTTCCCGCGTGTCTCATGTCTTGAAACGACGTTCCTAAAGGAAGCCACGATGGCGCGCATGAAGGACACCTCTCTCGGCCCGGGCACCTCCAAAGGAGAAGGTGCCGAATCGGCGAGTGAGGACGCAGGGGGTATTGTTTCGGCGCGTCAGCGCTTTCAGCGGCTGGAGGAGGAGGTCGCGAGCAAATATCGGCGGGTGTCGGAGGATGTTCGGCGCGGGGCCGAGTCGGCTATTGAGGAGAGCCGCCGCGGTACCGAGTGGACCCGTGAGCGCTATGGCGAGGCGACCGAGAACGGCAGGCTCCTCGAGTTGGTGAAAGAAAACCCGGGACCGATCGCTGTGGTGGTCGGACTGGGCTTGGGATGGCTCCTGGGCATGAGGCTGCGTAGGAGGTCCGTAGCGCCGTCGCCGAAGGCGAAGTGGCCGGCTCCGAGAGTTCGAGCGAACGAGAGGGAGCACGAGACCGCGAAAGCCCGCGCTTATCTCCATGCTCGCGGCCTCGCCATCGAGCCCGAGGACCTGCCGCCTATGCTGGAAGGTGCCTTGGACGAGATGCGGTGCGTCCTTTTCCCGGACAACCCTGCGGCCGACCTGCCTGCCGACGAAACGGCCGCCCTGCGGCGTGGCGGCTTCACGATGGGACCCGCGCCTTCCGATCCCTCGAGCGCGCTGGCCCGAACCGTGGCCGAGTACGCTGCTCTGCGCCAGAAAAGCCTTACGGTCGCCGAGGCGGCGCTGCAGTTGGGGGTGGACCCCAGCCGAGTGCGCCAGCTCCTTGCCGCGCGCCAGCTCTATGGCCTGCAGGTTAAGGGAGCATGGCGGATCCCGGCTTTTCAGCTCGAGGGCGAGCGCCTGCTGCCGGGTCTCGATGAGGTAGTACCCATGCTGCCGAAAAATCTCCATCCCGTGGGGGTTTACCACTGGTTCACCGAGCCCAATCCCGACCTCACCTCCGCCGAGGTGGAGCACCAACTGAGCCCCCGGGAATGGCTGCTCGCGGGGTATCCTTCACGAACCGTCGCGGAGCTCGCGACTGACCTGGACAGCCTCTAGAGCAAGCATTGGCCAAGCTGCCGAACCCGCCCGCAGACTTGGCCAGCATTCCACCCGATCTATTCCGCCTCCCCGCCGGCACCGAGCTCTGGCGCCTCTACAAACGGGGCGGGCGGCACCCCGTGACGTGGAATACGTTTCGGACCTTCGGTCCGCTCCAGACAGCCCGCTTCGACCACCACCTGCCGGATGAATACGGCGCGCCTCGGCTTCAAGACCGCGGGATCTACTATGCCGCGATTGAAATCGCTACTTGCCTGGCGGAGTTCTTTCAGGATACCCGTACCATCGACCGCGAGTTCGAAGCGGTTACGCTTGCGGGATTCGAACTGCGTCTGGCGGTAGACCTCCTGAACCTGACAGAGACTTGGCCAACACGAGTCGGGTCCTCGATGGTCTTGAACTCCGGTCCACGCTCGCGCTCACGCCTCTGGTCGCGCGCCCTCTATGAAGCCTACCCAAGCGTCCAGGGCCTCTATTATCCATCCTCGATGCACGCCAACCGACCTGCGATCGCGTTCTACGAGCGTGCCGCATCCGCACTCCCAATGGTTCCTAAGGTCCACCGTCCGTTGAGCGATCCCGCCCTCCTTGCCGACCTTGACCGCTCCGCCCAGCGCCTCGGTTACCTGCTGGTCTGAAGCCATGCGTGGTTTTTGATCGGGGAGCACTCGTACGCAAACTAATTGGGTAGTTCTTCGTAGAAGCCTCTGAACCACTTGGAGGTCCTATGTGCCTGAAGCTCCTTTCCGCGGTCCCGCTCTTTCTCGGCTTTGCTGCCGCCGCACAGGCAGGTCCGCCACCGACGGAAGTCCAGCCGGTCAAGGAGACCCTGCACGGCGTCGAGATCGTCGATCCCTATCGCTGGCTCGAAGGCAGCGCCGGGCTGGAGACCGGCAAGCCCGACTCGGCCCTGGATGCGCGCGTGTCGGCGTGGACGGATGCCCAGAACGCCTACACCCGCTCGCGGCTCGACGGCCTGCCGCGGCGCCCGGAGATCGAAGCTCGCCTGCGGAAGCTGGAGAGCGGCGGCGGCTTCCGCTGGGGCGTCACGGTACGGGGCGATCGGACGTTCTACCAGCAGATCGCTGCCGGTCAGCAGCAGCCGGTGCTCATGGCGTTGGATACCTCCAGGAAAGGCGGCGAGCCGCGCGTGCTCGTCGATCCCGTGACCGTGGATCCCAGCGGCCTGACGACGCTCGCCTGGTTCGAGCCCGGCCCGGACGGCAAGCTCGTCGCCTTCGGCCTCTTCAAGGCGGGTGACGAGAACGCCACGCTCTGCCCGATACCTATCTGAAGGGCGATCCCATCCAGGGCGACACGCTGTACATGACCACCAACCTCGACGCGCCCCGCAAGAAGGTGGTGGCCGTCGACCTGCGCGATCCCGATCCGGCGCACCTAACCCCACGCTGCTCGACGGATATGGCGGCTTCGGGGTCTCCATGACGCCGTATTTCGGCCTCTACACGATCCCCTGGTTCGAAGCGGGAGGCGTCGTCGCCATTCCGAACCTGCGCGGCGGCGGCGAGTACGGCGAGGACTGGCACCGCGCCGGCATGCTGGAGCGCAAGCAGAACGTCTTCGACGATTTCCTCGCCGCCGCCGAGTGGCTGATCGCGAAGGGTTACACGCGGCCGGAGCGGCTGGCCATCCAGGGCGCCTCGAACGGCGGCCTGCTCGTCGGCGCCGCCGTCACCCAGCGGCCGGACCTCTTCTCCACCGCCATCGCCGGCGTGCCGCTCCTGGACATGCTGCGCTACCACAAGTTCCTACGCGCCCGAAACTGGATTCCCGAGTACGGCTCCAGCGAAGAGCCCAAGCAACTCGCCTATCTGCTCCGCTACTCGCCGTACCACAACGTCAAGGAAGGCGCGAAGTATCCGGCCTTGCTGGTCACGGCCGGCGAGCAGGACGAACGAGTCCATGCCCTCCACGCGCGCAAGATGGCGGCCCGCCTCCAGGCCGCGACCTCGGGAGATCCGGAAACCCGGCCCATCCTCCTCTGGGTGGAACGCGACGCCGGCCACGGCTACGGCACGCCGGCCGACCTGCAGCGCGCCGGAGCCGTGGACCAGATCGCCTTCGTCATGTGGGGAACGAGGATGGGCGAAGCCTGCCGGAACGTCGCCAAGATGTCGCAATGATCCGCGTAACGTAAAGAGTCAAGCGTTTCGATTGACAGTCTTCCCATACAACGCCGCATTGCACGTGTACCAAAAAATTTGCGCGCGCAGAATGTCGCGTTGTACGTGTACAAAAAAGCGTGCACGCGCTTTTCTCGATCTTGAGCCCATGCCAGGCCGCAGTCTGCGTCTCGATCATCGCGGATTGCCCATAACGAGCCGCTTTGTATCCGCTTGATCGCGCGATGTGCGCCTGATTCAAGACATCAGATCGTGCAACGCGACAATCTGCGCCGCCAGCTTCACGGCGCAGACGATGCTTGTCGCGTCTTACCGCTGTGCCAGGCTCGTCACGGTTGCAGGATTGAGAGGAAGGCATGCAATGTCGCTATTTACGGGAATCTCTCTGAGCTCTATGGACTTTGGCGACAATTCAGCCTATTCTTGCAAGCCTGAAAGGATGTGTCACGACAGAGAAGAGGCAGATCGCGACGAACGAAGCCTCCCATCGCGCCATATATGATGAGGGCGGCGCAGGGCACGGCCTTTGCGACATCGGAGGGATCCCAATGGGTTCGAGCCTGTCCATCGACCAGATGCTGGCCCAATTGGAGACGAAGATCGCGCACCACCGCGAGCGCCAGGCCTCTCACGCGCAGCAGGAGGCGTTCCACCGCGAGCAGGCCGCGCTCCATGCCGCCGAGCTGGCGACGTCCCTCGAGCGCTTCGAGGCCTTCAGCGCCGCCGCGATAGCCGCCGGCGAGCTGCTCGACCGTTCGCGTCCCGGCGCTCCCCCGCAGGCCGCCAAGGACGCCGACGAGGACCTCGGCAAAGGCCGGCCCCTGAGCCGGATGATCGCCAGAGTCCTGGAGGACAAGAGGCCGGACGAGGTCTTCGGCCCCGCCGCGGTGACGGCCGAGATCAACAAGCGCTGGGGGTCCAAGCTGCGCCGCCGGCCCGATCCCCGCTCCGTCGCCGCCACCCTCCGCCGCTGGGCCGTCGCCGGGCGCATTCACCGCACGCGGGAGGGGCGGGCGCATTACGAGTCGTTGTATGTGAAGGCACCGACGCGGTCGGGCTAGGGCTATACTTTGTCGGTAGAGAGGAGCGGAGGATGACTGTTCCTGAACCGCTGATCACGACATCGCCGGACCGGTTAAGCGGAACGCCCGTGTTCGCTGGCACCCGAGTCCCGGTGCAAACGCTCATCGAATACCTCGAGGCGGGCGATCCCCTGGAGGCCTTTCTGGAAGATTTCCCGAGCGTCTCTCGAGAACACGCCATCGCCGTGCTGGATCTCGCCAAGTCGCACTCGGCCCCACTGAGGTAGCATACCGGCATGGGAAATCCTCTTCGGGATCAGGAAGCTCTTCGAGAAAATCCGCGCGCTGCCGGAGGAGAGAGTCGCCGAGATCGAGGATTTCGTCGATTTCCTTCACCATCGCGAGGATGACCGGCGCCTCACCCAAGCCGCCGCTCGACTTTCCGAGGATTCGCTGAGGAAGATCTGGGACAATCCCGACGACGCCGACTATGACCGTCTATAGCTTCGGCGACGTGGTCCTTGTCCCACTCCCATTCACCGACCAAACCGGCACCAAGAAACGGCCCGCGGTAGTCGTCAGCTCTGCTGCCTATCACCGGTCGCGAACGGACCTGATCCTCATGGCTGTTACCAGCCAGATTCGCGCATCCAGCGGATTCGGCGAAGTCGCTATCACAGGGTGGAAGGAGGCGGGATTGTTGAAGCCGTCCATCTTGAAACCCGTCCTTTTCACGGCAGAGCGCCTGCTTATCCTGCGAAGGTTGGGGCAGCTCAGAGAGCAGGATCGGATTGCGCTTCGTCGAAATCTGGCAGCCATCCTCGAAGTCGCTTCGAGTTGAATTACGAGGGGCCCGCCTGACTTTCCATCGTGGACCTTCCTTTCGCGTGCTTGGCGGCTCACGAGCGGAAGTCTCTACGATGGACAACCCCTGAAATGTCAAACTTCTACTGCCTCCTCGGCAGAGCCGGAGGGCTCTCTAAGCCGGCTAGGCTGCTCCGACGTGGTGCGCCGGGTCGACCAATCCGACGATACGATTAGTCGTCCTCGACGCGGCGGCGGAACTCGGCGCTCAGGGTATCGCCTGCAGCGGCCACGAGCTTCCGGGCTTCTCTTGGCGCTCATTCGATCTCTCTTTCACAAAGGTCATGGATTGCAGGTGAAGTAAAGGGGGCAGGACGGTTTGCTCATGTTGCCGGCGGCGTCGCGCGCGCGAACGCTCCAACGGTAGATCGAGGAGGATTCGACGTACTCGCTGGCTTCGAAGGATGGCGAAGAGGCGGCCCACTTGCCGACCTCCTCCCAAACCCCCTTGTTCGGCGTCTGCAGCTCGATCTCGTAGCCTCTGGAGTCTTGTACCGGTTCCCAGACGAGAACGAGCTGGGCACAGTCAAGGAGCTGGGAGGCTTCGGGCAAGTTACTCCCCGGTTTCAAACCTCTGGGAATCGGGGCGTTCGTGTCGTCCTGGTCCTCCTTGCAATCACTCCACGGATCCGGGACATAGTTATAGTCCTGCACCCGCGCGTACATCTTCACTCGATGAGGGCTGCCGGTCGCGTTGGTTTCGAGCCGGAGTTCGCTACTGTGCTTGCCCACACCAACGGGTAGGAATTGGACGACGATCAGGACAGCTCTCCTCCGGAGGCAGCACGCGTGTCGCGCAGTTCCCCGGAAAATTGAGCGACTAGTTGGCGAAAGGGTGGCATGTATGACCGCGATTCCTCTCCAGCGCGACGACGTCCACTATCCAGAGTCCGACGGCAAGCCGATGGCGGAGACCGAGATCCACGTCGAGGAGACGATCTATCTCCTCGTCGCCTTGAAGGATCGCTTCCGCGACGCACAGGACGTCTATGTGGGCGGAGACATGTTCCTCTACTACGTCGAGGGCGATCCCAGGAAGGTCGTAGCCCCGGACGTCTTCGTGGTGCTGGGCGTTCCCAAGCGGAAGCGGCGGATCTACAAACTTTGGGAGGAAGGACTGCCGCCAACCCTGGTCGTCGAAGTTACGTCGGCCGATACACGCAACGTAGATCTGAAGCAGAAGAAGGACCTCTACGGGCGCCTGGGTGTGGCGGAATACCTCCTCTACGATCCGCTCGGCGATTACCTCAAGCCCCGGATCCAGGGTTTCCGCCGGGTCGGCGGCCAGTTTGAGCCTATTCCTCATTCGACGAAGAATCCCCTCGAGAGCCACACCGTCGGACTGACCTTCCAGATGGAGGATTCACAGCTCCGCCTGGTCGATACGGCCACGGGAGAACGCTTGTTGCGCGACGAAGAGGTCAGGGAGTTGGCCCGCACCAACGAGAAGCGGATCCGCACGGCCGAAAAGGAAGCCGCTCGGCTGAAGGCTGAGTTGGAGCGGTTGCGCGGTCAGGGGACCTGAATCCTGCCGGGCGTCAGAACGGAACCCTCGCAAGCCGAGGTCTGAGCGGTCCACCCTAACGGTAGACCGACCCACGATGTCCGACGCGTAGGACCAAGACGACGAGTTGGTCATCCAGAATCTCAACGATCAGCCGGTAGTGACCTACCCGGTACTTCCAATAAGACCGCAGAGGACCCGTGAGCGCTTCTCCTAAATCGCGGGGATCGTCGAGCGGAGCGACGCGCTCGCGCAGAAACCGCAGGATTCGAATCTGGACTTGCCGATCGAGCCTGGCAAGGTCCCGCTCTGCCCGTGGGTCAAACCGAATCGTCGAGGCCAAGGCGCTTGATCACGTCCTCGAGAGAAACGGGCTCGCCCTCCGGATTCTGACTCCGCTCGAGCGCAAGGTAGTAATCTTCGAGGTCCTCAAGGTGCTCCAGAACCGCCTCGCGAATGTAGAACGTCTTGGTTCGCCCGGTTTTCTGGGCGAGCGCCTCGAGCCGAGTCTCGATCTCTTCGGGAAGTCGCACGGAAAGCGCCATGCGATACATGTATCGCGTTCGGCCGTCGTAGTCAAGGTCTCCTAGCCGGCTTAGAGAGTCCCCCGGCTCTGCCGGGGAGGCAGCAGTCTCAAAGGACCGCTTTGCTATGATGTCTACGATGGATGAGAAACGCGCGCCCTACAGCCTCAAAGCTCCGGGTTCCCCGGGCTCGGGCTCTTCCCTGCACTTGCCGGGTCGCGGCTCCTTCCCCGGAATTGATGATCGCTTGGTGGAGCCGGAGACCACGCGCGACGAGATCATCGGCGGCCGCCGGTTCGTCGCTTCTCCGGCCAAGGAGCCTCACGCCACCCAGCACACGGAGCTCGACTATGTGGTGCGCGCTCATGTGGCCCCCGGCTATCGCGTTGGCGCGGACCTGCTGACCCGGCACGACGAGGAGTCCGACTTCGCCACCGACGTCTGTGTCTTCAAGGCAGGCGCTGATCCGGAGACGGGTGGGCGCCACTTGGAGGAGATTGCCTTCGAGGTGGTCTCGGAGCAGAACGAACGCCTCGCGACGGAGAAGGCCCTGCGGATGTGGCGTCGCGGCGTGCGGCGGATCTTCACGGTGTGGATCAAAGGGCAGCGGGTGTGCGAATGGTCCTCCGAAAAGCAGGGCTGGCAGGCGTTGGAGGTGGGCGCACAGATCGAGGATCCTTGCCTGGTGGCGCCGCTGGCCCTGGCCGCTCTGCTCGATGCCGCGGCGGCCGACCACGCCGTGGTGGAAGCCCTGGCTGCCAAGGGAGACCCGACGATCCGGCGGCGGGAGGCCATGGCGGAAGCTAGAGGAGAAGCTACAGGCGAAGCTAGAGGGAAGGCCGATGCCATCCTCGAGGTCTTGGCGGCTCGCGGCGTCACGATCGACGAAACGCAGCGGCAGGAGATCCTCCGCTGTCAGGACCTCGATCGGTTGGCTCGCTGGCTGCGACGGGCCAGCGTGGCTTCTTCCGGCGACGCGATTACGTCGGAACCTTGAGTCATCCCCCGGCCCATCCCAGCACCTCGCTCGCCAGCCACCAGAGACCCACGAAAAGAATCAGCACCGGCACGACGAAGCGCAGCCAGAGATAGAGCAGGCGAATCATCGGTCCGGGCGTCGGTCCTCCCAGCTCGCGCAGCACCGTCGCGCGGTCCATGCACCAGCAGACGGCCACCACCGCCAGCAGCGCGCCCAGCGTCTGCATCCCCGAGCCGAAAGTCAGGTCCCAGGCCAGGAAGATCTTCAGGTTCGGCATCGGCGGCAGCGCGATGAGGAAGATCAACAGCGCCAGCAGCCAGACGGCCTGCCGGCGGGAGAGCGAGGTGCTGTCGGTGAGCGCCGCCACCTGCACTTCCCAGGCGGCGATGGCGGAAAGGAAGCCGGAGCCCAGGAGACCGACGAAGAAGATCAGGCCGAACACTCCGCCCAGCGGAATGGCTTCGAACACGCGGGGTAACGTCTGGAAGAGGAGATCGGGTCCGCTCGCCGGCAGCAGGCCCAGGCTCACCACGGCCGGCAGGATCGCGAAACCGGCCAGGATCCCGACCGCCGTATCTCCGGCGACGGTGACGGCGGCATTGCCCAGGAGGCGGTCCCCGGGCGCCAGGTAGGAACCGTAAATCACCATCATGGTGCCGCCCAGCGACAGGGTGAAAAACACCTGGCCGAGTGCGGCGGCCAGCACCCGCGGCGTGAAGGCGGAGAGGTCGAACTTGCCGATGAACCACATCACCCCTTCGCCGGCTCCGGGCAGCGTCAGCGAGCGGACGATGAGCACCAGAAGGCTGAAGAAGAGGGCCGGGACGAGGACCTTGCTCGCCCGCTCGATACCCGCGCGCAGGCCCCGCACGAGCACCGCCGCGCAGGCGACGATGAGCGCGGCCGTAAACCCGGCCTGGAGAAGGAACGAGCGGAGAACGAAGCCGGTGGACGGCGGCAGGATAGCTCCTTCCGCCCAAGGCACGCCGACGAGCCGCGCCGCCTCCCCCACCGCGTAATAGAGCACCCAACCCAGGGCGTTGATGTAGTAGCCGGTGGCGGCGAACATGACGATGAAGAGGAGCCATCCCACAACGCGGCCGAAAGGAAAGCCGGCACGCTCGAAGGCTCCCACCGGCCCGCGGCGGGTATGCCGGCCGAGCGCCCATTCCGCCGCCAGCACCGGAATCCCCAGGAGCAACGACGCCAGGACGTAGACGAGAACGAAGGCGGCGCCGCCGAACTTGCCGGCCATATAGGGAAAGCGCCAGACGTTCCCCAGGCCTACCGCCACCCCCAGCATGGTGAGGACGAGGCTGAGGCGCGAGGTGTAGGTCTCCCGCGGCGCGGCCGAGCGATCGGAATCCGGCATGACGTCTCTCTCAACGCAACACGTCGAGCACCTGACGAGGAGTGAACACCTGGCCTTTCGGCGCCCCTCGCCCCGCTGCCTTGAGCCATAGGGCCGGGAAGACCTCTCGCCCTTCGACGAAGGGGAGCCTCTCGGCCTTCCGCTTCAGCTCCTCGAGAAGCTCGACGCATGTCCTGGATCGCTGACCACTTCACCTCGCCGATGAGAACCGAGTCCCCGGTATCGCTTTCGGCAACGAGGTCCACCTCCAAGGGTTGGCGGTCCAGTCCGGGGCCCCACCAGCGGCTTGCCGGCCCCCAGATCTTGCCGCAGCAGTCGAGGCGCGGCACGCTGGCTCTTGCCAGCTCCTCCCAGACCTCACCGGCGTGGTGAGCGAAACGGCCCGCGATGTCCCGCTCCACCGCCGCAAGCTGACGGGCTTCCAGGCGCGAGCGCTCGGGCTCGACGAACCGGAACCAGTAGCGAAGGAACGGGTCCGCGATTCGGTAGAGCGTCCGTTTGCTGCCGCGCGGCTCCGTGCCGAAAGGCGTCTCCCGCGCGATGAGATCCATCTCCAGCAGGCGTTGCAGAGGGCGCGAAAGCGAGGTTGCCGGCTTGCCCAGACGGCCGGCGATCTCGGAGGCGCGGTGGCATCCCTGGCCGATGAGGCTCAGGATCGAGGCCGCCTGCGCAGGGTCGCGCAGGTCGTCGAGGAGCAGACGGGAAGGCTCCTCATGGAGAACTCCGAGTGGGCTCAGGATCAAGAGCTCCACCGCAGTAACGAGGTCCGGATGATCCGCCGCCAGCTCCCAGTAACGAGGTGTACCCCCCCATACGGAGTAGGTCTCCACGCCCCGCACGGAATCGCGCAGGCGGAGAGCTTTCAGGATCCAGCCGGCCTCCAGGGGAGAGATCTTGAGGATTTCCGCGGCGCGGCCGAAGAGTGGCGCGGTGCGATCCAGCACCAGGCCCTGCATCATGCGCTGCGAGGAGCCCGCGAGAAGCAAGTGGAGGCGCCGTTCGGGAAAACGGTCCAGGTACTTCTGCAGCAGGCTCGGCAGCTCGCCCGCCGCCGCGACCAGAGCCGGGAGCTCGTCGAGGGCCAGCACGGTTCCGGGACGAGCCTCGTTCCAGTAGCGGGCGAGGAGCGCATTCCAGTCCGGATACGTCACTTGATCGAATCCGGGAAGGAGCCGCGCGATTTCCGTCGCCAGGCCGACTCGCTGGAGAGCGCTCTCCCGCTCGTCGCCCACGTAATAGACCGACCGCTCGGCGGGCAAGATTTCCCGCAAGAGCCGCGACTTGCCACAACGCCGCCGGCCATAGAGCACTCCCAGCGAGCCCTCGCGGCTCGCTACCAGCCGCTTCAGGCGGGCAGCTTCTTCGGTGCGGTCGAGAAAAGGCAGTCTTGCCGGCATTATGCACCTCGGGCATTATGCAAGAGGTGCATAATAGTTACAAGTTCAATCGAGAGCGGCTCAACCTTCGGCACTCAAGTGATTCCAGCAATCGGCGTACATGAAACGAATCGGGTGTTCAGCGTAGGTTTTTATAGCATTGCAGCATGATCCATGGTAGGGTTCCGACGTTCACCCCGGCAGCTTGGAGGGACTGGATCATGCGGCTTCGAGATCTCGCGACGGGTCTGATCCTCATTCTGCTTTCCGCCGCAGTGCCGGTGTCGGCGGGCTCTGCTCGCATGGTAGTGGATCTCAACCCCGGTGTTGACTACACCCCCGTCAACGGCCGGGTGATCTTCCTGACCTTCCTTAGAGAACAGTGGGACGTTTTCCAATGCGGCCTCTGGGCGACCGACGCCACCGCCGGCGGCACGGAGAGGCTCGCCGAGCTCTGCGCCGGCCTCCTGAACGCCGACGACCGCCTGGACCACATCCTGGGGACGACCGGAGCCGCAGCGTTCTTCACCGATGGCTCGGGCCTGCTCTGGCGTACGGACGGCACGGCCGAAGGCACCTTCAGTCTCGGCGAGATCCGCGTTCCCGTTCCCAAATTTTTCGAGGATTGGATAGTAGGCAAAGAGCGCTTAGAGTTTGATGTGGGATAATCAGAGTATGAGAACCACCATCGATCTCCCAGATCAACTTTTCGTCGATGCCGAGAAGCTGGCGGCTGAACGGCAAATCCCCCTGACACGCCTGCTCGAGGAGAGTCTGCGGTCATATCTCCGTGAGCAGCGTCAGCGCAGGAATAAGGATCTGACTTCTCTTCCCGTGCTAGCGGATCCTGTGCCGGTGGCTGGAATTGACCTCGATGATACGAGCCGGTTGTGGGAGGTGGAGTGATCCTGTGTGATGTCGGTGTCTTCCTTCATGCCATGGTCGAGCGCGCCGCGCATCACGAGGTTTGCCGCCGCGAGCTCGAACGGCTGCGCCGAAGCCCACAGGAGATGGCACTCAGCGAGTTGATCCTCGCTGCTGTCGTTCGCATTGGCACCAACCCGCGAGTCTTCCAACCTTGTCCTACGGCCGAGGAGGTCTTCGCATTCGTAGACGCCCTCCGCTCATCAGCCGAAGCGCGGCGGATCTCTCCCGGACCGCGACACTGGACGATTTTCAGGGACTTGGTCCTCGCTGGAGGCATTCGCGGCTCGGATACCACCGACGCCTACCTTGCCGCTCTCGCGCTCGAGTATGACTGCGAGTGGTGGACAACCGACGGTGGATTCGACCGCTTTCCCAGCCTCCGCTGGCGAAATCTGATCGCTTGAGCTCCGATACCGCGCGGGATCGCCGGCGGTGCGAGCGATCTGTACCGCGCCTTGAAGGGCCGAGGCGACCAGCAGGGCCTGGTCCTCCTGACTGGCGCTCACCTGCAGTCGATCTTCCTGATGTCGCCGACGGGGCCCTCCCGCTCCTCCTTCTCATAGCTCACCCGGCAGACCTTGACCTCCGCGGGCCGCCGGCGAGACAGCACGACGGAGGTGCCGCTGTAGCTGCAAGCAATCCAGAACCCTCGCGGGTTGGGCTCGAAGTGCCAGATTCCGGCCCACTCCTTGCCCGCCGACGCGCTGTCGTCATAGACCAGAGAGGCCAGCTCTTTCGGCGGACCGTCGAAGAAGGTGACGCCGGCGAGACGGTGAGGCAGGCCATCATCGCCAGCGGACCAACCGGCGGGAGGCGCCATGGGCTTCTGCTCGACCGTGATCGTGCGCGGGCAGTCCACGAGCGAATCCGCAGCCGTAGCGCCGAGGGCCACGACGACGAGGAGAGCAATGAGCATATTTTTATCTTACCTCAACGTGCCCCTCGGCGGTGACCCGCATTGACTTTGGATCTTATTTTCGATTATTATCGTTAAAGATTTAGTCCATAGAAAGCTGGATATATGCCTCTCCCTATTTTGGGGCTGATGGAGACGCGAAACCCGGTTGCTGAAAGGAGAAATAGCATGCGCATGAAACGGTCGAAGAATTGGATGTTGCTGTTTTTGCTGAGCGTGGTCTGCGGTCTTTCGGGTCCAGGCGGCATCCTGGCCCAGCAGACCGGCAAGGCCAAGGAGACCACCAGCACGGCTCCACGCCCGCAGGTCAAGATGGCGGCCCCGGCTCCCGGTGCGCCGATTGCCTGCGACAAGCGGGTGGGAATCCTCGGCGACTACTTCGGACCCGAGATGCAGGCGTTTCTGGTGGCGAACGGGCTTACGGTCACCTTTGAGACCGCAGTCTCGCTCCCGAGCTCGCTGAACGACCTGGACGTTCTGTACGTCAACCGCTCCGGCGTTGGCGATGCCACGACCCACAGGACCATCATCGAAGCCTGGGTGAGGAACGGAGGAGTACTGATCACCGAATTCGACGCCACGGAGCTGCTGTTCAACGGCACGTTCAATTTCTTCGCTCCGGCAACCCTGGATTCTGGTTTCGCCGTCCCCTCCGGGACGGTCTGCGGCGCCAACACCGTCAGCGTCACCAGCCCGGCGAACGCCTTGGCGACGGGACTTCCTCCCGCCTGGAGCTGCTCGGGAGATCCGATCGGCGTCTTCAAGGTCTACAAAGAGAGCACCCTGCCGCCCAGCCTCGATCGGGTGGCCCGGCTCACCGTCGATCAGAACCAGGATGGTGCCAAGGACCCGGTGGTCGGTACCGCCTGCGTGGACAACGGTACAGTGGTACCTTTCTTCAGCGATTTTGGGGACTGGACGGCGCTGCAAAACCCGCGGACCTGTCCGAACCCTCCCTGCAACCGGTCGATCGAGGACGAGACCTTGATGCTGAACGCCGTCTGCCGCGTCAAGGACAGTTGCAAGCCTCTGGATCACTTTCTATGCTATCAGGTCAAGCCCGAAAGGGAATTCAAGACGAGGACGGTCCTCGTTCATGACCAGTTCGGCGATCAGACCCTGGTCGTCCTGACGCCCGAAATCCTCTGCGTGCCGGCAACGAAAAAAGAGCTCAAAGAAATCAAATAGACAGCGGCCCGTCTCTCCGGGGGCGGCTCGCGCCGCCCCCCTCGGCCGCCCCCGGCACGACCTACCGCCCCATCCCACCCAACAAACCCAGCAGGTACTTGAGGTTTTCGTCGGTCCAGCGGATGCCGCCGCCCAGGAACACCGAGTTGTTCTCCAGGGCATCGTCGTAGCCGCCCAACAGGTAGAGGTTGGGATGGAACTGGTACCGCCCCAGCAGGCGCAGGTGCGGCGATAGATCGGCCGGTCGATTGAAGTCGAACGCTTCGAAGGAGAGCCAGAGCTTGCGGTCGAGGAGCGGCAGCGGGTACTCGATCTGGGCGCCGCCGCTGTTCTCGATCAGGCCGGCCCAGAGGCGGACGTCACCCGGCGCCTTGTAGCCGAAGAGGCCGGTCGCGGAATACGTCTTTTCCTGCGTCAGCTTGGTGGTGGTCGTGGTCACTGGGATACCGTCCGGCCCGGTTACCGTGACGGTCTCCGTCTTCTCCCGCCGCTTGCCGAAGGGGCTGCTGACGAGGCCTCCGCGGTAGAGACGTTTGCCGTCCTGAGGGTCGATGTCCAGCCGGAAGCTGGTCTGCGATTCCTCGGAATCCTGCAGATAGAAACCCTGCATGTCGAGGTCGATCTTGAATTTGTTGACTGCGCCGAGCGTGCCGCTCAGGGTCTCGACGCCGCCCTGGATGCTGTCGAGGGTGGAGAGGACCTGGTCGTAGGCCTTCTCGTCGTTGACCAGCTTGCCGATCGTTCCTTCGCCGCTGGCGATCTTGTCGGAGATCTTGTTCAGGTTGTCGGCCGAGGTCTGAAGCTTCTCGGTCAGCTCGCGGACATTGCCCATGCTGGCCGAGAGGTTCTCCCGGTTCTCTCCCACGACGACCGCGATCTGGTCGAGCGCGCGGCTCATCTGGTCCGCGAGGCGCGGCAGCTCGCGGGCGAGCGTCGCGCCTACCTGATCGAAATTGCGGACGGTCGCGGCCACGTTGGCGCGGTTCTCGGCCACCAGCGCCCGGATCTCGGCGCTGGTCAACAGGACGTCGTTGATCAGGCGATTGAGATTGCCGCCGACGTCGCCGTGGGAAAGCGAGCCCGTCATCTGCTGGATGGAGGCGCCGATGCTGTTGATCTTCTCCATGGCCTCGTCGAAGCCCGGAGGCGTCGTGCCGATGAGCACGGTACCGGGCGGCAGCGGCGGCGCGTCCGGCGGACCGGGGACCAGCTCGACGTACTTCTCGCCCAGCAGGCCGAGGTTGGCGATGCGGGCCGAGGTGCCCTGGGTGAGCGGCAGCGGTTTGTCGAGGGCCAGGGTGATGCGGGCCTGGTTGCCCTGGAGGCCCAGGCCGTCCACCCGGCCGACGCGCACGCCCGCCACCCGCACGGACGCCTTGTCGTCGAGGCCGGCGACGGACTTGAACACGGCATCGACCCGCTGTCCCTTGACTTCGAACGGGTTCAGGTCCTCGATCTTCCAGATGAGGACCGCCAGGACGATCAGGCACAGGGTCGCGAAGATGCCGACCTTGATAAGTGGTTTCATAGCTTCTCCGGGCCGCCGGCCGGCCCTGTGTTTCTTTTAAGCCCCCTCTCTCCCGGCGGTCGGGTGAGAAGGGGTTGGGGCGGTGAGGGCGCCTCTTCCGAGAGCGGCCCCTCGGCCCTCCCGTGAATGAACTGCTGGACCCGGGCGTCGTCGAGCCGGCGGAACTCCTCCGGCGGGGCGTCGGCAATGATCTTACCTTGATGGATCATGGCGATCCGGTCGCCGATCCGCCAGGCGCTCTCCAGGTCGTGCGTGATGGTGACGGTGGTGGTTTTCAGGCGGTCGTTCAGGTCCACGATCACCTCGCCGATCAGCGCCGTGGTCACCGGGTCGAGGCCGGTGGTGGGCTCGTCGAAGAGCAGGATCTCCGGGCTGTGCGCGATGGCCCGCGCGAAACCCACCCGGCGGCGCATGCCGCCCGAGAGCTGCGCCGGCATCTTCTCGCTCACCCCTTCGAGCCGCACCATCGCCAGGCACTCCTCCACCCGGTCGTGGACCTCGCCGCGCGACATCTTCGTCAGGCGTTGCAGGGGGAAAGCCACGTTCTGCCACACCGTCATCGAATCGAACAGCGCCCCCTCCTGGAACGACATCCCGAACTTGCGCCGGAACTCGGTGATCTCCCGGTTGCCCAGCTTCTCCACCGCCACGCCGTCCACCTCGATCGTGCCCGAGTCCGGCTTGAGGAGGCCGATGACGTGCTTCAGCAACACGCTCTTGCCGGTACCCGAGCCGCCGATGATCACCAGCGACTCGGCCGGCGCGACGTCCACGTTCACCCCGTCCAGCACCTGCTTGGAGCCGAAGGACTTGCGGAGATCGCGGATGCGGATCTTGGGGTTGTCGGTCACCGCGCCGCTCCCTCGCCCGAGCCCTCACCCCCCGGCCCCCTCTCCCGCCCCCTCCCTGCCCCCCTCACCGGGAGAGGGGGAGAAGGAATCTCCGATTCATGGGAGATCTTCGATCTGGCCAGATCCGCGCCGTCGGGCCCCTCACCTCCCCGGCCCTCCTCTCCCACCGCACTCCCGCCCGCCGGGAGAGGAGGGAGACTGCAGAAGAAGGAACTTGCTTTTTCCACCCCCCTCTCTCCCGGCGGGCGGGAGTGCGGTGGGAGAGAGGGGCCGGGGGAGTGAGGGCCAGCGCCGGAGGCGCCCTCCCGGCCGGATCGGAGAAGACCTTGGGATCGGAGATTCCTTCTCCCCCTCTCCCGGTGAGGGAGGAAGGGAGGGGGCGGGAGAGGGGGCCGGGGGGTGAGGGCTCGCATCAGAACAACAACCGCGTCAAGAAGAAGTCCGAGATCAGAATGGCGATCGACGCCACCACCACGGCGGCCGTCGTGGACCGCCCCACTCCTTCGGCGCCGCCGGTGGTGTAGAACCCCTGCTGGCAGCCGATCAGGGCGAGGAGAAAGCCGAAGACCGACGCCTTGATCAGACCCGAGATGAGATCGTTCAGCTCCATGAACTGGAAGGTCCGATCTATATAAGAGACGGGGTTGGCCCCCATCAGCACCACCGAGACCAGGTAGCCGCCGAAGATGCCGACGCCGTTGCCCATCACCACCAGCAGCGGCAGCATGATGGTGGTGGCCCACACGCGCGGCACCACCAGATAGTGAACGGGGTCGGTCGCCATCACCTCCAGCGCGTCGATCTGCTCGGTGACGCGCATGGTGCCCAGCTCCGCGCCCATGGCCGAGCCGGCGCGGCCGGCGACGATCAGGCCGGAGAGGACGGAAGACAGCTCGCGCACCATCGACAGGGCGACCAGCGAGCCCACGAAGCTCTCGGCGTTGAAACGGGCCAGCACGGTGAAAGTCTGAAGCGCCAGCACCATGCCGGTGAACATCGCCGTGAGCAGCACCACCGGCATGGAATTCACGCCGACCTTCACCATCTGGCGCAGCAGCTCCCGCCAGTCGTAAGGCGGCCGGGGCGTCCAGGCGAAGAGCCGGCCGGCCATGTCGATGAAGCGCCCCATCTCCTCGAAAAAGCGCTCCATCGGGCGCGCCAGCGTCATGAGTCCTCCCGCGAGAAACGCGACTTCAGCTCCTCCACTCTCCCCTCCCGCACGTAGCGGCACGGCAGCCGCAGCCCGAGGTGGCAGAGGATCTCCCACGAGATCGTGCCGGCGTGCGCCGCCAGCTCCGTGGCCGTGATCTCCTCGTCGCCCTGCCGGCCGAGCAATACCGCCTCGTCCCCCAGCTCGGCCCCGCCATTGCCGACGTCGGTCACGTCGAGGAGGGTCATGTCCATCGTAACCGAACCGGCCACCGGCACTCGCCGCCCGCGCACCAGCGCTTCGGCCTTGCCGGTCAGGCGCCAGGAATAGCCGTCCGCATAGCCGACCGGGACCACGGCGATGACGCTGCGCCGCCGGGTCACCGTCCGGCCGCCGTACGAGACCGCCGTGCCCGCCGGCACCTCCGCGGAGCTGGACGATGCGCGCCCGCACCGACATGACCGGCCGCAGGTCTGTCCGGGCCTCCGGCGGCAACTCCCGGTCCGGCCGCTCGGCCGGATCGAGGCCGTAGAGGGCGATCCCCAACCGCACCAGGTCATAGCGGCTGCCGGGGCGATGCAGGGCGGCGGCGCTGTTGGCCAGGTGGATCAGCGTCCGCTCGCGCTCCTCCGGCGTCAGCAGGCCGAGCACCTCCGAGAAGCGGGCTTCCTGGGCGAGGTTGCGCGGGCTTTCGAGGTCGTCCGCGTCGCCGAGATGCGAGAGCAGTCCGGCCAGCCGGAGCCGCGGATGCGTCCGCAGCAGCTCGAGCACTTGCGGCACCTTGGCCGCCGGCACGCCGAGCCGGCCCATGCCCGTATCGACCTTGAGGTGGATCGGCTGCGCCGCCGCCTGCCCGGCCGTCCAATCGCGCCACAGCGCCAGCTCGGAGAGCGAGGAGATCGTGGGGGTAAGCCGATAGCGGGCGTAGAGGGCGATCTTGGCCGGCCGCGCCGTGCCCAGCACCAGGATCGGCGCCTTCACGCCGGCGCGGCGGATCTCGGCCCCCTCCTCCAGCAGGGCCACGCCGAGCCAGTCCACCCCGGCCGCCTCCAGGACCCGCGAGACGCCCACGGCGCCGTGGCCGTAGGCGTCCGCCTTCACCACCGCCATCGTACGGGCGCCGGAGCCGGCCAGCCGCTCGCGGATCCGCGCCAGGTTGTGCTCCAGGGCGGCGACGTCCACGTCCACCCACGCCTGGCGCAGGGCGGCCTCGAGGTCCTTCACTCCGGCCGGCGCGGCCTCAGAACGGGGCGCCCGGTTCCATGCCATGCCGGTCGAGGTTGCGGAAACTGGTGGTCTCGCCCAGGAAGACGAGCTCCACGGTGCCCGTCTCGCCGTTGCGGTGCTTGGCGATGATCAGCTCCGCGAGCCCCTTGTTCTCCTCCTTGCCGGGATTGTAGATCTCATCCCGATAGATGAAGGCCACCATGTCGGCGTCCTGCTCCAGGGAGCCGGACTCGCGGAGATCGGCGAGTTGCGGCCGATGGTCGCTCCCCCGGCGCTCCGGTTGGCGGGAGAGCTGCGACAGGGCGAGGACGGGGATCTCCAGCTCCTTGGCGAGCTGTTTCATGCCGCGGCTGATGGCGGCGATCTCCAGGTTGCGGTTCTCGTACTTGCCGCCCGCCTGCATGAGCTGGAGATAGTCGAGCACCAGCAGGGCGAGCCCCCGCTCGGCCTTGAGGCGGCGGGCCTTGGAAGCGACCTCCAGCAGGCCGGGATTCGGCGAATCGTCGATGAACAGCGGCGCATCGCCGATGGAGCGGACGGTCTGGATGATGCGCGTCCACTCCTTCTGCGAGACGCGGTTCGAGCGCAGGCGGGCGAAGGAGATGTCCGACTCCGAGCAGAGGATGCGCAGCGCCAGCTCCTGCTGGCTCATCTCCAGCGAGAAGATGCCCACCGGCTTCCGCTCGCGGATGGCCACGTGCTGCGCGACGTTGAGGGCGAAGCTCGTCTTGCCCATGCCGGGACGGCCGGCGATGATGATCAGGTTCCCGCGGTTCAATCCCTGGCTGATGCGGTCGAAGTCCAGGAAGCCGCTGGGTACGCCCGGTCAGCATCGAGCCGGGGCGCTCCTCCAGCTCCTCCAGGGTGGTGTGGAGAACGTGGGAGAGCTGGGCGAAGCCGCGCTGGATCGCCTCCTCGCCCAGGCTGAGGATGGACTGCTCCGCCCGGCCGAGCGCCTCCTGCGCCTCGAGGCCGCCGTCCAGGCAGTTGCGGATGATCTGCCCCGACGTCTGGATCAGCCGCCGGCGGACCGAGCGCTCCTTGATGATCTCGACGTAGGTGTCGATGCGGCCGATGTCCGGCAGGTCGAGATCGAGGCCGGTCAGATAGGCGAGGCCGCCGATCGAATCGAACCGCCCCTGCTGCTCCAGCTTGGCCTGCACCGTCCGCAGATCGATCTCCACCAGATCCTCCCGCAGGTCGAGCATCGCCTGATAGAGGATCTGATGGCGCTCGTGGTAGAAGTCCTCGGCGCGCAGCCGCCCCGAGATCGTAGGCAGAATCGACGAGTCCAGCAGCACGCCCCCGAGCACCGCCCGCTCCGACTCCTCGCTATGCGGCAGCGCCTTCTGTTCGGGGAGGATGTCGATCATCGGAGGAGGGGTGAGGAAGAGAGTACCGCTGCCTCATTCTCCCGCGATGCAGGATGCGGTGCAAGGCTTGACTTTGGGCCGGAATTCGTGCGTCGGCGTCCGCGTGCTGCGGATCAAGGCTCCTCTGAACGCTTCAGGATCTCTTGGCGGATCTCCGCGAGCCGCTGCGGGTCTATCTCTCCATGCGAAAGCCTCCGGGCGGCCTCCTGCTGGATGCGCTGCTCGTCCCAATCCGGATGCTCCGCGGCGAGGTGGCTCAGGATCATACGCCGCGCCGAGCTGAACATGTCGCTTGCGATCTTCAGGCGCTGGGCGCCGGTCATGGCGCGGAATACGGCCGCCATCTCCTCATCCAGGACCTCGATATTCCGGAGATCGATCGGCATCTTCTCAAGGATATCATCTCGTTCGAAGGCGTACTCGTCTCCTTGACGCCTCCGGACGCCCCCGCTAGTCTGTTCGTGAAGGAGTGCCGCCGCCATGGCAACCGCCGCCGTAGAGACCCGCCGCTGGACCCGAGAGGAGTATGAGCGTCTGGTCGAGCAGGGATTCTTCCATCCCGACGAGCGCATCGAGCTGGTCGAAGGAGCTATCTACGAGATGCCGCCTCAGACAAGCTTCCATGCTATGGGTGTGCGGGCCGTGGATATGGCCTTGCGACCGATCTTCACCGCGGGCTATGACATCCGCTGCCAGTTCCCGCTGGCTTTAGGGCTCGATTCCGAGCCAGAGCCCGACATTGCAGTCGTCCTAGGGAGCTGGAAGGACTTCGGCCCCTCTCACCCCACCTCCGCCGTGCTGATCGTCGAGGTTGCCGATTCCTCCCTGCTTCACGACCGCAAACGTAAGGCCGGCCTCTACGCGCGAGCAGAGATCCCCGAACACTGGATTCTCAATACGGTAAAGCGCTGCCTGGAGGTCTTCCGGAATCCCCAGGATGGCGCCTACACGTTCCGTCTGGTGCTCCGCGAAGGCGATAGCGTCTCACCACTTGCCCGGCCTGAGGCGTCGATTCCGATCGGCGGCCTGCTGCCGCAACGGTAGGTCCGGCCGGCCCGACCGGTCCCCCCCGGCAGACCCTTCGCAGGCCACCGCCGAGAGCCCGGAGGGCGGCATTCTCCTAGCCCCGGTCGTCAGACCGGGGTCGGCGTCGATCCAAACCAAACGCCGTCCTGTCAAGGACGGACAGGGCGCCGCTCGCCGAACGGGTCCGCCGGATCGAATTCGATGTTGTGCCCTTCAACAGATCCACTCTCTTCGAAGTTCCGCCGCTGGTGATGCTCCTCCTGCCATGCCGCCGATCGCCAAAACGGAGGCCCGCTCATTCTGGGCGGCGCTCGCGATGTAGGGATAGATCTCCTCCCGCAGCTCCGGGTCATCGCTCACCTTTTCGGCCGCCCTTGGCAGGGCGGGATCGGATGGCGTGACGGCGCCTACCCCGGTCTGACGACCGGGGCTATGAGTATGCCGCCCTCCGGGCTCTCGGTGGTGGCCTTCGTCGAGGCGGCCGCCCTGCTCGACCGGGTGGCCCTGGTGGACGCCGGCCGGCGTCTGGGCGACTACCCGCACCAGCTCTCGGGCGGCCAGCGCCAGCGGGTGATGATCGCCGTAGCGCTGGCCAGCGGGCCGGATCTGCTGCTGGCCGACGAGCCGACGACGGCGCTCGACGTGACGCTCCAGGCGCAGATCCTCGATCTCTTGCGGGGCCTGCAGGCGGACCTCGGCCTTTCGGTGCTGCTGATCACTCACGCCGCCTGCTCGATGAGATCGCTTCGAAAGCGAAGGCACCTTGACCTCATCGACGACCTGGCCCCCCAATGTAGAGATGCCCCGTGGGGCGTCTCTGGACAGAGACGATCGGTTCCAATTCGAAGACGCCGCATCGAAGAGGCCCTTCGGGGAGAGGCGCCCTTGAATTCGCGTCCTTGCTGCTTCAGAGACGCCCCGCGGGGCGTCTTCTACATTGGGGGGAGACCTCTGAGGCCGCCAGGCCGTAGAATAGTGGTCAAATCGTTGCTCGCTCTTTCCTTCCGAGGAGGCGCCTGTGAGCCCGAAACCGACTGAGAAGAGTCTGGTCCCTGGTCCGTTCACGCGCAGGACTCTGTTGAAGGTAGGAGTCGCGGGTGGCGTCTTGGCATCCGCCGGTCCCCTGGCGTCTTTGCAGGAACCGTTCGACGAGCCTCCCGCGGCTACCGGCACGTTCGAGCTGGAGGAGCTGACCATCGCCCAGCTCCAGGAAGGCCTCCGCTCCGGCCAGTATACCTCGGTGTCGCTCACCGACCGGTACATCGCCCGCATCCAGGAGCTGAACCTGGAGCAGCCGGAGTTGCGGGCGGTGCTGGAGATCAATCCGGACGCGCACGCGATCGCCGAGCAGCTCGACGCCGAGCGCAAGGCGAAGAAGGTGCGTGGGCCGCTGCACGGCATCCCGATCCTCCTCAAGGACAACATCGGCACAGCCGACCAGACGACCACCACCGCGGGCTCGCTCGCCCTCGTTGGCTCAATCCCGCCGCGCGACGCCTTCATCGCCGAGCGGCTGCGCGCGGCCGGGGCCGTGCTGCTCGGCAAGGCGAACCTCTCGGAGTGGGCCAACTTCCGCTCCGACCGCTCCAGCAGCGGTTGGAGCAGCCGCGGCGGGCAGTGCCGCAACCCCTACGCCCTCGACCGCTGTCCCTCGGGCTCCAGCTCGGGCTCGGCCGTGGCTGCCGCGGCGAACCTCTGCGCCGCCGCGGTGGGCTCGGAAACGGACGGCTCGATCATCTCCCCCTCCTCGCGCTGCGGCATCGTCGGCATCAAACCGACCGTGGGGCTGCTGAGCCGTTCGGGCATCATCCCCATCGCCCACAGCCAGGACACGGCCGGTCCCATGTGCCGTACCGTCGCCGACGCCGCGGTCCTCCTCGGCGCCATGACCGGGGTGGACGAGCGCGACGAGGCCACCGGCGCGAGCCGCGGCAAGGCGGCCGGGGACTACACGAAGTTCCTCGATCCGGACGGCCTCAAGGGAGCCCGCATCGGCGTCTTCCATCCTCGCTCGCTCCAGGACAATCCGCTGACGGACCGTGTGCTCGCGAACGCTCTCGCGGTGATGAAGGAGCGCGGCGCGGTGATCGTGGACCCGGTCAAGATCGAGTCCGCCGCCAAGATCGGCGAGAACGAGTTCGAGGTGCTGCTCTACGAGTTCAAGGCGGACCTCAACCGCTACCTGGCCGATCTCGGCAAGGCCGCGCCGGTCAAGACGCTCAAGGAGGCGATCGAGTTCAACGACAAGCATCGCGACCAGGTGATGCCTTTCTTCGGCCAGGACATCTTCCTGCAGGCCGAGGCCAAGGGGCCGCTCACCGAGGAGAAGTACAAGAAGGCCCGCGAGGCGTGCCTCCAGTATGCCCGCAAGGAGGGGCTCGACGCGGTGTTCGCCGAGCACAAGCTGGACGCCGTCGTGGCGTCGAGCGGCGGGCCCGCGTGGCTGATCGACCTCGTCAACGGCGATTCAGGGACCGGCGGCAGCTCGTCGCTGGCGGCGGTCTCCGGCTATCCCAACATCACCGTGCCGGCGGGCTGGGCCTTCGGCCTGCCGATGGGAATCTCGTTCATCGGCAAGGCCTGGAGCGAGCCGGCGCTGATCAAGCTGGCCCACGCCTTCGAGCAGGCGACGAAGTGGCGCCGGCCGCCTCGCTTCCTGCCGACTGCGGATCTCGCCGCCGGGATGCCGTGAAACCGCACGAAAACGGCTCGCCGAGGCAAGGGCCTTCGAAGGCGGGCCGCGCGTCCCACATCCGCACCTTTTTCAGGGCTCTGGGGCCGGGCATCATCACCGGCGCCGCCGTTGACGGTCCCTCCGGGATCGCCACCTACTCCATCGCCGGTGCCCGTTTCGGCACGGGCTTCCTGTGGACGGTGCTGCTGACCTGGCCGCTGATGGCTGCTGTCCAGATGGCGTGCGCGCGCATCGGCATGGTCACCGGCCGCGGCCTCGCCGGCGTCTGGCGGAAGAAATTTCCGCGCCCTGTCCTCATCGTCGTAGCCGTGGCCTTGCTGGCGGCCAATACGCTCAACATCGCCGCCGATCTCGCCGGCATGGCCGATGCGGCCGAGATGCTGACAGGGCTCGACTCACATCTCTTCGTCGTCTTCTTCGGCGCGACCATCGCCGCCGCCACCGTCTGGCTGCCCTACCATCGGATCGCCTCGGTCCTGAAGTGGCTGGCGCTCGCGCTCGTCGCCTACGTGATCGCCGCCCTGCTTCTGCGCCCCAACTGGAGCGCCGTGCTGCGCGCCGCCCTCGTTCCCTCGCTGCATCCGGCTTCGTCTTCACGCGCTTGAGTTTCATGTACTCGGACAGCGCCTCTTCGAGGCTCGGGGGTTAGGCGCACGGTGAGGTAAGGCATGACTGTAACTATATCGTCCTGCCTCAGATATTCTTCGCCACACCTGACCGGAGCCCGCTCATGAAGAAGCTCATTGCCGTCCTCGGTCTCGCGTTGCTCACTCTCGTGGCCGTCCTGGTCGTCCGCACCGCCACTGTGGAGTCCCGCCAGATCCATATGCCCAAGATACAGCAGGTCACCCTGCGGCATACTGAACCTCGGCGGTCCTCAGTACCTCATCACGGATTCGGCGGTTCAGGAACTTGGGGGTTACCAGATCCACGGTCCTTCCCCCGAAAAGAGAGGAAAGCTCGTCCTGCAGACGGATGAAACGCAATCCCGGCACATGGCCCCGGCTCGAACTCCACCAGAACGTCGATGTCGCTGTCGAGTCGGGAGTCCTCACGCAGGACAGAGCCGAAAAGGGCCAGCTTACGGATGTGATGGCGCCGGCAAAACTCGGCAATATCCTCTTTGGGTACGGCGGGCTTCATAGGACTCAGAACTTGAAGAGCGCGTCGAAGGCCGAGCGGGCGTCACCCGGTGAGGGTTTGTCGCTGTCCTTGGCGAACTCCTGAGCCAGCTTGGGGGTGAAGAGCGCGCACTCGTTGCGGTCGCGCTTCTTGGCGATTCGCGCCGGGATCTCGGCGTGCTTGCGGCACTCCCAATGGACCGAGGTGTCGAAGTGGACGCAGTTGGAGCAGGTGTGGAGGTCGGCGCCGCAACGCGAGCAGGTGGCATCGAAGGCCAGTGGCTCCTCGCCCAGAATGATGGGCCGCTTCTCGCCGCAGGCGGCGCAGCGGAACACCGACTCCGAAGGCGCGCCGAGGCCACGTCCCCGCGGTCCCTCCTTCTTCTCGCGCGGACCCTGGAGACCCGGCCGCGGCCGCTCGTCGCGACGCCCGGAGTCCTGGTAGCCCCGCTGGCGGTATTTGCGCTCGTCGGACATCGAGGTTCTTTCTAGCAGATGGTAGGGAGAAAAGAAAAGGGTGATGCGCCGATTCCGCCGTCGTGAATCATCGGAACGGCGTCCGCTCCGCCGAGGCCCTCATCACCCCGGCCCTCTTCTCCCAGCCTCCCCCCCGTCCGCCGGGAGAAGAGGGAGACTGCAAAAGCAAGACTTGTAGGGTGCGCTCTGCGCACCATGAACGCCTTGTCGGTGCGCACAGCGCACCCCGTTGATGTAAACGCTAGTAAATAAAAGGTTTGCGAGCAGAACCATATCGCATAGGTGACGGTTAGGTGACCGCAAAGCAGGTGCTCCGGGGCTATCTCCTGAGACTCGCCTGGACTTCAAGAGACGAGGGTTCCCGCCCGGATTCGCGGGAAGATTCCACAGGATAGCGCAGCCTCTCTCGGTTCGGATGCTGCTCGGGACGCGGAGGAACGCTTCGCCTTTTCCACGCCCCCACTGAGCGGAGAAGCGAATTTCTCGCTTGCCGCGTTTGCCATGAGCTGCAGATGAGACATCGAAGGGGCGTGTCGGGGGGCGCAGGTGCCGGTCTGATGCCTGCGGGATTCTTCGGCGAGGACGCGGCCAGCCGGGGGCGGCGAGGTCCGGGAGATAGCCGCGCCGTCTACGGCTGGTACGGTCAAAAGGGCGAGGCGGCGGGCCCCCTGTGCTCTTTCCAGAGGCGGCTTGCTCCCCCCGTCGGCGTACCCATCAACACTGCGGGGCCGCGGAGCTGTCAAGGGCCGGCGAAGCCGCCGAAGGGAAGCCCTTTACAGCTCCGCGAGATCCCGCAGTACTCTGGCGTTCGACGGGGGGAGCCGAAGAGCTTGAGGGCGAGGACGGCTAAGCCGTTTCGGGCCGAGGTTCGTCGGTTGGGCTCGGTGCGGTTTCCCCGCCGTTGTGACAGGCTCCTGCCGGGTGAGAACGTGGACTAGATCGGCAGGGGTGGAGAAACCGCTCGTGATGGAATCGCGTTCAATCGCAACCAGCGCTTGGTGAGAAGGTTCAATGGGCAATGAGGGCTAAGGCGAAGCGGATTTCCGGAACTTGCCGCTACGGGCTTGGGCAATCTCAATGGTCAAGATCGTTCCAGGGCACACATCAGAGAAGTCGAATCCTTGGGGGCCGTACCGCTCGGTCGTCCGATCCCTGAAGACAGTGATTCGGTAAAGTTGCTCCGAGTCGAGGTCTCAAAAAGCAAATAACGGCCATGAGGTCGGGGTGCCAGCACGACGCCTCTAAGCTGACCCGCCGGTTCCCTAGGGGGCAACTCTTCCCACGGTTCAATCGGGCTTGGCGGCGGGCGCGGTCTCGATCGCTTCTTCGGCGGTGTTAGCCTGTCAGAACCGTGTACCCCGCCCTTTCCAGCCGGAGACGACGGCATGGTCCTCGACCACGAGAACATCGGTCGACATTTTGCGGCAATGCTAATGCTTAGACATGACTTTAGAGTCAAGTGGCTATCCATCGCCGTTCCTTGGGCGATCAGGGCGTTTCGAACCGCAGCTCGGGATTATGCCGCGCGCGGTAAAGGTAGCTCACGACTCGCCGGGCCAGCTCCGCGGTGGCAGCTTCTTTCTCGGCGGCTTCGCAGAAAAGCCTCAGCGCCGCCAGGGCTCCGCGGTGGACTCCCTGCGCCTTGAAGATCGGCGCCATCTGGCGCGCCAGCGTCTTGACCTCAGGGGTGCGTCCCTGCTCCAGATGCACTACCGCCAGCTCCAGCGTCACCAGGGCAGCATCGTAGGCAATGCCGCGTTCCACGAACCCGACCCGCACCTGAGACAACGCTGCCAGTGCCTCCTTCGTCCGCCCCAGGCCAGACGCCACCCGCCCTTCCAGCCAGCGTAACCGTAGCGAGTCCAGCTCGTTGTCGAGCTGCGCTGTCAGCGCCCGGATCTCCGGCAGCAGTGCCTCGGCCTCGGCGTATCGCCCGAGATGAGTCAGGTTCCAGGCAGGATTGACCCGCAGCATGCACGCTAGCCGCCGATCGTGTTTCTGAGCGGGGCTCAGAGGCCCCACCTGCCGGAGCGCCGCCAGCGCGTCCTCGTAGTCCCCCGCCCACTCCAGGACTCGCGCCCTCTGGATCAGAAGATTCGGCCGCAGGGCTCCCGGGTTGGCCGCCAGTGCGCGGTCGAGAAGGGCCGCCGCTTCCGGCAGACGGTCCTGATCGGTGCGTAAGGAGGCCTCCAGGCTGAGCACCTGCGCCTCGGAAAGGAGTCCCGGATCGCCGGACCGTCCACCCTCCCAGAGCCTCGAGGGCACGGCGAAACGCTTCGTCGGCCCCCGGCAGGTCGCCACCGACGCGGCGGGCGTTGCTCAGGTGCGCCGCAGCGTAGCCTTGCAGCCGCCAGCGCCACAGCTCCTCGCCGGGCGCGAGATCGGCAACCAGCACGGCCAGCTCCGCCAGCTCGACGGCGCGGCCGGCGTCGTCGGCCGCCGCCTTGGTGCTCTCGGCGCAGACCAGCTCGCAGAGCGCCCAATTCCGATACTCCTGCGCGTCCTCCACCAACCGCCGCCGGTCCAAAGGCTTTCGCCGCTTCATGATCTCCCACAACCCCGCGGCTTGCTGGCGCTCTCCCAGGGACGGCGGTGATTGCTTCCTCCATGGACCTGAGCCGACACCCGGTTGCCCGGCGAGGACCAGGGTTGCCGCGGAACGAAAGGCGCGGGAGATGCCTTCCGAGACTTCTCCGCAGAGGGCGTCGAGGACTCCTTCCGCATCCTCCGGAGATCCGGCCGAGGCGGCGCGAGCCGAGCGGATCCAGGCCAGAAGACGATCCGCCATGCGTATTGGGATTCCTACCGCGGCCACGATTCGCTCGAATGTTTTGCGGGTCGGAACGGTATTGCCGATTTCGTAGCGATAGATGGAGCTCGCCGACAAGCCGGCCGCGTCAGCTAAGCCGCCCCGCTCCCACCCGCGCACCATCCGTAAGACGACAATCGCGATTCCCTCGTCAGTCGGCTCCTTCTGCCCGGGCATAAGATTTTTCCCTCCTCAAGTGCATACTAGGAGTGCATCCTGGGTGTAGTTTTCCGTCTTTCGGAGCGTTCAGGCACCTTAGTCCTCAGAGAGGCGGCCACGCGGCCATGGGGGTCGTGCCTGGGCCCGCCGCTCAGCGAAAGGAGCTGTCCCCATGACTCGCTTCCCCGCCCGCCGGACATTTGTCGCTCTCCTCTTGGGCATGTCTCTCGTTGCAACCTCGGCTTCGGCCTTGGAACCCCGGCTCCGGCTTGAGCCGCACGCCGACCGGTTGACGATCGAGCCGATGCATAGGGTGCTCAAGGGTCTCCGGGCGTTTCTCTCCACTCTCTGGGACAAGGCTGGAGCCAGTCTAGATCCGGACGGCAGCCACCTCAGCCAGCCGCCCGGTCCTGGCGCCACTTCCGATGCCGGAGGCTCGCTCGATCCCAATGGCTAGAAGTACCTTCCATCGGGCCGGCATGCTGACGTTCCGGCCCGGTGCTTCACTCGCTCGTTTCGAACCGCAGCTCGGGATTATGCCGCGCGCGGTAAAGGTAGCTCACGACTCGCCGGGCCAGTTCCACGGTGGCAGCTTCTTTCTCGGCGGCTTCGCAGAAAAGCCTCAGTGCCGCCAGGGCTCCGCGGTGGACTCCCTGCGCCTTGAAGATCGGCGCCATCTGGCGCGCCAGCGTCTTGACCTCAGGGGTGCGTCCCTGCTCCAGATGCACTACCGCCAGCTCCAGCGTCACCAGGGCAGCATCGTAGGCAATGCCGCGTTCCACGAACCCGACCCGCACCTGAGACAACGCTGCCAGTGCCTCCTTCGTCCGCCCCAGGCCAGACGCCACCCGCCCTTCCAGCCAGCGTAACCGTAGCGAGTCCAGCTCGTTGTCGAGCTGCGCTGTCAGCGCCCGGATCTCCGGCAGCAGTGCCTCGGCCTCGGCGTATCGCCCGAGATGAGTCAGGTTCCAGGCAGGATTGACCCGCAGCATGCACGCTAGCCGCCGATCGTGTTTCTGAGCGGGACTCAGAGGCCCCACCTGCCGGAGCGCCGCCAGCGCGTCCTCGTAGTCCCCCGCCCACTCCAGGACTCGCGCCCTCTGGATCAGAAGATTCGGCCGCAGGGCTCCCGGGTTGGCCGCCAGTGCGTGGTCGAGAAGGGCCGCCGCTTCCGGCAGACGGTCCTGATCGGTGCGTAAGGAGGCCTCCAGGCTGAGCACCTGCGCCTCGGAAAGGAGTCCCGGATCGCCGGACCGTCCACCCTCCCAGAGTTCGAGGGCACGGCGAAACGCTTCGTCGGCCCCCGGTAGGTCGCCACCGACGCGGCGGGCGTTGCTCAGGTGCGCCGCAGCGTATCCTTGCAGCCGCCAGCGCCACAGTTCCTCGCCGGGCGCGAGATCGGCAACCAGCACGGCCAGCTCCGCCAACTCGACGGCGCGGCTGGCGTCATCGGCCGCCGCCTTGGTGCTCGCACCGCAGACCAGCTCGCAGAGTGCCCAATTCCGATACTCCTGCGCGTCCTCCACCAACCGCCGCCGGTCCAAAGGCTTTCGCCGCTTCATGATCTCCCACAACCCCGCAGCTTGCTGGCGGGAGGCGAGAGCCCTGCCAGGCACCGTCAGGCTGTGCAGCAGCGATCGGGTAAATTCGGCTGTGAGCCTTCCGGTTTCGGCGGCGATGGCTTCGACCTGCTGGCGCTCCGTCGTGGCGATAGCTTCAGGGTAGCCAGGGGCTCGCGTTACCGCGTCCAGCGATTGGACGAAGCTGAGAGCCCAATCGACAGCCTCCGCCGGCAAACCCATGATGCCGGCGAGTTCCTCCACCTTCTCGCGTGGCAGGGATCTTTGGCCGCGCTCGTAATCGGAGATCACGTTCGGCCGGACGCCGACCGCCCTGGCCAACTCTGCCTGATCCCACCCCAAGGAGGAGCGCAGCATGGTCAGGACGCGGCTCAACAGTGGCACGGGTTTGGACGCCATTGAGATCCCTCCCCTTTGTCGTGTTTCAACATTAGAGGGTGTGAAGCAGAACCATAGCGTGACACGCGAGAGATCGCCAAGCGGCAAAAAGTTCCTGGACCAGTATCGGGAGTCGCCCGCAAGGTACCCACAACCCGGAAAACAACCCTGACTTTGCACTCCTTCGTTTGAATTCTGCCTTAAAACATACCTCAACGCTTTCGCAACCGCAACGCACTCTGTAGCCTCCCTTTCGCTCAGCGACAAATCTCCTCTCTACCGAGCGGAGAAAGGGAGACCTGGTGATGACTGACGGCGAAGCTGGCCCCCTGGAGAAGGTCCGTGCGCTCCCAAGAGCGGGACGAGACCACCACCCTGGAAGGGCTGAGCTGGAGTCCTTCATGGGCGGTGGGTTGTCAGAACCCGGGACGCTCGTAATCGTTCGCCACCTCCTGACCGGCTGTCCGGAATGCGTGAATCGCGGGTGAGGCGTCAACTCGGCGAGAAATCGGCCGCGCCTTCGAGGGCTCGTCATTGGCTGACAAACAGCCTACAGATCGCTTTGAAAAAGGAGGGGCTGTGACCGAAGCCGAGGCCGCCGCACAAGGGGCGCTGCGACAGATCGTCGAGGAGCTGAACGGCTTACGGGGTCGGCTGGTAGAACTGCACGAGAGGCTCCCCGTGCCGCCTGAGGAAACCGCCATGCTGCTGGGCGAAGAGGAGATGGATATCTCGACGGAGGTGCGCTCGGTCATCGAATGCACCCTTGCGGACCGAATCGAACCCGCCATCCGCGACCTTGCGGCCGCAGCCTCCTACAGGCCTAAAAGGAAGAAGGCCAAAGGGAAGCGTGGCTGATGGCGGACTCCCGGCACGAGGAGGCCCACAGCTCCACCGACCTGCTGCATCTGCTGACTTGCCCCACCTGCCGGAGCTGGCTTGCCTGGCGGTCCGGCTGGCGACCCTCTTCGGGGAAGGCGACGAGGAAGCGGCGGCGGCCCTGCCGCGCGCCTTCTGCCTCGGCGCCAACGCCCGGCGGCTGGAAGCCCGGATGAAGACCGCCGACCTCCTGCTCGCCAAGGCCGCGCCCTTCCTGGCCGGCCTCATGGACCGCGCTTTCTACTGCCGGATGCTGGCGCTGCTGCGTTGGGAGCAGGGCCGGATCGACGAGGCCGAGGCCCTCTTCCAGCACGCCGCCTGCCTCTTCGCCACCGGTGGCCAGGACCGCGAGGTCGCCCTCTGCCTGATGCTCCTGGGGCTCGTGCTGCTGGAGGAGGGCGGGCATGGCGACACCCTTTCGCTCCTCGCCCGCGGCTGGGTCGAGGTGGACCGCGACGGCCGGCATTTCGTGGCTCTGCGGGGAGGCCTGACGCTGGCGGCCTGCCTGGCGCAAGCGGAGCAGCGGGAGCGGGCTCGCGGCCCGCTTGAGGCGCATCTTCAAGGGTTACAACATACCCTGCCAGGACAGCGAGGACATTCTCCAGGAGGCGCTCCTCGACGCGTTCCTGCAATGGGAGCAGATCCGCAATCTCGAGGCGTGGCTGCTCGGCACTCTGCGCTTCAAGTGCACGCGGTACTGGCGGCGGCAGGGAGCCGAGCGGGTGTTCGCGGTAGATCCTGCGGAACTGGAGGGGCTCTGTGCGCCGCAATCACCGGGGCAGGAGCAAGACGAGGCGCTCCTGGACCTGCGCCGCCTCAGCCGCGGGCTCAGCGAGCGACACCGGGCCGCCCTTCTGGCTTCGTTTCGGCCTCGGCTTGAGCACCGGCGAGGTCGCGGGGCGGCTCGGCTATCATCCTTCCAGCATCCGCAAACTCACCAGCCGTTGCATGGCGAGGCTCCAGCGGTGGGCTGTCGAATGAGCGGTATTCGAAATCGGCTCGAGGTCCATCAAGAGATTTCGAAGGAGCAGTGGCCGTAAGCTGGTATCCAGGAAATCTGGACCGACATCCTCGCAGTCCTAGGAGGGGATTGTGGGCGTGCTCCGCGGCTCCTCCCTTTTTTCGACTTCACTGTACAATGGCATCCATGAGGGATGGCGACAGATCACCAGAGACGGCGGAGGGGCTTGTTCGAGCGTTGAACCGGAACCGGCCGCGCCTGAAGTTCCTGACAGCTTCCTTTCGCTTAGGTCGAGAGGAATCAGAGGACCTCCTCCAGGATCTCGCGCTTGTAGCCATGAGGAAGCTGGAGGAGATCCAAGACATTGACGGCTGGCTCTTGGGAACGGCAAGGAACCTCTGCCTGATGCGGGTGCGCAGAAGGCAGCGTAGAGAGTACGTCCATCTGGAAGAGAGTGACGAGCTCGTAAGCACGCCCGGCCAGCAGCGGGTAGATCTCTATGTGGACTTTCATCGAGCCCTCGCGGTCTTGCCCCTCCGGTATCGGACGGTGCTCGTGCTTCGCGCGCTGGGACTCACCTACAAGGAGATCATGATAATAACGGGCTACCACCCTTTGGGATTGGTCAGGGGATACGCGGAGCGCGGACTCTCCATCTGCCGGACACGATTTGGACACACCTCGGCAACTACGGTGGCGAGTTGACGGCCTGTGAGCGATTCGCCCGGCCGGCTTGGGGCGGACGGAGGAGGCGTTGGCAGCGTTGTCTCAGGTGCGGGCCGGGTTCGTGGAACGCGGCATCGCCTACGATGCCGCCTTGGTGACGCTGGAGCTGGCGGTGGTGCATCTGGAACAGGGGCGCACCCGCGAGGTCAAGACGCTGGCGCGGCAGATGGCGCCGATCTTCAAAGCACAGGGGGTGCACCGCGGAGCCCTGGCGGCGCTCAAGCTCTTCTGCGAGGCCGCCGAGAAAGAAGCCGCGACCGCGGAGCTGGCCCGGCGATCGTCGAGTACCTCTACCGGGCTCAGCATCAATCAGCGTTGCGGTTCGAGACGCCCTGATCCCCAAAGGAGCTTTTATGCCTCGCCCCTTTGCTTTCGTTCCGACGGTCCACTCCCGGCAATGGGAGGGCTATGCCACCTTCCGTGAGACTCTGCTTGCCAAGCTCCGAGATCCCGTGGACAACCAGGCCTTCCGTGCTTTCGGGAGAACCCTGCACGATCTCGTCCTGGAGGGTGGTAGGCGATGGCCGTACAACTCGATCGATGCGACCGCCCATTACCTCCAAGCAGCTTCTGGCTGACCTCCGCCACCTGCAAGGCTTTCTCGCCTTCGTAAGTGACCGGGAGGACTCAGTGAGAGAGGACGACGAGGAAGAAGCCCAGCGCCACGACGCCCTTTGCCGGCGTGCGGCCAGTCTCTCCGAGGCAATCGGGGCGCTTGCGGACGACCTTCAGAAAGAGGTTGGGTCTTGGAGATTCGAGTGACACGGCGAGGCGATCTCGACAGCCCACCCTTCCCCATGGGCGCCGGGGCATCCACCGAAAGGAGATGCCTCCTCACCCGGCAAGTGCGAGCAACCTGCCCTATCGGGTAAGAACGTGGTGGATGAAGTCGCGAGCGACCGACCAGCCGATGGAGGCGAGCCGTACCGGGAGCGAGGGCAGCCCCATCGCCTTGGCGGTCAAGAGAACAGAGGTCTTGAGCGGATTGCGCACCGTGGCGCGTGCCAGCGAGACGGCATTGGCGGCGTCGGCCAGGGGAAGGCCGCCGCGGGTGAGGGCCTGAACGGTGTGGAGGGGATGCATTCCGGCACGGAAGGCGAGAGCAGCATCCTCATGCGGATGCTCATGCGGATGCTCATGCGGATGACCGCCGCTCAGGGACGCACGGACAAACCCGTGCACCATATCTCTATCTCCCTCGCCCCCGGCGAGCACCTCTCCCGCCGTAGCCCCGCTGGCGGTATTTGGGCTCGTCGGACATTGGGGATATTGTAGCAGAAGGAAGGGGGATTGGAAAGAGCGGGAGGATCGCCGATTCCGCCGTCGTAGTCGTAGACGATCGAACCGGCGTCCGCTCCGCCGGGGCCCTCATCACCCCGGCCCTCTTCTCCCAGCCTCCCCCCCACCCCGCCGGGAGAAGAGGGAGACTGCAAAAGCAAGACTTGTAGGGTGCGCTCTGCGCACCATGAACGCCTTGTCGGTGCGCACAGCGCACCCTACAGGCTGCAAAGCAAGATTTGCTCGGGCCTTTTCAGTCTCCCCTCTCTCCCGGCGGCGCGGGTGTGAGGCTGGGAGAGAGGGGCCGGGGGAGTGAGGACCAGCGCCGGAGGCGCGCCACTCTCTTTCCTCTACCTCTACCCTTCCACCGGTCCAACCAACTCCCACTCCTCCTCCGTCGGCTGGAACAACGCGGCGCCGACGGTGCCGGGGCCGGCGTTGGCGACCACGACCGGGCCCATCTCGCCGCTGAGGATCTCCCGCACCTGGAAGCTCTTCTCGATCAGCCCGCGCAGGCGGTCTCCCCAGACCGGCGCCTTGGCGTGAGCGACGGTCACGATGACGGGCTTCTTGGGATCGATCCGCTCGCGGAACAGCTCGATCAGCCGCGGGTGCGCCGCGCGGCCGCCGCGCACGCGGTCGACGGCCACGATCTCGCCGTCCACCACCCCCAGGATCGGCTTGACGCCCAGGATGTTGCCCAGCAGGGCCCGCGCCTTACCGATACGGCCGCTGCGGGCCAGATACTCCAGGGTAGCCACCACGAAGAGGACGTGGACGCGCTCACGCATCGCCTTCAGGTGGCCGACGATGACCTCGGGCTCGACGCCCCGCCGCGCCATGCGGGCGGCGAACAGGGCGAGCATGCCGAGCCCGAGGCTGGCGCTGCGGCTGTCCACCACGCGCAGCGTCACGGGCTCGGCCTCGCCGCGCAGCTCCTGATACTGCGGCAGTCCCTCCTCCGCCGCCTGCCTGGCGTGGACCACCGTCTGCGAGAGCTTCTCCGAAATATGGACCGAGACGATGTCCTTCCGCGGCGCCAGTGAGCGGTAGACGTCGTGGAAGTCCGCCTTGGGCGTGGGGTTGGTGCGCGGCAGGACCGAACCCTTCTCCAGCAATTCGTAGAACTCCTTGGCCTTGAGGTCCACCCCGTCGTGATAGACACGGTCGCCGAAGAGCACCAGCACGGGCACGACGTGGATGCCGTGAGCGCGGGCGAGCTCGGCCGGCAGGTCGGAGGTCGAGTCGGTGACGATCTGCACGATCTCCTCCGGCTCCTCGAGGGTGATGATCCCCATCTCCCGCAGGCCGATCAGGTCGCGGACGATCTCGCCGTCGGTCGCCGGCATGGCGTCGAGCAGCCGGCCGACGGTCACGCAGGCGGGGAGCACGGCCAGCAGCTCCTGCTGGCGCGGCGTGAAGCGGCTCTCGAAGAAGGCCGGCCCGAGCTTCACCCGGGCGCGGGTCCGCGGATCGGGAGCGTCGTGGACGGAGTCTTCGAGCGCCAGGAAGATGAGCGACTTCAGGTCCTGGCGGATCTCCCGCTCGATGCCGGCCGGCGGACGGAGCCAGATCCAGAACGGCCCCGCGCTGCGATGGCTGAGGCGCAGGAACGCCTTGATCCCCTGCGCCCGTCCCGCCGTGGCGGCGATCACCTCGCCGCCCTCCAGCATCACGGAGCCGTCGGCGCAGACGATCTTTCCCGTCAGGCGCGTCCGCTCGGCCAGCCGCAGCAGCTCCAGGAACGGCAGCAGCGCCAGATCTCCCACCAGCGACTCGAGGTCCGCGTCGGGATCGATGCCCATCTCGCGTCCGAGAAGGACGAGGTGGATGCGCCGGGCGAGGTCCTCCAGCGGCAGGCCGTCCGCCTTCAGGTAGAGCACCTCCTCCGGCAGCTCTCTACCCTCTTCATCCGTCTTGCCGAGGAGCAGCAGCGTGCGCTCGGCCGCGGGCCGGTCTGAGGCGAAGCGCTCGGCGATCGAGCCGTCGGCGGCGCGCACCAGTTCGGCGGGAGCCACCACCACCCCGAGGCCGAGCTCCTCGGCGAAACGCCGGCCTTCCTCGGGCCCGACCGCCGGAATCACTTCGTATCCGAAACCCGCGAGAAGCGGAGCGATCCCCCTGCGACGGTTGACGTCGGGATCGACGAACAGGACGCAAGGACGAGACGCCACTTTCTCTAAGCTCCTACCGATTCACCGGCGGTACTTTTTCCGATTCAGGGAACCCGCGAAGCATAAACCGGTTCGGGGCTCAGGCCCAACCTCTTTTCTGTCTCCTTCCCTCCTCTGCCGCGCCTTCGGCGCTGGCCCTCACTCCCCCTGTCCCCCTCTCTCCCACCTCACACCCGCCCGCCGGGAGAGAGGGGGCATAAAACAAAGAATCTATAAGCAGTCTCCCTCCTCTCCCGGCGGGTGGGTGTGAGGTGGGAGAGGAGGGTTGGGGAGGTGAGGGGCCCGGCGGCGCCGGATCGGTCCGTACAACAAGGCCTTGGGGATCGGCTCTACCCCACCCGAAACTCGGCCACGATCGGCAGGTGATCGCTCGCCACGCGGGCGGCCTGCAGCCGGCAGGAATGGGCCGACAGCAGCTTCAGGGGCCCGCGGTGATAGACGCGGTCGAGCCCGCCTTGGGGGGAGAAGGACGGATAGGTGGGGATGCAGCGGTAGGGGCCGCGCCGGCGCTCCGTGGCGCAGCCGAAGCCGAAGCCGTTGGTGAAGGTCGACTGGAGCAGCGAGCGCCAATCGTTGAAATCCCCCGCCACCAGCATCGGCGTGTCGGGGTCCACCGAGCTGAACTCATGGGAGCGCTTGAGGAGCTCCACCTGTTTCGCACGCTCGCGGGCCGACAGCCCGAGGTGAAGGTTGAAGACTTCCAGGTGGCCTGAGCCATTCAGGTCCAGGGTGGTGTGCTGGCAACCGCGCCGGATCCAGCTCTCGGCCACGGAAAGGTCGATGTTCCGCTCGCGCAGAATGGGAAACCGGCTCAGGGTGGCGTTGCCGTAGCGTCCCCGGCGCAGGCTGACGTTGTGGCCCAGGGCGAAGTGCGGATAGCCGGCGGCCTCGGCCAGCTCCTTGGCGAGATTCATCTCGCGCGAGCGAGGCACGCCCTCGTCCACCTCCTGGAGCGTCACGATGTCGGCATCGTAGTGCTTCAGGATGTCCGCGATCCGCTGCGGCCGGAACCGGCGGTCGACGCCGATGGCGCGATGGATGTTGTAAGTGAGGATGCGCAAAACCAAACCTTCGGCTCCCGTCCCCGAAACGTCGATCTCGCGTGTTTTCTTCCACTTCGACGGGTGAAAGACCCGCCAGCGATATAGTAGCCGGGTGCCGCCCGTCTTCAGCATCGGCCATTCCACCCGTCGCATCGAAGATCTCCTCGAGCTGCTGACCGAGCACGGCGTCCAGGTTCTGGTGGACGTCCGGCGCTACCCCGCCTCGCGGCGCCATCCACAATTCTCACGCGACGCCCTCGCGGCGTCGCTGGCCCGGGCGGGCATCGAGTACGTCCACGAGCCGGCCCTGGGCGGCCGCCGCGCCGCGCGTCCCGACTCCCAGCATACCGCTTGGCGCGTCGAAGCCTTCCGCGGCTATGCCGACTACATGGAAACCGCGGAGTTCGGCGCCGCCCTGGAGCGGCTGAAGCAACGCGCCGCCGGTACCACCACCGCTATCCTCTGCGCCGAGGCCGTGCCCTGGCGCTGCCACCGCCGGCTCATCTCCGACGCCCTGGTCGCCCGGGGCCTCGAAGTCCTGCATATCCTGGGCCCGGGCCATGCCGAGCCGCACGAGCTGGACCCGAACGCCCGCGTCCTGCCGGACGGCCGGCTGCTCTACGCCGGGCCGGCGGGAGATCAGCCTTCGCTCTTTACGAACGTGAGGCAATTATAACCTCGGGAGGCCCAGCTCGAGCGGGGGTCTTCCCTTTCAAAGGAGGAGAACATGTCTGAATCCCAGGTACGACCTCTAGACCGGCGTTCCCTGCTCGCCGGAGCCGGAGCCTTGGCCTCCAGCCTGGCGGTCGGCGCCCTGGCCGCGCCGGACCACCTCGAAGGGCAAGAACAGCGGAGTCACGGCGTCCAGTCCAAACCGCCCGAGCACCCCGGCCTCATCCGGACCGCCCTCGACTGCGTGCACACGGGCGATATCTCGCATCGACCACTGCTACGAGACCTTTCAAGCGGGTGACACCTCCCTGGCCGAATGCGTGCGGCGGGTGCAGGTGCTGGTGGCGAGCTGCCAGGCGCTGGCCCGGCTGGCGAGCCTCGACGCCAAGCACCTGGCCGAATTCGCCGCCGTGAGCGCGAAGATCTGCCGTCACTGCGAGGAGGAGTGCCGTAAGCATGCGCACCACAAGCCGTGCAAGGACTGCGGGGACGCCTGCGTAGCTTGTGCCAAGGAGTGCGACAAGCTGAAGGCCTGAAGACGCGGAGTCACCCCTCGGAGAGAGAGCAATGGTGAATCCAGGCGGGAGGAGTGCGCGTGTGGCTCTCGAACCACGCCACGATGTGCGGTTGCGGTGGTTCTACCTGGTCCAATCTGTTAAGGATCAGCGAACCATTCGCAACCGCCCGTGGTCTTGCGCAGCCATTCGTCGATCTTGCATATACCACCGGCATAGGATTCCAGGAGCGGACCGTCTTCCTTTCGCACCCAGATGGGCAGCTTGAGAGCGTTGGCTGCGAGCTCCCTTGCTCGCGGGCACTCCTCCTTCGCCTCCAGCACCGCTGCGCTCGCGAACCACGGGAACACCTCGCCGGGATCTCTGAAGAGCGGAAGTTGATCGACCGCTCCCGTCACAACCGGTCTTTCCAACTCGCCAAGGCCTTCCGCTTGGAGGAGCGCAAACACCTCGTCGATATCTCTGCCGGCATCCCGCGCCGAGAACTGCATCACAAACGCGTACCAACTGGGATCGCGATCGCGTGCGCAAGGAAGCCGAAGCCATGCCACGTCGCTTAGCAGCTCGCGGAGCCTCGCGGCGAACACCCGCTTCTGTTGCAGCCAGTGATCGAGGTTCTCAAACTGCTCCTCGGCCATTGCGATCGCGAGCGGGTGCGCCCGCAACTTCAAGCCGGCGCCTGTCATCCAGAACCTGGAGAGCGGATGAGATGTCGGGATCTCCTGCCTTGCGCGCGTGCAGTATTGACCCAGGAGGAGCGCGCGATAGAAGATCTCGGAATCAGCCGTCAGCAGGACTCCGCCCTCGCCTCCGGTGACGAGCTTCTGCCCCTGCAAGCTCCAGACGGCTACGTCGCCAAATGTGCCGACCAGGCGCTCCTTGTAGCGCGCACCATGGGCGTGCGAGCAATCCTCGACCAGCCGCAGCCCCTTCGTCCGACAGAAGTCGGTGATAGGGTCCATTTCGCACGGGATGCCCCACATGTGGGTCACGACCACCGCCTTCGTTCTGTCGGTGAGGCGTTCGGCAAGGCTTTCCGGAGCGACATTGCCGTCGTGATCGCAGTCACAGAACACTGGAGTTACACCCAGTATCATCAATGGACTCACGGTGGCGAAGAACGTGTAGGCTGGACAGAGCACCTCGTCGCCCGGCTTCAGCCCCAGGGCATAGTAGGCCGCCAGCAGCGCGCAGGTTCCCGAGCTGTGGAGCAGCGAGTGAGCGACTCCATGATAGGCGGCGAACTTGCGCTCGAAGCGCTCGAAGACTCCCGAGCGATCATAGATCGTGACCGCTTCATCGAGCTGTCGCGCCACGGCGTCTCGCGTTCGGCTGGAGATGATCGGCCAGGTGTAATGAGGAAGCGGTTGCTCCACCGCCTTTCTGCCGCCGAGTGCGGCGGGAAGCCTTTCGTCCATGGTTCCTCCTCTGCGTGTCAGCCCCGGGAGAGCTGTACAGGCGCCGCGAACATCTCGGAGAGCCGGCGGGCGTAGCGGTCCAGCCGGTCTTGCAGCGTTGCCGCCTCAGCCCGCGCCAGGAGCCGAGGCGCCACCAGCAAGACGTCGAACGCATTGAGCGATTCCCCCTCCAATCTTGGACAGTGAAGGGTCCATGCATGGGGGAGATGATTCGCCTTCAGGGCCGCAAAGCGCCGCCCTTCCGCGTTCATGGGATCCTGGATCACGGCGAAGAGCACGAACGCCATACGCTGTGACAATACGGCGACCCGTGGAAATACGGTGGGGGCGTCTTCGCGCAGCGTGTAGGGATCGATGAGGACCAGGTCAGCGTCGATATCCGTGGCCAGGATCGAGAAACCGTCGGCGGGATCAAAGCCGGGATGCTGCAATGCCACGAGGCCGGAGGCGATCAGGTCGTGCAGCGCATCGGGATCGCGATCGGAAACCAGCACTTCGGCGCGCCCTCCCACCGCCTGGGCGGCATGCCGGACGACATGGCCGCTGCCGTAGTACCGCGCCGCGGGGTGGGGCTGGGCGGTGGCGAGGGCGAAGTCCACCAGTGCTTGGATCCGTTCCGCCACGCCCGGCGCCGGCGGCTCCACCCAGGGCCGGCCGCCGAAGGGATCGAGAAACCGTAGCGGTGCGGTGTGATGGTGACACCACCACCGCGTGAATTCGGCCAGGACCCCATGCTTCATGAGGTCCCCGATACCACCCATGTCGTAAGGCAACGGCTTCGCGATCATGAAAAAATCACTGAGATCGTAGCGCGTTTGCAGATACGCTGAAGGCCGGTCGCATGGTAGGGCAGGACGACAGTTGCGTCAATGCCGCTCCCTTCTATTGGTCCCCAGCAGCCAAAGAGATCCGTGTTGACGAACGTCCTCTAGATCTACTAAATTAAGGTGCCCATGACTTCCTCCCGGTGGCTGGCGGTGAGCCTTGCCCTGTTGCTGACGGGTCTGGCTCCAATTGGCGCGGCGGCCCGTTCCAAGGCGCCGGGTTGTTGCTGCTCCGACATCTGCCTCCTGGCCGCCAAGAAAAGAGGCGGCGGTTGCCATCTGCCCTCCTCGGGAGCTCTGCAACGTTCCTGTCCGCGGGGCGGCGGACCGGCGGCGACGGTGACAGGCCTGACGCCCCCCAGCATCCTGCCGCAACCCATCTTGCTGGAGGGACCACGGACCGGTGAGCACCTCGTTTTTCGGATGCCGGTGCCGCCGACGCTCCAGCCGCCTCGTCCGCCGACGCCGCCTCCGAAGTCAGCCTCCTCCGTTTCGTAGCCACCTCACCGGCATACCCGCGAAGTGTCTTCACGGGTATGGCCCGAGGCTCGTGCTCCGTCATTCAGGAAACGACAAAGGAGGAGGTCTTCCATGCATTCCGCATTTTCGCTGTGGAGGCCGCGCGGCCTCTCTGCGGCGTTGCTGCCGCTGCTGCTTGCCTTGCCCACAGGAGCCCAGACCAACACCGCCGGGCCGGAGACGCCTGAATCCGCCGAGGAGCCGGCGCCGGTGACGGTGACCGAGACGATGACCGTCACGGCCAGCCGCAGCGGCGAGCGTCCGGTCACCGATCTGCCCGTCAGCGTCACCATCATGCCTCGCGAGACCCTCGAGATCACGCCGGCCATCACCGTGGATGAGCTGTTGCGCAACGTGCCCAGCGTCGAGCTGCAACTGCAATCGAGCCTGGTCATCTTTCCCGCCGTTCCCAGCCTGGCGATCCGCGGCCTCGGCCTGGGCGACAACTCCACCCGCACCCTGCTGCTTCTCGACGGCCTGCCGATGAACGGCGCCTTCTTCGGCAACGTCTTCTGGAACCGCGTGCCCAAGCAGGACGTGGATCGCATCGAGGTCGTCCGCGGCGCCAGCTCATCCCTCTTCGGCTCCTACGCCATGGGCGGGGTGGTCCACCTCGTCACCCGGCGGCCGGAGGCCGGCCCCACCTTGACCTTCGACGGCCTCGCCGGCTCGGACGACACCTACCAGGCCAACCTTTTCGGCTCCGGAGGCGGCGAGCGTTTCCGGCTCGCCGCCAACCTCAACGGCCTCACCACCGGCGGTTACTTCCAGCTCGCGCCCGAGGACCGCGGAGCGATCGACGAGAGGTCGGGCGCCGAGCTCTGGTCCGGCAGCGTCAAGGCCGACCTCGCTGTCAGCTCCCGGCTGCGTCTGCGTGGGCGGGTGGGCGCTTACAACGAAGAGCACGACGCCGAGACCCGTTTGGGCCGGAACGAGACCGAGACGCGCGACCTGGCACTGGGCCTCCTCTGGCAGGGAGCCGCTGAAAATCAATGGGAAGCCGAGGTCTTCTACGTCGACGAGGAATTCAGCACGGACAACGTCAGCCTCGTCGACGACAGCCGGGACGCCGAATTCGTCTCCAACGCCCATGTGACGCCCTCCGACGACCTGGGAGTGTCGCTGCGGTGGAGCCATGGAGCCTCCAGCCGCGGCGTCCTCTGGACGCTGGGAGCGGATTACCGCACGATCTCCGGCGAGGACGACGCGGCCATCTTCAGCGCTCCGGGCGTCCTGGCCTTCCGCAAGAACGGCTCCGGAGACCAGCGCTCACTGGGTCTTTTCACGGAGCTCGGGTGGAGCGCGCTGGAGAAGCTGGAGATCCAGGCCAGCCTGCGGCTCGACCGCTTCGAGACCTCGAACGGCCGGGACGTCACCGCCGGAGTGGTCACCGATTTCGCGGACAAAGAGATCGAGGAGATCAGCCCGCGGCTGGGGCTGCGCTATCAGGCGTCGCGGGCGATGGCCGTGCGGGGCGCGTTCTACCGCGGCTTCCGGGCGCCGAGCCTGGCCAACCTGTACCGCGCGTTCGGCACCGCCACCTTCCAAGGGCTCCCAAATCCGCAGTTGGACGCGGAGCGGCTCACCGGCGGCGAGGTGGGGCTCGACTTCGTGGCGGGGCGCGCTTTCACCCAAGTCAACGCCTTCTACAACCAGTTGGAAGACATGGTCGGCGGCGTGGTGGTGGCGTTCGATCCGATCTTCACCCTGATGAACCAGAACATCGGCGAGGCGCGCACCCGCGGCATCGAGGCGATCTCGGACGTCAGCCTGCCGTCCGGCTGGACGCTCTCCGCCAGCTACATCTATACGGACGCCGAGATCACCGCCAACCTCGACGATCCGGGGCTGGTGGGCAACGCCCTGGAGGGCGCGCCCGAGCATGCCGCGAACCTCAGCGTGGCGTTCAAGGTCGGCTCCCGTACCGATCTTTCCTTACGGGGCCGCTACCGCAGCCGCCAGTTCCAGGACGTCACCAACGAGACCTTGCTGCCCTCCTACAGCGTGGTCGACGCCTTCGGTTCCTACAGCCTGTCGCCGCGCGCGACGGTGTACGTGGAGGTCACCAACCTCCTCGATCGCGACTACGTTGCGGACGCCTTCGGCGGGCTCAACCACTTCGCCGCGCCGCGGCAGCTCAATCTCGGAGTGCGCTTGAGGAACCGCTCCTGACGCCGGAACCACACCGCCAGGGAGGTGCACCCATGGAAGCGCTCGAAACAACCCTCGCCCCACGGCTCGAGTCTACGGTGTTCGCCGGTGGCGCCGCGACCGAGCTTCTCTTGATCGGTTCCTGGGAGCGCCTGTCGCCGCTGGCGGCCCGGTTCCACGCGGCCGGTCACTCCGTGCTGCTGGTCCCGGAGGCGGCGAGCGCGGAAAGGCAGCTCGACGACCGCAAGTTTCATCTCGCCATCGCCACGGTGGAGAGCTCGGACGGCGTCGCAGCCGTCACAGAGCTCATGCGCAAAACGGGGTGCCCCTGGCTGGCCCTGGATGCGGGAAGGTCGATGGCGGAAGCCTATGCCTCGGGAGCGGTCTCCGTCCTGCCTGCCGATGCAGATCCGGAACTGGTGGAGCGCGCGGCTTCGACCCTGCTCGCGAAGCTCGGCGGCGCGCCGGGCTCCAAGATACCGCGCTCGCCGGCCGCCCGCCGCCGGCATTACCGCAACGGCGATCCCATCGCCTGGAGTCCGGAGCAGGTGCTGCTCGTCGAAGCAGGCTCTCTCGCGCGGATGGCGCTTCTCGCCGACGGTACCGAGGCCCTGCTGGGCTTCGTGGTCGCCGGAGACCTCGTCGTGGAGCCGCGCGAGGATCTCTTCGCACCGGCGCTCCTCGCCTGCTCGGAGGTCGAGGTCACGAGCCTGTCCTGGGAGGCGGCGACGAGGCTGGCTCACTTCGCGGTTCGCCTGCGCGATCAACTGGCCTGGACGGAAGCGTGGCTGGCCGCCCGCTCCTGTCTCCATCTCGAAGACCGGCTGACCAATATTCTCGAGCTGCTTTGCCGCCAGTTCGGCCGTCCCCATCCACAAGGAGTGCTGGTGGATTTTCGCGTCACCCACGCCCAGCTTGCCCAGGCGGTCGGAGCCACCCGCAGCACGATCACTCGCCTCCTGGCCCGGCTGCGCAACGAAGGTTGGCTGCTGACGGCGCACGGCCCGGGCGGAGAGCGCTTGATCGTCCGCGGCACACGGTGAATCCAATCCTCACGGAGGTTCTTCATGATTCGGACTCAAGGCCTCACGCACCTTCATCTCATCGTTCGCGACATGGAGCGCTCTCTCCGGTTCTACCAAGGAGCGCTCGGCATGGAGGAGTTGTTCCGCCATGGTGACCACATGGTCTTCCTCAGCTTCCCCGGGGAGCCGGGATCTCATCACGCTCAACGAGAGCGCGGAGGAGGCGCAACTGGCCGGGACGAGCGGCGGCATCTCTCACTTCGGATTCCGTCTGGCGGAAGGAGCCGACGCCGAAGAGCTGATCGCCGAGGTCGAAGCGGGCGGGGGCCGGCTCGTCCGCCGGGGCGAGCACGCCAACGGCGTGCCGTTCACCTTCATTGCCGATCCGGACGGCTACGTCATCGAATTCTGACTCACGGGTATCGACGTCTCAGGTGTGGGGCAGCGGCGTCAGGTCCAGGTCCTCCTCGCCTAGGACCCCTGGCAGCCAGCCCAGGCGGGCCGGTTCCTCATAGAGGCGCCGGCCGCCCAGGCATGGAAAAGCCGCCGGGGCGTTGGGATAGAGGCCGGGGACGATCACCCTCACCACCGACAGCCCCGCGGCGCGGACGTCGGGAGTCGTCACGTCGGCGGAGAGAGCGCGAAAACCGTGATCCGCCAGGCGGTCCAGCAGGAGCCGCCGGGGATCGCCTCCTTCGAGCCGCGGCACGGAGCCGAGAGGCTTGCTGGCGCCCGGGCGCAGAATCCTTTCGACATGACGGTGCATGCGGGGATCGAGATAGATCTGGGACTGGCAGCCGAGGTCGGTGACGTCGTGGAAGTCGGCGCGATAGCTGTCCATGTAGGCCCGGTCGGCGCGGAAGGGCTTGTAGGGACGTGCATCGAGAATGCCGGCTTCCATCGAAAGCCATACGCTCCCCCTGGGATCGAGCAGGCCCAGAGAAAAGTAGCGCAGGTGGATCGCTTCGACGAGCGCCTTCAAGGCCGCGGCCGTCGGCTCGGGACGGCAGGCTACGCCCAGCGCGACGATCTGGTTGCGGCGGTCCTGAATGAGCGCGCCGACGACCGGGATTTCGAAGACGGTGGGAATCTGGATCAGGCGGTACGAGAGCGCGCCGTCATCCTCGCGGGCGGCGAGGGCGGCCCGCACGACCGGCGAGCCGGCCGCGTCCAGCTCCGTGACCGGGCTTCCCGAAAGCCACCAGATCATCGTGGCGTCGCGCTCGATGAGCTCCTCCAGCGCCGAGCGCTCGGCGGCCTCGCGGCCGGCACCGGCGGCAATTCCGGAGTAGATGACGAAGTTCGTCAGCGGCTCCTCGGCCAGGCGGCCGACGTAGAAGTTGATATAGACGAGGGACGCGGGGACCAGGATTTCCTGGCCCGAGGAAAGGTCTCGCGCTTCAGCCCAGTAGACGGAGAGAGCCGGGCCGAGGCGTACGAAAGGGAAGCCTTCGGCCGCGTACTGGCTTTCCGAGTAGAGGACGAGCTCTTCGGGATGGAGGGCCGTCTCGCCGGCGGCGGCCAGATCCAGGTACGAGGCCTTGCGCAGGCCGCGGGGAATGAAGTTTCCGCAGTAGCGCTCCACCGCCTCCCCGATCGCCGCCCGGCGTGCCGGTTCGGAATCGAAGAAAGCCGCGCCCAGCGCCGCGCGGTCGCCGTTCCAGGGGCCCAGCAATTGGGTATTGGAGACCGTTGCGGTCAACGAGACCAGGGCCGCGGGGATCTCCGGACCATGGGGATGAGGCGTGATCGAGCGGATCAGGCCATAGCGGGGATCGACCAGGAGGTCGTAGTCGGCCGCAGGCGGATCGCTCAAATCTGATACCTCACCTCGCCGGTGTCGGCGATCCAGCCTTCCAGCAGCCGGGCGGCGACCGGCAGCGCTTGCCCCAGCACGCGAAGCTGCTCGGCCATCGAACGCGCGAACGGCGCCTCCGGCTTGCCGAATACCTCGTTGGACAGCGGCACCGCAGCCGGAATGGGGACGACCCAGGCGGCCTGCCGCAGGCAGAGCTCCCCTCAGGGCGAGGAGGGAGCCCTCCGCAGAAGGTCCGCCGGCCACGCTGACCAGCCCAGCGACCTTGCCGGCCAGCCCCGCGGGCGCCAGCCAGTCCAGCGCGTTCTTGAGGACACCGGAGAAGGAGCCGCAGTAGTCCGGCGTCGCCAGGACCACGGCCCTGGCCTCCGCCACCGTACGCAGGAAGGCGGCGACTTCCGAGGGCGCCTCGTCAGGATGCCGGCCGTCGCACAGGGCCAGGCGCATGGGGTCTCCGTACAGCTTCCTGGTCTCCACGCCCGGGCCTTGTGCCGCTTCCAGAACCATCTCCAGGGCCTTCAGGGTATGTGAGCCCGGACGCAGACTTCCGCACAGACCGAGAATCGTGAAGTTGGACGGGCTCACGCGTCGTCCTCCGTCAGCAGGCCGCGAGGCACCGGCAGCGTCGGATGGCGGCTCACGGCGAGGCTGGAGAGGGAGACCTCCACCGCATAACCGAGCGAAGGGGCCGGCCGGCCGGAAAGAAACGCCAGCACGTCCTCCGCGAGGAGGGCCGCGGCAAAGGCGGCGGCGGCCGGGGAAAGCGTGGGCGGCGGCGGCAGCTCGCCTCCACCGTCCAGGAAGTGCCACAGAGCCTCCAACTCCTCGGGAAAGGGCGCGGCGGCGAGCCGGCGGGCGCGGGAATCGGCGTAGGACGCCGTGGCTCCGGGGACCGACAGGGGGCCGAAGTGAAGGGCCCTGCCCTCCTGGTAGACCCGGTGCCAGGGGACTGCCCGCTCGGCGCACCAGGCATCGAGCCGCCGCCACCTCGCGTCCGGAAGCCACCCGGCGCAGGCGATCAACAGATCGACATCCAAGGCCGGAGGCCAGGACTCTCCCAGAGCCATCACGCCACCGAAACCGGCCTCCGCCAAGAGATTTTCCAGCTTGGCCGCGACGGCTCCGGTTCCAACCACCGCCACCCGGCTGCCCGCTGAAGGCGCCTGGGGTGTTGAAGCTTCCAGAAGGCCGTAGGACTCAAAGGCTGAAAGCAGAGCGCGGAGCCCCTGGGGTGGAGCGTCGGCGGCGGATGATGCAAGATGCCTCGCCAGCCGCTCAATGAGCTCCCGGCTCCTCGCGCAGCCGGATCAGACGGTCTCCCGGGCCATGAAGACACCATCGTCCGGTGGCACCCGGAAACAGCACGAAGCCCGGCTTGAGGCGATCTGGCATGCGGTGCAGAGGAAGGCGGGGAGGAGCCGGCGTCCTCCCCACAACTGGAATCGATCCTGGCTTACTTCTTCCAGGTAATGGAGTTCTGCACCAGACCGTGGTTGCTGACGTTGCCATGCAGCGTCGTCTGCTTGGCGTTGAGCTCCTCGAACATGTGCCTGCTCCTTTCAGTCGAGTACCTGTTAACTTCCGCGCTCGAAGCACGCGATTGAGGTCGGGCTGCAGCCAGCAGGATCTTGCACGATACTCATCGCTTTTTCAGTATCGCTGCATCCAAAAGGAGGTGTGCGCGGACACCTCGGTAGGGTTCCGGTTGCCGCCGGCCGGCGACTCCCGGGAGAAAACCCCTAGACGCTCACCGCGTTGGCGAACGGACTCTCATCCGCGGTGGGTCCATAAACCGAGGGCACCGGAATATCGAGCAGCCGCAGGTACACCACGAGCTGGCCGCGGTGGTGATACATGTGGTTGAACATCAGGGTGCGGACGAGACCGAGGCGGGGCAGCGTCATCAGCTCCCGCTCGCCGTGCATGAACCGCCAGGGTGCGAAGGCCGTCTCCTCGTCGAGCTCGCTCAGGAAGGCCCGCGCGTCCGCCACCCCGGTTTCCAGGGTCGACAGCAGCTCGTCGGCGCTCTGCGGCATCGGGGGGGTAAACTTTGCTTGCGACGCATCGAACGAGTCGAGGCGCCCTATGCGCGCGAAGGCGCCGGGAAGGCTCGCCACGTGCAGCGCGAGCTGGCCCAACTTCATGGACTTCGGGTGAGGTTGCCAGTCCAGTTTATCGGCCGGCACCCGCTCCAACACGCGGCGGGTGGGCTTCGCCTCTTGCTCCAGCTCTGCGATATAGGGTTGTGCGACGGCTGCCATGGTTTTCCTCCTTGAGAATTGGTGACTTGCCTTCTGCAAGTGAGGTGACTCTAACCCCGGTCCCTTGCATTTTGCAAGCCCCTGGCCCTACTCTACTGTCATGCCACCGTCTGCCGACTGTGATCTGCTGCCTCCGGGCGCGCGCTCGATGTGCCCGATCGCCAACACCCTCGACCTGCTCGGGGATCGGTGGACGCTGCTGGTGGTCCGCGACCTGTTCTTCTTCGACAAGCACCGCTTCGGCGACTTCGTGAGCTTCCCACGAGGGGATTCCCACCAACATCCTCACCGACCGCCTGCGCCGCCTCGAGCAGGCCGGCGTCGTGATGAAGGTCCCCTACTCCTCGCGTCCCAAGCGTTTCGAGTACCACCTCACGCCGAAGGGAGCCGATCTCCTGCCCGTCCTCCTCGCGATGGCCGAATGGGCAGGCCGCCACGTTCCCGGCGTGGGAAAGGCGACGCCTGAGATGCTGGAGCGGGTGCGGGAGGCGGTCCGGAAGGCTCAGGGGATGCCCGCGCCCGGCGCTTCCGCACCGGGCTAACGAGACGTCGCCCTGGGGGCGATCGGTCCGTTCCCCCTATCGTTTCGGAGAAACGACGTTTCGATAGCCCGGTGCGGAAGGCGCCGGATATTCACAGAGGAATAAAGAGCACCTGTCCCTCATGCTCACCTGGCCGGGACGCGACGACGACCACACTGATCTCCTCTATCGCCTGGCCGATGGGAGCGTCCGAGCTCACCTCCATGAGGCCCGGCATCGGAAGACCGGCTTTAACGCGAGCCCAGGCAGCCGCCGTCATCGTGCTCTCGTCGTGGGTGAGCACGACCCGCCCCTCTCGCGCGGCCCAATCCAGCACATCTTCGTCAGCCGCTCCTGCTAGGGAGGTATCCTGAACCCGAATCAGATCGAGATAGGGAAGGGCTCGCAGCAGCCCGCGAACGATCCGGCCATCGAAGTTCTCATCCGCGGCCAGCCGCAGCATCAGGCCGCGCCTGCCCTTGCCTTTTCCATGCGGGCGAGGAGCCGTTCACGAAACTCTTGGTACTCGGGCCGGCCTTCGATCTCGCGCCGCAGCTCCGCATGCTCCAGCGTGCGCTTCTCAAGGTACTCATCTACCTCGGAGCGATGCCGCAGATAGTAGGTGATGACGGCGTATACATCCGCCAACGACACTGCCGAAAAATCCTGAGCGATCTCTTCGGGCGTCGCTCCCCTCTTGAAGGCTGCAATGAGAGTGTCCAGCGTGACCCTCGTTCCGGCCACCCGGATGACACGGCCGTCTTCGCTTTGGACCAGCGGTAGGGGATCGGATATGGCGGGTAAGTTCATCGGTATGGCTCCGCGAGGATTGTACTGCGTCCTGGCTCCCCAGGCGCTACAATTTAAGAAATGCCTGCCCCGACCGTCTTCATCAGCTACAGCCATGCGGACGAAGTCTGGAAGGACCGCCTCGTCAAGCACCTCGGCGTCCTCCAACACCAGCGTCTCCTGCGGACCTGGAACGATCGCGATATCGGAGCGGGCGATGAATGGTTCGAGGAGATCCGGAATGCGATGGACGAGGCCCGGGTCGACCGGCGGGGTGAAGGCATCGCCCTCGGCAACCTGGGCGTTGCCTATAAGAATCTCGGCGAGCCGCGTCGCGCCATCGAGTTCTACGAGCAGCATCTCGCCATCGCACACGAGATCGGCGACCGGCAGGGCGAGGCAATTGCCAGTTGGAATCTGGGCACCGAGATCGAGAAGACCGGGAATCTCACCCGCGCCGACGAGCTGATGCAGGTCGTGGTAGACTACGAGCGCGAAATCGGCCATCCCGACGCCGAGAAGGACGCGGCACGAGTCGCCGCCCTCCGCGCCCGCATCGCCGAGCGGGGCTCCTGAAATTCTGGCCTCCGCCAGCCCGTTGTTGTAGGCGGCCCGCCAGAGCCACCCTCGAAGCCACGGCCAGCCTCAGGCCGCCGCTCCTTGACAACTCCTGCCTCTGCCTCGCGCCCAGCCCAGCCGACTCGGCGACGAGCGCGAGTGAGCCGCAGCGGTTCCGCGCCTATACTTCTGGCAGCCGCTGATATCAACGGCATCGCTTCCAGCCGCTCCAGGCCGCTCGTTCATATCAACGGACAGCCTGCTGATATCGCCGGCTTTGCCGTGCCTATAAACAGACACCCAGTTGATATGAGCCGCCTGCCCGTTCATATCAACGGGAGACACGATGATATCAGCGGGCAAGCCAGCGATATCATCCGACGCTCTGTTGATATCAGCGGCATAGTCGGTGATATCAGCAGATGAGAAAATGATATCAGTAGGGCCGAGCCGAGCGTCCGCGGATGAGGCGTTGATATCAACTCTTCTGCCATTGATATGACGAGGAAAGCCGTTCATATCAATCGGCGGCAGAATGATATGAGCAGGAGTGCCCAAACGTCCTTCCGCTTTCTCGCGTATACTCCTCCAACAGCCGTATCCAATGAGAGCGTCCCGGGGTTGCTCCCGGGCTGGCGGAGGCGCGTATGGCGAGACGGAATGGCAACTGGTTCACGAGCGTGGAGGTCGACGAGCCCCTGTTTGACCGGGCCTGGTCCCTCAGTCGGACGAAGACCAAGAAGGAGTTCTTCGACCAGATCATGCGGGTGTACGTGCGCCTCCACGAGCAGGCGCAGGTGACGGCGCTCCGCGGCAAGCTGGTCTGGAAGAGCATCGACGAGCTCAAGGGGTGAGGCGGTGCAGATCCTGGTGGACTCCTCGGTCTGGATCGAGTTCTTCACCGGCGCTCCCTCGCCGGAGGCGGACTATCTCCACCACTCCCTCCTCGGCAAGCACCCGCTGGTGGTGCCCGACGTGGTGATGGCGGAGGTCCTGCACGGGTTGCCGGACGAGGTGCACCGGAGGCAGGCGTGGGACGCGCTGATCAAGTTCTGGCTGGTGGAGGTCGGCGGCGTCAATCTCGCCTGGTTTGCCGCTTCGAACTACCACACTCTCAAGGCGAGAGGAATTTCGGTGCGCATGGACGAATGCCGCCTCGCCACCTACTGCATCCAGCAGGGCTTCGCGCTCCTCCACTCCTCGCCCGGGTACGATGCGTTCGAGAAGTATCTGGGGTTGAAGGTGGCGCGGCCGGCATAGCACGGCGGGAGGAAATCAAGGACCCAAAGGACAGCAAGGACGCCAAGGACCTGAGTTGATTGAATGACCTGTTCCTGTCCTTGAAGTCCTTGTTGTCCTTTGTGTCCTTGGGCGCCCCCTACTCCTTCAGTCCCCACAGCTCGAAGCCGTGGTCACGGTCCCAGCTCTGGAAGAGGAGGCGTTGCGCCCCCGCCCGCCCCTCATCCCTGTCCCCTCTCCCATCGCCCTCCCACCGACCGGGAGAGGGGAACGAGGCAGAACCGGATGAGCTTGTAGGGTGCGCTCTGCGTACCGTCGAGGTCGGTTATGGTGCGCACTGCGCACCCTACCCAGGCAACTCCCTCGTTTGCGTCCCCCTCTCCCGGTCGGTGGGAGGGCGATGGGAGAGGGGACAGGGGTGAGGGGCCGCGCATGGCATACAATCCCCAACCCGAACCGCAGCCCTTCCGAGGAGAGGAAAGCATGAAGATCGGCATCGGCTCCGACCACGCCGGCTACCGCTACAAGGAGGAGATCAAGAAGCTCCTCGCCGGGCTCGGCCACGAGGTGCGGGACTTCGGCACGAACTCGGAGATGTCGGTCGACTACCCGGCGTTCATCCGCCCCGTGGCCGAGGCCGTGGCGAGCGGCGAGCTCGAGCGCGGCGTCGTGCTCGGCGGCTCGGGCAACGGCGAGGCGATGGCGGCCAACCGCGTGCGCGGCGTCCGTTGCGCCCTGTGCTGGAACGAGGAGTCGGCGCGCCTCGCCCGGCAGCACAACGACGCCAACGTGCTCTCCCTCGGGCAACGGATGATGCCGCTCGAAACGGCGCTCGACCTCGTGCGGATCTGGCTCGACACCCCCTTCGAGGGCGGGCGCCACCTCCGCCGCATCCAGATGCTCGACGCGCCGTGACTCCCTATGACGCGTTGCGCCGTGACCTCGGCTCCGACCGGGTGCGGACGGGCGAGGTGCTGGCTCCCTACACCACGTTCCAGATCGGCGGACCGGCCGACCTTTTCCACGAAGCCCGCAACGCCGACGAGCTGGCGCGGGCCATCCTGACCGCCCGCGAGCGCGGGGTGCCGTTCTTCCTGCTCGGCCTGGGGGCCAACATCCTGATCGGCGACCGCGGAGTCCGCGGGCTGGTGATCCGCAACCTGGCGCGCGGCGTCGAGTTTTTCCCAGAAGAGCATCGGGTTCGCGCCGAGAGCGGCACCGTGGTCTATCCGGACCTGATCGAGACGGCCATCGACCACGGCCTTTCGGGGCTGGAGCACTACGTGGGCATCCCTTCGACCGTCGGCGGCGCCCTGTGGCAGAACCTTCACTTCCTCGCGCCGGCGCCGGCCCGTGAGCGGACGATGTTCATCGCCGAGGTCACCCGCGAGGCGGAGATCCTGACCGTCGACGGCGAGCGCCGGACCGTGACCGCCGATTATTTCGAGTTCGGTTACGACACCTCGATCCTCCACCACCGGCCGGACATCGTGCTCACCGCGACCTTCGAGCTGGAGCCCGGGGATCCCGCGCGCATGCGGCGGATCGTCGAGGAGAACCTGGACTGGCGGCGCGCGCGCCACCCGCCCCTCGATACCGAGCCGAGCGCCGGCTCCATCTTCAAGAAGATCGAGGGAATCGGCGCCGGCCGGCTGATCGACGAGTGCGGCCTCAAGGGTTGCCGCATCGGCGGCGCCATGGTCACTCACCGCCACGCCAACATCTTCATCAACACCGGCGGCGCCACCGCCGCCGACGTGCGGGGGCTGATCGCCCATTGCCAGGAGGTGGTCGAGAGGAGGATGGGGTACCGGCTGGAGGTGGAGATTTCTTTGGTGGGGGAGTTTTGAGGGGCGGAGGACGTCGATCCCATCGATTTTGTGAATCGGATCGCTGCTGCGCCGCCGGCCCTCACCTCCCCTACCCCTCCTCTCCCAGAGGGCGAGGAGGGGAAAGAAAAAGCATTTTCTTCATGTTTTGTCTCCCTCCTCTCCCTCTGGGAGAGGAGGGCCGGGGAGGTGAGGGCTTCGCGCGATGACGGTTTCATAAACCTCTATCAGTTTTCGCGCCACCTCTCCCGGCTCATGCCGCTCCTGTCGCGCCTTCCGGCCCGCCTCGATAAGGCGAGCGGCAAGCGCCGGTTCCCGATGAAGGCGCGCGATCGTTTCGGCGAATTCGCCCGCATCGCGTGCGACCAGGGCTTCCCTGCCGTCCTCCACCTCCAGACCGGCTAAAGCCGGCGGAGTGGCCACGACCGGCACGCCGCGCGCCCAGGCTTCCAGGATCTTGATGCGGACTCCGGAAGCGATCCGCAACGGCACGGCCAGGATCGAGCCCGGCGCGTAGACCTCGGCGCTGTCCCGGGGCGAGGGATGGGAGACGATATCAGGCGCCTCCAGTCGCGAATCCGCTCCGAACAGGTGGAGGATCGCTCCGGGGGCCGCGGTGTGGACGGCCGGCCAGACCTCGGCGGCGAACCAGGCGGCGGAATCTTCGTTGGGCAGCCATCCCCGGCTGCCGAAGACGACGACGGCCGGATTCCCCACGAGCCGGCCTGCGCCGGGAGGCAGATCGGGAAACGGCGCGCGGACCACTCGGACGCGGCCTGCGCCGCCCGCCAGCTCGCGGAGGCGCACGGCGTCGTCCTCCGTCAGCGCCAGCGTGACGGCGGCCCGGCGAACGGCTCTCCCCTCCCAGGCAGCCAGCCGCTTCGCCTCGCGCCGCAGAAGGAAGCCGCGAAGCCCACTCCCCCGCCGCGCGGCCTCCGACCATAGATCGCTCTCGACGTTCTGGGCCCGCAGGACCACCGGAATTCCGCGAGCGAAAGCCGGCTCCGCCTGTGGCAGCGCCTGGAGCTGCTCGGCGTGGACGACCTCGAAGCGCTCCGTTTCGAGGACGCGCTCCACCTCCCGCCCTACCGCGGACAAGGAATGGCGGGCGATCGACAGCGGCACGCTTCGTAGGAGTGCCAGGGCCGGCGACAGCGGAGCCGCTGGGACCAGCCGCGGCACACACCACGGCGCAAGCGCGCGGGCGACGGTTTCGATATCGAAGGCCGAAGGATCGACGGGCGCCGCCAGGGTCAGGCGACAGCCTAGGGCGGCGAGGCCTCGGAGGGTGTTGAGGAGCAGGAACCGTCCGCCGTCGACGGGCGGCCAGGGGGCCTTGGTGGCGACGACGAGGACGTTCACCAGTGCGGGCGGTCGGTACCGAGGCGACGGACTACTTACCCTGCTCCTGCATCTCGTTGAGCTCCCGCCGTTCCTCCTCCAGGCGATTCACGGCATCGATCTTCTCCTGCTCGGTGCCCTGCATGTTGCGGATCTCCTCCGCGTGGCGCTCGATCTCGGCGGCTTTGTCCTCCATTTTGCGCGTGAGCTCGGCTTCACTCGACGTGGAGGAGTCGTCTGTCGAAGAGGTAGACGAGGAGCCGCTCTGCGGCATGTTACAGGCCCAGGACACCGGGAGTAGCAGACCGAGCAGGCACAGCCGCGGCCACGACAGGAAACTTCGTACACGGCTCTCTTTCATGGAGGCCTCCCTCGACTCGGTTCGTTCGTGGCCGCAGCCTAGCACGCACGGTTGCCCACCACGACCCGGGCTGTCATCGCGGAATCGAGGGGCCAAATGGAGCCACGTCCCTTCTAGAAATGTCGAATTGATCCCGAAGTGGCTCTCCAATCCCTTCTATCTTAAGGGTTTGTCAGAAGCCCCCTGATTTTCCGTCTTATGCGGGTTGATGCTAGCTCGCGCCACCGCCGCCACCCCATGGGGAATCGAAGCCCGGCCCGTCCAGGTGGAGGTCGACGTCCACAACGGGTTGCCGCAGGTGCAGATTGTCGGCCTGGCCGACGTCGCGGTGCGCGAGAGCCGCGAGCGGGTGCGCGCCGCGATCAAGAACTGCGGCTTCGACCTCGAGCCGAAGTCGATCATCATCAATCTCGCGCCCGCCGATCTGCGGAAAGAGGGCAACCACCTCGACCTCGCCATCGCCCTGGCGATGCTCGCGGCCTACGAGCACCTGCCGCAGGAGGCCCTCGACGGCCGGCTGATCTCGGGCGAGCTGGGCCTCGACGGCGCCGTCCGCTCGGTGCGAGGCGGGCTGGCCATCGCCGACCTGGGCTACCGCGTCGGCGCGCGCGAGGTGCTGCTGCCGGCCCCGAACGCTGCCGAGGCCGCGGCGCTGGAGGCCGTGCCGGTCATCGGCCTGCAGGGGCTCGCCGAGGCTGTCCAGCACCTGACGGGTGCCGGGCCGCTGGCGCCATGTCCCGCTCCTCCGTTCAACGGCGACGGCGCGGCTTCGGCGCCCGATCTTTCGGAGGTGCGCGGACAGGAGACGGCGAAGCGAGCCCTGGAGGTTGCCGCGGCCGGCGGCCACAACCTCATCTTCATCGGTCCGCCCGGATCCGGCAAGACGATGCTCGCCCGCCGCCTGCCGGGGCTGCTGCCGCCGCTCACGCTGGCCGAGTCGATCGCCGTCACCAAGATCCACTCGCTGGTGGCCGAGGAGCCGCCGGCGGGGCTGCTGCCAGCAGCGGCCGTTCCGCAGCCCGCACACCGGCACCAGCACGGCCGGCATGATCGGCGGCGGCAGCAATCCGCGGCCC
>CAVZUZ010000006.1:0-28285 GCA_963778565.1 Thermoanaerobaculaceae bacterium | reverse complement strand
CTCCTCGGCTCGGAAGGGGAGTCCATGGGGCGCTATCTGTTCCTCAAGCCCCAGCTCGGCGAGGAGGCGCGGGAGGTCTCCGTCACCACCGACGATCAGGAGTTCATCGCCGCCTTCGCCGCCGCCTCGGAGGCCGTGCTGGTGGCCTGGGAAGAGGGCAGCTTCTTCCCGCGGCTGGTGAAGCCGGACGGCCGCGAGGAGCCCATTCGCTGCAGCTACTGCGCCGTGGCCGAAGCCTGCCTGCGGGGGGATTCCGGCGCCCGCAAGCGCCTCTCCGAGTGGACGCTCGCCACCCCCGAGGCCGCCGAGCCCGGCTTCGGCGAGGAGGCCCTGCTGCGGGTGTGGCGGCTGTGGGACCCTCACCCCCCGACCCCCTCTCCCGCCCCCTCCCTTCCGCGCTCACCGGGAGAGGGGGAGAAAAGGCGAGGGCGGGTGTGAGGATCTGGCGTGCCCCAAACGGGCGTCGTCCGAGGCGGCGTTCCGCCCTTCGAAGCCTCACCCCCCGGCCCCCTCTCCGTAACCGGAGAGGGGGAGAACGGCAGGAAAGTGCCAGACGTCTTCCTTCCCCCTCTCCCATCAGGGAGAGGGGGCCAGGGGGTGAGGCTTCGAAGGGCATGTCTTCCGTATCCTCCACGAAAGCCTTGGAGCGAGATTCTCCCCCTCTCCCGGTGAGGGGGGAAGGGAGGGGGCGGGAGAGGGGGCCGGGGGGTGAGGGCTCGGGAGGGGGAAGGCAATGACCGAGCCCCTCCTTCGCCAACGCGACCGCGAGGCCCGCCACGCGGCGCAGACCCGTTTCGAGGCCCCCTTGGTCCTTCAGGCCGGGGCCGGCACGGGCAAGACCACTACGCTCATCGCCCGCCTGCTCTCCTGGACGCTCGGCGAGGGGTGGGAGCGCGCGGTGCGGCGTCTGGCTGAGCGGGCAGTACCCGGCCGGCCGGAGGAGGAGGCGCCGGATCGCGTGGCCGCCGACGTCCTCGGGCGGGTCGTCGCGATCACCTTCACCGAGGCGGCGGCGGCGGAGATGGCCGGCCGGGCCGCCCGCGAGCTCGCCGCGCTCGCCGCCGGCGGCGAGGCCGCGGGCTGGCTCGACGCGGCCCTCCTGCCGCCGGCCGCCGAGCGGTCGCGGCGGGCGCGGGCCCTCCTCGGCACGCTCGATCACCTGGCCGTGCGCACCATTCACGCCTTCTGCCGCAGCCTGCTCGCGGATCATCCGCTGGAGGCGGGCGTCCACCCCGAGCCTCGACTATCGACGCCGACGGCGGGCTCGTCGAGCAGATCGTGCGCGAGGCGGTGGAGGATTCGCTGCGCGTCGCCTACGGCGAGCCGGGCGATCCGCACGTGCTGGCTCTCGCCGCCCGCGGCTTCGGCCCGCAGGAGATCGTCGACGCGCTGATCGCCCTCTTGAACGGCGGGCTGCCCGCCGCCGCGCTCGTCGAGGATCCGTTCCGGCCCGCCGCCGTCCGGGCGTTCCGGAACCGCCTGGAGGCGGTCTGCCGGGAAGTTCACGGGCTGATCGCTCCCCGCCTGAGCAAGGCCCGGATCCGCAACGCCCGCGAGATCGAGCGGGGGCTCGCCGGTCTGCTGGACCGGTTGGACCAGGCGCCGGGAGACTCGCCCGGAGACCTGCCCGCAGATCTGGCGGAGTTGCGCGATCGTTCAGTCGGGGCCGCCGGGTTCCTGGGCGAGAACCTCCTCAAGCACCTCCACGACTGGTCCCGAGGACGCCTGGGAGATACCGAGGCCGCGCTCTTCGGCGACGTGCGGGCCGAGCTGGCCGGTTCCGCCGCCCTCCTGGAGCAGCTCCTCCAGCATCTCGGGCGCCTCGATCCGGTCCTCCTGGAGCACGGCCGCCGCGCTCTCCACCCGCTGCTGCTGCGCGCCGAGCGCGAACTGCGCTCCCGCGGCATCGCCACCTTCGATTTCCTGCTGACCGGAGCCGAGGCGCTCCTCGCCGGGCACGCCGAGGTGCGGCGCCAGGTGCGCCGGCGCATCGATCAGCTCCTCGTCGACGAGTTTCAGGACACCGACCGCACCCAGTGCGAGATCCTGCGCTGGATCGCGCTCGACGGTCCGGCAGAGGAGCGCCCCGGCCTCTTCCTGGTGGGCGATCCCAAGCAGTCGATCTACGGCTGGCGCAGCGCCGACCTCCGCGCCTACGACGGCTTCGTCTCCCTGGCGCGTCAGGCGGGCGGCGAGGTGATGTCGCTGGTCGAGAACTTCCGTTCCGTGCCTGCCATCCTCGACGAGGTGGCGCGTGTGGTCGAGCCGGTGATGCGCGGAGCGTCCGGGCGTGCAGCCGCCGTTCGAGCCCCTGCTTCCGTGCGAGCGGCGGCGGCACGAGGCGGGCTTCCGCCACGGTGGGACCTACGGGCTGGGCGCCGGTCGAGCACTGGGTCTCCTGGCAGGATGATGCCGAGCGGGGAGGATCGCGGACTCCCGCCGTCGACGCCGCGCAGCTGGAGGCGGCGGTCCTGGCCGCGGACGTCCGCTCCCTGCACCAGGACCACGGCGTGGCCTGGCGGGAGATCGCCATCCTGCTGCGCGGCCTGGGCGATCTCGACCTCTATCTGGACGAGCTGCGCCGGGCGCGGGTGCCCTTCGCCGTGGGACGCGACAAGCAGTACTACCGCCGCCGCGAGGTCATCGACGCCGCGGCCCTGGTGCGCAGCGTTCTCGACCCCGGGGACCACCTGGCCCTGCTGACGGTGCTGCGCTCGGTGACGGTAGGCGTTCCCGACGCCGCCCTCATTCCCCTCTGGCACCGCCAGTTCCCGCGCCGGATGACGGAGCTGACGGGCCCCCACCCCCGAGGCGCTCGGCGGCCTGCGCGAGGCGATCGAAGGCGCGGCGCGGGTGCTGCCGCGGGACGTGCCCGGCATCGAGCGGGTGCAAGGCTGGGAGAAGAACCTTCTCGCCGCGGTCGAGCATCTCGCGGTCCTCCGCCGTTCCTTCGAGACCGAGCCGGCCGACGTCTTCGTCGAGCGCCTGCGCCGGCTCAGCCTGATCGAGGCCACCGAGGCCGCGCGCTACCTCGGCCCCTACCGGCTGGCGAACCTCGACCGTTTCTTCCGCCAGCTCCTCGCCGCCATCGAGGAGGGCGGCGGCGACGTCACCGCCATCCTGCGCGCCCTGCGCCGGAGCGTGGCCGAGGCGCGCGAGGCCGAGGAGGGGCGTCCCAAGGACGGTGCCGAGGACGCGGTCCAGGTCCTGACCATCCACGGCGCCAAGGGGCTCGACTTCGAGCACGTCTACCTGGTCCAGCTCCACAAGCCGCCGCCGCCCGACCGCGGCGCCGGCACCGAGGCCGGCCGCCTGGGCGAAGGCTTCGAGCTACGGCTCTTCGGCGCGCCCACCCTGGGCTTCGACCTCGTGGCGGCCGCGCGCCGGGAGGTCGAGGCCGCCGAGCGGGTGCGCCTGCTCTACGTGGCCATGACCCGCGCCAAGGACCGGCTCGTCCTCGCCGGCCGCTGGCCGGAGAGATCCGCGAGGTCCTATCCGCCCGGAGCCGCGATGGATCTCCTGCAGTCCCGCGCGGTCCCGCCGCCGGACCTGCCGGCACTGTGGGAGGAGGCCGCCGGCGGCGAAGGTGTGGAGGCCGCCGCGAAGCGGGTCTGGAGCGTTCCGGACTCGGCCGGCGCCCTGTGGAAGCTGATCGGCCTGCGGCGCCAAGAGGAGGGACGGCTCGGCGCCGAGCCCGAGCGGCCATCCCTGCCCGGGCCGCAGGAGATCTCCCTCTCCTCCGCCGGTCTGCGCCGGCATCGCCGGACGGCGGCGATCCGCATGGCCCGGCCCTTCGGCGGCAGGGCCTCGGACGAAGCTCACGCCCTCCTGCGGGACCTGCAGGCCGAGCGCCTGGCGAACGAGAGACATCGCTCCGCCGTCGGCCGCGAGACCGCGATGGCCGCGGGCGGGGCCGTCCACCGGGCCCTCGAAGAGTGGGATCTTGCGGCCGATCCCGAGACCGAGGCGAGCCGCCAGTGCTCGCTCTTGCCGGCCTATCTGGCTTCGCTCGCGGGCGCCGGAGAGGAAGGGGCGCTGCCGGTCGCCACGTCTTTTCTCCAGGCCTTCGCGAGAGGAGGGCTGCTGGGCCGTCTCCGGGATCTGAAGGATCACATCCTCGCCCGCGAGTTGCCCGTTCTCCTGCCGGCGGGGGAGGAGGAACGCTCGGCGGTCGGGGCGGTCTCCGGAACGATCGATCTGCTGTATCGCGATCCCCGGGACGGACGGCTGGTCATCGCCGATTTCAAGACGGATGACGTCGAGACGGAGGAGGAGGTCCGCGCCCGTGCCGCCGCCTATGCGGCACAGGGTGAGGTTTACGCGCGGGCGATCCGGCAGGCGTTGGAGCTCGCGGGGGCGCCGCGGTTCGAGCTGTGGTTCCTGAAGCCGGCGCAGATCAGGGTCGCTTCGACGTAACGCATCTGCGGTTGACTTCCCGGGTGCCGCGAGCTACCCTCCCGCACATTGATCCGTTGTTGCTACACCAGTTTCTCGCCGATGAGTCAGCGGGAGGTTCTGTGCTGATGGATCGCCAGGGATCTCACCGTCGCGAGTGGGGACGCTGAAGCCGTGCTTCGAGTCTTGATCCTCGACGATGAGTCGATCGTGGTCGATACGCTGGCGGCGTATCTGCGGCTGCCCGGGCTCGAGCTGATGACCTGCAGGGAGATCGAGGCCGCCGAGGCGCTGCTGCGGTGCTTCCGCTTCGACGTGGTCATCACCGATCTGTCGGTGTCGCAGCTCGGCGGCCTGGACGGCATGCGCCTGGTCCGCTTCGTGACCGCCAATTTCCCCGACACCGCGGTCTACGTGCTGAGCGGTTTCGTCGACCAGGCGGTGCGCGAGCTTTGTTCCGTCCTGGGCGTCACCGCGGTGCTGGAGAAATCCGAAGGGCTGTCGCGGCTGCGCGGCTATCTGCTGGACCGCCGCGCCGCGCGTCTGCCTCCGGGCGCTTCCCCGGCTGGGGATGGCGAGGTCCGGCAGGTCGAGCTGCTCGAGGAGTTCATGGCGGCCAATCCCATCCGTGCCGTCTTGCAGCCGGTCATCAAGCTGCGGGAGGGAGGCCTGCGGTTCGAGGTCTTCGGCGTCGAGAGCCTGGCGCGCGGACCGGACCGGTCGGTTCTGGGCAGTCCGGCGGTGTTCCTGGCCTACGCGGCGCAGAAGGAGCTGCTCTTCGAGGCCGACATGATCTGCGTCCGCGCGGCGCTCACCGAGGTGGTCCACCTCGGCAATATGGTGACCACTTTCCTCAACGTCCAGCCCCGCTCGCTGACCAATCCGGAGTTCGCCGTGCGGCTCTGCGACGAGGTTCGCATGAAGGGCATGACGGAGAGCAATATCGTCCTCGAGCTGACCGAGCAGCAGACCATCGTCAATCCCAGCGCCTTTGCCGCCACCTTGCAGAAGCTGCGTGAGCGCGGCTTCCGGATCGCGCTCGACGATTTCGGCGAGGGCTCTTCGAACATCAATCTATTCCAAGACTTGCATCCGGATTTCCTGAAGATCTCCGGCACGTTCTGCCGCGGCCTCGCCCACGATCCATTCAAACAGATCATCGTGCAGAGCACCGCCGAAATGGCGGCCCGCGCCGGAACGGCGACGGTCATGGAAGCGGTGGAGACGGCCGAGGATGCCGAGATGCTGCGGCGGCTCGGCATCGATTACGCGCAGGGTTATTTCTTCCTCGAGCCGCTGCCCGGCCGCGAGCTGGCGCAGCTCCTGCGGTCTGGCGAGTCGGCGGTCCATTCCGACCTGCTCGAGCCGCTCGGCGCCGCGCCGACCTCTCTTTGATTCAGAAAAAACTGGGCCGCGGTCCTTTGTCCTGTACGAAGTGTCCGCAAGCAGACGTGCGCATTCTCAAATCGAGATTTCTATTTTTTTGTGATGGTCCCGGCGCAGGCGGGCGCCGTTCAGGAAATTTTGCGCGGGTTGTCTCGCTTCTTCTTCCATGTGGCACTATGGGCGCAGACGTACGCGTGCGGTCTGCCATCTAATCTTTTTGGGGGATTTCACATGCCAGCTCATCCGACCTGAAGTTCGACCTCACAGTTCCTCTCACCGTTGTATCGGCCCTAGCGGGAGGGGTTGATCCCCCTCCAAACAGAAAGTTATCTTATTAAAGGGGAGAATTACGCCAATGCACATTCATGACTTCCATTCGAAGCTGACGTCCACGAACGAGGGAGGCCTGCTGTTCGAAGCGCTCCGCAGTCTGAGCCAGGTCGAGGATCCGCAGGCGATGTTCAATGGTGACGCGGATTCCGTCATGGGCAATTGGACTACTTGGCCACCCATGGATCCGCAAGCGTCGTGCGCAGCTTCGGCGGGGGTTTGATCTGTCGCTTTCCCGGATCGGCACGAGGTCTGCTCGCATCCGCTTGAAGAGCTCGCGCCGGTCTTAAGCATCACGGGACCCGAGGGGCGTTTCGCCCCTCGGGCCCGTTTCCGAGGGTGCATGAGTTCCACGGGAGCGCCCATGAGATTCGGGGAGTTGAAACGCCGGATTTGCAGCCTTCACCCGATCGACGCCTGGCCGCAGGCGCTCGAGTTCGTCGGGCGGGCGGTCGACGGCGAGTCCTCCGTGTGGAAGTATCCGGCCGCCGCCTGTCGTGCGGCCGGTGGCACCGAGGAAGCGGCCCTGCCTGCGGCCGCGGCCGTCTTCTGCTCCGTGGCCAGCATCCGTTTGGTGGACGACATTCTGGACGAGGATCCGCGTGGCGACTACCGCGTCGTCGGCGCGGGGCCGGCCGCCAACCTGGCGCTGGCCTTCCAGGCCGCGGGACACCTGCTGCTGGACGACCCCGAGATTCCGCTGGAGATCGGTCTCGCCCTCCAGGCAAGCTTCGCGAAGATGTCACTCGCGACGTGCTTCGGACAGGCCCTTGACGCGCGCGAGATCCGTAGCGAGGAGGAGTACTGGCGGGTCGTGGAGGGCAAGACGCCGCCGCTTTTCGCCGAGGCGTTGCGCATGGGCGCCCTGCTCGGCGGCGCTCCGGCTTCGGTGGCCGAGGGGCTGTCGCGGCTCGGTCGGATCCTGGGCCTGTATATTCAGGTCAGCGACGACGTCACGGACGCCCTGGAGATCCCGGCCCGGGCGGATTGGAAGCGGCGGGGCAACAACCTGCCGATGCTGTATGCAATGACGGCCCCGCATCCCGACCGTGAGGAGTTCCTGCGTCTCTCTGCCGCCTTCGAGGACCCCGAGGCACTGGCCGCGGCGCAGAAGATCCTGATGCGGAGCGGCGCCGTCAGCTATTGCACGCTGAAATTGCTTGATTTCTCGCGCGCAGCCCAGGACCTGCTGGCGTGCGTTCCGCTCCAGCATCCCGAACCGATTGCGCGGCTGGTCGAGTTTCATCAGAAGCCGCTCCACCGGTTGCTCGAATCGGTTGGCGTCAAGGAGCCTGCAATGCTCTTCTTCAATTGAAATTTAAGGACGGACCTGGGGGTTATACCGGAAGTCCCCCACGGTTCACCTGGAGGATTTTAGGAAGGTTCTCGACATGCTCACGTCGTGCTTTCATACGTTGAGCACTCTGCAGGCGCCGCGGCACCTGAGCGCCTCCCTCCCGCCACAACTCCATTCCCGGAAACGACGCCTTCTCAAGCGGAGGAAATATGTTCATTAATGAATTTCACAGAAAGTTCATGCAGGAGAGGAGCCGCCTGTTCGATGCGTTGCGCCGGGTGAGCCGGCTGGAGAGGCGGTCGATTCTTTCGGAAGAGCCGGAGGGATGGCCCGAATGGCCGCAGATCGTCTCGGAGGATTCGAGCCTGCAGAAGGCTTGAAGCCCCTCCGATCCGGCTCCGCCCGTCAGCCGGGGAAAGATCCGGCTCTCAGTGGACCGGAGGTGTGAAGCCTGCTATAAAGTACCCCAACTTCGGATCCCCCCGGGACGGTGGCGGTCGGTATGGAGGGATGAGAGCTCCTCCTCCGTCCGGGCTGAACATGGGCGCTCCAAACTTCTCGTTTCGCAGGACGGCGGACCTTTTCCTGGTCCTCGTGTGTCTGCTCGTACTGCTTCCCTGCCTCTACTATCCGTACGCCGGCGTCTATCCCAACTACGGTTTCACCTTGAGCCTCGTCGACTGGAAAGTCGTCACCTCGAATCCCTGCGAGGGTCCGCCCGCAACCTGTCTCGAGGTCGGGGACCAGTTGCTCTCGGTCGAAGGGGTGGGCTTGCAGCAGTTCGTCCATGATCGCAGCCTCTCGATCCCCAACCTCTTCGGCTCTGATGGCGTCGCCCGCATCCAGCTGATCCGGGACGGGAAGCTCCAGACCCACGACATAAGAGTCCGGGCCAAGCGCCTTCGGCTGGATGACGTCGCCGTCCGGGTGGTGACCCCTCTCATCTTCTGGCTGATGGGAACCGTCGCCGTCATCTTCCTGCGCCCGCGCGACGAGCGGTGGCTGATCCTGGTTCTCTTCAGCTATGACGCGGCGTTGTGGATCGCATCCGGCCTGGCGCAACGCATGGGGGGAGCCGCCCATGTCTTCCACGCCGCCATCTGGTTCTTCCTGCCCTTGTCCTTCCACCTGCACACCATCCTGCCGAACGAGCTGTTCGCACGGCGGGTGCGGAGAGGACTGTTGGCAGGCCTCTACGGCATGGCCGGTACCCTGGCGTTGCTCGACGCGTTCCTTCTACTGCAGCGGTTCCAGGACCTGAGTGTCTGGTGGACGCTGGCCGGCCTCCTTGTGTCGGTGGCACTGCTCCTCCTGCGGGTCCTTTTGCCCGTCGATTCCGCCACCAGAATTGCTGCCCGCATCATGATCTTCGGCGTGGTCCTGGGGTTGCTGCCGTTCCTGCTCCTGAACGGCGTGTTCGTCATCTGGTTCAAGCAGCTGGCCCTGACCGGCCGGGACATGAGCTGGTTCGAGAGTTACGCGGTCGCCATCGCCGCGATCTCCGTGCCCATCCTGCCGATGGCGTACATCTACGCCATCTATAAGCATCACCTGGGGGCTCTGGAGTTCCGGGCCAACCGCCTGCTGGGGATCTACACGTTCTCGACGCTCATCTTCGCGTCCTACGCGATGATCTTTTTCGGGCTGAGCGGGCGCTGGCAGAACGTCAGCGGAGATTTCCTCGCCGCCGTGTTCATCGTGTCCTTGCTCTACGTGGTGGCCACCCCCGTCCTGCGGGACCGCTTTCAACATTGGGTGGATCGTCACGTCTTCGGCATCAAGCACTCGGCGGACGAGGTCGTGGGCCTGGTCTCCGAGCGCATTCCCACCGCCTTCGACCGCGAGGTGCTGGCGCGGGTCATCGCCGAGGAGATCCTGCCGGCCCTGCTGATCCGCCAGTCGGCGCTCTACCTCTTCGAGGACGGCCGCCAGGAGACCCTCTATGAGCAGGCGGTGCCGAAAGGCGAGCCGGAGCCGGCGATCGAGGCTCTGCAAGGCATGCTCGCGGAGAGCGGGCGCTATCTCTCTCCGGCAGCTCCGCGGGGAGCCGCGCCGCCTTGGGTCCGTCTGGTGATCCCGCTGGCCATTCAGGCCAGGACCATCGGCGTCTGGCTGATCGGCCGGCGGGACCCGGACGATTTCTTTCCGGCTAGCGACATCCACCTGCTGTCCACGGTGGCCAACCAGATCGCGCCGATGGTGGAGAACGTCCGCCTCTATGAGGAGGCGCAGCAGGAGATCGAGCAGCGCAAGGCCGCCGAGGAGGCGATCCGCAGAAGCGAGCAGCGCTTCCGCACCCTGTTCGAGGCGACGCTCGAGGGCATCGCCATCGTCCGTAACGGCATCATCCTGGAGGTCAACCACGCCCTGCTGGCGATATTCGGCTACGAATCGCAGGAGATCATCGGCCACAAGTTGTCGGAGCTGGTGTCCGGCGACGTGGACCTCGAGGGAGTGCCCCGCGAGAGCACCGGATTCAAGCGCGACGGCGCGACGGTGGACATCGAGGTCGCCGGCAAGCGCTACCTCTTCCAGGGCGAGGAGGTTTCGGTGGTGGCCATCCGCGACATCGCCCAGCGCAAGCGCGACGAGGCCGAGAACAAGATGCTGCAGCGCCAGCTCCTGCACTCGGCGAAGATGGAAGCCATCGGACGTCTCTCGGCCGGCGTCGCGCACGACTTCAACAACTGCCTGCTGGCGATCTTCGGCTACGGTGACCTGCTGCTGGAGCGCTATCCGGAGGACCCGTTCCTCTCCCGGAACCTGACGGGGATCAAAGAGGCGGGCCAGCGGGCGGCGGCCCTGACCAAGCAGCTTCTCGCCTTCGCCCGGCGCCAGCCGATGGAGACGAAGGTGATGAACGTCAACGGCGTCCTCTCGAGCCTCGAGAAGATGCTGCAGCGCCTTCTCGGCGAGGACATCCAGCTGGTCACCGAGCTTCACCCGGAGCTCGGCAAGGTGAAGATCGATCCGGGGCAGATCGAGCAGGTCGTCGTCAATCTCGCCGTCAACGCCCGCCATGCGATGCCCAAGGGTGGGAGCCTGGTTCTGCGGACCGCGCCCTTGCAGGTCACCGGCGAAGCGCCGGCCCCCCACGCCGATGTGCCGCCGGGCGTTTACGTCCTGCTGACGGTGACCGATTCCGGCATCGGCATGGACGCGGCGACCCAGGCGCGGGTCTTCGAGCCGTTCTTCAGCACCAAGGGCGAGGGGACCGGGCTGGGGCTGTCGACGGCCTACGGCATCGTGCGGCAGAGCGGCGGCCAGATCTTCGTCACCAGCGCGCCCGGGCAGGGGGCCTGTTTCTCGATCTACCTGCCCGTCACCCGCGACGCCCAACTGGCGCGGGTCGGCGTCTCTCCCGCCGCCTCCGAACGGGGCTCCGAAACCATCCTGCTGGTGGAGGATGAGGATGAGGTGCGGGCGGTGCTCCACCAGATCCTGGTCAGCAAAGGCTATCGGGTGCTGCAGGCGAGCTCGGGCGAGGAAGCCCTGGTCATTTCGCGGCTGCACCGCGGCGCCGTGCATCTGCTGCTGACCGACGTTACGATGCCGGAGATGAAGGGGCCTGAGCTGGCCCAGCGACTGCGTCTCGATCGGCCCATGACGCGGGTGGTTTTCATGTCGGGCTACAACGACGAGCTGCTGTCCGACGGCGGGCCGGAGTCTCCCGTCTGTCTGCAGAAGCCCTTCTCTCCGCAGGTCCTGGGGGAGACCTTGCGAACCGCTCTGGACACGGCTGAGGATCTGCGCGCAGCCGGCTAGAATCCGCCGCGATTTCCAGCACGGCTCCTCCCCACCTCTCCGGTCCCAGCGCTTCCACGATGACGGCGATCTCCCGGACGTACGGCGGCGGGTCGACTCGCAGGTCATGCCGTAGACCCTTCTCCAGATCCATCCCGGTGACCAGCTCATGGTGGATCACGCTGCCGCCTTCCCCGGACCAGGCCAGGGAGATCCGGACGGGACCCGGCGGCGCGGAGGCTCGGGATCTCGAGCGGCGGCATCTCGATCGACAGCTTCGGGCCGGCGGGAGTCCGCTGAACGATCGCGGTGGGCCGCAGGTCGCCGCCGGCGGGGCGGTGCGCCAGGAGCTCGGCAAGCCGGACTTCGGCGATTTCTTCCGGCGTCGAGGAGCGGATCCACTCCGGCGCTCGAACCTGCTTGGTTCTCGTCGTCTTGCCGGGCACGCTGACTTCGGCCACGACGAGCACGATGTTCACTCGCTCCCGAGCGGCAAGGGTCACCGCGAGCGAATGCAGCCGGCCGTCCACGGGCCCATCCGGCTCGGCCATCCAGAGGCGCCATCGCCGGGTGAGGGCGCCGAGGGCAGATCCGATCTGCTCCTCAAAACCGATGACCGTTCCCGCCGTCGCCTGGGAGAGGATGCGCAGCGCCGCCGTCCGCGGCTCGACGAAGAGGTCGATGACCCCGCCGAAGGCAAGCGCCGTTTTTTGCGGCGGCCGGCCGGCCCGGATCGGCGGTACGCCGTTCTGCTGGTCTGAAGGCGCGGAGCTCTGCCGAAAGATCTCGACTTCGCTCTGGGGGGCGGTCGCCATCCCGAGCCTCTCCTTGCGCAGCGGAACCGGGATGGTGACCCAGCCGTAGGCCGCAAGAAGCCGGGCCGCGCGTTGGAACGGGAAAGCCGGCGCGGCGGTGGAGCCGGCGGGGCCTTTTCGTTCCAGCGCGGCGGCTTGCTCGGGGAGCAGATCGGGTCCGTCGGCGACGAGGAAAACGGCGTGAGGGCCGGGCGGACGGCGAGAGGTAAGAAAGGCCAGGAGCTTGTCGAGCTGCCGCCGAACCCGGGGTATCGGCGGCTCCCCGACCTCCGCCGTTCGCCCTTCCAGGCGGTCCCGTTCGACGCGGGCCGCCGCGGAGAGGTCGATCAGCGTCTGCTCGAGACGCTTGGCGTCGCGCGTGGCGGCAAGCACGACGCGGGGATCCGAATCGGCCGTGCCGAACCGATCTCTGGGATCTGCGGCGGACAACCGTCCGGCCGGCTGGACAGGCTGCGTCGGAAAAAAGCTACACGGAGCTAGAGCTTCCGGCTCGACCACCCCGCCGACGCCGGAGCCGCGGGGATCGGAGGCGGCCTCGACGCGGCCGTCCGCCAGGAGGTGTACGGCGTGGACCTTGGCCGCGGCCGGGGCGATCTGGATCGCGTGGCCGCGGGCCTCCAGCTCGCTGCGGGTCTCGGGGGAGAGGGAGTCGGTTTCGACCTCCAGCCGGTCCGGGAGCCATTGGTGGTGGAGGCGCGGGCGGTCGATCGCGGCCTGGAGAGGATCGCCGTCCACGAGCAGATTGAGCACCACCTGGATCGTGTTGGTAGGGATGCGCGAGCCGCCGCGCCCGCCGAGGGCGTAGGCCTCCTTGCCTTTCCAGGCGATCACCGGGCTCATGGAGGAGAGCATCCGCTTGCCCGGTGCGACGGCGTTGGCCTCGCCCTGCAGCAAGCCGAAGAGGTTCGGCCTTCCCGGCGCGGTGGCGAAATCGTCCATCTCGTTATTGAGAAAGAAGCCTGCGCCGGGCACCCAGAGGCCGCAGCCGAAAAGGCCGTTGAGCGTCGTGGTCAGAGCGACCAGGTTGCCTTCGCCGTCTACCACCGACAGATGGGTCGTCTCGCCGCCGGCGGCCGGCGCGTCCATCCGGGCGGCCCCGGGCCAGGGCTCCACCCGCGCCGAGGGCGTGGCATGGCGGGGCTCGATCTGCTCCGCCCGCCGGGCGATCCAGTCGGGGGCGAGGAGCTGCGCTTCGGTGGCTTTGGTGGTCGCGGGGTCGCCGAGCAGGAAGCGGTCGGCGAAAGAGCGGCGCAGGGCCTCGGCGAGCAAGTGGCTGCGATCGGCGCCGAAGCGGGGAAGCTTGCCCCAGGCGAGCTTCTCCAACATGCCGAGCGTCTGGCCCAGGATGACGCCGCCCGAAGAGGGGAGCGGCATCGCGGCGAGCTGCCAGCCGAACCCTTCGAAGGTGAGCGGCGTCCGCCAGACCGGCCGGTAGGCGGCGAGATCCGCCGCGGCGAGCACGCCGCCGTACGCCTGGGACGCCCTCTCGACGGCGGCGGCCGCGGGGCCGGCAGCGATCCCTTCCGGCCCCTGCGCGGCGTAGCGGTCGAGAGTTGCCGCGAGGTCGGGCAGGCGCAGCACGCTGCCGGCGGCCGGCGGCTCGCCGTTGGGCAGCCAGATCCGGACGCTCTCGGGGAAGCGCGAGAGCAGCCTGCGGCTTTCCTCCTTGTCCAGCAGGTCGTGAAGGTAGCGACTGACCCGGAATCCCTCCGCGGCCAGGCGCTGGGCGGGGGCGACCACCCGGGCCCAGGGGAGCTTGCCGTAACGGCGGTGAAGCTCGTGGAGGCCGGCCGGCGAGCCGGGAACCCCGGCGGCGAGCGGTCCCACGAGCGAGGCGTTCTCCACCGGCTTGCCGTCGGCGTCCAGGTACATGTCACGACGGGCTTTGGCCGGCGCCGTCTCCCGGAAGTCCAGCGCCGCGAGCTTCGCCCCCCATTCGCACCACCGCGAAGCCGCCGCCGCCCAGGTTGCCCGCTTCCGGATAGACCACGGCGAGCGCCAGGGCGGTGGCGACGGCGGCATCCACGGCGTTGCCCCCGGCTCGCAGGGTCTCGAGTCCCACCGTGGTAGCCAGCGGATCGGCCGAGGCCACGGCGCCGCCGGTACCGATGGATGCCGGTACCGAGGCGCCCTGGGCGGGGAGCGGAAGGAGGAGAGCGAGGATGAGCGGCAAGGTCCTCTTCATGCGGATCTCCCGGTCACAAAAGTAGTGGGCTGGTCCAGGGCATCCGTCGGCGCACGGAGGCCGAGCAGGCGATCCGCAGCCATTCTTTCATGATCCCCCCGCGAAGAGATCGAAGGCTGGCTAGGGTGAGCGTTCCTGCCGCAGGATCGCGTCCCGTTCGGTGAGCGCCCGCTCGAAGAGCTGCATTTCTCCGCTTTCGCGGTAGCGCGCGGCCGCCATCTTCAGCAAGGCGGCAGCCTCGCCGGTCCGCCCCTGCTCGCGCCGCAGCGCTCCCTCGAACTCCAGGAGCCGCGCCTCCACGAGGAGATCGCCGGTGCCGTGCGCGAGACACGCGGCGGCGGCGCGGAGATCCGCTTCCGCCCGTGACAGCTCTCCCAGATGCCGGTTGGCGTCGCCGGCCGCAGCCCATGCCCGGGCCCGCAAATCCGCGACCACGGATGAGGGATGCCGGGCCGGATCGAGCCGGTCCGCGCCGGCCAGCGTCAGGGCGGCCAAGTGGGCGGATTCCGCGGCATCCGCTGTCTCGGCGCTCCTGGCGAGCAGCAGCTCGCAGACTCCCCAAGTGTGGTAGCGGGTCTCCCGGCGCAGCTGCTCCTCCCGGCATTCAGGCGCCCGCGACAGCAGCTCGGCGATGAGCTCCGGCGCCTCCCCGCGTTCGCGGTCGAGATTGGACCGCACGCCGCTCAGCTGCTCGAGGAGCGGGTCGTCGATCTCTTCGGCAGGTGGGAGGTCGGCCTCCGGCTCGGCGATCTCGAGCACGCGACCGCTGGGGTCGTCTTCGGCCATCGGACCTCCTCCGGACAAACACCCAAACAGCAAAGCAAGGAGCTATGACGGCTTGGTTCTCTGTTTCACGAGTGCACGGGCCCGACGGAACCGGGACGGCTCGCGCTCTCGGGTCCTTCGAGGCTCTACGCGGGCACCTCCTGGAGGTCGAGCCGCTCGGCGGTGGGCTTGTGGACCACCCGGCCGGCGTGGGTCAGCAGAGCGCCGGCCAGGATCTCGTCGCCCAGGTCGGGGGCCAGCTTCCCTTCCTTGTCGAGGAGGATCTGAAGCAGGGCGAAGACGTTGCGCGCGTAGAGAAGGCTCGCGTCGTGGGGCATGGCGGCAGGGAGGTTGGAGGGTCCGAGGATCAGCACGCCGTGCTCCACCACCTCGCGGTCCGCTTGTGAGAGCTCGCAGTTGCCCCCTTGCTCGACGGCAAGATCGACGATCACCGAACCGGGCCGCATGGCGCGGACCGTGTCTGCGGTGATCAGGCGCGGCGCCGGCTTGCCCGGTACCAGGGCGGTGGTGACGACGGCATCGGCAGCCGCCAGGTGGCGCTGCACGATCTCCCGCTGCCGGCGCAGGAAGTCCTCGCCCATTTCGCGAGCGTAGCCACCGCGTCCCTCGCCGCTCTCGGCGAGAGGCAGCTCGATGAACCGCCCGCCCAGCGACTCGACCTGCTCCTTGACCGCCGGTCTGACATCCGAGACCTCGACGACCGCGCCCATTCGTTTGGCGGTGGCCACGGCCTGCAGGCCGGCAACCCCGGCCCCCATGACCACCACGCGCGCCGGCTTGATCGTCCCCGCCGCCGTCATCAGCAGCGGGAAGTACTTGGGCAGACGCCAGGCGGCGAGGAGCACGGCCTTGTAGCCGGCGATCGAAGCCTGTGACGAGAGGGCGTCCATGGGTTGCGCCCGGGTGACCCGGGGGAGGAGCTCCAGGGCGAAGGAGGTGATGCCGCGCGCGGCGAGAATCCGCGCCGTCTCCAGGCTGCGATGCGGCGTCAGGAAACCGATCAGCACGGCGCCGGGCTTGAGCCGCTCGGCCTCGTGCTCCGGCAGCCCCTCGAAGAGGTCCGGCGGCGTCACCTTGAGCACCACGTCGGCGGTCTTCCACGGCTCGACCGGATCGGCAGCCAGGCGGGCGCCGGCGGTCTGAAAATCGGCATCGCTGAACAAGGCCGCCTCGCCTGCCCCATGCTCGACCACGACCTCGAGCCCGAGCTTCGCCATTCGCCGCACGGTTTCGGGGGTTGCAGCGACGCGGGTCTCCCCCGGGCGCCGCTCGCGTGGGATGAAGATTTTCACCATGGAGATCCTACTTCTCTTTCAGCTCCAGCTCTTCGGCTGCCTGGGAGTGCTGAAAATCCTCCGTTATCTCGCGCGGATCCGGGACCACCTCTGCCGCCTCCGCCGGACGGAGCAGGGAAACGACGACCGCGGCCGCCAGGATGGCCAGAACGATACCGAGGGACAGCTCGATCGGGATGTGAACCCAATCGTGGAGCAGCATCTTGGCGCCGACGAAGATCAGCACCAGCCCCAGACCGAAGCCCAGATAGCGGAACTTGTGCATCAGCCCCGCCAGGAGGAAGTAGAGCGCGCGCAGCCCGAGGATGGCGAAGATGTTGGAAGTAAAGACGATGAAGGCGTTGGTGGTGACGCCGAAGACGGCAGGAATGGAATCCACGGCGAAGACGACGTCCGTGGCCTCCACGACCACCAGCACCAGCATCAGGGGGGTTGCCTTCAAACGGCCGTCCTCCCGCAGGAAGAAGTGCCGGCCGTGGTAGCGGCCGGCCAACGGTACGAAGCGCTGGAACGCTTTGACCACGGGGTTCTTTTCCGGGTGGATCTCCGTCTCCTTCTGGACCAGGATCTTGATGCCGGTGTAGACCAGAAAGCCGCCGAACACGAAGATCAGCCAGGCGAAGCGGGCCAGCAGAGCCGTCCCCATGGCGATGAACAAACCGCGGGAAATCAGCGCTCCGAGGATGCCCCAGAACAGCACCCGGTGCTGATGCTCCGCCGGCACGGCGAAGTAGTTGAAGATGACGATGAAGACGAAGATGTTATCGAAGCTGAGCGAGCGCTCGATGACATAGGCGGTGAGGAATTCGAGGCCGATCTTCTCGAGGCCGGGCTGCGAGCTGAAGCGGTAGTGGACCCAATAGTTGAAGAGCAGGGCGACGATCGTCCAGACGATGCTCCAGAAGAGCGCCTCGCGCAGTCCGATCCGGTGCTCCCGGCGGTTGAAGACCCCCAGGTCCAAGGCCAGCAAGGCGAGGATCAAGACAAAGAAGAAGCTCCACTGCAGGGGGGTGCCGACACTTTCCATGACCTGATTCTCTTTCGTCCCTCCGCTCCAGGAGGCGGAGTCTATCCGAACGGCGGCGGCCCCATGCGCCGCAGAACCCCGGGAGCTAGACAGCCGCTTGGAGGAGGGTCTTGCCAGGAAGCAGGGCGGTCACCGGGGCGCCCCGCTTCGAGAGGCGCCCCGCGCGCAGCGTTCCGGTCAGATCTTTTTCAGGTGGGAGTTGACCAGCTTGGTCAGCTCGAACATGGAGACCGAGTCCTTGCCGCCAAAAATGGGCCTCAGCTTGGCGTCGGCGCGGATGGTCCGCTTGTCTTTCGGGTCCTGGAGATTGTTCTTGCGGATGTAGTCCCAGATCCGTTTGGTGACCTCGGTGCGCGGCAGGGGATCGTTACCGACGACCGCTCCCAACGCCGCGTCCGGCTGCAACGGGGCCATGAAGGCGCTGTTCGCGGCTCCACCGCCCGACTTTCCGGCACTCGATTTCTTCTCCGCCATTGTATGCTCCTCCACGATAAAGGTTAAAGGTGGGCTCGACTGCTCGCAGCCGGCAAATCCGATGCAAAACTCCGGCCCGTGCTCCCTCTGTGCGAGGGGCTTCATGCGTCCCTATCGTATCCGGTTTCCCGGGCCGGCGCGCGTCGAAACTGAGGCTCATGGTAGTTTTCCCCCGCCATGCCGCCTCTGTTCATCACCTTCGAGGGGCTCGACGGCAGCGGCAAGTCGACCCATCTGCGGCGTACGTCCGCCTGGCTGGGGGAGCGAGGAGTGCCGCACGTGATGACCCATGAGCCCGGTGGGACGCCGCTCGGCGATGCCCTGCGCGCCGTCTTCCTCGACGCGAAGTGGGGGGCGATCGACGGCGTGGTCGAGCTGCTCCTGGTGTTCGCCAGCCGGCGCCAGCACCTGCTCGAGGTGATCGAGCCGGCGTTGCGGCAGGGCCAGCACGTCCTTTGCGACCGCTTCACCGACTCGACCCGAGCCTATCAGGGCTACGGCCGGGGAGTGCCGCTCGACCTGATCGATCAGATAGACCGGGTGGCGACAGGCGGACGGCTGCCCGATCGCACGCTCCTCTTCGACCTGCCGGCCGCCAAGGCCCGGGCCCGCGGGCACTCCCCTTCCCGCCAGGAACGGGGAGCCGCGGACCGGCTGGATGCCGAGGCGCTGGAGTTCTACGAGCGAGCGCGGCGCGGCTTTCTGGAGATGGCTCGCGGCGACGCGCGCTTCCGCGTCATCACCTCCGCGGGATCGCAGAGGGCGACGGAGACCCAGGTACGCCGGGCGCTGGCGGACCTGCTGGAGGGGAAGGTTTGAACCTTGCCGCGGCTCTCGAAACCGCCCGGCAGGGACGGCTCTATCCTTCGGTGATCCTCGACGGCGGGGATCCGGAAGCGCGCCGGCGCGCCGCCTTCCAGCTTGCCCGTACCCTGCTCTGCGAAGCGGCGCCGGAAGCGCGGCCTTGCGGCGTCTGCAAGCACTGCCGGCGCATCGCCGGAGCCGGTTCGGGCGCGGCCGGAGAAACGCCGTTCCATCCCGACTTTCAGCTGCTGGAGCGCGACCTCAAGGCTTCGACCTCCGTGGATGCCACCCGCGAGCTGCTCAGGACCGCCCAGGTCTCCCCGTTCGAGGCGCGCGGTCAGGTCTTCGTCATCGCCAGTGCGGAGAGCCTTACCGGGGAGGCCGCAAACGCCCTGCTCAAGAACCTGGAAGAGCCCCACGTCTCGGCGCCGCGCCACTTCTTTCTGCTCGCACCTTCGCGGCTCGACCTGCTGCCCACCTTGCGCAGCCGCTCCCTCGCCGTCTTCCTGGGGCCCGCCGAGCCGGTCGATCCGGCGACCGTCGAGCCTCTGGCGCGGGCCTTTTCGGCTGCCGTCGCCGCCTGGAGAGCCAGCGGCTCCCCCATCTATCTGCTGTCGGCGGCGGCGGCCCTCGCGGGAGCAGGCGGATGGGAAGACCCACGCTCCGGCCGCCCCTGGTCGTTGGCGGCGGCGGCCGTCCTGCGGTCGCTCGAGCTGGAGACGGGCCCTGCGGACGGGCGGCGAACCCTGCTGGCGCTCGCCGAGGCGCTTCTCGAGGCGCCCGTCTGGCGCCTGCGCGGGATCACGGCCGAGCGCATTCTGGAGGGGCTCCTGGCTCGCCATCTGGCGTGAACCGCACCTGGGACTGTGGGGGCTATGCTAAAATAGGTCTCCGTTTTTGGAATCCGGCCCCGTCCCGATCTGTTTTCAACCCCTGATCCAACCCTACTGTTCACCGAAAAAGGAGTCCGACCATGAATCTAATCCGTAAACCTCTGATCCCGGGCGTGCTGGTGCTGTTCTTCGCCCTGGGTGTCTCGCTGCCGGCCTGCTCGGCGCAGGGCAACGCCAAGGATTCCGACGCCAAGGCGTCCGGCTCGAGCGCGGTGCTGGCCGTTGTCGACGGTAAGCCGATCACCGAGGCGGAGGTCCGCGAGTCCCTGGATTCGCAGGCCAAGCAGCAGCTCCAGGAGATCCTCGAAAACGGCATGCAGCGACTCATCGAGATGCGTCTGCTCGAGGCCGAGGCCGCAGCCCGGGGAACCACCAAGGAAGCGATCCTGGCCGAGCTCAAGCCGGCGCCGGTGACCGATGCCGCCGTGGACGCCTTCTACGAGCAGAACAAGGCGCAAATTCCCCGTCCGAAGGATCAGATCGCGGGTCAGATCAAGTCCTACCTGGAGCAGCAGGGCCAGCAGAAGGCCCGTCAGGACTTCTTCAACAACCTGCAGAACAAGTTCAAGGTCGAGTACAAGCTCGAGCCCATCCGCGTCGAGGTGGCAGCCACCGGCCCCGCCAAGGGTCCCGCGAACGCGCCGGTGACGATCGTCGAGTTCTCCGACTTCCAGTGCCCGTACTGCAGCCGTCTGATCCCGACCCTGAAGCAGGTCGAGGAGAAGTATGGTGACAAGGTGCGCATCGTCTTCCGCCAGTTCCCGCTGAATTTCCACCAGCATGCCCAGAAGGCGGCCGAGGCTTCGCTGTGCGCCGCCGACCAGGGCAAGTTCTGGGAGCTGCATGACGCGATGTTCGCCAACCAGCAGGCCCTGGCCGTCGAGCAGCTCAAGGCCAAGGCGACCGAGCTGGGCCTCAATGCCGAGCAGTTCAACGCCTGCCTCGATACGAGCAAGCACGCCGCCGTCGTCCAGACCGACATGAAGGAAGGTTCGGCCGCCGGCGTCAGCGGCACCCCGGCGATGTTCATCAACGGCCGGTTCGTCTCCGGCGCCGTGCCGCTGGAACAGATCACTCCGCTGATCGACGACGAGCTGCGCCGCAAGGGCGTGCAGACCGCCGCCAACTGAGCTTCCGCGGTCCAGCACGGTTTCGAAGAAGGGCGGTCAGGGGACCGCCCTTTCGCTTTCTTATAGTCTTGCCCCATGCCCGGAGACCTCCCGCCCGACGAGTTCCGGTCCGCGATGCACCGCGTCGCCGACCTGGTGGCCGATTACCTCGAGGGCGTGGGAGATCGGCCCGTGCTGCCCGCCGTCTCTCCCGGCGAGGTGCGGCGCGTGCTTCCCGCCTCGCCCCCCGAGGACCCGGAGCCGGTCGACACCGTCCTCGATGACTATCTGCGGGTCGTGGAGCCCAACCTCACCCATTGGAATCATCCCGGCTTCTTCGCCTACTTCGCCATCACCGGCTCCGGCCCGGGCATCCTGGGCGAGACCCTCGCCGCGGCCCTGAACGTCAACGCCATGCTCTGGCGTACCTCGCCGGCCGCCACGGAGCTGGAGGAACGCGTCTGCGACTGGCTGCGGCAGATGATGGACCTGCCGCGGGAGCTGCGAGGGCACATCAACGACACCGCCTCGTCGAGCAGCCTGGTGGCCCTCGCCGCCGCCCGGCACCGGCTGCCGGACCTCGACGTGCGGGTGAAGGGTCTCTCCGGCCGGGCGGCGCCGCCGCTCACCGTCTACGCCAGCGACCAGGCCCACTCCTCGATCGACAAGGCGGCCATCGTCCTCGGCGTCGGGCAGGAGAACCTCCGGCGGGTGGCGAGCGACGAGGACTTCCGGATGTCCGTGCCGGCCCTTGCGGAGGCGATCGCCCGCGACCGTGCCGCGGGACGCCTGCCCATGGCCGTCGTGGCCACGGCGGGCACCACCTCCACCACCAGCGTCGATCCGATCCCGGAGATCGCCGATCTTTGCGCCCGCGAGGGCATCTGGCTGCACGTCGATACCGCCTACGCCGGTGCGGCCGCGATCTGCCCCGAATACCGGCAGCGCATGCCGGGTCTCGAGCGGGCGGACTCTCTCGTCGTCAATCCCCATAAGTGGCTGTTCACCCCGGTGGACTGCTCGGTGCTCTTCGTACGGGATCCGGAGCTGTTGAAAGACGCCTTTTCCCTGGTGCCGGAGTACCTGCGGACGGATGAGGCCGGGGTGACGAACCTGATGGACTATGGCTTTCAGCTCGGCCGCCGCTTCCGCTCCCTGAAGCTCTGGATGGTGATCCGCGCCTTCGGTGTGGAGGGCCTGCGGGCGCGCATCCGCGAGCACTGCGCCCTGGCCCGCGACCTGGCGGACCGGCTCGCGAGCGATCCCCGCTTCGAGCTGGCGGCGCCGGTGCCCTTCAGCACCGTCTGTTTCCGCGCCCGGACGGACGGCCCGCCCGAGGAACAGGACCGCTTCAACGAACGGCTCCTCGCCCGCATCAACGCCGCCGGCCCCGTCTTCCTCTCCCACACCGTGCTCCGGGGCCGCTACACGCTGCGCGTGGCGATCGGCAACCTGCGCACGGAGCGCGCGCACGTCGAGGCCCTGTGGGGTCTCGTCGTCGACTCCCTGGAGGAGCTGCGGGCAGGACGCTGAAGAACCGTGAGCGGTCCCTGGATCTGGATGGAGGAGCGGGGCGGTCCGTGGCCGCCCCGCTCTTTTATTCTTTTTAGTCGGGTGGGGGATGAGTCCCAGAACCAGTCCCGACAGGGCGAGAGCAGCCAGCGCCAGCCCCGGCACCAGTCCCGGAGCGCGGTAGACGAGGTCAAGCCGGTGCTCGCCGGCGGGCAGCCAGGCGGCCACGAAAGGACCGTTCGCCTCCACGGCCGTATGGGGCCGGCCGTCGAGCAGCAGGGTCCAGCCGCCGTCCTGATAGACACTGGAGGCGAGAGGGCGCTCTTCCGCCAGCAGTGCCCGAGCAGCGATTTGGGCCGGCTCGATCGTAAGAATCTCCATCACTGAGTCCTCCGGTCGGGCGGCCGTCCAGGGCGTGGAGCGTCCGGCGGAAGGAAAGACGAGCGCGCGGGCCGCGAAATCCGTATTCATCGCCAGCCACTCGGTCCATGGCAGGATGCCCGGCGGTTCGGTGGACCGGGGCAGGAAAAGCCGTGGTAGAGCCTTCGCCCGCTCGAAGATCCGGGCTCCGGAATCGCGCCGCACCGCGCGCCAGCCGGCGGTGCCCCTCGTCCTCGGCGGCGCGATCACGTAGCGCACCCCCAGGAGCTGATAGAGCGGGTGCTCGGCCTTCATCAGGATGTGTTCCGTCGAACGGAGCGAGGCGCTGACCGGCGCCAGCGCCTGAACGTAGGGGAACGGCTTGAAGGGATTGGAGATCCGGATGTCCGCGAGGCCGTAGACCGCGGCGGCGTTGGGCAGCAGCCGGTCGGCGAGGCCCGCGACGCGGAAGCCGCCCGCGTTTTCCTGGAGGAAGTGGAGCGTGGGTGTGGTGGGATAGAACCCGCTTCGCGGCAGGGAGGGATTGGCGGGCTGGTGGATGACGAGCAACTCGAGGGCGGCCAGGGCGGAGAGGATCCAGGCGGATCGTGCTATTCGATCGGTCTGCCCTCCGAAGCCCTCACTCCCCTGGCCCCTCTCTCCCGGAGGGAGAGAGGGGAAAAACACGGTGACGACAGGCTGTGTTCCGCCTTTCTCCCTCCTCTCCCTTTGGGAGAGGAGGGCCGGGGAGGTGAGGGCTTCGGAGGGCAGACCGGTCCGATTCTGGGCGATTTCAGAACAGGAGGGAGGTCTCAGGAACAGCAGGATCAGGGCCGCCCCGGCGACCACCGCGAGCTGCAGGCCCAGCCAGAACCACCGCAGGAGGAGCAACTCCTTCACCTCCGGCGAGCGCAGATAAGCCCAGCCGATGAGGCCGAGGAGGATTGCGGCGCAGGCCGCGATCGTCCAGCGTCTCGGCCCCTCGCCGCGTCGCCACCGCTCCACGGCGCAGGCGGCCACGTAGGCCAACGAAAAGGCGAGCACCAGAAGAAGCCGGCGGTGGGCGCTGAGCGACTGGTTGAGCAGCGGCAAGGCCGAGAGCACCCGTGGCACGCCCGGGATGCGGATCGAGATCAACAGGCTGGCGGCCGCCAGCACCAGGAAGAGGCGCTCCTGGGGAAAGCGGCGCGTCGCAGGGAAAAAGGCCAGCAGTGCCGCCAGCAGGGCCGCCCCGCCCACGAAGCCGCCGGCGTCCTCGTTGGTGTTGGCCTCCCCCCGGTAGGCGCCCCAGCGGCTGTTGCCCAAGGCGTTCGGCGCGAAGAGAGGCACGAAGCGCTTCTCGAGCCCCTCGAAGGTCCTGCGCCGCTCCTCCGGGGTCCGCCATCCCGCGAAGGAAGCCCGGGCCTCCATCCGCTCGTTGCGCAGCTCCACGAAATGGTCGCGATGGGTCTGGGGAAGGAACCGTATCGCCGGTATCAGCGTGGGTGCTGCCAGTCCCAGGGCCATGGCCGCGGCGAGCGCCCACCGCGCCAGAAGCCGCGGCCGCTGCTCAGAGGTCCGTTGGAGGAGCTTGGATACAGCGAAGAGACTGCCCACGGCCGCGACGTACAGGATCGTCTCCGGATGCCCGCCCACCAGCAGGGACGTGACTGCCAGGACGAGAAGCAGGAAGTCCCGCCGGGCACCGCGATCGGCGGTCATCACCAGGGCGTAGAGCACGAGGGGGAGGAGCGCCGGCGAGTTGCCGATCGGCCAGCTCAGCCAGAGCAGCAGGAAGCCGCCGAGCCCGAACGCGAGGCTGCCGAACAGGGCCGCCGCTTCCGACAGCCCCTGGCGCCGGAGGAGCAGGAAGAAGAAGGCCAGCGCGATCAGCACGCGCAGCCCGGCTGTCACGCCGAGCGCCTGCGGCAGGGGGAGCGGCAGCGCCAGGAAGACCAGCGGCTGGAGCACCTGCGACTGCGGATCGGCGAGGAGCGGCATGCCCGCCCCGGCGAGGTCGTTCCACAGCGGCCACTCGCCTGCCTGCATCGCCCGTCGCACCTGGGCCTGCCAGGGGACGATCTGCGTCACCAGGTCGAGCTGCAGTGGATTGCCCTCGGGAGGCTTGCCCATTTCCTCCGGTTGTGCAACGCCGGGAAGGATGTCCACGGGTAGGAGCACCTTCCCCAGAAAGAGCGCCGGTCCGAAGAGGGTCAGGAGAACGACCGCGAACACCGCCCAGATGCGAAGCGGGATCGGGTCCCACCACCGCTTGAGGGCGCGGGAGAGAAGGAAGGCGAGGAGGGTTAGATAGAGACCGGGGAGGAAGGGCACCACCAGGGGAGTCTATCCAGTACCGGCAGAAGGTTGATGACGGGCTTTTCCAGACTCCGCCGAGAGTTCTCCCCCTCTCCGGTTACGGAGAGGGGGCCGGGGGGTGAGGCTTCGGAGGGCAGAATCGTACGCGGTCTGCAGGCAAACTGAACTACTACGGACAGATCCGGACGCTACGCTGGAGATGCGCTCTACGGGTCCGCCTTCTCCCATTCCTTGCAGGCTCGCTTCACGATCGTCAGAAAGAAATTGAGCCAGGGCAGGAGGTCGTGCCGCCCCGCGTGCCATCCCTGCGAGCTGAGGCGCAGGACCTCGTAGTAGTCCGCTCGGGACTCCTCGACGAGCCGCTCGAGGCTGATGTAGCGCCCCACCTCGAAGCCGTGTTGGTAGAGGGCCAGGAGGGTAAGGAGCCGGGAGATCCGTCCGTTGCCGTCCCGGAAGGGATGAATGCAGAGGAAGTCGAAGACGAGGGCCGCGACGGCCACGAGCGGCGGCGCGAGGCTCTGGTTCAGGGTATAGCGGTAGAGCAGGCAAAGCTCCTCGACGGCCCCTGGCGTCTCCGCGACCGTGACCGGACGGAAACGGACGACCGGCGGAGCCCCCTCCTGCAGCTCGACGATCTCATTGGTCACCCTTTTCCATTGCCCGGCGTCCCCGCTTCCCTCCTGGATCGTGGCGTGCAGCCGCTGAAGGAGCTCAGGGGTGATCGCCAGGTCGCGAGCACCGGTATGGATCAGCTCCAGGGCCCGTCGATATCCCTGGATCTCCTCCTCGGAGCGGTCGCGAGGACGGGCGTTCTCCAGAACGAGAGGCCGCAGCCGCTCCGGCGCGACGGTGACACCCTCTATGCGGTTGGAGGACTCGACGCTCTGGATCAGGGCGGTTTCCCGAAGGGAGGTCAACGCCTCGGGAGACCGTTGGACATAGCGATCCTGTCGTCCCTTGGCCTCGGCGACGTCGGTCAGCAGCCAGACCGTGCTGAGAGGGAGCTTGAGATCGCAGAGGTAGTTGGAGCGGAAGGACATCATGGGCGATCTCCAGTCTAACTCTAACGGTTGAACCCTTTCTCCGGCTCCGGTACGGTACACCCCGCCAGGAAGGGACAGAGCCATGCCGCGGATCACCAAGGTCTACACCCGCACCGGTGACGACGGAACGACCGGGCTCGGGGGCGGTCAGCGGGTACCCAAGGACTCGCCCCGCATCGAAGCCTACGGCACGGTGGACGAGCTGAGCTCGGCCATCGGGGTGGCTCTCGCACTTGGGCTGCATCCCCGGCTGGCCGAGGCCCTGACGCGGATCCAGAACGACCTGTTCAACCTCGGCTCCGACCTCTGCATCCTGGAGGAAGACAAGGTGGCGAGGCCCGTGCCGGTCATCGAGGAGCGGCACGTGGAGGCCCTGGAACGGCTGATGGACGATCTCTCGGCGGAGCTGGAGCCGCTCGAGAACTTCATCCTGCCGGGAGGCTCGCCGGGAGCGGCGCAGCTCCACGTGGCCCGCACCGTCTGCCGCCGGGCCGAGCGCCTGGTCATCGCACTGGCGCGCCACGAGCCGGTGGGTCCCCTCGTCGTCAAGTACCTCAACCGGCTCTCGGACGCGCTGTTCATCATGGCACGTTACGAGAATCTCAAGCGCGGGGTTCCAGACCTTCTCTGGGACAGCCGCGCCTGAGCCCGGCCGCGACGGCTGACGCGAGCCGGCCTGATCTGGTCAATTCCCACTGTACAACCATCCTCTTCTACATATCTCAGCGCTGGGATCGCGACGCCGGGAGGTGCGCGCAGCTCGGACCGGTCTTGCCGCCTCGGAGACGACCCGCCGTCGTAGGCCTTGCACCGTTTGTCGCACACCGACTGGGTCGTCTCTACGCAACCTCCGAGACACCGCCAGAGATAGAGGTTACGGAGATGTTGGAAGATTTCGTTTTGTGAGGCCCCCCACAATCGCCATCCTTTTGCTATCGCGACAACGGTACCGTAGAGACGACCCGGTCGCTCTACGACACCCTCCGCAGGTCACGGGGACGGCGGGTCGTCTCCGAAGCGGCGATATCGTTTCGGTCCATCACGACCTCCGACGTCGCGAGCCCAACGCTGAGATATGTATCGGAGGATGGGCGGTACAAACTCGGTGGCGGAACCGGCTGCACGCTCAGAAGTCGCAATCCCACCGTCCTGATCTGGTCAATTCCCACATGGACGGAGACGGTGAGTCGCCCGCCAGCCAGTCGGAGCAATTCGACTGGCAAGGCGATTGATTTTCTCGGCGGCGGGCGCCCGCCGCCCCCGCGGTCACGCCTCTCGGAACGTGTCCCGGGGACAGAAGCCAGCGCGTCAGTGCCGGTTCACTTCACGGGCAAGGGAACGCTTTGACGTCCGTTATGGTCTTATACGTTTGACCGGCGGGGTTCTGATAGATCTTTTGACTGCCCGTCGCGAGATCTGTCACCGTCAGCTTGACGGCCACGTCGGTCGAGGCGGAAGAAAAGATCCAGAAGTGGTTATTGAGGCTGCACGCGTTGAGGACTTTGATGTTGAGTTCGATGTTCTCCGGCCCAAAGAACCAGAAAGTCCCTGAGTCGTCAGTCAGGGGTCTGATTTTCCCCTTGCCCACCGCGGTGGGGGACGTCCTCCAGTCGACGGTGACTTTGAACCGGTGGCCCGCCAGGCAAAGCGTCTCTTTCGACTGGTCCATCTGGCAACCGGCGAAGTCGTCGTACAGATTGTAACCGGCCTTGACGAGGTGGTAGTTGTCCAACCAGACCTTGCTCAGGATCTGGTCCGATCCGGCGAAGTTCGCCCCGAACTGAAATTTCGCCCTCGCGGATTTCCAGGGCTGCTGGAGGTGGAACAGCTTGACGTTCTTGAATACGAATCGGAACTGATCCCATTGGCCGCCGTTGGCCTGCCCTACGGTGTTCGCATAGACCGAGCTGAACCCCGTGCAGTTGTCGTTCTCGAAAACTTCCAGGCCGAAATTGGAATTGAGGGAGGGATGGCCCGAGGCCAGGGCGTCCGTGGTCAGCACGTAGGTGGCATTGGGATCGAGTTTGACGCAAGTGTTGGAGGCCAAAACCCCGGTGCCGGATTGGAATTGACAGTATCCTGAACCCGAGACGGCGGCTGGAGAAGACGAAGGGGTCGCGGGCGCGTCCGAATTTTTCTCGGAGAACTCGCACCTCAGGGTGCCGTTGGTCGAGTCCGTCAGGATGCCCCAACCCTGGGATGACCCGTCGAAGCTCCCATTGGGCAAGAGACTCGAGGCGGCTTTCATCCGGGGAGCCGGGCTGGATGCCGCTGACTCCGAAGCGGGGCGTTCGAAACTCTGCATGGATCTCACGTCGCCGTCCCAACTCCAAAGATCGGGGCCTATGCTGAGAGTCGTGGGCTTGGCGAAGGCGGCGGGAGCCGCGAAGAGCGTGAACAAGACGGCCGAAAATGAGACGGAGACCCAGGGAGTACGGTGAAATGGACTCATATTTAACCTCGCTCGCATGAAGTGCTTTGGGGACGCGGCCATCTATATCTCAGCACACCGGTATGCGAGCCAGATGCCAT
>CAVZUZ010000005.1:0-48470 GCA_963778565.1 Thermoanaerobaculaceae bacterium | reverse complement strand
AGCCTGGGGCTTCGCCTTTCCGCTTCTGGAGCAGCGAGTACACCCCAATGTGGTGTTGTTGCCAGATGGCAGTGTCTTTGTGAGTGGCGGGATGGAGGCCACGTCGCCGACGCCTCCCAACGGCGGCCCTAGCGAGATGTACGATCCAGATAGCGGCGCGATCTTTGAAATGGATGATCTCAATCACCCGAGACACTACCATTCCGTGGCCTTGCTCTTACCGAGCGGAAAGGTCATGACCACCGCCGGTGCGAGTAGCGGCGGGTGCAGTCTCAGCGTAGAAAACACCATCGAGGTCTTCCAGTCGGCCCCATCCGTTCCGGGGACCTCGGCCGGTCATCACTTCCGTGCCCGGAACCGTGAGCCACGGCGAGGAATTATTTATGATGCGAACGCGGCTGACATTGCCAAGGTTGTGTTGGTGCGCCCCATGGCGGTCACCCACCAGACCGATAGTGAACAGCGCGTTATTTCCTTGAAATTTAATCGGTATGGGTATGGGGGCAGTGAGTTGCGAGTCCAAGTACCTGGTGGCAGTGCTCTGCATGAAATTTCGCCTCGCGGCTATTACCTCGTTTTCATCTTGAATTCGGCCGGTGTGCCGTCAGAAGGTAAATTCGTGAGACTCAAGTAAAACCCAATCGTGCCCATGTGCCAGCCTCTTCGACAGCCGCAGCAGGTGCTGTCGGCTTTAGTTGTGTGTGGGCCAAGGCATCTCAGATATCGTTCGGAGCTGACCGGCCGATCGAGCGGACGGAAACCGCAAACAGCACCGGGATCGGCATCTTCAACGCTCGCGCTAAAATGACTATTAAGAATCAAACATGAAGACAACAGCTTTTATCCTGACGATGCTCCTGTCGGCCGTCGTATCGGCGCAGCAAAAACCAACTACGGGCTACGCGCCGGTCAACGGACTCAAAATGTACTACGAAGTCCACGGAAGCGGCGATCCTGTGGTGTTGCTCCACGGCTCGTTCATGACCATTACAAACAACTGGACCGGGTGGATCGGCGAACTTTCCAAAACGCGGAAAGTGATTGCCGTCGAAATGCAGGGCCACGGGCGCACGGCCGACATCAAACGCGATTTCAGCTATGAAAACCTCGCCGACGATGTGGCTGCGCTGCTCGATTACCTCAAAATCCCAAGCGCGGACCTCATCGGTTACAGCATGGGCGGCGGCGTCGCGATGCAGTGTGCGATCCGCCATCCGGACAAAGTGCGTAAGGTTGTCAGCATTTCGGCCGTGTTCCGCCACGACGGCTGGGTCAAGGAAGCACTCGACGCGTTCCCGCAACTCACGGCGGAAACATTCAAAGGCTCGCCCATCGAAACCGAATACAAGAAACTGAGCCCGACGCCAAACGAATTCCCGAATTTCGTCAAGCGCGTCATCGCGATGGATTTGAAACCGTACGACTTCGGCGCCGACAAGCTCAAGGCCACCAAAGCGCCGATGTTTTTCATCCACGGCGATGCCGACGGCGTACGGCTCGAGCACATCTCGGAAATGTTCCGCCTGAAGGGCGACGAGATTTTCGGCGACATGCGGCCGCGCTCAGCATCGAGATTGGCCATATTGCCCAACACAACACACGTCACGCTGATGGAGCGCATGCCCGTCATCGTCCCGATGGTGAACGACTTTTTCGATGCCAAGCCGCAAAAGCAATAAAAGAAGCCCGGCGTATGGTTCCGAGTCGGCCCTTTAGCCGTGGCGAAGGCTGCATAACCAGACACTGCACTGGACCGGGGCCGGAACGGTCCTTGTGATTCGAACGCTGGTCGTCGGCCCCGGCCAGTGAATGTCGATCCGTTGTGCGACCGATCGCTACCTATGAGAATCGCAATCGGCATCTACCTCGCCGTGTTCACGCTCGCTGGGCTGTGGTCGGTTGTGCCCGATAATCCGAGGACACCTATTCTGGAGCGAGTCGCGGAAGCACTGGCGTTTCTCGTGCTCGCATTTGGCATGCTGCTGTTCCTTCTTGAGCGCCCGGTCCCGGGTGGCGCGGCAGCGTGGCTCGCCGTGACCGCGTTGGCAACAATCACCGAGCTGTTGGTGGTGCTGGTGGACAGGAAGCGGACTATTCGCGCTGAGCTCCTCACGACTGCGGAACCTGCGCGTATGCAACGGCTCTTTCGAGTCAACGACCTTGCTGTGGCAGCTTTCTTCCTTCCCGCCTCATTTCTAAACATTCGATATGCGCTCGGGTAGCAACCGGACTAAACGCGGCCCGTCCCCTCGATCCTCCCTGACCGCGCTGGCCGGACGTACCTTCGGCGCGATCCCGCCACCGGCACTGGTGCTGCTCGGCATCGTCAGCGTTCAGGTGGGCTCGGCATTGGCCAAGCACCTGTTCAGCGCAGTGGGCAGCTTCGGGACGGTCGCGTTGCGACTGTTCTTCGCGGCGGCGGTGCTGATGCTGTTGTGGCGGCCGTCACTGCGCATGAATCGTCGCACGTGGACAGTAGTGCTCAGCTACGGCGTGATTCTCGGCTTGATGAACCTGTGCTTCTACCTGGCGCTGGCCCGGATCCCGCTGGGGATCGCGGTAACCATCGAGTTCCTCGGGCCGCTGGCGGTGGCCCTGGCCGGGTCGAGGCGATGGCTGGACGCTTTCTGGGCCGTGCTCGCGGCAGGCGGTGTGGTCCTGCTGATGGAGGGGGGCGGCGACCTCGACCTTGTCGGTTTTCTGTTCGCCCTCGCCGCAGGAACGTGCTGGGGCCTGTACATCCTGGTCGGCGCGGCGCTGGGCCGCCACACCACGGAAGGCAATGGTCTGGCTCTGGGAATGGCCGTCGCGGCACTGGTGGCTGTGCCATTCGGCGTGGCCGACAGCGGAACGGCGCTGATTCAGCCGTGGGTCCTGATTGCGGGGCTCGGCGTGGCACTGTTGTCGTCGGTGATCCCGTACTCGCTGGATCTGGAAGCACTACGCAAGATCCCACCGCGCGTGTTCGGCATCCTGATGAGCCTCGAACCAGCGATGGCGGCCCTCATCGGCCTCATCGTGCTCCAGGAGTCGCTGCACTGGTCGCAGTGGATCGCGGTGCTGTGCGTGGTGGCCGCATCGGCGGGCGCCACACGCGGCGCCCGCCCAGACGTCTAACCGCCGATCACGGGAGGAGCGGTCATCTCGTCGGTACCGAACATGCTGTCGGGATCCGGCTCAACGAGGTACGAGGGACGCTGGTGCTCCTCATCAGGTGGGCTTCCGGCTCCTCCACGAGCAAGACGTGAAGGGGTGCCTGCTCGCCAGTCGGCCCTGGCGCGGCCCGCCGAACAATTCGCTGCAGTGGGCTATCGAGACGTCGTCCCAAAGGGCGATTCGCTCCAGAGGAGCTACGTTTCGAAAGCCCGGTGCGGAAGCGCCGGGCGGGGTGCTGTAGCCGGGTTTGCGCCGGCCGCTTATGCGACCGGCCTGCGGCCGTATAAGCGCCTCGGTTTCCAAGTCGGCTCAGTCTGTAAACGATTTTGAGGAATGAAGATAGCAACTTCTCGGCGACGCCGTTGGATTTCTTCATTGCATATTCGTCGTCTGACCGTGGCTTGGCCGAGCGCGTCTTCGCCGTCTTGACGCGGATCGGTCGAGTGTTCCTTGACTCAAGATGCCTTCGCCCCGGAGATCGGTGGCCGGAGAGAGTCCGAGCGGCCCATGACGGCGCGAAAAGTACAGTCATGATTGTTATGAAGGCGACGCCAAGCGCGTGGTTCAGCGAGTCGGAGTACCTACATGCGATCGCACTCACGCGCTCGGGTAATCATACGATTGTGCCCGTCTTGTATGGAGACGGCGCGGTGCTTCCATATGGTCTGGAGCAGATTCATGCGCTTCATTTGGCGGAGTGGCAGGAGCTGGATCGCCTCAGTGAGTCGTTGCTGAACCTCGTCGGCAGAGGCGGTCCCGGCGCTGACGGACGTCTAACTCAACGATGAGCTCGACGGTCACACTCCCTCCCTTCGGTCGGTCGCGTGCCCGCGAGTTCGTGCCCGCGAGTTATCGTCGGGCCGTTCGCGGTGAAAGTCGCTCAGTGAGCTTTCGCGCGAGACAGCCAGTACTTGGGGCGGCGGCTGTCATGTGCCACAGCGAGGACCCGCACCAAATTGTCACTGTAAGTTCGGTAGATGAGGCTGTAGGGATAACGTCTGAAGACGTAGCGTCGCGTGTTCACCTTGAAGCGGGGCCAGCGGAGTGGTGCGGAAGCTACCTGCTCGACGGCATGGTTCAAGTCTGCGATAAAGCCCTCTTCCGCACCGAGGCTTCGCTCCCGGTACCAGTCTCGAGCCTCCTCGACTTCGCGGGTGGCCTCGGGATGGAAGATCAGGCGGCTACGGGCCACGGCGACCGCGCACGAGCCTCTCGCGGAGATCTTCCCAGGGGACGCCCTGGACCGCTCCAGACTCCAGCTCAGCTGCACGGCGTTCCAGCTCGGCCGACCAGATGTCCTCTGCCTCCGTGTCTACCTCTTCGAGGCTGTCGAGTAGCCGCGCCGCCACTTCAGCGCGGTCGTTCTCATCCAACTTCAAGGCTTGGCGAACGACATCTTCTACGACGGGCTTCATACCCAAAGCTTAGCACATCCCTGCGGGCGCCTTGTCTGGCCTCCTTGCTGCGACGGCAACTGCCTACCGCTACCGCGGGTAGCGCCGTTCATCTCGGGCGGCTGGCCGAAGACCGAAGTTTGGAGGCGGCGCTTCCGGCCACCTACCCGCAAGAGCCCTCTAGCCACAGCACCCGGGTGTGCCGTAGAATTTCACGGAGCGTTATGGGCTCAACTGACGTCCCGGCGGCGTTGTCCTTCTATCGCGATATGCTGGGTTTTGAAGTTACGTTTCGAGGCCCAACCCCTGAGGACGAGTTTTTCGGGATTGTCCGCCGCGATGGGGCGATGATCATGATCAAGGCGCTCGGCGTGATCTCCGACGGCAGAGAGGTCGTCGTCGAACCGGTCCCGAACTACAACCGTAAATCGGCGTTTAGTTGGGATGCTTATCTCGAGGTCCCTGATCCAGACGCGCTGGCGGCGGAGCTCTCGTCGCGTGGCGTTGCGTTCTCCGTACCTTTAACGGACAGCGATGATGGTCTCAGGGGTTTCGTAATCGAGGACATTGATGGCTATGGTCTGTATTTCGGCCATGTTCGAACATGAGCCAGCGTGGGTACGCGCCTCGCGGCGGCGACCTAAGCGCAAGCACTTTGGGGAGGCGAGCGGAATGACCGACGCAAGAAGCAACTCTGTTCCAAGGCCGCCCCGTAGTCGCTGGACGTCATTTGTTGGAAGCCTCGCCAGAAGGACGAGCCGTACGCGGCCTGGAGGAGGAAGGTGGGCTCTGGGCTCCGGATCTCGCGGGGCCGCGTTCGGTGAGGAGGGAACATGACGGAACGAAAAACGTCGCGCCGGCCGTGGTCCATCCGGACGTATTCCCGCCTTTAGCCATAACGCTTGACGTCATATGGCGCGTGCCGTTATAGGATGCCTACGAGATGGAGATCGTCGACTACCACTGAGGAAAGTCATGAAGAAGCGACTGCCGAACGTCCATCCCGGGGAGGTTCTCCTCGAGGAGTTTCTCAGACGTTTGGGCATCAGTCAGAACCGGCTGGCTCGCGACCTCAAGGTGCCGCCGCGGCGGGTGAACGAAATCGTCCTCGGCAAGCGGGCGGTCACCCCCGATACTGCTCTGCGTCTGGCGCGCTACTTCGGGACTTCGGAGCGGTTTTGGCTTGGTTTGCAGTTGGACTACGACCTGGAAGAAGCGCAACGGGCCGTCGGCGACATGGTCCAGATGGTCCAGAAGGAAGTGACTCCGATCGCTCCGGCGGCTTGAAACACCATGTCGAGCTATGTGAACTTGAGCGGGGCCCGTGAACGCCGCCGCCACCCTCGCTCAGAAGGGTTGGGCCAACGCGCTGAGCTACGGTGTCGTGGCAGCCATAGCGGGCGCTGCGGTGTGGACTGAACGGTCGCGGCGCCGCTCCTGAAGTCCTCTTCGCTCGGGCCATCGCCGCGCCGTCGGGCCCCCTCACCTCCCCGGCCCTCCTCTCCCACCTCACACCCACCCTTCCGGGAGAGGAGGGAGACTGTAAAAAGCAGCAAGAAAAAAGCCTTTTCAAGCTCCCCTCTCTCCCGGCGGGGTGGGTGTGAGGTGGGAGAGAGGGGCTGGGGGAATGAGGGGCACGAGGCGGCGGAAACCCACGTGGATCGACAACTCTCGGCGTCAGGTTGATGCCGAGCGAATTGAACCACGACCCGATCCGCTGCGCACCTCTCCTTTGGGTCAGCTACTTGACGTTAACGTCAACCCGGGTTATTTTCCCAGGTGATGGGTCAGGTCCAGGAATCGCGCCGCCTCTACACCATCACGGAGCTCGCCGACGAGCTCGGGGTGACCCCTCGGGCCATCCGTTTCTACGAGAGCAAGGGGTTGCTCGAGCCGCAGCGCGCCGGCGGCAATCGGATCTATACGCACCGCAATCGCGTGCGGCTGCTGCTGATCCTGCGCGGCAAGCGCCTGGGGTTCTCGCTCGCCGGGATCAAGCAGTATCTGGACCTGTACGACGCAGACCCAACGCACAGGAGACAGCTCGTCCACCTGCTGCGCGGTGCGCGGCAGCGCATCGACGAGCTGGAGAGCCAGCGCCGCGATCTCGAGCTGACGCTCGAGGAGCTGCGCGACATCGAAACCCAGGTGCTCGCCGCCATGCAGGAGGCCGGGATCGACCCGCCGCCTTGGGAGGGCGAGCCGGAGCACGAACGCTGAGCCGCCCGCGCGCGGATCTGATTTGGATGGAGGTAGAACAAGCCATGAGGAACGTCGTCATCGCCGGCTACGCCCGGTCGCCGTTCACACTCGCCAAGAAGGGGGAGCTCGCCAAGGTCCGGCCCGACGACATCGCGGCCCAGGTGGTCCGCGCGCTCATCGAGCGGACGGGCGTCGATCCCGCCGACATCGAGGACCTGATCCTCGGCTGCGCCTTTCCCGAGGGCGAGCAGGGGTTCAACGCCGCGCGCCTGATCGGCTTCCTCGCCGATCTGCCGCTGTCGGTGGCCGGCACGACGGTGAACCGCTTCTGCGGCTCGTCGATGCAGGCGATCCACATGGCCGCCGGCGCCATCCAGATGAACGCCGGGGAGGTCTTCATCTGCGCCGGGGTCGAGTCGATGACCCGTATCCCCATGGGCGGCTACAACCCGATGCCGAACCCGGCGCTCTTCGCGCGCTACCCGCAGGCCTTCGTGGCCATGGGCGAGACGGCGGAGAACCTGGCGCGCAAGTTCGCGATCCCCCGCCGCCGTCAGGAGGAATTGGCGGTGGCCTCGCAGACGAAGACGGCGGCGGCGCAGGCCGCGGGCCGGCTCGACGACGAGATCGTGCCGATCACCTGGAAGGGCGGCACCGTGACCCGCGACGGCTGTCCGCGTCCGGATACCACCCTGGAGGTGCTCGCCGGGCTGAAGCTCGCCTTCGACGAGAAAGGGACGGTCACGGCCGGCACCTCGTCGCCGCTCACCGACGGCGCCGCGGCGACACTGGTCTGTTCCGAGGAGTACGCCGAGCGCAAGGGCCTCACGGCGCTGGCGCGCATCAAGAGCGTCGCCACCAGCGGCTGCGAGCCGGAGCTCATGGGCCTCGGCCCGGTGCTCTCGACGCGCAAGGCGCTCGGGCGTGCCGGTATCGAGCTCGCCGACGTCGACGTCATCGAGGTCAACGAGGCGTTCGCCGCGCAGGCCCTGGCCTGCGCCGACGAGCTCGGCCTCGATCTCGACAAGATGAACCTCGACGGCGGCGCCATCGCCCTCGGCCATCCGCTCGGCGCCACCGGTGCGCGCATCACCGGCAAGGCGGCGTCGCTGCTCGCCCGCGAGGGCAAGCGCTACGCTCTCGCCACCCAGTGCATCGGCGGCGGCCAGGGCATCGCCACGGTGCTGGAGGCGGTGTAAGCCATGCAGGGAGATATCAGGGATATCAAGAAGGTCGGCGTTCTCGGTTCCGGCGTGATGGGCGCGGGGATCGCCGCCCACGTCGCCAACGCCGGCGTGCCGGTGGTGCTGCTCGATATTGTCCCCCCCGGCGTGCCCCCCGGCGTGCCGGCCGAAGGCGCGGACCGCAACGCCCTCGCCGCCGGCGCCATCGAGAGGATGAAGCAGGCGAAGCCGGCGCCGCTCATGGCCGAGCGCAGCGCGCGGCTCATCACCCCCGGCAACCTGGAGGACGGCCTGGCGCTGCTCGCCGACTGCGACTGGATCGTCGAGGCCGTGGTCGAGCGGCTCGATATCAAGCAGCAGGTCTACCGCGCCGTCGACGGCGTGCGCAAGCCGGGATCGATCGTCTCCTCGAATACTTCCACCATCCCGCTGCGCCTGCTCGTCGACGGGCTGCCCGAGAGCTTCGCGCAGGATTTCCTGGTGACCCACTTCTTCAACCCGCCGCGCTACATGCGGCTGCTCGAGCTGGTGACGGGCGAGCGCACGCGGCCCGAGGCGGCGGAGCTGGTGCGCCGGTTCTGCGACGTGCGTCTCGGCAAGAGCGTCGTCCGCTGCAAGGACACGCCGGGCTTCATCGCCAACCGCATCGGCAGCTTCTGGATCGAGCTTGCGGTCCGCGAGGCGATCGAGGGCGGGCTGACGGTGGAGGAGGCCGACGCGGTCGCCGGCAAGCCGGGATTTCCGAAGACCGGCATCTTCGGCCTGCTGGATCTCGTCGGCATCGACCTCGGGCCGCACATCGCGGCATCGCTCCTGGCGACGCTTCCACCCGACGACGCCTACCGCGCCGTGCACCGGGAGGAGCCGCTGCTCACCCGGATGATCGCGACGGGCCTCACCGGACGCAAGGGCAAGGGCGGCTTCTATCGCATGGAGAAGAGCGGCGGCAGGAAGGAGATACAGGCGATCGATCTCGCGACCGGCGAGTACCGCCCGAGCGGCAAGGCGCAGCTCGCGAGCCTCGATGCCGCCAAGGCGAGGAAGGGCGCCGCCGGGCTGCGCGCGCTCGTCGAGCACGAGGACCGCGGCGGCCGCTTCGCCTGGCGCATGCTGTCGCAGACCCTCGCCTATGCCGCCTCTCTGGTGCCGGCGATCGCCGCCGACGTCGCCAGCGTCGACGAGGCGATGCGCATGGGCTATGGCTGGGAGCGCGGGCCGTTCGAGCTCATCGACCAGCTCGGTCCGGCGTGGCTCGCCGGCCGGCTGGAGGCCGAGGGCCGCGAGGTGCCGCCGCTCCTGCGCGCGGTCGGCGGGGGCACCTTCTACCGCGTCGAGAACGGACGCCTGCAGCGCCTGGACCTCGACGGCGCCTACCACGACCTCGTGCGCCCCGAAGGCGTGCTGCTGCTGGCCGACGTCAAGCGCGCCTCGCAGCCGGTGGCGAGGAACGGTTCGGCGAGCCTGTGGGACATCGGCGATGGCGTGCTCTGCCTGGAGTTCCACACCAAGATGAACGCCCTCGACGAGGGCGTCATCGCGATGATCCAGAAGGCGCTGGCGCTGGTCGACGGCACGCGGTTCAAGGCGGTGGTCGTCCACAACGAGGGCGAGAGCTTCTCGGTGGGCGCCAACATCGGCATCGCGCTCTTCGCCGCCAACGTCGCCGCCTGGCCGTTGATCGAAACGGCCGGGGCGGTGGGGCAGCAGGCCTTCAAGGCGATCAAGTACGCGCCGTTCCCGTTCGTCGGCGCGCCGTCGGGCATGGCGCTCGGCGGCGGCTGCGAGATCCTGCTGCACTGCGCCGCGGTGCAGGCGCACGCCGAGAGCTACATCGGCCTGGTCGAGGTCGGGGTCGGAGTCATCCCGGGGTGGGGCGGCTGCAAGGAGATGCTGGCGCGCTGGGTGAGCAACCCGCAGCGCCCGGGCGGACCGATGCCGGCGGTGGCGAAGGTGTTCGAGATCATCTCGACGGCCAAGGTGTCGACCTCGGCCGAGGAAGCACGCGAGCTGCTCTTCCTGCGTCCGGCCGACGGCGTCACCATGAACCGCGACCGCCTGCTCGCCGACGCCAAGGCCCGCGCTCTCGCCATGGTCGCAGCCGGCTACCGGCCCCCCGAGCCGCAGGCGCTCGTGCTCCCCGGCCCCGCCGGCCGCGCGGCGCTGGAGATGGCCGTCGACGGTTTCCGCGGCAGCGGCATGGCGACGCCGCACGACGCGGTGGTGGCCAAGCGCCTGGCGGCGGTTCTCACCGGCGGTGAGGCCGACCTGACCGAGCCGGTGGCCGAGGACGACCTTTCGCGCCTCGAGCGCGAGGCGTTCATGGATCTGGTCAAGAATCCCGCCACCCTCGCCCGCATCGAGCACATGCTCGAGACCGGCAAGCCCCTGCGTAACTGATCGAGTTGGAGACGAGACGCCAATGCCAACCTACAAAGCGCCTCTCCGCGACCTGCGGTTCGTCTATTACGAGCTCTTCCACGGCGAGGAGCTGGCCGAGCTCCCGGGCTACCAGGACGCCACCCCCGACGTGGTGGAGGCGGTGTTGGAGGAAATGGGGAAGATCGCGAGCGAGGTGCTCCAGCCGCTCAACGCCAGGGGCGATGAGGAAGGCTGCCGGCTGGAGAACGGCACCGTCCGCACCCCCGCCGGGTTCCGCGAAGCGTGGCACCTGATGCGCGAGGGCGGCTGGATGGGCCTCACCGCCCGTCCCGAGTACGGCGGGCAGGGCCTGCCGTACTCCATCGGCGTCGCGGCGAGCGAGCTGATGGTGGCGGCGAACCTCTCGTTCTCGATGTACGTCTTCCTCACCCACGGCTCCTACCACGCGCTCGATCACCACGCGCCCGAAGAGCTCAAGCGGGCGTTCGTGCCCAAGCTCGTCGACGGCAGTTGGGCCGGGACCATGTGCCTCACCGAGCCGCAGTGCGGCACCGACCTGGGACTGGTGCGCACCAAGGCGGTGGACGCCGGCGACGGGGTCTACAAGCTCACCGGCAGCAAGATCTTCATCTCGGCGGGCGACCACGACCTCGCCGAGAACATCGTCCACCTGGTGCTGGCGCGCACGCCGGACGCGCCCGCCGGCATCAAGGGGATCAGCATGTTCCTGGTGCCGAAGCTGTGGCCGGAGGGCGGCCGCCTGGTGCCCAACGGCGTCTCCTGCTCGGGGCTGGAGCACAAGATGGGGATCAAGGGATCCTCGACCTGCGTCATCGACTTCGAAGGGGCGCGCGGCTACCTGGTGGGCGAGCCCAACAAGGGCATGCGGGCGATGTTCACGATGATGAACGGGGCGCGCCTGCACGTCGGCGTCCAGGGGCTGGCGCTCGCCGAGGCCTCCTACCAGGCGGCCGTGGCGTTCGCCCGCGAGCGGCTGCAGGGCCGCGCGCTCACCGGCGCCAAGTATCCGCAGCAAGAGGCCGACCCCATCCTCGTCCACCCCGACGTGCGGCGGATGCTGCTGTCGATCCGCGCCTTCACCGAGGGGGCGCGGGCGCTCACCGCCTGGATCGCGCTGGCCATCGACGACGCGGAATCGCACCCCGACCCGGCGCGCCGCGAGGCGGCCGACGACCTCGCCTCGCTGCTGACGCCGGTGGTCAAGGCCTTCCAGACCGACCTCGGCTTCGAGATGGCCAGCGTCGCGCTGCAGGTCCACGGCGGCTACGGCTACGTCCGCGAATACGGCGTCGAGCAACTGGTGCGCGACGCCCGCATCACCCCGATCTACGAGGGCACCAACGGCATCCAGGCGCTCGACCTGGTGGGGCGCAAGCTGCCGGCGCACATGGGGCGCTACCTGCGGCGCTTCTTCCATCCGGTCTCCGAGTTCCTCGCGGCGGAGGCCGGCAACCCGCAGCTCGCGGAGCTCGTCGAGCCCGCCGCGAAGGCGTTCGAGCGGCTGCAGCGAGCGACGCTGTGGCTCGCCACCGAGAGCCTGAAGAACCCCGACGAGGCCGGCGCCGCGGCGACCGACTACCTCCATCTCTTCGGCTACACCGCCCTGGCCTATCTCTGGGCGCGCATGGCGAAGGTGGCCACGGAGAAGCTCGCGAGCGGTGTCAGCGCAGGGAGCGGCGCGGAGAAGGCGTTCTACGAGGCGAAGGTCCGCACCGCGCGTTTCTACATGCAGCGCCTGCTGCCGCGCAGCGGCGGCCTCTTCGCGGCGCTGATGGCGGGGAGCGCGTCGATGATGGAGTTCCCGGACGAGGCGTTCTGAGGTATATTCCCAACAAGGAAAAAAGGGCCGCAAGGGACGACAGGGACAACAGGGTCAGCGAGAGCATGGGCCCGAGGTTCATACCGCCCCACGGCGGCTACAAGAAGCTTCTCTCCTACCAGCGAGCCGAGATCGTCTACGATGCCACGGTCTATTTCTGCGACCATTTCATCGACCGGCGCAGCCGCACCCATGACCAGATGATCCAGGCCGCGCGGTCCGGCAAGCAGAACATCATCGAAGCCAGCATGGCTGCGGCGACCTCGAAAGAGTCGGAAGCTCGAGCTGACCAATGTGGCGCGGGCGAGTCTCGAAGAGCTGCTGGCCGACTACCGCGATTTCCTGCGCGTGCGCGGTCTCCAGGAGTGGCCCCTGGAGCACGCCTATGTGAACCGCCTTCGCGAGCTCATCCGGACCCCCGGTGCGAGCTACGCGACCTTCCGCAAAGGAATCGAGAATCCCGACCCGGCGATTCCGCATGTGCCTACGCTTCGGTACGAATATATTTTACGGATCGCGAAATCAGAGCGGCGCGCATTCAACGCTCGAGGTGCGGATTAGCCGAGCTTCCTTGCCAGCTCGGTCATCCGCGTCAGGTGGTGGTCGTCGTGCTCGGCGGTGAAGAAGGCCATGTCGACGACGCGCATGGGCTGGTTGAGGCGGGAATGGAGCGCGGTCAGCGAGAGGAGGCTCTCGTCCCAAGCGTCCAGCCGGGCCACGAAGCGCTCGCGCTCGCGGCGGAAGTCGCGGAGGAGATCCTCGACCGGCCACTGATTGTGGTTCGCTTCCCAGGTCTTGCGGTTCGCCATGTCCGCGGGCCGGAGGATGGAGGCTCCGGCCAGGAAGTCATCCAGTCGACCGGCATGCAGCTCGTCGAGATCCAGCAGGTGTCCGATGTGCTCCTGGATGGACCAGGCGTCGCCGTCCCGCCGGGTGAGGACGGCGGGGGAGAGGCCACGGACCTTGTCCTCGATGCGGGCCGGCGTGCCGCGCAGGCGCTCCACGACGACCGGAAAGAGCTCCGCCGGCAGCTCGAAGGTGAAGTGGCGGTCGGCCCAGCGCATGCTCGTCCCGATTCTACTTCGGGAACCGGCAGGAGAGGCGCGACGGGCTAGCTCGCGAGCGCTCGTGAATCGTTTGCTGCTCTCGTATTGGAATCTTCGCGGAGCGCCATCTGGAGAACCTGGGCCAGGTGAAGGGCGCGGCGGTCCGTAGCCTGCGCGATCTGCTCGCGGCAACTGAAGCCGCCGGCCACGATCAACGCGTCCCGCGGCGCTTCGCGAACGGCTGGCAGCAGCACCAGCTCGCCGCACTTCATCGACACGTCGTAGCGCTCTCCCGCCTCGAAGCCGAACGAGCCGGCCATGCCGCAGCAGCCCGCGTCGAGCACCTCGACGTCGAGGCCGAGAGCCCGGAGCACCCGGTTCGCAGCGTCCGCGTCGAGGACCGCCTTCTCGTGGCAATGCCCGTGAACGATCGCCTTGCCGCGGAGCCGCGGCAGCGAGAGGTTCTCGGAGCCCTGAGCCAGGAGCTCGCTCAGCAGAAACGTCTGGCGGCTCAGGCGTTGCGCGTCCTCATCCTCCGGAAAGAGGTTGGTCAGCTCGTCGCGGAAGACGGCGACGCAGCTCGGCTCGAGACCCACGATCGGCGTGCCGGCGCGGATGTCATCTTTCAAGGCGTCGAGGATCTGCCGGAGTTGCCGCCGCGCGAGACCGAGCATGCCGAAGTCGTAAAGGGGGCGCCCACAGCAGAGCGGCCTGGAGGGAATGGACACGGCATAGCCGGCCGACTCCAGGACCTCGACCGCGGCCTGCGCCGTTTCCGGATGGAAATAGTTGTTGAAGGTGTCGGGCCAGAGAAGAACGCGACGGTCCTGTAGGGGCGGTCCTATGTGGCCGCCCTGTCTTTCAGGCCCGCGACCTTCATTGCCGCGACCTTCATTGCCCTGCGCACCAGGGCGGCCACATAGGGCCGCCCCTACAGGACGGTTCAGAAACCATTTTCTGAAAGGGACCGCTGCGAAGGCGGGCAGCCGCCGTTCCGGCGCCGCGCCCGCGATGGTTTTGGCCATGCGGCGCAGCCCAGGCGCCTGCGTGAAGAAATTCGCCAGTCCGGGCGCGTGCGAAGCGAGGCGCGCCCACCAGTAGATCAGTCCGAACGCGTAGGCCGAGCGTGGCCGCAGCCGGCCTTGGTAGTAATGCGAGAGGAATTCCGCCTTGTACGTCGCCATGTCGACGTCGACCGGGCACTCGCCCTTGCACCCCTTGCAGGCCAGGCAGAGGTCGAGCGCCTCCTTGACGTTCTCGTCCCGCCAGCCGCCCCGGAGCGGATCGCCCTGCAGCATCTCGAAGAGCAGCCGGGCGCGGCCGCGCGTCGAGTGCATCTCCTCGCCGGTCGCGCGGTAGCTCGGGCACATGGTGCCGCCATGCATCCGGCGGCACTCGCCGACCCCCACGCAGCGCAGGTTGGCGCGGGCGAAGCTGCCATGGTCGTCGCCGGGATAGCGGAAATGGGTTTGCACGGCCGGCGGATGGTAGGAGGCGCCGAGCCGCAGGTTCTCGACGGCGTTGTAGGCGTCGACGAGCTTGCCCGGATTCATCTTTCTCCCCGGGTCCCAGATCGACTTGAATTCGCGGAAGGCTTCCATCAGCTCGGCGCCGAACATCTTCGGCAAAAGCTCGGCCCGCGCCTGGCCGTCGCCGTGCTCGCCCGAGAGCGAGCCGCCGAAGCGCAGCACCAGGTCCGCGGCCTCGTGGAGGAACGCGTGGAATTTGGCGATGCCCGGCGCCGTGACGAGATCGAAGTCGACGCGCGTGTGCACGCAGCCCTGGCCGAAGTGGCCGTAGAGGGCGCCGCAGTAGCCGTACTTCCCATACAGCCGACGCAGCTCGCGGAGGTATTCGCCCAGCTTCTCCGGCGGCACCGCCGAGTCCTCCCAGCCCTCCCATCTGTCCGCTTTGCCGGGGACTCGCGCCGTGGCGCCGAGGCCGGACTCGCGCACCTTCCAGACGGTCTTCGCTTCCTTGGGATCCGCGAAGAGCTTCATCGACGGAGCCGCCGGCTGCCGGCCGAGCTCCGCCATCATCCGCCGCGCCCGGGCCTCCGCCTCCTCGCGCGCCGCGCCGCCGAATTCGACCAGCAGCCAGCCGCGGCCGGGGGAGGCTCTCGATGCCTCGCAGATGAAGGCTCTTCCTTTTCATGTCCTCCACCAGCTCGTCGTCGATGCCCTCGAGGCCGACCGGCTCGTGCGTCATGATCTCGGGCACCTGATCGGCGGCCACGTAGACGTCCGGGTAACCGAGCACGACGAGGATGCGGTGCGGCGGGCTCGGCACCAGCCGCACGGTGGCCTCCAGCACGGTGACGCAAGTCCCTTCCGAGCCCACCAGAGCCCGCGCCACGTGGAAGCCGTTCTCGGGCAGCAGATGGGGAAGGTTGTAGCCCGAGACGCGGCGGGGGATGTCCGGATAGCGCTCCCGGATCAGCGGCGCATAGCGGTCGCGCAGCTCGCGCAGCCGGCGGTAGATCTCGCCTCTCCGGCCGCCGGCGCGGACGATGCGCCGCAGCTCCTCCTCGCTCGTGGGGCCGACCCGCAGCCGCAGGCCCTCATAGGTGAGGATCTCCAGCTCCTCGACGTTGTCGTCCGTCTTGCCGGCCATCACCGAGTGCACGCCGCAGGAGTTGTTGCCGATCATGCCGCCGAAAGTGCAGTGGTTGTGGGTGGCCGGATCGGGACCGAAGGTCAGACCGTGCGCCTCGGCCGCGTCGCGCAGGACGTCGAGCACGAGACCGGGCTGGACGCGCGCGCGCCTTGCCTCCGGGTCCAGCTCCACGATGCGATTCAGATACTTCGAGAAATCCAGCACCACCGCCACGTTGCAGCACTGGCCGGCGAGGCTGGTGCCGCCTCCCCGCGCCAGCACGGGCGCGCCGTGGCGCCGGCAGACCGCGAGCGTCTCGACGACGTCCTCGATGGTGCGCGGGATCACGACGCCGATCGGCAAATGCCGGTAGTTCGAGGCGTCGGTGGAGTAGAGGGCGCGGCTGCCGGCGTCGAAGCGCACCTCGCCCGCGATGGCGCGGCGCAGATCGGCGGCGAGGGTTTCGGCGCCGGGAGGGAGCGAGCCCGCGTTGCGGATTGTCTTGTTGTTCGGCATAGGCGGCGGTCTTGCGCGAGGCCTCACCCCGCCCGGCGCTTCCGCACCGGGCTAGCGAAACGTCGCTTCTCGGAAGCGAATCGCCCTCTGGGCGACGTCTCAATAGCCCGGTGCGGAAGCGCCGGGCGAGGTGAGGCCTCTACGCGCAAACCGCTCTAACGCGGCCAGCTTTCTGAGGAGCTTACCCCATTCTCACACCATCTCCTTCACCTTGTCCTCCAAAACCGTCAACGCGATCTTGCCGCGGCTCGGCGTCCCCTTGGCCAGCGCCTCGGCGAACTTGGCGGCCTGTTTGGCGGTGACCTTCGGCGGCGCCGGCGGCTCGAAGGGATCGACCACGGCCTCGACGATCACCGGCCCCGGCTGGGCCAGCGCGTCGTCGAGCACGGCGCCGCAGAGGGCAGGATCGTCGACGGTGAAGCCGGTGGCGCCGCAGGCCCGCGCGAAGGCCACGAAATCGATGGGATGCAGCTCGCATCCGTACTCCGGGTTGCCGAGGAACACCATCTGCTCCCACTTGATCTGGCCGAGCGAGTTGTTCTTGATGATGACGATCTTGATCGGCAGCTCGTACTTGACGGCGGTCGCGAGCTCGCCCATCAGCATGGTGAAGCCGCCGTCGCCCACGAAGCCCACGCACTGCCGGTTGGGATGGGCGATCTGGGCGGCGATGGTGTAGGGCAGGCCGTTGGCCATCGAGGCGAGGGTGCCGGAGAGCGAGTACATCTGCCCGCGTTTGGCCGGAATCTGGCGCGCGAACCAGGTGGCGATCGTGCCCGAGTCGCAGGAGACGATGGCGTCGTTCCGCAGCCGCTTGCCGAGCTCCCAGGCCACCACCTGCGGTTTCATCGGCTTGTCCGGCCGCGTGCCGCGCTCCTCCATGAGCCGCCGCCAGTCGCCCATCCCTTCCTGCGCCTTCTCAAGGAAGCCCCGGTTCTCGTTGCGGCGCAGCAGCGGCAGCAGCTCGCGCAGTGTGGCCTGGCTGTCGCCGATCAGGCCGACCTCGACGGGGTAGCGCAGGCCGATGCGGATGGGATCGAGATCGATCTGCACGCCGCGGGCTTGTCCAGGCTTGGGGAGGAACTCGATATAGGGGAACGAGCTGCCGGCGATCAGCAGCGTGTCGCACTCCTCCAGCGCCTCCTGCGAGGGCTTGGTGCCGAGCAGGCCGATGCCGCCGGTGGTGTAAGGGCTGTCGTCCGGCACGGCGGCCTTGCCGAGGAGGGCCTTGATGATGGGCGCGCCGAGCGTCTCGGCCAATTGCTCCAACTCGTCCGTGGCGTGCAGGGCGCCGCGGCCGGCGAGGATGGCGATCTTCTTGCCCGCATTGAGCACCTCGGCGGCGTGGCGGAGATCGTCCAGCGAAGGCAGGGCCGCCCGCCGGGCCCAGGCGTCCGAGGCGTGATGGGGACGGTTGCGCGGCGTCCGCTCGCCGCCCTCCTGCTCCTGGATGTCGACGGGGAAGTTGATGTGCGAGACGCCGCGATAGCTCAGAGCGGCGCGGCAGGCGAGATGGGTGACGTTCTCCACGTGGGCCGCGCCCATGACGCGCGTGTTGTACACCGTCACGTCCTCGAAGACGCGGTCGAGGTCCACGTCCTGCTGCCCGAACGTATCGATGAGATCGTGGTAATGGTGGCCGGTGATGGCGAGCACCGGCTGGCCGTCCATCTTGGCGTCGTAGAGGCCGTTGAGCAGGTGGATGCCGCCGGGTCCCGAGGTAGCGAGGCAGACGCCGAGCTTGCCCGTGTACTTGGCATAGCCGCAAGCCATGAAGGCGGCGGACTCCTCATGGCGCACCTGCACGAAGCGGATCAGCTCCTGCCGCGTCCGCAAAGCCTCCATGATGCCGTTGATGCCGTCCCCCGGCAGCCCGAAGATGGTGTCCACGTTCCAATCGATGAGCGTCTCGACGAGGATATCGGCCGCGGTCTTGGCCATGGGAGCTCCTTTCCAGCGAAGTCGGACTTACAAGGGTCCGAAGGGATCGGAGGCGCGGTGTCCGCGAGGATGGGGCGGTTCCGATCCGGGCTCGGACCGTCTTGGCGGGGGAGTGTGCAAGAGGGGTGCCTTGGACCGTGCGGGCCCAGCCTCGGAGTTCAGGCGCAGTGGTATGCTTTCCTCATGAAGACGATCTCTATTGCGATCCCGGAATCCGACTACGAAGCCTTCCGCAGGGCCGCCGAGGTGAAGGACGGTAATGAAGTTCGGAGGCGTTGGAGCCATCGCTCGTTTCGAGATGCGCCCCGACAATCGTCATCCTTTGCCATCGCGACACGGTACCGTAGAGACGTCGCCTGACGGTCTACGATGACCCTTCTCAGGCCACGGGGACGGCGGGGCGTCTCCGAAGCGGCGATGTCGCTCCGGTCCGCCACGACCTCCGGCGTCACGATCCCAGCGCTGAGATGTGTATAAGATGTGTATAAGAGGATGGGCTCGCGCCTGATTATCCGAAAAGTCCGCAGACTCGCTGACCAAGTCAGGTGACTCTGGCGCAGAGTCCCGAGACTTTCCGCAGGGTCCGCAGCCTTGGCCGAGACGGCCGGGCACGGCGCGGGAGAGGGAGGAGTCCGTGAGAGCGGGTTCCCCCGAGCTCTGGTCCTATCCAAGAGCGGGCTCTCTGTGGTAGGTTGCACGCGGGTTTTTCCGCGGTAACCAGTAGGACAAATATGACATTATGACAAAGCGGCCCCTGATCTTCCCGGCCTTCCGCACCTTCGCCTGCCTTCTCTGTTTGTCTTCCCTGTCCGCATTCGGCCAGGAGGCCTCTCCCGACTGGACGGTCGACAACTTCCGATGGACCGGTGTGCTCGCTCCCGAGTCCGCCATCGAGGTGGTCAATCCCCATGGCGACGTGCGGCTTCGCGCCGCCGACGCCGGCGAGGTGGAAGTCTCGGCGATGATCCAGCGGCGGACGAGCGATCCCGTGAAGCCCGAGGTGAAGCTCGGGCGGCGTCGCGGCCGGCTGACCGTCCAGGTGGGTTATCCGGTCGCGCCGCGAGGCGACCTCCACCGGGTCGATATCGCGGTGTTCGTTCCAGCGGGCGCGCGGGTGGCGGTGCGCACCCGGGACGGAATGATCCAGGCCAACGGTCTGGAGAACGACGTCGAGCTCGAGAGCGCCGGCGGCGACGTCTTCCTCACGACGACCGGAACGGCGCGGGTCTCCGCGGGCCGGGGAGACATCTCGGCCGACCTCCGGCGCGACCGCTGGGGCCGGGCGCCGCGCCTCGCCACCCGCGAGGGTGACATCACCCTCAGCCTGCCGGAGGACGCCGACGCGCGGGTGCAGATCCGCGCTCCGGGCGAGATCTCGCTGCGCAAAGACGCGCGGCTCGAGCGCCGGACGGCCCGCAAGGCGGTCGTCACCGTCGGGCAAGGCACCCATCACCTCTGTCTCGAGACCCAGCGCGGGGGCGTGACCCTGCTCTCTCCTGCCATGCACTGATCGACTTCTGTGAGGAGAATCATGAGCTCAACCGGCTCCGTCAATCGTTTCGAACCGCGGCTCCGCCGCCTCGCCTGGATGCTCGCCCTGGTCCTGCTGACCGCCTTCAACGGCTCGGCCTTCGGCGACCCACCCCCCGAGAAGATCGTTCTGGAGGGCGCCGAGGCGCTCGAGGCCTCGGTACCGACGGTTTTCAACGGCAACCTGCGCGACCTGCCGCGGGCGCCGGAATGGAAGCCCGGAGATCCGATCAAGGAGATCCCGCGTCGCCATCACCGGGCGCCGCGGATCACTCCGCCGCCGGCCGAGCCCCAGATCGATCCGTTGCTCGCCGTGCAGGACCGGGTGCCGCTCAGGGTCCTGGGACCGCCGATCCTCAATTTCGCCGGCCAGGGCTTCACCGGGGTCAATCCTCCGGATACGGTAGGTGACATCGGCATCGCTCATTACATCCAGAGCATCAACAGCGGCAGCGGCGCGGTGTTCACGGTCTACAACAAGGCCGACGGCACCGTGGCCGCCGGTCCCACCGCGATGGAGACTCTCGGCACCGGCAACTGCGCCGCCGGCCTCGGCGATCCGGTCGTGCTCTTCGACCAGCTCGCCGACCGCTGGTTCTTGAGCGAGTTCAGCAGCGCCGGCAACCGTCTCTGCATCTACATCTCCCAGACCAGCGATCCGATCGCCGGCGGCTGGTTCGCCTATCAGTTCACCGCGCCCGGCTTTCCGGACTACCCGAAATACGGTGTCTGGCCGGACGCCTACTATGCCTCGAGCAATGAGAGCAGCCCCGCCGCCTACGCCTTCGACCGGGCGCAGATGCTCGTCGGCGGCGTCGCCACGGCGCAGCGCTTCACCGCCCCCGATCTCGCGGCCTTCGGTTTTCAAGCTCTGATCCCGGCCGACGCGGACGGCGATACTCCGCCGCCGGCCGGCGCGCCCAACCCGTTCATGCGCCACCGCGACGACGAGGCTCACAACCCGCCGGGCACCGCCGGCCAGGACTTCCTGGAGATCTGGGAATTCCACGTCGACTGGGCGACTCCCGGCGAACTCCACCTTCACGGGCCCCACCAACATCGCCATCGCCGAGATCGACTCCGAGCTCTGCGGCTTCGTCTCGTTCAACTGTTTCCCGCAGCCGAGCGGTCCCACCCTCGATCCGCTGCGCGAAGTCGTCATGCACCGGCTGCAGTACCGCAATTTCGGCACGCATCAGGTCCTGGTCAGCAACCTGGTGACGGACGTGGACGGCACGAACCATGGCGGCGTCCGATGGTTCGAGCTGCGCAAGACCGGCGGCGGCTGGGGCGTGCACCAGCAAGGCACCTTCGCGCCCGACGTCCACCACCGCTGGATGGGCAGCGCCGCCATGGACGGCGAAGGCAACATCGGCATCGGCTACAGCGTCGTGAGCACGACGCAGTTCGCCAGCATCCGCTTCGCCGCCCGCCTGGCCGGCGATCCGCTCGGCACGCTGCAAGGCGAGGTCACGGTGATCGCCGGCACGGCTGCCAACTCGAGCAACCGCTGGGGCGACTACTCGTCATTGAACGTCGACCCGGTGAACGACCGCACCTTCTGGCTCACCAACATGTATTCGCCGGCGAGCTCCTGGGCGACCCGCATCGCCACCTTCGAGCTCTGCGATCCGCCGGGCGTGCCGACGATCGGCACCGCGGTGGCGGCGGCGGCGAACCGCATCGACGTCGACTGGACCGACGGGGTGCCCGGATCCGACAGCTATAACGTCTATCGGGCAACCGGCACCTGCGCCTCGCCCTCCGGGCCTTTCGTCAAGATCGCCGGCCCGGTGCCCGGCTTCATCTATCAGGATACGACCGTCTCCGGCGGCTCCACCTACGCCTATCGCGTGACCGGCCTCCTGGCCGGCTGCGAGAGCGGCCAGTCGGGCTGCGCCGAAGCCACGGCGACCGGCGCCTGTACCTTGCCGCCGACCTTTGCGGGCCTCGCCACCGTGACCAACCCCGGCAATTCCAACTGTACCCTCGACCTGGCATGGGCCGCGGCGACCTCGCAGTGCGGCGCCGGGGTCACCTACAACGTCTATCGCAGCACCACGCCCGGATTCACCCCGGCCGTGGGCAACCGGATCGCCACCGGCGTCGTCGGCACGACGTACCAGGACAACGGTCCCCTGACCAACGGCCAGACCTATTACTACATCGTGCGCACCGTCGACACCTTGAACAGCCTCGAGGAGACCAACACGGTGGAGCGCAGCGGCGCCCCGACGGGTCCGTTCTCTCCCGCCGCGTTGAACGACACCTTCGAAGGCGCGCAGTCGGGCGGCGGCTTCGACGTCGCCGGCTGGAGCCACAACGCGGTGCTGGGCGCGCAGGACTGGGTATGGTCCACCGCGCAGTCGCACACCCCGACCCACTCCTGGTTCTCCGACAGCCTGGCGGTGACTTCGGACCGGGTCCTGGTGTCTCCCGAGTTCCGCGCTACCGCCAGCTCGACCCTGACCTTCCGGCATACCTTCGCGTTCGAGGGATCCGTCGCGCAGTGCTTCGACGCCGGCACCCTGGAGATCACCACGAACGGCGGACAGACCTGGACCGTGGTGCCGGACGCCGCCTTCACCGCCGGCGGCTTCAACGGCACGGCCAACACCTGCTGCGACAACCCCATCGGCGGCAAGCGGGCCTGGTGCGCCGGCACCATCGGGGCGATGGCCCAGGTCACCGTCAACCTCGCCAGCTTCAACAACCAGACGGTGCGTCTGCGTTGGCATGGGGGAGACGACTTCACCGTCCAGGCCACCGGCTGGTTCGTCGATACCGTCAATCTGGCGAACATTCAACTGCCGACGGTCTGCACCAACATCCTCTTTGCCGACGGCTTCGAGAGCGGCGACACCAGCGCCTGGGGCTTCACGTTCCCCTGAGCATCGGTTCAACCCCGGGCGGCCCGGGGTTGCTGCCGCGGAGGAGGGCGCCTATAATCAGGCGCCCTTTTTTTGTGTCCTGACAAGGAGACCCCATGAGGATGCATGCGTTGCGGTTCGCTCTCGTCTTGACGCTGCTGGGTGCCGTCGCCGGGCTGGCAGCCCCGAACGTCGCTTCCACCGCCAGCCAGAATGCGGTGCTGGACGTCAATCAGATCGATACCGTGCTGGCGTCGCAGTTGGACCTCATGGCCATCGCGAGAGAGGACGAGGAGCGGGACCGACAGGGCCTGGCGCCGCGCTACGCCATCCCCGAGGCGGTCTCGATCACGCCCGCCTCTCGCGGCACCTGGGAGAGCCTGCCCGACGGCAGGATGCTGTGGCGCCTGCGCATCCTCGGCCGCGAGGGGACGACCTCCCTCAACCTCGGCTTCTCGCAGTTCCAGATGCCGCCGCACGGCCGCCTGCTCCTCTATGCGACGGACGGCAGGGACAAGCTGCGGCCCTTCACCGCCGACGACAACGAGACCCACGGCCAGTTGTGGACGCCGCCGGTGATCACCGATGATCTGATCGTCGAGCTGCACGGTGCCGGCGAGCGAGAAGGACGCGGTGAAGCTCGAGCTGTCCTCCCTCAACCAGGGCTACCGCGGCTTCGGCACCGCCCCGTTGGTCAAGTCGGGAAGCTGCAACCTGGACGTCGAGTGCCTCGACGCCGGCGATCCCTGGCGCGAAACGATGCAGGCGGTGGCGGTGATCTCGACCGGCGGCTCGACCTTCTGCACCGGCTCGCTGGTCAACAACACCGCCAACGACCACAAGATGTACTTCATGACCGCCAACCACTGCGGCATCGGCGCCGGCAACGCCGCCTCGATGGTGGCCTTCTGGAACTACCAGAACTCGTTCTGCCGGACGCCGGGCAGCGCCGCGAGCGGGCAGCCGGGCGACGGCACGCTCACCCAGTTCCATACCGGCTCCTTCTTCCGCTCCGGCTCCGCGGCGTCCGACTTCACCCTGGTCGAGCTCGACGATCCGCCGGTGCCCGCCTTCAACCACTTCTGGGCAGGCTGGGACCGCACGACCGGCGATTTCACCTGCACCGCCGGTTCCCCTTGCACCGGGATCCATCACCCGAGCACGGACGAGAAGCGCATCACCTATGCGACGAGCAATATCGTGAGCAGCAGTTGGGCCGGCACTCCGCCTCCCACGCCGGGAGACGGCACCCATGTCTGGGTGCACTGGGCGACCGATCCTCCCGGACCGTTCACCGTGCCGGGTGTGACCGAGCCCGGCTCCTCCGGCTCGCCGCTCTACAACGCCGACGGCCGCTTCATCGGCCAGCTCCACGGCGGACCCTCGGCCTGCGGCGCCACCGGCAACAATCTCTCGGACATCTACGGCCGCTTCAGCGTCTCCTGGACCGGCGGCGGCACCAACAGCACCCGCCTCTCCAACTGGCTCGACGCCGGCAACACCGGCGCCATGACCACCGACGGCATCGGCGCCTGCACGCCTCCGGGCCCGCCGGCCATCGGCACCGCCACGGCGACGTCGCCCAACGTCATCCAGGTCACCTGGGGCGACGGCTCGCCCTCGTCGGCGAATTTCAACGTGTACCGCGCTCAGGGGACCTGCGCCGCGCCCGGTCCCTTCACCGTGGTGGGCCCCGGCGTCGCCGGCTCGCCGTTCAACGACAATACCGTCTCCGGCGGTACGACCTATGCGTACCACGTCACCGGCCGCGACGCCACCGGCTTCTGCGAATCCGCCCCGTCGGGCTGCGTCGAGGCCACAGCCACCGGATCCTGCACCTTGCCGCCGACCTTCGCAGGGCTGACCAGCGCCACCAACAATGCGGCCGCCACCTGCGGGATCACCCTCGCCTGGCCGGCGGCGACCGCCAATTGCGGCGGACCGGTCACCTATAACGTCTACCGTTCGACCACGTCCGGTTTCACGCCCGCGTTGGCCAACCGGATCGCCACGGGAGTCACCGGCACGGGCTACGTCGACGGCGCGGCGGCGCTCGTCAGCGGCACGATCTACCACTACGTCGTGCGCGCGGTCGACGGCTCGAACAGCGCCGAGGACACCAACACGGTGCAGAAGAGCGCGGCGCCCACCGGGCCCATTGCGAACGGGACCTTGACCGAGACCTTCGAGGGCGCCGGCGGCTTCGACACCCCGGGCTGGACGCACGCGGCGGTGCAGGGCGCCACCGACTGGGTGCTCTCGACGGCGCAGTCGCAGACCCCCACCCACTCGTGGTTCTCCGACAGCCTGCCGAGCACCTCCGACCGGGTGCTGGTGAGCCCGTCGTTCGTGCCGCAGGCGAGCTCCACGCTCTCGTTCTGGCACACCTTCGCCTTCGAGAACGCGTCTCAATGCTTCGACGCCGGCACCCTCGAGGTGTCCACCGACGGCGGCGGCACCTGGACGGTCGTTCCCGACGCCGCCTTCACCGCCGGATTGTTCAACGGCACGGTACGAGCGGACACCGACAACCCGATCGGCGGCAAGCGGGCGTGGTGCCACGGCACCATCGGGCCGATGACCCAGGTCACGGTCAATCTCAGCTCGTTCATGCCTGCCACCGACGTCAAGCTGCGCTGGCACGCGGGAGACGACCTGAGCATTCAGGCCACCGGCTGGTTCGTCGATTCCGTGACCCTCTCCAACGTCGGGACGGCGAGCACCTGTACCTCGGGGAGCTCCCTGATCTTCACCGACGGCTTCGAGAGCGGCAACACCAGCGCCTGGGGCTTCACCTGGCCCTGAGCATAGCTCCGGTCTGAGCGGCGCGCCCTTTTCCCAAGGGGCGCGCCCGCTCACTCCTTGAAGAACCAGGAGATCTCCGGCAGTTGCGTCCCCTGATCGCCGGCCAGCGGCTCGGATTTTGCATATGTCTGAGCCCGGCGAGCGGGCCGCGCACTGGGGCGACTCTGAGCTCGGAGAGTTGAGGAAGACCCTTTGATCGCGCCAGAGCCAGCACTGCAAGAACGCCAGCCGCAGAACGGGTCTATTTCCTTCGGCAGCGAGCTGGAGTTTTGCTACCTGCTGGAGAAGCTGCCGGCGGGGGCGTATACCTGCGACCCCGACGGGCTGATCACCTATTTCAACCAGCACGCGGTGCAGCTTTGGGGTCGTGAACCGAAGCTGAACGACCCTACAGACCGGTTCTGCGGCTCGTTCAGGCTCTATTCGACCGACGGCTCGCCGGTCCCCCACTGCGAGTGCTGGATGGCCTTGGCGCTGCAGACGGACCGGGAATACAACGGACACGAGATCGTCATCGAGCGTCCGGACGGGCAGCGCCTCACCGCGTTGGCCCACGTCAACCCCATCCGCGACGAGTCCGGCAGACTCCTGGGTGCCGTCAACGTCGTGGTAGACATCAGCGACCGCAAGCGCGCCGAGGAGGCCCTGGCCGAGGCCCACCGCTCCAAGGACGAGTTCCTGGCGATGCTGGCGCACGAGCTGCGCAATCCGCTGGCCCCCATTCGCAACGCGGTGGAGATCATGAAGCTGGCGGGGGGAAACGGCGAGGTGATCGGCCAGGCCCGGTCGATGATCGAGCGGCAGCTGGACCACCTGGTACGGCTGGTGGACGACCTGCTCGACGTCAGCCGCATCACCCGCAACAAGCTGGAGCTGCGCAAGGAGCCGATGGACCTGTCGGCGGCGCTCCAGGGTGCCATTGAGGCCAGCCTCCCTCTCATCGACGTTCAGGGCCACGAGCTGATCGTTTCGCTGCCGCCCGCGCCGATGCCGCTGGAGGCGGACGTGGTCCGTCTGGCGCAGATCTTCCAGAATCTCCTCAACAACGCCGCCAAGTATACCGCCACAGGCGGCCTCATCTGGCTCACCGCCGAGCGGCAGGGAAGCGAGGCCGTCGTCAAGGTGCGGGACACCGGCGTCGGCATCCCCGCCGACATGCTGCCCAGGATCTTCGAGCCGTTCACCCAGGTGGACCACTCGCTGGGCCGGGGGAGCGGCGGCCTCGGGATCGGCCTGACGCTGGTGCGGCGGCTGGTCGAGCTGCACGGTGGCACGGTCGAGGCCCGTAGCGAGGGGCCGGGCCGGGGCAGCGAATTCGTGGTCCGCCTGCCGCTCGCTCTCGTTTCGTAGCCTCGATTCCGCGCAACGGGCGCGGACTCCCAAGCCACAGTAGTAAGCTCCACGCCGCATGGCCCAACCCGGGACGCTCCAGCGTTCGCTCGGCCTGACGCATGCCACGGCGATGGTCGTCGGCACCATCATCGGCGCCTCGATCTTCGTGCAGCCGTCGGAGATCACCCGCCAGATTCCTTCCGTTCCCGGCATCCTGCTGGTGTGGCTGGCCGCCGGCGTGCTGACGCTGTTCGGCGCGCTGGTCTGCGCCGAGCTGGCGTCGGCCTTTCCCCGCACGGGCGGCGTCTATGTGTTCCTGAAGGAGTCCTGGTCTCCCGCCGCCGGCTTTCTCTGGGGCTGGGCGATGTTCTGGAGCATGCACACCGGGATCATCGCCGCCATCGCGATGGTCTTCGCCCGCTACGCGGCGCACTTCGTGCCGATGGGCGAGCTCGGCCTGCGGCTCGCCGCCGTGGCGTTGATCATCGTGCTCACGGCGGTCAACTACCTCGGTGTGCGGCACGGCGGCCGGGTGCAGAATCTGTTCACGGCGGCCAAGCTCCTCGCCATCGCGGCGCTGGTGGCGGCCGGGCTGCTGTGGCGCGGCGCGCCGCCGGCTTCCGCCGCGCCGGGGGAGGTGACGGGGCAGGGCTTCGTCCTGGCGCTCGTCGCCGGCCTCTTCGCCTACGGCGGCTGGCACATGGTGACCTATGCCGCCGGCGAGACGAAAGACGCGGCGAGGACCATCCCGCGGGCGCTCCTCCTCGGTACGCTCATCGTGACCGCGTGCTACGCCGGCCTCAACGCCATCTACCTGCGCGTGCTGTCCGCTGGACGCCGTCCGCGCCTCGACGCGCGTCGCGGCCGACGCGGCGGATGCGCTCCTGGGCGGCGGCGGAGCCTCGATGATGGCCGTGCTCGTGATGATCTCGACGTTCGGCGCCGTCAACGGCATCATCCTCGCCGGGCCGCGCGTCTACTACGCGATGGCCGAGGACGGCCTGCTGTTCCGCTGGCTCGGCGCGGTCCATCCCCGGTTCCAGACGCCGCACCGGGCGCTGGTGCTCCAGGGCGCTCTGGCCTCGCTTCTCGCGCTCACCGACAGCTATCGCGCCCTCTTCACCCGGGTGGTCTATACCGAGTGGATCTTCTTCGCCCTGATGGCGGCCGGGCTCTTCCGGCTGCGGCGCCGTGCGGACTATCGGCCCGCCTACCGCATCTGGGGCTATCCGGTGGTCCCGGGCCTCTTCGTCGCTGGCGTCGGCCGTCATCGTCGCCGTGCAGATCTTCTCCGAGCCGCGGGACAGCGCGATAGGGTTGGGAATCGTCCTGCTGGGTCTACCTGTCTATTTTCTGTGGTCGCGGCCGAAGGGAGAGCCGAATGTCGCTAACGCGGATCATCGACTTCCATAATCATTACTATCCGCCCGAGTACCTCGACGCGCTGGAGCCGTCGGGCAGCGCGCTCCGGATCACCATCGACGGCGACGGCAATCCGGTCGTCCACTACCCGGGCGACTACAACGTGATGGTGCGCGGGCATCGCGACATCGCCTACCGGCAGTCGGTGCTCGACGAAGCAGGGCGTCGACGTGCAGGTGATCACGCTGACGACGCCGGGCACGCACGTCGAGGCGCCGGCCGTCGGCGCTGAAGCTGGCGCGGATCACCAACGATGCCTTTGCGCGCGTGCGCGACCGAACGGCACGGACGACGCGTTTCGTGCCCGCTGGCGACGCTGCCGCTCTGCGATCCCGGCGCTTCGGCCGCGGAGCTCGAGCGCGCCATGGACGAGCTCGGGATGCCCGGCGCGATGCTCTTCAGCAACGTCAACGGCATCGGGCTCGACGACGAGCGGTTCTGGCCGCTCTACGAGGTCGCGAACGACCGCGACGCCGTGCTGATGATCCATCCGACCTATCCGGTGGGCGTCGAAGCGATGGCGGAGTACTGGCTGATGCCGCTCAACGGCTTCCTGTTCGACACGACGCTCGCGGCGTCGAAGCTCGTCTTCAGCGGCGTCGTGAAGCGGTTTCCCGCGCATCCGCTGGGTGCTCGGCCACCTCGGCGGAACCATCCCGTACCTCGCCGAGCGGCTCGACCGCGGCTGGCGCGCCTTCAAGGAGTGCCGCGCGCACATCGATCGAGCCGCCGACCGAGTATCTGAAGAAGCATTTCTATTACGACACGGTGAACTTCAGCCAGGGCGCGCTGAAGCTGGCCATCGAGTTCGCCGGCGCCGATCGCATCCTGGCCGGCAGCGACTATCCGCACCAGATCGGCAGCATTCCGCTGATGCTCGAAGCGGTCGGCGCGCTGCCGATCCCGGACGACGCGAAGGCGGGCATTCTGGGCGGCAACGCCGCGAAGCTGCTGCGGTTATAGATCAGCGATCCGTCTCCTCCGGCAGGCATGGAACGGACGATTCTCCGAGCATCTGGTTGATTCGACCTTCCTTGTCGGGGCTTATGCAGGCTCCTTTAAGGAGGGTTTGCTCCGCGATCTTCTTGAGGTCCTGGCCGTTGGCACCACAATTGGTGTCGATCTGGTTGGGGTTGAGCATGGTGTAACCGTCCTGGTCGCCTTTGCTCGGATCGACCAGGAAGTCGTTCGTCACCGCCAGGATCTCCTCTCCCGGCTCCACTTTCCTCTTTCCCTGTGGGGTGTCGATCATCAGATCAGAAACGGTCTTGGTCTCTGCATTATGAGTGAAAGAGAAGCCGGAGATTTGCAGCCAGTTTCCGGATCCGGGCCAGCCGGTGATCGAACGTTGAACCACCTGCTGCAGCGTCTCGCCCTTGATGCGCAGCAGGTACAGCGGCGCAGGAAAGCCGAACAGCTCCTCGAGGTGCCGCCGTTGAATCTTCGTACCTGCAGGCAGATCCTGGTTGAGCCGCAGGGAGCCGGAGTTGATGAAGGCGACCTGCGCCTTGCACTTGGGGTCGGAGAAGGCCAGCCGCATTTGATCGGTGATCCAGTTGCCGAGGGAGGTCTCGTGGCTGCGAATCTCGCTCTCCTCTGCCACAAGGACCTTGTCCGTACAACCCAACGGCTCCTTCAGGCAACCCGGAGCCTTCGGGGGCTTGAGAGCCGCGCAGAATTCTTTGTCGTGCTTCTCCAGCCAGCCGTCGACCTTCGCCTTGACGGCCGGATCGGGCGGCGCACTCGCGCCGGACAGCTTGCGGAAGCAGTAGCCGAATTCGGGCGGGCTTTTGGGCCGCAGTGTCACCCAGGCGATGGTGGCGGTGCGGGCGTCGGCGTCGGCCTTGAGCACCAAGCGGCCGCAGGCTTCGCATTTCATTCTCTGGTGATCGTGGCCGCCGAGGATCAGGTCCGGACCCAGACTCTCCAGGTCCGCCAGGAGGCGACGATCGTCCTTGGCGTTCAGATGAGTTACCGCGATCACCACCTCGGCCTCTTGGCGCAGCTTCGAGGTCAACTTCTGGGCGGTCTTCAGACGGCCGCGGAACTCCTGAACGTACTCGACCCCCGTCGTCGGTATGGTCAGCCCAAAGAGGCCGATGCGAATCCCGCCGCTCACCTCCACGGCGGTGTCGACGATATTGGGCTCGTTGATCACGGGCGTACCGTCGGAGGACTTCACGAAACCGACGTTCGAGCCCAACCAGCGGAACTGCGACTCGTTGATTCGACGAGCGAGCAGGCTGGCATCACGCCAGCGGCGCTGGTCGAATTCGTGGTTACCGAAGACGACGAACATCCGCTGATCCATCGCGTTCGATGGGTCGCCGTCCATCAGGTTCAGGACGTCGACCATCTGCTTGCCGTAATACATCCGGCTCAGGAAGGACGGGGAGAGAAAATCTCCGGCGTGCACCATGAGCAGGTCCGGATACCAATTCTCCAGCTCCGCGCGCAGAGCGCGTATCCTGGCAAGGCTGCCGGCCTGCTGGTTGTCCACCCCCTCGATCCGGTAAATGTCGTTGACCGCCAGAAAAACAGCGGTGCGGACGTCCGAGCCCTCTGTGGGAGGGGGCGGCGGCATGCAGTCCTCCGAAGCCGGTGGCGGCTGTGCCGTCGCCGGCGACGAGAAGGAAGTCGGCCAGGTGAAAAGAAGGAGCAGCACGGAGGTCAGGACAGCGAGGCGGGACGCTCGGCTCATGGCGGTCCTCCTGGGGATCGGCAGGCTCTTTGTTACGCGCGGAAGCGGATACTCGATTATTACATACTGCTGCCTCTTTCTCTGCCTCTCATCCGGATCGCCCGTGGTGACGTACCGTTGGCGGGAGGAATCTCTATGTCGCCAAATTCCGTGAAGGATCTGGGTCCGCTGTTCTTTGCCGAGCAGGATCGTCTTCGTGGGGGGCCGGCCGACGCGCTGTGTGCGCCGGACTATACGGCTCAAATCGGTTCCAATCCCCCGATGCCGCTTGCCGGACACCAGCAGTTCGCCACGATGTTCTACGCGGCGTTTTCCGGTCTTCATCACGTCGTCGAAGACACCGTCGCCGAGCCTGACAAGGTCGCGGTGCGATTTACTCTGCACGGCACGCATACGGGCGATTTCATGGGTTTGCCGGCGACCGGCCGGACGATCGCCGTGCCGGCGATCGCCATTCTGCTCGTCGCGGACGGCAAGGTCACCGAGCTGAATGCAGTGTTCGATCAGGCGGGCATGATGCGGCAGCTCGGGACCTAGGCTTCGCCCGCCTAGCGGGGGACGACCTTCAGACGTACCGGCTGATCGCGGTCCAGATATCCTCCGGGGAGAGTCGTCCCCGTGCCCTGTATGACGCGATGGGCGCCGGCGCCCCAGAGCTCCAGGGCGAGAAGCACGAGCGCGATGCCGCCGAGAACCTGCAGGAGGCGGCGCGGGGGATCGATCGCGATGAGGGTGAGGCCGGAGGTGAGCTTCAGCAGCCGCTCGCCGATCCAGACCAGGGCCGCCGCCGTGAACGTCAGCCAGAAGGGGAGGAGGACGAGCCCCTGGCGGACGTAGCCGAAGAAGAGGCCGGTGGTGATCATTCCCGCCGCGGTGAGCAGGAGGACGAGGACGGCCCAGCGCCGGGGCCCTCCCGGCGTCGCCACGCAGCAGACGAGGCCCAAGATGGCCAGAGGCAACGCCACAGCGTAGCCGGCTGGGGAATTCGGGGAGAAAACGTCCACGGGCCGCCGGGCTCCCGTCAGGCCGCCGGGCCAATCCCATTGCGTCCAGCCGAGCTTCCAGGCGGAGAAGAAGAGCCCCCACTTGCGAAGCACGAGGCGCCCGAAGTCGCCGGGATTCTCCCGCATCCAGCTCCAGGCGATCCGGTCGCCGTGAAGGATGAGCTCCAGGTGCTGCGGATCGGTCAGGTCCAGCACCGGAGCGTGAGAGCGGGAGGAGAGGAAAGCGCGGGAGAAGGTGCCGTCGGCCAGCGGATTGTTGGCGAGGGCCAGGTTGATGGGGCCGTAGATGGTGAGGGGGACGAATCGCGGCAGCGGCTCGGCGAGCTCGCCCGCCAGGTTCTCGTCGACGGCTGCCATGCGGACGCCGTTGCGGATCGTCCATGGCGCCACGGCGAGAATCCAGCCGAGGGTGACGAGGAGCCAGGGCCGCAATCGTGCCGCGTTCCGTTCGCGCAGCCAGGAGAGCAGACCGGCGGCGACGAGGATCACCGCGATCAGCATGGCCTCGGCACGCACCAGCGCCAGGAACCCCAGCAGCAGCCCGAGGCCGACGGCGGTCTTCCAGCCGCCGCGTTTCACCTCCGGCGCCGAAAACGGGTGCTCCAGCCGCCGGGTCCAGAGCAGCAGGCAGAGCATCAGGACCGTCAGGTAGGTGCCCTCGGTGACCGGAGCCACGCCGATGACGTAAAGGCCGAAGCTCCAGGCGCAGAGCAGCGAGGCGAGGAGCGCGACGGTGCGGCCGAGATACGGTTTCACCAGCAGATAGAGCAGGCCCACCGGCAGACTGCCGATCAGGGCCATCACCACCTTCACGGCCACGTAGGGCACCCGCGGCGCCGCGGGATCGGCGCCCACCAGCGTGTAGACGGCGGCGAGCACCCAGGCAAAGCCGGGAGGATGGAAGGGGATGCCGTTGTCGTAGAGCTGGCCGTTGAGCAGCGCCCGGGCGTACTCGAAGAAGGCTTCGCCGTCGCCTTCGTAGAAGACCGTGTAAGGCCAGTCCCAGTCGAAGTTGGAGCGCAGGAAGGCCAGCCGGTGGACCCAGGCGAGCAGCGTGAGGCCCAGCGCCCAGAGCAGGTCGGTCCGGCCCGGCTTCGGCACGATCTTGCCGGCTTTGCGCTGCGCCTCGCGCCGTTCCTGACGGGAGGGCCGCCGGCCCCTCGCCTTGCTCATCGAAGCCCCTCGAAAATGATTGGAGGATATGCCCTACTCGATGACCACGTCTCGCAGGTCCTCCTCAGACTCGGGGATCTGGATCTCGAGACCTTCGAGAGCCTCGACCATGACGGTCGCGACCACCAGGTTGCGATACCACTTCCTGTTGGCCGGCACGACGTACCACGGGGCCTGCTCCCGGCTGGTGCGGGAGAGGGCCTCCTCGTAGGCCGCCATGCAGCTCCGGCCAGAGCCGGCGGTCCTCCAGGTCTCCCTGGCGGAATTTCCACCGCTTGGCGGGATCGTCGAGCCGCGCCTGGAGGCGCTTCTTCTGCTCGTCCTTGTCGATATGGAGGAAGAACTTGAGGATGACCGTGCCGGTCTGGGCGAGCAGGCGCTCGAAATCGTTGATCTGCCGGTAGCGGGCGCGCCAGACCTCGGGCGGCACGAGCCGCCGGACGCGGGCGGCGAGCACGTCCTCGTAGTGGCTGCGGTTGAAGATCACGATCTCGCCTCGCGCCGGCACCTTGGGATGAACCCGCCAGAGGAAATCGTGGTCCAGCTCCTCCGCGGTCGGGGCCTTGAACGAGGCCACCCGCACGCCGAGCGGGTTGACCCCCTCGAAGACGTGACGGATGGTGCCGTCCTTGCCGCTGGTATCCATGCCCTGGAGGACGACGAGCACCTTGTGCTTGTGCTCCGCCCACAGCGCCTCCTGCAGCACCTCGAGCTTGCCGGTGAGCTCGCGCAGGCGTTCCTCGGCGTCCTTCTTGCTTCCCTTGAAGGCTTTGGTCGAGCCGGCGTCGAGCTTCGTGAGATCGAGCTTGGCGCCTGGCTTGACCCGGTATCGCTTCATGGAGAACCGTCCTCCCATATTCAACGGCTCGAGCCCGCGCGACCTCACCCCCGGCCCCTCTCCTGAAGGAGAGGGGAGAAAACACCGAGCGGTTCTTTTAAGACCCCTCTCCTTCAGGAGAGGGGTTGGGGTGAGGTCGCTACGGCAAGGCGGCCGATCTTGGTAAAGGATATCCGGAATCCGCGCGCAATCCCCAACTGTTTTTCCAGATGAGTCGAAAGGAGGAGGGATCCAATGCCCGAGGGAATCATTCGCGCCTGCCACTCTTGCGGCAGGAAGAACCGCGTGCTCTACGCCCGGCTGGGGGAGCAGGCCCGCTGCGGCTCCTGCGGAACGGCGCTGCCGCCCGTGACCGAACCGGTCGCCATCGACCGTGAAGGCGAGCTGTCGAACGTCCTGCGGGAGTCCGCCCTGCCCGTTCTGGTGGACTTCTGGGCGCCGTGGTGCGGCCCCTGCCGCACGGTGGCGCCGGAGATCGCCAAGGTGGCGGAGCGCAATGCCGGGCGGCTGCTGGTCGTCAAGGTCAATACCGACGCCGATCCCGCCGTCGGGCCGGCGCACCGCGTCCAGTCCATCCCGACCATGGCCCTGTTCCAGGGAGGCCGCGAGGTGGCCCGCACCAGCGGCGCCCGGCCGGCGGCCGCCATCGAGAGCTTCGTAAGCCAGGCGCTGGGCGTAGCGGCGTAGGCGCCTCTCTCGGCATCCAGGGCGGGTCGAGCCCCCTCCCGCCGTCCAGACCCACCCCTACCCTAAGCAAAATCATGTCGTTACCCCTCTCCCGGTGAGGGGGGAAGGGAGGGGCAGGGGTGAGGCCTACTTCTGATACTGGGCCAGGGTCTTTTCGCTCTCGAAGTAGAGAATCCTGCCGTCCGGCAACGCCACGATCACCGCCGTGGCCTTGTCCACCTTCTTGCCGGTGACGGGATCGACCCCCGTTCGCGCCGCGGCGTCCTTGGCGAGGCGCTCCTTGCACATCTCGCAGCAGCCGTAGTAGGTCTTTCCCTCGAAGGCGATCGGGATCTGGTCCTTCTCGAAGAGCTGGTCGTTGACCATGCACACCTTCTTGGCCTCGACCCGCTTCAAGGCCGGCTTGGCGGCGTTTTCGCCGGCCAGGGCGAAGGCGGCGACCAGCAGGGTGGCCACGCAGAGCGTGAGGGTGAGGAGCACCGTTCTCGATCTGGGCATATGTCATCTCCCTTTGGTGTTGAATAGAGCGTCGGCTGACCCGCGGGGGGCGACAGGACGGCCCATCGCTGATATTCTCCCCACGTTCGCTCGGAGGAGCATACTCCCGCCGGTGACTCCCGGGTAAACAAGCCCGCGGGGTCTAACATTTCATACGGAGAGACTGGTGACCGAAGACATCGTCCAGAGACCCCCAATCAAGTGGTTATCCCTCGTTTTCATCCTGGGGACCTTCTTCATCGCGCTCGTCGGCACACCCTGGTATATCCTGCAAGTGGGCCTCGGTTGGCCGGAAGCCTTGACGTTTCTGGTGCTCTACGTCTTCATCGGCCTTTCGGTCACGGCCGGCTATCACCGGCTGTTCTCCCACAAGACCTACCAGGCGGCTTGGCCGGTGCGCCTGTTTTTCCTCGTGTTCGGCGCCGGAGCGCTGGAGAACTCGGTGATCAACTGGTCTGCCGACCACCGCGTCCATCACGCCCACGTCGACGAGGAGCGCGATCCCTACAATATTCAGAAGGGCTTCTGGTGGGCCCATATGGGCTGGATCTTTTTCGAGAACGAGACCGCGCCTCCCAGCGTCGTTCGCGACCTGGCGGAGGACCCTCTCGTTCGCTGGCAGGCCCGTTACTACAGCTTGCTCGGGTTTGGCGTCGCGCTGGGCATCCCGCTCGTCGTAGGGCTGGCGACCGGGCGCGTGCTCGGTTGCCTGCTGATCGGCGGCGTGCTCCGTATCGTGGTGAGCCATCACGCCACCTTCTTCATCAACAGCCTCTGCCACATGGTGGGCCGGCGGTCTTACAGCCGCGAGCACAGCGCCCGCGACAGCGGCCTCGTGGCCGTCCTGACCTTCGGCGAGGGGTATCACAACTATCACCACAGCTTCCCCTTCGACTACCGCAACGGCGTCAAGGTGTGGCAGTTCGATCCCGCCAAGTGGGCGATCTGGGCGCTGTCGCGCCTGCGCCTCGCCAGGGACCTGCGCCGCGCCCCCGAGGCCGCCATCCTCAAAGCCAAGATCGAGATGCAGTTCGAGAGCGCCAAGGAGCGGCTGCAGAAGGTGGTGCAGGACTTCCGCGAGCACCAGGAGGCGCGGCTCCACGAGGCCTACGCCTCGCTTCAGACCGCTCTCCACGACCTCCTGTCGCTGCAGCGCCGGCAGCGGCCGAAGACAGTGGCTTCGGTCGGGGCCGGCGAAGAGCATCTGCCCCTGGAGACCCGATTGGGCCTGACCTACCGCGCCCTGGAGCAGGCCCTCGAGGAGTGGAAGCAGACCTTGCGGCAGATGAACCGGCTGCCGGTGGCCGCCGCGGCCTGATGGAGCCGTCTATCCTCCGAAGCCCTCACTCCCCTGGCCCCTCTCTCCCAGAGGGAGAGAGGGGAAAGAAAAAGCATCCCTTGCTCATTTCTTTCTCCCTCCTCTCCCTCTGGGAGAGGAGGGCCGGGGTGGTGAGGGCTTCCAGGGCAGGACGCCTCCTTCCGTTCCTGGCGCTCCCTCTGGCGCTGTTCTCCTCCGGCGCCTGTCTGGCCCAGGCGACCTCGGCCGGGCTTTCCGAGGACGTCAAGGCCATCGCTTCCACTCTCCACCAGGAGGCCCTCGCCGGCACCCGGGCTTTCGACATCGTGCGCTCGCTGACGGTGGAGGCGGGGCCGCGTCTCGCCGGCTCCAAGGGCCACGACGCCGCGGTCGCCTGGGGTCTGCGGACGATGCAGGAACTCGGGTTCAGCAACGTCCGCGCGGAGAAGGTTAGGGTGCCGCACTGGGTGCGCGGGGCCGAGTCGGGGGAGATCCTCGCGCCCTATCCGCAACTCGTGCACCTGGCGGCGCTCGGGGGGAGCGTCGGAACGCCGGCGGAGGGGATCGCGGCGCAGGTGATCGAGGTGCCCTCCCTCGACGCGGTGGAGAAGCTCGATCCGGCGCAGGTCCGGGGCAAGATCGTTTTCTACAACGTGCGCATGCAACGGGCCAAGGACGGCTCGGGCTACGGCCGCGCGGTCGGCGTGCGCGGCGCGGGCGCTTCGCGGGCGGCCAAGCTCGGCGCGGTCGCGGTGCTGATCCGCTCGATCGGCACCGACAACAACCGCACGCCCCACACCGGTGCCATGCGGTATCAGGAGGGCGTGCCGCAGATTCCGGCGGCGGCCCTCTCCAATCCGGACGCCGACCTGCTGGAGGCGGAGATCGCCTCCGGCAAACCGGTCACCTTCCGCCTGAAGCTCGGAGCGCGGATGCTGCCCGAGGTCGAGACGGCGAGTGTCGTCGGCGAGATCCCCGGCCGCGAAAAGCCGGAGGAGATCGTCCTGCTCGGCGGCCACCTCGACTCCTGGGACCTGGGCACGGGCGCCCTCGACGACGGCGCCGGCTGCGCCATCATGATCGAGGCCGCGCGGCGGATCGGCCAGCTGCCGAGAAAGCCCCGGCGCACGATCCGGGTCGTCCTCTTCGCCAACGAGGAGTTCGGCCTCTCGGGAGCGCGGGCTTACGCCGAGGCTCACAAGGACGAGCTGGCCCGTCACGTCGTGGCCGGCGAGTCCGACTTCGGCGCCGGCCGCGTCTGGGGGATCTCCTCGCGGGTGGATCCATCCCGGCTGCCGGTCGTCGCCGATCTCGCCAGGCTGCTGGGAGCGGAGCAGGGCGACAACAACTCCGGCGGCGGCGCGGATCTCGGCCCGCTGGCGCCGGCGCGCGTGCCGGTGATCGCTCTGCAGCAGGACGGCACGACCTACTTCGACTACCACCACACGGCGAACGACACCCTGGACAAGATCGATCCCAAGGATCTCGACCAGAACGTCGCCTCCTGGGCCGCCGTCGCCTACGCCGTCGCCGAGATGCCCGGAGACCTCGGCCGGGCGCCGGAGAGGGAAGGGCGCGAGTAGAGTACCGGGGAGAGCGCGGGCCATGGTCACCTACTCCAGCTATCTCCGTCTCGGCGAGCTCCTCGACCTCCAGACGCCCGCGTCGGGAGGCGAGGACCACGACGAGATGCTGTTCATCGTCATCCATCAGGTCTACGAGCTGTGGTTCAAGCAGGTCCTCCACGAGGCGGAGCTGTTGCGCCGTTCGCTCGCGGGGAACGACCGGCCAACGGCCCTCGCCACCCTCAGGCGGATCCTGACGATCTTCAAGACCCTGGTCGCGCAGGTGGACATCCTGGAGACGATGACACCCGTCTCGTTCTCCTCTTTCCGCTACCGGCTCGATACGGCGAGCGGCTTCCAGTCCTTCCAGTTCCGCGAGCTGGAAGTCGTCCTCGGCCATCGCGCGCCGGGCGTCGCGGAGCGGATGCTCGAGGGCAGCGACGAGCGCCGGCGCATCGAGGAGCGGCTGCGCCAGCCGAGCATCTACACTGCCTTCCTGCGCTTCCTGGCGCTGAACGGTCATCCCATTCCGCAAGAGGCGCTGGAGCGCGATGTTGCTCAGCCGCCCCTCGAGGACGAGCGTATCCGAGAGATCCTGGTCCGCATCTACAAGACCGACCCCTTGAATCGCGACGTCTGCGAGCGGCTGGTGGACCTCGACGAGGGGATCCAGGAGTGGCGCTACCGGCACGTGAAGATGGTGCAGCGCACGATCGGCATGAAGACCGGCACGGGCGGCTCGGAGGGCGTCGAGTATCTGAAGAACACGCTCTTCAAGCCCCTCTTCCCGGATCTCTGGACGATCCGGACGGCGCTGTAGGGACGGGCTACTACTTCTTCTCGCCTCCGAACCGGCGCTGGACCTCGCCGGCCAATCCGCTGCCGGCCGCCTCGACCACCTTGCCGACGATGGGGTTGACGATGACGCTGACGACCGCTCCGGCCAGCGCCGGCAGGTTCCGCTTGAACCAGCTCTTGACGCCGCCGAGGCGGTCTGGCACGTCCTCGGGGTCCTTGCTCTGGAGGGTCTCCTGCAGCTCCTGGACCTGCTGCAGCGCTTCCTCCTTCTTCTCGGGTGGAGCTTCGGACTCGATCCGGCCCTTCAGCTCCTCGAGCATCCGCCGCACCTCGGCGAGATCGGCCTCGGTGACCTTCCCCGCGCCCGCGGACTGAACCTGGACGTTGCCGTCCCCCTGGATGAACTGGCCGCTGACGCCGCCGCTGATGTTGGCGGTATAGCTCCGGCCGCCCTTCTCCTGCTCGCTCATGGGCTCTCCTTTACCCGAAGCACTTCCGCTGCGCCTCCTCTTTCGTTTCGAAGTACTGGCGTTCCTTCAGGCTCTCACATTCTTTCCTCGAGCTTGGGAAAGGGTCGCTTCCAGGCCGGCAGCACCAGCCCTGCTTTTCCGCCGGCTGACAGGCGATCGAGGCCTGTTTTTCATCGTCGAAGAGCTTGCCTCCACGGCCGTTACAGTCTTCCTGGGAGGACCGGAAGACCTTCCCGTCGACGCAGCACCACCCCTCCCGGCAGGAACTGGCAGCCTGGGTTTGATCGTCGAAGAACCTGCCGCCGCGGTCCTTGCAATCGGCCAGGGAGCCCGAGAAGATCCTTCCGTCGGCGCAGCACCATCCCTGGCGACAGGCGTTGGTGGCGCGGCCTCGATCCTCGAAGAAAGCTCCCTTCCGACCCTTGCAGTCGGCCAAGGACTCCGAAGAGACGTTTCCTGCGGCGCAGCACCATCCCTGCTGGCAGGCGTCGGCGGCTTGGGTCCGATCGGCGAAGAATTGTCCGCGGCGGTTGCCGCAGTCATAGGCGGAGGCGTCGAAGACTCCTCCGTCGGCGCAACACCATCCCTGGCGACAGGCGTTGGTGGCACGGCCTCGATCCTCGAAGAAAGCTCCCTTCCGACCCTTGCAGTCGGCCAGGGACTCCGCAGAGACGTTTCCTGCGGCGCAGCACCATCCCTGCTGGCAGGCGTCGGCGGCCTGGGTCCGATCGGCGAAGAATTGTCCGCGGCGGTTACCGCAGTCGTAGGCGGAAGCGTCGAAGACCGCTTCGTCGGCGCAGCACCATCCCTGGCGACAGGCGTTGGCGGCACGGCCTCGATCCTCGAAGAAAGCTCCCTTCCGACCCTTGCAGTCGGCCAAGGACTCCGCAGAGACGTTTCCTGCGGCGCAGCACCATCCCTGCTGGCAAGCGTCGGCGGCTTGGGTCCGATCGGCGAAGAATTGTCCGCGGCGGTTACCGCAGTCGTAGGCGGAAGCGTCGAAGAACCGCTTCGTCGGCGCAACACCATCCCTGGCGACAGGCGTTGGCGGCACGGCCTCGATCCTCGAAGAAAGCTCCCTTCCGACCCTTGCAGTCGGCCAGGGACTCCGCAGAGACGTTTCCTGCGGCGCAGCACCATCCCTGCTGGCAGGCGTCGGCGGCCTGGGTCCGATCGGCGAAGAATTGTCCGCGGCGGTTACCGCAGTCGTAGGCGGAGGCGTCGAAGACTCCTCCGTCGGCGCAGCACCATCCCTGGCGACAGGCGTTGGCGGCGCGGCCTCGATCCTCGAAGAACGTGCCCTTCCGGGCCTTGCAATCGGCCAGGGACTCCGAAGAGACGTTTCCTGCGGTGCAGCACCATCCCTGCTGGCAGGCGTCGGTGGCCTCTTCTCGATTCTCGAAGAGTTTGCCGTTGCGGTCCGTGCATTCGTCCTGGGAGGCGGAGAGAACGTTCCTGTCAACGCAGCACCACCCTCGAGGGGGGGGCTCCTTCGCCACGCCCGAGAAGCTCCACGGTCTGTGGCCCGAGACCCTCGACATCGACGGCCAGCACCGCGTGATAGCTCCCGGCCTTCGGCGGCTGGAAGCGGACCTGAATGCTGCATTGTGCTCCGGCGGGCAAGGGATTGCGCTTGCAGCCGGACGTTGTGAAGACCTTGCCGGGATTCTCGGTGAAGGAGACGTCGGCGATCTGGAGAGGGATCGTTCCGGTGTTGGTCACCGAGATCGTCTCCACCCGCGGTCCGGACGTGGATGCGAGCACCAGGGCCGGAAACTCCAGGCGTCGGGTAACCTCGAAGCGCGAGGTGCCAGGCGTTTCGTCGTCGGTGCCGTCGGGCGAGGTGCCGTCGGGCGAGGTTCCAGGCGTTCCGTCGGAGGGCTGATCCGTCGTGTCGGGCGGCGTAGGCTCCGTCACATCCGTGGTCGGGTTGGTGGGTCCCTCCGTTGAAAGGGGCGGGGGCTCGGTTTCGTCCGGAGGAGATTCCACGTCGCTGGAATTCACGACGGTCTCTCCGTTGGGGTCCTGCGTCCCTGACCAGAACGATTGGAACCCGATTCCTCCCGCGACCAGGACCAGCAAGGCGCCACCGATCCAGGGGAGCAATCGAAGGGCGGAACGAGGCCCTCTCGCTCCGCCGTCGGCTCGGAGGATGGCAACGGTCCCAGCAGACCCAGGTTGTGGCGGGTGACGGCGGCTCCCGCGCGGTCCCCCAAGGACTCCCGGATGTCGAGCGCGTCGAGGAGGAGCGGGCGCGCCGCGGCCTTGTCGTCGAGACAGAGGAGCCGCGTGCCGAGTTGGTGCAGAGCCCAGCCTTGCGTAGTCCGGTCTCCCAGCGCCTCTGCCGTGCCGCGGACCCGCTGGAGCGTCTGCTCCCAGGCGCCCCAGCGTCCGGCCACGGCGAGGGCGGTATCGAGCGCCCGCCCCAGGCGCCGCGCCTCGGCGTGGCGTCCGGTCTCGGCGGCCCAGTCCAGCAAGGCCCGGAGCACGCCGATCTCCTCCAGCAGCGCCGCCGGCTCGTTCCGGCGGGCTTCCGCCCACTCGATGAAGTAGCCGAGGGCCCGCTCGCGCCAGGGGGTGAGGTCCCAGGTCCGGGGCAGCAGATCGGGCAGGTTTCCCGTCAGGCTGTAGCGGGGGCTGTGGGACTGGACCAGCGCGCGCTCCGAGCAGGGCGTCCAGCGCGGGAAGCGGATTGGCGACATCCGCCAAGGCCGCGACGTGAGCGGCGCCCACCGGACCGCCGCCCACGGCGGCGAGAGCGCGAAAGGAGGCGTTTCTGATCCTCGGGGAGGGTGGCGAGCGCCCGCCGGTCAGAACCTTCGTCGATCAGTATCGGCTCGGCGATGGGCCGGCCCTCACGGACCTGGGCTGCCACTTGGAGAAGAGGCAACGGATGCCCCTCCAAGCGGACGTAGAGGCTCCCGAAGGCCGTAGCTTCCTCGATGGTCAGGGACCGTCCCAGCTCGCGTTCGAAAAGGGCTCGCGCGTCCTCGGGAGGAAGGCCGCCGAGGCCGATCGCCCGGCACTCCCCCCACAGGCATTGTTCCCGCGCCGCCAGCACGAAGCCGCAGTCCGGCACGGAGTCCAGCAGATCCTCGGCCGCCTCGCGCCCCAGCTCGGAGTCGTCCAGCAGGACGAGGGCTTTCCTACCCTGAAGGAACTGACGCGCCTGGATGCGAGTGGGCCTGAAGGGAGCGTCGCACTCGTAGAACGCTTCGAAGAGGGACTGCAGAAGATCCTCCGCCGGCTGCTGGCGCGCGGAGAGATGGACGACGCCGTCCGGCAGGGCGCCGCTGTCGACGGCGTAGGCCAGGTGGCGAAGCAGCGTGGACTTGCCGACTCCCGGCGCCCCGTGGATGCCGACCGGCAGAGCCGTCCCAATGGCGGCGAGGGCGGAGGAAATGTCCGCCTGACGATCGAGAAGACCACGGACGGCGCGAGGACGCTGGAGGACGGGGAGGGAGCGCAGCCTCGGCGTTGGCTGGGTTCCCGGCGGCGCGAAGAAGACGACGGCGCCATGGTCGGCGTGGATCTGGACGTTCTGGTTGCCGACCGCAACCTGGCCGCTGACGCCGCCCTCGATCAGCGCTTCGATGTTCGTAGAGGTGAGAGGTTCCGCCATGGCCGGATGAGCCGGTGAGTATTATCGCCTGCTTCAATGGGCAAGGGAACGCCATGCGGCTTTCATAATGGTTCAGTTTGCCGGCAGACTGCGTACGGTCCTGCCCTCCGAAGCCTCACCCCCCGGCCCCCTCTCCCTGACGGGAGAGGGGGAGGAACACATCTGTCTTTCTTGCTGTTCTCCCCCTCTCCGGTTACGGAGAGGGGGCCGGGGGGTGAGGCTTCGGAGGGCAGGATCGGGGTAGTCCAAGAGCAAACTGAACCATTACCCGGCTTTCATCTCGATCCGGACGGGACCCGCGCATGTGGAAGTAATCTGCTACGGCTGCTGCCGGCAGCGCCGGGGGACCTCGACGGCGGCCATGTAGATGCCTCCCAGCGTGTCGCACCGTTCCCGCTTTTCTCCCAGCTTGAACTCCCCGTCGACGCAGCAGCCGAACATCAGGCACGCGGCGATCGCCGCACGCTGCCGCGCGAAGAAGGAGCCTTCCTCGTCTTTGCACGCGGCATCGGTGCTCTGGTACACGTCGCCGTCAACGCAACACCAGCCCTGCTTGGCAGGCGGTTCACGTTCCTCCGGGGGCTCGGGCGGCGGCTCTTCTGACGGCTCCCGCGCCGTCCCTGAGATCTCCACGGTCTGCCGTCCCCCGCCTGCCGCATCGATGGCCAGCAGCCCGTGGTAGCTGCCTGCCGCCGGCGGGTGGAAGAAGATCTGAACAAGGCACCGCTCCGCCGGAGAAACGGGGCGGCTCGTGCAGTTCGATTTCACGGCGAAAGCCTGGCCGGGGTTTTCGGTGAAGGAGATCCCCTCCACCCGCAATGGAACGGTTCCGGCGTTGGTCAGTGAGATCGTCTGTCCCGGAGAGCCGCCCTCCGAACCGAGCGCCCAAGCGGGGAACTCGACGCGCGAAGGGAGGTCCAGGATCGGCCCTCCCTCGTCGCCTGCCGACTCCAGATCTGTCGTGACCGGAGGAGTCTCCGCCCTGTCCTTCGTCAGGTCCGTGCTCGCTTCTCTCCGCCGGACGGAGGGAGTGGAATTCGTCGATTCGATGGGCGCAGCCGTCTCGGTGGAGCGGTCCGCCGAAGCGATTCGGGACGACCAAAGGCGGATCCCGCCGAGGAGCAGGACCAGAAAGGCGACGGCGAGCCAGGGGAGATAACGCAAGCTGAGGGCTCGAGGCGCGATCCATCTGGCGGGCAGCGGCCCTATCAGACCGAGGTTGTTGCGGGTGACCGCCGCTCCCGCACGGTCTCCCAGCGAGCCCCGGAGGGCAAGCGCGCGAGCGAGAGGTTGCCGTGCGGCGGCCGTATCGCCGAGGCAGAGGAGCCGCGTACCGAGCTGGTGATGGGCCCAGGCTTCCGTGGCGCGGTCCCGCAGCGCTTCGGCCGCGGCGCGGATCCGCTCCAGAACCTGAGCCCACGCACCCCAGCGCCCGCTCACGGCGAGCGCGGTATCGAGCGCCCTGCCGAGGCGCAGCGTCTCGGCATGACGTCCGGTCGCGGCCGTCCAATCCAGCAGGCGCCGGAGCGCGCCGGCTTCTTCCAGCAGGGCGGCCGGATCCTCGCGGCGGGCTTCCGCCCAGGGAAGGAAGTAGGCGAGCGCTCGCTCACACCAGGGCGTGAGATCCCAGATCGACGGCAGCAGACGGTCGAGGTCTCCCGTCAGGCTGTAGCGAGGGCTCTGCGTCTGAACGAGCTTGCGCTCCTGGAGAGCGTCCAGCACGGAAAGCGCGTCGGTGACGTCCGCTAAAGCCGCCATGTGAGCGACGCCCACCGAGCCGCCGCCCAGAGCGGCGAGGGTCGAAAGAATCCGCTTCTCCTCGTCCGGCAGCGCCGCCAGCGCCTGCCGAGCGTTCCCTTTCCCAATCGGTTCCGCCTCGGCCAAGGGTCGGCCCTCGCGGACCTGGGCCGCGGCCTGGAGGAGACCCAGGGGATGACCTTCCAGGCGCGCATAGAGGCTTTCGTACGCAGGAGCCTCCTCGTCGGTGAGGGGGCGACCCAATTCCCGCTCGAAGAGAGCTCGGGCGTCCTCCTCGGCAAGGCCGCCGAGGCCGAGAGCCCGGCATTCACCCCACAGACAGCGCTCGCGCGTCGCCACCACGAAGGCGCAGTCCGGCGCGCGGTCCAGCAGATCCTCGGCGGTCTCGTGCCCCAACTCGGCATCGTCCAGCAGAACGAGGGCCTTCCTGCCTTGAAGGAGCTGGCGCGCCTGGGCGGGCGTCGGCTTGAAGGGAACGTCGTACTCGTAGAACGCCTCGAAAAGGGACTGCAGAACGTCCTCCGCCGGCTGGCGGGAGATGGAGAGGTGGACCACGCCGTCCGGAAGGGCGTCGCCTACCTCGGCGTGGGCCAGGTGGCGCAGCAGAGTGGACTTGCCGATGCCGGGCGGACCGTAGATGCCGACCGGCAGGGAGTTGCCGAGGGCGGCGAGGGCGGCGGCGATGTCATCCTGGCGGCCGACCAGGCCGCGGATGGCGCGCGGGCGCCGGAGGACGGGGAGAGCGCGCAGCCGGGGCTCCGGCCGGCCTTCCGGCGCCCGGACAATTTCGGCGCCGTGGTCCGGGTGGATCTGGACGGCGTGATTCCCCATCCAGATCTGGCTGCTCACGCCTTCCGCTTCGAAGCCGTGGGTGGTGAGAGGTTGCGCCATAAAGGGAGGCCCCATGACAAGGAGCAGCCCTCTTCAGTACGCAAGGATTGTTCCCGGTCTGGGGTCTCGCAACCTCACCCCCTTGTTCCCATAGGCGTTAACCTGGGCCCGTACGAGGATCCCGCTCCTCAAGTCCTCTTCAATCGGGCCATCGCCGCGCCGTCGGGCCCCTCACCTCCCCGGCCCTCCTCTCCCACCGCACTCCCGCCCTTCCGGGAGAGGAGGGAGACTGTAGAAGCAAAGAATTGCTTGGCCTTTTCAATCTCCCCTCTCTCCCGGTGGCAGGGAGTGCGGTGGGAGAGAGGGGCCGGGGGAGTGAGGGCCAGCGCCGGAGGCGCGCCCTCCGCCCTGCCGGGAGAGGAGGGAGACGGCGACTAGAAGCTGCTTGTTTTCAAGCCCCCTCTCTCCCGGTGAGGTGGGTTGGGAGGGGGCGGGAGAGAGGGGGTTGGGGGAGTGAGGGGCCTACTTCGGCTCCAGCCGCACGCCGTCGATCTGCAGGCGGAACGGTCCCAGGGCGGGGCCGCCGCCCCAGAAGATGTCCGTCACGTCGCTGCCGTCGAGGCCGAAGTCGGTGAAGGGGAAGGTGTAACGCTTCCAATCGGGTCCGGCGGCGAAGGCTTTGGTGGCGGGGATCCGGCCGAGCGTGTGGCGAAGACCAGGACCTGGTAGGTGCCGTCTTCTCCCTTCGCCCAGAAGGAGATCCCCGAGAACTTCGAGAGGTCGGCCGGGCGCCATCGGCTGCGCGCCGGCGAAGAACATCGCTCCCGCCCAGGGAAAGGCGAACCCGGCGCTTCAGCTCGCCCGAGATGGCGAGCGACTTGCTCGCTGTCGGCGCCGCCGGCGACGACCTCCGATTTCGGACCACCGACTTGCCGCCCGCCATCTGGTCCGTCGAGTCGATCCAGCGAGCCGAAGCCCGCGGCCAGCGTGCCGTCCTCGAAGTCGCTGATCTCGCCGGAGGCGGATACCGGCGCCGCTGGCGCCGGCGGCCGCGGCCTGCGGCCGTGCGCGGCACCTTCGGCCGGGCCACCTCGCTGGCCGACCTTCCAGACCCGCAGGATGTCGCGCGTGGCGGTGATGTCCGCGGTCGGATCGCCCTTCACCAGCACCAGATCGGCGCGCAGGCCCGGAGCGATACGGCCGCGGTCCTTCAACCCGAACACCCGCGCCGGCGCCGAGGTGGCCGCCGTCAGCGCCTCGGCAGGGGAGAGGCCCGGCCGGACCAGCAGCTCCATCTCGCGGTGGATGCTGGCGCCATGGGTGGTGCCGGGGTTGGGCGCGTCGCTGCCGGCGAGGATCGGCACGCCGGCCGCCGTGCAGCTGGCGCACGGCCTCCAGGGCAGTTCTGCATCCTCGAGCTCGCGCGCGTGGGAAGGAGCGGCGGAGGTTCTGCATCTCCTCGGCGGTGAGATACGGCGCGAGGCGCGGATCGTTCGGCCAGCGAGCGGCCGCTCGCCACGCCGGTGGTGCTCTCGACCACCGTCAGCGTCGGCGATGACGAACGCCTTGCGCTTGGCCGCCAGAGTCGACGAAGTCCGGCTCCGGCGCGCGGTCGGTGAAGATGTGGACGAGGCCGTCCGCGCCGGCCTCGAGCGCGTCCTTGCGCCGGTCTCGCGTGCTGACGTGGACCACCGCGAGCTTGCCCCGGCGGTGGGCCGCCTCGATCAGCGCGGCGATGGTGGCCTTGTCGAGGGTCGGGGATCTCGCCGCCGTAGGCTTGCCGTCCTCGGAGACGATCTTGATGTAGTCCGAGCCCTCGGCGATGCGGGCGTCCACCCAGGCCTGCGCCTCCTCCGGGCTGGTGAGCGTCGGGATCGGCATGCCGTACTCGGTGCCGTGGCCGCCCGGAGCGGTCGCCAGGTAGCCGGCGCTGCAGAGGTCGGCGCGGCCGGGCGCGCCCGTCGTCGCCTGCTCGTCGCGCATGGACCGGGCGAACGCCGGGATCGGTGAACATGTCGAGCTCGGTCGTGACGCCGAACACGACCGCCCGGTTGAGGCGTCGCCCCAGGTGTGGGTGTGGCTGTCGATGAACCCGGGCAGCAGCGTGGCGCCGGCGCCGTCGATCACCTCGGCTCCGGCCGGCACGGCGACCTTCGGGCCGACGGCGACGATGTTCGCGCCCGCGCAGCACGACGGTGCCGCTGCGGGATCACGCGGGTGCCGTCGAAGATGCGGACGTTGGTGATGGCGATGGTCTTGACCGGCGTTTCGGCCGCCTTCGCCGGGACACCTCCGATCAGGACGAGCAGGGCCGAGAGCAGGATAGAGCGGATTCGGATCATGGTTCGGTTCCTCCTTTCACGGCTATCTTCGCCGCTGGAGCGGACCTCTAACAGTCATGGGTATCATGATTTGGGGGTGACGTTTGTCAGGGCCTCCGGACTCCGACCCCAGGGCTTGGCGAGAACACCATCCTCTGCAAAGCCACCAAGGGTGCCGAATATCTTCCCCCGCCTGTAAGCGCCTCCTCATAGCCTGTGATCGGCCGCCCATCAGCCGTTGACCCACCCTCATAAGCCTGTGATCCGTCGTTCACAGCCCTTGATCGCCTCCTCATAGCCTGTGATCGGCCGCTCATAACCGTGGACCCATCCTCATAGCCTGTGATCCGCCGTTCACAGCCTGTGATCGGCCGCTCGCAGCCCTTGATCGGACACTTACAGCCGGTGATCAGCCGCTCACAGCCCTTGATCGACTCCTCATAGCCTGTGATCGGCCGCTCATAACCGTGGACCCACCCTCATAGCTTGTGATCCGCCGTTCACAGCCTGTGATCGGCCGCTCACAGCCGATGATCTCCGCTCACAGCCCTTGATCGACTCCACATAGCCAGTGATCGGCTCCGCATAGGCGGTGATCGGGTCCACATAGCCGTTGGAAGCTCTACATAGGCGTTGGAGACTTCCAGACAGGCGCTGGGGACTCTACATAGCCGTTGGAGGCGCCAGATAGGGAT
>CAVZUZ010000004.1:0-29631 GCA_963778565.1 Thermoanaerobaculaceae bacterium | reverse complement strand
GATTAGTGAAGGATGACCGGAGTTACGTTCAACCTGACCGGCGCCATCCTCCGCGCGGCCGCGGTCAGGTCAAGGAAAACTCAAGTTTTCTTCAAGAAATCCGCGGTCATGTTCAACCTGACCGGTGTCATCCTGAGGATGACCGCGGTTACGTGAAGGACGACTCAAGTTTTCTTCAAGGTTACGGCGGTCATCCTCAGGCCGACCGGCGTCATCCTGAGGACAACCGCGGTCGGGTCAAGGATGACCGGAGTCAGGCTGATCGCTGGATCCTTGGGATCGCCCTCCGAAGCCTCCCCGACAGGGCTCGCCGGTCTCCGGAAACCGCGACCGAAGCGGATCGCCGCTTGAAGGGAAACCCAGGAAGGAGCGGGATGGGGCGATCCTGCTGCTCAGTTCTCGCAGTTTACCTCGGTCTCCGCCTCGCAATAGTCGGTGCCGCTGTCGCCGTTCGCGTAGTCGTCGCCGGCGTCGCCGTAGAGGCAGTCGTTGCCGGAGCCGCCGTACAGCGAGTCGTTGCCATCGCCGCCATGGATGGTGTCGTCGCCGGCCTCGCCGGAGAGGGTGTCGGCGCCGCCATTTCCGTTGATGCACTCATTGTTCGAGTTGCCGGTCAACGTGTCGCCGTTGGCCCCGCCGTTGATGGTCGAGGAGCAGTTCATCGCCAGGCAGGGGCCCTCGACCGGGCACTCAGACCCTCCATCACATTTGCCATAGTCTCCACAATATATGGGCTCTGGTTCGGGAGGACCGACATTACCGCAGACCTGGTCACAAGACACAGTACAGTTGCAGACGCTGGGGTTGTTGCAATTGTTGAAGGCCGCAGCCGGGGAGGCCGCCAGCATCAACACCACTCCCAGGGCTAACACTGACGCGAAACCGGATGCTCTGCTCATGGGATCCTCCTTCTGTTGTCGGTAGGTCCTGTTGTCGGTAGAATTTCCTTCTCAGCCATAGTGTAGTAACATCTGCAATCAGCTTGCCAAGGAGATCTTATGTACTCCCGCTCCTTGCTCCCCGCCGCCCTCGCCGCCTGCCTCCTCGCTCCGGCCGGTGCCTCCGCGCTCCAGGTTTCCGGGCTGGTCCTCGAAGCTCCGGCCGCCGTGAAGGTTTCGCTCCTGCCCTTGCAGAGCAACCATGCCTGGCGCCGCGCCGTGCTCGCCGGCCGCGCGGCGCCCGATCCCGCGGCGGCCGTCGAGGCTGGCAGCGAGGGCCGGTTCGTGCTCACGGCGCCGTCGGCGGGGATGTGGTCGGTGGTGGTCACGGCCCCGGGCCGGGTTCCCATGCGCTACCTTCCCCTGCCGGTGACGGAGCCGGTGGAGCTGCCACCGCTGGAGCTGGTGCCCGACGCCGGCGTCGAGGTGCGGGTGCTGCGGAAGGACGGCAGGCCCGCGGCCGGCGCCTGGGTCCTGCTCACGACCGGGTCTGCGGACCTGATGCGCACCCTGCGCTCCGACGGATGGCAGGTGGACTCGCGGATCGGCCGCGCGGACGCCGACGGGCGGGTGAAGCTGCCGCGCGTGGCCGGCGAGGCGGTCAAGGTCCATGCCTTTGCCCCGGATTCCCGCCGGGCCGCCGCGACCGTCCCGGCCGGCACGGCGCGGACGGAGCTGGTCCTGGAGCCCTCGACCGCCGGCCGGACCGTCGAGGTGCGCGCCCCGTCCGGCTCTCCCGTGGCCGGCGTCGCGGTCTCCTCGGGCAGCCCGGCGTGGCCCCTCGGCGTGACGGGCCCCGACGGCCGGCTCACCGTTCCCGCCGACACCGAGGGACCGTTCGACCTCCTCCTCGCGGACGGCCGCCGGCATAAGCTGGAGTCGCTGCCGTCCGCCGTCGACCTGCCGGCGTTGCGGCTCCTGGAGGGCAAGGTGCTCGACGCCGCGGCCCGGAAGCCTCTCGCCTGGGCGCTGGTGTGGCCGGGCGATGATCCGGGGAACCTCACCTTCTCCGGCCCGGGAGGCGCCTACACCGTTGCCGAGCGCGCCGGAGGGGGCGCCTGGGTGCAGGTCGAGGCGAGCGGCTTTCAACCGGCTTCTGCAAAGCTTCCGCAAGGCGCCGTCCGCATCCCCACCCTGGCCCTCTCGCCCGCCAGGACGCTCGCCGGCCGCGTGGTCGACAAGGGAGGAGCGCCGCTGGGCGACGTGGTCGTCACCGTGGCCGGGCGGAGCGCGGCGTTCCGTCTCGACCGCGCCGCGAGCCGCGCTTTGAGCGACGCGGAGGGCCGCTTCCTCCTGCGCGGTCTCGCCTCGGCGCCGTCCTACGAGCTCACCGCGAGCCGGACCGGCTACCGGGCTGCCCAGGCGACCGTGGCAGCGGGCGGCGAGGCCCGTTTCGTCCTCGAGCGGGCCCGCTCCGCCCACGGCGTGGCCGTCGATGCCCGGAAGCGCCCGCTGGCCGGCGTCGAGGTGACGGTCCGGCCCTCCCCCGCCGGCTCCGGTCCGGATGGGGCCGCGACGGTCCTGACCGACGACCGGGGGCGCTTCGAGGTGCCGGCGCTCCCCGCCGACCGGGTGGACCTCGAAGCCCGGCGGCAGGGGTTCGCGCCGACGGTCGTTCCGGGTGTCGCGGTCGCTCCCGGGCCGGGACCCGCCGATCTCGGGACGTTGACTCTCCTGCCCGGCGTGAGGATCGAAGGCCGGGTCGCCGACGCCACGGGCCGGCCGCTCGCCGGAACCGGGGCCTGGTTGACCGAAGGGGGCCGCGCCCAGGCCGGGACGCTCCGGCGGCGGGAGCCCGACGCGAGGACCGACGAGGCCGGCCGCTTCGCGGTCGCGGATCTCGCCCGCGGGCGGAGGGTGAACGTCCTCGTGGCGCGCGAGGGGTACGTGCCCTCCTGGGTGGCGGGCGTCGAGGCGCCGACCGCCCGGCCTCTCGCGGTGGTGCTGGAGCCGGCCTCCCGCCTCCGCGGCCGGGTCGAGGACGCCTCCGGCGAGCCCGTGCCGGGAGCGAGCGTGCGCCTGCGTCCCGCGCCGCCGCCGCCCGGGACCGTCGGCCTGGAGCCGCGGCGGTCCGACAACACGGCGGACGCCGAGGCCGGCCACGATGGAACGTTCGCCTTCGCCGAGGTCGCGCCGGGCGCGGTGACGCTCGAGGCTTCGGCGGAGGGGTTCCTGTCCCCCGAGCCCGTCGCGGTCCAGGTGCCGCCGAACGGCGAGATCGAGGACGTGCGCCTTGTCCTCGGCCGCGGCGCCGTGGTCAGCGGCGGGATCACCACCGCCGAGGGCGAGCCGGTCGCCGGCGCCCGCGTCCACATCGGTCCGGCCCAGGCCGAGTCCGACGCCGAGGGCCGTTACCGCCTGGCGGGCGTCCCGCCCGGATTGAAGGCGCTGGTCCTCAGCCATCCGGCCTACAAGGGAAGGACGCAGCAGGTCGACATCCAGCCGGGAGAGAACCGGGTCGACCTGACGCTGGAGAAAGGCGCGACGGTCTCCGGCCGCGTGATCGACGAGGTGGGGGCGCCGAGCCTCGGCGCCGAGTTGACGCTGAAGAACCGCAGCGAGCGCGGTCCGCGCGGCTACCGGGCGTCGAGCGGTCCCGACGGTCGCTTCGAGATCCTCGCGGTGGCCGACGGCAGCTTCGACCTCGAGGCCGAGGCCGAGGGCTTCGCTCCTGGCGTCCACCCCGCCGTGGTCGAGGTGGCGGGGCGCGACGTCGGCGGTCTCGAGGTGGTGCTGCGGCGCGGAGCAACCCTCTCCGGCCGCATCCGGGGTCTCGAGCCCGCGCAGATGGCCGCGGTGGAGGTCAGGGCGGAGCGCGCGGGGCGGCCGTCACGGTCCGGAACGGTCGACCACGCGGGTCGCTACGAGATCGCCGCTCTCGAAGCCGGCGACTGGCACCTGCGGGCGTGGCTTTTCGGAGGGCGGCGCGAGGCCGACGCGTGGGTGGCGATCGCGCCCGGCGACCGCGAGGTGGAGCGTGACCTGAGGCTCGGCGGCGGGCTGGCCCTCGACGGGCTGGTGCTGATCGAGGATCGTCCGCTGCCACAGTCCCGGGTCAGCCTGCGCGGCCTCGACGTGACGGCCGAGCGCGGCGTGACGACCGATCACCAGGGCGCCTTCCGGTTCGAGGACCTGGAGCCGGGGCGCTACCGCGTCGAGGTGGCCCACGCCGAGCGGATGCTGAGTCAGAGCGAGGACCTGGAGCTCGCCGCAGACCGCGAGATCGTGATCGAGATCGCCACCGCGGCGCTCGCGGGCACCGTGGTCGCCGCCGACTCCGGCGAGGGCGTGGCGGAGGCGCTGGTCTATCTCGAGAGGCTGCTCGGCGGCGGCGAGCCCGGGCCGCTGACCACCGTCGGGACGAATGCCGCCGGCTCGTTCGTCACCGCCAGCCTGGCCCCGGGCCGCTATCGGCTCACCGTGCGCGGCGCCGGCTACGCGCCGGAGGAACGGACCGTCGACGTCGAAGCCGGCGCTCCAGCCGAGCCGTTGACGATCGAGCTCGATCCGACCACGGGGCTTGCGCTCACCGTCCAGCGGGCCGCCGGCGAGCCGCCGGTCTGGGCGACCGTCGTCGTGCTGGACGAGAGCGGCCGCCAGGTCCACATGGAGGAGCCGCGCCTGAGCGACAAGGGTCGTGGATATCTCCAGCAGGTCCCACCCGGCCGCTGGACCGTCCTGGTCAAGGCCGCCGGCTCGGCCGTCGCGCTCGCCAGGGCCAGCGTCCCCGGACAGCGCCTGGAGGTGACGCTGCCCCGCGCCGCGCCGCTGTCGGTCCGCGTGCCGGAGCTTCGTGAGTCCCGCGTCGCCGCCTCGTTGACCCTCGCCGCCGTGGACGGTTCTCCCTATTTCGGCGTCAACCCCGGCGGGGCCCTCCAGCATGCATGGCCGTTGGCCGGAGGTGCAGCCACCGTTCCCGACCTCCCCGCCGGTACGTGGCGGCTCCAGGTCACTGCCGCCGACGGCCGGATGTGGGCTGCATCCGCGATCACAACCGGCGATACAGCGGTGACCGCAGTGATCGCGCCAGACTAGGTGCCAGCGAAATCGTGAAGGCGGGCTAACGGCGCCTCGATCCCGGGGTGAGGGCTTACTCTTCCGGCTCCACGTAACGGAACGTCTCCGCCGGGCCGGGAGCCGTGCGCAAGGCGCGAAGGGCGCCGCGGCCTCCCACTTCGGCGGCGAGGTAGCGGTGGGAGCGAGGGGACTCGAAGGCGATCGAGTCGCCGGGGCGGATGGGGCCGGAACCGCCGATCTTGTGGAGGATGAGCCGCTCCGGCCGGCCGGCCGCGGAGGAGCGGGCGTAGACCCGGCCGCCGATACCGGAGTCGACGCTGAGGTACAGGCCGTCGTGGGCCTGCAGGGTCACCACGTCGCCGTCCACCAGCGCGTCGCCGTTCCAATCCTTCATGGTGAAGGTCTCCCAGAACCCGCCGCGGGTCCAGTGGGCGGCGCTCACCGAGCGGTCATCTTTGGCCACCGAGAAGTACTGGTTGGAAAAGTTGCTGAAAGCGGCGCGGTAGAGCGAGGCCGGGAGCTGCTTGTCGAGCGTCTCCCACATGGGCGCGCGCTCGCCGTCGGGACGGATGAGCCAGAAGCCGCGCAGGTCGCGGTTGCGGGGCCGGCCGGTGTAGGTCTGCGCCGCCTCGTTGCAGTAGAGCTGCCAGTAGACCGCGTAGCGGACGCCCCAGCCTAGGGCCGCCTCCATCAACTGCCGGATGCGCTCCATGCGCTCGCCCTCGGGAACGCCCGCGCCCTTGCCCACGCCGTATTCGCCCAGATAGACGTTCCGCCGGCCGAAGCGCTTGTTGTCGGGAGCTTTCGCCTCCAGGTAGTCGAGCGCCCGGACCAGCCCGTCGGGAGTGAAGCCCGCGTCCCAAGTGGAATAGGAGTAGAGGTCGCAACGGGTGGAGGGGATGACGTCGTTGGTCGCCGTCACCTTGCCGTCCAGGGCCCTTTGCAGGAAGTTGACCTCGGCCGCGTGAAGGACTGTGACGCCGTGCTCGCCCGCGTCCTGGCGGGCCTTGCGAACCCCGTCCTGCCGGGCGTTCCACCAGTCGATCATCCCCTGGACGCGCACCTCGTCCGGCTCGGCGTCGGCGGCGAGCCCCTGGCGGAGCATGTGATCTCCTTCCCAGTTCTGCAGGATGAAGGTCTTGCCCGTGCCGGCGTAGGCGGTGAGGAGATGCTTCGCCAGCCGGTACATCTGATCGTGCTCCGCCTCGGCCTCCTCGCGAGTGAGGCCGTCGAGGAACTGCGGCGAGAAGGTCACCGGGGTCAACACCAGGATGAAGGTCGAGAACGGCTTGGCGAACAGCTCCTGGACGTAGGGCCGTTGGGCCAGCTCGATCACGTCCTCCGCGGGAGGCGACCAGTCGGAGTTGAAGGAGTAGGTGCCCTGAATGGTGCGCGGAACGAGGAAGATCTTGATCACCCTGCCGCCCAGCTCGAGGATGCGGTCGGCGCCCTCGTTGAGGAAGTCCTCGTCGGTGAAGTTGTACTTGCCGGCGGCATGGGCCACGCCGAGGACGTCCCGGGCCTCGGTGCCCTCGGCGAGGGAGACCGCCGGCAGGGCGAGAGCGGCTGCGAGGAGCCAGCAGGTAGCTTTGCGGTGGAGGAGTGGCTGCATGCCTTATTGTACGCCCGGAAGCGATGTGGGCCGGATGGGTAGTGGTTCAGTGTGCTCCGTGGACTGCCCCGGTCCTGCCCTCCGAAGCCTCACCCCCGGCCCCCTCTCCCTGACGGGAGAGGGGGAGGAACACATCTGTCTTTCTTGCTGTTCTCCCCCTCTCCGGTTACGGAGAGGGGGCCGGGGGGTGAGGCTTCGGAGGGCAGGACCGTACGCAGTCTGCAGGCCAACTGAACCACTACGGACGGATGAGAAGGCAGGAGGCAGGTTCAAAGATGCACCACGAATCCTGGGAGGGAGCATCCATGAGAGCCGCAGCAGTCGACGCCTATGGCAGCGATCGGCTGACGGTGCGGGAGCTGCCGGACCCGGGCTCGCCCGGACCGGGGCAGGTTCTGCTGAAGGTGCGGGCGGCAGGCGTCAATCCGATCGACTGGAAGATCCGGAAGGGCCACATGCGCCTGGCCATGCCGGCGAAGTTTCCCTTGGTGTTGGGCTACGACGTGGCGGGAGAGGTGGTGGAGATCGGTCCCGAGGTGACCCGCTTCGAGCCGGGCGACGCGATCTTCGGCGGTGTGGACGTGAAACGACAGGGCGGCTCGTATGCCGAGCTGGTCCTTGCCCGGGAGGCGGCGCTCGCACCGAAGCCGGAGGCGCTCTCGTTCGAAGAGGCTGCGGCTATGCCCACGTCCGGCCTCACAGCCCTGCAGGCCTTGTGCGACAAAGGCGGACTGGTCCCCAAGGAAAACGTGGTGATCAACGGCGCTTCCGGAGGAGTGGGGCACTTCGCGGTCCAGATCGCCCGCGCTCTGGGAGCGCAAGCCACGGCCGTGACCAGCGCGCGGAATCTCGACTTCGTCCGTGGCCTCGGAGCCCAAGAGGCCATCGATTACGAAGAGGAGGATTTCGCCGGCCGTGACGACGCCTGGGACGTCATCTTCGACGCGGTCGGCCGGCGCACGTACCCGGACTGCGAGCCGTCCCTCTCGCGGGAGGGAGGTATCTACGTCACCACGCTGGGCGGACCGAGGCTCATGATCTGGATCGGACTCACCACGCTGGGCGGCCTGTTCGGTCAGCGCAAGCGGGCTCGGCTTGTCCTGGTCAAATACCGGGCGGAGGACCTCGCCTTCCTCGCCCGGTTGGTGGAGCAGAGGAAGCTCCGACCGGTGATTCAGGAGGTCTTTCCGCTGGAGGAGATCCGTAAGGCCCACGATCTCAGCGAGGCGGGGCATGTGCGGGGGAAGATTGTGGTGCGGGTGGGGTGAGGGCTGAGTTTAAGGTTTGCTCAGTCGAAGCTGCAGCATGGCGGCAAATTCGGCGATCATGCTTCTATGGTCACCCCGCATTGAATTCGCGGCAGCCCTGGCATATTGCAGCCCATCGGGCCGTGGTTTCAAACGTACGAAGGCAGGCAGCCCATATCGCAACGCACACCAATTGGCCCATAGTCGCGCAGTTCTTCCGTTACCATTGGCAAAGGGATGGATCCTTACCCATTCACCATGCGTATACGCAGAGAGGGTGAGGACGGAACGAACTTGCGCTACACCTTCCGCCTGGCGGTTGGTCAGGATGACCGCATCTAAACGCCTGACTGCTTCTTGCAATGCTTCTTCGAAGCGTCGAAGCTCTTCCGGGACTCTTGCGGAGGCGATACCAGATCGCGTTCCGACACTTACCTCATAACCGTAAAGCTCCGGAAACTGCGGATCGCTATCCCGGAATTCGCCAGCATAGTAAGGGACAGGAAGGTGCGCGTCCTTGTAGATGTGTCGATGCCAGTCCTGAACCATCTTTACCGATGGCGGATATCTGTGCGTTGCTTCTTGAACGATCTTGTGGAGTAGGGTGTTAAGGTTGTCCTCGATCAGTGCTGCATCTCGAGGATCATCCTCGTTCCACGCGACGGGCAAACGCAGCTCCTATGCCGTGGAGGTCTTCGGCCTCGGCAAGGCGGGCTTGTAGGGGATCTTCGACCGAGACCTCGCTATGGGCGAACGCCTCAATATCTTGCTCGGTTCCTTGCCCGTGGTAGGACGGCAGGAGATCCGCGATACGGGCCAATCTCTGCTCAAGATCGGGTCCAATCACTTCGAGTTCCCGCTCAATCGCAGCTTCCGCAAGCTCGTTCACAGAGATGCCAAGCGCTTTTGCCGATTCCTGAAGTGCTCGGAAGGTGTTTTCGTTCTTGAAGCGGAGAGTCAAAGCTGGGTTGCTCATAGGCTTCAGGATACGGAGGAACTCTTGCGGAGTCAACGTGGGAAGCACTCCAGGAATCGATGCTAACCCGCCAGCTCCGCCAACATCGCCTTCAACAACTCATAGAACCGCCCCACCGACTCAACCTCCACCCGCTCGTCCGGCGAGTGGGCACCTTCGATCACGGGTCCGAAGGAGATCATGTCCATGCCGGGGAACTTCTCTCCGAGGACGCCGCATTCGAGGCCGGCGTGGACGGCTTTGAGCTCGGGGTCGGTCCCGACGAGCCGCTTGTGGACCTCGCGGAAGATGGCGAGGAGGGGAGAGTCGAGGTTGGGCTTCCAGCCGGGATAGCCTTCGAGCTCGGTGACTTCGGCGCCGGCCAGCTCGGCAAGGGCGCGGATCCTCCGCCGCGTGGCCATCATGGCGGAGGCGACGGAGCTGCGGATGCTCGTCAGCAGGGTGAGCGCACCGTCGGAATCGGCCACGGTCGCGAGGTTGAGGCTGGTCTCCACCAGGCCGGGGATGTCGTTGCTCATGGCGAGGACGCCGTGGGGAAAGGCGTTCAGGAGGTCGAGCACCTTGCGGGTCGCGGCCACCGTCCAGACGCGCTCCGGGGTCGCGCCCTCCGTGATCTCGACCGCCACGTCCGGATCGACGGTGCGGATCTCGTCGCGAATGGCGGCGGCCTCCCGCTCGACCGCGGCGGTGAAGACGTCGCGGCTCGCGCCGGGGAGCACCACCCGGGCTGCGGCCTCGCGCGGCAGGGCGTTGTGCTTGTTGCCTCCCTGGAAGGCCGTCAAATGGAAGGGCGTCTGCTGGAGCGCCGCGAAGAGGGCTCGGGCAAGGAGCTTCACGGCGTTGCCCCGCTGGAGGTGGATCTCCATCCCCGAGTGCCCGCCCTTGAGGCCGGAGAGCTTCACCTCGAGGCTCGTCGTCCCCTCGGGCGCCGGAGCCGTCTCGAGCGGCAGGGTCAAGGTGCTGGCGGAGCCGCCGGCGCAACCGATGGTCACCGAGCCCTCTTCCTCGGAGTCGAGATTCAGCAGGCGCCGTCCTTGGAGCGCGATGGCTTCGGGGTCGAGCGCCATGACGCCGTTGAGGCCGCTCTCCTCGTCCACCGTGAAGAGCAGCTCCAGGGGGCCGTGGACGAGGTCGTCCGCCTCCATCACGGCCAGCATGGCGGCGGCGCCGACGCCGTTGTCCGCTCCCAGAGTCGTGCCGGTGGCCTTCACCCAGCCATCCTCGCGGCGAGGGATGATGGGATCGCTCATGAAGTCGTGCTCGGTCCCCGAGTTCTTCTCCGTCACCATGTCGAGGTGACCCTGGAGGACGACGATCGGAGAGCCCTCCCGGCCGGGGGAGGCCGGCTTCTCGACGACCAGATTTCCGTTCGCGTCCTGCCGGTGGCTCAATCCCTTACGGGCGGCCGCGTCGAGGACGTAGCGGCGGGCCCGCTCCTCGTGCGTGGAGGGGCGGGGGATCTTCAGGATCTCGTCGAAGTGCTTCCAGAGGGCTCGGGGCTCCAACTCGGAGACGAAGGACATGGGACCTCCCGGCGGCGGGCCGTTCTCAGGGTCTGGAGAGACTATACCTGCATCCGCGGGCATCCCGCCGGCCGCGAAAAGCTCTCCGCCGCGCAGTGGTTCAGTTGGCTTGCAGACTGCGTACGGTCCTGCCCTCCGAAGCCTCACCCCCCGGCCCCCTCTCCGTAACCGGAGAGGGGGAGAACAGCAAGAAAGACAGATATGTTTCTCCCCCTCTCCCGTCAGGGAGAGGGGGCTGGGGGGTGAGGCTTCGGAGGGCAGGTCCGGGGGAGTCCACGAGCAAGCTGAACTACTACCCCTCCGCCGGCCGCGAAAAGCTTCTGGCGACGAGACGGCGAGACTATACTCGGGCCTTCCCGGAGGAAGCACCATGCCGATCCTCTTCCTGAACCGTGAGGACGTCGAAACCCTCCTGCCGATGGAGGAGTGCATCGAGGTGGTGGAGGCCGGGCTTCGGGTGCTCGCCCGCGGAGGCGCCGTGCAGCCGCTGCGCACCGCCTACTGGATGCCGGACCGCCATGGTCTCCTGGGAGTGATGCCCGGGATGCTCGAAGGTCTTGCCGCGGACGATCAGCCCGTGGCCGGCATCAAGGTGCTGACCGTCGTACCGGACAACTACCTGCACGGCGAGGAGTCGCATCAGGGTCTGGTCGTCCTCTTCGAGCAGGAGCGGGGCCGGCCGATCGCCATCCTGGACGCCTCTGCCGTGACGGCCATCCGCACCGCGGCGGCGAGCGCGGTCGCCACCCGAGCCCTGGCGCGGAAGGATGCGGGAGATCTGGCGATCCTCGGCTCCGGGACGCAGGCGCGCAGCCATCTCGCGGCCATGCGAGCCGTCCGGCCGTTGCGGCGGGTGCGGATCTGGAGCCGCAGGCCCGAGAGCGCCCGCCGTTTCGCCGACGAGGAGGGGAAGCGGTCAGGTCTGGACGTGGAGCCGGTCGTCGAGGCGCGGGATGCCGTCGAGGGAGCCGATCTGATCTGTACCGTCACGGCCGCGAGGGAGCCGGTGCTGGCCGGGGACTGGATCGCCGAGGGGTCTCACATCAACGCGGTCGGCGCCTGCACGCCGAACGCTCGCGAGCTCGATGCGGTGGCCGTGGCGCGGTCGCGCCTGTTCACGGACCGCCGCGAGTCGGCGCTGGCGGAAGCGGGGGATTTCCTACTCGCCCGAAACGAAGGGACGATCGGCGAGGAGCACCTTCTCGGTGAGCTGGGCGAGGTCCTCGAAGGGAAGGTCCCCGGCCGCCGCTCGGACGAGGAGATCACGCTCTTCAAATCGCTCGGCATCGCCGTCGAGGATCTCGCCGCCGGCCGCTACGTCTACGGAAAGGCGCTGGCGGCGGGGAGGGGGACCCACCTGGAAATCTAGCCCCTCTCCTTTAGGAGAGGGGTTGGGGTGAGGTCGAGCCGGCAGGGACGCTCCGTTCCGCCCCTCACCGGTCTCCGCGCAGGTCCTCCCGCAGAGCGTCGATCCGGGCCGGAGTCCGCAGAATGGCGCGGAGCAGGTCCACCAGCAGATAGGACAGCGCGAAGCCGAGGTAGGAGAGGAACGGCCCGAGGGCGACGCCCAGCACGCTGTAGGCCATCTGTTGGGCGGGCCCGATCAGGAACAGCGGCTCCCGCGCGAAGACGAGGTAGAAGAGGTAGACCACGGTGCAGAGGCCGATCACCGAACCGACGCCGAAGAGAAACGACACCAGCCGCACCGGCAGCTTGACCAGGAACATGCCGATGCCCAGCGCTTCCTCGCCGGCGCTGATGTCCGCTCCGGCGGTGACGTTGACGGACGCCGGATTGAGGGCGGCCGCGCACGCATAGAGCAGCACCGCGAAACCTCCCATCCACATTCCGAACACGACGAAGGTGCTGCCGGCGACGAGCCCGTAGATTCCCATCAGGAGGCAGAACAGCGATCCGGCCAGGAACACCACGGCGGCAAGGGTGAGGACGGCCGGCGACGCCAGCTCGCTCGGCGATTTGCGCAGCAGCGAGGTGCCGGCGTCGAGGAACAGGGCGGCGAGGAAGTGGAGGACGACGGCTGCCGGAGCGAGGATCAGCAGACCGACGAAAAAGAGCCGGACGCTGTCGCTGCGGATGCCGAGGACCATGAACGCGAGCACCAGGATCACGGCCGCCGCGACGTAGGCGACGTGCCCGGCCTGGCGGCCGACGCGGTCGGTGGCATCGAGGCTCCGCTCGGTGAGGCCGCGCCGCAAGGCCTCCAGGAGGAAGCGCACGGCCCGCAGGTGGGGTAGGGTGGCGATGACGTCGTCCGCGCCGATGGAACGGCGCAACCGGTCGGTGAGGCCGCGCAGGACGTCCTGGCGCTGGCCGACTCCCGGCGGCAGGGGAGGGCGCACGATCGTATCGAGAGGGAACAGCTCGGGGACCGAGCGCGCCGGCACCCAGTCCGCCATGCCGACCCGGGTGACCAGGCTGTCCGGCTTGAGCTTTCCTTGATCCGCCAGGGCGCGCATGGCCTCCAGGGACATGGGCCCTTGCTGAGCGTTGTTCTGGAACAGAAACCAGACCGGATCGGACATGATGGTTGCCTCCCTGGGGCCAAGTATATGTGATCCGAAAACCTCCTTGTTTCGTATGGCAGGTAAATCCAACCGACCCGGAGGAGAGAAACCATGGGCAACGTCGACACCGTGAAGGAGATCTACGCCGCTTTCGGACGCGGAGACGTACCGGCGATCCTCGAGAAGCTCGCCGATGACGTGGAGTGGGACGTCGATTCCCCGGCTCCGCAGGTGCCCTGGCTGTCGCCCCGCCGCGGCCGCGACAACATCGGCGCCTTTTTCGAGTCGCTGGCGCCGCTGGAGTTCACCGTCTTCGATCCGCACACCTACTTCGAGAGTGGGAACAAGGTCATGGCGCTGACTCACATCGCCGTCGTCCACAAGCCCAGCGGCAAGAAGTACGACATCAAGAACGAAGGCCATCTCTGGTATTTCGACGGCTCCGGCAAGGTCACCGCCTATGAGCACGTCACCGATACCGCGACTCATATCGCCTTGAGCCGGGGCGAATAGGCCCGCGAACAGGACGCTATGAGGACCTGGGAGCGATCTGGGCTAAGCTCACGGTTGCGGGAATCGCGCTGGCGGCCGCGGCCCTGGTCTTGCGCCGTTATCTCGACTCGGGTCCGAACCCGGGAGCGGCGCGGCTTCACCGCCGAGCCGCTGTTCGAGGACCTCGCGCGGCAACGGTTGCTGGAGATCGGAGCCACCGCCGTAGCGCTCGCGTCGGAAGCGCGGGCGATGCGGGAAGAGCCGCGCTTCACCGGCGGCGGCGGGGAATTCGGCGGCGGCGGATCGAGCAGCGGGTTCTGATGCGGCCATGCGCGTCCGATCGACTAGAATCCTCGCCGTCTGTCTGGTCGTCGGGGCCGGACTTCTGCCGCTCTTCATGATCGAATCCTTCGCCCGCCAGATGCTCTACCCCGCGCCCGGGGTGCGGGTGCCGTCGCCGCCTCCGGCGCCCCTGGAGGAGGTCTGGCTGGACCTCGCGGCGGGCGGCCGGGCCGCCGCCTGGGTATACGAGCCGCCGGCGCTGCCGCCTTCAGCGCCGATCGTCCTGTTCTTCCACGGCAACGGCGAGAACCTGGAGACGCTGCGCTGGTCGGGACTCTTCGAGCAACTCGGCGGGCTGGGCGTGGCCATCCTCGCGCCCGACTATCCCGGCTACGGCCGCAGCCCGGGAACGCCGACCGAAGAGGGCCTGCTCGCCACCGGCGACGCCGCCGTCGCCTGGGCCCGAAAGGCGCACCCGGAGCGCCCCCTCGTCGTCTGCGGCTGGTCGCTCGGCGCGGCGCTGGCGATCGCGACGGCAGGCCGCCATCCCGAGGACGTGCGCGGCTTGATCGCCCTCTCGGCCTGGACCACGCTGGCGGAGGTGGCGGCAGAGGTCTTCCCGGCATTCGCCGTGAAGTTGATGCTCCGCGAGCGCTACGACTCGCGCGCCGCGGCCCGGGGCGTCCGGGTTCCCGCCCTGGTCGTCCATGGCGAGCGGGACAACCTGATCCCGATGGCGCACGGAAAGGAGATCTCCTCCATGCTGGCGGGAGAGACGCGCTGGGTGGAGGTCCCCGGTGCGGAGCACAACGATCTCCTCGGCCGCCGGGAGGTGTGGGAAGAGGTGGAGCGGTTTCTCAGCGTCGTCACCCCTCACGTCTGAGCTGCCCTGGCCTCTTCAGCATTATTTTCTTCTCTGCGTTACAATCGGGAAAACCACCGTTTGGTCCGTCCAATGAAGTGGGCCGGCACTCAGGACCAGTGGACTAGATCGTCCATGGATGGAGCGGCTGGCCCGCTTCCTCCGCGCCGTGAAGAGGGATTCCCGCTGCTCCGAGCTCTTGCGCAGACGGATCGAAGAGAAGAGGTTCTGAAAAGGAGACTCCATGAGCGTATCTATGAGCGTAAAGATCGGTCCCTTGCTGGAAACCGCCATCACGAAGCTGGAGGCCGCCGCCCCGGGAGGCGAGATGTTCGCGGCCGCTGCTCTTGGCAGCGAGGAGGAAGAGGGGCTCTTGCCGATCATGGTCCAGTTACCCAACGAACGGCCCTACGACCTCACTGTGGGCGCCATCACCAAGCAGACCTTTCTGCCCGCGTCGTTCTCCAGCCGCGGGCCCTCCGCCGACGGCCGGAGCAAGCCAGACGTGTGCGCTCCAGGCGTGAACATCACCTCGACGATCCCGGTGCCACGCCTGGCAACGGAGTTCTCGTTCCCTCACCTCCACGAGCCTCTCTCTTTGGCATCAAGAGCGGGACGTCGATGGCGACGCCGATCGTTGCCGGTGTCGTGGCACTGCTCGTGCAGCGTCAAATCGACGCTGGGGTCAAATGGACGCCAGCCCAGATTCGCGGAGAGCTTGTAGGAGCCCTCGCCAGCATGACCAATGGAGTCCTCATCGTGGGCTCTGGCCGCGTGACACTGTTGAATCTATAGAGTGCTGAACGGGAGTACACTAGTCCTATGGATGAACACAAGATCCAGAAGCTTAGGAACCTCGGAGCGATTTCGCGCCTTTCCACGGGCGCGGAGGGGGTGCGAGTCTCGTTGCAGTACAAACCCCGGCTGGGAGAGCCCTCCCGTTCAGCGCGGCGGGACATCCTCCAGCGCGAGTTCCAGAAGATTGCCTCCGAAAGCGCCCCGGAGGGAACGCAAGTCGACCTGAGCTCTCTTTCGGTCTCCGGTCAGACTGTGGAGGCAGTCCTTCCGGTTGAGCACTACGACCGTGTTGTGAGCGATCTGGAGCAGCGGGAAATCCGCGTCGACGAGCTCATCGACCGCCAAGTCGTCCCTGAGCCGTGAGCCCTGCTCTCCGGTAGCTCCCCCGCCGGATCGCTTGCTTGCGCGGACCCGCCATGTCGGCCGCCAGCTCGAGGGCTCGTTCGAGCTGCGGATCCCTCCCTTCGGCGTAGGGCAGATCGGCGGCAACGGCGACGTCCGGCGAGACGCCCACCCCTTCCAGCCGCTCGCCGTCCACGAGGACGTCCTGCACGGCTAAGAAGAGCAGCGAGCCGTCCGTGAGCAGGAACGGCTGACCGGCCAGGACGGCGCCGGCGGTGCGCTCGCCGACCAGCGTCGCCCGGCGGTGGCGCTGGAGGGCGCGGGCCACCACCTCCTTGCCGCTACGCGAGCCGCCGTCGATCAGCGCCACGAGCGGTTTGCGCCAGGCCGATGCCCAGACGGTGCGCCGGCCCTCGCGTTCGATGCGGGTGAGGTCCGGCACGGCGGGATCGAACAGGCCGACGAGCTCGGGATTGCAGCCTCCCCAGCCTCCCCGGAGATCGAGCACCAGGGCGTCGGCGCCCGCGAGTTTTTCCGCGAGAGCTTCGGCCAGGATCTGCTGGACCTCGACTCCCGCGCAGGACCAGACCGGGACGTAGCCCACCCGGCGTCGGCCGTGCTCGAGGACGCGGGTTCCGGCGGCCTGCGCCTCCTGCCATTCCTGCTTGGGATCGATCGTCCGCGGGGCGACCGGGACGGTACGGGAAGGTCCGTCCCGCCGGCTGCGGACCTCCAGCGCGACGGCCCGGCCGGCCTTGCTGCGCAACGAACGGACCGGGTGGAAGGGCTCGCCGTCTGCCGTGACGAGGCGGTCGCCGCGCCGCAGGCCGGCCGCTTCGGCGGGGCCGCCGGCGAAGATCCGCGCCACGAACCAGCCATCCTCGCGCTCGACGGCGGCGAGGCCGAGGCTCTCTCCTTCGGCGCCGCGATGAAGGACCGGCTCGAAGATGGAGAGCAGGTCGCGGTAGCCCGGATCGTCGGGCGTGTAGTACTCCGTGTGCGAAGCGCCCAGCGCCGCGAGCCGCCGGCGGGTTTCGCGGCGGAAGGTCTCGGCGTCCTGGACGGCGGCGGCATATTCGGCATTTTCCTTCGCCCAGCGCTCGGCCGTGTTGGAATCGTAGAACCGCTCCTTGACGATCGTCACGACCTCGCGGCCGAGGACTCCGTAGTCGGTCGTCGAAGGTTGCCCCGCCGCAAGGGCTGGAAGGATGACCGCGAGGATCGCGCGCCCGTTCACGGCGCGGAGCGTAGCAGAGGCGCATTTCGCCAGGCTGGCGGCACTCTTTAGGTTAGAGGAGATCCGTCATTCGCAGATCTTCGAAGACCTTGAGACCGGGTCCGCGGTTTTCCCATCCTCAAAAAGCCCGCGCTCCGCCCAGGGGTGCTCTCGGCGGGATCGTCTTCGAAATCCCAAACCCTTACCTCTAAAAGGAGGGAAAAACCTCATGAAGAGGCTTTCCGTTCTGATTATCGCCTTATCAGTTTTCCTCGCGGTGCCGGTGCTCGCCGCCGATCGCATCATCACCAATGGCATTGACCTCTGGGCGACGAGGGGAGATGGCTCGACGTTCTCCGACTTCGCCAAAAGTCCGATTCCCGCCGGCTTCTTCTGTCTCGACTCGGAGCCCTTCACCGGCCGGATCGCGTTCAAGGGAGTTCCCATCGCCACTGGGCAAGCGGGAGCCCTGGGCAACGCGGATACCATCGTTCAACGCCTCGACAACGCCGTGTTCAACAAGCAGGGAGTGGCGACCACCCGCCTCCAGATTCGCGCCATGCAGTTCGAGAGCATCGCTCCCTTCAAGATGTCCTGCGGCACGTTCAAGGCCCAGGTGACGCTCGACGGCGAGCAGCCGATCACCACGATGCGCATCGTGCGGACCAGCGAGAAGGGCGGCCGGTTCTCCGCCCCGATCTGGGTCAACGTCAAGATCACCTTCACGCCCATCGGCAGGGGTCCGGGGGAGGTGCTCGAGCTCCGGCAGGCGGTGCGCCTCTCGTCCAGCCCGAGCTCTCGCTGGGTGGAGAGTCGAGAAGGTGTCGTGAAGCACTCCGGCTTCGTCCTCGTCGATACCGATGGCGACGGCGCGACCGACACGTATCTGCCGGGCACGTCGAACTTCGCAGCCGGATGGGCTTCCCCGCGGGAGAAGGCGGCATCGGGAGCAGGAGCGATTGCCCAGCCCTGCCACCCGGGTGGGGGCACCCACCAGCACTGCACTTATCCTGCCGCTGAGTAGGTCGCGGCGCGGAGCCTGTACAGTACGACGATTCGGGCAGCAGCGGCCTCGCGCCAAGGACCGCTGCTGCTGTTTTCCCCACGGCCGGGCCTCCCTTTACGAGGGTCCGATTTGCCCCAGCGCCCGCCGGATCTCCGGCTGGTCGGGATCGAGCTGCAGCGAGCGGCGGAAGGCCCGGGCGGCACCTTCGCCGTCGCCGATGCAGAGGCGGGCGAGCCCCACGGAGCTGTGGGCGAGGGCGTTGCGGGGATCGAAGCGGGCGGCGCTCTCGAAGTCGCCGAGAGCTTTCTCGCACTGGTGGCGCTGCAGGCGATAACGGCCCCGCAGCAGCCGTAGGCGAGGCTCCTCGGGCTTGGCGGCCAGCGCGCGGTCGAGCAGGCGAAGCCCGCGTGCGGCCTCGCCGCCGCGGGTGTAGGCGACGGTGCGGCCGACGGTGTAGTCGAGCCCTTCGGGAAGGCCAGTTTCCAGGGCGCGCAGGAGCAAGACGTCCGAACGGTCGAGGTCGCGCTTCTGGGCGTGGAGCACGTCGCTCAAGTTCCAGAGGGCCGAGGCGTTGCCCGGCTCGAGAACGAGAGCCTGCTCGAAGGCTGCCACCGCGGCCTTCATCTCGCGGCGCTCCCGGCGCAGCAGCCCCTCGTTGTTGTAAGAGCCGGCGGTGCGGGTCGATCCCGCTGTGACGGGTGCGGTTTCCTCGCGCGAACCGAGGTAGCCGAGGGCCCGCAGCCTCGCGATCTCCTCCGCGTTTGCCGCCTCGTCCGCTTTGATCCCTGCGGGCTCATAAGGCTTGTAGCGCGCCCGGTAATCGGCCAGGGGCGAGTTGGAAGCCTCGACCCCCGGCAGGGGAGGACCGGCGATGCCCCGACCCGGCGGCAGGCCGAGGAGCGCCAGCAGGGTGGCACAGACCTGGTCGACGTTTCCGGTTTCCCGCTGGGCCGTGGCCTCGATCCCTGGTCCCCAGAGGAGGTAGATCCCCTCGTCGCGGTGCCACTTGCCGGCGGTCGCGGCGGCGGCGCTCGGCAGGCGGGCGGGCCGTCCCTCGCGCCAGCGGAAACCGTGATCGGAGGCGATCACCAGCACCGCGCCGGCGGCCTCGGCGAGCTTGCGGTAGTCGCCGAGCATGCGGTCCACTTCGGCGAAGTAGCGTTCCGGCACGGCCGAGAAGCGCTCGAAGTCCTCGGGCGTGACCGATTCCTGGCGCGGCGGCGCCAGGGGAGCGAAGACGTGACCGGCGGTGTCGGTCCCCTGGAAGTAGACGACGGCGAGGTCCGGACGTTCGCGCGCGAGCCACGAGGTCGCCAGGGCGTGGTAGGTCCGCGTCTCCGCCAGGATGCGCCGCAGAGCGCTCACCGGGTGAGCGTAAGGATCGGGCTCGGCGGTCCAGCGCTCATACTCCTTTTCGGCGAGCCAGGGGAGGTACTCGTGGAGGGCCTCGTAGCCGGTCTCCTCCCTGGCCTTCGCCAGCGATTCCCGGGCCCAGGCTTCGAGCTTCCGGCGGATAGACGGAGCCTGGAGGCGGCTCGCGGTCGCGCGAGGTGAAAGAGGAGAAGCGGTCCGCCACCAGCAGGCCGCGCACCGGCTCGGCCGGCCAGGTGGCCCAGAGGCCGAAAACGGCGACGCTCCTGCCGCCGCCGGTCGCCATGTTCCAGATCGCCGGCACCAGCCGCTCGCCGCTGGTGATCGGCTCGAGGGCGCCCGTCTCCGGATGGCGGCGGGTGAAGTCGAGGATCCCGTGCTCGAGCGGCGAGGTGCCCGTCATCATCGTCGTCCAGACGAGCGGCGAGAGGGGCGGATGGAGCGTCGACAGCACGCCCGTCCGTCCTTCGCGGGCCAGGGCGGCGAGATGGGGCATCACCCCGGACGCGACGTAGTCGTCGAGCAGCTCCCAGTCGGCGCCGTCGAGCCCCACGAACAGCACCGGGCGGGCCTGGCGGACGGCCCGCGCGATCTCGGGTGCCGGCGGCGGCGCCGGCGTCTTGACTTGCGCGGGCTCCGGGGCCTTCCGGCAGGCCAGGGCGGCAAGGAGGAGGGCGAAGAGAAGCGGTCGTGGCATGGCGGGCGAGGGAGAGCTTATCTCAGCGTTTGGTAGTGGTTCAGTCTGCGGGCAAACTGAACCACTACGTAGCGTTTTCAGGGCGGCCACATAGGGCCGCCCCTACAGGATTTTCCCAACACAGTCCCTGGCACCCCCTATGCATCTGTCATGGCGCTCTCGCTCAAGCCGGAACATTTGAAACGGTACAAGGACATCGCCCGCCTGCTGATGCAGCACGGACGGGCGGACCTGGTGAAGGCCGTGAGCGCCGAGCTGCCGGAGGCGGAGGTTCCCCCGGAGATCGCCGGAGATCCGGAGCGGCTCGCCTGCGACCTGGAGGCTCTGGGGCCGACGTTCATCAAGCTCGGCCAGATCCTCTCGACCCGTTCGGATCTCCTGCCGGCGCCCTATCTCGACGCCCTGGCCCGCCTGCAGGACCGGGTCGAGCCCTTCTCCTTCGCCGAGGTGGAGGAGATCGTCTCCACGGAGCTCGGGGTGCGGCTGTCGAAAGCCTTTCTCACCTTCGACTCGACCCCTATCGCCGCGGCTTCCCTGGGGCAGGTCCACCGGGCCGAGCTGCGGGACGGGCGGGAGGTGGCGGTCAAGGTGCAGCGGCCCGGCATCCGCCAGGTCATCCTGGAGGACCTCGACGCCTTCAGCCAGATCGCCGCCCTCCTCGACAAGCACAGCGAGGTCGGCCGGCGCCTCGCCTTCCACGAGATGCTCGAGGAGTTCCGCAAGACGCTGCTGCGCGAGCTCGACTACCGCCGCGAGGCCACGAACCTGCTCACCCTGGCCGGGAACCTGCGGCATTACGAGCGGCTGGTCATTCCCCGTCCGGTGGACGACTACACCACCTCGCGCGTCCTGACGATGGGCTACGTCCGCGGCACCAAGATCACCGACCTCTCGCCCCTCGCCCGCATCGACCTGGACGCCCGCCGGCTGGTGGAGGAGCTGTGCGAGGCGTACCTCGACCAGATCCTGGTGGACGGCTTCTTTCATGCGGATCCTCATCCCGGCAACCTGCTGGTGACCGAGGACGGCCGGCTGGCCCTGTTGGACCTGGGGATGGTGGCGCGGATCGATCCGGCGATGCAGGAGCAACTCCTGAAGCTCCTGCTCGCCGTCACCGAGGGGCAGGGGCAGCAGGCCGCCCGGATCATCCTGCAGATCGGGACCCAGCTCGAAGACTGCGACGAGGCGCGCTACCGGCGGCAGGTGGCGGACCTCGTGGGCAGCTTTCAGAACGTCTCGGGGGAGCAGCTGCAGGTGGGGCGCGTCCTCGTCAATCTGACCCGCCTGGCCGCCGAGAACGGCGTCCGGCCGCCTGCGGAGCTGACCATGATGGGCCGGGCCCTCCTGCATCTGGACGAATCGGCCCGTACCCTCGATCCCGAATTCGATCCCAACCAGATGGTGCAGCGCCGCACCGATTCGATCATGCGCCGGCACATGTTGAAGAAGCTCTCGCCGGGCAATCTGCTCGGCTCGGTCCTGGAGCTGCAGGACTTCCTCCAGCACCTGCCGGCGCGGATGAACGCCGTCCTGGACAACCTGGCCGGCAACAAGATCCAGGTCAAGGTGGACGCCTTCGACGAGGCCCGCCTGATGGACAACCTGCAGAAGATCGCCAACCGCATCGCCCTCGGCCTGGTGCTGGCGGCGCTCATCGTCGGCGCGGCCTTGTTGATGCAGGTGCGGACCGCGTTCACGCTCTTCGGCTATCCCGGCATCGCCATGCTGCTCTTCCTGCTGGCGGCGGCCTGCGGCTTCGTGCTGGTGCTCAGCGTCCTGCTGAACGACGACTGGCGGGTGTGGCGCAACCGCCGCTCACGGTAGGTCTTGCCCGCTCGACCTCACCCCTACCCCTCTCCTAAAGGAGAGGGGTTTCAAGAGACCTTTTTGTTCCCCCCCTCTCCTTTAGGAGAGGGGGCCAGGGGGTGAGGTCGCGCGGCCCTAACTCGGCTGGCGCCACAGCGAGAAGTCGAAGCTGGGCCTGCCGCCCGGGCCGATCATGAAATCGAGCAGCACGCTCTCGAGCTCGCGCAGGTTGGGGGTTTCCATGAGCACCTGTCGTTCGGCGGGGGAGAGCGCGATGGCGTGAGCGATGGCGGTAACGATCTCCGTGCCCGCCATGTTGTCCATGATGGACAGGTCGAGCTCGGACTCGTTGGCTTCGACCCGCTTGCGGATCAGGTCGCGCAGGCGTGGGAACTCCAGGTCGGTCTCGACCTGCTCGGGGTCGCCGGCGAACTCGCCGTAGTCCACCACCACCCGCCGGTAGCCGCGGTCGGTGGGCTCCTCGGCGAGGACGCGGAAGCGGATCAAGCCGCCGGCGAGCACCAGGTAGCGATCCACGTCCGTTTCGTGGCATTCGCCGATGTAGCCGACGCAGCCGACGGAGTAGATCGCCGGCGGGCCTTCCTGCGGACGGGCCGCCAGCGCCGCGTCTTCCAGGGGCTGGACGATCGCCACGTAGCGGTCGGCGGCGAGGGCGTCGTCGACCAGATTTCGGTCGGCCGGCGACTCCGCGGCGAAGGGCACCACCGTTCCCGGCAGCAAGAGCGGCTGATCCAGCGGGAACAGGGGAAGGACGGTCGGCATCTCTTCCGCTTTCGGGCGCTCGTCTTCATCCCAGACTCTCTGGACCATTCGCGGGGACCTCAGTTCGAGGACGGCGACGCATCCGGCGTCGTGGTGAGGAAGTTCAGGGCGAGAAGCTCGAACAGCAGCGCCAGCATGTCGCGGAAGCTCGGCGCCTCCAGCAGCGCCTGCTTCTCGGCGGCGGCGAGGGGCGCGGTCTGGGCCAGGACGCGGACGAGCTGGCCGCCGCTCATCGCTTCGAGAGAGGTGGCTTCGCGCCCCGACTGGAGCCGCGCGAACCGCAGCAGGGCGGCCCGGAAGCCCTCCGGGTCCCAGCCCTCCAGGTTCTCCTCGGCGGCCAGCAGATCCTGCTCGAACTCCTCGTACGCGACGGCGGCTCGCGGCAGCTCGCCGTCCGGCAGCTCCTCGCGCACGCGGAACCGGATCACCCCTTCGAGGACGACCCGATGGCGCTCCTCGTCGCGCCCGAGCGAGCGGATGCGCCCCAGGCAGCCGACGGCGAAGAAGCGGGAGCCGGTTCCTTCCTTCTGGGGACGGGCCTGGATCACTCCGACGTAGCCGCTCGCAGCCTCCGCCGCGTCGAGAAGATCCCGGCTCTGGAAATCGGTGATCGTCATCGGCAGGGTCGTCTCCGGCAGCAGGATGAGACGGTCGACCGGAAAGAGGTAGACCGTGGACGGCAGCTCGGCGAGCCGGAGATCGGAAGGCATTACTGGGGATGATAGCAGCGCCGCGGGCTGCTGAGGGACGGCTCAGTCAGGGCTCGAGGAGGCGAGCCATGCAGGACGCGAAGCTCTCCAGGTCGCCAAGATCCTGCTGGATGGCGTCGTAGGACCTGCCGTGGTCGATGTCGATGTAGAAATGGACGAGGATGTTGCGGAAACCGATCCACTCCTTCAGCCGCGCCACGAGAAGGTCATCGATCAATCCTTCCTCACCGAGGACCTCGATGGCGTTCTTATAGCTGGTCGCTTCCCGATAGCCTTGATCAGCGATCACGTGATGCGCGATGTCGAGCACGCACTCGCAAGCGAGGTGGAGGTATCGCTCGGCCAGATGGTGAACCGCCGGCTCGCGGACGAACTCCTCGCGGGAGAGCTGCCGAAAGGAGCGCAGCTCAGCGAGGTAGCTTTCCAATGCGCCTAAGCGACTCGACAGCTTTTCCTGATCGACCACTCGTCTCTCCACTGATCAACCGCCGCCTCTGAGCCTGGCGGAACAGCCGCCGCGCCCATTCCCTGTCGCCGTACTCGCGCATGGTGCGGACCCTCAGCTCCTTCCAGGCTTCGGCGTTGCGGCAGAGCAGGACCCGGCCGGTCTCCAGGACCCGTTGTCGAAGCACATCGGGCACCTCGTCCAGGAGGACCACATCGACCCTTCCTCCTGGCGCCAGGTCGGCGAGCGCTGCCGCGAGGCCTGCCTGAAGATGCCGCCGGGCTCGTGGGTCTTCGGTATCCGGTAGAATCGCTACATCGAGATCGCTGTCCACACGATGCGTCCCTCGCGCTCGCGAGCCAAAGAGCACCAGGACCGAAATCCCGGGAATGTCCGCAGTGGCTCGAAGAATCGCCTGATCGAGGTCCATGGAGTCATCCTAACATCGACTCCGGCCACGCTCGGACGCTCTCCGCGCGGCCGTCCCGGGAGGTGGAGGCTGGTATAGTTCCTTCGTGGCCGTCCTTAATCGAGGCGAGGAATGAGACAGGCCTGGGTCGCCCGGCATGGCGGGCCGGAGGTCTTCGAGATCCGCGAGGCTCCGGACCCTGAAGCGGAAGCGGGAAAAGTCCGCATCCGCGTCGAAGCCGCCGGCGTCAACTTCGCCGACGTCCTGGCCCGCATCGGCCTCTACCCGGATGCCCCGAAGCCGCCGTGCGTGCTGGGCTACGAGGTCGCCGGCGAGGTGGATCAGGTGGGAGCGGGGGTGGAGGGGATCCGGATCGGTGACCGGGTCCTCGCGCTGACCCGCTTCGGCGGGTACAGCAGCATCGTCGTGGCGCCTCCCATACAGATCGTTCCCCTCCCTGCGGCGCTCGATGCCGCGAGGGCCGCGGCGATCCCGGTGAACTACTTGACCGCCTGGCTCATGCTCGTTCGCGTGGGCAACGTTCAGAAGGGAGAGCGGGTTCTGGTCCACTCCGCCGGCGGCGGAGTCGGCCAGGCGGCGATCCAGATCTGCCGCCTCGAGGGAGCTTCGGTGCTGGGCATCGCCGGCGCGGGCAAGCACGCGCGCCTGAAGGAAGCGGGGGTCGAACATTGCATCGACTCCCGAACGCCGGACCTGGTCGCCGAGGTCCGGCGCCTGACCGGCGGCCGCGGCGTCGACGTCGCCCTCGACGCGGTGGGCGGAAAGTCGTTCCGCGACAGCTACCGCTGCCTGGCGCCGCTCGGCCGGCTGATGGTGTTCGGGATGTCGAGCTTCGCGCCGGGCCGCACCCGCAGGCTGCTGTCGATCGTCCAGGGGATGCTCGCCACGCCGCGCTTCCATCCCCTCTCCCTGATCAACCGCAACCGCGGCGTCTTCGGGCTCAACATCGGCCATCTGTGGACGGAAGGGAGCCTGCTGCGGTCGATGCTGGAGGAGATCGTGGGCCTCGCCGGCGCGGGCGCGCTCCAGCCGGTCGTCGACCGCTCCTTCCCCCTGGAGCAGGCCGGCGCCGCGCACCTCTACCTGCAGGAGCGCCGGAACTTCGGCAAGGTGGTCCTCACGCCCTGAGCTTCCGGCGAGGGCATCGGCGGAGGGCCGATTCCCCCGGCGACCATCCCCTCGAGCAGAGGCTCCCGCGAGCCGCGGGAGAGGACCCCCCGCACGCGGTCGCGCGTCTGCGCGAGCTCCCGGAAGCCCGCTCCGGCCTCCACGGTCAAGGGATCGAGCGTCTCCACCTCGATGCGAGAGGGCTGCAGCAGCCACCGCTCGTCCGGCAGCGCCCTGCGGGCGCCCCGCAGGACCACCGGTACGACCGGCCGGCCGAGCTCGGCGGCGAGGTAGAAGGCGCCCAGGCGCAACGGCCGGACCCCGGGCTTGCGGGTGAAGGTTCCCTCGGGGAAGACGTGGACCAGGTGCCCTTCCTGCAGCGCCGCGGCCATCACCTGGTACCCCTCCAGACGCAACGCCGCCGTGCTGCGGTCCACCGATAGATGTCGCATCTGCCGCATGAGGTTGCGGACGATCGGCAGGCTGAAAACCTCCCGCTTGGAGGTGAACCGGATCGGCCGCTCGACGGCCATGATGAGCAGCAGGGGATCGAGATAGCTGCCGTGGTTGCTCACCAGGATGGCGCCGCCCGGCGGCAGCTCGCCGCCGCTCGCGCGGGGGAGGAGGCCGGTCAGGCGGCCCCAGAGGCGGAGGAATCCCCGCGCCACCTTCCAGGAGGCGCTCTGGCTCCGGCAGGCAAGAAGCATGATCGTGGCGCCGACGAGGGCGACGGGCAGCGCCGCCAGGACCGCGTAGACGCCGAAGGCGGTCCGGCCGGCCGCGCGGATCCCGTCCAACGCCCGCCGCCGCAGGGCGGGAACGGCGACCGCCGCGGTCTCCAGCCAGCCCGCCCGCGACGGGTCCCGGGGAGCCGGGGAGACCACCAGAGGCAGCCCGTGGTACAGGGCGGTCCACCAACCGGCAATCAGCCCCATGTCGTGCGAGAGCGGCGGCCCGTCGACCGCGCCTTCGGGGGAGAGATCGAGCTCGCGGCCGAGCGCGCGGACGTTCGCCAGGATGGCGCGATGGGTGAGGGCCACGCCCCTGGCATCGCCGCCTCCTTCCGAGGCGTGCTGGATCAGGGCGAGCCCGTCGGGCTCGGCGCGCACGTAGCCTTCCTTCGGACCCCGGGCGAGCGAGTCGACGGTCGCGACGGGAGGGGACCCCGCCGTCCGCTCGGCCAGCGACTGGCCCACCATGAGGAGCTGCCGGTCGACGACGAGGACCGCCGGCCGGGCGTCGTCGAGCAGGCGGCGCCGCCGGCGGAGATCGGCGCCGAGACCCGTCTTCCCCGGCGGCTCGAGCGGCACGGGCACGCCGCCGGCGCACAGGACGCCGAGAAAGGCGGTGAAGAAGTCGGCGCCGGCGCCGAGCATCAGCGCGACCCGGTCTTCCGGGCGGAGGCCGAGGGCGCGCAGGCCGGAGCCCACCTGCAGGGCCTGGTCCCAGAGCTCGCCGAAGGTCATGGAAGATTCTCCGTCGTCGTCCAGCAGCAGGAGGTGGCGGCGTCCGCCGTCGGCCTCGGCGCGAAACCGGGCGACCTCGACCAGGGTCCGCGCCTGCTCGGGAAGCTGCCGGGCCCCGGCGGAAGCTTCGAAGGTCGCCGGCTCGTCCCCGGCAGAGCTTTCGGCCAGACGCAGGAGGCTGCCGACGGTCTGGGACTCGGCGAGGGTGGAGTCGGGCAGGCGGATCGCCAGGGCCTGCTCGAGGCGGGACATCAGCTCGGCGCGCTCGAGGCTGCCGAGACCCAGGTCGCGCTCGAGGTCCGCCGCCGGGGTCACCGGCACCGGCGCGCCGCCGATCTCGTCGAGGAAGCTCCGGAGGGTGTCGAGCAGCGTCCCGCGCGCGTCGGCGCGGATTTCCTTCACAGGTTCTGTCGTCATCGCGGTCATCGCGCGGTCATCGCGGCCATCGGAGATGGCACCCGCCGCCATAGCTGCGGCGCCCCACGTAGTGGCTCAGTTTGCCTGCGGACTGCGTACGGTCCTGCCCTCCGAAGCCTCACCCCCCGACCCCCTCTCCGTAACCGGAGAGGGGGAGAACAGCAAGAAAGACAGATGTGTTTCTCCCCCTCTCCGGTTACGGAGAGGGGGTCGGGGGGTGAGGCTTCGGAGGGCAGGACCGGGGGAGTCCACGAGCAAACTGAACCACTACCGCGCCCCAAGGCGCCTTGACACCAGGGCGGACATCCCACAGTCTTGCCCTTGGATTTTCCCGAAGCATAGCCTATTCCATGCCGCTCCACCACCGCTCCTGCAACCTCTGTGAGGCGATGTGCGGGCTCGTCATCGAGCACGAGGACGGCCAGGTGCGGGCCATCCGCGGCGACCCGGAGGACCCGCTCAGCGGCGGGTTTCTGTGCGTCAAGGCGCAGGCGCTCCGCGAGGTCTACGAGGATCCGGACCGGCTGCGGCGGCCGCTGCGGCGCCGCGGCAGCGATTGGGAAGAGATCGGTTGGGAGGAGGCCCTCGACGAGGCCGCGGCGCGGCTGAAGCGCGTCCAGGACCTGCACGGACGGTCCGCGGTCGCCGTCTACGTGGGCAATCCCACCGTCCACGATTACGGCTCCATGATCTTCAGCACGCTCCTCATGGCGAGCCTCGGCCGCCCGACCCGCTTCTCGGCCAGCTCGGTGGACCAGCTGCCGCGCATGTTCGTCTCGCGGCTCCTCTACGGGCACCAGGGGCTGCTGCCGGTCCCGGACGTCGACCACACGGCCTGGTTCCTGATCGTGGGCGCCAACCCGCTGGCTTCCAACGGCAGCCTGCTCGGCGCGCCCGGGATGGGCCGGCGCCTGGCCGAGCTGCGCCGGCGGGGAGGCAAGGCGGTGGTGGTGGACCCGCGGCGGACGGAGACCGCCGCGGTGGCCGACGAGCATCACTTCATCCGGCCGGGCACGGACGCGCTGCTGCTGCTGGCGATGCTGCAGGTGATCTTCGCCGAGAGGCTCGCCAACCCCGGCCGCGTGGCCGCCTTCACCGACGGTCTGGACGAGCTCGAGAGCCTCGCGGCGCGCTTCCCGCCGGAGCGGGTCGCCCCGGCGACCGGCCTCGCGGCCGGCGAGATCCGGCGGCTGGCGCGGGAGCTGGCCGGCGCTCCCTCCGCCGCGCCCTACGGCCGCGTCGGCGCCTGCACTCAGCGCTTCGGCGGCCTGACGAGCTGGCTGCTCGACGCCCTCGCCCTCGCCACCGGCAATCTCGACCGCCGGGGCGGTCTGCTGTTCCCCCGGCCCGCCGTCGATCTGGTGGGTCTCGGGGTCGGCCGCGGGGAGATCGGGCGCCGGCGCAGCCGCGTCCGCGGCCTGCCGAGCTTCGACGGCCAGCTCCCGGCGGTCGCGATGGCCGAAGAGATGGACACCCCCGGCGAAGGCCGGCTGCGCGCGCTGCTGACCCTCGCCGGCAATCCGGTGCTCTCGCTGCCCAACGGCGGCCGGCTGGAGCGGGCCTTGGGCGGCCTCGAGGCCATGGTCTCCATCGATTTCTACCTCAATGAGACCACCCGTTTCGCCGACCTCATCCTCCCCCCGGCCCACGCCCTGGAGCAGGACCATTACGACCTGGCCCTCCACCTGCTGACGGTACGCAACACCGCCCGCTACTCGCCGCCGCTGTTCGCGCCGCCCGTTGACGGGCTGCGCAGTTGGGAGGTGATGGCCGGCCTGGCCTCGCGGCTCGACGGGAGCCGGAGCCGCGGCCCGGGGCGGCTCGCGAGCGGCCTCAAGTGGCGGCTGCTGCGCAAGCTGGGACCGGCCGGCGTCCTCGACCTCGGCCTGCGGCTCGGCCCGTATGGCAACCGCTTCCTGCCCTGGTCCTCCGGCCTCTCGCTGTCACGGTTAAGGCGGGCTCCCCACGGCCTCGACTCGAAGCGCTCGAAGAGCGGCTTCCCGGGTTGCTGCGGACCGCCGGCCGGCGGATCGAGGCGTCCCCAGCCGCTGCGCCGCGATCTCGCCCGGCTCGAAGGAGTCGCTCGCCGAGGAGATCCATGCCGGCGCGCTGCAGCTCATCGGCCGCCGGCACGTGCGCGACAACAACTCCTGGCTGCACAACAGCCCGAGCCTGATGGCGGGCCGCGACCGCTGCACCCTCTTGATGCATCCCGCCGATGCGGCGGCGCGGCGGCTCGAGACGGGCATGCGGGTGCGCCTGCGCTCGCGCACCGGCGCGATCGAGGTGCCGCTCGAGGTGACGGCGGCCGTCATGCCCGGCGTGGTGAGCCTGCCGCACGGCTACGGCCACGGCCGCCCGGGCGTGCGCCTGCGTCTGGCGGCGCAGCACGCCGGAGCGAGCGCCAACGACGTCACCGACGAGCGGTTCTTCGACGAGCTGACCGGCAACGCCGGTCTCAACGGCGTCCCCGTCTCGGTGGAGGCGCTGCCGGCGCCGGCCTGAGGCTTAGAGCGCCTAACAGAACCTGGGTTTCCCTGTCTTGTCGCTTTCGTAGGGGCGG
>CAVZUZ010000003.1:0-45435 GCA_963778565.1 Thermoanaerobaculaceae bacterium | reverse complement strand
AGCCCACCCACCGGAAGCGAGTCTTGCGTGGTGGCAGGAGTAATCCGCGTCACGAAGCGTAGACAGCGAGTGTGCAGGCTGTGGTAACCCAGCCTCGAGAGACCGAATCGGGGAGCCGACGTCGTGGGGTGAGCGGAAGGCAACATCTTCTGGCGCCGGATGGCTTGGCGTCGGAGGTCCCCCGGGGTATCAGCCCAGGGCATGTACACAAGGGGGTCCGCCCAGGAACCTGGGAGAACCCTGAGATCTCCGCGGTCAAGTCCCGGCTGGGCTCCGGGTGACCAATCGTCCAGGCCCACAGACGAGGGCGTCCGTACCCTGTGGGAGCAAATCGACGGGCGCACCCGCGGTACCGCCAAGCGAAGGAAACGAAGCGCGGCGGGATGGACTCAGGGCGTCGTAGCCCCTCAACAGTACCGAGGAAGCGGGGGAACCATCCCGAGGGACCCCGTGGAGGGAAAAGGGGTGTCGGGTCACGGAATCGTTGGAGGGAAAGATGACAGGGTCACCGAACCTTGAGACAGTCTCAACGCGACTTCAACGGATAGCACAACTGGCGAGGGAAGATCCGAAGCGGGCCTTCTTGAGCCTGGCTCACCACATCGACATCGATCTTCTGCGAGAAGCCTACCGCCGGACGCGCAAAGATGGTGCCCCGGGGGTGGACGGTCAGACGGGGGCGGATTACGAGGAGAACCTGGAAGAGAATCTCCAGAGCCTCTTGGACCGCTTCAAGTCGGGCCGCTACCAAGCGCCGCCGGTTCGCCGGGCTTACGTACCGAAAGGGAGTGACCCGTCGAAGCAGCGGCCGATCGGGATCCCGACCTTCGAGGACAAAGTGCTTCAGAGGGCGGTCGCGATGGTGCTGGGAGCCGTGTATGAGCAGGACTTCTTGGACTGCTCTTACGCATTCCGGGCCGAGCGATCGGCGCATCAGGCGATTAGGAAGCTGTGGGAAGGTCTCATGGCGATGGGGGGAGGCTGGGTGCTGGAGGCTGACATCCAGAGTTTCTACGACGATTTAGATCGCCGTCAGCTGAGGAGCTTTCTGGACCAGAGGGTACGCGACGGAGTGATACGCCGCGCCCTTGACAAGTGGCTGAAGGCGGGCGTGATGGAAGGGCGGACCCTCAGTCATCCGACCACAGGAACACCGCAGGGCGGAGTCATCTCTCCGCTGCTGTCGAACATCTATCTTCACGAGGTGCTGGACACGTGGTTTGAGGCGGTGGTGAAACCCCGTTTGCAAGGGGCAGCGTTTCTGATCCGCTTTGCCGATGACTTCGTCCTGGTCTTCCAATTGGAGAGCGATGCTCGCCGGATGCTGGAGGTGCTGTCGAAGCGATTCGGCAAGTACGGCTTGAGTCTCCACCCCGACAAGACCCGCTTGGTGCGTTTCGAACGGCCCAGCCGCAAGGCGGAGCCTGGGAGAACGCAGCCGCACGAGAAGCCGAGGAGTTTCGACTTTCTTGGCTTCACCCACTTCTGGGAGAGGTCTCGGCGTGGCAAGTGGATGGTCAAGCGCAAGACGGCTTCGGACCGGATTACCCGGTTTTTGCGGCAACTCAACGTGTGGTGTCAAGGCAATCGGCATGCACCCCTCGACTGGCAGCATGCACACCTCCTCAGCAAGCTGCGAGGGCACAGCGGGTACTACGGGATCACCGGGAACTCGCTGTCTCTAAGCAGCGTGCACCAAAGGGTCAAGCTGATCTGGCGCAAGTGGCTCAGTCGCCGCTCACGAAAGCCCAGCATGACCTGGGAGCGGTTCCAGCTTCTCCTGAAGAAGTACCCGCTCCCGAACCTGAGAATCTGTGTTGCGGCCTGAGATCGCGTAGCGAACCCGTGGCCTGAAGAACCGTATGCGGTAGTCCCGCACGTACGGGTCTGTGGGGGGCCTGGGTGGGTAACCACCCAGGCCTACCCGGCGCCGTCTCCGTCGCCACCCTGGTGTTATCGTGGAAGGGCGGGGGCGTCTCTACGGGACGATTTCGCGTTGGCGGAGGTTTGGGGCGGATCAATCCTTCCGCAGCTCTTCGATCTTCCTTTCCCGCTCGTCCTCGATCCGGCGGCGCTCGCGGCGGTAGTCTTCTTCCTCCTCCTGCTGCTTGGCCGGATCGTAGATGCTCTTCAGGCGGTTCTGGTGGAGGATCTCCAATTCGGCGAGCTTGGCCTCGGCCTTGCGCCGGACGTCGCCGATCTTCTCCCGCAGCTCGTCGCTGAAGGTCTCCTCCCGGGGCCGCTCGATGCCCTGCTTCTCCATCCGCTCCAGGGCCAGCTCGTATGCCGACTTCATTCCGGATGCCTTGTCCTTGTCAGCCATGAGAACAGGATAGCATCGGGCGCGGGGGCCGCGTCAAAGTGGCACGTCCGGAGAGCTGCCGGGCGCCGGAACGCCGCGATCTCACGAGTTTGCCGAGATTTGCGGCCGGAGAGCCGCCTTTTGCATTACGGCACCCGTTTTGCTAAGTCGTTCCGCTAAAATCCGCGAGCCAGCGGAAGCACCGTCTGGTTTTTGGAGGGGCTCCATGATCGAAGCGCAATCTCTGAGCCGCCGCTATGGCGACTTCACGGCCGTGGACGGCATCTCGTTCTCCGTCAAGGACGGCGAGATCCTCGGGATGCTGGGTCCTAACGGCGCGGGCAAGACGACCACCATCCGCATGATCACCGGCTTCCTGCCGCCTACCGGCGGCAAGGTGACGGTGGCCGGCAAGGACCTGTTCGAGTCTCCCCGCGAGGCGCGGCGGCAGGTCGGCTATCTGCCGGAGAACATCGCGCTGTATCCCGAGATGCGGGTGAGCGAGTACCTCGCCTACCGCGCGCGTCTGGAAGGGCTCTCCCGCGCCGAGGCGCGCCAGGCGATCCCCAGCGCCGTCGAGCGCTGCCTGCTCGAGGAGGTGCGGCACCAGATCATCGGCACTCTCTCGAAGGGTTACCGCCAGCGCGTCGCGCTGGCCACCGCCATCCTGCACAACCCGCGTGTCCTGGTGCTCGACGAGCCGACGGTGGGTCTCGATCCGAAGCAGATCATCTCGATCCGCGAGCTGATCCGGCAGCTCGGGCGCGAGCACACGCTGCTGCTCTCCACCCACATCCTGCCCGAGGTCGAGCTGCTGTGCGACCGCGTGGTCATTATCGACCGCGGCAAGATCATCGCCGAGGGCACGCCGGAGAGCCTGCGGGAGAGCTGGATGGGCAACCCCGGCGTGCGGCTCGTCCTCAAGGACGCGGCCGACGGCGCCGCCGAGGCGCTGGCGGGAATTCCCGGCGTGATCGGGGTGAAGCCCGGCACCGGTGGCGGCGATGGCGCCTGGGTGCTGGAGTGCGAGCGCGGCAGCGATCCGCGCGAGCAGGTCTTCCGGACCGCCGTCGAGCGCGGTTGGGTGCTGCTGGAGCTGGCCCGCGAGCGCGGCGCGACGCTGGAGGACATCTTCGTGCGCCTGACCACGCAGGACACGATTCAGGGAACAGCTCAGGGAACCGCCGAAGCGCCGCCATCCGGATCAGCCGAGCCCGGTGATCCCCACGGGCCCGATGGGCCCGACGGGTCGGCCGGTCCTGAAGGGGAGCCGCGGGAGGTGGTGCAATGAACGGCGTCCTGGCGACCTTCCGCCGCGAGCTGCGGGCGTATTTCTTCTCGCCGCTCGCCTACGTGGTGCTGTTCTTCTTCCTGGTGGTCACCGGTGTCATCTTCGTCTATCTCGTGGGGCAGTTGAACAATCCCGCCTCGCCGGGAGGTCCGCCGTTCGGCTTCTTCTTCCGGGCCACCTGGCTGATGCTGCTGCTCGTCGTGCCGGTGTTGACGATGCGGCTGCTCAGCGAGGAGCTGCGCTCGGGATCGATCGAGGTGCTGATGACCGCGCCGATCACGGAGGGCCAGGTGATCGCCGGCAAGTACCTCGCGGCTATGACCTTCTACGGATTCCTCTGGCTGCCGACCGCCATCTACGGGCTGAACATCCATCTCTACGAGAAGATGGACTGGGGTCCGGTGGCCGCCGGCTATCTGGGGATCCTGCTGATCGGCTCGCTTTTCATTTCGATCGGCGTCTTCGCCTCGTCGACGACGCGCAGCCAGCTCTTGGCGGCGATGATCACGGTCGCCCTGGTGTTCCTGCTGTTCCTGCTCAGCCTGTTCGGCGAGCTGACGATCAGGGACGTGCTCAAGAAGGCCCTGGAGCACGTGAACATCTGGAACCATATCGACGAGTTCGCCAACGGCATCGTCGACACCCGCCGGCTGATCTTCTATCTCTCGGGCACGCTGTTCTTCCTGTTCCTGGCCAGCCGGGCGCTCGAAGACAAGAAGTGGAGATGACGCGATGGCGCAGATCGAGGTCAATCGCCGCCAGCTCGTGAAGACGGGAACGCTGTCCGCCGGCGTCCTGCTGCTCGCGGCGCTGCTGGTCATGGTCAACTATTTCGGCGGCAAGTACTACAAGCGCTTCGACTGGACCAAGAGCCAGCTCTACAGCCTCTCGGAGAAGACCTTGAACGTGCTCGAGGGGCTGAACCGGGACGTCGAGTTCATCGTCTTTCTCTCTCCCGAGCAGGGGGAGATCTACCAGCCGACGACGGAGCTGCTGTCGCGCTACGGCGCCGCCTCGCGGCGGGTGCGCGTGCGGATCGTCGACGCCGCCAAGAAGCCGGTGGAGGCCCAGCAGCTGGTGCAGAAGTACGGCGTGACGACGACCGGCGTGGTGGTGACGAGCGGCGACGACAAGCGGGTCATCGCCAGCAACGACCTGGCCGAGCTCGACTTCCGCAGCTTTCAGACGACGGGAGCGCCGCAGATGACGGGCTTCAAGGGCGAGCAGCTCTTCACCAGCACCATCCTGCAGCTCTCCGAGGGCCGCAAGCCCAAAATCCTCTTCACCACCGGCCACGGCGAGCATTCGCTGGACGACCAGAGCGGTCGCGGCCTCTCCGGCGCCCACCAGATCCTGGGGCGCGACAACTTCGAGCTGGAGGAGTGGGCCTCGCTCGGCAAGCCCGCCGTGCCGGCCGGCACCGACCTGCTGGTCATCGCCGGTCCCACGGGCAGTTTCGTCCAGCCGGAGCTGAACGCCTTTTCGGCCTATCTCAACAACGGCGGACGGATGCTCGTGCTGCTCGATCCCACCCTCAGTCCGGCCGGGGGCTCCGGCCTGGTGAGCACCGGGCTCGAGAGCTGGCTGGCCCGCTTCGGCATCCAGGCCGGTCAGAACATCGTGGTCGATCCTTCCAACCCGTTGCCGTTCTTCGGGCCGGAGACGATCTTCTCGAAGGAGTACGGCGATCATCCCGTCACCCGAGCGCTGGCCGAGGGGGATCTGCCGGTGCTGCTGAGCGTCGTGCGATCGGTCGTTCCCGGGAGCGCTCCCGGCATCAACGCGAGCGAGCTGTTGCGCACCTCGGCCGAGGGCTGGGGAGAGACCGACCTGGTCAATCTGAACCAGGTGGGCCGCGACGCCCAGGACCTGGCCGGCCCGGTGTCGATCGGCGTGGTGGCCGAGAGCGGCTCGACGGCTCCCGGCAAGCGGCCGATGCGGCTGGTGGCCATCGGCGATTCCGATTTCGCGGCCAACCAGCTCATGCAGGCCAACGTCGGCAATACGGTGCTGCTGTCGAACGCCCTCAACTGGCTGGTGGAGCGCGAGGCCCTGCTCGGCATTCCGCCGAAGAAGACGGAACAGGTGAAGCTCACGCTGACCCAGGGCGAGTTCAACGTGGTGCGTCTGGTGGCGGCCGCCATGCCCCTGCTCTCGGTCCTCGCCGGCGTCGTGGTGTTCTTCCGCCGCAGGAGGTAGGTGGCATGAAGCCCCGCACGCTGTTGATCCTGCTCGTGGTCGTCCTGGGTCTCGGCGCTTTCATCTGGTTCTACGAGCGCGAGCTGCCGTCCAGCGAGGAGCGCACCGCGCTGCAGAAGAAGGTCCTCCCGATCGAGAAGGACGAGGTGACGGCGGTGACGATCGAGTCCGGGAGGGGACAGGTTCGCCTGGAGCGGACCGCGGCGAAGAAAAAGGACCAAAAGGACGGCAAGGACGAAAAGGACAAAGAGGACGGAGAGGAAGCCACCGAACCCGCTGCCGAGTGGCGGATGACCCAGCCCGTCGCGGCGCGCGCCGACGCCTTCGCGGTGGACCGCCTGCTGGAAGCGGTGGCCGGCCTCGAGAAGACCCGCACCCTGGAGGACGTCGACGCCAAGGAGGTCGGGCTCGACAAGCCGCGCGCCACGCTGCGCCTGGCGACGAAGGACGGCGCGAAGGTGCTGAAGCTCGGCGCCGAGGTGCCGCCCGGCGGCTCGCTCGTGGCGGGCCTCGAGGGGGAGAAGGGCGCTTACGTGGTGAGCGATACCATCCTCGCCGAGCTCGAGCGGGAGCCGAGCGAATGGCGGGACAAGCAGATGTTCCGCGCCGACCGCGAGGCGGTCCGGCGCATCACGTTGACCGCCGGCGCCGCGGAAGGCCCGGTCGCCCTCGTCAAGCGGCCGGCCGGGTTCTGGATCGAGAGGCCGATCGCCGACCGGGCCGACCGCGACCTGGTGGACGGCCTGCTCTCCGACCTTACCGGTCTCACCGCGGAACGTTTCCTGGAGGGCTCGCGGCCGCTCGCGGAGTGGAACCTCGCTCCGCCGCGCGAGACGGTCCAGGTGGAGCCTCCAGGGAGCCGCGCCGGTTCGCGTCGAGCTGGGCTCGGCGGTGACCGGCGAGGAAGCTCCCGAGGGCGAGGCGAGCGGCGAGCTGGCCTACGCGCGGGTGGGGAACACCGTGTTCGAGGTCCGCACGCGTCTGGCCGAGTCCATCCGGCGCGCGCCGGCGGATTGGCGGGCGCTGCAGCTCTCCGCCCTGGCCGTGCACGACGTCGAGTCGGCCACCGTGCGGGACGAGCGGACCTCTCTCGATCTCACCCGTTCCGGCACGGACTGGAAGCGCGGGGACACGCTGATCTCCTACCTGCCGGTCAGCGATCTGCTGTTCGCGTTGACCGGCGCCCGCGCTGACCGCCTGCTGACCCCGCAAGAGGCCCCAGGCCTCGCCAAGCCGGTGCTGATATTCACGCTGCGCTCCAAGGAGGCGGGGAACGAGACGCTGACGCTCTACCCTGCCGGAAAGGAAGGAGCACCGGCGCGGGCGAGCGGGCGGGAAGTCGTGCTCCTGTTGCCGTCCGAAGCGTTGCGGGAGATCCAGGGGAAGCTGCGGGGGGTGCGGGAAGCGAAGGCGGTGAAGGAATAGAGCTCGCCCGGCGCTTCCGCACCGGGCTACCGAAACGTCGCTCCTGGGGGAGCGATTCGCTTCGGAGAAGCGACGTCTCAATAGCCCGGTGCGGAAGCGCCGGGCCGCAGCGGGCCGAACTACGGCTCTACGGCGGCGGCTCCGGCGTCCCCTCCCCACCCTCCTCTTCGAACCGCCGCGGCCGTTGCTGAAAGCGTCTCGGGAACCGCTCGCGCATGCGTTCCTGCCGCAGGCGGCGCTGCTCCATGCGCTCCTCCATCATCCGCCGCCGCATCTCCTCTCCCTGACGTAGGGGAGGCTTTTGCTGACGGGCCGGCCCCAGCCCGGGCTCAGGCCCGCCGAGCCCGGTTCCGGCGCCAGCGGCGCCGCCGATCCGCAGCCGGCCGATCAGCATCATGTACTGGCGCTCCTGCTCCGGATCGAGCAGCTCCCGGGTCGCGAGAACGTTTTTCACCATGGACCGTTCCAGGGCCAGGTAGATGCGAGCCGACTCGTTCAACAACTGGTCCACCCGCCGGCGGTCGGTCTGGTCGCGGGTCAGCTCCTTCCGGATCTCGCGGTGCACCTCACCCAGTTGCAAGCGGAGCCGGCTCGTCTCCTGGTAGAGGTTCCATTGAATATCGAGGAACTTCCGCCGCTCCTCCCCCTCGAGGCCCAGGCGGTCGGCGAGCCTGGGAAGCCGGGGAAGGGGATCGCCGCCGGCGGGAGTCATCATCTCCGGCGCTTTTTGGCCGCGGAGCTCTCGACGGCGGCCCGCTGCGCCGCGCCGCGACGACGGCCGCGAGGATTCCCAGGTTCAGCCCCACCGAGAGGAGGAGCGCAATGACCAGCCACCAGCGCCTCATGGCTGCGCCTCTGCCTCGGCGTCTGTCACTCCATCGGGGGCGGTGGCGTCCTCGACCAGGCTCCAGTAACTGTCGGCCAGGCTGGTCTCGGCGGTGGCGGTGAGGAAGGTCGCCGAGGGCTCCGAGTCGACCTCGGCGCTCAGCTCCGGCGCCGGCCAGATCCGGCCGACTCCGATTCCGAGCGCCGCGCCGGCAACCAGAGCGGCGGCCGCCGTCGCCCGCACCCAGCCGGGCGCCACCGACCAGGAGAGCGAGCCGGATGCGGACCGGCTGCGCACGCGTGCCAGAACCCTTCCGGCGAACCCGGGCGGGACGGGCGGGGCCGCAGGCAGCGAGAGGCCCTGCCAGGTCCGCTCCAGCCGGTCATAGGCCGCCGCCAGCTCCGGCTCGCGGAAGACCCGCGCCCTCAGCGCCCGCGCCTCCTCGGCCGGCAATTCGCCGTGCAAGAGGCGCATCAGATCGTGTTCGATACCGCGTGTCATGGCTTGGCCTCTCCCATTGAAACCCTCGAGTCAGGAGCTTCCTGCGCCGCCTCGATCCGCCGCATGGCGCGGAACAGCCGGCTTTCGACCGCTCCTTCGGTGATTCCCAGCACCTCGGCCACTTGTTTATAGGACAGACCCTCGAACCGGACCAGCACCAGCACCGACCGCTGGTTCTCCGGCAGCCCTGCGATGGCGCGCCGCGTCGTCTGCCAGCGGCGGCGGGACTCCAGCGCCGCGGCGGGATCGGCGCCGCCGTCGGGAGGATCGTAGGCGGGAGCATCCCGCTCCTGCGGGTCCTGCCAGCGGAGGAACCGCACCAGCTTGCGGCGCCGCAGCTTGTTCAGGCAGTGGTTGACCGCGATGCGGTAGAGCCAGGTGTAGACCTGGCCCTGGGGCCGGACCTCTCCCGCCTTACGATAGGCCTTGAGGAAGACCTCCTGGGCGGCGTCGCGAGCCTCCTCCGCGTCCCCCAGCAGCCGCTCGCACAGCCGGAGCAGCCGCTCCTGGTGGCTTTCGACCAGCGGCGCGAACGCTTCCGCGTCGCCGGCGGCCACCCGCGCGAGCGCCTGCCAGCCAGGATCGACGGCCGCCGCCGTTACGGAATCGGTCGTCACTTCTCTTTGAACCCGCGGAGTCGAGGAATCCTGCGGGATAGATCGCCGGTCAGCTCAGTGGTGGGCGGCGGGCCGCTGGTGAAGGCGGCTGATGTGCTCTTCGACCAGCCGGTGCACGCCGAGCCGCTGCAGCTCGGCGGCGAGCACGAGGATCTGGTTGGCTTGCAGCGGGTGATCTTTGTAGATGACCTGGAGGACCGCTTTCAATGCCGCGTCGAGCTCGGGATCGAAGGGGCCCGGCTGGGCCGTCGGGTCAGGCACGGACGCGGCTTTCGGCGGCTTCGTGCATCGTCTCCGGATCGTACTCGTAGATGAGGGAACGCACGGTCTTCTCGGGAGCGAGCGCGACCCCCTCCTCGTAGCCCCACATGTCGATGGTCTCCCAAGGGCAGTAGCGGGCGCAGAGCTGGCAGCCGATGCAGCGTTCGAGGTCCACCTCGACGAGCTTCATGAAGTCCCGGTACTCGGGACCGGGTACGATCTCGATGCAGTCCACCGGACAGAAGGCGATGCAGGCCTCGCAGCCGGTGCAGCCGGTCTGGTCGATCACCGCCAACTGCTTCGGCGGCTTGGCGCGCGGCGGCTTGTCGATCTCGATCTTCTTCGGATATGGAAAAGACTCAGGCATGCGTCGAATCTCCGGCGTCAGGGCGCCTTCTAGTGCAAAGCGTACTGTAGCAGAATTGGACCGGTCTCGCCTTCGAAGCCCTCACCACCCCGGCCCTCCTCTCCCAGAGGGAGAGGAGGGAGAACAGCGAAAACAGAATGTTTTTTCTTCTTCTCCTCTCTCCCTCCGGGAGAGAGGGGCCAGGGGAGTGAGGGCTTCGGAGGGCACACCGCTTCGATCTCCGCTCTCTCCTGGCGAGAGAGGACCCATGACAAAATCCCGTCCGTGATCCTCGACCGCGTCTCGCGATTCCTGACGGATTCCGGCGTCGGGCCCTTCGCGGAGCTGGCGCTCGCCGCCTTCGCCTGGCAGTTCGACCGCGTCGAGCCGTATCGCCGGTTGTGCGAGCGGCGCGGCGTCACTCCGCAGACGGTGGAGGACTGGCGGCGGGTGCCGCCCGTGCCCACCTCCGCTTTCAAGACGCTGACCCTCGCCGCGGAGCCGGCGATCGAGATCTTCCGCAGCAGCGGTACCACCGGCGAGCGGCGGAGCGTCCATCACCATCCCTATCCGGACCTCTACCGCGAGGTCATCGATGCGTCTTTCCCGCGCTTCTGTCTGCCCTGGCTCGGTCCCGGAGGCAGGCTGCCGATCCTTTCTCTGATTCCGTCGCGGGAGCAGCTCCCGGACTCCAGCCTCTCGTTCATGGCCGGCCACATCCTCGCCCGCTATGGCAGCCCGGAGAGCGCGACGGCTTTCGGGCCGCGCGGAGTCGAGGCGGTGAAGGCGCGCTCGTGGGCGGGAGCCCGGCAACGCGAGGGAAGGCCGGTGCTGTTGCTCGCGACGGCCTTCGCCCTGGCGCAGTGGCTGGACGCGTTGGAGCGGCTGGACCTCAAGTTCCGTCTGCCGGCCGGCACGGCAGTCTTCGAGACGGGGGGCTTCAAGGGGAAGACGACCGAGCTGTCCAGAGAAGAGCTCCTCGCCCGCATCCAGGCGTGGCTCGGCGTGCCGCCGGAGTCCGTGGTCCGCGAGTACGGCATGACCGAGCTGACCAGCCAGTGCTACACCCGCTCCCTCCTCGGTGGCGACCCCGACCTGTTCGTGGCCCCGCATTGGGTGCGCGTCCGGCTCCTCGATCCCGAGACGCTCGAGGAGGTTGCCGCCGGCACCCCTGGCTTGATCGCCGTCTTCGATCTCGCCAATCTCGGCTCGGCGGTCCACGTGCTGACCGAGGATATGGGGGTTGCCGAAGGCGAGGGATTCCGCCTCCTCGGCCGCGCCGCCGGGGCGGAGCTGCGAGGATGCTCGCTGGTGGTGGAGGAGCTGCGGGGGAACCGATAAATCGCTGACTCGTCCACCATCGCCAGCCCGGAGGGCGGCATACTCCTAGCCCAGGTCGTCAGACCTGGGTAGGGAGGAAGACGAAATCATCGAGCCCTGTTAAGGGCGGCGTTCACCAAACGGGTCCGCCGGGTCGAATTCGATGCCGTGTCTCTTCAGCAGGTCGACCCATTCCTCCTCGAAGCTCCGCCGCCGGTGATGCTCCTCCTGGTTTTGGATATACCGGCAGACTTTCGCCGCCGAGGATTCGCTGACGGTGAAGGCTGCATATCCTTCCTGCCAGCCGAACCGGCGGGGTGGGTGGGCCCGCTCGTGGACCCATCGCGAGGAGTTTGCCTTGACCGACCGCAGAAAGTCAGCGACCGAAGCGGTGGGCTTCAGACGAACCAGCAGATGCACGTGATCCGGCATGCCGCCGATCGTCAGGAGCGAGCCGCGTTCGTTCCTGACGATCCCGGCGATGTAGGGATAGAGCTCGTCCCGAAGCTCCAGATCGATGAAGGCTGCGCGATGCTGTGTGCCGAAGACGATATGGTACAGAAGCAGGCTGAACGTATGAGACATGATCTGACCGCCTTTCTGGGGAGTCCCCGGTTTTGAGATCGCGGGAGATTCCGCGAGCCCCTCCCCCTAAAAGACGGAAAAACCGCGGATCATCGCTCAACTTTTTTCGGCAGGCGCCGACAGGCACGCCGCCCTTGACAGGGCGGGGCGTTTTTGGGTGTCGCACCTACCCAGGTCTTACGACCTGGGCTAGGAGTATGCCGCCCTCCGGGCTGGCGGCTCGGCGACAGCGTGCCGTGGTCGGCTGGCCGCACCGAAGTTGGGATTCAATCTCGATTTAGAGTTCTTAACAAGGCACCCTCAGTTGCCCGCTGCTGTCATGCTCCGCGACGCCTTCCTTCCCAGCACCATCGCCCACTCCTGCGAACCACAGTTCCGGCGGGTGGAGCAGCCCGTGCTTTACCTTGCAGCACGCTGGACGCCGCAGGCGCTGGCCAAGTTGGTATCGGTCCTCCACGAAGGCACCGTTGCGTTGCGGGAGATCCCTACGGACCACCTGCTCTCCGCCTGGGGAGACGCGGTGGCTGCCTTCCTCCGTCTGGATTCCTCGGAGCGGCGGGCGCTCGATCCAGCTCTGGCTCGGCTTTGTAGCCTCTCCCCTGAAGGGCTGAACGCAGGGCTCGAGGCCGTACTGGGCGGCATGCGTCGAGAGCCGGCGGCGGCGCTCGCGGCCCGAGCTCCACGGGCGGCGTCTCCAGATGCCGGACCGGTGCTGGCCGTCCTCGCCTCGAATCTGCCGGGATTGGCCGTCCAGCCCCTGCTGCCGGCCCTGATCCTGCGGCGGCCGGTGCTGTTGAAGTCCCCATCCGCCGAGCCGCTCTTCGCTCCCGCCTTCCTGGAGGCCCTGGTTCGCCGGGAACCGCGCTTGGCAAGAGCCGTCGCCGCCTCCACCTGGCCAGGTGGAGACGCGGATCTGGAGGCGCCGGTGCTGGCGGCGGTAGGAACGGTGCTCGCCTATGGTGAGCGCGAGGCGCTGGACGATCTGGAGCGGCGGGCGCCGGGGAAGGTGATCGGGTACGGCCCCAAGACCAGTCTGGCGGTGATCGGAGCCGAGGTGGATTCGCGGCAGGCGGCCGAGGGCCTGGCGCGGGACGTCGCCCTATTCGACCAGCGCGGGTGCCTGTCGGTCGGCGCGATCTACACGGCGGGAGACGCGGCGAGCCTCGCCGAGCGGCTCGCGGCGGAGCTCCTCGACCTCTCCCACCGCTGGCCTCCGGGACCGCCGGCCAGGACCGCGATGGCGGCGGTGCAGCACCTGCGTCTCGAAGCCGAGATGCGCGATCTGTGGCAGTCAGACTTGCCGCTGCGAGACGGCACGGTGATCGTGGATCCCGAGCCGGAGCTCCGTGTGGCGCCGGGGCTGCGGACGGTGCGGATTCATCCTTTGGAAGATCTGTCGCGGCTTCCCCACCTCCTGAAGCCCTGGCGCGGCCGGCTGCAGGGCGCGGCGCTGGCGGGGGAGGATGCCTGGCGGCTGGAGACGGCCTTGACGGAGCTCGGAATCTCCCGTTGCGCGCCGCCCGGCGAGCTCCAGTCGCCGGACGCCACGTGGCACAACGGGGGGATCAATCCGCTGGAGGTGCTGAACAGGGGCGTCCTTGCCGGATCGACCTCACCCCAACCCCTCTCCTAAAGGAGAGGGGCTAAGGAGCGTTTCTCCCTTCTCCTTCAGGAGAGGGGCCGGGGGTGAGGTGGCGCGAGCCAGGCGGGCGCATTCTACTTTCCACCCTTCGCCGCCGGACCGTTGACGAGCTTGCTGAGCAGGACCTCGGGAGCATCCCACGCCGCCTCGCCGCTGATGCGACCGACCTCCTTGCCGTTCACGTAGACGATCCCCGTCGGCACGCCGCCGATCTTCAGCCGCTTGACCTCGGGGTGTTGCCAGGCCTGGGGCGGCTGCGGCAGGCCGAGGTACTCGAACTGGACCTTGGAGCCCTTGAGCTCGTCCTCCACCCGCAGGATGTAGGGAACGTGCTGGCGGCAGTGGGGACACCACGAGCCGAAGAAGACCCGTACGACCACCGGGTTGGGCTCCTTCTTCAAGGCGGCGATGGCGGCGCCGTTCGGCTTGTAGCCGGCGGCCGTACGCACGTACTGGGGATTGTGCGCCTTCAGCTCGGCGCCCTTGCGGAGCCCGGTGAGCGGCGGCTTGGGATTGAGGCTCACCTTCCGCCCCTCGTAGGCGAACTTCACGTTCTCGCCGGCCATCTGAAATTGCCCGAGCGGCGCCAGCACGGCGTCGGCCAGCAGATCGACCGTGCCGTTGGGCTGCTTGGCGATTTTCATGATGTGTACCGTCTCGACGGTGCCGGCGCGCGGCGTGAGCAGCACAGGCGCCGGCAGGGCCGAGGTGAGCACGAGGATCGCCGGGATCTTCTCGTTGTGGTAGATCTCGGCCTTCGGAACCGGTACGCCGTCGACGATCAGCGCATACTCGCCGCTCGGCTGAAAGCCCCGGAGCACGCTGTCCGAAGGGACTCCTTGCGCGTGAGAGACGGACGATGCGGCCAGCACGGCGAGCGCCAGCGCGGCCAGGACCACGGATCTTGTGTGCGTCATGTCGAGGGCCTTTCGATGGAATCTTCAGAGCCCGCCGCGGGCAGCGGCGGCATGCCTGCAAACGTTCGTAGGACCCGCCCGTCCTTCACCTCGAAGGCGCGCGGCAGCCGGCGGTAGAGCGGGCGCAATAGCACGGCCGGGGTCTCGCGGATCTGGAACGCCGGTCCCCACTGCCAGAAGAAGGCCCTTTGCTGCCCCGCCGTCGCGGCGGCGAGAACCCAAAGGGTGGGATTGCCGGCCTCGCCGGCAAAGGCATTGAGGGCATCGACGGACCGGGTCAGCTCCGGCTCGTCGAGCCTGGACATCACGATCAGGTGACGGCCTTCCCGGAGGCTCCGGGACGAGCGAATCGAGGCAGATCCGCTCGGTGTCGTTCCCGGCGCAGATCTCGCCGACTTGAACTCCCGGACGCAGCCGCGTCGCCAGGTCGTCGAGCGGCAGCTCGGGCGCCTTCCAGGCGAATGCCACCGCCGCCACGGCGCCTATAGCGGCCGCCGCCGTGCGCAGCGGCGGGAAGACCGGCGAGCGCCGTTCGCGTCCGAGAAAGGCCAGGAGCAGAGGCGGCACGAGGAGGAGCAGATCCTGCCAGAACGCCTCGGCCGGCGTGCGCTGGACCAGGTTGCCGAAGCAGCCGCAGGAGGCCTCGGTGCGCAGGCCGTGCGCGTCGAGCCACCAGGCCCGGCCGGTGAGGGAGAGGAAGAAAGCCACCAGCAGAACGGTGGGAACGAGCACCCAGTTCCGGCGCAGGCCGAGGAGCAGCGCGAGCCCCAGGCCGGTCTCGAGGGCCAGCGCGATCAGGGCGACGGCTTGGGCCGGAAGCGCGAAGTCCAGACCCTCGATGCGGATCTGCTCCGCGAAGCCCGCGGGATCGAGGACCTTGGCCCACACGGCGAAGAGCAGGACGCAGCCCAGGAAAGCGCCGGCGAACGTCCCCACCCACCAGAGGCGTGGGTGAAACGGGGCCTTCGCCGTCTCGGGCTGGACCAGGGCTGTCGAGGTCGCTTCCATCGTCGATCATTCATCCTAGCGGTCCGCTGTCGCCGCCGCAATGAGGGCTCCCTCGGCAAAACAGGCTGGGAGTCGGTGAAAATTTCGCCGGCGTGCCCTCCGAAGCCCTCACCTCCCCGGCCCTCCTCTCCCAGAGGGAGAGGAGGGCGAAAGGCATTTCTTTTCTTGGTTGTGTTCCCCTCTCTCCCCCCGGGAGAGAGGGGCCAGGGGAGTGAGGGCTTCGGAGGGCAGATCCCCGATGAATTCACAGGCTCCTAGCGCGGGCTCCCGCTTCGCGTTCGCCCGCAACCGAAGTCATATCTGGGAATGACAGGCGCCGCTCCTCTGGGGTAGAAAGGTGGTTGCCAAACGACCTATTCCCCAAGGAAGCGGTGCCATGGAGACATTTTTAGCACGTTACCGTCCTGCGATCACGGGTGTTGTTTGCGGTTTGGACCGGCTGGTGTTCCGGGGCTCGATTCTGGCCCTCATCCGCGAGGGCGGCATGTACACATTCCTCCACCGGGCCGGGGTGCAGCTGCTCGGCTTCAGAGACTTCGTTTTGGCCACCAGCCAGAGGCTCAAGCGAGCCTCGCTGGCCGAAGCCCGAGAGCACGATCGGCCGATCCGCCATCTGCTGTCGAGCACGACCGACAAAGAGGCTCTGGCGCGACAGCTTCTTGAGCAGCATCCTGTCGACTCGGGGCTGATCTGCGCGCTCACCATCGTGGAGCCGTGCAGCAGCTTCGAGTACCACCGTTCCCAGGATCCCACCCAGCGCGGGCTCAAGATGAGGCCGCGCAAGTGTCTCCACCTCTACAAGTACTACCTCCATCCCTGGTTCGGGTGGATCAACGCCCGCATCCAGACCTGGTTCCCCTTCAATGTCCAGATCTGTCTGAACGGTCGCGAGTGGCTGGCCCGACAGCTCCAAGCCGAGGGCAGAACCGATTTCAAGCGCCACGACAACTGCTTCACCTGGCTCGGAGACCCCGAACTGGCGCAGCGGCTGGCCGACCAACAGCTACGCACCGACTGGCCCCAGGCTCTCGACGCCATCGCCCGCTCGTTGAACCCCCTGCACTCGGAGATCTTCCAGCCCTGGCCTCAGGACTACTACTGGTCCGCCTATCAAACCGAGTGGGCCACCGACATCCTGTTCCGCGATCCTCGCTGCTTGGCCGCCATCTATCCTTGCCTGGTCCAGCACGCCATGGGCCACTTTCAAAGTCCTGATGTCCTACGCTTCCTTGAGCGCAAGGCCCACGGCAACTTCACCGGCGAGCTGACCTCAAGCTTCAAGAACCGCCCCGAGGGAGTCCGCGTCAAGCACTGGGTCAAGGGCAATTCCATCAAGATGTATGACAAGGGCGGCAGCGTCCTGCGTGTCGAGACCACCATCGCCAACCCCGTCGATTTCAAGGTTCTGCGGCCACTGCACGACCGCCCAGACAGCACCCTGGCTTGGCGACCCCTACGCAAGGGAGTCGCCGACCTTCACCGCCGAGCCCAAGTCTCCCAGCGGGCCAACGCGACCTATCTCGATACTCTCGCCGCGGTCGAGGACACCACCCCGCTAGCCCAACTGCTCGACCAGGTCTCCAAGCCCACCTCGTATCGAAGCCGGCGTGTCCGCGCACTGCGCATCGGCGACCCCCAGGATCTTGCCCTGCTCAAGACCCTCTCCCGCGGCGAGTTTGCCACTGCCGGATTTCAGAACCGCGATCTGCGCTCCCTGCTCTATCCAACCTCCAAGACCCGATCAAAGGCCGAAGAGCGCCGGCTCTCCGCCAAGGTCGGCAGGCAGCTTCGTCTGCTGCGCGCGCACGGCTTGATCCGCAAAGTCCCCAAGAGCCACCGCTACCGCCTCACCGCCAAGGGTCAACTCCTCACCGCAGCCCTCTTTGCAGCTCGACAGGCCAGCGTCAAGCAACTCCTCGCCCAGGCCGCATAGAAAAACCTGCGCACGGCACGAGGAATCTCGGATGTAGTAGATCAGGAGATGGGTTGGGGTGAGGTCGCGCGGGCAGGACGCCATATCTGGACTGCTCACGCGGCTTCCCCCCAGTGGAGGTGCCTGCGCAGCTCGTCCGCAGTGGGACCGGTGGAGCCATCCAGGAAGCCTTCGAGGGGGCCGGAGTAGAGGATCTCGCCGCCATGGACGCCGCCGCCGGGGCCGAGGTCGATGATCCAGTCGGAGCGGGAGATGAGGTCGGGGCTGTGCTCGACCACCACGACGCCGTCTCCCCGCTGCACCAGCCGCCGGAGGGTGTGGTAGAGGAGGTCGATGTCGGCCAGGTGGAGGCCCGTGGTGGGCTCGTCGAAGAGGAAGAGCCTCTGACCCTCGGAGGCCGGACGGTCGAGAAAGCTCGCGAGCTTGAGGCGCTGCGCCTCGCCGCCGGAGAGCGTCGAGGTCGGCTGCCCCAGGCGCAGATACCCGAGACCCACGTCGAGCAGAATCCGCAGGCGCCTGGAGAGCCTCTTCTGGTCGGCGAAGAACTCCAGCGCCGTCTCGACCGTCATGTCCAGCACCTCGGAGATGTTCTTGCCGCCGCTTTTTCCGTGATACCGCACGGCCAGCACTTCCGGCCGGAAGCGGTGTCCCTGGCAGGTCTCGCAAACCACCGTCACCGGCGCCATGAACTGCATGTCCACCTCGGTGACCCCGGTCCCCTGGCAGGCCGGGCAGCGCCCGCGCTCGACGTTGAAGGAGAAGTGAGCCGGAGTGATCCGCCTCACCCGGGCGTCGGAGGTGCCGGCGAAGAGCTTGCGGACCTCGTCGTAGGCCTTGACATAGGTGATCGGGTTCGAGCGGCTGGAGCGGCCGAGAGGACGCTGATCCACCAGCGTGACGTCCTCCAGCCCTTCCAGGCCTTCCAGCCGGTCGCATTCGCCGGGTTCGACTTCCACCACCCCGCGCGAACGCTGATAGGTGCCGTAAAGGACGTTCTCCACCAGGGTCGACTTGCCGGAGCCGGAGACGCCGGTGACGGCCACCAGGGCACCCATCGGGAAGTCCACGTCCACACCCTTGAGATTGTGCGCCCGCGCGCCGCGCACGGAGATGCGGGGAAGCGAGGTGAGCTCCTCGGAGAGCGTTTCCCAGCCTTGCTCGCGGCGGAACCGTGCCATGTGCCGGCGGGCCTGGGTCGGCGGCCGCTCCCTCAGGTAGAGGCCGGTGAGCGAGGTTTCGCTGGCGAGGATCTCGTCGATCGTCCCTTCGGCCACCACCCGGCCGCCGCGCTCGCCGGCGGCGGGCCCCAGGTCGATCACATGGTCGGCGCCGCGGATCAAGGTGCGGTCGTGCTCCACCACCAGCACGGTGTTGCCCTTGGCGGCGAGGTCGCGCAGCAGCGACAGGAGCCGCTCGCTGTCCTGGGGGTGGAGGCCGATCGTCGGCTCGTCGAGCACGTACAGGGTGCTGGTGAGCCCGGAGCCGAGGGCGGCGGCGAGATGGATGCGCTGCGTCTCGCCTCCGGAGAGCGTGCGCGCCTGCCGGTCGAGAGTCAGATAATCGAGCCCCACCCGGTGCAGCACCTCGACGCGCTCGGCCAGCTCGTCGATCAGATGGCCGGCGACCTCCCGTTGCCGGCGCGTCCATCGCATTTCGGCAAGCCAGGTCCGCAGCTGCTCGATGCTCATCGCCGCCAGCTCCGGAAGCGTCCTGCCCACGAGCTTCACCAACAGGGCTTCCGGCTGGAGCCGGGTGCCGCCGCAGTCCGGGCAGGGATTGTAGGAACGGTAGCGGGCGAGCAGCACGCGGACGTGGACCTTGTACGTACGCTGCTCCAGCCACTCGAAGAACTCCTCCAGGTTGGAGAAGTTTCCCGAGCCGCTCCAGATCCACGCGCGGTCCTTCGCGGAGAGATCCATCCACGGCACGTCGAGGGGGATTCGACGCTTGCGGCAGGCGGCGAGCAGCTCGTCGTACAGCTCCTCATAGGCCGGGGTGTTCCAGGGGGCGATCGGCCGTTCGGAGAGCGTGCGCCGGGGGTCGGGGATGACCCTCTCGCGGTCGATGCCGATCACCCGGCCGAAGCCCTGGCAGGTCGGACAGGCGCCCAGCGGCGAGTTGAAGGAGAAGAGGGGAGGCGTCGGCCGCCGCGCGCTCTCGCCGCAGGACGGGCAGGCGAGCTCGCGGCTGTAGAGCCGGACCCCTCCGGCGACCCGGGCCTCCACGCGCCCGCCGTTCATGCGATAGCCCTGCTCCAGCGTGTCGAGAATGCGGGCCGCCGATTCATTCCTGGCGGTGAAGCGGCCGAGGACCAGCGGCAGGGGGTCGAGCCGAGCCGGCCACTTCTCGCCGGGCTCCATGCGCACCGTCTCGTCGCCCTGGAGCCGGCGCTGGAATCCCTGGCGGATCAGCTCGGCGAGGGCCTGGTCGGCGCCGCGTTTCGGCCGCGGCAGCCGGACCACCAGGGTGAAAGGACCGCCTGCCGCGCCCGCCGTGCAGCTCCGCCGCCGCCTCCTCCGGAGTGTAGCTGCGGACCGCGCCATGTCCACGCGGGCAGCCGACCTCGCCGAGGTGGGTGAAGAGCAGCCGCATCACGTCCAGCGTCTCGGTGATCGTGCCCACCGTGGAGCGGGCGTTGCGCACCGCGTTCTTGGCCTCCAGCGCGACTGCCGGCAGCACGTTGTGGATGGCATCCACGGGCGGCCGCTCCATCTGGTCGAGGAACTGCCGGGCGTAGGTCGACATTGACTCCACGAAGCGGCGTTGCCCCTCGGCGAAGATGGTATCGAAGGCGAGCGAGGACTTGCCTGCACCCGAGGGACCGGTGACCACCGTCACCGCGCGATGCGGCACCCGGCAGTCGATCCCCTTCAGGTTGTGGGTGCGGGCGCGCTCGACCTGGATGGCTGGAGACTCGGGCTTGGACATCTCTTACGACAGCCCTCTCCGGACTTGCGCCGCACGGTTGATTCCGGTGGCGGCCCAGCCCGAAGGGAGCCGCCCATCATAGCGTGAATGCGGGGGTGCGTATTCCCGTGGGATCGCCTGGGAGGACCTGCTAAGCCGACCGAGGAGTCTCTTTAGCTCTGTCAAGGATTTCCATCAAGCTCATACCTTGGAAGTGCTTGTCGCGCCAGCACTGGTAGTCAAACGGTTCGCGGCTCAGCAGAGCGAGGAATCGCAATGCCTCCACGGGCCCGAGGTCTGCCTCGAGAGCCGCCATCCCTTTGGCGCGGAGGGTTTCGTCCGCCAATGTCTCAGCCATGTTTCAGTCCCGTGCAGGCGAAGCTCAAGGCGGCGGCGGACCCTCCTGTGGCTCGTTGCGGTCCGCTTCCTGCCCGGAGTCGCCGTTCTTGCCACCGAAAACCCGCTTCAGCCAGCGGCGGAAAGGATGGCGCTTCCCCGTCTGCTCGTCGGTCCGTTCCTCAGCGGTCACGACGTCGCTTTCCTCGTCGTAGTCCGGCTGGCCGCCGAAGTCGGCGAACTGTGGGTCGCCCCAGCCGTGCTGGCTGCAGATCTCCGTGGGGACCTCGCCCTGGCGGAATACTTCCGTTTGCACGGTGGGACAGTACTCGGTGGCGAGCAGGCCGGTGGCGGGGTCGATCGCCGCCGTCGCGACGCCCCGCGGCTGTCTGAAGGTGGAGTAGCCCCCCGGCGGCGCCACTCGCGCCATGAAGCGGATCCAGATCGGCAGGGCGGCGCGGGCGCCGGAGAGACGGGTCCGTGAGTTGTCGTCGTAGCCCACCCAGACGACCGTGGTCCGCTCGGGCGCGTAGCCGGCGAACCAACTGTCCCGGCGCTTGTTGGTGGTGCCGGTCTTGCCGGCGACGCTGCCGGAGAATCCCGCTGCCGCGCCAGCGGCGGTGCCGCGCTGGAGCACCCCTTCGAGCAGCGAGGTCACGAGGTAGGCCGTCACCGGCGAGATCACTCGCACCGGCTCGGGCAACGGCGCGCCCTGGACCGGTTTGCCGTAGCGGTCGACGATGGCCACGACCTCGTGTACCGGCGGGCGGGCGCCGCCGTTGGCCAGAGTCGCGTACACGGTCGCCAGCTCGAGCGGCGTGATCGCCGCCGCGCCGAGCGCCATCGACGGGTACGGCTCCATCGGCGTCATGATCCCCATCTCGTTGCCCAGCTTGACGATCCGCCGCACTCCCACCTGCAGGGCGAGCCGGGTCGTCGCCGGGTTGTAGCTCTTTTCCAGGGCGGTGCGCACGGAGACCCAGCCGTGATAGCCGCCGTCGTCGTTCTTGGGGCTCCATTCCCGGCCGGCGAGCCGGAGGCTCAACGGCTCGTCTTCGAGGAACGAGGTCGGAGAGGCGGTGCGCGTTTCGAAGGCGGCGGCGTAGACGATCGGCTTGAAGGCGCTGCCAGACTGCCGCTGGGCGCGGCCGGCGCGGTCGAACTGGCTGGCGTCGTACTGCCTGCCGCCCAGGTAGGCGAGGATGCCGCCGGTCTCGGGGTCTATGGACACCAGGGCAGCCTGCAGCGGCCCGTCCCCTTTGTATTTTTTCTGATATCCCTTCTCCATGGCCTGAAGCCCCCACTCGACCGCCTCCTGGGCCACTTTCTGGCTCGACCAGTCGAGGGTGGAGAAGATGACGTAGCCGCCGTCCGCGAGGTCGTCGACCCCGAAGCGACGGAACGCTTCGAGCGCCGCGGAATCCGCGAAGTAGGGCGCGCGCCGGCGGACGACCGGCTCCGGAGCGAGCGCCATCGGCTCTTCGAGCGCCTCTTTGATCCGCTCCGGCGTGGCGAGCTTCAGCTCGGTCATGCGTCCGAGCACCCAGTCGCGGCGCTCCCGGGCGCGCTCGGGATGCGCCAGCGGCGAGTAGTTCGCCGGCGAGCGGATGACACCGGCCAGCGTCGCCGCCTCGGCGAGATCCACCTGGCTCGCGTCCTTGCCGAAGTAGGCGCGGGAAGCGGCTCCTACGCCCAGCAGCGAGACCCCGCCGCTGCCGCCCAAGTAGATCTCGTTGAGATACGCCTCGAGGATCTGCCGCTTCTCGTAACGCAGCTCGAGGAGGACGGCGAGGAGGAGCTCCTGGCTCTTGCGCGCCAGGGTGCGCTCATGGGTGAGATAGAGGTTCTTGACGAGCTGTTGCGTCAGCGTGCTGCCGCCCTGCCGCACCTGGCCGCCGCGCAGGTTGACCCAGAAGGCGCGCAAGATGCCGGAAGGCGAGAAGCCGGTATGCCGGTAGAACGAGTCGTCCTCGGCGGCGATGACGGCGGCGATCAGGTCCGGCGAGACCTCGTCGAGCGTCACCGGCCGGCGCTCCTGGAAGTCCGGACCGTAGTACGAGGCGAGCAGCGGCGGGTCCAGGGTTACCGAGTCCACCGCCTCGCCGTTCCGGCGCAGGGCGGTGATCCGGTTCCCTCGATAGTCGATCTCCACGAGGCCGCCGCCCCGGCCGCCGTCGGGCAGCGGGAAGCTGCGGAGATGGACGGCCAACGCTTTCTTCGAGCGCCGGTAGCGGCCGGCGGGGAGGTCGGGAGACGTCTCGTCTTCGCGGTAGCCCTCGCCGCTCAGGTTGGCGACCAGCAGGTCCGGCGGATAGTTGCGGCCTTCGGCGAGCCGCGTCGCCAGCCCGTAGAGCCGCGACGGCTGCAGGAACGTGATCTCGTCGAACTGGCCCGACAGGCGCCAGAACGGGCGGATGACGAAGATCCCCACCACCACGAGGAGGATTGCGACAACCAGCAGGATGATTCGCAGACGGCGGCGGGGGAGCCGCGGCTTGGCTGGAACGGGCTTGGTGCTGCGTACGACGGCCATTTGCGATCTGCGGCTCTCCACGGAGATCCGATTCAGGAGAACGCTTTCCTCGGTGGCGACTTCCCGCTGGGGAAAGACTAGCAGGTTCTTGGCTTCAGAGATTCAGGTCGCCCAGCCAGCGGACTTCGATATCGCTGTCCTTCAGCTTGCGGGCCAGTTTTTCATCGGCGGTAATGAAGGGAACAGCCAGACCCTTTGCCAGGGCGGCATAAGAGGCGTCATAGGCGGTGAGCTCGTACTGTGAGGCGAGCTGGATCGCTGAGTCGAGAAAGGGGGAGAGAGAAACCCGCTTGAGCCTCAGCCTTCGCAGTCTGTAGAGATGCTGCCGAGCTGTCTGCAAGGACAGGTTCAACTTCCGGATGTGTTTCCAGAGGATGTTGGTGAGCTCGATATAGAGCAGGTCCGGGACATAGGCGATCAGGCGGCCGGAGCGGAAGAATTTCCTGGCCTCGACGGATAGCTCCTCGTCCACGAACAGTTTGACCACAACGTTGGCATCGACAACCCGCTCATGCCTCAAAGTTCCTGATCCTCACCTGTCAGCGTCGTGCTGTCACTACGGATCTCCTCCAGGACCTCTTTCAATCGTGGGTTCGGAATTCTCCTGAGGTACTCCTCTGCCGCTTCGATCAGACGTTTTCTCACCGTGGAGTCTGACGAAAAGCTCAGAGGGTAATCATCCATCGCATCCCGCATCGCCCGAATCAGCGTCGTGCTGTCAGGGGCCCCTTCGGGCGGCCGCCATGGCTGGATCTCCGCCAGAACCTCCGCAATGGGCGGTAGCGGATTTCTCCTCTCCTCTTCCTCCGCCTCGTCGATGAGGCGGCGCCTGAGATCCTCACCGGGCGCTTTTTTAGGCAGGATAGCCATGGGGAGACCTCTATCCGGAACTCCGTCGCATTCAAACGATACCATGAATGCCGGGGCCTCGGGCGAATCCCTGCCGCCCCCTGCTATCATTACCGGCTCTATGATCGCCGTCTCCGACCTCGGTAAATCCTTCGGCCCCCAGACCTTGTTCGAGGGGGTCTCGATCCAGTTCAACCCCGGCAACCGCTACGGCCTCGTGGGGGCCAACGGCTCGGGCAAGTCGACGTTCCTCAGAATCCTCGCCGGCGAGGAGCTGCCCAGCGACGGCACCATCGCCATGCCCAAGCGCCTGAAGCTGGGCGTGCTGAAGCAGGACCACTTCCGCTACGAGCACATGCCCATCCTCGAAGTCGCGATGATGGGCAACCACGACGTCTGGGAGGCCATGGTGGAGAAGGAGCGCCTGCTCGCCGACGCCGAGCAGGAGTTCGACGCCGACCGCTACGCGGAGCTGGAGGACCTGATCCTGCGCAACGACGGCTACACCCTGGAGGCCCGGGCCGGCGAGGTGCTGGAGGGCCTCGGCATCCCCACCGAGGTCCACCGCCAGCCGCTGTCGACCCTCTCCGGCGGCTTCAAGCTGCGCGTGCTGCTCGCCCAGGTGCTGGCCGCCGACCCCGACGTGCTGCTCCTCGACGAGCCCACGAACCACCTCGACATCCTCTCCATCCGCTGGCTCGAGAAGTTCCTCGTCGACAGCTACAAGGGCACGGCCCTCGTCATCTCCCACGACCACCGCTTCCTCGACAACATCTGCACTCACATCGTCGACGTCGACTACGAGACGATCATCGCTCTACCCCGGCAACTACACCGCCTTCATGGCGGCCAAGGTGGGCGAGCGGGACCGCAAGGAAGCCGAGATCGAGAAGCGCGAGGCCGAGATCGCCCACCACAAGGAGTTCGTCGACCGCTTCCGCGCCAAGGCCACCAAGGCGCGGCAGGCGCAGAGCAAGATCAAGCTGATCGAGAAGATCGTCATCGAGCGCCTGCCGCAGAGCTCGCGGCGCTATCCCACCTTCAAGTTCCAGCAGGTCCGCCCCAGCGGCCGGCAGGTGCTGGAGCTCGAGGGGATCTCCAAGTCCTACGGCGACAAGCAGGTGCTGGAGGACGTCTCGCTGCGCAGTCGAGCGCGGCGACCGCCTCGCCATCATCGGTCCCAACGGCATCGGCAAGTCGACCCTGCTGAAGATCGCCATGGGCGAGGTCGAGCCGGACGCGGGCAGGATCGAGTGGGGCTACGAGACCCATCCCGGGCTACTTCTCGCAGGACCACTACGAGGTCCCCAAGAACAGCAAGCAGACGCGTCGAGGCCTGGCTCTGGGAGTCGTTCCCGGCGAGCCGATCGGCTTCGTGCGCGGCAACCTCGGCATGGTGCTGTTCTCGGGCGACGACGTGAAGAAGGCGGTGCGGCAACCTCTCGGGCGGCGAGGCGGCGCGGCTGGTCTTCTGCAAGCTCTCGGTGACCAGGCCCAACGTCCTGGTGCTCGACGAGCCGACGAACCACCTCGACCTCGAGGCGATCGAGGCCCTGGTCGAGGGGCTCAAGAGCTACGACGGCACCCTGATCTTCGTCTCCCACGACCGCTGGTTCGTCTCCCAGCTCGCGACCCGCATCCTCGAGATCTCGCCGCGCGGGATCAACGACTTCACGGGCACCTACGACGAGTACCTCGAGCGCCTGGGCGACGACCACCTCGACGCCGAGGCGGTGCTGCGCATGCGGCGCGAGCAGAAGAAGAAGGCCGCCGTCGCCGCCAAGGCGGACGCCTCGCCGGCCGACGAGCGCCGGCGCAACCAGCGCCAGAAGGAGCTGAGCAAGAAGCGCGACCAGGTGACGGCCGCCGTCGAGCAGGCCGAGTCGCGCATCCACGCCATCAACGAGATGTTCTGCGATCCCACCTTCTTCGACCGCACCTCCCGCGACCAGGTCAAGAAGCTCGAGAACGAACAGAAGTCCCTCTCCGGCAAGATCGAGGAGCTGATGGAGGATTGGGAGGCGATCGAGACGGAGATCGCGGAGCTGACCTCGGCGTAACCACTCCGCTCAACCGGCTGAACAACGGTCCGTAGAGACGCCACAGACCCGCTACGACATCCCTTCGCAGACCATGGGGACGACGTGGCGTCTCCGTGACATCTGTCACCCCAAACTCCTGACATCCCTCCCTGGGTTCGTCCTCGAGGACCTTCCAGAATCGCCGTGGAAGGAAAGGAGGGACCCATGAAACTGACAATGAAAGGTGACGGCCAACCGGTCGCCGAGCTGCGACAGGCCGTCAAACGGTACGGGCCGGTGACGGCTCTCGCCGGCATCGATTTCACCGTCCGCCCCGGCGAGGTGGTGGCGCTGCTCGGCCCCAACGGCGCCGGGAAGACGACCGCCGTCCAGCTCCTCCTGGGGCTCATCCGGCCGAGCGCTGGCGAGACGCGGCTGTTCGGCCTCGATCCCAAGAGCCTCCGGGGCGCGGATGCGGACTGGCGCCATGCTCCAGATCTCGAAGGTCCCAGAAACCCTCAAGGTGAGGGAGCACGTGGAGCTGATCTCCAGCTACTACCCGCATCCCCTTCCGCGGCGCGATGTGATGGCCGCCGCCGGGCTCGCGGGCCTGGAGGAGCGCCTCTTCGGCAAGCTTTCCGGTGGGCAGCGCCAGCGGGTGCTCTTCGCCCTCGCCCTGTGCGGCGATCCCGATTTGCTCTTCCTCGACGAGCCGACGGTGGGGCTGGACGTCGAGTCCCGACGCGTCTTCTGGGGTGTCATCGAGGAGAAGGCCGCGCAGGGCCGCTCGGTGCTGTTGACCACCCATTACCTGGAGGAGGCGGACGCCCTGGCGGACCGGATCGTGCTGATCAACCGCGGCCGGATCATCGCCGAAGGCACCCCCGCGGAGATCAAGGCGCGGGCCGCGGGCCGCAAGGTCCGTTTCCGCACGGCCCTGTCTTTGGATGAGATCGCCGCGCTTCCCGGCGTGCAGGGGGCCTGGCGCGACGGCGAGCTGACCGAGCTGTTCGCGGCCGAGGCGGAGCCTCTGGTCCGCGAGCTGCTGGGCCGCGACCCCCGGCTCTCCGCGTTGGAGGTTCGGGGCGCCGATCTCGAAGAAGCTTTCCTCGCCTTGACCGGGGCGGAGGAGAAAGAGGAGGTGGCGGCATGAATACCCAAACGATGATCCCGCAGAGGAGCCTCGGACGGATCTACACGCTGGAGGCCAAGTACGAGCTCCTCAAACTGGTGCGGATGCCTGCTTATCTGGTGCCGATGTTTGCGTTCCCCCTGGTTTTCTATCTCCTGTTCGGCGTCGCCATGGCCGAGCGCACGGCCCGCGGCTTCGACATCGCCCGCTATCTCCTCGCAACCTACGGCTCGTTCGGCGTGATGGGAGTGGCCCTCTTCGGCTTTGGGGTAGGCGTCGCCATCGAGCGCGGCCAGGGGTGGATGCTGTTCAAGCGGGCGACGCCGATGCCGCCGCTGGCCCACCTCTTCGGCAAGCTGGTGACGTGCCTCGTCTTCGCGGTCGTTCTGGTCACGCTGCTCTTCACCGCCGGCGCCACCGCGGGCGGAGTGCGACTGCCGGCGGCGACGTGGTTGTCCCTCGCCGGCGTGCTGGTGGCGGGAGCCCTGCCTTTCGGTGCGTTCGGCCTCGCCCTCGGTTATTGGGCGGGCCCCAACTCCGCGCCGGCGACGGTCAACCTGATCTATCTGCCGGCCGCCTTCGCGTCGGGGATGTGGTTTCCCATCGAGATGCTGCCGAGCTTCCTCCAGCGGCTGGCGCCCTGGCTGCCTCCCTATCACTTCGCGCAGCTCGCTCTGGGGCGCATCGGGTTCGGCCGCGGCGAGCCGGTCGCCCGGAGTATCGCGGTGCTGGCGGTCTTCGCCGCCGTCTGCCTGCTGCTCGCCTGGGCGGGCTACCGGCGGGATGAAGGGAAGACGTTCGGTTAGACTGGGAGCAGACGATGCGCCTGCGCCTCCTGCCCAACATCCCGGAGCTCGGCTGGACCCCGTACGCCTGGCTGATCTACCTGTTCGGCTTCTGGGTCCAGCCGATCGTCGGAGACGCGTCGCCCGGCGAGTGGACGGCGCACGCGGCAGCCACCGCCGTTTTCCTCCTTTTCTACTTCCGCGGCTATTGGGAGGACAACGCCGGGCTCCTCGCGTGCGCCGCCGGCATCGCTTTGCTGGGCGCGCTGTTCGCGCCCACGAACCCCGGCTCCAACGTCTTCATCATCTACGCCGCGGCCTTCCTCGGCCACCTGAGCCCCGTGCGGCGAGCGGTCGTCGCGCTGGCGGTTCTCATGGCGGCCTTGGTGGTGCTGAGCTGGGCGCTGCGCCTGCACGTCTGGTTCTGGCTCCCCGCAGGCGTGTTCTCGATCCTGATCGGCGGTATCAACCTCCACTTCCGGGAGGTCTCGCGCGCCAACGCCAAGCTGCGAATGGCGCAGGAGGAAGTGGAGCATCTGGCGAAGACGGCCGAGCGCGAGCGCATCGCCCGCGACCTCCACGACCTGTTGGGGCATACGCTGTCGCTCATCACCCTGAAAGCGGAGCTGGCGGGCAAGCTGATCGAGCGCGATCCCGAGCGGGCCGGCCGCGAGATCCGCGAGGTGGAGAGGATTTCCCGCGAAGCCTTGCGCGAGGTGCGCACCGCGGTCGCCGGCTACCGTTCCGGCGGCATGCCGGAGGAGCTGGACCGGGCGCGCCTGGCGCTGGAGGCGGCGGACGTCAAGCTGGAGTACTTCATGGCGCCGCTGGACCTGCAGCCGGCCCAGGAGACGGTGCTCGCGCTCGCCTTGCGGGAGGCGGTGACCAACGTGATCCGCCACGCCAACGCCCGCATCTGCCGTGTCGCTCTGGAGCAGACCGGCGGCGAGGTCCGCCTGGAGGTCCACGACGACGGCCGCGGCGGCTCGGCGCCGGAAGGGATCGGCCTCGCCTCCATGCGCGAGCGGGTGGAAGCGCTGGGCGGCCGTCTCGAGCGCCGGGCCGGCACGGGCACGTCCCTTCTCATCGTCCTGCCGCGCGCGGCGCCGGCGGCTCCGGAGCCGGACGAGTCCGCCGGCGTGGAGGCCTCGGCGTGATCCGGGTGCTCATCGCCGAGGACCAGGGCATGGTCCTGGGAGCCCTGGCGGCGCTCCTCGAGCTGGAACCGGACATCGAGGTCGTCGGCCGCGCCCGCGACGGGCGGGAGGCTCTCGATCTGATCGACAAGACGCGGCCGGACGTGGTGCTCACCGACATCGAGATGCCCCGCATGACCGGCCTCGAGCTGGCCGCCGAGCTGAAACGCCGGCGTAGCACGGCCCGGGTGATGATCGTGACCACCTTCGGCCGCAGCGGTTACCTCCGCCGGGCGCTGGACGCCGGAGCCGCCGGCTACCTGCTGAAGGACTCTCCCGCCGAGCGGCTGGCCGAGGCCGTCCGCCGGGTCCACTCGGGGCTCCGCGCCGTCGATCCCGAGCTCGCCGCGGCGGCCTGGGAGGAAGCCGATCCGCTGACCGACCGCGAACGCCAGGTGCTGCGCCTGGCCGGCGAAGGCCACGCCAGCGCCCGCATCGCCTCCGAGCTCCACCTCTCCGAGGGGACCGTCCGCAACTATCTTTCCGAGGCCATCAGCAAGCTCGGCGCCGCCAACCGCGTCGAGGCCGCCCGCATCGCCCGGCAGAAGGGCTGGCTGTAGAGACCTGGGGATCGCCCCGCCGGCAGTTTCCGGAACACCTCCGCTTGCCTCCTTGACGTCCGGATCTTTTGGAGTAGGATTCTCAAGTTCGTTCATCAGTTGAGCGTCCTAAATCGATCGTGCCACGAGATTTTTGGCGGTCGGTTGAACTCGGATCGAGGATCCGAGGACTCATACTTCCCAGGGAGGGATCCATCATGTCCGTGTCGAGAGTCCGATCGTGGAGCCGGCTCCTGGTGCCGGCGGTTTTGCTGTCCATGCTGACCCTCTTGGGAATCGGTTCCCGGGCCGTCGCGATGCAGGTGCGGTACGAGGCGGTCGAATTGCCTGACGCGCCGCCAGCCGCGGAGGGCCCGATCGCCGTCATGATCGAGCTGACGCAACTGCCGACGGCGCGCATCTACGCCAACGTCCTCGAGACGCGGGCGGCCGGGCGTTCTCTCTCCGCGGCCGACCGCCGGGCGATCGAGGCCGAAGCGGGAGCGGCCGCCGTCGCCCACGCCGGCATCGTGCTCGACGAGCAGGAACGGGTTGCCGCCGCGCTGCCGGCGGTGACCCCCGACGCGGTCGAGCTCTACCGCGTCCACCGGGCCTTCAACGGCATCGCCGTCCTCGTCTCCGCGGAGCAGATGAGGGACATCCGCGGGATACCCGGGGTGCGCAGCGTGCGGCCCATCGATCTCGACTACCCCAACAACTCGACGAGCGTGCCCTTCCTCGGCACGCCGCAGGTGTGGGATGCGGTCGCCAGCCTCGGCCTCGCGCTCAACGCCGACGGCACCGGCATCAGCATCGGCATCATCGACTCGGGCGTCGACTACCTGCATCCCGACTTCGGCGGTACGGGCGTGATGGCTGATTACACAGGGGAGAGGACGGACACCGGGATCTTCACGACGCTGGGCACTGGGGCCTTCGGCAGTTATCCCACGGCCAAGGTGGTGGGCGGCACGGACTTCGTCGGCGACGCCTACAACGCGGGCACCGTGCCGGTCCCGACGCCCGACGCCAACCCGATGGACTGCCTCGGCCACGGCAGCCACGTGGCCGGCACCGCGGCCGGATTCGGCGTCACCTCCGCCGGCGTCGCCTATGCCGGCCCCTACACGCCGGCCGCCGTGCCGGCCCTCAAGGTGCTCAAGGTCGGGCCGGGAACGGCGCCCAGGGCGCTGGTCTACGCCTTGCGCGTCTTCGGCTGCGGCGGCGCCACCGCCTTCACCACCTCCGGCATCGACTGGGCGATGGATCCCAACAACGACAACGACCTCTCGGACCACCTCGACGTCATCAACATGTCGCTCGGCTCCAACTACGGCAGCCGGTTCAACTCCTCGGCGATCGCCTCCGACAACGCCGCCGCCATCGGCGTCATCGTCGTGGCTTCGGCGGGCAACTCCGGCGACACCTTCTTCGTCACCGGCTCGCCGGGCGCCGGCACCCGCGTGCTGAGCACCGCGGCCTCGACCGACAGCGGCATCTCCTTCGGCGCCTTCGGGACGCTGCGCGTCAACACCCCGGCAGGGATCGCCGGCAACTACCAGACCGGCACGGCCGCGGCGTTCGCCGACGGACCGCAGCCGCCGCCCGGCGGATTGACGGGCAACGTCATCGCCGCCCTCGACCCGGCCGACGGGGCGGGGCCGCTCACCACCGACGGTTGCTCGGCGTTGACCAACGCCGCCGCCGTGGCGGGCAACATCGCCATCATCGACCGCGGCACCTGCGGTTTCGCGGTCAAGGTGAAGAACGCCCAGAACGCCGGGGCGACAGGGGTGATCATCCACAACAGCGCGGCCGGCGCCTTCGGCAACATGGCCGGCTTCGACGAGACGATCACCGTCCCCGCCGTGATGGTGACCAACGCCGACGGCACCACGATGAGGACCAACATCGCGACCCTCAACGTGACCATCTGGTCGGCGGCGGACATCGTCGCCGCCTTCACCTCGCGCGGCCCGCGGCGCGCCTCCTCGCCGGTGCGACTCAAGCCGGACATCGCGGCGCCGGGCCTGTTCATCAACTCGGTGCAGACCGGCATCACCTGCACGGCGGCCGCGCAGGGGTGCATCACCCCCAACGCGACCGGCTTCCTCACCGGCCTGGCGAACCAGGTCCTCAACCTCTCGGGCACCTCGATGGCGGCCCCGCACATGGCGGGCATCATGGCCCTGCTGCGGCAGCTCCACCCCCTGTGGACGGTCGAGGAGCTCAAGGCTCTGGCGATGAACTACGCCACCGAGAACGTCTACAACGACCACGACGACACGGGGCCGCGGCACAGCGCGAGCCGCGTCGGCGCCGGGCGCGTGGTGCCGGCCGCCTCGGCGACGGGCAACGTGATTTCCATGGACACCGATCTCCAGGGCGTGGTCAACGTCTCCTACGACAGCGAGGTCTTCGGCGTCGTCAACGACATTCACAAGCTCCGCATCGTCAACCACGGCACGACGAGCCAGACCTACGACCTCGCCATCGACACCGTCGTCGATTCGCCGGGCGTCGGCTTCTCGCTCCCGGGTGGCAGCAGCGTCACCGTGCCGGCGGGCGATACCGTGGAGATCGACGTCCGCATGGACGCCGACGCCTCCCTGATGGATCACAGCCGCGACCCGCTGGTGACCGCCACGCAGTTGCCGGCCGGCGCGGTCGGCACCGCGACCGGCCCGGTCAGCCGCGCCTGGCTCACCGAGGAGTCGGCTTTCGTCACCTTCGAGCAGGCCGGCAACCTCAAGCTGCGGGTGCCGGTTTACATGGGGAGCCGGCCCGCATCGGCGATGACCGCCCCCGACACCATTACCGCCGCCGCGACGAGCATCCCGCTGAGCGGCACCGGCGTCTGCACCGGCGCGCCCTCCGGCTCGACCTGCACCGGCGTCTTCCCCACCGACGAGGTTTCGCTGGTGAGCCCGTTCGAGCTGCAGGCGGTTTCTCCCGCCAATCCGTCGAGCGCACCGCCCTACGCCGACATCCAGTACGCCGGCGTGTCGTGGAACGGTACGATGCTGATGTTCGGCATCTCCACCGTCGGCGACTGGTCCTCTCCCAATGAAATGTCGGTCAACGTCTGCATCGACAACAACGAGGACGGCACCTACGACTTCCTGATCTTCAACTCCAACGGCGGCACGCTGGGCGGCTCGACCTCGCCGCAGGACACCTACATCGTCGGCTTCCGCAACCTGACGACCGGCGCGACCTCGCTCACCTTGCCGCCCATTCAGCCGAACCTTCAGGCTCCAGCCCTGTTCGACTCGGCGCACCTGCTCAACAACGTGATGTTCCTGCCGATGGTGCCTTCGGTCCTCGGCTTTGCCGGCGGCGACACGACGTTCCGCTGGAAGGTCGTCACCTGCCCCGGCGGCAGCGCCTGCGCCCGCAGCGTCGGGGCCAACGACCATTGCTCCCCCGCGGCCGGCACCTTCTTCGACAGCGTCGCCGGTCCGTTCTTCTTCAACTGGGCGGCGCCGGGCCTCAACTTCAGCGGCGCCACCCTGCTCCAGGACCTCAACGGCGCCTCCATTCCAGTCACCGTGAACACCGCCAACATGACCACCAACGGTTCGCTGGGAGCGCTGCTGCTGCACCACCACAACACCGCAGGCACCCGCGCCGAGGTGGTGGTTCTCGACACCGCGCAGCGGGCCGACCTGTCGATTACCAAGACGGCCTCCCCGGCCAGCCCGAACGTCGGCCAGAACCTCACCTATACGCTCACCGTCACCAACAACGGGCCCAACAACGCCACCGGCGTCGAGGTCGACGACTTCCCGCCCCTGGGCACGACGTACATTTCCGACGATGGCGCCGGCGCCTACAACCCGGCCCTCGGCATCTGGACGGTGGGAGCCCTCGCCAACGGCGCCAGCGCCGTCCTCAACATCGTCGTCAGCGTCGACATCAGCGACGAGCTCTGCAACCTGGCGCAGATCACCGGCGGCTCGCCGCTCGACCCGGATCCGTCCGACAACCAGGTCGAGAGCTGCAAGCAGGCGCCGCGCACGGCCGACCTCGCGGTCACCGTCACGCGCACCAGCGCGGCGACCGTGAACCCGGGTGGCACCGTCAACTGGACGGTCACCGTCACCAACAACGGCGACGACCCGGCCTACGCGTTGACCACCAGCGAGAGCTTCAGCCCGGTGGCGGTGACCGCGGGCGGCGCCACCGCCACGGACGGCGTCTTCACCCCGGCGCCGACGGGCACCTGGAAGATCTCCAGCCTCGGGCCCGGCGTGACGCACACGCTGCAGTACTCGATCACGGCGCCGAACATGGCGGGCGTGCTGACCAACACCGCCAGCACCGTCTCGACCAAGTCCCTGAGCCGCGCCTTCAAGGCGTTCGATCCGAACCTGCCCGACAATACGGACAGCGACGTCGTGACCGTGCTCTCACCCTCGGTGATCGGCACCATCACCAAGACGGTCAGCGGCAGCTTCATCGAAGGCGGAACGGTCACCTACACGGTCACCATCCCCAACACCGGCAGCTTCGACCAGCAGGACAACCCAGGCTTCGAGTTCACCGACACGCTGCCCTCGCAGCTCACCCTGGTGAGCGCCACCGACGGCGCCAGCCCGGGGACCTTCTCCAACCTTGGAAACATCGTGAACTGGGACGGCTCGATTCCTGCCAGCGGCTCGGTGACCATCACGATCACCGCCACCATCAACGCCGGCACGGCGCTGCAGACCGTCAGCAACCAGGGCACGGTCAACCACGACAACAACGGCGACGGCACCAACGAGGCCGCCAACCTCACCGACGATCCGGGCCAGGGCGGCGCTGCCGATCCGACCACTTTCGTCGTGGTCTCGCCGGCTTCGATCGGCACGCACAGCAAGACCGTCAGCGGCTCCTTCCAGGAGGGCGGATCGATCACGTACACGGTGACGATCTCCAACCCCAGCGCCAACACGCAGCTCGACAATCCGGGCGACGAGTTCATCGACGTGCTGCCCTCGTCGTTGACCCTGGTCAGCGCCACCGCGAGCTCCGGCGTGCCGAACGCCGACACCGGGACGAACACGGTGACCTGGAACGGCACCATCGCCGCCAACGGCGGTTCGGTGACGATCACGATCAACGCCGTCATCAACAACGGCGCCGGGGGTCAGACCATCACCAACCAGGGGACCATCAACTTCGACGCCGACGGCAACGGCACCAACGAATCGACGATCCTCACCGACGATCCGGCGGCGGGAGGAGCCTCCGATCCGACCGCCTTCGTGGTGCTCGATCAGCTCGAGATTCCGGCGCTGTCGACGTTCGGGCTCGCGGTGCTGGCCCTCCTGCTGGCGAGCGGCGCGCTGGTGGCCCTGCGCCGGCGGCGGGTGTAGACGGAAGACCGTAATACAGCAGGCTACGTAGGGGCGGGGCTTGTCCCCGCCCTTTTTCTATGCAGGGCCGATTCGGATGTTGGGATGGCTCCGGGGAGCCTCAGCCCACGGCTTCCGCCGCGGGCTACCGAGACGTCGCTTCTCTGAAGCGACGAAACGCCACGGCCATCGCCCTCAGGGCGACGTTTCGATAGCCCGGCGCGGAAGCGCCGGGCGAGGAGGGCCGGATCGCTGAGGTCGTTCTACTTCTTCTTCTTCGGCCCCTTCGGCGCGCGCCCGGCCTCCCGCAGGGCGCGCGCCAGGAGGAACTCGATCTGCGCGTTGACGCTGCGCAGCTCGTCGTCGGCCCAGACCCGGATGGCCTCGTAGACCTCCGGGTCGAGCCGCAGCGGGTAGTTCTTCCGCTCCGCCAAAGCCGTTCCTTAGTGGTAGAGGCTGCCGGCGTTGATCACCGGCTGGGGATGGCGGTCGCCGCAGAGCACCACCAGCAGGTTGCTCACCATGGCGGCCTTGCGCTCGCCGTCCAGCTCGATGACTCCCTTCTCGGCGAGCATCTGCAGGGCGTGCTCCACCATGCCCACGGCGCCCTCGACGATCTTGAAGCGGGCGGCCACGACGGCGCTCGCCTGCTGGCGCTGCAACATCGCCGACGCGATCTCGGGCGAGTAGGCGAGGTGGCTGATGCGCGCCTCCAGGACGTTGACCCCGGCCTGCTCCAGGCGCTCCTGGATCTCCTTGGCCAGGCCCCCGGAGATCTCCGACGTATGGCTCGACAGGGCCATGTCGCCCTCACCGTCGGCCACGTAGGCGTAGTGCGTGGCGAGGTTGCGCAGCGCCGACTCGCTCTGCACGTGGACGAAGTTGATGTAGTCGTCGACGTTGAACAGGGCCTCGGCGGTGTCCACCACCTTCCACACCACGACGGCCGCGATCTCGACCGGGTTGCCGGCCTTGTCGTTGACCTTGAGCTTGCCGGTCTCGAAGTTGCGGGTGCGCACCGAGACCTTCCTCTTGCTGTAGAACGGGTTGGCCCAGCGCAGACCCGGCGTCCGGGCCGTGCCGCGATAGTCGCCGAAGAGCTGCAACACCTTGCCCTCGTTGGGGTTGACGATGAACAGCCCGCACAGCCCGACGAGCGACGCGATCATCAGCAGCACCGCGCCGACCACCCCGAGCGCCATCCCCGCGCGGATGGCCGAGACCAGCCAGAAGCAGGAGAGGAGGAACAGGGCCAGGAACAGCAGCAGCATTCCGAGGCCCGAGCTGCCGTTGTACGCCTTTTCACGGATCATGGTGTCGTATCTCCCTTTCTTTGGATACCAGAGTGATATCACTCTGATGGCAGATACGCAAGGGGAGGGCGGAAGGTTGCAGGGGAGCGTTTCGGTTTCACCCCGGGTAGATCACCACCCGCCGATACGGCTCCTCGCCCCGGCTCTCCGAGGTCAGGCCGTAGCGCTCGATGACCTGGTGCTGGAGCCGCCGCAGGTGGTTGTTCTGCGGCGTCAGCTCGACGGGCTGGCCCTGCTCCAGGGCCGCGTCGATCGCCTCCTCGACCTCGCGCAGCGCCGCCTCGTCGCCGGCCAGGTGGTCGTCGACGCCGAAGACGGCGCGCAGAAAGTTCTCCATCTGGACGATGGTGTTGCTCCGCACCACGTAGAACGGAATGCCGCGGGCGTGGGCGTCGCGCAGGCGCCGGGGTTGGCGCCGCTCCTGCGACTTCAGGGTCACCACCATGTCCGCGTCTTCGAGGTCGTCCACCAGGTAGGCCGAGACGCGGAACTTGCGCAGGGCGCGCTCCAGCTTCGCTTTGCTGACGGCGTAAGGGAAGATGCGCACGGTCTTGCCGCGGAGCACCCTGGGCGGCGGGTCGGGCGCGGCTCCGGGCTCCTCCGTCTCGCCTTCTTCGGCGACCGGCGCCGCGAACCAGGGCGAGACAATAGGGGCCGGCCGCGGGCGCGCCGCCGCACGCTCGGGTCTGGCGGGCCCGGCCTTGCGGATCTCCACCGCTCCGGCCGCCGTCCGTGTCCGCAGCTCCGGCCGGGGAGGGATGTCGCGCAGGAAGCGGTCCACCACCTCGGCCACGTCGTGGTGCACGGCCAGGCGGTCCCGGTCCTGGATCTCGATCAGCACGTCGAAGGTGGGCGGCGCCTTGCGCTCGAGGACGGTCTTCTGGGTGCCCCGCCGCCGCGCCTCCTCGTCGGAGAGAGTGACGGCCTGGATGCCGCCCACGAGATCCGACAGGGTGGGGTTCTGCAGCAGGTTGTCCAGCGTATTGCCGTGGGCGGTGGCGATGAGCTGCACGCCCCGCTCGGCGATGGTGCGCGCCGCCAGGGCCTCGGCCGCGGTGCCGATCTCGTCGATCACGATCACCTGCGGCATGTGGTTCTCGACCGCCTCGATCATCACCGCGTGCTGCTCGTCGGGCGACGGCACCTGCATGCGCCGGGCTCTCCCGATGCCGGGATGCGGCACGTCGCCGTCGCCGGCGATCTCGTTCGAGGTGTCCACCACGATCACCCGCTGGTTGACGTCGTCGGCCAGCACCCGCGCCGCCTCGCGCAGGATGGTCGTCTTGCCGACGCCGGGCCGGCCGAGCAACAGGATCGACTGGCCGTCCTCGATCACGTCGCGCAGGATGTCCACGGTGCCGAAGACGGCGCGGCCGACCCGGCAGGTCAGGCCGACGGCGTCCCCCACCCGGTTACGGATCGCCGAGATGCGGTGAAGGGTGCGCTCGATGCCGGCCCGGTTGTCCTTGCCGAAGCGGCCGATGCGCTCCACCACGTAGGCGATGTCGTCGCGGCTCACCGGCTCCTCGGAGAGCTGCTCGCCGCCGTCGGGAAAGCGGGCTTCGGGCAGCCGGCCGAGGTCGAGGACCAGCTCGAGCAGCTCGCCCCGCCGCGGGTGCGCCTCGATCGTCGAGCGTACCGCCGGGGGCATCACCTCGAGCATCAGCTCGAGATCGTCTGTGGTTTGTCGTCCCGGCACGGTGCGCATAACCTCCCGGTTCATTGTACTTGGTCGCTTTGCCGCGGAAACCAAGGACCCAAAGGACAGCCAGGACTTCAAGGACGGGAGGTGAATTGACATGTTTCTCGTCTTGAAGGTCCTTGCTGTCCCTTTAGTCCTTGAGGGCCGAGGAGCAATCCTGGAACCTTTCCCGGCTCTCATCCGTAAGGGAAAGGAGAAGAAAAGGAGGGATTCCCCCATGCCTACCCCGAAGCTCCGCAGGATTCTCCCGCTCCTCGTGGGCTCGCTCCTCGTGGCGGCGATCGCCGAGGCGGCCACGTTGAAGGTACCGTTTTCCCGCACCGTTCCGCTCCGGCCCGGCTCCGAGATCCGGCTCGCCAACGTCAACGGCGCCGTGACCCTCGAGGCCTGGGACCGCGACGAGGTCAAGATCGAAGCCGAGAAGCGGGTCAAGGCGGGCAGCGACGCCGAGGCGCGGAAGATCATGGGCCTGGTGCGGATCGACGTCACCCAGGACGCCAAGGGCCTGCGGATCGAGACCAAGACGCCGAAGCGGGAGAACGGCTTCCTCGACTGGCTGTTCGGCAACGACGCGAGCGTCGGCGTCACCTACCGCCTCCACGTGCCGCGCCGCGCCGCGCTCGATCTCGAGAACGTCAACGGCGGCCTGACGGTGACCGGAACCCGCGGCAGAGGGCGGATGGAGACGATCAACGGTCCGATCGTCGTGACCGATGTCCAGGGAGACCTGAATCTGTCGACGGTCAACGGCGGCATCGACGTCCGCCGGTCGGCCGGAGCTTTGCGCGCCGCCACCACCAACGGCTCCATCGACGCCGAGCTGATGGACCTTCCCGACGGCAGCGACCTGCGCTTCGCCACCACCAACGGCCGGGTCTCCCTGCGCCTGCCCCGCGACGCCCGGCTGTCGATCGACGCCGCCACCACCAACGGCCGGGTGCAGAGCGACTTCGCCGTCGATGGCGGTCAGCCCGGCAAGCGCAGCCTCCGCGGCGACATCAACGGCGGCGGCGGCAAGCTGTACATCCGCACCACCAACGGCGGCGTCGAGATCGCCGAGCAGTAGGAAAGCCGGTACAGCGCTTGCATCCTGGAATTCGCGGGTGCGGGGGTGTCTCCCCTGTGCCCGCGAACCGTTTTGAAAAAAGGGTCCGCCGGAAAAGCGCTCCGAGAGCAGGCATCGCGACCTTCGCCGTTTTCCCTGTGCCGACTGTTTCGCGCTTCTCCGACGGCTCCCCCTCAAGTGAAAGGAGGCAGTATGCATCGACACAAGCTGGGTCTCTTGGGGAGCGCCGGTCTCGGCGCGCTGGGCGCTGGTCTCGGCGCCGGTCTCATGTTCCTGCTCGATCCCAAGGCTGGCCGCCGCCGCCGGGCTCTCGCCCGCGACAAGGCGGTCCATACTCTGCGTCAGGGCGCCAAAGTGGCCCGCAAGACCTCGAAGGATCTCGGCAAGCGCACCCGCGGGCTGATGGCGCAGGCCTCGAAGCTCCACTGGGAAGACCTGGCCCTCCTGGGCAACGGCCGGGGCGTGCCGCGGAGCCTGCGCCGAAACTTGACCGGGGTCGGCGCGTCGCTTGGCGCCATCAGCCTGGGCCTGCTGGCCCGGGGCCTTACTAGCCCGCAACGCTGACCGGACACACTCTCGGCCCAGGCCTTTTGGACCGGAAGGAGGCAAGTATGAACAGAGACAAATGGACCTTGGCCGGGAGCACCGCCCTCGGCGTCGGGTTGGGGGCCGGCCTCATGTATCTGCTCGATCCTCAGGGCGGCCGCCGCCGCCGGGCCGTGGTCCGCGACAAAGCCATCCACGCCCTGAGGAAGGGCGGCGAAGCGTGCCGCAAGACCTCGCGGGACCTCGGCAACCGTACCCGCGGGCTGGTGGCGGAGGCCACCTCGAAGCTCCGCCGGGAGGGCGCCAAAGACTTGAAGAACCGCGTCCCTGAAGAGGCGGATGGCGTCCCCGCTCTGCAGGGTGATGGCCGGAGCGGTCGCCGGCTGGGAACCCGCGACAAGCTCGGCGCGGCCCTGGGCGCGGTCAGCCTGGGTCTGCTGGCGCAGAGCTTCCTGGAGCGGCGCGGCCACGCTCCGTAAGGGTTCAGTTGGCCTGCGGACTGCGTACGGTCCTGCCCTCCGAAGCCTCACCCCCCGGCCCCCTCTCCGTAACCGGAGAGGGGGAGACAGCAAGAAAGACAGAGGTGTTCCGGCCCCTCTCCCGTCAGGGAGAGTGGCCGGGGGGTGAGGTTTCGGAGGGCAGGACCGGGGTAGTCCACGAGCAAACTGAGCCACCATCCGCCGCGAAAGAACTCCTCTCACCAGGCCCCGCCTGTGGCAGAATCCCGGGTTTCAGGGAGGGATTTCCTTGCGCAGAGTCGGAATCTTCGGTTGGGGCATCGTCGCGCCCCGCTCGCCCAATATCGCGAGGTTCGCGGCGAACCTCGCGTGCTCCACGAGCTGGCTCGAGCCCTTCAACGGCTTCGGGCCCGACAACTTCCTGGTCGGCGTGCCCGAGTTCTCCTTCGCCGACTACCGCGGCTGGATCGCCGAGCGCTTCCCGCCGGCCCGCTTCCATCAGCTCGAGGACAAGATGGAGCTGCCGGTGCACTACGCGATCGGCTCCTTCATCCAGGCGCTGGAGCAGAACCCGGGTATCGAGCAGGAGCTGCGGCGCCTGGGCTCCGCCGCCCACGTCTACCTGGGCACCGGCATCGGCTGCGTGCAGACGGTGGCCGAGCAGACGCGGGCGCTCGACCGCGGACAGCGGCGGTGGGACCGTTTCTGGGCCGAGCGCAATCCCGCCCTGAAGGAGCATCGGGCCCGGGGCGCCGAGGCGGAGGAAGGCATGCCGCCGGACCCGGCGACGATCTCCGATCCGGACGAGCGGTACGACGCCGAGGCGGCCTGGTGGCACCACTGGGCGGCCGGTGCGCCGGAGCTCCACGCCTACCTGCACGAGCTCGCCGAGATCGAAGGCCTCAACGTGCAGGGGGACATCGAGAAGGGCAAGGTGAGCGTGCTCAAGGAGAAGCAGCGCCGCCTGCGGGCCCTGCACGAGAGGTGGGGCGAGCCCACGCCCCCCTGGCAATCGGTCTCACCCAACCTGGTGTGGAACATCTGGAACACGCCGGCGGCCCAGATCACGATGCTCGGCCACATCACGGGCCTGGCCTTCGCGCCGGTGGCGGCCTGCTCGACCTTCGGCGTCTGCCTGAAGCTGGGGATGGACGCCATCCGCCGCGGCGAGGCCAAGGCCGTGGTCATCGGAGCGACCGATCCGCCGCCGATGGCGCTCTCCGTCGGCGCCTTCTATGCCGCCCGGGTGATCTCGGCGGACGCCGCCGTCTCGAAGCCTCTGACCGGCCTGCGGGGCACGCACGTGGCCGGCGGCGCGGTGCTGTGGATCCTGGGCGACCTGGAGCACATGACGGCGCAGGGCTTCCGGCCGCTCGGCATGGAGCCGGTGGCGGTGGGCGTCAGCTCGGACGCCGACCACATCATCACCCCCTCGATCCACGGCCCGACCGCGGCGATGCGGCAGGCCTTCGCGGAGTCCGGCGTCCGGCCGGAGGAGATCGCCACCTGGGACCTCCACGCCACCGCCACCCCGGGCGATTTCCGCGAGGTGGAGACGCTGCGCGGGCTCGTTCCGGATTCCGTGCTGGTGACGGCCCGCAAGGGCACCTTCGGCCACGGCATGTCCGCCGGCGGCGGCTGGGAGCTGACGGCGCAGTACCTCGGTTACGAGCGCGGCTTCATCTTCCCGACGCCGCTCGAGCGCGGCGAGCTCAACCGGGAGATCGCCGGCATCCACGAAGCCTACGTGTTCGACGAGCCCTGCCCGGCCTCGCGCGGCGTCGCGGGAAAGCTCTCCATGGGCATCGGAGGGATCAACGCCTGCGTGCTCTCGCGGCCGCTGGCGCCGTGACCTTGCCCGTCCAGTAAAGCTCCTCGCCTGTGGGGGCAGACTCCTCGCCTGCCCAGTTTAGCTCCTCGCCCGTGCGGGCAAGCTCCTCGCCCGGTCAGGCGCGCTCCTCGCCCGGTCGGGCACGCTCCTCGCCCGGTCGGGCGCGATCCTCGCCCGTCGGGGCAAGCTCTCTGCCTGGCGGGGCAAGCTCCTTGCCTGGGCAGGCGAGGTCCTTTTCTGCGCGGGCCAACTCCTTGCCCGTCCAGTCCAGTTCCTGGCCTGCGCTGTATGCCTATGCTCCTAGGGGCGCAAAAGCGACGCCCGCGAGCCCGGAGGGCGGCAGACTCCTAGCCCAGGGCGTCAGCCCTGGGAACCGGCGGAAACGGATTGTACGAACCCCGTCAGGGGTGGCACGGTGTCACCCCTGACGGGGTTCGGTTGGGTCAACGCGTCGCCGTACCCAGGGCTGACGCCCTGGGCTAGGAGTCTGCCGCCCTCCGGGCTCATGGCGTCTCGATACAACTCCATCCTCCACTTCATGGCCGGCCGCCGCAGAGCGGCCAAGGCCTCGCGATGGACTCCCTTGGACTCGAAGACCGCGGCCAGCTCCGGGGCGCTGTCCTCTGCACAACGAGGCCTCGATCTCAAGCAGCCTCTCCGGGTCGAGCACGTCGTAGGGGTCGGAGCCGGATTGCCATAGGCGCTTGGCTTCCTGAAGGCCGGCTTCCGCCGACTTCCACTCGCCGGCGACGCACAGGATGTTGGCCTCGTGCGCGGCGGCGTAACCCCGGAGGCGGTTACCCTCCGGCCCGCGTGCCCGCTCGGCGATCTCACGGGCGAGCCGCGCCAAGGCCGCCGCGCTGTCGATGTCGCGCGACGCCTCGCGCACCGACTGCTCGCAGACGGCCTCGCAGAGGAGCCATCGCTGGAGCTCCTCGGCCACCGGCCCCGCCGGCCGCGACTCCGCCATGACGCTCTCCAGCCGCTCGCGCATCCCATCCTCCCGGCGGTGGGCCTCGGCTGTGGGCGCGGTCTCCGGTAGCTGAAGCGACGAGAGGCGCCGCCAAGCCCTGGAGAGGTGGGAGCGGAGCCTCTCCGCCAGCTCGTGGGTGACAGCCTCGGCGGCCGGGTCTCGCCACCGGCGGGAGCGGCGGAGGGTCTCCGCCAGGCGCAAAATCTCGTCCGCATCGCGCACCGTCAGATCAGCCGTCCCGGCCAGTCCCGCCAGCGTCTCGGCGCCGGGCTCGACCTTGTCCAACTCGATCTGGGCGATCATCGCGGGGGTCACGCCGACCTCCTCGGCGGTCTGCTCTTGCGTCTTGCCGGAGAGCGCCCGCAGCAGGCGCGCCTGGACGTTCTTTCTTCTCATGCCTTCCCCACTAAGCAAAGAGGTGAATTTTCACCTAAGCTCAGGTCTCAGGTACCTGAAGGACGAGCGCGGTCCGCGCGGGCCAGGGAGGCTCGCCGCCGGGGCCGCGCTGGAGACCCTGCCATGCGCCGCACACTCGTTGCCCTCGCCATCGCCGCATCGAGCTGGACCGCCACCCAACCCGGCCTCCTTGAGCCGCTCTCGAGGCTTCTCTCGTCGCTCTGGGACGAGCCACCCACCAAGAGCGGCTGCGGATTGGATCCCGACGGCCTCTGCAAGACGGCTGCCCCCCAGTCACAGACGGATTCGGGTTGCGGGCTCGATCCGAACGGTTGCCCGCACGGCTCATAACTCGAAACAGAGTCCCCGATCGTAACGAGCTCTGAAGAGGAAGCGCAGGACGCGCCGGCCCAACTCGGCCGTCGCCTCCTCGCGCTCGGCGACTTCGTAGAAGAGTCGCAAGGCGGCCAGAGCCTCCCGCTGGACTCCCTTGGACTCGAAGACCGCGGCCAGCTCCGGGGCAAGCGCTTTGACCTCGGCCGTCTGCCCCTTCTCCAGCAGCATCACCGCCTCCTCCAGCAGCGCCAAGGCCACGTCGTAGGCCATTCCGCGGGCGGCGAATTCCTGCCGGGCCGTCGCCAGCCGCCGCCGCGCTTCTTGGGCCCGCCCTTGCCCGGCGGCGACACGGCCCTCCAGCCAGATCAGCCGAACCAGATCGATCTCGTCTCCCATCCCTGCGGCGAGAGCGCGCACCCGCGGCACCAACTCGGTAGCCTCGGCTGGGCGCTCTACGTGGCAGAGCAGGACGGCGAGATTGAAGAGCAGGACGCTCTTCAGGCGCGGCTCGCTATATTGATCGATGTTCGGAGCGGCCTGAAGGAGGATCTCGATCGCGCTCTCGTATTCGCCCATCACCTCCAAGGTGAAGGCCTTGTTGACTAGGGCGCGCTCCGGAGCCCGGCCCGCCGCCACGGCTTCGTCGAGGAGGGCCAAGGCCTCAGGGAACCGGCGCTGTTCCCGCCGTAGGGAAGCCTCCAAGTCCGGCAGCCTGCCGGGGTCGAGCACGCCGAAGGGGTCGGAGCCGGAACGCCACAGGCGTTGGGCCTCCATGAAGCCGATCTCCGCAGCGTTCAGCTCGTCGCTCACCCGCAGGACGTTGGACTCAAACGCCGCCGCGTAGCCCTGGAGGCGCGCACCCTCCGGCCCCCGCGCCCGCTCGGCGATCTCGCGGGCAAGCCGCGCCAAGGCGGCGGCGCCGTCGATGTCGCGCGACGCCTCCCGCACCGACTGCTCGCAGACGGCCTCGCAGAGGAGCCAGCGTTGAAGCTCCTCGACGTCCTCTGCCACCGCCGCCGGTCGCGACTCCGCTGCGACTGCCGACGCAGGCCGGGAGCGGCGGAGGGCCTCCATCAGCCCCTCGCGGATCAGGCGCGCGGCACCCAGCACCTCCGTCTCGATTTCGACCAGCTCTTCCTCGGTGAATCCGCCGGCCCGCTCGATAGCCTCCAGGGCTTCGAGGCACCCGGTTACGGTGAGGACCTTGGCCGGGCGGGCCTTGACGGCGGCCAGCAGCCGCTCGAAGACCTCGTCCTCGATCTCCGGACCGCCGAGAATGCGCGAGACCCGCTTTTGCGCAATGCCGGCGCCGGCACCGATCTCCTTCTGGCTCAGTCCCTCCCATAGAGCCAGGATCGAGATGATCAGCGAGCGGAAGTAGTGGGCCATTCCTCTACCAGGCAGGAGTGCTTTTCAGACTTCAAGAGTGACAGGGGATTCTGTGCTTGATTCCGCCCTGACGCAACCGCCGTTCCCGCCGGCGCTCTCGTTGTACCGTTTCGGGGAAATTTCACCCCTACCCTTAGTAGCATTTCAGCCTGTCCTGATTTTACGATTTCTCTTATGGAATCGGAAGAGCTCGACCCGACGCTTGCGGGCGTACACGACCATCCCGAGCCACGCAAGCTCGAGTCTTTCGTGCGCGGCGAGCTGCCCGGGGAAGATGCGCGCCGCGTCGTCCGCCACCTGCTGACCGGGTGCCCGCGATGCGTCGCGGCGACCCGCGGCTGGTGGCAACGCGGGAACAGGGCACCCGGGCTGGAGGCCGTGCTTTTCAGGGCCCTTGCGGTCGAGCCTTCCCCTCGGCCGCCCCGAAAGAGGCCCCCGGAGCGACTGTATAAAGGGGAGGAGCTGTGGAGGGCGGCTGATGGTGGAGAGCGCGATGTGTTTCGCCGGCTCCGGAATTCGCGGCGATCGAGAAGCTTCTCCGGAGGGTTGGTCCCCGCCGCTGACGCCCATCTGGACGGCCTCCGGAGGGCCGGAAAGCCTCTCCTCCGGGTG
>CAVZUZ010000002.1:0-48778 GCA_963778565.1 Thermoanaerobaculaceae bacterium | reverse complement strand
GCGCCGCCCGCCGGGCAACGTCCGGAGATCCACCAGCGGCAGGGCGAAGGGGGCGGCCGGCTTGATCACCGGCCCCGGCTGGCCCGTCGCCTCGGCGAAACGGGTCCGCAGCACCTCGTGACGCCGCACGATCTCTCCCAGCGCCGCCGCGAGGGCGGCCGGGACGAGATCGCCGCCGAGGGCCAGGGACTGGGGCTCGTTGTAAAGCGACGAGCCGGGCTGTAGCCGGTCCAACAGCCATAGCCGGCTCGCGCGAAGGAGAGGGGCAGGCCGCGGCTGACCCGCGGCGCGGGTACGAGCACGGGCGACTCGTTCCCCCGCCCGGCGGCGCCGCCGGCCGCAATCCGCGCCGCCAGCCAGAGACCGTCGGCGCATCGAACAGCGCGCGCGGCCGCAGCTCGACGCCGAGCAGGCTCCGGATCCGGGCGGTCGCCCGGGTGGCGGAGAGGGAGTGCCCTCCCAACGCGAAGAAATCGTCTTCGGTACCCACCCGCGGCAGGCCGAGCACCTCCTCCCAGATTCCGGCCAGGGTCTCCTCCAGCGGCGTCCGCGGCGGCAGGAAGCTCTCCGCCGGGGCGGTGAGGTCCGGCGCCGGCAGGGCCTGGCGGTCGACCTTTCCCCTGGGGGTGAGCGGCAGCTCCCGCATCACCACGAAGTGGGAGGGCACCATGGCATCGGTGAGGCTCGCCTGGAGCTGCATCCGGAGCTCGGCGGCGTCGAGCGCCACGCCAAGGGAGGGGACGACGTAGGCGACGAGGATCTTCTCGGCGATGTCGCTGCGGCCTTCCACTTCGCGGGCCACCACCACTGCGTCCGCCACTCCCGGCACGCGGTCGAGGGCGTCCTCCACCTCGCCGAGCTCGACGCGGAAGCCGCGGATCTTCACCTGGTGATCGAGCCGGCCCAGGTAGTCGAGCTCGCCCGTCGGACCGCAAGCGCGGCGAGGTCTCCCGTGGCATAGAGGCGTTCACCGGGCGACTCGCAAAGGGATCGGGGACGAAGCGCTCGGCGGTCAGGTCCGGCCGGTCGAGGTAGCCGCGGGCCAGCCCGACGCCGCCCAGGTACAGCTCTCCCTCGTCACCCGGAGCGGCCTGTCGCAACTCGGGGTCGAGCACGTAGCCGCGGGTACCGTCGAGCGGCGAGCCGATCGACGGCGGCAGGGGATCGCCGTGGCGCATCAGCGCCCACGTCGAGTAGGTGGTGTCCTCCGAGGGGCCGTAGAGATTGTAGACCTTCTCGACGCCCAGGCCATAGAGGCGCTCCACCAGGACCCGGCGGAGAGGCTCGCCGGCAAGGTTGACGACGCGCACCGAGGGCGGCAGGCCGCCGTCTCGCGCCAGCTCGGCGGCCGCCGAAGGGACCGTGTTGACAAGCGTGACCTCCGCAGCGGCCGGCAGGCCCGGCAGGGCGAGAGCGTTCTCCACCAGGATCAGGGCGCCTCCGGCCGCCAGGGTTACGAACATCTCGAACACCGACAGGTCGAAGCACACCGAGGTGGAGGCGAGGACGCCGGCCAGCTCTTCGCGCGGGAACGTCGACGCCGACCAACGGATGCGCGCCGCCGCCGAACGGTGCTCGATGGCCACCGCCTTGGGGCGACCGGTGGAGCCCGACGTGTAGATGAGATACGCGAGGTTACCGGCGCCGGCCGTAGCCGCGGGCCGGACCTCGCTCCGCCGCTCCAGCTCCTCCCGGTCGCGGTCGACGCAGACGACGCCGGCCGCCGTCTCCGGAAGCCGCCGCCGGAGATGCTCCTGGGTGACGAGAAGCCGAGACCCGCTGTCGGCGAGCAGGACAGCCTGCCGGTCGCGCGGATAGGAGGGTTCGATGGGAACGTAGGCGCTCCCCGCTTTGAGGACGCCCAGCAGCGCCGCTACCAGCTCGGCCGTTCGCTCGAGACAGACGGCTACCCGCACCTCGGGGCCGGCGCCAAGCTCCCTCAGTCGGTGCGCCAGGCGGTTGGCCCGCCGCTCCAGCTCGCGGTAGGAGATCCGGGACCCGCCGTCGATCAGGGCCGTGGCGGTGGGCTCCGCATCCGCGCGTCCCTCGAAGAAATGGTGCAGGCAGACCGCGGTCATCCCGGCGTCCGCCACTGCGTCGGGAAGGAAGAGCGGAGCCTCCCCGAAGAGCACGATGTCCGCCGTCCTAGCCGGCAAGGCTGTCCGCTCCTTCCAGGGCTTCAAGCTGGCTCTCGATGTCGGCGAGCAGGGCCTCCTCCACGGCGATGGCGAGCCCTTCCACCGTCGGCTCGTCGAACAAAGCCCGCAGCGGGATCTCCACCCGGAAGGCGGAGCGCAGCCGGTGCATCACCTGCGGCAGCAACAGCGAGTGGCCGCCGAGCTCGAAGAAGTTGTCGGTGACGCCCACACGGCCGGCGCCCAGCACCGCGCGCCAGATGGCGGCCACGGTCTCCTCGGCCGGCGTGCGCGGGGCCGTGTAGACGCCTTCGGGCCCCAACCGGTCGGGGGAGGGCAGGGCGCGCCGGTCCACCTTGCCGCTGGGCGTCGTCGGCAGCGCATCGAGCGCGACGAAGGAGGCGGGCACCATGTAATCCGGCAGCCGCTCGCGGAGGAACGCGCGCAGCTCGGAAGCACCGGCCTCGCCGTTCCGAGGCACGACATAGGCCGTCAGCCGCCGGTCTCCCGGGGCGTCCTCGCGCGCCACCACGACCGCCTCGGCCACCGCGGGGTGCAGGCCGAGGCTGGCCTCGATCTCCCGCAGCTCGACGCGGTAGCCGCGGACCTTCACCTGGTCGTCGATGCGGCCGAGGAACTCCAGGTCTCCCGCAGGCAGCCAGCGGACGAGGTCGCCCGTGCGATAGAGGCGCATCCCCGGCCCCTCCGCCCAGGGATCCGGCAGGAAGCGCTCGGCCGTGAGGTCCGGGCGGCCGAGATAGCCGCGGGCGAGCCCGGAGCCCGCCACGCACAGCTCCCCGGGAATGCCGGCGGGCGCCAGCTCGAGGAGGGGATCCGCAACGTAGGTGCGGGCGCCGGAAACCGGCCGGCCGATCGGCACCTCGCCGGGAACGGCGAGCCCGGACGCCAGCTCGCAACGGGCGGCGACGATGGTGGTCTCGGTGGGGCCGTAGGTGTTGACCAGCCGCACCCGGTCATGACCCAGCTCATGCCAGGCGTCCAGGCGCTCCGGCAGCACCCGCTCGCCGCCGAGGATGATCAGCCGCAACGAACGCGGCAGCTCTACCCTTTCCTCCATGAGCCGCGCCGTCATTCCGTGCCAGAACGCCGTCGGCAGGTCGAGCACGCTGATGCCGAGCTCGCCGCAGGCCTCCAGGAAGTCCGGCGTGGAAACCAGCATGGCGTCGTCGCGCAGCACCAGCGCCGCGCCGCTCGTCAGGCAGGGATAGATTTCCTCGGCGCTGGTGTCGAAGCCGATGGAGGCGAACTGCAGCACCCGGTCCTGCGGGCCGAGGCGGTGCTCGTCGCGGAAGGCGGCCACATAGCCGGCGAGCGCGCCGTGGCGCACCATCACCCCCTTCGGCCGGCCAGTCGAGCCGGAGGTATAGATCAGATAGGCCAGATCTTCGGCGTCCACCTCGATCTCCGGTTTGTCCTCTCTCCCCTCGTCCAGCACGCCGCCGTCCAGCAGCAGCGGCAGAGCGCGCCCATCCCGTAGCGCGGGCGCGGCCTCCAGAACCGAGGCGGTCGTCAACAGCACCGCGGCGCCCGCGTCCTGCAGGATGTACCTCAGGCGCTCCGGAGGATAGGAGGGATCGAGGGGCGCGTAGGCGCCGCCGGCCTTGAGCACGCCGAGAAGCGCGACGAGGAGCTCCGGCGAGCGCTCGACGGAGACGCCGGCGGCGCGCCCCGGCCCGACCCCCAGGGCACGCAGGGCGTGGGCCAGGCGGTTCGCTCGCCGGTCGAGCTCGCCGTAGGTGAGGCGCCGCTCTCCCGCGATGACCGCTGGGGCCTCCGGCGCCGTCGCGGCGCGTTCCTCGAAGGCGCGATGCACGGGCACGAAGGAAACCGCGGAGGAATCCGCCTTCCCCCAGCGGAGAATCTCGGCGTGCTCGGCTTCCTCCAGCAGGTCGTACTCCCAGAAGCGGCGAGCGGGATCCTCCGCCACGCCGGCCAGCAGCCGCCGGTAGCGGTCGAGCAGGCGGGCGGCGGTGGCGCGGTCGAACAACAGGCCGTTGTAGGTGATGGAGGCCGCCAGGCCCCGGCCGTCCGCGCGCTCCTCGACGGTGAGGCCGACTTCGAAGATGGCCGTCCCCAGGTTGCCGGCGCGCTCCTCGGCTTCCAGCACGGAGAAGGTGAGGCCGGGCACCGCCAGCTCCTGGGGCGGCAGATTCTGCAACAGGAACATGACCTGGAAGGGCGACGTGCGGGCGGGGTCCCGCTCGGGATGCAAGGCCTGCAGGACCATCTCCAGCGGCAGATCCTGGTGCGCGAAGGCACCGAGGGAGGTCTCCCGGACCCGGGCGAGGAGGCCGGCGAACGGCGGATTGCCGGCGGCTCCGGTGCGCAGCACCAGGGTGTTGAGGAAGAAGCCGATGAGCCCCTCCACCTCGGCGCGATTGCGGTTGGCGATGGGCGCGCCGACGACGAGTTCCTCCTCGGCGGTGAGGCGCGCCAGCAAGGCCTTCCAGCCGGCGAGCAGGGTCATGTAGAGGGACGCGCCCTGCCGGCGCGAGAGCGCCCGCAACCCCGCCACCAGCTCCGCCGGCAGCTCCAGGCCCTCCCACTCCGCCTGAAAACCCTGGGCTCCGGCCCGGCGGCGGTCGGCGGGGAGCCTCAGCGGCGGCGGATCGCCGGCCAGCCGCTGGCGCCACCAGGCGAGCTCGGCCTCCAGGGTCTCCCCGGAGAGCACCCGGCGCTGCCAGACGGCGAAGTCCGGGTATTGCACCGGCAGCTCCGGCAGCGGCGCCGGCTCACCCGCGACCAGGGCACCGTAGAACGCCACCAGGTCGTGCACGATGACGCCGAAGGACCAGCCGTCCGAGACGATGTGGTGAATCGCCAGGAGCAGGGCATGCTCGTCCGGGCCGAAGCGGAGCAGCGCCACGCGGAGAAGGGGCCCGCGAATCAGATCGAAGGGCATGGCCTGGTGATCGGCGGCGAGCCGGCGCGCGGCGCCCTCGGCGGCGTCCGAAGGCAGCGCGGCGAGGTCCATCACCGGCAACGGCACGCTGAGGGGCGGCCGAACGACCTGCACCGGCTCTCCGCCCTCGGCTCGGAAGTGGGTGCGCAGCGCCTCGTGACGGCGCACCAGCTCGCCGAAGGCGCCCGCGAGCGCCGCGACGTCGACCGTTCCGCGCAGCCGCACGGCCTGGCCGAGGTTGTACGCCGAGCTCATCGGGTCGAGCTGGTGGAGGAACCACATCCGCTGCTGCGAGAAGGAGAGGGGGAAGGAGTCCTGCCGCGGCACGCGGATGATGGGCGGCAGAGCCACCCCTTCGTGGCGAGCCCGGGCTTCCTCCGCCGCGCGCGCCACCGCCGCCACCGTGGGAGCGGCGAACAGCTTCTGGAGCGGCACTTCAACGCCCAGGGCGCCGCGAAGGCGCGACACCACCTGGGTCGCCAGCAGGGAGTGCCCGCCAAGATCGAAGAAGTCGTCGTCGGCGCCCACCTGCTCCAGCCGCAGCACCTCCGCCCAGATCCCCGCCACCAGCTCCTCCACGGGTCCGCGAGGGGCGAGATAGCGGGAGGCGCCGGCGGCGGCCTCCGGCGCCGGCAGAGCCTTGCGATCCACCTTACCGCTGGGCGTCAGGGGGAAGGAATCCAGGAACACGAAGGCCGCGGGGACCATGTAGTCCGGCAGCAGGTCCCTGAGATGCAGTCGCAGCTCGCCCGCGGCAGGCTTCTCGCCACCGGCGACCAGATAGGCGACGAGACGCTTGTCCCCGCCTTCCTCCCGCACCACGACCACCGCCGCTCTCACCGACTCGTGCCGCAGCAGGGCCGCTTCGATCTCTCCCAGCTCGATGCGGAAGCCCCGGACCTTGACCTGATGGTCGATGCGGCCCAGGAATTCCATCTCTCCCGACGGGCGCCAGCGCACCAGGTCTCCGGTGCGATAGAGACGGGCGCCCGGCTCGGCGGTGAACGGATCCGGAGCGAACTTCTCGGCCGTCAGGTCCGGCCGCCCCAGATAGCCGCGGGCCACGCCGTCGCCGGCGATCCACAGCTCTCCGGCCACGCCCACGGGCACCAGATCGAGATCGCGGTCCACCACCAGGAAGCGGGTGTTGCCGATGGGCGCGCCGAGCGGCACCTGACCGGCGCCCGAGGCCACCCTGCCCGCCGAAGACCAGATGGCGGTCTCCGTCGGGCCATAGACGTTCCACAGCTCTTCCACCCGCGGCAGCAACGCCGCGGCCAGCTCGCGCGGCAGCGCCTCGCCACCGCACAGCGCTTTGAGACCCGCCTGCCCTTCCCAACCCGCGTCGAGCAGCAGCCGCCAGGTGGCCGGCGTGGCCTGCAGCACGGTCGCACCCGCCGCCTTCAGCCGCGCGCCGAGCAGGGCTCCGTCGGAAGCCTCTTCGCGGCCCACGACCTCCACTCGTCCGCCGGCCGCCAGCGGCAGGTAGATCTCCAGGCCGGCGATGTCGAACGTCAGCGTCGTCACCGCCGGCACCACGTCGGCCGCGGTGAGCCCCGGCCGCTGCAGCATGGCGAGAAGGAAATTCACCACCGCGCGGTGCGGCAGTTGCACGCCCTTCGGCCGGCCCGTCGATCCCGAGGTGTAGATCACGTACGCCAGGTTCTCCTCTGCGACCGTGCGCGGCGGTGGGGCGGAGCTCTCGGCTTCGATCTGCGCGCGGTCGCGATCGACGCACACGGCTTGCGCGCCGTGCGGCGGCAGGAGCGCCAGCCAGCGCTCCTCGGTGACCAGGACCGCCGCCTCGGCGTCGGCCAGGACCAGGGCGATCCGCTCGGCGGGATGGCTCGGGTCGAGAGGAACGTAGGCGCCGCCCGCCTTGAGCACGCCGAGCAGGCCCACCACCATTTCCGGCGTGCGCTCCAGGCAGAGGGCGACGCGCACCTCCGGCCCCACGCCCCGACGCCGCAGGGCGTTGGCCAGCCGGTTCGAGCGCGCGTCGAGCTCGCCGTAGGTCATCGTCCGAGGGCCGCAGGAGACCGCGAGAACCTCCGGCGCCGCCGCCGCGCTGCGCGCGAACAGCTCGTGGATCAGCAGCCCGCGCGGCCGCTCCATGTCCGAGTCGTTCCACTCGGCGAGAAGCTGCAGGCGCTCACCCGGGTCGAACAGCGGCAGGGCTGCGAGAGGCCGCTCCGGGCCTGCCGCCGCACCGGCGAACAGGTTGCCGAGGTGGACGGCCATGCGATCGATCGTCGCGGCATCGAAGAGGTCGGTGTTGTACTCCAGGAAGCCGACGAACCTGTCGCCTTCCCAACTGTCGGCGAAGGCGAGGGTGAGATCCACCTGCGCCTGGCTGCGGACGGCGTTGAACGGGCTGAAGATGAGCCCCGGCACCTCGACCCGCCGTACCGGCTGGTTCTGGAGGTTGAACATCACCTGGAACAGCGGCGAATGGCTGAGCGAGCGTTCGAGCCGCAGCTCGTCGACCAGTCTTTCGAACGGCAGGTCCTGATGCGCGAAAGCGCCGAGCGCGACCTCGCGCACCTGGCCCGCCAGCTCCAGGAACGAAGTACCACCCGCGGCCCGCCGGATTCGCAGGGCCAGCATGTTGACGAAAGTGCCGATCAGCGTTTCGATCTCCGCCCGGTTGCGGTTGGCGATCGGCACGCCGACGACGAAGTCGGCGGCGCCGGTGTAGCGCCAGAGCAGAGCCGCGAAGCCCGACAGCAGGGTCATGAAGGGCGTCAGCCCCCGGCGGCGGCCGATCTCCTTGACCTGCTTCGAGATCGCCACGCCGAGATCGAAGTCCCGGCGGGCGCCGCGCGAGCTCTGCAAAGCGGGGCGGGGCCGGTCGGTCGGCAGCTCCAGCAGCGGCGGCACGCCCGCGAGCTGCCGGGTCCAGAAGTCGAGCTGGCCGGCGAGCGCCTCGCCGGTCAGCCAACGGCGCTGCCAGACGGCGAAGTCGGCGTACTGGATGGCGAGCTCGGGGAGGGGGGACGGCCGCCCCTCGACAGCCGCCGCGTACAGCGCCGCCATCTCCCTGACCACCAGACGCATCGACCAGCCGTCGGAAACGATGTGATGCATGAGGAAGACGAGAAGGCGCTCGTCCTCCGCCAGCTCCAGGAGCACGATCCGGAACAGCGGACCGGTGACGAGATCGAGAGGCCGATCCTCCAGCATTCGCAGGCAGCGGTCCCTCTCCGCCAGCCGGCGGCCGGCGTCGAGCGACCGCAAGTCCACCTGGATGAGCGCGATGGGAGCCGGCGGCTGGATGCTCTGGCGTGGCCCCTCGCCGTCCATGACGAAGACGGTGCGCAGGATCTCGTGGCGCCGCGCGAGGGCATTGATCGAGTGCTCCAGAGCCTGCGGATCCAGAATGCCGCGCAGGTGCACGGACTCTACGAGGTTGTACGCCGTCAGCTTCGGATCGAGCTGGTGCAGGAACCACATCCGCTCCTGCGCGTACGACAGCGGGAAGGCGCCGCCGTCGCGCGGCACCGCGGAGATCGGCGGCAGCGACACCGCCAGCGACTGGACCTGGGTGACCGGGACCACGGGGCGGGACACCGCGCCGGCCAGGCCCGCGACGGTGGGAGCCGAGAAAAAAGCGCCGAGCCCCAGGTCGACGCTGAAGGAGGCGCGCAGGCGCGACATCACCTGCGTGGCCACCAGCGAATGCCCCCCGAGATCGAAGAAGTTGTCGTGCACCCCGACCCGGTCGAGCCCGAGGAGATCCTGCCAGATGGCGGCGATCGCACGCTCGGCCTCGTCCCGGGGCTCCACGTAGCCGCCCTGCAGCTCGGGCCGGGCGTAGCCGGCGCGGGCGGCCCCGGCGCCGGTGGCATCCCCGCCGCGCGACGGTGCCGGGACGCGGCCGATCCCGGCCGATCCTCCCTGGGGCCAGTAGCGGCGCCGCTCGAAGGGATAGGTCGGCAGCGGCACCCGCCGGCGGCGTTCGCCGCCGTGAAAAGCCTGCCAATCCACCTCGGCGCCGGCGAGCCAGAGGCGGCCGAGCGCCGCCTGCACGAAGGCGAGGTCGGACCGCCGGTCCTGCGGGTGTGGCAGCGACGGGTAGGCCTCGGCGCCGGCTTCCCGCGCCAGCGTGGCCAGCACATTGCCGGGCCCCACCTCGAGCAGCACGCGGCCGGGCTCGGCCTGCAGCGCGGCGATGCCGTCGGCGAAGCGAACGGTGGCGCGGAGGTGGCGAGCCCAGTAGGCCGGATCGGTCGCCTCGCCGGCCGCGATCCACGTCCCGCTCACGTTGGAGACGAACGGGATGGCCGAAGGCGACAGCCGCACCCGCCGCGCCCGCTCGGCGAAGGGCTCGAGGGCGGGCTCCATCATCGTCGAGTGGAAGGCGTGCGAGGTGTGGAGGCGGCGGCAGCGGAGATCCTGCGCGGCGAGCTCGGACTCCAACGCGGCGACGGCGGTCTCGGGGCCGGACACGACGGTCCGCGCCGTTCCGTTGACGGCGGCCAGGGACAGATCCCGGCCGAGCAAGGGAAGGACGTCCGCTTCGGGCAGGGAGACGGCGAGCATCGCGCCGGGCTCCATCATCGACATGAGCCGGCCCCGTTCGGCCACCAGCGCCAGGGCGTCGTCGAACGAGAAAACCCCCGCCAGGCAAGCGGCCACGTACTCGCCGATGGAGTGGCCGAGCATGGCCGCCGGGCGGATCCCCCACGCCATCCACTGCCGCGCCAGGGCGTGCTCGACGGCGAACAGGGCCGGCTGGGTGATCTCCGTGCGCGCCAGCGCCGCCGCCGCGTCAACTTCGCCGGCGGCCGGGAAGAGCAGCGTCCGGAGATCGAGGCCGAGCCACGGGGAGAGGCCCTCGCAGGCGCGGTCCAGCTCGTCGCGGAAGACCCGCTCGCAGCCGTAGAGCTCGGCCGCCATGCCCGGATACTGGGAGCCCTGGCCGCTGAAGAGGAAGGCCACGGAAGAGGCTTCTCCGGCCCCGAACAGCAGCCGCTCCGGATCGGCGCCGGCGAGGACGGCGACCGCGTCCTCGGCGTCGCGGCACAGGGCCACCGCCCGCCGTTCGAAGCGACGGCGCCCCACCTGCAGCGTGTAGGCCGCATCATCGAGATCGGTCTCCGGATGCCGCGGATGCCGCCGGAGATGATCCGCGAGAGCGGCGAGGGCCTCGTTCAGCGCCGCGTCACTGCGCGCCGACAGCGGCAGCAATTTCCAGGCGCGGCCGGGCGAGCGCGGCGCGGCCGGCGGCGGTTCCTCGAGCACCACATGGGCGTTGGTGCCGCCGATTCCCAGCGAGCTGACCCCGGCGCGGCGCGGCGACGGTGCCGCCGGCCAGTCCATGAGCCGGTCGGCGACGCGGAACGGCGTCTCCTCCAGGCGCAGCTTCGGGTTGGGCCGCGCGAAATGCAGCGTCGGCGGGATCTGCCCGCGCTCGAGCGCCAGCGCGGCCTTGATCAGGCCGGTGACGCCGGCGGCGCTGTCGAGGTGGCCCACATTCGACTTCGCCGAGCCCAGGAGGCAGCCGCCCGGCCGGGTTCGAGACCCGAAGGCCTGGGTGAGCGCCGCGACCTCGATGGGATCGCCAAGCTCGGTGCCGGTGCCATGAGCCTCGACGTAGCCGATGGTCTCGGGCTCCACACCCGCCACCTTCAATGCCTGGGCGATCACCTGCGCCTGGCCGTCGACGCTCGGAGCCGTGAAGCCGGCCTTGAAAGAGCCGTCGTTGTTCACCGCCGAGCCGCGGATGACGGCGCGGATGCGGTCGCCGTCGCGCAGCGCGTCCGACAACCGGCGTAGCAGCACGACGGCGGCGCCGTTGCCGCCGACGAAGCCGCCGGCCGCGGCGTCGAAGGCCCGGCAGTGGCCGTCGGGCGAGAACACGGCGCCGTCATGGTGGTGATAGCCCTGGGTCTGCGGCAGGCGGAGGGAGACGCCCCCGGCCAGGGCCGCGTCGCACTCGCCGGCGAGCAAGCTTTGACAGGCCAGATGGACGGCCACCAGCGAGGTCGAGCAGGCGGTCTGCACGGAGAGGCTCGGCCCCGTGAGCCCCAGCTTGTAGGACACCCGCGGTGCCAGGAAGTCCTTGTCGTTGCTGATCATCAGCTGGAAGTTGCCGACCGAGTCCAGCACCTCCGGATCCGCCAGGAAGTTAAGGACGTAGGTGTTCATACCGGCGCCGGCGAAGACGCCGACGTCGCCGGCGAAGCGCGAGGGCTCGTGGCCGGCATCCTCGAAAGCCTCCCAGGCGCACTCCAGGAACAGCCGCTGCTGCGGATCGATGAGCTCGGCCTCGCGGGGGCTGTAACCGAAGAAGGGCGCATCGAACTCGTCGGCGCCGGCGACGACGCCGCGCGCCCGCACATACCGCGGATCGGCGAGCGCCGACTCGGGCACTCCCGCCGCACGCAGCTCCTCGTCGCTGAAAAAGGAGATGGATTCGACGCCGTTCTTCAGGTTGTCCCAGAAGGCCTCGATGCCGTTCGCCCCCGGGAAGCGGCCGGCCATTCCGATGATCGGCGACCGCGCCCTGGCGGCCTCCGGCGGCCTCCCGCGCCGCTGCCCGCGCCATGCCGGCCTCAGTCGTCACCGCGGCACCGCCGCCGAGGAAAGCCGCCAGCGAGGCCACCGTCGGATACCGGAAGAGGTCCACGAGCGCCACTTCCCGGCCCAGGACCTCGCCCAGCCGGGCGTGCACCTGCGCCGCCAGCAGCGAGTGGCCGCCGAGGTCGAAGAAGTTGTCTCCCACCCCTACGCGATCGAGCTTGAGCGCGTCGCGCCAGATGCCGGCGATCGTCCGCTCCAGCTCCGTCCGGGGAACGGCGTAGACCGTTTCCACCGCGGTCTCACGGCTCCCTTCGGGCGCCGGCAAGGACTTGCGGTCCACCTTGCCGCTCGGCGTCAGCGGGAAAACATCCAAGGCGACGAAGGCCGCGGGGATCATGTAGTCGGGTAAGGTCCTGCGCAGGTGCTCGCGCAGCTCGCCGATTCCCGGCGTCGCTCCTTGCGGGATGAGGTAGGCCACCAGCCGCCGGTCGGCTCCCTCGCCATGGGCCACGACCGCGGCCTGGCGCACTCCGGGGCAGCGCCGCAGCGCCGTCTCGACCTCCCCCAGCTCGATGCGGAAGCCCCGCACCTTCACCTGCTGGTCGATCCGTCCCAGATACTCGAGGTCGCCGCCAGGGCGGTATCGCACCAGGTCTCCGGTGCGGTACAGGCGCGCTCCCGGCTCCTCGCTCCAGGGGTGGGGAACGAACTTCTCGGCGGTGAGGTCCGGCCGGCCAAGATACCCGCGGGCCAGACCGGCGCCGCCGATCAGCAGCTCGCCGGCCGCGCCCAGGGGCACGGGAGCCAGCCTCGCATCCGCCACGTACAGCTCGGTGTTGGCGACGGGCCGGCCGAAGACGACCGGACCGTCACCGCGGGCGACGCGGCAGCCGGCCGAATACACCGCCGCCTCGGTGGGACCATACAGGTTCCAGAATTCGGCGCAACGGTCGAGCACCGCCTCCGCCAGATCGCGGGCGAGCGGCTCGCCGGCCGTCACCGCTCGCACCTCCGGAGAGCCCCTCCATCCAGAGTCCACGAGGAGCCGCCAGGTGGCGGGCGTCCCCTGCACCACCGTCGGCCGCGACGCCGCGATGCGCGCCGCCAGGCGGCGGCCGTCCGCGGCCTCCTCGCGGGTCGCCACCTCGACCCGGCCGCCCACGGCCAGAGGGGCGTAGATCTCGAACGCCGCGACGTCGAAGGTCAGGGTGGTCAGGGCCAGCGTCGTATCGTCCGGGCGGACTCCCGGCCACTCCAGCACGGAGCGCAGAAGATTGACCAGGGCGCGGTGCGGCAGCTGCACCCCCTTCGGCCGGCCGGTCGAACCGGAGGTGTAGAGCACGTAGGCGAGGTTCTCCGTGTCCGCGAAGCGAGGGAGCCGAGCGCCGTCCTCGGTGGCGATCGACGCGGCGTCGCGGTCCAGGCAGATCACCTCGGCCGCATGAGCGGGCAGCCCGGCCAGCAGCGGCTGCTCGGCGAGCAGGACGGCGACGCCGCTGTCCTCCAGCACCAGACGGATCCGCTCGGTGGGATGCGCGGGATCGAGAGGCACATAGGCGCCTCCCGCCTTGAGGATGCCGAGCAACGCCACCACCATCTCCGCCGAGCGCTCGGCGCAGAGGCCGACGCGCGCCTCCGGGCCGATGCCCCGGCGCCGCAAGGTGCGGGCGAGGCGGTTGGCCCGCTCATCCAGCTCGCGGTAGGTCAGCGTCTCACCGCCGAAGCCGACGGCCGGCGCCTCGGGGGTCCGCTCCACCTGCCGCTCGAAGAGCTCGTGGACCAGGGTCTCGGCGGGCCAGGGCCGGCGGGTGGCGTTCCAGTCGGCGAGGAGCTGCCGCCGTTCCGCGGCGGGAAGGAGGGGCAGCTCCGAGACGGGGCGCTCCGGGCCGCCGGGGAAGGCCCGCAGGAGAGTCGCGAGCTGGTCCGCCATCCGTTCCACCGTCGCGGCATCGAAAAGGTCGGAGTTGTGCTCGATCCAACCGGCGACCGTATCGGCGCCCTCGGCGAGCTGAAGGGTCAGCTCGAACTTGGCGGTGCCGGTGTCGAGGTCGCGGGGGCGGAGGGTGAGGCCCGGCAGTCTCAGGCCTTCGGCTTCGGCCCGCTGCAGGGCGAACATCACCTGGAACAGCGGCGAGCGACTGAGATCCCGATCCGGATGAAGCTCCTCGACCAGGCGGCCGAAGGGCAGGTCCTGATGGGCGAAGGCGGCGAGCTCGGTCTGCTTGACGCGCTTCAGGAGCTCCCCCAGCGAAGGCTCTCCCGCCAGATCGGCCCGCAGGGGCAGGGTATTGACGAAGAGGCCGATCAGTCCCTGCACCTCGGGCCGGGCGCGGCCGGCGACCGGCGTGCCGACGAGCAGCGCCTCCTGACCGGTCCAGCGCGCCAGGAGCACCTCGAAAGCGCCGAGGAGCAGCATGAACAAGGTGTATCCCGATGCCCGGCCACGCTCCCGCAAGGCGGCGACGAGCTCCGGCTCCAGGCGCACGGCCGCCTGCGCGCCGCGGAACGTCTGCACGGCCGGCCGCGGGCGATCCGTCGGCAGGTCGAGGACGAGCGGCGCGCCGGCCACGGCGGCGCGCCAGAAAGCCAGCTCCCTCTCCAGCGCCTCGCCCTCGAGCCGCTCGCGCTGCCAGGCGGCGAAGTCGGCGCACTGCACCGGCAGCGCGGGGAGAGGCGAGGGTGCCGCCGACAGGAAGGCCGGGTAGAGGGCCGCGATCTCTCGCACCAGCACGCCCATGGACCAGCCGTCGCTGACGATGTGGTGCAGGGTGAGGACGGCCAGGTGGTGATCGCTTGCCAGGCGCAGCAGCAGGGAGCGCATCAAGGGGCCGCGCGCGAGGTCGAAGGGCCGGCGGGCCTCGGCCGTGGCCAGGCGCTGCGCCTCGGCCTGCCGCGCCGGCGGGGGAAGCCCCGCCAGGTCCACCACCGGCAGCTCGATGGCCACTGCCGCCGTCACCGCCGTCACCGCCGTCACCGCATGGACCACCTGCACCGGCGCGCCGGCGCGGGCCGCGAAGGTGGTGCGCAGAGCCTCGTGGCGGCGGACGATCTCGCGCAGGCTCGCCGCCAGCGCGGCCAACTCCAGCCGGCCCTCGGCCTCGATCGCCGACGGCAGGTTGTAGAGCGGGCTTCCGGGCTGCAGGCGATCGAGAAACCACAGCCGTTGCTGCGTGAAAGAGACGGGGAGCTCGCCGCCGCCGTCCGGGTTGCGCGGCAGGCGCCCGATGCGGTCCGCTTCCAGCCGGCCGGGAGCCGCCATGCCTTGACGCTCGAGCCGGCGCAGCAACAGATCGCGCTGCTTCGGCGTGAGGTGCCCGAGCGCCTCCGCGAGCTCAGCCACGCGGCTCCTCTCCCGCGAGCTTGCCCTCCAGCTCCTCCTCCGACAAGGAGCCGATTTCCGCCAGCAGGCGAGCGATGTCGTCCTCCCCCACCAGGCCAGCCCGCGCTTCCAGCACGCCGGCGGCAACGGCAGCCACCGTCGGCTCGTGGAAGAGCTGGTCCATGGGCAAGTCGACGCTGAATTCCTCGCGCAGCCGGGCCATCAACCGCGTCGCCTGGAGGGAGTCGCCGCCCAGCTCCAGAAAACTGTCGTAGACGCCCAGGTCGGCGAGTCCGAGCACCTCCCGCCACAGCCCGGCCACTCGCTCTTCCAGCTCGCCGCGGGGCGCCATGTAAGCGGTTGCCAGTGCCGGCCGGGGATGGAGGGTCTGGGCCGGAACGGACCGGCTTGGAACCGCCACGGCGGGACCCTCCGGGAGCGCAGCGGCCATCGGCTCTCCCGGCTCGATCCAGTAGCGATGGCGCGCGAAGGGGTAGGTCGGCAGCGGAATCCGCCGGGGCTCCTGGCCGGCGAGGAGCCTGGCCGCGTCGAGACGCCGGCCGGCGAGCCAGAGCCGGCCGGCGGCCAGGAGGTCTTCGTCGGCGCCGGTCTCCTGCGGATGCGGCAGGGAGACCTCTTCCAGCGCCGGCCGGCCGCTCGGCTCTTCCGGTTCCACCGCCGTCAGGACGCGGCTCGGGTCGAGTCTCTCCAGGCAGGCCGCGGCGTCGGCGGCGTCGCGGCAGACCGCGATGCGGCGGCAGCGGAAAGCCTGCCGGCCGGCGAGCAGGGTGTAGGCGGCATCACGCAGATCGGTTTCCGGGTGGTCGCGAAAGAACCTCGCCAGATCGCGGGTGGCCGCCGCCAGGGCATCCTCCGTCTTGGCCGAGAGGACCACGAGCTGCCACGGCCGGGACGAGCGAGCTGCCGGCAGCGCCGGAGCCTCCTCCAGCACCAGGTGAGCGTTCGTGCCGCCAAAGCCGAAGGAGCTGACGCCGGCCCGGCGCGGCTCCGGACCCGTCCATTCCATGAGCGAACGATTCACGGACACCGGGCTGTTCGCGATATCGATGCGCGGGTTCGGCCGCTCGAAATGGAGGCTCGGCGGAATCTGCCGGTGCTCCAGCGCCAGCACGGTCTTGATCAGCCCGGCCACTCCCGCGGCGATGTCGAGATGGCCGATGTTGCTCTTCACCGTACCCATGGCGCACGCGCCGCGGCGGGCGCCGAAAACCCGGGTGAGGGCCTGCACCTCGATCGGGTCGCCGAGCGCCGTGCCGGTGCCGTGAGCCTCCAGATAGGACAAGCTCTCGGGCTCGACGCCTGCCACGGCCAAAGCCTCGGTGATCACCGCGGCCTGTCCCTCCACGCTCGGGGCCGTGTAGCCCACCTTGGCAGCACCGTCATTGTTCACCGCCGAGCCTAAGATGACGGCGCGCACGGGGTCGCGGTCTGCCAGGGCGTCGGTGAGCCGCTTCAGCACCACGACTCCCACGCCGCCGCCGAAGATCGTGCCGCTCGCCGCCGCGTCGAAGGCCCGGCAATGACCGTCGGGCGACAGGATCGAGTCCTGCTGGAAGCGGTAGCCGCCGCGCTGGCCGACGTTGATGGAAACGCCGCCGGCGAGCGCCATGTCGCACTCCTGGTCGAGCAACGCCTGACAGGCGAGATGGACGGCCACCAGGGAGGAGGAGCAGGCGCACTGCACGGCCTGGCTCGCCCCCTTGAGATCGAGCTTGTAGGAGACGCGGGTGGTGAGGGAGTCCACGGCGTTGCCGACGATGAGCTGCAGCGGGTCCACAGTCGCCAGCACGTGCGGATTGCGGGCGAGATTGAACAGCAGGTAGGTGCTGGTGGTGGCGCCCCCATAGACGGAAACCACCTCGTCGCCGGTGCCGGGAGCATGGCCGGCGTCCTCCAGGGCCGCCCAGCAGGCCTCCAGAAAGAGGCGGTGCTGCGGGTCCAGGATCTCCGCTTCGCGATGGCTGATGCCGAAGAAGGGCGCGTCGAGCTCGTCGATGCCGTCCGGCATGGCCACCGCCGGCACCCAGGCCGGATCAGCGGCCGCGGCGCCGGCAACGCCGGCGGCCGCCATCTCCTCGCGCGAGAGGAAACGGACGGATTCCACACCGTCTCGCAGATTGCGCCAGAACGCGTCGAGATCGCGGGCCCCCGGGAAGCGGCCCGCCATGCCGATGATCGCGATCCGGCCGTCGAAGCCGTCCACGGCCGCCATGCGCTACGACACCTCCGCCGGTGCCTGGCGCCTCCGCCGCGCCGCCCGCCGCTTCTCGCCGCGATCGCGCCGGTCCGCGTAGTCGACGACTTCCTCGCCCGCTTCGAGCCCGAGGATCTTCGTCAGCAACGCCACCGTCGGTCCCTCGAAGATGCTGACCTCCGAGACGTCGGCGCCGAGGTCTTTCTTCAGCCGCGAGATGACGCGGATCGCCATCAGCGAGTTGCCGCCGAGATCGAAGAAGTTGTCGTGAATGCCGATCCGCTCGATGCCCAGCAGCTCCTCCCAGACGGACGCGATCCGCCGCTCGCCGTCGCTCCGCGGCGCCACGTAGGCGTTGGCCAGCAGCGGGCGCGGGTGAGCGGCCCGCGCCTCCCGGAGCTTCTCCAACTCCGCCAGCGCATGCACCGACCGGCCCTGCTCCAGGCGGGCCGGCAGATCGAGGGTGGAGACCACCACCCAGGGCGCAGGCGCGGCCAGAGCCCGGCGGAAGACTTCGATCCCCTCGGCGCTCGTCAGGCCCGTCTTCAGCTCCTGCCGGCGCCATTCGCGCAGCTCGGCCGGCACCTCGGTATCTACCGCCATGCCGACCTCCCGCCAGGCATCCCAGCCGATGGAGAGGGTGGGCTCGCCGCGGGCCGCGCGCTCCTGGGCGAAGGCGTCGAGGAAGGCATTGGCCGCCACGTAGTCCACCTGGCCCGGCTGCGCCAGCAGCGCGGTGACGGAAGAGAACAGAACGAAGAAGTCGAGCGGCCTACCGCGGAAGACCTCGTCCAGAGCCAAGGCGCCGCGCACCTTGGGAGCCAGCACGGCTTCCGCCGCCGTCCGGGTCTTGACCTGGATGATGCCGCCGCCCGCCCGCCCGGCGGCGTGAATGACGCCGTGCACGGCGCCGAAGCGCTCCAGGGCCTTCTCCACCACCAAGCTCAACGCCGCCGGATCGGCTACGTCGGCGTAGGCGAGCATGACCTCCGCCCCGATGGCTTCCAGGCTTTGGACCTTGCGGATGCGCCGGCTCACCAGGTTGGCGTCGCCGTGGGTGGCGAACCAGCCATCCCAGTCCCGCCGCTCGGGCAGCGGACTGCGGCCGCCCAGGACGAGACGGGCGGAAGCCAGCTTCGCCAACAGACCGGCCACCTCGAGCCCCAGACCGCCGAGGCCGCCGGTGATCAGGTACACGCCGCGCTGGCGCAGACGGGCGGACGGCCCCGGCTGCTGCGGCAGGGCAAGCGGCGCGAGCTCCTGCACCCAGCGATAGCTCCCCCGCAACGCCACCGTCTCCGGCCCCTCCCAGTCCAGCTCGAGCTCCGCGGCGACGCGGCCGGCCAGCCGCAGCAGGCTGTCGCCGTTCGTCCGCGGCAGCACCACGTCGAGGCTGCGGCAGGCGAGATTCGGAACCTCGCGGGGAATCACCCGGCAAGGGCCGGAAACCAGCGCCCCCTCGGACCGCAGCTCCTCCTCCCCCGTAACCGCGTGAACCCCTCTGGTTACCGCCAGGATGCGGACCGCATCGGCGACGCTGCGCTTGCCCAGGGCCTGCGCCAGGAAGGTCAGGCTGTAGAAGCCCATCTCCAGCGAGCGGTCCAGCCCGGCGAAGCGGGAGCTGGCGGCAGGAGCCTCGACGCTCCACAGATGGACCACGGCACCCGGCCGGTGCCCCAGACGCTCGAGGCTCGGCGAGCAGGGCGTCGTAGCCCGCGGCGTTCCAGGCGTCGACGGTGAACGAGCGCTCGCCCGTGCGCGCGAAGGACTCGCCGGGACGGACGGTGAGCACCTCTCGACCCCGCTGCTCCAGGACCCGGGCGATCTCGTCACCGAGCCCGCAGCCGTCGGCAAAAACCAGGCAGGGTCCGGCGTCCTCCACCCCACCGGATTGCTGGACCGGCTGCGCCTGCCTCCACGACGGCAGGTAGAACCAGGAGTCGAGCTCCCGCCGCTTGCCGATCCCGCGCCTGCGAACGTCCGGGCGCGGCTCCACCCAATAGCGCTGGCGTTGGAAGGGATAGGTCGGCAGGGCCACCCGCCGCCGCCGCTCGTGGGCGTGGAAGCCGCTCCAATCCACCTCCACTCCCGCGAGCCACAGGCGGGCGAGCGAATCGAGGAGGAAGGCATGATCGTCCTCCAGCTCTCGCGGATGGCGCAGTGACGGCAGCACGGCATGCCGCGGCGTGCGGGCCGGGTGCTGCCGCGCCAGGGTGGTCAAGACGTTGCCGGGACCGACCTCGAGCAGCACGCGGTCGGGCTCTCGCAACAGCTCCCCCAGGCCTTCCGAGAATCGCACGGGGCAACGGATGTGCTCCGCCCAATATGCGGCATCGGTGGCTTCCTCGGGACGGATCCAGGTACCCGTCAGGTTGGAAAGATAGGGCAGCCGTGGCGGCGACAGGCGGACATTGGACATCCACTCGCCGAAGGGCTTGAGGATCGGATCCATCATCGCGGAGTGGAAGGCGTGGGAGGTGTGGAGCGGCCGGCCCTCGATGCCGCGGGCCGCCAGTTGCTTCCGCAGGCTCTCCACCGCCGGCGACGGGCCCGACACGACGCAGAGCGAGGGGCGATTGACCGCCGCCAGCGACAGCTCGGTGTCCACCATCGGCAGCAGCGGCAACACCTCCGCCTCCGGCAGCGGGACGGCCAGCATGGCGCCGGGCGGCAGGCTCTGCATGAGACGGCTGCGCGTCGCCACCAGGGCCAGCGCGTCGCGCAGGGTGAAGACGCCGGCCAGACAGGCGGCGACGTACTCGCCGAGGGTGTGGCCGATCATGGCCTGGGGACGGACTCCCCACTGCATCCACAGGGGGGCCAGGGCGTACTCGACGACGAACAGGGCCGGCTGCGCGACGGCCGTCTGCCGCAGCCGTTCCGCAGCGTCGGCCTCCCTCTCCGCGGACGGGAAGAGGAGCTCGCGCAGGTCGAGCCCGAGATGGGGGCGCAGCAGCTCGCAGCAGCGGTCCACCTCGTCGCGGAAGGCGGGCTCGGCCTCGTACAGCCCGCGCCCCATGTTGGGATACTGGGAACCCTGGCCGCTGAACAGGAAGACCACCGGCCGGTCCCCGGGCTCCGGATTCGTGGTCAACAGGCGCTCCGGATCGCGGTTCGCGAGCGCCTGAGCCGCCTCCTCGAGCCCCGAGGCCAGCAACGCCCGCCGGTGGCCGAAGGGGCGGCGGCCCTCCTGCAGGGTGAACGCCACGTCCGCCAGGTCCAGCAGCGGATTGCGGTCGAGAAAGTCGGCCAGCCGCCCGGTGGCTTCCTCGAGGGCGGTCCCGGTGTGCGCGGAGAGGAGCAGCAGCTTCCACGGCCGCGACGGACCCGAGGGCGCCAGGGCAGGCGCCTCCTCCAGGATCACGTGCGCGTTGGTGCCGCCCATGCCGAACGAGGTGACGCCCGCCCGCCGCGGCACGCCGTCCGTCTGCCAATCGCGCAGCGCGGCGTTGACGAAGAACGGGCTATTGGCGAAGTCGATCTGCGGGTTCGGCCGCTCGAAATGAAGGCTGGGCGGGATCTGCTTGTGCTCCAGCGCCAGCACGGTCTTGATCAGGCCGCAGACGCCGGCCGCCGAGTCGAGGTGGCCGATGTTGGTCTTCAGCGATCCGATGGCGCAGAAGCTCCGCCGGTCGGTGTGCGCGCGGAACGCCTGGGTGAGAGCCGCCATCTCGATCGGGTCGCCCAGCGGCGTGGCCGTGCCGTGGCCTCGACGTACGTCATGGTGTCGGGGGTCACTCCGGCGTTCGCGTAGGCCGCCGAGTAGACCTCCACCTGGCCGTCGACGCTGGGCGCCGTGTAGCTCACCTTCAGCGAGCCGTCGTTGTTGCAGGCGGAGCCCTTGATCACCGCGTGGACGTGATCGCCGTCGCGCAGCGCGTCGGCCAGGCGCTTGAGCACCACGATGCCCGCGCCGTGGCCGCTGACGAACCCCTTGGCGCGGCGTCGAAGGCGCGGCAGTGGCCGTCCGGCGAGGTGGTGCCGCCGTCGTGGAACATGTAGCCCGAGAGCCTCCGGCAGGTGGATGGAGACGCCGCCGGCGAGCGCCATGTCGCACTCGCGGTTGAGCAGGCTCTGGCAGGCGACGTGGACGGCCACCAGCGAGGTGGAGGAGGCGGTCTGGACGGTGACGCTGGGACCCTTCAGGTTGAGCTTGTAGGAGACCCGCGAGGTCAGCGGGTCCTTGTCGTTGCCCAGCGACGCCTGCAGGGTATCCGCCGAGGCCACCAGCTCCAGGTGCGACAGAAGGTTGGTGATGAGATAGGTGTTCATGCTCTCGCCGGCGAACACCCCGACCCGGGCCAGCGGCTTGCCGGAGTCGTAGCCGGCGCGCTCCAGGGCCTCCCAGCAGCACTCCAGGAACAGGCGGTGCTGCGGATCCATCAGCTCGGCCTCCCGCGGCGACAAGCCGAAAAGGCCGGCGTCGAAGCAGCTCGACGTCGCCCAGCACGCCCTTGGCCTTGACGTAGTCGGGATTGGCCACCAGCTCGCGGTCCACCCCGGCCGCCAGCAGCTCCTGGTCGGCAAAGAACCGGATGGACTCGCGGCCGGCGCGCAGGTTCTCCCACAGCTCGTCGACCGACCGCGCGCCCGGGAACCGGCCGCTCATGCCGATGACGGCGATCTCGTCGCGCGCCCCGCCGGCCGGGCTCGCCTCGCGCCCCGCGGAGCTGCGAGCCGCGGCCTGCCGCCGGGCGGCCGCACGCAGCTCCACGGGGCGCGGCGCCGGGCGGCTGAGGGCCGCCGCCAGCGAGGAGACGGTGGGGTTCTTGAACAGCTCCACGAGCGACAGGTCCCGCTCCAGCACCTCCCGCAGCCGGGAGTGGACCTTGGCCAGCAGCAGCGAATGTCCGCCCAGGTCGAAGAAGTTGTCGTGGATACCCACCTTCTTCACCGCCAGCGCCTCCTGCCAGACGGCGGCGATGATGCGCTCCAGCTCGCTCTGCGGCGCCGCGTAGGTGGCCGCGAGCTCCGGGCGCAGCCGCTCCGGCGCCGGTAGCGCCCTGACGTCCACCTTGCCGTTGGGCGACAGCGGCAGGGCGGGCAGGAAGACGAACGCCGAGGGCACCATGTACTCCGGCAGCCGCTCGCGCAGCCAGGCGAGCAGCTCCGGGAGCGGCGGCGGCTCTTCCTTCCCCACCACGTAGGCTGCGAGCCGCCGCTCGCCCGCCTTCTCCCGCCGCGCCACCACCGCCGCTTCGGCGACGCCGGGGTGAAGGCTCAGCACGCTCTCGATCTCGCCCAGCTCGACGCGATAGCCGCGCACCTTCACCTGATGGTCGATGCGGCCGCGATAGACGATGTTGCCGTCCGGCAGCCAGGCCGCCAGATCCCCCGTGCGGTACATCCGTTCGCCGCTGGCGAACGGATCGGGCACGAAGCGGTCGGCGGTCTGCCCCGGGTTGTCGAGGTATCCCCGCGCCAGGCCGTCGCCGGCGATGTACAGCTTGCCCACGCAGCCGATGGGCATCAGGTTGAGCTCCGGGTCGAGGATGTACAGCCGATGGTTCATCACCGGCCGGCCGATGGGCAGCGTGCCGCCCGACTGCACGTCGGCGAGGCTCAGGGTGTAGACCGTCGAGCAGACGGTGGTCTCGGTGAGACCGTAGCTGTTGACGATCGTGGCCGACTCCAGGATGCGGTCGATGTCTCCCGCCGTCAGCGCCTCCCCGCCGCACAGGATCAGACGCAGGCGCGGCAGCTCGTCCCTCATGGCGTTGAGCGTGGCGATGAGCGACGGCACCGTGGAGAGCAGGGACACCTCGGCGCGGGAGATCAGCTCGACGAGCCGGGCGGTATCCAGGATCTCCTCGCGGTCGGGCAGCACCACCCCGCCGTCGGCGCACAGGATGGGGAAGATCTCGCCGACGAAGCTCGCCGAGGCCACCGAGGTCAACGGCAGCATGCGGTCCTCGCAACCCGGGCTGTAGCTGCGGATGAACGAGACGATGAGATTGACGATGCCGCGGTGGGTGAGCACGACGCCTTTCGGGCGGCCGGTCGAGCCGGAGGTGTAGATCACGCAGGCGGCGGCCTCCGGCAGCCCGCGGCGCGACGGCCGTTCATCGCTCTCGCCGGCGATCTCCTGCGCCAGAGCATCCGCGCACAACGCCGGCACGCCCTCGGGCAACAGTGGCAGCAGTGGCAGCAGGCGCTCCTCGGTGAGCACCACCCGGGCCCGGGAATCCGCGAGCATGAAAGCCAGGCGCTCGCGCGGATACTCCGGGTCGAGAGGCACGTAGGCGGCGCCCGCCTTCAGGACCGCGAGGACGGTGACCAGGAGACCGTGGGAGCGCTCGAGGAAGATTCCCACCCGGTCCTCGGGCCGCAGGCCGAGCCGCAGCAGATGACGGGCGAGCCGGTTGGCCCGGGCGTCGAGCTCGCCATAGCTGAGGGCCTCGCCGCGGAAGACCACGGCGGTGCCGGCCGGCGTCTGGTCCACCTGCCGCTCGAAGAGATCGGCGATGACCGCGTCCTCGGGATACCAGGCGCGGGTGTGGTTCCACTTCACCAGCAGCCGGTGCCGCTCCGCGTCGGCGAGCAGCGGCAGGTCCCCCAGACGGCGGTCCGGTGCCGCGGCGACGCCGTCGAGCAGGGTCTCGAAGTGCCGCGCCAGACGCGCCACCGTGGCCTCGTCGAAGAGGTCGGTGTCGTAGTTGAAGGCCGCTACCAGGCCGTCCTCCACCTCGCCCATGGTGAGCGTGAGGTCGAACTGGGCGAAGCGCTCGGGGAGAGGCGTCAAGACCACCGGCAGACCGCCGGCCACGATCCGCACCTCGGGCTCGTTGAGCGCGAAAGGAGTCAGATCCTGCCCGCGCAGGCGCGGCGCCCGCTGCAGGACGAACATGGCCTGGAACAAGGGCGAACGGCTCGGGTCGCGCTCCGGCTGCAGCTCCTCCACCAGCACCGCGAAGGGATAGTCCTGATGCTCGAACGCCTCCAGGGCGATGCCGCGGACCTGCGCCAGCAGCCGCTCGAAGGGGGGGCTGTCCTGCAGATTGCCGCGCATCACCACCGGGTTGACGAAGTAGCCCACGACGCCGGCGAGGCTCGCCGGGCCGCGGCCGGCGGTAGGCACGCCGATGGCCAGATCCGCCTGGCCGGTGTAGCGGTAGAGCAGCGCCTGGAAGGCCGTTAGCAGGGTCATGAACGGCGTCGCCCGGCGTGCCCCGCCCACCGCCATGAGGCGGGCGGAGAGCTGCGCCGGAATGCGCAGCCGCTGCGTGGCGCCGTTGAAGCTCTGCACCGGCGGCCGCGGCCGGTCGGTGGGCAGATCGAGGACCGGCAGCTCGCCGGCGAGCCGCTCGCGCCAGTAGGTGCGCAGGCGCTCCCCGCGCTCCCCCGCCAGCATCCGCCGCTGCCAGCGGACGAAGTCCGAGTAGCGCAGGGCCGGCGCCGGCAATGCCGCGGGCTCGCCCGTCAGCTCGGCCTGATAGAGGGCCCCCAGCTCCTCGAACAGGATGGCCTGCGACCAGAAATCGGTGACGATATGGTGCACGACCACCAGCAGGACATGCTCCTGCTTCGAACGCTCGAAGAGACGGACGCGCAACAGGGGGCCGGCGGTCAGGTCGAATGGGCGCTCGGCTTCCTCGGCCAGCCGCTCGGCCAGGGTTTCGCCGCTCCAGCGCGCGGCGGTCTCCTCGACGAACGGGACCTCGATCCGCGGCTGGATCCGCTGCACCGGCTCGCCGGCCGGCGCGGCGAAGGTGGAGCGCAACTCCGGATGACGGTCGGTGAGAGCTTGGAAGGCGCGCCTCAGGGCGCCGGCGTCCAGCTCTCCCTCGATGGTCACGGCTCCCGGCACGTTGTAGGCGGCGCTTCCCGGCTCGAGCTGGTACAGAAACCACAGCGCCCGCTGGCCATGCGAGAGGGGGTGCTCGGTCTCTTCCTGTAGGGGCGGCCCTGCGTGGCCGCCCTGCCGCCAAGGGCCACCCACGATGCCCTCCGCGTCAGGGCGGCCCCACAGGGCCGCCCCTACATCCTCTCGAGGATGCGCCCGGGCCGCGAAGGCGCGCTCCACCAGGCCGGCGAGGGTCTCGCCTGCGAAGAAGGCCTCCATGGGCACGGCCAGGCCGAGCCGCTCCTCGACGGCGTGAGCGAGCTCCAGGGCATGCAGCGAGTCGAGACCGTAGCGCGACAGCGGCTGGCGGACGTCCACCGCCGAGACAGCCACGCCCGCCCGCGACGCCACCTCTGCCGCCAGCCAGGCCCGGGCGCCCTCTGCCGTCGTCACGTCGGAGGGCGGCGCCTCGAGGCTCAGCACTCCCGTGGCCTCCTGCTCCCAGGCGGCCACCACGGCCAGCTCGCCGTTCAGATAGGCCTCGCGGCACGCCCGGCGCTGCACTTTGCCGCTGGAAGTCTTGGCCAGGCTGGCGGTGCGGATGAGCACCACCGCCAGCACCTGCACCTCGTGCTCCTCGGCCACGGCCCGGCGGATCGCTTCCAGGACCTCGCTGAAGTCGGCCTTGCGAGCCTCGCGCTGCACTTCCTGGACCACCACCAGCCGCTCCTCGCCGCCGGACTCCACGGCGAAGGCGGCAACGCATCCCGGGCGCAGGGCGGGATGGCTCTTCTCCACCGTCAGCTCGATGTCCTGCGGATAGTGGTTGCGACCGCGGATGATGATCAGGTCCTTGAGGCGGCCGGCCACGTAGAGCTCGCCGCCGTGGAGGAAGCCCAGATCGCCGGTGCGCAGGAACGGCCCCTCACCCTCCGCGGTGCGGGCGCGGAAGGCGCTCTCGGTCAGCTCCGGGAGTCCCCAGTAGCCGCCGGCCACGCTCGGGCCGCGCAGCCAGATCTCGCCCACCTCGCCTGCCCAGCACCGGCGCCGCCGCTCGGGATCGACGATCTCCAGTCCATGTCCGTCCGTATCCGTCCGTGTCCGTCCACTCGCCACCAGCCGCCGCGCCTCCTCTCCCGCCGCGGCTTCGGCCACGCGGTTTTGCTCGAGCTCGGCGGCGCCGAAGAGGCCCACCACCGGCGGCTCGCCCACGCCGCCGCCGCTGACGAACAGGGTGGCCTCGGCGAGGCCATAGCAGGGATAGAGCGCCTCGCGGCGGAAGCCGCACGGAGCGAACGCCGCGGCGAAGCGCTCGAGGCTCTCCGCCCGCACCGGCTCGGCGCCGTTGAAGGCCACCGCCCAGCGCGACAGATCGAGCCCCTCGAGGTCGGCGCCCGCCACTTTACGGGCGCAGAGGTCATAGGCGAAGTTCGGTCCACCCGAGACGGTGCCGCCATACCGCGACAACGCGGCCAGCCAACGCCGCGGCCGCTGCAGGAAGTCGACCGGCGACATCAGCACGCACGGGCAGCCGGCCCACAGCGGTTGCAGCAGGTTGCCGATCAGTCCCATGTCGTGGTAGAGCGGCAGCCAGCCCACCACCACCGACTCCGCGGTGACGCGGAAGGCGCGCTGGATCAGCCGCTCGTTGTGCAGCAGGTTGCCGTGGCTCACCATGACGCCTTTCGGCGCCGAGGTCGAACCGGAGGTGTACTGCAGGAACGCCAGGCCGTCCCCGTCGAGAACGGGCGGACGCCACTCTTCCGCCGCCTCGAGATCCAGACCGTCGGTGGCCAGCCAGTGGATGCCGCCCTCGCCGCCCAGCAGCCGCTCGGCGTTGGGCAGGATCGCCGAGGTGGTCAGCACCACCCGCGCCCGGGCGTCGGTGAGGATCGAGCGCACGCGCGCGTCCGGCCGGTTCGGCCGCGGCGGATAGACCGGCACGGCGGCCGCGCCGGCGTACAGGCAGCCGAAGAACGCCGCCGCGAACTGCAGACCGGGCGGATAGAGGAGCAGCACCCGCTCGCCGGCGGCGTCGAGGTCCTGCAGTTGCGCGGCGATGGCCCGCGCCTGCCGGTCCAGCTCCCCGTAGGTGACGTGGACCTCGCGCGTCTCGCCATCCAGGAGGAAGGTGTAGGCCCGCCGGTCCCCCTGGTCGAGCGCGCGGCGGCGCAGGACCTCCACCAGGGTGGTCGCTGTCTTGCCGCGGTCGAAGGGTTCATCGCTCATCGCGTCACCTGCTGCGGGCTCAAAAATCGAGCCTTCGCGTCGCCTTGAGGGTGATCGTCCGCCCCGGCCGCAAAGGGCTGAATCCGGAGTCCCGCCGCAGCGGATCGAGATCGTCGATGTCGTCGTAGACGAGGTAGAGATCGGAACCCGGCCGGTAGGTCCAGTCGATCAGGAACCTGGCGCGGAAGTTGTCGCCCTCGCGCCACTGCAACGTCAGCCGCGTCGAGAGAGTCGGCGACAGCGAGTAGTCCACCGAGGTCTGGCCGATCTGAGAAATGAAGTTGCCCCAGGGCGCTTGCACCTTCACCCGGTCGAAGGTCGGTTCGATGAGGAGACCGTCGCGCGGCCGGATCAGCAGGTAAAGGAAGGTGCGCAGCCGGCTGCCGTCGTAGTAGCTGCCGTCGTGATACCAGAGGGTGAGACCGACCCGCCGGGAGTAGCCGGTGGAGATGCCGGTGAACAGGCTGCGGAAGCGGTAGTGCCCCGCCGGAATGGTCGCCTTCTTGTTGATCGGCAGGGGCTCGGTGAGGTTCTCCAGGTCGTCGTAGTACAGGAAGGCCACGCCGGCGTTGCTGCGGCCGCTGAAGCCGAGCTCGTAGGTGGAGAGCTGCGTCTGGAGATTGCCTTCCTGGTCGGTGATGTGGTTGTTGTCGCCGACCAGATAGACCTTGTGCACCTTGAACGGCTCGTTCTCCAAGGTGAGCGTCGCGATGGTGTCGAAGTGATTCTTGATGATGCCGGAACGGGTGAGGAACCCCATCTCCGGATTGAAGTTCTCGCCGATGTTGGTGTACCGGTGGCGCATCCGCACCGCGGTGCCCTGGTAGACCAGGTCGGCCGAGTAGGCGTTGTCGTGGCTCTCCACGCCCGGCGTCTCGGTCCTCGCCACGTAGCCGGCCGAGTACCAATTGCCGCCGAGACCGAGGTCCCAGTCGAAACCGCCGCCCCGGTTGTGGTCTCCACCCTGGGGATCCTTGTTGAGCCCGATCAGGCCGAGGGTGGAACCCTTGTAGATGGGCTGCTTCAGCCGCAGCACCGTGTAATGGGTGGCCGGCTCCTCGACCGGCGTGCCGAGGGAGTCGAAATAGCTCCTGCCGCCGGTGGACATGCTGAGAAAACCGATGCTGGTCCTCCCCATCTGGCCCGCCAGCTTGGCGCCGCCGCGGACCGGCACCACCACCCGGCCTTCCTCGGCGAGACCGATGGCGCGGGTGAAGAAGAACCTGAACTTCTCCGACACCTCGAAGGGCTCCGGCCGATCGCCGAAGTAGAAGAGATTCGCTCCCTCGAGGAAAAACTCGCGTTGCTCCGGATAGTCGAGCTTGTAGCGCTGGAGGTTGACCTGCTGCTGGTCGGCTTCGACCTCGGCGAAGTCGGTATTGACCGTCAGGCTGGCCACCAGTTGCGACGTGAGGCTGATCTTGAGATCCCCGCCCAGATCCCCGGTGCCCTCGGAGCCGGCGCGGTACGCCTGCTCACCGCGGCCGATGGCGTACGGCTTGAACTGAAACCGGCCGCTGGAGCCGATGTCGGTGAGACCCCGCACCTCGCCGTACTCCGAGATCATCCACGCCTGCTGATTGCCGGATCTGCGCCCCATCGGCTTCCAGAAGGACTGCTCCTGCCGCCGGGTGATGTAGCGCCGGATGTTGAAGCCCCAGGTCTGGGACTCGGCGCGGCTGAAACGCAGCGTCTTGAACGGAATGGCGATCTCGACCGTCCAGCCCTGGGAATCCCGCTCCGTCGCGGCTTCCCACAGGCCGTCCCAGTCGACGTTGATCTCCTCGCCCTCGTTGCGCAGCAGGGCGTCGAGCTTGCCGCCCAGCGGATTGACCTGCAACATGAAGCCGTTCCTGCGGTCGTGGAAGGTGTCGAGGACGATGGTGATCGAGTCGTCCTGGCTCATCTCCGCATCGGTGCGCATGGCGCCGCCGAGGATCTTGTCCGGCTCGCGGTCGTAGCAGCGGATTCCGAAATAGAGATTGTGCGAGTCGTAGCCGATCCGCGCCTCGGTCTTCTCGCTGGCCGGCTTGCCCATCTCGGGCTCGTTCTGGATGAAGCCGTCGAGCAGGTTTCCCTCCTGCCACACGGCATCGTCGAGCTTGCCGTCGATGACCGGCGCGCCGCTCAGCCGGCGGATGTCGAGCACGTACTCCGGCGGCGTCTGCGCCTCCGCCGCCGGCGGCTCGGCGGAGCCTTGCGGCGGCTCCTGAGCGGCGACGCCCAGAGCCGGGGTGCACAGCAGCGCGACGACAACGAATCTCCTCTTCATGAAATCTCCCAAGGCTCTGCCCAACGCTCTCGCAACTCCTGGCTCGAGGCCAGGTTCGAGGGTAGCCACGCCCCATCGCCGCGGCTACACCCAGCCGGGGCCGGAGGTACGGAAAACCGGAAGTCGGAAACGCCGCGGGAGATCCACCGGCCGCGGCCCGGAATGTTCAGCACTAACAACAACAAATATAAAACTGCCGTTATCGCTCTCGGGGTTGAAAAGAAAGAAAAGGAAAACCCTGGCGTTCCCAGCGCCGGTGGGTCTCCCCTCTGGGAAATGAGGTGCCGGAAGCTGTGGGAACCGGGACAGGCGCCGCACCCGGCGAGCGGCGTCGCCAAGGTTTGCGAAATACTATAAGATGGGCCACCCGCACCGCAGGACATCAAGTATGAAAAGATTGGAGCCCATGGCAGCGGGCAGAGCCCTCATCGCCACGCGCACGCGCTCGACTACCTGCGAGGCGATCGCGGCCACCATGGTCCCGCCTGCGCGCGCTGCGCCGAGGCCTCGCTATGCGTGCTCTGGGAGACCCGCCGTACCGGCAGTGCCGCCGCCGCCCGCCGCCACTGCGAAGCGTCGCCGTAATCTCCGTAGCTTCCAATGTAACGTTCAACCTCCCTCGCTCGCCAAGGAATCATCCGTGAGGAGGAAACGTCATGAAAGGCAAGAGAATCGAATACGGCCCGATCGTCTTCGACGCCAAGACCCCGACCCTGAAGCTGGCCGCCGGCCGCGCCCGCTCGCCGGTGTGGCGGCACATGACGACCGTGCATGAGGGGATCATCCTCTACTCGAAACAGTGGAACTTCTGGGTCCGCGCCACGGCGTCGGCCGACCTCCGCGCTTCCCTCTTCTTCCGCAGCTACGAGTCGGCGAACGCCAACACCGACCAGTTGCTCGCCGACTGCGGGTTCCCATGGGCGAAGGCGGAGACCGAGGAAGAAATCTGGTCGCGCATCGCCAACGTCTGGCAGTGGATCCGCGATCACGTCGACGACGACGGCGCCGCCTACGCCACCATCTCGTCAGACCCTGCCAACTGGCCGTCGATCGTCGACTACGCGAGCTACTACATGGCGCACGGCCGCCGCCTCGTCTGGGCGGCGTGCTTCTCGAAGGCTCATCTCTTCGCCACGCTGCTCGGCCGCGTGGTGTATCCGCGCTTCCGCTTCGGCATCGCCTCGACCCATCACGCCGAGGCCGGAGCGCCGCCGACCGCCACGCACGTCTACGTCGGCGTCTACGTCGCCGACCGCTGGTTCTATCTCGATCCGACGTTCGCCCCTCACGAGGCCTTTCCGACGTTCGCCAGCCGGCGGTCGATCGGCGTCCCGAGCTTCACCACCGTCGATTATCAGCATCCGTATGACTTCATCCCGGTGCCGCTCTCGGGGTTCACCCAGGTGCCGTTTCTCCCTGCGTAGACCGCTGCGGACTCCGCCGCACCGCCCATGGACCTGAGGCCGCTCCGGCGCCACCGCGACTACCGGGCGCTGTTCGCCGCCCAGTTCGTCTCCCTCGTGGGCAGCATGGTCACCTATGTGGCCCTCCCCTATCAGATGTTCAAGCTTACCGGCTCGTCGCTGGCGGTCGGCCTGCTCGGCCTCGCCGAGCTGTTGCCGCTGCTCTTGACGGCCTTCGTAGGCGGGGCACTCGCCGATGCCGTGGACCGCCGCCGGCTGGTGCTCGTCACCGAGCTGGGTCTGGGACTGGGCAGCGGCGTGCTCGCCCTCACCGCGCTCTTCGGGGGCCCACCCGCCTGGACGCTGTACGTGATCGCCGCCTTCATGTCGGCGCTCAACGGTCTGCAGCGGCCTTCCATCGAAGCCCTCACGCCGCGGCTCGTAGACCACGACGAGATCCCGGCCACCGCGACGCTGTCGATGCTTCGCGGCAGCATCGGCATGATCGCCGGCCCGGCCCTGGGAGGAGCGCTGCTCGCCTCCACCGGCCTCGCCGCCACTTACCTCTTCGACCTGTTGACCTATGTCTTTTCGTTCTTCGCCATCCGGACCCTCCGCACCGCGCTGCCGCCCGAGTCGGCGGAGAGCCCGAGCCTCGAGAGCGTGCTCGACGGTTTCCGCTACGCCCGCAGCCGGCAGGAGCTGATCGGAACCTACGTCGTGGATTTCGTGGCCATGGTGTTCGGCATGCCGCTGGCCCTCTTCCCCGCGATCTCCCAGACGCTGGGCGGCGGCCCCAAGGCTCTGGGCCTGCTCTACGCGGCGCCGGCCGTCGGGGCGCTCGTCGCCAGCCTGACGGGCCGCTGGACGCCCCGCATTCACCGGCACGGCCTGGCGGTGATGCTCGCGGCCGCCGCCTGGGGGCTTGCCATCGTGGGCTTCGGCTTCTGCGACCGGCTCGTGCCGGCCGTCGTCCTCCTGGCGCTCGCGGGAGGCGCCGATGCGGTGAGCGGCATCTTCCGCATGACGCTCTGGAACCAGACGATCCCCGACGCCTTCCGCGGGCGCCTGGCCGGAATCGAGATGGTGAGCTACATGAGCGGTCCCTTGCTCGGACACGTCGAGGCGGGCCTGATCGCGGCGGCCTTCAGCGTCCGCACCTCCGTCGTCTCAGGCGGTGTGCTCTGCATCATCGGGGTGCTCGTCTGCGGCGCGCTGCTGCCGCGCTTCGTCGCCTATGACGCGCGGGCCTCTCGCTGACGGGTCCGTGAATTTTCGCCGGTGTACCCTCCGAAGCCCTCACTCGCCTGGCCCCCATACGCGCTAACCTGACGCCGAGAGTTTTCGATCAACATGGGTTTCCGCCGCCTCAGGCCCCTCACTCCCCCGGCCCCTCTCTCCCACCGCACTCCCGCCCGCCGGGAGAGAGGGGAGGCTGAAAAAGCCATACAGATCTTGCTTTTTGTAGTCTCCCTCCTCTCCCGGCAGGGCGGGAGTGCGGTGGGAGAGGAGGGCCGGGGAGGTGAGGGGCTCGAAGGGCATACCCGTCCGAGATCCGCAGAAAGATTGAACCGTTACCCCAGCTTCGCACGGCCTCGCAGGCTCCGCGTTTCATGGTAGAACTTCGCCCTGGTGGATCTCCCTGCCAGGCCGCTGTCCCGGCCCGCTTTGCGGGCGCGCTTGCGCCCTGCCCTGGGCTCGGGGAGCCTCGCTCTCTGGGCCGTCACGGCCCTCCTCTGGCTCCTCGACATCACCGGCCATGGTCTGCCGGCGGTGCTCGCCCGCGCCTGCGCACTGGCCGCCGTGGCGACCGGCGCCGCGTGGATCGGTGCCTCTATTCTGGCGCGCGCGCGGAGGGCTGCCGGCGATCGGGCGTGGGCCGCGGCGCTCCTCCTGCCGTTCCTCCTGGTGCTGTCGCTCGCCGTCCGCTTCATCGGCATCGGCCACGAGGTCGAAGGGCGCTACTACCTGGACGAGGGCACCTACTACCACCACGCGAGCGAGATCAATCAAGGCGACGTCCTCCGCTTCTCCTTCGTCTATCCGCACTTCACCTACTACGCCGACGCTTTCGTCCTCTGGCTGGCTTCTCTCTTCCCCGGCGCGGTTGCTCGGGTGGCCGCGGGCCTCTACGGAGCTCAGGAGTCGCTGGCGGTCTCCTGGCTGCTGCTGCGCGGCGTCGTAGCCCTCCTCTCGGCGCTGACCGTGGTGCCGGTCTTCCGCATCGCCGAGCGGATCGGCGGTCTGGCCGCGGGGGGTCTGGCCGCGCTCCTCCTGATCTTCTCGCCGCTCTACAACGAGGGCTCGCACCTCAACACCTGCGACGTGCCCTCGGCCTTCTTCGCCACCCTGTGCCTTCTCTTCGTCGCCCGTCTCGTCGACGAGGAATCGGCCCGCGATTACCTCCTCGCGGGCGTGGCCGCGGGTCTGGCGGCGGCGAGCAAGTATCCGGCCGGAGTAGTGGCCGTGGCGATCGTCGCGGTCTGGCTGCCCTGGCGGATCGCCCGGATCGCCCGCCGGAGCTGGTCCTGGGGCCTTCTTGGAGCGGGGCTCGCGGCCATCGCCGCCTTCTTCGCCAGCATGCCGAGCCTCCTCTTCTTCCCCCGCCAGGCGCTCCTCGGCGGCCGCGGCATCCTCTTCGGAGCGCGCCAGTACTCGCAGGGCGGCTGGCTGGGGGTGATGCCGTCGAGCAACTGGCTGTTCTATGGCGAGAACCTCGCCTGGAGCTTCGGTTACACTGCCCTTCTCGCCGGTATCGCCGGCTTGGTTGGACTCTTCGTCCTGAGACAGGACAGCCGCCGCCGTCTCCTCTGGCTCGCTCCCTACCCGGCGGTCTACCTCATCCTCATCGCCTCCATGAACATGGTGGTCCGCCGCAACCTCTATCCGGTGGTGCCGATCCTGGCGGTCTTTCTCGGCCTCGGCCTCGCCGCCCTGGTGGACCCGCTGCGCGCCCGGGCGAACGGCAACGTGGCGAAGTGGCTCGCCCCGGCCGCGATCGCCCTGCTTCTCGCCGTGCCCCTCTGGCGCACCGTCGAGCAGGAGATCGCACTCTCCCGGCCCAGCACCCGCGAGGTGGCGGCGGAATGGATCCGCGCCAACGTTCCCCTCGGCGCGACGCTGGTCAAGGAGTCCTACACCCCGAATTTCCAATGGCACGAGTACCACGTGCTGCAGCGCCGCTTCGCCGGCCGCTTCTCTCTGCAGGAGCTGCGCGACCCCGGCAACGACTACCTGCTTCTCGCGAGCGCAGCCTATGGGCGTTTCCAGCAGCCGGAGAAGCTCCTCAAGCCGCATCACCGGGACTTCGCACGCGTGTATCGACAGGTGTTCGCCAGCTTCCCGCTGGTGCAACGCTGGAACCAGGGCAGGTTCCGGCTGGGTCCGGAGCTGCGGCTCTATCGCATCCCGGACCCGCCTGACTGCGGTGGGTCCGCGGACCTTCCCGCCGCCGGCGCCTTCGTACCCGACGGCCGCATGCGCCCGCGGCCGAAGCGTCCCATCCAGTACACCCTGGAAGGCCAGTGGGCCGCCTTCAAAGGATGTTTCGACACGGGGACCTACCGACTGGCGCTGCGCGGCGAGCCGGCCGGGCCAGGACAGGTGGAGGTCTCCGCCCTCGACGGGCAGCGGCTGGAGAAGGTAGACCTGAAGACCGCGACGGATCGAGGCGTCCGGCTGCCGCGGCGAGGGAAGTACCTCTTCTACGTATACCTGCCGGTAGGGAGCAAGGTGCGGGGGCTGGCGGTGGAGAGACGCTGACGCTCGGGCCCTCACCCTGCCCTCTCCCAGAGGGAGAGGGTAAAAAAATCCCTCTTTCTCTGTCTTTCTCCCTCCTCTCCCTCTGGGAGAGGAGGGCCGGGGTGGTGAGGGCTTCGAGGCAAGGCCGATGGCCCGCCGACTATGCAAAGCTCGCTACGGCAACACTCCTCGGTTTCGCCAAGCTCTGCCGGTGCAGCTTGATCCGCTCGATCTCGTGCAAGGTTTCGGCCGTTAAATAGCTTTCTCCGCAGTGTGGGCACACAACGAGGGGCACATTCTCGATCACCAACAAAGTTGCCCCTTTTCCATAGCTCCGGGTCATATGCCGGATTTCGGCCCCACTCTTGCCGCAGATGTCACAGGTCATCGCCATCCTCTCGTTCGGTCAGTAATATAGATCGTCAGGATCACGAGCTTCTCTGTAGGACCGAATTTGCTTACGACAACAGCACTCCGAGAGCCGGCCACGGATTCTCCGCGGACCTAGGCGGAGAATCGCATGGCACCTCGTTCCTGGACCCTGAGGATCTCAGCCGGCTGGCCGCCTCCTACGGAAACGTAATCGTGATCGGCCTCCCCTGAGCCTCCGAATCGGCGACAATCGACCCGATCCGGGGATCATCCTTGCCGCGGCACGCTCCTCTTGCCCTCCTCTACACCCGCGCCCGACGCCAGCCGTTCGCCTCCGCCTCCAGACCACCCTTCAGGGTGCAGGCGACTCCAGGTCCGCCGCGGGACGCGCGTAGGTGATTTGGAACACCATCTCGGTCAGCCACCGGCGAAAGGAGTCATTGTCGCTGAACTGCTTGAAGAGCTCGGTGTCGTCCTTGAGGACGCCTGTCATGACGCGGGCCAAGGCCTTTTCGTGCTCGATGCGGGCGTTCTGCTCATCCGAGTTCCGCATCGCGTTCTGATACGCCACATCCGCCGCGACTCCTGCCGGAATGTCATCGGTGATCAACCGTTCCACGCGGTCCCTGTCGGTCCATGGGATGCTGCCGAACTGCTCGTTGAAAACCCTGAGGATGTTCGAGAGACGGTCCAGCTCCGGCTCCGGCTTGCGACCGCCCCCGGTTGCTGGCACCGGCGCGATCTCGGCGTCCTCGTCAGACAGCTGGATCCGCATCGCCGCCTGCTTTTCAGCCCGATAGCTGTCCATGTCGATCGCTTCGAGGATGCCCCTGGAGAGGTCGTCCTCCTTCGGTGCCGGCAGCTTGGGTACCAGGAAGGTCAGGAAGATCGACAGCTTCTCCCACTCCGCATTCGTATACGGCAGGATCGAGGAGAGAAAGCCATAGGTGCGGAGGAACGCCTTGGCGTTGCCCTTGAAGGCGACCTGCCCGTCCTCGTCGAGCCGTTCCCGGTAGACCGCGACGCAGGCGTCCAGGATGGGGTCCAGCCGCTCCCGGCCGGCGCCGCCCAGGTAGAGCTCGACGAAGGTATCCACCTCCTCCTCCGCATATACCTGTTCATCGTCGAGAGCCGCCTTCAGATCATGCAGCTTGTTGGGATCGGTCTCGTCGCTGAGAATCGTTGTCCTGTAATAGTCGGCGAAAGCCAGCCGGATGGTCTCTACGTCGTTCATGAAGTCGAGCACGAAGACGTCGTGCTTCTTGGGGTGGGCCCGGTTCAAGCGCGAAAGGGTCTGCACCGCCTTGATCCCGGCCAGAGGCTTGTCTACGTACATCGAGTGCAGCAGCGGCTCGTCGTAGCCGGTCTGGAACTTCTCGGCGCATACGAGGAAGCGATACGGGTCCTCGCGGAAGCGGTCCGGGATCGCGTTGCCGGGAAAGCCGTTGAAGGAAGCCTCGGTGACTTTCCTATCGCCGAATTCGGGCTCACCGGAGAAGGCGACGAGCGCCTGGTACGGGCTCTTCCGTTCGATCAGGTACCCGCGGATGGCCAGATAATACTGGATGGCCCGCTCGATGCCGCCGGTCACCACCATCGCCCGCGCCTGACCGCCGACCTTTCTGAGGTCGAGCACCTGCTCGTGAAAGTGGTCGACCATGATCTCGGCCTTGATTCCGATCGCATGGTCGTGCCCTTCCACATAGCGGCGAAGCTTCTTCTTTGCTTTCTTGGTGTCGAACTCGGGGTCGCTCTCGATCTTCTTGACCAGCTTGTAGTAGCTCTCGACGGGCGTGAAGCTTTGCAGCACGTCGAGAATGAAACCCTCCTGGATGGCCTGCTTCATCGTGTAGCAGTGGAACGGGCGGTGCTTGATCTTCCCTTCGTCCTGGTAGGCTTCACCGAAAATCTCCAGCGTCTTGCTCTTGGGCGTGGCGGTGAAGGCGAAGTAGCTCGCGTTCGGCAGCAGTTTCCTCGATTCCATGATGCGGTTGATCGCGTCCTCGGTCGTTTCGTCGTCCTCCTCCGCACCGGCCTCGGAGAGCGCCATGTTGACCGCCGCCGAGGCCCGGCCGCCCTGGCTCGAATGGGCCTCGTCGATGATGATGGCGAAACGCCGCCCCCGATGCTCCGCGCCGATCGCGTCGAGGATGAACGGAAACTTCTGCACCGTGGAGATGATGATCTTCTTGCCGCTTTCGATGAATCCCCGGAGGTCCCCGGAGTGGTCCGCGTGGCCGACCGTGGCGCCCACCTGCGCGAACTGCTTGATCGTGTCGCGAATCTGTTGGTCGAGGATACGCCGGTCGGTGACCACCAGAATGGAATCGAAAACCGGCGCATCGTCCTTGCGCAGGCCGATGAGTTGGTGGGCAAGCCAGGCGATGGAGTTGGACTTGCCGCTTCCCGCCGAGTGCTGGATCAGGTAACGCTTGCCCGCGCCCTGCCGTCCGGCGGCCTCCAGCAGCTTGCCCACCACGTCGAGTTGGTGGTAGCGCGGCCAGATCTGAGACTTTCTCTTCCGGCCGGTTTTCTCGTCTTTCGGCTCGACGATCTGGGCGTAGTTCTCGAGGATGCCGGTGAGGCTGTCTCGGGTGAGGACCCGACTCCAGAGATAATCGGTCTTCAAGCCGTTCGGGTTCGGCGGATTGCCGGCGCCGTCGCCCCAACCTTGATTGAAGGGGAGGAACCACGATTCCTTCCCTTTGAGCTGCGTGCAGAACTTGACCTCGTGCTCGTCCACCGCGAAGTGCACGGCGCAGCGCCCGAGCTCGAAGAGCCGCTCGCGCGGATCGCGGTCCCGCATGTACTGCTGTACCGCGTCGTCCACCGTCTGCTTGGTCAAACTGTTCTTGAGCTCGAAGGTGGCGATCGGCAGACCGTTGATGAACAGGGCGAGATCGAGTGCGAGCTTGGTCTCGTCGCGGCTGTATCGCAGTTGGCGGGTGACGCTGAAGCGGTTGTGGTAGTAGCGGCTGGCGGCGTCCCAGTTCCCCGGCGAGGGAGTGCCGTAGAAGAGATCGAGATCGAGCGGCCCGTGCTTGACGCCGCGGCGCAGGACATCGACCACGCCGCGCTTGCTCACCTCCCCCTGGAGACGAGCCAGGAACTTGCGCTGGGCCGGGCTCTCCTGCTCGAGATCCAGCGCCTCCGCCGCCTTCGGTTGCGTGGCGCGCAGGAACGCACAGAGCTGAGCGAGGTCGATCGCGTACTCCCGGTTGTAGTCCTCCGCATCGCCGAGGATCCAGCCGACCCCATAGTAGGCGGGCCGCTCGTGCACCTCGCCGCCGACCGGCGCGATCGGCGCAGCCCTACCCGTCATGTCTGCAAGAATCAGGTCCTCAAGGCCTCTTTCGGTGGTGTCGGTGGCCATTCGGCGGCGCCTATCAAGTGCCCGTCAAGTACGGCGGGTAGGGGTAAGAGCTTGATTCTACACGATTAGGCCCTCTCCGCTCGCCCATGGTGCCGCTTCCCATCAAGTACCCATCAAGTACAGCGGCTTCGCTGAGGGGCGGCCCAAGCCGGCAGATATCGCATGAGCTTGGGCGCCGCATGGGCATCATAGGGCACGATCGAGCCGGCCTCGACGGCCTCCCGGATCAGCCGTGAGGCGGCCGCAATGTTCTGCGCCTCGATGCCGAATCGCTGCCGAACAGAACTGTTGGTCAGGTACTCCCGGCTCACGTACCGCAGGCACGCGTGGAGATAGACGGCTCTTATCCGATCGGCCTTATCCATTCTCGACAGCGGCCGAGGCGCGAAGAGTACGACCCGAGTGTGATCGGCAGTGGCCTCCGGCAACGGTGCAGGCAGTTGGTACAGCTCGGTCTGGAATACCACCTTGTCCCAACCGCTGCCGCGCTCCTCACAGATACCGATGCGGCGCATCAGCGAAGCCAGCGACTCGTTGCGCGATTTGGGTGGCGTATCCACGAATCGCTCTGTATCCACCAGCGGTGCGCCCGGATTCGTGATCTCGAGGCGATCATCGAAGATCTCCACCATCGGCCCGACACCGGTAGCGAAGAAATCCTGGTGAATGAGCGCATTCGCTACCAGCTCTCGCACGGCCAGCTCTGGGAACATCGGCACCGCCTTCCGCAAGGCTTGCTCGATCACCTCGTTGGACGGCAAAAGGCCGTTGATGAAGCTGATCATCCCTTCGAAGCCGCAAGCGTAGCCCTTGGCACCGACCTGCTCTTTGACGGTCTCCACCCGACTCGTGCCTCGGTATTGAATGACGCGCATCGCCTTACGCCGTAGCGAGCGAAACTCTTCCAGGCGCTTCGCGAACAGGATCGCCCCGAGACTTGTGACGTTCCAACCGCCCGCCTCGCATGGACGGATCAAGTCGTCTTCGGCCAACGCCTTCAGGATACCGTCGCGGTTTTCCGGCAGCGGATTCCTCAGCAGGTCGAAGTAGCTGGGATAGTCCAGCAACCGCAGCACCTCGTCCTCGGGCACCCGCTCAGCGGCAACGCCGTCCTCGAAGGGTGTACGGTCGAAGATCCGCCATAGCGCACGCTCTTTCTCCGGGAAATCCTTGAGTTTCTTCTTGTAAGAACCGACGCGGATGAGCTTCCAGTCCCTGGAACTGTACCGGGTGGCGGAAGGCACGCTCGATCTCCAGTAGGACGACCAGTTGGCCGTCCACGCTCACCTCGAAGAAGCGGAACTGGATCTTGGGCGTCAGGAGACGCAGCAACCAGTTTTCCAGCTCTTCGTTACCCACCTTGGCCGCACGGGGCGCGAAACGCGTGCCGACAATCGAGTGGTCTTCATTCGCTACGCCCCACACCAGATAGGCGAACGCTTTTCCTGTCAACGCCGCCGAATTGGCCAGTGCAGAAACATGCTCGCCGATCTCCTGAGGCTCGACATTGTTCACCTTGAACTCGGTCCATTCGGTCTCCTGCGGCAGCTTACACAGCTCCCGGACCAGACTGACCAGGTACTCGGCGTGGCGGTCGGTAGTCACGCCTCGCCCTCAGGGTTCTCCGAACTCGGTGGCGCAATCACCTTCATCATCCACCGGTTGCAGCAAGCCAAGATGGGATTTCAGAAACGCCCGGCCCGAATGGCGCTTTCACACACCGTAGGCAGAGAGGCTCTCCCGCAGCCCGAAGGAAGCACACCAGCTTGTGTACCTCCAAGAGCAAGACGGAAGTGTCCATGAGCGCGGGCAGATAACGATTCATGAGACCCAGCAGAGAGGCGCGGCCTGCCGGCATTCTGGACACGACGGTCACGCCACGGCTTCCTCGGAGGCAGCCTCGACATCTGGGCCATCGCCCGCTTCATCATCCTCCCCCGGCGCCTCTTCTTCATCGATCGGCTCCGGCTTCTCGGCCTCTTCCCGCAGCAGCGCTGCCGGCTCGCGCACGTCGAGCTTGCCGGTGACTACGTCCGCGATTAGGCGGGTGCCGTATTCGCGAAGGAGGTCGATCTCGCGTTTGGCTTGGGTGATTGCCACTTTTAAAGGAGCCGTTTCATCAGTAACCCACGTTATGATTTTCTCTTGCTCGGCTGGCGATGGGACGGCAATGGCTATGCCAAGAAGCCGATCCTGGGTTAGTTTCGGCTGCGCAGCTCCGGAGATCCACGGAAGGTAATTAAGGCTCTCCATCAGATTAGCCAGGAAATCCAAGTGCCCGCGTCGCGGCTTCAGGATATGGGCGTGGTTATTCACCCAAAATTTACCTTGGGCAATGATCGCTAAGGGCAAATTGCGTAGCACAAGATTCGCGCCGTCTTCAGCTATCAGCAGAAGTTCATCGTCAAAGAGAAATCCCTCAACCTTGTCAATGACTCCCGAGGCACCGTAGTAATCATGTAATCTAAGCGTCATGGAACCGCGTTCGGCACTGCTCAGAGGAATGCGTTGCCTATTGAGGCAGATGAATTCGTTCTTTACACGCGAAATGACCCAATGCTCCGGCACATCCACCAGCCACTCCACACCCGAAGGCTTAAGACGAACATTGGGATCGAGACCGCGAGTCACAGCGTGGTAGATGATGACCTGCTTCTGCTTGTTCAGCAGCGCGATGAGCTTCTTCCTGGCGCGGATATAGCGCTGTATACGCCAGTCGATGTGGTCGAGGAAGCGGACGATGGCGGATTGCTCTGGGAGAGGTGGAAGTAACGCTGGTAAGCGGAAAAACGTATCTGGGTAAAGCCGAAGCCGGCTATCCACCACGCCAGTCGAAACAGTCTTAAAGGCTCCTGTGAATAGCTGGGTTCGAAACAGATAGTGGAGGAAGCGAGGTTCCACATTCTCCTTGGCACGGAACACGCAATAGGCTGGGCTCGCAATGCCTTCAAGCGCTGACACTCCAAGGCTGCCGTTCCACGCCAACATGATGTTCACCACAAGGTCGCCGGGCAGGACGCGCTTGTAGCCGACCAGGCTTACAGCATTGGTGACCAACTCGCCTTCGGATGACATGCGATCTCGACGGCGCGTGACCCCAGTGTACTGGGAGACGGTTAGAAGTTCCTCGTCACCGGCTTCTGACCGATCATTGATCTCCTCTAACAGCAGCTTGACCCGTTTGACTTCCCAACGCGCCGGCACCCGCCCCAGCCACGCCACGCCAGAGTCCCTATAGGCGGGATAAGGTTGGAGGTCGCGAATCACGCTCCTACCCCCGCACCGCGCCGCTAGTCACGAGCGGCCTCCTGCCACTGACCGAATCTGCTGACCGAGCCGCTCCCAATCGGCGGGCTCATCCAGGTTCAGTCTCTCTTCCCTATCTTCGTCTGAGCTGAGGTTCAGCTCGTGCAAGTTGGCTGTGTGGTCGGCGAGATCAATATCCAGGGTGATGTCATACGGATCAACCGACCATTCCAGGCGGATGCCTCCAGCGGGAGTGGGGTAAAGGAATGGCAACGGTAGGTGTTGCGGAAATGATCGACTGAGCTTATCGCAAAGCCAATCGATACCGGCGGTGTGGGGCGCACAGCCCGTTCCTTCCAACCAATTGTCTTTCAGGAGCCGAAGCTCGGCGAGCCGGACAGTCAGTTCCGTCGTCATGATGTTGCGTCTTGCGTAGATGTGCCCAGGATCGAATGTAGCAACCCCTCCGTCTCCTTCTCCAACGCCAGAATATTGGCGCGAATTTCTTCCAGCGTGCGCAGCGGCTTCGGCTTGTAGAAGTAGCGGGTGAAGCTGATCTCATAGCCGATCTTAATGCTATCCGGGTCGTACCAAGCATCGGGAGCGAAGGGGAGCACCTCGCGGCGCAGGAACTCTTCGATGCCACCCACCTCCAGCAGCGGCACCTGCTCGGTGTCGCGCAGTTCTGTGTCCGGCTCGTACTCGACGACAGCCGGCTTGCGATCGATGGTTGCCTCGAAAAGCCCGCGCAGGGGTTCAGGCTTGATACCCTTCTTGTGAATCCTGCGGACCACGGGCGGCGCGGTCTCGTCGCGCCCGGCAGTCTCCTTGAGCGCCTTGATCTCCTTGGGTGTATAGGCGCGGCCGGAGTCAATCCCTTTGAGGCGCAGCGGCCTCTCGACGGTCACCTTCCAGTAGCCGAAAGCGAGGTTGGGGAAGATCTTCGACTGCTCGGTATCCTCGAACGCCAGGAAGGCGTCGCAAATGCGCTGGATGTCGGCTTCGGCCATCTCGCAATTCTTCTTGCCGAGGTTCTTGCGCAGTGGCCTGAACCACTGAGTGGCGTCGATGAGCTGCACCTTTCCATGGCGGTGCGCGGGCTTGCGATTTGTGAGCACCCAGACGTAGGTCGCGATGCCGGTGTTGTAGAACATATTGAGCGGCAGGGCGACGATGGCTTCGAGCCAGTCATTCTCCAGGATCCAGCGGCGGATGTTGCTCTCGCCCTGACCGGCATCGCCGGTGAAGAGCGAGGAGCCGTTGTGCACTTCGGCGATACGGCTGCCGAGCTTGGTGCCGTGCTTCATCTTCGAGAGCATGTTGGCCAGGAAGAGCATCTGGCCGTCGCTCGAGCGGGTGAGCAACGAATACTCGGGGTCGCCGGCGTGCTCGATGATGAAGCGCGGGTCCTTGATGCCGTCCTTGCCTCCCATGCGCTCGAGGTCGCTCTTCCAGCTCTTGCCATAGGGCGGATTGGAGAGCATGAAGTCGAACTCGTGCGATGGGAACGCGTCGTTGGCGAGCGTCGAATGTTCGGGGCCGCCCACGATGTTGTCCGCGGCGTCGCCCTCACCCTTGAGCAGGAGGTCGGCCTTGCAGATGGCGTAGGTCTCGGCGTTGATCTCCTGGCCGTAGAGGTGGGTGGACACCTGTTTCCCGTGCTGCGCGGCCAGTTCCCGGAGCGTTTCCTCCGCCACGGTCAGCATGCCGCCGGTGCCGCAGGCGCCGTCATAGAGCAGGTAAGTGGCCGACTCAATCTCGCCGGCGATGGGCAGGAGGATCAGCTTCGCCATCAGCCTCACGGCATCGCGCGGCGTCCAGTGCTCGCCGGCCTCCTCGTTGTTCTCCTCGTTGAAGCGGCGGACCAGCTCCTCGAAGATCGTGCCCATACCGTGGTTGTCGAGGCTCGGGTGCTTGACCGAGCCGTCGCCGTTGAGGACGGGCTTGGGGCTGAGATTGATGTCCGGCGAGAGGAACTTCTCGATGAGGGTGCCCAGGGCGTCGGCCTTGGAAAGACGCGGGATCTGGTTGCGGAACTCGAAGTTTTCGAGGATCTCCTGGACGGTGTCGGAGAAACCGTTGAGCCAGGCTTCGAAGTCTGCACGGAGCTGCTGCTGGCTGGCGCGGGCCTTGAGGTCGCGCAGCCTGAACCCGGACACGTTGTAGAAGGCTTGGCCCGCCTCCTGTTTCAGGGCCTCCTCTTGGTTGACGATACCCGCCTTGTCGAGCGAGGCCTTCATGTCCAGCACGGCCTGGTGGGTGGGCTCGAGGAGCGTATCAAGCCGCCGCAGGACGGTCATGGGGAGGATGACGTCACGGTATTTGCCGCGCACATAGAGATCGCGCAGCACGTCGTCCGCGATGCCCCAGATGAAGTTGGCGATCCAGCTCAGGTGATTCTGGCCCGATTGCGGGCCGGCGGAGGAGCGGCGAGGTCCTTTGACAGTCTGGACCTTGGAGGACGGATCCTCGGGCATGTCCGAAGGTTCAGAGCGAAGGCTACTCGCAGAGGATGCAGGGCGGTCACGGAGGGCCGCCCCTACAGAATTTGCAGGCTTCAAGGTTGTTTCTCCCAGGAGGAGATGAAGCCTTTCCAGAGCGATAGGGCTCGGCTCGGCGGCACCCTGTTCCCATTGGTTGACGATGGCCCGGGTTACGCCCACCTTCGCAGCGAGCTCCACCTGGGAAAGACCTGCGGCGGAGCGGCAGTCACGGATCCACTTGGCGTTTTTCATCGGCAGCTTTGTCGAGTCACGGGGAGAATCTTAGCATCGGCGGCGTGAGGAGTCGGCCGGTCGACCTGAAGGCCGCGGCGGATCGAGACGTCCGGCTGCCGCGGCTGGCGGTGGAGAGAGCCGTCCGATTCTGCTACGGCGGGGGAAATCCTCCTTAGCCTCCCGGATTTCTCCGCAGCCTTGGGAAAATCCTCCGCAGCCTTCCGAATTTCTCCGCAGCCTCCGAAAATTTCCCGAGCCTTGGGAAAAATCTCGCTAGCCTCCGGAAATTTTCCCGAGCCTTGGGGAAACTCTCCGCAGCCTCCCGAATTTCTCCGCAGCCTTCCGGATTTGTCCGCAGCCTTCCGGATTAGCCTCCGGAAATTTTCCCGAGCCTTCCGAATTTCTCCGCAGCCTCCGGAGATTTCCCCAAGCCTTGGGAAAACGCCCCCAGCCTCCGGACGAAACCCTCTTTCCTCGGGAAGCCGCGCACCGGGCAGCGAAGCGTTTCAGGATCGCCCTGGGAGGGTTCTGCATCCGTTTTGCATAAGGGTATGCATATCCGTAAGATTCGTCCAGCCTTGTGCAGCGGGTCAATCCGCCGTACAATTGTCTCAACATGGATGCGGAGGTCCAGCGCCTGATCAACCTTCTGCGGACGGCGATGCGGATTCTCAGCGTCACCAACCGCGAGGTCGAGCGGAAACTGGGCCTGAGTCCGAGTTACCTGAGCCGCCTTTTCTCCGGCGGCATCGAGCTCAAGGCCGAGCATCTGATCCAGATTCCCAGGGCGATGGGCATGGAGCCGGCGGAGTTCTTCCATCTGGCCTACCCGCGAAGCCCCAAGGCCAGCAGCGGGGCCGTCCAGCAACTCCGCGAGATTCTCAGCGAGTTCCAGCCGCCCCCGGCACCCCGGGAGCCGCCGGCCGCCTTCACTACCGAGCAGATGGAGCAGTTGCGCGAAATGATGGGAAAGGTGCTCGGGCGGAAAGCAGGTTAGGGGTCCCAAGGCTCCGAGCATGCCGCAACGGGCCCCTACCCCACCCTGACCCTATTCCGCCGGGACCTCCGGGCGCGAACGGCCGCCATCCTCTCCGCGGCGCAGCAGGCCGATGACGCGTTCGAGCAGCTTCGCGTCGATCACGTTCAGCTCGAAGGACTTCCGCAGGAGCAGCACCGAGGCCGCGGCCTCGCGACCGACGCCTACGGCGAGGAAGACGTCCAAGTCCTGCAGCGCTTCGCGGATGGCGGCATCGGTACGGCCCCTCTGGAGAATCACGGCGGCCGCCTCCAAGCCGGCCAGTGCCGCCTTGTAGCCGAGGCAGGCTTCTTCGAACCCTGCCCTTACCTCGAGCAAGGTCTGTTCGGCGCGGTCCAGCTCGCCCATGCCGACGTTGATCCGGCCTTCCAGCCAACGGAGCTTCAATTCGCTCACCCGTCCCCCGAGATCGAGGCCGCGCGCCTTCAGGTTGAAGAGCGCGATGCGGGCCTCGCGGAAGCGGCCACAGGCCGCAAGCAGGTGGGCCTGGTTTTGAGCGGCTGCTAGAACCAAGCCGGGCTCGCGATGCTCTTCAAGCATGCTCAAGCCCTGCTCCAGTATTCGGATCGCTTGTTCGGCTTCATTGCCGTAGCCCATCAAGATACCCTTCATGGTCAGGGCCCGACCAGCGAGATGCCTGTCTCCTCGGCTCCTATGAATGGTAAAGGAATTGTGCAGAGCGGCCTGGGCGAGATCGAAGCGGCGCAAAGCTCCATAGAGGGAACCCAGAAAATCGAAGAGCCTCGCCATCAGGACTTCGTCCCCTGTGCCCTGAAGGAAGTGGTGCACGGCCCGACTCAAAGCGCCCTCGGCTTCTGCCAGATCGTCCGCGACGCGATAAGCGTTCCCCAGCTCCATCCAGACGCGGCATCGAAGATCGGCCAGCTCATGGGTCTCAAGCTTCAGCGCGACGGGTTTCAGCCTCTCGACGAGCAGCCGGGCCAACTCGGCCAGCTGCACCATCTCCTGAGGTTCCTCGTGGCGCAGGGCCCAGCTCCGCTCGAGAAGAGCCTCGACGAGGGGGGCGCCCTTCAGGTCTGGAGGAACCTCCGGGAGCTCCTCCAGACCGGCCTCCACGAGGAGCGCGAGGGCCTCCCGCCGCCTCTTTTGCCGCAGCTCGGCGGCCTTCTCGAGAACGACGGAGAACGCCCGGTCCATCACATCGTCGTAGGCGGCGTCTTCCGCCGGCGTGAGGACGCGCTCGGGGGGCTCGGACCTACCGAGTCTCCACAGGTGGGGAGAAACGGTGGCGCGGCAGTCCGCACAGCCGCCGGCGAGGTGCGAAGCGACGGCGCGGGCGCGTCCGGCCCGGAGGAAACCCCAGACGAAATCCTCCAGCTCCGTCGGTGACGGGTGCTCGTCCAAGTCCTTACCCATTGTCACCGCATTGTCGCATGAGATGGTTATGTTTCCTATAGGAACTTCTTCAGGAAGAGCGCCTGCTGTTCCCTTAGTTACCTCCGTTGGAATTTGCTCCGCCCGCCACTGGCGGGTTCGTGGTTCCTGTCGGCGCCATCAGGCCGTCCGGGTTGATCCCCGGACCTTCCTTCTCCCACTGAGTCACCGGCGTCGTCGCCTCCCGCGCAAGCAAGCCGAGCTCCTCAAGCCACGACCACGCCTGAGCCGCGAGGCGGGCAGGGTCCCAATCCCAGAGGCCCGCGGCCTGGGAGGGTGACGGAAGGGCCGGGACCAAGGCCACCGTCAGGATAAGGGCGGAGAGCGTACGTCGATTTCTTTGAGGCATTGGATCTCCTTGGGCTCGACGGAGTGAACCAGGGCCACCATGGCCCGGGCGCCCGCGAGCACGAACCTCCCAGGAACACAGTGCATGAAGTAGACGGGAAGAGGCAGGGACTCTCCTCCAAAGGAGCGGAGCTCGCTCTTCCCGGAGAATCATTCTCTCCTTTTCTTCAAAGGCTCGAAAGAGCGCCTTTGGCCCACCGTATTGAGATTACGGTAGCCACTTCAAGAAAAATTCATTACCCATTTCGATAACAGCACCGAAGGGGATTCGAGCCGCCTGAGAGGCCATTTTTCTCCGCATACTTGACAAATACACATTGCTAGTGAATTATTTGTATGCCGTGAGCGGAAACGGTCTTCCATCATCGCGGCTGGAGGTACGGCGGAACCTGGGGCCTCGGGATCGTGAGGCTACGGCAGCGCAAGGGCTGGAGCCAGGCCAGGCTGGCGGAGCGGCTGGGAGTCACCCGGCACCGGTTGGGGAAATGGGAGCTGGGGTTGAGCGCTCCCTCGCTGGAGGACCTGGTGGCATTGCTGGACGCGTTGGAGGTGACCTTCGAGGAGTTGGCTTTGAATCGCGCCGTCCAGGTTTCCCCGCTGCCGCCGGGGCAACGTAGCGAGCTGGCGAAGCTCCCTCAACAGCCTGCTGCGGGTGCTGAGGCCGCTGGTGAAGGGAAAGGAGTGAAAGAGCCTTCCGGCGTCATGAAGGCGCCGGGATCTACAAAGGAGGTGACGTATGAATGAGACGGAAACCATCAACCCCCTGACCACTCCGCAAGGTGTGAGGCAGCGCCTCAAATCGGAGCGGGTGCAGGACGCGCTCAAGGCCATGCCGGCCTGGCGGCAGTCGCCGCAAGGCCAGGCGATCGACCGCGCCTTCGAGTTCCCGTCCTCGCAGGTGGCCGCCGCGTTCGCCGGGTACGTCTCGGCGTTCGCCGCGCATCTGGGACACACCATCAACCTGAGCATCGCCAGAACCACGGTGGTCCTGACGCTGACCGGTCCCAGGAGCAAGGGCCGTCAGGCAGATCTCACCGAGGAGGTGCTCGTATTCGCCCGCAAGCTCGGGTAGGAAGAAAGGAGGATTCATGGCGGATTCGTTCGCGAAAGAAGTGGACCGTTGGGAAAAGCTCCTCGCCAACACCCTGAAGAACCAGGCTGAGCTTCCCGATCTGACCGCGTACCGCGGCCCTCTGGAGGAGCTGATGGGACGGGTAAAGGCGAGGAGCGCGGAGCTGCAATCCCGCCGCAGCGAGATTCTGGAGTTGCAGAAACTGTTCCGGGAAGGAGCGACGTGGGCGGCGAAGCTCCGTGCCGCGCTGAAGGCCTTCCTCGGCTTCCAGAACCCGAAGCTGCTGGAGTACGACATTGAACCGCTCCCCAGCAGGCGGAGGCGGCGGCAGGCTAGCCCTGAGGCACCGGAGGAGCCGCAGCCGGAGAATCCGGCCGCGGCCCCCACGGTCAGCTCTGTTCCTCAGAAGTCCTGAGGCGTTCCGGGAGGGCGTGGGCCAACACGCCCTCCCCTTTTGAGAAGCACTCACAGCCTAGCACGCAGGTGCGGAACAGGAGGTGCGGACATGGTCAAAAAGAAGCGGTTCGACGTGCGGCTCCACGGACCCACGCTGGAGCAGATCGAAGAGCTCCAGCGGCTGACGGGCCAGTCGATCGTGGCGATCCTTCGCGAATCCGTGAATCTATCCAACTGGCTGTGCAAGGAGCGGAAGAAAGGCACCAGGATCCTGGTTG
>CAVZUZ010000001.1:0-116424 GCA_963778565.1 Thermoanaerobaculaceae bacterium | reverse complement strand
AGGGAGGGTTACCTGAATAAGCCGGTATAAATAAGTCCAAAGTAGTCTTCACAATTCTTGCTAAGCGCTGAGGAGAGAGGAGTTAATAGTCTAAACTGGTCCCGTTCGTTCCGTCAGCTATCGCGCTTGACAAAGCCCCCTGTTACCTGTAGGATTCCCTCTGCCAAGAAGTGAACCCGTACAGGCAAACAGGGGCCGAACGCATGCGAATCAAGCTGACCGAAAAGGTGATCGCAGGGCTTCACACCACCGAGGACCAGGAGGACATTCTACACACCCAAACGCCCGGAGGCGGAATCCGGATCTCCAAGGAGGGGCGGAAAGTCTTCTTCATCCTCTTCCGCCCCCGGCTCCCGGAGGTCGACCCGCTACAGCGTCGGCTATCACCCTCCGGAAGGCTGGGTCCGGGCAAGGGACGGCCGCTTCCTCAGATGACGCTCAAGGAGTTTAAGTACGCCTACGCCATCTTCCGGGGTGAGCTGGCCGAGGGGCGAGATCCGCGAAGAAAGGGCGAGCAGGCTACTCCGGGTCTCGAGGAGGAGAGCGAGAAGGTCGAGCCGGATGCGGTTCCAGCAGTTCTCCGCAAGCTCCTACCCCAGGGCTACTACCGGGGCAGCGTCGGGGCGCTGCTGGTCGAGTACTTCACGCAGCACGCCCCGGGCAACCTTGCGCCCCGTACGTTCCAGAACTACCTGTCCACGGCACAGACTCACCTCGGGAGCTTCCTGCCGCTCCGGGCACACGACGTGGAGGCGGTGGCGGAGGCACTCCGGGCAAAGTTGAGCCAGCTCAAGAAGCCGGCTCCGCAGATGCTGCGCCACGTCAAGAAGGTTCTGTCGGTGGCCTACGAATACGCTCTGGAAAACCGTTGGCCTGGCATCCGGCACAACCCCTGTCTGGAGATCAAGGTCACGGTCAAGAAGAACAAGCGGCAGCGTGGTTCGCCGACGACGAGCTGGTGACGATTCTGGCGGCCTTGCCGAAGCTTCAAGACCGCCGGGTCGCCGATGCGTACCTGCTGATGCTGGCCTCGGCCTGCCGTCCCAACGAGGCAGCCTTTGTCGAAGCCGAGGACATCATCCGGATCGGTGAGGAGCGAGTCTGGCGTCTCCCGGAGCACAAGGCGAAGCAGGGGAGAGAGTTCCTCTTTCCGTTGACCGGTCCTATCGGCGAGATCATCAACCGCCGCTACCTGGAGGCTGGCGGCCGAGGAGCGCTCTTTTGGGAGTATGTGCCGACGAAGGAATACCCGGAGGAGCTAGGCGACGGCAACGAGGAACTGCGAGAGCTGACAGGGATCGCGGACATGCGCCCGCATGACTTCCGGCGCACGTGCCGGACGCATTTGACGATCCTGGGCGTCCGGATGGAGGTGGCGGAGGCGGTTCTGGCGCATGCCGAGGGCGAGATCCAGGCCACCTACAACATCTGGACGTATTGGCCGGAGAGAAAGCAGGCGCTGGCGCTGTGGCATGTCAAGCTCGCCGAGCTGATGGCCCGCGCGGGCTCGTTGGCGGCATGAAGGTTGCCCGGGGCGCTGGCCACGCGCGCCAGCGCCCGGAGAGTCGCCGTCACTGTGGATCTCCCGTGAGTGCCTGCCGATACTCCACGAGCCCTTCGTAGAGCCGCCGCAGCAGTGGTTCCGAATGAGCTGGGAGGCGCCCGGCACCGGTTAGCCCGACGAGCTGTTTGACGTTGTTGCCGACCTTCGAGACCTGGCCCATGGCCTTGCGGTTCTCCAACGGAATCCTGTTCCGCCGCTGCCTCCGCAGGCGCGCCAGCAACAGCTCGCGCATCAACTCGGGAACGGTCTTCCCTTCGGCATTCTGCGTGATGAACGCGAGTCTCCGCGAGGAGAACCGGATTCTCATCCGATTCGAGCGCAGCTTGTCCGGCGCCTTCCGCGGCCGTCCAGGCACTCCTGGGCTTTGTCTCGCTTTGCCGACAGATCTCACTGTTTTTCCTCCTCTTCTTCCTCGGGCGTGCCGTTGACGGGCGAGGAGCTCGATGATTCTCCGAGTCCTCCGAGCTCGCGTTGGTACGTGGCGACGGCGTCGTTGAGCCGCCGCAGCAGAGGTTCGAGCTGATCCGAAACGTGCCCGGTGTGAGCCAGCCGGACGAGTGGGTTCAAGTGGCTGCCGAACCCGGCGAGTTGGCCGGCAATCCTGGGGTTCGCCTGAGGGACCTTGGAGGGCCTCCTGAGCTCCTCTTCGATGACCTCGCGCATGAACTCTAGAAGAGGGCGTCCTTGGGCTTGCTCCTCGATCTCGGCGATCTCCTCGTCCGAGAAGCGGAGCCGGATGCGATGCGAGCGGACCTCGTCTGGCGGCTTGGGTGGGCGGCCGATCATTCCTCGCCTCCTCCGGCCAGTGCGGCACAGGGCTGTTTTTCCAGCCGTGTGGCGAGCCGTTCCTCGCACCACCGCTCAATGGCCCGTTTGTCCCAGCCGACGCGGCCGTCCGAGATGGGAACGGAGGCGGGAAAGCTGCCTTGGGTGATCTTCCGATAGATGGTGGCCTTGCAGAGGCTGGTGATGGCCTCGACTTCGCCCATGGTGTAGAACCGGCGTAGGCTCTTGTTTCTCTTATCGGTCTCTCGGGACATCGTCGTCCTTGTCTCCTTTCTGCCGAGGCGACGACGGGAGAGATCGATCCAGACGGCGCCGAGGGCATATAGCAACTCTAAGAGTTGCTATATACTCTTCTCAGCCCGGCTTTGCAACACATGGAGAGATGCACGCGATCACCTGGACCGCGTCCTGCCTTAGCTGCGGACTAGCCGGAAACGGGGCACGCTGGTGGCGGTTAGTTGGTCGTGAGCAAATATGCGACGATGCGGCTATACCGTACGGCAGCGTCTAAGAGATCGAGGTGAAGGTCTGGCGTCAGAAGGGGAAAGTTGCCCTGGACGGGGTTCACGGAAAGGGGCGACGGCGCCTAGCCATCCGCTCCTGTCCCCCCGCGTAGAGCTATCCAGGGCGGCGCCTGTAGGGCCGACAAGCAGGGATAGCCGAGCACCACGACGACGGGGGAGGGTCACGAGCACGAAGGCGCGACGCGGGAGGCGGTCGTCGAGAACCGCTTCACGACGTCACTTTCGTACAGCTTCGGCGAGCGCGTCATCGCCGTCGCACGCATCCCCTGGAGCTCCGCCGCCTCAGCGAGGAGGGGGAGCACGCTGAAAGCGACCGCTCCCGGGACCTCGCCGATCCCGAGATTTACGCCCTGGTGCGGCTGTGGTCCTCGAAGTTCGCTCCCGAGTTGGGCCGCCGGGCCTGGCTTTCCGCCCTCGGCGGCGTCAAGACCTCCTGGGGAAAGAACGACCTGGAGGAGGACGGGGAGCGGCTCGACGAGCACCTGCAGGCGGGTACCGGCTCCACCGACTGGTTCGGCGGGCTCTCGGGGCTCTACCTGCTCGACGGCCGCTCGGCGATTTTCGCCTCGGCCCAGGTCCGCCGGACGGGGGAGAACGACTTCGGCTACGAATACGGGGATCTGTTCCTCGCCAACCTCGGCTACGAGCGCAAGCTCGGCAAGCGGCGGGACGCCGCGTTGGAGCTCAACTACCGCGACGCCGACAAGGACCGTGTCGACGCTTCCGGAATCGAGGATCCGAACACGGGAGGCGCCGTCCTCTACGTGACGCCGCGCCTTATCTACGACGTTGGCCGGGGATTCGTCGGCCGGCTGGCGGTTCAAGTCCCCGCCTACCGGGATCTCGACGGCGACCAGACCGAAAAGGCGGTGGCCAACGTGGGCTTGACGTATCTGTTCTAAAGGTGCAGCGAAGGGGCGAGGTCCCCACGGTCTCGCCCCTCGATCATCGATCGGTTTACTGCTGCTGCTGCGGCCCGCGGGTGGTGCCGGCGCCATGCTCCCGCAGGAAGCCGGGTCCGCCCAGATCACGAACGTGATCACCTTGTTGCCGTGGCCGAAGTCGGCCTCGTAGACCGCGGTCATGCCTCCGTCCGTGTGGCCGATCAGCTTGCCCCACTGCCGCGGCCCGGTGGGCTCGATGTCCCGCATCGCGGGCGGCATCGGCGTTTCGGCCTCGGCGCCGAGCCGCTTGGGGGTGTTGATGCTGTCGAGGTGCGAGTAGATCGTAACCAGCTGGCTGTAGTCGTGGGAGTTGGGGTGCTCGTTGTTCGGCGGACCCGCGGGGTTGCTGGTGTAGTCCATGCACGAGCCCAGGTTGCCGTTGTTGTTGTTCTCATCCTGGTGATCCAGCCCCAAGGTGTGACCCACCTCCTGGCACGAGACGAGGTTCCTCCACGCGGTGGTGTTGTAAGGGGGGTTGTTATGGTACGTGTCGTTGAGCTTGACGGTACCTTGCGAGATGTGGACGCTGCCGGTGATCCAGATCTGCGCCACCCCGAGCCAGCCGGTGTTGCCGTAGCTCGCGTTGCAGACCTTGACCCGGCCGCTGACCGGCGTGCAGCTCGTCGCACTGCCGCTGCCGGACACGATCGTGGTGTTGAGCACGCTGGACGCGCTCCAGTCGGACGACGTCTGGACGAGCCTCGGATCCCAGGTGCTGTTGACGCGGTCAATCAGGTTCACGTTAAAGGGGTTGCTGGTGCGCCCCCAGTGATAGTTGCCCCACGAGTGACTGGCCGACGCGACGGGCGGGAAAACGGCAAGGGCGACCATGAGCAGAACAAAAACCACATTCCACCGGCGAAATGTTCCAGGCATCTGACCCTCCTTTAAGGTCTGTTTCTCGACGGGCTTCATTCATTCAAGTGTGTGGGCTCGGTGAGAAGAGACATGATCGAGGAGGGCTGCCGTCAAATGTGACAATGATTAAAATTTGCTTTGAAACGGCGCGCGCCGGGATCAACCCGCCAAGGGGACGCTGACCCGGAACCGCGCCCCGCCTTCGGGGAGATTTTCGACGCGGATGCTTCCGCCGTGGGCCTCGACGATCCAGGCGGCGATGGCGAGCCCCAGGCCGGACCCCTCGGTGTGCCGCCCGCGGCCGCGGGCTTCGTCGGCGCGGAAAAACCGCTCGAAGATCCGGTCGATGGCCTCCTCCGGGATGCCCGGTCCCGAGTCGGCGATCGCGAGATGCGCGGCGCTTTCGCTCGCCGTCACCTCCACGTCCACGGCCGCGCGGTCCCCTGCCGCGGTGCGCCGTGCCGAGAACTTGATGGCGTTGTCGCAGAGATTGAAGACGAGCTGCCTCAGCCAGCGCTCGTCGCCGAGCATGAGCACCGGCGCCGGGCACCGCGCGGCGAGGATGACCTCGTGCTCGGCGGCGCGGTGGCCCAGCGACTCCACGACCTCTGCGGCTAAGACGTCGAGCCGCAAGGGCGTCTTTACGATCTCGAGGCGCCCGGCGTCGGCGCGAGCCAGGACCAGTAGGTCCTCGGTGATCGAGCGCAGGCGATCGACGTCCTCGCCGACGCTCTGCAGCGCCACCCGGTACTCGTCAGCGTCGCGTGGCCGGGTCAGTGCCACGTCGAGGGCTCCTTTCATCGTCGCCAGAGGGCCGCGCAACTCGTGGGCCGCGTCGGCGGTGAACCGCTGCATGCCTTCGAACGAGGACTCCAGGCGGCCGATCATCTGGTTCAGGGTTTCGACGAGCCGGCCGATCTCGTCGTCGGCTTTCGGCGCCGGCAGACGCCGACTCAGGCTACCCGCCTCGATCTCGCGCGCGCGGCGGGTCACTTCGTCGACCGGCGCCAGAGCCCGGCGCGCCAGCCAGTATCCGCCCGCTGCCGAGACCACCACCGCGACGGGCGCCATGAGGAGGAACGCGAACCTCAAGCCCGCGAGCGGAGCGACGAGATCGCCGAGCCCCTCCATGACGTGGATGATGCCGCGCCTTCCCGCGCGGGACCGGTAGGGGACCGAGTACATCCGCAGGCGTGGAGCCCGCGCCGGAACCGTGTCGAAGCGGCCCGCCGGGCCTCCGGGAAAGGAATCCGAGTAGGCTGCGAAGGGGAATCGGGCGCCGGGCGAGTCCGGCGAGCGGTAGAAGACCCGGTTCTCCCCTCCGGTCTCGTGGAAGAGCACGAGGTGGCCGATCCGGTCGAGCCGCGCTCGCTGCACGGCCGTCAGGCGTGCGCAGTCCTCCTGCAGCGCCAGGACGCGTTCCACCTCCGCAGCCGACTCCCGGAGCGCGCCGTCATGATGGCGGAGAAGCTGGTAGCGCAGCAGGACGTAGGTCAGCAGCCCAAAGCTCAAAAGGGCGAGAGACAAAGCGAGCGTGTACCAGAGGGTGAGGCGGAAGCGCATCGTATGGAGGAGGGCTCTCACGGCTCGCGCCAAACTTACCAGATGCTCTGTTGGGCGGCCTACTCGGGGATCCGTAGCACGTAGCCCGCCCCGCGTATGGTGTAGATCAGCTTGGGCTCGAAATCGTGATCGATCTTACGTCGCAGATAGTTGATATAGACCTCGACCAGGTTCGAGCCGCCGTCATAATCCATGCCCCAGACGTGGTCCAGGATCATCCCCCGCGTGACCACCACTTCCTTGTTCCGCATCAGGTATTCGAGAAGCGCGAGCCTCCTTCGCCGTCAGCTCGAGCTTCCTCCCCGCGCGTTTGACTTCCCGGCGGACGGGGTCCAGCTCCAGATCGGCGACCCTCAGCACCGTCATGGGTGGGACCGGGGGACGGCGGGTGATAGCCCGCAGACGGGCCAGGAGCTCCTGAAAATCGAACGGTTTTGCGAGGTAGTCGTCGGCTCCCAGGTTCAGGCCGCGGACGCGATCTTCCACGGCGGAGAGCGCCGACAGCATGAGAACCGGAACGGGACGGTCGAGGCGCCGCAGCTCGCGCAGGATCTCGAGGCCGTTCTGCTGCGGGAGAAGGACATCCAGAATGATCGCGTCATAATCGGTCGCTAGAGCGAGCTGCAGGCCGGTGGCGCCGTCACCGGCCACGTCGACGGCGAAGCCTTGCTCCCGGAGGCCCTGCCGGAGCAAGGCTCCGAGCTTCGGGTCGTCCTCGACAATCAGGATCCTCATCGTCGTCGCGTTTCCGGCCTCTCGTGGACTGCGGGGAAAAAGCAAGGATAGCCCTCAACCCTTAACAGAACATTAGAAACGCGGCCGGGCTTGAGACTTGCAATGCGCTCAGGGAAGCTGCGGGGCGAAGAAAGTGTTATCTTCGCCACCGGCCGCGCTGGCGGTTGTCGAGCAGATGAAAGAAAACGCCCTCGCTCTGATCCTCCTCACCGTCTTCGGTTTCGGCCTGTTGACGGGACCCCATCCGTGCAGCGGCAGGCACGAAGAGGAAAAGGGCCGGCATTCTTCCCCCTGTCATGGCACGGAAGCGGAGCACGGCACTTCGGTCCGCGCGAGCGATCCGGCGCACGAGCGGTCCGACTGCTGCGGCACCTTTTGCCAACATGCCTGCCATATGACGGCCGTTGCGGAGACCGCGACGGCTTCATCCATCATCGCGCCGGTCGCCCAGGCGGTCGCCGAGGCGTTCGACCCTGGGCTTCCGCTGTTCGCACACGCCATCGATCACGTCCCGCTAGCCTAGCCGTCCTCCGCGCAGTCCCTGCTTAGTCGCGTCCTGCCGGTCTCTTCGGCAGGAAACAGAACTTCTTGTAGGCCGGTCCTCGCGGGCCGGCGGGAGAGGACGACCATGGATGACAGCAAGAGATGGCTCGCGGCCGTGAGCGTCGGCGGGCTTGTCCTCGTCTCCCTCATCGGCTGCGGCCGGGAGGAATCCGTTGCCAGCAAGAGCGCGGCGGCGTTTCGTGAGGCCCAGAAGAGGGGAGAGGCCTTCGGCGGCCAGGGGCACGGACACGGCGCGGCGACTCCCGGCGGAGGAGAGGATACGCCCGAGGGCATGCCTGCCGAGCACGCGCCTGCCGGTGAGGAGGCGCCCGCCGGTGAGGCCATGCGCCACGGTGGCGCACACGGTGGCATGGCCCATCCCGGAGCCACTCCGGGAGCCCCCGGCAAGGAGAGGCACGGCGGCCATGCGGCGATGGAGCACGGGACGATGGAGCACGGCCAGCGTCCGGCCGCTCCCTCCGGGCCGGCTCCGGAGCAGCACGCCGGCCACGGCGGTCACCGGGCGGTGCCCCGGGAAGCTCCACCGGCAGCTACGCCGCCGGCGGGCCACGCCGGCCACGCGTCCTCGCCGGCTGGCGTTCAGCCGGCCCCATCCGCTCCGGCGCCGGCGGCTGTGCCTCCCGGCCAGCCGGCGGCCACCCTGCGCCCCGACCCCCTCGACGCCCCGGCCGCTTCCTCGGTGGCCGACGCCCAACGCGCGGCGGCGCTGGCGCAGGAGATGGCGGGAGACGGCCACGGCGGGCACGGTGCCGGGACCTACCGTCAAATCGACGCCGGACGTGCGTCCGGCGCACAGCCGGAGAGCCAGGAACACGAGGAGCACGACCACGATCCCCCAGCCGAGAGGAGGCGGGTATGAGCCGGCGATGGATGCTGACCGTGCCCGTCCTAGCCGCCGCGGCGCTCGCCGCCGGGTGCGCTTCGGTGCCGCGAGACGCCGGCATCGGCGATGTGCGGCGCGCGGTCGAAGAGCGCGGCGGCCAGCGGCTCGGCTGGGACCCGGCGCAGCCGATCGAGCCACCCAGCAGCGAGCCGTTGCGGCCGCTCCTCGCGGGCGAGCTCACCGCTGAGCGCGCGGTTGAGGTCGCGTTCGCCAACAATCGGGATCTCCTTGCCACCCTTGAGGAGCTGGGAATGGCGCGCGCCGACCTGATCGCGGCGAGCACCGTCCGCAACCCGGTCTTCGACGGCGAGGTGCGGTTCCCCGGCAGCCCTTCTCGGCCCTTCGAGATCGTGCTGACGCAGACCTTGATCGATCTCTTCCGGCTCCGCCAGCGGCGCGCCCTCGGGCAGGCCGAATTCGCGGCTGCCCGCCTGCGAGTGAGCGGTGCGGTGCTCGGTTTCGCCGCCGAGGTGCGGGCCGATTACTACACCCTCCAGGCGGCGCAGCAGGCGCTCGCGCAGCAGCAGACGATCACCGCCGCCGCCGAGGCCGCCGCCGAGCTGGCGCGGCGGCAGCACGACGCTGGCAACGTCTCCGACCTCGATCTCGAGGCCGAGCAGGCGCGCTACGAGCAGGCCAAGCTCGACCACGCCCGCGTCCAGCTCGACGAGCTGGCGGCGCGCGAGCGGCTGCTGGCCGATCTCGGCGCGCCCGAGAGCATGCCCCTCCTGCTGCCGCCCCAGGCGGTCCCTGTGCCCCCCGAGGACGCCGAGGCGGAGCGGTCGCCGGAGGAAGTGGAGGCAGCCCTGTCTCGGCGCATCGACATCTCGCTCGCCGCAGGCGGAGGTCGAGACGGCGCGCCGGGCGCTGCCGCTGGCGCGCAGCGAGATCTACGACGAGCTGGCGGTCGGCGTGCATCGCGAGCGCGAGCCGGACGGCGAGGCCACGACCGGTCCCGCCGCGACCATCCCCATCCCGCTCTTCGATCGCGGCCTGGCCGGGCGCACGCGCGCGGTCGCTCGGCTGCGGATGGCCGAGCAGCGGCTGCACGCGCTGACCGTGACCGCCCGCTCCGAGGCCCGCGCGGCGCGCGAGCGGCTGGCGGAGGCGAGGGCGCGCGCCGACTACCTGCGCACCGTAATGGTGCCGCGCCGGCACGCATCCTCCAGCTCACGCAGCTCGAGTACAACGCCATGCTGCGCGGCCCCTTCGACTTGATCCGTGCCCGGCAGGAGCTCGCCGGCGCCGAGCGCGAGCAGGTGCTCGCCACCCGCGACTACTGGCTGGCGCGCACCGGAGATGGAGGCGGCGATGAGCGGCGTGACCGGTTTCTCGGCGCGTCCGGAGCGGACACGCATGGAGAGGAAAGACGATGAGTGAGATCACGCGACGCAACGTTCTCGCTTCCGGGGTGGCGACCCTCGCGGCCAGCGCGGCCGGCCTGCTGCGGCGCACCCCGCTGCTCGCCGCCCAGGGACCGCACGGTGCCGGCCACGCCGCCCCCGGCGACGCCGGCGAACGACCGCGCGGCGCCGGCTCGGTGGTGACCCCCAACGGCTCGACCCTGCCCTGGCGCTGGGAGGACGGCCACAAGACCTTCCACCTCATCGCCGAGCCGGTGGTGCGCGAGTTCGCCCCCGGACTGCGGGTCAACTGCTGGGGCTACAACGGCCAGACGCCCGGCCCGACCATCGAGGCGGTGGAGGGCGACCGGGTGCGGATCTACGTCGAGAACCGCCTGCCCGAGCCCACCTCCGTGCACTGGCACGGCGTGCTCCTGCCCAACGGCATGGACGGCGTCGCCGGCCTCAACCAGCGGCGCATCGAGCCCGGCGAGACCTTCAAGTACGAGTTCCAGGTGCGGCAGCACGGCACCCAGATGTACCACCCGCACTTCGACGAGATGGTGCAGCAGTCGATGGGGATGATGGGCTTCCTCGTCTTCCACCCGCGCCGGTCGCCGCGGCGGATCGACCGCGACTTCGCGATCTTCCTGAACGAGTGGTTCATCAAGCCGGGCACCTCCATCCCCGACCCGACGGTGATGCTCGACTTCAACGTCTTCACCTTCAACAGCCGGGTCTTCCCGGGCACCGCGCCGCTGCTCGTCCGGCTCGGCGACCGCGTGCGCATCCGCATCGCCAACATCTAGCATGGACTCCCACCCCATCCACATCCACGGCCACTCCTTCCGCTGGACGGCGAGCGACGGCGGGCCGCTGCCGCAGACGGCCTGGATTCCCGAGACGAGCATCAACGTGCCGCCGGGCACCACCCGCGACGTCGAGTTCATCGCCGACAACCCGGGCGACTGGGCGTTCCACTGCCACAAGGTCCACCACACGATGAACCAGATGGGCCACGACCTGCCGATCATGACCGGCGTGGACCAGTCGGGCGTGGCGGAGAAGATCGAGCAGCTCGTGCCCGGCTACATGCCGATGGGCAACAGCGGCATGGGCGACATGGTGCACATGGGCACGCCGCGCAACAGCCTGCTCGATGGGCGGCGGCGAGGGTCCGTTCGGCAGCATCTTCATGGGCGGCATGTTCACCATCCTGAAGGTCCGCGAGGGGCTGCGGAGCTACGACGAGGACCCCGGCTGGTACGAGCACCCGGCGGGGACGGTGGCGTCGCCGGTCGGGGAGCGACAAGCGGTCGCACCGACTACGGTCCTGCCGCTGCGGCGCCCCGGTCACCCGCGGTGGGTGCCGCTGGGCGGCGAGACGACGTTCGACGTGGTCAGGGCGGGAAGCTGCGGGCAATTCCCAGGGGGGAGGTGAGCGATGCGCCGGCCGGTCAAGCTTACGCTGCTCGTCGTGGGAATCCTGGCGATGCTGGGCGGGCTGCTGCTTTGGAGCACCCTGCGCCGCGGCTTCAGCGCCCACGATGAGCCGTCGTCGATGGAGGCGGCGCTCGCGCGCACCTTCCGGCGGTGGGCGACGCCGGCCGACCTGCGCGGCGAAGCCAACCCGCTGCCGCTGACGCCGCAGGTGCTGGCCGAGGCGCGGGCGCACTGGGCCGACCACTGCGCCGTTTGCCACGGCAACGGCGGCAGAGGAAAGACGGACATCGGCGGACACCTCTATCCTCGCGCCCCGGACATGACGCTCCGGGCCACGCAGTCGCTTTCGGACGGCGAGCTGTTCGCGATCATCGAGAACGGCATCCGCCTCACCGGTATGCCGGGCTGGGGCAACGGCACGGCGGAGTCGGGATACGGCAGCTGGTCCCTCGTCCATTTCATTCGCCACCTGCCAAAGCTCACGCCGGAGGAGATTGCCGAAATGGAGGCGCTCAACCCGGTGAGTCCCGAGGAGCTCCGGGAGCGCATGGCAGAAGAACAGTTTCTGGAAGGGGGCGATGAAGCCTCCGCGCACACAACGGGAAACCACTCCCACTGATTGACAGTCACAAAGGAGTCATCATGCGAAAGATCACCACAGCTCTCACGTTGGCTTTTATCCTCCTCGCCGCGGGGCTTGCCCTGGCCCACGGCAAGGGTCACGTCATGGGCACCGTGGCGGCGGTGACCGCCGAGCAGATCGAGGTCAAGACCCAGGACGGCAAGACCGTCGCCGTGCCGCTCAACAGGGAAACCCAGTACTTCAAGGGCAAGGTTAAAGCCACGTGGGCGGACGTCGAAGTCGGCGGCCGGGTGGTCGTGCACCTCGGAGACGACGGCGCCGCGCACGAGGTCCGGCTCCCGTCGGGGGAGAAGACGGAAGAGCACAGCGGGCTATGAACGAAAACGCGCACCATCACGGTCACCATCCAGCACCGGCAGAGACCGGAGCGCGGCCCGCCGGCCACGGCGCGGGCCACGGGCACGACCACGGAGCCATGATCGCCGACTTCCGCCGGCGGTTCTGGATCTCCCTGGCGCTCACCGTGCCGGTGCTCGCCCTGTCGCCCATGATCCAGCACTGGCTCGGCGTCCGGGAGGCGTGGGCCTTCCCGGGAGACCGCTTCCTCCTGCTCGGCCTCTCCAGCGTCATCTACTTCTACGGCGGCTGGCCGTTCCTCCGCGGGCTTTTCGACGAGCTGCGGAAGCTGCGGCCCGGAATGATGACGCTGATCGCGCTCGCCATTTCGGTGGCGTACTTCTACAGCGCCGCGGTGGCGCTGGGGCTGCCCGGCGAAACCTTCTTCTGGGAAGCTCGCCACTCTCATCGCCATCATGCTGCTCGGCCACTGGATCGAGATGCGATCGGTGATGGGCGCCTCGCGGGCCCTGGAGGAGCTGGTCCGCCTGATGCCCGCCGAGGCCCACCGCCTTCGGCCGGACGGCCAGACCGAAGACGTCCCGGTCAACGACCTGCGGCGCGGCGACCGCGTGCTCGTCAAACCGGGAGAGAAGGTCCCCACCGACGGTCAAATCGTCGAGGGCAGGACCACCGTCAACCAGGCGATGCTCACGGGCGAGAGCCGGCCGGTCGAAAAAGCGGAGGGCGACGAGGTGATCGGCGGCGCCGTCAACGGCGAGGCGGCCTTCACGCTGGAGGTGCGCAAGACCGGCGCGGAAACCTATCTCTCGCAGGTCATCGAGCTGGTGCGCCAGGCCCAGGAGTCGCGCTCCCGCACCCAGGACCTCGCCAACCGCGCGGCCCAGTGGCTCACCCTGATCGCGCTGGCCGCGGGCGGCGGCACGCTCGCCGTCTGGCTCGTCCTGGACGAGAGCTTCAATTTCGCTCTGGAACGCATGGTCACTGTAATGGTCATCACCTGCCCGCATGCCCTGGGGCTCGCCGTGCCTTTGGTGGTGGCGGTCTCGACGGCGCTCTCGGCGAGCAACGGGCTTCTGGTGCGGGACCGCACGGCTTTCGAGAAGGCCCGCAGCCTGAACGCCGTGATCTTCGACAAAACAGGCACGCTCACCGAAGGCCGCTTCGGGGTGACGGACGTGATCCCCCTCGGCAGCCTGAAGGAAGAGGATCTCTTGCGGCTTGCGGCAAGCCTGGAGAGCCAGAGCGAGCATCCCATCGCGGCCGGAGTGGTGCGGGCCGCCGAGGAGAAGGGCCTCGCGCTCGCCCCAGTGTCGAGCTTCCGCGCGATTCCCGGCAAGGGCGCGGAAGCGCAGATCGAAGGCCGCAACGTCAAGGTGGTCAGCCCCGGCTTCCTCAAGGAGCAGAGCCTCGCGGCGGACGACGAACGGGTCCATAAGGCGGCCGGGGAGGGAAAGACGGTCGTCTTCGCGATCGTGGACGGCCGCGTGGAAGGAGCGCTGGCGCTCGCCGACGTCATCCGTCCCGAATCGCGGGAGGCTTTGAGGAGCCTTCAGGAGATGGGGATCCAGGTGATGATGCTCACCGGCGACTCCCGGGCGGTGGCGGAGTGGGTGGCGAAGGACCTTGGCCTCGACGACTACTTCGCGGAGGTGCTGCCGCACGAGAAGTCCGCCAAGATCCGCGAGGTCAAGGCGCGCGGCCTCACCGTCGCCATGGTCGGCGACGGGATCAACGACGCGCCCGCCCTAGCCGAGTCGGACGTCGGCATCGCCATCGGCGCCGGCACCGACGTGGCCATCGAGTCGGCCGACATCGTCCTGGTGCGCTCCGATCCGCGCGACGTCTCGGCGATCGTCGTCCTGGCACGCGCCACCTATCGCAAGATGGTGCAGAACCTCTGGTGGGCCACGGGCTACAACGTGGTGGCCATCCCGCTGGCCGCCGGCGTGCTGTACAAGGAGGGCATCCTGCTGTCGCCGGCGCTCGGCGCCGTGTTCATGTCGCTGTCGACCGTCATCGTGGCGATCAACGCGCAGCTCCTCGCACGGCTCCGCTCCAAGCTGAGGAGCGCTTGAGAACCTTTCTGTTCTTTAATGGGAGACCTCTATGAACTCGAAGCGAGCTTTTCCCTGGATGATCCTGGGGCTGGCGTTGTCTCTTCCTGCACTGGGGCACGACACCTGGCTGCTGGCCCGGTCCTCGGCCGTTCAGCCCGGAGCCCCGGTCACCCTGGACTTGACGAGCGGCATGGCGTTCCCCGCCAACGAGACGGCAATCAAGCCTGACCGCGTCGCGCGGGCAGCCGTCCGACTGGCGGGAGAGACCTCCGACCTCAAGGACCGTCGCGCCGCTGCCAAGTCGCTGCAATTCACGGCGCGGTTGCCGAAGCCGGGCGTCGCCACGGTCTTTGTCGAGCTGGCGCCGAAGTCGATCGATCTCAAACCCGATCAGGTCAAGCATTACCTCGACGAGATCGGCGCCTCCGCCGAGCTCCGTCGCGCCTGGCAGGAGATGCCGGAGCCGCGCCGCTGGCGCGAGCTCTACTCCAAGCACGCCAAAGCCTATGTGCGTGTAGGCGAGCCCGAGGGAGACCGCTCCTGGGCCGAGCCCGTGGGCATGGGGCTGGAAATCGTGCCGGAGAAGGACCCGACGGCGCTGCGCCCCGGAGAGGATCTGCCCGTCCGGGTGCTCCGCAACGGCGCGCCGTTTACCTCCTTCTCTGTGGGTCTGGTTCGTCAAGGAGACGCTCATGGCGTCCTGAAGACCACGGACGACCAGGGGCGCGCCACGTTCCCGATCGGCCAGGCCGGCCGCTGGCTGCTGCGCGCCACCGACGTGCGCCGCTCCACGAAACCGGAAGCGGACTGGGAGAGCGACTTCACGACATTGACGTTCGAGGTCCGCTGAGGCGAAAGCCTTCGATGTGGGGTCGGCTTCTGGCATGTCCCCGAAGTGCGGCTCGTCGCCTGGGGATTCTCCCTGAATGCCGTCTGGGAGTTCCTCCAGTCGCCCCTTTACGCCGACCACGACCGTGGCCTTTTCTACATCGTCTGGACGCGCCTGCACTGCACGGGAGGGGATCTCCTCATCCTGCTCGCAGTCTTCTGGGGCACCTCCATCCTCTTTCGGGAGCGGTTCTGGTGGAACCTTCCACGCTGGGCGGCCGTCTTCTGCTTCGTGCTTTTCGGCCTGGCCTACACGGCCTGGAGCGAGTGGTACAACACCCGGGTGCGCCTATCCTGGGAGTACTCGGAAGCGATGCCACGCCTGTTTGGGCTCGGGCTCTCGCCGCTGCTGCAGTGGGTCCTGCTACCCCCCTTGATCGTGGCGCTCGTGCGGCGGTGTCGGTCGGTGTCTTGATAGCTCCACCCGATGGCGGGCCCGCGACAGTTTTCCTACCTCGCCGGGCGGGTGATTGCCCCGCTCCGGTGTGATGCCCCGCCGCTTCGTGGGGTATGTCCCATAGCCGGAAGATGCGCTTCAATGATCGTCAGGAAAGGAGGGACCGCCGGAGTCCCAGGAACCATGAGACACCGCCCGAAGCCACTTCTCGCCGCGATTGTGTTCATGGCGCTCCTCGCATGGAGCTGGCCGGCAATGCCGGCTGGCTGCCCGGACGGGGAGCGCTGCGCCGCGCTGCACGGCGGAACGGCCTCATGCGCGGCGTGGCGCAGCGACTCGGGTTGCTGCCATCTCCGGGCTCCGGTGGGCCAGACCTCCTCCGAAACGACCCTCGGTGGACCTGCCGCGGCCCTTCCTTTCCTCTCCGCCGTGGTCCTTGCCGGCTCGCGGATTCCCGGGCGCCTTCTGTCCACAAATGAGCAACCCGGAATCCTGCGATCGGTCGCCCCTCCTCTATACCTCCTGCACGCCAGCTTCCTGATTTAGGACCCGTTCCGGCTCCGTGACCCGCTCGAAGAGCGGGCCGCCCTAGCGGAGTCGGTGAAACCTACGCGCGCCATGCCGCGCAAACGCCGGCCTTCCGCGGGATGAAGCCCGGCAAGAGCATCGTCATCCGCATTGAACAGTTTCCTACCTTGAAAGGAGGTCCGCAATGTTGAACGTCAAAGTCCTCACCTGGTCGCTCGCGCTACTGGGCGCGATCACCTTCGTCCTCTGCGTCCTCTACGGGCTCGTCGCTCCGCCCCAGTACCACTCCGGCGAGTTGCTGGAGAAGATCCTGCCGGGCTTTCGCTGGCTTACCTTCGGCGGGTTCGTGATCGGGCTGATCGAGATGACTCTCTACGGGGCCTACCACGGCTTGATGATCGGTCTGCTCTACAACTTCCTCCATCGCCGGTGGGTAGCCTCATAACGATGGTCTCCGCAGGTCCGGACGGCGCCGGGGCAGATCCCCGGCGCCGCCGGCGCAAACAGGGAGGTCTTTATGAACATCCAGATCCGCCTTGGCATTGTTTTCTCCTGTTCCCTGCTCGCCGTTTCTCTCTCCGGCTGCCTTACCGCGGCTCCGGCGCACGCGGGTGCCGGAGCCATCCCATCCCCGTTGACCTGGAAAATCGCCAACTTCACGATTGAGCCCCAGCCACTCGCAGGCTCGACCGAGCGGGAGACGTTCACCGCGCTGCTGGCGAGCGCGGCAACCGGCCAGGCGGCGCGAAGCCTGGTCCGGCAAGGAGTCGCCGCGGCGGTGGAGAAGGCGCGGCCCGAAGCCGCCTTGGCAGGAGAAATCACGGTCGTAGGCTCGGTTCGCATGGCCGTGGCGTTGCCGCCGAACGTGCGCGGCCTGACCGCTGCTCGCCGGCAGGGGAGTCTCGCCGTCGCGAGGGTGCAGCTCGTGGACGCTCGCGGCGATGTCGTGGCCGCAGGGGAGGCCAGCATCGCCTGGAACGACGTGCGATGGCTGAGCGGTGCCCGGCAGCACCGCCGCAGCCGGCCGGTCGAAGAGGTTCTCCTTGACGGCGCGCGCCTCTCCGTGGACCGGGCCGTCGAGGAAGCCCGGGACTTTCGCGGCGCTCGGCCAGAACGCGCTACGATCGGAAGCTCGCGGCCGGCATTTTCGGCTGGGGGAGGCCGAAGGGATGGCGGGGTCCGATAAGCCGATGAACCGCAAACCTCTCGGGGTGGGGAAGAAGATCGGCATTGCGGTCCTCTCTCTGGTGGGGGCGACGGGCGCGCTCGAGATCGTCGCCGCGCTCCGCGTCCGCCACCTGCGGGCCGAGCGCGCGGATCTGGGCGACCGGCTCTACACCGAGGTCCGCGGAGAAGGCGATCCGATCGTCTTCCTCGCCGGGCTCCCCGCCACCACGCACTACTGGCAGGGTGCTTTCGATCCGCTCGCCGGCAGCCATCGGTTGATCTTCGTCGACGCGCTCGGCTTTGGGCGTTCGTCGCTGCCCGCCGTTGACTACACGCTGGAGGACCACCTCGGCGCGCTGCGGCGGACGCTCGTCGCCGCAGGGGCGACCCGGAGCGTGACGTTCGTCGCCCACTCCTTCGGCACCGTGCTCGCGGCCCACTACGCGGCGCGCTATCCGGACGAGGTCGATCGTCTCTTCCTGCTGGGCACGCCGGTGTTCGATAGCGAGCGCGAGGCGCGGGCGCACATCCGCGAGATCTCCTCCATGTCGGGGCTCTTCGTCCTGAACCCTCTCCTCGCCCGCGAAGCCTGCAAGCTGCACGAGGCGACGCAGTCGGCGGCCCTGGCGCGGCTCGTCGAGGCGCTCTTGCCGGGGACTCCGCCGGAAGTCGCTCGCGAGGGGCTGCTGCACACCTGGCGATCGTTCAACGGCAGCTTGCGGAACGTCCTCCTCCGCAAGCCGATCGCCGTCCCCCTCGCGCGCATCGGCCCGAAGGTCACCTTCGTCCACGGCCGGGCGGACCACATCACTCCGCTGGACCGGATCCGCGCCCTGGCGGAGAAGACCGGCGCGCGGGTCCTCGCGACGGACGACGACCACGGTTCCTACGCCCGGCGGAGCGCGGGCCGGATCATCGCGGCCGTGGAGACGCCATGAGAGGCAGTGGTCAGCTCACGGCTTCTTGCGCGGATCGTCGGCCGGATTGACGTAGTTGATCTGCCACGGGCCGACGCCATGGAGCTGCAGGACCGTGTCGCCCTTTGCCCAGGCGAAGTGCCTCATCTGCGGCGCCAGAAACGCGAAGGTCCCCGCCGGCAGCGCGTGGCCACCCGCGGTGTCGAACTTTTCACCCATGCCGACGTTGAACTCCCCTGACACGACGGTGACGTGCTCCACCGCCGGATGCCAGTGCGGCTGGATCTTGAACCCGTCGGGGAGCCACAACCGCATCGTGAATTGGCGAGACGCCAAGAAGCTGATCCGCGAGCTTGTAGGCCCCGAGGCACCCACGCCATGATCGGCGGCCCTGCGGCGCCACCCACGTGCCGCGCCGGGTCGTGCCTACCGGCGGCCCGGGCGCCGGCAAGGACCACCTCGCCGGATAAGTTGGGCTCATTCGCCAGCTGCTCTCGAAGTTGACCGCCCAACGACCCGGCGGATCAGCTTCGAGCACTCGAGGACGGACACCGGGATCAGCCCCAGCGCGACCGACAGGGCGCAATCCGATGCGGAAAGAGGACCGGTACCCAAGAGGCGTTGGGCAAAGGGGATGTGGTGAAGGCCCAGTTGGACGAGGCCCGAGACGAGGACGATGCCCAGGAGACGTAGGTTGGTGAACGCACCCACCTCCCAGAAGAGCCGGGTGGTGCTGCGGGCAGCGAAGGAACGGAACAACTCCGAGAACACGATCACGGAGAACGCCAGGTTCCTGGCCTCGGCCAGGTCCCGCGACTTGAGCGCCCACGCAAAGACGGAGATCGTGACCGCGGCCTGCAGCAAGCCCGTCACGATGACGGTGGTCCATTGCGGTCTCCCGAGCATGGGCTCGTCCGGCTTTCTGGGGGCGCGGCGCAGCAGGTCGTCTGCTATGGGATCCCCGACCAGGGCCAGCGCGGGCAGCCCGTCGGTGACCAGGTTGATCCACAACAACTGGAGCGGAAGCAGCGGCAGCGGGAGCCCTACGGCGGAGGCCCCCAGCATCACGGCGAGCTCGCCGACGTTGCCGGCCAGCAGGTACACGAGCGTCTTCTGGATGTTGTCGTAGATGCCGCGACCCTCTCGGACGGCCTCCACGATGCTCGCGAAGTTGTCGTCGGTGAGGATCATGTTCGAGGCCTCGCGCGTCACCTCGGTACCCGTTTGCCCCATCGCGATGCCGATGTGTGCTTCCCGCAAAGCGGGCGCGTCGTTCACTCCGTCCCCCGTCATCGCGACCACGTCCCCGCGAGCCTTCCATTCCTGAACGATGCGGAGCTTGTCCTCCGGAGTGGCCCGGGCATGGACGACCTCGGAGGGGTCGTCGGCGGGCGTCAGGATGCCCAGCTCACGGCCGATCGCCTCCGCCGTCACCGGGTGATCTCCGGTGATCATGACCGTCCTGATGCCCGCGGCACGTGCGAGAGCGACGGCTGCGATGGCCTCGGTGCGAGGGGGATCGGCGATGCCGACGAGTCCCAGCAGTTTGAGGCTCTCCTCGCCGGGACCCTCCCCCACGGCGACCGCCAGGACGCGGAGGCCCTGCCGCGCCATGCCCGCGTTGGCGTCGACGGCGTTCTCGGTGCCGGATGCGCAGACGGGGAGGAGAACCTCGAAGGCGCCCTTCACGTAGAGCTTGCCGTCGCCACGGCGGATGGACATGCGCTTGGTGTCCGCATCGAACGGCTCGACCGCCACCCGCGGGCGCTCGCTCTCGATCGCCTTACGATCGATACCGCGCCGGGCGGCGGCCATCAGGATGGCCAGCTCCGTGGGATCTCCCGTCCCGCTCCGTCCGTCGGCGGCGAGCTCCGCGTCGGAGCAGGCGGCGGCAGCGAAGAGGAGGGCGTCGTGATCACTCCCCCACAACTCGCGGACCACCATGACACCGGTCGTGAGGGTACCGGTCTTGTCGGTGCAGATGACCGTGGCGCAGCCGAGGGTCTCCACCGAGGGGAGGGTGCGGATGAGGACGTGGCGCGAGGCCATGCGCTGGACCCCGAGGGCCAGGGCGATCGTGACCACGGCCGCGAGACCCTCGGGCACCGCGGCCACGGCCAGGGAGACGGACGACAGAAGGACCTCCATCCACGGCAGGCCCCTCGAGAAACCGAGGATCGCCACCAGCGCCACGATGCCGAGACAGAGGTAGAGCAGGGTTCTGCCGACGCTCTCCAGCCGCCGCTGGAGCGGCGTGGCCTCCTGCTTCACGGCCGCCAGGAGGTGGGCGATCTTGCCCAGCTCTGTGCCCATGCCCGTCGCGACCACCTCGGCCGCGCCCGTCCCTGCGCTCACCGAGGTCCCCATGAAGACGCAGTCGGTGCGTTCCGCCAGGTGTGTATCCGCGGCCACCGGCGTGATCCGCTTCTGGACGGGCGCGCTCTCGCCGGTCAGCGGCGCCTCGTTGATCCTCAGGGCGTGGGCCACACCGAGCCGGGCGTCGGCGGGCACGATGTCTCCGGCCTCCAGGACCAGCGCGTCGCCGACGACCACGTCCGTCGCGGGAATCATGGCGGACGCCCCGTCGCGCAGCACGCGGGCCCGTGGCGAGGTCATCGACCGGAGGGCCTGCACTGCCCTTTCCGCCCGGTACTCCTGGAAGAAGCCCACGAGCGCGTTGAGCACGACGATGGCGCCAATGGCGATGGCGTCCACGACCTCTCCCAACGCGGCCGACACGACACACGCTCCAAGAAGGAGCCAGATCATCGCGCCCTTGAACTGGGCCGCGAGGATGGCCCAGGGCGAGGTTGCCTTTTCACGGTGGATTTCGTTCGGGCCGTCCTCGGCGAGGCGGCGCTTGGCCTCGGAGCTGCTCAGCCCCGCTAGAGGTGCATCGCCGGTCATGACGCGGAGCTTCCGAACAGCGCCCCGACGCCTGCGGTCACCGCCATCGCCAGTGCACCCCAGAACGTGACGCGTATCGCGCCCACCGTCACGCCTGCGCCGCCCGCGCGTGCAGCCAACCCGCCTAGGACCGCGAGGAACATCAATGAAGTTCCAGAGACGAGGGGGATGAGACCCGATTCCGGGGCTATGGCGGTGACCAAGAGAGGCATCGCCGCTCCAACAGCGAAGCTGCCAGCCGACGACAGTGCAGCCTGAATCGGGCGCGCACTGAGCGCCTCGGAGATGCCGAGCTCATCGCGGGCATGCGCGCCGAGCGCGTCATGGGCCATCAGCTGCTCAGCGACCTGTTTCGCGATCGCAGGCTCGAGCCCACGAGCCGCGTAGATGGCCGCCAACTCCTCGTGTTCGCCCCTGTCGTCTGCGCTGAGCTCCCTGCGCTCGAGCTCGAGTCCGGCCCGTTCGGTGTCTGCCTGTGAGTGGACGGACACGTACTCACCGGCAGCCATCGACATCGCCCCAGCGACCAGGCCGGCGACCCCCGCGACCAATACATTGTTGTGAGTCGCACCCGCAGTTGCGACTCCGAGCACCAGACTCGCGGTCGACACAATGCCATCGTTCGCACCCAGTACAGCCGCGCGTAGCCACCCGATGCGTCCAATGCGGTGTCGTTCCTTGGGGCCGGTAGGCATTCTTGATGCCTCTTTGATTTGGGAACCGCTGACTACCATATCGATACTTCTCCCTCCAAGAATGTACTTGGGCCGTGCTCGGCGAGGCGGCGCTTAGCCTCGGCGCTGCTCAGCCCCGCTGGGGCGCCGTGACTGCGGACGCTGCGGCGGGGACGGTGCTCATGGAGTACCTGTGGGGATGGGCCCCTCGGTGACGGGCTGGCTGTCAGGGGGCGCACTGTCAGCGGACGCACGGCGGAGCTGGTACCCCCGCCAGATGACGTAGAACGCGGGAATCACCGCCAGCGTGAGGATGGTGAGCGAGATCAGCCCACCCCAGAGCGGCGCCGCCACGCGCTTGGCCACGTCCGAGCCCACGCCCGTGCCCACGATCACTGGCACGAGACCCACGATGTTCATGCCCACGGTCATCACGAGCGGCCTGACCCTCAGGGTGGCCGACTCCACGGTCATGTCGATGAGGTCGCTCAGAGACCGCAGGCGCCCCTCCTTGCGCCAGGTCTCGTAGCCCTGGTCGAGGTACACCATCATGATCGACGCGGTCTCGGTGGCGATGCCCAGGAGCGCGATCATGCCCACCCACACCGCCATGGACGTGTTGAACTCCAGCAGGTACATGAGCCAGATGGAGCCGATGGCGGCAAACGGCACCGAGAGCATCACGATCAGCGCCTGAGTCAGACCCTGGAAGTTCAGGTAGAGGATCAGGAAGATGAGCAGCAGCGTGAGCGGCACGACGATCTTCATGCGGGCCTGGATGCGCTCCAGGAACTCGTACTGCCCCGTCCACTTCAGATAGGTGCCGGGCTCGAGCTTCAGCTCCCGGTCGACCTTTTCTTTCGCTTTCTTCACGTACCCGCCGATGTCCCTGCTCGTGACGTCCACGTATACCCAGCCCGTGAGGAGCCCCCCTTCGCTCTTGATCATCGGTGGCCCCATGGTGGCCTTGAACTGGCCGAGCTGCCCCAGGGGTATCTGCGCCGCGGGGCTCGACCCCATGCCGCCGGTCCCGCTCGGACCGGCCGCCGCCATGCCAGCTCCACCCGGCGCAGCAGGCGCCCCGCCCTGCGGGGAGACGGACACGAGCACCCCGCGCAGCTTCTCCACGCTGCTTCTAAGCTCCCTCGGGTAGCGGACGTTGATCGTGTACCGCTCGCGCCCTTCCACGGTCGTGTCGATGTCTATGCCCCCGACGGCCGTTTCCACGACTTGCATCACCTCCGAGAGCTTCAGGCCGTACCTCCCGATGGCGGCGCGATCAGGCACGAAATCGAGGAAGAAGCCGCCGAGCTCCCGTTCGGCGTAGACCGATTGCGTCCCGGGGACGTCCTTGAGGATCCGCTCGAGGTCTTCGGCGACGGCCGCGATGTTCTTCAGGTCCTTCCCGAAAACCTTGATGCCGATGGGCGTCCGGATCCCGGTCGTGAGCATGTCCACGCGCGCCTTGATGGGCATCGTCCAGGCGTTCTGGACACCGGGGAGCGCGAGGGCCTCCGACATCTCCTCGACCAGCCGATCTTTGGTCATCCCGGGCCTCCAATCTTCCGGGGGCTTGAGCATGATGACCGTCTCGAACATGGAGAGGGGCGCAGGATCGGTGGGTGTCTCGGCCCGGCCGGCCTTGCCGAAGACCCGCTCGACCTCGGGGAACTTCCGCAAGATCCGGTCCTGGGCCTGGACCAGACGCTTCGCCTCCTCGATGGAGATACCAGGGACGGTGATGGGCATGAAGAGGATCGAGCCCTCGTCGAGAGGGGGCATGAACTCCGATCCGAGCCGGCTCCACGGGTAGATCGTCACCAGGAGCAGGGCCACCACCACCGCAGCGACGACGTACCTGCCGCGTGCCAGGACCCGGAGCGCCGGCCGGTAGGCCGCGATGAGGAGCCGGTTGATGGGGTTCTTCATCTCGGGACGGATGCGCCCACGGACGAACGTGACCATGAGCGCCGGCACGAGCGTGATCGACAGCAGGCACGCGAACGCCATGGAGAAGGACTTGGTGTAGGCGAGGGGCTTGAAGAGCCGGCCTTCCTGCGCCTCCAGGGTGAAGATGGGAAGGAACGCCAGCGTGATGATGAGGAGCGACGCAAAGATGGAAGGCCCCAGCTCGCGCGCCGCCTCGATCACCACCTCGGTGCGGTCTTTGCGCCCGCTCTCGCGCTCGAGCTTCCTGTGGGCGTTCTCCACCAGCACGACGGCAGAGTCCACCATGTCGCCGACGGCGATGATGATGCCCGCGAGAGACATGATGTTGGCGCTCATGCCCATGAGGTACATGGGGATGAAGGCAAGGGCCACGGCGATGGGAAGCGTGATCGCCGCCACGAGCGCCGAGCGCACGTGGAAGAGAAAGAGGACGATCATCAACACCACCGTCACCATGACCAGGGCGAGGTTGCTCGTGAGCGTCTTCACGGAGCCGCGGATGAGTGGAGCGCGGTCGTAAGTCGGGACGAGCTCCACACCGGGGGGAAAGCCGGGGCGCAGCTCCTCGATGCGGGCCTTCACGCGATCGATCACGTCGAGCGCGTTCTCCCCGTAGCGCATCACGACGATGCCGCCGACGACCTCTCCCTCGCCATCGAGCTCCGCCAGGCCGCGCCGGATGTTGCCGCCCACCTGGATCTTCGCGATGTCCCTGAGGCGCACGGGCGTACCCCGCGCGTCGGTCGCCACCGCGATCTCTTCGAGGTCCTCCTTCCGGGTGACGTAGCCGAGGCCGCGGATGGCGTATTCGTGACCCGCCACCTCCAGCACGCGCCCGCCGACATCTCCGTTCGACATACGGATCGCAGCCACGACGTCCGCCAGCGAGATGCGATACGCCTGGAGCCGGACAGGGTCGACCTCGACCTGATACTGCTTCTCGTACCCTCCGAGGCTCGCCACCTCCGCGACCCCAGGTACGGACGACAGGGAGTAGCGCAGGAACCAGTCCTGGAAGCTCCGCAGCTCCTGCAGAGTCGCGCACGGTGGCTGGTTTCCTTCCTTGCATCGGCTCACGAGCGCGTACTCGAAGACCCAGCCGACGCCGGTGGCATCCGGCCCCATCTGCGGCGTCACGCCCGGCGGCAGCCGGCCCTGGACCTTCGACAGGTATTCGAGGACGCGCGAGCGCGCCCAGTAGATGTCGGTCCCGTCCTCGAAGATGACGTAGACGAAGGACATGCCGAACATCGTGAAGCTGCGGACGACCTTCACCTTGGGAGCGGCGAGGAACGTCGTGACGAGGGGATAGGTGACCTGGTCCTCCACCAGGGTGGGCCCCCTGCCCATCCATTCGGTGAACACGATCACCTGGGTATCCGAGAGGTCCGGCAAGGCGTCGAGAGGGGTGTTGAGGATGGAGTAGATGCCACCCGCGAGGAGCAGCCCCGTCGCAAGGAAGACGAGGAACCGCTTCCTCGCCGACTGATCGATGATGCGCTCGAGGATGCCCATCGGGCGGCTCAGTGGCCCGAGTGGGCGGAGGCCGCGCCCCCGGCAGCGGCGGCTCGGAGACGGCTCTCGGAATCCAGCAGGAACTGGCCGGTCTGGGCGATGGACTCTCCCTCTTTCAGTCCAGAGAGAACCTGCACCAGGCCCTCGAGGGAGATCCCCACCTCGATCGCCCGAGGCTCGAAGTGCCCGCCGTCGTGGGCGACGAACACGATCTTGCGCTCCCCGGTGTCGATGACGGCGTCCTCGGGGATCGCGATGCCCTCGCCGAGGTCGACGTCGATCATCACCGTGGCGTACATGCCGGGCTTGAGGATCATCCCCGCCGAGTTGTCGAACGCGATCCGGGCCTTCGCAGTGCGGGTGGCGTCGCCGACGGTCGGGCTGATGAAGGACACCCTGCCCGCAAGCTTCCGCCCGGGAAGGGCATCGACCGTGAGGCGTGCCTCCTGGCCCAGCTTCACCTGCGCCATGTCGCGTTCCTGCACATCGGCGAGCACCCAGACCCGCGCCAAGTCGGCGATGACGTAGAGGGCGGTCATGGGGTCGACGGCGAGGCCGGCCACGGCCTGCTTCTCCACGACGGTCCCGCGCTGCGGTGAATTGATCGTGATGTAACGCTGCGGGACCCCCGTGCGGTCGATCTCTGCCAGGATTCCGGGCGGTATGTCGAAGAGCTCGAGGCGCTGGCGCGAGGCCGCCACCAGGCTCCTGGATGCGTTGCGGGCCGGGTCTGCCACCGTGGCTTCCGGGATCCGCCCGAGCGCGGCTTTGGACGAGAGGTACTCGTGCTGGGCCGCCAACAGGTCCTGACTGAAGATGGTGAAGAGGGGCTGCCCCTTCTGGACCTCCTGGCCGACGTAGTTCACGAAGATCCGCTCGATGAAGCCCTCGAACTTCACGTGAACTTGCGAGGCCCGCGTCTCGTCGGCGCTCACGAGGCCCACCGTGCGGATGGTCTTCTGGAGCCGGGTGCGCGACACCGGTACGGTTCGGATCCCGAGGAGCTGCCGCCGGCTGTCGTCCACCTGGAGAGGCGCATAGCCCGGAATGCTCCCAACCGGCATGGGAGGCGTTCCCGCGGCGACCGGAGGGGCGCCGTCATGCTGGCCGTGATCGGGCGCACCGCCGGCGGCAGCCGGCGCGGCCTCCTCGCGATTGCGACCGCAGGAAGCGGCCCCCACCGAGAGCGCCATGCCGGCAGCGATCATCCACCTTCTCATTGGGTAACCCCGCCCTTCTCTCCCAATGCCCGCGCGAGGTCTACGAGCGCGAGCTCGCGCTCCACGCGCAGGGCTGTCCGCGACAGACGGAGTTCCGAGACGACGCGCGAGGCGTCGAGAATCTCGAGCACGTTCGTCTTGCCTGCAGGGAACGCCGCCAGGGCCGCGTCGAACGTCTGCTGTGCGCGATCGAGAAGCTCGGTCTCGAGGATCTCCGAGCGACGCTTCACGCGCGAAAGACGCGCAAGGGCCTGCTCCACCTCGGCCCGGACCATGGCCTCCATGGCGCTCCGGTCCCGATCCGCGGCGCTCGCGCGAAGGTCTGCCACCGCGATGTCGATGCGCTGCTTGCGGCCGATCCACAGCGGGACACTGACCGTGACCATGGCCCCGATGGTGTCGTCCTCACTCAGACGCGCGTCGTAGAAAGCCCCGAGCATGAGATCCGGGTAGTACTCGCGGCGAGCGACCTCTGCCATGGCTCGCCGGCTCTCCGCCATGGCGGCCATCTCCTGGACCTCGGGTCTCTGCGCAAGCGCCCGAGAGACGAGCGCAGCGCTATCGAGCAGGACTTCGGGCGACCAAGCCTCCAAGGGTTCGCCCACGGGCTCTGCGGCGGGCAGGTCACGCAGCGCGTTCAGCATCGCGCCCATCTCCCGCCGCTCTGCCTCCAGCATGGCCAGGTCGTCGTCCAGCATGCTGGCCTCGGTCAGCATCTTCAGCACGTCGTGGTGCATCGCCATTCCCGAAGCGAGCCGGCCGGTCACGATCTCCGCGAGCGTGTCCGCGATCGCCCGTTGCTCCCGGTTGACGCGGCGAGCCTCCATGTTGAGATAGAGGCCGTAGTAGATCCGCTTCACCTGCGTGACGGCGTCGAGCAGGACGGCCCTTTCCCTCGCGCCGGTCACCTGGGACTCGCGTTCGGCCGCGCGCGCCATCCGCTCCCTCTTGCCGGGCCAAGGCAGCATCTGGTTGGCCTGCACCCGCAACATCGGCATGCCGCCCGTGATGGTCGTAGGAACGTCCTCGGTCATGAGCGTGATCTGAGGATCGTCCAGAGCGCGGGCCCTGGGGATAGCCTGGCGCATCGCCTCTGCCCGAAGCACCTCCGCCGCGACGCCCGGGCTACGGACGGCGACCTCGCGGACGAGGGCATCCAGAGACAGCGGCGCCGGCTCTTGAGCGCGTGCGAGGGCCGAAGGAAATAGCCCCAGCAGCCCCACGAGGAGCCACGGGCGCGGCGTGGCCCTACGCACCGAAAGCCCATGGGGGCGGATGACCTTCAGCAGCTCATCGACTTTCTTGCGCCGCTCGTGCTCGCTGCCGCTCGACAGCGCGCCCGCTACGCGATTCAGCGGGCTAGTATATCCGATGCACGAGGAGGTGACGAAGCGTGTTCTGAGTAAAAGTCACGGCTGCCCTGGACAGGAAGTGCGGGCCGGCCGCTCATGCCGGTCGTGCCGGGGCTCGAGGTGGGGTGGTCGCCGCTCTGGCAGATGATCCTGATTCCTGCCGGGGCTATATCTGCTCGCTTACCGGAGCCTTCGCGGCTGGGCGCCAGGTGCAGGGCGTACACTCGTCGCGAGATGGAGAAATCCCCGATGAACCGCAAGACCCTCGGGCTGGGAAAAAAGGTCGGCATTGCCGCCCTCTCGCTGGTGGGGGCGGCGGGCGCGCTCGAGGCCGTCGCCGCCATCCGCGCCCGCCATCTGCGGTCCCAGCGTGCTTATCTGGGAGACCGGCTCTACACCGAGGTCCGCGGAGAAGGCGATCCCATCGTTTTCCTCGCCGGGCTCCCCGCCACCACGCACTACTGGCAGGGCGCTTTCGACTCGCTTGCCGGCAGCCATCGTCTGATCTTCGTCGACGCCCTCGGCTTCGGACGTTCGCCCCTGCCCGCCGTCGACTACACGCTGGAGGACCACCTCGGCGCGCTGCGGCGGACGCTCGTCGCCAAGGGGGCTACCCGGCGGGTGACGTTCGTCGCCCACTCCTTCGGCACCGTCCTCTCGGCCCACTACGCGGCGCGCTATCCGGACGAGGTCGATCCCCTTTTTCTTCTCGGCACCCCGGTCTTCGATAGCGAGCGCGAGGCGCGGGCGCACATCCGCGAGATCTCCTCCATGTCAGGGCTCTTCGTCCTGAACCCTCTCCTCGCCCGCGAAGCCTGCAAGCTGCACGAGGCGACGCAGTCGGCGGCTTCTGGCGCGGCTCGTCGAGGCTCTCTTGCCGGGGACTCCGCCGGAAGTCGCCCGCGAGGGGCTGCTGCACACCTGGCGATCGTTCAACGGCAGCTTGCGGAACGTCCTCCTGCGCAAACCGATCGCCGTCCCTCTCGCGCGCATCGGCCCGAAGGTCACCTTCGTCCACGGGCGGGCCGATCACATCACGGCGCTGAACCGGATCCGCGCCCTGGCGGAGAAGACCGGCGCGCGCGTCCTCGCGACGGAAGACGACCACGGCTCCTATCTCCGGCGGAGCGCGGACCGGATCATCGCGGCGCTGGCCGCAAGCTCGATCCGCTAGGATGACGCGCGTCATGCAGCCGCGCATCCTGCTGGTGGTGCTGGCCGTCGCCTTCGTCGTGCTGCTTCTGCTCGAGCGGCTCTTCCCGCTGCGCCGGCGGACCTGCGCCATCCTTCGCCGGCTCGCCGCCAACCTGCTGATCGCGGGGCTGGCGTTCGCCACCTCGTCGGTTACCGTCCGTCCGGTCGTCCGTTCGCTCCTCGGCTGGACGGAGGTGCGCGACTTCGGCCTCGTCCACCTCCTGCCGCTCTCCGCGCCCGGCCGCGCCGTTCTCGGCTTTCTGCTCATGGATCTCGCCTTTTATTACTGGCACCGCCTCAACCACCGCTGGCCGCTCCTTTGGCGTTTCCACAACGTCCACCACATCGATCCGGATCTCGACGTCTCGACCAGCTTCCGTTTCCACTTCGGCGAGGTGGCGCTCTCGGTCGCCTTCCGGCTGGTCCAGGTTACCGTCTCCGGCGTCTCTGCCTGGACCTTCGGCGTCTACGAGCTGGCCTTTCAGCTCAACACGCTCTTCCACCACAGCAACCTGCGCCTGCCGATCGCCGTCGAGCGGCCGCTCAACCGGCTGGTGGTGACGCCGCGCATGCACGGCATCCACCACTCGCAGGTGCGGCGCGAGACCGATTCCAACTTCTCCGTCGTGCTCTCCTGGTGGGACCGGCTGCACGGCACGCTGCGGCTCAACGTGCCGCGCGACGCCATCGCGATTGGCGTGCCCGCCTATACGCTGCCGGGCGACCACACGCTTTGGCAGGCACTGACGCTACCGTTCCGCCGCCAGCGAGATTATTGGCGCCGCCCGGACGGCGCGCCTGTCGAGCGCGATCCCGAGCGGTTGGGGGGCGACCGTCACCGGCTGGAGGATTGAGCCGCGGAGGCAACATGGGCGACCGCAGGTCGCCCTCGGCCGTATACAGAAGAGATCTACAGGAGGCGTACATGAGCTCCAGAACACACGCAAGAATCTCTTCCACGTTGGCCCTTGCCCTGATGGGGCTCCCGCTCTCTGCCGCCGCGCCCGGCCTCGGCCGGCTCCTGTGGACGACGGAGACCGGCGGCTGAGTCTTCGTTTCGCCCGCGGTCGCGGGCGACCTCGTCTACGCCGGATCTTGCTCCGGCACCTACTTCGCACTGGATCGCGCCACGGGCAAGCCGCGCTGGATGTACGACACCCGGGAGGACGGCAACGCGGCGCAGTTTCACGGCAATCCGGTGATCGCGGGGGATCTCCTGGTGACCGGCAGCGACGGCCAGGGAGCCGGCTTTGCCTACGCCTTCGAGCGAGCCACGGGAGAAGCTCCGTTGGAAGACTCAGGCGGGCGGGCTGAGCACCGACCTCGTGCGTTTCGGCGGCCTGGTCATCGGGGGTACGGATGAAGGCGATGTTAAGGCGCTGGAGATCGCGAGCGGCAAGGTGGTCTGGACGTGGTCTCCGGCGGCGCGCCCGTATGGCCGCACTCACAGTCGCGCGACGGCTCTGCTGGACCAGCGGCTGTTCCACGCCGGTCCCGACGGCAAGGTGTACGGCCTGGACGCAGCGTCCGGAAGGTCGCGTGGGAGCACGATCTGGGCTGCAACGTCACCTCCGCGTTGCTGGCGACCGGCGACGGCGTCTATGCCGGCTGCGCCGATCGCCGGCTCTATCGCCTGGCTCCCGCGACCGGAGCGGTCACGGGGCAGATCGAGCTCGAGGCGGCGTCGTACTTCGCGCTCGTGGCCGCCGGAGGCTCCATCCTGGCGCTGGTGGGCGATTCGGGCCTTGCCGCCATCGACCCCGAGCTGAAAGGCGTACGGTGGAAGCGGACGGCGCCGGCGGGGTGGACCACTCCCAGGCCGCTGGTCTACGGCGAGATGGTCCTCGCCGGCGGCCCCGGCGAGCTGATCGCGTTGCGCGTGGAGGACGGCGCCGTCGTCTGGACCTCCAAGGTGGAGGGCACGCCGCGCGGCCTGGGTCTGGCGGGAGGCGTCCTGTACGTCGGCACGCTCCGAGGGCAGCTCTCGGCGTACGAGCTTGGCGCCCCCGGCCCGTGATCATCGCCTGCTGGGTGACTCATGCTTCCGTCCTCTTCACGATCTCATCATCCGGCGCGGCGCCTCCCCAGCGGGCGAACAGCGCCGGCACCAGCACGAGGTTGAGGAAAGTCGAGGAGAGGAGCCCACCCAGGATCACCTGAGCCATCGGGTTCTGGATCTCGTTGCCCGGCTCCCCGCCCGCGAGTACCAGGGGAATCAAGGCGAGCCCGGCCGTGAGGGCTGTCATCAGCACCGGTGCCAGCCGCTCTCGAGAGCCCTGAACGACCGCCTCTGCTAGCGGCAGCCCTTCCTCTTTGATCAGGTGCTGGTAATGCGAGACGAGCAGGACGCCGTTGCGGGCGGCGATGCCGAAGAGGGTGATGAAGCCGACCAGAGAAGCGACGGAGAGCACGCCGCCTCCCAATGCCACGGCGAAGACCCCGCCCACCAGCGCCAGGGGGAGGTTGACCAGCACGATCAGGGCGTGCCGGTGGCTGCGGAAGGCGAGGAAGAGCAGCCCGTACATGCCGATCAGCACCAGGCCCGAGAGGGCGCCGAGGTTGCGGAGGCTGCGCGCCGCTTCCTCGAACTGCCCGCCGTAGGCGATCCGGTACCCGGCCGGAAGCTGGAGGCCGGCCTCCAACGTTTTCCGGACCTGTTCCACCGTCCCCGTAAGGTCGGCGCCGGTGATGTTGGCGGTGATCATCGCCACCCGCTCGACGTTCTCGCGCCGCACCAGGCCCGGCCCGAGGTCGAACCGCGGCCGGGCTACGTCTCCCAGCCGGACGGTCCGCCCGGACGATGTCGGCACCGGCAGGGCTGCCAGCTCCTCGCGCGAGGCGCGGAGCCGCTCAGGTAGGCGGACGACGACTCTGGAAACGACGCCCCGCTCGACGATCTCGCCGGCCTCGGTGCCCTGGAACAGCGCCTCGATCGAGCGCGAGAGGCTCGCAGGGGTGAGGCCATGGAGCGGCAGAGCGCGGCGGTCGAAATCGATGACGAGTTGCGGCACGCTCGCCTGCTCCTGGTTGGAGACGTCCACGATTCCGGGTGTGGCGGCGAGCAGCGATTGCGCCCGCGCCCCCAGTCCCCGCAGCACCCCGAGGTCGGGGCCGAAGATCTTGACCGCCAGATTGGTCTTGCTGCCCGAGATCATGTGGTCGATGCGGTGACTGATCGGCTGTCCGAAGGCAACCTGGGCGCCGGGGATGGTGGCCACGGCCTTGCGCATCTCGCCAAGCAGCTCCTCCTTCGGTCGGCCCTCGCGCAACACGACCTCCATCTCGGAGGCGTTGACTCCCTGGACGTGCTCGTCCCGTTCGGCCCGGCCGGTGCGGCGGCTGGTCGAGACCACCTCGGGAAAGTCGAGGAGGGCATGCTCGACCTGCCGCCCCACCGCGTCGCCCTCCTCCAGGGTAATGCCCGGCGGGCTGACGATCGAAACCGTGAGCGATCCCTCGTTGAAGGGAGGCAGGAAGCTGCGGCCGAGGAAGAAGACGACAGCGACGGCAGCAGCCGTCGCCGTCATGGTGGCCCCGATCACGAGCCCCGGATGGCGAAGCGACCAATCCAGAGTCGGTTTGTAGGCGCGGTGGAACAGCCGCAGCAGCCAGGACTCGGGCCGGCCGAGCGCCTTGGAGTGAGGAAGGAGGAGATAGCAGAGGACGGGCGTCACGGTGAGCGACACCAGGAGCGAGGCGGTGAGCGCTGCGACGTAGGAGAGGCCGAGCGGGCGGAGCAGACGCCCCTCCATGCCGGGCAGCACGAAGAGGGGTAGGAACACCAGGACGATGATCAGGGTCGCAAAGAGGATCGCCCCTCGCACCTCGGAGGAGGCCTGGAAGACCACCTCGAAGGCGGAGCGGCGCTCGCCTTCGGGTTTGGCCTTCTCCTGGCGGAGCCTGCGGAAGACGTTTTCGACGTCGATGATGGCATCGTCCACCAGGGCGCCGATGGCGATCGTCAATCCGCCCAGGGTCATGGTGTTGAGGCTGTGGCCGAAGAAAGAGATCACCAGCAAACCCGCCACCAGCGACAGGGGAATGGCGAGCGCCGAGATCAGGGTCGTACGCAGGTTGCCCAGGAAGAGGACGAGGATGATGACCACCAACACCGCGCCGTCGCGCAGCGCGACCGCCACGTTGCCGATCGCCACCTCGATGAAGTCGGCCTGGCGGAAGTTTTCCGTCTCGATCTTCACCCCTGGGGGAAGCGACTTCGAGAGCCCGGCGAGCAGGCGGTCGATCTCGCGGGTGAGCTCGAGGGTGTTGGCGTCCGGCTGCTTCTGGAGGGAGAGGATGACCGCCGGCTGCGTCTTATAGGAGGCGGTGCCTCGCTTGGGCTCGGAGCCCTCGCGGACGTCGGCCACGTCGCCCACCGTAACCGGCACGCCGTTCTCGGTGCGCAACACCGTGGTGGCGAGGTCCGAAGCTCCTTGGGCGCGTCCGAGCCCCCGCACCAGGTACTCCTGCCCGCGGTCGACGTGGAAGCCGGCGGCCGAGCTGCGGCTCGCCTGCTCCAGGGCCTCGGTGAGCTCGTCGATGGTGATTCCCCGCTGAGCCAGCGCGATCGGATCGGCTTCGACCTGATACTCCCGCACGTCGCCTCCGATCGGCACTACCTGGGAGATGCCCGGCACCGAAAGCAGGGTACGGCGCACGACCGTTTCAGCGAGAACACGCAGCTCCATCGGCGAAACGGTCTTCGAGGTGAGGGCGATGAAAGTGATCTCGCCCATCACCGAGCTGATGGGACCGAGCTGCGGCGGATCGACGGTCGCCGGCAGCTGCGTTCCCTGCAGGCGCTCGGAGACGACTTGGCGGGCACGGTAAACGTCTTCGCCCCATCCGAACTCCACCCACACGACCGAGATGCCGGCGGCTGAGACCGAGCGCACCCGCCGCACGCCGGGTGCGCCGTTGAGCACGGACTCGACGGGAAAGGTCACCAGCAGCTCCACCTCTTCCGGCGCCATGCCGCGCGCTTCGGTGACCACGGTGACGGTGGGTGCGCTGACGTCCGGAAAGACGTCGAGCGGCAGGCTGGAGACGTAGATCGACCCGAGGACCAGCAGGAGACCGGCCGCGAGCAGAACCATCCCGCGATGGCGAAGAGAGAAGCGAATGACGGCATTCAACATGGCGGTCTCCTAATGGACGTGCCCTTCGACGGCGCCGGAGCCGAGCAGCGAGCTGCGGCGGATGGCGTTGCCCCCTCTGGTCACGATGCGCTCGCCGGCAGCGATGCCGTGCACCAGGGCGCGAGGCCCTTGGCGAGCCTCGATCCGGACCTCCCGGCGGTCGAAGCTCTCCCCCCCGAGCTGGACGTAGACCACCTCGATCCCGCTGTCGTCGACGAGGGACGAAGTGGGGATCACGATCCCGGAGAGATCTCCGGGCAGCAGGACATCGGCCTCGATGCGGCTCCCGAGGCGCAGCAGGTCGACGCCTCGCCGCACCTCCAGGATCACGGGTACCGTGCCGCTGCTTGCAACTTCCGGAGCGCGGGAGACCAGGCGGAGGTCTTCACGCCGGATGAGGAAGGGCTCCTCCCCGGCCCACCGGCGCATGGACAGACCCGCTAGCGGCTGGGCGGAGAGAGCTGCGGCCTGGTCCGGCTGGAGCGCCAGCTCGATCCAGACCGGCAATGTCCGGACGACGCGGCCGAGCGGCGTCCCCGCGGAAACGAACTGTCCGGGACTGACCGCCACCTCCGCCACCCGGCCGGCGATCGGCGAGGCGATGCGGAAGCTCTCCGGCCCGGCCGCTCCGCCGCGGACGGCCGAGGCCGCAGCGCGATCACGGCGGGCAGCCTCCAAGCGAGCCTCCAGGCCCTTTACCCGCGCCTCCGCTTCTTCCACCTCCCGCCCGCTCGTGGCCTCGACGGCGAGGAGGTCTCGCAGACGTGTGAGCCGCGCCTGAGCGGTCCCCAGCTCGGCTTCGAGCTCGGTGACGTCGGCCCGAAGTCCGGCGAGGCTTTGATCAGCGGAAACCCGCGGGGTCAGCACGAACAGCGGGGTCCCCTTGCCGACGTCGAGCCCGGGGTGGGGCCAGCGCGCCGCGGTGACCACGCCGTCGGCCGGTGCCGTCAGAGTCGCATCGCCGCCGGCCGAGGGACGGACGATTCCGGACGCGCGCAGCCCCCGCTTCAACGTGCCCTCCGCGGCCCATTCGGTCGCGAACTCGGTCCGCCATTGCTGCTCCTTGAGGAACCCGACCGGCTCGCCGGCCGCGGCCTTCTCGTCCGAAGCGCCGGGGGGCAGCTCGACAAGATTGCCGGGCGATGCCTCGGACCCTACCCGTACCCGGCCGGCTGGGATGTCCTCGTTCGCCTTCCGATTGCTGACCCGGAAGATGAGGTCGTAGGTGCCCTCGCGCGCGGGCTTGAAGACGACGTTGAAGATCCCGGCGCGCAGCGGCTTCGGCGCGAAGAAGTTCTCCTCGCGGCCGTCGGGCGCCCGCAGAATTCCGGTGACCGATCCCTCGTTGAGCGCCGAGAAATCCGAAAGATAGGTGAAGTGCGCATGCGACGGAGCTTCCCGGCCGGCAATCAGCGGATCGGTCTCGGCAAACAGCTCGTAGTGCTTGCTCCAGGCGGTCACCGACCAGCTCGCGTCCTCTTCCGCAGGCGCGTGGTCCTGCCCTCCGCCTTCGTGAGCGTGGTCGTCCAGGGCCGGGCCGGAGTTCCGGCAAGCCGGCAGCAGCAGGAAAAGCATTGAGAGCAGCAGGGTCCAGGAACGGCTCATGGCAGATCTCCAGAGAGGGGCCGCCCGATAGCGGCTTCCAGGTCACGCTGTGCGGCCAAGGCAGCCTCCCGGACTTCCAGGACGGTCATCCGGGCCGCGAGAGCGGCGCGCAGTGTGTCGAGCAAATCGGTCAATCCGGACTCGCCGAGCTGATAGGCGGCCGAGGCTCCGGCGAGCAGATCGCCAGTCCCCGAGATCACTCGGTCGGCCTCGGCAGCTTCGGTCCGCAGGCGCTCGTAGGCGGCGAGCGCTCCGGCCCGCTCGGCCTGTGCGCGGACGCGGGCTAGCTCCAGATCCGCGCGGGCAGTCGAAAGACGCGCCTCCGCCTCCCGGCGATCGGCCTGCCTTCGATCGAACAGCGGCACCGTCCAGCCGGCGGAAACCACCGGGCCGGAGGCTTCCAGCGCTCGGTCCTCGATACGTTTCCAGCCAAGCCCCAACGCCGGCGCCTCGACGATCCGCGCGCTCAGCCGCCGCAGCACCTCGGCGCGCTCTACATCTCGCTCGCGGGCCGCGAGATCAGGGCGTGAGAGGTCCGGAATCGCTCCGGTTGCAGGTGAAAGCGGAAGAGCGGCGGGCTGGGCATCTTGAGGGATTCCCGGAACCCAGGCCGTTAAGGCGCTCCGCGCGACGGCCAAGCGGGCTTCGGCCCGGCCGAGGTCGGCCCGGGCCTGGGCCTCTTCCAGGGTAAAGCGGCGCGCCGCGAGGCCTGGGATTTCCCCGGCCTGAGCCCGCGCGCGGGCCCGTTCCGCCAACTCGCCGACGCGGGCGAGATGCTCAGCCAACAACTCCCGCCGCTCCCAGGCGAAAACCCAGCCGGCGTAGACCGTCCGGAGATCGAGGCGGAGCCGGAGCCGCGCGGCTTCGAGGCGGCCCTCCGCCGCGGCCAACCCCTTGTCCGCCGCTTCCCGCCGCAGGGCGCGACGGCCATCGAGCGGCGGGGTCCATGTCACTCCCGCGGCCGTTTCTCTCGTAGCACCCTCGCGCTCCTCGAAAGTGGTTTCGATCGCGGGGTTCGGCGGCAGCGAGGCGCGAATCGCCTCCGCCGCGGCCAGCCCACGCTCCCCCGTGAGCGCTACCGCGGCGGGATGCTCCGTGGTCACCGCGGCGAGAAACTCCTCCTCCGTCAGGGTCGGGCCTTGCGCCACGAGCCCCGTGGGCGCAAGGAGGAAGAACAGGACGATGCGTGCGCGTTGCATGGCGCCTCCATTCAGCGGCCTCGGAAAAGACTTGGATTGGGGGTGTCCGGCGGACACCACAGGATTCCGGGAGCGGCCGGGTCTAGGAGGCGGGGATCAAATCAGCAGCGAACAGAGGAGATGCAGCCGAGGCGGACTGGAGCCCGGAAGCCGGATTTGTCCCTGCCATGGACCGGTGTCGGAGAGCACAAGGTGCTCCACATCGAGAGCCAGGGAGCCACCGGCCGGCGCTGGGAGATCACGCGGCGGATTCTGCCGGAAAGGCGGTGAGGGCAGGAGGTTGTGCTCGTGGGCCGGAACCCCCTCCGCATGCTCGTGTCCATGGACCAGGGCCGCCGCGAGGTGGAGATCGGTCGAATCTTCTGCAAGCTCATGCAGGTGCGCTCCAAGCACGAGCGACTGCGGCATCGCGGCAGCGGCAAGCAGGACGAGGGCGGCGAGGGGCTTGCGTAGCGGCACAGGCGGCATTGTGGCGCACCCAGCTTGAGCGGTCAACCGCGGCTGTTCTTCGTCTTCCCCGTGGCGAGCACGCGAGCCCGGGCCGAGCCGCAGGTGCGACCGACGGGAGCACCTGCCCGTACAAGGCTGCCGGCTTTTTCGGCAGCCTTGTACATGGCTCGCCCCGCAGGGCCCTCCCCCAGGCCCGCAGGGCCGAACCAGCTAACCACCGGGGGTGGTGGCAAGGTCGGGGCCGGCTTCGGGTGGGCTTTCCTGCCTCCTGCGGGCGCCGCGAGGAGTGTCGCGGCGGAATGGCGCCTGGGCAGGCCAGAGGCCGGACCGGCGCCATCGTTGCCGGCTGTGCGGCAACGCCCCCGCCCGCGGGAACCCGCTTCGGGTTCCCGCTACCCTCCTCGCTCAGACGGGCAAAGGCGGCAATGACAAGCCCGCGTGTCCTGGATTCTGGCGCCGGCCACCGTGACTCGCCGCCGCGACCTGGTCTGCTATTTCGGCGAGGGAAGGATGCGGTTATGTATTTTGGGGACCGTCCGAAGCTTCGCAAAGCGAGCGCATCGTGCGGCGCACGAGAGCGTAGACGCGGCGCTGACCCGGAGGGGCGCCGCCGGGGGACCGGCGAGCCGGAGGCGCCGGTCGTGAAGCGAGCACATCGTGCGGCGCACGAGAGCGTAGATGCGGCGCTGACCCGGAGGGGCGCCGCCGGGGGGACCGGCGAGCCGGAGGCGCCGGTCGTGAAGCGAGCGCATCGTGCGGTGCACGAGAGTGTAGATGCGGCGCTGACCCGGAGGGGCGCCGCCGGGGGGACCGGCGAGCCGGAGGCGCCGGTCGTGAAGCGAGCGCATCGTGCGGTGCACGAGAGCGTAGATGCGGCGCTGACCCGGAGGGGCGCCGCCGGAGACCGGCAAGCCGGAGGCGCCGGTCGTGAAGCGAGCGCATCGTGCGGCGCACGAGAGCGTAGATGCGGCGCTGACCCGGAGGGGCGCCGCCGGGGGGACCGGCGAGCCGGAGGCGCCGGTCGTGAAGCGAGCGCATCGTGCGGTGCACGAGAGCGTAGACGCGGCGCTGACCCGGAGGGGCGCCGCCGGAGACCGGCGAGCCGGAGGCGTCGGTCGTGAAGCGAGCGCATCGTGCGGCGCACGAGAGCGTAGACGCGGCGCCGGACCCGGAGGAGCGCCGCCGGGGGACCGGCGAGCCGAGGCGCCTCGCCGCAGGATGGAGCGCGGGAGCGTAGCGACCGCGGCTCGGTCGCACTCCTGCTCAGCGCTCGCGTCGCGTGTTCCCATCCCGGCGAGCTCGGAGCAGCAGCGCTGAGCCTGGCGGCGCAGGCGGGCGCGCCTTGGAAGTGCAGTTCACGTGACCGAACTTCGGCACCGAAGCGGCGCACCTGTCCTGAGCTGTGCCCCTGTCTAACAGGTATGCGCCGCATGCGAGTCGGACATGCGCCGCATGCTGGTGGCGATGCGCCGCATGGGGATGCCGGATGCGGCGCATACCTTCAGCTATGCGCCGCATGCCCCCTGGAGATGCGCCGTATGCTTGATGGTGTCCGCCGCGCATGCGGCGCATGCTCCGAAGGGATGGCGCTATCGTGGACCGCGTCCAAGGCGTTCGCAGAAGAGAGCCCAGCGCGCGGCGACTTCCTCATCGGCCAGCTCCGGGGTTCCCGGGGCGGGCTCCACGTCGGGGAAGGCGGCGAGGTCGGCCAGGATGCGGAGGGCATCATCGCCAAAGAACTCCGCTGCGTCGAGCACGAAGGCCGCACACTCCGCACAGAGCGACAGGTGGTTGGTGATGCCAGTGATCTCCGCTGGTGGGATCTCGCCGCGCTGGTAGGCGAGGCGCCGGCCAGCGGACGGGTGCTCCGCACCGAATAGCTCCCGGCGCGCGAGCACGGCCAAGGCGTCGCGTAGGGGCTGGTTCTTGGAGCTCATATAGGCTCCCGGGGTGTTCGCGGCAGCACAGGCCGAAGGCGCCTCTTTCGCCTGCTCTGTCTCCCCCCGCTACGTAGAACACGGTTCATGTCGGTTTTGTTGGTCGCTGCAGTCCCGACAATCTGCAGGGGCTCCCCGACCTGGGGCGGCGCGTAGCGGTGCCCGGCTCTCCGGGCGCTCCGCTCAAGGCCGCCGGTGCCGCGTGGAGGGGGCCGAGTGAGGCTCGGCCCCAGGCAGCGAGCGAGCCTCGAGAAGGTGAGAAGAAGCCCGGGGCAGCGGGTCGGGCACCCGGGCGAGAGGTGTCAATGGGTGCGACGGCAGACCTGTCTGATCTCCGCGATCCCGGCTTCGAAGGAGGAGAAGTCAGCGAAGGTGAAGAGGTAGATCTCCCCCGCAAGCTGCAGGAAGGCCGCCCGTCGCTCGCTGGAGTGCCAAAGGGTCTCATACCTGCCCGGCTCGAAGGTCCAGCCCCAGAGGTCCTCCGCCAGGTCTACGGTGCGGCCATCGAACGCTGCCATCAGGAGGCTGTCGCGGTTGACAGTGGGGAAGCTCGTCGGTGACGTTCTCGGGGACATCGTAGAAGTAGGTTTCGCGGATCTCGTCGACGGTGATCGTGATGATTTGCATTGGATTCTCCTCGCTGGCGGGGATGTTGGGCCGCCTTGTTTCCGAGCTGCTAGCCAGAGCCCGTCTCCTGTCAAGACTCGGCGCAGCCGACCCCGAAGGGGCTTGGTCTTTACAGGCGACGGGCCTGGCTACAATCGGAGGACAAAGGCGGCCCACACCGGTCCGGATAAGGAAGCGATGAACGAAGGAGTCTTCGCTTTTCCAAAGGCGCCTCTGCGCACCGGCGCGAGAGCTCGCCGCTCCCTCCTCCTGAGATTTCGCGTTGAGGTTAAGGCCCGCCCGGACGCCCGAAGACGCCCGGGCGGGCGCTGCGGATCAGGCGGCCTGCTCCCGGACCTTCTGCTTCAGGAGGCTGGCGCTGATGACGACGAGTTGCCGGAACTCCTTGGTCTCGCCGTCCTTCGTGTATCGCCGGACCTTGAAGAAGCCGGTCACGACAATGCGGTCGCCCTTGCGGTACATGGCGGTGTGGCCGTTCCAGTCGATGCAGTTGTGCCAGCGGGTCGGAAGGGGCTGGCCCTCGGTGTCTTTAGCGTTGACCGCCAGGGAGAAGGTGCGGAATTCGCGGCCGGGCTTGTGGAAGTCCCGCTCGACGGCGTCGTCAATGTTGGCATCGTAGACGGATCGGGTGATGACCTGGTCGCGGGTGGAGCGCAGCTCCGGGTCGCCGCCGAGGTTGCCGTAGAGCTTGATGGTGAGGGTCTTCGGGGTCGTGGACATGTTGGATCTCCTTTTCGTTTTCGGTTGAACTGCTCATGACGGCTGGCCCAGGACCCGAGGGAGAAAGGCCGGGCCGTCAAGGCCGCGCGCAGCGCGCCCCGAAGGGGTTGCCTTGCGGCCCGGCCGCCCTCGGGTACAAAGGCCGGACGCATGTGCAGCGACCGGAGACGAAAGGAGAGCCGGCAAGCCCAAGCCCGGAAGGCCCCACCGGCGAGATCTCGGCTCCCGGCGGCGATCCGGAGCTGTGCTCCACCCGCGAACAGGTCCACGGAGGGTTCGTCGAAGCTGCCTTCGCCGTGAGGCTCGAGCGGTGCCTCTGGAAAAGCTGGCGGCCCGGACCTCGAGGACCTGGCGTGCTAAGGGGCCGAGGGTTTCGACGGCACGGCCGAGCGGCTGACGGTGGAGCCACGGGAGAAAAGGGCGCCGGATGGGCTTGAGCGGCGGAGCTCGTCGGAGATCCGGCAGGACGGCAGGCCGAGGAGTCAGGAGGCGGGCAGGAGCCGCCGGCGTGAGGTGCTAGAGCGGGAGGTCGGCGAACGGGCCCTGGCTCGGGGCCTGGAGCGGTGCTCGGTGGAGACCGTCCAGCCGGTGGATCACGGCTCGGAGCTGCTCGGGTTGCAGGTGACCCTGGTGTTGGAGTTTTCCTTGCAAGAGCAGAACGGCCTCTTCTGGCGCTCTGGTCAAAGGGTCTTTTCTCTGAGCTGAACGACAGTCCCAACGCGAGCTCGCGCCGGGCTTCTGCGAATCGCTCCCGGATCACGTGACCGAGAGCCAATTCGACGGAGACATGGCAAACCTGGCCGCCGCGGTTCTCTTGGATATAGAACTCACGGGCAGTCTTCAAGCAGCCGATCGCTTCGTCGTCGGGACGGAGGGTATTTCGGATTCGGCCTTCGCTCCACAGGACGCTCATCTGGTTGGCTATGGGGAAACCCCGCAACCAGGAAGCGCCGAGACCTTCGCGCATCCTTGAAAGAGCCTGATAGGCTTTGGCCGGTCTGCCGCTGTAATAACAAACAAGCACCCTGTTAACCCCAGCGTATCGGAGGAGGAGGCTGTCGGGTTCGGTAATATTGACCGCCTCCTTGAGCGCGGCATCCGCCGCTTCAAAGTTGTTGTTGTAGAGCTCGGTCAAGCCCAGCGAGACCAAGGCACGTTGAAGCGTGTAGTTGTCGCCCCAGCGGCGGAATTTCGAGACGGCCCTCCTCAGGATATCGGCTCCGGACGCGAAGTTGCCGCAGTCGCGTTCGAGCGTGCCCAGTACCTCCTGGTAGCGGGCAAGCTCGAGCGGATCGCCCGTACCGTTGACCTCCAGTTCTCGCGCGGCTTCCGCAAGCGCGGCACAGGCTGCCGGCGGCTCGCCCAGGATGCGAAGGCAGTTGCCGCGCTCGATCCAAGCGCGGCCGCGGATGACGGCACCGAGCGGCGAAGGGTCGCCCTTCGTCCAGGCGATGAGGTCATCCGAGATCCGCAGCCCTTCTCTCGGATGTTCGAGACGGCAAGAATAAGCTCGTTCCAGGAAGCGCTGCAGAATTGCCACCTTTCGCAGCTCCGTCGAGTTGGCGAGCAGTATCTCGACGCGAGAGCTGGGCGGATCCTCGGCAAGGCAGGAGTCGGCGTAGGCGAGCTCGGACTCAAAGCGGAGATTCAGGCTCTGGAGGCGTTGCCAAGCGGCTTCAGAGAGAGCTTCTGGTTCCACGTCGCGGGCGTGCTCTTGCTCCTCCGCTCCCGCCTCCCGCGGCGTTTCCCCCGAAATGGCCGCCGAGGATCGGCGTCCAGCCGTGGGAGTGGGGATCTTGCAGTCCCCCAGAGCGAGCGCCAGGCGGAGGAGCAGGCGCGATTGCGTGCGGGTGGATCTCTCCATGGTCCGGCTTACGGGTGGCCTACCTTCTCTGCTAGAGCTGGAGGCCCGCGAACGGCGGTTGGCGGAACGTTTGAAGCGGTGCTCGATGGATGCTGTCCAGGTGGAAGGTGACGGCGCGGACCTGGTCCGCCTGAAGACGGCCTTGGCGTTGAAGAGCTCCGTGAAGCAGCAGCACGCCTTCCCTGGCGTAGCGATTGAGAGGCCGCTCCTCGGAGCAGAAGGGCAGGGCGAAGGCAAGCTCGCTGCGGGCCTCGGCCAATCGATCCTGGGCCGCATAACTGGCGGCCAGATCGACGGAGATGCAGCCCACTTCAAAGCCGTGACCCGAGCGGATGAAGAACTCGCGGGCTCGTTTGAATCGCCCGATGGCGTCGTCGTCGCAATGGAGGGCGGCCAGGATTTGGCCTTCAAGCCATACTTGCCTCATCTGCGTACGTTCCGGAAATCCCTGCATCCAGGAGTCACCCAGGTTGCCGCGCACCCTCAACAGCGCCTTGTAGGCCCGGTGCGGATTTCCACTATCGAAGTAAGCAAGTATCCTATTGGTGGCGGCGTATCTCAAAAAGATACTGTCGGCTTCCCCAATCCGCATGGATTCGTCCAGGAGGTTCTCGGCCGCCTCGTAGTTTCCATTTAGGATCTCGACCATTCCGGTGCCCGTTAAAACTCTTTGAAGGGTGTGACTGTCTCCCCACCGGCGAACCTTGGCGAGGGCTTTCCGGGATAGATAAGCCGCGGCTTCGTAATTGGCACAGTTCGCTTCGAGGGACCCCAGGAGCTCCTGGTAACGTGCCAGCTCGAGCGGGTCGTCGATGGCCTCAAGCTCTCGCGCTGCCTCCTCGAGGGCTGCGTAGGCGGCTGTCGGATCGCCCAGAATTCGAAGGAAGTTCCCACGCTCCATCATGGCTCTGCGGCGGATGACAGCCACGAGCGGCGAAGGATCGGATTTCGTCCAGGCAATCAGGTTGTCCGAGATCTGCAATCCTTCCTGCGGGCCGTAGAGTCGCAGATAATAGGCCCTCTCGATAAACCGTTGCAGAATTGCCAGTCTTCGCAACTCCGTGGAATTGGCGAGCACCATTACGATCCGAGAGCTGGGTGGCTCCTCGGCGAGCAAGGCGTCCGCGTAGCTCAGCTCGGTTTCAAAGCGGGCATTCAGGCCTTCCAATCGTTGCCAAGCTGCTTCGGAAAGGTTTTCCGGCTTTTCTTCAGCACGTTTGTTCCCTTGCCCCTCCGCCTCCATCCTCCCCGTCCATTCCGCCTGGTCGTCCAGGCGCCGGCTCAGGGTCCTGAAGATGGGTACCTGGTGCTCGTCAACAACACGGGCTAAGCGGAGGAGCAGTCGGGACTTCGTAGGGTCGGAAGTTGTCATGGAGTCACGTAGTATACGCAAGGCTATGGCTGATTGCCATAGTTGGTCTGAATCGCTCTCAGCAAGACTCAACCAGGTCCAGGGATCTATCCTTGACGCTTTGGGCGACGAGAAGCATACCTATCCGACGTACCCGATATCAGAATTATTCCCGCGGGGCAAAATTCAATGCATGAGTAATTATAGACTGCACAATCCTTCTTATCTGTTGACAACCTATCAGTTTGCCCTCGCCGCAAACTGGATCTTCCGATCGCGATAGAAATCGTGTTTTTGCGAAACACTCTCCGTTCGGGCAACAGCTGGGTCGGCCACAGAATCTCGGGCCATCCTCGTGCGAATGTAACCTCATGTGCGATTGACCCTGGTGCTGGTGCCCGAAGGTTGGCAGGCCGAAGACGGGTGTAGCGACCTGCGGAGAGGACGGGGCACATCCTGCCCTGATGACAGGTGGAGCTTGCTGATGATGGAGTGCGCCCGCGCCTCGGCTCCTGGCGAGAGATCGGGCGCGGTCCTTCGGTGTCTTCGGGCCGACGACTTTCCCCCAGAATTCCTCTCGCGGCCCTTACGCGTTGAGAACGGCGCGCAGCGCCGCCGCCGTGCCGGCGGCGGTCAAGGCCGGGCGGAACGCCCGCCCCGCAGGGGTCGCCTTGACGGCCGCCGGCCGGCGAGGACAATCGGAGGGGAAGGGCCGCGAGCCGAGCGGCCAGGAGGAAGGTGCCCGCCCGTCCCGGGCGGGCTGAAGCGGAGCGGCTCAGAAGCCGGGCTCCCGCCGCGGAGCGGGGAGTCCGGAGGATGTCCGGCTTACTTTGGTTTTGTGTCTGGTTGAGACGAAGGGGTCCCGGAGCGAGGAAGCCCCGGAACCCCTTGAAGCTCAGGCAGGAATCCGCTCGAGATCGGGCTCCTCTTCTTCGTCCTCGGTCCCAAACGTGGGGACGGTCGCCGCCGGAGCCGGGGGCTCGCCCTCCAGGTTCTCCGGCTCGTAGCCCGGAAGGTTGGCCCAAGCCTTGGGCTCGGGGAGCTCCTTCGCCACGGTGCGGTAGAGGTCGGGATAGCTCGCTCCGATGAGCTTCAGGGCCGCGACGATCTCGCGATGGAGCCGCGCCGCGTCCGTAGGTCCGCAGTATTGGAGACGGCTGGCGATCACGGGCTGGAGCTGACACGTCCAGATCTCGGTCGCCGCCTCCTCCTCCGCCAGGCTATGGAAGACTTCGAGATCGGCCCAGGGGTCGCGGGTCGTGTGGTAGTGCCAGGCCCCCTTGCGGCTCATGTTGGTGCCGAAGACGTGGGCGAGAGCGACGAGGACCTGTGGGGAGAGAGCCTTGCCGTCAAACGCTTCGAGGAGCTCCTTCGCGAGCTCGGCCATGCGGGAGATCCTGCGATTCATGTGCTTGGCCCGTCGCGCGGCGAGGAGGTCCTGGACGGGTGCGGGAGCGGCCTCAGGCGTAACGGATGGATCGCCTGCCGGCATTTCGGGTTCCTGCTGGCGGATCGGACGCGCCGGGTAGGCGGGCTGGACCCAGATGAGCTTGCCCATCTGAGGGCCGCCCGCGACCATGGCGGGCTGGGCTCCCTCGGTGCTCTTCTTCACCTTGTCGTAGGCATGGGCCGGTAGAACGCCGCCGGCGCGCCAGCTCGGTGGGATCTCCTCGGAAGGCAGCTGCGGAGGCGCGACGATCAGGAGGCCGGGGTGGTCGTCGCGCAGCTTCGCCGCGGCGCGTTCGGCCGCCCGGTGGCACTTCTCTTTCCAGCAGGAACGGTTCAGGCACCGTGCTTGACTGATGTCGGCCGGAACACCCCCTTGATCCTCGGCGAAGAGGAAGGGTGAAGCCAGGGTGGTGAGAGGACAGGTGGTACAGGCGCCGGCGGACGGATGGAGGGTCTCGTCGTCGAGCGGGAAGGCAGCGCGGGCGAGCTTGCGGGTCATATCCGCGATCAGGTGGTGAAGCTCGGCGACGGTGATGTTGACGTCCACGTGGTCGAAGCTGTAGTCGTTGAGGACCTCGTCCTGGACCTCCGGGGCAAGCTTCGCGATCTCCTCGATATGAGCCGTCGTCCAGAGGCGGAAGGGGCTGTCCGGATTGGAGAGGAGCTCCTTCCAGGCGTCGGAGAGGTTGCTGTGGATGCGGGCGCGGCAGGCCACCCACCCAGGAGTCTGGCCCAGGCGCGCCGCCACGGCCAGGGGATCTCCGCCGTGGAGGAGGAGCAAGGTGTAGACACCGGCGGCCTCCTCGAGCGTACGGAGGTCCTCTCTCCGGATGTTCTCCTCCACGGTAAGCTCCGCCGCATCGGTGTCGGACAGCTCGCGGACGATGGCGGGGATGTAGAGAGGGGCGGGTCCGATCGCGTCGAGCTCGGGAAGCTCCAGCCGTGAGGCACGGACGCGGCGCTCGCCGATGACGAGCTCGAAGCCGGACTCGACGGGACGCAGGAGGATGGGCTGAACCACGCTCTTAGCCCGGATCGACCGCGCCAGATCGAGCAGTTTCGGATCTTCCGCATCGGGGATCGGGAACCGGCGTGGCTGATAGAGGCTGGGAGTGATGAGCTTCAGCAGCACCTGTTGGATCTCAGGCGTGGGCGGAGGTGGCGGGAGCTCGGGAGGCTCGACGAGGGCGATGGGAGACGCAGGTGCGGGCTTCGGGTTCTTTCTCGGCATGCGGTCAGCTCCTTTCGTGCTTGGGACCGTTCATGCGACCCGCGGGACCCGAGGGGAGAGAGGGCGGCTGCCAGGCCGCGCGCAGCGCGCCCGCAGGGTTGCCTTGCAGCCGCCCGCCCCTCGGGTAGAAAGCGGGGCGTCAGGGGCGGTCCCAAGGACGGGAGGAGCGAGCCGGACGAGGAACAGGGAAGGGAATGAAAAAAATCCCAGAATCAGAATCCGATTTACCGACGCCTCCAAAGGAGCGCCGGAAGTACACCACATAAGGCGGGCTAAGTCGTGTTACTGCTTATGTTTACGATGATGAGGAACGGGCTCTTGAGGACCGAGTAAAACAGGAAAGATGCTCGCAAAGTGAAATCATTCGCAGAGCACTGAGGAAATACTTGGGGCTAGCGTAGCCAATCAACGATGGCAGTTCACTAAAAAAATTCTCGGCTGCTAGATAGTTAGATAGATAGAGAGCAAGACGAAAAAGATAATTCCGATTAAGCGTGATAATCGAAAACGAAACGGATTAGCGATGATTTTGATTTGTAGACTGGAGAGATTAGGAAAAAGAAATTAGCGCCTATTCCATCTATGAGCGCTTAGGGTGTAAGCGGCACGACTTGATCTAAGGTCTTGATACTAAGCAACTTACTCCACCTATCCACTTCTGTACACCCCGCCGCCAAGGGCTGCTCTCTCCCGCCTTGCCCAAGGAACATTGCGGTTCTCCGGACGCTATGTTATATTCCATTCTCCTGAGTGATCGAATCGAGATCCGGGGATTTGACAGCCGAGAAGTGGCAGGGCGCCACCAAAAACTAGACCCGGAACGCTGGCGTGCAATCCGGGTCGAAGAGTGGAGGCGATAGCACCTTGAACCCAGTCAGGAGCCCACCAGATGCACCTCCTCCACTACCCGCCCATCTTACCACGTCCTCCGACCTAAGTCGAGCTAAATCTGCGGTTTGCGAGCCAATTGGGGCTCCGGGGCGGGCGCTGCTAACACCCGTCCCCGGATTCAAGGTTGGCCCCGCGCTCCGGCCTTGACCTTCGCGCACAGTTGAGACACTGCCCGCTAAGAGTACCTCTCCCGGAGCGTCACTGACAAGAACTGAGTTAGTACCGAGCCAGAAAGGAACTCGACAGTGACGCTGATAATCCGAATCGAAATCCCCGACAAGATCATCACTAAGCCACCCGCGCCGCCAGTTAACTCTACTTTGTCAGATTCCTCAAGCGGTTGATTTTAGGGCACTTAGTGCTTAGACTTCGGTGCGATGGCAAGGTTGGTCGAGCGAGGTCTAGAATGCTGCTTCCTCCCCTGAAAGGACCATAACCGGAAGGAGACAAACCATGTCCCAGCTCCCCTGCAAGAGCTGGGCTCGCGATTCCTGGCCTTCCACCAGGAATTCGCGCTTCTTTTTCGTCTGCGGACCCGGAACGTGACGAAACAAGCCCGGTCCTACCTGAGCGGGTTGCTGCAAGCCGCTCGACGCAACGTGCAGCGAATTGCCGAAGTGGTTCCTGGCACCGACGCTCAGGCGTTACACCATTTTCTCGCCCATTCACCGTGGGACGCCCGAGCGGTGATGGACCAGGTGGCACGACAGGTCGACGCCTTGCTCGGTGGCGATCAGGATTCCTGCCTGCTGCTGGACGAGACGTGTTTTGCCAAGAAGGGGACGAAGTCGGTGGGGGTGGCCCGGCAGTGGTTTGGTTTGGAAGGCAAGACCGACAACTGTCAGGTCGCGGTCTTTGCTGGCTTGGCGCGCGGCAAGTCCGTGAGCCTGATCGATACGGAGCTGTACTTGCCGCAAGAATGGATCAAAGACCCAGGGCGGTGTGAGGCGGCGGGGATTCCAGCGGAACGCCAAGTCCTGAAGACCAAGCCCGCGTTGGCCTTGGAGATGGTGCGTCGGGCGCGCCGCAACGGAGTGCGTTTCGCTTGGGTGGCGGCGGATGGAACCTATGGTCAGGACCGAGCGCTTCTGCGGGCGTTGGACGACGCCGGAGAGAGGTTTGTCGTCGATGTCCACCGCGATCAGAGAGTCTTTCTGGAAAATCCGCAGCGGCGGGGTAAGAAGCGTCGCGCCAGCGAAGCCTCGGCTGTGGCAGTAGAAGACTGGGTGGCGCAACAACCGGCTGAGGCCTGGCAAGAGGTGTGGATTCGCCACAGTTCTCAAGGCGAGCTACGGGTGCAGGCCCTGCGGCGCAGGGTTTGGCTCCTGGAAGGCAAAGAGACCCAAGCCCGCTGCTGGCAGTTAGTGGTTACCCGCGAGATCGGGGCACCCGAGACGATCAAGTACAGCCTGAGCAATGCGGCGGAAACGGTCCCCCTGCAAAGGCTGGCCTACATGCAGCGCCAACGGTACTGGATCGAGCGCGCCTTTCAGGAAGGCAAGAATGAGGCTGGTATGGACGAATATCAGGCGCGAAGCTGGCAAGCCTGGTATCACCACATGGCGCTGGTGATGATGGCTCTGCTCTTCCTGCTCCGCGAGAAACTGCTCCAGAGTGAAGCTCTTCCCCTACTGAGTGCGGCCGACGTGAAGCTTCTCCTGGCTCGGCTCCTGCCCCGTCGCGATGTCGATCCCGAGGAAACGATCCGACAAATTCAGCGTCGACATCGCCAACGACAAGCCGCCATCGACTCTGCTTATCGCCGTCAAAAATCCGAAGCCTCAACCATGCTAGGGAATCTGACAAAGTAGAGTTAAGGGACCTCGCGAAGTCGTCATCCGGCGCGGCTGTGAATTCGTTACCGAACTGATCGGCTAATCTCCATAAATTGAAGGAGAGGGGGTGGTGTGTATGGCAAAAATTGCCATGTCTCCGGCGTGTCCCGAGCGATCCGGCGATAGGGAGAAGGTCCGCCGCCCTGGTTGATGCCCATAAATCGAATTCACCAGAGCGGCGGGAGGGATGATTGACGGCTACATCTGCCCCAGGGGGTAGCGCCCCTGGGGCGTTTTTTATTCTACTCTCTTCCGGGCGCGGGCGCGCCTGTATTCGCGTCATAGCTTTACTGAGCCTGCTACTGAGTCAGGACCCTTGGGAGAGGCGTCGACCTCGTTCAGTGGAGTAATCCGTGCGCTCTCTCACTTTCGCACCTCCCGCGCAACGACCAGGTAGATAGGGAAGGAGACTCCATCGGCCTTCACGAACCGGGGAAAGACTCGAACGCGCCATCCGTGCTCCCGCCAGCCTGCTGCAAGCAGATCCGCAGACTCAGGATCAAAGCGGAGCCCCACGTCCCGGCATGGCGACTTTTTGTGACGGTGAGTGTCGACGATCTCGTCCCTTTGAGCTTCCCCACGATGAGCTGGGTTCATTTCTGAATTTCTCCTTGTCGTGTGCACCCGAGAGGCGCCCCCTCTGGTGAGAGGGCGTCCCGCTGGCGCTCGACCGCGTCATCTCCCCCCTATCACTCGGAGATCGGCCATGTCTGGCTCGATCAGGCGGTGACCGCCGGGACCATGAGCCGGGCGATCAAAGCCTCGGCAAAAGCACGGTTATCGGGGGTGTTCCGGTGGTACCAGCAACCGCCGAAACGGGTCCATCTCCAGCCGCGCGTTTTCATCTCTTCGCGAATCGGCTCCGCGGGCTTCACTGCGAAGCGCAGCTCGAGGCCGTTGAATCTCGGATTTTCCGAGAGGCTGGGACTGTCGCCTTGGCGGACAGGCGCGGCCGTCGGGAGCATCGGCGAGGGGGAGCACACCGCCTCATCGATCTGCGCCGCGATGCCTTCCGCGGCGGCCTCGGCTCCGTCGCGCCCGCGGTTGCCCGAATAGCAGCGATTGAGGCCGGCCCCTGCGAGCACGATTTCGCCACGCCGCTCGACGTGCCAGGTCCGCCCTCTTGGGTTTGCCTGGAACGTGGGCCATGTGAAGAGCACCTCTTCTCGCGGCTTCTCCCAGCCGTGGCCGATACCCTGGCACTTCCGGCACTTCATCAGGCCCGCGTCGGTGAACAGGAGCGGACTTACAACGGGAAGGAGCCATCGGATCTCGCCTCCGCCCGGCAGAGCGACGGACGGAGAGGCCACCTCGGCGCGCTCTTGTGCGTCCAGGTGCTCGGCGCGGAGGCTGTCGGTATTGAACAGCGCGGGATTCTGCTTCGCCTCCACCAGGGTCCAGCCGAGGGGGTCGACCTTCGAGCCGGAGCACCGAGGGCATACCCCGCCAGGAACCGGGACGATCCTGGTTTCGGGGCGCCCGCTGCGGCTCTCGACGATATAGGGACTGACGTTGACGCAGGCGACGAATTCGCCCTTCTGCGCCACCCCGTCCCAAGACTCGGGGTCCCAATAGTCGGTCATGGAATCGGATTTGTCCTCCTTCCAGCCGTACAGCTTCCAGCCACGGCGCTCCAGGGCGTGCGCGATGCGCACGGCGGCTTCCTTCTTCTCGTAGTAGTCGCCTCGTGACATGGCTCTCTCCTCAGATGAGTCCGAACAGGTAAGCGAGGGCCGGCCCATACATCAGGGCCAAGGCGGCGGCCGTGCATATCCAGAGGATTCGGAAGACCGTTTTGAGATTGCTCTCGATCATGGCGAGCCTTTCCTTTCGGAAGAGCGCTGTCCGGCGTTTCTCGCCGGGCGCGAGGGCCGTCGCTCCGGCCCTTCAGGCTCGCGGAGAGTCGGCGCACAGCGCCGTCGCCGCTCGAAGGGGAGGCCGTCCAGGACGGGCCGGGACGGCCCGCCCCGGAGGGGTCTGCCTTGACGGCCTCCCCTGAGCGGCGAAACTCTGAGAGAAGGGCCGGAGCGACGGCCCCTCGCGCGCGGCAGATTTCTGTTGGGGTGGTTTTGAGAGTCAGGCGCCGTACATCTCGGCGTGAAGCTTGGCTCGCCGGCGGCGTTTCCGTGATGGACGGAAAATACGATCCATTCCGCCGCACTCTTTGGCGAGACGCCTGTTGTGGGCGCAATCCATGAAGACGTGGCCCATGGCGGTCATGAGATAGGGCCGGCCGGTTTCAAGTATCCGGCGTCTGGCGTATTCGTCTGGAGTCTCTTCCATACTCACCTCTCTTTCAGGTTCTCGCCCCAATCGGCCGAGCCTTGGAGCCACGCCGACGGAAGCCCGCTTCTCCAGAGCAGGGCAAAACGAAGACAGTTCGCGCAGGTCGCGTGAGAGCAGCCCGGCAGAGGTGCCTTGGCCCTGCGAGCCGCCATCGACCACGCCATCGAGTCGGCGGATACGAGATGGGCCGAGGACTGCCGGAGGCCCAGCGTCTTGAAGCCAAAGGCATGGAGGCGCAGGCCGTAGGCCGTAGCGAGGCTCGCCAGGATGCCGCCGGCTGTCCGCGTCGCTTGGCGCCGACAGATGGAACCCACGCCGACGAGCGGCCGGCTTGCCAAGTCCACGCCCGAGGCGGCGTACATCTCGACATGGCGCCAGTAGTCGTGGACAGCCCAGCCCTGGAGGACCGGAATCCACGGCACCTCCGGCGCGATCTCCTGAAGCTCGAGGAAGTTGCGGAGGGTCCTCCGCTGGTGCTCCGGTACGGAGAGGCCGGTCTTCTCGAGAATCCAGGGCTCGCACATCCAGTCCTGGGGAGCCGCGAAGTCGAGGCTGCCGATCTCCTGAGAGAAGAGCCGTGCCTCGCGAGCGTACTGCGCTGCCGGCAAGGTCCACCGGCCGTGGAGCGAGAGCTCGGTAAAGGCGCCGCTGTCGAGCGCCCACCGCGCAGCGGCGCGAGGGAAGCTGCGGCGCTTGACGAGCCGAGTCCTCGAAACGAAGAGCGGGACGTCCGTCTTCGCGAGCCAGTCGGGATGATGGCTCCCGAGATAGAACGTGCGGTCCACCGCCGGCTCACGAGGCGACCATGGAGAGCATCGAACTCCAGCGGGGGCCGGCCGGGCCTTCGGCGATGACCAGGGAATCGACGAGCTTCAAGCCCAACACTTCGCAGGCGACCGCCATCCTCCTGGTGAAGAGCTTGTCCTCCTCACTCGGTTCCGCCGAGCCTGCAAGGTGGTTATGGGCCATTAGAACCCCACTGGAGTTGCTGAGGAGGGCGGGGACCACGACTCCGCGTGGCTCGACGCTGCACCGGGTGAGGCAGCCGACGTAGGCGACGGTCCAACCGATGACGCGGTTTCGGTTGTCGACATAAACCGCGCACATCGCCTCACGGTCGAGACCGTCGAATATCCGGTTCCAGAGGAAGGCCGCGACCTCCGCAGGCCGGCTCAGGGTCTCCGGCTCGGAGACGGGCTCCGGCTCTTCCTTGATGAGGCGGAGCCGGTAGCGGGCCACCGTATGGCCCTTGGCGGCGCCGCGCGTTCTCGCCGAGCGTTTCGGGGTGCTTCGTCGGGCTGCTTTGCGGTTGCTGGGGATCATGGCGAGCCTGTCCTTTCGGAAGCGCGCTGACCGGTATTCGCACCGGGCGCGGGGGCCGTCGCTCCGGCCCTTTCGGCTCACCGAGAGGCGGCGCGCAGCGCCGTCGCCGCTTGAGGGGCGGCCGTCCAGGACGGGCCTTTACGGCCCGCCCCGCAGGGGTCTGCCTTGACGGCCGTCCCTCAGGCGGCGAAGCTCGAGAGGCAAAGGGCCGAAGCGACGGCCCTTGCGTCGGGTTTTGGTGGTTCTGTTGACGGCCTTCCGGTTCCGCTACTGGTCGGCCCAGGCTTCATAGATCGCCTGACCCATTCCCATGGCCGCACGGACAGCCTCGTTGTCGTCGTCGCCCGCTCCGGCGCTTTCCAGGGCGCCGACGATCGAGAGGGCGTCGACCTGGACCGAAGAGGAGATCTTCCGGGCGACGAGATCGAGCGCCGTCTTCTGGACGCTGCTGTCGTAGTACGGAACCTCGATCCTCACATCCAGTTTCTGGCCGATCCGGTGGATGCGGCCGTCGGCCTGCCGCACCACCCGGGCGTCGTAATCAAGGCCCTCGACCCAGATGGCGCGAGAGAAGTGGACGAGGTTGTTGAGCCCGGTCTGGACCGCTTTAGGGTTGGTCACGAGGATCCGGCGGCCGGGCTCGATCACGTTCTCATTGAGCCAGTCTTCCCGATGGGCGGCCTTGACCTTTTTGACGTCCAAGAAGACGGCGCGTTGGCCGAGGTACTCCTTGAACAGGCGGAGGTAGCGGGCCGGGAGTCCCGAGCGTCCGGTGTGCCGCAGGAAGATGAGGACGTTTCTTCCCTCTTCGATCGAGGCGCGCACCCGACGGAGAATCCACCGCTCCTTGGGCGTCACCCACGAGGCGGGAAACATCTTCCCCACCGCCACGACAGCCTCTCCGACCTCCTTCGGGTACTTGAGGACAAACTCCTCCAGATCGTTCGTGCACCTGTCGAGGTAGGACGGCAGCTCGGACATGGCGCCCCAGAGCTTGCCAGCGAGGTTGGTATAGCGGTCGGTCTTGATCTGCTTGGTGAGCTCGGAGAGCAGGCGCCGGAACTCGCTGAGCATCGCCTGGCCGGTGCCGTCGTCCTCGGCGATCTTGATCGGCACCGGGAAGCTCGACGCACGGCGGCAGCTCGTCGTCGAGGTCGTCCTTGTGCATGAGGACCGCGACGGGGAGGAGGTGGCCCAGGATGAAGCTCGGAAGGACGCCGGGGGCCTGGCCCATCTGGCGGATCTGCGGGGCCTCGCGGATCTCCTCACGGTCGCTCCGCGAGCCGAAGCCCACGACCTCGGAGACGACCTCGTCGTCACCGACCGGGACGTAGATCTTGCGGTAGCCGTAGGCAGTAATGAAGGCTTGCTGCTCCCAGGGCTGGAATTGCTTCTGGAAGCGCGGCGAGAGCGCCCGCATGTTGGCGAACAGCGAGCCGGCGTAGCCGCCCATCAAAGAACCGGTCAGAGCGATCGTCGAGACGCCGGGCAGCTGGACCAGCCGGTGGGCGGCCTTCTCTTGGGCGGAGCCCTTGTTCGAGAACTCGTGCCACTCGTCGGCGACGAGCAAGTCGAACATCCGCCGGCAGTGGCGAAGAATGTAGCGGGCGAGCGGGAAGCGCCGGGGCTCGGGAGTCGCCTGGAAGAGCGGCTCGCCGCAAGGCTCGGTCTCCTCCCAGCGGCCGAGCTTCTGGAGGATCTCCAGAGCCCGGATGAGCGGAGGTCGGTAGGCGCTTCCATCCTCCGGCCGTTCGAGCCGGGCCGCAAGCTCGAGAAGCTCACCGCCGCGCCGCCGGGGCCGGTAGACGCTCTCGTGGAATTCATGGCGGGTCTCTTCGAGAGCCTTGGCGGCGCGGTCCAAGAGCTCTCGGGCGCGGCTGCGGAGAAGCTCGGCGAGCTCGGCCTCCAGTCCTCCGGCGCGGCAGACCTGCTCGAGAGCCTCCCGCACGCTGTAGTGGGGATCGTAGGCGCGAACAAACGGCTCGAAGATCCGGAGCGCGATCGGCCGCAGGCTCTCACGGTCCGGTAGTGGTCCAGGCTCCGGAAGCTCAGGCTCGTCCTCGGCCTCGTCCTCCGTTTCCGGGATCGGCGGCAGGCCCATCGCGAGGATGCGGTGGCGGGAGACGAGCGAACGGACGAGCGGCTCGTAAGGGTAGGTGCCGACTAGCAGACAGGCCAGCTCCTCGGCGAGCCGAGCCCCCTCGTCAGCCGGTAGGCGGAACGTGGCTTCGCACCGGGCGCGGGTCTCGGCGAGCCTCTCGGGACTCGCCTCCGGCCGGGTGCCGCAGCGTGGACAGATGCCGCGCCAGCGCGAACGCCTACCCGCGCCGACGCCGGAAACGCCGTGGCCGAGCTTCGCAGTCTCGCGGGAGAGCACGTAGATCTCGGCCTCCTCGTGGAGATCGGCGATCCGCCCTACGACCCTCACTCGGTGATGCGGAAGGACGGCGGCGGCCTGGTCCCGCCAGGACTTCAACAAGTGCGGCGGGCAGATGATGAGCGTCCGCCGAGCCGGGGAAAGCCGGGAGGTATCGAAGCCGAGGCGGCGAAGCTCCGTAACGGTCCCTCGGAAGTAGAGGGGAGAAAGCGCGCCCACGATCGAGAGCGCCACGGTGGATTTGCCGGTGCCGACCTCGGCGATGGCCTGGGGGTTCTCGCCGGTCGCGAGGAGCTTCAACCCGGTCGCGATGGCGTTGGCCTGGACCTCGTAGGGCTCTCGCGCGAGCGGCGGGCAGCTCCATCCGATGGGCGGGATTGGCGGGATCGTGGAGCGCCGGGAACTGCTCGCGCATCAGTCGCCCGAGGCTCTCGCCGTAGTGCTCGAGGAGGTCGGCGCTGTTGAAATCGGCGAGATCCGTGGCGCCCGAGGGATTCGTCCCGGGCTTCAATTCCAGGAATTCCAGCGTGTCGAGCCGCAGGAGCGAGAGGGTGAGCTTCGGCCGCTGGACCATGATGCTGCCGACCTTCTCGCCCTCCTGGTTGAAGCGCTCCTCGACCGTTTGGAAGTCGCGGCGGAAGCTCCCCTTGGCGAGGACGGCCGGCAGCCCCGGGCGGTTCGGCGTGAGCCTCTTGCCGTTCAAGGTCCCGACCGAGAGGGCGAGGGCGATGTGAGCGGGACGCGGCGGCTGGGCCACCGGGAACTTGGCGCCGATCAGGTCGGAGACGCTGCGGTTCAAGCCCGCAAAGCCCGCCCGGTACCAAGGCCGGAAACCGGAGAGCAGGCCATGGAGATCGAGAGGGATCTCGGCGAGCCTCCAGGCCCACGGACTTCGCGCGTACGTGAAGGAGGGGTTCCGGGTGCTCCGGCAGCTCAGGCATCGCGCCGGCGTCGGCCGCCCAGCGCTCGATGCGCTTCTGGTCGAGCGGATTGTCGGGAACCGGCGCGCTCCGCTTTTTGGCGACCAAGACGCATTGCCGGAACGCTTCGAAGGAAGGAGCAGGAAACCGGAAGGCGCGGATCTCCTGATAGTGGCGGGCGAGAAAACTTGCGCTCGCGGCAAGGGCGTAAAAGGGCACCAGGAACAAGAGGACGCCTTCGCCGGGAAGCAGCGCCGCGGTCCACCGTTCGAGGAACCGCTGTTCGAGCCGGCCGTGGACCTTGTCGATGTCGTAGGGCGGATTGAGATACAGCAGGGAGGCGCCATCCTGCGGCGTGATCTCCACATGAAAGGCGTCGCAGTGGAGCGTCACATCGCCATGCGAGCCGCCGTGGAGAGGGCTCAACTGCATCCGTAGCGCCTTGGCGCGCTTCTCTTCGAGCTCCACCGCGTAGATGGCAGCGTCTTGGTCGGGTTGCTCAAACCAGAGCTTGCGCAGCGCCGCGACGGCGGCGCCATCTCCGGCGCAGGGATCGACAAGGACATGGATTTCATCCTGGGGCTCGAAGCTAACCAGCGAGGCCAGCCTGGGCAGCAACGCGGGCAGTGTCGGGAAGTACCCGGCGAGGGCGACGGATTGGGGTCGTGCCATGGGTCGTCTCCTGTTCTGAAGGGAGATGCGCAGCCGTCTGCGCTTTGAGGAACTCAGCGAAGGTCGCGTGATCGACGTTGCAGTAGAGAGCCGGCTCGTAGCCGATCGCTTCGAGGCGCACGTGGAAGAGCTTTCCGGGGCACCAGTCCTCGCCGGAGCTCGTCTGGCACCAGGGCTCCCCCCGCGCGGCGCGGTAGAGATTCAGGTGGAAGGAAAGGTCGTTGGCGATGGGCAGCGGCGACCGCTGATCGAGATAGGCGATGAAGTAGGCCGCGAGGGCCGCCTCGCGGGCGTCCGCGCCCATTGCCGGCCGGATCGCCTGGGTCTGCTCCTCGACCCACCAGGTGGGAGGCAGGCAGAGGAAGGCGATGTTTCCCGAGTCGGCGCTCGGCGGCTGGAAGCCGAAGACCCCCGGCAGGTAGGCGAGAGTGAGGGTCGCTCCCGCGCGGGAGAAGGTCTCGTAGCGGAATCCCGCCGACTTCGGGACCTCGAACTTGGTCGTGGAGTTGTTGCCGGCGACCACGGCGGGGCGTCCGCCGCGCAGGTTTGCGGAGAAGGCGCGGGAGGCCTGGTCCGAACCGGCGTAGGCCAGGAAGACCGGCCGGAGGTTCTTCTCCTTGCCTCCGGAGCCGAGCTTCCCAGAGGTCGTTGGCGAGGATGTAGGCCAGGAGCTCGACCGAGAAGGACCGGCTCTTCTGGCCCTCTCGCTCGGGCTTGGTCTCGACGGTGATCGTTTTTCGATGCACGGCTCCTTTCGGGCGAAAAGGTCCTTCGTGCCCGCCTTTCTGGGCGGGCCGGCTCGGGCGGGGTGGAAGCCGTCAAGGCTCGGCCGCAGGCCGACCCCGGAGGGGTTGCCTGGACGGCTCGCCACGCCGCCCGAGACCATGGCCGCAGAAAGGGCGGGCCGAAGGACGGGAGGAGACCGGCGGAGCCTTACCGGGAGCTTGGGAAAGCAGGAGACTTGGGAACCTTCAGAACAGGTAGGGTCGATCCATCAAAGAGGGGGCGCTCTCCGGCGCCTCATGCCGGGGAGCGGGAGCCGTACCGAGGGGAGGGAGGGTGGCCGCTCGATGGCGGAGCCATGGAGCGACTCGGGCCGGCGAGGGGGAGTGGAGATGAATGCGGAGCGGTCTTCAGCGAGCGCGCCCAGGCGCGCAGCCCGGAGCGCTCCGGCGCGGAGGCGCGTGAGGGATCGGAGAGGAATCCCCGGAGGGCGAAGCCCGAGGAGATGGAACGGAGAGCCCGGCCGCCGTCCGGAACGGCGGCGGACACGCCCATCCCGATTCTCGCGGAGCTGGAGAGCTTCAGGCGATGGCGAGGAGGGGCAGATCCGCTACGTACGGTAGGATTGCGTCTGCCCGATCAGGAGCCCGGATGGATGAACACCAGCCAACGGAAGGTCTATCTGTACTCAGCCGCGGTGACGTACCGTAATGGTGAAGGACGGGAGATCGAGGAGGTCTTTCCGGTGAGGGCGGCGGATCGCTCGGCGGCGAGCGAGCTGGCGTTGACCTATGTGCTTCAGGTCTTGAAGCTCTCGGAGTTCGAGATTCGTATCGTGGGGGCCTGAAGGGGGCGGCTGGGAAACGCCGCCGCAAGGTGCGAAACAGGGTCTCGCGATGGGTGTTGATCCAGATCCTCAGCCGGAGCTCCGCCATCGATGCGGCAACGGTGTCGATCGCGTCAGGGACATCGGCGAGCCTTTCTCGGCAGAGCTTCCTTGAGCTGGCCTTCGTCTCACGCCGCTAGATCGACGCCCTGGACCAGCTCGCCGGCGAAGCGGTTGAAGAGCGCGTCACGTTGCGGCGAGCCTCCGCTCAGCCCGCAGCCAGTCCTCGAGGGCTGCGAGGGTTTCCTTCCTCCGGCGCAGGACGGCGAGCACTCGCAGGTGCCCGCCGCGAAACCCGTATCGAGAGCAACCTCTCCTGATCCGCTCAGCCGGCGTCAATCGTCGCCCGGCAGTAGTTGCACATGAGGACGCGCTTCCTCATGACGAGGAGCCAGCCGAAGACTCCCCCAATGAAGCACAGCACGGCTCCGATCAGTGCGACCCCGGTTCCGCACGCCGCGAAGCACCCACGTCCGACCTGAGACGCTTCGATCTCCCGGTTGGCGCTCCGGACCTGGCTCTGCTGCTCCAAGGTAAGGCCCTCCATGTCCGCTTCCGTCGCCGGATTGCCTCTCCGCAGGCTCTGCTGCAGCTCCGCCGGCACGTGGGCTTTCCGGAGGCCTTCGAGAGTCTGTGGCGAGAGTCCGCACCTTGACGTCATAGAGGTAGCCTTGGCCGCAGACGCGGCATGGAATCGGCTGCACGGGTTTGTTTCCTCGCTGAAGGCTCATGTCTTCACCTGTAGAACGTGAGGTTCAGTTGCGGGTATCGCTGCCTCAGCAGGTGCTTGGCTTCGGCTCGGTTGCCAGCTCTGAGGTATCCCGACTCCCAGTCGCCGCTGAAGTCGTAGCGGTAGACCGAAGTTCCCCGGAGGACACCAAAGTACCGGCCGCGTGCGTTGTACCCGCCCGAGTTGAGTCTCTCCTTCGCCAGATAGGTCCTCATGAGCTTACCTCCAGAGCGAGGAGCCGTCGCCCCTGGGCCTGGTCTCGATGGTGAGGGTCTTTTCGATGCATGGCTTGCTTTCGGGCAAAGGTCCTTCGTGCCCGCCCTTTCTGGGCGTCTCCCAGGCTCGGGCGGGGTGGGAGCCGTCAAGGCTCGGCCGCAGGCCGACCCCGTACGGGGTTGCCTGGACGGCTCTCCACGCCGTCCGAGACCCTCGCCGCAGAAAGGGCGGGCCGAAGGACCCAAAGACACCCGTCGGGCCTTCCGCGGCCCTTGCGGGGAGTCCGGTATGCCTCGTCTAAAGGAGAGCAGCTTTGGTGGATTCGTATCCGTTGCCGTGCCTGGCGGGCGTCCGCGTCCTGTGGTCGATGGCAACGCCGATTTCCGGGACACCCTCGGTATGTTGTTGGAGATCCAGCAGGCGGAGGTGAGGACAGCCGGGGCGGTGAAGGAAGGCCTGGGGCTCCTGGCAGGGTTCAAACCGAACGTGGTGGTGAGCGACTTCCTTTTTCCGGAGCAGAGCGGCTGCCGTTTGATCCGGCAAATGAGAGAGGCGGGCTCGACGGCTCCGGCGATTGCGGTGACCGCCTGCATCAGGCCAGAGGCGGAGCGGATGTGTTTGGAGGCGGGGTTTGAGGAGGTGCTCTGGAAGCCGGTGGAGCCGTGGGTTCTTCTGGAACGGATCGCAAGGCTGACGGTCGGCCTGAACGGCGGGAGCGGTTCAAGACGCAGCGATTCGAGGTAAGAGCCCGGAGGACCAAGAGGCCCGTGGGCTCAGGCGCTACCGTGTCTTGAGGATGAGAGCTTGCCGGTCATTCCAGAGGTCGGCGGCGAGAGCGATCAAGTCGTCGTCGCCAGCGCGATCGAGGAAGGGCTGGGGTGCGTAGGGACCTTTGAGGGCCTCGTCGGCAAGGACGCCTCGAAGGTGGGCCGCGAGCTCGGCATCCGGTGTTGGAGGGGCAAAGCTGCCGACGCCGGCGAGGACCTGGGACCAGGCGGCGATGAACTGAGCTTCGATCCCGACGTGGTTGTCGCCGTCGAGCACGTCGCCGCCTTCCGGCGCCTCGGACTCGTCGAGGTCGGTCAACCGGTGGTCGAGGTCGTCGAGGCGCTGTTCGAGCCGGGCATCGAGCTCCTCGCCGAAGAAGAAGTCGCCCGCGGCAAAGGCGGAATCGACCGCAGCCATCAGGAGGAGGATCTCCTGCCGGCCCTGGTCGGAGGAGGCGGCCTTCACGGCTCCTCCTCATGCAGGTCCGGTCCGGCCGCGAGCTCATCCAGCCACTGCGTTCCACGGAAGAAGACCTCGTCATACCGGGGAGGCGGGTTGGGCGGCAGGGCCTTCGGTCTCTTGCGAAGCTCCTGGAGCCGCTGCTGGATGCGGGCGCGGAGCTCTTCGAGCTTTGCCTTGGACGGCGTGGAATCCATGGGATCTCCTTTTCCGGTAGATGACGGGAAAGGCTCCCGGCGCGGAGCCGGGAGCCTTGATGGGGAATCAGGCGGCCTGCTCCTGAGGGAGCTTGGCGCGCTCGATGTCAGCGGTCCGGACGACGAACTGCCGGACGCGCCGGGTCTCGCCGTCCTTCTGGTAGGTCCGGATCTCAAAGGAACCGGTCACCCGGACCCGGTCGCCCTTCTGGAAGAACTCGGACTGGTTGTTCCAGTCGACGCAGCGGAACCAGCGGGGCTCCTCCACGTCCTTGGGGCGGACGGCGAGGGAGAAGGTGCGGAAGTCGCGGGCTTGGCGGGTGAAGGTCTTCTCGACGACGGCATCGGACTCGAAGTCGTAGACGTGCCGTTGGATCTCCTTCTCGGGGATGTGGCGGACCTCCGGGGCGTCGCCGAGGTTGCCGTAGAGGGTGACGATCGCAGCGTTGTTCTTGGCCATTGTCCTGCTCCTTTCGTGGTTGGGTCCGTTCATGACGGACCGAAAGGGACCCGAGGGAGGAAGGCCGGCTGCCAAGGCCGCGCTTGAGCGCGCCCGCAGGGTTGCCTTGCGGCCGGCCGGCCCTCGGGTACAAAGCGGGACGGCATGGGCGGCCCCAACGGCGAAGGAGCGGCGGTGGCTGAAAAGGACGGGGCGATCGTCACCCTCTACGGCAACCTCGGCGGCAGGGGGTCAGCGTCGGAGGTCCGGGCAGGCGATCGGCGATTCCGGCGAGCGGTTCATCGAGTCGTGGAGCCGTACCCGGTGAAGCGTGGAAGCCAAACGGCCGAGGCCGACGGCAAGTCTCAACAGCTCCTGCTCCACGGGATCTCTACGGCCGAAAGCAGGAAGGGGGCGGCGGCCGGTCTCGATTGCACTTGCGAGCTCATTGACCCAGGCGACCGACTCGAAGAACCGAATCGGCTCGACGTTCAGGGTCTCCAGAATCCTTTCCAGCGTTTCGAGCTTGGGCAGCTCCCTGCCGCATTCGTACTTTGAGAGCTGGCTCTTCCCGATGCCGGCGGCTCTGGCAAGCGCGCTCTGGCGAAAACCTTTCATTTCCCGGACGAGCACCAGTGTCCGGCCCATGTCGCTAAAAAAGCCCATTCCGATCCTCCTTTCGGGTTCGGCGTGAGCGGGAGAAGGTATTGGGTGCTCAAACTGATAACAGCTTCTTTTGCCCCGTAGGTTCGCCGGGTGCGGAAGACGAACCCCTCCGCGAGCCTTGGACAAGGAGGAAAGGATGGCCGAAGTCAGCAACACATCAGAGTTTTGTTGCGTGCCACCGAAAATTGAACCCAAGGATTGGAACCGATTTATCGTCCTTCGAGAAATGTTTCTTGCGGACATCACGGACCCGGTCCACAACGCTGCCTTAAGGCTCGTGACCGACCTGGTCCACAGCTCGATCTTCGAGGAATCGGATGACTGGCCGGAACTTCCCCATGCGCTCCTGAGGCAACAGCTCCTGGGAGTCCTGGCGGACCTGCGCGTCCTCGAGGGATATCTGACGAGCCGGGCTCAAGAGGAGGTCAATTCGGTGCTCGACACCTACGAGACGGCCCTGGCACGTCTGGCGGGTGCATGGGCCCTTCGCGTGAGGGACCTGGCGGACGAGATGGAGGCGGAGCTCCGCCATTGGCCGGGAGAAAAGTCGGGATCGAAGTGACTCTTGGCGACTTTCGGCGGGGAATCCGTCACCCGTTCCCCGCCCGAGAGTCCGTCCGGCCTCACTCAAGAAACAGGTCGAGGAGGTGCTTCAGTTGCTCGGCGGGACACAGTTCCAGTAGGCCGGGGCGGTCGGCCAGAGCTCGCGCGGCGGAGTTGTGGAAGGCGGTCAAAACGATGGTGCGGCAGAGGACGGCCGGCTGCTCCCCGCGCTCGCGGGCGACCTTGTCGATCATGGCGAGCTCGGCCTCGGTGAAGGACAGCATGAGCCGGCAGCTCCGCTTCGTCTCCGGCGGTGGGAGGACTTCGAGGCTCAAGGGAAGCTTGGGGAGTGGATGCTCGCGGCGTCTGGACATGGGAGGCTCCTTCGAGTTCCGCTTGCGGGCGAAGCTGCCCGGCGCGGGGCCGTCCGTCCGGCCTTTGGCCGCGGACCGCCGCTCGGGTGAGGCCAGCCGTCCAGGCCGGGCCGCAGGCCCGCCCCAGAGGGGTTGCCTTGACGGCTGGCCGCGAGCGGCGAGGCTCCGGACAAACGGCCGGCCGGCCCGCCCAGGCAGGTTCCTATTGAGCTACTCTGAGAGTTGCTATACAATGTGTCGCCATGACGCGCCCTGGCCGCTGGATCTCGCTCCTCCCCATCCTCGCCCTGGTTCCGCGGCTGGGGCTCGTCGTGCTCGCCGCCGACCGGCAGGAAGTGGGGCCTGCCGCCCGGGCGGCGCTCCTCTGGCTGAGCTCGTCGGCGCTTGCCGTGCTGGTGGGGCTCGCCGAGGTCTATATCGGAGCGGCGGTCGTCTCCCGCCGCCACGGCGGTCTGGCAACCTTGTGGGTGGCGATCACGGTGCTCTTGAACGCTCTGATCATTCCCCTCTCGGTCTCGGGTCTCGAGGCGGTGCCGGTCTGGGAGATCCTGGGTTCCCCCGGGCTGCAGGTGGCGTGGGGCGCCGGGCTCGGGGTCCTCTCGACGCTCTGCGTCTGCGGCTGCTTGTGGGCCGACGTCGTCCGCGATGTCTCCCGGCCGTCCGTCGAGGTCTACGAGGAGCATCTGATTGGCCGGCTCGAGAAGGAGGAGAAACGGCGCGAGGGGCTCGAAGCGAAGCTCGCCGAGCTGCATAGGGAGGCCGAGCGCGCCAGGACCCAGAGGAAGGTCGCCGCTCGCAACCGGTGGAACCGCGGCAAGGCGGCGAGTGCAGCAGAGGAAAAGGCTTCCTAGGGATGCGGAGCCGCCATGCTGTCTCGTAAATCATCGAGCTGGTCCTGGCCGCGTGTGGCAGCCCTGGTGGGATTGGGGGGCGTGCTTCCGCTCGTCTTCTTCCCGGAGCTGCTTTCGCTATATCTCGCGATCAACCTGACGCCCTCCCTGCCGCGCGGCCTTTATCGAGTGACGCGGCTCGAGGTGCGGCCAGGGGCGCTGGTGACCTTCTGCCTGCCGCCGGAGGTCGTGCGGCGGCACGATCTCGCGAAGTGGATCGCGCCCGGGAGCTGTCCGGGAGGCAAAGCCCCCCTCTGCAAGCGGATCGAGGTCGTGGGCCCCGGCCAAGCGTCCTGCGAGCGCGTCGTCTGGAAGGTTCCGGCGGGCCAGGTCTTCGTCCGCGGAGATTCTCTTCACTCCCAGGACTCGTGCGTCTTCGGACCGGTGCCGGCGGGCTGGCTGCGCGACGGCGTCCTTCCCGTCTGGACTCACCCGTGACGGACGAGCTCTATCAGTTACCGCGGAGGATGGCGGAGAGGCGGCGCCGTCTCCTGACCTATCTGGTCCTGCTCCTCGTCGGCTCGGTCCTCGCCGGGTTCGCGGCGGCTGGCTGGTGGTTCGGGAGGGCCTTCGGCCATCCCGCCGAGCTCGGAGTCCTGCTGTCCTGGCCTGCGCGATTGCTCTGGGTGGGCCTGGGCAGCATGGCGCTCTTCGGCCTGGGGCTCGGCGAGCTTCGGGAGGAGAGGCGCGCGCAGGCCCTTGCCTTTTCCCTTGCCGGCCTCTGGTGCGCATGGGGGCTGGCCGCCCCGGTCTACTCGCCCGCGATCCTTGCTCTCGCGATGCGGAAGCTCCTCGGCCTCGGGGCGCATTCGCAGGAGATCCGTCAAGCGGTCGCCTTTGGAGGGGCGGTCTTCACCCTCCACTTCGGCTGCGCTTCCTGGTGCCTGCGAGCCGCTTGGAAGGGTCTCTCGGGACCGGGCGACGCCTATGGCTCGGCGAGGTTTGCCCGCCTCGCGGAGGTCAAGAAACGCGAGGATCTCGGGTTGGGAGAGAGGCTCGCCGAAGGCATCGTGCTGGGCGCGGTCGAAGGCGGGTACCTGCGCCACCAGGGCGACGCGCACGTCCTCGTCTTCGCTCCTCCGGGCGGGGGCAAGACGACCTGCGTCGTCGTCCCCACGGCGCTGGCACATCCCGGGCCGCTCGTCGTTTTGGATGCCAAGCAGGAGATCTACAAGCTGACGAGCGGCTTTCGCCGGCGAGCCCACGACTCGCGCGTCCTCTGCTGGGCACCTTCGGGCGGCGATGGCTTTTCCCGCCACAATCCCATGCTCGAGATCCGGGATCACCCTCACGACGTGCGGGACGCGCAGCGGATCGCGGGCGCTCTGATCGCCTCGGTCCCCACCAACACCGATCCCTTCTGGCGCGAGGCGCCGCGGCAAATCCTCGTGGGGGCGCTGCTCCATGGCAAGTACTGCCGGCAATGGGGCAGCCTGCCGCAGGTCTACCAGCTCTTTACCGTCGGTGGAAGGAAGGCGATAGAAGACATGTCGCGGGCGCCGCACGATCCCGACCTTCTGTTGGGCTGGGAGGATTCCAAGGGGCGAAAGACGGCAACCCACCCGGCCGTCGCCGCGGCGGCGGCAAACATCCTCGAGATGTCGCCGCAAACGCGCTCGAGCGTTCTCGCGACCGTCTCGGCGGCGCTTTCGATCTACGCCGATCCGGTGCTGGCCAAAAGCGTCTCGGCTTCGGACTTCAGCCTGCGGGAGATCACCCGGAGGAAGGACCGGGCCATCACTCTCTACCTCTGTTTCGAGCCGGACGAGCGGGACCGGCTGGGGCCGCACCTGCGGGTCGTGGTGTCGCAGCTGGCCGGGGCGATCCTCGAGCGGGACGCCTCGCGGCGTTGGCCGTGGCCGGAGAGGATTCTCCTTCTCCTGGACGAATTCCCGGTCCTGGGCGCGATCCGCGAGATCGAGCAGGGGCTGGCCTACTTCCGCGCTTACGGGGCCAGCTACCTGGTCGTCGTGCAGTACCTGGGGCAGCTGATCCAGGCGTTCGGGCCACAGGAGGCGGTTTCCCCCAACTGTGCCGTGCAGGTCGCCTTCGCGCCGACCGATCTCGCGACGGCGGAGAGGCTGTCCAATCTCTCGGGCCGGCAGACGATCGAGATCGACCAGGTCTCACGGTCCTCCGGGGGTTTGGGCAGCGGGCGCGGCAACACGTCACGCCAGACGGTGCTCTCGGGGCGGTCGCTCCTCGACGCCTCGGAGTTCCGGCGGCTGGCAAGGGACCAGGCGGTCGTCTTCATGCCGGGCCTGCCGCCGCTCGTCGTGCGCAAGAAACCGTATTTCGCCGATCCGGCGCTCCTGCGCTCGACCGAGGAAGAGCCGTGGCATGAGCCTCCGGGGGACCTGAAGCGCGAGGCTCCTGCCTCGGGCCGGACGGGTCCACCTGGTGAAGAGGAGGCGGAGGACCCCTCACGGGAGCAGCGTTGGAATCGGAATCGGGAGGCAGAGGCGATGGAGCGTTCCCATGGCGGAGTCTGAGTACGCCGCGGCGATGGCGCGGTTTCTGGGTCCTGGCGTCTCCAGGCTCTTCGCCGACGAGACGATCGTCGAGGTGTATGTCAATCGCGATCTCGCCGTGCGCACGGACGGCGTCGCGGGCCGGCAGGCAACCGGCCTCGTGCTCTCGGAGGAGGCCGTCCGGGGATTTTTAAACATCGCGGCGACGCGTGAAGGGATCTCCCTTGCCGGCGAGGAGTCCTGCGAGATCGCGGCCGAGCTTCCGGCCGAGATCTTCGGCAAGGCGCGGCTCCAAGGCATGGTCCCGCCGCTCGTCGAACGGGCGAGCTTCGTCGTGCGCAAGCACCCGGCGCGAATCCTCCTGTTCCCGGAGCTGGTCGCGGCCGGCTCGGCCACACCCGTCCAGTACTCGGTCCTGAAGGAGGCGCTCGGGCAAGGCGACAGCCTCATCGTCTCGGGTGCCACGAGGTCCGGCAAGACGAACCTCGTCAACGCCCTCCTTCATGAGCTGGTCGTGATCCGGCCCGACATCCGGGTGGTGGTGCTCGAAGACACGCCGGAGATCGTCTGCCCGGCGCGCGACACGCTTCGCATGGTGACGGTCGAGAGCCGGGTGGATCTCCACGATCTCGTGCGAATCGGCGTCCGCTGCCATCCCGATGTCTTCGTCGTCGGCGAGGTCCGGGGACGCGACGCCTATCCGTTCCTGGATTCCATGGCGACCGGTCACGGCGGTGGCATGTGCACCCTCCATGCGGGGAGCCCGCAAGGGGCGTTGATGAGGCTCAACCGCCTGGCGAGGTTGGGCGCCTCGGGAGAATCCCATCAGCACGAGCTAATCGCCGAGGTCATCCGCCTCGTCGTGCAGATGGCGTGGGTGGGGTCTGGGCCGCGGATCTTGGAGATCGTGCGGCTCGCAGGCTGGCTCGACGGGCGAGGCTATGAGCTCGAGCGGCTGGCTTGAGAGCTACTCGAAGGCGAAGGCTTCGAGCAGTGCCCTCTGCTGCTCGGTCACCGACATCTCGCGGATGTCGGGTTTCTTGCCCGAAGCACGCAGCTCCGAGTTCCGGAAGACAGCTAGGACGAGGTTCCGTCCGAAGACGGCGGGCGCGTCCCCGCGTTCCCTGGCGGCCCTCTCGATCACGCCGAGCTTCCGCCTTGGTCAACGCCAGCATCGCCCGCACGTCTCGCCTGCGGTTCTCGGGGCGTGGGGGTAGGAGCTCGGGACTCGCGGGTTGGCTGGAGCCTTGCGTGTCAAAGGCAAAGGCCTCCAGGACGACCTTCTGCTGCTCGGCAGGGCTCATTTCGAGCAGATCGGGTTTCTGGCCCAGAGCCCGCAGGGCCGAGTTCTCGAAGGCCGCCAAGACGACCGTGCGGAGGAAGGCGGACGGCTGTTCCCCCCGCTCCTTGGCCGCCTTCTCGATCTTCGCGAAGTCTTCCGGGCTGAAGCGCAGCATCAGCCGCTGATCCCGCATGACGTTGCTGGGTGGAGGCAGGGACTCCAGGCTCAGCGACAGATTGGGGAGCGGGCGTTCGCGGTAGCGTGCCATTTCCGAGGTCCCAAGCCTAGCAACTTCCCCTCCGGTTCAGCAACTCCCCCGCTTGCCAAATGTATAGCTACTCTGAGAGTTGCTATTTGGTCGGAACCTGCGTATAGTTACTCCCGCGCTAGCTCATCAGGCTCTCGGCTCCGGCTGAAAGCTCCGGCCGCCCAGTGGAGGACGGCCGCTCCACAGCGCAGGAGGTCTTCCATGTCCAGACGTTGGATTGCCCGGGGACTGGCGGCGGGTACGGCGCTCGCGGTAGTTCCGGGAGCGGCTTTCGCCTCCGGCGGCACGTCCCTGCCCTTCAATGCAGCGTTCGACACGATCACCGGCAACCTGACGGGTCCCACTGCCAAGGCGATCATCATCGCCGCCTTCTTCGCGGGCATCGTCGGCGTGATGGTCAGCCACGACCGGCCGTGGATGAAGAACATCGGCACGGTGGTTGCGGGCGCGGCGCTCCTCGCCGGGATTCCGGGATTCCTCGACGTGCTCGGGATCTCGGCGGCCGACGGGGACCTCGACTGGCGGCCCGCGTTCCTGGTGGCCTCCGGGATTGTCTCGGCCACGGTGGTCGCCCTTTTCTTCGTCGCTCGGGTGCTGGCCGGCGGTCCCGCCGTGCCGGAAGGCCAGCAGGGCTCGTCCTTCTGAGGCTCGCTCGTGCGACGGCAACGCGTTCATCAGTGCCTGATCCGGCCGGCTCTGGTCCTGGGCATGGCCCAGAAGCCGGCTCTCTTCCTCCTCGCCATCTTAGGCGCGCAGTTCACCGCGGGCGGGATTGCCCCGTTGAGCCTCGCCTTCCTGGCGTTCGACCTCGCGATCTTCTATCCGCTCCTCGTATGGCTGGCGAAGAGCGACATGCGGAGCGTCGACGTCTTCGCCGAATCGCTCGGGTACCGAGGGTTCTACGCCGGCCGTTCCGAGCTGCGGCGGCCTCGACGGAAGCGGCCGCTTTCGGCGGTCGCGAGGTAGGCCGCCATGGGCTTCCTTGAATCCCTCTTCGGCTTCGGGGCGGGCGCCGCGCTCGCGGGTTGGGTCTTCGGTAAGCATCGCCGGCCTTCCTCGCCGCCAGGCTTTGCCGACCTCCTTCCCTGGGCCGTCGGGCTCGTCATCGACGGGCGAGTTCTCGTCGTCAACAAGGACGGGACGCTCTCGAGCTGCTTCCTCCTCGAAGGGCCGGATTTCGGCACCTCGACCGCGGAGACGCTCGAGCGCTTGTCGGCCGTCGTCAACTCGGTCCTCATCGGACTGGCTGGCGAGCACGTCGTCCATGTCGACGCGATCCGCCGGCGGGCCTCGGGCTATCCGGCCGAAGGCGCCTTCCCCGACCCCCTGACGGCGTATCTCGACGGTCTGCGGCGGCGGGACTACGAGTCGGAGTCCGGCGAGCATTTCGTCACCGAGATGGTCCTGACCGTGACCCAGGTTCCGCCGCGCGAGATCTACGCGCGGGTGGCCCTGCGGTTCGAGCGCGGCTTCGAGAGCCAGCGGACGGATTGGGAGAGGTCCGTCTTTGGCTTCTGTGAGCGGTTGAAGGCGCTTGAAGAACGCCTCTCCTCGGTGCTGCGGGTCGAAGCGCTCTCGCGCGGCCGGACGCTCGGCCACTTGCGGGAGTGCGCGACGGGCATGGGCGGCGGGCGCGCGGCTGACTTCGAGCCGGGCATTCTGCTCGATACGGTCCTGGGTCCTCAGGACTTCGTCGGCGGCTGGGAACCGCGGCTCGGCGAGCTGCACCTGGCGCTGATCTCGGTCGAAGGTCTTCCGGCCTCGACGCGGCCGGGAGAGCTTTCCGCCCTGGGAGAGCTGCCCTTCCCTCTGCGCTACTCGACGCGGTTCATCCCGCTGCCGCCGGCCGAGGCGGCGGGGGCGATCCGCAGGATGCAGCGGCAGTGGTTCTGGGCCGAGCCCTCGGTGGGGAGCCTGCTCGCCGGGAAGGAGCCGGCCAAGGGTTTCGAGAACCGCCACGCCGCGGCGATGGTCGAGGAAGCCGCCGAGGCGACCGCCTTGAACGAGTCGGGCGAGGCGGCCTTCGGCTTCCTGACTACGGTTGTGGTGCTCGCGGCGTCGAGCCGCGAAGAGGTCGCGAGCGAGGCGCGCCAGGTGCTGAAGGTGCTCGCGGACCGGGGCTTTTCGGGTCGCCTCGAATCCGTGGGCGCGGTCGGCGCTTTCCTCGGAAGCCTCCCGGGCGTCGCGAGCGCCAACGTTCGCCGGCCGCTCGTCAACTCGCTCTCGGTCGCGGATCTCTTGCCGTTGACGACGGAGTGGCCGGGCGAGCCGGTCTGTCCGTGCCCCTTCTTCCCCGAGGGCTCGCCGCCGTTGCTCTTCGCCCGGACAAACGGCGCCACACCGTTCCGTTTGAACCTTCATACACGCGACGTCGGCCATACGCTGATCGTCGGTCCCACCGGGAGCGGCAAGAGCACGCTCCTGCTCTCTCTTCTCCTGAACTTCCTCCGCTATCCGGAGTCCCGGGTCGTGCTCTTCGACCGGGACCAGTCGAGCCGGATCCTCTGCGAGGCGATGCCGGACGTGGGCTTGAGCCTCGTCGGCGTCGAAGAGGGTGGGCTTCATTTCCAGCCGCTCCGCGATCTGGACGATCCGCAGGAGATGGGCTGGGCCTTGGCATGGATCGAATTTCTGATCGGTCTGCAGAACGTCACCTTCAATCCGGCCAAGCGCCAGGCGCTCGCGCGCGGCCTGGAGCTTCTCCGGGAGGAGGAGCCCGACCAGCGGTCTTTGTTCAATTTCATGATCCAGGTCCAGGACGTCGAGCTTCCGCATGGCGCTCAAGGCCTACACGCGGAGCGGCCCCTACGGATACCTCCTCGACGCGACAGGGACGCAGCGGCGCGAGCGAGGACGCGTCGAGGTCTACGAGACGCGGCCGCTCATGGACCTGGACGATACGGTCAAGCTCCCGGTCCTTCTGCGGCTCCTGCGTGAGGTGGAACGGGGCCTCGACGGGTCGCCGACGCTGATCCTTTTGGATGAGGCGGGCATCGCGTTGATGCATCCCGCCTGGGCTTCCCGCGTCCAGCAATGGGCGCTCTCGCTCAGAAAGAAGAACGCGAGCCTCGTGCTGGCGGTTCAGAACCTGCGGCAGTTGGAGGCCCACGGGGCGGGAGCCAACATCCGCGAATCCTGCCCCACACGGTTTTATCTCCCGAACCCGGCGGCGGCTGCGGCCGGCGCTCGGGAGCTCTCATGAGAGCTTCGGTCTCAATCCACGAGAGATCGAGCTCGTTTCCCGTGCGGAGCCGCGGCGGGATTATTACTTCAGCTCCCCCCGCGGCTCCCGTCTTTTTCAACTCGGGCTCCGGCGCGCCGAGCTCGCCTTTTTGAGCGCCCGGCCGGGGCTGTCCTTTCAGGCCACCGTCGCGGAGGCCCTCCGCGTCAAGCGGCTGCATGGAGCCGATTGGGTTTCGGAGTGGCTCCGCGAATGCGGCTGCGTCGAAGACGCCTCACGCTTCAGCCGTTTCACCGACGACTTTCAAGGGAGGAAATCGGAATGCGCCGTGCCGCGTTGTGCTTGACCTTGTTTTTAACACTGCTCGTTGGAATTCCGGGATCGAGCGAAGCGCAGATCCCGGTGACCGACGTGGCGCACATCGCGACCTCGATCTGGGCCGAGATCGCGCGTTATGTCCAGGCCGCTGGGGACTTCATCCAGCAGGCCGAGCAGATCTACAACCAGTACCAGCAGATCGAAAACCAGATCCAAGCGCTGAAGAAGCTGAACATTCACAACTGGCGCGATATCCAGCCGGTCTTCGACCGCCTGCTGTGGCTGATCGATGGCGTCGACGGGGTGCTCTACAACACCGAGCAGCTCGAGGCAATGTTCTTCGAGACGTTTCCGGCCGGGGCGCGCTACGAGAACTACAGCGAGGATTCCTGGCGTGCGCTCTACCGAACGATGGAAACGTTCCGCGTTTCGCTCGAGTCGCTCCACTGGATAACGGCCTGGGACGAGTACCAGCTCGCGGACTTGGCGGAGATCGAAGCCTCGATCGAAGGCGCGCGCGGTCATGAGGAGGTGCTCGAGGGGATCGGCAACCTGCTCTCCTGGAATGCCAAGCAGGCCCTTTTGAATGAACGGGTCAACGCGGCTCAGGCGAACGCCGAGGCGGTCGCGCAGGCCTACGAGATCAATGAAGCCGCACGGTCCCGGGAGACCTACGCACTCTTTCTGGAAGACACGGTCGCCGACTCGGTGACTCCCGCCTGGGACGATTTTCAGACGGCCTTTCGGGCGCTGCCGCGGTGGATGCCGCAATGAGGCTCCGCATCGCTCTCTTTGCCGCCGGATTGGGGTTCCTCGCGATCGCGTCGCACGCGCAGTCGCCGGGGGTCCTGACGAGCATCGTCTCTCAGTATGAGAGCGCCTCACAGACCTGGATCGAGCAGTCGGGAGACATCACCCGAAACCTCTACGTGGCGCTCGTGCTGCTGGAGCTTGCGGTCACCTTGGTCGCGGGCCTCTTGGGCTTCATCGGCGGCTCGGACGGGATCGGAAAGATCTCCAAGGCCCTCTTGCAGAAGATCGCCTACATCGGTCTTTTCTGGGCCTTCATCACGTCTTTTCCGCTCTGGATTCCCAAGATCATCTCAAGCTTTGACCAGGCCGGTGCGACGCTCTCGGGCATCGTGGTGGGGCTGCAGCCCGTCTTTGGTGCTCGACCGCGGCGTGTACCTGTGCTCGCTGCTGCTGGTCTCCATCTCCCAGATGGGGGTCCTGCACGGCCTGGCGGCTTTCCCTGCCAGCCTGCTGGTGGGCTTGACGGCCCTCGGGATCCTCCTCTGTTTCGCGCTCATCGCCGCGCGCTTGGTCGAGGCGCTCGTCAAGAGCTACCTGGTCATGGGGGGCCTGTATTGGTTTCTGGGTTTCGCGCCCTTCCGGCTGACCGCCCCGCTTGCCGAGAACTACCTCGTCACCTGCATTCGAGTCGGTATCCAGATTTTCGTGCAGTACCTCCTGGTCGCCGTCGGACAGGCGATCACGGTGCAGTGGATTCTGGCCCTTCAGGCCTACGCCTACGAGCCGGATGCCGGTTTCAGGGTGCCGCTGACGGTCCTGGGAGGCGCCATCGTCTACGCCTGGCTGGTAATCAAGGTCCCCAACGAGCTGGCCTATTCGCTCACCGCGCCGACCGGTTTCTTGAAGCTTCGCGAGGCTCTGACCGCCGATGTTTAGAAAGCGGAAGCATCGCAGCGAGAGCGGCGGCACCGTCGAGTCGCGGGTTGCCGGCGAGGGTGCGTTCTTCCATCTCTGGGGCGACCTGCTGCGCCAGCGGCAGTACTGGATTCTCGCGGCTTTAGCATCGCTCGCCGTCAACGGCATCCTGACGCTCGCCTTCATTGGCCTTGCGTCCACGGCCCGGATCACCCCCTACGTCGTCGAGGTCAACCGTCACGGCACACCCGTGGCGTTCGGTCCGGCCGAACGGATCACGACCGTGGATGACCGGATCGTGATGGGCGAGGTCTCGCGCTTCATCGTGCGGCTTCGCACCATCACGAGCGATCCGGTCATCCTGCAGTCCCTCTTCGGCGAGGCGTACGCCTATCTCGCCGAGCGCGAGCCCGCCGCCAAGCAGTACCTGGATTCCTATTTCGCCAGGAACGATCCGCGGGTCTTGGCGCGCTCTTACCTGCGGTCGGTCGCCGTCGAGTCGGTCTTCCGCATGCCGGACGGTGAGGAGCCGAGGAAGGGGCGCAGCACCTGGCGCGTCCGGTGGTCGGAGCGCTATCTGCCGGTGGGCATCGGCGGCTCCGAGCACGAAGAGGAATGGGAAGGTTTTGTCACCGTAAAGATCGATCCGCCGGAGGACGAGGAGCGGCTCCGCCGCAATCCGGTGGGGATCTACATCACTCAGATTACCTGGGCACAAGTTAAAAGGAGGTAAACGTGAACACGATCGCGAAGTCGTGGGGTTGGGTGGCCTTTTTGTCTCTTTTTTCGGTTTCGGCCCTCTCTGCGGTCGAACCCGGCGTCGCCGTCGTGCCATTCGGCACGGCTTCACCGGAGCTCGAATGCGAGACCTTGCGCGTTTGCGCGGTCGAGCTCGAAACCGGTGAGCGCGTCGTCAAGACCTATCTGGGCGACGGCGAACGCTGGAAGGTGGACGTGCAGCTCTCGCAGGAAGGCGGGATCAAGCCGCTCGTGGTGCTGAAGCCCACCGAGTGTGCCATCGAGACGAACCTGATCGTTTCGACGGACCGCCGGATCTATGACGTGCTGGTCAAGTCGCGCCCCTGCGCGAGCCCCGGCGAAGGGCTGAAGCTTGGCCCCCGTCGCTTGCGGTTCGAATACGGCGGCTTCTCTCAAGCCTGGAATGACAAGGGGCAACGGCCGGGAGCCGCCGTGACGCTGCCGAGCGAGGTCAAGCCACAGAACCTGAACTTCAAATACACCTGGTCGGGAGGTTGGCGCGGTCTCAAGCCGAAGCTCGTCTACGACGACGGCGAGCGCATTTACGTGCGGCTTTCCAAGGTGCCGGAAAAGGCGCCCGCGATCTTCCGCCAGGGCTCTCAAGGATTGGAGCTCGTGCCGTTCCGCCTCGAAGGCAGCGTCTATGTCATCGAGGCGATCCCCGATGAGCTCGTGCTCGTTTCCGGTCCTCATGAGAAGCGCGATCGGACGGTCGTCCGGAGGACCGCGCAATGAGCACAGGCGAGGAGGTCTTCACTCCGAAGTCACGAAGGCTTGGGGCCCGAGCCCTGGCCGCGATCGGCGTGGTGCTCTGCTTTGTCGTGGGCGGCATCATCGTCTCCGTCTTTCGCGGCAACGCCGGGAGCGCCCCGGCGGCGCCGGTTGCCCGGGAAGACCCGGAAAGGCCGAACGCGCCTCGGTTCTTCGAGCGGCAGCCTGGCGCGGCGGCGGAGCCATTCCGAGCCGAGATCGAGGCGCGGCAGGGCGAGCAGGAACGGCGCCGGGCCGAGCTGCGTGAGCTACTCGCCGCTCGGACGCCGCCGGAGCCGGCGGCAGCCTCGCCGCTCTTCATGAGCGGCGCCGAGCGCGGCGAGGACGAGGAAGAGTTGACCGCGGATGGCGGGGGTGCGCCGCCGCCGGGTGTGTACCGGTCTTATCCCAGCCGTTCCAGCCGCTCGCTCGCGGCGGTGCCTCCGCCCGAGAGCCGGAGCCAGTCGGCTCTCGCCAGGGCTTTAGAGGCGCCGGTCCTTTTGGGCGCCGCGAAGGACCCGCCGGCTGAGATCGGAGCTCCGGGAGCGCGGGGGCGGTTTCCCCTCACTCCTCCGGCTCCGCCTGACTTCAGGTCCTTGCTCTCACAGATCCACACCGGGACGGCCGGTGAGCCTGATTCCCCGGAGAGGGATGAAAAGGCCGCCCGCGCTGTGGATTTCGGGCGCGTCGTCTGGGCGCCGGCGATCCTGCTGACGGCTCTCGCCTCGGAAAGCCCCGGGCCTGCGGAGGCGTGGATCGAAGCCGACGCCAAGGACCGGCAAGGGCGGATCGTCCTGCCCCAGGGAAGCCGCGTCTTCGGAAGCTACGACACGGGTGCGGCGCTCGGCCAGAGACGCCTCGTCGTCCGCTGGACCTCGATCGAGCTGCCCAACGGCGAAATGGTTTCTTTAGACGGTGCCGAGAGCGCCGGGCGCGACGGGGCGGGCGGGATGAGAGGAAAGGTCGACGCCCGCATCTGGGGCGCCTTTGGAAGGGCGCTCTTCCTCTCCGCCGTGGGGGCGGCCGCGCAACTCGGCCAGCCGCAGGAGAGCGCAACGCTCGGTCAAGCGGCTTCCAACCGGCAGATCGCGGCGGCCTCGGTCGCCAATGAGCTCTCTCGCGCCGCGGCGGACGTCATTCGTCAAGCCACGGATATCAAACCTGTCATCCGAGTGCCGGCGGGGTCGCAGTTTTTCGTCTTCGTGCCGGCCGATTTTGAGCTGCGGTAAGGGAGGTCTGATGCGCTCGCGAATGGTCCTAAGGTTCTTCGTTGCTCTTTGCCTGCTGGTCTCTCTGCCGAGCTTCGCCGCTCAGCGTTTCCGCATCGAGTTCGATGGCTTCGACGACGCCACCGGCAATGGTGAGATCGATTGCGGCGAAGTGGTCATCTATCTCGTTTCGCTGTCACAAGACACGGCGCCACTAGAGCCGGAGACCGGCTTCATTTCCACGCCGTTCATGACCGCCTTCCGGTTCGCCTATATCACGGGGGAGACGGCGGCCGGCCTCGTCGACGATTGCACGTTCGAAATCCTCGACGGCCCCTTCGGTGCGGTGGCTTCCTACTCCTGCGATCCGCACGCCGGAGATCCCCTGGATCAGGACTATCTCTTTCAGTTCCGGATCCGCGGCCACTACCGGGGGGGCACCCTGGGCCCCATCATTGTCGATGCCCAGAACGACCGGACTTCTCCCACGGTGGGAAGCCAGAACTGGGTCGAGTCGGCGGCCGGGCCTCTCCATCCCTGTCCGGCACCCCCGAACCTGGTCCTGACCAAGACGGTCCAGAGTGGAGATGGCAGCGCGGGGGCGACGCTCGTCTACGGCCTTTCGGTCGTCAATCTCGGCAACACGAGTGCCACGAGCGTCGTCCTCGAAGAGACGGTGCCGCAACTGACGACGTTCGAGGCGGCAAGCTCCTCGGCCGGCTGGGTCTGCACGCCCAACGGCAATCCCGGAAGCACGTGCACGTTGAACGTGGGGACTCTGGGCTCTGGAGCGACCGCCGCCCGTACCTTCGCCGTCCGGGTGGCTTCGAGCTTTCCGCCGGGATCACCTTCCACCATCGACAACACGGCATGCGCATCGAGCACTCCTCCCGACGACACTCCCGAAGACAACTGCGACTCGACGAGCACACCGGCTGGCAGCCCGGATCTCGCCACCGTCAAGAGCCTTGTCTCGGGCAACGGCAACCCGGGCTCGACGCTGGTTTACAACCTCGCGGTCTCGAATGCCGGCAATCAGGCGGCGGCCGGCGTGACGGTCACGGACACCGTGCCGGCGCTTTCGACGTTCCTGCCGGCGGGCTCTTCGCCGGGATGGAGCTGCACGCCCAACAACAACGCCGGCTCGGCCTGCACGCTCGCGGTAGGCACGGTCACCCCCGGCACCTCGGTCAACCGGACCTTCGCCGTGCAGCTCGCGGCAACCTTCCCCGCCAATCCACCGGCGATCGACAACACGGCCTGCTCGTCGACGACGACGGGAGGAGATCCAGCCGCCAATAACTGCGGAAGCGTCTCGACGCCGGCCGGGGGCAACCCCGACCTGCGCACGACCAAGAGCGTCGCTTCGGGAAGCGGCGAGCCGAGCTCGACTCTGGTCTACAGCCTGGCCGTGGCCAACATCGGGAACCGGGATGCCGCCGGCGTCCAACTGGCGGACACGGTGCCGACGCTCTCGACCTTCTTGCCCGGCAGCTCCTCGCCTGGATGGACGTGTCTGCCCAACAACAACGCCGGCTCGACCTGCACCCTCTCGCTCGGCACGGTTGCAGCGGGCGCATCGGCCAGCCGGACGTTTGCCGTGCAACTCGCGGCGACGTTTCCTGGCAATCCGCCGTCGATTGACAACACCGCGTGCTCGACGACGGCGACGGCCGGAGATCCGGCCGGCAACAACTGCGGCAGCGTCTCGACGCTGCCAGGGGGCAGCCCCAACCTGCGCCTCGGGAAGAGCGTGGGTTCGGGCAATGGCGAGCCGGGATCGACTTTGCTCTACAGCCTTGCGCTCGTCAACGCGGGCACCCGGGACGCCGCCGGCGTGCAGTTGACGGACACCGTGCCGCTGCTCTCGGTCTTCCTCCCCGGCAGTTCCTCGCCGGGATGGAGCTGCAGCCCGGACAACAACGCCGGCTCGACTTGCACCTTATCGCTCGGCACGCTGGCCGCGGGTGCCTCGGTCACCCGAACCTTTACCGTCCGGCTGGATTCGACCTTCCCTTCGAATCCGCCGTCGATCGACAACACCGCATGCGCTTCGACGACGACGGCGGGAGATCCCCCGGCCGATAACTGCAGCAGTGTCTCCACGCCGCCCGGTGGAAATCCGGACGTGCGGATGACGAAGTCGGTGGCCTCCGGCAACGGCGATCCGGGTGGCGTGCTGGTCTATCAGCTCGCCGTTTCCAACGCTGGCACGAGGGACGCCGCGGGCGTTGCCATCGAAGAGGAAGTGCCGCGGTTGACCTCCTTCCTCCCGGCGGGTTCCTCGTCGGGGTGGGCCTGCACGCCGGACGGCAACGCCGGCAGTATCTGCACGCTCGCCGTGGGGACGCTGGCGGCCGGAGGCTCGTCGACCTTCACCTTCGCCGTCCAGGTCGCGAGCGCTTTCCCCGCGGAGCCGCCGCCGCTTGAGAACACGGCGTGTGTCAGCACGACCTCGGGCGGCGACCCGCAAGCCAACAACTGCGGGACGACCTCGACACCTCCGGGCGGAAACCCTGACGTGCGGATGGTCAAGACCGTGGTTTCCGGCAACGGCGATCCAGGAAGCGTCCTGGTCTACCAGCTTTCCGTCTCCAACGTCGGCACCTGGGATGCCGAAGGCGTCAGTCTGGAAGAGTCGGTACCGGAGCTCACGACGTTCCTCCCGGGAAGCTCTTCGCCCGGGTGGGCGTGCACGCCGGATGGCAACGCCGGCAGCACCTGCACGCTCGCCGTGGGGACGCTCGCCGCCGGCAGCTCGGCGGCGTACAGCTTCGCGGTCCAGGTGGCGGGCACGTTTCCTTCGAACCCGCCACCGATTGAAAACACCGCCTGTATCCGTCCCGGAGGCGGCGGCGATCCGTCGGGAAACGACTGCGGCTCGACCTCGACGCCGCCCGGCGGAAGCCCTGATCTCCAGATGGCGAAGTCGGTAGCTTCGGGCGATGGCACCCCGGGGAGCGTCCTGGTCTATGCCCTCGAGATCTCGAACGCCGGCACCTGGGATGCCGCGGACGTGAGCCTTGAGGAGGCGGTGCCGCAGCTCACCACCTTCCTTCCGGCAAGCTCCTCGCCGGGGTGGGTCTGCACGCCGGACGGCAACGCCGGCAGCTCGTGCTCGCTTCCCATCGGGACGGTCGCGGCCGGAAGCTCGGCGACGTACACGTTCGCCGTTGCCGTGGCGAGCTCCTTCCCGACGGACCCGCCGCCGATTGAGAACACCGCTTGTGTCAGCACCCCCACAGGCGGCGGCCCCGAGGGGAACGATTGCGGCTCGACCTCGACGCCGCCGGGCGGGTCTCCCGACGTGCGGCTGGCCAAGTCGGTGGCTTCCGGCGACGGCACACCGGGAAGCCTGCTGGTCTACGCCTTGGAGGTCTCGAACATCGGCACCTGGGATGCCGCCGACGTGAGCCTCGAAGAGACGGTGCCGCAGGCGACGACGTTCCAACCGGCAAGCTCCTCGCCCGGATGGGTATGCACGCCCGACAACAACGCCGGCAGCAACTGCACGCTAGCCGTGGGAACGGTCGCGGCCGGTAGCTCGGTGACTTTCACGTTCGCCGTTGCCGTGGCGAGCTCGTTTCCACCGGACCCGCCGCCGATTGAAAACACCGCCTGTGTCAGCACCCCCACAGGCGGCGGTCCCGAGGGGAACGATTGCGGCTCGACCTCGACGCCTCCGGGCGGGTTCCCCGACCTTCGCATGTCGAAGTCGGTGGCATCCGGCAATGCGACTCCCGGGAGCGTCTTGGTCTATGCGTTGGAGGTCTCGAACATCGGGACTCACGAGGCCGCTGGAGTGAGCCTCGAAGAAACGGTGCCGCAGGCGACGACCTTCCTGCCGGCGAGCTCCTCGCCGGGCTGGGTGTGCACACCCGATAACAACGCCGGTAGCGCCTGCACGCTCGCCGTGGGAACGGTGGCGGCCGGCAGCTCGGTGACCTTCACGTTCGCCGTGCAGGTGGCGAGCCGCTTCCACCAGACCCGCCACCGATTGAAAACACGGCTTGCGTGGAGACTTCCGGCAGCGGCGATCCTTCCGGCAACGACTGTGGCTCGACCTCCACACCACCCGGCGGCAACCCCGACGTTCGCCTGACGAAGACGGTGGCGTCCGGCAGCGCGACGCCAGGCAGCGTACTGGTCTATGCGCTCGAGATCGCGAATCTCGGCACCCTCGATGCCGCGGACGTGAGCCTCGAGGAGACGGTGCCGCAGCTCACGGCCTTCCTTCCGGAAAGCTCGTCGCCGGGATGGGCGTGCACGCCGGACGGCAACGCCGGCAGCTCCTGCACGCTTGCGGTGGGCACGGTCCCGGCCGGCAGCTCCGTGACCTTTACCTTTGCCGTGCAGGTGGCGGCCACGTTCCCATCGGACCCGCCGGCGATCGAGAACTCGGCGTGCGTCAGCACGTCGTCCGGCGGTGATCCCTCCGGCAACGACTGCGATGGGACCTCGACGCCTCCGGGCGGTGTTCCCGACCTGGTGCTGTCGAAGTCCCTCGCTTCCGGAACGGCTGAGCCGGACGGGGTGCTCGTCTTCACGCTCTCGGTCCATAACCAGGGCAATGGGCATGCGACGGGTGTCGTTCTGCGGGAGACCGTGCCTCAGGATTCCACGTTCGAGCCGGCGAGCTCGTCTCCAGGCTGGAGCTGCGCATCGGACGGCAGCGCGGGCTCGGGCTGCACGCTCCTCGTCGGATCGGTGGAGGCCGGAGCCACGGTCAGCCGTGCCTTCGCCGTTCGCCTGCGGTCCGATCTCCCGCCCGGAACGAGCGTAACCAACGCCGCGTGCGTGGAGCAGGAGCCCGGATCGGGCGATCCGGACAACTGTTCCACCGTCGAGGTCGATCCGCCGGGGCCGCAGGCCGAGACCGATGTCGAGGTGTCTCTTGCGGTCGCTGAGCCCCACCTTCCCCCCGGAGCGCTCGTTCCTCTTTGCACTGACCGTACGCAACGTGAGCACGGTACCGGCCGAGGGTCTTCGCGTGTCGGTCGCTCTCCCGAGCTTCGGCACCGAACCCACCGAGCTCGATCCCGCCTGCCAGAAGCCTTGACGGGCTGGTCATCGAGTGCACCGTCTCGCAGCTCGCCGCAGGAGGCGCCGTGGAGCTTTCCTGGAAGCATGCGGCTTTCCAGGTTGGCGACTACGCCGTCACGGCCGAGCTCATGGCGGCCACACCCGAGGACGTCGATTCAACGCCGGGCAACGGCGTCGACACCGAGGACGACTTCGCTCAGATCGGGGTGTCCGTCTCGAATGCGCCGGCGATGCATGACATCCCGACGCTTTCGACGGTCGGCATCTCCGTCATGGTCCTTCTCCTGGTGGCTCTGGGTGTCGTCTTCCTCCGGCGCGGGGGCGCCCGGAGCGAAGCCTGAGGTCAACCTTCTGGAGCGGGCGGCTCGGCAGCTTCGAGCCGCCCGCTCCTTTGAGGTGCTGCCTTGGAAACCCGAGACGACGATCCTCCCAAAGAAGCCCTGCGGCGCCTGATCGGCTGCGCCGAGGGGATGCCTCCGCCTTGCCGGGGCAATAGCAGTTGTCACTTCTACGCCGCGAGGGGCCGGTTCTCCGTCCTGCGGAGACTCGGTGTCGAGAGCGTCTTCCTCCTTGAGCAGGAGCGGCGCGTTGAGATCTCGCTGCTGCTCGAGGTCGGGGCCCTCACCATGAATCAATTGATCGCCCTGGCGGAGGCTTTTCCAGGCCCGAGCTTTACGCGGCAGAGCTTCTTTAACCTGATGCATTCCCAGGTCGAAGCGCACCGCGAAATGGATGCGACCTGGCCTGTGCGCACACAGGGTGTCCAGTCGCTGGTTGCCGCATGCAGGAAGTTAGGTCTTCTCGAACGGATCGTGCTTCTGGCCTCCGGCTCCGAGGAGATTGCCATCGCGCGGCGAGAGGCTGCGGACTGCGCCGTTTATATCGGGTTTTTCATCGAAGCCTTGAGGCGCCGGTTGCCGGGCTGGCGAGCTTCCGGATGATCGCAAGAATCTATCGCAGCGGCTCGTTTGCCAACGCCGTCCACTACTGCCAGGGAAAAGCGGTCGAAGGGCGGGCTTTGGGTTCTTCGGTTCTGACGATGGATCCCGACGGTCCGAGCGAGCGTGAGGTCATCCGTCAACTTTGCCTGGTTAGCGAGGCCAAGGAGGCCGCGCGTCCGGTCGTCCACATCCCGGTCAGGACGCGGGATGGGGAGCAACTCTCCGAGGAGCAATGGCTCGAGGTTGCCGAGCGCGTCCGGACCGAGATGGGTTTCGAAAACTGTCCTTGGGCCGCCTACCTTCACAACAACGAGGACGGCAGGCATGGGCAGCACATCCACCTGGTGCTCTCTCGCGTCACCTTGGACGGCAAGATCGTCTCCGACAGTTCGATCGCTTTCGGGTGATGGAGGTCATGCGCGGCCTCGAGCGGGACCTGGGGCTCGAGCCCGTCCATTCCACGGGACCGCGACCAGCCGCGCCTCTACCCGCACAGCGCCGTGGGGCGGGAGAGGGAACGGGAGTTCGTCATGCTGCGGGCGCACATCGACGCTGCCGGAGGCGAACGCCCGCACGCTCTCCGGGTTTGTCGAGCGCCTGGAGGCGGCCGGGGTCCGGGTCCATCTCAAGATCTCGCGCAAGGGGCACCTGCAGGGTGCAAGCTTTCAGTTGGGTGACAGCGACCGGATCTGGAAGGGCTCGGACCTCGGCCGCGCCTACTCGGTCGGCCGCCTCGTCCAGCGCTTCGAGCTGGCGCAGGAGGGCGAGGTGCTGCGCGCCTGCGAGCTGCGGCCCCGCGAGCTTGCCCAGCTTCGATCGGTCGGCCTGGAACCGGACCGGGTGGAAAGCTCCGAGGCCGGCCGGCTCACGGTCGCCTGGGCCTTGGTGGGCAGTCCGCGCGAGCAGGACGTCTACCAGCAGCAGGTCCAGGCGGTGATTCCCGGGCGGCTCTGCGAACGCGGTGAGGCCACGGACTGGAGCCGGGAGGTTCCGGTCTCGGTGCTCGAGGCGCGGCGGCAGCAGATCGAGGCCGTGCTCGCCGAGCGCGGACAGTCCGCGCCGCAGGCGGTACCCCTCCTCGGAGAAGGGCCGCAGGGTCTGCGGGAGGCGGGCCGGCAGGTCGAGGCGCTGCTCGAGAGATATGCCCGGGACCTGCGCTCCGGCGAGAGCGCGGAGCGGCTCTCGGCCACGTGGCTCGAGATCCTGCGCTGGACGGGAGTCCGGGGCGTGCGGCCGGAGGCCCTCGACCAGAGGGGGCTGGCCCAGCAGCTCGCCTGCCTGGGGAGCATCGCCCAGACGCCGCACGCGATCCGCTCGCGGCTGGCGAAGGGCGAGCGGGGCTATGTATCGATGCCGGCCGTCGCCGGCGAGCTCACCTATTTCCCGCCCCATCTCCTCAACTCCGACCGCGGTCCGGACCACCGCGACTACAACCGGCAAGGCCAACCAGATCCTCCTGGAGCGGGAGTCCGTGGCGCTCCTTCGCGTGGCGGACCACCTCGGCCGGACGCGGGAGGACCACCGGCTGCGCAATCGCCTGGAGGGCCGGCTCGCCGAGGTCGAACGCGCGGCCGTCTCCTGGGGCGGTCGGGCGAGCGCGCCGCACCGTACGCCCGCCGGCGAGGGTGGAGAACGCGCAGGCGGCCCGCCGGTTCGTATCGCGCAAGCTCTCCGGCCATCTGCGGCGGACGGAGAGGAGCCTCGCGCGAGGAGCCGTGTACGCGGCGAAGTCGCTCGTGCCGCGTCCGCCGCTGCACCGCTTGCCCGGGGTGAGCCTCCTCAGGACGGTGAGAACGGTCGGCCGCACGGTCGGAGACCGCGGCCGGCTTGGCTTCGGAGCTCGGCCAGGCGGTCCTCGTCATCGAGGCGGCGGTGCGGCGCGAGGTCCGGCGGGTCTCCAGGCGAGGTGCGAGCCACCTGGAGCACGTCGCGGCGGGCGACATCTCGACCTACCGTTTGCTGCGGCTGACGAGCGGCCATCCCAAGGCGATGGCGCGCTTCCAGGCTCCGGAAGGACCGCGCGGGATCTCAAGGACGCGATCCGCGAGTACCGGCGGAGCCGGGCCGAGCTCGTCCGCTTCGCGAGGGCCTCGATCCGCGAGGGAAGGCCGGCCCGTGAGACGGGCGGAGCCGCCGCGCAGCGGGCCGCCGCCATCCTGGCCGCCCGGGAGCGTGTGGTCAACGCCAGCCTGGAGAGGCTCGGAATCCCCAATATCCGGATGCTCTCGGCCACGTCGAGAGACACGACCGAGGTCCTCGCCCGCTTCGCCCAGGGCTGCCGCTCGGCGGGACTCTCCGTCGGCACCGCCGTCCGGGTGGTCGGCGAGGTCGGTCCCGTGGTCCTGGGTAGCGTGGTCGCCGGGGCCGCCGTGACCTTGGCTTCTCATCTGGTCATGCGGCAGGTCTTCGGGCTGGGGCGCGATGTCACCAAGGAATTCCTCTATGGCGAGAGGGAGCGGGGCCGTTAGAAAAACAGGAGCTGTACATAAACCAGACCTCAACCTCATGGGAGAAGAAACGATGAGCCGCCGCAGTCCAGTCCTTTCCGCAGCCAATCTTCTGGCCTACCTCGAGGCCACCTTCTTGGGCCTGGTCGACGTGACCGAGGAGGAACGAAAACGCGCCACCGAAATCGCCGTGAGGGTGACGAAGGCAGAGTCCCGGAGGTGGCGGGCTCATCGGCGCCCCAGGCCTACGTGTTTCGGAGCTGATTCAGCTCCGCGGTCAGGACGTGGTCCTCGGCACGGGCGCGCATCTACGCTGCCAAGGTAAAGGCCGAAAGGAGCGCTGCACACCGTTACGCCATGATGCCGTTTCCATGTTGACGTCTTGGCTACGCGAGCGTAACGGAGGACCCAACGACCCCCTCTTCGCTACGGTCCGCGGTCACCCGCTGAGCCGAGATGCCGTGGAACGATTAGTGGCGAAGTACGCCGCCCTAGCGGGTGAAGAGTGCCCATCACTCAGAAGGAAGCATGTCACCCCTCATGTCCTTCGGCACAGCGCCGCGATGGACCTCTTGCAACACGGCGTGGATCGCTCCGTGATCGCGCTGTGGCTAGGGCATGAGTCCATGGTGACGACCGAGATCTACCTGCACGCGGACCTGAAGATGAAGGAGGCCGCTCTGTCACGGACCGTCCCCTTCGGCGTGAAGCCTGGACGCTACCGCCCTAGCGATGACGTGCTGGCGTATCTCGAGTCGCTTTGATTTGCCGATGCGGCGCCGCTCCCTACCTCGCTCTTGCGGGCGGCGCCAAGTCGTCCCCTGACGGACGAAGCGGGAAAGGGCGACCGGCGTCCGTCTAGGTGTGTGACATCAGCAAGGAGGGCTCGATGAATTTCTCAAGAGCAGGAGCGGTACTGATTTGGCTCGCAGTTGATCTGGTGCCGTCGACATCGTTTGCCCAGGACTGCAACGCGTTGATTGCCCACGGCCTGCGCAACATCGAGGTCAAGCACTCAAGCAGCGCTGCACTGGCGACGAAGTACTACCGCAACTGCGGTCTGAACTTCTCCAGTGCGAGCGATTCCGTGCTCGCAAACCTCGAGGTTGAAGTCTTCGGATACGGTAGTGGATCCGCCGGGTTTTCTCGAGCACAACGAGAGGAACGGTTGGAGCAGTGGTGCACCACGAACAAAGAGCTGGCCCAGTCGGCACAGAACGAGTATGTCAAGTCCATGTCCATCATGGCCGAGGCGGTTGCGGCCTGGTCACACTGCACCGAACTTGCCTCCCGCGGGGTGCAGACAAGACCTATCATCAGCGCCGACCAACGCACGGTTTCCCTTAGCCTCTCCTACACCGGGCCAACCAACGGAGTGGAGTTCTTTGGTGTCGCGGCCGAGAATTTCGACTGCGACACCAAGGTCCCGGGCATGACCGTTGCCCAGGTCCGGGCGGCGTTTGAGGCCGGCAATGCGGTCCTGATCAAGCCAGCGGCGATTTCTGTGGAATGCCACCGGGGAGTGGGATCCAAGGCGGTGGGTGGGCAGAGCTACACCTGGCTCGACCGAGGCACGATCTCGGTGCGGACGGCAAGCGACCCGTATCAACTCTTCTTCCCTGAGGAGACGGTCCCCCCGATGCCAGAACAGGTATCCCAGCGGATCGAGAGTGACCTTGCCCTAGCGAAACGAATGCTACCCCCTATAGGCGCCATCATGGGATTCCTCCTTACCCCGGCGGAGGCTGCAGCCTTGGCACCCTACTGGCTGCCTGCCGACGGCAGAACGGTGCACGACAGCCAGTCGCCACTTGACGGTCGAAAGCTGTCGGATTTAAGTGGACGCTACCTGCGGGGCGTGCCGGCGACCCAAGACGCATCTGACGAGAGTATCAATCTTGGGGGCCTCAACACCTTGGTGATCAACAGCATGACGGAGAACCCTACCCGCGGAGCCTGCGCCGGTGGTTTCTCTCCTGAGCCCACCGCACTGCCCGGGTGGAGCGACGCGTTCGTTATCGACACTACTATTGACGAGGTCGCCTGTAGGCACAACCACAAAATCAACATCTCTGTGCCATTCGAGCCGGCGCATCGAGGAGTCATCTTCCTGGTGCGCGTTAGGTAGGACAGCCGAGGGGGGTTGGCAGCAGCACGCGGAGCCCATGGACTGTCGCCCCCCAATTCGGTGGAAGGGCATCGTCTGGTTGCCTTGACGCACTTCCCAAAGACTATTGCCGCGTTCTGAGAACGCTCCGGCGAAGACAACCCTACTTCAGTGGACCCGCCCATTGGTAGGTCGGTCTTTCTGCGAGAACCAGGAGGTGCTCGGTGTCCTACCGGGAGGTCCATGTGGTGGAGCCAGAGAAGTGGTACGGCAGTGGCTCGTTTAGGCTCCCTAGCCGCCAGGCGTGGGACGACCTGTTGACTTACCTGAAGCCGCTTTGATTATGCCGATACGGCGCCGCGCCGTCTCTTGATCTCGCGGTGCCGCTCAAGCTCGCCTCGGCATAATCCGGGACGCGGCATGATGGCCGAGCTCATGGAGGAGCGTGCTGTAGTAGGACTCGCGGCGGCTGAAGGCTTCCGGCTTCGGCAGCTGCACCAGGTCGTCGGCGCGGTGGTAGAACGCCTTTTGGCCGCCGTGGCGCAACTCGGGGCGGTTCGGCATGTTGGCATAGACCGCCTCGCAGGCGGGAAGCGGATCGAACACGGGGCCGTCTCCAGCGGCTTCGGCTCCGGGAACCTCGATACCCTCGCACTGCTCGACGTTGAAGACCGTGTAGTAGCGCAGGAGGATGCGCCGAGATTCGGTGGCGCTCTCCTCTCCCTCTTCTTCGGAGCCCTGCTGGTCGATGCGCCAGAAGATGATCGGCATTCCATGTTCGCCGCGGCGCACATTGCCGCCCAGGTCCTGGGCCTGCCTGAAGGTGAGCCAGTACGGTGAGTCGAAAGGCTGGGCGATCAGGAGCAAGACGTTGATGCCTCGGTAGGGCCGGCGGCTCACGAGATTGCTCGGAGGGATCGGGCTGCCGTTGGTCTTCCAGGGCTTCTTCCAGGGGACGACTCCCTGCTGCAGTAAGTCGAGGATGCGATCGGTGACGAGCTGATAGATCCGCTGACTCATGGTCGGGGCCTCCTCCATCGACTTCCGTTATTGGTTGAGCTGCTCATGACGGCGGGCCACGGACCCGAGGGAAAAGGCCGGCCAGCAAGGCCGCGCGCAGCGCGCCCGCAAGGGTTGCCTTGCGGCCCGGCCGCCCTCGGGTACAAAGGCCAGACGCATGGGCAGCTCAACCGAAAACGAGGAGGAGAAGGGGTAAGGCAAGAGCAAGCGGGACCCCGCCAGCGAGATCAGGAAGGGCCGGACCAACGGCTTCGGCCTGGATGTGTTTCTGCGGGATGGATTAAGGTAGCCCGGACGTCCCCCGGTTTCCGGCCGATGGTTGCAGCCTGGGCTCTACGACGACTTCGAGACGAAGGGGCGGCTTCTCGCGCCGTTCCTGGCGAGGGGCTCGTTGTCACGAAAGCAGCTCTGAGTACGACTTACCTAAAGAAGGTCTTCCGTTATCCCGGTTCAGAGATCAGGAGGACGAGAAATGAACTCAGTCATCTCTTCGGAAGACCGGCTCCGAATCTCTGCAGCCGTCCAAGCCGAGTTAGGCGATACCTCCCTGGCCGGGGTTGTGTGCAGCTTGGCCGCGACACTCGGATTGGAGAAAGCCCTTCTGGAGCTCAACCGCGCCCTGGCGGACCCGCGGGTGCAAGACGACCAACCAGCGAGCTGAGAAGAGAGGGCTGGCCCAGGGGAACCCGCCGCTATGGTGGCTGCGATCGCTTCCTCGGTGTCGTCAAACCTTCAAACTGCAGCTCGGGGTCGTGCTGCGCGCGGTAGAGGTAGTCGCCGAGCCGGCGGGCCAGCTCCGCCGTAGCCGTCTCCTTCGCGGCGGCCTTGTAGAACAGGGTGAGCGCGGCGAGAGCTTCCCGGTGAACCGCCTGCGCCTTGAAGATCGCCACCAGCTCGTCCGCCAGCGACCGCACCTCCGCGGCGCGCCCCTCCTCCAGGTACAAGGCCGCCAGCTCCAACCCGGCCAGAGCGGCGTCGAAGGGGATCTGAAACCTCGTGAATTCCCGGGTCACCTGCTCCAGGGCGGCGATGGCCTCTTGCCTCCGGCCCTGCCCGGCAGCGACCCACCCTTCCAGCCACAATGTCCTCACCAGGTCCAGGCTCTGGCCGAGCCGCTCCGCCAGCGCCCGCACCCCCGGCAGCAGCGCCTCGCCCTCGGCGAAGCGTTGGAGGTGTAGGAGGTTGCAAATCAGGTTGAAGCTCAAGCCGAAACGCAGGCGCGGCTCCTGTTGCTCATCGACCAGCGGGGTCGCCTGCCGTAGAGTGGCGATGGCGGCATCATAATCGCCGAGTTGCTCAAGGATACGCGCGCGGTTAACCAGGAGATATTTCGTCTCCCCGTTGCGGTCCACCGTCATCGCTTGGTCGAGGAGACGTAGGGCTTCAGAGAACCTCCTCAGGTCGAAAAGCAAGGAGGACTCCAGGCCGAGCACACGGGCTTCATTGAGCAGGCCCGGATCGCCCGGTGCGCCGGCCTTCCATAAGGGACGGGCGCGGATAAAGGCTTCGTCGGCCGCCCGTGGACTGCCGTGCGCCCGATGGGCGTTACCGAGGTGGGCCTCGGCGTAGCCCTGCAGGCGCCGCCGGAAGAGATCCTCGCCCGGAGCCAGCCGGGCGATCTCCACCGCCAGCTCGGCGTACTCCAGCGCCCGCTCGGCGCTGTGGGGCGCCGCCTTCAGGCTCTCCTGGCACGCCAGCTCGCAAACCGCCCAGCCCCGGTACTCCCGCGTGTCTTCCAGGAGCATCTCGCGATCCTTCCGGGAGCTGTCCCGCAACACCGCCCAAAGCTCGGGCGCCTCCTGCCGGTCGGCCGCTACGGGCGGCCGATTCTGCCCCCACGGACCCACGGTGCTCGCCAGCACCTCGCCGACGAAGAAGCCGAGCTGCGGGCGGAGGACGGCTGCCAGCGCACGCAGCAACTCGTCCGTCCATGCCGCGGCGCCGCCCGAGGATCTTTCAGCCGGCTCGGCTCCCCCCCAGGCGGCCAGGACCTCGCGGAGCGCCGGCCTCAGGACTCCCTCGATGACAGCAAAGGGCACCCGCGCGGCCTCGCTCAGCCGTTCGAGGGTCTTGGGGGAAGGCGTTTGCTGGCCCCGCTCGTAACGGCAGAGCGAGCCCGCCGCCACGCCCGACCTCGCGGCGAGTTCCCTCAGCGTGCAGCCGGTCAGCCAGCGCAGGAGCCGGACCGTCACAGCCACCTCGGTGAGGACCGGGGGTGGAGATTTCCGCCTGCGAGTCAACCTGTGTTGCTTCGCCGGGTGTGATTTTCCGCTCATCGCGCACCATACTCCATGGAGAGAGGCGCTTGCGCGGCTGCGACGGCCGCGCGGGAGCCGCCTCCCGGAAAGGAGATCTCCATGCCACGCCCCTCTCTCCGCCGCGCCTCGGCGCTCGCGCTCTGTCTGATCCTGGCAGCCTCGGGGCCGTTGCTCGCAAAGCAGCGGCCCGAGACCTTGCCTTCCCTCGTCGGGGTCTCGCACACAGGTCCGGCCAGCTTCTTGGCGCCGCTTTGGAGCTTCCTCTTGAACCTCTGGAGCAAGAGTGGCTGCAGCATCGACCCGTACGGCGGCTGCACCACCGGCCAGGGCGCCTCCGGAGGTCCGCCGGAGAGCACGGACAGTGGGTGCCACTTTGATCCGTTCGGGGGTTGTCTGCCGGGGAGTTGACCGCGCCAGGCCTGCATGACCCCGCCGGGCCGGCACCGCGATGCTCCGCCGAGTCCGGCGGGTTTCATCAGGAAACCTCGAAGCGCAGCTCGGGCTCATGCTGCGCGCGGTAGAGATACCCCACCAGCCGCCGCGCCAGCTCCGCCGTGGCCGTCTCCTTCGCGGCGGCCTTGTAGAACAGGGTGAGCGCGGCGAGAGCTTCCCGGTGAACCGCCTGCGCCTTGAAGATCGCCACCAGCTCGTCCGCCAGCGACCGCACCTCCGCGGCGCGCCCCTCCTCCAGGTACAAGGCCGCCAGCTCCAACCCGGCCAGAGCGGCGTCGAAGGGGATCTGAAACCTCGTGAATTCCCGGGTCACCTGCTCCAGGGCGGCGATGGCCTCTTGCCTCCGGCCCTGCCCGGCAGCGACCCACCCTTCCAGCCACAATGTCCTCACCAGGTCCAGGCTCTGGCCGAGCCGCTCCGCCAGCGCCCGCACCCCCGGCAGCAGCGCCTCGCCCTCGGCGAAGCGTTGGAGGTGTAGGAGGTTGCAAATCAGGTTGAAGCTCAAGCCGAAACGCAGGCGCGGCTCCTGTTGCTCATCGACCAGCGGGGTCGCCTGCCGTAGAGTGGCGATGGCGGCATCATAATCGCCGAGTTGCTCAAGGATACGCGCGCGGTTAACCAGGAGATATTTCGTCTCCCCGTTGCGGTCCACCGTCATCGCTTGGTCGAGGAGACGTAGGGCTTCAGAGAACCTCCTCAGGTCGAAAAGCAAGGAGGACTCCAGGCCGAGCACACGGGCTTCATTGAGCAGGCCCGGATCGCCCGGTGCGCCGGCCTTCCATAAGGGACGGGCGCGGATAAAGGCTTCGTCGGCCGCCCGTGGACTGCCGTGCGCCCGATGGGCGTTACCGAGGTGGGCCTCGGCGTAGCCCTGCAGGCGCCGCCGGAAGAGATCCTCGCCCGGAGCCAGCCGGGCGATCTCCACCGCCAGCTCGGCGTACTCCAGCGCCCGCTCGGCGCTGTGGGGCGCCGCCTTCAGGCTCTCCTGGCACGCCAGCTCGCAAACCGCCCAGCCCCGGTACTCCCGCGACTTGCGCAACAGTGCCCGCCGCTCTTTGGGCGGCCGGCGCAGGAGGCGCGGCCACAGGCTCAGCGCCGCCTGGCGGTCCACCACGGCGCGCATCTCCACGGAGAGGCGCGCCACGAGCGGTCGCCCCACCTCGGCGGTGGCCTCGGCCAGGGCGCGGACGACGCTCTCGATCCTGCGGCGCTCGGCGTCGGTCTCGCCGGGTGCCAGCGGGTAGACCGGCATCCCGGCCTTCGCCCGGATTCTGTCCACGAAGGCGAGCACGTCATCGATCGCGTCGCGCGGCAGTCCCAAGGGAGCGAGAAGCTCTTCCAGCCGCTCGCGGGCCAGCTCCTTGTGGCCGCGCTCATAGTTCGAGAGGAGGTTCGACGAGACGCCCAGGGTGCCGGCGAGCTCGGTCGCATTCCACCCCAGGGTCTCGCGGAGGAACCTGAGCGCGAGTCCCAACCGCGGCAGCATCTTCGGCACGCGGACATGCCTCCTCTCCGTTTGCGTTCCTTCTCCAATAAGTAGGTTTCCGCAGGTGCCTATTTCGTGACAGCCAAACTCCCGTGACCCTCCCGGAATGAAATTTCCCCGGAAGATAACCCCTGTTGTGTCCTGGTTCTCGAAAGGAATACCTCGGGTTGGCAGGCGGTACAGCCTCTTCTAAGGTCCCGGAACGGAGGATCTATGGAAGGAAGGAAACAAGGCGGGCCGCATCCCACCCAGCAGGAACTGGCGAGCTTCATGCGTGGCGAGCTGCCACGGAACGAGGCGCTCGGTGTCGTCCGCCACCTGCTGACCGGTTGCCCGGAGTGCGTCAAGGGGACCCGGCTGTTGTGGCAACTCGGGCAGCGGCCGCCCGATTTGGAGGCCATCTTCAGGGAACTTGCGGCCCTAGTACGAGGCCGCCCGGTGCACGACGAACCGGGCTTGATTTGAGGGAGGGATGACGCCGCCATGAGCGAGCCCGAAGAGATCGCGCAGGAGCAACTCCGGGAGACTGTCCGCGAGCTGGTGGGGATCCGATTCCGCCTGCTCGGTGTGCAAGCGAGCTTGCCGCCCGGACCCCTGGAGGTCGTCCGCCTCCTGGAAGAGCCTGCCGGCCCGATGGATCGAGGAACCGAGCTGCGCGCCGTCATCCAATGTGTTCTCGAGGATTATCTGGGACCCGCCATCCGCGACCTCGGCGCCGCGGCGGACCTGCGGGAGGAGGAGGATTGAGGAGCGGCGGCGGAAGGGCCAGCGAGAAGGTTCGAAGGACGGCTGCTCCTCGGCGGGTCCTCTCCTGTAGCGAGGCCGCCGGGGCAACGAAGGTGCCGCTGCCCGCGGGCCTTGTGGGAACCCGGGCGCGGCGACGGCAGGCGGCAGAACGCCTGCTAGAGGAGCTGTTGAGCTTGCCCGAGGAGGAGCGGCAGGGCCATCTCGGTGAGGAGCGGTTCCATGCCCCCTACCTCTTCGATCTGCTCCTGGAGGCCGGGCACGAGGCCCTGCCCTGTGACCCGCGAGGGGCCGGCGAGGTCCTGAGCCTCGCAACCGGACTCGTCACGTTGCTCGACGATCGAGGAGACCTGGACGCAGAGATTGGAGGCGAGGGGTACTCCCGCGCCTTGTGCCTTACGGGTACGGTGCGCCGGCTCCTGGGCGATGTGCAGAAAGCGGAAGCCGCTTTCGAGCGGGCCGGGTGCCTTCCCGTGTCCGCTCTGGGCCGCGGATTCTTCTGCCGGGCGCTCGCCGTGCTGCGGTGGGACCAAGGGCGAAGCGAGGAGGCCGCGGCCCTGCTACACCACGCACAACGGCGGTATGCCGAAGGGCAGGACTTGCAGGAGGAGGCGTCCTGTCTGGCCTTGCTGGGAATGCTCCACGTCGACAACGGTGAGCCCTGGCGGGCGGCTCCCTTGCTTCGGGAGGCATCCCAGGGCCTTGACGTCGAGCGTCAGCCCTGGCTGGCCGCGCAGTGCTGCCTCGGGTTGGCGTTCTGTCACGCCTCCGACGGAGAGCCGGACAGGGCGCGGTCCGCCCGGCGCAGAGCCCACAGCTTCTACTGCAAGTTACAGGAGGAAGAGGAGCTGCTCTCACGATGGCTGGAGGGCCGGGGTGCAGCCCTCGCCGGAGACGCCGAGGAGGCCACCGAGCTGTTCGACTCGGTTCGGCGGTCGCTGATTGGGCGACGCCGCTTGCCCGAGGCCACCTTTGCGACGATCGACCTGGCATTGCTGTGGAGCGATACAAGGAAGGGCGCCGGGGTCGGCGAGCTGGTCGAGGAGCTGAAGGCCGTTTTCTTCGACCAGCCGGGTTTCAAAGTCGCGATGGGTGCCCTGGAGACGGTTGCCGGGGACGTTGCGGCCTGTCGGCTGGACCGCGAGGTTTGGAGCTGCGTGAGTCAGCCCCTTCGCATGGCATTCCGCTTTCAAGGCGTCGCTTTCCGGCCGGTGCCTTTCGTATGAGAGGCAGGGCCGGAAGGGTCGCAGGAGACCGCAGCATGAGAAGACGGTTGCCGAAACGAGCCCTGGAGACGCTCCGGCTACAGACGCGGCAGTTAAAGGAGCAACTGGAGGTCTTCAAGCAGAGCGCCCAAGCCGTTGCGGGGCCGCTGGACAAGATCCTCTCTAACGCTGAGGTCAACGCGATGGTCACGGCGAGAGCTAACATCCTGGGAACTCTCGAGTGCTTGCTCTTCCAAGAGCTCGACGACATTCTCAGGCAACTCGACGAGCTGGACGGCCATCTAAGGAAGGCGTGTCCTGCAAGGGTTCGGAATGACCAGCAAGGATCCTTGGACCGCATTGAGGTCATCGGGGCACTCGGACCACCGTGGAACGAGAGCCCCATCCTTGTTCCGTCCTTCGGAGAATCCACTCCATGACGGTTGAAGAGGCCAGCCGGTAGATCCGGCGCGCTTTATGAAGCGGGACGATGCTCCACCAAGGTTCTCACCTGTCCACGTTCAACAGATGCGTGCGAGCCTGCCCCTCTTCGCCTCGGAGGACGGCTCGATCTTGCTACCCGACCTCATTCTCTGGGCTTTTCATCTCAACGAGGGCGACCTGTTGACCGTCTCCCGAGAGGAGTCTAAGACGTTCTGCTGCTGCTTCGAGAGCTATGCCGAGGTGCTCCGCACTCTTGCCGATTGGGGTCCCACCGTCCATTCGCGGTTCATCGAGGAAAGGCTGCGACTGCCGATGGCGGCCGTGGCTTCTCAGGGCAGGCTCCTCCTGCCAGATGAAGCGGCTCCGCTGGAAGAGCCCGGATGCCCGCTCTTCCTGGCCGTGCCGCCACTGATTGGGAAGGGGTTCACCCTGGAGCCGGCCGGCAAGAGGCGGATCTCCTCAGGGCTTTTTCTAGAAGCGAGTTGTGCCGTGCCGCTGGAAGCCGGAATCCAAGTGCGCCTGCCGGAGGACGTGCTGTGGCTTGCCAGCCTTCAAGAAGGCGATGTGTTCGCCTGCAAGCCCTCTCTAGGGCAAGCCGATTTTGAGCCGTTTGTGCAAATCGAGCCCCTCCGGGGGCGGACCCTGATCAAGCTTGGTCCTGGAGGAACCCTCCGCGTACCAGACTCATTCCTCCGCGATCTCATGCCCGACTGGCGCATTCGTCTGACCGTGACCTTCAGGCCGGAGGCGGCCTTCCGCTTGAGCTACGATGTCGAGTGACGATGCCCCTCGTGGTCTCATGAGGGCTCCGATACCGGGGCTGGTGGCCGCCGCTCGGCGGCGGCCCATCTTTCCCCATTTCCATATCAAACTAACGGCAGGATACGGCTTCGAGATCGAGGTTCAGTACCACGGCGAGGGAATGTGGATTATCTCCTTATCAATTTACGCTCCCTGGGACCGGGGAAGGCAAGAAATCCACGAGTACGTTCGCTACGAATTCCTGCCTAGAAGCTTCGACATTCAGGTCCGCTTGAAGAGGACCACATGGGCGAAGGAGGCGGGCTTCGACGGCAATCACAAGCGGCGATTCCTCTACCTGGGTCCCATCGTTTTCGCGCTCGACCGGCTGCAAGCTCTCCCCTGACAAAGAGGAGTGGCCCCAGATTGGTAGGTGGGAGTTTGGGGCGCTTGAAGGAGAACCACCTTGAAGTACGCGATCCTAAGGGACGCGATCACGGGAAGGCACTACCTCCGGTTCTCTGATGCTCCACTGGAGTCCCACCTGGAAGAGGTCGGTGCGGAGTACGACCTGAAGACGGCGCGCCGGCGCGTCGATCTGTTGAACCGCCCGGAGCTCTCGCCGCTGGCCCCCAAGCTGGTTTGTCGTTCCTGGTGGGAGAAGCCGCGGCCTTGGTGGGAGGAGCAGCAGCCTCCAAAGGAGAAGAACCCATGAGGAAATCGCGTTCGCCAGTCTGCTGTCTCTGCAGCGTACCGACGCGAGAGCTCGCCGCCCGCTCCTCCTGGGGAATTAGCGTTTAGAGGTAGGCGCCGTGTGAGGCGCAGGTCCACATGACGGGTTCTCGGTGCCGAAGCGGGCGCACCTCTCCGGAGCTGTGGCCATGTCCAACAGGCTGCGCCGCATGCGAGTCGGACATGCGCCGCATTGGGAGGCCGGATGCGGCGCATCCCTTCTGCTATGCGACGCATGCCGAGGTCGATGCGCCGCATGCTTGATGGTGTCCGCCGCGGATGCGGCGCATGCTAAGGGGTGCGCCGCATGCTGAGGAAGCCGCTGGAGGGTCACCGCCCAGGGATCGGCGAGCCGGAGGCGCCGGTGTGAAGCGAGCGCATCGTGCGGCGCACGAGAGCGTAGACGGCGGCTCCGACCCGGAGGCCGCACAAGAGTAGTTGACGGGGACCCGGCGCCTGGCCAGGGAGTTCGCGTTGCTTGGCTTCCAGGTTTCTCCTCAAGGCCAGAATACGGATCGGCACGATCGTGGACCGCACCTCGAAGAGTCTAGGCGTTCGCGGAAGAGTGCCGGACGCGCGGCGATTTCCTCATTGGGACAGCTCCGGCGTTCCCGGGGCGAGGCTACACGTCTGGGAAGGCGGCGAGGTCGGCCAGGATTCGGACGGCATCGTCGCCAAAGAACTCCGCTGCGTCGAGCACGAAGCGACAGAAGCCGGCAGGCCCGGTCGTGATCTCCAAGGCCGGCGACGATCCTCCCCTCCAATCCAGGCGGAGACGATCCCGCGCGCCGGAAGATTCCCCTTGCGTTCCCGAACACTTGAATGTATCGTTGTAGCGAATATCAATTCTCCGGAATCCCGGGGGTGGAACCTCGGACTCGCGAGGTCTCGAGATGCAGGTTCGCATCGACCACCGATCCGTGCTGCTGGCCCTGTGGGTCACCGCGTGCGCCCCCCAGGCGCCGCCGGTCTTCCCCGACAAGCCTCCGCCCCCCGCGCCGGCGAACGCGATCGCTCCCGAGATCGAGCCCATTGCGACCGTCGACGGCGTGCCCATTGACCTCGCCACGTTCAACGCCCGCTACCGCGCCCGGATGCCGGATCTCCGCGCCGTCATGCACGGCCACGAGGAGCTGACCGCGCTCCGTCTCAAGCGCGCCGTCCTCGACGAAATGATCGACGAGGCCCTGATCGCCCGGGCAGCGGCGGAGCGTGGAATCATCGGCGATCCTGACGACCTCCTCGATGTCCTGCTCGGCCCGGACATGCCGAGTCCAGATCCCGCGGTGGTCGCACGCCGCCACGCCGCCCGGGAGGCCGCGCTCCTCGCCGACCTGCGCGCCGCCGCCGCGATCGAAAACCCCTTCGAAGCCCGGACCGCCGCGGCCTTCGCCGGCACCGGGAAGCCCGTGCGCATCGGCGCCGGGTTCGCCGCCGTCCGGGACCAGCTTCCCTCCGACCTGCCCGCGAGCACCCTGGGCCCGCGCAGGCCGGAGTGATGGTGCGCTCCCGCCCCTTCCTGCTGCGCCTCCCGGGCCTGTTCGGCCTGTGGCTCGTCGCCGCAGGAACGGCGCAAGCCCAGATCGTGGTCCACGTTGATCACAAGGTGAAGACGCAGGCCCCCTACGGAATCTGCGTCGACGATAACTACAGCGCGATCTACAACGCGTGGTGCGACGTGACCTCGTTCTCGCCGCAGGTCCCGTCCGCGGTGGCTGCCGGAAGCGACCCCGGACGGTCGGACATCGGCGATATCTTCGTGCCCTTCGCGTGCTGGATGGACTGCTCGTCCGGCCAATGCTGCATGAAATTCGACTTCAAGTTCATGTCCCTGCAGGACCTCGGCGAGTGGCAGGTCTCGTGCGACGGCATCGGGGCCGACCCGGTCTGGTGCACGGGCACCTGCACGCCCACGTGCGACCCGGCGTCCGTGTTCGACCTGAGCGTGCCGCTCGTTTACGTCGTCAACGTCTGGAACGACCCGCCGACGGCGTCGATCAGCCGCTCCCCGACGCCGGCGTGGAACGCCACGGTCACCCTCGACGCGAACAGCGGCGACGCCGACGGCGGCTCGCTCACCCACACATGGACCATCACCGGCCGGCCTGCGGGCTCGACCACGAACCTGTCGAGCACCTCGTCGGAGACGCCCTCGCTCGCGTTCGACAGCGACGACGACATCGGCGACTGGTCGTTCCAGGTCCACGTCGACGACAACGAGGGCGAGCGCAAGACGTTCGCCCACTCGTTCAACGTCCCCAACGTGCCGCCGAGCATCACGATCACCGGTCCGACCGAGATCGACGCCCTGGAAAACATCGAGCTGGGCGTGTCCCCGGCGAGCGACGTCGACGGCGGCGACTTTGACCTCGTGTGGAGCGTCACGTCGAGCCCGCCCGGCGCATCGGTCGCACCCCAATCGAACTACTCGACCGCCGGCAGCATCACGATCCCCACGACCGACGCCGACATCGGCGTGTGGACCTTCGAGGCTCAAGGCGACCGACAACGAAGGCGACGACGACACCGACACCCACACGATCGAGGTGATGAATCTGCCCCCCGAGATCGACTTCGCGGGCGACGCCTCGATCGACACGGGCGACACGATCTCGGTCGAGACGACGTTCATCGAGGACCTCGACGGCGGCGACCTGACGTTCGCGTGGGACGTCATCCAGGTCCCGTCGGCCTCGTCGACGGGCCTCCAGTCGGGGCTGTCGTCGACGGCGGCGATCTCGATCCCGACCGACGACAGCGACGCCGGCACCTGGGTGTTCCGCCTGACGGTCACCGACAACGAGGGCGAGTCGGTCGACGACACGTTCCAAGTGTTTGTCGATGGGCCCGTCCACGCGAGCATCGTCGGCACCGACGCGATCTCGTACGACATGTTCCCGCTTCAGCTCGTCGGGGACGCGTCGTGGGACAGCGACTCCGACTGCGAGCTGGATCCCGTGAACCATTGCCACCTGACCGAGAGCGGCCCCCCGCAGGGGCTCACCGCAGGCATCACGAAGTTCACTTGGTACGTGACGGACGCGCCCTCAGACTCTCCCTACGGGACCGGCCGCGTCGATGAGGTGTTCGGGATCGACGGCACGAGCAGCACATTGTCGTTCGACCTGTTGGACATCCCCCCCGGCGAGTGGTCGTTTGAGCTCGAAGTCGAAGACCCTTCCGCCGAGGGCAACGTCCACTGGGTCGGCCACACGGTGTGGATCCTCCATCCCAACACCGTTCCGCTGCTGAACCTGACGCCGTCGCTTCGCTACGATACGAACGTCGGGGGCAACCTGTACGCCACGGTCTCCGTGCAGGCGTACGCCTATGATCTCGACAACCTGCTGGTCGGCGACGCGCTCCTGCCCGGCGTGGGCATCGACGACTACCATTGGGACATCCAGGCCCCGATCGGCTGCACGCCACCCGCCCCGCCGACCGGATCGACGGCGTCGGTCTACGCGCCCTATGCCGCGGGCGAGCTCGTCCCCCCGGAGTGCCATGGGCCCTGGACCGTGAGCGTCACCGCCGAGGACGACGACTCCCCCGCGTTGACCGCGACGGGCGCCACACAGATCATCATCGGCAACTGCCCGACCGTACTGTGCATCGACTACCCGACGACCCTGTACCCCGCGTTCGTCGAGTTCGTCGAGAACGTCGACATCCCCATCGCCTACCACCTCGACTCGGCGGTATACGACGACCCCCTGTTCGCCTCGGGGCTGTTCGCCGAGGTGCGCCTGTACCACGAGAGCAACATGGTCATGCCGGTCTACACGGCCCTCGACCCGAACCTGCTCGCGTCGAACAAGGGCGCTGTGCTCTTCTTCCACTGGGATGGCTGGACGGACGCCCGCACCCGGCCCGAGACGGGGTACTACACCATCGAGATTTCGCTGTGGAGCGGCAGCTTCGGACCGACGGGTATCTCGGCGAGCGAGCCAATGGCCATCTGGATCGAGACCGCCCAGGTCGACGTGGGGGCCGGCGCCACCACGTTCGTGCGCCGGGCGGACCTCGTCGCCGGCACCGACTCCATCGCGTTGTCGTACGAGGTCGTCGGCGCCGTGTCGATCACCGACGTCATCGTGCGCGTGCGCGACCTCGGCTCGGCCGTGGTCTACGAGCAGTCGATGGGCGCCGCCTCGTTCAACACCTTCGCGTGGAACGGCAACACCGGCGGCGGCAGCTTCCTGCCGTCGGGCGTCTACACGATCGAGGTCGAGGCGAACGCCTCCACCGGAGTGCTCGGCACGAGCCAGCCGCACGAGTTCACCGTGTACGACCTCGACCTCGTGCCCGTCACGAACAACCTCGGTGGCACGCCCCCCGAGCAGTTCGTGGTTCGCAACGGCGACGACGACAATAAGAATGGCACCGAGGACCACGCCGACGCGGGACCTGCCCCCGCGGACGACGACCTCGAGCAGATGCAGCTCCTCGTCGCCCCCCTGGGCGCCAACGCCCAGATCCGCCTCGATCAGGCCTCGGGCAGCGGGACCGTGGCGATCTGGGAGAATCCCGACAAGACGGTGCCCGTGCCTCTGCCCATCAGCTGGAACCTCCTTACCGACGTCCCGCCGGGCATCGTATATGTCGAGGGCGTCACCTCGGGCGACGTGGAGCTGACGATCGAGCTGATCGACCCCGATGCGGTGACCGTCGAGAACCGCAACCTCCTAGCCCATGTCGTGGATGTCGATCTCGACCTGGACACCAACATGGACGGCAGCGTCACGGTCGCCGACGACGGCCACGAGACCGACGACAAGTCCATCGTGATCAACGTGAACAACGACGCCGACGGTGGCGGCATCGACTCGCACGACAACGTCGTCAACGGCGCGCCCGATCTGGCGGAACTGGCCCAGCTCACTCTGCGTCGGATGCAGTTCGTGCCGCCGGGGGGGGCCATCCGCATCGAGGTCACCGACGCGCCGAGTACGCTGCTCGTCAACGTCGCCAAGAACAAGATCCGGATCTTCGACGAAGGTCAGGTCGGACGTATCGGTCCTCCAGCGGCTGACGGCGGGCCGGATGCGCACCAGTACGTGCTCCCGCCCGGGCCAATCAGCGCGGGCGATCTGACCTGGTACGTCGAGTGCTTCAACCACGGGAACGTGACGATCCGGTTGATCGTGCTCGATTCGACGGCGATGGAGCTGGCCCGCGACGAGGTGAAGGTCGCACTTAACGTCGATCGCACTCCCGCCGGCGGCGCCACCCGGTTCCGCATCAACGCGAACCACACACACGCGACGACCACGATCGAAGGCGTGCGCGGCCGCATCCAGACGGCGCAGGCCAAGGTAAACTGGGCTCCGACGATCCGCATGTTCTCGTCGACCAACGTGTGGTTCAGCGTGCAGGACATGGGCACGGCAACCGGCGACTACTGGATTCAGACCGGACTCGCCGTCGATCGCAACGTGGGCACCGCGCCGGGGTCGGAGACATCGGCGGTCTACTTTGAGAGCATGGTGCACGGCGGTGCTGTCGGCGAGGTGCACCACTACGTGCTCAAGCCCGGCGGCGCAGGCTGGCCGGCCGACGCGCTGTACAGTGCGGCCGTCGAGAACCTGGCGACCGGTCAGGTCGTGGCCCGCGTGGACGGCGTCCCGTGGGACACGTTCACCGACGTCGAATGGCAGACCCGCAAGGTGGCCAACTACCAGCTTGGGAGCGAGTTGTTCCACTCGGTGGACCAGAACCCGGGGACGGCTGCGAGCCACGCGGTGCTTTCGGTCATGGAGATCGTCGAAGCCGGGGTGTGGACGGCGACCGCGTTCGTCCCGCTCGACCTCCACATCACCGACTGGGACAAGAGCGGCGTTGAGTTCAGGCCGGCGATGTCGCACGAATGGGCGCACGGGGCGATGAACGCCCAGGGGGTCGAGATGTGGGACCTGGTCGTGGAGTACTGATGCACGCGCACGCCCTCCTGCTCGCGCTCCTCGTGGCCTCGCCGGCCTGCGGCGACCCTCCCGGCGGGTCCCCGCCCGCCGCCCCTGCGGCGCCCCATCTGGCGTATCGACCCATTGAAGCCACCCCGGCCGCCGAGGAGCGCGTCCACACCCTCGTCGCCGTGCCCGGCAAGGTGTCGGTCGAGAAGGCCACGATCGAGGGGTTCGCCGTCCCGGGCCTCGCCGAGGCGTGGAACGGACGCGTCGCGTGGCGCGCGCGCATCGACGGTGCCGAGGTCCGAGTGGGGCCGCCCGCCGCCCCCGTCGTGAACCCCTACATCGCCGGGTTCGAGCTGTGGGTCGACGACCGGGGCGCGCTCCTGTTGCTCACCTCGATCCCGAAGGACCCCAGCCAACGCCTCGGTCCGCCCCTTCCCGACGCCGAGGCCGCGAAGAAGGCCATGGAGGCGACCGCCAACCGCTACGTCGGCATCCCGTCCGACCCGCCGAAGCTCACCATCGCGCAGGTGCTCGACAAGGCCCAAGAGCAGGGCTTCGCGCCCCTCGGCGCGGCCAAGGAGATCCGCGTGATGCGGATCCTCCAGTCGCGGATGGGCGAAGAGGCCATCCCCGTGTGGGTCGTGCACGTCCGCGGCGCCCCGCCCTACCCGGGCGTCGGCCCCGGGGCGACCGTCTCCGAGGAGGAGCGCAGCCACCTGCGCCTCGTCTACGACGACGCCGGCAAACTCCTGTTCGCCGACAACCTATTGTACTGACCATGAACGTACGCCGCCCGCACCGCACCCTGCCCGTCGCCTTCGCCGCGGTCGTCCTCGTGGTGTGCGCAGAGGCCCGCGCCGACAGCCTCGAGTTCGGGCCGCCGAACCTCGTCGACGACGACTTCGTCGTGCCCATGGGCCTGGCACTCGATCCGGTTCACGATCGGCTGCTGATCACCGACGCCGGCAGCCACCGTGTGCGCTACCGCGCGATATTCGACCTCACCGACGGGGCGGCGTGGGGCGCGTTCGGCCAGACCGCCGCGCTGACCGACGCCGACGCGCTGCGCGAACCCCAGGCCCTGGCCGTCGACGCCGCGGGTCATGCCTACGTCGTCGACACGCTCGCGGGCGACGTGCACCTGTATCGGTACGACGTCGGCTCCGACAGCTATGCGCTCGATCCCGCCTTCGCGAGCGGGGCGGCCACCTACGACGGCGTGCCGTTCGCGTTCCCCCGCGACGTCGCGGTCGGACCCGACGGGAAGATCTACCTCCTCGACTCCGGCAACGACCGCATCCTCGTGGCCGACGGGCCCGACGACACCTCGTGGGACCTGTTCCACGCCGACCCCACGTTCGTGAACGCGTACGGCCTCGACGTCGGCGGCGACGGCACCGTCGTCGTGGCCGACACCGGAAACCATCGCGTCGTGCGCATCCCGACGGCCGGCACTCCGCAGCCGTACGGCAACTATGGCACCCTGAACGCCCAGTTCCGCTTCCCCCGCGACGTCGCGATCGCCCCCGACGGACGCCTGTTCGTCGCCGACACCGACAACCACCGCGTCACCATCCTGAAAGCCGACGGCTCGTCGGGCGGCACGCTGGGCGCGGCCCCCCTCTACGGGCGCCTCGAGCACATCGAGGTCGACGACGACACCCACGTGTGGGTCGTCGACTCCGATCTGAAGCGGGTCGTCGCGTTCCTCGGCCCGATCGATCCGCCGCCGTACGACCTCTACCTGCGGGACTTCCTGGGCGACCCGGGCGTCCAGCCGTCCGATGACGCGTGGATACTCTCGTCGCCCGACATGCTCGCCCGACATGCCCCCGACGTCGACCCAGACGCGGCCGAGGCGGCGGGCCTCGAGAGCTACGCGTTCCAGCAGGTCCACACCGACGAGATCGCGTACGTCTACGCCGCCGTGCACAACCGCGGCCTCCTGCCGGCGACCGCCTCCTCGGTGCGCGTGTACTGGGCGCACGCGTCGAGCCCCCTCGACTTCCCCGACGACTGGGAGGCCGACGGCCTGTTCGAGGTCGCGCCCGACGGCACCATCGGCGACGCAGGCAACACGCTCGTCCTGCCGGAGATCCCCCCCGGCGAGACCCGGGTGGTCGGACCGCTGGCGTGGGATCCGCCCGATCCGACCGAACCCGACCTCGCCGAGGACTCGTTCCTGCTCCTGGCCCGCGCGATCAATGCGTACGACCCGTCCGAGACGGCCGACGGCCTCGATCAGGTGCGCCTGAACAACAACATCGTGCTGCGCCCCGTCCAAGTCCACCAGGGGCCCCAGCCGATCGGCGACCAGGACACGCTCGTCTTGCGCGTCGACTTCCCCGACATCGCCGGGTCGGCTGACGAGACCACCGTTCAGGCCCGCCTGGACGAGCTGACCGATTGGCTCGAAGAGATCAGTTACGGCACGGCGACCTTGAAGCCCCTGTACCGCGGTCCGATCACGCTCCCGACCGACAGCGCGACCTGGTATACCCCCGATCAGCACGTCGTCATCGAGCTGGCCGAGGCGGCCATCGGGCTCCTCCTCGACACCGAGCCCGACGCCCTCGACGGCCTCGACCCGGCTGATGCGGGCGACGACATCGATCGCGTTGTGCTCGTGCTAAACGACCCCGCGTTCACCGACGACTACGCCACCACGGGGCTGTGGCCCTACGAGGTGGGGGGGGATGTCCGCTTCCTGTCGGTCTCGGTGCAGGGCCCAGGCAACACGCTCGGCCAGTTCGCCCACGGCCTCGGTCACCAGTTCGAACTCGTGGACCTCTACATCCACGAGAACGTCGAGTTCCCGCGCCCCTCTGCGGTCGGCGGGTGGGACGTCATGGCCGAACCGTTCGACCCGGTGCACCCGCTCGCGTGGTCGAAGGAGCACGGCACCTGGGTCACGTCGTCGGGGGCGCAGATCCTGTGGGTGCCTCGGCCCGATCCGGCCGCACCGGTCGGCGACACCGTCGATCTCGCGTTCCAGTCGGTCGCGGAGCCCAGCGAGATCGCGGCGGTCGCCTTCGGACTCACGCACGGCGTGACCTCGTTCGAGCTTGAGGACCACTTCTACTGGATCGAGGCGCGCAGCCCGACGCTCGGGAACCTCGACGGGGAGGTCCCTTCGAAGGGCGTCCTCGTGTACTACGCGTCGAAGCTCATCCCTCAGGGGCAGGGGCCGGTCATCCTGCGCGACCAGCAGCCCGGCACCGACACGCTCGACGATGCCCCGCTCGAGGTCGCCGATGTCGACGACCCGCCCGGAACCGGTATTCACGTCGAGGTCGAGTCTCTCCTGGTCGACGACGGCGGGTACGAAGTGTCGTTCGAGTACGCCCCGCCGTTCACCGACTACAACCTGTCTATTCGCGTCAGTGACCCCACGTGGACGAGCCCCGACGTGTGGATCGACAACCAGCGCGACGGCGGCGGCTACGCTGAGGAGGAGGGCGACCCGGTCGAGCCCGGCGAGGAGCCCCCGATCGGTGGTCAGGACAACCGGATCTATGCCCGCATCTACAACGACGGACCCGCCACCGCCTACGACTTCGACGTCGTGTTTCGCCTCTCGGACCCGTGGCACACCGTCGGCGGGGTCGATCAGTTCGAAGAGTTCAAGATCGTCACGGTGCCGCAGTTCGAGCCCGACGAGCCCTACAAGGACGTGTTCGTCGTGTGGAAACCGCTGTCGGCCGACGACCCGCACAGCTGTGTGTACGTCGATCTGCGTCGGATGCTGAACGATAACAACGACGGCGACAACTGGGCACAGCAGAACTTCAACGTCGACTACTCCGAGTCCGCTTCGCCCTACGCGCCAGTCGATTTCTCGTTCCAGCTGAAGAACACCGAGGAAACCCCGGAGCTCGTGTACTTCCGTGCCGACAATGTCCCCGCGGACTGGTCGAAGGCGTTCGCCCCTGAGAAGAAGCTCCTCGACCCCGACGAGATGGTCGTCGGCACCCTCACCGTGCAGCCCCCCGGCGACGCGCCCGTGTGCACGAACCACGCGATGCACGTCACAGCCTACAAGCCCCGCGGCGACACGCTCATCCGGCTCGGCGGCACCACGGTCGACGTCGGACTGCGCAACCGCACGGATCTCACCGTGGTTGCCAAGCCAGGGCGGTGCGGCAAGGACAGCCAGCAGAAGGCCGCGACCCAGGCCGTCGAGGTGGACGTCACGCCCATGTTGGGCTACGGCGGCCGGAAGGAGAGGTTCACGACGCGCCCGAAGCCCAAGGGGTGCGCCGAGATCCATGTGGAGGGCTGCACGATCCCGCCCCGACCGTACGAGACGATCCTCGTGGAGTACACCGACCCGGCCGGGAACCCCGTCTTCCACGAGGTCACGACCGACGAGTTCGGCTGCTACGAGGACTTCTACGTCGCCGTCGAGGGCGGCGACTGGCAGGCGGGTGCGTTCTACCCGGGCGACGACTGCAGCGGCCCTGCGGAGGGCGGCGTGGGCGTGTTCGTCGACCTGCCCGTGACCGGCGACCAGGACGGCGATGGACGCAAGGACGGGGACGAGGTCCAGGGCGACGCCGACCGCGACGGCATCCCCAATCACCTCGATTTCGACAGCGACGGCGACGGACGCCCCGACGGCTTTGAGCCCACCGGCGACTACGACGGCGACGGACGCGACAACATGGTCGACGACGACAGCGACGGCGACGGCCTCGTCGACGGACGCGACCCCCGCCCGTATGGCGAACCCGAGTGGCACGAGGTCGGTCTGTTCGTGGGCGGCCTGCTGACCGAGAAGCTCGGCCTCGTACAACTCGGGCTTCGACACCGGGTTCCGCTACTGCAACCACTTCCGCACGGTGTGGAGCTGGGAGTCCGAGGTCGGCGTCGCCTTTACCGACGACGGCACCGACGAGGCCCTGCTGGCGAGCGGGCAGTTCCACGTCGTGCGTCACCTGCCGGGTTCGCCCAGCGTGCAGCCGTTCGTGCTCGCCGGTGTCGGGGTCGCCCACTACAACACGATCGGCTTCTCCGACACCGGGCCACTGGCGACCCTCGGCTTCGGCATCGACTACCGCTGGCGCCCGCGGGTCGGCTTCAGGCTCGACCTCCGCCTGCTCGCCCTCTACAACGTGGTCGATCCTGGCTGGACCACCAACGGCCAAGTGCTATGGGGGACGACGTTTTCGTTCTAGCCGGTAGTAGAGAGTCCCCCGGCTCTGCCGGGGAGGCAGTAGAAGTTTGACGTTTAAGGGGGTTGTCCATCGTAGAGACTTCCGATCGTTAGCCGCCAAGCACGCGAAAGGAAGGTCCACGATGGACCAAGACGGAGAGTTTGAGCCACACGAGGTGGGAGTGCAAATACCACACTGTGTTTATCCCGAAATGCCGTCGCAGGACGCTTGTACGGTGAGCTTCGCCGGCATCTTGGGCTGCCATGGAGAAGCCCCTCGCGATGACGGCACCCGGTATAGATGACGATGCGGTGAGCCAGCAAAACCGAGTGCAGGGTGGTGCCGAGAGGTCGGCAACGAGTCGGCGGCTTCGGCCTCCAGCTCAAGAAGGGATTCGCCGACTGCAGCGAGGTCGAGACATGGGTGTCGACCACGAGGATCGAGTGCCAGCGAGTGCCAATTGTCGGACCGGGTGCCGAGCTCGACTTTGCGGCGCTGTACCCGAAGCATGCAGCCCCTGATGGCGTCGCGCCGCGGCGGCGTGGAAAAGGCGGAAGCGTCCGAGGCAGCGCCCGAACTGAGAGGGTCTGCGCTATCCTGAGACTGCATGAGATTGTCGGAACGGTTCGGCTGTTAGTTGTGTCACCTGGATGTTACCTATTGTATATGATAAGGACGATAAATTGTGTCAGATCAGACACTTACGACAAGCCACTCTCCCTCACCGGGAGAGGGGAGAAGGCAAGAAAAGACCGCCTCCTCCCAGAAACCTTTTCGTAGGGGGCAGGGGTTTGTTCCCCTCGCAACGTTCCAGGGCGGGGACAAGCCCCACCCCTACGAAAAACTCCGGCGTGGAAGGCAAAGACGAAGTCTCTGGACCCAGCCCTTTCACTTCTTGTTTCGTTTTCCTCCCCTCTCCCGGTGAGGGGGGAAGGGAGGGGGCGGGAGAGGGGCCGGGGGTGAGGGTTCGGGCGGGGGAGGAAAGGCGCTCAGGGAGCCGCCGCCTCGCCAGCCGTCCTCTCCAGCAGCGGCCCGTCCCGGCCATAGACGTCCTTCCTGAAGTGCATGACGCCCGCGCCGTCCACCCAGGCGGTCCAGTAGGCGATGTGGACCGGCAGGGGGCGGGGAACGGCGATCCAGCGTTCCCTGCCGTCGCCGAGCAGCGATTCGATCTTCTGGCGCGTCCACCCGGGATCGTCCCGCAGCAGGTACTCGGCCAGATCGATGGGCTTCTCGACGCGGATGCAGCCGTGGCTGAAGGTGCGCATGGAGCGGCTGAAGAGCGACCGCGACGGCGTGTCGTGCAGGTAGACGTTGAAGCGGTTGGGGAACAGGAATTTGATCTTCCCCAGGGCGTTGTTGGGGCCGGGCTTCTGCCGCACCTGGCCGCCGGGGAGCATCTCCATGTTCTGCCGCGCCAGGTAACCGGGATCGCGCCGCACCTTCGGCAGGACCTCGTTCTTCAGGATGCCCGGCGGCACGTTCCAGTAGGGATTGAGCACGAGGTGGCCCAGCGTGCCGGAGAACATCGGGGTGCTGCTGGAGGGCTTGCCGGCGACGACGCGCATGGAGAGTGCGGGTTTGCCGGACTCGACCACCTCCAGCGCGAAACCGGCGATGTTCACCATCACGTGGCGCTCGCCCAGGTCGCGCGGCAGCCAGCGCCAGCGGTCGAGGTTGATCTCGATCTGCCGCACGCGCTCCGCGGCGGAAACATTGAGGGCCTCGAGGGTGGCCGGACCGACCGCGCCGTCGGCGTCCAACCCCTGCCGCTCCTGGAGGGTCCGCACGGCGGTTGCCAGGGGAGCATCGAAGAGGTCTCTCTCGCTGGTCGCGCCGGCCGGATCAGGTGGTGGTGCCAGGTCGCCGGAGGCCTCCAGGCGGGTGCGCAGGGCCGCGATCCGCTCGTTCTTGTCGCCGAGGCGCAAGGGAGGGCCGGCAGGCACGGCCGGCCAGCCACCCCGCTCGGCGAGCGCGCGGTATTGGAAGAGGGCCTGCTTGAGGGCGCGATAGCCGGCGTGAGCGGGCGCAAGGTCGGCGAGCGCCTGCCGGACGCCGCCGGCAGCGAGGGCGCTCTCGAGAGCGCCCGGGAGGTCGACCTCGGGAACGTCGATCGCGCAGTCGGAGTAGATCAGCTCCGGGTTGACCCTGCCGTGGGCAAGGTCGGCGGCAAGGCGCAGGAAGGCGTCGGTCAGTCCAAGATCGAGCCTCGGCGAGGTCGGCCGGAGTGGGATAACTGCGCGCCCGCGCCACCCGCTGGCGAAGATCGGCCAGGTGATAGTCCTCGGGATGCAGAGCATCGCCGGCGGCTTCCGCGGTCGCCATAACCAGCTCGTCTGCCTCCCGCCGCAGACCCGCGTCTCCGATCCAGGCGGGCGCGAAGCCCCGGCGCTCGTAGAAGCAGGGCAGGTGCGGAGTGGCGCGGAAGGCGGAGCCGTCCGCCTGCAACTCGGGCGGCTTGCCCGACGCGGGCATGCGGGCGCGGAGGATGACCTGGAGCCGCTGCGTCAGCGATGGCTGCGCTGGGAGGGCCTGTGGTGAAGACGGAGCCTGCCAGGCCCGCAGCGGAACGGCGGTGGCCAGGCCGGAGATTCCAAGCAGGAAGAGGACTCCCGCCAGACGGCAGCTATCCCTGTTCAATGCTGTGCTCCTTTGGCACGGGTAGGGTAAGATTACCGGATTCGCCGGAGACGGGCGATCGCTCACCGTCTCCCATGAAGGAATCATCCAACGTTTGGAGAACCGTATGAGAAAGCTCGTGACTCTCGCCGCCGTGCTGCTCGTCGCGGCAGCGATGACGGCCGGCGCCCAACAGTCAGGCCAGCCGGCCCAGCAGCCCGCTCTCGCCGAGCAGATCCCGCCGTCCACGACCCCGAGCACGGGCAAGGAGCCTGCACCACCCAGCACGGGCAAGCTGGAGTCCCTGCAGGACCGCGCCAGTTACGCCATCGGTATCAATCTCGGCCGTTCGCTGAAGAGCAATGACGTCCAGGTCAACACCGAGCTCGTCATCCAGGGGCTGCGGGACGGTCTCGGCGGCGGCCAGCCGTTGCTCACCGACGCCGAGATGCAATCCACGATGCAGAGCCTTCAGCAGCAGGTGATGCAGCAGCAGCAGGAGAAGCAGAAGGGCGCCGGCGAAAAGAACAAGACCGAGGGCGAGGCGTTCCTGGCCAAGAACAAGGAGCGCAAGGAGATCAAGGCGACCGCCAGCGGCCTCCAATACGAGGTCCTGACGGAGGGCACCGGCCCGACGCCGAAGGCGACCGATACCGTCACCGTGCACTACACGGGCACGTTGATCGACGGCACCAAGTTCGACAGCTCCGTCGACCGCGGCCAGCCGGCGACCTTCGTCCTCAACCAGGTCATTCCCGGCTGGACCGAGGGCGTGCAGCTCATGAAGGTCGGCTCGAAGTACAAGTTCTACATTCCGGCCGCGCTGGGCTATGGCGAGCGGGGCGCCGGCGGGGTCATCGGCCCGAACGCCACGTTGGTCTTCGAGGTCGAGCTGGTGTCGATCGGCCAGCCGGAACCGCCGAAACCGGCTGAGGGTCAGCCGCCTGCCGAGCAGAAGCCGGAAGAGCAGAAGCCGGAGGAGCAGAAGCCGCCGGTGTAGACCCATACCCCACCGTCTTTGCCGTCTCGACCTCACCCCAACCCCTCTCCTGAAGGAGAGGGGCTTTGTTTTGCAGTTTCCCCCTCTCCTTCAGGAGAGGGGGCCAGGGGGTGAGGTCGCGCGGGCAAGCACCTCCCTCCGCGCCGCCGCGATGTCTTCCAGCGCCTGCTCCATACGGTCCTGATGGGTGCGGAACGAGAGGACGCAGATGCGCAGGGCGAAGCGGCCGCGGAGCCGGGTGCCGGTGAGGAACACCCGTTGACGGGCGTTGATCCGTTCGATGAAACGGCGGTTGAGGCCGTCGAGCCTCCTCAGGCATGCCGGCTGGCGCGAGCCGGAAAGCAGGAGGGAGAGCTGCGGCTCGGCGAGGATCTCGATCCCCTCCATCTCGCGCAGCCGGTCCGCGGCGAGCCGGGCGAGGGCCAGCTTCTCCTCCAGCTCGGCGCGAAAGACGCCGGCGCCGTGCATCTTGAACGGCAGCCACACCCGCAGGCCGCGGAACGGCCGTGAGAAGCTCGGGCGAGTACTGCGAGAAATCCACCCGGTCTGGATCGTCCTGCAGCCCGGGCATGTAGTCCGCCGTCAGGCTGTGAGCCCGCTTCAAGGCCTGGCCGTCGCGCACCAGGACCGCGCCGGTGCCGTAGGGGAGGAACAGTCCCTTGTGAGGATCGAGAACGATGGAGTCGGCCCGCTCGATGCCGCGCATCGACCGCCGCCCCGCTTCCGTCAAGAGGAAGAAGCCGCCGTAGGCCGCATCGACGTGGAGCCAAAGACCCAGCCGGGCGGCGAGATCGGCCAGCTCGGGCAGGGGGTCGACGGCGCCGGTGTTGGTGGTGCCGGCGCTGGCGGCGATGAGGAACGGCTCGAATCCGTCGCGGCGGTCCGCCTCGGCCATGGCCGCGAGGGCGTCCGGACGCAGGCGGAAGAGCTCGTCCGAAGGCACCTCGCGGACGTTGGCTTCCGGGAAGCCGGCGAGGATCGCCCCCTTGGCCACCGAGTAGTGGACCTGATCGGAGGCGTAGATCGTCCCGCGGAGGAAGCTCTCGGGCAGCCGCTCGCGCCGCGCCGTCACCAGCGCGGTCCAGTTGGCGAGCGAGCCGCCGCTGGTCAGCGTCCCGCGCGCCTCGGGCGGATAGCCGGCGATCTGGCAGAACCAGGAGACGACGTTGGCCTCGAGCTGGGCGAGGGCGGGAGCGGGGGTGAAGATGGAGGTGTAGCGGTTGATGGAGTCGGCGATCAGGTCCGCCACCGCGGCGTGGAAGAGGCCGCCGCCGGGGATGTAGGCGAGATAGCCCGGGCTCGCCGTATTGAGCGTCGGCCGCACCGCGCGGTCGAAGATCAGGTCGAGGAGCTCGGAAACCGGTGCGCCCGCCTCGGGCATCGGCTCGACGAGGGAGCGGGCCAGCTCGAAGCCGCCCCGGGTGTCGGAGACGGTCTGCTCAGGCAACGACCCGATATGCGCGACGACGCGGTCGAGAGCCGCCTCCGCCAGGGAGCGCATCTCGTCCGCGTCGAGCTCGAGAGGGTGGGCGTGGGATTCGGCCGGAGTGGCGGGCTCGGTCTTGGCGTCGATCATGGAGGGAAGCGTATCCGATCCCCAGAGTCTCTTGAATCGATACGCTGCCGCGCCGCCGGCCCCTCACCTCCCCGGCCCTCCTCTCCCGCCCCCTCCCTGCCCACCTCCCCGGGAGAGGAGGGAGAAAAACAAAAGAAGAATTCCTCTCCCGTCCCCTCCCTGCACCACCTCGGGAGAAGACTCTGTTCTCGTTTCGCCCTTTTCCCCTCTCCCGGTGAGGTGGGAAGGGAGGGGGCGGGAGAGGGGCAGGGGTGAGGGCTCGGGCGGGGGGCCCTACTCGTTCAGCACCTTGTCGAGATACTCCAGCGCCGCGGGATCGTCCGACTGGGCGAGCCAGAAGAGCGCTTCCTTGCGGATCTCGCGCGGGCGGCCTTCCCGGCCGAGCCGAACCAGGAGCGGAATGCCGCGGCCCTTATCGAGCTGGGAGAGCGCGAACACCCCCTTCTTTTTGACTTCCAGGTCCGGATCGCGGTCGATCGCCTGGAGGATCGCGTCGGGTGATCTGGGATCGTTCATCTGCGCCAGCCAGAAGAGGGCCTCGCCGCGGACCTCGGTGCTGCGATCCTCCCGCGAGGCCCGGATGATGGCGTCGGCCGCTCCGGGCGCCTCGTTCTGGCTCAGGGAGAAGATGGCCTTTTCGCGGATGTCCCCATCCGGATCGGCATCGATCACCCGGCCGAGAAACCGGGCGCCGCGCTCGCCGCGGTTCTGCCCGATCCAGAACAGGGCCTCCTCGCGCAACTTGCGGGAGTGGGGCGCCGAGGCCATCTCTTCCAGAGCCTCGTCGGCGCGCGCGTTGCGATGATGGGAAAGGGCGGCCAGGGCCTCCTCGCCGGGTTTTGCTTGATCGTCCCGTCTGCGGGCGACCTTGGCGATCAGTGCCACGCTCTCCTCCGGCTTGACGTTTCCCAGCCAGACGAGGCGGCGGCCGTCCGCGTCGACCGAACAGGCCGCGGAATAGGACCTGACCTTGTCGACCTGCCGGTCGCTCAGGCGCACCAGAACCAGCAGATCCTGGTCTGCAGGCACCTTCACGTCGTTGGTGCCGCCCCAGCTCTGGTTCTTTCCCTCGAGATGGCAGGTGGTTTGGGTCCAGCTCTTCCGGCCCGACTGGCTGAGGCAGCAGAGGAAGCGCTGGTTGGGAATCATCGGCACCGTCCAGGCGACCCAGACGGGCTCCTGGCCGCGGGCGCCGGCCTGGTTCACGGCGGCTTCGAGACCGGCGGCGGCCGAGGCCGTCTCGAGCTTCGCGTTGGCGACCGGTGGTGTCTGGGCCGTCAGCGCGGGAGCGAGGAGAAACATGGTCAGGAACGGTATCTGGAGTCTCATGGTATTCACCTCGGGTTCCAATAAGATCGGATCGTTCAGTCGCCGAACAGCTTCCCCAGGAACTCCAGCGCTTCGTCGGAGTCCATGAGGCCGAGCTTCTGGACGATCTCGCGCTTCAACGCCGGGTCTTTCTCGGTGCGAAACAGCTCGATCAGGGCCTTGGCGTTGTCCTGGATGAAGAGGCCCTCGATCACGGCGCGGCGCACTCCGCCATCGGTGCTGCCGGCGTAGATGGATTTGAGCGCCGCGGTGGCCTGCGGCGAATCGTTGATGCCGAGACCCTCGATGGCCTTGCGGCGCAGCGAGGGCTCTTTCTCGTCGCGGGCGATCTCGATGAGCGCCCCGGCGTCGTCGGCCACGGCGAGACTGTCGAGGATCGCCATCCGGATGGCCGGCGAGCTCTCGCTGCGGTAGAGCTGGCGCAGCTCCTGTGTGGCATCCATGGGCCCGAGCAGGTCGATGGCCTTGCGCCGGATGGCGGGATCCTTCTCGTCGCGGGCGGCGGCGAAGACGCGGCCGCGCTCGTCGGCGGTCAGGTATGCGTCGAGGATCCTCATCTTGACCCCCGGATTGGCCGTCGAGGCGTAGATCTCGGCCAGCGCCGCGACGGCTTCCGGATCGCCGGAGACGCCCAGCGACTCGATCGCCTTGCGCTGGAGGCCTCCGGATAGCGGGAGCCGCGGGCCACCTCCACCAGGACCTTCTGCGCCTCGGGCGAATCGCTCTGGGAGAGCACGAAGAGGGCCTGTTCCTCGAGATGCGGCGAGTGCTTCCCCTCGAGGAACTTGAGCAGCATGGGAACGGCCCGCTTGGAGTCCGAGCCCATCAGGCCGTTGAGGGCGTAGAGCTTCAGCTCCTCGTCCGCTTCGGCTGACGGATCGGGGCGCTGCCCCGTCTCCCCGCGGATCTCCTGCTCCAGGGCGCGGGCGTCGTCCTGCCAGCCGCTCTTGGGATAGGCGCCGCCGAGCTGCCGCAGGCTCGCCAAGGCGTCCGCCGCTCGGCCCGCCCTTCTTCTGCGCGTAGGCCTTCCAATAGAGGGCCGCGTCGGCGTCGGCGCCCTTCCGCTCGGCCACCCGGCCGAACTTGTCGACGGCGGCGTTCCAGCGTCCGGCGTCGAGGTCCTTGCGCGCCTCGAGGTAAAGCTCGTCCTTCTGCGCGTCCCCGGCGGCCAGGGCCGTCCAGGACACGAAGCTCAAACCGGACAGGATGGGCAGGGCGCCCAGCCACAGGTAGAGAAGGGTCTTTCGCGTTTTCCGCAACATAGGGTTTCTCCTAAAGAGTCTGCTTTTCGGGGATCCAGGCGGTCGCTCGCGACGCGCACTTTGAACAGCAGGGCCTGGGAGGCGATCCGCTCCTGCATGGCCGCGATCTCCTCCGCCGGCGGCGCGGCCTCCGCATGGGCGAGGTCGAGCAGGAACGGCTCCAGGTCGTCGAGCACCACGGCCAGCCGCTGGCGTCCGGCCTGGCGGACGGATTGGCGGTAGAGGCGGTTGGCGGCGAGCAGGTCGCGCGCCCAGGCGCTTTCGGCCGAGAGATCGACCGTGCCGGGAGCGTTGGCGAACTCGGCGATCAGCCGCTCGGAGCGCTCGAGGTGGGCCGCGACGGTGGCGAGCAGGATGCGGTCCCTGGCCTCCTGAGGCAGCGCGCCGGCCGGGACGGCCACGCGCGGCCGAGCGTGAAGCCGACGGCGAGGAGGATCAGGGCCGCCGCGGCCAGCCGGCCGCCCGCCGGTTTCGAACGGGGATCGAGCGAGGAGCGACCGGAAGGGAATCACCCGGCCGGCACGGTCCTCTTCCGCGAGCCGCGGCGCGAGCCGCTCCAGACCTCGGCGCGGTAAGACGCTCCGCGCTCGGGAACGGCGGCGGCGTCCACCACGCCCAGCACCCGGCGCAGGATCTCGCAGCGGGAGCGCAGCTCCTCCGAGGCCTCGATCTGCCGCCGCACGGCTTCGGGGTCTTCCGCCTCGCCGTAGAGATAGAGGATCAGGTCGTCGTCTTCGAGTTGATTCATCGTACCCAGCTTCCTGTGATCTGGACCAGGGGCTCCAGCACGCGGCGCAGCTTCTTGACCGCGCGGAAGACCGCCTGTTTGCCGGCGCTCACCCCCCAGCCCGAGCTGATCGCAGATCTCGGCGATGGACCGGCCTTCGAAGTGGCGCAGGACGAACGCTGTCCTCTCCATCGCCGACAGCCCGGCCAGGGCCGAGCGCACGGCGCGCTCCATCTCCTGGCTGAGGGCGATCCGGTCCGGTCCTGGATCGGAAGATGGAAAGGTCTCGTCCCTCGCCGGCCGAGCCCTGGGACCAGTCCTCGTGGCGGGAGCGGTGCCGCTCCTGCCTGCGGGCGAGGTCCAGGGCCGCGTTCACCGCGATCCGGTGGAGCCAGGTGCCGAGCTGGGCGCGGGCGTCGAAGCGGCCGAGCGATCGATACGCCCGCAGGAACGTCTCCTGGACCGCGTCCTCGGCGCTCTGCTCGTCGCCGGTGATGCGCCAGGCGAGCCGGAACAGCCTCGGGCTGTAGCACACCACCAGCTCCCGGAAAGCCTTCGGCGTCTCCCTTTCGGGCTCGTTCCACCAGCATGGTCTCGTCGCGTTCCATTCGATCCTCTTCAACGCAGCGTCCGGCGAGAGGTTAGCTCCGATCGGCCTGTCTCCCGGCAAACCGATCGCCGCACCCGCGCGTCTAAGAAGGAGAAATCGGCGAGAAACCGGCCTGCAACCAATCGGCCGGTTCCACGTACTACCCCAGTAGTAACGTAGGCTTTCGTGCAGGAGGGATGATGAACGGGAGATGGAGAGTTGTTGCATCTGTGCTGCCTCGCGCTCGCTTCGCCGCTCGCGGCGCGGCAACAAGCAACCGCCCCGGCGCGGTCCGAGCGTCCGGCCTATCGCGTCGAGCGGGCGACCTCGCCCATCACCATCGACGGCGTGCTCGACGAAGCCGCCTGGCAGGACGCGGCGGTGGTCGACCAAGTACGAGACCCGGCCGAAGGAGAACCTGCCGCCCGACGGCAGTTGCAGAACGAGGAGACCCTCCTGACCTATGACGGCAATCATCTATATGTAGGGTTCCGCGCCCACGATCCCGAGCCTTCGGCGATCCGCGCCCACCTCCTGGACCGCGACCGCGCCTTCAGGACGATTTCGTGGGCATCGTCCTCGACACCTTCAACGACGAGCGGCGCGCTTTCGAATTCTTTTTCAATCCGCTCGGCGTGCAGATGGACATGATCCAGGACGACGTCGCGGCCGCGAGGACGACTCGTGGAATGCCATGTGGGTCTGCGCCGGCCAGATCAACGCGACCGGGTTCGTCGTGGAGATCGCCGTGCCCTGAAGGAATCGCTGCGTTTCCCGCGGGCCGAAGGGAACAGACCTGGGGCATCGACCTGCTGCGCTTCTACCCGCGCGCCGCGCGCCCGCATCTCCAGCCATCCGCTCGACCGCAACATCAGTTGCTATCTGTGCCAGGCATCCAAGATGACCGGCTTTTCGGGGGTGACGCCGGGGAAGAACATCGAGGTCACGCCCGCCCGCGACGGCTGCCCCGCACCGACCGGCGGAGCGACTTTCCCGACGGAGCCTATAGAGGAGGGTGACGTAGAGTCCGATCTCGGCCTCACGGTCAA